>JAKLJL010000002.1 GCA_023151185.1 Bacteroidota bacterium
TCGTCCGGACCGCAAAAGCCAGTCAAATGACTGGCTTTTTTGTTTTTCCCGGGATTGCTTTGTTCTACACGTATATTATTAACACTCAAAAGACCTGCAGATTCTATATCGGGTTTACCGCAGATCTGGCAAAAAGAATTGAAAGGCATAATCTGGGAACTACCCGGTCCACGAAAAGAGGAAGACCCTGGGTATTGTTTTACTTCGAAGAGTATACTTCAAAAACTACTGCACCCAAAAGAGAAAGAGAACTCAAAAGCTGGAAGTCACATCAGGCTATAGAAGCTCTGGTCAGTTCAGTGCAGGAGGTCGTCCCGACCAGGCGGGAAGCCTCGTCCGGACCGCAATAGTCAGTCAAATGACCGGCTTTTTTGTTTACAGCAGTTTTCACCTGATACTTAATCAAGAATCTGGATCTATGACTAGTTCCTTTTTATTGAAAATTGAGGTTGGTACTAAAATGAATGCTTAAAACGGCGAGGCTGGAAATTTAACAGGCAAAAAAAGAGAGGGTTATGAATCAGAAGGCATTAAAGCAAGGAACTGAGTCTGGCCCTGAATTTTATTTTACAGAGCCTGCTTTCACCTGGGTTGGGGTCCTTTGATCTGAAAGCATCCAGACTTTTTGATTATTTGTAAATTTAAAAATGGAATAGCTTTGGATATACTCATTTTTTATGAGCCACTTTTGAATAGATTCGAAATCGTTGAAAAACAAACTTTCAACTTTATCCGAGTAGGAAAGTGTATATTCTGCTAGAAACCGAAAGGTAGTATCCGGCCAATGAAAGGTTTGTTCTGTTTCTGACATTGGAAGCCCTTTTACTTTTTTGTAAATATCGAAAGACAATTGGTTACAAAACAGTGATATAAATCACAAGTTAGAAATTTAATTGAAACCCAATTTTCACTGCGTGAACTAAATTTGGCTTTAAACGGTGGTATTTAGTTGACAAAACAACTAGGGCACACTATAATTAAGGCAAAAGGAGGGTCTGAATGAATTTTATAAAGTATTGTTTTCTAATATCAGGTTTTTTTTCAGGTCAGTTGTATGCACAGGTGAAAACTGAAACTGTGGATACTGCAATTGTTAATCAAATTAAACAGGAAGCATTGACGCGGTCTGAAGTCATGAATCTGCTAAAAAATCTGACTGATTTGAATGGTCCGAGGCTTACATTTTCGCCGGGTTATTCAAAGGCAGCTGAGTGGGTTAAAAAACAATTTTCAGAATGGGGAATTAACACTACTTTTCAACCTTTTGAACCGGTTGGTACAGGATGGAGCCTGAAGAATTACAGTTTGGTTCTCAAGGGAGCACAGAATTTCCCAGTTATAAGTTTACCCAAAGCATGGACTTCACCGGTAAACGGCACCGTTGTTGGAGGATTGGTTATTTTCAACCCAAAAGATGAAGCCGACCTGGATAAGTTTAAAGGCAGACTCAAAGGGCAATTTGTTTTAATTTCATCAGAACGGGAGATTGATCCGCATTTTGAACCGGATGCAACCCGGATAGCCGATTCAACCCTACTTAAACTGGCAAACGCATCACCTGATGACCAGGCCAGTCGAAGGGGACCGGAATCGGCGGCTGCAGCCAGACTGAATTTCTTAAAAATGAAACTGATCAGGGAGGAAAAACCTGTTGCAATTCTGGAGGGTAGCCGGGGTGATGCCGGAACCCTTTTTGTTATGGGAAACTCAATTCCAAACTCACCTGAAACTCCCTATGAAAAACGGATTACACCTTTCAGTCCGGAAGTTCCTGTTTTACCGCCTCAATTGGTTGTTGCAGGCGAGCATTACAACAGGCTTTTACGTTTGGCAGAATCCGGCAGCCCGGTACTTCTCGAATTACGACTTGAAACCGAGACAACACCGCCTGTAAAAGGGTTTAACGTTATCGCAGAGATACCTGGCACTGATTTTAAAAATGAGTATGTCATAATTGGTGCCCACCTTGACAGCTGGCATGGCGGCACAGGAGCAACTGACAATGGTGCTGGTGTTGTGGTCTGTATGGAATCTGCACGTATTCTTCAGAAACTTGCCTTAAAACCCAGAAGAACCATTCTGATTGGGCTTTGGGGGGGTGAGGAGCAGGGACTTCTTGGATCCAGAAGTTTCGTTAAACAAAATCTTGGTGAGAAGAGGGATAAGGTGGCTCCCTGGGATTCAGTAACCTATACCACCATGGGAAAAAATTTTTCTGTCTATTTCAATATGGATAACGGCAGCGGGAAGTTCCGGGGGATTCATATGGAAGGAAATGAATTTGCGCGGCCGGTATTCAGAGCCTGGTTTAAACCATTTGAGAAAATGGGAGCAGCAACACTTTCACCAAAAAGTACCGGCAGCACTGACCATGTTGCATTTAATTCGCTTGGATTGCCCGGTTTTCAGTTTATTCAGGACCCATTGCATTACTTCCAACGAACCTGGCATTCGAACATGGATGTCTTCGATCATGCGATAGAAGGGGATTTAAAGCATAATTCAGCTATTATGGCCAGTTTTGCCTGGATAGCCGCTACCAGGCCTGATCTTTTTCCGAGAAAGTAAAAAAAAGCCATCCGGCTGACCGGATGGCTTTTAACCTAATTGTAAGCCGGAACTTATTTACGGATGTTGTAAAAAGCTTCCAGACCGAGGTATTTGCTGGTATCCCCAAGTTCCTGTTCAATACGGAGAAGTTGGTTGTACTTGGCAATACGGTCAGTCCGGCTGGTAGAACCGGTTTTTATCTGGCCGGCATTGGTTGCAACAGCAATGTCAGCAATTGTGGTATCTTCAGACTCGCCTGAACGATGTGAAATGATGGTGGTGTAACCGGCTCTGTGCGCCATTTGGATGGCTTCAAAGGTTTCAGTCAGGGTTCCGATCTGGTTAACCTTGATCAGAATTGCGTTGGCAACCCCTTTTTGAATTCCGGTTTTCAGAATCTGAGGGTTTGTTACAAACAAATCATCACCAACAAGCTGAACTTTTTTGCCAAGAAGATCAGTCAGATACTTCCAGCCATTCCAGTCATTTTCAGCAAGTCCATCCTCAATTGAAATGATTGGATATTGATTTACCCAGTTTTCCCAGTATTTGGCCATTTGCTCAGAGGTAAGCTCCCGTTTATCCGATTTTTTGAAGACATACTTACCGTCAATGAACAATTCAGAGGTCGCAGGATCGAGGGCAATCATAATATCCTGCCCAGGTTTATATCCAGCCTTTTCGATTGCTTCCAGGATGACTTCAAGAGCTTCATCATTAGCCTTCAGGTTCGGGGCAAATCCGCCTTCATCACCAACAGCAGTCGAGTATCCTTTTTTCTTGAGGATTCCCTTAAGGGTGTGGAAAGTTTCAGCACCCATACGGAGTGATTCTGCAAAGGAAGGCGCGCCAACCGGCATAATCATGAATTCCTGAAAATCCACATTATTATCAGCATGAGCCCCGCCGTTAATGATGTTCATCATTGGTACGGGAAGCACGTTCGAATTAAATCCGCCGAGATACCGGTAAAGGGGTTGACCCAGTTCTGCCGCTGCAGCACGGGCGCAGGCCATTGAAACTGCCAGAATTGCATTTGCACCCAGTTTGGATTTGTTCTCAGTCCCGTCGAGTTCAATCATCAGGTTATCAATTCCGACCTGATCAAAAATATTGGCTCCAACCAATTCGGGTGAGATAATATCTTCAACATTTTCAACGGCTTTCAGGACACCTTTGCCCATGTACCGCATGGGGTTTCCGTCACGAAGTTCAACGGCTTCATGTTCGCCTGTCGAGGCTCCGCTGGGCACAATTGCACGGCCAACAATCTCATTTTCTGTAATAACTTCAACCTCTACGGTCGGATTGCCGCGGGAATCGAGCACTTCACGCGCAATAATCTCATCAATCAGGGAGATAAAGTGAGAATTCATTTGGAAAAACTCCTTTTGTGTTTGGGAAATTTTAAAGACTTGCAAATTTCTTTATCTTCATTCAGAAAAGCAATTTAAGAGGATTAACTCTGGATTAATTCATGCAAAGAAAGCTTTATCTGATGCGCCATGGTGAGGCCGAAAGTTCATCAGGAATACCCGATTTCGACCGTAATCTAACAGAAAATGGCCAGTCAGAAGTTATTAACCGGTACCGTGAGTTTCTGATAGCCGGATACACTCCCGACCTCTTTCTGGTTTCTCCAATTCTGAGGGCTCAGCAAACTTTTTCAAAAATCCAGGCCGAATTTTCTTTGAATCATAAAAAATATGACTCATCTGCGTTAACCTACCTGAGTCACCCGTCTGCGGTCCTTCAGGAGCTTGCCGGCTGGACAGAGGGCTCAATTTTCCTGATCTCCCATCAGCCATTGATCGGGGATTTTATCCGGAAGGTAACCGGCCAGGCAAATCTGACGGTTTCAACGGGAAGTATTCATGTTCTCCAGTTTGATCCGGACAGTCACTGGAAATCCGGTAAACTAATCAACAGGTTTTTTTAACAATCCCGAAGGTTTTTGTGAACGTTTTGATAGTTGGATCCGGGGGTCGTGAGGCCTCAATCGGATGGAAAATAAATCAGTCACCACTGCTGGATCACTTGTATTTTGCACCTGGAAATGCAGGAACCAGTCAATATGGGGAAAATATACCCATAAAAGCACATCAAATTCAGGAACTGGCTGAATTTGCCCAGGCCAACCAAATTGATCTGACCCTTGTTGGACCGGAAGAACCCCTGGTTCTTGGTATCAGCGATTTGTTTCGTCAGAAAGGGCTTGCGATCTGGGGACCGGATTCTTTTTGCGCCAGGTTGGAAGGTTCTAAAATCGTCGCCAAATCCTTCATGAAAAAGTATGGGATTCCAACAGCGAAGTACCAGATTTTTAACCGGTCAGAAAAAGAAAACCTGTACCGGTATCTGGAAACCGCTGATTACCCGCTTGTTTTGAAAGCAGACGGACTTGCGGCAGGAAAGGGTGTCCTTATTCCATCCACTAAAAACGAAGCAATTGTTGCCGCACAGACGTTTTTTGAGGACAATCTGTTTGGTGAGGCAGGAAACCAGGTTGTAGCAGAAGAATTTATGTCGGGTGAGGAGGCAACAGTTTTTGTACTGACCGATGGGGAAAATTATCATATTCTGCCGCCTGCACAGGATCATAAGCGGATTGGCGACGGGGATTCAGGAAAAAACACCGGCGGAATGGGTGCTTATGTACCTGCACCAGCCTGTACACCCGAAATTCTTGAACTTGTAAGAAAAACAATCGTTGAGCCAACTCTTACCGGGTTAAAGTCAGAGGGTCATCCTTACAGAGGAGTTTTATACGTTGGGTTGATGTTGACCCCGGACGGACCCAAAGTTGTCGAGTATAATGTTCGTTTTGGTGATCCTGAATGCCAGGCTGTGATGCTGATGCTTTCATCAGATTTATTGCCGGTTCTGAATGAAATTGCCCATGGTCAGCTTGTAAGCGGATTAAGTTTTAAATCCGGCTTTGCATCTGTGGTAGTAGCATCGGCAAAAGGATATCCGGATAAACTAACCCTGGGTGATCCCATCACCTTGGGGGCTTTGCCGGAGTCAGCCGATCAGGCTGTTTTTCTGGCTGGTGCAACTGAAAATGAAAATGGAGATTTAATCACATCCGGCGGCAGGGTGCTGGGTACGGCAGCTTTTGGGAAAACACTTAAAGACAGTCTGGATAGTGCTTACCAGATGATGTCAGCAATTCAGTTTAACGGAATGCATTACCGGAAGGATATTGGTCAGCGTGGACTCGATGCCTTAAAAAAATCGGAGAAAGTATGAAAATTCTTGTCACTGGCGGTGCAGGTTTTATTGCCAGCCATGTTGTGGATGCCCTGATTCAAAAAGGACATCAGGTTTCCATCATCGATAACTTGTATTCCGGAAAACTGGAAAATATTAATCCATCGGCAGATTTTCACAAACTGGATATCGGGGATCCGGCTGTTCACTCCCTAGTTGCCACATTTAAGCCCGAAATTGTAATCCATCATGCTGCACAAATGGATGTTCGGAAGAGTGTATCCGACCCCCTGTTCGATGCCAATGTAAATGTTCTGGGGTCATTAAATCTGCTCGAAGCCTGCAGAATTCATGGTGTAAAAAAAGTGATTTTTTCTTCAACCGGTGGGGCTATATATGGGGAACAGGACTACTTTCCTGCCGATGAAGAACATCCACTCAGACCGGTTTCCCCCTATGGGATCACAAAATTATGCCTTGAAAAATATTTGTTTTATTACCATGTTGTCCATGGCATGAACTATGTAATTCTCAGATACGGAAATATCTATGGCCCGAGGCAGAACCCGCACGGTGAGGCAGGAGTCATTGCCATTTTTATAAAAAAAATACTGGCGGGTGAGCAGCCAGTGATTAATGGGCCGGGAACCCAAACACGGGATTATACCTATGTGGGGGATGTTGTTCAGGCAAACCTGCTGGCACTTGACTATGCCGGGGCTTCCGTTTTTAACGTTGGAACCGGAATTGAAACTGATGTGAACCAGCTTTTCGGAATGATTAACGCCAGACTTGGATCACCGGCCAAAGAGGTTCATGCTGAAGCCAAAGCCGGGGAACAGCTCAGATCGGTGCTTTCAACCCGTAAAATCAGTGAAACGCTTGGCTGGAAACAGCAGGTTGGGTTAGAGGAAGGAATGAATCTTACAGTTGACTGGTTTAAGTCACATTTTAGCGGTAAGTGAGGATTTTAACCTGAATACCAGAATTTGTTTCGTGGTTGTTTTTTTTCTTTCCCCACTGAGTTTCCTGTTCAGCCAGGACCTTCAACTTGAACCGCTGGCTGTCTTTCAAACGGGGAAGGAATTCAATAAAATTTCTGTTTCCGTATCCGGGGAGATCTACCTGCTTTCAGAATCATTGTCTCAGGTTGAAAAACGGAATCAAAAAGGAGAAACTCTTTCTGCATTTGGCGGAAAGGGCTCTGGCCCTCAATTTCTGAACAGCCCCAAATCGGTTTGGGTGGGTAATGATTTGAATGTTTATGTAGCCGATTACGGGAACCACCGGATTACCATTCTAACCCGGGAGCTTGGATATATTTCATCGGTTTCGGGTCATGATCCCTCCAATGCTGAGATGTCTTTTGGTTACCCGGTCTTCATGTGTCTTTTGTTCAACAATGACTGGCTGATTGCGGATCAGGAAAACCGGGATTTGATTAAATTTAACCTCCAGTTTGGTACAGTTTACCGGTTCGGAGGAATTGAAGCCGGGGCCTTTCAGTTAGTCCAGCCGGAACGTGGAGTTTTCTCGGAGGAGGAAGTTGGCGTTTTTGACCGTTCTGACAGCACCTTCAAGTTTTTTGATTGGTATGGAAATCCGGCACGGATTCTTAAATCTCCTGATGAAAATCTCTTTTTCCTGCAAAATCGCTGGATATCCATCCATGGAACAACTTTACGTTTACTGGATAACCCGGATAAAGTCATTGCTGACCTTGCCTGGCTTTTAACTGAACCCATTCTGGATGCAGCCGTCCGGCCGGGTAAACTGTATGTTCTGACTGCTTCGTCTGTTCTGATTCTAAAAATCCTGTGAGAACCGGAATTCACCATTTTTCCGGATCTGCATCCAGCCGGTCCGTTTTTTTTCTTTTCATCACGTTTCTAATTTCCTTTCTTCCTGCAACCCCGGGGTATTCCCAAAAATTTTCTACCCATGCTGATTCCGTTTTAATAACTCCAGCTACCCGGTTTCCGTTGCCGATTCTTAAGGAAGAGGTCATTCTTTCAAAAAGTTTCCGGATTTCACCCGAAATAGAGCCCGTTGAGATTGTCTATGATATCCAGACCAAATCAGTCCGGATAACAGGTCTTGATTCAGCCAGGTTTTGGGGTCATTCAGATACCTTGTACCTGGTTTACCAGTATTTACCATTTTCGTTGCAGAAGGAATATCGCCGGTATACAATCGGAAAAACAAATGCAGCCGGAAAGGAAATTCAGACTGCTCAGGCAACCGGCACACTTCAGGGGCTTACCGGACTTTGGGATGATTCCCGGTTAAGAAAATCAGGATCTTTCGTCCGGGGGGTTACGGTAGGATCAAACCGGGACCTGACCCTGAACAGCGGATTCAGAATGGAACTGGATGGTAATCTGACAGATGATGTTGAAATATCAGCCGTGCTTTCGGATGAAAATACACCGATCCAGCCCGAGGGAAACACCCAAACACTTCAGGAATTGGACAAGGTTTTTATTGAGCTCCGCCATAAAAATTACACCCTGACATTAGGGGATTATTCTCTTAACGAGAAAGAGTTCAGCTTTTCGCAATTCAGCAGAAAGCTGCAGGGTTTAATGGTAAGTGGTCGGGCCGGTTTCGGTAATGCCCGGTTTGCATTTGCCAATTCAAAGGGAAAGTTCAACTCGAATGAATTTCCCGGAACTGACGGCAATCAGGGACCTTACCGCCTCAGAGGACGTTACAATGAAAAATTTATTCTGGTGCTGGCAGGAACTGAACGGGTTTATCTGAATGGGATTTTGAAAACCAGAGGTGAAACAAACGATTACATCATTGATTATGCTTCAGGTGAAATCACCTTTACACCAACTGTCCTGATTACTTCTTCCTCCCGGATTGTTGTGGATTTTGAATACTCCGACAGGCTATATGCACGGGATTTTTATTCAGCCGGGGCAGGTGTGGTCCTGCCGGGAACCTGGGGGGAAATCAAAATAAATGCCCTTCGGGAAGCTGACAACAAAAACGCCCCGATCGACTTGTCATTGACTGAGGCAGATAAGCAAACCATCCGGGCTGCAGGAAATGATCCGTTAAAAGCAGTAAAATCAGGAGTAGATTCGGTTGGGTTTTCGCCTGAAACTGGATTACCAGCAGGGAATTACATCCGGGTTGATTCTCTGATTTCAGGATCACCTGTTATTTTTTACCGGTATGCTCCCGGAAACCCACTGGCCGTTTACAGGGTTTCCTTTTCTGAAGTTAAAGCGGGGACCGGTGAGTATAGCCGCAAAACATTCGGCATTTATTCCTATGTTGGGACAGGAGGAAATTACAGCCCGGTGATATTTTTGCCATTACCGGCCTTAACTCAGGTTGTAAATCTGAAAACAAACTTAAAACTTGCGGATGGGTTGACCCTGGTTCAGGAATTTGCTGGTTCAGAAAGAGATGAAAACCAGTTTTCTGACGCCGGTGATGAGTTTAATCGGGATGTAGCTTTCTCAAATCTGCTTGAATTCCGGTCAAATAAAGTCACAGCAGGTTCTGTTGAACTCGGAAATTTTACTTCCTCTGCCTATCAGAAATATGTTGGCCAGCGGTTTACCTTTGCAGACCGGTATGAAGCTGTTGAATATGGCAGGAATTGGGGATTTGATGAAGCTGAAGAGGGAATTGAACGCCAGATTGAATGGTCGGGCGGATGGCAGTATATTAAACCAGTTCAAGTAAAAACTTCTGTCGGTTCTCTGAGTCAGGGAGGGCAGTTCAATTCCCAAAAAATGACCTTCCAGTTTGATGAAAAACTCCAGGACTGGGTTCATTCCTCCTGGAACCTGCTCAGAACGACTGCAAAAAATAAACGGCTTCAGACACAAACCATGTGGAATCAATATTCAGGAAAGCTGAGTTACCCGAACCCGGTTCTGACACCTGAACTCTCCTTTCTGCATGAAGAGAAAAAAGTATCCGGTCTGGAAAACGACTCCCTTCACACCGATTCCCGGTTATCCGATGAAGGTGATCTTGGACTCGCATATTCTTCAGGGTTGATTTCTGTTTCAGGAAATGTAAAAATCCGGTTGGATTCAGAACCGGACAGCGGACGTTTTTTCCTGGCAAGCAGGGCTTATACTCAGAATTTTCAGTTTTCATTATCCGAGTGGAAACAGTTCAGAACCCAACTTCAATTAACCAATTATTTTAAGGAATTTACGACCCGGTTTCGTGAAAAAGGAAACCCCAACACAGAAGCAACCCTGATCAGGTGGACAACTTTTTTCTCACCTTTCAATGCCGCAGTCGAATCTGAAACAGATTACCAGGTCAATACTCAGAAAACATCCCGGCAGGACCGGATTTTTATTAAAGTGCTGAAGGGGTTTGGAAATTATATCTGGGTTGACTCAAATGAAAACGGAATTCAGGAAATCAATGAGTTTGAACTGACCCGGTTCGATGATGGTGAATATGTTCTGAGAACTTTCCCAAGTGAAGAGCTTGAACCCGTTGTCGATCTGAAAGCAACCTGGAAAATCAGACTAAAACCCTGGAAGTCAGAGGATTTTAACTTTCTGCCCGAATGGATAGTTAAAAAGTGGTCGTCCGAAACAGTGTTAAATCTGGAGGAAAAAAGCAGAACAAAAAATGTCTCTGACGTGTATTTTCTGCGGTTGGGGTCGTTTTTTAATGATTCTACCACAATTTCTGGAATCCAGCAATGGATTCAGGACCTTTTTTATAATGAGCAGAACCGGGATTTTAATTTCCGGATCCGGTCTGATGAAAGGCGAAGCCTGGTTCAGTTTTCAATTGATTCTGAATTGAGAAGATTCTCGGAGAAATCGATTAGAGTTTCCTGGAAACCGGTGACCGGAATTTATACCAAAACTGATGCCGGCTTTACCCGGACACAATATGACTCCCGTTTAAACTACCGGGAAGATTTTAAAATTCAAAGCCTTTTTTTCTCGCCGGATGTCAGTTACCGGCCCGGATACACCTGGGAAATAGGCCTGAAATCCAGCCTGGATTACCGCAGACAGGTAAATAAAACGGATAGAACTGCACTTGTTTGGAGTGAAATAGCCCGCTATTCTTACTCCTTTACAAGCAAAGGACGGTTCAGAGCAGAACTCGAATATACAGGAACCCGTGTCAAGTCGGATGGAAATTTTCCGTTTGAACTGACAAACGGAAATCCGGATGGAAAACTGTTGGCCTGGAAGGTTCTGCTCGATTATCAAATCACGTCCTTCGTGAGTAGTTTCCTCAGCTATGACGGCCGGCAAATTAACCGGGACCCTGTCCTGCACACGTTCCGGGCAGAAGTCCGTGCCTATTTTTAAACCGGATAGCTTGTTGCTTTACTTTTTACGATATTGAAACATGAATTTGGCGATTTTAAAAGCCGGACTTAATTTTATCTATCCGCCGGTTTGCTTTCATTGCGGGCAAAGAAAAGACGGAAGCCAGAAATTCCTTTGTATTTCCTGCTGGAATCAGCTAAAGCCTTATACACCAGAACACGACTTCAGCAAAATTCTTTCAACCCGGATGACAGGCAGATTTAAGGCAGAACATATTGATACCTTATTCTGGTACCAGCATTCTTCACCGCTAAAAACAGTGCTGAAAGAATTAAAATACGGCAACAAGAAGGCTATCGGACTTGACCTTGGCAACCACCTGGGGAGAGTGCTCAGCCAAAAATACAAGAATTTGGGGTCTGTTTTCTGGCTGATTCCCATTCCGCTTCACCCGCTGAAACAAATCGACAGGGGCTACAACCAGGCCGAAGTGATTTGCCGTGGAATCTTGAAAGCTGATTCAGGGATTTTTAAACTCTCTGAAAAACCAGTTTTAATTAAATCACGGCAAACAGAATCGCAGACCAAGAAAGACCGGTTTTCAAGGTGGACCAATCAGAAAGAAGTTTTTCAGGTTAATCCTGACTTTTCTTCTGATTTAAACCATCAAAACCTGATTCTGGTTGATGACATTATTACTACCGGAGCAACACTGGAACATGCCGGGAAACTGATTTTGTCGAATTGGCCGGAAGCAAAAATATCTATTGCCACAATAGCTGTAACAGAATAGGACTTTTTATGAGCCTGATATCCGAAATCCGCCTGAATGCCAAAAAACTAAATAAAAGAATTGTTTTTCCGGAATCTACAGAACCAAGAACACTTGAAGCCATCCGGATTTTAACGGAACAGGAAATCTGTAAATGCATACTGGTTGGAAAGGAAGCGGAAATCAGAGCTGCTGCAGAAAAAGCCGGAATAAAGTTAAGCGGAAGAGTTTCGGTTGTTGACCAATCAACAAGTGAAAAAGCCTTTGATTATACCAATGAGTTTTTCAATCTGCGTAAATCGAAGGGGCTTAGTCATGAAGAGGCCCGTCAGAAGATGCAGGATCCGATGTATTTTGCTGCCATGATGGTCCGGCGGAGCGATGCGGACGGATGTGTATCTGGTGCAGTAACCACAACAGCAGATGTACTGAGGGCTTCGATTCAGGTTGTTGGAATGAAGGAAGGAAATAAAACGGTATCCTCTGTTTTCTTAATGGTTCTTCCGGATGGCCGTGCACTTACTTTCGGCGATTGTGCAGTTGTTCCTTACCCTGATGCTTCGCAACTTGCTGATATAGCAATGGCTTCAGCAGAAACCCATCGGGCGTTGACCGGAGAAACTCCGGCAGTTGCGCTTCTATCCTTTTCAACGAAGGGAAGTGCTGTGCATGAAGCAGTTGATAAAGTTAAACAGGCGCTTAACCTTGTTCAGGAACGGAAGCCGGATCTCAGGATTGATGGTGAACTTCAGTTTGACGCAGCCTTTGTTCCTGAAATCGGAAAAAGAAAGGCACCAGAATCGAAGGTAGCCGGTCAGGCAAATGTCATGGTATTTCCGAACCTGGATGCAGGAAACATCGGGTATAAACTTACAGAACGGCTGGGTGGGGCAGAGGCAATCGGGCCAATCATACAGGGGCTTGCCAAACCGGTTAATGATTTGAGTCGTGGCTGCAAACCGGAAGACATCGTAACAGTTGCCGCAATTTGTGCTTTAAAATCTGCAATTGGCTAAAACGGGAAAAGATATTAAAAACAAAAAAGGCGTCTTTGGACGCCTTTTTTGTTTCTGATCATTTAAAATAATCAGCGTTGATGTCAATATAATTTTTCCATTTATCCGGAACTTCATCAATCTGGAAAATAGCCTGAACCGGGCATTCAGGTTCGCAGGCACCGCAGTCAATGCACTCGTCCGGGTTGATATACAATTGTTTTCCGGCGACATCATCATAACCTTTAGAGGGTTGGATACAGTCAACAGGACAGACCTCAACACAGGCTGTGTCACAGGTGCTAACACAAGGTTCACAAATTACGTAAGGCATTTTCTGTTCTCCTCAATCAAGATGGTTTTCGTTCAAAGCTAGGCAAAAATATCTAAACAGGATCAGAAAATGCAAGCTGATTCGGTTAAAAATCAGCTTGCAAAAGAAATTTAGATGCAGTCAAAATAAGGACTTAGATCTATTGACCACCCTGGGGTTGAGGAACAGGAACCGGCTTTGGTGTTACTGTTAAGGATACTTCGGCACTTACAGAATCCAATCCGTCAGTTACTGTAAACTTAACTGAAAAGGATCCGGAAACAGTTTCTGCAGTAAGCCAGGTAAAAACACCGGAAGCCGAATCGAAGAAAGCACCTGCTGGCAAACTGCCGGCAGTCAGGGTCAGTTTTTCATTGTCTGCATCAGTAGCAGAAACAGTAAACTCAATCTTTTCGCCACCGGTTACGGCTTTTTCGCCGGGAACAGAGAGAACCGGCTTTCTGTTGGTATTTTCAACCTTTACAGAAAACCTGGCCGAAACCGATGCTTTTTCAGGATCGGTTGCAGTAACCTCAAAAGGTCCGTAGGTACCTGCCTGTGTATAATCAGGCCGGAATTCAAATTGTCCTGTTGTCTCGTTGAAGGTGGCATTTGCCGGTAAAGTCCCGGTCAGTTTGCTAAGAGTCAGAACCTGTCCATCCGGGTCTGTGGCCGAAATCCGGGCAGAGAGTGTTTCTCCCTCCTTGCCCTCAAGATCATTCACAGAAGTAAATACCGGCGGACGGTTAACATTACTGATTTCTGCTGCAACAGTCTGAGAAACTGCTCCGCCTTCCGGGTCAGTCGCCATCAGGGTAATAGAATAGGTACCAGCCTGCTCAAACGTCGGGGTCCATTCCACAAGTCCGGTTGATGCGTTCAGGCGGGCACCTGCAGGAAGTGTAGAAGACGAATAAGTTACGATCTGCCGGTCAGGATCTGTTGCGGATGCCTGTACGGTGACCGGTGTGTTTTCCTTTCCTGAAACCGGTTGCAACGCCGCCATTTCCGGCAATCTGTTCACATTCAGAACTTTGATTGCTATAGTTTTTTCTGTAACTGCGTTTTCCTCATCAGTTGCCTTAAATAAAACGGTATAATCACCGGACTGTTCAAAGGTTGGTTTCCAGTTCAAATCACCCGTTGCAGGATCAAAGGAAGCCCCTTCAGGAAGTGGTCCGGAAGAAAGACCAACTTTTTGCCGGTCAGGATCTGTTGCACTGACCTTAAAAGTAAGGGTGGAGTTTTCATTAACCTGCTGTGCTGCGATTTCTGCAAAAACAGGGAAGCGGTTCACATTGTCAATGATAACTGTCAGGTCAGCCTCTGCACTTCCGCCCAATGGATCGACGGCTTTGATTTTCATCGGGTAAGACCCTGCCTGCTCGTAATCAGGGGTCCAGGTAAAGGTTTGGGAGGATGCAGTAAAAACAGATCCCTGTGGAAGTTGTCCCAAAGTCAGAGTCAGGTCTTCCAGATCAGGATCTTTGATTGAAAACTGAATAGCAACCGGTGAATCCTCTTTTCCTTTAACCGGAGAGGAGATGGCTGCAATTATTGGCATTCTGTTCACGTTTTCAACTGTAATTTTAGCCTGAACCGAAGCATTCAATCCTGAAGGTTCAGTAACCGTAAATCCGACAGTATAGGATCCTGCCTGAAAGTAATCAGGTGTCCAGGTGAAGACAGAATCCTTTAAAACAGACCCTTTTGGAAGGTCGGTTGCCGTAATTTTTAATTTGTTGAAATCTTCCCGGTCAAGGTCATAAACCCGTACACTGAAGGATAGCAATTGATCTTCTTTTGTCTGCTGGTCAGGAACTGCAACAATAATCGGAGTTCTGCTCACATGGTTGACGGTAATAGGAATCTCTTCTTCATCAGAAAGAATTCCTTTTCCATCGCTGTTGGAATCCTCAACATGGAACTTGACTTTGTAAGTACCAGACTGCTCATAGGTTGGCTTCCAGGTAAAGTCGCCTGTTGACGCATTAAAGGCAGCTCCTTCGGGCAACCCGGTTGCATTCATAATCAGTTTGCCCTGATCTTCAGTATCCGGGTCTGACCATTTAACTGAAAATTGGAGGTCTGCCATTTCATCGACTGTTTTAGGTCCGATTGAGGCAATAACCGGCGGTCTGTTGACGTGGTTGACCGTTATTTTAAAGTCGGTTGTTGCTTCGAGACCAGCCGGGTCCTTGACGCCTATGGTTACGGTATACTCACCTGATTGATCATAAGTTGGCTTCCAGGCAAACTTTAATGTTTTAATATCAAAAGTTGCACCTTCTGGAAGGTTTCTGCTGAAATGAACCAGCTTTCCGTCATCTTCACGGTCTTCATCAGTTCCGGAAACAACCAGGAATTCAAGATCTTTGTTTTCATCGATGGTTTTAGCAGGAATTGCTGCAATTGCTGGTCCCCGGTTGACGTGGTTAACCGTAATCTGAACAGTATCCAGGTCATAAAGCTGGGCTTCGGTATCTTCAGTAAAGGCGAAATAAATTTTGTATTTCCCCGACTGTTCAAAATTGGGTTTCCAGGTAAACTTCCTCTTTTCAATATCCCACTCGGCACCTTCCGGCAAACCCTCAGCAGAAATGATCAGTTTGGCACCATCCGGATCGTACCCAGACCTTTCAAAAACAAGTACCTGGTTTTCATCGATAGTCTGGCGTCTGATCGGATTGATGACGGGCGGGCTGTTGTATTTATAGTACATAATGCCTTTGTTCGAGGCAATGTACAAATCTTCATTTCTCTTTGTCAGACTGATAATTTCGCCGGGTTCTTTTGTTTTAAAATCGGTTCCAAGCCGGTTGGGCGCTGTTTCAGACATGATGTAGATTCCGTCATCACCGGCAGCAAGGAAGAAATACCGGCCCGACTTGATAATCGCCTGCGCATCCCCCTTGATTTCTATGTTTTCAATCTGCCGGGTATATCCTGCTGCATTCAGAGAAAAGGAAGTTAATCCATCGGGGCCATTGGCGATATAGACGACATCCTTTTCAATCCAGAGGTCCTTGGGTGTACCATTGGTTTTGAACGAAGTTAAGTATTCTGGAGATTCAGGGTTGGTAATTCTGAAAACTTTGACCCCTTCCGCCTGGTCAATGACAAAAAGAGTGTCATTTTTAATAACCGTCCGCCAGGCAAGAGCCCACTTGGCGACAGATTTATAATTGGATAAAAAGGAGATTTTACCATCCGGGAGCAGTTTATAGGTACTGAGGCCCGATTTGGATTCAGCAGCATAGAGCACATCGTTCTTGATTGCAAGGTCAAAAACATCATTCTGACCCCGTACTTCATTGACAAGAGAAAGGTTATCACCTGTTACATCAAACGTCAGGATACCATTCAAACCGTCTGACAGGTATAAAAATTGATCCTTTTTTACAATACCGCCGTTAATAAGTCCGCTTTCATTGTAATGAGCAAGCTCTTTCAGACTGTCGGGGGTTACAAGCTGATAAATATAAATTCCCTTGCTTTGACTGGCTACATAGAGCCGGTCATTTTCCAGAATCGTTCTCAGCGGAGTAGCATCGGGGTCAGCGGTTGTTTTGATGTAGGTGAGTGATCCTTTGCCGGGACCGGGTTTCTGAGAGTAAGCAGAGGTAAAAGGTAATGCACAGAGGAATGAAAAAAGCGTAAACTTCACTATCTTTTGGATCATTTTGATTCTCTGTTAAATGTTTGAAAATTGAATGTTTAAAAAAACGGATCACATATCTAAAGGTATTTTCTGCACTGACCAAAATCAAGAAAGCAGATTCCTGATCAACCGATTTAATGTCCTTTTTTCTTTTATTCTTGTCTTATTTTTTCACGGGACAGAATCTCTGGGCCAGACAAGAACAGTTGACTTAACTGATACCCGCAACAAAGGTCTGCCAAAAAACGTTTCAGCTCAATTTGATATTGGGAAGGACCCTGAAGAACCTGACTCAGTTTTCTCTTTGGCCAAAATTAAATTCACCCAAAATCTGGCAGAAAATGGGTATTATTTCCCTAAATATGATTCTATTGTCTCAGTTTATGGCGGTTATCAGGTTTTTGGGTCGCCAGGCCCGGTGTCCTGGATTGAAAGCACAACCTGGGTTTTTCAGGATTCATCCGGTATTTCTGACTTAGTCAAACCGGACCAGGAACCCGGCATTCTGTTGCGGGATCAGATTGAACGGGAGTGTCTGAAATTTTTGGATGTTGCCGGTAAGGCCGGGTTTCCGTTTGCTTCGGTCGAACCTGCCCTTGAACAAACCGGGATCTCGAAGGATACTCTCAGATTCAGAGTTTTATACACGGTTTCCGGAATGACCCGGGTGTCACTTGACGGAATAACAGTTTCCGGAAATGAACAGGTGGGCAGCGAAACTATTTCGAAAATCGCCCGGATTTACCCCGGAATGATTTTTTCTGAAGCTCATGCTGCGGCAATTCAGGCCCGGTTGAAGCGAAGTGAACTTTTTGAAACAGTTGAAAAGCCAACTTTTCACCTTGCAGACGGAGAGACTTTCAAATGGTTTGTATCCGTCAGGGAAATTCCATCAACCCGGTTTGATGGCGTTGTTGGCTATCTGCCCGGCGATAACAAAACCAGAAAAGGGTATTTTACCGGACTCATTCAGGTTTTTCTCAGGAACTTTTTGGGAAATGCAAGAAAACTTCACCTCACCTGGATCAGGGAAGATGCATTTTCACGCCAATTTGACCTTTATTATATGGAACCCTGGGTTTTTGATTCCCAAACAGATGTCTGGACCCAAGTCTTCCAGCGAAACCAGGACTCTTCTTTTGTAAGGAGAAGTTTTTCGGTTGGATCAGAAATCCGGAACTTTGATCCGGTTGTTCTCAAGGCAGATTTTACCTATGAAACCGCAGTCGGGCTTTCAAATGCCAAAACCCGGATCTCCGGTCCGGAAGTTTTTAATTCCGAAAAACTCCTTTGCGGACTGGGATTCAGCTATGATACCCGTGATTCCTGGTTCAACGCCCGGTCAGGAAACCGGGCTGATTTTACCTTTCAGGGTGGACTTAGGCGGATTACCGGACCGGACAGCATTCTAACCAGAAAAGAAATGAAGTCAGAATTTCTGAGCAAAATTCTATTCGAAGGAGAAACTTATCACCCGCTCAGTGAAAGGCAAATCCTTGCAGGTTTTGTGAAATACTGGGATGTCCGGGTCCCTGAAATGGATTTTCCTGATCTTTTTTTGGCTGGCGGGATCCGGAATCTGAGAGGCTATCGTGAAAATCAGTTTTACGCAAGCCGGTTCTCCTGTATTTCAACAGAATACAGATTCCTTTTGTCGGAAAGAAGCTATTTTCTTGCCTTTTTTGATGCTGCAATAATCGAGCGGGGAAAGTTAAGAACCGATCCGGATCATTCAGATAAAATGGTCAGAACCGGAATCGGGAGCGGTGCTGTTTTAAATTCACCCCTCGGGTTAATCCGGGTAATTTTTGCAATGGGTAAGGGGGATACATTCTCAACCGCCAAACTTCACTTCGGGCTGGTCAACGAGTTTTAGGTAATCTGCTCTGCAGCATAGACCACCGGCCTGCCTTCATGAGAGGTAACCAAAAGGTAAACCGGCTGCAGGGAATGATCAGTTTTTCCGGCAATTTCCCGTTGATATTTTTCAAGATCCAGATTGTGGTTTTTCTTTTTCAGAACAACGGGCCTTGGTGAAAATGACTGTGCTAATTTGCGGATATCAGAAAGTGTATTGTATTGTTCATCAATAAGATAGAATCCTCTGAATAATTGTTCCACAGAGAAATTTGTTCCCGTAAAATATCCGGAATCTGGTGCCGGTCTGCTTAGTCCTGCCTTATCAGCCCACAGTTCGGCCTGCCCGGATTTCAAAACTGCCGGGTCAGGTTCAAAGATAAGCTTTCGTCCATCTGCAGGTTTTTGTCCGGAAGGGATTTCACGATTGGGGTAGAAATAGTGCCCGTCTATCCAGAGAGTCCCATCCGGAAACGGAAAATTTTCTGAAAGAAGCAGAACTTCCCGGCATTCACGGCCTGAAGAGGCAATTACTTTTTTGTACTGAGAAAGACCGGGGGTATCCAGGGGAAAAAGCGGTGAAAGTTTAACAAGAAACCCCAATGCCTCTGAGCCCATCCTAACCAGATCAGCAAGAGCCGGCACCAGATCCGAAACCCGGTAGGTTCGTCCTGACGTATTTCGTCGTAATGGATCGGCATACAGAACACCCCCGGATCCTGGTTTCCAGGTTAGGCCAGATTGGCTAAAAAGCTCCCAGTTAGGTATTTGGTAGAGTTCACGGTTCAGCTCCAGGTTTTTATACGTCACCAGATCGGTTTCATAGCTGGCAACAGAAAGCCCTTCCCGTGCAAATGCCAGACTGTCAAATCCGCTGCCGGTTGTGAGGTCAGTGACCTCGTTTGAAACCAGGCGGATCATTTGGGCGTGGCTAAGTGCAATCCGGTAATCAGTTGCCATTTCAAACAAGGACTGATTTATCCACCAAAAGGGTTCGGGAAAGTGCTTTTCAGGCAAGCGGTTAGACAGAATCAGGCTTTGTGACAGCCTGATCAGGAATTCAGACTCTGTACTTGGGAAGAGTTTTGCCAGTTCGGACCGGAGGGATATGGGATTTGACCGATGGGTATCAGCCAGGTTTAGCAGGAGTTCCTGATTGCCGGAAAACCGGCTATTTTCCTGCATCATCAATTTTCCTGATCAAACTTTCAATAACTGCGAGTTTTTCTTCCGAACCAGAAGCTGAATAAATGTAGACAAGATTCTGGAACATTCTTCTGATTATTGAAGAGGGGGCGGGGTGCAAAAAACTGTTCAAGTCCTCCTGAACATTGATCTGCTGGAGAAAATCCTGAACTTCGGCAACTCTTAGAAATGTGCCGTTATTAAAACAGTCAATAAAAAGGAGTTCCGGTTCAGTCATGAATAACATAAAATGACGGGGAAGTGCAGCCGGGTAAACGGGAATCCCGCATCGCCGGGCAATTATAAAAAACAACATGGAAATCGTAACCGGGATACCGGTTTTGTGATGAAGAACAGAACTCAGATCCGAATTTTCAGGCAGATAATACCGGTTGTGATTTCCTCTGAACTGGTGTTTGAAAAACAGGACATTGGTGATTGCTGAAACCTTATCTATGAGGTCATCATCCGGGTGAATGGTTTCTATAATTTCGTCGGCCAGATTGTCTAAAATCAGTTTACAATCCATAACAGGATAGGACGTCTCAAAAAAAACATTCATCCCAAGTAAAGCATCTGTCAGCAAATCCGGATTTTGGAGGGAAGGTGATGCAAGAAGCTGATTCAGACTACTATGGAAGTAGTTCAGTTTACAAAGCTGATAAAGCGATGAAAAGAAAAGTTTTCTTTCATCCGAAACCAAAGATCCCGCCACTTCAAGCTGAACCAGGTCGCTGAAACCAGAATTTACCGTAAAAAAGTTCAGCAGTTCCTGTTCAACTACAGGATCAGTATCCTCCAGTAACGTGATCAATGCCTGCGGGTTCATGGTTATTCCTCGGGGGAAATTTACGATTTTTCCGGCATAAACTGAACCATTACCCACCGGCATCAGGTGATTTTTTTTTCAGGTGAAAGATTATTCTGGTTTTTTTACCGATTCTCTTGCATATTCATTTACATTTACATTAAATTAGAAATCCGGTTCAAAGCCAACCTGAAGTTTGGCGGAAACCGGGTAAATAAAAACCCTGCCTGACTACTAGTGAAGGCAGAAAAATAAAAAAACCAGCCAAAGGGCCGGTTAAAAAACATCCAAAAAATCCATGTCCGAACCAAAACAATCCAAAAAAACAAAAAAAGTCCCCAAAAAAATAACTGTTCAGAAGCCTGAGATTCTGGTTCTCGGACACAGGGGAAACAGCGGGTATCTGCCAGAAAATTCAATCAAAGCCTTTAAATCGTGCATTGATCTGCCGGGTGTTGCCGGTGCAGAAATTGATGTTCAGATGACCCGTGACGGCGAAGTGATTGTTTATCATGATGAAGATCTGACCCGGTTCGGCGGCCCGAAAGCTAAAATACCGACCACTTCCTGGCCCGAAATCAAGAAAATTGATATCGGAACTTATTATGGAACTGAATATACCGGAACGACAATTCCGTTACTCGATGACCTGATGGGACTGCTTCCTCAGGAGAATCCGGATTTTCTTCTCAACATTGAGCTTAAAATCAGCCCGGTTCTGAAAGGTGAAAACCTTAAAACCTTTGTAAACCGCCTTTACACCCAGGTTGATTCCTGGATTGATCCGAACAAAATTCTGTTTTCCAGTTTCAACTGGGACTGTCTGGACATGCTCAGACATTTCAGTCAGGAGATGAGACTGGGCGTTTTGACAGATCAGCCTGATGAAAGAGGCTGGATTTCAAAAGTCAAGCAACTGAATGCTGAATTTCTGATCGTTCCGATGTCAAAGGTTGACCAGGAGTTTGTTTCACTTGTTAAAGAAGAACTTGAAGCCGGAATTATTGCATACACCGAATTTGATTACAAACTGAAGGACGAAGAACTGGAAATGGCGTCACAATTGATAAAATTGGATATCCGGGGTCTGATCGTCAACTATCCGCAGGATGTTCACCGCCTGCTGGAATAATCATGATTCCCGGCCCTGGCGCCTTTTCTTCTTTTCACCGGTCCAAACCTGATCTTCTAATTCTGGGTGGCGGCATAAATGGTGCTGCCATTCTCAGAGAAGCTTCCTCCCGGGGTTATTCCTGCCTTCTTGCCGAAAAATATGATTTCGCCTCGGGTGCGTCGGGACATTCAAGTCACTTGATTCATGGCGGACTCAGATATCTGGAATTTTTTGAACTTGACCTGGTCAGGGAAAGTCTGAAAGCCAGAGAGTGGGTGATCCGGGCCTTTCCTGATTTATGCCGTCCAATCAATCTGACAATTCCGTTCACACCATTTACCAATCGCCCTCCCTGGATGCTGAAAACCGGATTGTTTCTGTATGATCTGATTGCCGGATCTGACTATTTCCCGAAATTTAATTCAGTAACTGTCAGGGAAATGGAAAGCAGGTTTCCCGGGCTTGACACAACCGGGTTTACTGGTGGACTCAGTTATTCTGATGGGTTTTGTGAATGGCCTGAACGGCTTGTGTTTTCCATGATCCGGGATTCTTCCCAACCCGCCTTTAATTACGTTTCTTCAACCGGATCCAAATCTGATGGTATTTTGCTCAAGGATCAGCTGACTGGGGAGGAAATTCTGGTGAACCCCGGTCTGATCATCAATGCCACCGGTGCCTGGAATGACCAAACCGCAGGCGATTTTGGTCTTCAAACCCGCCTTATGGGGGGGACATCAGGTAGTCACCTGGTTTTCAGGTCAGCACTCCCAATACCCGAAGGAGGTCTGTACACAGAATCTCCTCTTGACCACCGGCCTGTTTTCCTGCTGCCCTGGAATAACCGGATTCTGTTTGGGACTACTGATCTGCCGTTTCGGGGCGATCCCGGTTCCGTACAGGTTACCCCTCCTGAAATAGACTATCTTGAACAGTCGCTGTTCAAACTGATGCCAGCGTTAAAAAATGAAAAACCGGACTTCAGTTTCTGTGCCGTCCGCCCATTGCCTTTTACAAAACATGGGAGCACACCGGGAAAGATTTCCAGAAAGCACACCTTCGTCCCTGATAAAAAAAATAAAAAAATAATCCATCTTGTAGGCGGCAAGCTAACAGTTTTCCCGGTTGTTGGACAGCAGGCAACAGGAATTTTAGACAAACTGTCCGGTAAAAATACCCGGCCCTCCGGGTGGGCCTTTAATGAATCAGTTTTCAGAGAAACTGAAAAAACCTGCATCAAAACCCTCCCGATTGACTCAGAATTGATTTCTTTTTACGGGCAGGATATCTTTCACACTTCAGGGATTACTGAACCGGTTTTAAATGGGGTAGACCGGGCACTGGCTGAAATCAAATTTGTACGGGAGAGAGAGCAAGCCAGAACCTGGCCGGATGTATTTGAAAGAAGAACCTGCCTGGCACAGAAAATCGGGAATCAGCCTGAAGTCTGGAACCGGATCAGGGCCGGGTTAGAACAAACGGGAGCCTCTTCAGACGAATCCGGTAAACCGGTGTCAGATTATCTTCAGGATTTAAATCGCAATCGTTTTTTGGTAAATTAACTCAGGAAGTCAAATGGCCATCTATTATCTGAACGGACATCGCCTCCGCAGAAGCATCATTGCCGGTTCTCTGAATCTGATCAAACATAAAGACCATCTGAATAAAATCAATGTTTTTCCTGTTCCTGACGGAGATACAGGCAGTAATATGGCCTCAACAATGCGGGCAATACTTCAGCGGGCTTATGATTCCTATGAACCGAATGTTTCCAAATTCGGAAATGCAATTGCCGAAAGTGCACTGATGGCTGCCCGTGGAAATTCAGGAGCCATTCTTGCCCAGTTTTTTCAGGGCCTCGCAGAAGGGTTCAATGGAAAATCCAAAATAACAACTGCAGAACTCGCCGCTGCTGCCGAAAAAGCAGTTTCCATGGCGCTTGAAGCCATTTCTAACCCGAGAGAAGGTACAATTCTTTCGGTCATGAAAAGCTGGTCTGAGTCGTTGGTCCGGTTATCCAAAACTGAAAAAGATTTCCGCCCACTGATTAAAAACTCTCTTTCCGAACTGATGGTGGCACTTGAACGGACAAAAGAACAGCTTGAAGTCCTGAAAAAAGCAAATGTAGTTGATTCCGGGGCTTCCGGTTTTATGAATATTGTGGAAGGGGTCTCTCATTTTATCAACGCCGGTTCCCTAAAAGATGAGCATATCGCAGAACTTGAACAGGCCGATATTGACATGGAAGAACACAGCCATATCGAATTTGATCCTGAGTCTATCCATTTCCAGTTTTGTACTGAGTTTCTGCTTGAGGGGAAAAACATTGATAAAAGGGAACTGAGAGAAAAACTTGTCCCGATGGGTGACAGCATGATTGTTGCCGGATCCTCGACCAAGGTAAGAGTTCATATCCACACCAATGAACCCAAAGAAATTTTTAAAATAGGTAAACAATACGGAACCATTCTTCAGCAAAAAGCAGAAGACATGAAGGCCCAGCATACCAATACCTGGGGTCAGGCTTCGGCGGTTCTGCCCTGCGGAATTGTGGTTGATTCATCCTGTGAAGTGTCTGATCAGTACCGGTTACAAAAACAGATCCGGATGGCCCCTCTGCTGGTATTTCTCGATGGCAGGGAATATGAAGACAAGGAAACCATTACTGCAAATGAATTTTACAACATCCTCAGGGAAAAGAAAAAACTAATTCCTAAAACATCCCAACCCTCACCAGCGAGATTTAAAAAGGAATTTTCGGAAGCATTCCGAACCCAGGAAAAGGTGTTGTGGTTCGGACTTAGTTCAGCCGTCAGCGGTACTTACCAGGGTGGGGTCACGGTTGGCCGGTCTCTTGAAACAGAAAGCCGGAAGGTTCTTGCTTTTGACACTCTATCCATTTCACTCGGATCGGGCTTCATGCTTCAGGAAGTGGTTGAACAACTCGAGGCAGGTGTTTCACCCGAAGAAATCCATGCCAAACAGGCTGAAATCAGGGAAAAATTCCACATCTGGTTCTATCTGGATACAGTTGAATACCTTATTAAAGGTGGTCGGATGTCCAAACCGAAAGGGCTCATCGCCAAACTGCTGAGCCTTAAACCCGTTTTAACTTTTAATAAAGAAGGTAAGGTTGAAAAAGTTGGTGTCGTCAGAAACCGGAGAAAAGCCATTGAATTCCTGGTTGGCATGATTGATAAAACCAAAAAGGTAAAACGGGTAGGGGTGGTTCACGCATCGAATGTGGAATCAGCATTTCACCTGGAACTTGCACTGAAGAAGGATTTCCCGGAATATCCGATCCCAACAGCCGAAGTTTCACCTGTTTTGGGCTGTCATGCCGGTCCTTCTGCTTTTGGCCTTGTCATTCAATACGAAGATTAATCAACCGGAAAAGAATTTATGTCCACTGTCAAAATTGAAACCTCACTGGGAACCCTTACCATCAGACTTAACACAGAGTCTGCTCCGCTTCATTCTGCCAATTTTATCAAGCTGGCTTCTGAAGGCTATTTCAACGGAACTACATTTCACCGGGTCATACCGGGATTTATGATTCAGGGTGGAGACCCGAACTCAAAAACTGAGGACCGGTTTACCCATGGGCTTGGAGGCCCGTCCCATACAATTCCTGCTGAAATCGGGCTTAAAAACAAACGGGGTTCGGTCGCCGCAGCCAGGAAAGGAGATGCTGTGAATCCAAAACGGGAATCTTCCGGCTCTCAATTTTACATTAACGTTGCGGATAACGGATTTCTTGATGGTCAATATTCCGTCTTTGGTGAAGTAACTGAGGGAATGGATGTTGCCGATAAAATTGCCGCAGTTGCACGTGATCAGAGAGATAATCCAGCAGAACGGATTGAAATGAAAGTCCTGGTTTCTGAAGATAAAGGCTGATGCCTCAGGTTAGTTCAGAACTGGTTAAATCCGTCCTGATTTCCACCGGGTTTCATGCCGTTGGGATCACCCGTCCACAACTTCTTTCTGGCCACAGAAAACAGTTGGAAGACTGGATCCTAAACGGGTTTCAGGGTGAAATGTCTTATCTGGAACGAAATATGGAAATCCGGGAGGATATCCGGCTTCTGTTTCCGGAGGTCCGGTCGGTAGTTTGCTGTCTGATGTTTTACGATAAACCATCCGGATTTTCTGTTCAAACTCCTCTCGGAAAAATTTCCCGTTATGCTGCCGGCCCCGACTATCACCTGGTCATCCGGGAAAAATTCTCGGCGGCCTTAAAAATCCTTCAATCAACTGATGGTGGACTTAACGGCCGGTTTTTTACGGATTCTGCCCCGGTCTTTGAAAGAGAATATGCCCGTCTTGCCGGACTTGGCTGGATCGGCAACCATTCACTTCTGATTGCGCCTAAAAGGGGATCCTGGTTTTTTATCGGAATTATGCTCCTTAACCGGGATCTGGAGCCCGATCAGCCATTTAATTCGGCACATTGCGGAACCTGTACGGCCTGTTCCGATGCCTGTCCGGCTGATGCAATTCTTCCTGGAAAAACAGTAAATGCGGTAGCCTGCATTTCCTACCAGACGATTGAAAAAAAATCAGACACCCCGGATGGCAGCAGTAACAGGGATGGATGGATCTGGGGTTGCGATAGGTGTCAGGAAGTTTGTCCCTGGAACAAAAGGTTTTCAAGACCACCGGTACCCGACTTTTTTCCGGCAGATCCTGAATTGGCCAGCCTTACCCCTGATAGGTTAGCTGCGTTGAGTGAGAACAAATTCCGGAAAACCTTTAGCCGGTCACCTCTGATCAGGCGTGGGAAAAAAGGCCTAATCCGGAATATTTCTTTGCTTTGAACAAAAAACCACCCGGTTTCTCTTTCAGATTTTACTTAATTTCTTTATCTTACCCTAAATTTTATCAGGATAAGTAACTGTGTTAGAATTCGTTCCCAAATCTCAGTCAAGAATTCTTGTTGTGGATGATCATGATTCGGTCCTGACCTTACTGAAAGATTGTCTTGAAGAAGAGAATTATTTCGTAGAAACTGCTCAGGATGGCGAAGAAGCCCTGACAAAAATCAGCACCCGGACTCCGGATCTCGTCATTGTGGATATGATGATGCCGAAGATGAACGGTTACGAACTTTCACGGGTTTTGAAAGGGAACAGAGAAACCCGTCTGATTCCCATTATTATGCTCACCGGACTCTATGATTTTGATGCGAAAATCAAAGCAATTGATATTGGAGTCGATGATTTTCTCGGGAAACCGTTTAACCGGACTGAGCTGATTACACGGGTGAGATCCCTTCTGAAAACCAAATATTTCACCGATCAGCTTGAAAATGCCGAAACCGTAATTTTTTCACTTGCCCGGGCAGTTGAAGCAAGAGACGAGTATACAGAAGGTCACTGCGACCGTCTGGCTTTCTATGGCCGGCTCCTCGCTGAAAGAATCGGGCTGAGTGCTGAGGAAATCGAAATTGTGATCCGGGGCGGAATTCTTCATGATATCGGGAAAATTGCCATAAGCGATGCCATATTGCTGAAACCCGGCCGCTTGACAGCAGATGAGTACGAAATCATGAAAACCCATCCTGAAGAGGGTGAAAAAATCTGTGCACCTCTTAAAACCCTCCAGCCGGTTCTCCCGTGCATCCGCCACCATCAGGAAAGATGGGACGGAACCGGATACCCTGATAAACTGAAAGGCGAAGAAATCCCGCTGCTTGCCCGGGTTGTCTCAACAGTTGATTTTTATGATGCTTTAACAACTGACCGGCCATACCGGAAAGCCCTCGACCGGAAAACAACCTTTGATATCATGCTCAAGGAGACCAATCAGGGTTCCTGGGATCCCCGCCTGATCCAGGAATTTATTGATCTGGTCGTTGAAAAGAACCTGGATAATCAGGGCTGAATGTGAGATTAATTGTCCGGCCGGATTTCGATGGGTTGGTCTGTTCTCTGTATTTGAAAAAAATATTCCGGATTTCTGCAGTCGCCTATTCGGAACCAAAGGATATACAGGACGGTAACTTTAAAGTCCAGCCCCAGGATATCATTGCCAATCTGCCTTATCACCCCAATTGTGCCTGGTGGTTCGATCACCACGCTTCAAACGAAATCCCCGAAGCTTTCCGTGGAATTTATGAGGTAGCCCCTTCTGCTGCTGGTCTTATCTGGAATGGGTTTAAAGACCAATATCCAACGCTGGGCACCTTCGAATTCCTTACTAAAATGACAGACCTGATTGACGGGGGAATTTATAGTCTTGAGGATATTTTAAACCCGCAGGGGTATTATCTTATCAGCTATACGGTAATTCCGTCTCCAGACCTGAAAGATGCAGATTACTGGGATCTGCTGACCGATCTTTTGGAGCTCAATGATCCGGGCCAGATTCTTCAGGATTCTGAAGTGAACCGCAGGGTTCAGGACTTTTTAGCAGGGCAGGAGCTGTTTAAATTGATTGTTCTTGCCAACTCCAGGATTAAAAACGGGATTCTGGTTTCTGATTTCAGAACGGTGGCACTTCCTGATGGCTCCTTTAACCGGTTTTTACCCTATGCACTTTTCCCTGAGTCAAAGCTCAGTATTTCCCTGACAGCACTCCCTGAAAAACCGGGAATGATCAAAATAAGCCTTGCCAAATCAGTGCTGAACCGAACTTCCGATCTGCATGTGGGTTTTCTCCTCCGGAAATTTGGCGGAGGGGGACATGCCGGTGCCGGCAGCATCCGGGTGCCGGAAAACCAGTCTGACAAGGTAATCGGAGAACTTCTCACTGAAATTAGCCGGTGAATTATTCCAGACTCAGGTTTGACATAACTTCTTATAAATCTGATCTTTGTGCGGAATTTTAACCGCTTTCCGGAAGTCATCTTCCGGATTCCAGTTTGCAAAACCCAATTTTCCGGATTCAGTAATGAACAAACATGTTGATATTGATGCCCGCCTGAATTTTTCAGAAAAAATTTACCTCCCTGAAATCATGAAAGGAATGTGGTACACCTTTCGTCAGATGTTTCAACCGGTGTTTACCATGCGGTACCCGGAAGAAAGATGGACCCCGCCTGCAATTTTCAGAGGAAGACCGGTTCTTGTTGCAAAAGAAGATGGAACTGAACGGTGCGTTGCCTGCGGACTATGTTCCCGTGTTTGCCCGCCATTAGCCATTTATGTTCAGGCAGGTGAAACTGAGCGTGCCCAGGAACGGTATCCGGTAACTTTCGAAATTGATATGCTGCGGTGTATTTTTTGCGGATACTGTGAGGAAGTTTGCCCAGAAGAAGCCATTGTGATGAGCAAGGAATATGATCTTGTTTTTGAAACCCGGGAATCAGCTGTTTTCACTAAGGAAAAACTGATGACCCCAGTTTCAGGCCTTGAAGACCGCCTGACCTTTCTCCGGAAATATAAAAATCCGGATGAAGTCTCCAAAACTTCCTTGAATTGAGTAAAGGCCAGGGTTCTGGCCTTTTTTATTTCCCTGAACATGAAAAGAGAAGTAAAGTCACCGGTACGATCCGGTCTTAAAATTTCGACAATCGAAGGCGGATTTGCCAATTTTCAGTATATTCTGATGCAAAGCTCCTATCTGATGGGGCTCGGTCTTCTCTTTGGTTTATCTGAAACAACCCTTTCGGTTCTGGCCAGTTTTTCTTATCTGTTTCAGATTTTCTATTTTTTAAGTGTTTACCTTCTTGGCGGCTGGGTTGAAAGAAAAAAATTTGTTCTTACCCTTGCCTTCTTTTCCCGTTTTTCATGGGTCCTTCCCGCATTTCTTCTGTTAACTGAAACACCGGAAAGTTTCTCCTGGCTGTTTATTACAGTCTTTTCCCTTTACTTTCTGATGGATAAACTTTTGGCTCATAGCTGGAATTCCTGGATGAGTGACCTGGTGCCTGTCAGGTTAAGAGGAAAATATTTTGGGTTTCGCCAGGGTTTTTCTGCCTTGGTTTCCATTGTTTTTCACTTTTTGATCGCGTCTGTTCTGGATCATTTCAGAGCGGAAGGGCATGAACCTGCAGGGTTCGCCATTTTACTTGGAATCAGTTCTGTAATGGGGGTTGTTACGGTTATCCTGTTCCGGTATCAGCATCATCCGGAAGGAATAAAACACGAACCCAGGGAAATATTCCCCATTTCATCCTTAAAAATCCTCTTTTTAGACCGTCAGTTTACCATTCGGCTGGGTATTGTGGCTCTGATCATGATGTCTATCGGGATGGTAATGATATTTATTCCTGTTTACACCATTGAACTGGCAGGACATTCTTACTCCTTTTTTGCGCTTTACCAGAACGGTATTTTACTGCTGGGGGTTGCCGGCTACCGTGCCTTCGGGTATTTAATCGACCGGAGGGGACCTGATTTTGCATTAAAACTTTCAATTGGCGGACTTTGCCTTTCTGCCGGACTTTGGGTTTTTCTTGATCCGTCCTGGTTGATTTTGTTCTGGGCTGATTCAATTCTTCTGGGTTTTTGTTACAGCGGATTCCTTCTGACCCAATCCACGCTGGTTCTCTCCAATCCGGCTGATCCTGACAGAAATCTGAGGATTGCAGTTTTCGGATCCGTTTCCGGACTGATGTACTTTGCCGGCTCGTTGCTGGCAGGTCAGATTTATTCCGTTTTTTCAGGCCATCCGTTCGAAGCAGTTCACCTGATTTTTATTGTTACCCTGATTATCCGTATTTTTGTACTCATTCTCACCCAATTACCTCATTTATTCAGGAATTTCCGGTATGCCTCCGACAGAAACCCGAATTAAAGAACCTGAAATCACCACAGAACTTATCCGATCGCACGGACTTACGGATGAAGAATATGCCCGGATCCTGAAAGTTCTCGGACGGGTTCCCTCATTTACCGAATTGGGAATTTTCTCAGTGATGTGGTCAGAACACTGCAGTTATAAAAATTCCATCCTTGAAATAAAAAAACTCCCCCGATCCGGTGGAAGGCTTTTGGTTGGTGCCGGTGAAGAAAATGCCGGATTGGTTGATATCGGTGACGGACTTGCAGTTGCTTTTAAAATAGAAAGCCATAACCATCCGAGTGCTGTCGAACCCGTTCAGGGTGCAGCTACAGGGGTTGGCGGTATTCATCGTGATATTTTCACAATGGGTGCAAGACCTTTGGCCAGTTTGAATTCTCTCCGGTTCGGGAGCCTTGAAAATAAACGGACTCAATTTTTGCTTGAGGGAGTTGTAAAAGGGATTTCAATGTATGGGAATTCCTTTGGCGTTCCGACAGTAGCTGGGGAAGTTTACTTTGATCCCTGTTACCAGGGAAATCCACTGGTCAATGCAATGTCTGTTGGAGTTGTGGAAACTGGAAAGACTGCCTCTGCAACCGCAAAGGGAATCGGAAATCCTGTTCTGATTGTCGGCAGTGCTACCGGGCGGGATGGAATTCACGGTGCCACCTTCGCTTCTGAAGAAATTTCAGAGGCATCCGAAGCCAAAAGACCCAGTGTTCAGGTCGGTGATCCGTTTACAGAAAAGCTTCTTCTTGAAGCTACCCTTGAAGCCATTGAATCCGGCTTTGTTGTTGGGATTCAGGATATGGGTGCTGCAGGCATTTCCTGTTCAACATCCGAGATGAGTGCAAAAGGTGAGGTTGGGATGAAAATTGATCTTGATCTCGTCCCAGCCCGCGAAACCGGAATGACAGCCTATGAACTCATGCTTTCAGAATCACAGGAAAGAATGCTGATTGTTGCTGAAAAAGGCCAGGAGAAACAGGTTCAGGCCATTTTTGAAAAATGGGATCTCCACGCCGTTGTTATTGGCGAGGTAACAGATACCGGACGTGTGGAAATATACCGGCATGGCGAGAAAAAAGCAGATATTCCATCGTTTGAGCTTGTTCTTGGCGGCGGGGCTCCGGTTTACGAAAGAGAACGAATAAAACCGGCCTACCTGGATCAGGTTCAGACGGCTGATTTATCCGCCTACAAAATCAAAGACTTAAAGAAAGAGATTCTTCAGCTCTTATCCTCACCGAATATTGCCTCGAAAAAATGGATCTATGATCAATATGATTCGATGGTAAGAACAAATTCCATTACCGGGGCCGGAAAAACAGATTCCGCCCTTATCCGGATAAAAGGAACCCGCAAGGCACTGGCTATGAAGACGGATTGTAACGGCCGGTACGTCTATCTGAATCCCCGAAAGGGCGGGCAGATTGCGGTAGCTGAGGCTGCAAGAAATGTTGTTTGTTCAGGTGCTGAACCTCTGGCCATCACCAATTGTCTTAATTTTGGAAATCCATACAAACCTGAAATTTACTGGCAGTTTGCTGAGGCATTGGGAGGAATGGGAGATGCCTGCCGGATTTTTGATACACCGGTTACCGGAGGAAATGTTTCCTTTTATAATGAAAGTCCGGATAGTTCTGTGTTTCCAACTCCTACAATTGGGATGCTGGGATTAATACAGGATGTCGAAAAGACACCCCCAATTCCATCAGCCCCGACCAAAGAAGATGTCACTATTTATCTTACGGGGAAAACCGGTGATTCTATTGGCGGAAGTGAGTACCTGTCCTGGATTCACGGCAAAACGTTGGGAGATGCCCCGGAAGTTAACCTTCACGGGGAATTGCGGTTGCACCAGCTTATTTTAAACGGAAATAAAGCGGGTTTGATTGATTCCTGCCACGACCTGAGTGACGGCGGATTTTGTGTTGCGGCCATTGAGTTTTTCCTTTTCCGTCAAAATAACAAAACGGGGATTTCCTTTAATCTTCCTGAATCAGGAACACTTGAAGGCGCCTTATTTAATGAAGATCAGGGAAGGGTACTGATTGGTGTGAAAGCCGGCTATGAGCCTCAGTTTGAAGAGTTGGCAAAACAGCATACGATCCCGCTGCAGAAAATAGGGAAAACCACACTTTCCGGAACGCTATATCTGGACAAGGTAGGTATGCTGGATGAGCAGGAAATCGCCGGAATTTTTGAGAATACAATCGAAGGGTATTACAACAGGTAAAAAAAAAGCCGGTATGCCGGCTTTTTTTACGTGTTTACACTTTACATAAGATGGGTTATTTCAATGCGAATCCCGGTTTAAGAAATGGAACCCGTTTTCCGGCTTTTGCATCCTCCATTAATTTTTCAATTGTTTCCCGTTCAAGCATTTCTTTTATCTTGGCTCTTATTTCAGCCCATTCATCGTGATAGGGACAGGGGTCTTCACGGTGACACTCCGGAAAACCGGCAACACACTTATTCATCAGATCCAGACCATCTATAGCTTCAACAATCATGAGTGCATTAATCTTGTTTGGCGAATCATAAAGAGCGAAACCGCCATTGGGTCCTTTCTGGCTGTCAAGCAATCCGGATTTCGCCAGCTTTTGCAGGATTTTACCGAGAAAATGTTTCGGTATGTTGACTTTTTCAGCCACTTCCTTGAGCAGGACCATTTGATTTTTCGGTTGCATCGCAATATACATGACTGCCTGGAGAGCATACTCACAGGACCGTGAAAAGATGACAGACATAGTTTCTCCTTTAAAGAATCCTTTTATCCGAATCTAATAAAAAGACATTGAAATTCCAATATCCCAATAAAAATAGATTGTCACATATATAATATATATTATGTAAAGTATACAAAAACGCCTTTCGGCGTAATTTACTTTATATGTTTATCCAGAGCTGCTTTTAACTGTTCTTCTGAAAACGGTTTTGTGAGATAGTCACTTGCTCCCTGCTTCATCCCCCAGAAACGGTCAGAGTCCTGGTCTTTGGAAGTTAGCATAATGATCGGGGTTTTCTCAAAACCAGGAGCTTTTCTGATTTCCCGCAGTAATTCAAAGCCATTTCGGCCCGGCATGACAACATCCAGAATCAGACAATCCGGTTTTTCCTTCAATGCGACCGTTTCTCCTTCAAAACCATCGGCAGCTTCGTAAGTCGTATGACCAATACTGTTCAGATATCCGACAATTACTTTTCGATTTGTTACACTGTCATCCACAACCAGAATCCGGGCCATCTGACTCTCCTTACTTAGTATGATAAATTGGGTAAAAGAAACTATTTTCTTAACTTTAAATATATCAGATTCCATTTAATCAAACAAATTCACTTTAGGAAAATATGACCGGAAGGGTTATCAAATCACTCGGGAGCAGCTACCAGGTCAGCCTGCCGGACGGAACCGAAGTAACTGCAATTCTAAGAGGAAAACTCCGGTTGGCTGATACCAAAGCGAAAAACCCTGTTGTTGTTGGTGATAAGGTGGAGATTAATCAGGAAGATGAATGGGTAATTTCCGGCATTGAACCCCGTGTTAATAAAATTAACCGATCGGCTATCGGGAAAACTGGTCAGGAACAGGTTCTTGCAGCTAACATAGATCAGTTCCTGGTTGTATCCAGCCTTATGAATCCACTTCCCAAGTTTAATTTCATTGACCGGTGTCTGGTTGCTGCACAGGCTTACCGGATTCCTTCAGTCCTGCTTTTTACTAAAGTTGATCTGCTTCCACCTGAACATAACGGGATGATCACAGAAATAAAACGGATTTACTCGGGATGCACAGACGGAATATTCTTTTCCAATTTGAAGAAACAACCGGCAGATGAAAACCTAAAGGCTATTTTTTCCAAAAAACTAACCGCCGTTGCCGGTCTCTCGGGTGTTGGTAAAACAACCCTGATCAATACACTGAATCCAGAATTTCAATTAAAAACAGGTGTTACTTCTTCAAAATGGAATCAGGGGAAGCATACTACCAGCCATGCCGAACTGCATGAGTTTGAGCCGGGCAGTTACCTGATAGACACTCCCGGTTTGCGGGAATTTGGACTGACCGAAATTGATGCCTGGGAACTTGGGCACTTTTTCAGGGAAATGGTTCCGTTTCTTGACGGATGCCGGTTTTCTAAATGTCTGCATGACAATGAACCGGTTTGTGCAGTAAAAGATGCGGTCGACTCTGGCGAAATTACCCGGGAACGGTATTCAAGTTATCTTCAGATGCTGCGGGATCTTCCCTGATTATTTCAGAAAGAAGACTTCAGTTCCCTGCCGGTTTCCTGCCTGAATAATCCCTATCGAAATCAGAGCCCCGAGTTTCTGTGCTGCCGCCTGAATGGGAATTCCGGCCAGACCCGAAAACCTTTCCAGGGAAATCACCCCGTACTGGTTCAGAAACTCAAACAGGATCCGTTCCGGTTCCCCCATTTCAATCCGGGTTTCGGAAGAGACAGAAAGTTTCATCATTTCAATTTGAACAGGTGTTGCTTCAACCGACTGGTTTCCGCTCCGGATGTAGGCCATTTTGCTGCCGGTTTCCTGATCCACAACGAAATGTGGTCTTTCCCGGCTTTGATCAATCCGGACAACCAAAATTTCCTTTGCATTCAGGGCCACCAGATCGAGGGACAGATTGACTGTTGGATGCAGATAAGAACCGGAAATGGATTTAACGCGGTCGACAGGATACTTTTCATCTTCAATACCATAGGGTAAGCCGTCATCGCTTATTCCAATGATAATATAACCGCCTGAAGTATTGGCGAAAGCAGAGATGCTTTTGGCAATTTTGGTGGGATGGTTGATTTTACGCTTGAACTCAATGCCAGTCCCCTCCCCCTGCTGCAGGAGCCGGAGGAGAACAGATTCGGTAACTGGCATTCAGTTTATTTGATTTCCCGGAATTTGACTGAGTTGAGAATCAGGTTAATGATTCCGGTTTCGCCGTCATTCAGGCTGCCGTTGGGATATTCAATGAAAGCCGAAATAACTTCGTTGTTTTTCTGAAGAAATACAGCGGCAATTTCCTTGGATCCAAAGTGATACTTTGCCGAATAGGACTGGTTGGCCCCAATAGCCTGTGTGCGTGATTTTGGATACCGGGTATATTGACCTGAAAGTTGATTCTTTCCATAAGAGGAAGCTTCATAAATTGAAGCCCAGTAATGAACAGAATCAACAGCAGCACTGCTTTGGTTCATGGTTACAATGATTTTACCATCCGGGCTTGTATAAGAAATCACCGGTTTTTTAAATTTCTCATTTTTCCGCCAGGCATCCGGTATTCTGAAGGTAAAAACCAAAGAATCTTTTGAGATGGTTTTATAGATATTTCCGTTGTCGGCAAGATTTTTTTCAAGGTAGGCTTTTACGGGGTTAACTCTTGGATCTGTCGTAATCGGAGTCTTTGCATCAAAATCCCATTCAGCATTGGGGTCAATCAACCTTCTGCTGGCCACAGTATTCTGCATTCCCGCAGAAGCTGTCAGATTGTTCAGATCTCTGGAAATGTTTTTCAGCTTATGGTGCCGGTCTGATAGATAAACTGTCTCTTTTTGTTTTGGATCCAGACCGGTGAGACCGGTGGTCACGAATGAAAGGGAGGAGTCGGCATCAATTACAAGCTGCCTGGCCTTTAACATGTTTCCCCGGATGTCAACTGAGGATGATTTCTGACCGGCAAATTCAGAAGAATCAGTTACCGTCCCGGCAGTTCCGTTTTCAGTCGAAGTCTCCTGAACCGGTGCAGATTCAGTGGTGACTGTTTTATTTTCGAGAATATTCAGGGCATTCGTCAGATTTTGCTCAGCCAGGTCAAGTTTTTCTGCATATTTCAAATGGCTTGCCGAAGCTTTCACCAGAAGGATCCGGGAGGTCTGCTGCATGTCTTTGATTTTCTTCTTGGAAGCCTGGGTCTTTGGGCTTTTCGGATCAAGGAGTTCAACTTTCAGCCGAAGCTCATACAGCAAGGAATCTGTATCGCTGATCAGCTTATACACATTAACCGGAACAACAGGTTCAATTTTTTTTAAAGAATCAGCTGAAGCTGAATCCGGCACCTGGGTAACCACCGGTGCAGGGCTTTTTCCAATCTGGTTGTTGATCGCCACAAACTTTTGTTCAGCGGAAAGTATTCCTTTTTCAATCTGCGGGGACAGAGTATCGGCAGGAAGCGGTATTGCCGAAAGTTCGGGTTTGGTTTCAGGTTTGGTTTGGGCGGAAAGAGTAACAGCCGAGACCAGGAGGACAAGAAAAGCCAGGGGATTTTTTTTCATATTATTTCCTTTGGTCGAAATGGACACAAGGTTTAGATATTAATAACAGATTAGAATTTACCAAAAAAAGAGAAAGAAATCAATTTCCCCAATCTTCATCTTTGACTGAACGGGTCATGAGGCTTTTTACAACTTCTTTGGGATCCTGATCTTCAAACAAAATCCGGTGAACTGCTTCGGTTATGGGCATTTCAATTCCCATCTTTTTGGCAAGTCCCAGTGTTGATTTTGTTGTATTGACCCCTTCTGCTACCATGATCATGGAATCCAGAACCTGTTTCAACGTCTTCCCTTTCCCGATTTCTTCTCCAACATGGCGGTTTCTAGAGTGACGCGACATACAGGTCACTATCAGATCACCTACGCCGGTCAATCCTGCAAAGGTTTCCTTTTTTGCTCCTAACGCAAGTCCTAAACGGGTAATTTCGTTGATGCCCCGGGTCATTAATGCAGCCTTGGCATTATCCCCGAAGCCAATTCCATCAGAAATCCCGGAAGCAATTGCCATAACATTTTTTACAGATCCGCCAACTTCCACTCCGATCAGATCGGTGTTGGAATATACACGGAACATTGGGGTAACGAATGCTTCCCTGACCTTTCTGGCAGTTTCAATTGATAATGAAGAGGCAACCACAGTGGTTGGGAGCCCCCTGCTGACTTCTTCGGCATGTGAAGGTCCATATAATGCTGCTATTCTTTCGGGCTTAATTCCTTTAATTACATCCGAAATAACCTGAGACATCGTCAGAAAGGAACCGTTCTCAATTCCTTTCGCCACATTGATCAGAACAGAATCCTGCCGGATAACCGGAATCAGGTTTGTTACAACCTCCCGTATAGTGTGGGAAGGTGTAGCCAGAACAACCAATTCAGCATTACCAGCAGATGCTTTCAAATCGGATGAAACGATCAGGTTTTCCGGAAAGAAAATATCTTCACCCAGAAACCGGACATTCTGCCGGGTTTTCTGCAAAAGTTCTGCTGCGGGGACATCCCGTTCCCATAAGGTAACCTCATGACCTTTTCTTGCAAGAAGAATCGCCAGACTGTTTCCCCAACTGCCTGCACCGAGGACAGCAACCTTGTATATCGTCTTATTTTGCATTTCCACCCTTCAGACTGGTGATTTTGTTTTCTGTCCCTGAAAGAAGCCGTTGAATATTCGACCTGTGTGTAAATATAATCAGTACTGCAATTGCACCTGTGATGTAGAGCAAGACGGATTCAATTTGCTGCCCAAGATAAAATTTTTGAAAAACCAGAATAAGGGGAATTCCAACCGCAGCGGCAATTGAACCCAGACTCACATACCTGAACGTAAAAAATAAAGTAAAAAAGATGATCAGACCGCCCAGAGCCGCCATTGGAATTATACCAAACAAAAACCCTGCTGCAGTCCCAACACCTTTTCCTCCTTTGAATCCTGCAAAAATGGTCCAGATATGTCCGATAATAGCAAAAACTCCAGCCGTTATTTCCAGATAGACTGCAGGAATTTCATTTCCTGGGACCAAAGTTAATTTAGAAAGGTAAACAGTAGCCAGTAACCCTTTCATCATGTCGACCAGCATAACAAATACGCCGAGTTTCCAACCCAATACCCTGAAAACATTTGTTCCGCCTGCGTTTCCGCTTCCATGCTGGCGGATATCAATTCCCCGGGAAAGTTTCCCGGTAATAATGGCGGTCGGAAAGGACCCAACCAGATAACTTGCAGCAGCAACAATCAGAATATTCAGCATATTATCTCCGGCTGAAGGATTTGAATGAACTAAAATACAACTTTTTAAAGTGACCGGTCAACTGAAAACAAAAACCTGTGTATCCGGACAGGATTAAAAAAAAACCGGCTAAGCCGGCTTTTTCACTCTTTTATAGAACCAATCCGGAAGGGTTTTTCGCCAGACTTTTCCAGATGGGATGTTACCTGATCCAGATTTTCGGGTGAAACGATCAGGACCAATCCAATTCCCAGGTTAAATGTCCGCCTCATATCTTCTTCTGGTACTGAGCCCAGTTTTTGGAGCATTTGATAAATCACGGGTCTTTCCCAGGAAGTCCAGTCAACATCCATCGAAAGTCCTGCAGGAATGACTCTCATGGTGTTAGAAATTAATCCGCCACCGGTAATGTGACTGATTCCGTCAACCAGAGAACTTTGAACCAGCGGGAAAACCTGGCGAAAATAGGATTTATGGACTGCGAGAAGAGATTCACCGAAACTCATTCCCAATTCTTCTGAATAATCTGAAAACTCATGATTAAGCAAAATAACCCGGCGGGCCAGACTGTAGCCGTTGGTGTGCAATCCTGTTGAAGCCAGCGCAAGAAGAATATTCCCTTTTTTAACGTTGGATTTATTCAGGATCTGACTTTTTTCAGCAACACCGACAATAGTTCCAGCAATGTCATATTCTTCATCGTTATAGACACCGGGCATTTCTGCAGTTTCACCTCCGATTAAGGCACACCCGTTTTCGCCGGCAGCCTTAGCCATTCCGCCGATGACGTCTTCTGCAACGGCCGGATTCAATTTCCCTGTGGCGAAATAATCCAGAAAAAATAATGGTTTAGCACCACAAACGAGGATATCATTCACACAATGATTAACCAGATCCTGCCCGATGGTATCATGTTTCCCGATGGCCTGGGCAACTTTAAGTTTTGTCCCGACCCCATCAACACTGGATACCAGAACCGGTTCTTTGTAATCGGGGAACCGGGCATCATACATTCCGCCAAAACTGCCAAGTTCAGAAAGTACAGCAGGTGAAAATGTTTTTTTCACATGAGGGACAATCCGGCGGACGGTTTCCTCACCGGCATCAATATCCACACCGGCAGATTTATAAGTTATTTGATTTTCAGACGCCATAATCTCTCTGTAATTCCACAATATGGTTGTGCTGATCAAGGGTTATGTAACCGAGTTCAATCATAATTTCACCCAGATACCCTTTGATCTTTTTCTGGAAGGCCAGTCCCCGTTCAACTTCAGAAGTGGTTGTAAACCCCAGGTCGACACAAATCTGGCCGAACCTACGTCCGGCACCCTCGGGTAACTGGGAAAGCTTGGTTGCTTCATAATTCTGTTCAAGGGTGAGAATGTCCATATCAACCAGAATTTTCCCCAGGAGCTTTTCACTGGTTTTTTGATACTCAAGTGCGGTCAGCACCTGATCTTCAGTCGCATACCCTTCTTCAACAACCAATTCACCGTACCGCTTCATAGATTTCGCCCTTGTTTATTTTGCAACAATGTTGATCAGTTTATTGGGGATAACAATCAGTTTTACAACTGAAAGTCCGGCAAGGAATTTCCTGGCCTGCTCATTTTCCAATGCGAGTTTTTTTACGGATTCATCGTCAGAATCACGGGCAACATCCAGATTTCCTCTCAGTTTACCGTTGATCTGAATTACGATAGAAACTGTATCTGAAACGGTTGCATCTTCATGCCAGGATGGCCATCCCCGGTCAAAAACAGTTCCGGCGAATCCAAGCTGGGAAAGCAATTCTTCTGAAATATGCGGAGCAATCGGGGTAAAAACTTCCAGAAACCGGACAATACAGTGCTTTATGACTCTCTGGAATTCTTCAGACTCTTCAAGAGACTTACGGTCAGTTTTATTCAGATCATTCATCAGTTCCATAAAGGCAGCAACTGCGGTATTGAATTTAAATTCATTCAGATCTGCAGAAACCTTCTTAACTGTTTGGTGGGTTTTCTGATAAATTTTAAACGAGTCGGGCGTAAGCTGTGAAATCTCAAACTGAGATTTAAATTCAGCGGGAGCCAATAAATCGAGATTATCCTGCACAAAGGTCCAGATCCGGTTCAGGAAGCGGTTTGCGCCGGCCACACCTTCGTTTGTCCACTCAAAATCCCGTTCAGGCGGGGCAGCAAACAGGATCATTACCCGCCCGGTATCAGCACCCCACTCTCTCACAAACTCACCCACGGGAACTACGTTTCCTTTAGATTTGGACATTTTCTCCAGTTTTCCGGTTTTCGGTGAAAACATGGTCACCATCCCCTGGGTAAACAGGTTGGTAAACGGTTCAGTAAAACCAACAAGTCCGATCCGGTGAAGTGCCTTGGTGATAAACCGGGAATAAAGCAGGTGAAGAACGGCATGTTCAGCACCGCCGATATACTGGTCAACCGGGAGCCAGGTGTTGGCAATTTCGGTATCAAATAGTTTTTCGCTGTTTTTGTTGTCAGCATATCTGAGGTAGTACCAGGATGAACACATAAAGGTATCCATGGTATCCGGATCTCTTTTTGCAGGCCCGCCGCAGGACGGGCAGGTCGTATTCAGCCATGATTCATCAGTCTCGAGGGGAGTTTTGCCCTGTGGCTTTAGCTGCACTTTATTCTCTGCCGGTAGCCGGACAGGAAGGTTGGGGTCTTTTACTACCCCGCAGGCAGGGCAATGAATCATCGGGATCGGGGCTCCCCAATACCGCTGCCGTGAAATGAGCCAGTCTCTCAGGCGGTAGTTTATAGTCTTTCTTCCTAACCCCTTTGTCTGGATTTCATCTGCAATGGCCTGTATAAAATCAGTACTGGATTTTCCTTCAAAGCCAGGTGTATTAACCATGATTCCGTCATCGGTCCAGGCCGTTTCCATGGTCTCAGAATTCAGGTTCTGCTCAGGATTCTGAATCACCAGAATGATGGGAAGTTCATACCGTTTGGCAAATGCGAAATCCCGTTCGTCATGGGCAGGAACTCCCATTACAATTCCGGTACCGTAAGTAGCCAAAACATAATCACCAATCCAAAGCGGAACTTTTTTCCCTGTCAGCGGATGGATCAGATCAAGCCCGGAATAAATACCGGTTTTCTCACCGGTCGAAGTTCTTTCAATTTCCGTCTTGGCCTTTGAAGCAACCTGGTAAGCCTCAATCCCTTTTTTAACCGAATCCGGGACCAGTTTTTTAATTTCCTCAACGAGAGGCTGTTCGGGGGAGATAGTCACAAAAGTGACCCCGTAAATCGTATCCGGCCGGGTGGTAAAAACGGTGAGTTTTTGGTTTAATTCAGGTTGTTCAAACTGAATTTCAACTCCGTAAGACTTACCTATCCAGTCAAACTGTTGTTTTTTTACACTTTCAGGCCAATTTTTCAGGAGGTCAAGATCTGCAAGAAGGTCGTCGGCAAAATCAGTAATTTTCAGAAACCACTGTTCCAGGTTTTTCTTGGTAACTGGTGTACCATGGCGGTAGCAGACCCCGTTTTCGACTTGTTCATTGGCAAGAACAGTCTGGCAGTCATTGCACCAGTTAACAAAAGCTTTTTTCCGGTAGGCTAACCCGTTATCATACAATAGCTGAAAAATATGCTGGGTCCACCGGTAATAATCTTCCCGGCAGGTCACAACTTCCCGGTCCCAGTCATAACTGAGACCAAGAAGTGACATGGTTTTTTTATAGGTTTCAATGTTTCCATACGTCCAGCCCGCCGGACTTACATTCCGTTCAATTGCCGCATTTTCGGCCGGAAGTCCGAAAGCATCAAACCCCATCGGATGAAGGATATCAAATCCGTTCAGTTTTTTATACCGGGCAACCACATCCCCGATCACATAATTTTTCAGGTGACCCACATGAAGATCGCCAGACGGATATGGGAACATCTCCAGAACATAATATTTCTTTGCAGGATTTGCGGGTGTTTTGAAAATACCTTTAGATTCCCATACCTGCTGCCACTTCGGCTCTACATCTTTAAACGAATAACGTGCCATGTTTTTAATTTCGATCAGTCAACAAATAAAAATTTCAGTCAGTCCATCAGATCAGGGTTTCAACCGTCCCATCAGGCGGGCGAACGGAATGGTTTCTCTGACGTGATGAATCCCGCAAATCCAGGAAACGGTCCGTTCAATACCCATTCCAAACCCTGCATGCGGAACGGAGCCATACCTTCTGAGGTCGAGATACCAGTTGTAAGCTTCTTCGGGAAGTTGGTGTTCTCTGATTTTTTCGAGAAGCAGGTCCAGATTGTCTTCCCTTTGTGCCCCGCCAATAATTTCACCGTACCCTTCCGAAGCGAGCATATCTACACCTTTTGCCTTGGTTGGGTCCTTTTCATCCTGTTTCATATAAAATGCTTTTACCTCTTTTGGCCAGGTATGAACCATAACCGGTTTATCAAAATCTTCTCCGATAGCCGTTTCATCAGGTGCACCGAAGTCATTCCCATATTCAAAGGGGAGGCCTTTTTTGTGGATAATTTCCACTGCTTCATCATAGGAAATACGTGGGAACGGGCGTTTAACCGCTTCCAGTTTTGAAATGTCACGTTCCAGAATTTCCAGCTCTGCCCGGCGGTTGGTCAGAACCTGCTGAACGATATATTCAACAAATTCCTCCATAAGATCCATATTCATATCCAGATCGTAATAGGCCATTTCCGGTTCCACCATCCAGAATTCTGTTAAATGCCGGCGGGTTTTTGATTTTTCTGCCCGGAAGGTTGGTCCGAATACATAAATTTTTCCGAATGCCATGGCGCCAGCTTCACCATAAAGCTGGCCGGATTGGGTCAGGTAAGCCGAACCTTCATCAAAATAGGGGGTTTCGAAAAGAGTTGTAGTCCCTTCAACCGAGTTGGGGGTAAATATCGGAGCATCAAAAAGGGTGAATCCTCTGGAGTCGAAGAAATTGCGGACTGATTTGATAATTTCATGTCTGATTTTCAGAACGGCCCATTGACGTTGTGACCGGATCCACAAATGACGGCGGTCTGCAAGAAACTCAATTCCATGTTCCTTGGGTGTGATGGGATATTCATGGGCAAGCTGAACCAGTTCCATTTTCTGAACGTCCAGTTCATAGCCACCGACCGAACGGGGCTCAGCCTTTACGGTTCCAGTAACACTAAAACTGCTTTCCTGAGTCAGGGATTTCGCTGATTCAAATTCTTCCTGGCTGACGTTTTTAATAAATACAACACACTGGCAAAGACCTGTTCCATCCCGCATAATGAGGAAAACAAGTTTTCCGCTGTGGCGGCTGTTATAGAGCCAGCCCTTTAAGGTTACCGTTTCGCCAACGTGGTTTTTAAGGTCGGAAATTGTGGTCTGTTTCATGGCCGGATTCACTTTAATTGGAAAAAATCACAAGAAGGCAAGATAAATAATTCTGTCGGTAACTTCAAAAAAATAAAGTAAAAGGGCCCCCTTTAAACCAAGAAATCGACTTGCCTGATCCGGCTGTTGAAATTCAGCACGTAGTCATTGTCCGGGATTTCTTCTATCTTTGCAATTATGCTTAATTTATCTCTGAATTATAAGGAAATTTCGAAAGCACTGGAACTGTTCATCCGGCAGGAAGTTACGGGACCCGGATTTAAAAAAGCAGTTTTGGGGCTCTCGGGAGGAATTGACTCTGCACTGGTTGCAGGTCTGGCAGCCCGTGCCTTAGGCCCTGAAAATGTAACCGGGATCAGAATGCCCTACTCAACCAGTTCGGCTGATTCCCTTTCTGATGCAGAAAAAGTTGCAGTAAAGTTTGGAATCCGGATGGAAACAATTCCGGTTTCGGATGCCTGTGACGGATTTTTTGCCACGGTTCCCGATATGGATCACCGCAGGAAGGGGAATGTTATGGCCAGACTAAGAATGGTTACCCTTTTCGATTATTCCCTTAAAACCTCTTCCCTTGTCCTGGGGACGTCCAATAAAACCGAACTGATGCTGGGATATGGGACGTGGTACGGGGATTTGGCCTCTGCTGTTAATCCGATCGGTGACCTGTATAAAACCCAGATCTGGGAGCTGTCTGAGTTTGTGGGTGTTCCCCGGGAAGTCATTTTAAAAAAACCATCAGCAGATCTCTGGGCCGGCCAGACTGACGAGCAGGAAATGGGGTTCTCCTATCCGGATGCAGATCAGATCCTGTATCATCTGGTTGATCTGAGAAAAAGTGATCAGGAAATTTCTGATCTGGGTTTCCCCGTTGAACTGGTCAGAAAAATAAGAAAAATGGTGATTGGTTCACAATATAAAAGGCGGATGCCGGTTATTGCAAAATTGACAACACGGGCTGTCGGAACCGATTTCCTTTATCCCCGGGATTGGTTCCAGAAGGTCTGAATGAGCCAGCAGATTCACCCCGGAACTTTATTTCTTGTTGCAACTCCTATCGGGAATCTCGATGATATGACCTTTCGTGCCGTTCATATTCTGAAAACGGTCGATCTGGTTGCCGCAGAAGATACCCGGAATTCCTCGGTTCTGTTCCGTCATTTCGGTATTTCAACTCCAATGACGGCTTACCACGAGTTCAATGAACGCACCAAAGGGCCCGAACTGGTCAGAGAGCTCCTTACCGGAAAGTCGGTTGCGGTGATCACGGATGCCGGAACCCCTGGTATTTCTGACCCATGCTATCCGCTTGTCAGGCTTGCACTTGAGGCCGGACTTCGGGTTGAATCCATTCCCGGTGCCTGTGCGGCTGTTTCTGCTTTGATCCTATCCGGACTCCCTGTTCACCGTTTCCGGTACGAAGGATTCCTTCCGCATAAGAAGGGACGTCAAACCCGGATTCTGAATTTGAAAACGGAAACCGGCTCAATTGTTTTTTATGAAAGTCCGCACCGGGTCATCCGGCTGCTGGAAGAAATCAAAGAACATCTGGGTGACCGTCAGGTTTCAGTTTCCCGTGAACTGACCAAAAAATTTGAGGAAACCCTTAGAGGAACTGTCACAGATGTACTTCAGAAAATGTCCTTAAAAGAGCCAAAGGGTGAATTTGTGGTGGTAGTTGAGGGACTTCCTGAAAGAAAGAAATCGCATGAGGAGTAACTTTCTCCGGAAAATTGGTTTTTTCACGGGGATTCTTCTTGCAGGTGTTTTTCTGTTTGTTTTTACCGGATCCCTCCGGTTCAGAACTTTACCGGCTGACACCACCTCTCACCTCCCCGACAGCTTATATCAGTTTAAAGGAATTTTTCACGTCAGAACGGCCTGGTCTGACGGGGTAATAGATCCTGATACCTTAAAGACACTTGCAACTGGCCTGGATTTTTTGCTTTTAACAGAGAAAAATTCACTCGATGCCCGTCTATCCGGGCAAACCGGTGTGTATAACGGGCTTACGGTTCTGCCGGATATTGAAGTTTCCCTACCCGGAGACTCCGGTCTTTTTGCTGCATTCAATTTCTCTGATCTTTCCGGAGTTTCACCCGGTGACCGGTTTAATGACTTCCGTCCTGATGAAAATCCTTTCAGATCGTCCTTTAAAGTTTCTCTTTATCATGGCCACCCGGAAAAAAACTTTACCTGGCCAATGACTCAGATTCAGGGAGCAGAACTGATTTGCTTTGAATCCGGATGGGCTGAAGGCGGGAATCCGGTTCATTCTGTATTGACGTTTCTGCTGTCGGACTATTTCCCCTGGCTTTTAAACCCTTACATTGGTCTCCATGATCCGTCCGGATTGCTTTCTGAAGAAAATCCGGTAGTCTTATTTGGTGGACCGGGTGCTGTTGACCCGAAAAAACTGGCTGGAATTTTCCCGTATCAATTCCCCTCATACCCATCAGTTTTAAGGACGTCTGTCCTTCATCTGATGACTGAAGAGACCCTGATTTCTTCAGCCAGTCATAACCAGCAGGTGATTTACCCGGCCCTTCGGAACGGACAGTTTTTTGTGGCCAATGATTTGCTTTCACCGGCGGATGGATTTGCTTCGTGGTTTACGATCAGGGGAAAATCTTACACGTCACGGAATCTGTTTGCCGAGCCTGACTCTGCCATCTGGTCACTGTACATCCCTGAAACAGAATCCGGAACAATTTGTCTGATTTATGAAAATGGACTCCGTAAAAAAGTCCTGACGGGTTCGGGTTTAAAAACCATACAGGTTTCGGGAAAAAAAACGGTCAGGGCCGAAATCAGACAAATCAGGAAACCCTGGTATTCTGGATTTTTATTCTGGAAATCTGACGAAGACTGGGCGGTTTCCTGGATTTTCACACAGGTATACTCTTTGGGGTATTCAGAAAAATCAACCTACTAACCGGCATTTTTTATGATCAACTGGCTTTCAGACCTCTATTTAAAACCAAATGCAGGGCGTGAATTTGGTGGACTTTTTCTCGGTGCGTTGTTTATTTGTCTCAGTTTCCCGCCGTTTAATCTTTCATTTTTAGCCTGGTTTTCCCTTCTTCCCCTGTTTTTTCTTTTTGAACGTGAATCCGGTTTCTGGCCGGCCTGGATTCGATCCTATCTGTACCTGCTCATCGCCCACACCACCACTTTGTACTGGATCTGTTTTTCAACGGTTGCCGGCGGTATTTTGGCCATTCTGGTCAATCCGGTTTTCATGATGATTCCTATTACTCTTTTTTTGCTTCTGAGACAGTTTCTAACTGGATGGCAGCGATTGGCCCTGCTCGGCGGGCTCTGGATATTTGGGGAATATTTCCTCAGTTTATGGGAACTTGCCTTTCCCTGGATGCTGCTTTCAAATACTCAGTTTCTTTTCTCACCGGTATTGCAATGGGCCTCTGTTGGCGGAGCCTGGCTGGTATCCGGGTGGGTATTTCTCGTTAATCTACTGGTTTACCCGGTCATAAAATCAGTGCTTTCCGGGAGGCAGGCCACCCACCGGGAAATTCAGATCCCGGTTTTTACGATCAGCGGAATCATTCTTGCCGGTTATCTGATCGGTGAATATGAACTCCCTAAAACCGGCCGGATTCAGGCGGCAGTAATTCAGCCCAATGTAGATCCCTGGATCAAATGGGATCAGGATCTTGAAAATTATGAACAGCTCATGGCCCTTTCCAGAAAGGTGATTGACCAGGATTCAACCGTCAGACTGATTGTCTGGCCCGAAACCGCCGTGGGATATTACCTGCTGGATCCGAGAGGTGAATTTATCAGGAAGGAAATGGAAGACTATACAGCTTCTCATCATACAGCCATTTTAACAGGCTTCCCGCATATCTCTTATTACGAGGATTCTCTGACTGCTCCCCCAAGTGCCCGTTGGAGCCGGATGAGTCAGAAATATTATCATCATTATAATGCAGCAACCCTGATCGACGGGCATGAACCGGCACATGCCTATTCAAAAATTTCATTGGTCCCGTTTGCCGAACGGGTTCCGTGGGTCGATTCTGTCCCCTTTATGAAAGACCTCCGGTTTAATCTGTCCGGTTTAGGAGGATGGGGAAAAGGCCGGGATACGACCAATTTTAAACTTGCAGGTACAGATGGCGCCGAATTCCCTTCTGCAATTTGCTACGAGTCAGCCTTCCCTGAACTGATCAGCCGGTTTACTTCGAAAGGGGCCACTTTTCTGACTGTAATTACAAACGATGGATGGTGGGGTAACACCTCGGGTTATCACCAGCATTTTGAATTTTCAAGACTCAGAGCCATTGAAAACCGCAGGTGGGTTGTCAGATCGGCCAATAATGGAATTTCAGGATTCATTGATGAAAAAGGCAGGGTTATTTCCTCGACCGGATACTGGACAGAGCAAACCCTGACTGCCTCTGTAGATTTAATTTCGGAACATTCGGTTTATCAGAAAACCGGGAATTGGTTTCCCTGGCTGGCCCTTTTTCTATCAGCCGGTCTTTTCACAACGGGTCTTTTCAGCCGGAAAAAACAATGAAACTAGTCTGGTGCCTTTTTCTGCTGATTTCAGTTCAGAATGTGGTGAGTTCCCAACCGGTCAGCAAAATTATGCAAATGGGCCGAAACCCGGATGTAAGAGTTCTGCTGCTGAAATCGAACAGGCCGGAAACAATTTTACTCCCTGCCGGATCGGAAGTGAAAACAGGGATTGAAACCCGAACGGTCAACCCGGCAACTGAATGTAAAATTCTGCCTCAGGATGGCCAATTTGTGTTTACAGCCGGGGCTTTTTCAGTAACTATTCCCGATAGCCTGATTATACTTGTTCCAGGTCAGGAAGGTCTGAAAGTTAATGGAGAGTGGTACAGAGGAAATCTTCTTCTCTATCCTGAAGCCGGTTCCTCTGTTCTTCTGGTTAACTCAGTTTCCCTCGAAAATTACCTTCAGTCAGTTATTCCTGCAGAAATTGGTCAGGGACGTAAAAAGCCGGATCTGGAGGCGGTGAAAGTTCAATCGATAGCCGCACGGACGTTTACCTACAGTAAACTGCTTTCCAAACGCCAGGGGGACAACCGGTATGATCTTTTGCCTACGGTTATGGATCAGGCGTATTTCGGGATAAAAAGTGAAAATAATGCTTACCGGCTGGCCATTTCTGAAACCAGGGGAATGGTTGGGGTTTATGGCAGTGAACTGATAGAAGCTTTATACCATTCCACCTGCGGCGGGCTGACAGAAAACTCGGAAGATGTTTGGGGCGGAAAAACGGTTCCCTATCTCAGGTCAGTTTATTGTGGTGATGATACTTCGGCCTTTTGCAGTTCCTCACCTTTCTATTATTGGGAACGCCACGTTGAGATGAAGACTTTCTGGCCGGTTTTTCACCGTCAACTGGTAAAAGTTTCGGATAGGGAAACTCCGGTTTCTGGCTGGAAGGATCAGTATCTGAAGAACTTTGGCATTACCGGCAGGGATTCTTCCGGACGGGTAACCGGAATTCACCTGGAAACTGAAACCGGGAATTCTGCAGAGTTGAAGGGTGATTATTCCAGATGGCTTTTTCCCGATTCAACCGGGAAAATTCTTCCCTCTGTCTGGTTTGATTTTACAACAGAGAAACAAGGCTCCGTTATTTCTTCTCTTCACTTTAAAGGAAAAGGTTATGGCCATGGAGTCGGAATCTGCCAGTGGGGTGCGGTAGGAATGAGCCGCCGGGGGTACACCTTTGACCAGATCTTCCGGTTTTATTACCGGGGTGCCCGTATTGTCAAAGTCTACTGACGAGTTTCCACACTCAACCGCCTGGTTTATTTTTTTCCAGTTTTGAGGTCAGGAAATTTAAAAAGACCGGAAATCGTTTTCGCCAGCTGATCTCGTTATGATCATCCCCATGATAAATTCCGGTTTGAATATTGCCGGTTTTTCCGAATTCTTTGAACCGGATGAGATCAGTAACCGCAAGATGAAGAGGAACCTGATCACGGTCGAGAGTTTCGGTACCGGTATCCAGATAAATCCAATGAGAGCAGGGTGACGGAAGGTGATCTTTCAGATACGGAAAAATTCCGGGGGGCTCATCCGTCCAAAGGGCAGAAAAACTCCCGGCACCACCAAAAACCCCGGGATACTCACACAAAGCATATAAACTGATCAGTCCACCCATCCCGCATCCCGCAATAAAGGTATTTTCCGGATCGGGTTTTGTGTTAAAATGGGAATCCAGATAGGGTTTTAGTTCCCTAACCAGAAATCTCAGGTAATTATCAGACAGGGGCAACGTGCCGTGCTCAGCCTGATATGTTTTTGAAAATTCTTCAGATTCAGGGTAGTAAAACGGTTTTTCGGGCAGGTAATCCATGAAACTATAGGAGGTATGGTGGATCCCGACCACGATAATTCCCGGAGAAATCCCGCTGGTGCAAAGCCTGGTAACCGCTTCATCAGCACCCAGATCTACACCAATGTAGGAAGTTGACGGGTCAAACAGATTCTGACCGTTCTGCATATACAGAACCGGATACCGCAAGTTTGAATCTGCCGGACCTTTTTCAGGCAACCAGACATCGACCGTCCGGCTTTCGGTGTATTTTGAAGGAAAAAAAGGAATTCTGACCACTTTGCCGGTATGAGTTCCGCCCGATATCCGGTTTTTCCCCGGGTCCTTCATCTGGTGGCACGGGCAAAAGTTGTAACAGAAATGAAGTCCCAGTTCCCGATTCGTTTTCCATGAAAAATCAGAATACCGGGTTAAATAAAATGCTGAGAAAATCAGTAATCCGGAGAGTAGTGCAACTGAAATTAATACCGGAACCTGAGAAAGATATCCTGCCGTAAAGGATTGACGGTAATTTTCCAGTTTGGCGATCCGGCGAGAGAAAAAGAAAAATTCAGACAGGTTGGAAACATGCGAGACCGCCTGGGTATTTGTTTGGCAGGCAGCCTGACTTTCCCTTGTTTTTTTTAAAACAGAAGCAAGATTCTCCGGATCTGCCCCGGTCTGAACGGAAGCCGAATCGGTAGCCCTGACCAATAACCAGCGTGAGACCGGAAAAACAACCCAAAAGGTGAGTCCTGCCGGTACCAAAGCAGCAAACAGGGAAAGAAACGGACCGGAAACAGGACCGAGTAACAGATTATAAGGGAAATTGGAACCCAGTTCCGGGTAAAAAAGGGTAATCCGGATCAGGATTTCACTAAAAAACAGAGAAATCCACAGGCAGAAAACAGTGAAAAAAGTGAGGGCAAGTATCAAATAATAAAGGGAGTGCCTTTTCTTTAACCGGACAAATCCAGAAATCAGAAGTGCCTTCTTTTCACCCTCATTCAATTCTGAAAAAAATGCTTTTTCCAAAAGAAGTACCGGAGTGAGAATTCCCCGAACCATCCACTTTTCAGTTAATTCTTCTGTAAACTCAATCAAGGAAGGCTGTTTAAATCTGAGTTGGCGGATTGCATCCTGTACTGGGTTCCGGATTTCATCCGGAAATGTGTCAACTGAAACTTTCAGATTCCCGATTTTCCCCGGCCGGGGTCTGCCGGTCACTATAAAAAGGACCAGAATACTTAAAAAACCAAAGAATTGAAAGGCAATCAGGAATGGAACTGCCGGGATATCCAGCGGATTTCCGGCCAGAAAGTAAAGATGACCCCAGATTTTAATAAACCAACCGGAAAAAAAGTTCATCTCGGGTCAGATTTTTTTGAAAGTGGAACGACTATTATTTCTCATATCCTCAGGAACAGTCAATTCAGCAGGGGCTGGTGTGCAGGCAGAATTCATTTCTTCCGGAAAGTTTTTTTTAAGTTCCCATATCACCTGTTCAACGGCACCCATGGTAAATTGCTTCCGGGTTACAGCTGGAGAAAAGAGTAATCCGTTACGGGTTTTCTGTCTGACCAAATACTCTTTATCGGCCAACCGTGACATGACTGTAAGAACCGTTGTATAAGCAAGTTTCCGCTTCAGGTTCAGACGTTCAGTCGCCTGGCGAACCGACAACGGGTTTTCTTCCCAGATCAGCACCATTATTTCAGTTTCAAGGTCACCCAAAAACTTGTTGAGCCCCTTTTTTTCAGGACTAACTGTAAAATTATGTATGTACACTAATTACAACCAATGAAAATAATTAAGATACTTGGTGAATTCATTACTTTCAATACACAGGAAAAGATTTTGGCCCTTCTGAAAATCTATTAAAATACCGATGCCCGGTCTCCCGCTTTTGATTTTGCTGAATTGAATCAGAACTTTACCTGTGATGAAAACGATCAATTATGTAATCTGGCTTCTTTTTCTGGGAACGGCAGTTTCTGTTATTCTTCCGGAAGAAAATGAAAAAATTCAACCCCAGGTTCCGGATGAAAAGTTTGCTGAGTCCCTTCCGACTTCAGTCATTGCATCCGGAAAGCGGGTCAGCGAAAAAGCCTTTCAGTCACTTCTGTTAAAAAATGACGGTTTCAGGGCAACCTTTCTGGACACACTTTATCACCACCATGCTCCCACTCATTGAAAAACTAAATTTATTTTCTGTAGTTTTAGCCAGTCAGTCACCAAGACGAACAGAACTTTTAAAAAATCTGGGGTTAACTTTTCAAACTTTTTCGCCTGAGATTGATGAAGAAGACCATAATCTGCACCATTCACCGGCGGAACTGGTCTGTACTCTTTCAGTCAGGAAAGCTGAAAAAGCCCGGGACCGGTTTCAGCATCACCTGATCATTGCATCAGATACAACAGTTGTTTCTGAAGGAAAAATTCTGAATAAACCCGGATCTCAACAGGAGGCAGCCCTCATGCTGAATTCCCTTTCCGGAAAAACTCATTCCGTTCTTACCGGATTTGCTGTTCTGCTTCCCGGGAAAGATGAGCCCTTTACCGGGTTTTCAGAAACACGGGTTACTTTTTCCAGCTTGTCTCATAACGAGATTGAAGCTTATGTGGTAACCGGGTCACCTTTGGATAAAGCCGGCGCCTATGGGATTCAGGATGGCATGGTTTCAGCCTTCATTTCAGGTATTGATGGCGATTTTTACACGGTAATGGGCTTTCCGGTTAATGCCTTTTATCAGAAAATGAAATCCATTTTGTTGTGATGGATAAAACACAGCAGGCACCGGTTTTGTTTTTGGCAGGACCAACTGCCTCAGGAAAAAGTGCTGCTGCACTGAAACTTGCCTTTAATACCGATGCAGAAATTATCTCAGCCGACAGCCGTCAGATTTTCAGAGAAATGACAATCGGGACTGCAGCGCCATCACCTGAAGACAGGCGACAGGTTCCACACCATTTTGTGGAAGAACTTCCGCCGGGTGAAGCATTTACTGCTTTTGATTTTCAGGTTAAAGCCAGAGAACGCATACGGAATATTTTAAGCAGGGGAAAAAAAGTGATTGTGGCCGGCGGATCCGGACTTTATCTTTCTGCACTGAAAAACGGGATTTCGGATATCCCGGCTGATGAAAAAATCAGAACTGGCTTATTGCAGAAACTGGCGTCGGAAGGCCCCGGCCAACTTTACCTTGAGCTTTGTGAAAAAGATCCGGTTTCAGCATCCAGAATGGATAAGACAAAAACCCACCGGGTCATCCGGGCACTTGAAGTTGTCCTTATTTCCGGAAAACCAATTTCCTGGTGGCAGGAGTCCCTTCAGCCGGATCCTTTTCCGTGGCCGGCAAGATGCGCCTGTCTGCTTCCTGAACGTGCCAGGTTGTATGAGAGAATTAATCTCAGAGTCTTGAAAATGGTTGCAAATGGCCTTGAGTCAGAGGTCAGGCACCTGGTTTCCCTGGGTGGAAACGCCGCCGGAATGGTAGAGAAAACAGTTGGCTATGAAGAATTTTTACCTTATCTCGCCGGAAAACAACCGATTGAAGAGGTTATCGAACTGATTCAGAGAAATACCCGTCATTATGCCAAACGGCAAATAACCTGGTTCAGAAAAGATCCCGATTATCACTTTTTCAATCCGGATGATGAAAACCTTACTGATCAGTTGCTTGGGTTCTGGCTTCATGAACCGGCTTAATCTTAATCTGGAGAAACAATGCTGAATTATATCTGGCTTGGCCTCATGGTTGTTTCAGTACTCACGGCAGCAATTACCGGAAAAATGGCAGCAGTCACCCAGGCTGCAGTCGATTATGGGAAAACCGCCGTTGATATTTCACTTGGCCTCATTGGGGTGATGGCCTTGTGGCTGGGAATTATGCGCATCGGAGAAAAATCGGGGCTTGTCACGTTAATTTCAAAGGGACTTCACCCGGTCATGAAAAAACTCTTTCCGGGTATTCCGGGTGATCACCCGGCACTGGGGGCCATTGTAATGAACCTGTCCGCCAATATGCTCGGGCTGAACAATGCTGCAACTCCGCTCGGACTCAAAGCCATGGAAGAACTTCAGTCATTGAATTCGATCAAGGAACGGGCAACCAATGCCATGGTTATGTTCCTGGCTTTAAATACCAGTTCGGTTCAATTGATTCCGGCAACAGTAATTGCCATTCTGGTTGCAAGCGGTGCCACCTCACCGACAGATATTATCATTACGGCCTTCCTTGCAACAATTGTTTCAACCGTTTCAGCTATTGTTGCTGTCAAGATCATTGAACTTTTCCAAACTAAGAAGGAGACGGTTCAATGACCGAGTTCCTAAAATCCGTTTCAGAATGGGCAATTCCGTTGCTGATCGTTTCAATTCCCGCCTATGCCGCCATCCGTCACCGGATTCCGGTTTATGAAGAATTTGTTTCAGGAGCAAAGGAAGGATTTGATGTGGCGGTCAGGATTATCCCCTATCTGGTTGCCATGCTGGTGGCCATCGGGATGTTCAGAGCATCCGGTGCAATGGATTTGATTTCGGAGTGGACTGGTCCGTTTCTGGACAGGATCGGATTTCCGGCGGATTTACTTCCGCTGGCTTTAATGAGACCGCTTTCAGGAAGTGGATCTCTGGCCCTTTTCTCTGACCTGATCAAGGAATTCGGACCTGATTCGCTGATAGTTAAAATGGCTGCCACCATAATGGGTTCAACTGAAACGACCTTTTATGTCATTGCAGTTTATTTTGGAAGTGTTGGTATCCGGAAATTCAGACATGCGATTCCGGCAGGACTTTTGGCTGATCTTGCAGGAATTATTGCCAGTATCTTTATTTGCAGGATCGTTTTTGGATGAAGCCAGCGTACCGGTACTTTTTAGTTCACAAACCTTTCGGCATGTTGTCTCAGTTTTCTTCGGAAGCCGGGGCTTTGTGTCTTAAAGATCTGAATTTTTCCTTTCCGTCAGATGTTTATCCGGTTGGACGGCTGGACAAGGACAGTGAAGGATTGCTGCTGATAACGAATGATAAACAGTTGACCCACCGGCTGCTGACACCAGAATTCGGGCACGAACGGGAATATCACGTCCAGGTAGAAGGCTTTCCGGATGAAAATGCTTTAAAACCTTTCTTTGAAGGGATCCGGATTTCAGGTGAACAAACAAGACCGGCACGGGCCTCAGTTCTGGAACCCCAGCCGGTTTATCCACCCCGAAATCCGCCGGTCAGAGTCAGAAAAACGGTTCCGGATACCTGGATTTCTGTTGTATTAACGGAAGGAAAAAACAGGCAGGTCAGAAAGATGACTGCGGCCTGCGGATTCCCTACTTTGCGGTTGATCAGAATCCGGATTGAATCCCTTTCCCTTGGATCTTTACTTCCCGGTGAGGTCAGGGTTCCCGGAAAAAATGAACTTTTTGATCTGCTTTCTTCTTTATATAAATGAAATTGTACCGGAGTTTTTTTGCAAGTAACTGATTTATTTCCTGAACCCCACCTTCTGAATTTCTATCTGAAACAGGATCCGGTGATTCGGCCATTTTTTCCTCTGAACTATCAAAATCCCGCAGACTGGAACTCAATTCTTTCAGAACGGATTTCTTTTCCTGCAGACATCCGGAAAACGGTTCATCAGGTTCTGGAAAACCAAAACCGGGGAATTTCTCCCCAGGTTGACCGGAATCTTGAGAAATTTAAACAGGAAAATTCAGTTGTTATTGTCACCGGTCAGCAGGCCGGATTTTTTGGCGGTCCGCTTTTTACCCTTTTTAAAACGCTTTCTGCCGTTAAATGGTGCGAGGAACTGAAAGAAAAATTCCCCGGGGTAAACTTTATTCCCGTTTTCTGGGTCGAAACTGAAGATCACGATTTTCAGGAAATTGCCTGGTTCAGACAACCGGAAAAACCGGTCACCAGTTTTAATCAGTCCCAGGAAGACCGTTACCTTCAGATTCAATACCGGAAGGTTCCGCAGGTGTTTGAGTCCTATCTTGAAGAAATCAAACAGGAACTGCCTAAAACTGAATTTTTTGAACCGATCTGGCAGGATATTCTGACCTCTCTTTCAGATGGAAGTTTTTCCGGATCCTTTGTGAGCCTGATGCAGAAATGGCTTTCCGGGTTTGGGATCCTTTTTCTGACTCCCGCCGATCCGGAAATAAAAAAAATCGGATACCGGGTTTTAAAAACAGAAATTGAAGCCGGGATCCTCTGTAACGAAGTAAAGAAACAATCCGGTTTGCTGATACAGGCAGGATTTACTCCTCAGGTAACGCCGAGAACTGTGAATTGCTTTTATATCAGGAACGGGCGCAGATATGGACTGGAATTTACAGAAAATGGCCGGATTTTACTGGCCGGGCTGAACGAAACTTTTTTACCTGAAGACTTCCTGAATGAAACGGATTCCAGACCTGAAAGTTTAAGCCCGAATGTTGTTTCCCGGCCCCTTTTTCAGGATACCGTTTTACCCACTGCAGGCGTAATCCTTGGTCCGGGTGAACTGAGTTACTGGGCTCAGCTATCCGGAGCATACACAGCATTGGGGACACCAATGCCTCTGGTCATTCCGAGAACCTTCGGGCTGGTTTGTGAACCGCCAGTTGAGCGCATCCTGGGCAAATTCAAACTGGATGCGGGACAGATCTTGCTCCAGCCCCATCTGATTGAGAGTAAAATCACCGACGAAACCGGATTCCAGGCGGAGAAGGAGTTCAGACAATTCTGGAAAAATCTGGAGCCCTATTTCATAGGTGTTCAGAACATGACCGGCGGGATAGATCCAACCCTGATTGACTCATGGACCCAACTTACAGGCAGAACTTCCCAGTCTTTCAGTCAGTTTTTCGATCGCCTCGAAAAAACCTCCCGGAAAAAAAAGGAAACCGAAATCAGCCAGTTAAAAAGAATCAGAGAAAACCTGCTTCCCGATGGTCAATGGCAGGAAAGGTCTGTTTCTTTTTTATACTTCCTTGTAAAATATGGTCCTGATTTTATAACAGCCGTGTACAATCAGATGACTTGCGATCCGTATTTCCATATTTTTACCCCATCCCCAAAAACAAAGCAGGAGAATATGTGATGACTGGAAAAGCTGTATTACTATGTCTGATGAGTCTGGCAATCCTTTCCGGGCCAACAACTGCCCAATTAAAAGCCCCGCCACTCAGCCAGCCCGCACCTCTTAAAAAGGACGAGAAGCCGGTAAATAAAGGTAAAGCAGGAAAAAAATCGACAGGAAACCAACGGGATCCCAATGACCTGACGGCTGTGGTGTCTTCTCACGATCAGGAAATGCGGTTATTATTCGAGCAATACCGGTTCAAGGATCCGAACCTTTCAGGAAAAATTGAATTTCTGGTTTCAATCAAGGCAGACGGCACTGTTCAGTCTGTGAAAAAACTTCAGTCAACACTTAAAAATCCAGCATTCGAGAAGTCGCTTTCCACCCGGATCAAACTCTGGAAATTTCCACAACTTCCGCCTAAATCACCAACCCAAACAGTCAAAGTACCCTATGTATTTGCCCGATAAGGAACAGATACACCTAAATCGAACCTTTTTTCCCTTCAGGTTGATTTAGTGAAATAAAAGTCAGAAATTATCAAGAGTTGTCACGGTCTCTACAGCCAAAAGGTGACCGTTCTGCATTTATTTTCCCGAAAGGAATCGCCATGATCAAAACAGGATTGTCCCTATTCTTACTTTTTCTCGGTGTTTCAGAGGTTTTCACTCAAACCAAACTACCCTATAAACCCTATATTGTAGCAGGACGGGTTTCCCTTCCGTACAGCACTTCTGATGACAATTTCGTCATTATGCAGGAAACTGTTGCCGGCTTCCCGACTGAATATGACATTCTGATGTACAGTATCCGTGAGGATCTGATGTACAATTTAACGGATGATCATAAATCAACTTTTTCAGTCATTCCGCCCAACTCAGCCGTCGATCCGTCAGGTAAATGGCTCCTGTTTTACTCCTTCCGGAATAAAAAGAACGGGATTTACATTCAAAACCTCTGGACCGGCGAAACCATTCAGGTTACGCCAAATGCAGATCCTTACTTTTTATGTTCCTGGTCACCGGATGGGTCAAAAGTCCTGTTTGGAGAAGAGTCAGGCCTGATCAACACCCCCAACAGTGTTGTCCGTGTTTTTGATGTCCTGACAAAGACCTCCGAATCCTATGTCCTTACTGATAACGAAGATTATACCGTAATCCGGGGTCATTCAAATCCGGCATGGTCTGCAGACGGAAAGGGATTTTATTACAATACCTACTTAAAAAAGGATGGGGATTTCATTTTCTATTATGATTTTTCCACCAAAGTTCTCAGAAAAATGATCCGGGGAAATAAACCCAGAATCAACCCGGCTACCAGCGAACTGATTTATGTGGATAATGGTGGGTTAAGGGGATATGATACCAAAACAAATCAATCCAGGTTTATCTTCAATCAGTTCCCGGTTGAAGATGAAGAAGATTGTGCCTATGACATCAGCCCGAACGGAAAATATGCCGCAGTTATGGCAAAAATGGGTGAATTTCCTTCAGGAACTGCCAGGCAGGCTATTTTTATTGTCGATCTGGTATCACAAACATTTACCAAAATTGAAATGAAGGACAAATCTCTTTTTTATCCGAAGTTTATCAACAATACAGAGATCGTCTTTCAGATAAAAGGTCTTATGACGGCGGGCCGGGACCAGGTTTTCCAACTGGAAAATAAGCTATACCGGAGTGATCTGGAAGGAAAGAAAATTACGAGGATGTTTAACTGGGATTAAAAAGGCAGAAGTCCCGGGTAAACCGGGACTTTCGTTAACGGGTTATTTCCAGAATTTTCAGGGACAATACACCGGCAGGAACTTTGATATCAACAGTTTCACCTACCTCATGACCCAGAAGTGATTTCCCAATTGGCGACAGCGTTGAAATTCTTCCTGTGGCCAGATCAGCTTCTTCCTGAGAAACCAGAGTGTAAACAAACTCCTTGCTCCGCTTTGTATCCAGAACTTTAACAGAACTCAGCACCGTCACTTTATTCAGGTCAAGGTTCGACGTGTCCAGAATCCGGGATTTCGAAAGGGTTTCCTCAATTTTCGCAATTCTGAGCTCCAGATGTCCCTGTGCTTCCTTTGCCGCATCATACTCGGCATTTTCTTTCAGGTCACCATGAGATCTGGCTTCTGCAATACGGGCAGCCATTTCTTTTCTGCCGGTAGTTTTCAGTTCTCTTAGTTCCTGTTCCAGTTTTTCACGGCCTTCAAGGGTTAGATAAATAGGTCCGTTCGACATCGGGTCCTCTGTAAAATGATATAAATAAAAAAAACCTGGCGGGTCTCTCACCAGGTTTTATGGTGCGAATATACGGCTGTTCGCCGTTTTTGTCAACGAAAGCAGAAAAATTGAAACTCTCCCTGATCGTTTGTATCCGGAATGAAGAAGATCAGATCAAAGGTCTTCTGGATTCTCTCAAGACTTCGCCTCCCGATGAACTTGTTCTGGTCCTTGACCGGTGTACAGATCAAACTGAACCTATTATTGCAGGCTATAAAGAACTCCCGGTTAAACTGGTGAAGATAACCGAAACCGGCTGGCCTGGTTCCCCAAAAAAATGGGCAATTCTGCAGGGGATCCTTGCCTCCACCGGCGCCGTTCTCGCCTTTACTGATGCCGATTGCAGGGTATCTCCTCATTTCTCTGACAGGTTTAAGGCTGCGTTCAGCCATCATGATTTACTGATCGGATACAGCCTTCCGCATTGGCAGCCGGATTCGTTTTTGAAGAGTATTCAATATACCGACTCCGTTTTTACGGCTCTGAAATATACTTTTTTTACTAAAAATGGACTGCCCTATATGGTGGTGGGTAGAAACTGGGGATTCAGAAAATCTCTTTTTTCAGAGGCTGACCTGTCTTCCCACTCAGATATACTTTCCGGTGATGACGATTTACTCTTTCAGGCACTTCAACGAAAAACCAAACGGATCAGTCTGATTTATCAAAACAACTCAACGACAGGATTGAAATCTGACTGGCGGTCGTTTTTCAGACAGAAATCCCGCCATTACCGGGCTGGAACCCGATATCCTTTGCTGGTTTTACTCAGGTTGTCAGCAGTAGATGGAATTGTACCCTCGCTTACCCTTATTACGCTTCTGTCTTGCGCCTTCGGATATTGGCTTGTTGGTGTGGTTTCTGCAACCGGGTTGGTCGTTTTCTCTTTGATTCTGTCTCTCGCAGCAAGGAAAATGATCAGAAAATTAGGCCTAAATGTGCCACCGGTCACCCGATTGGCTGCCCTGGGTGCACTTCATTTTTTAATTGCACCACTTTTTTCCGTATTTTCACAGTTCCTGAATCCTGAATGGAAATAATAACAATTTCGGATCTGTTTTGAATTTTAAGCAACTGATTTCCCGGTATTTCACTCCACTGGTGTGGTTCCTGAAAATATCAACCTTTCTGGCACTCATCGGAATCTGTTTTTTCATTGACTGGAACAAATTGATCGTTCTGGGAAGGAATGCAGATTTGTCATACCTGATTCTGGCAGGTCTATTAGCGGTTCCGAATGTCTTTTTCAGTTGGCTGAAATGGGATTATGTCGTCCGGTTTATTCATTCCAGAGTTAAAAAACGGGTTACTTTTTTTTCAATGCTCTCCGGTATGGCGCTCGACACCGTTACCTTATCTCCGATTGGGGATTACGCCGGTAGGTTAATCAATCTGAGTGAATTCCCAAAAGCATCTTTGGTTGCTCTGCAGTTTATAGAAAAAATCTCCCTGTTTTTTATTTCCTGTACCGGCGGCGCCATATCATTTATTTACATCGGGTTGAATTACACCACCAATATTGTGGAAAAAGATCTGCTGATTGGAATTGGCAGTGCACTTTTAACAGTTGGACTAACCGGAATGATTTTCAGCCTGATTCCCCACTATTTTTTTAAATTACTGCCCAGATTTAAATTCGTCGGTGCTGCCCAGATTGAATCGGCAAAAATGGCCGCAACCCGTTTGGATTCAGGGGATACTCTTTTCCTGCTGATTGTCAATATCCTTAAATATTTTACCTACATCACCCAATTTTACCTGATTGTTCTATCTTTCGGTAAGATTTCCATCGGATTGGGGTACATGGGGGCCATGGCAACCATGGTTGTCAGATCTGTGCTTTCCGGACTTACTTTGGGTGATTTGGGTATCAGGGAAATTTCTTCTGTCTATTTCTTTACCAAATTTGGACTTGCCGCCGAGATTGCCCTTTTCAGTGCCTTGCTTCTGTTTGTTATCAACAGGCTGACCCCCTCGCTAATCGGCATGGTATTTATCCTGTTTACAGAAGTCAAACCAGGAAAACTCACCAAACAGCTCAGATATTACCGGGTGCAGAAAAAGCGGGCACACCATGCAAAAACGCATCACCCGCTCAAACAATATGACTCTGCCGGATGATTGCTTTTCTTCTGATTCTGGCACTTGTAGTCTACCTTGCGGTTCTGTTCTGGTATAAAACCGGGTTATCAAAGCTGTCTTCCAATTCTGCAAATCCAGCTTCTGCCTCAGGGATCTCGGTTATAATCGCTGCCAGAAATGAAGAACTGACACTTCCTGCCTGTTTAAACTCCATTTTGAAAGCAGACAGCACAAACAAAATCCTGGAAATTATTGTCGTGGATGATAATTCATCCGACAAGACGGCAGACGTCGTCAGGGAATTTTCACAGGCGGATTCCAGAATTAAATTACTCAGTCCTGCAGATTATGCTGAGTTTTCCCACATAAAAAGTCCGAAAAAAAGAGCCGTTCAGGCGGGTTTCAGCCATACTTCAGGTGACTGGATTGCCCTTACCGATGCAGACTGCACTGTTCCTGAAACCTGGATATCAGCCTTTACGGATGCAATCCGCCCAGACTTAAACCTGATTGCCGGACCTGTTGAATTTAAAAGCAGAAATTCCTGGTTTTACAGGTGGCAGCATCTTGAATTTTCGGGATTAATGCTGGTTTCTGCAGGTGCAATTGGTCACAAAAAACCAGCAACTGCAAACGGAGCCAATTTATGGGTCCGGAAAAGTGCCTTTCTGAATGTTGACGCCTTTTCGGGGGTTTCTCATATTATCAGCGGAGATGATGAACTCCTGATGCATAAAATACACAGGAAATTTCCCGGATCAGTCGGGTATGTTTTCAGAAAAGAGGCAACTGTTTTAACCGATCCGCCCAAAAACGCAGGCGAATTTTTCAATCAAAGGAAAAGATGGGCTTCGAAAGGGCTGAAGTATCAATCGGTTCCCTACCGGTTATACCTGTTTGCTTTTGTGCTTGTGCACCTCCTTTTTTTACTCTCCCCCGTTTTTGCACTTCTTAACTGGATCAGTTGGTTTTTTGCCCTTGGCATCCTGTTTTTAAAGTTTATCGGGGATTCCTGGTTTCTGAATTCTGCAAACCGGTTCCTGTCTGTGCCTGTCAACCCTGCTTTCTCCTTCCTTTTTGGGTGGATCCAAATCCCCTATGTGGTAGTAACGGCCTTGCTTGGAACTTTCTCGGGGTTTGAATGGAAAGGAAAATATTACAGGTGATACCGAATTCCCTGACCGGACTTTTTAATTCGATTGGTCTGAACGGGTTTGCAGTAAATCCCTGCCCGCAGGATACCCTTTTTCTGACATTGGATGACGGGCCAAACCCAGAAACTCAGTCACTCCTGAACTGGATGGATGCTGAGGGGATATCTGCAACTCATTTCTGGGTGATGGAAAACCTTGAAAACTTCCCCGTTTCTTTTTCAGACCTTACCTTACAGAACATCGGGACTCATGGATTCAGACACATCAGGTATTCATCACTCAACTGGCAGGCAATCGAAAAGGACCTGGAATTGTGCAAAAATTCCCCATTTTCGGCTCATCCTTTAAAAACAAACTGGTTCCGGACTCCGTATGGTTCCTGGAAACCCGGGCTTATGAAAAGAATCAGACGGAATGGCTTCAGACCCGTTTGGTGGGGCTACTTATTTCAGGACTGGACGGACAGCTTTTCGCCGGCTGAAATTGGAAGAGCGCAGGAAAACTGGGCAATGCCGGGCCAAATTCTGGTCATGCATGACAAACTGATCTATCAGAACCGGTTAAAAACTGCTTTGCTCGAAGTAAAACATGTCTGTCAAAAAAAGGGGATCAGAATTTCATGTCTTCCCTGATAATCTGGATTGGGTTTTTAATTTCCTTCTTTTTCCTTTGGGAGGCAGTCCGGATTTTACGTGGTCTCAGATTATCTGCCTTGCCAGCCACAGACAATAAATCCATTCAGTTTGGGATAACCCTGATAATACCGGTAAGAAATGAGGAAAAAAGGTTTCCGGCACTGGTTAATGCCCTCAGCACGCTGAAAAAACCCGGACCAGGCTTTGAAGTGATTCTGGTGGATGATCATTCGGACGTTTCTCCTGAAATCTGGTTCAGCAAAGCACCTTTGGTGGAATTTCCGTTAAAAATTATACGTCTCCAGGATTATTTTCCGGGAAAAACCGGCAAAGCCATGGCCATTCATGCTGGAATCCTGAAGTCTTCCTACCCTATTGTCACTGTTACAGATGCAGATGCAGTTTTCCACCCGGACTGGCTGATTTTTCTGGCAGAGAAATTCAGCAGCAGGCTTCGGCCGGATATGATTTGCGGTCCGGCGGTTTGCGGAATAACCGGATTTGGGAAATCTGCTCAAAAACTGGATTGGATGATGATTATGGCTGTGGCCAGCGGGAGTTTTAATTCCGGGCACCCGCTTTCTGCCATTGGGAACAACATGGCTTTTCTGAAGGAATCCTATCTGCAAACAGGTGGGTATGAAAAATTACCGTTTTCAGTCACTGAGGACTTTCAGTTATTTTCTCACTTTATCCGGTTGAAGAAGGTTGTTTTATGGGTTGCCACAGAATCTGGCAAAATCGAAACGGAGCCTGATGAGACCTTCCGGGAATTTGTGAATCAGAGGAAACGTTGGACATCAGGCGGACTTTCAAGTCCGTTCAGAAGCTACTGGATTGTTCTGATATCCAATCTGATGACTTTATTGCTGCTGTTTGGCTGGCTGGTTCATCCTGGTTTCTGGTTGGTCTGGTCCGGGACCAAATTTTTGGCAGACTGGCTGATTTTGACCCGGTTTTCTGTCATGATCCGGGAGACCATCAGGTTTTCCGATTTTATCCGGTATGAACTCATTTTCCCGGCAATTAACGTTTATTTCCCATTGGAGCTGATGCTGAATCCTAAAATATCCTGGAAAGGCAGATCCTTTTGAAACCGGTACTGGCAAATTATTATGTTACCAACCGATGCAATGCAAGTTGTGATTTTTGTGATATCTGGGAGGATAAACACTCTCCGTTTATCCGGTTGGAAGACGCCCGGGCAAATCTGGCTGACTTAAAAAAGCTGGGAGTGAAAGTCATTGATTTTACCGGAGGTGAGCCTTTGCTTCATCCGGATATTGATGAACTTCTCAGAATGGCGAAAGGGCTCGGCTTTCTTACAACACTTACCAGCAACGGGCTGTTATATCCCAAAAAGGCTGAATCCATCCGCGGCCTGGTTGATCTTCTTCACTTTTCTCTGGATTCACCAATTAGAGAAGAACATGACCGGCACCGGGGGGTAAAGTGCTTTGACTCGGTGTTTCAAAGTCTTGAACTGGCCTTATCTCTCGGTGAAAAACCGGACCTGCATTTTACAGTCAGAAATGAGAACATTCACCATCTGCCTGAAATGGTCCGGCTTGCGGCACAATCAGGTGTCATTCTGATTGTAAACCCATTGTTCAGTTATGGTGACCGTGGCGGACAGTTGTCCGGGGAAGTTCTCGATATTCTCAGCAGCTATTCGGGGAAATCAGGAATTTACCTGAATCCGGCGTTCATTGACCTCAGGAGAAACGGTGGAAACCAGATTTCTGATCCGGTCTGCAAAGCAGTTTCCACTACAGTTGTGATCAGTGCAAGAAATGAACTGCTTTTACCCTGTTATCACTTTAATAATCAGAAATTGCAGTTAAACGGAGATTTGTTTGAAAAAAGGCAAAGCAGGCAGGTTCAGGATGCTGAAGGTATGCAGGGCCGGTATCCGTTTTGTCAGGGGTGTACGGTAAACTGTTATTTTGAACCTTCATTTGCAGTTTCGATGAATCAATATATGGTCAAGGCACTTCCGTCAAAGCTCAAATATTCACTAACCAAATTTATTGTTCAGAAATTTACCAGACGGAAAAAGGGATAAAAAAAATCCGGCGTCTGGCCGGATTTTTTTTCTATCAGATTGATCAGAATGAATCGACTGCTGCTTCGACAGATTTGTGACATTCAAATACTTTGATCAGATGGGTTACCACCAAAAGGGATTCAATTTTCTGCTCAACACGTGCCAGTTTAAGTGCCCCCCCGGCTTCTTTCACCAGGTTATGGCAACTGACAATTGCCCCAAGCCCTGAACTGTTCATCCATTTGATATTACCAAGATCAAAGACAAACTGGGTTTTGCCTTCCTTAATCAGTTTCTCAACTTCATCACGGATCTCTTTGGTCTCACTTCCGCCCATTAGTTTTCCGTTCAGTTCCAGAACAGTTACATGCCCGACATGACTGGCTTTAATGCTCATCAGATGCTCCACTGGATTAATTCTATTTCAAAATTTGTCAAATATCGACTCTGACTGTTTGAATGTCAATTCGGATCGGGCTCCCGCAGCCCACATCTTCCAGTGCTGTTTCCTGAATTCTGAATTCTTTCTCAAATTCGTCGTTTTGATCACAGAAAACGGGAGAATTTCAGGCCGGTTTTGTACTTTTGAATGATGAAACCTTTACTTCACCTTAAATCCACAACCCCGCCTGAGTGGCTTGCTTTGGTACGGAATGAAGAAAGCAAATTGCTTTTGGATCATGCACATGCAGAACAAAAAGCAGCGGCAATGGCAATCTCACTTTTAAATTCCTTTCCGGATAAACCCGGGCTGGCGGAAACACTTCCTGCACTGGCTCTTGAAGAAATGGATCATTTCAATCAGGTAATGACTCTGATTATAAAACGGGGCTATCCCTTTGCCAAACCGGAAAAAGATCTTTATGCCGGGTCCCTGAAAAAACTCATCAGAAACCCCAGAGATTCTTATTTTATGGACCTTTTATTGGTTTCTGCAATTATTGAAGCAAGAAGCTGCGAGCGGTTTGATATTTTACGCAGAGAATACCCCGATGAAGAACTGAGGCAATTTTATCAGTCACTTTTTCCTGTTGAAGCCCGGCATTATTCCCTTTTTATTGGCCTGGCCCTGAAGTCTTTCAGCAAGGAACTGGTTTTTTCACGACTGGATGACCTGTTAACGGAAGAAAGTAAAATTCTGCAAGCCCTTCCGATAAGACCGGTAATGCATTAATTTCAGGGATTTGACGGGTCAAAAATGATTTCGAATAAATTGGAATCAGGATCCGAAAAATAGAAGGAATAGGATCCATCGCGGTGAAGTTTAGGTTTGGTCTTCACCCGGATACCACTTTCGGCAAGTTCAGAATAGGCAGCATCCACTTCTGCATTTGACCTGACTCTGATGCCGTTATGAGGGTGGTGGTTGCCGCCCGGAATCAGCAAAGCAAGGTCATCGCCGGTTTCCCGGTGCCGTAAAAGCCCCCAATCGTCATAAACATAAACAATATCAAACGGAAATATGGATGAATAAAAGTCTGCCGCTTTCCGAATGTCTGAAACCTCAATGGCAATATGCCCCATTCTGACCGAGTTAACCATTTTTTCCCAACTCCTCTGGATCTCCCAATCTGACCGGTCTTGAAAATTCAGTTTCAAATTCTTTCATCATATAGTATAAAACCTGACTGACAGGAATGTCACGGGTTGTAATCTCTTTCATTGAGGTCATCACGGCCGGGTTTAAACCACATGGATTAATCTTCCGGAAGAAACTCATATCAGTTGAGACATTCAGTGCCAGTCCGTGATAAGTTACCCACTTCCTGACTGAAATCCCGATACTGGCAATTTTCTTTTCTCCTACCCAAACCCCGGTATACTCTTTTACCTTGTGACCTTTTATTCCCCAGTTTTTCAATGCCCGGATGGTAATATCTTCGAGACTTCTGAGGTAAAAATCTAGATGAGTATTAATGTTTTCGAGATTGATAATCGGGTAAATGACTAGTTGCCCCGGTCCATGATAAGTAACGTCGCCACCCCGCTCGATTTCAAATACTGGAACCTCACCTGGGTCCAGTATATTTTGCAAAGCATCCTTTTTTCTCCCTGCAGTGAAAACTGGCCGGTGCTCTGTCACGAGAACAAGATCGCCTATTGAACCTTCAATCCGTTTATCAACCAGTGACCGCTGAAGATTCAGGATCTCCTCATAATTGGTGATTCCAAGGTTGATAAAGGTGAGATAGTGACTCACAATAATGCCCTTCCGCCATCCACAGTTAAAATTGAACCGGTCATGAACCGGGTTTCCACGATCACTGAAATAAGTTTGGCAATTTCCTCAGGAGATCCGATTTCCTTCAGAACTGACCGGTCTTTTGCCTGTTCAATCCAGGTTTCATCAGCCCCTTCGAAGGGAATGATGGTACCGGGAGCAATTGCATTTACCCGGATTCCGGGAGCCAGTTCCTTTGCCAGAAGGCGGGTAAGCTGACTGATACTGGTTTTTGTCAGACTGTAAACCAGATATTTGGGCCAGGTCAAACCACCTGCTGTATCCGAAATCATAATGATATTTCCCGGAACCGAATTCCTGATCATGGATTTTGCTACGGCCTGACTAAGAAAGAAAACCGATTTCAGATTGATGCCAAACAAACTTTCCCAGTCCTGCTGTGTTGTTGCCAGAAAGGGTGTTTCGAAAATTATTGCTGCATTATTGACAAGTAAACTGACGGGGCAGCCAAAATGGCGTTCAGTCTGGTCGATTTTTTCCTGTAAGTGTTCAGGAGAACAACCAGCAAGATCACAAGGGACAGATAAAAAATCCAGGTCACGGGTATTAATTTTAAACTCTTCCGGTACCGGTCCGGTATGAAATGCTGCCACCCGATATCCGTCGGCAAGGAGTTGCAGACTGATTGAGGCCCCCAATCGTCTAACCCCTCCGGTTACAATAGCCAGTTTTTTGCTCATTGAGGCCTCAACTGAAACAAAGCAATGGATCCGGCAATTCCGGCATTCAATGACTCAACACGGTCCGGGTGCCCGGGAATGTGAAGTTTTGACCAGGCAGAAAAATCCTGAGAAGGAATACCGTGCTGAAATCCGTTCGATTCATTTCCAACCACCAGGCAAACCGGATGCCGTGTTCCTGAAACGGACTGAACCGGAGTGCCCTCCATGTCCAGAAAGTACCCGGCCATTTGTTTTCCGGCCTCCCGTAAAAGAGCACCGTCAGGGGAATCTTCAAAAACCGGGCAGGAAACAAAAGCTCCCATTGTCGACCGGATAACCTTGGGGTTCGTCCAGTCTGCTGAATCGAATGAGAAAATCACCGAATCCCACCCAAACCAGGCGGCTGTCCGGATCAGAGTTCCTGCATTTCCGGGATCCTGAATCTGGTGCAGGTATAAAATCCGGCGGGAATGAAAAAAATCAGGGCTTTTTCCTGCATACCGGTTAACAACGGTAAAGAGCACCGGTTGCGGAGAATCGGTACCGGAAACCGATTGTAACTCCCTTGAGGAGGCAATTCTGATCTGTTGTGAAGGTATCCCCCTGAAAAGATCCTGCCGGTCTGAAAAAAATTCTCCGGTGGTCAGGATTTGGGAAATCCAGCCGGGATGCCGTTTGACTTCTTCAAATAAATGAACACCCTCGCAGGGAAATAGTCCGGTTTCACGCCTGAATTTTTTTTGGTAGAGTTTCCGGAAATTGCTCAGTTCACCTTTTGAAACCGGGTTCATCCCTGAGTGACCGGCTTGGTTTCCAGGTAATTCCTGACGTAATTCTGATAATTCACACTCGACTGGGTAAGACCCTTTATCTCATCGTCAGTCAGGTCCCGGATGATTTTGCCGGGAAGGCCTGCTACCAAAACCCCTTCGGGAACAACAAACCGTTCCCGGATTAAAGTCCCTGCAGCAATCAGGGAATTTTTCCCGATTACTGCCTGATCCAGTATTGTGGCTCTCATCCCGATCAGTGCATTGTCATGAATGGTGCATCCATGAAGCATAACACCGTGGCCCAACGTAACATCGTTGCCAACCAGGGTTGGGTAGGTATCATGAGTCACGTGGATAATGGTTCCATCCTGAACATTGGTGCGTTCTCCGATCCGGATGTAGTGAACATCCCCACGGATTACTGATCCAAACCAAACCGAAGAGCCTGCGCCAATTTCAACATCACCAATGATATAACAGCCTTCGGTAACAAATACGGACGGATGAAGCCGGGGAAACTGATCTTTATAAGGCAGTAACTGCCCTTTCATATACGACATGTGAAATTTCCTTTTTAAATCAGACTATAAAGGAATTAACTTTCAACGAAATTGTCCAACTGAAATAAACAGAAGGAAAAAATCTCATTGAAAATTAAGCAGAAACTGGATTTTTGCGGGCAGCTTTCATCAACGAAACGAATTCGTCGAAGAGATAATGACTGTCATGCGGACCTGGTGAAGCTTCAGGGTGGTACTGAACAGAGAAAAACGGAAGTTTTTTATGTCTGAAACCTTCGACTGTCTGATCATTGAGGTTCAGGTGGGTGAGTTCAAGTTCGGCAGGTAACGAGTCAATATCGACAGCGAAGCCATGATTTTGTGCAGTAATTTCAATTTTCGCCGTCCTAAGATCCTTTACCGGGTGGTTACCTCCCCGGTGGCCGAATTTTAATTTGTAAGTTTTTGCACCCAAAGCCAGCGCACTGATCTGGTGCCCCAGACAGATTCCAAAAACCGGCAGCCCGCTGGAAATAAGGCGGGAAACTTCCGGGATGGTATAGGTTACCGCTTCAGGGTCCCCCGGGCCGTTGGAAAGGAAAACACCATCTGGGTTGAAGGAAAATAATTCATCTGCAGTCACGGTACAGGGAAAAACAGTTACCTCACATCCCGATTGATGCAGGATTCTGAGAATATTCTGTTTGATTCCGTAATCTATTGCGGCCACTTTAAATTTGGGGGAAGGTTCATCAGCAGGTTCAAACCCGGTTTCAAGATGGGATGGTACATACTGATAGCTTTCCTTTGAAGAAACCACTTTTGCCAGATCGGCCCCTACCATACTGGGAGAGTTTTTAACCGCTTCAATCAGGCTGGTCTCAGGGGATGTCATATCGTGGGTAATCAGGCACCTCATGGCTCCTTCTGTACGAAGGATCAGTGTCAATTTACGGGTGTCGACTCCTTCAATACCCGGTATTCCCTGCTTTTTTAAATAGTCGGGTAATGAAGCCGTTGCCCGCCAGTTTGAAACAACCCGGGATACTTCCCTGACTACCATCCCCGAAACGTGGATGCGGGAACTCTCAGTATCCGTTTCATTCACTCCATAATTTCCGATTAACGGGTAGGTAAAAACCATGGTCTGCCCGCTGTAGCTGGGATCTGTCAGAATTTCCTGGTACCCCATCATAGATGTGTTAAAAACGAGTTCACCAAAGGAATCTGTTTCGGCACCAAAGGAACGTCCGGTCAGGCAAACACCATTTTCCAGAATCAGGCGGGCGGGAACAAAAGAAAAACTCATAGTGCTTTCAGAAATTATTCAGGCAAAGAAACAAATATTTCCGGACTTATTCAATATAACTGGTAATTGGCCTTAGATTTTAACCTTTTTCCGCCGCCCCGGTTGTCCTTTTAACGGATGAAGAACTGCGTTCAGTTCCCCGCCCGCAAGCAGCAAAAAGGCAGTACCCCAAACCCAGACAAGCAGCAGGATCCCGCTTCCGAGAAAATGAACCGTCTGTCTGAAATTTTCAAGAACGTCCAGACTTGAGGTCAGAGCATAAGATCCTGTAATCCAGCCGGCCGAAAACAATAAGGAACCGGGAAGTACAGCCTTAAGCGGAAGATTACCCGACGGACCAAAAAGATACAGGAAAAGGGCGGAGCTAAATGTCAGGAGAAAAGCAGAAAATGCAGATAAAACAGGTTGGATCCTGAAATTAAAAACAGTGCCAACTGCTGGGAAAACATAGGAAAAACTACCGGAAATCAGGGAATAAATGACCACCAGCATTAACCCAAAACTTAACAGCAGGACAAGACCTCTGAATCTGAGGAGGATAAAATTCGGGATTGTTTTGACTCTGTAGGCCATTAATAATCCGCGGATAATGGCACTGAAACCGGATGCACCTGACCATGCTGCAAGACCAAGTCCCGTAAATGCCCAGCCGGCAGGATTACCGGAATTTTCCAGAAGAGAAAGAACTGAGGCTGTAAGCGGAATCAGTGAGTCAGGAATGAGTCCCTGCACCCAAACTCCGGTAAATGGAGTATCCGGACGGATACCAACTTCAGCAAGAAACCAGGAAAAAAAGAGAATTCCGGGAATCAGCGACAAAATAAGCTGTAACGCAACTGCAGAAGATCGGATAACCAATTCATCCTCTGCCAGTCTGCTGAAATACCGGATAAGGAATTTCATCCCGGGTTATTTTTCCTGCCCTTCAGCAGCTTTTTCCTTTTCCCGTAAGGCCTTTTCTCTTTGTTCGAGAATTTCAAGCTGTTTCTGAAGATCGGCCTGAAGCTGATCAAGCTCCATTTTCCGCTGGTTCAGGTATTGATCAATTTTTGTAAAATCTTCCCTGCTCCAATAGCCTCTGTCTTCGAAATACCCTTTAAAAAACCAGTTCCGCTTAAGTGCTTCCATATTTTCGGAGAAAGAATATACCCCATCTTCGAGTTTGGTCACCACTTTTACAAAATTGGTAGTACTAGACCGGATATCATTATAAAGGGAGTCACTGGTAACCAGTTTCCCAACAGTTCCCTCACCTTTATTGATTTTATCCATAATCTGGCGTGAAGTTTCCGAAATCTGCCCAAAAACAAGCGAAATTTCCTTTGCCTGTTTACTGAAGCTTGAAAAAGCACTGTCGACCGAAATGGCTGCAGACGAAAAATTACGGTAAAGGGACTGATCGTAAATCAGCCGTCCGATAGTGCCTCTGCCCTGCTGAATGGAATCTGCAATGGCATCGACATTTCTGACAATGTTTGCAATATTTTCTGAGGCATTGGAAAACTTTTTGGTAATATCAGAAAGTTTTACCGGTTCCTGGCTCTGAATAAACTCATTTTCAATAATTTGTTTGGATTTTGGCGAACCCGGTTCAATAATGATCAGTTTGTAACCGACGAGCCCTTCAGTTTCAATATGGGCAAGTGCATCCTGACGGAGCAGATTTCTGAACGTTTCCTGAACTTCCATTTTCAGGATTACCCGGTCGCCCAGTTTATATGGCGGACGGATGTTAGTGACTTTTCCGGCATTTATCCCTGAGATCCGGACCGGTGCCCCATTCTCCAAACCGTCAATATCGTCAAAGGCAACATAAACCACCATCGTTTTTTCGAACCAGCCTTTTCTTTCACCCAGACTTAAGATTCCGATAAAAAAAGCGGCGAAGGCCAGAAATACGAATAGTCCCAGCCGGTAAAGTGATTTTGAGGTTATCATGAAAGTTGTTCCGGTCGTTTGGCGACAGATGTCTGATAAAAATGGTGAACCAATGGATCTACTGACTTTTCGAGCCCGGTGATTTCGCCATCGTAAAGAAGGTTCCCTTCCGAAAGCAGAACAGCCCGGTCGGCGACTTTGAAGGCACAGGGCATATCATGGGTAACAATTAAGCCGGTTGTGCCAAACTGTTTCTGAAGTTTCAGGATAAGATCACTTATTTCGTTACTGGTTATAGGGTCCAGCCCGGTAGTGGGCTCGTCATACAGCATTACGGCCGGATTCAAAATCAGACTTCTTGCCAAACCAACCCGTTTTCTCATCCCTCCGGACAGTTCAGACGGCATTTTGGATCCGGCATCAGGCAGACTCACCCAGCTTAATGCTTCAGTGACCCGGTCGGTGATCTGGGTTTCGGTGAGTTTCAGGTGCCGCCTGAGTGGAAAGGCTACATTTTCAAAAACGGATAAGGAATCATAAAGTGCAGCACCCTGAAATAAAAAACCCAGTGTTTTTCTGTACTCCATCAGCTCTGAATCCGAAAATTGCGAAATGTCCCTGCCATCTGCCAGAACAGTACCGGAATCCGGCTCCAGAATCCGGACCACATGTTTTAACAGAACAGACTTTCCTGTTCCTGATTTCCCTAAAATGACCGTGTTTTCCCCTTTCCTGAAAGTCAGGGAGACTCCGTTCAGAACCTGCAGGCTCCCGAACCGTTTGAATACACGTATCAGTTCAATCATCAGAAAAATAAAATTGAAATTTTAACAAGAAGCACTTCGGCAACAATTATCAGCAAGGAAGCAAGCACAACCGCATTGGTTGCAGAAAGACCTACACCCACAGTTCCGCCGGTTGTCTTATACCCGTTATAAGACCCGACAAAGCCAATAATAAATCCAAAAACCGTGGTCTTCAGAACCCCGGGAAAAATATCATCCGGGCCGATAAACCGGATGGCGGCACTGATATATTCCTGAAAAGTTATGGTCCGTTCAATCAGAATTCCGATATATCCGCCGCCGATGGCAATAAAATCGCAATAAATGGTCAGGAGTGGAAGTGCCGCAATTCCGGCGACGATCCGAGGGACAACCAGAAAGTTAAAAGAATCAACCGCCGAAACATCCAAAGCATCAATCTGTTCGGTAACGCGCATACTGCCAAGTTCTGCGCCAATTCCTGAGGCAACCCGTCCCGCAACAACCAATGCGGTGATTATCGGACCAATTTCCCGGATAACCGAAAGGGAGATCATAGAAGGCAGGAGAGACTCGGCACCAAAACGGGCAAGAGTAGCATTAAACTGCATGGAAAGCACGACACCAATTGCCAAACCGGAAATGCCGACCAGAAGCAGCGACCCGGTTCCGATAACATCCAGTTGCCGTGCAAACTGCTTCCATTCGAATTTTTTCCTGAATAGCGAAACCAGAAAGTCCCGAAGAAACAGGAAGGCATCCCCGAACCAGATGAAAAAGGGACTCAGGTTACCGGTCATTCTATTTCATAAACTTCAAAATCATACCGACCAGATCATTCGTTCCCCCTTCACCACTTCCGTCACTGCCAGACAAGAACTTTTGGATCAGACCGGATGAAGCATTCATATTTCTGAGAAGGTATCCAACCGATACGCCGAGTGTAATAGCAATCGCCACCGCAAGAATTGGGTTTTTTCTGACAAATTCCTCGATTTCAACCATGGGCGGTAATTGAGGCTGCTGTTGACGGAGGGCTTCACGTGACCGGATTTCTTCCTCGAGCCTGAAAATTTCCTGTTCGAGTTCAGCTGCAGATTTCTGAACATTCATAGTGGTTGATCTCCCTTGTATTGCCTGAACCAGTGGCTGATACTCTTGCTGAACCAGGCCGGTTTAAAAAACAGCAGATAAAGTCCGGTTAAAATAAAAAATGTCCCGTAAATGAAAAATCCGGCCATCAACCCGAAAAAGTGAAGTGCCAGAATAAAAACAAGTCCCGATAGCAGCACAAAAAAGCCTGCGAAATAGAAAATCATTCCGGACATGAACTGAATGGATTCCCTGGTTTCAGTCTTGTTTTCTGCGAAATGCCGGGTAGATTCCAGTTCAATTCTGATCAGGTTTACGGCATCCTGAAGTTCTTTTTCGGATAGTTTGCCTGGCTCAGAAATCCGGCAGTCACGACTGTTTCTGATTTCCATCTGATTTCTTTCCGGAAGTCAGCAGGCCAACAAGCAAGCCGACACCAAAAGCAACTCCCAGAACCATTGCCGGGTTTTCCCTTACAATTTTTCTGAAGCCATCCATGCTTTTGTTAACTTTATCGTACATGCCACCCTGTTCACCATAAGAGTGGTTTTTCCCGTTTCCAGGCTGATTATGTGAGTCAGTCATCGTTAACCTCGGATAAATTATAAATTTATGGAAATTGTGACCGATTCCAAAACCGGACTCTATGGCTGGCCTCAGTTAAGGCCAGTCAGTGTGCTTCAAGTCAACGGAATTTCTATTTTGTCAATTTTTGAAGGCGGTCTATTTCGTCCCTTAATCCCGCAGCCCGTTCAAACTCCAGGTTTTTTGCAGCTGCCTTCATTTCATTTCTGAGCTGAAGGATCAGTTTTTCTGCTTTTTCCTTCGGAAGGTAAGATACCAGCGGATCAGCGGCCGAAATTGAAACCGTATCTTCAGTATAATATCTGGCTTCCTTTTTATTCCGGGCATCAGCAACAGCAGTTGACTGTATAATTTGTTCTCTGGTCTTAAAAACAGTTGATGGTGTGATACCGTGTGCCAGATTGTAGTCCGTTTGCAGTGACCTGCGGCGTTTTGTTTCCGAAATCATTCTTTCCATCGATCCGGTTATCGTGTCTGCATAGAGAATAACCACACCATTCTGGTTCCTTGCTGCCCGGCCAGCCACCTGAATCAGTGCCGTTTCAGATCTCAGAAATCCCTCCTTATCAGCATCAAGAATGGCCACAAGTGACACCTCAGGAAGATCCAGCCCTTCCCGGAGCAGGTTAATTCCGACAAGAACATCAAACTCTGCCAACCTGAGGCCTCTCAGAATTTCGACCCGTTCAAGGGAATCAATATCTGAATGGAGATACCTGACCCTGATGTTCAGGTTGCTCAGATAATCAGTCAGGTCCTCAGACATCCGTTTGGTTAGGGTTGTAACCAGCACTCTTTCATTCCTGTTGACCCTTAGCCTGATTTCAGCAAGCAGATCATCAATCTGGTTTTTCACCGGCCGGACATAAATTTCAGGATCCAGCAGTCCCGTTGGCCGGATGATCTGCTCGGTAATCAGGCCGCTGCACTTCTGAAGTTCCCAGGCGGCAGGAGTTGCAGAAACAAACAATGCCTGATTGATCATAGCTTCAAATTCTTCAAACCGGAGCGGGCGGTTATCCAGAGCAGAGGGCAACCGGAACCCATATTCAACCAGATTGATTTTCCGGCTTCTGTCTCCGCCATACATTCCATGAATCTGGGGGATGGTTTGGTGTGATTCATCCAGAATCAGTAAAAAGTCTTTGGGAAAATAATCCAGCAGAACCGACGGGCGGTCTCCTTCCTTTCTCCTGGCCAAATGCCGGGAATAATTTTCAATGCCCGAACAATATCCGATTTCCCGGATCATTTCAATGTCGAACCGGGTTCTTTCTTCCAGGCGTTTTGCCTCAAGAAACCGGCCTTCCTCCCGTAAAATATTCAACCTCCAGACCAGTTCTGCTTCAATATCCTTTAAAGCTTCTTCGAGTGATTCTTTACTGGTCACAAAATGCTTGGCCGGGAAAATGGCAATTTCTTCTGCTTTTCCGATGATTTCATTTGAAACCGGATCAACCAACGATATTTTTTCAACTTCCGAATCCCAGAACTGAATCCGGTAGGCAAATTCTTCATAGGCCGGGATCACGTCAATGACATCTCCCCTGACTCTGAAAGTTCCTCTCTTGAAATCTATATCATTTCTGACATAATGAATAGAGACCAGACTATCCAGAAAGTCATTCCGTTTCAGTACCTGACCTTTTTTTACCTCTACCATCTGGTCGAGATACTCGTCAGGAGCACCGATACCGTAGATGCACGACACTGAGGACACAATGATGACATCTTTCCGTCCGGAAAGAAGTGAACTTGTCGCCCTTAACCTAAGCCGGTCAATTTCATCATTGATCGACATATCTTTTTCAATATAGAGATCTGAGGAAGGAATGTAGGCTTCCGGCTGGTAGTAATCATAGTAAGAAATGAAAAACTCGACTGCATTTTCCGGAAAAAACTGCCTGATTTCCCCATAAAGCTGGGCGGCAAGTGTCTTATTATGAGTTAAAATCAAGGCAGGTTTGCCAAGATTCTGGATAACATGAGACATGGTAAAGGTTTTTCCGGAGCCAGTCACACCGAGAAGGGTCTGGTATTTTTCTCCGGATAAAAAACCCTGGGTTAATTCTTCGATAGCTTTGGGCTGGTCGCCGGCTGGCTGGTATTCGGAGGTAATTTTATATGCTGACATACTTTTCCGGACAGACTGATAATCCGGAATTTAACAGAATTTTGCTGAATATCCGAACAGTACTTCCAAAAACTTTTTCAGGAACTTTAAAGATCAAAGTTGGGTTTAGGGAGCCTGTAAAGCCTTACAAATGACATTTTTAAACGAATAATTCTTTCGTTATGACATTTAAAAGACATTTTATGTTTATATTTGTAAGTGTTATTTGATAAATAACTAATTATTACAAGTCTTTTTACATTTCTGATTACTTTATTGAGGTTTTTATGAAAACCGGAATTTTCTCTGTCCTTTTTCTGACCCTGTTTGCCATCTGCAGCAATGCCCAGTCCAATTGGTCTGAATGGAAGTCTTATCCTGATCAGGAAGGGCTTCAATACCGGATGGCTTTTCACCAGAATGATATTGAGACCAACCGGTCGGGATATTTTATAGAAGTCAGAAATGAAACTCTGGATAAAGTGTGGTTTCAGTTTAAATTATATCCTTCAGATGAAAAGGAAAAAAGAGGACAAACTACCCTGAAACCAAATTCAAAGTCAGTGATCGGAATTTATTGGGTGGATGCTGAGGTTAAGCCTGAAGGTATTTTTCTGAATGTTAAATTTGAAAAGCAGGATCCAGTAGTGATAACAGCTAATGACCCAATGACTTCAGGTAAATAGCCCGGGGATTAATTCTTAATAAAGTCAGGAACAATGGATGCATTCGGGTAGATTTCTGAAATCTTTTCGAGTGCCAGAACTGCATCTTCCCGGGTGACATAATTCCCGATCCGGATCAGATAATTTGGCGCATTGAATGTTGAATACACCTGAAATCCATAGCTGTTCCTGGCTTCCGCTGCAACTTCATCTGCTTTATTTTTAACCGGTGTCAGATAGATCTGAATTCTGAATCCTCTGACTTCCCTGCCGGCAGGTTCTTTCACTGATTTCGTCAGTTGCTCTTTAACCGGTCTGAACCATCCGAAAGTAGTATCAAAACCAATAACTACCGGGCCTTCCCTGATTTCAACCGGTGTCCTACCTGCAGCCCAGTCGACCAGAAGTGTATCCTTCTCTGCTACTGAAACAGGTTTTTTTGCAGTGCCCACCTCGGCGGCAGGCCCGCAGGCAAAAAGAATCAGGAAAAAGCCGGGTAACAAAAAGATCTTCATCAGTAGGTTGATTTGGTTTCTTCGTGTTTAACTATGGCAACCGAGGCACTTGCACCGATCCGTGTGGCACCGTGCGCAATCATCTTTTCCGCATCATCGAACGAACGGACTCCGCCGGAAGCTTTCACCCCCATTAACGGACCGACAACCTTTCTCATCAGGGCGATGTCCTGAACGGTAGCACCGCCTTTTGAAAAACCAGTTGAAGTTTTAACAAAATTTGCCCCTGCATTTTTCGAAAGAATACAGGCGATCACCTTTTCTTCATCCGTCAGAAGGCAGGTTTCAAGAATAACTTTGGTCAGAACATTGGCGCAGCTTGCTGCCTCGACCACCGCACGGATATCGGCCTCAACTTCCTCATACAATTTGGATTTCAATTTTCCGATGTTGATAACCATATCCACTTCAGTTGCACCATCTTCAATTGCAAAATGGGTTTCCATTGCCTTCAGACGTGAAGAATTGGCACCTAACGGAAATCCGATAACCGTGCAGACATCCACTTTCGACTCTTTCAATTCCCGTGCGCAAAGAGCAACCCAACCCGGATTGACACAAACCGAAGCGAATTGATAGTCTTTGGCTTCACGGCATAATTGCAGAATTTCGTTTTGGGTTCCTTCAGGCTTCAGCAAAGTATGATCAATCAGCCGGGCAACATGGGGTGTGACGTCACAGGACCCGAGGGCATTTCCGACCCGGCAGGCCCCGGCATTGATGATCTGACTGACCGCATCCGATTTATGGCTTGGACAGTCCCAGCCATGGGTGCACGTGCCGTATAATTTATCATTGCATTTTACCGGTGCAGAGGCAGCTTTGGTCTGATCCTGCATCACAGAAAAAATGATTTTTTCGACGAGAGAATGATCCGGATTCATATAGATTAGTTTGATGGTAAATAATGCAGGATATCAGATAATTTGTGAACCAGTGGTACATTCGGAGGAAGTTCAGGAATTCGGGTATACCGGTTAACCAAAACAGTCGGGATACCAGCTTTTACTGCACCAATAACATCCGTTTCCAGGTTATCGGCAACGAAGAGGATATCATGCAGGGTCAGTCCCATTGCATCCTGTGCCATGAAAAAAAACTCAGGATTCGGTTTAGCCACGCCAAAATCGGAACTGCAAAGCACGGTATCAAAATATTGCCCCACCCCCAGATCTCTGAGTTTTTGGCCATAAACCCTTGAGGGGATTATAGAATTTGAAATAATCGCCTGAACGTAATTCCTGTCGTAGACGGATCTGATAACTCCAATATTTTCATCAGAAAGTTTAAAGTCAGTCAGGCGGTTAAATATCGTCACAATTTCTTCGACCAGATCGTCAGAAGGATCCTGACTAACCTGCTCAGCTAAAACACGCCGGGTAATTTTCCAGAGATCCGGGTAAGACTGATCAGCTTTGGATGCGGCAATTTCATCTGAAATCCGTTTTCTGATCAGGCCAAGAATTCTGGATCTCCATTTTCTGGGTCCAAGCAGGGTTCTGAGATCTTTCAGGTCCTTCTTTTCAAGGACAAGCGTATTATCCAGAATTTCTTCATCCTCAAAACTTTCTCCCATCAGCGAAGACATGCTGTATAAAACCGCACGGTAGGCCATAGTTTCCTTATGCTTTTGCTTTGTTTAGGTCAAGAATTCTTGTTTTGTGAAACCCAAGTTCAGAAGTCAACTTATTCAGACGGTCCAGAATGGCAGTCCGGGCCTGATAGTCAGCACCCGAAATAAATTTCCATCCCTTAACTCTGGCGTCTTCCTCCTGAATTCCGGTCTGCTTCACTAGGGTCCACAGTTCACTCGACGGAACCGGATACAGACTGGAATGATTTTGACCTGTTCTTTCTGTCCAGATTATGATATCGGGATGAACCGGTTCAGTTACCCGGGTTTGAAGCGGAAAAAGCCGGCTCAGATCTGGACGGATAACGAGTTGGTTGTCTTCCTTCCTGACTTCACTTTCCTGGCTTTTGGAATTGACCACCTGAAAAATAGTAGGGTATCTCAGAGTGAAATCCACAGGGTGCGGTCCTGAAACCGCCATCCGGTTTGAACTGAACGAACAGTCAACTGACCCATCTGCAATCCAGTCTGCGCCGAAGGAAATTAACTGAAATGCCAGCGAACTCTTTCCTGAGCCGGAGTTACCTAAAATTAAAATTCCGACTGAATTTAGCCGGACTGCCGACCCGTTCACTTTCATTTTGTCACCGGAACAACCCTGTAAAATGGAGTTTAGTCCTTTAATTACATAAATTTATCATTAAATTCATCTGATTCCAAATAGTTCATGAAAGCAATTATGCCCGAAATCGATTTTTCACCTCAGGAAAAGCCAGTAAAAAAAGGAGATATCCTTCGTCTGATTATAGAATCGACGGGATTTGAAGGTAAAAGTATAGCCAGATACCGCGATTTTGTCATTTTCCTTCCCTTTGCAGCACCCGGTGATGAAGCTGAAGCCGAGATTACCCGTGTCAGATCCTCCTGGGCAGAAGGAAAAATACTCGCCCTGATTAAAAAGGGACCCGACCGGGTTGACCCGGTTTGCAGGCATTTCGGTGACTGTGGCGGGTGTAAATGGCAGGGATTATCCTATCCAGCCCAGCTCAGTGCCAAACATCAGCAGGTAACAGACGCCATTCAGCGTACCGGTGGATTTGAAAACCCGAATGTCCTCCCCATTCTTGGAACCCAGAATCCCTTTCATTACCGGAACAAAATGGATTTCACCTTTTCAGATTCTCCCTGGCTGACGAAAGAAGAACTTGCCTCCGGAGCACCGGATAGAAACACCTTTGCACTTGGATTGCATGTACCCGGCCGGTTCGATAAAGTGGTGGATTTGACGGAATGTCACATCCAGCAACCGGTTGGGAACACCATTTTAAATTTGGTCAGAAGGTTTTCTATTCAGCATCAGTATTTGCCATACAGCTCAAAAACCCACAGCGGTTTTTTACGAAACCTGATTATCCGTCATGGGGTTAATACCGGTGATTTAATGGTTATTCTGGTGACATTCAAAAAGGACGATCAATTCAATCATGACCTGACCCAGGCATTTAAAAACCAGATTCCTGCCATAAAATCATTCATCAATGTACTGCATTCCGGAAAAGGTCCGGTTCCAAAAGGAGAAGGTGAATTTGTACTTTTCGGCTCATCCGTTTTAACAGAACAGTTGCTGGGAATTCAGTTTACAGTGCATCCTAACTCTTTTTTCCAGACGAATACGAAACAGGCTGAACGGTTATTTGAATCAGCCTTTTCGGCTGCGGGGCTATCTGATACAGATGTCCTGTATGACCTTTTCTGCGGACCTGGAACTATCGGACTTCTTGCGGCCAGGCGGGTGAAGCAGGTTGTGGGAATTGAACTGGTGCCCGAAGCAGTTGAAAATGCCCGGGAAAATGCCCGAAAGAACGGAATACAGAATGCCGTTTTTTTTCAGGGGGATATGGGATCTGATCACGGACAGATCAAAACCTGGGAATTGACCTATGGAAAGCCGGATATTATTGTCGTGGATCCGCCACGGGCCGGAATGACAGAGGAAACCTGCCGGTTCCTTCCTACCTTCGGAGCACCCAAAATTCTTTACATCTCCTGTAACCCGATGACCCTGGCCAGAGATTTAAAGATTCTTGCATCTTTTAATTATGAACTTTCGTATATTCAGCCGGTGGATATGTTCCCGCATACTTTCCATATTGAATGTATTGTTCTCCTTACCAAAAGGACCGGTTTATGAAAAAAAAATTGAACCTGTTTTCAGGCCTCGTTTTCTCGCTTGTTATTGTGCTGCCGCACCTTCTTACTGCCCAGTCTAAGGAAAAACAAATGGGGTTGACCAAAGATAAACCTGTTTCAATGATCCTTTTTACCGGAATGGGGTATACCTTTTACAACATGAAATCTGAAACCAATCTGATTTCAAAGCTATCCGATACAGGCAAACTGGCGGATCTTGAAAAGCCGGGCGGAGGCATATCTACCAAAATCGGGTTGGGAGTTTTGGTGAGAGATCCGTTTCTGAGAGTTTATTCGGATATCCGGTGGGATAATTACGGCAACAGCGGCATAAAAATACCTTTGCTTTTTATTGATATTTTAGGGGATATCTTCGGCCGTAATGAGTATGATTTTAATCATGACATAATGACCATCGGGATACATGCCGACAAACTTTGGTGGCACGATGATGCCAGCCGTGATTTGTACTATGGCATCGGCGGAAATTACAGCTGGGTTCTGGACGAGCGGGAAGAAACAGTTTACCTGAGAAAAAACGGAGACGATTTTGAACTGAATGAGAAAACGGACATTTCGGCAACTATCGCCGGGGTTCAGGCCATTATCGGCCGGTTTTACCCAAACGGCGTCACCTTTACAGAATTCACTCTGGGATATCAGTTTGATCTGGGGCATTCCATCGAGAAAAGCAAAAAACCCGGGCGCAGCACTGAAAGTCTGGATCCCGCTTATCAAAGCATCAAGCTTTCTGTACATATAGGATTAGCATTATGAAAACACTGAAACTCTGGATTGCCTTTTTCTTTTTGATTGGCTGTGATTCTGCCGAAACTTTTTCAGGTTCAGAGGAGGTCACCTTTTCGCCGGTTCCTTCAGGAAAACACGCCATTGCTGAGGTAGAAAACACCTATGGCAGCATGGTCCGGTCAGATACACTATTTCCCGGAACAACCCGTTATACCTGGGACGGAAAAGATGAGTCCGGAATTGAGGTATCCAACGGACTATACATTTTGACCATTTCCCTGGATGGGAAAGAATTGGCAAGTACAGCCGCCATCATTAAAAGGTAAGCAATGAAATTTTATTGCCTATTAGCCTTTTTCATTCTTCAACCCCTTTGTTCAGGATATGCTCAGGAAACAGAAGCGGACACAGTCACTTCCACATCGACTGTTTTTTACCGGCCAGCCAAAATACCAAGAGAATGGATTTTTACTCCTTACTTTGGAGTTGGAATAAACGGATTTAATATGAAAAAGGAGGAAGACCGGATTTCCCGTGTCGAGAGTTTCAATTCCGACAAAAAAATTGATGGTTTTGGACCCTCCTGGGCAATCAAGGGTGGAATTGGAATTTTTAATCCCAACACTTCCATGCGAATCCTCTTTGATTTTGATTACAGTGAATACACAAACAAAAGACTCGACTACAAGGAAACATCGCCTCCGTATGAAATAACACATGAATTATATCTTTATCAGATCAGTACTGAAAAGATTTTTGAAAACCCTGCACACAGATTGACAGACTGGGGTACCTACTTTGGGCTTGGTGGTGGATTTATACTTGCAAAAGATAACCGGCTGTCCCAACTGAATTTCAAATTCAACTCGGGGCCAATTCAATATTTAACAAATCGTTTTTCTTCTACAGCCTATCTGGGGGTTGTTACGGTTAGTTTCGGTAGTTTTTCCAGAAAGGAAAGTCCGATGTTTGCGGAAATAAGGGGTTCCTGGCAATATACGTTCAGTTCTGATGTTCAGGCCCATGCAAAACCGGGATTCGATCCGTCTGATTATTCACCGGAACTGAATGCATTAAGGTTATCAATTCTTTTTGGGTTAGTATTATGAAACGGATTTTCATTCTGGTTCAGATTCTTTTTCTGTCTGGCTGCTATACCGAAGATTTTGTTGTCCTGGATGAAAGTATTCCCCTTCTGGCTACCCAGTCTACTGAAACGGTTATTGCCAGAATTGAAAATGAATACCTAACCGTTATCCGGTCAGATACTCTTTCTGAAGGTGCAAAATACAATCAGAGTTATGTCTGGGATTTCAAGGATAATGATGGTGTCACGGCAGTCAATGGAATGTACTACATAACGATCAATGCATTTCCCGGTGGCCGTGAAATCGGCAGAGGTATGGTTGTGATCAACAGGTAACTTACTTCCCGATCAGAATGACACAGGAACGGGCCTTAGCCTCATAATTTTCCTGGTTATACAGCAGAATTTCCTTTCCCTCATCCGAAATATCAAACGGCGATGGCAGATGAGTATCCAGAAACAGGTACCACTCCTTCCCAACCAGCCTGGGCAATTCAAAAGAGTGATTTTCCCAGTGGGCATTCAGAATGACCTGAAGGTGCTTTACACCCGTCATTTCAGGAAATCTGGAGGAAGAAATATGAACAGAAATCCATCTTGCAGAGTCTGACCAGTCCGGTTCAAAAAGCTTAAAACCATGCCAGGTCAGGTCAAACTCACTGAATTTTTCTCTTTTTAAAATCGGATTGGCTTTTCTGAACGCAATGAGGCGTTTGAAAAACCGGAAAATTTCTGAATTCCGGTTTAAAAGCTGCCAGTTTAACCAGGAGATTTCATTGTCATGGCAATAAGCATTGTTATTTCCCTGCTGGGTCCTGCCCATTTCATCACCCGAAAGAATCATCGGGACGCCAAATGAAGACAGAAGAATGGCTGCGAAATTCTTTACCTGCCTGATCCTGAGCTGAGTGATTTCTTCTGAATCAGTCGGGCCTTCTGCACCGCAATTCCAGCTAAAGTTATCATTTGAGCCGTCTGCCTGGTTTTCTCCGTTTGCTTCATTATGCTTTTCATTGAATGAAACCAGGTCCATCAGCGTAAATCCGTCATGACAGGTCACAAAATTGATGCTGTCGTAGGGGGCCCTGCCAGAATGTTCATACAGATCAGCACTGCCGGTTATTCTTCTGGAAATGATACCAGCCATACCGGGATCCCCTTTGACGAATTTTCTGACATCATCCCGGAACTTCCCGTTCCATTCAGCCCAGCGTTGCCAATGCGGAAAGGATCCAACCTGATACAGTCCGGCTGCATCCCAGGCTTCAGCAATGATTTTTGTTTTCGAAAGTACCGGGTCTGCTGCGATACGTTCAAGCAAAGGTGGGTTATTGAGTACCGTTCCATCCTGATCACGCCCCAAAATACTGGCCAGGTCAAACCGGAATCCGTCAACCCGCATTTCGGTTACCCAGTATTTAAGGCAGTCTATGATAAAATCACGGACAAACGGATGGTTGCAGTTTAATGTATTGCCGCAACCGGAATAATTGTGATATTTGCCGGTGACCTGGTCTATTATATAATAAGTCTGGTTATCAATCCCTCTGAAGCTGAGGGACTCGCCGTATTCATTTCCTTCGGCTGTGTGATTAAAGACAACATCCAGAATGACTTCAATTCCAGCCTTATGAAATGCTTTAACCATTTCCTTGAATTCAGTTACCTGCCCGCCGTTTGCTCCTGAGGCGGCATAAGAAGCCTTGGGTGCAAAAAAGGAAATCGGGTTATATCCCCAAAAATTCATCAGCGGTTGTCCGGTAACCGGGTTGCGGCGATCTGATCCTTCCATTTCCTCAAATTCATTCACGGGTAAAAGCTCAACAGCCGTGATTCCGAGGTCTTTCAGGTAGGGGATTTTTTGAATCATACCCTTAAATGTACCCCGGTTGGTTACCCTGGATGACGGATGTGCAGTAAACCCCCGGAGGTGAACTTCATAAATAACTGAATCAACAAGCGGAATATTCAGCGGTTTGTCGTTTTTCCAGTCAAATTCATCATCCACAATTAACGAATACCTGTCTTTGTGGGGATACCGGTTCCAGACATGTCCGCCAGACAAAGCCTTTGCATAAGGATCAATCAGAATATTTTCGGGGTCATACCGGTGAATATGGGGTCTGATATTTGGATTTCTGTCAATCCTCCAGCCGTAACAAACAGAGGGGTCCAGATCTTTTAAAAAGCAATGCCAGACGTCGCCGGTTTTATTGTCATCAGGTTCCAGCCTGAATTCATAAACTTCCACGTTGGTAACCGGGTTGATTAAAACCAGACTGACATCTGTTGCATGGCGGGCATAAACCGAAAAATTAACGCCATCTCTGAATAAACTGGCACCAAACGGCAAGGGATGCCCACGGGTAAATTCATAGTCATCTCCAATAAAAGGCGGCGGAGATGAGGTTCTGGCGTTTCGTTTGCTCATGAGTTCAATTTAAGGAATCATGTGTCCTTTGGCAATTGAATCCGGCAGACTCTGGGAAAATTCATTCGTTTTTCTCATATTCCGCCATGAAAAAAACACTTTTTCTGCTGATGTCTTCCCTGTTCATTTCGGAGTGCCTGTCACAGGTTATGCTCAGCCCGGATCTGAAAAAATTTCTTTTTCTCAACCGGCCCCGTTTTTTAAAGATGCAGGAACCTGAAAAGGTCCAGGTTGTTCTGCATCCCGGAACACCAGACTGGAATACTGAAAGTCTTTCCGCCGAACTAAACTCACTTGATGGTTTTGTTGAAACTGTAATCGGGGATCTGATCACCATTTCAGTTCCGTTTGACCGGTTACCCCAGCTTGAGACACTTTCATTTAAAGGTTCTGCTTTCACCGGTCCGTCTGATGACCCGCTGCTTTCAACCAGTGTTTCCCAAAAGAAATCAGGCAGTACTTTTCTTGGAACCTGGGCAGATTCCCTTCATCAGGCTGGAATTACCGGAAAAGGGGTAATTGTTGGGGTAATTGATGACGGCTTTACCGTTAACCACGGCGACTATAAACAGCCGGACGGCAAAACCAGGATTTTGGCAATCTGGAATCAGGGAACAAGCACGCCGTCAAGGTACCCGGTTTTTCCAACCTATTCCTATGGGACAGAGTGGTTTGCATCAGATCTGAATTCCGGACTGGTCACGGGAATACCGGCTTCATCGCATGGAAGTTCCTGTCTTTCTATCGCCTGCGGAGATGGATCCCAGTCGGGGTTAAAAGGAATGGCCCCAGAGTCTGATATCATTCTTGTAATCAGAAAACCAGGGGCAACCATGGCCAATACCATCGATGCCTTTAACTATATCTGTAAAAAGGCAAAAGCTGTCGGGAAACCTGTCGTTGTCAGCTACAGTTTTGGAAGTCAGTTCGGTCCGCATGACGGAAGCAGGGCGAATGAAAAAGCAATTGATACTTTGTCAGGACCGGGAAGTCTTTTCAGTCTTGCAGCGGGAAACAGCGGCGGGCAGATGATTTACGTTTCCGGCCAACTTCCTGCCCAGAATGCTGCCGATACCATTCGGTTTTCGATAACCTCCAACCCGGGATCCGCCAACCAAAGTTTTTCAAATAATCTTTGGTATCCGGTTCAGGACAGTCTGGATCTGAAGCTGATTGGCCCTTCGGGAACTGTTTATGGTCCTTTTAAACTCAGAACCGGGTTTGATACCCTGTCAACCTCTGAAGGATTTCTTTATGCAGGAAATAACACTGATCCTGTCAGTCAGAGGAATGTAATCGATTGGGAACTGATCAATTACAACAACCGGAAAGTTAAAACCGGTAACTGGAAGGCAGTTCTGATTTCCAGGTACCAGGTTTCGGGCAGTAAATTTGATAACTGGGTTTATGCCTCCACCGTATCCGGAACGTACTCTGATCATGTTTCCTCCCAAAAAGTGATCACACTTCCGGGGACGTCCATTCAGGCTGTTACCTCGGGTGCTTATGACAAGTCATCCGGAAGCAGGCTTTCCAATTCCAGCACAGGACCAACCCGGGACGGGCGGATTAAACCAGAAATTTGTGCTCCATCCAATGTTTCAACAGCGGGCGGATCCCTTACCGGAACATCCGCGGCAGCCCCACACACTGCCGGAGCCCTTGCTTTACTGCTTCAGCTTGCTCCTGACCTGACACCGTCTCAGGCAAAAACCAGACTTCAGCAGGGTGCCTCAACAGATTCTCAGACCGGGATTGTGCCTGGAAATTCCTGGGGATACGGAAAGTTAAATGCCTTCAGGGCTGCGGAGCCCTTTTTGCAGCCTGATGTTCCGCTTCCGGTTAAAATTACGTCCTTCTCAGGAAAAACAACCGGCGGTCAGTTACTGCTTTCCTGGACAACCCTGGATGAAACGGGTTTGTCCGGGTACATTTTGTTGGCCCAACAGGAGACGGGCACCTGGAGTCCGGTTGCAGACTGGAAATGGAATGAAGGCCTTCGGGCCAAAGGCGGGCAAAAAAACAGTTACTCCTGGCTGGTTTCACTCCCTGTTAAAAAAACATTTTTCAGGCTGGATTCCCAAACCCCCGACGGGAAGATTTTACCCGGGCCTTCGACCTTTTTCACACCCGGACCAGAAACAGTCTGGGAGGCACCTGAAGCTTTTTCTGTCTCTCCCTGTTATCCCAATCCTGCCAATCCCGGCACCTCCATACGGGTTCACCTTCCGGCTCCAGGGCCCGTCCGGGTATCAGTTGTGACTCTTACCGGCCAGGTTCTTTCGGAAATTCTGTTTCCCGGCGTCCAAACCGGCGATGAACTTTTTCTGAAACCGGAAATCTTGCATGCAGCTTCAGGACTCTATTTACTTCGGGTTTTCTTTGGTGGGAGAGCCATCACTCAAAAACTGGTTATCCTGAACTGACCGTCTTTGGAATTCATTGGCACTTTTGTACTTTTGAGTGACCGACCATGACCAGAAAAGGACCAACCTATGCAATTCCCTGCCGAACCCTTTAAAATTAAAGTGGTTGAATCCATCCGGATGACCACAATTGAAGAAAGAACCGAACTGCTCAAAGAAGCCGGAAACAACCTGTTTTCTATCCCGGCAGAAACCATTTTTATTGATTTGCTCACCGATTCGGGTACCAGTGCCATGAGTGACCGTCAATGGGCAGGTATGATGACCGGTGATGAAGCCTATGCCGGTAGCCGCAGTTTTTTTAAATTTGAGAAAACAGTCAGGGACATAACCGGGTTTAAACACGTAATTCCCACCCACCAGGGACGGGTTGCAGAAAACCTGCTGTTCAGTCTGATAGCCAATGAAAACACCGTGATCCCGTCTAACAGCCATTTTGATACGACACGGGCCAATATTGAATTCCACAAAGGAACTGCACTTGATCTTGTTGTTGATGAAGCCTACCAGCCGGAACTTGAACTTCCGTTCAAAGGCAATATTGATCTGAATAAACTTAAGAAAGTTATTGGGGAATATGGTAAAAACCGGATTCCGGTTTGTATGCTGACCATCACCAATAATTCGGGTGGCGGGCAGCCGGTTTCCATGGAAAACATCCGGGAAGTCAGTAAACTGCTCAAGGAAGCCGGAATTCCGCTTTTTCTGGATGCCTGCCGGTTTGCAGAAAACGCCTGGTTCATTAAAACCCGTGAGAAAGGATATGAATCGGTACCGGTCACCCAAATTGCCCGGGAACTATTTTCGTATGCTGATGGCTGCACCATGAGTGCCAAGAAAGATGGGTTGGTCAACATTGGCGGTTTTCTGGCTTTAAATGATACCGAACTGGCCAGACAAATTACCAATTACCTGATTTTGATTGAGGGATTTCCGACCTATGGCGGGCTTGCCGGCCGGGATCTCGAAGCTATTTCCATTGGTCTCATGGAAGCACAGGATGAGAATTATCTATCTTACCGCACCAGCCAGGTCAGATATCTGGCTGATCTTCTTACCGAGGCCGGTATTTCGGTTATCCGGCCTGCCGGCGGGCATGCGGTTTACCTTGATGCACGGAAATTTTATCCCCATCTCAAGCCAGAACAGTTTCCCGGACAGGTTTTGGTAACAGAACTCTACCGCCACTTCGGGATCCGTTCGGTAGAAGTCGGCAGTCTGATGTTTGGAAAAACGAATCCTGAAACCGGAGAAATGATCCTTCCAAGGCTTGATCTGGTAAGGTTGGCAATACCCCGCCGGGTGTACACAACCATGCACATGAATTATGTTGCAGAGGGCTTAAAAGAACTGTTTAAAAACCGGGCGAAGGCGAAGGGATTACGGATCAGTTATGAAGCACCGGTTTTGAGGCACTTCACAGCACGCCTCGAAGAAATAGTCTGAGGGTAACTATAACGGAAGTCCGATGCCAAAAGCAAAATCCTGAAATCCGATACTGGGCTGGGAAACCCAGAAGTTGAACCGGTACCGGGCATATAAACGGGTAAACTGAATGACTTCGTACCAGGCAGCATATTCGAGTGAAAGTCCGTAATCTTTAAAATCCGAATACAGACCAATTCCCGGAGTGAAACCGTACCGGTAGTTAAATATCAGACCCTGATCAACATACGTAACAATATCAAGCAAAACACCGGTATGGAATATGTGGGGAATAAACCGGTCGGGGACATAGGTGTACTCTGCAAACAGTTTGGTATTTCCGGTTTTGCCCACCATATATCCCCACTGGCTGGTATACCCCTGCTGATATACCCCGCCTTCATTAATCAGTGCAAAGCCCGGATTGGCTGCACGGATAAACGTCCAGGTAAACGCAGCAACTTTATTGCTTTTAAGCTGCAGAATGACTGCCGGAGGTTTATTGGTTACCGTATCCGGATAGGGAAACTGAGCCAAAACCGAACCAGAATTCAAAACTGAAAGGAACACCGGAATCAGGAAAAACCGGAATTTTTGACTTAGATTGGGCAATATTTCCCCAAATATCTTCATCTTCATCATCCGATAAAGTCAGGCAGTGCCAAATTCAGTTCACCGGAAAGATGACTGAGCCTGGGGTGGACAAGAATCTGCAATTCTTTGGAAAAGGCTTCAAAGCCAGAAATAAATTCAGGCTGAAACAGGGTCAGGTGGTTGTGATACAGGGGCCGGAAGGTATGATCCCTGACGGAATAGACCTGCAGTTCCATCAGATCGGCATATTCAAAGACTGAATGGAACCCCGGCGAGTCAATCAATACTTCATGTGGCCGGATCCGGTACCGGTGGTTGGTTTTTCTGTTCAGTTTTTCAGCCAGATCAATTTCCGTTTCCTTCCGGAAAATCGGATCATGAAACAGACGATTCACGGCCAGAATGACCGGATCCTGGGTTTTAAGGTCTTTTCCGAACCGGCTCGCAAGATGATCCATCACCCCTTTTGGAACCTGAATCAGCCGATCGGGATCCGGATTGGGAGTTTCCCGGGTAAAGCCAAACACAGCCAGCTTTTTATAGGGCTTTCTGTCAATAATCCCATCCAGCAACTCCAGAGATGGAAATCCGGTTTTTTCAGTTTCGGCCCTAAGTCTGAAAAGCAGCTGTTCATCACCTGACTGATAAAAGAGATTTTTAAGAGTAACCGGATCCAGAATATGGTCATCCATCAGGTCCTGAACCAATCGTTTCATCATGGCACCAAATGTTTTAACCGTATGGTGCCAGTAAATATGCCGGGTCATCATGTATTTCGAAAAAACAAGAGACTCAAAACTGGCAATTCCTTTGTTGGTAATGGCCAGGCGGGACCGTTCTTTATCAAACACAAAAGACTCAATCAGCCGGGCGGTATCCACACTGGCATACGGAACTGCACAGTGATGGGCATCCCTGACAAGATAATCCATTTTATCCGGATCCAGATTTCCTGAGAGGATTTTCCCCAGGGGCTCCATCTTTTTATCACCCCGGATAACTGAAAGAACCCGTTTGGGGTCGACCTGCCATTCAGTTTCGAGTACATCAGCCAAAGAAACGCCGTCCCTTTTTTCGAAGAGTAAATCTTCGGCCATTTCCTGGTGATGGATAAAGCCATCTCCGTCCTGGCTGCTGAGTTTCAGATTCTCGAGAAGATGGGCATGGGGATAGTGCCCCATGTCGTGAAGTAAAGCTCCGGCAAGCAGCATCCGGATGGTTTCATCGGTCAGCAAATCACGCCCGGATTCACTGGCCGGATTTTGAACCAGGGTTTGCATGACCTGACGGGTCAGGTGAAAAACGCCGATCGAGTGTTCCAGCCGGGTGTGAGTTGCACCAGGAAAGATGTATTCAACAAAACTCAGTTGCCGGATTCCCCTGAGTCTGAAAAAAAGAGGGTGACTGATCACCGAACGCAGTCTTGAATCCAGCGGAATATGCCCCCAAACGGGTAACCGGAGGTAACCTTCAGAAAAATGAAATAAAGAGGGGTATTCAGAACTCATGAATTGAAACAGAATCCTTTTCTTCAGAAACAGATGAATGACAAAATGAGTAGAAACTGCATTCTTCACAAAGATACGGTGCAATTGTCTGGTAATCCCGGTCATATTCCCGGTTTTCAACCAACCTTAATACCGGCAGAATTTCTTCAGAGAAAGAGCTAACCGCTTCGGGTGTAAAAGTCCGGACCGATTCCCTGCCGGCTTCAGTTGAAAAAAGGACCGCATGTATCTTCCCGATTTCAGGAAAAAGCAACCGGACTGCATAAGAATAAATCTGAAGCTGAAGGAAATAGTCGTCCCACAAAACGTCGGGTGACCGGCCATTCAGCCGGTTGGTTTTGAAATCTATGATCCAGGCTTCGTTATCTAAAAGAACCAGACGGTCAATGCTCCCCTGCAAATGCCGACCCTCGAGGACCGCAATAAAGGGCACTTCCGAAAAGGACACACCTTGCTGCAGGTTCTGAAACAGGGGGTGACCATGAACCTGTCCTGCCGTTTCTTTAAGAGATTCTGCCAGTGCTGCCGGAATAAGTTGCAGTTCCGGTAATTCTTTCCATTCGGACTCTGGTTTGGAAAGAAGTAAATGAACCAGGCTTCCCTTTTCCGCCGGACTCAAATCAGGCTGGGATGCAGGTGTCCGTTTCCGGTTAATCTGAATTTTTTTCAGACGGTTCGAGGTGCCGCATTTCCTGGCCGCCAGCAGCCCTGTGGCAGTGAAATTGGTAAAGTAGGCTTCAGATTCCGGAATTATTGGGCGGTTTTTAGCCAAAATCTGAAGCCAATCGCCGGCTTCATCCGGTTTCAGTGATGGTTCCGTTTCCTGCCATGGCGTTGTTTTATACTCTGAGTCCTCAATCTGCCCCTGCCTGAAACCAACTCCGTCCAGGCTCAGGAAATACGGGAGGTTTTTTCCTATTCTGCTTCCCCAGTTTCTTAGTTTTCCGGATTCAGAAATCTGTCCGTTTTCATCCAACCCAAAATCTGAAACGAACGTAAGTTTATGGGTTGCCCGTGTCAGTGCCACATAAACCTGCCGGTTATCCTCTGCCTGAATTTCTTCCTTCATTTTAGTAACAACTGCACCCCAAAAAGTATCTTTCTGGGAACCATCTGCACCGGCAGAAAGTGTTTTGACTGCGGTACCCCAAACTGCATCCCTGCAGAAAATTTCGGAGGGAGCCTTCACCATCGTTCTGAAATCATCCAGAACAAAAACATATTTATAGGTCAGGCCTTTAGCCTTATGTACTGTGAGCAAGTCAATCCGGACGGAAGAATTTCCTGCAAACAAAGGAATTTCTGCAAGGCCTTCTTCTTCAAATCTGAGCAGTTTCAGGTCATCTGCGAGATCACGGGCTGTTTTTCCGCCGGTTTTTTCAAGCCGGATAATTTCCTCCATAATCTGACTCAGATTACTTAAAACCTGATCCCGGCTAACCAAAGAGGAATAGCAGGCCCAGGCACCGGTTTCTGAAAGGGCCTGCCAGATAACCGGCGAAACCGGGCCCGTCATGATTGCCGAAAGCCAGGTGTCTGCCAGGGTTCTGAAAATAACCAGTTTTGACTTTTCACCCGGCTCAAGTGAATCAAATCCTGCACCGGATGAAATGAGTTTCCAGAAAGACTTCCGGCCTTCAAGTTTGAGTTGAAATAAGGTTTCATCCGCCAAAAGCAGAAACGGTGATTTTGATACGCCTGTGAAGGCATGGTCATCCTCAGGATCTGCCAGAAAACGGACAAAATTCAGGATATCTGTTCCTTCGGCTGTCTGCAGGAGGTTTAGGCCTCTGCTCCTGCGGTGCGGGATATTTCTTTGCCTTAAAAATCTCGATATCTCATCGAGGCTGGCATTTTTTGAAGCAATTACTGCAATTTTGTCTTTATCCAGCCTGAAAAGGGGATCCTTCCCCAGATTTATCTGAGTGATGTGGGCAGCCAAATCAGCAACCAATGCCGGAATGAGCTCCTTTTTAGTCTGGTTGACCAGCGTCACTTCACCGTCAAAAAATGGATCATCCTGCGAAAACGTTTTTGCCGGGGTCATCGGAAAGTAGTCTACCTGCTTTCTGATTTGCCTTCCATCGGGTGAAAGGCAGAATTCGGCATCAAATATCAGATTTACCCAATTCAGAACAGATTTACAGGACCTGTAATTATCCGTAAGATTCAGATGACCTGTTTTTTCACCTTCCGATAAATCTTCCCGGGCCGGACATCCGGCAAGCTGATTGTCACGGCTGATCTGAATCCCGGCTTCATGAAAAACAGAAACCTGGGCATTCCTGAACCTGAAAATGGATTGTTTGGGATCGCCAACAATGAAAAGTTTTCCCTGCTGAAGGCGGTCGGATTGATAATCCCAAACGAATGGCTTCAGCATTTCCCATTGAATTTGGTTGGTATCCTGAAACTCATCGATCATAACCTGCCGGTAACGGCCGGATAGCAGCTGCGCAAGTGCTTGCTCTGGAGACTGATGGATTAACTGATAGACCACCGCCTGAATGTCCTGGAACCCTGCCTGGGATCTGGCAGTTTTTAATGCCCCAAAGCCTGAAATAAAGGAAGACGCCAATCTTGAAAAGTGAAGTCTGAACCGGGCTACCAGCAGTGCAGACTCTTCATCCTGTAAGGAAAAACCAGGAACTGTCACCAGACTAAGCTGTTTATCTGTTAAATTCCGGATAGATTCCCGGTCGGTTGTCAGGTTTTTGATTTGTTCCCACTGGCTTAAAAGCAACCGGATGGATTTCAGCCAAAAACTGCTGTCAGCTTCTCCGGTTTCTGGTTTCAGAGCCCAGCCAGAAAGCTTGCCGGTAAAATCAGTCAGATGGGAAACAGCCTTTTCAAAGTCAGGGCCATCACCGGAAAGTAAAGCCGAGGTGATTCGGGAATAAGCCAGACAAAGTGGAATTCCGCAGGAGGCAAAAGAGTTCAGAAAAAAAAGCTCATCCGGATCGGAATGAGACTTTGCAAAGGCTAAAACCTGATCAATTACCTGTAAAAGCTGGTCGGTCTCAGCCAAAAATTCACCGGTTTCCTGCAAGTCTGCGTGGGTTTGGCCGTACCAGAATCCGGTTTGAGTGCCTGTATTTAAAATCCGGAGAAAATCTGACCGGAGTTCATTCAGATACCGGCTGATATCTGCTGATTCAGGAACAGATACTGCCGGCGGAAATCCGGCAGCAGGGCCAAATTCTGAATACAAAGCAAGAAACAACGCATCAAAGGTCAGAATATCTGCACGGGCAACACCCGTTAAAAGCTCAAACCGTTTCGTATCCCCAATTTCCGGACAGGTCCTTAGTTCAGCTAAAATCCGGTTCCGCATTTCTTCAGCCCCGTTCCGGGTAAAGGTAACGGCAAGAATTTCGGATGGATTCAGATCCAGGTTTAAAATCAGATGCAGATATCTTGCGGTGAGGACACTCGTTTTCCCTGCACCGGCACCTGCTGACACTATCCAGTTCCGGTCGGTCAGAAGTCCCTTCTTTTGCTGGTCTGAAAGAGACCGGAGCAGGTCAGGTTCAATCCTCAATTAAAATCTCCTGTTTTCCCGACCATCCCTTTAATCTCGATTCATCCTTTCTGCAAATGGAGGAAAAGGCACAATAGGCCGGACACTCAAATCCGGATCTTTCGGGCATCCAGTCTGTTAAATTGTGGAATAATTCCCCATTTTCGAGACTTTTTATCTTCTTTTTCATTTCAGAAGATACTTCTGCGAAAAAGTCATCCCGTTCCAGATCAGATTTAAACAGATCTTTCTGCCTTCTGTTTTTTGGAAATAGCTGCTGTAAAACATCCCGGGTTCCTAAAAACGGCTTCAGACGTTCATGAGGTTGCCCGCCCGGTCCTGCAAGGGTGAAATAAGTCAGGTATGCCAGGGAACCGGGGCCAGGGAAAAGACGTTCGGCAATTTCTTTGTAAATCAGCATCTGGAAGGAAATTCCGGATCTGGCTTTTTCAATCTGGTTACTCTGCTGACTTAGTTTATAGTCAATAACCGCAACGGTTCCATCCCTGAGTTTATCGATCCGGTCAATTTTACCTTTAAACAGAAATTCACGTCCGGTATCCGTTTTTACCCTGAACTCTGGTGTTTCAGAATTGCCGGAACCGAAAGTCCATTCTGCTGCAAACGGAGACTGAATCTGATTCAGGTTTTCCTGAGTTTCAAGAAAACCGGCCAGAGGAGATACTTTTCGGTTTAACAGTTTCCTGAGGTAACTTCTGTGCAGAAATTTATCGGTCTTTAAATGATCTACAGCATAGTTTTCGGCTGCCTGGCACAGCAGATCCCAATCATTAGCCCGGTTTCCATTCAGTTTCTCATTGGCCCAGTGCTGCAAAACTGCATGCAGAAGATTTCCTCTGTCACGGGCATCTGTCTCTTCCTGAAATTCTTCTTCTTCGGCAAGATGAAGGAACCGTTCGTAAAAAAACTTCTGTCCGCAATGTGCGAAGGAATCAAGACTCGTAGCACTGAGTTCATGGAAATGTGAATCCAGAAAAGCCAGATAGTCCTGCTTTGCCCGGGCAGATGTAATTAGGCCGTCGAATCGGGTTGGGCCGTTCAGTTGGTCTGCATGACGGCTGTACCGGACTTTCTCGGCCAGAAACTGAGGAAGAAAGGAGTCTGCGCCCTGGCTGAGCAGTTTGAATCTGAGGCTGGTTTCGGGGATTCCGGAAAGAGTTTGAACCGGAAAAAGTCCTCTGGAAAGAACAAACGGAGAAGGTTCAGGCGAATCAGCTCCTGGTTCAAAAGTCCAGGTCAGAAAAATGGAATCTGCTGGATTCGAAAAAATAGTTTCAAACTCGGCATACTCCCGGTTCTGAACCATCCTGAAAAAAAAGAGATCCAGGTTTCGCATCATCCTGGAAGAAAACAGCATTCCCTCCTTTGGTGGCGACGGATAAACCCGGGAATGAAGTCCGCAAAAGAAAAGACTTTTAAACTCAGTGCCTTTGACCTCAAGCGGACCAAGTACCTGGACACCATTTCTAACCGGTTCGTTCCAGGTCAGATGATCCATAAGATGGTTCAGAATAAACCGGAAATCTGCCGGCGATAAGGACAATTCGGGCATGGGAGTCCGTGCCAGGTCGTGAAAGGCCGTAACCAGTTTTTGCCAGACGGTCCAGGAAGCAAAATCGACTTTAAGACGGTCAATAACCGAATCAGCAGTCAGCAGGGACTTGATCCAGGATTCGGCAAAATCAAGCCAGGATTTGAAATCGGGTGAGGAATTCCAGCTTAAAATCTGGCGGTTCAGGCTGGTTAACGTTTGGATGGCAGCGTGATTTAAAAGTCCGGCATCCCCGAAAGATTCAGCTTCTGAGATTACTATCCAGTCATTAAGTGATTGATGGTCACCTGTTTGAGCAAAGACCATTTCAACATGACGAAATGTCAGGTTATCCTTAACCAGGGGATGAAGCAGAAATTGGCGCAGGTTTCTGAAATCTGCCCTTCCCGAACTGAGTTCCAGAATTGTGTTCAGCAGACGAAACAATGAAGTATGCCCCGAAGGAAATCCTGATGAGACATTATAGGGAATTCCGGCTTCGCTGAAAATCAATCTGATCCACGGAAGATATTTTTCCCGGTCTCTGACCACGACACAGAGTTCATGCAGGGGATGGGGTTGTTTCCTTATTCCGGAGGCAATAAATTCTACTTCTTCACGGATTGATGAAAAACCGGAAACCTGCCGGTGCCGGGGTTCAGGCGGACCAGCCACCCGGATTTTCTCCCACTCTGAAGAGAAACACTGGTCCACAATTCCATTAACAGGCGAATCGGGCTCATTTTCGGGTCCGGTATCCAGTGAAAAAACAGCCGCCACGGATGGCAGACAGTTTTTCACCAGATAGGCCCAATGGTCTTCAATCCATTCATCAGGTGATAAAAACAGGACGGAGTCGACTGACCTGAAAAAGTCGGTTGAATCGGGAAACCAAAACCTGATCCGCTCTCTGGAAACCGAAGAGTTGGCTTCAGCCTGTGCTAAATAAGCCGAATAAAATTTAAAAAATCCGCTGGCCTGTTCCCGGTTTCCTTCCCAGTTTTCGAGAAGCAGATCAGGGAAATCGGAAACACTTCCGGTGACTGATTCAAACGCACGAACAGAGTGATCAAAATAGGAAAGCCACGGATCCGGGTTTTCATTCCGGATCAGATCAGAAAAAGGGCCAGTGAGCAGTTTTCTGAAAATCAGGAGCCGTTGCCACCGGGTTTCATACCTGAGATCCGGATGATTTTCCCTCAGTATAGAAAGCCACATTTCGTCAATGGTCATCAATCTGGGATGAATAAGGGCCTTTTTGCCGGTAAAACCGAGTAAGGCCCTTTCCATGAGGGTAATCATCCGGCGATTGGGGAGAATAATCAGAAAGCGGTCAGGATTAAAGGCAGTAAGTCCGCCCAAACCAGCCAGGTCGAAAGCAAGCCGTTGTTTTTTTAAAGAAAAGGGACCCGTCAGAAGGTATTTTTTCATCCGCCAGCGGTACCCGTCAATTTCCAGCAGTATTTTTCAGATAAACAACCTGTCGCTGGAACGGAATGTCGATTCCGGCTGTATCAAACTGCTTTTTCAAAATCAATCTGAAATCTCTTTCCATCTGATACTGCAAACCGGGTTTGGTCTTAAACAGAATCCGGATATCAATCCCCGATTGCCCGAATTGTGTAATTCCCTGAACAACCGGTTCATCGAGCATGAGGTCTGCCTGTTCGGTGTAAAACTCACCGGCCAGTTTTGAGACGAGTGTCATTGCCTTTTCAGGATCCTGTTCATAGGCCAGACTGACCTGAATAACTGCTTTCATGTACCCCCGGTTCAGGTTGCCGAAATTGGAAAGTTCGCCATTGGGAACAATGCGCAATTCGCCATTAAACTGCCTGACTTTGGTAACCCGTACACCGATATATTCAACCACCCCAACCTGCCCGTTAACTGAAATTTCATCACCAACTGCAATATCACCTTCAAAAAGAAGAAAAAACCCTGCAATCACATCTCTGACCAGAGTTTGTGCACCAAAACCTAAAATTAACCCGGCCACACCTGCACCCGCCAAAATCGCAGTCAGATTTACATCAAATCCTTTCAGGGTTAATAACACGGCAAGGATGATGATTCCATATTTTGACAAATTCAGAATTACGGTCCCGATGGTTCTGATTCTCTGACTTCTGTGACCCTCACCGGCAGCAGAATCTCCGCGCAGCATCCATCTTTTTACCGAAAACCGGATAACAATGAGAATCAGCTTTGCCAGAGTCCAGATAATCAGAGCAATGACCAACCCTTTTATAAACTGAGCAACATTCCGGGTTGAAAAGACCTGATCCAGTGTTTCAAGAAAAGAGAAATAAGCCTGGCGGATATACCGGAGGGTGGTAGTGTAAATTTTGGAGGAGGCAGCAAAGGAAAGCAATACCACCTGAAACTGAATCAAGTAGACCATTTTAACGGGATTTATTAGGTTAGAGACTGTTGGTGAATCCGGTAAGTGACTACAGGAACCGGCGATTTATGAATGATTTCGTCAGCTTTGCTTCCCAGAAGCGCCTTTGACAGTTTTCCTGCTCCATGAGAGGTTTGCATAATGCAATCTACCTTCTCACTGATTGCAAACCGGAGTATTTCCTCCGGAATTTTTTCGCTGTCCAGGATGATTTTCTCATGAGCCACCCGGTGCAATTCAGGATACCGGTCGGTTGCATCCGGTAAAAATTCTTTTTCAGCATTCATGTACTCGCCTAAAACATCAACATGGAGGAATAAAATCCGGCTTTTAAAATGCTGCGCCCAGGTGATGGCTGCAGGAACTACTTTTTCGCTGTCTGACGATAAATCCAGCGGAACGAGAATGGTTTTCAAAGTTAGGGGCAGAATCATGCTGCCGGTGTGGATACTCATAACCGGTCTGTTCGCCAAACGCAGCAGGCGTTCGGTGGTACTGCCAAGCATAAAATTGTGAAACCGGGTGTGTCCGGTAGTCCCCACCAGAATCAGCCCGCAGTTAGTATCCTCTGCGTACTCCGAAATTTTGAGGTGTGCCCGGCCCGAGGCAACCGATGAAACTGCCCGGAATCCTTCCCGGCGCAGTGTTTCTGCTAAACCCTCTACTTTTTCTGCAAGACCTTTTTCTATCTGATCCAGCAGAGACTGATAGGCCATTTGTTCAAACCCGAACGACTCTGCCGAAACGGGTGCCATTAAGGCTTCATTGGCATGAAAGAGATGAATTTCTGAATTAAACTGACCGGCAAGTACTTTGGCATAAGAAACCTGGACCCCGGTCGCATCCGAAAAGTCAACCGGAACCAGAAGTTTATCCAGTTTCATAGAACCTCCAAAAGGTTAAAACATGGCCTGTTTTTTTGCAAACTCTGCTTTTTTCTGATGGTAGAAGGCAATCAGGTTATCTGAATAGGTGTTAAACCGCGGAACCTGAATTCCCGAACCGGCCAAATCTGCAAGCGTGTTACTGCAGTCAAATTTTTGCGGATGGTCAAAGTATTTGATCGTTTCAGCCGGGAGGCCCAGAATTCCGGCAATGAACGGAATTTTCATAACCCCGTTTACGATAAATTCAGGAAGCGGAATCAGGACAAATTTCTTATTGAGTTTTTTGATAAACAGATTCAGGATTTCCTTCTGGGTTAACGGGTACGGATCGGTCAGGTGATAGACCTTCCCTTCCGAATTCCCTTTGACCGCCAAAAAGGCCATTGCAGCAACTAAAAAGTCTACCGGAACCAGATTGATTGTTTCTTTTCCGGAACCAACCTGAACCATTGCAAACCAGGTGGGCAGTTTATCAATCGTGCGAAGCGGATAGTAAGGTCCGTCGAATTTCTGAGTGAGGCCGGTTACAGAATCCCCAACAGTTATACCCGGTCTGAAAATGGTGGTTGGATACTGTCTGGCGGTTCTTTTTACTTCAATTTCGGCGAGGAATTTGGTTTCTTCATAATGGTTTTTAAATTTTTGACCGGCATCCAGTTCTTCCTCATAGATTGTTCCCGTGCGCAGGCCGGCAACATAGGCCGTCGAAATGTAAAAGTGCCTTCTGAATGCCTTCATTCTGGAAATCAGATCCAGAATAGTTCTGGTTCCAACTACATTAACCCGGTATGCCGGTTCCCGGGCAATGGTAAGGTCGTAAATGGCAGCCAGATGCCAGACATCCTCAACTTTGTTTAAAACCGTGTCAAGGTCGGCTCCGGACAACCCGCAGGAGGTTTCTGTAATATCCCCTTTCAGAAGACTGATTCTTCCTGTCAGTCCGGGGATTTCCTGTTCAATTTCCTTCCTTGAAGAAACTGCAAGTTCATAAAATTTGGGCTGAACCAGACAAAGGAACTCAAATTCAGCGTAATTTTCATGGAGTTTTTTTATAAGCCGGGAAGCAATGAAACCGGGAAAACCGGTCATAAATACAGAAACGGACATGACAATAACCTTCACTTTGCGATTGGTTCAAAATACGGGATTTAAAAGTGAACCGCAAAGGGTTTTTCTGCGAAACCGGTAAGACTGAACCCGTTTATTTAAGCACGATTTTCAGTTTCTGGCCGGTCATCAGCATTTCTGTTTTTAAATTATTCCACTTTTTAATCTCATCGGTCTCAACATCATATTGAAGAGCAATACTCAGCAGGGTTTCCCCCTCTTTGACCTCATGGGAGACAGTTCCGGCAGCCAGATTATCAACTGCTTTCAGTTTGGTGTAGGAATATCCGTTCAGCGAGAATGTTTTATCCTTTCTGACTGAAGGGACTGAAATGAGGTAAGTTCCATCAGGAAGTCCCCGGCGTTTCATCCACGGGTTGGCCAGCCTAAGATCCCGGTAAGAAACTCCCCTCTCAAGTGCAAATGCAGCAAGGTTCTGCACGGGACCTTTAACCGTTTCGGTTCCACCTTCCGGTTCCCTGAAGTCCCAGGCAGGAAGTCCCCATTTTCCGGGAGATTCAAATATGGCCTTGGCAGCATAAACCCTGAAAATATACCGGCTGGTTTCTTCATTCAGGTACAGATCAAAAAAGGAAGTAACGTTCTGAAATTTCAGATTATCATCAATATTCCCTTCACCAACATTATAGGCAGCAAATACTAGGTTCCAGTCCTGATATTTCCTTTTTAATTTTTTGATCAGGGAAAGGGCAGCCCGGGTCGATTTTTCGGTATGATTCCGTTCATCTACCCAATAGTTGATTCTGAGATCCTCGCCTCGGGCTACGAATTCCATTAACTGCCAAAGCCCCGTTGCACCGGCAGGACTGGAAACAAACCTCAAATTGGATTCTGCAATCGCCAGGTAGACAAGATCTTCGGGCAGGCCTTCCTCCCGGATCAGTTTTTTCAGCACTGGAAGCAGTTTATTTCCTGCCATCACGGTCTGCAGGTTCAGGTTTTCATTGTGGAGCGTGGTGTAAAATTCCCGTTCAAACCGTTCTCTGATTTCCTGGTCTTCGACCGGCAACCGGATTCCGCAGACGACCAATGACTCCGGCCAGGCGGGAAGCACTGAAATCCGGTTTGGGATCTGGGTAACAGGTGACGACGAAGTATCCGGACTTGCCTGACATCCGAACAGAACAAAAAAAAGAATAAACACGGGATTCCTCATATCAGAAGTTCGGAGAAAAATGCTGTTCTTTGTAAAAGTTTTCCATAATCCGGCAAACTTCCTCTTCATCGTCGGTTATCTGAAAAATGGCCAGGTCCTCAGCATTGATTTTGCCGTCCTCAAGCATGGTCTGGCGTATCCAGGATAACAGTCCGGCCCAATACTCTGAACCGAACAAAATGATGGGAACGGGTTTTATTTTCCGGGTCTGGATCAGGGTGATGGCTTCAAACATTTCATCCATAGTTCCAAAACCGCCCGGCATCATGACAAAGCCCTGGGCATACTTTACAAACATGACTTTCCGGACGAAAAAATAATCAAACTCGATCAGGTAATTCCGGTTGATGTAAGGGTTATGATGCTGTTCATGAGGCAAATCAATATTCAGTCCGACAGAAATTCCACCGGCTTCATGGGCACCTTTATTTGCTGCTTCCATGATTCCAGGTCCCCCGCCGGTTATAATTGCAAACCCTCTTTCAGCGAGCATTCTGGAAATCCGGACTGTTTTTTCATAGTAGAAGGACCCCGGTTTGGTTCTGGCAGATCCAAAAACAGAGACGGCCGGACCCAAAGGTCCCAACTTTTCGAACCCTTCAGTAAACTCTGCCATTATTTTAAATATCCGCCAGACATCCTGCGAAATATTCTCAATGGTTCTTGGATGGGTATCCCCGTTTGGTTTCGTCATACATGCTCCAGAAAATTCTTCAGAAGAGGTTTCCCATGCTCGGTTAAAATTGACTCCGGATGAAACTGAACGCCTTCAATCCGGAGTGTCCTGTGCCTGAGACCCATGATGAGCCCATCTTCAGTTGATGCTGTAATTTCCAGTTCGTCAGGCAGAGATTCCTTTCTGACGATCAGGGAATGGTACCGGGTAGCCCTGAACGGAGAAGGCAGACCCGAAAAAACTCCACGGCCCTGATGGAAAATCTGGCTGGTTTTCCCGTGCATCAGTACAGGAGCATGAACAACTTCTCCTCCAAAGGCTTCCCCGATTGCCTGATGGCCCAGGCAGACACCAAAGATCGGGTAGTTGTTTTTCAGCCTCCGCAGCACGTCGAGTGTAACCCCAGCTTCAGACGGTGTTCCCGGACCTGGTGAGAGAATCAGATGGGTGGCCCCGAGCCGGTCAATTTCTTCGACAGTCAGTTCATCATTCCGGATGACTTTGACTTCATACCCCAGTTCGGCCACATACTGGTAAATATTGTAGGTAAAACTGTCATAATTATCAATCAGCAGGATCATGGGAGTAATTCCTTTACAATACCCAGACTGGTCAGAACTGCATTCAGCTTTTCTGTGGTTTCCTGAAACTCACGGTCTGGTTTCGAATCGGCAACAATACCTGCACCTGCCTGAAGAAATAAATCGTCTTTGTGTCTGACCAGGGTTCTGATGGCAATACAGGTATCCATTCCGCCGTTGAAATCGATGTACCCGATCGCACCGCCATAAATTCCCCGTCTGACCGGTTCAAGATTTTCAATGATCTGAATGGCTTTGATTTTGGGTGCTCCGGTTAAAGTTCCGGCAGGAAAACAGCTAAAAAAGGCATCAACAGCCGTCAGACCGGGCTTTAATTTCCCCCGCACACCGCTTACAATGTGCATCACATGGCTGTACCGTTCTATCATCATCTGGTCGTAAACCTCGACAGTTCCCGGTTCAGAAACCCGCCCGACATCATTCCGGCCCAAATCGATCAGCATCAGGTGTTCTGCAAGTTCCTTCTCATCAGTTTTAAGTTCGGTTTCGATTGCAAGATCCTCAGCTTCGGTAAGTCCCCTTCGACGGGTTCCGGCAATCGGTCTGACTTCAACCTGTTTATTTTTCATCCGGACCATCACCTCAGGGCTTGACCCGATCACAGAAAGGTCATTCCCCATATCCAGGTAAAACAGATATGGACTCGGATTTATTACCCGCAGGGCTCTGAACAGTTCAAAACTGTCACCGGTAAAGTGGCTGTGAAGCCGACGGCTTAAAACCAGTTGAAAAACATCGCCTTCAGTGATGTGATGCTGAGTCCTGGTGACACCTTCTGTAAAAACCGAGGCCGGCACATTAAAGGATGGCTCAGAAGGTTGTGTCTTGGGCGGGAAGGATTCCCTGAGGTCAATGATCAGGTTCCGGATCATGGTCAGCCGTGCCCGGACACTGCCCTCTGACCGGTAGTCGTCGGGAACTGCGAGAGTTTCAGAACTCCATGTATTGCCAACAAGAAAAACTTTCCGGCTGGCATTATCAAATATTATCAGACTGTCAAAGCCATATAAACTGACCAGGTCGGCTGGGTAATCTGCCGGATTGTTAAAGGCCAGAGCAGGTTCGGTTAACTGGATGGATTCATAGGAAAAGTAACCGACCAGACCGGAAGTAAAGGATGGAAGTCCCTCAACCGGCGAGGTGGAAAAGGCGTTATGTAATTCTTTAAGGTGATCAACAGCCGTACCGCTTCTGAACGAAAACCGGAACCAGGGCTGAAGCGGTTCCAGAACAGACCTGTCGCCTGTTATTCTGAATTTGAAAATTGGATTCAGGCCGATAAACGAGTACCTGCCGATCCGGTTTCCAGATTCAACCGATTCGAAAAGAAAAGGCAGCGGATAGTAATTTCTCAGTTTCAGGAAAACAGAAACCGGTGTATCTGTATCGGCAATAAAGGAAACAACAACTGGCTTTAATGAGATCATGGTATCACCCGGAAAATGGGAAGTGAAAACAGGTTCAGAATGTCACTTGAAGGGAAAGTACCGGCGTGGCGTCACGCCAGAGAAACCCGGGAGAAACAGAGGCATGAACAGATGGTACACCCAGTGGCCCATCCACATCAAAATCAAATAAATGGGCATCCACGTAGGCATCTGCAATATTCAGCAGATAGGCAATTCCCATATAAAAAACCAGGCGGTCACGTTCATCGCGGTAAAATTCACGGTACAACCGGTACAATCTCAGATTCCGTTCATAGGTACCGGTCGTTGTTTTACCATCGGGTCCATAAACAGGATTTGCAACTGCCGATTTATACCGGTCACGGTAATCTGAATATTGGGTATGCCGGTAAATAACCCCGCCGGCAAGTCCGGCAAAGGTCCCGAAAATTACAGGTGCTTTCAGATAAGATTCGTTATAAATCTGGCCCCAACCTGGCAGAACGGCACTTCTGAGCATGGCACCTGATGGAGATTTCTGTTCTTTAACCGGAGCTGAAACCGAATCCTGCTGGCCGTAAACTGACCCGGCAAGAAGCAGAAACAGGCAGACAAATTTACTTATGTGCTGCACTTTCGATAAGATCAAGGATCCGTTCCAATTCTTCAAGACTGTAATATTCGATATGAATGGTACCCTGGTCTTTCGATTTTTCCTTTACCAGTACTTTGGTCGAAAATGCGGTTCTGAGACGCTGCTCCACATCGGCAACGGCCGGCGCCACTTTTCTTTGAGGGGACGGGTCCTTGTCGCTTTTCTTTTTGGGTCCGGCTTTAACGGCTTTTTCAACTTCCCTGACACTCAATCCGTCTTTAACAATCCGGTCATAAATTTCCTTCAGAAAACCGGAGTCGTCAATGGTGACCAGTGCACGCGCATGACCCATTGAAACCTCATTCCTGACAATACCGGACTGAACGTAATCCGGAAGTTTAAGCAGGCGAAGGAAATTGGTTACGGTAGTTCTGTCTTTTCCTACCCGGATTGCCACTTCTTCCTGGGTCAGTTTACACTCTTCCATCAGGCGTTTATAGCCATTGGCTACTTCAATCGCATTCAGGTCTTTCCGCTGAATATTTTCAATGATAGCCAGTTCAAGCATTTCTGCATCGGTTTTAACATCGAGCAGATAAACAGTCACTTTTTTAAGACCTGCAAGTTTGGAAGCCCGCATCCGGCGTTCACCGGCAATCAGTTCAAAACGGCCACCAGCTTTTTTGCGGACGGTCAGTGGCTGAATGATGCCGTGTTCCTGAATGGACCGTTTCAGTTCATCAAGTGCTTCTTCCGAAAATTCAGTTCTGGGCTGAAACGGATTCGGATCAATCAGAGAAAGATCCACTTCCAGAGCCAGATTTTTAAGATCGGCATCATTCAGATTGTTTTTTTCTTTCAATGCCTGCTGAACCTGTTTTTCCCCGGCATCCTGTGCAGGTAAGAGGGCCCCAAGTCCGCGGCCCAAAGCCATTTTTGCCACTAAGCTCGTTCTCCTGAAACGGTTTCAAGATTTTGCTTCATCTGAAGCATCTGCTTGTAAAAAAGTTTGTCCTGGTCTTTTTCTGAGAGTGACCTCAGTTTTTTTGTAAAAATTTTGTCCTTGTTGCGGAACATGACTTCCTGAGCAAGGGTAATATAATTTTCGGTCCCTGCACTGGTTGCATCATATAAAATCAGTGGTTTCCCGAAACTGGGTGATTCACTGATCCGGATGTTTCTGAAGATGACCGAGTCATACACTTTTTCTCCGAAGTATTTTCTGACTTCTGCTGCAACCTGACGGCTTAAATTGGTCCGTCCGTCAAACATGGTCAGCAAAACACCTTCAATCTCCAAACCGGGATTCAGTCCCTGCCTGACCAGTTCGATGGTGTTATTCAGCATGCTTAGCCCTTCAAGAGCAAAATATTCACACTGAACGGGAATCAGAACAGAATCGGCAGCAGTCAAAGCATTTAAAGTAAGCAGTCCGAGGCTTGGCGGGGCATCAATAATAATATAACTGTATTTTTGACGGATGGAAGTCAGAGCCTTCAGCATAACTTTGTGATGGTCTTCCATTCCAACCATTTCAACTTCGGCACCAACCAGATTGATGGTCGACGGAATCAGATCCAGAAAAGGCATTTGAGTATTTAAAACGGCTTTTTTGGGATCCACACCATCGATCAGAACTTCGTAAATCGAGGGGTGATCAGCAGATTTATCAAAACCAAGCCCGCTGGTTGCATTGGCCTGCGGATCGATATCAATCAACAAAACCGGTATTTCGGCTGCTGCAATGGAAGAAGCCAGATTGATTGAGGTTGTCGTTTTCCCGACACCACCTTTTTGATTTGCGATCGCAATTACTTTACCCATTCGTTCCTCAGGTCTGAAAGATCCGGAAATTAGAAAATAGATCCCTGATTAACAAGTTCCGGCAGGTGACTTCACCGGTTCCTGTCATTTTTCATTTTAATTTTTGTTTTGCAAGCCAGGCTCTGGCAGTTGTTTCATCCAGTTTTATCTGGCTTCTGAGTTCGTCTGATCCGGAAAACTTTTTTTCATCCCGAAGCCGTTCCAGAAACCGGACACAAACCGGAAGGCCATAGATGTCTTCTGAATAATCCAGAATATGAACTTCGGTTTTTAATTCCCTTCCATTGTAGGTGGGCCGGAAACCGATATTGCAGATACCGTCATACAGGATTCCCCGAATGACTATTCCCACGATGTAAACCCCGTTAGAGGGGAGTAATTTCCGGGGATTTTCGGGGAATATATTGGCAGTCGGGAACCCAATTGTTCTGCCGATCCTGTCCCCCCGGCTCACAATCCCGGAAAGGGAATACTCATATCCCAAAAGCTGGTTGGCTTCTCTGATTCTGCCTTCCCGGATCAGGTTCCGGATTCCGGTTGATGAAACCACAACTCCGTCTTTTTCCTGAGGCTGAACAGTTTCAACTGAAAATCCGAGGCGGGTCCCGAATTCTTCCAGCAACCGGGCACTTCCCTGCCGGTTTCGACCGAAACCGTGGTCATACCCCAGCCATATTTTTTTCACACCGATTTTACCCGCCAGCACCTTTTCAATAAAGTCTTCGGGAGACAATTCCGAAAAATCACGGGTAAAAGGCAGAACCAGAATCCGGTCAATTCCGGTCTGTTTCAAAACGGATAGTTTTTCGGTGAGTGTGGTTAATAACCTGAATTCAGCCGGGCCTTTTTGAATCACTTCCTGGGGATGAGGATTAAAGGTAATAAGAACAGAAACCCCGCCGTTTGTTTTCGCTTCCGAAATCAGTCTGCTGATGATTTGCCGGTGACCGAAATGAATTCCGTCAAAAGCTCCAAGGGTAACAAAAGAATTCTGTGTAAACGGGTACTCTTCAAGGGCAAGATAAACTTCAGACATGACTGACAGGCTCCTTTTCCCCAGAAGCTGCAGTCTGCCAGGCTTTGAATTTTTCTTCAAACCGGAGTATATCCCAGGCATCTGCTACCGAATACTGACCAATGGCTTCGCGCCGAAGTGACGATAAATAAGCCCCGGTTCCAAGAACCTGACCAAGATCATGTGCCAGACTCCGGATGTAAGTTCCCTTTGAACAGGATACCCGGAAGGTTGCCGTTCCATTTTCAAATTCTGAAATCTGAAAGGTCTCAACGGTTACCTCCCGGGGTTCGAGTTTAATTTCCTTCCCTTTTCTGGCCAGTTCATATAACTTTTTCCCGTCCCGTTTCAAAGCACTGAACATTGGCGGAATTTGCAATATAGTGCCCGTAAACCCGGATTGGGCAGCTTCCCGGATTTGCTCAGGAGTTAGATGAGAGGGATCTGAACCGGCCGTTTTCTCAGTTTCAGAATCATAACTCGGTGTTGTCCAGCCAAAGGTGATGGTACCTGAGTAAACTTTTTTCTGTGCCTGGAATCCTTCAAGCAGTTTGGTTCTTTTTCCGGTACAGATAATTAACAGTCCGGTAGCTGCCGGATCAAGGGTTCCGGCATGACCGACTTTTTTAATCCGGGAAATGCGCCTGATTTTATTAACCGCATCAAAAGACGTCCAACCTGTTGGTTTATCAATCAGGAACGTTCCGTCAGGAAACAGATCAAACGAGTTGATTTCAGAACTCATTCTTTCTTTCCGCCATCCTGTTCACGGATTTTCTTGAAAATTCCCTCGATTTTTTCAACATAATCCATTGAGTCATCTCTCAGAAAAACCAATTCGGGCATGATTTTGAAGTGGTTTTTGATGGATTTGGATAGTTCAAACCGGATATCCCGTTTACGGTCCTCGATACGGGAAAAAGTGGAATCAACATCTTCAACCCGTCCCCAGATACTTAAATGGATCTTGGCAACCGACAAATCATCCGACATTTTCACATGGGTGACGGTAATCATGTTTGGCGATAAATCTGAAAACTGGTTGGTGAACAGCCGGCTGATTTCCTGCCGGATCAAACTGGATACTTTTTCGGTTCGGATTGACATAACAGCTCCGGTAAAATGTGTGACGGTTTTCCGTTATCTAACAGACAGTCAGAAAAAATGAATCCGTTCAGAGAAAAAAAAGCCGGTTTCCCCGAAAGAAAACCGGCTGAAGTGCAGGTCCGGCAGATTAAGCCAGAGTACGTTTGGTTTCCACCATTTTAAAGCCCTCGATCAGATCCCCAACTTTGATATCGTTGAAGTTCTTCACGTTAAGACCGCATTCGAAGCCTTTTTCGACTTCCTTAACATCGTCTTTAAACCGTTTCAGAGAATCCAGTTCACCGGTGAATACCACGATTCCATCTCTCACAACTCTGATCTTGCTGTTCCGGTGCATCTTTCCATCCAGAACGTAGCAGCCTGCAATGGTTCCGATTTTGGAAATCTTAAAGGTTTCCCTGATTTCAAGGGTTGCTGTTACTTCTTCAGTTATTTCAGGAGACAGCATACCTTCGAGAGCCAGTTTCACCTCGTTGATGGCGTCATAAATGATCGAATACAGACGGATGTCAATTTCTTCGGTCTGAGCCAGTTTCTTGGCATTCAGATTCGGACGAACCTGGAAGCCGATAATGATGGCATCTGATGCAGAAGCAAGCAACACATCCGATTCGGAAATTGGTCCAACAGCTTTGTGGATTACCTTCACCCGGACCTCAGCATTCGACAGTTTCATCAGGCTGTCAGAAAGAGCTTCAACAGACCCATCCACGTCACCTTTCACGATAATGTTCAGATCACGGATGGAGCCCTCACTCATTCTCTGGCTGATCATATCGAGAGACATGTGTTTCTGTGCTCTTCGTTGTTCCTGTTCTCTTTTCAGAATCTGGCGTTTTTGAGCAATATCACGGGCCTCTTTTTCAGAATCCATTACCACGAGAATATCCCCGGCCTGCGGTACTTCTGCAAAACCAAGAACCTGAGCCGGCATGGACGGACCAGCCTGTTTCATTTTCTTGCCCCGTTCATCCAGAAGTGCCCTTACTCTTCCGTAAGTTGCACCGCTGAGGAAAATATCCCCAACTTTTAGGGTTCCGGTCTGAACCAGAATGGTTGCAACAGTTCCTTTTCCTTTGTCAATTTCAGCCTCGATCACCGCACCCTGGGCATTCCGGTCAGGATTTGCCTTCAGATCCAGAATTTCGGCTTCAAGAAGAACTTTTTCGAGAAGTTCAGGAACCCCGACCCCCGATTTGGCGGAAACCTTAGCCACCTGATATTTACCGCCCCATTCTTCAACGAGAATATTTTTCTCTGAAAGCTGCTGGTAAATACGGTCAATATTGGCGTTGGTCTTATCAATTTTATTGATTGCAAAAACCATTGGTACACCGCCGGCCTGGGCGTGGTTGATAGCCTCAAGTGTCTGGGGCATCACACTATCATCGGCAGCAATTACAATAATTACAACGTCAGTAACCTTGGCACCCCGTGCCCGCATGGCCGTAAAGGCTTCGTGACCCGGTGTATCCAGGAACGTAATGGTCCGTTCATCGGCCAGCTTCACTGAATAAGCACCGATGTGCTGGGTAATTCCGCCTGCTTCACCGGCAACCACATTGGCCTTCCGGATATAGTCAAGCAGAGATGTCTTTCCGTGATCGACGTGACCCATGATCGTAACAACCGGTGGTCTTGGTTTCAGGTCTTCAGGAGCATCATCATCCTTGGTTGCATAGATATCTTCAGCAAATTCATCCTGAAACTCAACACCGAATCCAAAGTCAGAGGCAATGAGTTCAATATTATCTCTCTCAAGCCGCTGATTAATGGATACGAAGAGTCCCATTGCCAGACATTTTGACAAAACCTGATTAACCGGAACACTCATCAGCCCGGCCAGTTCGTTAGCACTGGCGAAGTCGGTAACTTTAATGATGGTGGATTGACGGATCATTTCCTGCTGCTTTTCAGCTTCGGCCATTTCTCTCTGGGCCTTTTTCCGTTTTTTGGCAGCATGACGTCCGGTGAATCCGCTTTCATCCATGGTGGCAAGTGTGGTCCTGATGGACTGCATGACCTCTTCATTGGTCAGCTCAACCACCTTGCCCTTTTTAATTTTCCGTTTTTTGCCAAGGGCCTTTGCGCCTTCTTCACCTTCTTTTTTAACCGCAGTTACCGGCTTATCCTTGTGTCCGGGTTTCCCGGCCGAACCGGGCTGAGGGGCTGCAGGAGCCGGCTGGTTGGCAAGTTTCGGACGTGAGGCACCCTGTTGCTGGGGTCTCTGTCCATCTTGCGGACGACGGTCTCCGGGCCGCTGTGGATTGTCTCTTCTGGGTTGATTCGGATCCCTTGGCGCCTGACGATCGGCGGGACCGCCGGGCTTCTCATCCTTGCCTTTCCGGCGTGGACGTTTCGTATACTCATTAAACTTATCAAGATCTACTTTCCCGACTTCTTTAACCTTCAGTTCAATTCTCTGATGGCCTTCGTGGGATTTAAATCCGGATTCACTTTTTTCTTCCTTATCCTGAGAACCGGTCTCAGTTTCGGGGGTAACCTCTGCCGGTGTCTGTTTTTCAGGTTCCTGGATTACCGGATCAGGTTCAGCCGTAACAGCAGCCGGTGCGGCTGGAATTTCGGGTTCTGGAACTGGTACCGGTTCCTTTTGCGGTTCAGGTACAGGAACAGGTTCTGTTTTTTCCTTTTTAGGACCGAATCCAGACTTTTTCAAATCAATTTTACCGATTACTGTCAGACCCTTTTTGGGAGCAGAAACTGGCGGAACAGAAACTTCTTCAGCTTTTTCAGGTTCTGCCTGAAGTTCAGCAACAGGCGCAGCCGGAACTGGTTCAGGTTCCGGTACCGGAGCAGGCTCAGGAACAAGCGCCTTTACAGGTTCTGCAATTTCTGCCGATGCCGGGATGGGCGCTGCAACAGGAACTGGAGCAGGGGCTGCAGGTTTTGCAGGAACGGGAACTGGCGGGTGCGGTGCCGGCTGTTCTTTCTGGCGGCTGGTGGAAAGCTGCTGAATTTTCTGATTAATCCGTTCAGCTGCTGCTTTATCCTTCTGGAAATGGGCCTGGCATTCAGAATATTCTGCGTCAGAAAGGTTCGATGTCATATTCACAACATCTTTGAAGCCTTTCTTCTTCAGCAACTCGATGATTGCATCGGTTGATACATTAAATTCCTTGGCCGCTTGAAATACTTTCATAAATTCCTATCTCTATTTTGACTACAGGGAAGACCTTTCAGTGTTCAGTCAAAGCACTTAATTTTCGTCATCCTCCCTGAACTCATACTCAATTTCGGATATGAGATCATTAATCTGGTCAATGGGTGCACCTGTTTCTGCTGCAATATCATCCGGCGAAACCTGCATCACTTTCCGGGCAGTATCATATCCGGCATCGACAAGGAGCTGCAGGAATTTCTGATCAAACTCGGTAAATTCCATGATATCCACATCATCATCACCGGTCGGTTTGAACTCACGGATGATGTCAATTTCATATCCGGTCAGGTTTGAAGCCAGCTTAATATTCTGTCCTTCACGACCGATCGCCAGTTTCACCTGGTCGGTCTGAACGTACACCTTGGCATATTTATTCTTCTCATCAACTTCCACCTTCATAACACGGGCAGGGGCCAGGGCTTTTGAAATAAAAACTCTCGGATCGGAAGAATACAGGACTACATCAATATTTTCATTGCTGAGTTCTTTTACAATCGAGTGAATCCGGGTTCCCTTCATCCCCACACAGGCGCCAACAGCATCAACGCGGTCATCGGTACTTTCAACTGCAATTTTTGCTCTTTCACCCGGCAACCGGGCAATTGATCTGATCTGAACAATTCCGTCATAAATTTCAGGAACTTCAATCTCAAATAATCTTTCGAGGAATTTGTTGTCTCCGCGCGAAATAATAATAACCGGGTCGTTATTATAGTTTTCTTTCCGGATGCGGTCATTGCTGCGTCCGTTGCGATCTTCCCGTTTTTTACGAAGTTCTTCTTCTTTAAAATCGGCCAGGCGTTTAACATCCTTGATAACTGCCCGGATGGTTTCGCCTTTCTTCGGATTTTCTTTCAGGATCTGCTCATCTTTGGGCATAAACAGTTCAACCTTGTTATGGTTGACAAGCATCCAGGATTTACCTTTCTGGTAGACATCCCCAACCACAATTTCACCGATCTGGGCAGTATATTCATTGAAAATATGATCTTTTTCCAGCTCTCTGATTTTTTGATTCAGGCTTTGCTTTGCCTGCATAATCAGACGGCGGCCAAATTCTGCGAGCGGAATAATTTTAACCGTTATATCCCCGAGCTGAGCATCTGAATCCAGCTTTCTGGCATCCTCAAGCGAAATCTCATCCACATCGCTGAATACGTCTTCAACAACTTCCACTTCCTGAATGATCTGAATATCGCCTTTGTCCATATTCACAATCACGCTGAAATTTTCATCTGTAAAATACCGTTTCCGGATCATTCCCATAAAAATTTCACGGATAATACCGGAGAGAACGTCTTTATCGATATTCTTGTCCCGGGCTATCTGGGCAAAACTTTCTACGATTTCAGAATTCATATGCGGTCCTTTTTTTACCAGTCTACCTGAACGGTGACGAATTCAATCTCACCGGTTTTCAAAGCATGACGGGGTGGTTCTTCTTTTTTATGTTTATTTTTTTCTTCAATAATCAATTCGGCATCAGAGACGGACCGAAGATAACCCGTTACGGGTTTTTTGCCAGTATCTGCCCGGAAGGTCACTTCTACCAGCCTGGAAATCTGCGATTCAAGTGCTCTGAAATCTCTCAGCGGCTCCCCGATTCCAGGGCTGCCGACAACTAAATCCCAGGGTCCGTCGAACAGGTCAACCGATTCGAGCAGGTCGTTCAGACTTCTGGAAATTCCGGTTGCCTCACCGGAAGTCAGCCCTGTTCTGGTTTGGACTGAAACTTCGACTTCAGTCTGGCTTCCTTTTTTTACAGAGACCGAAACTTTAAACGCCTGAAAGGGTTCACATGCCTTTTCAACCAGGGGTTCCAGAATCGAAATAATCTGCTGTTCGGTCATAATCAAGTGGGTATAAAATAAAAAAAGTGGTCTCCGACTGGGGGCCACTTTTCCAAAGACCTGCAAATATAGGTCGTTTCCGGGTAAAATCAAATAAATTTCCCCAAAGTCTGCTCTTTAAACGACTATCTGACAGTAAACCCGGTACTCAGGCGGGAAATCCAGATTTGTCTGACTTCATCAGGCCAGGCATCAGATTCAGTCAGGATGATTTCAAACTCGTTGGAACGCCTGCAGATTTCGTTGGCTGCCTGCAGGATCCGGTCAGAAAGAGTCAGGATAAACCGGGCATTCCAGTCCGGATCTTCCCGTTCTGCCTCCGTCCAGTCCAGCCAGACAGACTCCCCGTCACCCGGGCGGAACTGAAGGTTAAACGGGATCAGAAAAATACTATCCCCCGGAATCTGGTAGTTTCGGGAATATAATCCGGGTAAGACCCCAAAAACATCCCTGAAATTCCCTTCCAGACTGATGGTGAAACCGGTTTTTTCGGAACGGAGAACAAGCCTGTCCAGATCCAGAATCATGTCAGAACCGGGTATTGTTCAACAGAACAGAAAAGATACCGACAGCGCCGGCCTGTTTCAGTTGGTCCATAATTTCGTTTTCTCTGTTCCGGGGTTCCACAATTCTGACTGCAAAATACCGGTCGTCACCATAAATCGGAGCAACTGTCGGTGATTTTTGTCCACCGGCCACTTTAATGGCATCCTGCAGCTTTTCTTTCGGGATCATATACTCAATCATGATACTTTCCCTTGCCAGCATCACCCCGGTTAACCGGGTTTTGATCAGTTCGATCCGGGGATCCTCTGCAAGTGCTTTTTGTGCGGCAAATACAGTCTCAGTTTCAAGCAGGATGTCCCTGATTTTAAGTCCGTTTGCCTCGAGGGTAGTTCCGGTTTCGGTCAGATCCACAATGGCATCCGCTTCTTCGGTGGCCACTTTTCCTTCTACACCACCGGTGACTTCTTTCAGATGGACGGTAATTCCGTTTCTTTTGAAAAACTCACCTGCAAGCCGGGTAAAACTGGTTGCAATGGTCTTCCCTTCCCAATACCCGATTGGTTCTGAAGCCTTATCCTGTGGCACAGCAAAAACAAGGGAACATTTTCCGATTCCCAGCGGCATAATCTCGGTTACCTGATCATTTCCGTTTTCCAGAATCAGATCCCGCCCTGTAAATCCGCAGGACAGAGTTCCATCAGAGAGGGAAAGGGCAATCTCACTTGCACGTCCAAAAATCAGGGACAGGTTGTGCTTGTCCAGGTCAACGAACAATCTGCGTCGGCTGGGATCCCGCCAGATAGAAGCCTGGTTAAGGAGACTGGCAATTTCGGGGTATAAACGGTCGTTTTTAGGGATTCCAACCCGGAATTTATAAACTGGTTTCATGTGGATCCAAACTTAAAGGTGGGAAAAAATATCCGTTAACTGAATCCGTTTTGAACCGGCCAGTTTCAGGGAATGACGTAAAATTTCAGACAGGGCTGCAGGAAATGCTTTTGCACCGCAAACCAGATCTGAACAGGCATGAATCAGCGATTTTGCCGGCTGCTCAGAGTCGGCTTCCTCAAGCAAACCGGATTCAAGTTTCCGGAACAGACCCTCAGCTTCGGTGTTGTCTTCGGGAGAATAAAAAGAAAGAAGGATCAGATAATACCATAACTGGCTGATTTCAAGTGCCAGATCCTCGCCGGACTCAAACCGCCAGGCCATCCAGACCTCGGCAGCTTCTTCCGTGAGTTTTCTGTAAACGGCTGGTTTACCTTTCCGGAAAAGGTTCTGACTGCCCGAATTTCCGTCTGCAGAGGCTAATTTCAGCTTGAGTTCGCCGAGCAAAGTCAGAGGAGTTTTCCCCTGACCTGCAGCTTGATTTTCATTCAAATCAGATTCCTGTCTGTACCGGAGGATAAAAATCCCCGGTGGTTTATTTAAGTCCGAAAAGGGCTTTAAAGACGTATCCGGCAACTTCAGGGTTTTCCTTAAACCGCCGGGTCGAATATCCGTACCATTGCTCACCATAGGGCACATAAACCCGCAGCCGGTATCCTTGTTTCAGAATAGAATCCCGTAATCTGGGCAAAACACCGAGTAACATCTGGAATTCAAAATTGTCCTTTTTAACCTGGTGTTTTCTGACCAGTTTAATGGTTTCGGTAACCAGATATTCATCGTGTGTTGCCACTCCGACATAACACCCAGAAACAAACATTTTTTCAATCTGTTTCAGAAAATTATCCCGTATTTCCTGCTTGTCTTTAAAGGCGATGGCCTCTGGTTCAACATAAATACCTTTGCAGATCCGCAGATTGGCACGGTTTTGAATTAACAGGTCCACATCCTGATCGGTTCGTTTAAGGTAAGCCTGAATTACCAGCCCGACATTATCAAATTCCTTCCTGAGGCGGAGGTAAAGGTCGATTTCCTTTTGAGTACAGGCCGAATCTTCCATATCAATCCGGATGAACATATTCTGGCTTTTTGCAAGTTCTACCAGGCTCCTGATGTTTTGGTATGCAAATTCTTCATCCAGTAAAAGCCCCATCTGGGTGGGTTTGATGGAAACATTCGAATCCAGTTTTTCTCTGCTGATAGCCATTATCAGGCTTTTTAATTCTTCAACATCCCGGGTTGCCCGTTCCTTATGGTGAATAAATTCTCCCAGCAGGTCACAGGTAGCCATTGCGCCCAAAGCGTTGATTTTTCGGATGGTGGTCAAGGCATCTTCCAGTTTTTCACCGGCAATATAAGGCGTAGCGAACCGCCGGACGATAACTTTCGGAATTAACGGAATGGAGGCTACAATGAATTTATTAAACAATGATGGCATGGTCGTTCCTCATGGTTGGTCTGCAAAAATACCCCGGAATTGACCGGTATTCAACTTCCTGAGACTTTATAACACCGGTCTGATTCCTGCCTGTTTCAGATTTGAAACACAAATTAATTTTGCAGGAAGAAACCGCTTCCACCTCAATTTACTCAATTTATTCCGGGTTTTTATTAATTTACGATTATAAATTGTTTTGATATGGACAGCTTTTTTAGTAAAATTGGGTTTAATTTGTGATTTAAATCAAAAAATCAGTCTGCAAGTTGCAAAATATCCTAAAAAAACGGGTATCAATTCAGAAACGTCAGTTCATGCTGGTTGCACACAAAATTGAGTCCATAAACAAACACAGGATATCCAGTCTCCTGAACTCATAATTTAAGGCATATATTTCATTTCACCTTATTATTTAATGGTTTATTTGATTTTATTTCTTTATTTTGCAAATGGATTTGATTTAAATCCCCAGGAGGATTTATGAAATTGAGTGTGTTCATTTTAACTGCAGTTCTGGGCACAGTCCTTTTTTCGGACAGCAGGGCAGCAGTTACAGAGGATGAGTCCGGAAGGATCGTCGGAAAAGTGGCCAGTACGGCTGGTGGAAGTGTAGCCGGAGCTACTATAATTCTGTTCGAAAATGGTGCGGTTAAATTTTCAACCCGGACGGATAAAAACGGGAACTTCAGCTTTGTGAACATTCCACCCGGAATGTATCAGATATCAGCCAAGAAACCGGGCTTTGCCGATTTTGCAAAATCAATCAAGATCAATCCAAGGTTTACACTCAAAATCAAATTTGATATGCAGAGCAAAGATCAGCCAGTTGCTCCCGCCCCTGCAGTTGTAAAAGCTGACCTTCCGGCCAATCCGCAGATGACGGTCAAAGCTACACCTGCTACAGAAGAAAAGCCCGCTGAACGGCAGGAAACACTGGCTCTGCAGGAAGATACACCTGTCGGTGACTCTGAAATACTGGTTGAAAGTGAGGCAACCACCGGTGAAGTACCCGAATTCGTCGCAAACCCTGAAGTTTTACCTGAACCGGAAGGCGGAATTGTTGCGCTTTACAAGAATATCAAATATCCGGAACTGGCGATAAAAAGAGGGGCTGAAGGAACGGTACTAGTCAATGTTACCGTCGACAAAACAGGAACAGTACTTCAGGTTGATATTGTGAAATCAGTAGATCCGATTCTGGATGAGGCTGCGATCAATACAATTTATGTTACCAAGTTCATCCCGGCCAGCCACCAGGGAAAAACTGTTACCAGTACCGTTGGGTTACCGGTAAGGTTTAAGCTAAAATAACCACTTACAGGTCTCCGGCTACAGGCCGGAGCACCACGTCCTCAATCGTCATATTTTCATCAAGACAAACAACGTTGAAGATCACACCCGCCACATCAGAGGCTTTCATGAGCCTGGCTTCTTCAACCCCGGTTCCCTTCCAGGAAGTTGTAAATGCAGCGCCGGGAAACAGATTGGTAACCCTGACGTTGAAGGGCTTCAGTTCTTCCCTCATCACCCTTGCAAGCCCTTCCTGAGCCGACTTCGCCGAACAGTAACCGGCTGATCCTTCAAAGGGACGTTTTGCAGCAACCGAAATAATATTGATAATCTGGCCAGATTTTCGTTGGACCATATCACCGGCAAATTTTCTTGAAACCAGAAATGTGCTGAGGGTGTTGGCCTGCCACTGATCCTCGAAGAAAGCCTGAGTCATTTCCAGAAAGGGAACACTTTTAAAGACACCGGCATTGTTGATGACGACATCTGCATGACCGAAAACCTTGTGACACTCAGAAAATAACCGGCTAACATCCGAAGCAATTGAAGCATCCCCGGTTACTTTTAGCAAGGAACCTTTAAATTTTCCGGTCTCAGCGGCAAGTAGGTCCAGATCGGCGGCTGTTCGGGAAAAGGCAACTGTATTCCAGCCGTTTTTCAAAAATAAAAGTGCTGTTTCCCGCCCGATCCCCTTCCCGGCACCCGTGATTACGACCGTTTTTTTGGATTGACCGGCCATTATAGTGAAGATCCTCTGACCAGCCGCATGAATTCAGACCGGGTGGCATTGTCATTCAGAAAAACGCCGGACATTGCCGAAGTGATGGTCACTGAATTTTGTTTCTGAACTCCCCGCATCATCATACACATATGAGCCCCTTCAATCACAACGGCAACTCCCTGTGGCTCAAGAACGGATTGAATGGTGTTTTTAATCTGCTGGGTCATTCTTTCCTGAACCTGCATTCTTCTGGCAAAAACATCAACCAGCCGGGGCAGTTTCGAAAGCCCGACAATTTTTCCGTTCGGAATGTAAGCAATGTGTGCCTTGCCAAAAAAAGGCAGCATATGATGCTCGCACATCGAATAAAAATCAATATCCTTGACCAGAACCATTTCATCGTACCGCTCCCGGAACAAGGCGCTTGTCAGGATTTTTTCAGGATCCATCGAATATCCGGAAGTCAGGTAAGACAGGGCCTTGGCTACCCGAAGCGGGGTTTTGACCAGGCCTTCTCTGGAAGGATCTTCACCCAGCAACCCAATAACAGACTGCATGTGATCTCTGATCGCCAGAACTGAAGGAGAAACCCCTTCAGTTGAGTCTTCATTCTCCAAAGTAGTCGACAAAATTTCGTTCTGTTTCATAGAGTCTGATGGCATGTAATTTCCCTTGGATAATTTTGGGTTGAAGCCGGTTCCAGAATGCAACGACCAGATTTTCCGCAGTCGGAATGATTCCGGTGAGCCAGGGTACATCAAAATTCAGATGTTTATGATCGCAATCATCCACGATCAGTTCGTCAACTACCGACTTAAGCACTTTCAGATCAATAACATAACCGGTCTCTGGGTCAACTGGCCCACGGACAGTTACCTCAATGGTATAATTGTGCCCGTGTCCATTTTCGTTATTGCACTTCCCGAATATTTCAGAATTTTTACCGGCAGAAAATGCCTGATTAAAAAGCCGGTGTGCAGAACTGAAATGTAGTTGCCGGGTAACGCAGACAATGGGTGTTTTCATAATCTTAATTTTTCTGTAAGAACACAAAGAGATCGGTAATCGGTTCCTTTAGTGAAGTTTTTGTGCTTCCCTTGCTGCCAGAATTACCGGATCCCAGAGAGGTGAAAGGTCAGGAGTGTACAGAAAGGAGGCGTTTTCAAGATCTGAAAGTGTCATTTTTTTCTGAATTGCCAGGGAAAGAACATTGAGCCGGAGCCCGGATCCTGCCGGGCCGATCAAACTTGCGCCATAAATCCGCCGGGTCTTTTTATGGAAATTAAGTCTAAGGGCAAGAGTCTCTGTACCCGGAAGCAATTTAACACGGGATGGGGCATCAACCCGGATGGTGCCGGCATCTGCCCCCCATTTCGCAGCAAGCTGATGGTATGTCAACCCGGTTTGTACTATATCCTGATGGAAAATCTGAATTCCCCAGATCAGATTTTCAGGGAGAAATTCACCTTTTTTTCCTGCCAAGGTTAAAGCTGCCTGACGGCCCATTTTGGAAGACCTGGAAGCAAGCGGAGTCCAGTGATCTTCCCGCCCGCCAGAAAAGGAAACAAAAGCACAATCTCCGGCTGCGAGTACATCTTTACCTGTTGTTTCCATCCGGGAATTGACAATCCAGGCCCCGGAGGAATGCTTTTTTAATTTTTCAAGTCCGGGAAGGTCAGTATTTGGATGAAATCCTGTTGCCGAAATAACCAGATCAGTTTCAATCTGGCCGGATCCGGTAATCAGGCGGGTAATCCGTCCCTCACTGTTTTTTTCAGGAAAGACCGATTGAACGCCTGTCAGGACAGAAATTCCATTTTTGAAAAGTAAATCGGAGACTGCAGAACTGTCTTCACAACAGAGTTTATCGGGCAAAATCTGGGGTGATTTTTCTATAAGGGTTACATTTATTCCCCGCATTGCAAGGGCTGCTGAAATCTCGATCCCCGCAGGGCCTGCGCCAATAACCGATGCATTCCGGACAACTGAACCGGAAAGAAAGGAGAGCAAAGAGTGCAGCGACCTGAATGTTTTAAGGGCAAATACATTTTCTGCCTGAAGATTTTCCGGGATTTTTGCAGAAGAACCGGTAGCAAGTACAAGCTTGGACCAGGTTACACTCCGGACATGCCCGAAGTCGGGAAAGGTAAGACAGGCTGTTTTTTCGGATAAATTTACCGAAGTTACTTTTGCACCGGTAAAAACCTTAACCCCTTTTTCAGTTTCAAACCGGTTTCCCGGAAAAAAAAGAAGATCATCCGGCTGCCCGATCTGTCCGGAAAGAACATGGGGAATTTCACACACCCCCCAGCCAATCACTGAGGCCTGATCGGCCAGGATAACGTCCATTTCCGGTTTCAGGCGTTTCAGATAAGCTGCTGCGGAAGTTCCTGCTGCAACGCCGCCAATAATCAGAACCGGGTCTTTTTTCATCAGGATGATTTTTTGTTTTTTTCCTTGAATACAAACCGGATCGGGACGCCGTCATACCCAAATTCCGTACGGAAAGTCCGTTCAAGAAACCGGCGGTAAGAATCAGGAATCAGCTTGGAATGATTGCAGAAGAAGGCGATAACCGGCGGATTGACACTGACCTGGGTAATATATTTAATCTTGATTTCCTTAGCCTGAATTGCCGGCGGCGGAGTTTTTTGGATAACCGGAAGAAAAAAATCATTCAGTTTTGAGGTTGATATTTTCCGTTCCCTGTCAAGCTTTACCTGCCGTGCAAGATCAATCACCTTGAATATCCGCTGTTTGGTGAGTGCACTGATGAACATTACCGGTGCAAAGCCGTTTGAACCCAGCTTTTTGTAAATCTCATCCTCAAATTCCCGGTAGGTTTTGTTATCCTTCTCGATCAGGTCCCATTTATTAACGCCAATAATTAACCCCTTGCCCAACTTAACGCACTCGACAATTATCCGCATATCCTGATCCAGCAGTCCCTCGCGGGAATCAATAAGCAGAAGGACAACATCAGCCCGTTCCATCGCCCGCTGGGTTCTGACGTTCGAGAAAAACTCGACGGATTCTTTCACTTTCGCTTTTTTCCGGAGTCCTGCCGTATCAATCAGAACAATTTCCTCACCGTAATATTTGAGAATCGTATCAATTGAGTCACGGGTCGTACCCGAAACAGGTGAAACAATTTGTCTGTCTTCGCCAAGAATGGCATTTACAAAACTCGATTTCCCAACATTTGGACGGCCAACAACTGCAAGTTTAAGCCTGATGTCCTCTTCAGCCTCTCCGGTACCCTGTCCTTCAGTAATGAGATCAAGAAAATCTCCGATCCTGAAGCCCAGAACTGCTGAAAGTCCGTAAGGATCCCCCAAACCCAGCCGGTGAAACACATGTACATCGTTCAGTTTGGTTTGACCATCGACCTTATTGACACACAGAAAAACTTTTTTATCCGTTTTTCTGAGTTCATCTGCAATAGACTCGTCATGTTTGGTAATGCCGGTTTGCACGTCAACCACAAAAACAATGGTATCTGCCTGCCGGATTGCCAACCTGGACTGCTCCCGGATAGCAGTTTCCATTTCGTCCCTGCTTTCTGGAACAAATCCGCCGGTATCGATTAAAGTAAATGACTTCCCGCTCCATTCGCCGGCAGCCACATGCCGGTCACGGGTAACACCAGGTTCATTATGAACAATGGCCTCCCGGCGCCCGAGCAACCGGTTAAAAAGAGTTGACTTCCCGACATTCGGTCGTCCGACAATTGCAATTACTGGTAAGCCCATAGATAGAATAAATTAAAGGGTTGGTGATACTGGTTTTGAATGAGTCCGTTCGGCGAACTGGCGGTTTTTCAGTTCAAGCCAGTCCTTAAAGTAAACGTTGATTGCAGCAGTTAACGGAATCGCAATCAGCATTCCAAGTGCCCCCAGAAAATAACCAAATACCGAAATAGATAAGATAAGAAAAACGGGATGCAACCCGACCTGATCACCCAGGATCTGAGGTGTCAGAACAAAATTCTGGATGCCGGTAACAGTGAGAAAGGTAATGACGATCACGGCAGCATGAAAACCAAAATCCGGCGAGGTAGAACTGAACAGGATCCCAAGAACCAGAATCAGAATAACTCCAACGTAAGGCACCAGACTCAGCACCAGAAAGCCAATAGATAAAACCACCGGGTACGGAACTGAAAAAAGCCAGAACGGAATCAGGCACAACACTGCACCAATCAAAGCAATCAGCAATTGGCCTCTGACGTAAGTTGCAATAATTCTCTGCAGCTTTCTGGCATGAAATACTGCAAATTCCTGTTTCTCATCCGGAATAAGACCTCTGAAACGGCTCACCAGTTCTTCATAATCCCTCATAAAGTAAAACAGAAGAAAGGGCAGAAAAACAAGGGAAATAACGGTATTTACGAGGATGTTGGCCATCATGGGTACACTTGACACGAGACCATCTGAATTAAAAAGTGCCTCCTGAAGCCCGGGAAGAAGGATATAGGTATACTTATAAATCAGGACATTGGGATCAAGTCCAAAGTTCAGAAGAATCCGGCGGATCTCAGGTTCACTCAAAAGCTTGGGGATGAAATCGTGAATTGCAGTCCATTGGGAGACAATTGCTTTTGCCTGTTCACCAACAACGGGGCCGACAAGCAGAACAGAAAACACCAGAATGCCAATAAAAATCAGGGTAACGAGAAGTGCAGCAACTGCAGGCGGAACTCTGAATTTTCTGAAGTATTCCATGATCGGGGCCATCAGATAGGCAATCATAAACGAAATGACGAACGGGATGAGAACAACTCTTAGCTCTGAAATAATATAAAACACCAGAAGAAACCCGAAAGCATACATGAGACTTTTAGCAATCGGTTCCTGTCTGACCGGCCAGATCAGGATCATTGCGAGGGCTGTCAGCATAAAGGGACCGGCTGAAATCGGTTCAGAAAGGGCAATAAAAAACAAAAGTCCGGCTGCCGCAAGCAGGAGCACAACCGGAAGAAAACCGGCGTCCCTTTTCAGTGGATTGTCTGTATTCATGGAGTTTTATTTTTATTCTGGTGACGGTAATAACCGGCACCCTTTTGTGCTAAAACCGTTAGTCCGGAAAAACAGGAAATGAAATTCAGCCTTGTTTCCTCCCATTTTGACCTGGAAAGCTTTGCAAGCACCTGGGCGTCAGAATCCCACCGGTAAACGGTCCAGACACGCCTAATGCGGTCAGAATGAGTTTTGTTTGAATAAAACCGGCTGTAACCTGCATCCTGTGCTGCTTCTAAAACCCTTGGAGTCACCCTTCCGAACGGGAATGAAAGAGAATCAACCGGTTTTCCTGTAAGATGTTCAATCCGGCTTTTGGATTCTGCCAATTCCGATTTAAGTGCTTTCGCACCAAGCTGATCCAGTGCCAGATGCAGATGGGAGTGGGAAATAACTTCCCATCCTAAGGTTGATAAAAACTGTAACTCCTTTTCGGAACAGTGAAGTTTTCCGCTGCTGCCGGGTCTGATATCCCACGACCCGGTTTCCCCGATTTGGGAAGTAATCACACTGATTTTAGGTATGAAGGACCGAAACAGATCCGGATTTTCTTCTGCAGCCTGAAAAACGGACCGGTAGGCATCATCAAATAAAAGTTCCGGACGAAAATCCCGGGCTGATTTTAACCAGTTAAGTAATTCCAAAAGCCGGTTTGGGCGGATGGAATTCAGAGACCAGTCGAACCGGCTGCCGATGTCGTGAAAGCCCAGAACCGGATTATTTTCTACCGGTATGTCCAAACCCACCCTCTCCCCGGCCGGTTTCCGTCAGACCGGAGGTTACCCGCAATACTGCCTGGATAACCGGGGAAATCACCATCTGGGCAATCCGGTCACCCCGATGAAGAGTGACCGGATCTTTACCAAGATTTATCAGGATTACCATAACTTCTCCCCGGTAATCAGAGTCAATGGTTCCGGGTGAATTCAAAACGGTGAGACCCATTTTAGCGGCTAGCCCGCTTCTTGGCCGGATCTGAGCTTCAAATCCTTCTGGAATTTCCATGGAAAAGCCACAGGGAATGATCTGCCGCTCCCCAGGCTGAAGGGTAACTTCAGCCTGAACCGCTGCCCTGAGATCAAGCCCGGCAGAACCGGGAGTGGCATAGGACGGCAGTTCAAGGTCACCAAAATGGTCTAATTTTCTAAACAGGATTTCCATTTACAGCTTTCAGGCCAATACCGACTCTACCGGATGGTAGTCATAGCCGAATGCATCGGCAACCCCGGCATATACTACTTTTCCTTCAACGACATTCAGGCCAAGTTTCAGTTCATTATTGTCCTGACAGGCTTTTTTCCAGCCTTTTTTGGCAAGCTGCAGAGTATAGGGCAGAGTTGCATTGTTCAGGGCAATGGTTGAGGTAAAGGGTACAGCACCGGGCATGTTGGCTACACAATAATGAACAACCCCGTCAATTATAAAGGTTGGGTTTTCATGCGTAGTCGGCGTACAGGTTTCAATGCATCCGCCCTGATCAACCGCAACATCAACCACAACAGCTCCCGGTTTCATTTCCCGGATCATTTCACGGGTTACCAGCTTTGGCGCTTTGGCTCCCGGCAGCAAAACGGCACCCACAACCAGATCTGCGGCAAGAACAGCCTGCCGGATGTTGTAGGAATTACTCATCAGAGTGGTTACATTTTTGGGCATAATATCATCGAGATACCGCATCTGATCAATGTTGAGATCCAGAATGGTAACCCGGGCACCCATCCCGGCGGCCATTTTAGCTGCATTCATTCCAACAACCCCACCACCCAGAATTACGACAGAAGCCGGTGTAACTCCCGGTACACCACCAAGGAGAATTCCCCTTCCGCCCATTGCTTTTTCAAGATACTTGGCACCTTCCTGAATGGCCATCCGCCCGGCAACTTCAGACATCGGTGTCAGCAGAGGTAACGATTTATCTGCCTTCTGGACTGTTTCATAGGCCAGAGCAATTGAACCCGATTTAATGATGGCATCGGTAAGTTCTTTTGAGGCGGCGAAGTGAAAATAGGTAAACAGAATCTGGCCTTTTTTAATCAGGTCATATTCCGGTTTGATGGGTTCCTTCACTTTTACGATCATGTCTGCACTTGAATAAACTTCCTTCGGACCGGGAAGAATTTTTGCGCCGTTTGAAGTGTAATCTGAATCAGAAAACCCAGATCCTGAACCGGCGGTGGTTTCAACGTAAACAGTATGCCCGGCCTGGACTAATGCATGGACATTCATTGGGGTTAGTCCAACCCGGTTTTCCATGGTTTTAATTTCTTTCGGAACACCGATTATCATATCAATTCCTTTTATTTAAGTGCGATTTTCAGACTTTCAAGATAAAAGTGTCTGATGCTAAAATCAAGATTCCCCGAAGACCCTTACGGTGGATAAAGAAGCATTGAACGGATATTTTTCGAAATAGTCCTGAATGTCCTCTTCCCTGACCAGTTCAATTTCGGAAATCAGCTCCTGAAGCGGTTTGTTGCGGCCATACTGAAGCTCAGACCTGGCCATCATTTGATGGCGGCCCGACATGCTTTCAGATGTAATAGCCAAATTGCCGGTAAGAGAAGTTTTAACCTGAGTGAACTCTCTTGAAGTGAGCCCATCCCGCTGAAGAATATCCAGTTCTTTCCGGATCAGTGATTCCATTTTATTAAACTTCTTCGGATCAGTAGCTGCATAGATACCGAAAGCCCCGAAATCAGAATAAAAGGAAGTAAAGGAATAAATCGAATAGCAGAACCCATATTTTTCACGGATCCTCAAATTCAGCCGGGAACTCATTCCGCCACCGGCAACTGCATTTATAAGCATAAGCGCCGTTGACTGATCATCCGAAGCGGAGGGTGTCTGCCGTCCAATTGAAATATGACTTTGGCTCACCGGGCGGGTAAATTCAATAACCGGTTGCGGATGAAGAAAAGAGACAGCACCGCTTCCTGTTGAAATCCTGACTCCGTGTTCAAGTCTGAAATACTTATCCAAAAGGGCTTCCAGCCGGTGAAATTCAAAAAAACCAGTGACTGTAATCAGCAGTTTTTCAGGTACATGATGCAGTTTACTTCTGGATTCAATATCCTGAAGGGAAATCCCTGCTACCGTATCACGGGTTCCAATAACGGGGTGGGCCAGGTCGGATCCGTCGAAAACAAGCTCTTCAAAAAGATCCCCGATCCAATCCTCAATATTATCCTCAACCGAACTGAGTTCATCCAGGACAACCTGTTTTTCCTTTTCGGTTTCATCCTCTCTGAAAACCGGATGAAGAACCAGATCAGAAAGAATATCAATTCCCTTTTCTATGTGGTCAGCCGGGATCCTGACGTAATAACAGGTAGCTTCCTTATCGGTCATGGCATTGATATAACCGCCGGCTGATTCAATCCCGTTGGCAATATGGTAGATTTTCCTGGACCGTGTACCTTTAAAGACGAGGTGTTCAAGTAAATGTGAGATGCCGAACTGATTGGGTGATTCATGCCTGGAGCCAGCCAGTACCCAGACACTGATGAGTACCGACCGGGCATACTCCAGCCGTTCAGCCGAAACCGGAACTCCGTTCGGAAGAATGAACTTCCTGTGTTTTGTCATGGGACTCCTGAAATAAAAAAGGCCTGACGGTATCCGCCAGGCCCTGGAAACGTACAATTGCCTGGATTAGTTCTGAGGGTCGGGTTTCGGCAGCAGAACTTTTCTGTTCAGTTCAAGACGCTGACCATCGACCCGCATCAGTTTGACCTGAACCGTATCGCCAACAGAAAGTACATCTTCAACTTTTTCCGGCCGTTTATGATCAACGGCAGAAATATGAAGAAGTCCCTCTTTACCGGGTGCAATTTCAACAAATGCACCAAAGTTGACAATTCTCTTCACAATACCGTCAAAGACTTCCCCGATTTCAAAAACACCGGCAGATGACTTGATCCGTGCAATGGCAGCATCTGCAGCTTCCTTACTTGAGGCAGCAACAGTGACAAGGCCGGAATCTTCAATATTGATTTCAACTTTGCAGTCTTCAATAATGGCACGGATGTTTTTACCGCCAGGTCCGATCACCATACCAATGGTATCAGTTGGAATCGTCATGGTGTACATTCTGGGTGCGAAAGCAGAAAGCTCTGACTTCGGTTTAGTAATGTAGTCAAACATACGTCCAAGAATGTGAGCCCGGCCGGCTTTTGCCTGAGCCAATGCTTTTTCCATGATTTCGTAGGTAATTCCGGTAATTTTAATATCCATCTGAATTGCAGTAATGCCTTCAGAAGAACCTGCAACTTTAAAGTCCATATCCCCCAGATGGTCTTCATCACCCAGAATATCAGAAAGAATTGAGAACCGGTCTCCTTCTTTAATTAACCCCATGGCAATACCGGCTACCGGTTTTCTGATCGGAACGCCTGCATCCATTAATGCAAGTGTTGCTGCACAGACTGTTGCCATTGAAGAAGATCCGTTCGACTCCAGAATATCAGAAATAACCCGAAGGGTGTAGGGAAATACGGTTTCATCCGGAACTACCTTTTTAACAGCACGTTCAGCCAGATTTCCGTGACCAATCTCTCTTCTGCCAACGCCGGACATTCTGCCAACTTCGCCAACCGAGAACGGAGGGAAGTTGTAATGCAGCATGAACCGTTTGCTGACAGCACCCATGATGTCATCGATGGTCTGAGCATCTTTCTTGGAGCCCAGGGTTACCGAGGTAAGTGATTGGGTTTCACCCCGGGTAAACAGAGATGAACCGTGAGTTCTCGGCAAAAGACCCAGTTCAATGGAAATCGGGCGGATCGTGACCAGATCACGGCCATCCAGACGTTTACCCTCTGAAAGAATCATTTCCCGCATGATTTCATATTCAAAATCATGGACCATATTATGAATGGTTTTCTGATCATCAGGATATTTTTCGGCCAGGGCAGCTTCTGTCTCTGCATAAACTGCCTTTTTACCATTATTCCGTTCCTGTTTGCTGGTGTCCTTGTGGTAAAGATCAAATAATCTCTGGAAAGCCAGGGATTTTACTTCGGCCAAAAGGGTTTCATTGACACTTGCCAGTACCAGGTCCCGTTTGGGTTTGTTATACTCGGCAGCAAGTTCACGCTGAAGCTGATTGACCTGACGGATAACCCCATGGGCAAACTTGATGGCATCGAGTAATTCTGCTTCAGAAACTTCATTCATTTCACCTTCAACCATGACAATCGAATCATCCGATCCGGCAACTGTCATGTCAAAATCTGAATTTTTAAGCTGGCTGAGAGTCGGGAATGCCACCCAGTTACCGGCAATTCTTCCAACCCTGACTTCAGTAATCGGGCCGTTAAACGGAATATCCGAGGTAACCAGTGAAGCAGAAGCCCCGATTCCGCCCAGCACATCCGCATCATTCTCCTGGTCAGATGAAAATACGGTGGCAACCACCTGGGTTTCTTCCCGGTACCCGTCGGGGAATAACGGACGAAGCGCCCGGTCGATCAGACGGGCAGATAAGATTTCTTTTTCGGAAGGCTTACCTTCTCTTTTAAAGAACCCGCCGGGAATTTTTCCGGCAGCACTTGTTTTCTCTCGAAATTCAACCTGAAGCGGGAAGAAATCATTCTTATCTCCGCCACCTTCTGCAGCACAAACAGTTACCAGAACCATTGTATCTGCAAGACTGACCATAACGGCACCGTTTGCCTGCCGGGCTAACTTACCGGCTTCAATTGACAGAACCCGTCCGTCTGAAAGGGTCATTGACTTTTTAACGATCATTAAAAAAACTCCAAATTTTATGGATTTGAAAACTGCCCGTAACCCGGAATGCCACCGTGGCAAACCGAATCAGAATCTTTCCTTTTGGGGGGATTCAGGGAACAACCTGGCGGGCAGAAAAAAGAAAAGGGGATACACTCCCCTCTTCCTGTTACTTACGGATTTCCAACTGGGAAATGATAGTCCGGTAACGTGCAATGTCAGTCTTCATGAGGTAGTCAAGAAGACGACGACGTTTACCAACCAGCAGCATCAGGCCACGGCGGCCGGCATGATCTTTAGGGTTTGCCTTCAGATGTTCGGTGATGTCATTGATACGGCGGGTGAAAATTGCAATCTGAACTTCCGATTTCCCGGTATCTTTGGTATCATCGCCATGTTTGCTGACGATTTCCTGTTTGATTTCTTTTGCTAAGGCCATTTTTTCTCCAGTTTATGAACCATTTATCGTTTTGCGAAGGCGATCTATGGTTATCATTAAAAGTAGAAATTTTTCCTTTCGAAATCAAACCTGACGCAGGATAAATTAGTTGACAAGACTGAGAACGGCTGCTGATAACCCGCAGGAAGAAACACCCAAAATCATTCCGACAATGACGTCTGTCGGGTAGTGAACCCCAAGATAAACCCGGCTTGTAGCCACCAGCAGAACAAACAGAATAAATGCAGGAATCAGGGCAGGAAAAATCAGACTGAAGGCAATCGCCGAAACAGTTGCGGCGGCAGTGTGCCCAGAAGGAAACGAGAACTGATCGGGGGGAATCACCAGATTACTGATACCGGGAAGTGTTTGGTAGGGTCTGGGCCGGGAAGTTCCTGATTTTATAACCTTATACAATACCAGTTCGAAAGAAAAGGCAAGAACTGCGAAACTAAGCCATCCTGTAGAAAGTCCCTGAAAAAAATAAACAGCGACTGCAGCCAGTACATACCAGTACCCATCACCGGCACCAGAGACCAGTTTCATAAATACAGTCAGCTTTTTTCCTCTGAAACCAACAAAAGAGTGGATCAGGCGTTCATCCCAGGTTTGCATCCGAAAAAGAAATTCAGACATATCTTCCTCATTGTTTCTGCTACAAAGGTCAGAAAACAATGTGAAGTGAAATTTTCCGGAATGTTAAGTTTAATCGGCAACTGCCCCGGATGGTAATATTCCGGTAACAGACCGGACTTTATCAGATCATGATAAAAGAAGAAATCCAGTTCCCTGACCAAACAGAAATAAGACCCAGAACAAAACCAAAAAGGACATCGGTCGGGTAATGGACGCCAAGATAAACCCGGCTTAATCCAACAAGGGCTGCAAAAATGGCCAAAAAAGGAAACATCAAGGGTAATTGAACAGAAAAAACGAAAATTGAGACAGTTGCTGCTGCAGTATGCCCGGATGGAAAAGAATATAAATCTGGGGGGACAACCAGGTTTTTGATTCCGGGATACCGGTGAAACGGTCTCCGGCGCCGGCTCAGCGGTTTAATCAGTTTATATAATCCAAGCTGAATCCCGAACGACAAACTTCCCCGGATGACCCAGTTTAATTCGAAAGGTAAACTTAGCAGGTAAACTGCTGCGCCCAGGTAATAAGCCCATCCATCACCCAGCCGGGTTATAAAAAGAAAGAACCGGGTTAGGCCGGTTCTTCTTTTTGAAATAACAAGGTGGATCAGTTTCCGGTCAAAAACCCGGATTTTCCTGACAAGGATGTTCACCGGTTACATCCGGGGCTTAAGGGCTGCAAGTTGTGCCGTGATTCTTCCGGATTCAATCAGTACCGCATCGGGGACTTTTACCTGTTGGGTGCTGTCAGGCTCAGAGGGCTGAACCTCGGGTGAACTTTCTTCAAATAGAATTGTACTGGCTTTTCTTGAAGCTTCCCGGGCCTTTTTCTTGGATTCCCGTCCATCCCGTTCGGCTTTCAGCTTTGATTTATTCAGGGTAACTTCAGTCTTTTTGTTTTCTGAAAGTAATTCCTTTTTATCGTCGAGCAGAAAAATAAACTCCTGATCGGCAGCTACCCGTTTCTCTGAATCTGCTTTCAGAACTGAAATTACTTTGGAAAGATCGGCAACCGGTTTGTACTCTGCCGGGGCAATTTTATCCCACCTGAGTGCAGTTGGTTCTGCTGCTTCACCGGCTTTATCCTTATCGATCAGGGACGGAAGTTCAATATCCGGGCTGACTCCATGCAATTGGGTTGATCCGCCGTTGATCCGGTAAAATTTGGCAATCGTCAATTTTAACTGCCCGGCTTTTGTTTCTCTGGGACCCTGGAAATATCTGTCAAGATCAACCAGATTTTGAACGGTTCCCTTGCCGAAGGTCTGGTCGCCAATAATTACTCCTCTGCCGTAATCCTGAATTGCAGCAGCAAAAATTTCTGAGGCTGAGGCACTGTACCGGTTAATCATGACCGAAAGCGGTCCATCCCAGGCGACACCTTCTGTCTCGTCTTCCTCAACTTCAACCGATCCGTTTGTCTGGCGGACCTGAACGACAGGTCCCTGGTTAATAAAAAGCCCGGTCAGGTCAATGGCCTCCTGAAGAGAACCGCCGCCATCTGAACGGATGTCAATCATTAATGCTTCAATGCCCTGTTTTTTAAGTTCGTCAATCAACCTTCTGACGTCACGGGTCGTGCTTTTATAATCGGCCTCGCCCCGGTTTCTGGCATCAAAGTCTGTATAAAATGTGGGGACTTTAATAACCCCGATTTTGGTCTTTTTACCCTTGTAATCAGATTCGATGACCTGACTTTTCGCAGCCTGCTCTTCTAACTTAATCTTGTCTCTAACCAGTTTGACAATTTTTCCCTGTGAAGCTAGATCCTCATGCTCAGGAATGACCAGAAGCCGGACGGTGGTTCCCTTTTTACCTCTGATCAATGAGACAACATCATCCAGGCGCCAGCCGACCACATCGACTATTTCACCCGATTCACCCTGACCAACCCCCACAATCCGGTCATTTGGTGCCAATTCTTTGCTTCGGAAAGCCGGGCCGCCGGCGATGAGTTCTCTGATTTTAACATAATCATTTTCCTGGGTAAGCTGAGCCCCGATTCCTTCAAGGGAAAGGCTCATATTGATTTTAAAATCTTCGGATGTTTTAGGCGAAAAATAGGAGGAATGCGGGTCGATCTGCTCGGTGTAAGCATTCATGAATATCTGGAAGACGTCTTCACTGTTATTTTTTGCAATCTGACTTCTGAGGTTTTCGTATCGTTTCCTGATGGTTTTAGCCGCAGTTGAATCCCTTCCTGTAACCACAATATTCAGGACTTCATATTTGACCCGTTTTCGCCAGTATGCATTCATTTCTTTTTCATTGGTAAACCATTCCGCATTTTCCCGGTCATATTGAAAGGATTCCTCAGCATCAAAATTAAAAGTACTGTCAACCATGCTCAGGGCATAATCAATCCGTTCATTCAGACGTTTTGAAAACCGGTTGAAAAGAAGGTAAGCACCCGAGAGGTCCCCGGTCTGAATCATGTCATCAACCTGATTCCGCAACCCATCAAATTCGGCAACGTCTGATTTATACAGGTAGATTTTGTAAAAATCGAGAGATTTCAGATACTGATCCCAGATTTCAGCAGAGAGTGAGTCATTCAACGGTTTGGGCGTGTAGTGATTTTTATTGATAAACAGCGAAACAATTTTAGAAACCATGGCATGTTTGGGCTCAGGTGCCAGGTCTTTTGGGCCGGTTGAGGCGGTTTGAGGGACGGTTAAGGCAAATACGGTTCCGGAAATAATCAGGATAAACAGCATAAAGCCAAGGGGCAGAGTTTTTTTCATATCGTTTTCCGTTTTCATCATTCAGAAAAATAAGCATTTTTTTTTCAAGACAGAAACTACTGAGGTTTTTAACGCAGATTCCGGCGTTTAGATGCAGTTCCGGCCAATTGTTCCTTTTCCTTTGAACAGATTTGTAACCAGAAACTCATTAATCCTTTTGAACCTTTCCCGGTTTTATGTTAAATTCATTCACCCGAAACACAAGGAACTGATATGAAAAGACACTTTCACCGGTTACTGACCGCAGGTTTGCTATCCCTGATCATTACAACCTCCTTCATTCTGTCCTGTTCCTCCGGGAATGAAGTCCAGGTCGAAAATTCAAATTTTACAGACGAAATCGAACCGGCTCAGTCTCTTGTACTGACTTTCAGTCAGGATCTTGTTCCTGACTCATTGGTAAATATCTGGCTCAGAAAGGCTTACCTGACCTTTAATCCGGGAATTCAGGGCCGTTTCAGGTGGACTGAGAAAAATGTTTTGGAGTTTGCTCCTGATTCTCCGTTTGCCCCGGCAACTGATTTTACCGCTGAGCTTACCGACTCGATTCTTTCTGATGCCCCCTTCGAATTTTCCATTTCGGGTGACAGGGAATTTTCTTTCCATACTCCCAGACTCCGGGTAGAACCATCTGCACCGGTCTGGATTAAAAATGAAGCAACAGCAGGTAAAATCGCGGTCAGAATCTCACTGGACTTCAACTATCCGGTTAACCCGGCCGATATCAGTTCATCACTCCGTCTTACGGCAGATGGAAAATCAGTGAATTCTACAACAGCAACTGCTTCAACAGACAAAACCATTTCTCTTCATGTACCTGAAAGTGAACTTTCTGGTCTTGAAGGAAAGGAAATTCTGGTAAGTCTGAAACCGGGGTTAATTCCGGCCGGTGGTCAAACTGCAACTTCAGAAGAGTTGACGGCTACAGTCATCTGTCCTAAAAAAGAAGCCTTGGCGATCCTTTCTGCTGTACCCGATTTTGAAAATGAGGAGACTGTTATACGGGTATCAACCAATCAGACTGTCGAGGAAAACTCCTTATCTCCATTTATTACAATCACACCTTCGGTCAAATTTAAAGTCGAAAAACAGGAAGATGGGTTTCTGATTCAGGGGGATTTTACCCCTGGCTCAAATTACACCGTTAAGTTTTCTGGCAAAATGACCGGGCTATTCGGGAAAATAGGTCAGGATACTGAACTCTCGGTTTCATTTGCAGAGCCTAAACCGGGAATTAAGGTTCTGAATGATAATAATCTGTATATGTCCAGCCAATCGGCAAGAACCATTGCGGTTAAAATTACGGCGATTCCCAGAATCCGGGTCAGGATCATGAAGATTTTCGAAAATAACCTGACGTTCTTTTTTGACAACATCCGGTACAATGATTACTCCTACGACGAGGAGGAAGGAACAGAGACCTACACGACCCGCCTGTCGACCGATTACATAATCAACTCAGACCGGTATGGGATTATTATTTCAGACCAGACAATCGATGTTTCTAGCCTTCCGAAAACAAAAGGTGTCTCACTTTTTCAGTTTCCTGTACCGGTAGCTGCTGATGTTAATGGCATCTACCTTTACCACATCAATGATATCAACGATACTTATACCAGAAAATCCGGCATCATTGCCTATTCAGATATTGCGCTGATTGCAAAAAAATCACCAAAAGGGCTAACGGTATTTGCAACCTCAATTAAAACAGCAGAACCGGTTTCTGATGTCCAAATCTCTCTGATCAGCCAGAACAACCAGGTTATTGAAAAAGGTAAAACGGATAAAAACGGTGCTGTGGAATTAAAAAGTTACCTCGGAAAAACAACTGACTATACCCCCATTCTGCTGACTGCCCTGAAGGGAAATGATTTCAATTTTATGACATTTGATGAAAGCCGGATTGATCTGAGCCGTTTTGAGACAGGTGGGTTCAGGGAAAATGAAGCAGGCTGGATGGCTTTTTTGTACCCTGAGAGAAATATCTACCGGCCTGGTGAAACCATTCATTTCAATGCTGTGATCCGTGACGAGAAGTGGAAACCGGTTTCTGAGGTTCCTTTCAGCATCCGGATTGTGCTTCCGAACGGACAGGTTTTAACCAATTCCCGTTTTAAAACAGATTCACAGGGTTCATTCGAAGTCAGGCAATTTATCAGTTCGGCCTCTATGACGGGTAAGTACACCATCGAAATTTATGGCGGGAAGGATATTTTGCTAAATTCAATCCCGGTAAGTATTGAAGAATTTGTACCTGACCGGATCAGTGTCAAAACAACCCTATCACATACCTTACTAAAACCGGGCGATGCCCCAACGCTTTCCGGACTGGCCCTGAATCTGTTCGGTCCGCCTGCAGCAAACAGAAATTATGAATCTGAACTGACAATTCTAAAAGAAGAGATTTCCCCAAAGGAATTTAAGGACTATACGTTTTCAATGAACCGGAAAAAGGACCTGGTTTACGCACCTGAAATCAGGCAGGGAAAAACCGGTGATGACGGCGCTTTTTCAGAAGAATTTTTAATAGATGAATCCATTAAAAACTCTGGTTTGTATAAAGCACGGTTTTTCACAACTGTCTTTGATGAAAACGGCAGGCCTGTTAACCGGATGGTGTCTGTTCCTGTTTCAACCCAGCCGGTTTATTTCGGAATCAAGAAATTTGACGACTTTGTCGGGAGCCGTGAACCCCTGACCATCCCGCTGATAGCAGTTGATCTGAACGGAAAAGTGCAATCGGGGGTAAAAGCAAAGGTTCAGGCAGTCAGATCAATCTGGGAAACAGTTCTGATCCGGAATGACTGGGGCGGATACCGGTATGATTCCCGGCGGAGTACCCGGGTTCTGGTGGAAAATCAGGTTATTTTAAACGGAACTGGAACAAGGTTCACCTTTACTCCGATTGAATCCGGAGAGTATGAAATCCGGGTCAGTCTGCCGGGTGCCGAAAACTATGTGGCCAAAAGCTTTTATGCATACCGGTACGGTGATACTCAGATGTCTTCGTTTTCTGTTAATCCGGAAGGAACGGTTGACATCATTGCCGATAAACCGGCCTACGAATCAGGCGAAAAGGCTGAGCTGCTTTTTAAAACTCCCTTTGCCGGAAAACTGCTGGTTACCGTCGAACGGAATAAACTTATTGATTATTTTTGGTTGGATACCGATCAGAAATCTGCAACTCTTTCCCTGCCGTTGAAAGATGACTATCTGCCAAACGTTTTTGTTTCTGCCACCTTATTCAGGCCGCTCGACGATGGAAGCTTGCCGGTAAAAGCAGCACATGGTATTTCGTGCATACTGGTTGGTAAGAAAGCCACTAAAATGCAGGTTTCAATTGAAGCACCCGAATCCAGCAGAAGCAATAAAAAGCAAACCATTCTGGTCAAAGCCGATCCCGAAAAAAATATTCAGGTTACCCTTGCCGTCGTGGATGAAGGGATTTTGCAGGTTAAAGATTTTGAAACCCCTGATCCCTATGCCTTCTTTTTCCAGAAACGGGCGCTTTCAGTAGAAGCCTATGATTTTTTTGCACTTATATACCCGGATATTCAATTAAAGTCATCAACAGGTGGCGACAAGTATGGCCTTACAAAACGGATCAATCCGTTAACAGCCCGAAGAACACAGCTTGTTTCTTACTGGAGCGGAATTTTAAAAACGAACAGCGATGGTGAAGCCTCTTATACGATCGACATCCCGCAGTTTTCGGGGGAACTCAGAATAATGGCCCTGGCCTATAAGGATTCAAAAACAGGGTTTGCAGAGAAAAGGATGAAAGTGGCTGACCCGGTTGTAATCAGTTCATCGCTGCCCAGATTTATGAGTCCGGGAGATTCGGTTATTATGCCGGTTATTTTAACCAACACGACCGCCTCTGCATTAAATGCCTCGGTTTCAGTCTCTGTATCCGGGCCGGTAAATTTGAAAAACACAGCCAAACAAAACCTGACGATCCCTGCCGGAAGTGAACTGCAGCCCGGGTTTGTTCTCACGTCAAAAAACGAAACCGGCCTGGCAAAGGTTGTGGTTTCTGTAAAAGCGGGAAATGAAACTTTTACCGAGACAACTGAACTTTCGGTCAGGCCTCTTTCCGGGCTCAGGAAGTATTCGGGCGCCGGCACGGTTTCAGGATCTGCCCAGGTAACCGTCAACTTTCCAACCGGATTGCTGCCGGGTACTGAATCCAGAAATCTGGTTCTCAGCCAGACTCCTGCAATCCAATACGGGAAAAATCTGATTGACCTGGTTACCTACCCTCATGGCTGTACCGAACAAACAGTTTCTTCGGCATTTCCGCTTCTCTACCTCGAGGAGATGGCCAATTCTCTTAAAAAGGGCGCCCTTTCCGGTACCAGAATCAATGAGTACGTTCAGGTTGCAATCAGTACTGTTTTTTCACGCCAGTTGTATAACGGCGGAATTTCCCTTTGGCCGGGCTACACTGAAGCCGACCCCTGGGCCTCGGTCTATGCAGCTCACTTCCTTGCCGAAGCCAGAAAAGCCGGGTATGAAGTTCCTGAAAGCGGATTTAAAAACCTCATGAGCTTCTTGTCTGAAACAGGTAAATCTGAGAAAAAAAGAGATTATTTCTACTATTCTGCAACCTCCGGAAAGGTTCAGTCGAAATATCAGGCAGCGCGGGAAGTGATTTATTCCCTTTACGTTCTGGCATTGGCCGGCAAACAGGATGTTCCTTCTATGAATTACCATAAAAACAGGACGGATCAGCTTTCTCCGGATTCCAGATATCTTTTAGCCTGCGCTTTTTTGCTTTCAGGCGACCAGATCAGTTACAGAAATCTGCTGCCAAAAGAATTTGGAGGCGATTCTTCTTCACCCGAATCCGGTGATAGTTATTCTTCACCGGTCAGGGATGTGGCACTTGTTTTAAATGCACTGATCGAATCGGATCCGTCTTCTGCCAATATTCCTGTTTTTACCAGGTTGCTGAACCAAAACCTGAAGGCTGATCACTGGCTCAGTACCCAGGAAACCGCCTTTTCCCTGCTGGCATTGGGAAAACTTGCCTCAAAACCCATTCCGGGCGGCTCTGTAACTGTATTGTCCGGAAACAAAGAGCTTGGCAAATTCAATGGAAAGGATCTTAAAATTGAAAACCCGCAGCCTTCTTCAGTGACCCTGAAAGGAACCGGGACCGGAAATTCCTGGTATTTTTGGGAGGCTGAAGGAGTACTGTCTGATGGGATCCCACCTGCAGAAGATCAGGTGCTTTCAGTCCGCAGATCTTTTTTAACCAGAACCGGATCAGTTATCACATCGGGTCAGTTTGAACAAAATGATCTGATTGTAGTAAAAATCACGGTAAGAAAACCGGATGGAACCCGGATTAAAAATATTGTCATCACGGATCTTTTACCGGCTGGCTTTGAAATTGAAAATCCCAGAATTAACCCCGAGAGAAGTATGGATTGGCTTCAGAATGCTTCAAAACCTGATTATTTTGATGTTCGGGATGACCGGATCAACTTTTTCACTGATCTGGACGGGGAAAATGAAAAGGTGTTTTACTATATGGTCAGAGCCGTTACCAAAGGATCCTTTAAACTTGGTCCGGTCTCAGCCGATGCGATGTATGTACCTGAATTCAGATCTTCAAACGGTGCGGGAGAAATATCCGTCAGATAATCAGGATTTTTTAAATTCTGACTTCAGTCTATCAGTGCATTCGGGGCAAAATCCATGAGTGAAGGAAGCCCCGGTGTGCTGGGTAATGTAGGTTTCAACCTGACTCCAATAACCGGAATCATCTCTGATTTTCTTGCATGAGGCACAGATTGGAAGCAGTCCGCTCAGGGTTTTGATACTTGAAAGCGCCTCCTGCAGTTCCAGAATCGTTTTTTTACGGTCGTCAATTTCCTTTTTCAGCCTCAGGGCAGATTTGACGCGGGCAAAGATTTCAAGTTTTTTCACCGGACGGGTCAGGTAATCATTGGCCCCGGCATTGAAAGCCTGGGTCAGGTAGTCATCTGACCCATACCCGGTGACCATAATAACCGGGATGTCCTTAAGATCTTCATCTTCCCGGATCAACCTTGTGGTTTCGATGCCATCAATTCCCGGCATTGAAATATCCATCAGAATCAGGTCAAACTGATTGAAAGTCTTTCTTGAAACAAGCAGAGACAATGCATCTTCGCCTGATTCGGCCATCCCGATTTCCTCGAAAGAAAAATCACCGAGCATTTTCCTGAGAATCAAGCAGTTTTCCCGGGAATCATCCACTATTAAAAGTCTCATTGACGTGCCTGAATGTTGTGCGGGAAGGTACTAAAAAAGATAGTCATTTTAAACATCCCTCAGATGAAACCCTATTTCCAGCCGATCATCTCATCAATTGTTCTGACAGAAACAGAATGGTAACCGGGACGCGCCCTGGTATAAATTGACCAGGCTCTTTCTTTACTCCCGGGAGTTTCGATCATTTTCTGATAGAGTGGCCGCAGGTATTTTCTTCGCCCGACAGTAAGTAAAAATTGCTCCAGAACCGGAAAAGCCGGCTGATATCCAAAATCAATGGAATGCCCCAGCCATTCTGCCAGAATTTCTGAGTTTCCTGATTGTGAAAAATGAAACTCGGCATCCAGCTTTTCCATTTTATCCTGATCCAGCTCAGGGGGAAGGCCTCTTAGGAAGAATAGCCATTCAGGTGTGGCCCAGCCAGCTGTTTTTAATTCTTTCGGATTGATGCCGGTCCTGAAACGGGTGATTTCCTGATCAACCGACTTTAACCGGGAGGAAGTATAAGTTAAGGCGTTCGCCGGAAGCCCCGGTCCGTAAACCCAATTGTTTACCCCGATTCTGGCTGCAAGATCAGAATCCCCCTGAATAAATTCTGTTTCGAAGTACTCTAGAAACTTCTCTGTAGTCATCGAGGTAAAGGCAAACCGGTCAAAATATGCCCTGACGAACCGGTCCCACTTTTCCCTGCCCGCTGCATTTTCACAAACCCTCAGAAAATTGGCTCCCTTTTCATAGGCAATATCCGAAACACCTTCATCCGGATCACGGCCAGCAAGGTGCAGTTTCAGGTGGGTGTCCCGGCTGGAATCTCCGAGTTCAGCCAGTGTCCCTTTCAGATCTTCGAACCCGAGACGTTGCTCCATTTCTGAAAAATCCCGGCCGTAAACCTGCTCCATAATCCGGCCTTCGAAGTAAACGGTAAATCCTTCATTCAGCCAGAAATCATCCCAAACGGCATTGGTGACCAAATTTCCGGACCAACTGTGAGCCAGTTCATGGGCAATCAGGGCGACAAGAGATTTATCACCTGCAATAATGGTTGGCGTAGCAAAGGTTAGTCTCGGATTTTCCATCCCTCCGAACGGAAAACTGGGGGGCAAAACCAGCACATCATACCGATCCCACCGGTAAGGGCCATAGAGAGTTTCAGCAGCCTGAATCATTTTTTCAGTATCTTCAAACTCGGAGGTTGCCCGTTCGATCAGATCAGGTTCTGCATAAATTCCGCACCTGGAACTAACGGGTCTGAACTCAAGATTGCCTGCAGCAAGTGCCATCAGATAAGATGGAATAGGCTGATCCATTCTGAAAGTATAAACTCCCGTTTCATTTACAGCCTGTGGGTTTGAGGCACTCATCAGTGCAAGCATTCCCTTCGGAACGGAAACTTCTGCGGTATACGTAAACCGGACTTGTGGACCGTCCTGCAGAGGTATCCAGGTTCTGGCCAGAATTGCCTGGGACTGGGTAAACAGAAAGGGATGCTGTTTGCCGGAGGTCTGGCCGGGTGAAAGCCATTGCAACGCTGCGGCCTTTGGTTTTGTTTTATAATACACTGAAACCAAATCACAGTTTTCGGGCACCGAAATGGTCAGGGGCGCACCAAAAAGAGAATCTGCCTGCCCAAGTTTAAAATCAGCAGGAATCTCCTCAGGCCCGGAGGTCACCTTTTCAATGACCAGATCACGGGTATCCAATACGAGCGACCGGGATCCGGTCAGGTTTTCAAGTTTTAAACGGGCAATGGCGGAAATGACCTGATCCTGGAAGCTGACAGAAGCTTTCCAGTCGAGGTGACGGATAACAATTTCGTCTGGATTTCCATAGGAATGCGGATCTTTCATATACTGGTCCTGCTGCGGATAAATCGGATTCTGGTCTCTGGCACACGCCTGAAAGATAAGCATAAAAATGAAAAGGAACAGCCTGCTTAAGTTGTACATTAAAAAATTCCTGATAAAAGTGAGGGTCAGATCTGACGGCCCGAAGGTCTTAGTATGAGAGTATCCACAATCATGTGGCGGGGCTGACGAAGGACATATAAAATGGATTCTGCAATATCGGAGGTGGTAAGTTTATAGTCAGAAACCATAGAGGCCGGCACCTCTTTGAAAAAAGGTGTTTCCACCGAACCCGGACAGATACAGGAAACCCGGATTCCAAAAGGTCTCAGTTCCAGCATGAGTGATTCACTCAGTCCAACCAGTCCGAATTTGGAGGCATTATATCCCGAACCGTTTGGAATGGCTTGTTTGCCGGCAACCGAGGCAATGTTCACAATCTGACCACCGGCAAGTTTCAGGTAGGGTATGGCAGCTTTGGAAAAATGGAAAGCCCCGGTCAGGTTCGTCTGAATCATGGCAGTAAACTCTTCAGGGGTCATATCCTCCGCCGGTTTAAATATCCCGAATCCGGCATTGTTAATCAGCCCGTCCACTTTTCCAAATTCAGTAAAAACCTCATCGGTACACTGCTTAACCTGGATCCAATTTCCCACATCAGCAACGGAATAGGAAAACTGATTTCCCAATTCGGACTTTAATTTTTTAAGAGCTCCTTCAGACCGTGCTACTCCACGGACAGTTGCCCCCTGTTCGATTAACCTTCTGCTTACGTCTTCCCCGATTCCGCTTGAAGCACCGGTTACGATAAAGACCTGTTCTTTCAAAACGCCCCCCTACTCATACCTGAGTGCTTCGATCGGATCAAGTTGGGCAGCTTTCCATGCAGGGTAAGAGCCAAAAATGATTCCGATCAGAGAACAAACCACCAGACCGATAAATGCCCAAATCCAGGGAAAGGTTGGGGAAATATCCAGAATCAGGGCAACCAGGTTTCCTCCGAGAACACCCAGAAGAATTCCGATTATCCCTCCGATCTGTGATAACAGCACCGATTCATAAAGAAACTGCCTCAATATATCGGCCTTTTGTGCTCCAACAGCTTTCCGGATTCCGATTTCCCGTGTTCGTTCGGTAACAGAGACGAGCATAATATTCATGATACCGATTCCGGCGGCAAGCAGTGCAATAAAACTGATTCCCGCCGCAGCAGAAGTAAAAACAATCGTAAAACTCCTGAAAGTTTCAATAAGTGAGTCATTCGAGAATATCTCAAAATCATTTTCGTCGCCCGGCGGAACTTTCCGGATGGTTCTCAGCAACCCGGTAATGTGATCGACTACTTCCTCGTAGGTTTCAGCTGAAGAGGCCATTACTGCCAGGCTGAGGCTCTTTTCATTGTACATCCGGATGAAGAGGGTGATCGGAATGTAAATGACATTGTCCTGAGTTTGCCCGAAGGAACTGCCCTGTTTCTCCAGAATTCCAATTACCTCGAACCTCATGCCGTTTAAACGGACTGTTTGGCCAATCGGATTAACGGCTGGAAAAAGTTTTTCTGCAAGTTCACTTCCCAAAAGAGCAACCCCACGGTTTGATTCTACTTCACCCTGAGTAAAATTTCTGCCGGAGGACAGATTTTTCCCTAATGTAGCCAAAGTGGCCTCATCCGACCCGGCAACATCTACATTGGGTCGTGTTGACTCAAACCTGGATACAACAACCCCGCCAATCTGATTTTCAGTAATGGAAACATGCAGCGCCTTTGAATTATGCTCTTTAACATATTGGCACTGTTCCCAGGTAATATCCTGCCGGTTCCGGTATTTCCACCGGGTCCCCATTCCCATCTGGATTGCCGGGTATTTCTGAACAATGAAGGAGTTGGTTCCCAGTACACTTAAACCTGAGTTGATGGAATTTTCAAGTGTCTGAACGGCTGTCATAACCGAAATAACAGAGAAAACCCCGACCACAATACCGAGAATGGTCAGGCCTGCCCTGAGTTTATTGGACCTGATGGAATCAAATGACTGGCTAAGGACTTCTGAAAAATTCATATCAACGGGTGTAAACTGCCCTAACCGTTTTCTTTTCGTTTCCTGCAGAAACCGTGATCAGATACACTCCGGATGAAACCGGCTGGTGGGAATTCCCAGGGTTCCAGACCAGGTAATTGGTTCCGGCTATTAACATCCCGGCTCTTTTTTCGATTTCCTGTCCCAGAATGGAATAAACTGTCAGGGTATATTCCATTGCCCGTTCAGAAAAAACAATAGCCCGGGTTTCCGGGTTAAACGGGTTTGGATAAGGTGCCGAGACGGTGAAGGTTCCCGGAATTGAATAATCACTTCCGATTGATCTGGCATTCTTTCCTGACCGTCTGAGGTTGGAGGCTTCAGTGACCTCTTTCTGGGTTATCCAGCTCCGTTTAAATTCAGGATTTCGGGGCCAGGAGAAAGTCCGGCCAGTTGTTGTTTGGCCTTTAATCTCAAACTGAAGAGTATCAGAGGATGAAAAAGTCTGGGGGATAACGAAGGAAATAGAATTCCCGGAAATACTTGAACCGGAACTTGAAGCAAGCAAAGCCGAGTTTTTAAAAACAAACAAAGAGGTTGATTCAGGGTCAATTGCAGTATCCCATAAAATCTGTCCTTTGAATTCAGTTTGATTCCCGTCTGATGAAACTGAAAACAGGTTGCTCACGGCCGGACCGATCTGAAACAAAGCGGCTGTGGCGTTCAGGATCCCATAGCCCAGCCGGTTATCCGGGTTGGCCGCATTTTCAGCAGTCTTTCGTAAAGCATCTGAAAGTTCCCCCGGGGTCAATTCCGGATACACACTCAGAATCAGGGCTCCTGCAGAGGCTGAAAGCGGCGAGGCATAACTGGTGCCGCTTCCGTAGGCAAAATAGCCGGCAGGATCAGTTTTGGATGACGGCTTTGCAACCCAGTTTAAAACCCCAAAACTAAGCCCGTCCGGTTTAATTCTGCCATCATTTGTTGGGCCTGTTGATGAAAAACCAGCCAGATCGCCATTAACATCAGCAGCCCCGGATGAGAATACATAAAAACCATCTGAGGGTGCCAGAAGAGTTCCCAGTTTTGAACTTCCTTCATTCCCGGCAGAAATAAATACAGCAATTCCCTTCTGGCTGACAGCAATATCAGCAGCCTGGGTACATTTTGCAGTCTGCCCGTCGAAATCACCATTTGAATAAAAATACCCGGAACCGTCATCAAACGAGGAGTAACCGAGCGATGAATTTACTACATCTGCCCCCATCTGATCCATCCATTCAATTCCAGCAACCCAGTTATCCTCTTCAACAGGGGTTTCTGTTGGTGAATATTCCGTTTTGGCAATCAGAAACCCGGAGCCGTATGCCCCCCCGATTGCAGTTCCAGGCTCATAAGCCCCCATAAGAGACAACACTGCTGTTCCGTGTGAATCATCACCTGATGCATCGGTATCCTTTTCAACAAAATCACACTCTGCCAGCACATTTATTGACTTTAATGCACTTTGCGTCCGCCATTTGGTACCGGCATCAAGCATTCCGGTAACAATTCCCCGTCCGGTGATTCCGAGTTGATGCAATTCGGTTAGGTGAGTTAAACTTAGCTGGGAAATACTTTCCCCATAAAAGGGATCAGAAGAGACTGACGTTTTCTTTTGAAATTCAACAGACATGGCCGGATTCCGGATCCCGGGTTTCAATTTTTTAACCGGGTCAATTTTCAGCACGGCAGGATTTTCGCCAAGCGCTGCCAGTTGACCGGGTTCAGCCAAAACAGTGACTGCATTCAACCAGCGGGAAACCATTACAATCCGCAAACCGGCAGATTGAATCAGGTTCAGATTACTTTTACTGACCGGCCTGTCATACCAGTCAAAACCTCTTCCAGATTGAATCCGTTTTTGAATTGCCCGTTCTGAAAACTGGCTCTGAAGATCAGAGTCAAAAGACCCAGATTCTTTTTCCTTAAAAAATACCCAATACTTGCTTTGAGCAGAAAGCGAAAGGGGGAAGATAAGCAGGAATACAGAAAGGAACTTGATCATGATGCGGTCCTGTCCAGTTCGGTTAAAATCAGGTCAATGAGTTCATCCGGTTTTAAGCCTTCAGCCTCTGCAGAAAAGGTCAGAATAATCCGGTGGCGAAGGATCGGTTTAACAACAAACTGCACATCTTCCCAGTCTGGGGATTTTTTCCCCATGAGTGCAGCTCTAACTTTGGAGGCCAGAATCAGTGACTGAGAAGCCCTCGGACCGGCCCCCCACCGGATAAAGGGTCTTGCCTTTTCAGGAAACCAGGGAGAGGTGGTGCGGGTCATATTCACTAACCGGACAACCCGGTCTGCCAACCAGTCAGAAACGGGCATTTCCGGAATGACTGACTGATACTCTGTAATTTTTTCACGGGATAGAACCGGGTTGGGTTTAATGACTGTGCCAGAGGTAGTTCGCCTGATCACTTCCCGTTCCTGTTCTTCGGTCGGATATCCCAACAGAAGGGAAAACATAAACCGGTCAAGCTGGGCCTCCGGCAATGGATAGGTACCTTCCTGCTCAATCGGGTTTTGGGTGGCCATGACAAAAAATGGCACAGGAAGGCTGTACCGTTTCCCTGCACTAGTTACCTGTTTTTCCTGCATAGCCTCTAAAAGTGCCGACTGGGTTTTTGGAGGTGTACGGTTGATTTCGTCGGCCAGAATCAGGTTTGAAAAAACCGGACCTTTCACAAATTTAAATGACCGGGCTCCGCTTTCAGGATCAATATCCAGAATCTCGGTTCCGGTTATATCCCCTGGCATTAAATCTGGAGTAAATTGAATCCGGCTCGAATCAAGATCAGTAACCTGCCCAAGCGTTTGAATCAGAAGAGTTTTAGCGAGCCCGGGAACGCCAATCAGCAAACAATGACCTTTTGCCAGAAGCGCAATCACAAGCTGGTCAATGATCTCATCCTGCCCGACAATGACCTTTGCCATTTCCTGCTTAAGTTTCAGGTAATCCCGTGAAATTGAGTCTAACGTTTCTTGAGTCATTGTATTTATACGAAAATAGGGGTAAAAAACACTCAGATTTAAATACCGGTCAGGTCGTACTGAACCGGATTTCCAAATTCAGAAAGCTGGGCTTCAATGTCATCTGCCTTGCCGGCAACAATGATACAGGCCTGATCCGGATTCAGGTACTTCCGGGCAGCATCCAGAACCTGATCGGCTGTAATCCGGCTGATCTGATTTCTCAACCGGGTGAAATACTGTTCATCAAACCCGTATAATTTCAGGTCCATGATCGCCTGAGAAAGCTGTTCATTGGTCTCAAAATCTGATGGAAACCGGCCAACCAGAAAGTTACGGACATTTGAAAGGACTTTAGAGTCTGGCAAATGAGTTTGCATATACTTCATTTCATGCACTATTTCACGGATGGCTTCACCAGTTACTGAATTCCTGACATCAGTGGCGACTGTAAAAAATCCGGCAAACAACCGTTCTGAAAAAGCAGAACGGACTCCGTAGGTAAACCCCTTTTCTTCCCTGAGTTTCAGGTTCAGACGGCTGCCGAAATAGCCGCCAAGTAACGTGTTCATTACAATAATGGCAGGTAGATCAGGATTTTTACGGGAAATGCCATGATGTGTCACCCGGATAGATGATTGAACAGCATCCGGTTTATCGGCAATAACAATCTGGTTATGTCTGATCAGTGGCAGTGGTGGAATCTGATGCGGCTCCCAGGGTTCAGGACACCATGAGGCAAAATGAGTTTCAATTTGGGGCAGAATCTTGTCTGGATGGGTATCGCCCATTACAATCAGCAGGCTGCCGGTTGGCTGAAACCAACGGCTGAAGTGGTTTCGTACAGTCCCAGGGCTGATCTTCGTCAAACTTTCAGAAGTCCCGTTTATTGGGTTCTCAAAAGGATGTCCGGGAAACAGAACTTTATTGGAAACATATCCGGCCAGCCAGGAGGTGGAATCCCGGTTCATCTTCAGGTTATTTAGTCTTTGATCGGCAAGAAATGAAACTTCCTTTTCACGGAAACCCGGTTGCCGGATGCTTTCTGCCAGCAGTTCAAGTGCTCTGGACTGATACCTTGAAAGCGAGGATATAAAAACAAAGGACGCATCCCACTGGCAGCCTGAAAAAAACCGTCCGCCATAACTCTCTATCTCTGCTGCAATTGCTGATCCCTCAAGGGTGACGGTTCCCCGGCTGATCAGTTCGGCTGTAAGGGAAGTTAACCCCGGGATTCCGAAATCCCGGATGCCGCCTGCCGGAACCATCAGCCTGAAATTAATTGTCGGGAAGGTATGATCTTCAAGAATAACCACAGTCAGCCCATTGATCAGAGTATATTCCTGCCATTGCGGGAATACAAACGGATCGGGTGTTTTACCCTTCGGAATCTGGTTTCGGTCCGGGGTGTTCATGAAAGTTTCAGGCGTTTTGTTTGGGTAAATAATGAAGGACTGCCCGGCCTGACTTGGAAAAGTAAGTAGATGCAACCCGTTGAATATCGTTGACAGTCACTTTTTCAAGAAGCGGAATCAATTGGTTTACAAAATCCGGATTTTGGTACAATCCTGCATATCTCGAGATAAAATCTGCGGAATTGGCAACTCCCTGAAGTCTGGAAATAACGGAAGAGACAGAGAGATTTTTAACTTTTTCAAGTTCTGCTTCGCTGACACCTTTTTCTGCAATGGCTTCAATATGTGCAAAAGCCCGGTCTTCGAGATTTTTTAGAGAAATACCTGGTTTGGCAATTCCATACAACCCAAAAATCCCGGGATGTTCATTCTGTTCCTGAAAGGCACTCACACTTTGAGCCAGACCGTTGGAGTAAACAAGATCCTGGTAAAACCGGCTTGATTTTCCGTTGGACAAGATATCCGCCAGCAGGTCAAGAGCAAAATAATCCGGATCAGTTTCGGAAACAGTTGGAAAACCCATAAAAAATGCCGGGAGCTGAACACTGTCAAAAACTGTTTCCCGGCGTTCCTCAGTTAATTTCCCATCGAATTGAAACTTGCGGTCCACCGGTCCTGATGGTTTAAACTCACCAAAATACTTTTCGGAATATTCTTTCGCCAGTCCAAGTGATATATCCCCGGAAAGTACCAGTGTTGCATTATCCGGCGAGTAAAACCGGTGGTAAAATTGAGATACGTCTTCAAGGGTAGAGTCCATCAGGTGATCAACGTATCCGATGACCGGCCACCGGTAAGGATGCTGGGTATAGACAAGTGAAGCCAGTTTTTCCATTGCAGTACCATAAGGCTGATTGTCTACCCGCTGCCGGCGTTCTTCAATCACAACATCACGCTGGTTTAAAAAGGTGTCCTGACTGATGTTTAAAAACCTCATCCGGTCAGATTCAAGCCAGAAGGCAAGCTCTATTTCATGCGAAGGAAGAATTTCATAATAGTTAGTCAGGTCCTCTGAGGTATAGGCATTATTCTCACCACCAGCATTTTGAAGAAGTTCATCAAAAAGCTTGCCCGGGGCATGACGGCTCCCTTCAAACATTAGATGCTCAAATAGGTGGGCAAATCCGGTTTTCCCCCAGTCTTCATTTTTGCTGCCAACATGGTACATGAGATCAAACGCCACCAGTGGCGCCCGCTTGTTTTCGGCAACGACAACTTTTAAACCGTTATCCAGACTGAACTGCCCGAATTCAATCATTTTCAGTTTTCCGGACCCGACATTCTGACATCAACAAATACTTCTTTCCGTGCTTTTTCAAGCCAGGATGTGAATGAATCATTTCTTTTCTTCTCCAGACACATGTTTGAAAGCTCTTCGTAATCATCGGTCAGGTTCATCTTATGCTCGGGCAGTTTCTTTTTAACCCAGACAATATGGTAGCCGGTCTGCCCGTTTTGTGCCGGAATCTGGGCTGGTTCAGAAATACCGCCTTCAGGAGTTGAATCCACCAGAACCGACATCTGATCGTTAAGTTCCTTCAGTGAAATTTTTCCCATGAATCCACGATTCCGGGCAAACTCATCTTTTGAGTAAACAGAAGCAATATTCTGAAAAGTTTCCTTGCCTGACAGGATATCTGCCCTCCATCCATTCAGTTTGGCAATGGCAGCTTCATGGTCCAGTGACGCCTTATCAGCACGGATTAAAATATGTCTCGAATTGATTGTTTCGCCACGCCGCTCAATCATCTGAATCAAATGATACCCGAACTCTGACTCTACGACATCACTCATTTGACCCGGCTCTAGTTTGTAGGCGGCTTCCTCAAAACTGGCAACCAGTTCACCCCGTTTGAAAAAACCGAGTTCTCCACCCTTGTCAGCAGAACCATCTTCCGAATATTTTTTTGCCATTTCTTCGAAACTTGCGCCCGCCTGAATGCTGTCACGGATTGCTTTAATCTTGTTAAGTGATTTGTTTTTGGAGGCCTCTGTTGGTTCAGGATAAATGAAAATCTGGTATAATTCTGCTGTTGCAGGCAGAACCGGCATGGAATCCTGATATTGTGTATAAAAAGCCTCCGTTTCCTGTTTGGTTACCGACAGCGACCCGAATTCTTTCTGTTTGATCTGGCCGATCATTTTTTCCTTTTTCAAAGTCTCTCTAAGCTCATTACGGATCTGGAGAATGGACTTCCCGTAATAATCCCGAACTGCACTTTCTGATCCTAACCGTTGAGAAAGGTAATCAATCCGCTGGTCCAGCTCTGCTTCAATCTGGGCAGAAGGAACATTAATGGAATCAAGTTTAGCCTTTGCCAGCATGATTTTATTGGAAACAATATTCTGAAGGATATCTGTCCACAATTCAGGGGTAACCCGGTACAGATTGTTGGCATAAGCATAATATTGAGCCTGCATATCGACTTCTGACTTCAGAATAATTTCATCGTTGATAACGGCGGCTATTTTATCAATCAGCTGACCTGACTGTGCAAAAGAAAGGACTGAAATAAACCCAATAGTAACGGTGGAAATCCACTTTAACATAGGAAACCTGTTTATTTTAATTAAGTTGAATAAGTTCAGTTTTTCTGAGACTGTCGGTAAACTGCCGCAGAAATTCATGCCGTTTTTTCACCTGAAGGCGGGCTTGAATATCCTGAATGACAAAGGTCAGGGGCATGATCTCGCCTTTTTTAACTGCTTCATGAATTCTGACCATCAAAACATGACTCTGATCGGTCTTTCCCTTTCCCGGAATTATCAACCATCGGCCAGAACCGGATGAGGGAACCTGAAGCGGACTGACCAGGTCAGCCAGTTCGGCACCGGTTAAAATTAAGCCGGTACTGTCAGTCATTTTTTCAGTTTTCAGGCCATATTTTGAGGTGACCTCAGTCCAGTTTCCGGGAGATTTATAATCCGTCTGAACAAGTTTGGAGTCAAAAACCTCTGCGACAGAAAACCAGGAGACCCGGTAGTAAGTCTGGCCGGCGACCCAATCTCCCTTGTTCTCTTCATAAAATGAACGGATTTCTTCTTGCTTTAAAGGAATGACTTTAGAATTCAGAAGTGAATCTGTTAGGAAACCCACAACCAGTCTTTTTCCGGTTTCCCGAAGCTGGGCCTTTAACTGGCCTGATTGTGTTAATCCGGACTTTTGAGCATACTGATAAAGAATTTCCTGTTCAATCCAGCTATTCAGGTAGTTCCGGGTCCATAAAATGGAATCATCAGCCACAAGCCCGGGCGGCATTGAGGCTGATAGTTCTTCACGGGTGAGGTACTCGTCCCCAACCCGTGCAGCAACCTGCCCAGGGGCCTGTTCACCAGACTGACATCCGGAAAGAAGCCCGGCTAAAATGAAAGCGGATAAAGTTCGTTTCACTTATTTCTTTTTATTTTCCTGAATAAATCTGGTGATCCCTTTTTCCTCAATTTCAACTCCGGTTTTTTTCCGAAGGTCAGTAATCAACTGTTCTTCTCGGGATTTAATTAGACGTTCATTGTAAATGCGGGAAAGTTCAGGCTTTGCTTCCTCAAATGATTTGGGACCAGCAGGAATTACTTTGTTGAACAGAACAAAAGAGGGTCTTCCGTCCAGATAAGAGATGGAAAGGTCGAACTGACTGACTTTTCTTGCCCAAAGCTGGCTGGCCTTTTCGCCATCCCCTTTTGCCACAACAACTGTGTCTGCTGAGATGAGGATGTTATTTTTTCTCAAAACGGATTCCAGTTCTGCCCAGTTCGCCGGTATACTGGTTTTAATGGTTTCAAACTCCTGCTTTTTACCCTTTTTCTCTTTTTTTGCTGTCGGTTTAGGAACAGAAATTTCATGCACTTTGATCAGGGAATCAGCCATTTTATAGTTATTGACACTTAAAACAATAAATTCACCGCGTTCTTCCCAGTTAAATTCACCCTTTTTCTCTGCAAAAATAGGCTGAAGGTCTGCATCTGATGGTTCTGCCGCTTGCCAGATTTGGGTTTCCATCCATTTAAACAGGACAAGTCCGTCCTTGAAGGATTTCATAATCCCGACGAATTCAGGGTCAAATTCATCCAGATGAGAGATATAATGATCAAGGTAAAAATCAGAAACCATCTGGCTGATCATTTTGTCATTGGTTTTTCTGCTTTTCATGACTTTCTGATCGATACCATTTTTATTTGCAAATTCATTGAACTGGGCTACTGACAGGCTTCCGTTGACTGATGAGATTAGAACCCGGTTTTTGAAGTTTGCCAAAATTTCTGCGGTTACCTTAGGACCGGGAACGGAATCCATAACAGGCTGATTAATTACATAAGTCAGACGTTCAGACAGTGAATCAAGAATCGATTGGGTAATTTTGATTTTATTTTTTTCGGATAATTCTGAAAAAAGAAGTGCTTTTTGTGAGTTCATTCTTTCAGACTGCCGGGTAACCAGGCGGCTTAGAGTTTCCATCTGGGAATCCAGGGTTGGCTTTGTTTTGACTGAATCAAGCAGAACAATGTGATATCCCCATTTAGTCCTGATCGGACCGGAAATCTCGCCAGCCTTTTTAAGATAACTGTATATGGTGGTATCAAATTCAGGAACCCGCCCGGATGGCCGCCATTCCCCCATTGACCCATTGTTGATCTTACTTTGCGTGTCTTCTGAATATTTCATGACCAGTTCATGGAATTTTTTCACTTTGTCCTGGCTTTTATTGATTGCGCCGGAAACCGAGTCAATTGTGGTTTTCATGGCCACCGTATCTTTTCCCTGCCCGAACATAAGCATAATATGGGAAATGAAACGGGGATCCGGGGAAACCTTGCGGTCTTCGACCCAAATCAGGTGATATCCGAACTGGGTTCTGACAGGGCCGTAAACTTTTTTAAGCGGAGCTGTAAAAACTGCATTTTCAAACGGATACACCATATCTCCGCCAGAAAACCAGCCAAGATCCCCGCCAGTTTGTTTGGCATTGGGCTCATCAGAAAATTCCTTTGCAGCCTGGTTAAAGTTTTTCCCTTTTTCAATTTCCGCCTTGAAATTCATAGCCCGGACATAGAAATCAACTGTATCCGGACCGTTTTTTGCTTCATTGTAGCTTACCAGAATATGAGAAGCTTTAACCAGCATCTGCTTTCGCTGATATAATTCTTCAATCAAGGCTTTTTTTACCTTGCCGTCCATCACTCTGGCCTGTGCAAGATTCCGTTTATAACTGTTGAATTCATCATTTAAGAGTGAATCGTCACCAAAGCCTTTTGAATAGCCATCGGCAACCTTCAATCTGTAGTCTATATAACGATTGGCAAATGCTCTTATTCCCTGGTCCGTCAGACCCGTATCACTGAGGGTCCCGGGAGAGTTCTTCTCCAGCTCTTTTTTAAGTTCGGCCGATAAAAGGGTTGTACCACTGAACCGGGCTACCGGGTAAGCATTTTCGGAAGATGATGAAAAAAGACCGCATCCAGTTAGGAAAAGGGTTAAAACAATCCCGGACGGGACCCATTGCTGCTTTCTCATAGGTGAAAAACTCTCCGTATAAAATATATTTTGACTTGAATTGAAAACCTGAATTACCGAAAGAAATCAGTTACTTCAGTAACAATCAGCATACCGATTGTTATTTTTGTGTAAACCTGCAAGTTAGCCCGAAATAGGGTTAAATGCAAAGTCAGGCTAATATACCAATGACACCGAACCGTTTGACGACAGCAGACCACATTTGTTCACTTCTCTCCGAAAAACCAGCCACCCAGTGGGAAAAAAGAGAGTGGTCACAAACCGGACTCAATCTGACCCGGATTCTGGAAAAATCCGACCCGGGATCCGCATATTGGATTTACCTGTATTTCCTCAGAGAAAATCTGAAGGAACGTTCAACCGTTCCCGCCTGGTTGGGGAGGGGCTGGCTGGGGATTCAGAAACTGAAAATCTGGTTAGGAATCAGACCTCCCTTTCCATTATATTTATACTTTAAAGACTTTAAAGATTTTTGCACCAGCCTGCAAAAATTTGGATTCCCCAACGGGCAGCAAGTGTGAATGGAACCAGAGAAAAAAACCATCGTTCATGTAACAAAGCATTTCTATCCGGTTTGGGGTGGACTTGAACGGTTCATTCATGGTTTGATTACCCATCTTCCCGAATTCAACCATCGTGTAATTTGCTATAACGATGATCTGTCTGGTAACCGGAATACCCTCCCAGCCTATTTCTGTTTTGAGGGAATCGAAATCTACCGGATTCCTTGTTTCAAAGCAGCCTGGTTTCATTCCGGTTTTTTAAAACCCGACCTCCTCCGGACAGCAGACCTTGTTCATGTCCATAACATGGATCTCCTTCTCGATCTTGTTCTCGGTGTTCTTGCCTTCCAAAACGGAAAAATTCCGGTTGTGACGTCCACTCATGGATTGGTTTTTCATCATTCTGAAGGAAGGGCAATAAAAAGTGCCTATCTTTCTCTGGCTTCAAAAATCAGAAACAAACACATCAGCCTGGTTTTGGCTACGGGCAAACAGGATTATGACTATTTGAAAATGGTTGTCGGGAAATGCCCGATGAATTTATTTCCGAATCCGCTGAATATTCCCGAAGCAAGGTTGTTTCCAGAAAAGAGTCAGGCAACAGGTGTACTGTTCATCAGCCGGCTTCAGGCAAGCAAGAGAATTGATCTGGTCCTTGAAATTTTTGCCCGGTTAAAAGGAAAGGGGTTTTCGGGGCCTTTAACCTTGATTTTAAGCGGAAACGATCTGGATGTAAATATTTTCCTCCGGTCTCACCGGAAATTCATCAGTGAAATAAATCCGGAAATTCTGATTAACATCGATGAGGAACAAAAATGGCGCATTCTGGCAGACAGAAAAGTTTTTCTGAACCCAAGTTCATGGGAAGGATTTGGCTATTCTATCTTTGAGGCCTTGATTTCAAACTGTATAACTTTGGTATCACCGGGGGTATTCAGTAATTTTGCGGACTATGGATTTAAAAATTTACATACGGTCCGGCAATTTGATGATACCTTAAGTGTTGCAGAAAAAATTATGGAACTGTGCTCAAATACCTTTCATCCTCAATCCGCTGATGAATTCAGGCAATCGGCAATTACCTGGAAGCAGGCTGCACATTCAATTTCTGCCTGGTATTCTAATCTCCTTCAGGCATGAATCAGAAAATTAACCTCTATTCAATCCCCGTTGATACTCTTTCAGGAACTGAATTAACCAGCCTGATAGACCAGCATCTTTCCCGGAACCATCCGTTGACTGTCTATAACATAAATGTTCATGCATTTAATTTATTTTTCCGCCGGTCAGATTTTGCAGAAACCATCCGAAAAGCTGACATTGTAATTTGTGATTCGGATATCATTCGGGTTTTATTACGTTTTTTTGAGAAAACATCAATTGAAAAATTAACCGGAAGCCGGTGGGTACCTGAGTTTTTTAAAAATACCCAGCATAAAAAGCTGAAAGTATTTCTTTTAGGGGATGAATACAAAGTCCTGGAAATATGTAAAAGAAAATTTGAAGCTGAATTCCCTTCCCTGACAATTGGTTTTTTCCATGGCTTTTTTCCAGAAAGTGAGGAAAAAGAAGTAATTGAACGGGTCAACGCCTTCCAGGCGGATGTATTACTGGTGGCAATGGGAATGCCCAAACAGGAGCTTTTTTTAACCCGGAATCATGAATCCCTAAATCCCGTGATCAGGATACCGGTTGGGGGTGCATTCCGGTATTGGGCAGAAATCCACACTCAGGCCCCTGACTGGATTTTAAAACTAAATCTGGAATGGCTTCACCGGATCTATCTTGAACCCGGCAGATTGACAGGAAGATACGTTAGGGATGCATTTTGGTTCGTTTTGAATCTGATTCTGCGCCCTCACCAAAACTCGGGACGAACTAAATCAAAATAGCTCAGTTCGTATCTGAGACCACCTTCAAAATAGAACCCTTTCCTTAATTGAAGTCCGGGTGTTGAAAAACCGGCGGTGAAATAGGAAGGCCGGACCCAAAAGTTAATTCCAATCCACTGTTTGGAAAGATATCCTGAGATCAGGACAGTTGATTCTCTTTTCCCATCAAGCAGGGTAATATAATCTTCGTAACCGGGATTTCCTGGCGGCTCCGGGTGACCGGTATGAACATCATCACCCACGTTTTTAAGCCCGGGTTCAGTTACTCCAGCCTGCCAGTTTTCCAGAAAAATGCCCACCCTGATTTTGGGCCCTGTCAGCATGAACTCACCATATAAACCCGTTTTAATAGAGTTTGGGCCCAGTTCCGGCCCCAATTGGGACCCATAATGGGTCATGTTGATTTCCGGCGAACGATGGGAATAGGTAAATGGCATGGCCCAAACCACTTCGGCCGTAAGAGTAGATTCGTAGCCTGTTCCCAGAAAGTGATGTTCTACACCGGTTAATCCTGCTGTTTTATTTCTAAACCACCCGCTTCCCAGTTTGCCGGTTTCAAGATCATCAATCAAAAATTCCTGGTAAATTCTGAACGGAGTCAGGAGTATTTCAGTCCCGGCTCCCATTGTGGCGTTATCCGGACTGAAATTATAATGGTCTGCGGATCTTAGAAATAAAAGCGGGTTCATATATTCTGGCAAAACCCGGTGTCCTTTCAAAAACACAGCCTCCCAGGCATAAACTCTCAGCCATTGGGGCCAATGAAAGGAAGCCTGGTGCCAGACAACCGATTTATTTGATAGGGAGTTGGCAGATTTAAAATGCTTCAGGAACCCATAGAGAAATTCATATTTAAAAACTGACCGTTCAATATTAAAATACAAATGCGGAAAGTCGCCGGTTGATCCTGAAAAAAGTAAGTTATTCCTTGTGGATGGACCCGAGATAAACGGATATTTTCCGAATAAAACAAATCCCTTTGAAAAGTCATATCTTGCAAACGCATGTGCTTCATCAAAATCAACCTGGTCGGCAGGTCCCTTGGAAAACTGGTCATTTCCGGTACCTTTAAACCGAACATAATTCAATCCGCTGAGGGTTGAATCTCCTGTCATTCCCTTTAGCCCTGAAATTTGGGTATCATAAAAAACTGAAAACAAAGACCAATTACCTTCCTGAAAGGAGAAACCTGCCCCACGACTTGAAATAAACATCGATTTTGCCGGAGAAGAGACATGAACAAACTGTCCTGCCGGAAAAAAACGGAATTGATATCCCTCACCCTGGATAATTAAATCAAGACCCGAAACTTTTGCAGTATCGGTTGCCATTAAGTCCCAATTTGCCCAAACCTGGGCATTTGATTTCAGCGGTAAAAGAAAAGCAATTAAACTGATAAAAAGACCCTTCATCCTTTTCCCTTTCCAATTGCAATCAATGATTTACTCAGACCAAGGAAACGTTCTTTAATAAGTTGTGAATCCGGAAACAGTCTTCTGAATTCCCGAAAAGTCAACAACTGAATGGTGGAGAGGGTGCCCCGGGCTTCTGATTCGGTTTCATGTTTTGGAAACCAACCGATAGAGTATCGGGTCAGCAGCCAAATCTTTATCTGTTCCGGAAGGATGGTCCAGAATGGTACCTGAAAATGCGGTTCGAATGGAAATCTGGCATCCGGAGTTTGAACGAAATGGAACCTGCCAATCCGGCATATTTCATGAGCCATATCCATTTGGTCATTGAATGAACCGACATGCTCAATGACTGAATTCGAAAAAACAACATCCACAGATTGGTCCTGATAGGCTTCCAGGTTTTTTGCATCACCGGTGGTGCGGGAGAAGGTGATTTTTTCAGATACCGGCAGGAGTTCAATATCATTGAACCCGGGAACATTCAATATCTCAATGTGATATCGTTTTCCGGTTTTTGCAAGAACCGGAGCATAAAGATTCCAGAACCACGCAGTCCCGCCGATATCCAGAATAAAAACGGGGGTTTCCTGGACTGAGAAAATTTCAATATTCCTTAAAAGAAGATTGAACCTTTTCTTCCTGAAATAATTTGAAAAGGAATCTGAAAGTCGGTTATCAAACCAGGAAGATTGCATAATTATTCATTGGTGAGATTTTACTATTTTTTATCAGTGCCTGTCACCTTTTAATATAGACTGAAACAAATTTATATACTGACTAGTTATTTTTTCCCACGTATAGTTACTTTCAATCCTGGATCTAGACTTTTTCCGATAACTGATCGCTAATTCAGAATCAGAATCAAGTTTGTTAATACAAGTCATAATGGATTCCGGGTTCTTTTGAAAAAAGATACCATGGGTCTCATCAAGCAAAACTTCCCGGCTAAACACTGTATCGAGTGCTAAAATGCAATTCCCATAGGCCAGCGCCTTTAAAAGGGTCGGATTTGTTCCTCCAAACTCATGACCATGAATGTAGGCATAACAATTTGCATATAGTTCCTTTAGAATCTGCTTGTCCTTCACGTATCCAGGAAAAATAATTCTTTTATCTGTAGTTGATTTTACCCGGTCTGCAAATTCATCTTTATAGGGAACATCTCCAAGAATAACCAGTTTTCGTGAGGTTGACGATTTTTCAAATCCTTTGACAATAATGTCAGAGTTGTTATCCGGAATCAAACGACCGACAATGAGATAGTACTCGCCCGGGGTTACGCCGAAATGTGAGACCAACTCGGGTCTTTCACTGAATTCAGGAGTAGCACCATAGGCAATAACCACCGAATCAGAGTTGAATTCTCTTTTATAAATATCCTGCATCCTATCCGAATCGGTTATGACTTTTGTAAATAATTTGGTTGACAGCCAGGATGAAAAATAAAAATATTTAGCCCCGAAACCCTTCCACTTTGGTCTCATCCATTCAAGACCATCAACATTTATGGCAGTCTTTCTGAAAAAGGCCATCGTAAACAAACCAAACGGACCATTTGCCGAATTCACATAAAGAATAACATCAAAACTGCGAAATATAACATGAAGGGTTGACAAAAAGGAATGACTAAACTGGGAAAGAATTTTATGTTCAATAGCTGGGATATAAACCAATCTGATACCATTCACAACTTTCGGTTTTTCTTTAAAAAGTTGTGCGTGACAATATACGGTAATTTCGTGGCCATTTGCAGTAAGCCTTGGTGCAAGTTCAGAAACAAAGGTTTCATAACCAGAATACACATAGGGATAACCCCTAGATCCTAATATTGCAATCCTCATTCTTTACACCTTTTATTTCTACATAATTCTGAAAAACCAACGAAATGGTTTGAACACCTTTTTGCCCAATCCTTATTAAAAAACTTAAACAAAATCAACTCTGGATTTTATAAGCTTTGCTGGAACACCCGCAATTACAGAATTATCAGGAAAAACCTTATTTACAACTGCACCAGCGGCGACAACACAACCAGTACCCAGATTTGAACCATCTAAAATAGTCACATTTGCTCCAATCCAACAATTATCGCCAATTTTAACACCCTGTCGGATTTCACCCTGTAACCTGATGGGTAAATCAGCCCTCGAGAAAAGGTGATTTTCGGAAAAAATTCGCACTCCCGGGCCCATTATAACATCTTTCCCGATTTCAACTCCACCTTGGCCACCAATAAAAGATTGGGCCCCAACAGCCGAGTTGTCGCCAATCAGAATTCCAATACCTTTATTTCTTATAACCCCGGTAGAGTTTAGAATAGTTAACTTAGCAATAGTAACATTATTACCAAGAATAATTCCATTTTCAGAAAGCGCTGAAATGAATACTCCATCTTCTATAATAGTATTTTTGCCAGTTTCTATTAAATAGGAATGTTCTGTTTTTACCCCCTTCCCTGCAAATAAAAGTCCGGATGATTTCTTAAACCGAATTTTCAGAAGGAACCCTCTGACTACTTGTTTTCCCCGGTACAGTGATATATAAAATAATTGTCTCCCGGTATAAGATGATTCAAAGCGATATCCAGGATCATTTTTTAATATTTTAATAATCTTTTCAAGTATTTGAATTACTGCCATTTACTACTCTTTCTGAATGATAAATGAGCCTCTCTATTGACTTTTTCCAGCTCCAGTCTGCGGCGTACTTTTTCCCGGTTGAAATTAAAGATTGCCGTTCATCACTGCTCATATTAAGAACTTTGTTAATACCCTCAGCTATCTTTACAGGGTTTTGCGGGTTCACATATATAGCATTTTGACCGCACACTTCTGGCATTGAAGAACAATCAGAAACAACTACCGGAGTTCCTGCGGCCATTGCTTCAAGGGGCGGAAGACCGAATCCTTCATCAAAGGAAGGAAAGCAAAAGCATGCCGAATGCCTCATTAGTGAAATGAGGTCCTCCTGTCTTACAAATCCAGTGAATATTATTTTACCGGAATCTTGTAAATTCTTCATCATTGAATAGCTTATTTCATTCACCCCATCCGGTTTCCCTGCAATAACAAGTTTTAACTCAGGATTTTGCCAGAACTGAATTGAGTTTATCAAGCCCAGAATATTTTTTCTTACATTTAACCTGCCAACAAATAAAACGTAGGGAGTAGAAAACCCAAACTTTTCTACAATAATTTTAAAGGATTCAGATTCGGGCAGTAAATCAAATTTTCCGGAATCTACTCCATTTGGAACAACACCACTAAGCTGATTTGTAAGAATGTAACCTGTATTTCTAAGCCGGTTTTCTTCTGAACCAGAAACAGTTAGTACCATATCTGAATGGTTAGCTAAAAAACGCAGCGGTTTAAAATAAATTCGCTCCTTCAGTGAGTAATACTCCGGATTTGTTTCGAAAATTACGTCATGGATGAAGGCAATGCGCTTGTGTTTTGTTTTTAATGGTGGGAAGTTTTGATAAATAACACAATCCAGGCCTAGTTTATCTGCAAGTCTGGGTATACTGAACTGATTTGCGGAAAAATTACTCCAGGGGTTTATGAATATCCGCTGAATATTTTTTGAAAATTTAAATTCATGATTTGATGCAGATTTTCTTAAAAATAAGTAAAAGTCATATTCCGGAAAATTACTGAATTGCTGAACCCACTCATTAATAACCAATTTCCCGCTGGGGGGGCCTTCAGAATACCATTTTGCATCAATTCCAATTTTAAGTCTCTTCATCTGTATGAAGACCTTTGTTTATTTATTTCAAATTCCTGTCTAGCTTTGAAGCGATCTACAAAAACAGCATACTTTAATGGTAATCCTTCATGAAACCCTCCTGAGACTAATTTTATGCTTATTCTGATTAAATTTAAAAGCGGTTTTAATAGTTTAACCCAAAAAGGCAATTTTCTAGCTTTGATTTCAGTAAAGGAAATTGGCTTTAGCATCAAATTTGAACCAGTAATTGTAAATGCAGAAAAATAATAATCAACTACTTTTCCCTTGAATTTATTCATTAAAATTGAGCAAATAAATTCTTCATCGGCAATACTCTTTAATGATTCATTGTATCTTAAGCCAGACTCAATAATACTCCGCCTAAAGAATATTGTGCACGTCATTAAATATAAATAGGATGCCCTAATCAAATACCATTTTGCTGGGTAGCTTTTTCGGAAGCAAACAGGTGTCCCGTCTGGATTTATGAAAACACAATGGCCATAAATGAAATCAATATGAGGATTAGTGTCAAAAAACGAAACAACCTTTTCCAGGGTACCTGGAAGGTATTGTTCATCCGAATTTAAATGTCCAATAATTTCGCCGGTAGCTAAATTTAATCCTTTATTTAGTGCATGGTACATTCCATTATCTTTTTCAGAAAGGAATTTAACTTGTGGAGAGTCAATGTTTTTCAAATACTCAATTGTACCGTCAGTACTTCCTCCGTCAATAATAATATGTTCAAATTCAAACTGACTATTTTGATCAGAAACAGATTGTATACACTTATTCAGGTATGGATATGAATTGAAGGCTGGTGTAACTATTGAAATTTTCATATTTAAAATTTAAACTCCATCAACCCACTTTTTCGGTTTGTAAGTAGAGTAAGATAGGCTCCAATATAAAACCATCCTAAGCTAAAATTCATTTGATCACGTGGTAAAATCAAATCTCTAAAGAAAAGAGATATCACAAGGAGAGAAATGTAAAGCGAAATTGCTCTAAATCCAATTTCGTTTTCCTGGTTTTTAAATTCCCTGTTTGAAATTGTAAATACTTTGTATGACATTAAAACAACGAATGAAGCCCCCAATACCCCCATTTGAACAAGAATATTGAAAAACTCTCCTTCATATTGAATAGCTTCCGGTTTAAATCTTCTGACCACAACCCCAACTTCACCCAGGCCAATTCCAATCGGGTTACTTAGAAAATCAGTGATGGCAGTAAAAATAATTGATGAATGGCCTTGAGTTGAAGGGTCTTTTCCAGAAGCGACAGTTCTAAAACTGTCAAATGCCCCAATAAAATCAAGTGCATAGTAAAATACGAGGGCTACAACCAGGCCAAAAATAAGATACTGCAATTTTCGGATTGATAAGAATAAAAACCCAATAATTAAAATTAAAAATGAACTTCTGGAAAGAGAATAGATAAGTCCAACAAGTAAAATAAGGTTTATCAGACCGAGGGTGACATATTTTGTAACCTTGCTCCCCTTCCAGATAATAAATAGAAAGACACTAGAAAATAAACATAGAATCATAAACAAGCCGAACTCATGGACAGAGACAAAGGTAGAACTGGCTCTAAGTTTATCATAGTCAGCACTTGTAAAAACATAATGCAATTTATCTTCTCCGTAGAAAATCGCATGAAATTCCGGTCCAAAATACTCAACCTGAATGACCCCAATAATGGATGTTATTACTCCAAGAGCTAGAATTGTAAATCCGAACTTAACCCAATCCCCTTTTTCAAAATCAACAATTCGGCCAAGAAAATAGAAAAGGAACATATAAGTTATTGATCTGTAACTCCACATTGCAATTCCAAAATCTGCCCCTCCAAGTGTATAAAGCATCCCGATTAGTGAAAAGGAAAGAACAAGAACATCAACTTTGTGGAGTTGCAGAATTGGGACCTTCTTTAATTTCAGAATTTTAAGGATAAAAAAAAGAAGAAATCCAAGAATTAAAAATATTTCCTTCCACATTTTGAACAGAATTAGCCGAATATCATTTATTCCCCATCCCATTTTAAATGATAAGTAAAGTGATATAAATACGTGAAAAGGAATAACAAGAAATAACAAATAAGGAAACCAAACCAATAAGCGGCGAAGGTTTATACTGAACATTTAAATGCTCCGCCAGATTTTAATTATTTTAAAAAGAATAAAAAATGTAAAAAGACCAAGAAGTCCATATTTGGTACAATATGCCATCCCGGGCTCATTCAGTATTGTTATTTTTGAAGTTATAAAAAATAGAACAATAAACCCTAAAGTGACTCCAATAAACCATAGAACATCACTTGAAAAAAGTTTTACAGAAATTATATCTTTAGAATAGTTCCAGGAAAATACAGCCAATAGTATATAAGAAATCAGAGAAATTAAACTAACTGAATGGAGGGTGTTATCACCTTTCATAATTAAACTTGCAACCAAATTAAACAATAAAACAAAAATACCAATAAGGGTATATTTTATTTTCTCATTTTTAATATAAATTCCCCCAGAAAAGAAATAGTACAACCCAAAAAATAAATAACCAACAGTATAATAAGAAATAAAAGAGTCAATATCTTTATATTCATTCAGGTTAAATAAAATAAGTATATCGGCAACAGTGAACTGAATTAGGATACAAATCAAAAGAACAAAACCAATATATAGAGTGTATACCCTGTTAATTGTTTCCCTGAAGTTGTTTTTTTTGTATGATTGATTTAAAAATGGAAGCCAGGCCAAACTAAACGGTGTTATTACAAAACTACCCACAAGAAGCGAAAGGCGGGTTGTTAAACCTAAAAGTCCCAAATCAGAAAAGGATGAATCAAATTTTAAAAATATGCGATTTGAAATCTGAAGAAATGAAAACACTATATTTATAAAAAGAAAAGCAAATCCAAATGCTAAGAGTTCCATCACAATAGTTTTATTATAGTTTACTGAAATATTTTTTGATATCATGATAAATCCAATTATCAATGAAATAATAACTGATATCAAGTTGGCAATCAGCAAGGACCTATAAGAACCTGTTGGTGAACTCACCAGATAATAAGCCAGAACAATATAGATAAAAATGTCTGCCAGATTTAAGAAAATAAACCTTCCAGGAGTTCTGTTAAGCCTATTAACTCCCAGGATAACCAGTCTCATTGAATAGGCCCATGCGGTAGCAAAGGATATAATAAAATCGGTTCCCAGATCAGTGTCCAATAAAAACACAGACAACCCACCCGAGATAAAATAAAGCAGAATCAGGCCAGAAAGGCCTATAAAAAAGGTGATTGAGATTGAAGAAAATACAACTTCAGACTGGTTAAACCCTTTATCTTCTGCCGCAACCCGGAGTATTGCCGTCATCATCCCTAAATTCAGGATAATCGTCAGAAAGTTTTTAAGTGAAAGGAAGTAATCGGCGGTTCCAAATTGTTCAGGGCTTAGGTAGGCAAGGATCAACGGTAGTATAAGAAATTGGGAAATCCTTGTCAGTATTTCCCCTATACCATAAACCATTCCATCCTTGAAAAGATTTTTTACATCAAAATTCATTCAATCTTTTCTCTTTGATGGATGTGTAAATAGCCTTGGAAAATCCGCCCGATTGATTTTTATGAAAAAGGTCAAGTGAATTCTTGTTGACTATTGCATCAAATTCCAGCAAAGAGGATTTTATCTTTTTTTCCAGTTCAGTTTCACTTGTACAAATCAGGTCACTAAAATAATCTTTGATCTTAAAATAAACAGGATTGTCTGAGACCTCATAGTCATCGTAGTGGTAAAAAAGAATTGGTCTTTTTAATAACAAATAATCAACAAAGCAACTTGAATAATCAGTTATTAATAAATCTGTATCAGCCAATAATTCCTGCGGATCAATCTTTGCAACTGATAAATCTATAATAACATCACTTTTAATTTCGCTCTGATAGCCTGGTTTTAGCATATTCACATGTAATTTGTACACAATTACAATATTATTCTTTCTGAAATACTCCAACAACTCTTCATTATTCGAGAAAATGGCCGGATTTTTTAGTCCCATTCCATATTTCCGGTGAGTTGGCATATAAGTGATAACTTTTTTACCGTCAAATATTTTGTGTATCTTGACTGAGGGATCAAATTTAAAAAATAAATCATTTCTTGGTAACCCTGTCTCCAGAATTTCCTTTGAATTAAAAGCCGTAGTTAAAAACGGAGTAAAAAAAGAAGAAGTTGATACTGAATAGTCAATCTGTTCCCAGGTAAAGCCAACAACAAACAAATCATTAAGATCATTGATTATTCTTTCTGACGGTGAAATCTTTCTTGAAAAATCTTTCACAATTTTTTTGATTGGCATCCCGTGAAACAAGTTAATAATAACAGCCGTTTCTCTCTTAAAAAAGAAATCAATATCATTTCTGGAAGTTGAAAATACATAATATTTCGCCTTTAAGATTGTAAGTAATCCTTTAACTGAATAATTGTATACTGCGGGAATGCCATTTGAATTTAATTCATCAACAAGTTCTTTATTTTTAGCAACCCAAATACAATTTTCCTGATTTTGTGTTGACACATAAAGGTAAAAGTACTTTGAATTTTCGACAAATCTAGTTCCATACGATGCTCCAAAAATCCACATATTTTCTTTCTTCCGAACGAAATACGAAACTATTCTCAGTATCAAACCAATGATTAATTTAAAGAGAAAAAACATAGATGGTTATTTTTTTAGGTCAGTTTTAATTTTGGAGGTAGAAATATCCGGGGTTCGGGGCAAATAAATAACTTCACAAAAATCTTTCAGAAAATCAAACTTACCTTCCCAATCATCGCCCATTACAAAAACGTCCACTTTGAATTTTTTAACATCCTCAATTTTCTGGTCCCAGTTTTCTTCCGGAATTACCAAATCGACATATCGGATCGACTCAAGTATAAGCTTACGTTCTTCAAATTTGTGATAAGCTTCTTTGTGCTTAAGCAGGTTAAACTCATCAGATGATAACGCCACAATTAGAAAATCACCCAAACCCTTAGCTCGTTTTAGTAAATTGATGTGCCCGTAATGGATAAGGTCATATGTGCCATATGTCAAAACAGTTCTCATCAATCACCCTCATTAATTGAATTTCTTACTTTCACAGCCTGATCAACCTTATCAGTCATTATTCCGGTAACGAAATTTGAGCTAAGGGTTTTTTGCATATCATCAACAGAATGTACAGTCCAAATAATTACCAAACGGTTCATTTTTGAAAATTTTTCAGCATCCGAAAGAATATTTGGATTCATTTCAAGACCAACTGCATTGGTAAGACACCCAATTTCGTTTGGTTGGTTTATCAGTGGAATTTGTGATTTGAAAATCAGGACCCAGCTTGGAAAGATAGAGGGTGGGTTGTAATTGTTATTGTTTTCAAAAAATACCATTTCCGGCCTGATTTCATATTGCTGGAGCAATAAATTCATTTTATTCAAACCTGCATAATTCCAGTCCTTAACGTTTATAAAAAATCCAATTTTATTTCCATACCTCTCAACCAAATCTTCAAAAAATGGGATTTTAAGGTCGTTGTCCTTATAAGAATTCCCCCGGAGATTATAATCAATTTTAAGATTTTTCAGCTGACAACTTGTTAGCTCTGAAACCTTAAGATTTTTACCGTATATTTCTTCAACATTTGTGGTTCTACCAAGAAATTCATCGTGCATGATAACCGGAACCATATCTTTTGAAAAAATTATGTCAAATTCAATATAATCTGCTTTGTGCACAATAGCTGAATCAAAGGAAATGAAAGAATTCTCAGGATACAGCTCAGAAAAACCCCTATGGGCAATTATTAATTTTGAACCGATTTCGACATTAACCAATTTTTCATTTTTCAGAAGCTCTTCTTCATTGTTTGTAATTGTTGTTTTACAAGAAAAGCCCAACAGGATGAAAGCCAACAGGTAAACAATCATTTTCGCATAAATCATTTCTTCAACTCTCTGATGAATAATTTAATTTTATTCCCGAATAGGTAATAAGCAGAGGTAACTAAAATTGAAAAAATAAAAATAAATACGGTTAGCAAACCTCTTTTTGGAGATGTTTTTAAGGTTGGAATTCCAGAATAATCAAGTACATCAAAAGTAATTTTTTCCCGTATAGAGTTCAGTTTCACCATCTCATATTGTTTTTTTAGCTCTATCCATATTGCAGATGCAACTTCAATAAGCCTTATTAGCTGCTGTCGCTCTATTCGCAAGTCTGGAGATTCTGCCCAGTTCCTGTTAGTTTTATCAAAAGATTTTAATTCTTTTTCAAGCGTAAGCAAACTATCGTAAACTTCAGCAACTCTTGACTCCAAAAATATCATTTCTTCAGTTGATTTTGTTTTTCTGGTTTCACGGTTAAACTGATCCAGGAAGAATACTGCTCTATTCACCAATTCCTTACCAAACAGCGGGTCCCCCTTTACAACAGCAGAAATTCTGATTACGCCATTGGTCTTGGAGATCTCAACCTCAAATACATCTTCTCTAAGGGTTTTTAAAAGCTTGTTCCTTTGATCGGCTGCCGGGAACTGATCAGTGCTATCATATTCAATCTCATAAATATCATAAAGTGTTGTTAAGGTATCTATTTTGTAGAATTTCCATTTTTCATCAATCAGTTTATCTAAAAGACGCTCAGAAAAAACAATATCCGGGTAAAGTTGATCACTATTAGTTGAGCCGGAAAGGTTAATTCCGACAAGAGAGGCAACTGAAGAAAACTGAGAAAGTCCCCCTTCACTTTGATTAGGAAGAATTGTTACAGTTGCAGAGTATTTATTCGTGATCAATAGTGAAAGACCAGCAAATATTATTGCAATTCCAATGGAGACCGTGAGGATTTTGAACTTTTTTTCGAACAGTGTGTTCAGTATTTCTCTAAAATCTACTTTTATGATATCATCTGCCGAACTCAAAACTGGTACCTTTCCAAACTTGGTTTTAACACCTATACACTCTTTTTAATCATGTGCAAAAAAAACAAAAATCCCATAATCGGAGTAAATGAGTCCTGAGACCGAAACTTTTGCCGGCTTACCCCACCTTACCGGGTTAGTTTACTTGAATAAATTCTATGTAAAGGCCTCTTTATAATTTACAGTTTTTTCGTACAAAATGCCAAAAACTTGTGGAGGTTTATTTTTCCTCCTCCCCTTATTTTACACATTATCAGGAATTCGAAAGTTCTCTGAATGGTCGTCTTTCAGTTGTGATCCATACAAGACTGGTTTCCCCTATGCAAACTTCAAATAAAACAACATCAGGAAGGAATACCACCTAAATGAGGCTACTTTACCCGGTTATAACAGCCTCACCTACAGGTTACAGTTACTCCTTCCATCAACGGTAATTCTATAACCTACTCCCTGTTTATTACAATTTTCATAGCCTGCGGAAAGCTTCAGAATACAGTTATTTATGATAACCAAATTGAAAACCATCTAAAAATCAAGTAAATTCCTTAACAATCAGTTTTATAAATACGAATACTTTTTTTAATGAACACTATTAAAAACTTACTATTATCGCGAATACTCCTTCTTGACGGTGCGATGGGGACGATGATTCAACGGCATAAACTGGAAGAGGAAGATTTCCGTGGAAGTCAGTTTCAGAACCATCCGCATCCGGTAAAGGGAAACAATGACCTGCTGGTACTGACCCAGCCGGAGATTATTCTCAACATTCACCGGGCTTATCTGGATTCCGGGTCGGATATCATTGAAACCAATACGTTTAATTCAAATGCCTTTTCGCAGGCCGATTATCATCTTGAAGAAGAGGTTTACAACCTGAATCTGGCAGCAGCCCGGCTGGCCAAGCAGGCTTGTGCTGAATTTACGAACCTAACTCCTGAAAAGCCAAGATTTGCAGCCGGTGCCATTGGCCCGATGAATAAAACCCTTTCCCTTTCGCCGGATGTCAATGATCCCGGTTACAGGGCCGCAACATTTGACCAGATGGTTTCAGCCTATCTTGAGCAAATCAGAGGTCTTGCGGATGGCGGAGTCGATCTTTTTCTGGTAGAGACCATTTTTGATACCTTGAATGCAAAAGCTGCTTTATTTGCTCTCGATGAGTTTGCCTCCCAATCCGGCAAAAACATTCCGGTTATGATTTCCGGAACTATTGTCGATGCCTCTGGCAGAACACTTTCCGGTCAAACCCCTGAAGCTTTCCTGACGTCGGTCCTTCACACCAAAAATCTGTTATCTGTTGGGATTAATTGTGCCCTTGGTGCCCGGCAGATGCGCCCGTTTCTTGAAGAAATTGCCTCAAACTGCCCGGTTTTTGTAAGTGTTTATCCCAATGCGGGGCTCCCGAATGCCTTTGGCGGTTACGATGAAACTCCGCATTCAATGGCCTGTGACCTTGCTGAATTTGCCGGTTCTGGTTTAGCCAACATTATCGGGGGCTGCTGCGGAACAACTCCCGACCACATCCGGCACATGGCCGATCATGTAAAGGGGCTCGAACCCAGAAAGCTCCCGGAACTGAACCCTTTCCTTAAACTTTCCGGGATGGAAACACTGACCATCCGGCCAGAGACCAATTTTGTAAATGTGGGTGAAAGAACCAACGTTACCGGATCCAGGAAATTTGCCCGCCTGATTCTGAACGGAAATTACGATGAGGCTTTGGCAATAGCCCGCCAGCAGGTTGAAAATGGAGCCCAGATAATCGACATCAACCTTGATGAAGGAATGCTTGACAGTGAAGCAGCTATGGTCCGGTTCCTGAACCTCCTAATGGCAGAGCCGGATATTGCCCGTGTTCCTGTTATGCTGGATTCCTCCAGATGGTCGGTCATCGAAGCCGGGCTGAAATGCCTTCAGGGAAAAAGTATTGTAAACTCAATCAGCCTGAAAGAAGGTGAAAGTTCATTCAGGAAACTCGCCGGAAAAATCCGCCAATACGGCGCTGCGGTGGTTGTGATGGCCTTTGATGAAAACGGACAGGCTGATTCTTACGAACGCAGGATCCAAATCTGCAAAAGAGCCTACGATATTCTGGTTGATGAAATTGGCTTCCCGCCTCAGGACATCATTTTTGACCCGAACATCCTGACAGTTGCTACCGGAATTGAAGAGCATAACAATTATGCGGTTGATTTTATCAAGGCAACAAAATGGATCAAGGAGAACCTGCCGCTTGCGAAGGTAAGTGGTGGGGTCAGCAATATATCCTTTTCTTTCAGAGGAAATGACCGGGTTCGTGAGGCTATGCATTCAGCCTTTCTTTACCATGCAATTCGTGCCGGCCTCGATATGGGAATTGTCAACGCCGGTCAGCTTGAGGTGTATGAGGAAATTCCGAAGGACCTGCTGGAACGGGTGGAGGATGTGATTCTGAACCGGAGACCGGATGCAACAGAACGGCTGGTAGAATTTGCAGAAACCCTGAAGCAATCCGAGAAAACAGAAAAAGTTCAGGAAGAATGGCGAAGTTCACCCGTTGAGGACCGGCTGAAACATGCCCTGATCAAAGGAATCGTTGAGTACATTGACCTGGATACTGAGGAGGCACTGCTTAAATATTCAGACCCGCTGAGAGTAATAGAAGGTCCGCTTATGTCAGGGATGACAGTTGTTGGTGATCTGTTTGGTGAAGGAAAAATGTTTCTTCCTCAGGTCGTAAAAAGCGCCCGTGTTATGAAAAAATCGGTTGCCTGGCTCATTCCACATATCGAAGAGCAAAAAAGGAAAAGTGCTGAGTCTAAATCGCGGGCAAAAGTTCTGCTCGCAACTGTAAAAGGAGACGTCCATGATATCGGAAAAAATATAGTTGGTGTTGTCCTTGGCTGCAATAACTTTGATGTCATTGATTTGGGAGTTATGGTCCCATCAGACAAAATCCTTCAGGCAGCGAAAGATCATCAGGTCGATATTATCGGATTAAGCGGACTCATTACACCCTCTCTCGATGAAATGGTCCACGTGGCAAAAGAAATGGAACGTAATGGTTTTACAGTTCCTTTGCTGATCGGCGGAGCAACAACTTCCAGAATCCATACCGCAGTAAAAATTGCACCACAGTACAGCCATCCGGTTGTTCATGTACTCGACGCATCACGGTCAGTCCCTGTTGTGAATACTCTGGTAACTCCTGAGTTGAAAAACCGGTTTCTCGATGAGCTTGAGGCAGATTATTCCAGGTTACGGGAAAACCACGCCGCCCGTCAGCAGGACTTAAAACTTCTTTCCCTTTCCGATGCAAGAAAAAACAGATTGCAGACAAACTGGGAAACCTATACGCCCCCTTGTCCTTCGAAACCCGGAATAACGGTATTAAAAAATTACCCGCTTGAAGAAATCCGGGAATTCATTGACTGGACGCCATTTTTCCAGACCTGGCAAATGGACGGAAAATTTCCAGCCATTCTGGACGATCCGGAAAAGGGCCCTGAGGCACGAAAACTGTTCGGGGACGCCAATTCCCTGCTGGATGAACTCATCTCCAGAAAAAAGCTTCGGGCTGATGCTGTTTTTGGGCTTTACCCGGCACAGTCTGCAGGCGATGATATTCTTGTTTATACCGATGAAACCCGGGCTGACCTTTTTGTCAGGTTTCACACACTCAGACAGCAGTCGCAAAAATCTTCAGGGCAGGCAAATAAAGCTCTGGCCGATTATATTGCCCCGGCAGAATCCGGAAAACCAGATTATCTGGGCGGATTCGCCTTAACAACCGGTATTGGTCTGGATCGGATCATAGCTGATTTTGAATCCCGCCAGGATGAATATTCAGTTATTTTAGCCAAATCAGTTGCAGACCGGTTAGCCGAGGCGTTTGCTGAACTGCTTCACAGAAAAATTCGGACTGAATTCTGGGGATATTCACCCGGTGAGTCCTTAAACCTGAAAGATGTCCTGACAGAAAAATATCAGGGAATCCGGCCTGCACCCGGGTACCCAGCCTGTCCGGATCATACCGAAAAACTCACTCTCTGGAAATGGCTGGATGCCGAAAGATATACGGGAATCAGGCTGACCGAATCGCTTGCAATGACACCGGCTTCTTCAATCTGCGGTTGGTATTTTTCACATCCAGAATCAGATTATTTTGGCCTTGGCAAAATCGGAAAGGATCAGGTGGCTGATTATTCAGAAAGAAAAAGGCAAAGTACAGAAGAAACCGAGAAATGGCTGGGCCAGGTTTTGGGTTATTGAGGCCGGTCACAAAAAAGGAGAGAATCGGGTTACTTTATTTCTTTTTTATTTGGCTGATCAGTGGTATATTGAGAAAAATCAATTATTAAGTAATCAGGCCACTTCAGATGCGCTTCGGAGTTTTGCTTTTTGGAGTTTTCCATTACCTGCCCCTTCTCAGTCAGGTTTTTACAGGAACTCCCGAGCATTTTACCATCCGTGAAGGTCTTTCACAAAGCACTGTCAACCGGATCGCCCAGGATAGTCTTGGGTTTATCTGGATTGGAACTCAGGACGGACTGAACCGTTTCGATGGTTACCAGTTCAAGGTATTTAAACATGATCCCGAAGATTCTGCCTCTATTTCTGATAACTATTTTCAGGATCTTAAAACTGACGGAAACGGTAATCTCTGGCTGTTAACCTCACAGGGGATCGACCGGTTTAACCCGGTAACCGAAAAAGCAGTTCATTATACCCCTCTGCTGAAGCAGATTCCAAACTGGTCACCGCTTCAAACCAGTTCACTATACATTGCCCCATTGAATAATCTGGTTTTTTTAGGTGGTTCTTCCGGATTGATTGTTCTGAATCCATCAAGTGGGCTGGTGAAACGGTTTCAGTCACAAAGCGGTAATCCCAAATCACTGATTTCCAATTCAATTCATACGGTATTCGAAGATCCGGACGGAAGAATCTGGATTGGAACCCGTCAGGGAATCAGTCAGTACTTCCCGCAGACCGAAGAGTTCAGATTTTACCCGCCGCCTGTACTGGCAGCAGGAAATAAAAAATTTGCCGGCGGGACGCTGAACTCGATTCATCTGGATAAAAAAAACCAGATGTGGTTGGCCGGTTCTGCAGGTTTGCATTTATTTGACCGGATGACTGAGCAATATTACCATTTTCCGGTTCCCATCCCCCCACTGTCAAACGGACCGGCACCCTCCATCCTTGATTTTGCCGAAGATAATTCAGGAAATTTCTGGCTCCTGACCTATGGGGCAGGTCTTCAGATCTACTCACCGGCCTCAGGAAAAGTCATTGCTTCGGTAACGGTTGAATCTTCCCGGAAAAAACTGGGGTCCAATTTTCTGAATTCCATCTTTCGGGACCGTTCCGGCTTAATCTGGACGGGTTCAGATGGCGCCGGGCTAACCAGGTTCGATCCCAGAAAACCCAAATTTCACCTGATAACTCAGGAAACACACTCATTGTCGGATCCTGTCTCCATGTCTGTGGTCGAGGATCGGAAAGGAAACCTCTGGGTAGGTTCCTTTGGTGCCGGAATTACCGTTTTTAATCCCGATAAAACGGTAGTGTCCCATTTGACAGCCGGTCCTGACCCGGTCAGAAACCTGCAGAGCAACCAGGTCATGATCATTTATCCGGATAAATCCGGGATGATCTGGATTGGTACACAGGATCAGGGCCTTTCCAGACTTGACCCTGAAACCCGGCGGATTTCCCGTTATCCGCTTCCATCAATAATCAGCCCGGGTTCATTTGCTGTTATGGTCATATCAGCCTGCGAAACAACTTCCGGGGATTTCCTGATCGGGACCACTCAGGGGGTTTTTCTGTTCAACCGGGAAAAGGATCATTTCGAACCGTTTAAACCGGGTCTTTTGCCTTCCTTCCCGACAAACTCCATAAAAGAAATCGGCTCCACTCTTTATTTCAGTACCGATAATGGTCTTGTTGAAATGCCGGTTTCAGGTGGCAGAGTTAAGATCAGAACTCATTCTGAAGCTGATAACTCAACTCTGAGCCAAAACACGGTTAACTATACCGGAACTGACTCAGAAAACAGAATATGGGTATGTACAGCCCGGGGTTTAAATTTGTATTCTACCGAATCCGGAACCTTCAAACGGTATTTTGAAAAAGAAGGCCTTCCAAGCTCATTTATTTATGGATTTCTGCCCGATGATGCAGGAAATCTCTGGCTCAGCACCAATGCAGGAATTGTCCGGTTTTCTCCGGATAAGGATAAACAAAACCAAATCCGGATTTATGATGAGAGTGACGGACTGCAAAGCAATGAGTTTAATCAGGGTGCCTTCAGCATTGGTCAGAACACCGGGTATTATTACTTTGGCGGAATAAACGGAATCAATTACTTTAACCCAGCCGAAATTGCAGACAATCCGCATGTTCCGCCTGTCATTATTTCCGGATTCAAAAAACTCGATACCCAGGAAAACCTTCTGCCTTATCTAAACTCGGAACGGGTTCTTCAAATCAGTTATCAGGATTATTTCTTCTCATTTGAGTTTGCTGCACTCGATTTTACCAATCCAGGGAAAAACCAGTACATGTATAAACTGGAAGGGTTCGACAAGGACTGGATCAGAACAGGCTCCAGACGGTTTATTACCTTTACCAATCTGGATCCGGGACATTATGTCCTTTGGATCAGAGGATCCAACAATGATGGTGTCTGGAATGAAGCCGGTCTGAAAATCAACCTAGAAATCATTCCGCCATATTACAAGACAACCTGGTTTTACCTGATGGTGACCCTGCTGCTTATCACCGGAATTACGGGCTACATCCGATACAGAGCACTTCACCTGCAAAGAAAAAATGCCGAACTGGAAACCCTTGTCAGAGAAAAAACGACCCAGCTTTCAGAAAGTTATGAGCAACTCAGGATCAGCCAGGAAAAACTGGTTCAAACCGAGAAAATGAGAGTTTTGGGTCAACTTTCCAGCGGAATTGCCCATGACATCAATAATATTCTTTCAATTATTTTGGGTTCTGCAAGCCTGCTTGCCAGAAAAGTAAGGGAGGAACAGCATTTACAAAAGGTCGGCATCATTGAAAAAGCTGCTTTAGATGGCGCTTACATTATCAGCCGGCTGCAGGATTTCAGCAAGCAGCAAAAGGAAAACCACCTGATCAAAACTGATGTCTATGCAATTCTTGGGGATGTGATTGAAATGACTTCCTATAAGATTGCAGACCGGACCCGAAAAGAAAACATAACCATTACGGTCCAGGATAACCGGAAAGAAATTCCGCCGGTACTTGGAAACCCATCAGAACTCAGATCCGGTTTTAATAACCTGGTTCTGAACGCCATTGATGCACTCGAAACCAACGGCGAGATCCGGATATCATCGTCGAGGAAAGGCCGGAATCATATTCAGATCCGGATAGAGGATACCGGTACCGGTATGGATGAAGAGACTCAGAAGAGAATTTTTGAGCCCTTTTTCACGACCAAGGGAATAAAAGGCTCAGGCCTGGGGTTAAGCCAGGTTTTCGGAACTATATCGCGCCACAACGGGACCATTGAAGTACAAAGCAAACCAGGAGCCGGCACCGTTTTTACCGTTTCCCTTCCGGTCTATTCAGAAACCAGTCCCGCGGATATGGAATTACTTCCCGCAGGTCGGGAAGAAAAACATCTCAATACGCGCGGGTCTATTCTAGTACTTGAAGATGAAGAGGAAATCCGGTCAATTTACCAGCAAATCCTTGAAGACCTGCAGTTGCACGGAATTTATTCCCCAACCGGAGAAGAGGCCCTTTCTGTCTGGGATCACCACCATGATCAAATCAGTCTGATTATTTCTGATATTGGTCTTCCCGGAATTTCAGGTTGGGATTTTATCCGGGAAATCAGGAAAACAAATCAAATTATACCCATTTTGGTCATTACCGGATGGGGAAATGAACTTCAGCCGCAGCAAATCAAAGATCTGAATGTGACCAAAGTAATTACAAAACCGTTTACCCTTCATCAACTGGTAAATGAAATCCAGCAGATCCTGCCTGAATAATCTGGAAATGGAGGGATTTTGATGCTGACCGCCCGATTCCCGTTCAACCAAAGTTGCTGGCTTGCTTTTTTCTTTTTCCTTTTTCCCTTTTTTCGGTCTGAAGCCCAACTGCAAAGTCTTAGAATTGCCAGATATTCTGTTGAAAACGGGCTTTCTCAAAATTCTGTCCTCGATATTCTCCAGGACCGGCAGGGCTTTCTTTGGCTGGCGACTCAGGATGGATTAAACCGGTTTGACGGATACAAATTCCATATTTTGAGAAGTGACTTAAAAGCCCGGATAAATATTTCGGACAATCATGTCAGGGCACTTTATCAGGATAAAAAGTTAAATCTCTGGATCGGCACATTTGGCGGCGGAATCACTGTACTTCCTTCAGACGGATCCAAACCGGTTAAATATGAGAAAGGTGACGATCCCGGAAGCCTGAGTGACCAGTTTATTCTGAAATTTGTTTCCGACTACCAGGATAATCTCTGGATTCTGACCCGGGATAACGGACTTAACCGGTGGAATCCCCTATCCGGGAATTTTTCACGGTTTCTCTTTTCAGGTGATCCTGGACTCAAAGGTGTAATCCCAAGGCTTACCGATTTACTTCCCATGCCGGACGGAAAAATTCTGGTTGGAACTGAATCAAACGGAACTCTTATTTTCTCTCCTGATTCCGGAAATGTCCGGTTTCTCGATCAGGAGAAAGGCTTAACGGTCAATCGGGCACAGACAGTCAATTCCCTGTTCTCACCAGATAAAAACACAGTGTGGATCGGAACAGATGCCGGATTAAAAATTTTCACCTACCCGGAGTTTAAAGCCCTTCCCCTGCCCGCCGTCCTGAAAACCAGCCAATTTACAAATGCCCGGATTTCAAGAATGTTCAAAGATTCCCGATCAGTGATTTGGGTGGGAACCAACGGGCAGGGGCTTTTCAGGCTTCAGCCAGGCACTTCTTCACTACTCCGGTTTCAGGGAAATCAAAACCGTCAGGAAGATCTTTCAGATAACAACATCCGGTCTATCTTTGAAGACCATGCAGGAAATATCTGGGTTGGAACATACTCGGGCGGGCTCAATAAAATAAATGAAAGGTCGAGACTTTTCGATCATTTCAAAGACAATACCGGGCTCAACAATTCTGTTGTTTCGATTTTCGAACATCCGGTTTCAGGTGAAATTTTTGCCGGTACCTTTGGTGACGGGCTTTTGGTTTTTAATCCGGAAAGGAATACGGTTCAACGGCTTCATGCTGATTCCGGGCCGGTGAAAAGCGGATATGATGAGGTAATGGCAATCCAGCCTCTTGATAGCCGGTATCTTCTGGTTGGGACGTACAACGGGATTTATGTCCTGGATCTCAGATCAAGGAAATTTCTCCCTGCCGGAAAGTTCTGGGGAATTTCTGACCCCTTTAACGGACAGAAAATCCGGGCAATTGCAAAAGATAAAAAGGGAGTGTTCTGGATAGCCAGCCTTGGATCCGGATTGTTTTCTCTGGATCCTGTTTCCCAAAAAATTGTAAATTATTCTGCTTCAGATCTGTCACCGGTGAAATTACCATCAAATGATGCAGTTTCCCTTCTGGCCGATTCCAAAGGATGGATCTGGGTTGGTACGTACGGTTCAGGATTAATCCGGCTAAACCCGGAAACAAAAACTATCTTTCATTTTCTTCCTCAAAAACCGGACACCTTTTCCCTGAGCAGTCATTTTGTTCTGGGCATGGAAGAAGACAATTCCGGGAAAATCTGGATTGGAACCCGGGATGGTCTGAATTTATTTGAGGCAGAAACCCGGCGGTTTCATCATTTCCATGAACTGAACGGCCTTTCAAACAACATTGTGTATGCAATCTCGGCAGATACAAGGAACCAAATCTGGGCGAGTACCAATAACGGAATCACCCTTTTGCACCAAATAACCGAAGGAAAATGGAGTCTCAGGTCCTTTGATCAGAGTGACGGTCTGCAGAGCAATGAGTTCAACACCGGTGCTGTTTACAAATCGGCAAACGGGTTCTTCTATTTTGGCGGAATAAACGGCGTCAACCGGTTTTTACCGGATTCCATCTCCGAAATCAAAAATCCGCCCCTTCTTGCCTTAACTTCGGTTCAGATCGGGACATCAGCTCTTCCATTCTCCTTCCCACCGATTTCAAGGATAGATCTGCCAGCCGGTGTACCCGATTTTAATATCGAATATGCTGCACTTGAATTTATCAACCCGGTCCGGAATTTATATTCCTACCGCCTAAAGGGATTTGATAAAGGCTGGATTGAAGCCGGCACCCGCAGGTTTGCAAGTTATACCAATCTCCCGCCGGGCGATTATGAATTTCAGCTTAGGGCTACAAATTATGCCGGGGTTCCCTCCGACTCAATATTAACAATTCCGGTCTCGGCTGAAACCCCCTGGTGGAGGACCTGGGTTGCTTTTGTTTTCTACTCCCTTCTGACTGGACTGGTAATCTGGCTGATCGTCCGGGCAAGAAGTAAAAAACTGGCTGCCGAGAACAAAATTCTTGAAGAACGGATTCGGGCAAAGACTCAGGAATTGATGACCCGAACGGATGAGTTGGAAAACAGTTATGCACAGCTAAGGTTGTCACAGTCATACCTTGTTCAATCAGAAAAAATGGCCAGTCTGGGAACTTTGGTTGCTGGTGTGGCACATGAAATCAACAACCCGGTCAATTTTATTACGTCCAGTATTGAACCCCTTCGCCAGGATGTTACCGATATTCAAAACCTGCTGACCGGTTATACGGACCTCATCCGGACTGCCGGTGAGCTTATCCGTTCAGATAATGAGGGTTCCGCTGAGAAAATCCGGGAAATTATTTTCCAGCTTGAATCCATGAGCTCACCCGCTGATTTTGCAGATTTATGCGCGGAAATCGACGTCCTTCTCAAAGGAATCGAGTCTGGCACCCAAAGAACCTCTGAAATCGTGAAAAGTCTCCGGAATTTTTCTAGAATGGATGACAAAGACAAAAAATTGTTCGATATTCATGAAAGTCTTGATACGACCATCCGGATTTTGTCGAAAGAATTCGAAAAGTTCAAAATTGAACTCATCAGAAATTATTCGGATATCGGGCTTGTGGACTGCTATCCTGGCCAGTTGAGTCAGGTTTTTATGAATTTACTGATGAATGCAGTCCAGGCTTTGGAAGACAGACCGGACGGAAGGGTTGAAATCAGTACCAATAAAGTTGACAACACAGTTCTGATAACCATTCAGGATAACGGCCCCGGAATCAGTCCGGAAATTCAAAACAGGATTTTTGACCCGTTCTTTACAACCAAAGATGTTGGCAAAGGCACGGGAATGGGGCTTTCAATAACCTATAGTATTATTCAAAAACACAACGGGACGATTCAGGTACTTTCTGAACCCGGTCAGGGAACTGGTTTCATCATTTCCCTTCCGGCAACAGGCACCTGACGGAGTTTGTACATGCAGGATAACCGATTTAACATTCTTTACGTTGATGATGAAGAATTCAATCTGACTTCATTCAAGGCCATCTTCAGAAGAGACTACAATGTATTTACTGCTACCTCCGGAAAAGCAGGTCTTGAAATTCTGAAAACAACCGACATTCACCTCATTATTACCGATCAAAGAATGCCGGATATGACGGGTGTTGAGTTCCTCGAATCCATCTCGGATGATTATATGTTCGTTAGACGGATTATCATTACCGGTTTTTCGGACATTGAAGCAATTATCAGGGCAATCAATAAGGGAAATATTTACCGGTATATTACCAAACCGTGGGATGTCAATGACCTGAAAATCACTATCCAGAATGCATTGAATGCCTATCGGACCGATAAAGCCAACCGGACACTTACAATTGAACTTCAAATGAAGCTGAACCGGATTGAAGAACTGACTGCAGAGCAGTTACGGCTTCAGGAAGAGAAGTTTAAACAGGAAGCAGAAAAGAAAATTCTGGAAGCAGAATCCAAAAAACTTAAAGAAATTCAGGCAATCCGGGAAGAACTTTCAAACATGATTGTTCATGACCTTAAGAATCCGCTTGGATTGGTTATCGGCTATGCAAAAATGGCTGAAGAGCAACTGGCCAAACCAGAAATTGATCAGAAAGTTTTTCTTCAATTTGTAAAATCCATCATGCAGGCCGGCAACAATATGCTGACTCTTGTCCTGAATATTCTGGATGTTTACCGTTTTGAAAACGGAAAACCAAGTCTGCGGCTGGCACCAATTCCCCTCAGTGAACTGTTCGATACCAGTCTTGACCGGGTTTCTTTTGGACTTGACAAGAAAAACATTACTATCATCCGGGAATATGACCCCGAATTGAAAATCAATCTTGACAAGGAACTGATCAGCCGTGTTCTGGTAAATCTGCTGACGAATTCATTGAAATTTACTTCAAGGGATAAGCGGTTTTGGCTGGGCTGTTCTAATGAAGAAAACAACTATATATTTTATGTGCGGGATGAAGGATCCGGCATACCGGAAGAAAAACTGGACCAGCTATTCAAACGGTTTTCACAGATTAGCACAGCGGATGATGTTCAGGGAGTTAAATCTACCGGGATCGGGCTCACATTTGTAAAGTATGCCGTAGAGGCACATTCCGGAACAGTTTGGGTCGAATCAGAACTCGATAAGGGAAGTTCGTTTTTCTTTTCTGTTCCGTCCAATTTGACCTGATGATGATGTTAAGTGGCAGGTGCTGCCTTTAAATGAAAAACTGAGTCATCAGAGAATCATCTGAATGGGTTCAATCCCAAAATTTTAAATTTAAAAAAAGGCTGCTCAATACTTTTGAGACAGCCTTTTTTTTGCCGTTTTCAATACGGAAGATAATCAAGCAGATTCTTTACGCCCAGCCGGTTAGCCAGGTTTGCCAGTTCGGGGGTTACACTATTATCTGTTCTGATTTCCTCAAAATTAATTGAATACTCCTGACCAGAAAGAACCGCCGGCATTCTCCTGTTCTCACCCTGAATCACCATTTGCATCAGTTTTCTTGCCATTCGCTGGGCCAGAGTAATGTCCATGTTGTTAGGTTGGGCGCCACGGATATCCCGTGAAAACCCTTCGCAGATTACCCGGGTATTTAAATCCAGTCCGGACTGAACCAGTTCCGATTTAAAATATTCTGCGGCATTCCCGTCAAAACCTTTTTGTTTCCGTTCGTTTGCCTTGTATCCTTCGGCGACAACAATTACGGTATTATCCCGGTTTTTAAGGGACTCTGCAACTTCCTTCGGATCAAATCTGGATGAAGGAAGCACGGCAAGATGGGCTCCGGCCCCCAGACAGCTATGAAGTGCATGATAACCACCCTGTGCTCCCATCATTTCGATAATGTAGCACCGGTGATGGGTTCTTGCATCCGCCATGTAACATCTGATTTTTTCTGCTCCGACTTCCACCCCGGTATGCTGCCCAATACATTCAGTCCCGAACACATCAGAATCAATGGTCACAGGAATAAAAAACAACTGCACAGAATCCGGAAGCAGTTTGGACAGTGATTTCATTCCTTTCAGGGTCCCGTCGCCACCAATTCCAATTACAATTTTCACTTTTCGTTTCAGAATGTTTTTTGCAGCCTGCTCCTGAACTTCCGCTTTTTTAAAGTCTGGATAGCGTTCAGACCTGAAATCAGCCCCCCGTGCTTCCCGAAGAGGAGGTGCAAAGGTAACGCCGGGAATTCTTTGAATCTGACGGAACAGTCTCGGGCTGTTGACCAGAGCACGGTAATCCTCTGTTTTACCCGAAACCACAGATCGAAAACCTTCTGCAGCGATAAAAATTTTCCGCCCCATGGCTTCCAGAAACTGGGTAATGAAAGCTGTAACCGTGTTATACCCGGGCGCACATCCACCGTCCTGGATAATCAAAACATCCATTTCGTGGTAAAAATCTTCCTCCTCCCGGATGTAGGATGTCGTCAGCCTGGCCAGTTCCCGGTAAAAATGTCCATATGTCTGGCCGTTTACAATTTCCGGATTTTCAAGATCCTTCCGGGTAAAATAAAACAAAACAGAATCAGTTAGGGCTCTTACCGATCCCGTTCTGGGCTGTTCGTCCATCAGGGCAATTTCACCAAAAATAGAGGCCGGCTGAAAAATTTTAATGGTTCTGTCAAATTTTTCAAGGGCCAGTTCTCCCTGCTCCACAATAAAGGCATCACTACCCGGCGCACCTTCATGAAACACATAATCACCAGCTTTAAACCGGACTTTTTTCAAAATTCCGGCAAGGATCCGGATGTCTGTATCATCAAGCTGGGCAAAATGCGGTACCGTTTTCAGAAAAGCTATTACTTCAGGGGCATCAGGTTTAAATGAAACTGGAACTGACATAATCTCCTCATGGTAACCAGAAAATAGGAAATTGTAAAGATACTCATTTTCACTTAATCCATAAATATTCAGGTGATAATATTTATCAACCCTGCACTTCAGGATAAATTTACCGATCAAAGGGGAATGTTTCGGGAATAAATACTGTTTAGATCCATTTAGGGAATCTGACCGTGTCTGAAACCTCCAATTTGACTCCTGCAATCCTGCCTCCCAGAAAAGAAAACCTGCTGGTCTTTCTCCTGGCTGCAATCCAGTTTACCCATGTCATGGATTTTGTGATCATGATGCCCCTGGGGCCTCAACTTATGCGGATTTTTTCGATTGATACCCATGATTTCGGATTACTGGTTTCAAGTTACACCTTCAGTGCCGGAATAGCCGGGATTGCAGGCGCCTTTTTTCTTGACCGGTTTGACAGAAGAAATATACTTCTAGTACTTTACACCGGTTTTACCCTGGGAACCCTTCTTTGCGGCCTTGCCCCCGGTTATCATTCCCTGCTTGCTGCCCGCATTTTCACCGGAGCATTCGGCGGTCTGATCGGTGCCAGTATTTTTTCAATTTTAGGAGATGTCATTCCCTATGAGCGCCGGGGCGCAGCAACCGGAAAAGTGATGGCTGCCTTTTCAGTCGCCTCAGTCGCCGGCGTACCAACCGGGCTTTTCTTTGCATCCCACTGGGGCTGGCATTCAACATTTATCCTGCTTGCTGCAATGGGTATCCCCATTCTGCTCGCCGGTGTTTTCCTTTTTCCTCCTGTCAGAAGCCATCTGTTAACAGCCCATCAGAAAGATTTCCATCCCTGGAAGGTTCTTCAACCGGTACTCCGGAATAAAAAACACCAGCTTGCCTTTTTATTGATGAGCTTAATGATGTTTGGCGGGTTTACCATAATTCCCTACATCAGCCCCTACCTTGTCCTGAATGCCGGGCTGGATGAAGCAAATCTTCCCTTAATTTATCTTTTCGGAGGTGGATTTACTTTTTTCACCTCACCCTGGGTGGGTCGTCAGGCAGATAAATACGGCAAACCCAAAGTTTTTAAAACTGCAGCAATCCTGAGTATTTTCCCGGTAATCGCCATAACCCTGCTTCCGCAGGTCCCGCTTTATGTAATTCTGACAGTTGTGGTAGTATTCTTTATCACAGTAAATGGTCGGGTTGTGCCTGCCATGGCCATGGTGACCGGCGCCGCCGAACCTCAACTCAGAGGACGGTTTATGTCTGTTAATTCAGCGGTACAGCAGCTTTCATCCGGAGTAGCATCTTATGTTGCCGGACTAATTATTGTGACAAAACCTGATGGCAAACTCGCGGGATATTGGATAGTAGGCCTGATTGCAATTCTTGCCGTTCTGGTCGCAACCTGGGTAGCACCAAAACTGGAATACAGGAGTAAATAAAAAAAGGCTGCCCGGATCAGGATTTACCCTACCCCGGACAGCCTTTTGTGGCTCTGGATGGACTCGAACCATCGACCCACTGCTTAAAAGGCAGTTGCTCTACCACCTGAGCTACAGAACCGGCCTTTTATTGTGCCCAGGACTGGACTCGAACCAGCACGCACGCGGTGCACCACCCCCTCAAGATGGCGTGTCTACCAATTTCACCACCTGGGCAAAACATGAAACCTGAAAAGATTTCGTGGCTCTGGATGGACTCGAACCATCGACCCACTGCTTAAAAGGCAGTTGCTCTACCACCTGAGCTACAGAACCATCAAAACAAAAGTAATTTTGTTTTTGAGAGCGACAAAGATAAGGATAATATTTAGCTGAGTCAATATTATCAGACTTAATTTCCTGATAAATTCACACCACCTAAACTCAGTTCAGTTTCCGGTTTAATTTCCGGTTTGGCCGGGTTTTCCAGGACGGTCGTACAATTCACCCAGGAATTTGTATTTATCAGCAATTCCGTAGGGAACCTGTTCCCAGCTAAACCGCCAGCTCCAGTTTCCACCGAGGCGGCCGGGGAAATTCATTCTGGCGTCTCCGCCCAGGTTCAGCACATCCTGCATCGGGAAAATGACTGTGTCAGCAACTGATGCATAGGCCACCCTGATCAACTCATTCACCACATCATCACCATAAAAATTCAGATACTTCTGGGTAAAATTCCAGATATCAGTTTTATCCTGAGTGGCCCGTGCTCCTTCAAAATAAGACCGGGTTGTATCGTTATCGTGGGAGCCGGTATAAACAACGCAGTTCTGAACGAAATTATGGGGAAGGAATTTGTTTTCCATATCCTTTCCAAATGCAAACTGCATAATTTTCATGCCGGGGAAATTGAATTTGTCGCGAAGGGCAACAACCCCATCCGTAATTACGCCAAGATCTTCGGCGATAATCGGCATTTCACCAAGGTGTTTTTCTATACTTGAAAAAAGCTTCTTGCCAGGTGCCTTTACCCATTTCCCTTTCTCAGCAGTTTTGGCATCTCCTTTAATCTCCCAAAACGCTTCAAACCCTCTGAAGTGATCAATCCGGACTATGTCCATGATTTCAAAAAGGCTTACAAACCGGTGGCGCCACCAGAGAAAATCATCCTCCTCCATCTTGTCCCAGTTATAAAGCGGATTCCCCCATAACTGACCGGTAGGAGAAAAATAATCGGGCGGAACCCCGGCACAGGTCAGCAGTTTTCCGTTTTCATCTACTGTAAACAATTCTTTGTTAGCCCAGGTGTCTGCACTGTCATAGGCAATAAAAATCGGAAGATCTCCAACAATCTTTATCCCGCTGGCATTGGCATATTTTTTCAGAGCCAGCCATTGATGGAAAAAATTAAACTGAATAAATTTCTGATACTCTATATCCTCTTCCAGTTTTTTCGTCCATTCCTTAACCGCTTTAGGAGTCCGATGGGCAATATCCTTCGACCATTGCGTCCAGGTAACACCACCATGATGCGCTTTTGCTGACATGAAAAGTGCATAATCATCCAGCCAGGCCGCATTTTCTTTACAGAATTTCCTGTAAGACTTTACATAGTCTTTAGACAGCTTTTCTTCATTTTTCCGGAAATTTGAAAATGCCTTTTTCAACAGATCAGTTTTGTACCCGATCACCCATCCAAAATCAATGTTAAGCGGATTGAAGGCCGGCACTTCCTTTAAATCAGCACCACTCAGCAACCCCTCCTCATACAATTTATCCGGGCTGATTACCAGCGGATTACCGGCAAAGGCCGAAAAGCATTGATAGGGTGAGTCACCATAACCGGTTGGTCCCAAAGGGAGAACCTGCCAGAGGGACATATTTGCAGATTTCAGAAAATCAACAAAGCGATAGGCCTGATCTCCCAAATCTCCGATACCATACCGCCCCGGGAGTGAGGTCGGATGAAGCAAAATTCCTGCTGAGCGGTCAAATTTCATAGCAAAACCTGTTGGTTGTTGATTGGTCGAGTTTTGTGCTGTCCTGTCCGGAACTCAAGACAAGGTTACAAATGTAAGTTTTTTTTCTGATCAATCAAAAACGGTCATGGGGAAAAGCGCTTTTTTTCATTACCGGTGAAGTTTTGTCCCATAAACCCGTTTTCCGTCAAACCATACCTTTTTCACATGGACCTTCCAGAGATCGGATGGCAGAATTTCAAATATATCCTGGTCAACCGCAATAAAATCGGCCAGAAATCCCGGTTTTAGTTGCCCCTGAAACCGTTCTGTGAATGAGGCAAATGCAGGCCCGGTGGTATATCCTGCCAAAGCTTCCGGCAGGGTCAATGCCTGTTTGGGATACCATCCCCCGACCGGATTTCCCTTCCTGTCCTGCCGGGTTACAGCCGAGTAAATTCCCAGGAAAGGATCCGGGATTTCGACCGGTGCATCACTTCCCAATGCCAGTAAAACACCCTGATCGCTGATCGTCCGCCAGATGTAGGCACCTGCCAGCCGTTCAGGTCCGAGCCGTGAAAACGCCCAGCTCATATCGCTTACCGCATGCTGAGGCTGCATGGAAGCAATGGCACCTGAGTTTACTAAATAATAAAGTCCCTGTTTATTCATGACCTGAGCATGTTCAAGACGGATCCGGTAATTGATCCGGTTTGCTGCTTTGATTTCACCGGAAAGTTTGGCAGAAAATTCGGTTGCTTCATCCCCAATACAATGAATGGCAGGCTGAAACCCGGCAGAAACAGCTTGTTGAACCAGATCTGTAATTCCGGAAGGAGAGGTAACCCACAGACCAGAATTTTCTGGCTGATCAGTGTAAGATTCTGTCAGTTTTGCCCCCCGGGATCCCAGGGCACCATCTGCATAAATTTTAACCCCCCGGATGGTCAGTTTTCCATCAGCCAAGCCAGTTTCGGGTCCACGTTTCCGGTAAAATGACCAAGTCTGGCTATCTGCCGAAACCAGTGAATAAACCCTGAGGGAAAACCAGGGTTCCGAAGCAATTTTTTTCAGGATTTTTAATTCCTGAAGAGTAGTTCCGGCATCATGTATTGAAGTCAGCCCAAACCCGTTCAGAACACCCACAGCTTTTTTCAATGCACTTACCTGATCTGATTCAGAAGGAGGAGGGAATACCCGGGAAACCAGTTGAACAGCTTCATCGATGAAAACGCCTGCCGGAGTTCCGTCAGGATATCTCAGGATTTTTCCCCCGGGCGGGTCCGGCGTGGTTTTGGTTATCCCGGCCCGTTGAATAGCTGCCCGGTTCACCCAAATTGCATGCCCATCAACACGGGTTAGCAAAATCGGTTTTTCTGAAAGTCCTTCCAGATCTTCCGCTGAAGGCATTCTCTGGTCTGCCCAGAGATTCTGATCCCAACCCCGGCCTTTGAGTACAGGTAAGCCCGGGTTTTCTGAAATTGAAACTTCCAGCTTTTCCCGGATTTCTCCGATTGAGTTCAATCCGGTCAGATCGGGCTGCAGAAGTGAAAATCCATAAGAAAATAAATGAAGATGGGCATCTGCAAGTCCTGGGAGAATTACATCCCCATTCAGATCAACTGAATCCGTAATTTCATCAGTCAGATTCCGGATCAGAGTCTCATCGGTTTCCAGAATTTTTCCGTTACTGACAATAAACCGGGTAATTTCGGGGTTATCAGCATCCATTGTATAGATGTGACCATTGTAAAAAAGAGTCTTTTCCTGAAAAGGTGAGCAGCCTGCAAAAATAAGTGCAGCGAAGGAGATCCAGATTTTTCTCACGTAATCCCTTTATAAAAAAGCCCGGGCAAAGCCGGGCTTCAGTTCAAACCAGTCACTGTCAGAAACGGAAAACAAACGAAACTTTCGGTTCAACTTTCGAAACCGTTTTGTAATCAACCACCTCTCCGTCAACTTTTACCGGAACAAAGGTCCATTGGTAAAACATTGAAACAACCAGATATGGGTAGGGCTTATACCCCGCTTCGGCAGTCATCACACTTTTTTCGTCAAGTTTAAATAACTCACCCGCCTGAATTCCACGCCGGTAATAATCTGCCCGGGCAACAACAGTCGGGATTATATCACCCAGATCAGTCCCAAGATGAAGCATGCCGCTGTTTTTTAATTTGTAAAGTTCTTCATAGGAACCCAGAATTTTGACTGAACCCAGGATCGTTGCCATCAAACTTCCGTAAAGACCATTTCCCGGGGATTTTGTTGATTTCAAAGTCTGGAGTTTTGAGGTATACAGGGCCCCACTCAGGTTCGAAAAGCGTTCTACTTCGTAAAATGGGCCAAAATAATTGGGAAGGAACTGGTCGCCGTTCATCCTGTGCTCGAATTTAGCAGAAATTCCAAGAAAAGAACCCAGCCCTTTCAGGTTTGTTTCTGCGCCGATACTTCCGCCCTGTCCGTATCCCATAAACTTTCCGAATTCTGAGTATAACCCAAAATCAAGAAAGGAGTTATCCAGAATCGGGAGTCCGATATCAACTGAGACGGCAGTAACCGGGTTGGACTCATCGTACGAGGTCACAGTCATGCTGTCAGAAGATGTATTCAGTTTACGGCCTTCCTTATTCAGATCAGTAAACACAGCAGCGCCGGTTTCGAGATCTTTTAAAAACGGTATTCCGGTTCCGCTGAGCGGCATGGTATAAAACCTTCCGCCAAAAATCTCGGCTCCAAGAACATTTGAAGTAACCGTTTCAAATCCCCAGGAATCAAATTTCATGTCGAATTCGAGACCAACCTTCCGGTTATCATACGACACTGAATTTGAATAATTGTACATCAGGAGGCCGTGCCCGATCCTGGCAGCATCCAGAGAACCGATTCTGGCATAAAGAGGAGATTTTTTCTGTCCGTACCGGACGTAACGGATAATCCTGAGAAAGTCATATCCTTCATCGAAATCGGCTTTTCTGATTTTTCCGTCAGTTCCGATCCGGAGGTTCAGGTCAAGACCAACACCAAAATTGGCAAAGGAAAACTCTGGTGCAGTATTAAAAAGGAAATAGGATTTACCGTCAATGACAGTCATTCCAAGTCCGCCAGTGAGGTTATTTCCTGGAATTTCCTGCATCTGTGCAAATCCGGAAGCAGCACCTAAAAGCCCGGCAGCAAGAATAAGTGTTTTTTTCATGATCACTCCTGTTGATATGGTTGGTCGTTAAAGTTCGTGTTATCAGTTATTTTTCAGTTTTAATCAGGTGCTTTATAGCCTGAAGGGCAGTTCCTTCATAATCAAAAAAAATCTTCTTCTGTTCAGCTGATAACTGGTGTGTCAATTCCCTGCTGATCAGATCCAGCTTCATCATATACAGACTGGAAAGTTCGAACCGATCCTGGTCGTTTGGTTCAGGGACCGATTCAAGCAAAAGAATATTTTCATTGATCCAGGTTAAATCTGGTACCACATCTCACTCCTTATTCATCCCAGACAGGTAAAAGCCGGCCATTTGAAAACTCCTTCAAGGCAGTTTGAAACCGGTCTTTTTCTGACGGAAGCACATAGACCGGGTAAACAGGCAGTTCGGTATAGTCAGGAGTTCCTGTTCTGACTTCATATTTCCCGCATAGATTCAGAAACCCCGAAACAAAGTCAAACGGAACCGGAATTTTTGCAGTTATAAATAAAAACTCCTTTTTAGGAGTGAGGCCTGACAGCGTTTCCTTAGCCGATTGGGTGTAGGCTTTTACCAACCCGCCGGTTCCCAGCTTTGTTCCGCCAAAATACCGGACAACCACCAGTTGGATATTCTGAAAACCCGAACCTTCCAAAACCTGAAAAATTGGTTTTCCGGCAGTACCGGATGGCTCACCATCATCGCTGAACCGGGTGATCAGCCTGCCGGGCTCCTGGCGGATCCTGAATGCTGAGCAGTGATGAGTTGCATCATAAAACTGCTTTCTAAGTGCCTGAAGGTTACCGTCTGCCTCCTTAACGCCTGAAACCGGGAAAGCGAAGCCCAAAAACCGGCTTCCCGATATTTTGATCTCGGAAGTCCCTTTATTTTGTATCGTCAGGAAGAAATCTGTGTCTGTCAACTTATTTTCCAAAGCTGTGAAACTCAGGTTTCTGTGTCTTTGTTTCAGATCAACCTGTTAATTTGCTAAATTGAGAATTTAAGAAGCGGATTCAAAATAAAACCAATGAGAATCGGAATTACCTGTTATCCCACATTCGGCGGCAGCGGTGTTGTTGCAACTGAACTGGGCCTTGCTCTGGCAGAAAGAGGCCATTGTGTTCATTTTATCAGTTACGCCGTTCCCCTGCGCCTGACCAGCATTCCGCCAAATATTTTTTTTCACGAAGTTCAGGTTAATGTTTATCCCCTTTTCCAGTATCCCTCTTATGACACCGCTTTAAGTTCAAAAATGGTGGATGTGACGCTGCATGAGCAACTGGATCTTCTTCATGTTCATTATGCCATCCCTCATGCAACCAGCGCCTATCTGGCCAAGCAAATACTGAAAACACACGGGAAAGAAATTAAAGTTATCACCACACTTCACGGAACGGATATTACCCTGATCGGGCAGGATCCGAATTATATTCCCAGTGTTGAATTCGGAATTGACCAGAGTGACGGAGTAACGGCAGTTTCGGACTGGCTCAGAACGGAAACCAGGCGGATTTTTACCATCAACCGTGAAATTGAAGTCATTCATAATTTTATTGATTTTACCCGGTTCTCAAGAAAGCTCAATCCCCTTCTCAGAAATCGTTTTGCCCCAAATGGCGAAAGGATTCTGATCCACATTTCAAACTTCAGACCCTTGAAAAGAGTGCCAGAGGTGGTTCAGATTTTCAGTAAAGTCCGTGAGAAAATTCCCTGCCGGTTGCTTTTAGTCGGCGATGGTCCTGATAGAACTGAAGCTGAGCAATTGTGCAGAAACCTGAATCTTTGCAGCGAAGTCTTTTTTCTGGGTAAATACGAAGCGGTAGAGGAAATCCTTTCTGTTGCTGATGTCTTTCTGATGCCCAGTGAATCAGAAACTTTTGGCCTTGCAGCACTTGAAGCTATGGCCTGTGGTGTACCGGTAGTTTCGTCTGATATTGGAGGACTTCCTGAACTCAATATTGACGGATACTCCGGGTATCTCTGCCAGCTTGGTAATATAGCCGAGTATGCAGACCGGACCCTCCGGATTCTTGAGTCTGACTCAACACTTGACCAGTTCAGGGTCCGTGCCGTCAACCGGGCGAAGGAGTTTGAATCAGCCCACATAATTGACAAATACGAATCTTTTTATAAAAAAGTACTTGAAGAATAGCTTTGACAGCCTGTGTTAAACACTCCATTTTAACTCCGGTCGGATATCTGATTTTATCGGGAACCTCAGAGGAAATAACAGAAGCTGTTTTTTCTGACCGGCCCTTCCCGGCAGAACCGGCTCCAGCCGCCTGGATCGACGACTGCAATAAGCAGATCGAAACCTATTTCAGCCATCAGCTTACCCAGTTCAAACTTCCTGTGAACCCATCCGGAACCGCCTTCCAACGGTCAGTTTGGGCCCTTGTTTCCAAAATTCCATCCGGGGAGACCAGAACTTATTCTGATATTGCCAATCTTCTGGGTAACCCGAAACTGGTCCGGGCAGTCGGTAATGCAATAGGCAGGAATCCGGTGCTTCTTCTGATTCCCTGCCACCGGGTCATTGGCAGTTCGGGGTCATTAACCGGGTATGCCGGCGGAATTGAGAGGAAATTCCGGCTTTTGGACCACGAAAACAGAAGACCAGAAAAAAGCACACAATATTCTCTTTTCACTTCATGAATACCACATCAGACTTCCCGGAAAAAATCCGGGATCAGTATGGATTTTTCCCGGTTTCACTTCTTGGGAAGGGAAAATCAGGATATTCCTGGCTGGTTCGAGCAGACGGAAATTTGTCAGTTTTGAAACTGATTCATCATGAACCCGTCAGCTACTATTCCTTCACGGATAAATTTCAGGCTGAACTGGATGCATACTCGGTCCTGACCAAAGCCGGACTTCCGGTGCCAGAACTCCTTGCCTGGAACCAGGAAGAGGAATGGATTCTGAAAACCTATCTTGAAGGTCCTACTGCAGCACAACTTGTGGCCGAAAATTCACTTTTACCCGACTATTGGAATCAGATTTTTTCACTTTCCGGGCTAGCCAAATCAAAAAACATCAATGTGGATTTTTTCCCCACCAATTTTGTAGTCCATCAAAGCAAGCTGTTTTACATCGATTATGAGGTGAATCCTTACCTTGAGGAATGGAATTTTGAGAATTGGGGAATCTGGTACTGGGTTAACTCTGCCGGGATGGCTGCTTTCCTGAAAACTGGAAATTCTCTTGAGATCAATTCGGATTCAGACAGCGGTAAACCCAGGAAAAACGGTTTGGAAGGACTTGTTGCCGAATTGCTGGCAAGAAGAAAGGAACTCTTTTACTGATGGATCTTCATTTACTGCATCCGGTTTCGGTTCATCTGGCAGTGGGTTCTGCCTTTATTCTGCTGATAACTGAAACCCTGTCATTTATTAAATCCAAACCCGACTTGTTTTCTGCAGGCCATTTACTTTATCCGGTTACCCTGGGTCTTGTTTTGCTGACAGTTGGAACCGGCCTTCTTGCCAAAAATTTTGTTTTAATTCCTGAACAGGCAGAGGCCACACTCAATTCCCATCAAAGTGCAGCCGTCTTATTTTTTATTCTGATTTCACTTGCGGGTTTAAACCGGCTTACCCAGATAAAAAGGCAAAAAATTCAAAAAACCAATCCAGCCTCCCTAACCCTATTGTACCTTTCCTTTTTCCTTGCTGTTTATACCGGATTCACCGGTGGCCACCTGGTTTACGGATTTGGAACCGGAGTTCTAAAATGATTCCATTACCGGAAGATGTTCAATCAGTTATAGACCGAATCCTACCCGGTGAACAGGAAAACTATCAGTCCTGTTTGTCTGCCCGGGTCAGAACTAAAATCAGAATTTCACCTGTGAAAATGGATCCGGGAAAAACTCTGGCTTCTCTTTTGGAAGAGGGTATTGAAACCACTCCGGTTTCACTGGCTGCGAACGTTTATGATTACCTTCCGGAAACCGCATACCCCGGCCGGTCACTTGCACATCATCTTGGATATTTTTACCTGCAGGATCTCAGTTCTATGCTTCCACCGCTGGTTCTTGATCCGAAACCCGGAGAAAAGATCCTGGACTTGGCTGCTGCCCCGGGTAGCAAAACGACCCAAATGGCTCAGATGATGCAGAACAGGGGAACTTTGGTTGCAAATGATATTGACCGGAACCGTCTTTCCAACCTTTCCTACAATCTCGACAGAATGGGAATTTATAACACTGTCGTTACCCAAATTGAAGGTGAACAAGTTGGCAAACGGTTCCCGGAATATTTTGACAAAGTTTTACTGGATGCTCCCTGTTCGGCGCTTGGTGTATTGGCCAACCGGCAGGAAGTACTGAATTGGTGGAGCTTGAAGAAAGTCTCCAGATTTGCCTTTATCCAGGAAAAATTGCTGGTATCTGCAATCAAAGCAGTTAAACCCGGTGGCATGATCGTGTATTCAACCTGCACGTTAACGCCAGAAGAAAATGAACTGGCAATTGCTTCAATCCTGGAAAAATATCCCGTTGAACTGGTTCCTGTTCCTGAGTTTGAAGGTATTACACTGCGGAAAGGCTTTTCCGGACCCGGCATTCCGGAGCGGGTCAGCCAATTTACCCGGCGGATTTATCCGTTTGACAATCAAAACCAGCTTCAGGGATTTTACATAGCCTGCCTGAGAAAAACCGGTTCGGTTTTGAAATATGACACACCCGGAACCCCATTCCCGGCCGTAAACGTCCTGCTTAAAAATGAACAGGACATTTTAAGGCGGTTAAGGGATTATTTTGGACTGAATTCTGACTCGACGAACGGGATAAAACTGATCAGCCGGAAAGATGTATGGATGGTGCCCGAAGATTTTGATATCCGGTGGGCAGGCCTTTCAATCAGGACCGGAATGCGTTTCGCACGGGAAATGTACGACGATGCCTTTAAGATCACAACCGATTCTCTGCAGTATTTCGGAAAGGAAATTACTGAAAACCGCCTGGATCTGCCTGACAGTACGGCAAGCGACCAATTTCAATCCGGCTCAAATATTTCCTGGCCTCAGGAGATCAGAGGGCAAAAAGCCGTTTTTTGGAAGGGATTCTGTATCGGTTCGGGATTGGGAATGGGTTCAGTATTAAAAAGTCAGATTCCGCGATCCAAGCGGATGTTGAATGAGGCTGAGTACTGATCAGTCAGACAGGGCATCTTTTACAACCGAAAATAATTCTCTTAAATTGAAGGGTTTGGGCAGTAACCCCACCGCACCAGACTGAATCATTGCCTGAACGTCTTCCAGGTTGTTATACCCCGAGCAGATCAGAATTTTCTGGTTCGGGTTGATCTCGCGGATTCGGTAAAAAGCCTGCTCGCCGCCCATTACCGGCATCACCATGTCAAGAACGACCAGATTAAAACCATCCGGCTGCTGAGCAAATTTATCCAGACCATCTGCACCGTCTCCTGCCGTAACAACCTGAAAATTAACCGTTGTAAAAATATCTGTCAGCATGTGGCGGATCAAAAATTCATCATCAATAACGAGAATTGTTTTACCCGATCCGTCAATCTGGTTCAGCAGATTGTCATTTTGGGTTTGGGTGGAACCCGGTGCGGCACCTTTTCCTGAAAGAACTTCAACCGGGAATGACTGAAACATTTTTTACCTTTTTGTTGGAACAAGCGGGGATAATTTTTTACACACCATTAAAAAGATCAGGTATTTTTTCCGGATTGTAAAGTCCCTTTCGGGAAAAGGGGTTTCACCCTTTAACAAATGTGACCCAGTTGGCATTTATGGCCAGCCGGGATCGCACTTATTTTACAAACGAAACAGTCTTTGAAACGGCGTACAGGAATGGAAATTGTTCCCGGTTTGTATCATTAAACTCATTCAGGTTCAGTTCCCCTTTTAAGAAATAGGTCTTTTCAAAATAGACAAACAAATATTTATGAACCATCCCCATTTCATCCGGATTCCGGGGATTAATTGGCGGGAGCATATCAAGAAGAATTTTTAAATCTGCCCCAAAAACCTGAACCGTTTTCTGATTTATAAAAGACCGGTAAAAAATATCTTCAGTTGTGCCGGAATCAGCATTCTGACTGTATAATGCCAGGTAGTGAGAAACCGAATCCTGCATGGATCTGTACCAGGCGCGGGTAACCTCCTCACTCCAGGTAATCACGTCCCCGCCAACTTCCCTTTTTTCTTTCATTGTTCCATCCGGATGGCTTATTTCCGGGAAAATCTGACCAGGTTTATACTCGTAAATCTGGGTGGAGGCAGACCATTTCAGAATATCCGGATTAACAAGATCCAGTACGACGGCCTGAGTTCGGCCCTCAACCATTGCTCTTAGACTGTCTGAAGGAGGCACTACCTCCTGTGCATAGGCGGTAGTGAAGGCCAAAAGGATGAAAAGTGAATAGACGATTCTCATAATTTCCCTGAATAAAAAAGGGGAAATTATGGCAATTTCCCCTTTAATTCAATTGCGGCACCTAAAAGAAGGTTTTAATACTTCCAGTACAATAATCCTGTCAAAGACCTGGCCTGAGTTGGATCAGCAGATAAACGACCTCCGTAGGCCAATATATTTTTCCCTTCTTTTGCAGCAGGTTTTTCGGCAGCAACCGTATGCCCCGGGCGTTTCCGGTTTGCCATGGCTTTCTGCATCAGGCCTTTAATCTCTGAAGAAGAAACCTGTTTTCCTGACTTATCAGCACCCCGGGTTGAAATCCCGAGATCATTCAGGTTAATTCCGAGAACTTCTGCGGCTTTTTCTTCGCCACCCAATTTTTCCAGGCCAGAGGCAAACCAATCAACCGCTTTTGCTGTATCTCCCGAAAAAAACCAGACAAATCCAATGTTAAAATCAATCCCCCCATCTTTCGGATCAGATTGCATGGCCTTTTCAAACCAGTTTATTGCTGCCGTGCTGTTTCCGGCAAGCAAACTGATGTTCCCCATTGCATTCCTGTAGTTTGCTTGTGACGAATCCAGAACTGAAAGTGCTTTTTCTGCACCCTGATAATCAGCCTGGCCAGCCAGAAGTTTGGCCATCCGGATGGTTGATTCAGGGGTTTGGGGTTCGGAAGGCTGGACTTTATTCAAAAGCAGAGCGACCTCTTTTGCAAAACCAGTGCTAACAGTTTCATTTGACGGAAGTCCCGTAATTTTACCGGTTTCGAGGGAGGAAGGAGAATAGACTGACCAGGTTTCAACCGTCGGCAAAACCTTGAAATTTCTGTCAGAGGCCTTTGATGAATAAAATTCCCTTGCTCCCATCTCCCAGGCAGTTTTGAACGGAAGGTGAAGCAGTGTCGTTTCAAGAGGGATCCAGACCATTCCGTCAGAAAAAACCAGATTTTCCTTAACAGGTGAAACTTCCTCCCAATTTTTTTCTGGAACTCCGGTATTCAGCATGATGAAAATATGATCACTGGTTAAAACCAGTGCCGTAGGGATATTGATATTTTCAAGACAACTGGCCAGCAGAACTGAGCTGTCATCACAATCACCAGACCGTGAAACCAGCATTTCATTCGGATATTGAATGTAGTCGAGAACCTGGGCGGAAACAGAAGATCTCGGATCCTGAACGTAATTAATTTTCATGGCAGTAAGCCCGGTCCAAACGGAGATTGCATTTTTTACTGCAGCCGGAAGCTCAGCATGTTCAGTCCGGCCGATGCTGTTCACAAAGTGGCGGGTTGCATCTGCAACAGCACGGTTGGTTGGTGTGATAAAAGCTCCGATTGCCCGGGGGTCGTTCCAGCTCAGTGCATTCCGGTCATGAATGGAAACCGGCCGGATCAGTTCTCTGATCAGTTCCTTTCCGCGCAGAAAATAAATAATCTCGATCCTGGCCTGAGCAAAGGTTTCTTTATCATTGTCCTGAAGTTTGGAGGCATTGAAAACCAGTGTCACCGGCAAATTATCAGTGCCACCTGCTTTCAGTTCTGTGATAAGCTGTTCTGAAGGAAGTGTCATGAAGTCGGGAATACTGATTCTGACCTTCACATTTTTTAGATCCTGCTCCAGATTATTTCTCAGAGTCAGGGTTCCAAGCGGGTTTTTGGCATAATAGGAAATATTTGCCGGAAAGATATCCGGGAAATCAAACCCGATGATATCAACCGGCGGCTCATCGAGCATGGCCAGAGCCTCATCACCCTTTGCAGCACCGAACTGTCCAAATTGAATATCAAGCCGGGAGGCTCCCATCCCGGTAATTTTAAATCCGGTAACTAGAGAAGGAAAATCGCTGCGGAAACCGGCAATCCCGCCGTCATAATTCAAATCATAAACCGCTGCCGGACCATCCATATACCTAAGATCAAGACTTTTACTCTTTTTTGACCCTGCCAGTGACTTTTCAAATCCGGAAAGGTGTTTCTGATCCGCACCACTGATTCTGAGCTGAATCGTTGAACCTGCGAGTGAACCCTGAGTGGCAATCCGTTTTGAAAACGCCTCTTTCATTTCGCCAATCAGCTTATCTGCGGCAAATTTCCCAGCATCCTGAACCGCTTTCATTTTTCCCTGTGCTGCCCTTGTGCTTGTCGAATTTGAAGAGTACAAAACATCACCTGTTCCTGAATTAACCGCCTTGATATCGGCTGCACATTCATAATAATAATTTTTTACCCCGTACACTTCTTTTTCATCCATCAGATTCAGTTCAGTAATACCGGAGATCACAATATCAGCACCCGTTCTGCGACCGAGTTCTGCAGCCCTGGCAGGGTTATTTTTTGCTGACTGCACATCTTCTTCCCGGATCTTCTGCATCTGAGATTCATCGACAATCTGGTATCCGGCTTCTATAAGGCCTTTTTCGATCAGGGTAGAAATGAGCTTTCTTTTTACGGGTGCACCATCAACTGACTCGTCGAGTACGACCATCAGCTTGGCTTTACCGGGAGAGGCGACCTGGGCATTCCCCGAAAAAGTTAATGTAAATACGAATAAAATTACCAGGCAGGTTTTCATTTCATACTTCCTTATTCATTTACTTCAAATTGTGTCTGATATAAGAGTTTTCCGGTATCAGATCTGACCCAGGTCAGGGAAATCACGTAAACTCGCCCCAGTTTTTTTACTGTCCCTGAAATCAGGCTTTCGGATTGGGGCAACCCGGCTGAAGGATCCTTTTTGGTTCCGTAAAGCTCCGATTCAGACAAAAGTTTTTCAGCCTGGACATTGGCAGTTTGGCCTCTGTCAAGAACGACAAACCGCTTCGATGCATTCAATTGGTGAATAAGTTGATTAAAATAGACATCTGCCACAGCGGCGGAACCCGAATCTGCTTTAAAAGGAACCAAGGCCACGACAACCGGAAGTTCTGTGGTAACCAGTTCACTCATTTCTTCTGCAGCAAGCTCTGCAGAGTCCTTCATTTGCGAGGTAATTGAGGCAGTTCCGCATCCCAGAAGAAAAAGGAATGGAACATTTAAAAGTAAAAAAGTCATTTTTCGCATAATTTTCCCGAAATCATTTTCGAACACGCCTCAAAGATAGATTTGAATCCTGTTTCAGAACGTGATAGAGAATAACAAATTCACTTCATTTTTTGATTTTTGTTATCTATTCTTAATTTCTAATCTCCTGTTAATTGAATTCACTTGTGTTTCATAACAAACACACCATCCCAGTCAGGTGATGGCGGTTCTGAGGAATAGGCTTCAGAACGGGAAATATAGGTCTCGGATGGACCATCGCCTGGTTTCAACGCAAGGACTTTCCTGAATCCTTCACTGGCGGCCTTAAACTCCCTCCGGTAATAGTGGCCCAAAGATTCTTCATACAAACGAACCGGTTCTATCCAGCTATCAAGATCAGGAGTAATGGATTTTTCACCGATCAGTTCAAACACCCGAACCGGTTTGGTTTTTCCTTTCACTACAAGTAAATCCAGTTGACGGGTCACAAACTGGTCATTCAATCTGGAAAGAGTAAATTCAGAAATCATGATGGTGGTACCAAATTCCTTGTTGGCCGGCTCAAGTCTGGCAGAAAGATTAACAGCATCTCCCATCACCGTATAATTGAACCGTTTTTCGGATCCCATATTTCCTACAACCATGTCTCCGGTATTGATACCATATCTGGCCCAGATATCCGGCTTGCCTTCTGAACGCCATTTTGCCAGCATTTTCTTTAAGACTTCCGTCATTTCCAGGGCACTTTTGCAGGCTCTGATGGCATGATCTTTTTGAGGAATCGGAGCACCCCAGAATGCCATTATGGCATCTCCGATATATTTATCCAATGTTCCCTCATATTTCATGACAATATCCGTCATCGCCCCGAGATACTGGTTCAGAAACTCAACCAGTTCTTCCGGACTCAATTTTTCTGAAATTGTGGTAAACCCGGCAACATCCGAAAACAAAACAGTCAGTTCCTGCTTGGTTCCGCCCAGCCTTAAAAGATCCGGATTGGCCATTAATTCCCTCACAACCGGCTCAGGGAGGTACTGAACAAATGCGGTCCTGATTTTCTTTTTCTCCTTATCAGAAGCCAGGTACCTTGTGCCCTGCAGCCAGAGAGTTGTCAGTACAACGCTTCCAGTCGGTGCAATCCAGGTCAGCCAGATTGTGGAGCCGGTAAACAGGACAAAGGAAACCAAAAACGGTACTGAAATAAGCACCAGACTTAGAACAGCCGATAGCCTGACAGAAGCAAGATGATTCAATCCGAAAGCAAACAGAGTAATCAGAAGGATAAAGGCCAGCACCAGTATATAGGGAGTTTCTCTGATCAGTTCATCTCTGACCAGATTACTTGCCACGGTGGCGTGAACCAGACACAACGGACTCAATTCTTCAAACGGAGTTGGGCCGTAATCTCCGACCATATTGGAGGAATGTCCTGTAACCACCATTTTCCCGTTAAGTATTAAGTGGAGGGAATCTGTTTTCCCGGCATCATACAGGCGCATCAGATCTGAATAACTGTAAACAGGAAACCGGTTGAACGGACCGTAGAAGTTGGGGATTACCGATCCGTCCCGTTCCAGCCATATTTTCCTGATCTTTCCATGAAATGCCATTTCGATGTAAGGTTGCCAGCCATCCTGATGCAGGTCAAACCACCGGTTTTCGCCCAACCCCAGGTAATTTGCAGCAAGTAAAAAGCCCAGTGACGGATAAAATGCATCCCCGTATTGCAGAAAAAGCGGAACTTTTCTATAAGTCCCGTCATTCAGGTTGTTCATGCTGATATGCCCAAGCCCGGCACTGGTTTTCAGCAATCCGGAATAGGGTTTTGTGTTTATACCGGTTGCCTTCCAGAAAAAGGTTGGTTCTGAATTCCGGTTCAAAAACTTAAATGAATCAACGGATGAGTCGAACCTGAGATCGGAGGTGTAAACCTGCCGCGTCTGTTCCGGGACGATGAACGCCAGGGAATGCAGGGCATTTCCTGTAAGTGCAGTCATTTCTGAATATAAAGAATCACCTCCCTGGTCAAAGCTGAAGGGGGCAAGGAGCATATCATAGGCGATCCAACTGGCACCCGATTCAGCGAGAAGTCCCTGCAGCGCCGCAAGATGGGACCGTCCAACCGGAAATCCCAGTTCCTCGATATCCTCATTGCTGAATTCAACAATAACGACAGAACTGTCTGGCTGCTGCTCTCCCCTCAGGTTAAAAAGAGTATCCATTCCTGTGAACTGGAATGAGTAGGGAACTGTTAGCCCAATTGCCAGAAGGGCAATGACAATGGTTGCAAGAAGGTTTAGCCTGCTGACCGGTAGGAAGTGGGATTTATTGCTTTGATTCATTTTATATCCGTTTTGCGGGAGGTTGTTTAGGGAAAAATACCACTATCAAGTTATAAAAGAAACTATTAAGGGCGATCAGGCGGTTTTCAATCCGGCAAAATAACTGAATTTATTTACCTGATCCGGTGGGTTTATCATACTTCTGCCTTCCCTTTCGGGTGATTTTATAATATATTTAACTTTATTCACTTTTAACTTTAATAACTGAGCCTGGTGCTCGCCGGTAATTCCAAATTGCTAATTTCCGGAAGAAGGATTTTGTTTTGTGAGCCAGATTAACAATACCCACGTTAAAAATTACCGTAAACTAATTACCATAAACGATTTACGGAAAAAAATACCGCTATCTGAGAAAGCCGAGCAGACCATTTTGAGAACCCGTAAGGAATTCTTTAATAATCTGGAAGGAAAAGACAACCGGTTTGTTGTGATTACCGGCCCCTGTTCCATTCATGACACCGGTGCTGCCATTGAATATGCAACCAGGATCAAAGCACTTCACGACCGGTATGCCGACAAGCTTTTGATTATCATGCGGGTTTATTTTGAAAAACCAAGGACGGCGGTAGGTTGGAAAGGGCTGATCAATGACCCGCATCTGAACAATTCGAATGATATGGAAACCGGTTTGAATCTGGCACGAAAGCTTTTGATTGACATTGCCGAACTCGGAATGCCAACTGCTACAGAACTTCTGGATCCGATTATTGCCGCCTACATTGCAGAACTTGTCACCTGGGTGGCAATTGGTGCAAGAACGACTGAATCCCAAACCCACCGGCAGATGGCTTCTGGGCTTTCTGCACCTGTTGGGTTCAAAAACGGCACTGACGGAAACCTGGATGTGGCCATTAATGCCATTCAGTCTTCAATGGCAAGCCACAGTTTTCTTTCAGTTGATGATGACGGAATTTGTTCAATTGTGCAGACAGCCGGAAATAAATATTCCCACATTGTACTTCGTGGCGGATCCGGACGGCCCAATTACCACATGGAAGACATTGAAGAATGTGAAAATAAGATCAGGGAACGCAATTTCCCGCTGAAAATTATGGTTGACTGCAGCCATGAAAATTCAGCGAAAAATTTTCAGAAGCAGGCCCTTGTTGTCCGGGATATTATAGCACAGAAAAAATTCGGGAATCAGTCTATTTTCGGAATTATGCTGGAAAGTAACCTGAACCCAGGAAACCAGAAAATACCTTCTGATCTTTCACAGCTCAAATATGGTGTTTCACTGACCGACGGGTGTATCGGGTGGGGAGAAACTGAGGATCTTCTTGGTTTTATTTACGAAAATCTTTAACCCGGCAGCTAAAATTCAGTCAAGCTCAAATTTTTTAAGATAGCCTGAGTCCTGACCGGATTCGGGCATTTCGGTTTTATAAAGAACAAAATCACCAAGAACCAGAACATCCATTCCGGTATTCATAAAACAGGTAAATGCCTCTTCAGGACGGCAAACAATTGGCTCTCCCCTGACATTGAAACTGGTATTAATGACGATGGGAACACCGGTCAGCTTTTCAAATTCATCCAGAATCTGCCAGAAAAATAAGTTGGTCTCCCGGTGAACGGTTTGGATCCTGGCAGAAAAATCGACGTGAGTAACTGCAGGAATTTCTGATCTGACCTGGTTGAGCAGTTCAATACCAAACAGATCCCGGTTTTCGGGATACCGCCTCTTCTCTTCCCTAACACCGGCAACCATCAGCATATAGGGTGACTCACCTTCAAACTCAAACCAGTCTGATACTTTTTCTGATTTGATGGCAGGAGCAAACGGACGGAAGGATTCTCTGAATTTAATTTTGAGGTTCATAACCGACTGCATCCCTGGTGATCTGGCATCCCCGATAATACTCCGGCTTCCAAGTGCTCTCGGGCCATATTCCATTCTTCCTCTGAACAATCCGATGACCTTCTGTTTTTCAATCAGGGCAGCAATCGTTGAAGGGAGCTTTCCACGGTATTCGTGATACTTGATTCCTTTCTCAACAAGAAAGTGTCTGATTTCTTCATTCGGGTACTCCGGACCCAGATAACTCCCGGATTGTGAATCTCTGTTTCCATCTGGATTTCTGCTATTACCAAGTGCCTTGTGCCAGACATACCAGGCTGCCCCTGCGGCACCACCCGCATCCCCGGCAGCCGGCTGGACCCAGATATTCCTGTAAAGCCCGGTTTTTTTCAGAATACCGTTGGCCACACAGTTTAATGCAACCCCTCCGGCAAGACAGAGGTTTTCCTCACCGGTTTCCCGGCGGATATGCCCTGCAATTTTTAAAACCAGATCTTCAGTTACCTTTTGAATTGAGCAGGCCAAATCCATTTCTCTTTGAGTAAGTGGAGTTTCCGGTTTTCGTGCAGGTCCGCCAAACAGATCCTCGAATGCTTTACTGGTCATTTTAAGACCGTAAGGATACTCAAAATAATCCATATTCAGCCTGAAGGATCCATCTTCCCGAATATCAATCAGGTGATCCAGGATTTTCTGAACATAGACAGGCCGGCCGTAGGGGGCAAGACCCATCACTTTATATTCCCCTGAGTTTACTTTAAAACCGGTATAAAAGGTAAAGGCAGAATACAGCAAACCAGCAGAATGGGGAAACCTGATTTCCTTCAGCATGGAAAGGGTGTTTTCGCGGCCAGTTCCCCAGGAAGTTGTTGTCCACTCGCCAACCCCGTCCATGGTTAAAAACGCTGCAGATCTGAAGGGTGAGGGAAAAAAAGCGGAAGCAGCATGGCTTTCGTGATGTTCAGGAAAGAAAACCGGTCCTTCAAATCCGGTAAGGTGTTTGTACAGGGAATCCTGAGTCCAAAGTTTATCTTTCAGCCAGACCGGCATGGCTTTTAAAAAAGAAGAAAGTCCGGAAGGGGCATACGAAATATAGGTTTCGAGCAGCCGGTCAAATTTCTGAACCGGTTTATCGTAAAATGCGACATAATCGAGATTCTCTGGCTTAAGGCCTGCCCGTTTCAGGCAAAATTCAACTGCCTGGACAGGAAACCCTTCATCATGGCGGATCCGTGAAAACCGTTCCTCCTGGGCTGCTGCCACTAAATTGCCGTCAACGATCAAGGCCGCAGCAGAATCATGATAAAACGCCGAAATCCCTAGAATTGCCGTCATATCAGAACAGACTGTAAATAAAAGGGGCCAATGCAGATCCTTTCACTAAAACAAGGATCAGCCCGATTCCCACTAAAATGAGGATAATCGGCATGAGCCAAAGTTTTTTCCGTTCTTTTAAAAAGTGAAGAAACTCAATGAGAACCGAAGTTTTTGCCATAACATGACCAGTCAATTTCAATTTGCCCTGTTACCACTGGTTTTTCCAGCTTTCAGGTTTTTGGGGATGCGGTGTTTCCCAATAGGATTTTAAACGGTTATCCGGCTTTTTTAAAAGTGGGTCTTTTCCTCTTAACCTCATATAAAAGCCAACCGGTGACAGAACCCCGTAGAAAATCAAAGTAAGAATCAGGTTGGATACAAAAAAGCCAAGAATGAAACCGACGGACATCCAGGCGTTATAACAAAACCGGAAAGCACTTTTTATGGGGAAAAGGACCAGAAAAAGCAAAATCCAACCGGTCCAGAACCAATCCCAGAATCCCTGCCAGCCGTGCAGCCAGAACCGAACCGCCAGAATGGCTGCCGGTATCCCGGTCATAACCCCCAGAAACCCACGTTCCAATGAGGCCGGTAATTCAGTCCGGCTCCATAAAAGACGAATTTCTGACAGAAGTGCTTTGATCATTGATTTAAATCCGGCTTTTTCAGAAGTTAGAAAGATTCAAATTTAGCAGAATAGTGGTGATAAGTAAAATTAAGTCGGCAAAAACAGGCAAGGTTCAATGGGTTCAGGTTCCGGAAATCGGACTGGTGTCTTTTACCCAAAAACGGGGACTCAGGCGTATCAGTCTTAAAATTCACCCTGAAAAGGGGGTTCAACTGGTATATCCTTCCCTGGTGACAACTGAACAGGCTCAAGCCTTTTTAATCAGTAAAAAGGACTGGATCAGCAAACATCTGACCAAATTCAGCCAGAAACCACCCCGGGTATTTGAGTATGGATCTGAATTCAAAACCCGGTCGTTTCAGCTTCAGTTATTCCAGGCACTGACGGATAAAATCCGGATTTCACTTAAACACACTCGGATATCTGTTGAAGTTCCACTTTATCTTGAAGCCTCCAATCCTCTTGTTCAGACTACAGTCAAAACTGCAATTGAAGAAGCTTACCGGATTGAGGCCCGGAATTTCTTACCGTCAAGAACTTCGGAGCTTGCCGCCCGTCATGGTTTTTCTTTTTCAGGCGTTCAAATCCGGAATTCTAAAACCCGCTGGGGAAGTTGTTCCCACAAAAACGGAATTTCTCTTTCATTACATTTGATGAGGCTTCCTGATCACCTCATCGATTATGTTATTCTTCATGAATTGGTTCATACCCGGCATAAAAACCACAGCATCCGGTTTTGGACAGAATTGGAAAGAATCCGGCCGGCAGCTTTAACCGAAGACCGGGAACTTAACCAATATAAAATCGGAGTTTACTGATATGCCATTACTGCCTGGCTCTGCCCGTTTTCTGTCTGGTTACCTGGATCTGCTGAAAGAAAATAATCTTCCCTGGGAAGACATTCCTGCTGATTTCACCTTTTTTATCTGGTTCGACGGCGATACTCCGGCCGGTTTTGCGGGAGTAGAATTTTACAGCAAAGACTGTCTGCTGAGGAGTGTGGTGGTCAAAGAAAAAGGAAAAGGAACCGGAACTTTACTGGTGTCATCAGTTCTTGAGGAGTTAAAAAGCCGGTCCTTCAACTCAGTTTTTCTGTTCACTGAAACTGCTTCCCGTTTCTTTTCCGGAATCGGATTCATTGAAACCAGCCGGCAGAAAGTAACCGGACCCTTGAAAAAATCAACTCAGTTCACGGGTAGCTGTCCGGCAACCGCCACATTTATGGAGTTCAGAATTCAATGACCCGGGAACTGGAACGAACTGTATCGGAAGAGGGGCTTGAGGTCCTTCTTGTTGATGTACCGGCCGGTAAACGTCCTGAACGCCTCGATGTTTACCTGGCCCGCCTGATAGAAAACGCCACGAGAAGCAAAGTCCAGGCTGGAATTGAATCCGGGGCTGTATTGGTAAACGGCAGACAGACCAAGGCAAGCTGCAAGGTATTGCCGGGTGACAAAATAAAAATAACTTTGCCCAGGCCACCTGCACCTGAAGCCGAACCGGAGGAAATTCCCCTGTCCATCGTTTACGAAGATTCAGACCTGGTGATCATTGATAAACCGCCCGGGATGGTGGTTCACCCGGCATATTCGAACTGGACCGGAACACTGGTCAATGCCCTTCTGCATCATATCGGCAAGCTCAGCGAATTTCACGGCGATCCTATCCGGCCCGGGATTGTTCACCGGATTGACAAGGACACTTCTGGGCTTTTGGTGGTTGCCAAAAATGAGACAGTTCATGCCCGGTTAGCCCGTGATTTTGCCCGGCATTCCATTGAACGGGAATACTGGGCATTGTGTCTTGGAGTTCCAAAGGTTACTTCAGGAACGGTTTCAGGTTTAATTGCCAGGGATCCCAGAAACAGAAAAAAATTTGCAGTCAGCACCAAAGACGGCAAGCAGGCAGTGACCCATTTTGAACTGATTTCGTCGTTCGGGATTGCAAGTCTGATCAGATGCCATCTGGAAACCGGCAGAACCCATCAAATCAGGGTTCACCTCAGTTCGATCGGGTTGCCGATTCTCGGCGACAGTGTTTATGGCGGAACCGGCGGGCACCCTGCAGTTCAGTCCGGCAAGCAGAAACAAACACTTGCAAACCTGCTCAAGGTAATCCCCAGACAAGCCCTTCATGCAAGAACACTTGGATTTCATCATCCCGGAAAAAATGAATTTGTCAGGTTTGAATCCGAATTGCCTGAAGACTTCAGGCTGGCACTGGAAAGGTTAACCGTATTTTACGAGGAGTCTGTTCATGACTAAACTTTTTGCCAGGTGGATAACCAAATTCAGGGTTTGGTCGGGTGCAGGATCTAAGTATTTTGACAGATCTCAGGCTCCAAAACAAAACTACTGGCTGCATGGGGTTTTGCTCCTGGTCACGTTTGCAACAACTGCCCTTACCGGCCTTTTCTGGCTTAACCTTTGGGTTCCGTTCAGAAGTGACCTGGATTTTTCTCTGATTTTTATGGGCTTCCCGTATGCCGTAGCCCTGATGACCATTATCGGCTGTCATGAATTCGGTCATTACTTTGCTGCACTTTACCACCGGATCAAAGTCTCTCTGCCCTACTTTATTCCTTACCCGCCCTGGTCGCCGTCCTTGAATGTTGGAACCTTTGGGGCCGTTATCAGACTGCATCAGGCAATTAAAAATAACCGCCAACTTCTGGATATCGGGGCCTACGGGCCTTTTACCGGGTTTATTGCTTCCCTGCTGATTCTTCTTATGGGGGTCATGACACTGCCAACGGTTGATTATATTTATACCATCCATCCCAATTACCGGTTCCTGAGTGAAATTCCTTCACCTCTGGTTTCCCCGAACGGTGATCTTCTTATTTTGGGTGAAAACCTGATTTTCCGGATTTTAACCGACTATTTTCTTCCCTATTCAATCCCGATGAGTGAAATTTATCACTATCCGCTTCTTCTGGCAGGTTGGTTCGGATTGTTTTTTACCGCAATGAATCTGATGCCGTTTGGTCAACTGGACGGCGGTCATATCGTATATGCCGTTTTTGGTGAAAAAATTCACAGGATGACCTCTTACCTCACCCTGGCTGCCTGTTTTTTACTTGGATTTTATGGTCTGATTAAAATTTTCATGGGACAGTTTGACGGATCCCAGATAGTCGTTCTCTGGCTGATCTGGGGTGCAGTGTTACTTCTGATTGTGAAACCCTGGCATCCGCCGGTTGATCAGTTTATGCCGCTTAACAAAAGAAGACTGCTGATGGCGCTTGTCAACCTGATCATTTTGCTTTTTTGCTTTAATCCCATTCCATTTGTTCTGGTGTAATAGGCATTTATTTTTGTATTTTCCATTTTCCAAAATTCAGGTAACTTGCAGGAATGAAATTTTTTACAACGCTAATTGCGGCCAGCAGCTTTTTATTTTCCTGCCAGGAAACACATCCGGATTTATCCGGAACCAATCCGTTTGAATCTGCACAGTTTTCAGTTCTTCCTGTGAAAACAGAACCGGAATCCATCAACCCGGATACTTTAACCGGAACCAAAATGCCGGTCAGAATTTATGGAAAAGCAGTGGTTTCAGAAAAAACCACTCTTGTCATTTCTGTCGGGCAGCAAAGTAACGGTGGATACCAAACCTCCGTTTCGGAGGAATTAATTGTATCACCCGGACTACCGGATTTTATCCTGAACATTGAGGTGCCCTTTGATCCGGCCCGGCTTTCTTCGCCAGTTTTTTTCCTTTCAGCATCAGAAAAGGGATCCTCCGCAGCCATTACCCAAACCGGAATAATTCAGGTCGCATCCTACTCAGGTTCAACTTCTGCAATTGACTCAATCCGGTTCTCTCCACCGGCAGGAGCAAAACCCGGAAGCTCATTTTCAATGCAGATCTGGTGCTCTGATCTGCACGGTCCTGAGAACCTGAAAGATGTCTTCGTGATCGGAAAAAGACCTGACGGAACAGTTCAGACACCTTTTTCTGTTCCTCCGGGGCCAACCGCAGGCAGTTTCTTTCTGGCCATAACCATACCCGAATCATCCCAAACAGGAACTTATACCTGGACCTTCTATTCAAGAAACAAAGGCGGCAGACTCAGTCAGCCGGTCACCCGGACTTATCAGGTGAATCCAAAATGAAACTTTCTCTTGTGTTCTTCAGCCTTTTTCTATTAGTTTCCCCTATTTTGGGTCAGAAACCTGCCTATTTCAAAATCTCTGATCCTGTGGGCAGTTCTGCCCCGCCAACCAACTCGGTATCGAATATGTCCCCGTCTGACTCCGGAATCCTGACCGGGACCGGCAAAGGACTTTACCAGTACCGCAATCACCAGTTCCTGAAAATGGAAACCGGAGAGCCCCTTCTCGACCAATATGGAGTTTATTCTGTCGCATCCTCTGGTAAATACTCCTTTTTTGCTACCGGCGAAATCCGTGAAAAAGGTGGCAGTGATGTCACAGCAGGGCTTGCTTACGGGTACAGTTCTGATTTCCTGAAAACCTGGAATAAACTAACACTTCCTCTTGACCGGTCAGATGATGATTCAATTTTCTTTGGTCAGGATACCATTCTGGCACTGCCCATTGTCGTTCCTGAGCAATTTGTAACTTACGATGCAGAAGTTTCTGGCGACACAATATGGGTTGCAACCTGGTCTGGCGGTATCCGGCAAAGCAGCGATGGCGGGATAACCTGGCAAAGGACCCTGCTGCCACCTGATGACCGGAATTATATTTCACCGGATTCCTCCTATTGGTTTTTCTACAGCCCGGTTTCGAGAGATATTCCACAAAAGGACGGCGGAGATTTGAATTTTCTTGGGTTTTCGGTTCATAAAACTGCTTCGGGAGTCTTATGGGCAGGAACAGCCGGCGGAATTAACCGCCGGTATTCACCTGAAAGCTGGCAAAAATTTACCTGGTCTCCGGTTCCGGGATCCCTTCCCGGAAATTGGGTTGTCGGTATTCAGTCCCAAAAAGTCGGACTGACTGAACGGGTTTGGGCTATTTGCTGGCGGGCAAACGGTGCAGATGAATCCTATGCTCTTGCTTTTACTGATGATCAGGGCAAAACCTGGACCACAACCTTAAAAGATGAAAAAATCTATGACCTGGCCATACATGACAAACTGATTGTTGCTGCCGGCGAAAATGGCGTTTATTATTCTGAGAATGGAACGTCCTGGGGATTCAGATCCTCTTTCAGAGATGAAGAAAACAAACAGATAATTCCTTTTTCGGGGTATTATTCTGCCGTCTGGAATGAACAGGATCAAAACTGGATGATTGGGTCTTCGCAGGGTTTGCTGATCAGTTCGACGGATAACCCTTTTTCCAGCGGAACCTGGCAGATTCTCAGAAAAGAGGTCCGGGAAGGCACCACTGAAACCTTTGCTTATCCAAATCCATTTAGTCCGGATGATGACCGGGTCTGCCGTTTTTCATTTCCCATGGACTCTCAGGTAAAAGTAAAAATATTTTCAAACGACCAGTTACTGGTCAGAGAGCTGAGCCCAGAGTTTTCCGGGTCCGTCAGGGAAGTTTTGTGGGATGGCCGTGATCATTTCGGAAACCGGTTGAGCAATGGCGTCTATCTGTATCATATTGAAACATCAGGGAAAGACTTTTGGGGAAAAATTCTAATTCTGGAATAATTGCAGCAGCATTATTCCTTTTCTTGGCTTCTGCACAGGCCCAAACTCCGTTGGCGGGTGCGCCCGGAAGCTATTCCCGGCTTGGGAGTGATGCTTTTTCTACCTCGGCAGGAAATGCTGTGACGGCCTTTCCCGGATTGTATGCCTCAGCTTTTGCAAACGCCGCCTTACCGGCAGTTTCACGGGTAAAATACTTTTCTGCAAGTAGCTTTAGTCTTGGGCTTGAAAGAGAAATTTATTCAATTTATGGCATGAACCCGGTTGGCCCATCAGGTGCTGTGGCATATGGACTTCACTATTTCAACTCAGGACCTATTGATTTCAGAAATAATAATGGCGAAAAACTGGAATCGGGTACAGCCTCTGAATTAACTGGACTTTTCGGGTTTTCTCTGGGTTTATCCAAATTACCTGTTATAGTTGGGATTAACCTGAAATACCGGTATGCCAGCCTTTACAAGGATATCCCGGCAACGTCCGGTTTTGGAATTGATGCCGGAGTTCTCTGGAAAACCCGGTGGCCGGGCCTTCTTATTGGCTTTTCAGTCCAGGATCTGAACACTCAATACCGTTGGGATACCAAAGAAATTTACGATGAAAATGCCAACACAACTCTCGATTATTTTCCTGTCAGATACCGGCTGGGCGCAAGTTATGACCTTCCCAGCTTCCGTATTCAACTGCTTGGGGAATATGAGCACTGGACCTACCGGTCCCAGACCAGAATTTTCAGTGTAAGTGAAGGTAATTTTCCGGTTTCAAAACTTTCGACTGAAGATGAAGTTGAAAACTCCGGAAATATGCTCAGATTTGGCGGCATCTGGACTCCGGTCGAGTCTCTTTCATTCAGGGCCGGAATTGACCGGCTGGATCTTTCCTATAAAAAAACAGACATCCGGCCAGGTCTCGGATTCAGATATGAGCACAAGACCGGATTTCTGAACCCGATCATTGATTTCTCTTACCTTTTAAACCAAAACGGACCACAGAATTTATGGATTATTTCCGCAGGATTTTCTTACTGACCTGCCTTTCGGGTATGGTAACCACCGGTTTCGGACAAACAGCCGGATCCGGGTTCCAGAACCTTCTCCTGACTCCTGATGCAGCCTATCAGGGATCAGGGCAATCCAATTCTGCACTGATTACCGGCTCGCAGTCGGTTTTTATTTCCGGATACATCCCAAGGGCTTCAAAATTATCTCAGGATATATCCTTCAGGTTTCAGTCCTATCCTGGCGGACTTGACCATATATCAATGTCTTCAAGACTGAGTTTATTCGGAAGCCCTGTTCAGCTGGGATGGCAGAAACTGAGTGCTTCTGATCTGGAATTCAGAGAAAAACCCGGGCTGTCACAAGGGAATTTTGAAGTGTACTGGATGACTTTTGCACTCGGAACCTCATTCCAGTGGGATGAATCGGATATTGGCCTGACAGTGAAATACTCCCTTCAGCAGCTTTTTATGGATTCAAATGATGCTTTGGCGGCAGATATCAGTTTTTCGCACCCGGTAATGCGCCAGTATTCCCTGCACTACATTTCCATTCTGAACCTTGGTCAAGCTTCCAAACTGGGAAATCAGGCCCCCAATCTTCCCCTGCAGATAAAATCAGGGTGGTTATTTTATGAATTTGAACCTGCCTCCTGGATGAATGCCCGGATTCTGAATGAGATGTCCTGGCTGGTGCACGACAGCCGGTTCGTCTCCAATCTTGGTACTGAGCTTACCTTTTTAGACAATGCCGTTTTCCGTACCGGGTACCGGATTAACCATGATTCAAACCCGTTCAGTCTCGGAGCTTCCTTCCGCACCGGATCATTCAATCTGGATTACAGTTTTAGTTATTATGAGTATAATCTTTCACCGGGCCACTCATTCGGGTTAACCTGGAAATTGTGAGCCGTGAAATTTCTGGTCCTTTTTGCAGGAAACACCCGGTTTGATTCCAGGTCAGTAAAAGTGATCAGGGCAGCAGCCAATGCCGGCATTCAAACCACTGTTTGTGACATTCCTGAATTTCTGGCAAACTCCCGGTTCAGTATTAAATGGCCCTTTTTTCTGTTTAAAATGTTGGGCTACAGGTTATTTTACTACTGGGATGGACTTATCTGTATGGATGTTTTTTCCGTTCCCGGGATTTTCTTCTTTTCCAGACCGATTTTATTTGATGCACGTGAGATCAATGACCAGGTTCATTCACTGATCAACCGGTCTTTCCGGAAACGAATGGTCTCCTGGCTCGAAAAATCAGCCTTTAAATTATCCGCCCGGCAACTGACCGTCAACAGTTACCTCGAAAGTGCTTTTTTAAACCGGTATGGAAAAAAGTGTGAAATTGTCCTGAACCTTCCCGATTCAAAACCGGTTAAAACCCGTGCTGAAGCCAGAAAAGAATTGGGGTTGGAACCGGATACATTTTTCTGGGTTTTTCAGGGCAATATTCAGCCAGGCAGAGGATTGGAGTCAGCGGTTGACTTCATCCGGAATCGGCCTGAGTCTGAGAAACTGCTGGTTGTCGGCCCGCTGATCGGAGTGCCAAAAGTTCAAAAAGATCCCAGAATCCTCTTTACCGGGCGGATTCCGTCAGAAAACCTTCTGAATATCACCGTGGCGGGCAATGCCGGCCTGATGCTGATTGATACCAAATCCGAAAGTTACAGAAACTCCCTTCCAAATAAATTCTTTGAATATCTGGTTGCAGGACTTCCGGTTCTGACTACACCGCTTCCCCAGGCAGAAGTTTGGATAAACCGGTTTGGATGCGGGGTCATCACAACCCCCGAAAATCTGGTAAAAGATGCCGGTAAACTTAAATCAGGTTATGCTGACTTTACTTTGGCAACTGAACGATTCAACCAGGAAGTAACCGGTAGCCTGCAGATCCAATCACTCACACTCCTGCTTAAAGAATTGGTTCATCCTGACACTGTTTGATTGTTTTTTTGTCATAACCGCCAAAGGATACCGGAACTCACGGCTTTTACCCCGTGTTGAACTTTTTAAAACTTAGGATTACCATGCTATACAGTCTTTTGATTTCACTTTTTTTGGTTTTTAATTCGGGCACCGATTCAAAATCAGGCTTGAAATGGTACGATTTCAACGAAGGAATCAAAGAAGCCGGCAAACAAAAAAAATACATTCTGATTGATTTTTATACCGACTGGTGTTCCTGGTGCAAAAAAATGGATAAGGATACCTATGCTCATGCTGCTGTCATGGATATTCTGAAAAAAAACTTCATTCTGATCAAGGTAAATGCCGAAGATTCTCAAAAACGCGGGCAGTACAAAGAATACAATGTTACTTATCCTGAGCTAAGTCAGGGGTTTGGAGTCACCGGGTTTCCTGCAACAGTTTTTCTGAACCCGTCTTCTGATTATATCACACTCGTGCCAGGCTATGTACCGGCAGATGAAATGTCAGCAATTCTTAAGTTTATCCATACCGCCTCATTTGAGAAAATGTCATTCCCCGATTTCAAAAAATCCCTTTCCTCCAAATAAGATGAGATTTACCTTTTTGGCTTAATCTTTGCTCAGTCCGATTCCAACTTTAAAAGTCAGCCTTTTTGTCAGACAAAAAGGCTGATGATGTATTTTAATTTCAAGTCAGGTACCAGTTCTTCGGGACTGATTGCGCCGGTGCCTGAATCAAACCGAAAACCAGGATTATAACCGTGAGTAAAAAAACCGAATCCCCGAAATCGAAAGCCGGCGATCAGGAACCAGCTTCCTCTTCACCGGAAACCACTACCGGGCCTTCCGTTCAGGATCTTCAAAATCAGCTTGATGCTCTTCAGATTCAGATAAAAGAAAAAGAAGCTGCAATCAAAGTAGGCGAAACCCAGATTCAGACACTTAGAGACCAGCTATTAAGAACTGCCGCTGAATTCGAAAATTACAAGAGGCGGAATGATCAGGAAAGGTCGGACCTGAGAAAATATGACGGAGAGTCCTTAATCAAATCGGTTTTACCTGTTCTTGATGATTTCGAACGGAGTTTTACAGCACTGGAAAAATCACCCGATCCGGCTGTTTTCATTGATGGAATCCGTCTGATTTCTTCAAATCTGATCAAAATCCTTGAACAAAAGGGTGTCAAACCAATCGACTGTATCGGTCAGTCTTTCGACGTGAATCTGCACGATGCTCTGATGCACATGGAAAAGGAAGGTGTTGCCCCTGATCAGGTTATTGATGAAGTTCAGAAAGGGTATACTTTTAACGGGAAGGTCATCCGTCATTCCAAAGTTCTGGTTTCCAAGTAGGAGTTAGGGATGTCAAAACGTGATTATTATGAGGTACTCGGCGTCTCCAAATCCGCTTCTGCAGAGGAACTGAAAAAGGCCTACCGGAAACTGGCCATGCAGTTTCATCCGGACCGGAACCCGGGTGACAAGCAGGCGGAAGAAAAATTCAAGGAAGCCGCTGAAGCCTATGAGGTTTTGTCGGATGCAGATAAACGGGCTAAATATGACCGGTTCGGGCATCAGGCTTTTCAGCCTGGTCAGGGTGGATTCGGCCAGCAGGGCTTCAGGGATATTAACGACATTTTCTCTGCGTTTGGAGATATTTTCGGTGGAAATTCACCATTTGATGATTTTTTTGGCGGAAATTCCCGTCAAAGAGGCCGTTCACGGTCGGTTGGTGAAGCCGGTTCTGACCTGAAGCTCAGGCTTTCCCTTACTCTTGAAGAAATTGCCACCGGTGCAGAAAAGAAATTAAAGTTAAAAAAATTCGTCTCCTGTGAAGTTTGTTCCGGTTCCGGAGCAGAAAAAGGATCTGATCTGGTTACCTGTTCAACCTGCAACGGTTCAGGGGAGATCCGGCAGGTGCAGCGAAGTGTTTTCGGACAATTCGTCAATATTCAGGCATGTCCGTCCTGTTCCGGCATGGGTAAAACAATTAAATCTCCCTGTAAAAACTGCAGAGGGGATGGCCGGATTCAGGGTGAAACCACCGTGAAGGTGAATATTCCTGCCGGAGTCATGAATGGAAATTATCTCACCCTCAGAAACCAGGGAAATGCCGGAAAACGCAGTGGCCCGGAAGGTGACCTGATCATTCTTATTGAGGAAGAACCCCATTCATTTTTCCAGCGGGATGGAAATGATATCCTGTGTGAAGCAGAAATCAGTTTCCCTGAAGCCGTTCTGGGAACCGATATTGAAGTCAGTACCCTTTCCGGGAAAGCACGGTTAAAAATCGATCCGGGGACTCCATCCGGAAAGCTTCTGAGGCTGCGGCATAAGGGAATTCCGGAGTACGGTTCAAGCCGGGTTGGTGACCAGTTAATCCGGGTAAATGTCTTCATACCCAAAAGTCTGAGTCAAACCGAAAAGGATCTGATCAAGAAAATGAACGAGCATGACGGATTTCTTCCGGAAGGGGCAAAGGGACCGGATCAAGGCTTTTTCTCCCGGATGAAAAAGGCCTTTACCTCATGAAATTTCTGAAGAGAATACAGGCCAGACTGGTCAGTATTGCCTTCAAAATCGGAGTTTCACGGGAGGAATATCAATTCCTCTCGGCACTTTTCCTGATTTCACTTTCTTCAGTAATCATATACTCAATTTGGTCGGTTCGGGAAACTTCACACCTCAGCCGGCAGTTTGCAAGGATTGACTCGGTATTTCAGGCGACCAATCTTGAGGTAATTTCAGAAGATACCTTATCAGTTTCTTCAAAAAAGCCAGATCCGTCCAGAATTATAAAACCATTAAATTTAAACCGGGCCAGTCTGCAGGACCTCACTGATTTGCCCGGGATTGGTGAAAAAACCGCACAAAGGATTCTGGAATACCGGGCTGAAATCGGAAAATTTTCCTCCGGTGACCAATTACTTAATGTCAAAGGGATCGGAAAAAAGAAACTCAGCCAAATCCGGCCTTTTTTAATCCCCGATTCCCTTCTCCTCAACTGATCCGTTTGCATTTTTCTGTTAACTCGAGTATTTTCGGAATCGTCATCAGGAACCTATATAAAAGTTAACGGAGCATATTTCCATGGCTGATACACGTGAAGGTAAAGGCAACATTTTCCTAAAAATTCTGATTGTTGTTCTTTCAGTTGCTTTAATTTATATCATTGTAACCCCCTGGCAGAAAAAACTGGCTGCAGACCGGCTAAAACTGGCTTCCCGTGAACGGATGGACCAGATCCGGAGCGGTCTTCTGTATTATGTTTCAAAAACCGGTTCTTATGTTCCAACCCTTCAGGATCTTGTCAACGACCTCAAAAACGATCCGGTTGCCATAGCCAAACAGGACTCTATTTTTAAACTCCGGAATGGGAAAAAAGTGGTGTTTGATTCCCTTCTCACCAGCCCGGTAACCAAATCTCCCTACATTTACATTCTGAACGATTCTTCTGCCGTTAAAAAATATCTTCTCAAATGCCCGGGCGGGTCGGGGGCAATCGGCAGTGTTACTGTGGATGATTCCACAAATAAAGCGACCTGGGAATAACAGGGCTCTCCTTTGACAACCAATTCGCTGAACACAGGAATCAGTTTCTCTGGCAACAAAATTTTTGTTGCCACTTCCAACCAGCTTTTGCAGGACAAGGTGGCCGTTACCCTTTCTGTCTGCGAATTTGATTTTGATATCAATAAAAAGCTGGCAATCAAAGGGAATGATCCGCTGATCGCACAGGTGGTCAGCGAGTTGTCCAGATACATCAACCCGCACACGGCAATCCATTTATCAGTCGCTATTGACCCTGCACTGTTTCTCACAACGGTTATTCCTGCAGACCATGCGACCCTATCCTCTGAGGAACTCGAATCGATCATTCATGACGAATTCGGGCGGATAACGGGTGAAAAACAGTCTGCCTATATTTATGAGTGGATTCCGCTTGCTTCCAGCAAGGTACTGATTTTATGGGTTCCCTCTGTGGTAATCAACTTTCTTCAGATTCTGGCTACCCAGCTTCAGAAAAAGCTGGCTATTGTGGATTTTGAACCCCTCGCCATTATGAATCTGATGAATGAACGGCAAATTTCCCCTGCTGAAGGGTTGTTTCATCTGGTTGTCAACAGTTCCGATTCCGGCTTTACCTTTATGGGGTACACCGACCGGGATGTTCTGTTCTATCAGCATTTCATTGACTATCCGCAGGACGATATTCCCTATTTTCTTCTGAATGCACTCCGGGAAAACCAACTTTCAGTGAAAAGTCTCGATACCCTTTTCTGGTACGGTAAATTTTCGCAGCAGGTTCTGAGTAATCTGATGAGTTCGCTGAACACACAGCCTGTCAACCTGTTCGAAAAACTGAAAATCCTGTATCACCGGCATCAGGAATCCCCAGCCTTTTTTCTGGAATCGGCATTGGCTGCCATATCCGTGAGTTACCGGACAGAAAACTGATCTGAACACCCCGGAGGATTTCATTGACCCAATTATTACTGATTTCCCCGGATGTTTTCCTCATAAACCGGTTCTCTGAATTTTCAGAAAAGGATGACCTCCGGATTTCTTCTGCCATGGCCGTCCCAACAGATGTATCCCAGATTCCAATTCCTCCGGATTTAATCGTACTTGACCGGGCGCTTCTTAAAAATCAGGTCAGCGGGTACATCAATCTTCTTACAACCCTGTTCATTGAAACCCCGGTACTCCTCGTGATCCAGAAACAGGCCGAGGAGGATATTGCGACAGCTTTCCGCGCCGGTGTTTTCGATACAATTGATCCCGATTCCTCAGAAACAGTCATCAGTACCCAAATCCAGCGGGCCATAAACAAACGCCGGGAATGGCAGGGCGTCAGGCAGCATATTGAACAGCTCAAGCTTTTCAATGCCAATCTCCAGAAAAAAATTGATGACCTCCGGAATGAAGTCAAAAACACAGAAAATTTCACTGAATCGATTATGATGGCGCTCGGGGCTGGTCTGATTACCTTCGATATGTCCGGCAAGATCAACTATGCCAATCCTAGTGCTGCCAATATCTTTGGCTGGTCAGTAATTAATCTGATCGGAATGGATGTGAATTCCATGATGCCGATCGAGGCAAATCTTGGCCAGATCCTCGATGGCAGTGAATTCGAAAAACAATATGAGTGTGATGCCATCCGGAGTGACGGGAAGAAACTGAAAATCGGTTACACCCTATTCCCAAGAAAAAATGACCATAACGATGTAATCGAAATGATCTGTATTTTCAGGGACCTGTTTGAACTTGAAAAAGTAAGGGAAGAAAACCGCCGGCTCGAAAAAATATCAACCCTGGGTCAGATTGCGGCAGGAATCGCCCATGAAGTTAAAAACCCGCTTGCAGGAATTCAGAGCATTGTTACGGCGATCCTGACAGATTTCCAGGAAGAGGATCCGAAAAAACAGCAGATTGCCCAGATTGGCAAAGAAGTTGCCCGTATCAACCAGCTCCTGGAGAATTCGTTTGCCTTTGCCAGGACCAAAAGACCTCAGATTATCACCTCTGATCTCAATGAGGTGGTCCGTTCAGTCATCAGCTTTATGGAGGTGGAGTTTACCCGTCGGGGCATCATCTGCAGATATGAAGCGGCAGCAGACACCCCAAAATTCCGGTTTGACCCGACACAGATCTACCAGGTTGTTCTGAATCTGGTTCTGAATGGAATGGATGCCATGCCCGACGGCGGAACCCTGACAGTACGCCTGTATCACCGGGTGGCACCCCGCCACGTCAAAGGGTTTGTCATTCTGGAAGTTCAGGATACCGGGACCGGAATCCATCCGGAAAACCTGAAGCGGATTTTTGACCCCTTTTTTACAACAAAGTCACACGGAACCGGTCTTGGTTTACCTATAACCTACAAAATTGTTCAGGACCACATGGGTAAACTTGAAGTTGAATCTGAGATTGGCAGAGGAACAAAATTTACTTTATATTTGCCCGACTGATGCCATTCGCCTGAAAAGGCCTGAAACATTCTTTCTAACTTGTGGTTTTACAAAATATTAAATTGATTTTTTGATATCTTTTTGTATCTTGTTTAAACAATTTTTCTTTAATCTCCCCAATCGGGGGTCTATTATTTTATGAGTTTTGCCGGAAATTTAAGGGGTTGGGGCATAACCGAAATGCTTCAACTGGTCAGGAACGGGAAAAAAACCGGTGCACTGGTTGTTACAACTTCAACCGGCAGCCTATCCCTGTATTTTAAGGCAGGAATGGCGGTTGCTGTTGAGACCGGAGTAGGTGAAGCCCTGGGCTCAATCATGCTGCAGGAAGGGTTTATTACTGTCGGTGATCTGGATGAAGCAATTCAACTGCAGAAAGTTCAATACAGAGGAAAACGGATTGAGCAGATTCTGATTGCCCTTAAAAAAATTGAGTTACCGGTTCTGGCGAAGGCAATCCGGAAGCAAATTGAAGCAGTGGTGACTGAATTGCTTCAGTTGAAAGGCGGAAGTGTCAATTTTGAAGCTGATGCCCTGCCAAAATTCAATGCACTGAGTACCGGTGTCGACATCCACGGGATGCTTCTGGGTGCTGCTGTGGTCATGGATGAACTTTCAGTTATCCGTGAAAATATTCCAAATGCTTCAGCAATCCCCAAAAAAACGAAAAAGGGTGAAGATCAGCAGGAAGAAATTGCACTTAAACTGAAGGAGTGGAAGGTTTACCTGGCAATTGACGGCATTAAAGACTTCAAGGCTCTTTCTACCAAGTTGAAAATTGATGAATTCTCAGTTATGAAAATTGTCAATTATTTCATTACAGAGAAATGGGTTGAAATCCTGAAGGTAGAAGATAAACGGAAAAAAATTCTGGTTGTGGATGACAGTCTGACCATTCAGAAAATGATTGAACTTGCTCTGGCTGATTCCGGTTTTAATCTGATTACCGCTACTACCGGCGATGCCGCTTTAAAAGCCGCAAAAGAAACCCTTCCCGATCTCATTCTTCTGGACGTCATGCTGCCGGATATAACCGGTTACAAAGTCTGCCGGAGCCTGAGAGATTCAGGTGAAGAATTTAAAAAGGTTCCAATTCTGATGCTTTCGGGCAAGGATGCAGAAATTGACAAAAACCTTGGCAAATATGCCGGTGCAGATGCCTACATGACCAAACCGTTTGAAGCAGCTGATCTCCTGGCCAAAGTCAAAGAATATCTCGGATTAGGATCTTAACCAACTCTTATGGCACACATTCTTGTTATTGATGATTCTATGGTTGACCGGCAGATTATTGCCAATGCTCTAACAGGAGCCGGTCATAAGGTAACCGAGGCCGCAGATGGTGAGGATGGCGAGAAAAAAGCCATTTCACTTCAACCAGATGTGATTGTTCTCGATGTAATCATGCCCAGAAAAAATGGGTTTGAGGTGTGCAGAACTCTGAAAAATACGCCAGAAACCTCTGCCATCCCGGTAATCATGCTCACCAGCAAAAACCAGGACTCCGATAAGTTCTGGGGAATGAAACAGGGAGCCGTTGAATATATTACAAAACCATTTGCAGATGAAGCCCTGCAGAATGTTGTTAAGAAATATCTCTGAACATGGCAAAACTGGAAGCATTTAAACCCTCTGAAACCCTTTCTTCCCTGCTTTCCCTTCAGCAGGCAGATGGCGGTCATGATCTTCAGAAACAAAGAAATGTTACCCAATGTATTGTAGTTCTGCTTGGGCGCGAACAGGTTGCGATCCCGATCCGGTCCATCAAAGAAATTATTGAAGTCCCCAAAATCACCTATCTTCCCAACGTACCTGACTACATTCTCGGAATCTGTTCGGTTCGTGGCGAAATTATTTCCATTACAGATATCCGGTTAATGCTAAACCTAAAAATGTCAGAGGCCAAAACAAGAAAAGAACTCCAGAAAGAGCGGGTTATTTTACTTGACGGCGACCGGTTTATAACCGGGGTTGTAGTGGACACTGTTGTGGAGGTAATTGAAATTCCTCTGGAAGAAATTGAAAGCAGTAAAAATACACTTACTGGGCGCCTGTCCGATTTCAGTGAGGGTATTTACAAAGAAGGCGGGCGGATTTTGGTTGTAATGAATGTAAATGCCCTATTAAACAGCAATGAACTGGCTCAGTTTAACTATTAAAGCATCTGAGGATGAGTTATGCCCGATCAAGTGAATGACGAAAATAAAAAGGAACAAAAACCAGAAATTAATCCGGTTCCCGCAACCCCGGCAGGACAAAATGATGATTTTCTGAGTCAGCTTGGTCTTGACATCGGAGAGTTTGCCGAAGGGCTTGGGGATTTTATCTCTGATCAGCCTGCTGCCGGAGATGACCGGGGTGCCGGGGTCAGGGAAACTGCTTCCGGTATTGAGCTTTCCATTGATGAGGAACTTGACCAGCAAATCGACGAAGAAGCAAAAATGTTTCTTGCCGATAAGCATTTCAGAGCCAATGAGTACTATGAAGCCCTGATTCCTGCACTTGAACTGAACATCCGGGTACGTCAGGGCCGGTCCAAGCGGGATGACGTTCTGGTTAAACGTCAGGACGAAATTCTGTTTGAATCCAACTATCAATTGGGTAAGAGCCATCTAGCCAGTTCAAAAAAGGTCGGTGGTGATATGAAAATGCACCATAAGCTTATGGCGCTGATGCATCTTTACGGTGCCATTGACCAAAGCTATCAGGCTGGCCAGGAAACCAAACGGAAGGAAATCGGGCAGAACTGGAAAGAACTGATTTACGGTTTCAGATTCGGCCAATATTACATCAAATCAGGTCCCATGTCCAAAATGACTGTTCCCGGTCCTGAAGACAATTCCTCAAAGGCCGAATTCTGGTCCTATCTGGGACAAAATGAGAAAGAGAAACTGGCTAAGGAAATGTATATGCTGATGGCTTACAGCTATGACCTTTCCTACTACCGGTATCAGGTCAGACTTGCAAATTATTATGTCGAAACTGACCGTATCCGGGAAGGTTGCCGGTATATTCAGCTTCCGATTCCGCAAATTGAAGATGATGGTATGATGTTCCTTCAGGTTCTTCAGAAAAAGAATCAAACCGAATTTGATCTGTTTGTCAATAAAGAATTTACCAAAGACATTAAAAAGCTGACTGGTTTTGAAGCTGAGAAAAACTATAAACGCCTCTTTGATTATATGAACGAATGGCGGTTCAGACTCACTTCAATGACCCATGATGCTCCCTACAAAAACTCAACTGTCAGACTTGAGTACCTGAAGGCCTTCCAGAGACTGATAGAGGAGATGCTGCGGGTCAGCCCCACTATCTTTATTGATCAGACTATGAATGAGTACAAATCCAGTAATCTGACCAATAAATTCCCGTTTATCCAGGAATTTGTTTACGCCCAGTTGTTTTATTCACTTGAAATGAATGATAAAGCAAAGTCGGGCATGAACGTTTTTGATATTGATACTGAAGGGTTCATGGCACTTGTTTATGCTGTCGAAGATTTCTTCAGATTTGAAACATCTTCAAAACAGGGTGCCGGAAATCCGGAGGAAATTAAAACGACGATCAGAAAGGCATTGGGCCGGATTCAGACTTCCCTTCAGACAAAAGGGTATAAACTCAGTAAAGAACCCAAACTTTTCTATTAACCTAATTTTATTGGGACACATTTTCAATGGGAAACAGCCTGAGAGTCATTCTGCTTATAACCGTTTCGGCTTTGCTTGTTTCGGTTGCAGCCTATTTTTTGCAAAGCAGTATATCGGGAGATTCGGTAAAAAATGCCCTTATTGAGCAGCAAACCAGCCGGGGTAAAGAAATTGCCACGGGTCTGGAATCCTACTCAAAAGCGATTTCGGCTTCTTACTCTGGCGAGGACAAAGAGGCTTTTATTGCTGCTGTCCATAAAGTGCCAGAAGGCTCAGCAGATCTGGTCTTTTCCCCAGCGCTTCAATCCGGTGCACTAAGCAGTAACGATTCGGTCATTGTAACCCGTCTTCTTTCAGGTGCCAGGACGGACACTTCTTTCAGCGGACTTGACGTTTTCATTTCTAAAGACGGGAGTGCCAGATATTGGACAGAATCAAGCGGCGGGCATACTCTCAAAACCATTTTGCCAGTTCCCTTAACTGAATCCTGTCTGACCTGTCATGGTGTTCCAAATGCTAAAAACCCGGTTCAATCGAAAGTTACCGGACTTTCTGCCGGGGATCCTGCCGGAGCCCTCATTTTGACTTCGCCTGTAACTTCTGTCAACACAGTTTCAGTTTTCATTTTTATTCTTACCGGACTGATCATTGCAGCAATTGCCATTATTTTGGTTGGGATGGTTATCCGCCATGCTTCTGATGGTCCCATTTCAGCAGCAACCAAGGCGGTTGAATCGATTGTTTCTGGCTCATACACGGCTGTTGGTCAGCCTGACTATCCTCAACTGGCTTCATTCTACACCTCGGTTCAAACTATTTCGAACCGGTATAAAAACCTGATTGATGATGCCTCATCAATGACCTACAAGGTTTCGAATGTAGTATCATCGATTGAAGCCAGAATCAGCGCCGTATCCAGAACTGCAGAAGATCAGATCACCGTTTCAAAAGAAGTTTCTGCAACAGTCCAGGATCTCAGTTCCGGAATCAGCACCATTGCCCAGGAAGGACAGACTCTAACCTATGCTGTTTCTGAAACTACCAGCAGCATTCAGCAACTGATTTCCAACATTCAGGAAGCATCCAAAAATATTCAGGATTCTACCGGAATTATCAATAACATCATCAACGATGTACAGGAAGGCCGTTTTGCCATTGATCAGATTAACAACGGGATGCAGGAAGTTAATCATCAGATGGAACAAATGGTTACCACAATTAAAAAACTTGAGAGCAGTTCACGGGATATTGGCAAGGTTACTGAGGTGATCAACAAAATTGCCAAGCAGACCAACCTTCTGGCTGTGAATGCAGCCATTGAGTCTGCACTTGCCGGACAAGCCGGACGAGGATTTGCCGTTGTTGCTGAGGAAGTCCGGAAACTGGCATCCAGATCCACTGAAGCGACCCGGGAAATTGAGGAACTTGTATTCAGTATCCGAGAAGAAACCTCACGTGCTGTTCAGGCTGCCCTTTCAGCAACCCAGACTACCCAGGAAGGTGTTGAACTGATCCGGAATGCAGAGGTTGTTCTGGAACGGATTACCCAACATGCCAACAGGACCTCCATTATTATGTCACGGCTTTCCCAAATGATGGATTTCCAGATCAAGAACTCGCAGCAGGTTGTCATGAAAGCTTCCGAAATGACAGCAAAAGCATCCAAAGTTTCGTCTTCGACCGGCGGATATGCTCAAACTGGTGAAAAAATTGCCATATCCATTCAGAACCTGAATTCAACAGCAACTCAAAACAAAGATGCAGCCTCAGAAATTTACCAAATGACAAGACAGTTGGTTACGGAGGCAAATTCACTCAGATCCAGTTTGAACCAATAAAAAAGGCCGGTTAAACCGGCCTTTTTTTTACTGCTTTTCAAGAGCCTGCCTCAAATCCCGGATTATATCTGCCGGGTTTTCCAGCCCAATTGACAACCGGATTCCCCCTGGCTCCATACCATGCAAAACCTGATCTTCGGCAGGAATTGCAGAATGGGTCATGCTTCCGGGATGCTCGACCAAAGTTTTCACATTCCCGAGGCTGACTGCCAGAGTTACCGTATAGGCATCTGAGGCAAGATTGTTCATCATTCTGCGCCCTTCTTCTTTTCTTGCCTCAGGGCTCTTCCCTTTCAGAACAAAATAAATCATGGTTCCGGGTGCAAAGTGCCCTTCAGGATCCTTCATTTGCCTTTTTGCCAGATCATGATCTTTGAAAGACGGTAATCCGGGATAGTTCACCGATTCCACCAGCGGGTGGGAAGCAAGAAACTCTGCAACCTGAATCGCAGTTCGCTCCTGCTGCCTGACTCTCATATTCAAAGTTGGTAACCCGTAAACCAGATGTGTCCATGCAGAATGAAAGCTGAGAACACCACCAAAATCTTTTCTGTATAAAAGGAGAAGATCATATATAAACCGTTTTCCAATCACTGCACCTCCCATATCCGTTCCAAATCCGCCGATGTTTTTGGTCAGAGAATGGACGACAAAGTCTGCCCCCAGCTTGAGAGGATTCTGGCAAACCGGTGTTGCAAACGTATTATCAATCACCATGTAGAGTTTCCGGCTATCCCCTCTTTTTGAATTTTCTTCACGGATTAGGTCAGAAACTGCCTGAATATCAATCAGTTCAAGAGTAGGGTTCACCGGTGTTTCAAAATAAATCACCCGTGTACCTGGTGTAATCAGTTTTTTAAGTCCATCAAGATCAAACAAATTACCTGCGGTTGTTTTGATTCCGAACCGGGGCATCCAGTTTTTCAGAAGCGAGTAGGTACAGCCATAAAGCGTATGATGGTGAATTATTTCATCTCCCGAAACCGCCAGTGTGCAAAGGATTCCGGAAATTGCCGCCATACCGCTGGCGAAAGTCAAGGCCATTTCACCAGATTCAGCAATAGCCAGATTTTCTTCCAGAATATTTTTATTTGGCTCACCCAGGCGTTCATAAATATAGATGGGTTTATGATCAGGTGCACCGGGTTCCCCTGAATGGGCAAATTCGGTAAAGCCCTGAGCCCCCCGTTCAACTGAATCCAGTTTAAAGGTGGCACTCGAGGAAATGGGGGGAACCAGGTGATGGGAATAATCCCAATTCCCAGAATTCACTTTTCCATGAATCAGCATGGAATCCAGATGATAATTCTGAGGCAGGTCTTTGGTCTTCATGGTTTGCCGTCCGGATTATTTTTCAATTTTATATTTGTAGCTCTTTTTCATATTTCGAAGCACAAATGCGGTATTCAGCCGATCGATTCCGGTCACTTTGGTCAGGCGTTCCCGGAGGAATTTTTCATATTCGGGAATATCCCGGACTGCAACTTTCAGCATATAGTCAGACTGACCGCTGATATGATAGCATTCCAGAACATCTTCAATTTCATCGACTGCTTTGGCAAATCCCTCAATAATATCTGCATGATGGGCTTCCAGAGTAACAAAAACAAAGGCATGGACAGCTTTGTTAATCTTTTCAGGGCTGACAACCGCCACATATTTGTCTATGAACCCGTTTTCTTCAAGGCGTCTTACCCGTTCAGATGTTGCTGAAGGGCTTAATCCGACAGTCTGTGCCAGATTTGCATTGGTAATCCGGCCATTTTCCTGTAAAACATTCAGAATTTTAATATCCAACTCATCCATAACAACCTCAATGTTTGGTAAACAAACTTACACACCTGTTTCGTCAGAATCAACAGGATTCCAAATATAATTTTTTGTTATCAGTTAATAACGGGATAATATCCGGTATAACCGAAATAGGGCTGAATAAAAAAGCCCGCCTAAGCGGGCTTTTTTAGAACTTCGGGGGCAAGGATCAGGAAATTGCCTGTGTTACCTTTGCAGCAGCATCTTTCAGGCCTTCTGCCGGAATAAGATTCAGACCTGAAGCAGCCAGGATTTCACGGGCTTCAACTGCATTGGTTCCGGCCAGGCGGACAATGATCGGGACCCTGATATCCATGGACTTTGCTGCCTCGATTACACCGTTTGCAACCCGGTCGCACCGAACGATCCCGCCAAAAATATTGATCAGAATTGCCTTAACATTCGGATCTGACAGAATGATCCGGAACCCATTCCGCACAGTTTCAACATTGGCGCCACCGCCAACGTCCAGAAAGTTCGCCGGTTCACCACCTGCAAGTTTGATAATATCCATGGTAGCCATAGCAAGACCTGCGCCGTTCACCATGCACCCCACATTTCCATCCAGCTTTACATAGTTCAGATTGCTTTTACTGGCTTCAACTTCAAGCGGATCCTCCTCGGCAACATCCCGCATCGCCATCACTTCAGGATGTCTGAACAGGGCGTTATCATCAAAGTTCAACTTGGCATCCAGAGCAAGTACACGGTTATCATCTGTAACTACCAGCGGGTTGATTTCTGCAATGGAGCAATCCATTTCCTTGTAGGCTTTATACAAGGCCTGAAAGAATTTTACCCCGTTTTTAAAGGCATCGCCTTCCAGCCCGAGGGCATAAGACAGTTTTCTTGCCTGAAAACCCTGAAATCCGACTCTGGGGTCAACGTATTCACGGACAATTTTTTCGGGCTGATGGGCTGCAACCTCTTCAATTTCAACACCGCCTTCAGTTGAAACCATAATCAGGTCCATACTTTTTGCACGGTCCATCATGACGGCAACATAAAGTTCTCTGACAATTTTCATACCTTCTTCAACCAGCAGAGTCCCAACCTTCTTCCCTTCGGGACCAGTTTGGATGGTGACCAGAATATTTCCAAGAAGTTTCTGTGCGGTTTCCCGGGCAAGTTCAGGCTTCACAACTTTCACTCCGCCCTGAATTGCCACTTCGTTCCGGTTAGTTGCCAGATAAACAGTCCCTTTGCCCCGGCCGCCGGCGTGAATCTGTGATTTCACCACAACAACCGGAGTTCCCAATCTGGCCGCCGCCTCTGCTGCTTCGTCGGGTGTCCTGGCAACAAAACCAGCCGGAACTGCAACCCCGTACTTCCGGAAAATTTCTTTCCCCTGATATTCATGAATGTTCATTTTCTTTTCCTGTTGATTATAATTTCGTTGCGACTGATTTGGCCTGGAGGAAGAGTAAAAGGTAGTCCTTACCCCCAGCCTTTGAATCGGTTCCTGACATATTAAAACCGCCGAACGGATGTGACCCAACCATTGCACCGGTACATTTTCTGTTCAGATACAGGTTTCCGACAAAGAATTCATCCTTTGCACGCTGAAGGATTTGAGGGTCGGCTGAGTAAACTGCACCGGTCAGCCCATATTTGGTACCATTTGCAATTTCAAGTGCGTGATCAAAATTTTCGGCCTTAATCACGGCAAGAACAGGCCCGAAAATTTCTTCCTGCGCAATGACTGCATCCGGTTTCACATCTGCAATAATGGTTGGTGCCAAATAATATCCGTCCTCTGAAACCCGGTTGCCTCCAAATACCAAACGGCCTTCTTTCCTGCCTGTTTCGATGTACTGCAAAATGGTTTTCATGGCCCGTTCTGAAGAAACCGGCCCCATATTCGGATTGGTGGCTGCATCACCCACGGTTAACTTTGAAGTCAGTTCAACAACCCGGTTCAACACCTGATCGTAAACATCGCGGTGAATAATGGCCCGGGAACAGGCAGAGCATTTCTGGCCCTGAAAACCGAAGGCAGAGGCAACGATTCCCTGAGCTGCAGACTCGAGATCAGCATCCTTATTAACAATAATGGCATCCTTCCCGCCCAGTTCGGCTACAATCCGTTTCAGCCAGATCTGGCCCGGCTGGACTTTGGAGGCCAGTTCATTAATTCTGAGTCCGACATCAAGAGAGCCGGTAAAGGCAATCATTCTGGTTTTTGGATGGGCCACCAGAGTGTCACCAATGGTTCCGCCGGATCCGCTCACGAAATTTAATACCGCTTTTGGAAACCCCGCTTCATAAAGAAGTTCGGCTACCATGTGTCCGATGGCCGGTGTATCCGAAGCTGGTTTCAGAACAACTGTATTTCCGGTAACAAGCGCTGCAACAGTCATTCCTGTTAGGATTGCACAGGGGAAATTCCAGGGCGGAATAACAACAATAACTCCCATCGGGAGGTAGAACATTTCATCCTTTTCGCCCGGCATCTGGTAAAGTTCTGAAGGCTGGGCATACCGAAGAGCCTCCCGAGCATAAAATTCCATAAAGTCAATGGCTTCAGCCGTATCAGCCTCTGCTTCAGCAAAGTTTTTGCCGGCTTCAAGAATCATCATTGCAGAAAACTCATGCCGTCTTTCCTTCATTAACCGTGCTGCAGTCAGAAGCAACTCTGCCCGGTGTTCCGGGGTGGTTTTTGACCAGGTCTGAAATGCTTTCCAGGCGGATTCAACAGCTTCAACCGCCTGGTCTGCCGTAGCCAGCGGGAAATGTCCGATAATTTCGGAAGATTTTCCCGGGTTTACTGAAGCAAAGTACTTTTCTGCCCCGGTTTCCTTTCCATTGATAATGTTGGCGTATTTTTTCCCGAATCCGGACCGGATTTTTGCAATGGCTTTTTCCATTGCAGCCCGGTTTTCGGGAATTGAAAAGTCATGATACTTTTCTGGAGCATAGTCTGGCAGGGTCTTAAAACTGGTCATGGTTTTTCCTGTAGGTCTGTTTTGGTCATTAAACAAAAAGAGCAATCAGCAAATAAAAGATGATGGCTGTGAAAATCATCGAAAGCGGAATGGTAATAAACCAGGAAGCCAGAATGTCACGGATGATTTTTCCGTTGATATTGGCCATTCCTCTTGCAAACCCGACCCCAATCACTGCACCGACAAGGGTATGAGTGGTCGAAATGGGCAGGCCCATATAGGAACAGACCAGAACAGTCGTGGCCGTTCCGAACTCTGCACTGAACCCTCTGGTCGGAGTCAGTTCAGTGATTTTTTTACCGATTGTATCAATTACTTTATACCCGTAGGTGGCAAGTCCCAGAACAATTCCCCCGCCTCCAAGGATTAGAGCCCACATAGGGACCTGTGATTTTGCCGAAATGGCACCTGTTTCGATTACAGAAATTATACCGGCAAGCGGGCCAACTGCATTGGCGACATCATTTGCCCCATGTGCGAATGCGACGTAACAGGCAGTCAGAATCTGCAGATATTTAAAAACAGTTTCAATCTGGTTAAACTGTGTTTTGATCCCGGTTCCCGTTTGTGATTTATCAATAAAGCGGGCAACGAGGTATTTGGTAAGAAGTGCACCAGCCAGGGCAACCAGCACCGACACCAGTAAAACGACAGGGAAAGAGACTTCAAGTTTTACATTTTTCATGCCCTTGTACACCACCGACAAGGCAAGAATAACCAACACAGCAAACACCATGTAAGGCGTGTATTTTTTAAGATTTTCAGCCGGCGTATTGCTTTGATAGAATGTTTTCTGAACGATCAAAAACACCACAAAAGCCAGAAGAGCCCCTGTTACCGGCGATACAATCCAGGAAAAAACAATCGGAACCAGTTGCCCCCAGGATACCATCTGGAGACCATTTCCGCCAATCCAGAAGCCCGACACAATTCCGGCACCAACGACAGAGCCCACTATCGCATGGGTTGTGGAAACCGGCCACCCAAAAAAAGTTGCAACGTTAATCCAGATTGCGGCCCCTACCAGTGCAGCAATCATTCCCCACATGAACAGGTGCTCGTGGCCGTCGAACATGTGAATATCAATAATCCCTTTAGAAATGGTTTCTGTAACTCTTCCGCCAACCAGTACCGCACCGGCGAATTCGAAAACAGCAGCAATTGCAACAGCAGAAACAATGGTCAGGGCTTTTGAGCCAACAGAGGTTCCAAACGCATTTGCAACATCATTTGCCCCGATATTCCAGGCCATATAAATTGAAACGATTATGGCGGTATAAAAGGCTATGTTCATTACGTCCATACGATTTCCTGGTTAGTTAACAAAAAAAGAAAGGTCCGCCATCTGCCTGTCAGGTCGGAATCAAAAACACCCGTGTCCGCTTGGCCATCATTTCTGAGGCATCAGCAAGTTCACCAATGTTCTTAAATAACTGGAACCACATAAAAATGTCGACCGGATCCATTTCCTTTTCGTGAAGGAACATTTTCTGACCCAGTTTATACTGCAGTTTGTCGGCTTCGAATTCGAGTTCACCTGTCCGGTCACAAAGTTCCAGAACTTTTCTTGCTTCAAGTCCGCCAAAAGAGGACTCAACCATCTCATCGAGTTCATCAACAATTTTAGCAGCAGTTGTTGTTGCTTCCAGACACTTGTCGATATAGGTAAAGATATCCTCTTTCAGAAAGGCCGGGACCGAGGTATGGCGGATCGTCACCAGAACTGCCACATCTTCTGCTGCATCTGCAATATCGTCCTGGGCACTCAATTGTCTCAGAAGATCCTTTTTATCGACGGGAAGAAACATGGAGTCGTGAATTGTGCCCCGTATTTTGTCTTTAATCACATCGGCTTCATGCTCGGCAAACATGACCTGTTTGGCAATATTTTTAACTTCGTCATGGTTGCCTTCGGCAAGTGCATTGAACATCGGCCGGATGAGATTGGTGCATTTATCAACTTCTGCCATGTGGGCCTGGAGCTGATTGAAAGGGGATTGTGTAAATAAGCCGGAGAGAATACTTTTCATGTGAGCAGACTCCTGAATGAGACTATAAAATTAGGTCGGGAAAGCTATGAAATCAAATCAACCGGGGGATTGTCCGGGGCCAGGACCGGCTGAACCGGGCAAAAACGGGATTTACCCGTCCGTCCATCAAATCCGGAAGTTGAAAAATCGGAATTTCTTCTGTATCTAGCCGTCAAACCGTAGTGGAACCTGCATGAAACAGATCCGGATTTTTCTACTAGCCCTTCCCGGGCTTCTTCTTGGGTATCTTTCTGTTCTGGGAATTCCCGGCGATGCCGAACCCTGGTTCTGGCTGGTTCTGGGCCTGATTCAGGGTACCGTTCTGATCTGGTTTTTCTCCGAAAAAATACTGATTCATGCCTTTTTTACCGGACTTTTAACCGGAATTTTTCATTTCCTCCTTATTTCCCTTCTGATGGAAACCTATTTACTGAACAATCCGGATGCAGCTCAAACCTGGACAGAAACTGCCGGTGAGCAAATTCCGGAAGGATTTGTTCTGTTTACAGGTCTTGTGATCAGTGCCCTTTACGGTTCAGCACTGGCCCTTTTGTCCTGGGGAATAGCCAAATTTAAAAATTCCACTCCTGCCGGATAATTCCGGCCCAACTTTCCGGTTCCGGGAACCTCCCTTTCTGATATTTTGTACCATCCCCTGAAATCAGACAAGGACACAGAACCGTCATGAAAAAAACCATTGTGATTACCGGCAGTTCTGCCGGAATCGGAAAAGCAACTGCACTTTTATTTGCTTCCAGGGGGTGGAATGTAGCTGCAACCATGAGAAATCCCGGAAGTTCAGCAGACTTATCCCAATTACCGGGAATCCGGCTTTACCAGATGGACGTGACCCGTCAGGAGTCGGTACGGGAAGCCCTCTACTCCATCCTTTCTGACTTTGGCCGGATTGATGCAATTGTAAATAATGCGGGTTATGGGGCTGTTGGCCCGTTTGAAGCAGCCTCAGAGGATCAGATCCGCCGTCAGTTTGAAACCAATGTTTTCGGCGTTATGACGGTGATCCGTGAAATTCTTCCCCATTTCCGCCAGAATCATGCAGGGATGATAGTAAACATCAGTTCAGTCGGTGGCAGAATTACCTTTCCGCTGTACAGTCTGTACCATGGCACCAAATGGGCAGTTGAAGGGTTTTCTGAATCACTTGCCTTTGAGCTTAGGCACCAGGGAATCAGAATCAAACTGATTGAGCCCGGTGCAATAAAAACGGAATTTTATTCACGCAGCATGGACCTGATTCAGAAGGAAGGACTTACCGCCTATCAAGATTTTGCGGATCTGGTTTTACCGAATATGATGGCAGCCGGCGAACGGGCACCCGGGCCGGAACTTGTGGCGCAAACCATCTACCGGGCAGTAACAGACGGGAAAAGGAAAATCAGATATCCTGTCGGAAGCAGTGCTCCCTTTCTTCTTATGTTAAGACGGTTGATTCCGGATGTGTGGTTTATGGGAATTGTCCGGCGGATTCTGGAAAGGAACTAATCCGGTCAGTCTTTCAGACCGGAAAAGGATGTCCAACCGGAAAAAATCCTGGCAGCATTTTCCTCTTCCGGATCAGTTGCCGTCAGCCAGGAGATGCTGACGCCTTCCTTTTCCATTTTCCTGAACCAGGTTAACTGGCGTTTTGCAAATTTCCGGATGGCCTGTGCAAGCAGGGACTCCAGTTCCGCCAAAGAAAATTGTCCATCCAGGTAATCCGTCACAAAGCGGTATTCCAGGCCATAAAACCGAAGCTGTTCAGGTTTAAGACCTGCGTTCAGCAATCCCCGGACTTCTTCAATCAGCCCATTCTGAAGACGGAATCTGAGTCGTTTTTCAATTCTGCTGTACAGGACTTCCCGTTCTGCCGTAAGGCCATAGATCAGAAACCGGTAGGGGCTGAACGGATTCTTTCCGGTTTCCCCGCCAAACCGGTCAATTTCGAGTGCTCTGATCAGACGTGACCGGTCTGTCAGATCTGTGGTATTGTGGGTTTTTCTGGATGCATTGAGCCTGGAGGCCAGTTGTTCAAGGCTCAGATTTTCAAGGGTATTTCTGAAATCAGGGTCTTCGGGAACCTCAGAAAACCGGTATCCCTGTAAAATTGAACTCAGATAAAGTCCGGTTCCCCCGCAGAGAACGATCGAACGGTTTGACCGGGTGATCCGGGAAAACGCCTGTTCGGCTTCTTTCCGGAATTCAAACACACTGAATTCATATCCGGGATCTCTTATATCAATGAGGTGAACGGGGATGGATCCTTCTGAATCCTGATAGTCTGCAAGATCCTTACCCGATCCGATGGTCATCCCTCTGAAAACCTGACGGGAATCAGCCGAAACAATTTCGCCGTTGATCTGCCGGGCTGCCCGGACCGCCAGAGAAGTTTTCCCTGCTGCAGTTGGGCCCAGAATCACCAAAACCGGGATCTGGGTCATACTTCGGCAGCAGACTCCTGGGACCCGTCATGCGGGAGGTCTTCCCTGCTGAATTCACGGTTTCTGACTGGCTGTGTTGCAGTTCGTTTTTCCATTGCCTTGATAAGACCGGTAAACATAGCTGCAGACTCTTCGATTTGCGGATATAAGGGATTGGTCTTTTTCGTGTAGCCAAGCTGATCTGCCATTTTAAGCAGATATTTAAGTTCATCCAGTGCTTCGGCTGCCTTAATATAAAATTCCATTTTTTCCCTGAAATTCCGCTTTTTGAATCCGCGTTCAATCAGAACCGGTACATCGAGTGCTGCATTTTTGGTTCTCTGGGCCAGCCCGGACCATTCACTGATGGGGTAAGCTTTTACAGATTTCATCACCTCGAGGGTGATAGAATGTACTTTTTGCCAGATATCCAGATCTTCTGCAGTTTCAAGTTTTCTGGTTGGCTTAACTTCAGGTATACCTGTTGACATGGGATGCTCCGGGAAGTTCAGGGTTTTAGGCCGGGGGACTGGCCGAACTCCTTAAATCGTTGACAGTTGTTACAGTTTAAGACATATTCTGATTGAATATTACGCTGCAAAGGTAGCCAATCCCGGAAAAAAAAGCTATTCAAACGCCAAACCAGAACTTAATATTAAAACCCTGAAGGCATTTAACCTGATTTGTTAAATTTGATCAGCCTTCCAAAAGGAGTTTGGCATTTTCTTCCTAATTTCAATTTTTTTCACTATTTGGAAAGAATTATTCACATTTTTCTGATGAATTTTATATCTTGAATCCGGGTTAATTTCATCGGATTATGAGAAAATATTTTCACGTCAATTCCTTCACCACTCAGCCCCTCAGGGGAAATCCATCTGGTGTTGTTCTCAACGGAGAAAAGCTTTCCGATGAAGATATGCAGCTGATTGCTCGGGACATCAACCTTCCTGAAACCGTTTTTGTTCTTCCCGGGACAAGTGAAAAATCGGTTTGCAGCCTCAGGTGGTTTACCCCAACTTCCGAAATTTCTCTCAGCGGTCATTCAACTCTGGCTGCCATTCATGTCCTCATCAGAGAACGGATACTGCCGGTTGTTGACGGGTTCGTCAACCATCACCACCTGGATTATCAGAAGGGAATTCTGCCCTTTTCTGTTGAACCGCCTGCTGGCGGAGCACCAACGGTTTGGATTGGTCTTCCTGTGCCGGTTTTCAAACCCTTCGGAGGCCCGCAGGAAGATATTTTCAGGCATCTGGGCATTACCGACAATGATATTGATTCCCGGCTTCCGATCTATATTACAGATACCAAATTTTTAATGATTCCGGTTCTCGGGTTGCTGACCGTCAAGAAAATCCTGCCAAATTATGGACTTCTCCGGAAGGTCCTTCAGGAAGAATCCATCAGTGGTGTTCTTACATTTTCAAGAGAAACCGTTAAACCGGCTTCTAATTTTCATTCCAGGTTCTTTTCACCGGGTCTCGGAATCAATGAGGATCCGGTTACCGGAATCACCAATGCGTCTCTGGCAGCCTACTGGCTGAATTATATACTTCCCTCTCCCGAAAACAGAACCTATGAATTTATCGGCGAACAGGGATTTTCCATACGGCGTGACGGTGAAGTTACTGTTCGTGCCCTGGTTCAGGACCGGGCAATTTCCAGACTGGAAATCAGCGGACCCGTCAGAGTTTTTCTGCAGGGCTATTTGGAATTTTAACCGGATTTCAATCCGGACAATCGCAATCAAATCTGAAAATAACCGACCAAACTATCCGGAGTACTTATGGAATGGGTATCGAGTGCCTTATTTCTTTTACTGCTGCTTGCAACTGCTGTTTTCTTTTCAAAAAGTGTTTCCAGGCTTATTGCCGGACTTCAGACCGGGAAACCCGAGGACCGGTTTTCATTGCCGGGGAAACGGATTCTTGCCACGCTTAAAATTGCACTTGGACAATCCAAAATCATGCGGGAACCCGGTGCTGGGTTGCTCCATGTTCTGGTTTTCTGGGGATTCCTGGTTTTGGGCATCGGGCTGGCCGAAGAAATTCTGAAGGGGCTTTTAAGTCCCCTTTTCCCGGTTTCTTTCAGCTTTCTGGGACCCGTTTATTCTGCAATTACCCTCAGCCAGGACGTATTTGCCCTTCTGGTCGGACTTTCTGTTTTTGCTCTGCTGATCCGCCGGTGGATTGTCCGTCCGAAACGGCTATGGACCGGAGAAATGGGATTAAAAAGCCAACTGGATGCCACTTTCATTCTGCTTCTGATTCTGGGTGTAGTTAAAACCTATTTTCTGCAATATGCCTGGCATTACAACTATGCCGGTTTTCAGTTTTCTTCTGAGTGGGAACTCCGCCCGCTGACGGTCTTAATTGCCAATTTTGCCGGTGACAGCTATTCGGGTTACGCCGTTTTCTGGTGGGCCCACATGATCATTATTTTTTCTTTCCTGAATTACCTTCCCTACTCCAAGCACCTTCACGTTCTGACTTCGGTGTTTAACGTTTATTTTTCCCGGCTGGAACCCATGGGAAAACTAAAAGGCCTGAAGATTATGGAAACCATGGCCAAAATGGAGGAAAACCCGGATATGGACCTTCCGGTTTTTGGTGCAAAGGATACTGAAGACCTGTCCTGGAAGCAACTTTTCGACAGTTATACCTGTACCGAATGCGGCAGGTGTACTTCTGTCTGCCCGGCAAACCTGACCGGTAAACCACTGAGTCCCAGAAAAATTATTACCGATACCCGCCACCGGCTGAATGAGAAAATGCCTCTGATAACCGGATCGGTTACTCCTGACTCTGCAGACGGCCAGGGAATTCTTTCCAGATTACTGGTAGGCGATTACATTTCTGAGGAAGAAATCTGGGCCTGCACCACCTGCCAGGCGTGTATGCAGGAATGTCCGGTCATGATTGAGCATGTTCCCGAAATTATTGATATGAGGCGACACCTTGTCCTGAATGAATCGAAAGTCTCGCCTGAACTTAAAATGATGTTCGATAACCTTGAAACCAAAGGAATTCCATGGGCTTTTAACCCTCAGGACCGGGAAAAATGGACAGAAGGATTAACCGTTCCCAGAATTGACGATAAAGGCGGCAAGGTGGATGTTTTGTTCTGGGTCGGCTGTGCCGGTGCCTTTGATGACCGGTATACCAAAGTGACCCGTGCCCTGACACAAATTCTGAATGAGGCCGGAATGGATTGGGCCATTGTCGGGAAAAAGGAAAAATGTACCGGTGATCCCGCCCGCCGGGCCGGAAATGAACTGCTGGCTGAAACGCTGATGATTGAAAATATCGAAATGCTAAGTCAGTTTCAGTTTAATACCGTCGTCACCAGTTGCCCCCACTGTTTCAATACCCTGAAAAATGAGTATGGTGAATTTGGCGGAAACTACCAGGTTATTCACCACACTGAACTCATCCGGGATCTGATTGCCACCGGGAAAATCAATCTGGCTGATGGGGTTAAAAGCCGGGTGACTTATCATGATTCCTGCTATCTGGGACGGGCTAACGGTGTTTACGATGCACCCCGTGAAATTTTATCTTTCCTGAACGGCGTTGAACAGAAAGAAATGCCCAAAAGCCGGGATAAGGGAATGTGCTGCGGTGCCGGTGGCGCCCGGATGTTTATGGAAGAAACAACCGGTACCCGGATCAACAGTGAACGGGCAGGGCAGGCACTGGAAACCGGAGCCGAAACCATTGCCACCGCCTGTCCGTTCTGCATGACAATGATGAACGATGGCGTAAAAGCCGCAGGAAGTGAGGTTCAGGTGAAGGATATTGCAGAATTTGTTGCTGAAGCTCTGAAACCGGGAAAATCCTGACTCCTTCCACCATGAAAACTTACTGGTGGTTTTTTCTGGGTCTTTCTTTGGGCTGTTCCCAAACCGGGCCGGACACCGGCCCCGGCCGGACTGACCCCCTTCCCGGTCTTGCCGGCGACCTGACGGAAGACCAGTCCGGAAAAATGACGGAACCGGTCATCCTCATTTCCTCGGTAGCCTATTATCATTCCTTCCATTTTCCTGAAGACCGGCGGATTACTCTGTCCGATATTCACCGCCGGTCACCCGAGGCTTATGCCATCTCCGAAAAAATCAGCAATGTGCCCCAAACCGGCTCAGGGATTGTTCTGGAGTCTTCACCGTCCCTGATGCTGCTGACCTGCCGGCACATTCTGATTCAGCCGGATACCTTATTTCAGTTTTACTCTGCCAAAAACCCGGACGGACAACCTTACCTCCGGGTTTTATCCCTGAAATTCAAAACTACTTTTACTCTGCCGGAATTTTCACATCTCGGCGACCTGATCCTGATCAACTCGGAATCTGAAACTGATCTGGCGCTGGCGGGCATCCGGAATGTCATTCCTGACAGCAGAAAACCAGATGTCTTTGCCGGTAAAATCAATCAGGTTGGTGGTCTTATATTCGGAACGACTGCCTATCACGTCGGATATCCGGGTGGAAATAAACAAATTACCCGCGGGCTGACCAGCCCAGCCGGAAAAACCGGGTCTTCCTTTCTCACGGATGCAGTTGTTAACAAGGGGTATAGTGGCGGACCTGTTTTCGGGCTTGACAGGCAAACCGGTGAGCCGGTATTACTCGGAATAATTCGGGCCGTTCCCATTCACACCGAATGGGTTGCCGCACCGTATGAAGAATTTTCTGATTCTGCAGAGTCAGTCGAATTTTCCTCAGGACGGCTCCTGATCCGCCGTCAGACCTTTCCCCATTACGGCACCACTCACATATCCTCCTCAGAAGCAGTACTTCGGTTTTTGAGCCGGTCCGAATCTGTGCTTAAGGAAAAAGGGTTCAGAATCCCGATTTCTGCACCCCCTTTGTAATCCGGTTTCCCAGGGGCTTATCTTCACCTTCTTTTTACCGGCAGGACTTTCAATGAATTTCCGAATTGTAGTTTTTTGTTTCCTTTTCCCGTTCTCTTCGTTTGGGCAGGACCGTGAGCTGACAACCGAATCCATCTTCGGTCAGCCGTTCCTAACGGGAACCCGCCCATCCTCTCCCTCCCTGTCACCCAATGGAAAATGGGTAACTTTTCAATGGAACGAAAACGGGAACGATACACTTTTCCTTTATTTGATCAACACCCAAACCCACCTTGCCAGAAAAGTTTGGCCGGCAGCATCCAGCCGTTTCCTCCAATGGCGGAAAGATTCCGGATCTTTCCTTTTTTTATCAAAGGGGGATCTATTTTCGGTTGATGTTCTTACAGGAAAAACGGACAGTCTGACATTAACAGGCGGAGAAATACGGGATGTGGCTGAATCCAGTCAGTTGAACCGGCTGGTTACACTCTCTGGCTCCCAACTCCAGATCATCCGCCAGGGTCTTCCCCTGATTCAGTTAATTCCGCTTGAAAAAGAACCGGTTGATACCCGTCTTGCTGCCTCAACCCCCGATGCTTCCGTGTTGGTTCTTCGGGAATCTAAAACAGATTCTGCTGTTGTGAACCCGGTTCCGGACTGGATGGGACCGCTGGTAACAACACGGCCTTCAGAACGATCCGGCTTGTATCAGTCCCGGTACCGGCTGGTAAAAAACTCTCCAAACCCCGGGGCCATCCTTTCGGATTCCTGGATACCCGGTTACGGCGGCCCGGCAGCCCTTTCGGCCGATGGCCGGTTTTTCGCCTTTTCCTCCCTTTCCATCGATCAGAAAACCCGGCACTTTATTCTGGTAGATCTGAACCAAAATCAGGCAGATACCGTTTTCACTGAAACTGATACCGCCTGGGTCAACCCATTGGACGGATTCGGATTTTCACCTGACAGCCGGTTTCTTGCCTTCAGTCACGAAACATCGGGTTGGAACCACCTTTACGTTTGGGATATCAGGCTGCAGACAATAAAACAGGTAACTTCCGGTAAGTTTGAAGTAGATTTTTTCATGTGGAATCCGGCAAAACCCGCCGAAATTCTGTACACATCAACTGAAGATTCGCCGTTTCACCGACATATCAGCCGGGTGAACTGCTTAACCGGGAAACGGGAAAAATTAACTTCTGAACCCGGTGTCCGGACAGAAATTTCTGTTTCGGATGATGGTTCCCGCCTCGTTTATCTGAAATCAACCGGGACCGACCCTGGTGACCTGTTCCTGCTGGATCCAGTATCCGGAAAGGAAACCCGGTTAACCCGGTCCGTCCCTGAAAAATTTTCTGAACTCCCGCTTAAAAAGCCTGAGATCCGGTGGGTGAAAAATCCGCAGACCGGAACCCAATTTCCGATACAGATTTACTTCCCGGATCAGTTTAAAAAGGATACCCGGTACCCCGTTATTCTTTTTGTTCATGGAGCCGGTTACCTGCAAAACGTAATGGATCATTTCGGATATTACTGGCGGGAGCATCTGTTTAATTTCTACCTGGCACAAAAAGGCTACCTGGTTGTAAATGTGGACTATTCGGGAAGTGCCGGTTACGGCCGGGATAACCGGATTTCAGTTTACCGGGATATGGGTGGGCCTGATTGGAAGGATTGTGCCGAAACCATCCGGTATTTAGCTGCTGAAGGACTGGCAGATTCTTCCCGGGCAGGAATTTACGGCGGCAGTTATGGTGGATTTTTAACCTTGATGGCTCTGTTTAAGAGTCAGGGCCTATTTAAAGCCGGGGCTGCTTTGCGGGCTGTTGCCAACTGGAAATTGTACAACCGTTGGTACACTGAACAGCGTCTGGGACCATTGAAATCCAATCGGGAAGTATATGAAAAAACCTCTCCGGTTACCTGGAGTGGCGGATATAAGGGGCACTTGCTGCTGCTTCACGGAATGGCGGATGACAACGTGCTGTTTCAGGATATCGTTCAGCTTAGTCAGAAGTTCATTGAGAACAATCAGAAATTTGACCTGATGATCTACCCGACGGAAGGGCACGGGTTCAGATCCCCGGCAGCCTGGCGGCACGAGTATGAGGAAATTGAGGCCCATTTCGACCGGTATCTGAAAAACTAACCGGTTCCGGGTGCAGGGAATACGGTCAACGGAGACGTACCGCTTTTCCGGAGTCTGCGGGCATACAGGTCCTGCATGCCCGGCCCAGTCAACTTTTCAGTTTCGGAAGCACTCCCTCCTGCTTATTCTTCCAATGTGGAAATATCTCCTACATCCTGCCCGAGAGCTCTGGCTTTCAGCACACGGCGCATGATTTTACCGCTCCGGGTTTTGGGCAGGCTCTCCACAAACTCAACGTGCTCAGGTCTGGCAATCGGGCCCAGTTCCCGGGAAACATGTTCCTTTAACTCTTCTTCGAGGGCTTTATTCCCTGTTATTCCGGCACGGAGGAGGACATAGCAATGAATTGCGTTTCCTTTTATTTCGTGGGGTAAGCCAACAACTGCAGATTCGGCAACCGCATAATGGCTGATAAGGGCACTTTCAATTTCAGCCGTTCCCAGCCGGTATCCGCTGACTTTGATCACATCATCAATCCGGCCGATCACCCAGAAATAACCGTCTGAATCCCGGCGGGCAGCATCACCGGCTTTATACCAGCCCTGTTTCTCATAGTCTTTCCAGTAGGTTTCTCTGAACCGTTCCGGATCTCCCCAGATAGATCTGGCCATTCCCGGCCAGGGTGCCTGAAGAACGAGTTTGCCTTCCTCTCCGTCAGGAACCGGATTTCCCTGTTCATCTACGATGGCGACTTCATGACCGAAGAACGGTTTGGTTGCCGATCCGGGTTTTAACGGGGTGACAGGCAATGGTGTAATCACAAACCCGCCGGTTTCAGTCTGCCACCAGGTATCCATGATAGGACATCTTCCGCCGCCGATGACTTTGTGATACCATTTCCACGCTTCCGGATTGATAGGTTCACCTACTGAGCCCAGCAGGCGAAGTGAGGATAGATCATGCCGGTTCGGCCAGGATTCCCCAAATCTCATCAGTCCCCGGATTGCAGTTGGTGATGTATATAAAATGTTAATCCCGTATTTTTCGACCATACTCCACCATCGGTTCGGGTACGGATGGTTGGGCGCACCTTCGTACATCATGATCGTAGCCCCGTTGATCAGAGGCGAATAAACCAGATAGGAGTGCCCGGTAATCCAGCCGGGATCGGCAGCACACCACCACCGGTCTTCATCCTTGATATCAAAAACATACCGGTGTGTTGTCGAGGTATAAACTGCATATCCGCCATGGCTGTGCATGAGTCCTTTGGGTTTCCCTGTTGTCCCGGATGTGTAAAGGATAAACAGCGGATCCTCAGCATCCAGAACTTCGGTTTCGCACCGTGGGTTGGCAATCGGAAGGGCCATCAGATCATGGTACCAGAAATCCCGGTCACCCTGCATGTGGACTTCATGGGCAGTCCGTTTGACAACGATACAGACTTCGATGGTTGCTGACCGCCTCATCGCTTCGTTGGCAATTCCCTTCAGGTCCGTTACATTCCCCCGGCGGTAACCGCCATCGGCAGTGATCAGCACCCGGCTTTTGGCATCTTCGATCCGGCCGGCAAGAGCTTCTGCACTGAATCCACCATAAACAACCGAATGAACTGCTCCAATCTTGGCACAGGCCAGCATGGCAATCGGCAATTCAGGAATCTGGGGCATATAAACGGTTACCACCTCTCCCTTTCTGACCCCCATACTTTTCAGTACATTGGCAAATTTGGAGACCTCACGGTTCAGGGCATGAAAGGACATGGTTTTTACATCCCCCGGCTCACCCTCCCAGATGATGGCCAGTTTATTCCGCCGCCAGTTTTTCAGATGCCGGTCAATTGCATTGGCGATGATATTAAACTTTCCGCCGGTAAACCATTTGTAAAACGGTTTGGCCGAACTGTCCAGAACCTTGTCCCATTTTTTATACCAGACCAGTTTTTTAGCTTCATCCGCCCAGAATCCTTCCCGGTCCTCAATGGATCTGCGGTAAAGAGAGTCATAGTCCCGGATGTTGGCTTGTTTAATCACCTCTTTAGAGGGATGGATCAGGCCAGATTCATAATCCGGAAAGTGAGTATGTTTATCCTTCATAACGGTCTCCTGATTTTCAACTGCGGTAAAAAATGAGTAAAATCCATGAGGCAACCAGCCCTGCCAGAACGATTACGGCGAATAACAGCCATTGAACAATTTTCCGCAGCGAGGTGACAGCCCTGAAAAGATCTTCGGTCCGGGTTTTCTGCCAGGCCGATTCGGATTCCACATTAATCATCCTCATTTCAAGGTTCCGGATTTTTTCAGCTTCTGTTTCCAGTTGCTGCTGCTGCTTCCGGTCCGTCATCGCCTGTTTCACCCGGCTGACAACCGTAGGCCCATGCTCAATTAAAGCACCTAAAAGAGTTTTCCAGGGAAAAGCCATCGGTACCTCCTGCTATTGTTTCGGATTGTTAATCAAAGGAACTCCAATACAGGCCGGCGGCATCTGAATCTGAAGTAAATCGGCTACCGTAGCCGCCACGTCCACAACATAGACTGGTTCATTCCGCCGGACGGCAGGAACATGCCAGCCATAAAACAGGACAGGAACGTGAGTATCATAGCGGAATGGAGAGCCATGTGTAGCCCCGGAGGGGAGTTTCCCTTCCAGATAATGGGGACGTAACAGAAAAGCGACATCTCCGGATCTCGCCGGATCCCATCCGTTCAGGATCATGCTTTCCATATCACGCCGGGCCTGCAACCCGTCCAGTTCAAACCGGGTAATGATTTCACCGGCACTTTCTACATGGAGCCTGATCCAGTCCCGAACCGTATTCTGGACGTCCCGTTCATTGATCCCTTTTGCGGTGATAAGATCACGGTTCAGAAAAACCTGGTTGTTTGATACATTCAGGACAAGCCCTGGTGTTTTATACCGGTCTCCGATAAAAGCTGACAGTGAATCTGTCAGTTCTTTCCGGGAATAAAATCCATGCGGAATCCGGTTTTCCTCGAGGAATCCGTGTGCTTCACCAACAGCATGATCGGCCGTCAGGAAAAGCAGATAATTCCCTTTTCCAACCTGCCGGTCCAGAGCCGTCAGCAACCGGGCAATCTGGTCATCCAGCCGGAGGTAAGTATCCATGACTTCCCAGGAATTGGGCCCGTAGGTATGCCCGATGTAATCGGGGGCAGAAAAGGAGATTGCCAGAAAATCCGGGTCTTTTTTCCGTCCAAGATCTTCTGCCTGCATCAGGGTTTCGGCAAATTTAACGAGAAGATCAGAAGCAAAAGGGGTTACCTTGATCCGGTCCAGTTTTTCAGAGTCGGTCAAAGCCGAAAACACGTGTGGAAAACTGCGGTCATTCTCCCTGAACGGATCCCCCTCATACTCCTTTTCATCTCCGGACTGAATCCGGTACAGGTCCCGGGGTGATTTCAGGTCCCACTGGGTTTTCATATAGGCAAGCGGATGCTGATTCCGGTTAAAAGACTCAGCCCAGGACGGTTGATCCTTTCGGTAAAAAGTCGAGGTCACAAAATTCCCGGATTTTCCGTCATACCACCACACACCGTTCGCCATAAATCCGCCCGGCAGTACCGCTGCCCGGTCCTTGATAGAGACCGAGAAAACTCTTGAATTGGGGTTATCAATGCGGAACTGATCAGTTATGGTCGGACTTTTAAGACGATGCGGAGATGACTTTCCGGCTGATCCGGAAGCGCCTACCGTTTCGAAGCGGTCATCATCCACCACATAAATTTCCTTTTCTTCGGTCCCTTCGTACCAGTCATTCGAGATAATTCCGTGATAATGCGGAGTGGTTCCGGTATAGACTGTTGCATGCCCCGGAGCTGTGTAGGTGGGTACATAATTAAAGTGAGCCTGGGTGAAGGTGGTACCGCCGGTTAGCAGGCGGTTAAAACCCTCCTTGCCGAACCCGGCCGAAAAGCGTGAAAGGTAATCATACCGCATCTGATCGACCACAACCCCAACAATCAGTTTGGGTTTTCCGGATTGGGCAAATCCTGCAAACGGCAGGAGGAAAAGGAAAAACGGCAACAGCCTGATCATAAATTCTCCAGGGAAAAACATCAGCAAATATATCTTTTAATCCCGAGGAAAAAAAAGGGATTCAGTGATGAAAATCCGGATTCAGGTTCAGGATCAGGATTCTGCCCCGGAGTTGGAGACAGGGGGTAGAATGGTCTGGGATGAAACCGGGGAGTTTACGTCCGTCTTTTGTTTGTCTTTCGTTGTGGCAGTGAAGTGGAAGTCAGATTTTAGGAGGAAGTAGCCTGGGATTTAGTATCAGGATAAAAAAAAGCCCCGCACCTTTTACGAAGCGGGGCTAAGGCTTGAAAGCCTGCAGAATAATCTTTATTGTGATAAGATTACCAACTGATTTTGTAGAGATTATGGAGCAAAATTAATCTGACTTTATTATATTGTCAATCATTTCCCGCTTCATTTAAAAATTATTATTTCGGAGAGAATATGTCGCTTGTATTAGGCCTTGACCTGGGCACAACTTCTATTGGATGGGCATTAATCAATTCTGAAAAAAAGCAACTGGTTGACTGTGGTGTCCGTATTTTTCCGATTGGGGTAAATGTTGACAAAACCGGTACAGAGGCTCCTAAAAATGCCCAACGAAGAACTTCAAGGCAAATCAGGCGCCAATACCACCGGTTTAAACTTCGCAGGCAAAACCTAGCCAAGCGCCTCAGGGAGTTAAACATGCTGCCTGAAGAACAAAGCCCGCTATCAAAATTGACTTCAGAGGCCCTTTTTTCACTCAGAGCGAATGCAGTTGATACTCCTGATACGCCTGCAAAAAAACTGACACTGGAAGAACTGGGCCGTGTTTTTATTCACTTAAACCATCACCGGGGCTTTAAAAGCAGCAGAAAACAAAACAGTGCCGCAAAAAAGGATGAGGATTCCGGAAAAATTAAAACTGAAATTGCTGAATTGGCAAAAGTGGTTCATGATGGGGGCTTTATCACCGTTGGCCGGTATTTTCACTCCCTTTTTAACCACAGGCTGCATAACCCGGATGAACCAGAATTCAGAATCAGAGGCAGACATGTTGGAAGGGAGTTATATCTGGATGAATTTGACCGGATATGGATCTCACAGCGAAAATTTTATCCGGAAATTTTAACAGGAGGTCCTGAGGACGGGAATAAGCCGAAAAATACCACTTATTACCAGATCAGAAATTTTTGTATTTTTTATCAGCGACCGTTAAAGTCGCAACGAAACTTAATCAGCAAATGCCGATTTGAACCTAACCGCCGGGTTACCCCCAGGGCAAATCCTGAGTTTCAGGAATTCAGATTGTGGCAGGATCTCGAAAAAGTCAGGATAAATGGAGAAGGCCGGTGGGATGCCCCGCTCACCCTTGAGGAAAAGGAGCTTTTATTTCAACATTGGGGTCTGGAAAAGGAATTTAAAGCTTCCTCTATTCCTTCCAAATTAAAACTTGGGAAACGGTTTACTGTGAATGATCCGGACATGAAACTATCAGGACAGACCACGTGGGGGCAGATTAAAAAGGCAATTGGTGCAGAAAAATTCTCAGAACTTACGGAACTACAGAAAAATCAATTGTGGAATTTGCTGTACTTTTTTGAGGACGATGACAAGGCAGAGCATCTGACTTCCACTCTGGAATCGCTTTTCCATTGGGAAAGAGAAACAGCCCAGGCTTGTGCAAAAATTCACCTGGAACCAGATTATAGCCGGTTAAGCCAGTTTGCAATAAAAAAAATGCTGCCATTTATGCGCCAGGGAATGGGGTACTCAGATGCTGCAAAAGCGGCAGGTTATACTCACTCAAAGCCGGAAGGTACCAGTGCAGGACATGAAATGGCTGACCGGATCGTGATTGATCCCCGGGACAGGGTCAGGAACCCGGTCGTGAGCCGAGCCCTTTCTGAGACCACCAAACTGGTTAATGCAATTCTTAAAGTTTACGGAAGACCCGATGAAATACGGGTGGAAATGACCCGAGAACTTAAAAGCCCGAAAGATAAACGGCAGAAAATGCGCCGGGAGAACTCAGAAAAAGAACAGATCAGAAAAAACCTGGTTGATTTTCTGAACGAAAAAACCGGAAGAAACTTTCATGCCGGTGCCTCTGAAGTTGCAAAACTCGAACTATGGATGGAAATGGGGCTTGAACAGGACGATTTCTTCAGGACAGAAGATCTGAAACGGGAGCTTTCACCGCAGATGCGTGAAAAATTCAAACTATGGATGGAAGGAAACCGGATTTCGGTGTATTCGGGAAAAGTCATCACTTTTTCCCAAATGCTGGATGCTTCCATCCAGATTGAACACATCATCCCCTATAGCCGTTCAATGGATAACTCCTTCATGAACAAAGCGCTGTGCGAGATTGAAATCAATAAGGAAAAAGGAAACCGGACTGCTTTGGAATATTTCGAGTCTAAAGGTCCTGAAGCACTTAAAGCTTTTAAAGACCGGGTTAAACGATTCCCAAATCAGTATAAAAGGGAACGGTTTCTTAAAATGGAAGTATCGGAAGAATTTAATCCCGGAGCAATTGAAAACACAGGCTATATCGCCAAAGAGGCAAAAAAACATCTTGGGACAATTTGTAAAAAGGTTTCAGTGACCAATGGGGCAGCAACCGCTATTTTACGAAAAAAATGGGGTCTAGGAACCCTTTTATCTGATAAAAAGGAGGAAAGAAAAGACCGGTCAGATCACCGGCATCATGCCATCGATGCAATTGTCATTGCCTGCACCAATTTGAAGTATTTCAGAATCCTGACAGAATTCAGCAAATTCAATTCCCTTTCCCAACTGGAAAATGACTTTATTGACAGCCCATGGGCAACTTTTCGGGCTGAAGTAAAAGAATTTATCAGCAAAACCCTGATTACATACCGGGCAGACAAACGGCTGATCGAAAAAAGCAGCTATAAAATAAAAGCCGGGAAGGGCCAAAATAATTGGAAAAAACAAACCGGGATCTCCATCCGTGGATCCCTGCACAATGATTCGGTTTTTGGTGAAGTTCAGAAACCTGGAAACCACCACCGGCCGGTATTCGTCATCAGAAGACCAATCAGTTCCCTGTCAAATGAAAAACATTTTGATCAGATTTTAGATGGCGGGATCCGGAAAGTGGTAATTGATCACTGGATTAAAGCAGGTCGCGATTTTAAGAAAGCCTTTGGTAACCCGGAGGAAAACCCGGTATACAGCAACCCTGCTTTGAACATAAAAATTAACTCGATCAGGATGGAAGAAACCAGTTCCTCGATGGTTGACCGGTTCCAGGGCAGTAACCGAATTGAAAATAAGGGAAAGCAATTTGTGGAACCCGGCAACAATTTCCTTTATGTTCTTTACGGTACTCCCGACGGAAAAGAACGCGATCTTGAGATGATTTCTTTTTTTGAAGCTGCCCGGCGGAAGGTAAATAAGGAGGAGTTGTTTCCGATGGAGAAAAACGGGAAACCCGTCCTGATTGCACTAAAACAAGGCGATTTGGTAGTCCCCTATGAAACCCACCCGGATGAAATTAACATTTCTGACCCGGATCTGGGCCACAGGATTTACCGCGTAATCAAATTTGATATCAACGGTAATGTTGTTTTAGGGCTTTTCTCGCAATCAAATATAAAAGCAGATAAGGATAAGGCTCCCCTGGTTTTACGAAAGGTGGCCAATACCTTAAAAGTTGAAAAAGTCAAAATCAACATTCTGGGGAAAATCATGCGGAGTTAAGATGCTGAAACGAACCCTGCTTTTTGAAAACCCGGCACTACTATCCAGGAAAAATAATCAGCTCGAAATAAAACTGCTGGAAACCGGTGAGCTGAAACAAACCCCGATTGAGGATATCGGGGTTCTGATTCTGGAACATCCGCAGATTACGGTCACCCATAGTCTTCTCACTTTCTGTGCTGAAAATCAAACAGTTGTCGTAACCTGTTCCTCAAACCACATGCCATCCGGAATTTTCCTTCCGATTGACGGCCACCACCTGCAGCAGGCCCATATTGATGCCCAGTGGAATGCAAAAAAGCCAAAGCGCAAAGCCATCTGGCAAACCATTATCAAATCTAAAATTACCAATCAGGGACGAAATCTGGAAACCCTGAATTTAAATCCTGCCCCTCTGTTTTTATGGGCAAAAAAAGTTTCATCGGGTGACGGAACCAATCTGGAGGCCCGGGCTGCGAAATATTACTGGCAGGAGCTCTTTAAGGATCAGACCGGATTTACCCGTGATCAGGACGGTAACCCGCCAAATAATCTTTTAAATTACGGCTATGCAATTCTGAGGTCGGTAACCGCCCGGGCCGTTGTGGCTTCGGGTTTGCATCCTTCAATCGGGGTTCATCATCAAAATGAATATAACGCCTGGTGTCTGGCAGACGATCTGATGGAACCGTACAGACCTTTTGTTGACCGGGTGGTACGGGAGATTGCAGACCATAGAGAAATTTCTGAAATAACCAGGCCAATCAAGGCAGAATTACTCAAAATCCCGGTTTTAGACGTCAAAATTAGTGGGGAAAGGAGTCCGCTTGCCATTGCAGTTCAGCAAACAACAAGTTCGCTGGCCCAGGTCTTTCTAGGTAACCGGAAGGAGTTGAGCCTTCCGGAATGGCCATGAAAATCAGTGAGTACCGTACCATGTGGGTAATGGTTTTTTTTGATTTGCCGACCGAAACCAAACTGGACCGGAAACGGTACACTGATTTCCGTAAAAAGTTAGTTAAAGACGGATTTGAAATGTTTCAGTTTTCGCTTTACATCCGTCATTGTATCAGCCGGGAAAATGCAGATGTTCATATCCGGCGGGTTAAACTCAGCCTGCCTCCCAAAGGGCATATTGCCATTATGACCATTACCGACAAACAGTTTGGCATGATTGAACTGTTCGAAGGGTTTCAGGTTTCAGAGCTTCCGGAGATCCCGCAGCAACTGGAAATGTTTTAAAAAATGTACTTACTATCCAGTTTCCTGCACCCGTATTGCGCATTTTTTTTGGCGGTTTACCAACGATAACTGATTGATATTCAAGCGATTAAAGAAACTCCACCTGAATAAAATCCCTACAAAATCAGTTGGAATCAAACCACAACACTGTCGAGGTCACTCATTACCTGGCGTTGCCTGAATAAAATCCCTACAAAATCAGTTGGAATCAAACCACAACAAAGCATGGCATATACACAAGTACCGTTATCCTGAATAAAATCCCTACAAAATCAGTTGGAATCAAACCACAACGTTGTTGCCGGTCAGTACTCGGGTGCGGTTACCTGAATAAAATCCCTACAAAATCAGTTGGAATCAAACCACAACATTCCTGGCTGAATCCAGCGTGATCAGCCACCTGAATAAAATCCCTACAAAATCAGTTGGAATCAAACCACAACTGGTAAACGTGTGCCGTGATGTCGAACTGTCCTGAATAAAATCCCTACAAAATCAGTTGGAATCAAACCACAACGGTAACTTGAATTTATATCAATTCCGTAAACCTGAATAAAATCCCTACAAAATCAGTTGGAATCAAACCACAACCCTGTCGATGTCTTCGTACAGAACATCCTGCCTGAATAAAATCCCTACAAAATCAGTTGGAATCAAACCACAACGGCAGATCAATCCTGAAACATTATCCCTGCCCTGAATAAAATCCCTACAAAATCAGTTGGAATCAAACCACAACAAATGTCAAGCAATGATCCCAAATCGCCGTCCTGAATAAAATCCCTACAAAATCAGTTGGAATCAAACCACAACTTTTAAGATCAATAACAATAAGATACCCAACCTGAATAAAATCCCTACAAAATCAGTTGGAATCAAACCACAACACGGTTCTCGTATTATCCCCAATAACTGTACCTGAATAAAATCCCTACAAAATCAGTTGGAATCAAACCACAACGAAAGTTTAACAGGAAAAAAATTATAAGAACCTGAATAAAATCCCTACAAAATCAGTTGGAATCAAACCACAACGTAAGTTCCTCGGGATTCTTGACGGACTTCCCTGAATAAAATCCCTACAAAATCAGTTGGAATCAAACCACAACCCTGTTTTTTTGGATGTTTTCAGATAATAACCTGAATAAAATCCCTACAAAATCAGTTGGAATCAAACCACAACCTGAAGAGTTCTCATTATTTCTCTGGATTTCCTGAATAAAATCCCTACAAAATCAGTTGGAATCAAACCACAACCCTCTCTATCTGGGTGAACAAATTCTTTCTCCTGAATAAAATCCCTACAAAATCAGTTGGAATCAAACCACAACAGGCGGGCTTTTGCAGCAATTGCCTTATTCCTGAATAAAATCCCTACAAAATCAGTTGGAATCAAACCACAACTTTGCATTCAGTGTTGAGGTGATTGCAGAACCTGAATAAAATCCCTACAAAATCAGTTGGAATCAAACCACAACATCAATCAACGGAATTACCTACAACACGGCCCTGAATAAAATCCCTACAAAATCAGTTGGAATCAAACCACAACGGTCTTGTAATCTTTCAATGCCTGAATCGCCCTGAATAAAATCCCTACAAAATCAGTTGGAATCAAACCACAACTGGTTCTTCATTGTCAAAAATCCGTCTTGACCTGAATAAAATCCCTACAAAATCAGTTGGAATCAAACCACAACCCATTTTGGTGTTGATGACTGGTCTTTCAACCTGAATAAAATCCCTACAAAATCAGTTGGAATCAAACCACAACTTGGCCCAGTGAATGAATGTTTTAAGGGTCCCTGAATAAAATCCCTACAAAATCAGTTGGAATCAAACCACAACCACAAGGGCAACCTCCCCCGCGGTCATTGCCCTGAATAAAATCCCTACAAAATCAGTTGGAATCAAACCACAACACACTATCGCCATTAGTACGGGAGAAGATTCCTGAATAAAATCCCTACAAAATCAGTTGGAATCAAACCACAACGTAGAGCTGAAAGCAGTTCTTCAGTGGACGCCTGAATAAAATCCCTACAAAATCAGTTGGAATCAAACCACAACTTTGTTATTGTTCTTAATTCATTTACTGATCCTGAATAAAATCCCTACAAAATCAGTTGGAATCAAACCACAACGACAAGCAGATATTCAAAAGCGACAAAGCCCCTGAATAAAATCCCTACAAAATCAGTTGGAATCAAACCACAACAGTTCAATTGACTTACCATGAATCGGGTGGCCTGAATAAAATCCCTACAAAATCAGTTGGAATAAAACCTAAGGTGACTGGATCCAACGAAAATGGGAATTACTTTGTGTCTAAAAGGTACTGCCTGAATTTGGCCTTGAGGGAATTAAATTGCAACTTCTTTAACGGGCAACGGGGTGAGTAAAGATTAAAAGGGATAAATCGGCAGATTCACTCCCGGGAAAGGCTTATGCCCTGCCCGGGTGAGAGTGAGGTAAAGTTATTCGTAAATGAAAAACGGATTACTGAGTGTTTGCTGGGTTCCCACCGATTTGGTTAAATCGGGACTGAGAAAGATCCGGTGATTCACCCGGAAGATATTAACTCCGCCATCTGGAACAGCCGGGAGTTTGAATTTATACTGTACAGTTCCGCCGGGCTGAAGGGTAACCACCTTTCCGGACGGAACGGGATGGCTGGCCAGAACAGTTTTCCAGTTTTCAGTTGTCTTTTGCTGAAGCTGATAGTCGATCAGGGTAGAATCAGCCAGATCGGTTGACACATAAACCGGCTGGTCAAAATCACTTTCAATGGAGACGAGCACAGAATCGCCGGAGACATATTCTTTGGCATCCGTGGTGATTTTTGTGTTGTATTCCGGAACATCCGGGGAATCGCATCCCAGAAAAACCGGTGTCAGAAGGAAAAGGGGAAATAGCTTTTTCATCATAATATCCTGTCCGATTGGTGAACTGACCGCTTTGTACGGAGCCGGCAGAAAAAGGTTCACCTGCCGAAGACCAATTTTTTTTAAGTCTGTCGGGCACGATTCCCTTTGGTTCCGGTTATGCCGGATCCCATCTGAAAATCAGACTGACCTGAGTTTACTATTTCAGCTTATTTAAACCGGTTATGAAACGAAATTGAGCGGGAACCGTACCATCGTTTTTTAAGTTTATTCCACACAATACCGGAGGACATCATGTTACTGACCACCACCAACACCATCGAAGGAAAAAAGATCACCGAGTATAAAGGAATTGTTACCGGTGAGGCCATCATGGGTGCCAATGTTTTTAAAGACCTGTTTGCCAGCATTACCGACATTGTTGGCGGCAGAAGCCAGACCTACGAACGGGAACTGGGAAAAGCCCGTGAAATTGCACTTCAGGAGCTTGAAATGGCTGCCAGCCAGCGTGGGGCCAACGCCGTCATCGGCATCGACCTGGACTATGAAGTTCTGGGATCTGGCGGTTCCATGCTGATGGTGACCGCTTCGGGTACCGCCGTTAAAGTTGAGTAACCGTCCTGCCGGACATTAACTAACCCCCCAAACCCCGCAATTCCCCCGGTCCCGGACGGGCTGGGGGAACCGGTGGGTTCCTTCTATCTGATTTCCAGTTTCCATGACCCGGCAGGCAGCCGGATTTCCTTATCCGTCCAATCCTCCCAGGGCTTCCCGTTAACGAGAACAGAAGAAACCAGACCCGCCTCAGGAAGTTTATAAATTATTTTCGAAGCAGAACCTCCTGCTGAAATCTGCACCAGAAGGCTCTTCCCTTTTTTTACAGCATCCCAGGAAACCTGACCGTATAAGGTTGGCGCATCAGAAATTCCGATGGTTTTTTCAGAATACCAACCATCCGGAATTCCGGCCGCCAGAATCAGTTCCCTTTTGTTTTCCTCTTCAAACACAAACACTGACCTGAAGGTATGCAGATAATCTGAGCCAATCCAGGTATGCGGCATATCCCCGATCCACCGGCCGTCACGGGAATTCCGCCAGACAATTTCTGCCCATTGGTTCCAACTGGCCGGCCGCTGATCTTTCAGCAAAAAGTCCATCGTTTTAAAAGCCCGTTCTTTTTGCCCCAGCAGAATAAAGGAGTGCACATTCCGGATTTCATAGGGAGTATAATCATTCCAGTCTGACTCCGGTTTAAGACGGCTTTCCACAAACTGAAAATACCGGTCAAAGGTAGAGTGCAGTCCGGCTGCCGTTAGGGCTGACCGTTCACCTGCGGGATACAGGCCGATCGAGGTAGAAGTGGCATCAAAATCACCCAGTTCGGCACATCCGGGAATGTAGGAAATTCCCTTTTCTGCCTGCGTCATCCGGATTGAAGCCAGAATATCCTGCCGGAAGGAGTCAGCTTCCTTCTGATACTTCTCTGCCAGAACCCGATCTCCCATTTCACCGGCCAGCCAGGAAGCATCCTTAAGCCCCTTCAGAGAAAAGAAATTATCCCAGTGAGAATGCATGGGCTTTGCTGAATATCCCTCGTGAGAAATGGATTCGGGAACCAGACCATAATACCTGGTTCCGGTATAAGCCGGGGTTTTCCGTTCATTCCGCATGGAAATGATAAAATCTGCTGCCCGGATAAGGGTCTGCCAGTGTTTTCTGACGAATGCGGTATCGCCGGTGTACTGGGCATAATGGGCAAATGCGTACAGCAATTCGCCGTTGCTGTCATTTTCCGGAATGGCATCCGGACCCCGGCGGTCAACCACACAGGGGACCCGGCCCGAGGGAAAAACGTTTGGTGTAAACCAATCCAGAAAGGCTTTTACTTCGGGTGCATTTCCCGTTTGCAAAAGACCGGCTGAGGTCATAGACCCATCCCGGATCCAGGATCTGAGGTAACTTCTCGACCCGGGCTGGATGCGGGGGCCATCCTTATTGATGAAAATGTAAGCCAGATTGCTTTTAAACGTCCGGACTAATTTTTCTGCCTGTTCCGGAACCCTGAACCCGATGCGGTCCAGTTTTTCTGACCAGGACCTGAGCATTTCTGACCGTTTCCGGGAATAAAATCCTGCCGGATTTTCCTTTGCTGCCCGGTACTCCTCCTTTTTTTCCTTTGACCAGGGGATTCCGATTATGACCTCGGTTGAATCACCGGGTTTCAGTGAAAACGGAAAGACCATCCCGCCGGAAATCAGTCCGTCAGGATCCAGAGCAGATTGGGACACCGGGTAGTTCCCCGAAGCTATGACCCCGGCTATATCCGCCTCAGAAAAGGCAACTGCACCGGTTACAGCCGGTGAAGTCAACGGCATGACGGTCACTGAATCATTCAGCACCCAGGCACCATCTTTATATCCGGCAGACCGGATCCGGGCCAAACCGCCTTCGACCAACCGGTTGACATTCTGCCAGGGCGGATTCACCTGAAACGGACGGAAGGCAACAATCAGATCCCCCTTTTGAGTTTTTGCTGTCGGATTCAAAATCCGGTACCGGGCAAGCTGACCCGTGTTTCCCGGGACTCCCTCTGACAATAGTTCTGTTTTCAGAGTCACCGGTTTCCCTTTCCATTCAACCGACGGAACGGGATAATACCCGGAAGGCAGGGCTTGGTCCGGCGTCACATCGGCCCAGGAAATCCGGGTGTTATTGATTCTGAGGAACGGTTCCAGTGACAGGTTCTCCATCCCGGTTTCAAATGTTCCGTCCTCATTGAACAAAGCCTCCCTGAAATCACCATCTACCCCTGAAACTGTCCAATAGGACATTTCACCGGTAAAGAAACGGGGAAAATCTCCCCGTTTTGAGTCTTTAGCCAGAGCCATAAACTGCCGGTTTGCATCCCCTGCAGCCTCCGGTCCTGAGACGATAAGTTCCCGGATTCCAGCCTGAACCGGTTTTTCCCACCCGATCCGGATGGCGGTTACCCGGGCGTCACTGAACACCACTTCATCAGTGCCCCCGTTTCCCCGGTTTCTGGTAAAGGCAGGCACAAATCCGTCACTGCCTGACTGCAGGCTCACGGTGTAGGTTTCAGGAAAGGATTTTCCCCAGAAAATTTTTAAGGCCCCTACAGCCGTTTTTCTCTGAAACTGAAGGATAATTTCACCTGAATATTTCTCTTCCTTTTGGGTGGAACCATCCAAAACCCGGGATTTCAGCCTGCCCGAAACCCGGATTTCTTCTTCCTGACCGATGGGTTCAAGTTCGGTGAGTTCTGTTTTGTCTGTTGAGGAAAATCTGATTTTGATCCCCGCAGCCGGTTCGGGAATCCACCTCAGGGTCCGTCCGTCCCAGGCACCGGTTTTGTCCGAAAAAACCTGCTTTTCCTTTTTTCCTGAAACCAGACTGACGGTGAGATTTTCAGGCCTGGTCCCGTTATACCGGACCCGGAGTCCGGCCGTATTAAAATAACCCGGGTAAAACAAAGTAACTGTTTTCCGGGCTGCCGGTCCCGGTTTCCATCCTGCTGAAATACTGCCATCTGTCAGCAGTTTAAGATCAGTTTCAGACACCCCCGCTGAGGAAGCAACCGGCCGGAAGGATGTTTTTTGAAAGGTGAGATTGGTTAGCTGAATCGGGGAAATGATCAGATCACCCGCACCACCTTCAAGCGAGGTCATCACGATTTCGATCCGGCTGATCCGCTTTAGTTCGGCAACCGGTTTCGGGCCCCAGGCATAGGTGACATCACGGGCAAGAACGGAAACCATCCGGGGTTCCTTTGAAACGGCAAGTCCGGTAAAGGGCCGCCACCAGGTATTTCCGAATTCATCAATCAGCTTAAATTCAATCGTGTTGGTGACCGGTGTTCCCGAAAGTGAAAAAGACAGTTCAAAGTCGGAAGGAACCGGCAAATCGAACGCTTTCGAAGTAAAGGCATATCCTTTGGCTTTTGTTAAATCATAGGTCAGAATCAACCGGCCGTTACCGCCAGATACGGTTGCTGCAACGCCATCCGAATGACCGGCTTCCCAGCCTTCCGGGGTTGTAAACTCATCGAGCACCCGGGTTTCCCCGATGGCCGGTGGAATCAACTGGGCCCGAACCATCACCGGAAAGAAAAGAGCAAGCAGAATAAGGTGACGTACCATAACTCAATCACTTTCAATTAGATAGAATTTATGCATAAATATACACACCTGGAATCCGCCAGGTTTCAGGCAGGAATGGGGACTTTATCAGGTGGGAAAAACGGGGGGGGCCTGATCCAGGCTTCAGCAACCCGAAGCCACCCGGGGCCTCCCTTCCCCTATTCCTTGACCCCGCCCATCATGATGCCCTGGATATAATATTTCTGAAGCAGAATGAAGAGGATAATTACGGGCAGAACTGTCATGACCGACCCGGCCATCATCAGTTCGGTATCCTGAACATGTTCCCCCATCAGGTTAGCGAGGGCAATCGGAAGGGTGTACATATCCTGATCATTCAGGACGATTAAGGGCCAGAGAAAGTCATTCCAGGTTCCCATGAAAGTGAAGATAGCCAGTGTGATCAGAATCGGTTTGCACAGCGGCAGAATGATTTTCCGGTAAATCTGGAAGTCGGTTGCCCCGTCCATTTTTGCGGCCTCGATGAGGCTGTCCGGAATTGAAAGTGCATACTGCCGGATCAGGAAAATTCCAAAAATGGATGCCATCCCGGGAATCAGGATCGCCCAGTAGGTATTGATAAATCCCATTTCCTTCAGCATCAGAAAAACCGGCAGCATGGTCACCTGCCCGGGAATAATGAGGGCGGCCATCAACGATTTAAACAGGGTTTCCTTTCCCTTGAACCGGAGTTTGGCGAAAGCATACCCGGCCATGGAATTGACGAGCAGACTGAGCAGAGTCACGGCTGAAGAAATCAAAACGGAATTGATGAAATACCGGGAAAGATTCAGTCGGTCGAACAGAGTCTGATAATGCTCAATCGTCCAGTTTTCGGGAAAAAACCGGGGCGGAAAGCGGGCCGATTCACCCGGTGACATAAACGAGGCCGACAGCATCCACAGAAACGGGACCAGACAGATAAGGGCTACCAGGGTAAGCATGATGTGGTGGAACAGGCTTTTCATATCAGTGTGTGCTTTCCTTCTGAAGTCTCATCTGAAGCGCAGTAGCCAGGAAAATGATCAGGAAAAGGACAAAGGCAACTGCAGCCGAAAATCCCATATTCCACCAGCGGAATCCTTCCTGATACATGTACAGGACAATACTGAGGGTTTGGTTCAGCGGTCCGCCCTGAGTCATAACGTAGGGCTCGGCAAAAAACTGGAAGTACCCGATAATCGTCATGAGGGTGATGAAGACCGTTGTAGGTGCCAGCATTGGCAGGGTAATATACCGGAATTGCTGCCAGGGAGAAGCCCCTTCAATCATGGCTGATTCATACAAATCACGGGGAATGTTCTGAAGTCCGGCAATGAAGATAATCATGTTGTAGCCGAAGTTTTTCCAGACCGCCATCAGGATCAGAGCCGGCATTGCCCAGACCGGATCGCCAAGCCAATCGACCGGACTGACATCAAAAAAGCTCAGGAAATAATTCAGCAGACCGAATTTGGGATGATAAATATACCGCCAGATTACCGCAACAGCGACCAGGGTCGTTACGACCGGCAGGAAGTACACGACCCGGAACGTACTTCTGAGGCGTGTCAGCGGACTGTTCAGCATCATAGCTGCCATCAGTGATACAGCGATGGACAGCGGTCCGCCGATCAGAACAAAATAAAAGGTATTTTTTAAGGCCTGCCAGAAAACAGGATTATCGAGAAGTTTGCTGTAATTTGCCAGTCCGACAAAACGGGCATATTCCCAATTCCCCAGGGAATAAATATCAAAATCGGTAAAACTCATTATAAAGGCAGCAAGGACCGGCAGTACGAAAAAAATTCCGATAGCACCCAACGCCGGGCCCAGAAAAATGACCACTGAGGACCACCTGGAACGGGTTCTGATTCTGCTCATGGTTTCACCTTCCCGGTTTTCTGCAGGTACCACCGCCGTTTTTCAAGGATCTGGTTAACCGATTCATCCAACTGATACACCGTTTCATCAATGGTCAGTTTCCGGGCAACCGTCATTTCGGTAAAGGTCTGCACTCTGGAAAAAGCAATCTGTTCCCACTCGGGGATTTTTGGGGTGGACTTAACGTTATCCAACTGGCTGCGAAATGCCTGCAAATACTTATCCGCCAGAAAAACAGAATCCTGCCAGGCTTCCTTTACAGACGGAAGGTCACCTGAGAGATTAAAGAACTCAAGCTGAACCGATGTTCTGGAAAGATACCCGATCAGTTTCCAGGTTAGCCCGGGGTGTTTCGAATTTTTGAACATGACCAGAGAAGATCCGCCGGCAAGAGAGGCGCCGGGGTACTGCCCCTCAGGTCCGGGCAGCGGTGCGGTCATCCATTCATCCTGAAGGTGGGCCGGAAGGCGTTTTTTGAATTCGGGGATATTCCAGGGACCGGACATATAAATGGAAAAATACCCCTGTTCCATAGCCTGGTACACATTGGTCACATCGGTGAACCGGGGAGGCGCCAGAGAATCATACAAAAAACCCATGAGAAAGGTAAAAGCCTTTTTGTACTCAGGATCAGAAAAGGCACCCCGTGAATCCTGGTCTTTCAGAATCGGCGACCCGGCCTGCAGACCGAAGGTAATAAAATGCGCCCATTCATTTGCGGGAAGGTAAACTGCAAAGTTTTTCGGATTCTGCTTTTTGATTTTTTCGCAAAGATCTCTCAGTTCCGCCCAGGTTTTTGGCGGATGGTCATATCCGGCTTTCCTGAAAACATCCTTTCGGTAAAACATAACCCGGGTATCCACATACCAGGGAATTCCATATAATACTCCGTCCAGGCGATTGGTAGCCAGAACCCCGGGGAAAAACCGGTCCTCTGCGGCATCCGCAGAGCGTGAGGTCAGTGAATCCAACCCCATCAAAGACTCAAGGGCCACAAATTCAGGGATCCAGGTATTCCCAAGCTGCGACAGGTCAGGTTCAGTTCCCGAGGCAACCGCCGTCACCAGTTTTTCATGTGCCGCCGTCCAGGGAATCATCTGGACATTAACCTTTACACCCGGGTTTTCCTTTTCGAATCCGGGAATGAGTGCCTTAACTTTTTCACCTTCTGCACCCATTGCCCAGAATCTAAGTTCAGTAACCGGTTCCTGTTTGCTGCAGGAAACTGCAAGGAACCCGGCAAGAAGCACAAATGGGAGTATTTTTTTCATTTCTGATAAATGAGTTTTTGTGTCAGGACTTTTCCGCTGCCGGTCAGTCTGATAAAGTAAATACCCGAAGCTACCGGTCTGCCGAAGTGATCAGACCCATCCCACCTCAGGGTTTCACCAGGCAGAACAGATGGAAGTGTTTTGATTTTCTGACCTGTAAGGGAAAAAACCTCTGCCCGGAAGGAACCCGAAAACTTACCGGTAACCGGAATCTGGACTTCCCCATTGAACGGATTCGGGTAAGCAGGATCCAGGTGAAAATCAATTCCCCGGTCAGGATCTTCAACCACATCGGTCGGAACCAGCCCGATTGCTGTCAGCATCGGGGCAATTTCGGGGTTTTTCATAAAATTATTCCACAGCAACCCTGTCCGGTGGTTTTCGATCATGGCAATGATCGGGCCCTGATCAATTGCCAGATAGCTGGTGGCAAACCAGTTCAGACCTGGATTGAAGGCATCGTAGAACCCGTATTCCCCCCAGACAGAATCCCGGTAAACCGAATAAAAATGTTTGATTGCATTCAGGGACTGAACCGGTGTGTACGGCATGGAAGCCAGGGCAGCAGTTGGTGAAATGGTTCCGTTATCATTGGTTGGCTCATGAACCCGGTAGCCTGTCGGGTCATCGCTTGCTGTCAGACCCCAGCAGTATTCATTGTACCCTTTGTACTTTTTCGGATTGGCTTTACTGTACAGGTTATGAATGATGGCAACGTTTTTATTGTTATTGAAATAATTGGTAAAGGAATCTTTCAGTTCACGGGCATCGAAGCCAAGAAAGGAATAATGGGCAAAGAACAACGGACCTCCATAATCCCAGCCCACATCAATTTTATATCCATAGAAGGTTTTGCCGTTTTTATAATAACTGGCAGAAGCCCATCCCTGTTTAAAACAGTCTGCCGGAATCGGATGAGTTGGTGAGGCAATGGCCAGCAGGTAGGTAATCATGGTTTCATTCCAGCCTTTCAACTGAAAATTCATCTCCCAGCCGTAATTAGGTGACCAGTGCCAGTATAAGGTTTTACTGTTCGAATACCGGAGGTACCAATCCCATTCTACTGCTTTCCAGATCATATCAATCAGGGTTCTGACCAGAACCTCATCGCCGGCAGTACCGTTGAAATACTGCTTAACCGTCAGAAGACCCTGAATCATAAAGGCAGTTTCGACCAGATCGCCGCCGTCATCCTTGGTTCCGAAAGGAATTACCTTACCGGTCGAGGCATTGATCCAGTGAGACCAGGCCCCGTGAAATTTTTCTGCACCTCTGAGAAAGAGAACCATTTTCTTTACGTGGGCAAGGCCCTCTTCACGGGTTATCCAACCCCGTTCAATAGCAACCGGAATTGACATGATCCCAAATCCGGATCCGCCGGTGGTAACCGTATTTCCGGAACCGTACCGTTCACGGGCCATCCCGGAACCAGGGTGTGCATGATCCCAGAAATACCTGAATGTCGCCTCCTGAACCATGTCCAGATAGGCATCATCGGTCATGGCAGAAAAGGAAAGTGAAACTGAATCGGTCAGCACAGATTCGGTGCCTCCGCCGTCCACACTTTTCAGTGCATAGAGGGCAGATTCTGGGTCACCTTCTTTTTTCCAGTAGTGCAGGTAGGTTTTGCCGAACGGAATTTCACCGGCCAGTTGCCAGCCGCCGGTTGTTTTCCGGTAAAGCCGGTATTTTGAGTAAACAGTTGCGGTTGAGACTTTGAATTCGAGGTGGTACTCGTATCCTTTTCCCCAAACCAGAACCGGCGGATTTGGAGCTGCAACTGCTTCCAGATTTACACCGGCAAGAAAGCAGAAAACGGACAGAAGGGTCAGGATGGATTTCATGGTTACCGGGTCCTTTTGTGGATTAGGGTTTAGGGTCAGGTTTAAATCCGGCTTTTATAAGCATCGGGGCAATTTCAGGATTTTGCATAAACAGGTTCCAGAGCAATCCTGTGCGGTGGTTTTCAATCATACAAATAATGGGACCCTGGTCGATTGAGATTACACTGGGCGCATACCACTTCTCTTTCAGGTTGAAAGCATCCCTGAAACCAAATTCTCCCCAGAGTTTTCCTTTGTGCGTCCGGTAGAAGTTTTTCAGTGCTGCCATGGATTCCTGAGGTGTATAGGCAAAGGAAGACAGGGCTGCCGTTGGCGAAATGGTTCCGTTATCTTCCCTGACCGGCTCCTGGGCTCCATAGCCCCAGGGGTTATCTGATGCAGTCAGGCCCCACGACTCAGCAGAATATCCCGGATAGTTTTTCGGGTTTTCGGCTGCATACCGCTGATGAATCAGGGCAACGGTACGGTTATTTTCGAAATAATTGGTCAGATTGTCCCGCAGGTTTCTCGGATCAAATCCCAGAAAGGAATAGTGAGTAAAAAAAAGCGGACCGCCATGGTCCCAACCGACTTCCAGTTTAAGTCCATAAAATGTGTTACTATTCAGATGCTTCCCGGACTGCCAGCCTTCAGCCCAGCTTTCGGCAGGAATCGGATGGGTTGGTGAGGCCATGGCCAGTAAATACGTGATCATGACCTCGTTCCAGTTGACCAGCGGGAAGTTCATTTCCCAGCCGTAATCGGGTGACCAATGCCAGTACAGGATTTTGCTGTCAGGGTACCTGAGGTACCAGGCCCAGTCGACAGTTTCCCACAACCGGGTGATATCTTCCCTGAGTTTCAGTTCAGCGGGTGTATCCAACGAAAAATAGTGCCTGACCGTCAGCAAACCCTGAATCAGATACGCCGTTTCGACCAGATCACCACCGTTATCCATTTTACTGAAGGGATAGGCCTTCCCGTCAGTTCCTGTCAGCCAATGACTCCAGGCTCCATGAAACCGGTCTGCTTTGCCAAGGAAAGTCACCATTTTCTGAATCCGTTCAAGGGCTTCATTCCGGGTGATCCATCCCCGTTCAACTGCAACCGGGAACCCCATCAAACCGAATCCGGTGCCGCCAGAGGTGACCACATCATCAAAATCAACCGGGAACCGTTCCAGAGCCAACCCTGAAACTGGATGTCCGAAATCATAAAAAAACCGGAAGCTGGCCATTTGGACCATATCGAGCCACTCGTCATCAGTCATGGACCGGAATCCGGCTGAAACGGGATTTGAATTCCCGGATTCAATTCCGGCAGATGACAGCCTGCGGAGATAATAAGTCCCGCCAGTATCCTGATCATTTTGCCGCCAGACCTGAACATACCCTGCAGCCGTTTCTGAAACTCCGGCCAGAATGAAACGGTCACCTTCCCTGCGGTAAATCCGGTACCTGACCGGCATCAGAGACGGTTTTTGATCCACCTTCAGCTCAATATGCTGCTCCCAGGCCTTGACCGATTCAATAACCGGAGGTTCCGGTTTAAGGGATGAACAACCGGCAATTAACAATCCAACCAGCAGATACGGGTAACTCTTCACACTTTCTCCATGATTTCAATTTCTGTTCTGTATTCTGACAGAATTTTACCGCCGGCAGTTAACCTGGCAATAAGTCTGTGCGGACCAGGAATGACTGGCAGGACAGGCTGGACTGCCTCTGCCGGGAAGGACACCAGATTATCATCAGGCAGTTCAAATACGCCGGATTCCCAGATTTGATTTCCTGAAACGCTGATTTCAACCCGGCAGTCCTGAACTGACTTCCAGGTATCATTGATTGCCCACAAGGCAATATTCAGTTCCCGCCCGGAAAGGTACGTTTTCTGCCGGAGAAAAACGGACAGATGGACAGGCTCGAATCCCCGTTTCAGAGTATGAAATCCTGATTTCCGTTTGCCGTAATAATCGATCACTGACCAGGTGACCGAAGGCCAGCAATCCTGAAACATGAACTGAAAAATTCCGGTTATGGGCTGATACCGTTTCCGGCGGTACCACCCGATCGCAGTTTCCAGTACATAAGACTGATAAGACTGCGAATTGGCTGCAAACTGACTCAGAGAATTCCCCCGGTCAATCCCGGCGATATTAAACGTCTGATTATACTGAAAATCATGATATTCCCAGTCCTTCCAGACCGGCGGCCAGAGTGATCCGGCCGGAATGAATTTTTTCAGACTGTCCGGTTCGGGCAGACCCTGAGCCCCGAATTCGGTAACCAGGGGCCCCATGGGCACCGAGGCATACTGTTCGGCATTTCCCCAATACCATCCGTCGTAAGGATGCTCCTCATAGTTCGATGCCAGCCGGACGATCCGGGTTGCATCTTCGGCAAGTACAGCCCGCTGCAAAAACGGATCAAGAGTATGAATCTGGTCACCGGGCTCATTATGACAGCACCAGACCGCAATCGAAACGTGGTTTTTCAGCTGACACACCATGTCAGTAATCTGCGAAACCGCATTGGCAACGAATCCCGGTGAATCTGAATAAGTCCATTGCAGGGCAAAATCCTGCCAGACCAGAATTCCCTTCTGATCGCAGATCCGGTAAAACTCTTCCCGGTTAACATGGGCATGAACTCTCACACAATTTACCCCGGCCTCTTTCATTGCCTCGGCCAGGGTTTCAATCCGGTCAGAGGAAAGTGTACTCAGAAGCTGCTCAGGAATGACATTGGTTCCCCTGAGGAAAAGGCGTTTCCCGTTGAGAAAAAAGTGCTTTTTCTCATCCAGCCTCACCGATTTGATTCCGAAATTAATCCGGTTTTCACCCGAAAGTTCTGAAGTGACGGTCAAGCTGTATACCGGTTGAGGGCCTGTATCCCAGGTGTACCACTTTTCTGGATTTTCAATCAGGAACGAGGCTGAAAAATCTCCTGAATCCGGTTTCAGCAGCAGATTCAGGGTTGCATCCTGTTTGGTTCCATCCGGATGAACAATGTGGAAGTTAAACGGAACGGTTTCGGGGAGTTCGAATGAATTGTGGTAAGAAACCTGAACCAGTAAAACGGCCTGGTTCCTGACCGGATGAAGTTCAGCAGAAACACCAAGTCCTGACAGGCGGACAGGCAGCCCCGTCATCAGAGTTACACTGTTCCAGATTCCGCCGGTGTTCATATCCTGACCAAATTCGTGTGAATTTGCACCGGGCCGGCAGTCATGATGTCCGAAAATCCCTTTGATCAGAGTCTTTTTAAACGGCCAGACCGGACCGGGTTCCTCTTTTGGACTTGTAACCCTGACAATCAGTGTATACTCGCCATCTTTCATCAGACTATCCGGAATTTTAATGTGGAAAGTCTGAAAATATCCCTCGTGATGACCTAAAAACTGTCCGTTCAGCCAGACATCTGTAAAATAATCGGCACCTCTGAATTCGACCAGACTCAGGCGGTGCAGCTTCAGGTGAAACGTCCGGCAATACCAGACTGTGCCTGAATAATTTTCAAAACCGGCTGCATGCCAGTTGGAGGGAACCGGGTGCTGGATTTTTTCACCGGGTTCTTTCAGCTTCACCCTGATTTCAGGTTCTGTCAGCTTTCCTTCCGGATCCTTAAATACCGTCCAGTTCCCGTTCAGACTTTGAATCAGCCCCATGCCATACACCTGTGACTTTCAGTTTCAGCCGGTTCAGTTTCATGCCAGCCGGTCTCTTTCGAAGGTTCCTGCAAACCAGGCACGGCTGGTTTTGGGTTTTGTGTTGCAACCATCCAGAACAACAGGAGGAGAATAATGATCAGTATCAGGGCAAAAACCTGATTGATAATATCCATTCTGTAGTTTGATTTTGGTGACATGGCCTTCCGGTCCCGGACTTACTTCCCAAGTACAATTTCAACCGTTAGTTTATTTTTTCCCGTGACGGGGATTACATTTCCTGCAAATTCTTTTCCGTTAATCCGCATGGAATTCACACCGCCTGAAAGTCCGTCCGGGTTGCTGATCCGGATAATAACTTCTGTGTGCCTGTAAAGCCGTTTTACTGTGTAGGATTTCCACTCAGCCGGGATACACGGGTCCACAATCAATCCGGCTTCCGTGGTTCTGATTCCCAAAATCCAGTCAACGGTAACTTTGGCCAGCCAGCCGGCTGACCCGGTGTACCAGGTCCATCCTGCCCGGCCGTACAGGGCTGAGGTTGGGCCTTCGATATTTCCCGGTGTAACGTAAGGTTCTGCCTGATACAGATCGGGGTTTTCAGTTCCTTTTACAACGGGGCAGATTTTCCGGAAAACATCATAGGCTGTTGCCGGATCCCGGTGAAGAGCATAAGCCCAGATAGCCCAGGTGGCAGCATGCATGTAGACACCGCCGTTTTCCCGCCTTCCGGCAGCATACCGGGTCAGATACCCGATGTACTTATCGGGCTTGCTGTATCCCGGGTTCAGCAGCAGTGGTCCATTGTTGAAAATGAGCAGTCGTTTTACAGCATCGAGTGCTTTTTCCTGTTTATCCCGGTCTGCAATTCCCGACATGACGGACCAGGTCTGTGCATTCAGGAAAATCTTGCCTTCTTCGTTTTCACGGCTGCCGAATTTCTCGCCCGAGTCTTTCGTTCCCCGGTAGAAATACTCGCCGTCCCAGGCATGCAGATCGAAGGCTTTTTTCAGATCGGCTGCTTTCTTTTCATAGTCATCAGCCCGTTTGGACTCCCCTTTCATCCGGCAGACCGGGGCAAACCGGGTTAAAATAAAATAGAAGAACTCTGCCATCCAGACAGACTCTCCTTTCATTTCAAGTCCTACAGCAGAAAGTCCGTCATTCCAGTCGCCTGCACCGATCAGGGGCAGCCCACGGGTGCTGAACCGGGTAAAGACCTTTTCAATGGCTTTAACCGAGTGGGAATACAGACCTTCCTTCAGGGATGCATTGTCATAATACGGTTCTTCCAGATCGAGCACGTTCCGGTCATCGGTTTCCCAGAGATAATGAATCAGAACAAACGGAAGCCAAAGAAGATCATCCACCATATTGGTCGGAAGTCCGGTTTCGGTGATCGGATGCCACCAGTGCAGCACCTGTCCGTCCTGAAACTGATGACGGGCATGCAGGCGCATCTGTTTGACGGTGTTTTCAGGGTTGACCGGCAGCCAGATTAAGCTGTCCTGAAGCTGATCCCGGAACCCAAATGCACCCGATTGCTGATAATAGGCAGTTCTTGCCCACAACCGGCCGGCAATGGCCTGATACCGAACCCATTTATTGATGAACAGATTCATTTCGGCATCCGGAGTTTCAATTTCCAGGGTGCCGAGGAGTCCGGCCCAGTAAGCTTTCACTCCGGCCAGGGCTTCATCTACCTTGGACCCGGAATTAAACCGGGCCGTCACGGAGGCAATGTCTTCCCGTTTTTCCTGAATCCCGGCAAAATACTGGTACCGGTAGGTTTCACCCGGGGTGATCTGAATATCGGACTGAAGCGAGGCAACCGGGTCATACCAGATTCCGGCTGTGCCGGTCATTTTAGAGGTGCGGACTGCTTCAGGAGAAAGTAAATCCCCGAAATTTCCAAGAAAATTTTCCTTGTCGCATTCAAATGCAGTAACCGGTGCCGTGGTGGTCAGAAATCCTTTATATGGATATTCAATATTCCAATGGCCCCTGTCACCCAGCGGAATTTCCCAGATCCGTTTACCGGCAACAAAGCCATTCAGATCCTTGTCGAATTCAGTTTCAATAAAACACTTATGAAATTCCCGGTGATGATCAGCGGAAGATCCCAGGCACCACTCGAAATAGGAAAAAACCGAAAGATCTGCCGGTTCTGCGGTCAGGTTGGTCAGTTTCACATCCCAGATTTCCAGATTATGCCCGATCGGGATTAAAATTGTCAGCTCCGCCCGGATTCCGGCGAATTCAGAGGTAAAAACGGCATAGCCAAATCCAAACCGGACTTCGTAGGACTCAGGATCCTGTTTGACCGGCTGCCAGGTTGGGGACCAGATTTTACCTGTCCGGTTATTTTTAATGTAAAGGTATTTTCCCCAATTATCCTGAACGATATCCTGGTGCCACCGGTTCAGCCGGTTAAATTCAGAGTGGGTCAGAAAACTGAATCCGCCGCCGGTTTGTGAAATGACCAGGCCGTAATCGCCATTTGTCAGAACGTTGGTCCAGGGTTTCGGGGTTTTCCAGGTTGAAATAACATACTCGTTCCCGTCGTCCGAGAATCCGCCGTATTTGGTTTTAAACTGCATAGATGTCCTTTAAGATTTAAACTGAATCACCAGGAACAATCCCGGTCGAAATAATCACTTCCCGGGTCCGAAGGGGCTCCGTTCCGGCAAGACGGGAAAGCAAAAGAGAGGCTGCGGTTTTTCCGACTTCAGTGATCGGGACCCCGACAGTCGTGAGCCGGGGGGTTAAAAACCGGGAAACGAAAATGTCATCAAACCCGGCGATTCCGATATCAGTCGGGATTCTGAGACCCAGAGCTCCGGCGCCTTCGTAACAGCCGATCGCCATTCTGTCATTCGCAGCAAAAATGAGATCCGGTTTTTCATTGAGTGACATCAGCCGCTGAAAAGCAGATTTCCCGCTTTCAATGGTAAACTGTCCTTCAACCATCCAGGCCGGATTGATTTCAAGTCCCAGTTTGGCGAGAGCAGCCAGGTACCCTTCCTTCCTGCGGTTGGCATCCAGGTTTCCGGGAGGTCCTGTTATATGAGCAATTTTTCGGTATCCTTTTTGGGATACCAGATATGAAATCAGGGAATAGGCACCCTGAAAATTATCAATTTTCACCACATCGGCATGAGTCAGAAGCGGATCGTCCCCAATGACTACCAACGGTATACCGGTTTCTCCCAATGCCCGCTTGGTCGCCGCAGTCTGGAAGGTCGTCAGCAGAATCAGTCCGTCAACCATGCGGTTATGACTGAACCGGTCGAGAGTATCCACAATTGAGCCTTCCCGGTTGTGGGTACTGGCCACCATTGTATAATACCCGTTTGCAATGGCCTCTGCCTCGACCCCTTTGATCACCTCGGTAAAATACTCATCAACCAGTTCCGGCATGATGAGTCCGATTATGTTCGACCTTTTCAGGGCAAAGCCTCTGGCCAGCAGGTTCGGACGGTAATTGATTTCACGGGCAATCCGCTGAATCCGGTTCCGGGTTGATTCCTTCACACGGCTGTCGTTATTCAATGCCCGGCTGACCGTAGCAATTGAAACATCTGCCCGTCTTGCGATTTCTGTAATGGAGTTTTTCATAAATGTAAACGTTTACATTTTTGTTCAAAGGTATTGCCGACGGATTTTGGATTCAAGACCAAAAGAGCATTTTCTTTGGATGGAAGCGTTTTTTGTTAATACATATTAATATTACAACAAGTACATCAAAGCCGGTTTTTGAACCTATCCGCCGGGCAGGTTGTTGACCGGAGGAACTAATTTCGGTTTCCGGCGTTCGTATCTTTGCATCCGGATTCCGGAAGGCCGGTTCCCGGAACAGGATGTTTCCGGTTTTTGCAGATGGATCCAAAATTAAGTGAAGAGGTACTATGCTTAAATTTCCCCGGTTAACTGGTTTTGCAGCCCTGGTTTTGCTCTCAGGCTGTTCAGTTTTCAATGAACTTTCTCCACGGCCACCTGTCTCCCCGGCAGAGGGCAGTTACACGGAACTGAAAAGTAAAAAAGACCAGTTTGAATTGCTGAAAAAGGAAAAGTACTTCCTCCGTTTCCCCGGAAGCACTCAGGACAATATGGTTCTGGTTCTGAAATCGGATCAGTTTTCACAGGTCAGAAGCTATCTGACCAACCGGTTTGATGACGGGAAAGGGGAAACCATCCGGGTGCCGGAACTCATTCCCGGGCTTACCGGACTTAAAGTCTGGAAACTGGAAAAAACAGAAAAACCTGTTTTTTGGGTAATGGACAGTGTGTATGCAGATTTCAGGCTCGGGCTTCAGTACCGGTATCTGCCCGAATGGCGGTTCCGGTTCGAAACCAGATTTGACGCCCTGAAAGCTGATTATCAGACCAGTCTGACTTCTCATTTTTACGTTGACTCCCTTGGGACCAAAGCCAGTTTTTCGGGATTTGATTTTGCCGGGACCATCCGGAGTCTGGAAAAGACCCTTCCAGTTCTGGAACGGGTCCGGCAGGAACTGACGGATACCCGTGCAGTCATTCCCTCCCCGCTGCTGAATTCGCAGGACCCCGCAGCAGTTGCCTGGGCAGAACTTGACCGGTCAGTCCAGTCTGAACTGACCTTCCAGACTTTATACCTGAAATTGGTAAAAGCCTTCAGGCTGGATGCTGAATCGGCAAGAAACCCGGGCCAGATGGCCGAACAGGCGAACCTCATTACGGACCTTCTTCAAAACCTTTCTGCTTACCCTGCCAACGCCCAAACAGAAATTTTAAAAACATTCAGGAAAAGCATACCGGGGTTAACCACCTGGTTTGATGCCCAGATCCGCCAGAAACAGGATTTTTCACCGGTCACCTACGGCATTTCTGACGTAGAACCGGTGTATCCGCTGCTGAAGCTCCAGCCTGAGGAAGGGTTCAAATCTGTTGTCGCCTTTAAAAACCGGTTTAACCGGAACGAGTCAGCACTCACTGCTTCCAGGTCGGGATTCGAATCAGTCAAATCGGAAATCAGTTCTTTTTCGGACTGGCCAACGGCTGACTTCTATACCGGTATCGTCAGGAAAATGGATAAACTGGCAACGAATCTGCCGGCTGTTCAAACTTCAGAATATGGGAAATATGCCGGTGTAAGATCGGTTTCTCTGCTGAACCGGGAAATCAAATCCTTCACTGACAGCTTTTCCTCTGCCCATAGCCAGTACCGCCGGGCTGCTTCAGTTGCCGGAACGGTGAAAGAACTTCAGGCATCGGGCGATTTTAAGGGAATTCTTTCCCTGCTGAAAAAAAATCAGGACCTCGCCTTCCTGATCCGGCAGTATCACGGTCTGGATGAAGCCTCTGTAAAGTCCCAGAAAGAAGCTGTTCAGCAGGCGATCCGGGACGGAGAGTATCCGACAGCAGAAAATCTTCTGGTTGAGTTCCACCGGGATACTGATTTTCTGGACCTGAAAGCCATTGCTCCGGTAAAGTCAAAGGCGGTCAGGGATCTGGAGAAATTTTTCCTTGAAACCATCGAAACCCGGACGAATGAAGCGGTCACTGCCTTTATGTCTGCCCGGATCATGACGGTAGACAATGTGGACAGCCTTTACCAGAACTCCGTCTGGACACCGGTTTATGAACTGACTTTTACTACCGGCAGTGAAGCTGACCTGAAAAAGAAAAACCAAACGATAGCCAATCTGCTGGTTAAACTCAAAACCATTACCTTTCCCGAAACTGCCATTGATGCCCTTTACCGGGACTTCGTTGCGGATATCAGCAAGAACGGGGTTGAAAAGGCCCGGGCCATCATCACCCATGGCCGGTATTACAAAGGCGAGGATAAAAAAGTTAAAACTGCACTGACCGAAGTAGATCCGCTGGTTGCCAAATGGATAGTTAAGCCCGTGGTTTTCCGCAAGGTTTTTGTAACACCTGAAACGACGGTCAAAGGGGGGGTGAACCAGTACCGGTTCAGGCTGAACCTGAAACCTGAGACGGATGCTGCCTTCCCGGTTTGGGACATCAACATCAAGCTGCCGGCTGAAATTGCCAAATCGGCAGGTCAGGAGTCCTGGTACGAAACCATTACGGTAAACGGGAAACCGGTTAAAAATGAAGGCCGGGTTACCATAGAAGCACCAGTTGCATCAAATGACTACACCGCCCGGATCACCCCGGTGCAGACCAACAAGGGGAAGGAGAACATTCTTGAAGTGGTCTTTAAACACAAATCCTTCAAGGTTCATGAAGTCAGTGTGATGGTTCAGGTTCCCCTGATCAAAAAGAACTGAACCCTGACTTTGGGATGGAAATTAAAATTAAAGGACATCTATGACAACCAAATACTGGATTGGTGGCGGAATTCTGGCAGCACTGATTGCCCTCACTCTTTTTCTCTGGCCGTGGAATAAACTGAAAGATACCCTGGCCCTGCCCTACATTTCGCATCAGCAGCCGGTTCTGGATCCGCACCTTCCGGCACCTGATCCGCTGTCGGATAAACTGGACGAAGCCCTATATGACGGTCTGTTCAATATTTCGGCCAATCCGTCGGGAATTGTCTATGAAGACGGTTTAGGTGAACTGATCGGCGTGACCACTGACAACCAGGTCATTATCCGTCTGAAACCATCAAAAAAGTGGCAGTCGTCTTTTAAAACTCTGGTTGAAGATGACGAGGTAACAGTCACTGAGGGAACCCCCGTCCCTGTCACCGAAAAGGACATCCGGTTTACCCTCAGGCGTATTCTATCCCTCGGCAGTCTGTCGCCCGATTATATTCTGATTTCCCAGGCCCTTGAAACCTTCGATTTTACAGGTCCCGATGAGAATAATGAAATCCGGTTTCAGTTAAAACCCACCCGGATCTGGACAGAAAATGACGTTAAGGAAGTTTTTTCCTTTAAAATTCTGCCGGCTTCTTCCAACCTGAATCAGCCGGCATATACCGACGGAACCGGCCCTTATCTGCTGGCTTCTTCCACCGGGAGTCCTGAACGGTATGTTAAAAATCCGGCCGGGGAGGCTTCAGTTAACAATCTGATTCTGAAACCGTTCATCGATAACTCGACCTACCAGACCGAATTTGCCAACGGTGAATTTAATTTTCTTCCCGGAACACCGTTTGGTGCCGTTTCTCCGGTTCTGAGTGACCCCGAAGACTATTTTGCAAAACCGAACATCAGCACGACCTTCTTCGGGGTCCTGTTTAACACCTCCCGGCTGAACCTGGCCCAACGGAAAGCCCTGAATGCCCTTCTGAACCGGAAGGAAATCCTGAACCGGTTTTTCAAGGCGGGTACCCCGCAGCAACGGAATATTCTCGATTATACCGGGCGGGAAAACAACTTTTCTGACTTCCTGAATTACAGTGTCTTCCCGTCATCCAGTTATTACATAGAGGAAGAAATCATTACTCCGGATAAAACACAGGCTGCTGAAGATCTGTCGGTCCTGCCTGACTCCATCCGGATCAAAGTTAACCTGAACTACGGTAACCGGGAAGAACTGACTGAACTGGTTCAGATTCTGAACGATCCGGCCCTGTCAAAGGGAAAGATCCGGGTATCTACCGCAACAGAAGAAGAAATTGCTTCAGGTAATTATGATGCCCTGCTGATGGGATTTAATGGTTACCGCAGTAACTTTCTGTTTGATCTTTATGACATTTTTCTTCGGGAGCCTGATTTAAAAACCTACCGGATCAACCTGATCACCAACGGGATGGGAGGAGAGGTTAATCCGAAATCCTTCAGCAAAGACCGGAATTTTTTCCGGCTGGATGCTGAAAACGGTCAGGAAAATCCGGAGGAAGTCAACCTGCTTCTAACTTATATTTACGGATTCATGTCGAGCCACAATATAGGCGACAAGCAGGAATATGCCCGCCGGATTCATGATCTGGAACGGCAGCTTGCCCTCGGGTCCTGGTTATTTTCACTTCCCAGTCTGAACTATTTTTCGACACAGTTCGATCAGTCAACCATTTACCTGTACGGGGTTTCTTCCCAGCTTTCCACCGTTGAAAAATGGAAGGAAAAGAAAAACGATTGAGTATGCCGGAAGCCAGCCGGCGGCTGCCGGTTCTGATTTTGGCAGTTCTGCTGCCGGGGTTGATTTTTGCTGCGGGTACCTCCCGGTATCTGGCATTTGCCCATCCCGGAAAACTGGAAATTCTGGATCAGTATCAGCAGAAAATTCAGCCGTCAGACCCAGGTTCCATCCGGCCCTTTCAGCCGGTCAGACTTGTTGAATCTTCCGAAATTCTGAGTGACGGCCTGACGAAAGCCATGGTGGTTGAAGCCGGCGGGAAACGGTTTTATCTGGTTCTGGATACCCGGCTGAAACCGGTTAACCTGACTCAGGCGGGACTGAGGGTGCTTTCTGATGCAGCAACTCCCGAATCCGGATCCGCCCGCCTGTCCCGGCCGGTAACTCTGCTGACGGGAGCTGGAATAACAGATGGACCGGTTCTGGCTGCCTCAGGAATCCAGGTTGAAAAAACGGCCTCGGTAAACGGAAAACTGCTGATCTGGGTTCCCTCTCTGTCTGCTTCCGGATGGATTTCTTCCCGGGATCTTACCGGAAAAGCGGAGTCAAATCCGGCAGAAGTCCTTCCTGACTGGCTGGGAAAGACACTTGAAGAAGCCAACCGGGTTCTGGTTTCAGCCTTTGAAAAGACCGGCCGGAAAAATGTCAGGTTTTCGGTGATCCGGCAAAAGGACGGATGGCGGGTTTCCGTTGAGGGATCTGACCCGGTTCATTTCCGGAGGTCCTTCGAAGCCCTTTCCCGCAAGCTGACTTTGTTTGCATCACAGGACGGATTCCGATCCGAACCGGATGAAACCGGTATCCGCCTGAGTCCTGTTTCCGCAACCGGGAGCACCCGGTAATGCGGCAGATTTTCCTGAAACACCTGCTTCTGTTTCTTTCGGTTGCCGGGCTTTTTTTTCTGCTCTGGCTCCTGACGTCCCGCCTGACTGAATACCCGCCTGAAACCCGGGATGCTGCCACAGAAAAGTGGCTCCAGGATTCTCTGATTCTCTGGCAGGATCCGCTTCACCAGGCAATTGTGGCTGATGTCTGGGATCTGGCAGGAAATAGCCCGGAAGGTGACCAGTTTGTAAGTCAGATGGCCCGCCGGAAATCTGCAGAAACAGTTGGGGAAATTGACCGTCTTCGCCGGCAGAAAAGCCTGATTTCAACTGATTTTCCTGGTTTTTTACTGCAGTTTTTTTCCTTTTTCCTTCTGTTCGGTGTGGTTCTTGCCATTTCTGTCTGGGGGGCAGAAACTCTTGGTCTGCTCAGGTTCATTTTTAAAAACCAGCAGAGACCTGCCGGATCTGCACCCCGCCCGCATCCGGTTTTGGGCTTTCTCTCTCTTTTCGTCCTGTTCTCACCCGGGTATCTGATCGCCTATATCCTGAAGCCGGTTTTCCCATCCGATTCAGCCCTTCTGATTGTTGCGCTGGGGATTTTCACGAATGGAACCCTGGCCGTTTACTCACAAAAATATCTCAACCTGCTCTCCCAGGAATTTGAAAAGGGCTATATCGTTGCCGCCAGAATCCGGAATGTGACAGATTCCTTTTCCACCGGCAGAAACCAGCCACTTTCCTGGAAGGAAATTTTCGGAATCCGGAAGCAGTTTCATGGTCATTTGCTCCGCCACGGCCTGCTGAATACCCGCCGGCAATTCAGGGAAACGGTCCGGGAACTTGCTGCCTTTACCATCACCAGTCTGATCATCCTCGAAATGGCATTGAATATTCAGGGACGGTACGGATATGAATTGCTCAGACAACTGCTTTACGGAAATCTGACGGATGTATTTGTCATGATGGCCGGACTATTTCTGATGGTTAAATTAACCGATGCAGTCATTGATCTGGCGGCATTCCGGCAGGACAGCCGGTATCTGAACCAGGTTACCGAACCGGTTGAGGGTGTGAAATGAAAACCAGATCAGTCCGGTTTCCAGGACTTCCCGGAGACCTATTCTGGCTGGCCATCTGGCTTCTTGGCTGCCTTCTTGTTCTGCTCTGGGATGCTGTTTTTTTAAATAAACCAGCCCTGATCAGGGTCTGGACCGGTTTCGGAAACACACTTTCGGTTGCAGGCATCAGTCTGGTTACCGCCCTGGTTTTTTCCTTTTTTCTGAGTTCCGGATTCATTCTGGCCCGATGGAACGGGTTTGGAAAACTGGCTGCAGCAGCCGAACTTCTTTTATCCGTCAGCAGGTCGGTTCCCCAGATCATCGGGCTGCTGACCGGGTTCCTCATCCTGACGGTTCTGGTAACCCAGGAGGTACTGACCGGAAAAGCGGGAATTCTGACCGGATTTGGGGTGACGGTCGGGCTGGTGCTTTATTATGAATTCTCGGATATGCTCATTGAACGGGCCCGGTGGTTCGAACAAACTGACTTTATTGCAGCATCAAGAACAGCCGGAATACCGGATTTTCACCTGCTTTTCATTGAAATCTGGTGGCGGAACAGCCGTCTCCATCTGATTAATAAACTGATCAGCGGAGTCGGGTCAACGGTTTTTCTGCTGTGCAGCATCGACTTTATCCTCTCTGTCGGACTTTCCCACTCAGTCAATGCGGTCAATTTTCCGCCAACTCTCGGTTCCCTGCTGGCCCACATCGACAGCAAACAGGATATTCTGGCTGCCGGATTGATTTTTTCGGACCCGTCCTATCTTGCCGTTCTGTTCACCCGGCATCTTCAGGGACTTTCGGTTGCTTTTCTGATTGTCTTTACACTCGCCTGCTGGTTTAAAGCCGGAATTTCCTTTGCTGAAAGGAACCGGTTATGACCCGGTTCAGCTTTTCAGTTTCAGTGTCTTCAGAGGGCCGGAATCTGATCTCTCTGTCTGATTTCACTCTTGAGCCCGGTAAGATTACCGTCCTGTTCGGTGAATCGGGAATCGGGAAAACCCTTCTGGCAAAAACAATTTTTGGTCTCACGGATGCGGCCCGTCTCGAGGCAACCGTCAACGGTGAAACCTATTCGTCCTGGCAGCAGAGTGACCGGGTAACGTCCTTCCGGAAGGCCGGATTCTTTGTTCTGCAGGAACCCTCTTCCCAGTTTAATCCGTCCATGACCATCCATGAGCAGTACCGTGAGGCAGATCTGGCCAGACCTGATTTTGAAACGTCTATTTTAAACGGTCTCTGGAAGTCGGATGGCTGGCAGAATCTGGCCGGACTTTTCCCCCAGCCATTCCGGCCAAGCGGCGGAGAAAAGCAACGGTTTCTTCTCGCCATGGCTTTGAAAAAAATGGCGATTCAGGATGATGCCGGAAAACTGTCGCCGGACTCTCTGTTCATTCTGGATGAACCAACCGGAAGTCTGGACAACGGTTTCCGGAATGCTTTTCTGGAATTACTGATTCTGCAGCATCAGAAACAACCCTTTACCCTGCTTCTGATCACTCATGACTATACTCTGATTCCCTGGCTCGAACGGCATCCGTCCGGAATTTCAGGCTCCGTTTCCTGGAAGGAACTCAGCAGGGCAGACTCCGGTGAGCATCTGCTTTCCAGGTTTGATCCGTCAGACTTTATCAGTTGGCAGGACCAGCTTTCACCCCCCGGCAGGACGGACGGCCAGATTCTGGCAGAACTGAATTCCGGCGTGATCTGTCATGGCAGGACTTTGACCTTTTCGTCCGGATCGGAACCGATCGGAACTCTTGCACTTAAGGCGGGAACCCTGACCTACCTGAAGGCTGCCAGCGGCGTGGGGAAAACGACAGTTGCCCGCATTTTAATGGGGTTATACCCGGCGGAAAACCAGGCTCTGACTCTTTGCGGGATAAATCTGAGTTCAGCCGGGCCGTCTGTCTGGAAACGGTTGATCTGGGGGAAAAAAGCATCTATGGCTTTTCAGCTTGCCGATGAAGCTTTGAACCCCCTGGCGACAGTCCGGCAGGTTTTTACGGCCCTGCACCGCCCGGAACTTGCATCGGATGATCAGATTCTCAGGTATCTGACTCCGGTTTTCCTGACCTCGCCGCCGAAGGACTTTCTTTCGGCTCAGGTCCGGTTCCTGAGTGGCGGGCAGAAACAACGGCTTAATCTGATGAGGAGTCTGGCCTGCCGGCCCGAAGTTCTCATTCTGGATGAACCGCTGAACGGTGTGGATTTTAAAACCATCCGGATTTTTATCCGTCTTCTCAGTCAGATCCTGTCAGAAGGAACCGCCATTTTGCTGATTTCACATAATGAAGATATTTTTGATCGGTTGACCCTGGCTGAAAACCGGGTTAATCTCACGGCCACTTCACCCTGATTTCCGAACCGGAATCCCTATGAAAAGCCATTCTCTTTCTGAACCCCGGCTGGTCCGGGTTAAGCCCGTGCGCCTGGCGGGTCTTTCTGCATACATGTCTTATCTGGAGGATCAGACCGGTCTGCTCTGGCAGCGGTTCATGCCCAGACGGCGGGAACTGACCGGCCGGCTGAACGACGACCTGATTTCGCTGCAGATTTTTCCGGCAGGTTTTTTCCGGAATCCTGATCCGTCCATCCGGTTTACCAAATGGGCCTGTGCGGAAATCGGGGACGGTGCCGTCCTCCCGGCTGGATTTGAGGAACTCCTGCTGCCTGAAGGTGATTATGCAGTTCTGTATTACCGGGGTCCAGGCGGAGATGAAACCCTGTTCCGGCAGATTTTCGGTAACCTGCTGCCTTCAATTGGCATGGAACCGGATGACCGGCCGCACTTTGAACGGCTTGGGGCCGGTTTCCGCCACGGCGATCCGCAATCTGAAGAGGAACTCTGGATTCCCGTCAGACCCATAAAATAACTGCCACAGCTACCAGACTGGCCGCCGAGAGAACACCCATCCCCCTGAACAGAACCGGACGCAGGCCCGGATCACCGGTTAAAGCTGCCAGGGTGGTTTTGAATACGGTGTTCACCGCTGCTGCAATCAAAATAACGGTTACAGCCAGTTGAAGTTCACCTCCCGTCTCTCCCGCATAATTAATCATGGAAAGAACGATAGCATCCACATCGGTCAGCCCGGAAAGAGCACCGGCCAGATAGATTCCCCCGTCACCCAGCCAGAGTTTTCCTGCCCGGACCAAAATCCCGATCACACCAAAGACCAGAGCAAAAACCAGGGCATTCCGGATGTTCAGCGGGTTGGTAAGAACTGAACCGGATCCACCGGAAGACTTTTCACGGCTTGTCACAAGAAACTGACCGGTTAAAATCCCAAGAGCCCCAAGCAGGATGGCAGGAATTGCCAGATAACCGGCCAGAACCGGGTTCATCACTGCAACAATCAGCAGAATCCGGAAATACATCACCGACCCGGCTCTCAGAATTCCTGCGGCATATACCGGTGAGTTGTCTGGGTCTTCCCGGCTTTTTTTACTGAAATCCCAGGTCACAGCCGTACTTGAAACAATACCGCCCATGACCGACAGATAGAAAATACCCTTTTCCGGACCGGAAAGCCGGGTCAGAATATATCCGGCAAAGCTGATCCCCGAAATCAGAACAATCACATACCCGATCTGCCTCGGGTTCACGGCGTCATATGGACCCGTCATGCGGTCGGGAAGAAACGGCAGAACAATCGCAGCCAGTATCACAAACTTGAGCAAAGCAAAAAAGTCAGCCTGGGAAAATTTCCCCAAAGCGGTTAAGACCTGCAGTTTGACGGAAAGGAGAACGGTCACGACTACCGCCGAAATAACCGCCGGCAGAATCTGCCCCTGATGCACCAGAATTCCAAGAATAAAAGTCAGCAGGAAGGAGACTTCGGTTGTTGCTCCAATGTCATTTCGGGAAGACAGGACAAAGTAAGAAACTGAGACCAGGCAAATAACCGCCAGAAACGCCAGAATCAGAATCCAGATACCGGCCGTTTCCGAAATCAGGGAAGACAGATACCCGAAAAGGGCCACAAGCGGAAAGGTTCTGACGCCTGCAAACAGTCCATGTTCAGAGGTCTGCGGGTGGCTCACTTCCCGCTCCAGTCCGATCAGCAGTCCGATTCCAAGTACAACAGCTAGATCCTGAATCAGTTCCATAGAGCCTCCGGTTTTCCTTAAAGGTAAGAATTTCCGGTTAAAGTTGAATCCGGAACCGGCTCTGTGCGTATGCCCCCCAGCAATTGTATCTTTGACCCTGTATCTTCATGAGAAAAAAGGCAGAATCCCCTATGAACCTGGGCAGCAGACTGCACGATTTATTTATCCGGGATTACCAGACCGGGGACTTTGACCGGCTGCTCACCCGGGATACCCGGAATACGGTGGATTGGTATCTGTCTGATTCCGGCCTTGAAGCACCCGGCACACGTGACTGGAAATGGTATGCCATACAGCTTCCCCGGCTGATGCTGGTCGCCTTTCTCAGGAAACTGCTCCCTGCCCGCCGGATTCTCTTTGCAGCCGGTACGGCCCTGTTTCTCTGGGGGTTACTGGAAGGCAACTTCCATTTTATTCTGTTCGGATTTCTGATCCCGGTTTACCTGCTTTTTCTCGAACTGGCAGATAAACACATACTGAAAACAGAACTGGATGTGGCTTCGGATATCCAGAGAAGTCTGCTTCCGTCTGAACTGCCCGATCTTCCCGGATATTCAGTTTCCTTCAGGTCGGTACCGGCCTCTGTGGTCGGCGGGGATTTTATCCGGTTTGAACCGATGTCGGGCGGACGGTGGATGGTAATGACCGGCGACGTCAGCGGGAAAGGAATGAAAGCGGCACTTTACATGGTGCGCCTCATTTCCCTGCTCAGATTTCTGGCCACAACGGCGGAAACAATCGTTTCTCTTCTTGCCGGTTTGAATTCCGCCATCCGGAGTCAGTTTCCCCGACAGGTCTTTGTAACTGCCGGAACGGTTCTGTTTACCGGTGAGGACTCTCTTACTCTGGTCAGAAATGGTCATCTGCCGTTTTACCGGTTTACCGCCGAAACAAACGTCATTGAACCGGTTTCTCCAAAGGGAGCAGCCCTGGGGTTGCATCCCGAAAAGTCCTTCGAAGCCTCGCTTGAGGCCATTTCCGTCCGGTTAAAACGGGGAGACTGGATTCTCATGATTTCGGATGGTGTTACCGAATGTATGAATGCAGATCAGGAAGAATATGGAACGTCCCGGCTGGCAACCCTCCTGAACCGGGGCAAACTTGCGGCACCTGATACTCTCCTTTCTGCTTTGCTTCAGGACCTGGACCGGTTCAGAGGCAGCCACCCCGCCCAGGATGACATCTCCCTTGTCCTCATCAGGAAAGACTGAACCGGAAACTCAGCCAACCTGATTCTCAGGTTTCTGGAAGCTTACTGACAGCTTACACGGAGCTTACAGGAAGAAATCAGGCTAGTGGAGGGAGAATGAGGGTCCTACCTTTTAACCCAGTACCAGCATTCCAAATCGCTGGTGAGGTAATCTGATTCACAGGGGTTCATGATTTCTATCCATATTCTATTCCCGTGGGGAGTAAAGGCTAATACGGGCCAAGGAGTGTATCAGTGAAGGGGTTTTTAACACAGATATTAACATGGTTATTGGCTTATTTTCAATACATTAAGATAACATTAGAACAGGGATTTCAATGGAATCCTTCTTGACATGTCAAAATACACCATATAACTTAAATATTTATAATCATACTCACCCGGAGTATCATCATGTCACTTTTTGCCCCACCCAACCCCCGAGAAATTTGCATTCTAACTAATTTCCGTTCAGTTGTTCTGAGTGGTTTATTGAGTGTTACGGCTTTAAATGCTACAATGGGTCAGGATCTAAAGGATTTCTGCCCAATGGAAGCACCTGAGTCTCAACCTAAAGTTATTGCCAACCCAAGTAAACAGCAGTTGGGATATTTTAAACCTGCCATAACCGGTTTTGGTCAATATTTCCGGGTATTATTTGTTTTTGCAGAATTTGAGGGGAATACTTATCAATCCGCGTCCTGGCCATTGAACTCCCTGCCAACCTGGGCTGGAGACCTGGTTGACCCAAACCCGGATGCCTACCGCCCTTTAACCTTGTCAAAATTCTGGGATGTGATGTCGATGGGGCAATTTGACTTCATCGGAGATGTTTATCCTGCGTTGGTAACTGTAAAAAGTGAAACCTATTACCAGACAAACGGGTTCAATTTTACTGAAAGTAACCGGGATGTTTTAAAAAAGTTAGACAATGACATCAGTCTCGACTGGACCCGGTATGACAAGTGGAGATACAACACCACCACTCAAGCGTTTGAATTTGGAACAGATGGAATCATTGACATGATTTACATTATTTATCGAAATTCACAAATCGGCCCTAAACAGGAGCCTGGATGGTTTACTTCTCAATCGGCAATTGTTTATCCTGAAAATATATGGATAAATCGGGGAAATTTTGCCGGTATTGCATCACTTGGAAAAGGTCCCTTCTCAATGACTTATTTGACCGACAATTACCGGACCGTTAATTTTGATTTTGGCTATGAGGGGAGTGGAATAACCATCCGAAACGGAATTAACTATTCATCTGCATTTGGGATCATGGAATTACTGGCACATGAGTTTGGACACTATTTGCTTGGAAGCGGACACCCGGAAAATAGTTTTGCCATCATGTCTAACTACCCAGAATTAAGAAATCTTCAATTAAATTCATTGGAACGGGAACGATTAGGGTATATTTCTTTTCAAAGTATTTACCAATATAACGGGCAGCTATTTCCGTTAACCGACGCAGTAACGACCGGGAACGTATTAAAAGTTGCAGTACCTGGACAGACAGATTTTTTAATAATTGAAAACCACCTTCGAAAATCACCTTTTGATCAAATTGATCGGGGTGGTTTGGGTTTGGACCCCAATTCTACCAGAGGTAAAGGGGTTTATGTTTTTAAAATTTCTGACAGTTTTCTAATTAATAGTTCCTCTGTCCTTCTTAAAAATGCGGATGGCAGTTTCAATTGGGGTTGGGCTGGGGATACCTATATTGGAACTGCAAAGGTTCCACTTCTCGAAAAACTAAGTGTTAACCGGGATGGAGCTTTTGGTGACCGGAATTTTAATGATTTTAAATATAATATTAATGACACCTATGGCTGGGCACCCTTTCATGTAAAGAATCCATTAACAAAAGAATGGGAATTAACCTGGGCATGTTTGGGAGATGAAAAGGATGCTTATACCCTTTCCGGAATAAAAATGATGACCCCTTGGAGTAATCCCAACTCAAAAGCTGGTGGATTTGAGACATTTTCATTCGAAATTACCAATCAAAATGCAGATGTGACCAGTATCAAAACCTGGGTTTATCAGAAAGATGCCTTAGCTTTACCCCCTTCCCAACCCCAATTGTTAAAAGTCTCGATTGAAAATTGGAACCCCAAATTAACCTGGTCTGCAAATATTGAACCGGATCTTTCCGGGTACAAAATCTATAAATCTGTTACCAATGGAGCTGCCCCTTTAACCTGGTCTTTGGTCACAACTGTTCCCAAAACGGCGAGCTCCTATTTAGATGAGTCCGTTTCGGTAACATCAGAAACACAAAACCAGAAAATATTTTATCAGGTTAAAGCAGTTGATAATACAGGCCTTCTATCAGTTGCATCAAATTTTGACTGGTTGTTCTATAACATGGAAATGCAAAAGGTCAGTGACAGCAATGGGAATGAACAGGACCTGATTACTCGGTTTTCAATTGAGAATGCCTATCCAAACCCGTTTAACCCTGCAACTACCATCGGGTTCTCAATTCCGGAACAAGGGGCTGTTAACTGGCAGGTTTATGACACTCAGGGGAAACTCATTTTTAGTGCACCAGAAAAAGTGTATCCGGCAGGGCACCATCAGGTATTTTTTGACGGTAAACATCTCTCTTCCGGTATGTATTTCATAAAAATGAGATATCACAGCCAAATTAAAACCATTAAACTTCTTCTGGCTAAATGAGTGGGTATACTAAAATGGGAAAATTTTTTTTATTCCTTCTGACCCTTTTCAGTACCACCGTCTGTTTAGGTCAGTTTAATTTTAATATGCCACTAAAAACCGGTAACCAGTGGGTTTATATTCATTATGACAGACTATTTCCGGGCCCGATTGGTTTCTGGAAAATGCGGGTAGGTGACTCTGTTCTTGCAGAAAACGGTCATGTCTATTACAAGGTTTATGATCAGAGACAGGGCCCGGATTTCTTTAGGTTTGTTCGAAAGGGTGCAGAAGAAAGGTACTATGTTCCTATTATAAATACTCAAGAAGAAGCCCTTGTTTTTGATCCGGCTGCCAAAACCGGTGATGTGTGGGTGGTTGTGGATACAACCCAGTGGGGAGTGTTCACCTTCTATACCATGATTGATGATATTTTCCCTGCTTACATATTTAACAAACCAGTTTTAGTTTATGAATACATTTATGAGTGGAGCGACGATCCGATTACTTTAAAAAATTACTTCTGCGAAGAATTTGGTCTTTTAGGCCATTCCATGTCAGAAAATTCTGAGAGTGATTATTTAATTGGCTGTGTCCTTGATGGGGTGGTTTACGGCGACACGACCACCACAGTTGGTGTTAAGGAAGACCTTCCCAAACCTGAATCGGTCTGGCTGGGCCAGAACTTTCCGAATCCGTTCAATCCTGAAACCGTGATTCCGGTTCGGGTCAGCCGGGCTGGTTGGGTTAAAGTCACTGTATTTGATGTTTCGGGCAGGGAAATCCAAGTTCTGAAACAGGGATTTTGGGAACCCGGTGAGTACCGGCTTCCCTTTTCCGGAACTGGTTTACCTTCAGGACTTTATTTGGTTCGTCTGGAGTCAGATGGCCGAATCCAAACGAAGAAAATAATGCTGGTGAAATAGATTCTTGAATATTGAAATCTCCCATTTCAGAATCTCATCATCTTTTCAGGTGAGCTAAAGATCTTCCTATTCTAAAAATGATTCTGGTTGATTCAACAAACCTGAGCCGGAGTTGACCATTTCGGAGCCTTTGACCAATCGCAAGGTTCAAAGAGCACTATTGTTTTTCTTTCTGGCAATCGAACTCCGATAATAAGACAATGATAAAACTCGGGGCACTGGGAATCGTTGCAGTAAAAGCAAATCTCCCTTCTTGTATTTTCGCATTTGGCTCCGGTGCCCAGGGTAACCCACAGGTTTTAAGAGCCGAATTACCCTTAACGATTCCCCTAATTTTTGGAAAAAAACATTCCGCCCTTCCAGGGCGGTAAATGGTTTTAGGTGTTCCGTTTTTCTACCAGTATTTCACCCCGCCGGGGTGAGGACGTTGTTTCTTCAATGTAATTCTTCTACCACTATTCCGCACTTTTAACCCGCGAGCAACGGTCTTGGACGCCGATGAGGTTAAAAACACAACAACAATTCCCAATTGGTAATTTGGCTCCAGAGGAGCCGCATATTGGTAGAATAAAGCCACCAACAAAAACCCACCGCTCCGGAGGAGCGGAATTACTTTTAACGATTCCTCTAATTTTTGGGAAAAAACATTCCGCCCTTCCAGGGCGGTAAATGGTTTTAGGTGTTCCGTTTTTCTACCAATATATCACCCCGCCGGGGTGAGGACGTTGTTTCTTCAATGTAATTCTTCTACCACTATTCCGCACTTTTAACCCGCGAGCAACGGTCTTGGACGCCGATGCGGTTAAAAACACAACAACAATTCCCAATTGGTAATTTGGCTCCAGAGGAGCCGAATATTTCTTGCCCGATGCGCAGCCTTGGGGTAGCATAAAGCCCCCAACAAAAACCCACCGCTCCGAAGCCCAAGGCTCTGCCGCGGGTTAAAAGAGCGGAATTGACCTGAACGATTCCCCTTAATTTGGTGAATGCAACATTCCGCCATTCCGGGGCAGTTATCGTTTTCGTATTTAATTTTCTACCACTATTTCACCCCGCCGGGGTGTGGAAATTGTTTCTTCAATGTAATTCTTCTACCACTATTCCGCACTTTTAACCCGCGACCAACGGTCTGGGGCACCGATGCGGTTAAAACACAACAACAATTCCTAATTGGTAATTTGGCTCCAGAGGAGCCGCATATTGGTAGAATAAAGCCACCAACAATATTCCACCGCTCCGGAGGAGCGGAATTGACCTGAACGATTCCCCTTAATTTGGTGAAAGCAACATTCCGCCCCGCCGGGGCGGTAATTGGTTTATTGTTTTCATTTTCTACCAATATTTCACCCCGCCGGGGTGAGGAGATTGAACAATCAATTTATTTTCTATCCCGAATTTCTGATATTTACCTTAAATCCCGGGTAAAACACCCACAACATAAATTTAGAACCATCCATCAAGGAAATCCAAAATGGCTGATACCTATACACAATTATCTATTCAGGTTATTTTTGCTGTAAGGAACCGTGAATCATTAATTCGTCCGGAATTCCGTGATGAACTTTACACGTATTTATCTGGTATTCTGGCAAAAAAGGGTCAGAAATTGTTTGCAATAAACGGGACAACCAACCACATCCATTTATTTTTTGGTATGGCTCCAACAATTTGTCTCAGCGATCTGGTCAGAGATCTGAAATCAGACTCTACGCTTTTTATAAACAACAAATTCCCATCAAAATTTAAATTCTCGTGGCAAGAAGGATATGGAGCCTTTTCTTATAGCCGTTCCCAAAGAGACACAGTCATCCGATATGTAAATAACCAGATGGAACATCATAGAAAACATTCCTTTCGGGAAGAATATCTGGCTTTTTTAAAATCATTTGATATTGACCATGATACAAAATATGTTTTCGAATTTTTTGATGATTAAGAAACAACATGCCGCACTTTTAATCCGTGACCGGCGGTCTTGGGCGCCAGGGTGGTTAAAACACAACACCATATTTGGATGTTCGCATTTGGCTCCAGAGGAGCCGAATAGTGGTAGAATAAAGCCACCAACAAAAACCCACCGCTCCGGAGGAGCGGAATTACTCTTTACGATTCCCCTAATTTTTGGAAAAAAACATTCCGCCCTTCCAGGGCGGTAAATGGTTTTAGGTGTTCCGTTTTTCTACCAGTATTTCACCCCGCTGGGGTGAGGACGTTATTTCTTTTGATTTTCCTTCTACCACTATTTCGCACTTTTAACCCGTGACCTACGGTCTTGGGCACCGGGGCAGTTATCGTTTTCGTATTTAATTTTCTACCAATATATCACCCCGCCGGGGTGAGGACGTTATTTCTTTTGATTATCCTTCTACCACTATTTCGCCCTTTTAACCCGTGACCTACGGTCTTGGGCACCGATGCGGGCAAAACCTAACAATACCTGGTTCTATACTGTCTACTGTCTACTGACTACTGACTACTCCCCATCAATACACTACCAGGGACTGAACCGGATAGCCTTTCAGCCGTTCCCTGCCACCGAGGAAGCTTAATTCGATCAGAAAACAGATCCCGACAACTTTCCCGCCCAGTTTTTCAACCAGGTCAATTGCAGCCGCAACCGTTCCGCCGGTCGCCAGTACATCGTCATGAATAATAACCCGGTCACCCAACCGGATGGAGTCCTTGTGGATTTCAAGTTCGGCAATCCCGTATTCCAGGGTGTAAGCGGTTGAAATCACATCCCCGGGCAACTTTCCCTTTTTCCGGACAGGAACAAACCCGGCATGGAGGTCATTCGCCAGAATGGATCCGAAAATAAATCCCCTGCTTTCCACACTGACCACTTTATCTGCGTGAAGAGACATGTTCTGATGAACAAAGTAATAAGCCGTTTCGCTGAGCAGTTTCGGATTCTGCAGAACCGGAGTAATGTCTTTGAAAATAATTCCGGGTTTGGGAAAATCGGGCACATCCCGGATGGCAGCAGAAATTTCGGCAGAGAGTTGAGAAAAATCCATAGATCCTCTTAAGTTGGAAAATTAAAACCAATACCGGATGATTCCCTCAGCAAACAGTTCACCGTAAAGTGAGGGGTAAGCTGTCGACCGGCCGCCGGTTTCCACAGAAAAATCCAGAAATCCGACCGGAACTGATATCCCTGCCCGGATGGAAGCCCCGGTGTACCAGCCGCTAAACCGTTTGGCCAGGTCTTTATTTCTTGCTGCTGACTTCCCGCCAAAGGCCCCGTGTGACCAGTAAAGATAAAGGGTATTTTCATCGAGAAGAGCCCGGTAATGCCAGGTGTAATTCAGATCCAGAAAAACATATTCCTTAATTGTGTAAGACAGGGTAGCATCCAGTGAGTTGATGTTGCTGGTCCAGTACTTAACTGTCAGACCATTTACAGTTCCCCACCGGGCACCCAGTCCCAGCGGGTGCTGGCAAAAAACGGGGTTGTGTAAAAAAAGAAACAGAATCAGAGTCAGAATACAGCGGTACATGAAATCCACAGTTATATTTGTTCTTAAATTAGAGAAAAGACCCGATCAATCCAACCCGGCGGTATCCACAATGACTGACTTTAAAAAACAGGCCGAGCATCAGATTTCTGTGCTGAAAAGAGTGCACGACCATCCTGAACGGTATAACCAGCCCGAGATTGTATCAGCAGTTACAGCAGCCCGTGACTTTTTCACCTCCCGTCCCGAAATTCCGGAAGAAATCAGGTCACGGCTTGAACAGTTTCCCTGGCACGAAGCCGAAACGACCCGGTTCACCGAATTACTGACACTTTTGTCGTCTGTTTCTCTCATACACTCTTAATCCGGCCGGCTTGAATCGGGAAGCCGGTATGCCTTAACTTTAAGAAAAACAATCCGCCGGAGCCACCATCCGGCATATCACCGGTAAAAGCGGGAGTTGAAATGGCAGTATTGAAAATAGAACGGAAAGTCCTCGAAAAAAATGATGAAATTGCAGACGAAATCCGGAAGGAACTGAAAAGCCGGAAAACCTTCACCCTGAATCTGGTCAGTTCACCGGGTTCCGGCAAAACAACCCTGCTTGAGCAAACCATTTCCCGGCTGAAACCAACCCACTCCATTTCGGTCATTGAAGGCGACGTTCAGACGGATATTGATGCCCAGCGGATTGACAAACTTGGGGTTCCCGTTTCCCAGATTGTGACCAATGGGTCCTGCCACCTTGAAGCGGATATGGTTCGGGATGCATTTGAACAGCTCAGACATGTGAGCAGCCAGTTTCTGTTTATCGAAAATGTAGGAAATCTCGTCTGCACGGCCGACTTCGATCTGGGTGAAGACCTGAAAGTGGCCGTTCTTTCGGTTACTGAAGGCGAAGAAAAGCCATTAAAATACCCGGCCATGTTCCGGGTTGCCGGGGTTCTGATTATCACCAAAACAGATCTGGTTCCCTATCTGGGTGTTTCGCTTGAAACATTCCGGAAAAATGCCCTTACCATTAACCCGGATCTCGTCGTTTTTGAAGTGTCTTCCAAAACCGGTGAGGGAGTTGATGCCTGGGTATCCTGGCTGAAACAGCAGGTTCGGTAACCGATGGTCAGAAAGCAGATTTTAATCCGGGGAGTGGTTCAGGGAGTCGGGTTCCGGCCGTTTATCTGGACACTGGCGAAACGGCATTCGGTTTCGGGGTGGGTTCTGAACCACTCGGGCGGCGTGACCATTGAGGCAGAGGGAAAGCAGGCCCGGGTTCAGGACTTTATTTCTGCCATCCGGGCAGAAAAGCCCGTTCACTCCTATATTTCCCGGATGGATATCCGTCCCGTACCGGTTACCGGAATTGCCGGATTCGAAATCCGGGAAAGTGAGTCAGACGATCCGCCGGGAACGTTTATCCTGCCTGATCTGGCCACCTGTCCAGACTGCCTGAAAGAATTGTTTGACCCGGCTGACCGCCGGTTCCGGTATCCGTTTTTAAACTGCACCCACTGCGGTCCGCGGTATTCCATCATTCAGCGTCTCCCCTACGACCGCCCCAATACGACCATGAAGCAGTTCAGAATGTGCCCGGACTGCAGGTCGGAATATGACCAACCGGAAGACCGGCGGTTTCATGCCCAGCCGACCGCCTGCCCAACCTGCGGACCGGAACTGGATTTCAGGTTGACTGACGGCCGGATTTCGGGAAGAAAAGAAGAGGCTCTGCAACTGGCTGAATCTCTGCTCAGAGACGGTAAAATCCTGGCGATGAAAGGACTTGGCGGATTTCAGCTTTTATGCGATGCCCGGCAGGAGGAAACCGTAAAAACTCTCAGAAAACGGAAGAACCGGGAAGAAAAACCGCTGGCTGTTCTGGTCCCGGATCTGGCTGCAGCCCGGCGGATCGCCGAAATCAGCGAAGCAGAAGAAGCCCTTCTCATTTCATCCGAAGCCCCGATTGTCCTGCTGAAACAGAGAAAAGATTCCGGACTTGCACCGTCCTTGAATCCAGGAAATCCGTACATCGGGCTCATTCTCCCCTATACCCCGCTTCACCACCTTCTTATGGCTGATCTGGGAATCCCGCTGGTTTGTACTTCAGGAAACCGGTCAGATGACCCGATCTGTACCAATGAAGAAGAAGCAGCCCTGAAACTTGGTGCTGTTGCAGACGGATTTTTAAACCACAACCGGGAAATTCAGCGGTATATCGACGATTCCGTCGTCCGGGTTATCCGGGAGAAACCAATGATGATCCGCCGGGCCCGTGGCTATGCGCCACTTCCTGAAGGAAGCCATGCGGGTGCCGGGCAGCCGGTTCTTGCCGTTGGTGCCCACCTGAAAAATACGGTATCCGTATCCGACGGAAACTGGATCTGCACCAGTCAGCATCTGGGAGATTTATCAACAGTTTCGGCGACACTGGCCTTTGAATCGGCCATACTGGATTTGTGCGGAATTTACCAGATTAAACCCGAGGTCATTCTCTGTGATCTTCATCCGGATTATTTTTCAACCCGTCATGCGTTTAAAAGCCGGCTGCCGGTCGTTCAGGTTCAGCATCATGAGGCCCACATTGCCGGAATCCGGGCTGAACACGGGGTGACCGGCGAAGCACTCGGCGTTGCCTGGGACGGTACCGGAATTGGCCGGGATCAAACCGTTCACGGCGGTGAATTTTTCCTTAGTTCCCCCCATCAGCTCCTCCACACCGGTCAGTTCCTTCAGTTTCCGCTGGCCGGCGGGGATACTGCGGTCCGGGATGCCCGGCGGTCAGCCTTCGGGCTTCTGACGGTGGCTTTGGGTGATGAAAAGGCCGATGAATGGATTCTGACTCACCAGTTTCTTCCTCCTGCCGAGCTGAAAACGTTCCGTTCCATGGTGTCAAAATCAGTTAATACAGTTCAGACTTCAAGTGCCGGCAGATTATTTGACGGAGTGTCAGCCTTAATGAAAATCAGGTCCAGGTCTGCCTATGAAGGTCAGGCTGCTATGGATCTGGAGTTTTCTTCTGACGGATCCGTCCGGGAAAGCTATCCGGCAGAGATTACCGGAAAGAAACAGGTTATCCTCGACTGGAGGCCGGTAATTCTGGCAATTCTGGAAGATCTTGACCAGGGGAAACCCATTTCCTTTATCGGCGGGAAGTTCCATTTTACTCTGGCTTCGCTGATTATCCGGCTTGCGAAACTGAAAAAACTGGATCAGATTCTGGCCGGTGGCGGCTGTTTCCAAAATAAGCTTCTGCTCGAAACCCTGATTGAACTGGGTGAAACTGCCGGAATTCAGGTTTACTGGCCCCAGCATATTCCGCCAAATGACGGCGGTATTTCCTTCGGCCAGATCGCCTGGTATGCCACAGCCGGAAAGTTACAGAACAGGGAAAAATAACACCTTATGGAGGTAATATGTGCCTTGCCATCCCCGGAAAAATTTTATCCATCGAATCGGATGATCCCCAAATGGTCATGGCCCGGGTCAGTTTCGGCGGCGTGGTTAAACAGATCTGTGTAAGCTGGGTTCCGGATGCCCAGGTCGGGGATTATGTTCTGGCACATGTCGGATTCGCCATCAGCAAAATTGATGAGGAAGAAGCCAATAAAACACTTGAACTCCTGAAAGCCATGGGAGAGATTGAAGAATGAAATATCTGGATGAATTCCGGGATTCGGAACTGGTTCAGAAACTGGCAGAGGAAATCCGCCGGATCACGACACGGGAGTGGACGATTATGGAAATCTGCGGCGGTCAGACCCATACCATCGTCCGGTATGACATCGAACACCTGCTTCCGCCGTCCGTTTCTCTTATTCACGGGCCCGGCTGCCCCGTTTGTGTGACCCCGCTTGAAATGATCGACAAAGCACTGGCTCTGGCAGAACGCCCCGGTGTGATTCTAACCTCGTACGGCGATATGCTCCGGGTTCCGGGGTCGAAAAAGGACCTGCTGTCGGTAAAAGCAGCCGGTGCCGACGTCCGGATGGTGTATTCACCGCTGGATGCTGTAAAAATTGCAGAGGAAAATCCGGAAAAACAGGTTGTCTTTTTTGCTGTCGGGTTCGAGACCACGGCGCCAGCCAATGCCATGGCAGCAGTGGAAGCCAGGCGGAAAAACCTGACCAACTTTTCCCTGCTCTGTTCTCATGTTCTGGTTCCGCCGGCAATTGATGCTCTGCTTTCGGATCCGGAAACCCGGATTCAGGCCTTCCTGGCTGCCGGTCATGTCTGCACGATTATGGGAACCGGCGAGTACCTGCCCCTTGCAGAAAAATTTAAAGTTCCCATTGTCATCACCGGATTTGAGCCGGTTGATATTCTTCAGGGAATCTGGATGGCGGTCCGCCAGTTGGAAGCCGGTGAGGGCCGTCTCGAAAACCAGTACAGCCGGTCGGTTTCAACTTCCGGAAATCCAGGCGCACAGACCGTTATCGGAACAGTTTTTGAAATCTCTGACCGGACGTGGCGGGGAATCGGTGAAATTCCTGCCTCCGGTTTCAGGATTTCGGATAACTGGGCTGATTTTGATGCCGAACGCCGGTTTGATCTTTCCGGAATTCACGCCATTGAAAGCCCGGATTGCAAGTCAGGGCTGATCCTTCAGGGGAAACTGAAGCCGGCCCAATGCCCTGCTTTCGGGAAAACCTGCATCCCTGAACATCCGCTTGGCGCCCCGATGGTCTCCTCTGAAGGTGCCTGTGCCGCCTACTACCGTTATTCACTTCATTCTGAACTGTCATGAAACCTTTGTCCTGCCCTGTACCCATCAGCCATTATGATCAGGTTCTGCTTGCTCATGGCGGCGGCGGAAAACTGACCCATCAACTCATCCGGGATCTGTTTCATCCCATACTGGATAATGAATTCCTCCGTCAGGATCACGACGGATCCGAGTTTCCGGTTAACGGAAACCGCCTGGTTATGACCACAGATTCCTTTGTAGTCAAACCGATCTTTTTCCCCGGGGGAAACATTGGTGAACTGGCAGTCAACGGTACAGTTAATGATCTTGCCTGCTGCGGTGCCCGTCCTCTGTATCTGTCGGTTGGATTGATCATTGAGGAAGGTCTGCCGATGGCAGATCTGAAAACGATCATGGAAAGTATGAAAAAGTCCGCAGATCTGGCCGGAGTCCAGATTATAACCGGTGATACAAAGGTCGTGGATAAGGGCAAAGGCGACCAGATTTTTATCAATACAACCGGAATCGGTGTCATCGAAAGGCCTGTACACCTGAATCCTAAAAACGTCAGGCCCGGTGATGCCATCCTGATCAACGGGTCAATTGCCGATCATGGAATCTGCATTCTTTCCAGCCGGGAAGGCCTCGAATTCGAAACGACCATAACCAGCGATACCCAATGCCTGAACGGACTTGTTGAAGCCATTTTGGAGGTCTGTCCTGAAACCCGGGTTATCCGGGACCCCACCCGTGGCGGCCTGGCCTCAACCCTCAATGAAATTGCAGAATCCTCGCAGACCTGCATTGAACTTGATGAAGCCAGTCTTCCCGTATCAGAGGAAGTAAAAGGAGCCTGTGAACTGCTCGGGCTTGATCCGTTATATGTTGCCAATGAAGGAAAAATTCTGGTGATTGTGCCAGAAGAAAAAGCAGAAAAAGTTCTGGATGCCATGAAAAAAATTCCGTCCGGAACCGGATCCTGCCAGATTGGAAAAGTAAAGCCAACCCCGGCCTCTGCCTTAGTCATCAAAACCAGTCTGGGGAGTTCCCGAATTGTTGATATGATTTCAGGGGAACAACTTCCAAGAATATGTTAAGGCACTGTTAACTCCCGGGCATTTTTCATCCTGAATTAACCTGCTGAACCGCCTGATTTTTTGGAAGTCAGACGGTTTTCATCGTAACTTGCAGGTCCATTTTTAACGTCAGTCAACGAATCGGCAGACCGTATGCAAACATTCAAACTCCGTTTCCTGCCTCTCCTGATTACCGGTTTTTTAACACCGGTTTACGGGCAGGATTATTTCCAGCAGAAAGCTACCTCGACGGGTAATATCGGTGTCTCCTTCTCAAACACCGGGGTTATCGGAAATGCCTTCAATGCCAATTTTCAAAAAGGGATGCCGTCGCTCGAATATCCGCTGGGTTCAGGAATTGAACACATTTTTGAAGGCGGATTGTGGATAGGTGCCCGTATCGGGTCTGAAACCCGGGTATCAACTGCAGCAGCCGGTGAAGATGCCAACGGGTACGGCGCCGGAGACGACGGGTATGAATTCACAGCCGATATCAGCCGGGCACAGATAACCGAAAGGTCCAGTCTTCCCGATTCCCGGTTTGCCTCTCCGCTTGCCATTTCACACCAGGATTTTGTGACCTGGTACACCGATAAAAATTTAAAAATTCCCGGTGTGGATATCCCGATTACCAATCATACCAAACCGCTGGGACTCGAAGTCCGGCAGGAGTCCTACGCCTGGAGTTTTGCCTTTACCGATTTTTTTGTCATCGTCAGTTACTCCATTACCAATACTTCAACAGATACCCTGAAGGATGTTCATACCGGCATCTGGTCTGACTTTGTTGTCCGGAATGTTAAGGTAACAGCACCCCGCGGGTCGTCCTTTTTCAGTGCGCACGGAAATGGCGTCATTGACAGTCTGGAAGCCCAATATGCCTTCGATGCTAACGGGGATATTGGCTTTACCGACAGCTATGTGGCTCTGACCTATCTCGGATCTGTTTACCGGAATCAACTGGTTAACCGGGTTACAGACCCATCGCACAAGGTCAACTACCAGTTCTGGGGCTTCCGGGGTGCAGACCCGGCTTCACTGGCTCCGGCAAACGACGGCGAACGGTTTACCCGGATGTCAACAACCCTGACCGAAGCTGAAATTCAGGGAAAATATACCAAACCCGGTAACCGGTCCGGACTGATTTCAACCGGTGGAATTCCGGTAATTGTCCCCGGCGAAACCTGGCAGGTGATTTTTGGAATTGTCACTGCCAAGAAAACCGGTAAAGATCCGGCTATTCAGGATACTCCTGCTCAAAAGGCAGATCTGGTCACCAACATCGGATGGGCAAGAAGTACTTTCCAGGGGGAAGATACCAATAATAACGGGATTCTGGATGCCGGTGAAGATGCCAACGGAAACGGTAAAATTGACCGGTATATTGTTCCGACTCCGCCTAACTCTCCCCGAATCCGGGTTGTTCCCGGTGACCGGATGGTAACCGTTTACTGGGATGACCGTGCTGAAAAATCGGTTGACCCGATTTCAAACCGGCAGGATTTTGAAGGATATAAAATTTACAAAACGGACCTCGGGGATGAACTTGACCTGACTCAGTCCATGAATGATCAGCTCAAGCTTGCTTCCCAGTATGACATTGCCGGGAATGCCTACAGCTTCAATACCGGACTTGACTCACGGGAGGCCTTTACCAACCTGAAAGCGTCACCGGTAACTTTCCCGGATGATACGGTTAAATACACCTACAAATATGAATTTCCGGGCCTTAAAAATGGCTGGATGTATAATTTTTCTGTAACCGCATTCGATCAGGGAGATGAAGTGAAGCGGATTCCCCCGCTTGAATCACCTCTTCGGGCCAGTTCCCTGCAATCCTTTCCCGGTACAACCGCAAATACAAAATTCACAAACGGGGATCCCTTTGTTTATCCCAATCCATTTTACGTCAGGGCAAAATGGGATGGAGACGGCGATGTCAATCACCGCATTCAGTTTGCCAATCTCCCGAAAAAGGCCAGAGTAACCATTTTCACACTCTCCGGAGATAAAGTTTATTCTTTTGAACATACCGGTGATCTGGATAACGGTAACCGGACAAAATGGTTTGATACGTACGGTGCACGGTCATCAGGTGAGTGGAAGGCCAATTCATCCGGAGGTGAACATTCCTGGAACCTGGTCTCCTCCGGAAACCAGAATATTGCAACAGGACTTTACCTGTTTACCGTTGAAGACCTGGAAAATGACGACGTCAAAACCGGGAAATTCGTTATTATCAATTAGGCATAAGGAATAAGGCCTAAGCTATTGGCTGCAGTCGCTGAGCTTGTCGAAGGGTTGGCTGTTAGGTTTTGGGAATTCAACTCCCCTCCTTTTCCAAAGGAGGGGAAATCCCGAATGCGTTCGGGATGGGGTGGTTTGGCTGTTTTCTGGTAATTTAAGCCAAAGAAAACCACCCCTAACCCCTCCTTTACAAAAGGAGGGGAATAAAGAAATTTGTAATTTTTCAAAGAGCGACTGACTTCTGACTTCTGTCTTCTGTCTGCTGACTTCTGTCTGCTGACTTCTGTCTTCTGACTTCTGATTTTTTGCATTTATCAACCAAGGAAAACCAACATGAAAAAATCGTTACTGCTTATCCTGTCCGGACTTTTGCTGTCCGTTGCAGCCTGGGCGCAGTATCCCGTTAAATCGGTTTACGAAACCCAATTCAGAACTGAGGCAGATCTTGCTGCCCTGAAGGACTATTCTGCCCTGATCAAAGACACCAACAACAACGGTAAAATTGACGATCAGACCGACTATTCTGATACCCTTTCCATTGTTGCCGTAATACTGGAGCCTCCCTATCAGCCGGACGGCGTCAGAACGTATTACAGTTCTTCCAGCCCGACCATCGTACGGTTCAACGTTGCCGATACCTCCTTCCTGAGAACCCGGGATTTCGGTTGGAACTGCATCAACGTATCGACCGATATGGATTCTTCCTTTACTCCGAAAGATCCCCTCAAACTTGGGCAGCTTGAAAAAGGTATGGTAGTGAAACTGACCGGCCGGGTACGTGAGTTTCTGAAGGGAACCCAGTTTGAACTCCTGAAAGGCCGCAAGGAAAATGGAGTAACCGTTTATACCGGAATTGTAGAAGTTATCGATCAGGTTGATCTGGATGCCTTTCCGAAAACCGTTTCCCTTCCCATCGGAACCCTGAATAAAGGAACCTGGGTGAACAATGTCACCTCAACCCAGCAACTGGTTACCGGTGAAATGTATGAATCTGCCCCGGTTAATCTGACCGGTCTGAGTGTCATTGGTCTGATTAAAACGAACGGTGAATCTGAAATTCTGGTTCAGGATGCCAGCAGTAACCAGATCGCCATAGACAACCAGGCCAATAAATTCCGGACTGATAAAGGCCTCTGGCCTTCCGGTAAACCGATGGCCCCCGTGGGAAGCCGTCTGGATTCAATCGCCGGGTATATCGGAACCTACAATGCCAATGGAATGTACGGTCTGAATCCGATTGATCCGACCTGGATTCATGTTGCTGCCAACATTCCGCCGGTCGTCAGTGCCTGGAAAAAATCCAAAAAATATTATGCTCCCTCTGAAGAAGTTGCCATCACCTTCTCGGCAGCCGATAATGACGGAACTGTCAATAAAGCTGAACTTTATTACCGGCCCACCCAAACGGCCGCCTTTACCAAAGTATTTCCGGTAAAAGGTCTGGGCAATGATTATACCTCAACCCTTCCGGCTGTTAATCAGGACAGTGCCTTTGTGGAATTTTACATTGAAGTCACCGATAACTTCGGGGATAAAACCCGTTCCCCGATCGCCGATAATTATGCTTACTGGGTATTTGCAAAATCCCCCGGAATCCATGCCATTCAGTATTCCAAACAGGCCAATACAGAATCCTATTTTAAAGGGGATACCCTGACGGTGACCGGGGTTGTTACCTCGACCCGGAAAGATATCGGCGATGTTTACATTCAGAAAGGAACCGGTCCCTGGAGCGGTGTTCAGATTTTTGGCGCCAGAAGCGATACTTTTGAGCTGGGTGATCTGGTCGAAGTAACTGCCATTGTGGATGAATATTTCGGAAAGACAGAACTGAAGTACTTCAAGACCTCCGATTTCAAAATTCTGGCTAAAAACCAGAAAGTTCCGGATGGATCGGTTGTCCCGACAGACTCGGTAAGAAACGGCGGACCCTGGGCCGAAGCCTATGAAGGTGTTCTGGTTTCAGTTGAAAACGTTTTCGTCGTCAATACCAACTCGAACATCGCCATTGACGGAAAAAGCCGGGGTGAATTCCTTGTAAGTGAAAACGTTTCTTCACCCTTCGGACTTTCAGTTGATGACAAAGCCAACCGGACCAGTCATAATCTGCCGTTCCTGAATACCCTTAACCTGGATTACACACTTACCAAAGAAGATTCTTCCAAAACACTGCTCAGTCTGGGCCAGAAATTCACCAAACTGACCGGGATTGTGGATGCTTACTTCCTGAGCTATTACATTGAACCCCGGGATTCTGCTGATATGGGTGTAAAATCGGGTGTTTCAGTTGAAACAGGCATTCCGGTTTCCTTCAGCCTGAACCAGAATTACCCCAATCCGTTTAACCCCGAAACCATCATTTCTTTTTCCCTGCCACAGGTTCAGAAAGTCACTCTGACGGTTTATAACGTCATCGGCCAGAAAATTGCCACACTGATTGATGGAAAAATCATGGGTGCTGCCCGTCATCAGGTGTCTTTTAATGGTGCCGGTTTCGCTTCAGGGGTTTACTTCTATCAGCTCACCTCAGGAAATCAGGTTCTTGCAACCCGCAAGATGATGCTCCTGAAGTAAAAGTTATCCGAAGTACCGGTCCGGATTTCCGGCCGGTACTTCTTTTTACCGTTTCTGATCTGTTCGTGTTTACTCACTACCTCAAACTGACCGGTTCTATTAGTTTTACCGGACTTACTTTATGACAAAACGACTTCTTTCATTCTTTCTCCCCGTTTTGGTCCTTTCGGTGGTTTCATCTTGCAAAGACCCCATCGAGAATGACCCGGAAGGCAACCAGGCACCGAATACAACCATATTTCTGGATACTACCGACGTTGGGTCCTATGTTTCCAAAACTGAGCTGACCGTTTACTGGACAGGTGATGATCCGGATGGTGAAGTGGTCGGATATCTGTATTCACTTGATTCTCTTGAAACCTGGCAGTTCACCACAGAAAGAAGTCTGACGGTAATTGTCCCGACAAAGGGAAAAGATACGTTAATTACCAAAATTTTTGTTGCCTCAGTCGACAACTCGGGAAACGGCCGGTTTGACGCCTCGGTAACTTACTTATCCAAAACAATCGGTGGGGAATACTTCACTGACACTGATTCGAATGGAGTCTATACTGCCGGTGAGCCCTTTGTTGACTTTGGCGCAATTGATCCTTCACCGGACGGCTTTGCCATAAAAATCAAAAACACTGCTCCTGAAGCCTGGTTCAATGCCGCATCACCGATCCCGGCAGAAACTCTTCCGGTTGCCAGTTTTATTCTTGAAGGATCAGATGCAGACGGCAATTCCTCGATTGACCGGGTCGAACTGGCCCTGAACGATACAGCAGGAACCTGGGTTGTGCTTCCCCCCAAAACCAGCCTGATTACTCTGAAGGCCGATTTTACCGTCACATCGGATACCACTTCAGCAACTATTTTAACCGGGTCCGATCTGAAAAACTCCGGAATTAAAATTAAAAATCTAAAACTGGATGCTGATAATGTTCTGTATTACCGGCTTGCAGATAACACCAATGCCCGTTCCAAGATTGTGTCAATGCCGGCTGCCGGATCGTCCCAAACCTGGAAAGTCAGAAAGTCAGCGAACGGCGGCAGTCTGCTCGTTATCCGGGCACATGAACTGGGTGACGGCGATTCCCTGAAATCACTTCTGAAAAAAGCCCCGGGTGTATTACCCGGATCCACCTACTCAGATGCCGACTTTTTCTCCCTTCAAAACCGGGACCTTTCCCAGACAGTTGCCTCCGGAATCCGGTTAACCCTGATCAAGGCTACCGTTCTATCCTATAAAAAAGTGATCTGGTACGGACTTCAGGACCCGGCCGTCAATCTGGCTCAGGCAGTCATTCCGGCTTTCTTAAATCAGGGCGGAAAAGCAATTGTCCGGTTTGGTTTCAGCGGAGCAGAAGGAGTTCTTGATTTCGAGAGTCTTAAATTCCTTCCGATTGATTCGGTCAACCGGAAATATTATGCCGCAAACGGCACCAGCAAAGACGGATTTGCCAGCACATGGCGGGCTTCCCGGTATCTGGTGAAAGATTCAGTTGCCACCTATCCGCCTCAGAATCAACCGGATCCTGCTTTTTTCAATTCACTTCCCAACCGGATCGGTTCTGAACTCTTTTTGGGAACGCAATATGCGCCTTCCTATTATTCCTTCGTGCCCTCATCGCAGGCGTATGTCCTTTACCGGTTTGACCTGCCGCAAAGCAATGATCCCTGGCCGCTGAATAAACCGGTTTACAAAGGGTTCGGCACCCCGGTTATGGTGATCGAGAATACCAGCCGGAATCTGATCTTTTCCACGGCACCCCTGACGTTTCTGACCAAAATTCCGCCCGGAGAAACTTATCCTAAAACGGAAGACGGAAGAACCTATGCCAACCCGGCAGTTGAATTATTTTCCAAGATTTTAAGCCAGGAATTTGAACGTCCTGCAACCCGGCGGTGAGTATGATTAAACGAGTTCTGATTTTACTTCTAACCTTAATTCCAGTTGCCTCGCTTCTGGCACAGACCCATGGTTCCATCAGCGGTTCTGTCATTGACAAAGATTCCAAAGAACCCCTCATTGGTGTCAACATCGTTCTGAAGGGAACCTATTACGGTGCTGCCACCGACTATGAGGGCAATTTCAAAATCGACAACATTAATCCCGGTGAATATAATGTCCAGGCATCCTATGTCGGGTATAAAAAGGTTCTTCAGACCGGAGTAAAAGTTCAGTCCGGAAAGGAAACCAAAATCAAGTTTGCCTTGCCTGTTGAGGAACTCTCACTTGAACAGGAAGTTGTTGTTATCGGTGAAAAGCCCATTTTCGATATTGAACAGGCCAATTCAGCCGTTCAGGTCAAAGCAGAAGATCTGGCTGCAACTCCGCTTCAAAGTATCCAGCAGGTTGCCGGGAATCAGGCCGGAATCGTTCAGACCGTCGACGGAATTTATGTAAGAGGCGGGAAACCCTATGAAACGGGGTACTATGTTGATGGGGTTTCAGCTAAAGATCCACTTGCCGGAACCGGTTTCGGTCTGGATCTGAATCTGGATGATATTGATGCTGTTGATGTGGTTACCGGCGGTATCGGAGCCGAATCGGGCGCAACATCGGGGTTTATTTCAGTAAAAACGAAAGAAGGCGGTAAAGATCATAAACTGAAACTGAACCACCAGCGTGATTATTTTACTGACGGTGAAAATGAACAGGCCTGGTCCTGGAATTACGATTCCTGGGACGGAACCCTCAGCGGTCCGTTAACACCGGTAACCTGGCTGGGCCAGGCTTTCGGGAAAGAAATCGGCGAGGTAACCTATTACACCAATTTCTCTTATTCGGGAAGTGATGAATTTACCAAAAAACCAGCCAGTCAGCTTTACTCTTCCCTGTTCAACAATGAAACCACTCTGGCCCCGAAAGAGGACAACCGGTGGTCAGGCTCCTTTAAAATAACCTGGAAGCCCGAACCAACCCAGAAATGGTTCTACAGCTACCGCCGGTCAGTTAACATCAACCAGAATTCGAATATGCTGAAATTCGTTTCTCTGACCGGAGACCTGAGACCCGGTTATCAATATTCCTATTCTCTGATCCCGGATAAGGCAACGACCTATACATCTGATCTGAACCAGACTATTTTAGGATACACCCAAACCCTGTCTTCGAATGATTTTCTCGATTTCAGAATTGCCCGGGTATTTTCCAAATTACGTGCAGATGCCAACGGCAGGCCGTGGCGACCGGATTCCCTTTCCGAAGATTACAATCCGGCCAGTATTATCACCGATCCAATTTCTTACTGGTCAGGATCAACAGGTGACGTCCGGTACGTGGTACAGGGTGATCCGAAAACCTCTGGTCTTTACAATAAGGGCATTTCACCAACCTGGCATGATCACTGGGCTGAAGAATATACCATTAAAACAGATTATACCTGGCAGGACCAGCGGGTGACGTTCCAAACCGGATTTGAACATGTTCTGTCGACTTACCAGTGGATCGACATTCAATCCCCATGGATTGGTGCCCCGATAAGACCCGGCGATATTACCACCCAGCTTGGGTATTCAAGTGAACTCTGGAAGGTTTCCCCTTCAAACGGCGGCGTTTATGCTTCCTATAAAATTGCAGAAAAGGGATTCATCGGCAGCATCGGGCTCAGGCTGGCTTATTTTTATCCCGGTGATTTTGCGGATAACCTGATCCACGACAGTAAAAACACCTTCCCGATCAACCCGGCGTTTGTTGAAAAATATAAAAAAGAAACTGCCGGAATGTTCGGGACGGAATACTGGCTCAGAGCCTTACCAAAAGTCAAAGTTTCCTTCCCGGTTTCCGATAACCAAATGCTGTTTTTTAATTACGGGCACTCGATCTCCTGGCCGCAGGCTTATCAGCTATACAGCCGGATTGATGAAACGGATGTCAGCCGTCTGAGAGGTGAACGGCGCGGAAACCCGACTCTGAAACCTGAAACCACCGTGGAATATGAACTGGGTATCCGGAATCAGATAACGGCCAATGATGCCTTAACGGTTGTTGCCTACACCAAAGATAAATTTGATTATATCACCACAACAGGTGATCAGGAAATTTCTCACAATAACACATATTACTACACCTACAAAAACGATGATTATGCCAAAATCCTCGGAATTGAGGTGACCTACCTTACCCGTCTGACCAAGGATCTGAAGGTTAATTCATCGGTATCCTACCAGCAGGCATCCGCGAAATCATCCGACTTTTCAGATTTTTCTACCCGGAAACGGGATGAAATTACAACCAAGGAAACCTTCCTTCCCTGGGACAGACCCTGGATGTTTAAAGTCGGACTTACCTACCAGTCTCCGGCAGAAATGGACAACTGGTATGGAGTTCTGCTCGAAAACTGGAATATAAACCTGACCACAACCCTTCAGTCCGGAAAGCGGTACGACAAACTCACTCCGGACGGGGTTGACAATACAACCGGCCTGCAAACCTACACCACCTACCCGGCTGACCGGTATTCCCAGATCGGAGATTGGTGGTTCTGGTCGGATCTGGGTGCAAGAAGAAGCATCAGTTTTACAACGGTCAGAATGGTGCTCAGTTTAAAGGTTACAAACCTGTTTGATAATAAAAATCCGACCATTATCAATCCGTTGACCGGAACCGCATATGAGGCCGGTGACCCGTATCCATCGTACGATCCGTTGAACCCGCACCCGTTGTACACCAACATCAATCCGTTTAATCCGGCACGGTACCTACCGCAGCGGCATATTGTATTTGGAGTTTCAGTCGAACTATGAAAAAAACCACCTTCCTCCTTCTGATTCTTTGTGGGGCTGTTTCACAGACAGTTTCCGCGCAGATTTTTGGTGATCTCGGGTCAAACCGGATAGCCACTTCCAGTTTTCAGTTTCTTAAAATCGGTGTTGGTGCCCGTGAAGTTGCCCTTGCTGAAACCGGAATTACCATTTCGGACGATGCAAATTCCCTCTTCTGGAACCCGGGGCATATTGCCCTGATGACCGGAGTCTCCTCGTCTTTTTCATACAACCATTGGTATGCTGATATCAACCAGACAACACTGGCACTGGTTTATCCGGCCGGTGATATCGGGACATTCGGTTTTTCGGTCAATTACCTGACAACCGGAGCCATGGAACGCAGGACAACTCTTCAGCCATTCGGAACCGGTGAAAAGTTTAATTATTATGACGGCGCTTTCGGTCTGACCTATGCGCGCCAGATGACGCAGCAGTTTACCTTCGGGATTACAGCAAAGTACATCACCGAACATCTGGCCGAGGTTGAATTTTCTGCTGTTGCCCTTGACCTGGGGATGACCTACATTCTGGATGAAAAGGATACCCGGCTGTCAATTGCCCTGATGAATTTTGGGGGCCGGCATAAACCGTCCGGGGAAGCCACACCGCCCGACATGGAAGCCGTTTCCTCCTACCAGGAATACCAGACCCCCTCTAACTTCAGATTGGGAATGTCGAAAGTATTTTTCCGGAATGAGGATCATCAAATTCTGGCTGCCGTTCAGTTGAATCATCCCAATGACGGAGCCGAAAATTATTCTGCCGGCGTTGAATACGGATTTATGGACCTGTTGTATCTCAGATCAGGACTCAAACTGAATGTTGACGGTCAGGACGTCCCCTCTTTCGGATTTGGTCTTAAAAAAGCCCTGCTTTCTTTCGACACCCGTTTCGATTATGCCGCTTCCTACATCAGCCCGCTCGGATTTGCTCACCGGCTTACCCTTGGGCTGACTATCCCTGAAGGAGACCTGAGATGAACTATTCCGGATTTTTTGCAGCAGGCCTGGCCTTTGCCCTGTCGGCTTGTTCGTTCGGTGAGAAAACCTCTTCTGAAATTGACGATATTTACAAGGCCCGTGATGAGGCTAACCAGTCCGGTTCGGTTCCATCGGTTGAATGGGTTAATGTTGCGGTATGGAAAGGCCCTTTTACCAAACCGGTGGATGTTCTTTACGGGTACGATAAACTGGTTTATGTGGCCGATGAAGTTACTGGCTCCATCATCCAGCTTGATGAAAACGGAAGGGTTCTCGGGCAATGGGCCGGGATGAAATCACCGGTAAAACTGGGAATGGACCGCCGTCTGAACCTCTTTGTCATTGGACGGATCGACACCTCAATCGGCGGAAAGGTATACAACCTGCCGGCTGTTTATTATCTGAACATGTCCACCACCAGTCAGATTCTGTCGTCGTCGACGGTGATTCAGAAACGGATTATTCACCCGTTTTATTTTAATCCGTCAGGTGCCGGTCTTACCGAAGCCGAAAAAGTCAGCTTTGCCGGAATTGCCACGTTTTCTGACAATTCCTTTTATCTTGCCCGCCGGGGACCGAACAACAGCCTGGCAACTGCTTTGGGCGGTTATGACAATACCATTGTCCAGTTCGACAAAAACCAGAATTATCAGGGAAACCTGTCAAATCAGATTGAACCGGCAAACGGAGAAGGTCTCAAGTTTATAATCAATCCGGTCAGTCTTGCTTCCTATGCTGCCCCGCCTCAGTCAAACAGTGTGTCGAAGTCAAAAGATTTTATTTACGGCATCGAAGGTCAGAGCTTCTACCGGGTTCAGGGCCTGGCATACACGGCTGATGAAGTTTATGACATTGACCGGAAATACCTTTCTCAGGATACATCCAAAACAGGTCGGTTCCTGTATGGCTTTGTTTCGCGGAACGGGACTTATGAAAGCCGGTTCGTCCACCCTTCCGACATCGCCATCGCCGCCGATGACAATCAGTTTATTCTGGTTGTTGACCGTCAGCTTGACAGCCTGTTTCAGTTCACCTCAACCGGAGAGGAAGGGGTTCCTGTATTCGGGAAAAAGAATGTCATCACCTCATTTGGCGGACGCGGAAACGGAGTTAAACAACTGAACCAGCCATCCGGGGTTGCCTACGGCTCACTGCGGTTATATGTAGCCGATACCGGAAATCAACGGATCATGGTTTACAAACTCAGCACCGATATTACCCAAAACTGAGTTCATCTTTCTGTTAGTTTATAAAAAACGCCGGCCCAGTCCGGCGTTTTTTATTCCGTGCAGGGACATTCCTGTTTCAACACTCACTCCATTCAATCTTGCATATTCTTTAATTATTTCGTATAATCAGAAAGTATTCATTATTTATTTAAACTATTTTATCTGATTATTTAAATTATCCATGATCTCTCCGCCAAGTGATACGTCTGCCTCCCTCTTTGGAAATTATGGTTCAGAACGGTTTTTTGATGAAATGTTTGCCTCAGATCTGAATCCGAGGAACCACTATCAGAAACTGGGTGAGCAGTTGTTTTCCATGTCTGCCCGCGACCTGATCCAGAAACAGCAAAGTTCCGATTTGTTTTTCATCAACCAGGGCATCACGTTTACCGTTTACGGCGACAGTCAGGGAACAGAAAAAATCATCCCCTATGATCTTCTTCCCAGAATTATCCGGAATGAAGAATGGAAAAAACTGGAACGTGGCCTTTCCCAGCGGATCCAGGCACTCAATTTATTTCTGAAGGATATTTATTCCGAAGAAAAAATCATCCGCAGCAAGATTATCCCAAGAGAACTTATTTATTCCTGCAAACATTACCGCCCCGAAATGAGAGGCCTGAAAGTTCCGGGAGATGTGTATGTTTCCATTGCCGGAACCGATCTCATCCGGGATAAAAGCGGGGAATATTTTGTTCTTGAAGACAACCTGAGAGTTCCCAGCGGTGTTTCCTACATGCTGACCTGCCGCAGCGTCATGAAGCAGATTTTCCCCTCCCTGTTTCGGGATTACGGGGTTTTACCGGTGGATAACTACTCCCAGGTACTGCTTCAGAAACTTAAGGAGCTTGCTCCCCGGCAATCATCCGGTGACCCAACCGTTGTCCTGCTTTCGCCTGGAGTTTTCAACTCAGCTTATTTCGAACACACCTACCTGGCAAGGCTGATGGGAATTCCGTTGGTTGAAGGTCACGATCTGGTTTACCATAATAACCGGATTTTCATGAGAACTACCGCAGGGCTGAAAAAAGTAGACGTCATTTACCGCCGGATTGATGATGATTTTATTGACCCGCTGATTTTCAGGCCGGATTCAAGTCTGGGCGTTGCCGGTTTGTTTAATGCCTACCGGGCAGGAAATGTGAATCTGGCAAATGCCATCGGGACCGGTGTTGCCGATGATAAAGCCGTTTATGCTTATGTTCCCGATATGATCCGGTACTACCTGGGTGAGGAACCGGTGATCCGGAATGTGGAAACCTATCTGACTACCCGCCCGGATCATTTTTCCTATGTTCTTGATCATCTGGATGAACTTGTGGTCAAGGCAGTCGGTGAATCGGGCGGATACGGCATGCTGATCGGTCCCCACAGTACCCGGAAGGAACAGGAGGTATTCCGGGATCTTATCCGGAAAAATCCCAGAAATTACATCGCCCAGCCCACATTGTCTCTGTCTACCTCGCCCTGCTTTGTCGACAACGGAAAAATTGAACCCCGCCATATTGATCTGCGGCCTTATATTCTTTCCGGAAACACAACGACCCTGGTCCCGGGCGGTTTGACACGGGTTGCCCTGAAACGGGGTTCTCTGGTTGTCAATTCCTCGCAGGGTGGCGGGGCAAAAGACACCTGGGTTCTGGAGGAAGGAGACTGATATGTTATCCAGAACCGCAGATAGTTTGTACTGGATGAGCCGGTACCTTGAACGGGCTGAACATACGGCCCGGATGGCTGCCGTCAATCTGAATTTTATTCTTGAAGATTCCGCCGGTTCGTATGACGACCGGCTTACCCGTCTGCTGCGGGTTTTATACTGCCCGATGCCAGAGGAAGACCAGAATAATCTGACCACAATTCTGAATAAAGTGGTTTTTGACCGGTCTCACCCCAATTCCATTTTCTCCTGTGTGGCTTCAGCCCGGGAAAATGCCCGTCAGGTTCGGGAACAGATCAGCACGGAACTTTGGGAATACCTCAACCGGTTTTACCTTGAAATCCGTGAAATGGCCGCTTCCGGTTCCGTTTCGGTTCTTGAACCGGCATTGTATAAACGGATCAGTGAACTTTCCTTCCTGCTTCAGGGAATTACTGATATGACACTGAGCCATGAGGAAGGCTGGCAATTCATCCGCCTTGGCCGGTATCTGGAACGGCTCGAATCCAAAACAGAAATGCTGAAAGTATACCTTCAGGCTTACCGCCTCGACCGGACGGCAGACCCGGCACAGCAATATCTGGAAAAGGTGGAAATTCTCAAGTACAGCTCTGCCTTCGAACCGTATTGCAAAGTGTACACAGCCGACCTCCGGTTTGCCTGGATTGCCGAATTTTTAATTTTGAACCCCGACTTTCCGCACTCCCTGAGGTATGCCATGCGTCAGGTAGACTATTCACTGGGTGATATCGAAAAGGAAAGCGGCCGCAGGCGCTCAGGGCATCTGTCCAGGATTGCCGGTAAATCAAATGCAGATCTTGAGTTCAGTACCTTTGAAACCCTGCAGGCCAGAGGGATTGATCAGTTTCTTGCTGATCTGGAATCAGCTTCTGCCGAAATTCACAAAGAGATGCATCAGGTTTACATCCGGTATTCAATCGATGCAGAAGTCAGGTAAAAGGCTATGATCTATACCATTCGCCACTCAACCCGGATCCGGTACTCCAATCCGGTAACAGAAAGTGTCACAGAAGTCAGACTTAAGCCCATGACCGGCGGCCTGCAGCGGTGTCTGTCCTTTTCACTTGCCGTTTCACCTGAGGTTCCGGTTCTTCACTATCCCGATTTTATCGGAAATACAGTTTCCCACTTTAATATTCCCTTTTATCACCGTGAAATGATTATTTCGGCACAATCCGTTGTAGGAGTGAAACCCTCAGGCGCAGTCAGGGGAATTCAGGAGAGTCTGACCTGGGAAGAAGTCGATCAGGCTGTTTCCGACAGTGAGGTTTTTGAGTGGACCCTCCCAAGCCGATATCCGTATCCTTCCGACCGGCTTCTTGCTTTTTCCGCTGAATTGAACCTGAACAAATCGGGGCATCCGGTTTATACGGTTCTGGATCTGAACCGGAAATTATTTAAAGCGCTGAAATACCTTCCGTTAAGTACCCGTGTTGACTCCACCATCGATGAAGCTCTGACCCAGCGGGCTGGCGTCTGCCAGGATTTCTCGCACATCATGATTGCCCTGATCCGGAATCTGGGAATTCCCTGCCGATATGTAAGCGGTTACCTTTACCATGCGGTTGAAGATAAAAACCAATCACCCGAGACAGCAACTCATGCCTGGCTTGAAGCCTGGTTCCCGGGAACCGGCTGGATTGGTCTGGACCCGACCAACAATAAACTTGCCGGTGACCACCACATCATGATTGCCTATGGACGGGATTATTCAGACGTTCCGCCAACAAGGGGTGTTTTTAAAGGGGATTGTGATACAGAACTCAGTATTTCAGTTAAAATTGTACCCGAAGAGACCACAATCCTGTCAGATAACTTCAGGGTTATTGAAAGCCGGAACAGCCAGACCGGCGAAAAAACTGACTTTGATTACGACCAGCAGCAACAGTAACGGCCCTATTCTTCCGCTCCGGGAGGTAACTCCCTTTTCTTCAGTCAGGTTTTGTACCTTTGCCTGATACCCGGCATCGCACTTGAAAAATGAAAATTTTTATCCCCTCTGTGCAACCCTTTTGACACATGCCGGGTCTAAGAGTCAGAAACCTGAAAAATCATGAGTGAACCAGAACAGATCAATCAGTGGGTCCGGCTTTGCCGGGAAGGAAATCAGGAGGGATTCCGTCTGATTTACAACTCGGAAAAAAGCCGTCTGTACGGACTTGCTCTCCGGCTATGCCGAACGTCTGAAGATGCCCAGGACTGCCTGCAGGAAGCTTTTATCCAGATTTACAAGTCGATTCACTCCTTCCGGGAAAATTCATCCTTCAGAACCTGGATGTACCGGATTGTGGTCAATACCTGCCTGAATCATCTGGAAAGGCATCCTGTTCAGGATAAACTGGATCCGGACCTGCTTCCGGCACCAGGTGCAGATCCGGATGGAACCCTGGCTGAACTTGAAACGGCAATCGGAAAATTAACTGAAGGAAACCGGACTGTTTTTGTTTTATATGAGATTGAAGGGTTTAATCACCAAGAAATTGCAGACCTGCTGGATATTTCGGAAGGCACCTCCAAATCCCGGCTTTCCCGGGCAAAAGAGGAGCTCAGAAACTTGCTGAACGGAAGACTCTGACATGAAAAAGACAACCTGGACCGAAGACGAAATCAATCGCCGGATGGGTTCCCTGAAAAGGCCGGAACCGCCCGATTCACTCTGGCCCCGCATTGAGTCGGAATTAAGGAAGGATCAGGCCCGGAAAACCCAAAGATTTAAATCAAGGGTGGTTCACCTGACTGAATCTTCCGGATTCAGAATTACTTCGGCAGCCGCCATTCTGGTTCTGGCAATCAGTGTCTGGCTTTACCTGCCGGGAAGGCAAACTGAACCGGAACTGGCTGAACTGCCGGCACAGACCGGAACCGGCCAACCGGCAGTCACAATGCCCGATGAAAGCCGGCAGGTGTCAGCGATTCCCGACCCCGGTTCCAAAAGACAGATTCCTGCTGAACGGGTTAGACACCGGAATCCGGTCAGTCAGGAATCACGAATTTGGCTGCCGGATTCAATCAGGACACGGCTTTCTTCAATTGATGAACTGGAATCTTTTGTAAAATCCAACCGGACTAAACTTGATCCCGATTACTGGCGGGCTTCCAAAGAAAGACTTTCCCTTCTCGATCAGTCGATTGAAGAATGTAAAAAGGCGCTCAGAATCAACACATTAAACACTGCCATCACCGGTTATCTGAACCGGTCATCGGGCGATAAATTAAAAACCTTACAAACTTTAGCAGCATACATCAGGGAGATCAGCAATGAAAACACCAATTAATACCCTTCTCACCCTTTTTCTCACCGCAACTGCGCTGCAGGCTCAGGAACTGACCCGTGATTTTGAAAAAACAATTGATCCGGCCGGTTCCAAATCTGTTACAGTCGATCACAGTTTCGGCGATATTCAGGTTTTCGGCTGGGAGGAGAACCGGGTCGAGATCAAAGCTGTAATCAAGGTCAGCGCCAGAAAAAATTCTGTTGCAGAGGAGTTTCTGAACGGAATTGAAATTGTGGTGACAGAAAAAACAGATCAGATTTCCATTGAAACCGTTTACCCGGATCAGGGCGGGAAAAATATTTCCTATTCGGTGGATTACCGGATCAGAATGCCGATCAGGAATGATGCAACCATTGAAAACAGCTTTGGCTCAACCTCCATTACCGGAATAAACGGAGTTCTGACCGGCCGGCATAAACATGGCGATTTACGTGCATCTGCCTGTTTCGGCAAGGTTTTTCTGGACAATCAGTTTGGTAACCTGACTGCAGTTTCACTCGGCGGACCGGTTGAACTCGCAAACAGCAATGGAGATATTGAAATCAGCAAGGTCGCCGGGAATCTGGATATTGAAAACCGGTTCGGAAACATTTCCGTTAACCAGGCCGGTGCCAATCTTCTGATTGCAGGAAGTAACGGGGATATCCAGGTTTCGGAAGTTAAAGGTGAAGCTGAAATATCCAATTCCTTTGGGAACATCACGATGGAAGGAGTCACCGGTTCCCTGATTGTTAACACCCGGAACGGTGATTTATCTTTATCTGCCATAACCGGTGCCAGCATAAACGCCGCCTTCTGTTCAATTGATATTTCAGACGCCTATGTGTCTGCAAACGGGCTTTCCATCAATAATCAGAACGGAGATATTTCCCTCGAAAAAATAAAAGGCAACCTGACGGTACGGAATTCATTCGGTGCCGTTGAAGCAAAGACCATTGATGGCGGACTGGAAATCCGGAATCAGAATGCCTCTGTTACCGCAGAGGAAATCACGGGGCCGGTAACAGTTTCAAACACATTCGGGTCGGTTGAACTCTGTAAAATCACCGGTCCGATCAAGGTTCAGAACCAAAACGGTTCGGTAGAAGTCACCGCTTTGCAAACCGTCGCAGGTGATATCGATATTTCTGCAACATTCGGAGGAATCCTGATTGAACTTCCACGTACTGCCTCTGTAACCCTTTCTGCTACCACTTCATTTGGCGGGATTGATACTGATTTCGACCTGAAGGTAACCGAGAAATTCAATAAGGCAACTGCTTCAGGGGTTCTGGGTGACGGAAAACATGCCATCAGCCTGAAAACCCAGAATGCAGGAATCGAAATCAGAAAAACCCAGAAAAATTAACCTTCCCAGCCCGGAAGTCTGCCTTCCGGGCTGTTCCCCTCCGCATCCTTTTGACATTCCACCTTCCGGTTCCTTACTTTTGACCCGGCTTCCCTATATAAACCAGTAATCCTCAGGATCGTGTCATGACCAGGTTTTTTTCATTTCTTTTTCTTTTAACCCTCAACCTTCCCTCAATTGCCCAGCCAATTTATAAAGAGTATTCCATTCAGGCAGTGAATTATTTTCAGGTGGCGGCAGAGGTTAAGGCCCTGCAGCTTCAGGCGTATGAAATTGCCAGGTTCCGGCTTGACCAGGCGCTGGTCACTTTACCTGCCGGGAAACCACTTGCTGTTGTTGTGGATGTGGATGAAACGGTCCTGGACAACTCACCTTATCAGGCCAGACAAATTCTCTCAGGGGAAAGCTATCCCAAAGGATGGAAGGAATGGGTTGAAGAAGCAAATGCTCTTGCGATTCCGGGATCTGCCGAGTTTCTGAACTACGCTGATAAAAAACATGTGGCGGTATTTTATATCTCCAACCGGAAACTTGCTGATATTCCGGCTACAATGAAAAACTTAAAGGCAGCCGGTTTTCCTCAGGTTACCGATGACCGCATTTTATTTAAGAGCACCGAAAACGGGAAAGAGTCACGCCGGCAAAAAGTAGCTGAGCAGTATGAAATTGTTCTTCTGGTTGGCGATAACCTGACTGATTTTACTGCCTTTTTCGACGGGCAGTCCACTACTGAAAGAAACAGGTTAACGGTACAAATGCAAAAGGAATTCGGGGCCAGGTTTATCATGCTGCCGAATTCGCTTTACGGGGATTGGGAAAATGCGTTGTATGAGTGGAACCTGAAAGCAGATGAGAAGGAAAAGGCGGAACTCCGTAAAAAGGCGCTCCGCCTACAAAATTAAACCAGAATCAATCTTAGGAAAAAGAACAAAAGTCCTGATACAATCATGGTTACGGGTAAGGTAACCAGCCAGGCGATCAGAATATTTTTTACAGTTCCGTACTGAAGGTTTTTAAATCCGTCACTGGCAACCATTGTTCCGGCAATTCCTGAAGACAGAACGTGGGTTGTTGAAACAGGCAGTCCGAAAGCTGTAGATAACCCGATGGTACTTGCGGCAACCAGTTCAGCACTGGCACCCTGGGCATAAGTCAGGTGCTTATTCCCGATTTTTTCCCCAATTGTAACCACAATCCGTTTCCAGCCTACCATTGTGCCCAGCCCAAGGGATAATGAGATCAACAAAAGAACCCAGAATGGTGCATACTCTGTATACTCTTTCAGACCTTTAACGGCAGATTTCAGTTCTTTTTGTTCATCTTTGGTCAGGTTCAGCAGAGGTTTATCAATATGCCGGGCCAGAATTTCATCAATTTTCTTGGCAATCAGCAGAATATCCTTCCGCATGGCAAACTGGTTGGAATCCGCTATCAGTGCAAATTCGGTCTTTCCATCGGTAATTTGCTTTAAGTCAGCAAGTTTGGCACTGGCCAGTTCGTAATTTTTTACATCCTCGGGAGTCAGCCGGTTCAGATCAATCCGGTCAAAAATCTGTTCAACCCGCGAAACCTGACTGGTCAGCTCAACCGGTGACTTCATATGATCCACTGCAAACCACGCCGGTACAATTCCGATCAGGATAATCATCATGAGTCCAACCCCTTTCTGACCGTCATTCGAGCCGTGAAAAAAGGAAACTGAGGTACAGGTTAAAACCAGAATACTCCGGATCCAGAACGGAGGAGGAACACCAGGCTCCGGTTCCTGGAAAATTACTTTGTTTTTTACCAGGTTTACCAGCAGTTGCATAAGTCCCATTGCCACTGCAAAACCCATAATCGGAGAGATCAGGAGAGAAAGCCCGACATCCTGTACTTTGCCCCAGTTAAGGGCAACGGCTGTGCTGTCGGGAAGCAGCAGATAAGCAATACCCACACCGAAAATTGAACCCAGCAACGTATGACTGCTTGAACAGGGGATCCCGTAATACCAGGTCCAGAGATTCCAGGCAATCGCCGTTAAAATCAGGGCAAGAATCATTGAAACGGCATGCCAGATGTTATTATCCACCAGAACCTCGGTAGGCAGCAGGTTCACAATCCCCATGGCCACTGCAATTCCGCCGGCAAAAACTCCAATAAAATTCCAGATACCCGACCAGACAACAGCCGTTAAGGGTTTGAGGGTGTTGGTATAGATGACGGTGGCAACGGCGTTGGCTGTATCGTGAAATCCGTTGATAAACTCGAAGGCCATGGCAGCAAAAATACAAATCAGGAGGAGGATGGTAAGTGAGGTATCTAATCCGAACATGGAAGGCCTTTTTTTTGTTAACGGTGCAAATTTACTGTGATTTTAATCACGAAACCTGCCCTCATTATTATCTTTTTGTTAACAAAAAACCCAGAATAACGGGCATAAAGCGTGTTGTCGGAACGGGAATAATGTCATTTCGGGTTCACTATTAAAAAAAGCAGACCGGAGGATCAATCTCCTAATATCAGACGGAATTGAGGGGGGAAAAGGTAAAAAACTGAAGTTGTCAAATTTTGTCAGCCGGATATTTCCGGCTGACAAAAAAATTACAGGCGATGTCGGATGCCTTCTCTGAAGGAAGCGGCATCAGGAAAATCCGGAGAAATGGAAAGGCATTCATTGATAATCTGGTAGGATTTCCGGATTTCACCTTTCATGAACAAAGCTCCCGAAAAATTGTAAAGCATCTGTGCATCCCTGGGATCACGCCGGTAACTGATCTCGAACCAGGAAACAGCCTCTGCTGGCTTCCCGGATGCCAGAGAAACAATCCCAAGCCATTTCGAAGAAAAGGCATCCGGATTCAGTTTTTCGAGACGGTAAAGATAAGGAACCGCTTCCTTTACCCGGCCAATCCGGATTAAAAATTGGGCAAGGGCTTTAACCGGGGAATCATTGAACGGGAAAAATGCGATCAAACTTTTCCATTCACGGATGGCCAGATCCTGGGTTTGTGGATTTCTCTGGTAAATTTCTGCCAGTTCGACATGGGCATTTTCCCAGCCTTTCCGGCCGTTGACAACATTTGCCGCATAAACATCTGCAGGATCTTTCCGGTTTTCCGGTTCAACCAGAAGTCCGTCTTTCGGGGACGTTTTAACAAAAGGCCAGGACATTTTCAGCTTTTTGATTTTGTAATAAGCCATCAGCGAGTCAAGCCGGGTTGTCGGCACAGCCAGATCGGCAAGGTGATCCAGTTCAGCTTCAGACAGATTTCTTGCGCCTCCTGCCGGAACCAGAGCATTCCGGATCATCTCTTCCAGAAATTCCTTGCCCAGTAACCGGTACCCGGCTGCCGTCGGATGGAGGTGGTCGGTCATCAGATCCTGCCCGACGATTCCATCCACGCTGGCTTTTCCGAAAACAGAATCAGCCCGTACAACCGGCAAGGAATAGGTTGTTCCTAACTCAAGAATTACCCGGTTGATGGCCTCAGGTGCCCGAAACCGAAGAAGGTCCAGTTCCTTTGCTCTGATGAACAGGGATTTAGCCAGTTCCGGATTCGCTTTCCGGATCGAATCAGCCTGCGAAAAAGTCTGGCCGGCAGCAGGAAGAGAATCAACCGGCTCTGAAATAAAGGGTGGCTGACTGCCCAGGTTCGAGACCAAAGTTGAAAGAATAACCGGAACTCCGGCGGCTTTGCACTGGTCCAGAATATCCTCCATATTGCCTTGGAACTGATCAATTCCGGCCTGGTATAACGGGGAGTGCAGAGGAATCAACTGCTCCTTTACCATTTGCTCCATCAAGGTACCGTTCTTCTCTTCCCCGCCCGATCCGAGTGAAGCCACCCAGGCCAGAACTCCCCTGATTAACCGGACGGTCCGGTATGTTTCCAGCCGGAGGACAGTCTTTGTCAGCCAGCGGTTATTCCCGATTGAGATGGACGAACCGACTCCAAGTGCACCGTAATATTCATTGTGTCCGGTGTAGATCAAAACAAGATCGGGTTTCTGTTCCAGCATTCCTTCGGTCAGATCCAGCAAGACAAATGAACTGATGGCCGACATGCTCAGATTGACAACTTCTATCTTCCAGCCGGGGTATAAAATTTCCAGCCTGCGTTCGATTTCCTGCGAAAATGCAGAACTGAGATCATACGGATAACCCGCAGCACTGCTTTCCCCCAGAACAAATACCCGGAAGGTGCTGTCAGCTTTGTCTTTCAGAAAGGCATCCGGCCAGGGGCTTGGTGCGGTAGTCAGATCTGGGAAATACCGGGTTGCAATAGAATCATTCAAAATCCGGTAGTGAGGAAAATCGGGGCTAAGGGGTTCCCACAACGGAAGGGGCTTACCGTAACCGGCCAGTCTAAGGGAAAGCTCAAGTCCGGCAAAAAAGAGAACCGGAATGAATAATGCCAGCACATAGAAATAAACAGGATAGGTTTTTTTAACAGGGGTAACAGTATCAGACATGATCTTTCCTGAGAGTAACACGGGTTGAGTAATAAGCAGCACCGCCACCTTCACGGCTCATCAGCGGTTCGGTAATGGCATTGGCGCCCCACCCTTTTTTCATCCAACCGCCCCGGTAAAGAATAAGGGTATCCTTTCTTTGACGGGAATCGGGCCGAAGGGTGATGTGAAGGGATCCCGCCCGTGAAACGAGGGTGGCTGGCATGCCATCGGTGACAGGAGACAATGCCAGATTTTCGGGGTGAACCCAGGCCTCCGGATAACCGGTCTGGTCTGATTCAGCTATCTGGGAATTGTGGGCTTTTCCTCCGGCAACCGTCATGAAAAACAACGGATAAGCATTTTCTGAGGCATATTCATAGGCATCATATTTCCGGATAAATCTGAACTTCCCTGACTCGGTATAAAACCTGCCGCCTTCAAAGGGTACTGGTTTTTCCTGGGTTCTCAGAGTTCCGGCATCTGAAAGACTTTTTTGATTAATTCCCTGCGACTGAACCGGTTTCAGCAACCGGTCAATCCAGGTGTGAACCGTTCCTTCCATTCCCTGAATCCCCATCTTTTCTGCAAGCAGTTGAAGGATCTCCAGATCAGTTTTTGATTCACCGGCAGGCGGAATAACCCGGTGCATATAGGTCAGCCAGGGATGTCCGTAAGACCCCATAACGTCTTCTTCTTCAACGAAAGTCGTGGTTGGAAGAAAAAGGGTTGCAACATCGGCCGTATCCGTCAGAAAAGAATCCACCAGAATAACTGATTTCATTTTTTTAAATGCCCGGATGACCGATTCAGAATTGGGGGTCTGGTTAACCGGGTTTGCAAGCTGAATAAAAGCAGTCGTGACAGGCGGATTGACTTCCCGCTGCAAATCGATTCCCAGAAGCGATTTCGAAACTTTCCGGTGATGAACTACCTGGTCAGCGGCATCAAGAGATGTATCAAAAAACCGCCACTCATCCGTTGAATGAGAAACACCTCCGCCGGCTTTTGAAATATGACCGGTCAAAGCCCCGAGTGCATGAATCAGTTCAACAATTTCATTTCCGTCGACATACCGCTGGACGCCAAATCCCATCATAATGGCGCACGGGTTGGTTTTTCCGTAGAATTCAGCCAGTTCCCTGATTTCGCCCTGGGTTAATCCTGATTTTTCAGCCAGATCGGTTGTCTCATACTCTCTGAGAACCAGCATCAGCTTATCATAATCTTCGGTATGATTCCGGATAAACTTCCGGTCGATCCATCCGTTGCTGATTAATTCCCTGGCAAGAGCCAGCGCCAGGTAGCCGTCACCATTGGGCCTGACCTGATAAACCTGATCTGCAAACTTGGCCGAATCCGAAACGATCGGGTCAATCATTACCACCCGGACACCTTTTTTCCGCAGGTCAGTCATGATCGGAAGCAAATGAATGCTGGTATGTATAGGATTCCGTCCCCAGAGAATCAGTCCCTTTGTATGAATTACATCGAGCGGATCCTGGATGACAGCGGCCCCGGTACATTTCAGCCGTGCAGCAGAAGAGGCCCCGCCACAGAGACTTCCCCAGGTGGTGGTCACACCGCCCAGAAGATTGAAAAACCGGTGATTCAGAATTTTCAGGGCCGACATGGAACCGGCAGACTGGTAGCTTAATATACTCAGCGGTCCGTAAGTTTCAATGGCTTCAGTCAGGGCTGCAGCCGCCAGATCAATAGCCTCGTCCCAGGAAATCCGGATCCAGCTTCCGTCCACTTTTTTCATTGGATGGGTAATTCTGCCAGGGTCGTAAACCCGGTCGGCATAATTCCTGACCCGCTGGCAGATAATGGACCGGGTATAGGGGTTTCCCGGACCTCCGTTCATCCGGATGAGGCGGCCGTTTTCTGTTTCAGCTCTGATTTCGCACCCTTCAAAACAATCTCTCGGGCAGGCGGTCTGAATAGTTTCTTTCATGCAATCCTGAATTTTAACCGAAAATAAAACAACAGAAAGTGAATTTCAGTTTTATTGTCAGTTCATTTAACTGCAGACTTTAATTTCTTACCTTTGTGCCTATGATTTCACAACTTCATTTTATCGGGTACGGCCTGATCGGAGCTTCTCTCTCTTCTGCCATCCGGAGGTATTTCCCAAAACTGAAACAGACGGGTGAGTCTGCCGATGACGGAGCTGTTTTTGGAAAGGAAACTGGATTTCTGGATGAAATCCTCCCGGTTGAAAGTCTTGCCCCGTCGGGACAGACACTGGTCATTATCGCCTCTCCCATGTCGGTTATACCCACTGTTTTCCGGCGGTTGGGGAAGGCCGGTTATTCAGGCTGGGTTACTGATGTCGGAAGTGTAAAATCCGGTCTTCACCGGGAAGCTTCTGCTGCAGGACTGAATTATTTCGGCGGGCACCCGATGGCCGGGTCAGAAAAGCAGTCGGCCCGGAATTTCAATCCGTTTATGTTTGAAAATGCGGTTTATGTTCTCACCTTTCCCGGTGATGAAAAGCCGGAAATTATGGATGATTTTCAACGGATTATTGAAACTATCGGAGCTTTGCCGCTTGAGTTAAAGCCTGATCTTCATGATGAAATCGCCGCCACCATTTCTCACCTTCCGCAGCTTCTTGCGGTTAATCTGGTCAATTTTGCAGCGAAATACAATGCCGGGCATCCCGCCTTTTTGCAATTGGCTGCAGGTGGATTCAGAGATATGACCCGGATCGCCTCAAGTCCGGCCGGTATCTGGAAAGATATCCTTTCAGAAAACAGAGCCGTGATCTCATCGAAAGTCCGGGAATTTATATCCCTTTTATCAGGCCTGGCACAGGATCTGGAACAGGATGAGGATCTTGGGATTCTTGCTGCCCGGTTTAAATCAGCCAAGGAAACCCGTGACAGTATCCCAAGAAATACCAAAGGCTTCATCAACCCCCTGTTTGATCTTTTGGTTTTTGTTGAAGATCAGCCCGGCGTTATTTATAATTTATCCCGGTTGCTGTTCGAGCAGGGTATCAACATCCGCGACATTGAACTTTTAAAAGTCAGGGAAGGACTGCAGGGTGCCTTCCGGATTTCCTTCTCGACCGAAAAGGAATGGAAAGCAGCCAATTCCCTGCTGAATCAGAACGGATTTCAAAGTCAGTTTCTCCAATAGAAGAACCTATGAGCTACAGCAAAACAGTTAAAGATTCAATCGTCGAAATGACCGAACTGGTCACCCCTCAGGATACCAACCACCATGGCGGACTTTCAGGTGGCCGCCTGATGCAGTGGATGGATATTGCCGCTGCCATGGCTGCCATGCGTCACGGAAACCGGCCGGTTGTCACCAGGTCCATTGATTCCATCTCTTTCAATCACAGCCTGAAACTGGGGCAGGCCGTGGTGATCAAAGCTTCAGTCAACCGGGTTTTCAACAGTTCTATTGAAGTTGGTGTAAAAGTGTTCAGCGAAAATCTGCTGACCGGCGACCGGAAACATACCAACTCAGCCTACCTGACTTTTGTTGCACTCGACGGAGACGGTCATCCGGTAAAATGCCACCCCGTCATCCCGGAAACTGAGGAAGAAAAACGCCGGTATGAGGACGCCTTAAAACGCCGGGAAGCCCGGTTAAAAACGAAATGAAACCTGTTTTTTTCCTTTCTGCCCTGTTTGTTTTCTTCTCAACGGTTGTTTTTGCACAACTTCCGGATACGGTCGATTTTGATAAATGCCGGCTGATCCGGCATCAGGTCGCCAAATCGGCTTCACCTTCTTCTGTTCCCCATGTCCGTGTAGATTCCCCCACTAGCAGGTTCAGGTTTTATTATTACACGTCGGGTACAGATGCCATGTATCCCCTGACAGATGCAAATGGAAACGGAATTGTCGACTTCATTGATACAATCGCAACAGAAAGCGAACAGATCTACAGAAAGGAAGTCCTCGATGCAGGTATTTCAGCCCAAAATCTGGATTCCATTCCTGTTTATTTTACCAATCTCGGATCAGGACTTTACGGGGTAACCGAACAATTTCAGGACGGACAGATCCGGATTTCAATTAACTGCAAGGTAAACGGACCTCAAACAAAGGGGATGAACATGGTAAGGGTTACCCTTGCACATGAATTTCATCACGTTTTACATTTCCAGCACAGACTCTGGGAAGAAGCATTCCTGTTTTATTATGAAATGAGTGCTACCTTTTTCGAGGAGGTCTGCTACGATGACATTAACGACTACCGGTTTTACCTGCAAAACGGAATTTACCAGAAAGTGAATGTGAGTTCGTTTTATGGCAGTGGCGGAAGTTTGATTTATGGCGGTGCAATCCTGTTTCAATTTATCCGGGACCGGTACGGACTTGAAAAAGCCGTTGAAATTGATAAGGATATCATGACGTATTCAGATCAGTACTCCCCGGCCGTTTCTTTGGCAATGTCAGTTGAATCCAACCTCGGAATCGGGATGGATGATTTTTTTAATCAGTTTGCGCTGGCGACCCTTTTTACCCGGTCCGCCTCAGACCCGGACCGGTTCTTCAGAGAAGGAGCCTTCTTCCCGGGTTTCAGAAACAACAGGTCCCTTGAGGATACACTTTCGGTTCCGGCATCTGGTGAAATAATAGCTGCAATCCCCGTTTCTCAGACCGGTTTTTCAGTTCGTTGGCTTAAAACAGCAAATGGAATTTTTCCGGCTGCGATTTCACAGGGAAATTTTAAATATTTTCAAACTGCGGAAAGCACTTCCGGGCAGGATACGGTTTATCTCAGAGCCGGTTCAGAAATTGAGGGCGGGACCCGGCTTTCTTCAGATCTGGCAGTTCAATTTTCTTCATCTGCGAAGGAACAAAATCCGGTAGCCCGGATATGGGTCCCTGAAAACAGTTCTTCGGTCCTCGTTCCGGTGCAAAATATGAACTTTGGCGAAAACAAAAGCATTTTGCTTTACCCGAATCCTCTGGTCTTTAATCAGGCTGCCGGTTTTTATCTGTCTGGTGTTCCGGATAGCCGCACCATCCAAATTCAGATTCTGTCTATTACCGGGAGAAAGGTGTTTGATTACGAAACGACTTCCCTGCTGAACTTTATTTATGTACCCTTTTCAGGGCAGTCTTCCGGAATTTATATCGTATCGGTTTTTTCCGGCCAAAAACTTCTTAAAACAGTTAAACTTGCCGTGGTTAAATGACCGGATCACTGACACTTACCGCCGAAAAAACCGGACACCGGTTCGGAAGCCAATGGCTTTTCAGAGGGCTTTCGTTTTCTGCTGCAAAGGGTGAAATCCTGATCGTAAAAGGCAGAAACGGGTCGGGGAAATCGACCTTGCTGCGGATTTCTGGCACTCTACTAACTCCATCCGAAGGAAAAGTATCAATTTTCCCTGAAACCGGTTACCACCGGATGAACCGCCACCTCTGGCTGGGATATTGTGCGCCCGGTATGAATCTATACGGCGATCTTTCCGGCATTGAAAACCTCAATCTGGCCCTGAAAACCCGCGGTAAAACCGAACCTGCCTGGCTTGGACTGGCATTGGCTGACTCAGGAATGACTGCCCGCGACTGGAATAAACCTTATAAATCTTACTCTTCGGGAATGAAACAAAGAGCCCGGTTTCTGGCTTCTTTACTTCACCAGCCGGAGGTTCTGCTTCTTGATGAGCCTTTTTCCAATCTGGACCGCCAGGGAAAACTCTGGATCCGTCAGATCCTCCCGTTTGTGACTCCGGCCGCCATCACCCTGATTGCCTCGAATGACGAAGAAGATTTTTCTCTTTCTCCTTTATCCATCCGTGTTGACCGTGACACCTAATTCATTTTTTCTGGTTCTCCTAGCCGGACTGGCAGTTTCCTGCTCAACACCAAAACCTGCTGCCGCTCCGGAAAAAGGCCCCGGGTTTCTGGCGGTTTCGGGCGACAGTCTTCTTCAAACAGCCTTCAGCCTGACCTCGCCTGCCTTCAAAGGCCGCCTTGCAGGCAGCCCGGATTTTGATTCTGCGGGTTCATCCTTACTGACTTCGTTCCGCCGGTGGGGACTTAAACCCGTTCTGCAGGATTCTTCCTGGATTCATACCTTTCCTGTCGTCATCCATGATTTTGATCCTGATTCGGCTTTTCTTTTACTGGGGGAATCAGTTTTAAAGTTTGGCAATGACTTTACACCCTATTATCCCGATCACCTGGTCAGTCACCGGTCAGGATCTGAGGTTCTGTTCGATGGATACGGGTTCAATTCGGCCGGGTTACCCGAGCCTGGTGTTCCTGTAACTGCGACAGGTAAATGGGTAGCTATTGCCGCCGGTTACCCAGAGATCCTTCCGAAGGGAACCCGAAAGCTGAATCTGGACCCGGGCGGACTTTTTTCCAAACTGAACTGGTACTATGCTGCTTCTGCTTCCGGCATTCTGGTCATTCCCGATTCTGCCTCTCTTTCAGAGTTTAAGGACCGGGCACAGTTTCTGACCGGACTGAATATGGCACTTCCCGGCTCTGATCAGGGACTTCCGGCGGGTAAAAAATTGCCGGTTTATTTCCTGTCAGAATCGGCTGCAAACACCTTGCTTTCCCTTGGCGGCCTTGACCCTTCTGAATTCAGGCGTGCCCAGACTTCCGGGAAAATGCTTCCGTCCGCAAAATCTGGCGTTAGGCTTTCATCAGTATTGAAACTTCGGAGGCGGGAAGAAAAGATCGGGAACCTGATTGCCGGAATACCTGGAAAATCAAAGGATGAGGTTCTGGTTATCGGGGCACATCTCGATCATCTGGGCTCTGTGACGAATGGGGAATTTTTCCCCGGCGCAGATGACAACGCCTCAGGAGTTGCAGTTTTGATGGAATTGGCCCGGGTGCTCTCACTTGATTACCAATCTGGCTGGAGGCCTGATTTAACCCTGATCTTTGCCGTTTTCACAGCAGAAGAAGAAGGACTCCTCGGTTCCTTTTCCCTTGCTCAGGACCTGGATGGTTCTCATTTCAAAATCCGGACAATGGTGAATCTGGATATGGTCGGCCGGGAATCAGAAGATAGTATTGAAGTTATCGGCGATGACCGGAAAGACCCGAACCTTCATCAACTGATTAATTCACTTTCAGGAAAAAACGGCCTGTTTTTCAGCCGGAAGCTCAATCAGCCCGGAATACCCGGGGACCTGTTTTACAGAAGTGATCACTACTCATTTGCAAGATTCGGAATACCGGTTGTCTTTTTTACGGATGGAATGGGTGAGAATTACCGCCGTCATAGCCCTGCCGATGATTATCATTCGGTCACAGATTCCCCCGAAAAGTTGAGCCGAACCAAACTGACCCGGGTTACTCAATCAGTTTACCTTCTGATCCGGCATCTGACCCGGTAATAAATTGTCCAGTTTTATGGACATTTAGTCCTCATTCTCATTGGAATCAGATTCAATATCCAGTTTCCGTCTGGACTTCCGGTCTGCAAGAGTCCCGCTGTAAAAGGTCTTTCTAACCCATATTCCCCCTGTACTGGGTTTTTTCATTTTTTGGCATAACTCTTGCATTCTGATCGGGCGAATTTAAAATTCAAAAAGGAAAGAAAATGAAAAAAGTACTTGTTTTTATCTCTGCCCTGATCGTTCTGGCCGGATGTTCATCCGATCCGAAAAATGTTCAGGAATTTCAGGATCTGGTTCAAAAACTGGATGCAAAAAATCAGGACATTCAGTCCATCAATAAAGAAATCAGAGACATGGTGAAGGAATATAACACCACCGTCGGTGCCGGTCAGCAAATCAATTTCACCGGTGTTGATTCTCTTGGCTTTGATGAAAATCAGCAAAAAGTTCTCAAGGAAATGCTGGATAAGGAAGAGAATGTTTCCTACCGCGGTATGATTCAGAAAATCGTAGATAAAAATGCTGAAATTCAGTCACTGAATGATCAGTTAGCCGAATTAAAAGCCAAACTGCCGGCTCCCCGCAGGGTTAAGCTGAACCAGACCCACCTTCAGCTTTCGCTTGATTATCTGACTCAGGAAAAAGGGCTCGATAAGAAAACTGCTAAGGAAATTGTCGAAAAAACCATGTTGATTGATGAACTCGTTCCCGGATTTGATGTCTGGATGTATTTCAATGAAGGAACTTTCGGAACGTTTGTCACACAGGGTTCTGCCCCCGTTTCTCCGAATAAGTATAAATATTCCATCCGGAAAGAACAGATTGAACGTGCCGCCCAAAAAGGAATTCAGGCTTACAAGGATTCTCTGGCTGCTGCCGGACTGGATACAACCAAGGTTCAGCTTCCCGAAGAAATGCAATAAGGTGTTGTTTGTGTGAGTGTGAGGGCCCGGTTTCAGAAATGGAACCGGGCTTTTTTTTTACATCCGGTAACAAACCAGTTCAGACGGCCCGGCAACCACCATCAGCAAATTTCCCTTCAGAAGAAACAAATCACCGGCCTGCCCCTTTAACTGAACCGCAAGTACCCGGCTCAGAACTGATTTCCCCGTTTTCCCGCTGGTCACTGTAAGCCCGTATGAAAGCCCGTCCTTGTTTCCCCGGAAATGAAATCCGAACACCACGGAGTCTCCGGCTTCCAGAACGTCCAGCCCATGTTCTGCCAGGATTTTATGCCCGGTTTCCTTTTCTATCAATTCAGCAAAGTCAGGAAACAAATCTCCATTCGGCATCAGTTTGGAGGGCCAGGAAACGTCACCAAACCCTTCATACAGATCACTGCCTCCTCTGATGGCATCTGCTTCGTCCTGGGTTAGCTCACCGGTTTCTGTTCCAGAAACAGGATCTAGCGATAAAAAAGTCCGGTCCTGCATGGTTTGGCGGTAAGCGGCAAGATAACTCCCTCCCGCATGGTAAAAAGCCAGATCCTGGCGGTACCAGAGTAAATCGCCTGTGGCAAGTGAAACGGCGTAAATTCCCCGATGTTCAGGCATTTGAGGATCGGCATAACCATGAAGATAAACGGTGCCGTTCTTCACAGTTTCAAGCCCGGAATACCAGTTTTCATCCAGTGAAAAATCCTTCCACACCGGTAGCCCATCCCTGAAATCAAGGCATAAAAACCGCGTGGATTTCATTTCTTTTAACCGTTCCTCGATAACCAGTTGGGTTTCTGAAGAAAACAGAAACCGCCAGATAATCCCTTCGGTGCGGAAGGTCCAGACCGGCTGAAGTTGTTTTTTGGAAAAAAAGGAAAACATAACAATCCTGTTTAGTGCCTAGTAAAGATCCAGGTTTCGTAATTCCCGTGCTTTCCAGGCAGTTACGCCGACAACCCCTAGGGTCATCAAACCACCGAAGACTACCGATGGAACCAACCCAAGAATCCGGGCTGCAAGACCCGACTCGAACGCCCCGATTTCATTAGAAGATCCGATAAAAATCGAGTTTACGGCAGAAACCCGGCCTTTCATGGAATCGGGTGTGTACAGTTGCATGATGGTCGCCCGGATCACCACTGAAACCCCGTCAAAGATCCCGCTCAGGAAAAGCAGGAGCAGCGACAGCCAGAACCAGGTGGAAAGTCCAAAACCGATCATCGTCATGCCGAATAACGCAACCATGACCAGAAGAAGTTTCCCGGCCTTCTTCCTGACCGGATTTTTCGCCAGCCAAAGGGCGACAACAACCGAACCGACGGCCGGGGCAGCCCGTAAAATTCCCAGCCCCTCAGGACCGGCCGAGAGAATTTCACTTGCAAAAACCGGGAGAAGGGCAACTGCCCCGCCAAAAAGAACGGCAAATAAGTCAAGAGAAATGGCAGACAGAATCATCTGGTTTCCAAAAACAAACCGGATACCTGAAAACAGGCTTTCCTTTAACTCCATTTTTTTATCGTGGACCGGGACTGGCCTTGACCGGATCATCAGTACAGAAAGAAAAGCTCCCGATACCAGAAAAATATTCAATCCATAAGTCCAGCTTCCACCAAAAAAACCATAAAGGAGTCCGGCAACAGCGGGCCCGCCGACTGCTGCTGTCTGCCAGGCTGTGGTGCTCAGCGCTGAGGCTTTTCCCAGTTCCTCCCGGCGAATTATTTCAGACAGAAGTGCAAAGACAGACGGCCCCTGAAAACCTCTGGCGAGACCCGTAAGAAATACAGCAGCATAAACCGGAAAAGTGCCGTAAATTTTAAGGATCTGTTCACCGTTCAGGGTAAAAATCCATAAGGATACTGAACAGATAAATAAAAGAGTGTAGGCTGACAGAACGATTCTGCGGCGGACCGAATGATCGGCAAGATGCCCGGCAAACAGGGCAACCCCGATGGCAGGAATCGCCTCTGTCAGCCCGATGAGACCCAGCGCAAGCGGATCCCCCGTAAGCTGGTAAATCTGCCAGCCTACCACCACAGACTGAATCTGGATATTCAGGGTTATTAAAAAACGGGCGGAAAGAAAAAACCGGAACTCGGAATTGGAAAACGGATTTGAAGACAAGAAACGGTCCTGACTAGGTAAAAAGATATAATGCGAACAGGTTTAAAAATCATCAATTCGGGTGATATTATCCACACCAGGGTGCAAAATGTCCGGATTTCTTTTTACCTTTGGACTTCCAAACCAGTCCACAAAATCCAGGAAAAAATCCCATGAAAAACCTGCTTATGCTGCCCATCCTGCTGCTTTCGATGTCATTGTATGCCTGCAATAAAGACGATGAAGGCGATTCCACCCAAACGGATAAAACCTATCAACTGGTCTTTTCTGATGAATTTGACTATTCCGGCCTTCCCGATAAAACCAAATGGACCATGGAAACCGGTGGTCATGGCTGGGGAAATGCTGAGCTTCAGTATTACACCAACAGCCAAAATAACGCCACTGTGTCGAACGGTACACTGAAGATACGGGCGTTGTATGAATCTTATGGAAGTAATGCCTTTACCTCAGCCCGGCTCAATTCAGTCCAGAACTGGACTTACGGCAAGATGGAAATCAAAGCGAAAATTCCGAAAGGAAAAGGAACCTGGCCGGCAATCTGGATGCTCGGCGCCAACATCAGAACCGGAACAAGCTGGCCCGGCTGTGGTGAAATTGATATTATGGAGCATGTCGGCAAAGACCTGAACCGGGTTCACGGATCCATTCACTGCGATGCCTACAACCACCCGAAAGGAACTCAGAAAACCGCCAATCTGGTCATCCCGACGGCAACAACCGAATTCCATGTCTACAGCATTGAATGGACGTCTGAACAGATTGATTTCTATATCGACGGGCAGAAATACCTGACTTTTAAAAACGAACACAAAACCAACGCCGAATGGCCTTTCGACAAGCCCCAATTTATGCTGCTGAATGTGGCAGTTGGCGGAGGCTGGGGCGGCCCGGATATTGACTATGCCGCTTTCCCTCAGTATACATTCATGGAAATTGATTACGTCAGGGTATACCAGAAAAAATAAGACATCAAATCTGATCTGATTGATTAACGGAGGCTGCAGCCTCCGTTTTTATTTTCCCCGTTTTCAACCGCCTCTCCGTTGTGCCCTGAAAAGTTAATACTATCTGATAGAGAAAATTGATAACTTCCCCTGAAGAAATCACCTGAATTCATTAGCATGAGTTGCTCCAATCATTAGCACTGGTTGGGGAACTCTTCAGCATGAGTTTTGGAAAGCATTGGCATGAGTTTGGGCAAGGGTGCCAGAAGGTTGGAAAAGAGTCAGAATTGTTGGGTTGATTTCCCCAAACAATACCTCCCGCCTTTGCGTCAGACGATGGGAATCCGGTGCTGGGACGAGATCCAATCCGGGCCGGAAATCAATGAATATGCTGCGGTAAGCCCGGCTTTTTGTGCTGGTAAAGGTAAAAGTTCAACCGCCTTTTCAACCGGAAGCCACTGAAAATCATCATGTTCAGCATCCAGCTTTACGGGATCATTTCCCGTAAGTAATGCAAAAACCGGGATCGTGCTGATCCGGTCTGACTCCCATTCATAAAACTGATTGATATAGGGAACCGACCAAAAGTTCAGAGGTAATAGTCCTGTTTCTTCCCAAACTTCTCTGAGGGCTGCTTTCCAGGCTGGTTCGTCATCTTTGATTTTCCCGCCCACCATCCGCCAATTTCCTGCATAAATCCGGTCAGCAGACCGTCGTAGAAGAAGGCACTCCAGGTCGCCGGTTTGCTGCCTTCTGAAAACAAAACAGTCGATCACCCGGATAACCGGAGTTTTCATAACTGCTCCTGAACAGGTGAATCTGCTCCGCCGGCCAGATCAGAGTATGAACCGGCAATTTCGTCAACCGGATCAATGGAAAAATGGCTTTTCAGGAAATTAAACAGGTTCCGGTCATTTTCAGTTACCTCACGGGAACCGGCCATAACTTCAAACTCTGCAAACCAGCCGGCCCCGTCAACTTCATCAAGATGAATCCGGGCATTCTGAAACAGCCAGACCTGCCGGGTTTTTTCGACTACCTGCCAACGGGTTAAAAATCCGTCCAGAAATCCCTCTGCTTTATCTGCGGGCACAAGGTCAAGAAGGTCATACCGGCTGATTTTATTTTCTGTCTGATCCGGCCGGTGATAATGGATAAACTGAGCCTGTTTACCGTTTATCAGCCTGAGTTTCAACCTGCCTGACGGGACTGTATAATAAATATCTTTTTGCCTGAGACATTCCCTTCGGTGCGGCGGAAGTTCTTCAGCCCGCCGGATAAAGAGTTCCGGTTCCCTGCACCGGCATTTTAATTCCAGATTCTGCATAATTTCCCCAGCTTTTTACAAAATTACTGGACTTTTGGATGATGCCAGAAAAAAGAGTAATTTTTAATTCACAGAAAGGAAAAAAACATGAAACCTGCCGCTATTTATCTCAACTTTAACGGAACTGCCGAGGAAGCTTTTCTTACTTACAAGTCGGTGTTTGGCGGAGAGTTTACGACCCTTCAACGGTTTTGCGATAACCCGGGTTCAGACTCACTTCCACCGGAAGCCCGGGAAAAAATTATGCACATTGCCCTTCCGCTTCCATCAGGTCCTGTCCTCATGGCGACTGATGCTCTGGAATCTGCCGGTTTCAACCTGGTTCAGGGTAATGCCTTCCATATTGCACTGGATGCAGAGAACCGGACTGAAGCCCAATACCTTTTCAACCAACTTTCGGCAGGAGGAAAAATTGAAATGGATCTGCAGGAAACATCCTGGAGAGCCTATTTTGCTATTTTTACCGACAGGTTCGGCGTACACTGGATGATCAATTGTGATTCTCCTGTTTAAGATTGGGTTTTTTCTGAAGCCTGTGTAACTTTCGGGATCAATCCGGGTAAAATCGTGCCGGACCCGCTAATCCGGCCGGAATTGCTATCCAGAACTGTTTCGGGAGTATCCAATGCCCTTTTCATCCAGAATAAACCCAGCCCTTTTCTTCCTTGCTGCAGCCGGACTGATTGTTTCCTTCTGGCTTGCCGGTGACATTTTCCCTTATATTTCCTTCGACAACCGGATCGACCGGAAAGAGGCTATTGAAACAGCATCCCGGTTTCTGAAGGAACGGGGATATAACCCCGATGAATACTCGGCAGTAACCTGGATTACCGATACAGATGATCACCGTCTTGCCTGGATTTATCTGGGACTGAAAGCTGCCGACTCACTTGCAGAGGTCTTTCCTGCCGGTCTATTTTCTTCCCGCTGGCAGGTTCACTTTTACCAGAATGTAAATCAAAGTGCTCCGCAGCGGAAATTTCATGTCTTTCTGGATGGATCAGGACAGGTAAACGGATTCAGTTTCCTGCTCAGCGAAAAACTGACCAACACCGGGTTTGGAGACCCCCAGATCAGTCAGGATTCTGCATTGGCTATTTTCAACAATGCCCTATCTGAAGCCAGGCTGGATACCTCTGGCTTTAAGCTGGCAGAAGCTTCGGGTGAAAAGCAGCAGAACCGGATGGTTTACACTTTTAAATATCAAAAACCGTTTCCACCCCTCAACAGCACCCTGCAGATTTATGGAATGGTCCAGGGCAGTGAACTGACTCAGTTTATCTATGAACTGAATCAGCCTGAATCATTTACCCTGGCCCGGTCAGACTATCAATCCTTTGTCTTTCTATTGGTAATGGGATCCATTGTCATCTTTTTCTTCATGCTGGTGCTTCAACTGGGTGTTTTTCTTAAAAAATACCACGAAGGTGAAGTTGGTGTAAAAACAGCCGGAAGTATCTTTTGGCTGGTTTTTGTCCTGAAAGGTCTGCAGGCGATCAATGAATTCCCTGCTTCGGGTTATGGATACGGATTTGGTGAACTTTCCTATGACTGGATCAACATCGTGATCCTGATTTTCAAGGTTCTGGTTCTGAATCCACTCTATGGTCTGGCCGCATTTTCGGCCTGGAGTATCGGTGAGTCCTGGCTTAGAGAGAAACACAGCGATAAACTGGCCTCTCTTGACGGACTTTTAAGCCGCCAATGGCGTGACAGGAGGTTCGCTGTTTCTACCGCCAGAGGGTATCTCTTCGGGCTCGCCGGATTGGGGCTTTTTATTGGTCTTGGCTGGAGTCTGATGACCCTAACCGGGGGAACCAACAACCAGACCTTTTTCCATGAAATTCTGACGGCCTGGTTCCCTGCCGGTGCACCTTTTTTAAATGCAGTTTCTGCCGCACTTCTGGGTGAACTTCTGTTCAGGCTGTTCGGCAACCTGTATCTGGAAAGAAAAACAGGACTCCGCTGGCTGGCTACACTGATCTCATCGGTAATCTGGGCTGTTTTCGCCACCATTTTCTGGCGGATTCAGTTTTTTGTGGAACCTATCTGGATAACCTTCCTGATTCCGTTTGTCTTCGGAATTTATTTCTCGGTTCTGTTCTGGAAATATGACCTGCTCACAACGGTTATGGCAAGTTTTACTGTCGTCGCAGGCTTGCTTCTGGTCCCCTTTCTGGTTTCGGCAGGACCAGGTTTTATTCCGGATCTGATAGTTTCGGTGGTTTTGATTCTGCTGCCGGCAGTTTTAATGGCTGCCGGTTTCCTTTCAGGAAAGGAATTCTCCTATCAACCGGATACGACACCGGCCCATATCCGCCGGATCACCGAACGGGTAAGAATGACCCGGGAACTCGAAATTGCCCGCCAGGTTCAGATGAAACTGCTGCCGAAACGAAGTCCCGAAATTCCCGGATTCGATATTGCCGGAATCTGTATCCCGGCTCTGGAGGTGGGTGGCGACTATTACGACTTTATTGACCTGCCGGACGGAAATATCGGTATTGCAGTTGGGGACGTTTCAGGAAAAGGACTGCCCGCTGCTATTTACATGACCCTGACCAAGGGGATTGTTCAGTCTCATGCCGATCACCAGTTGCCACCCGGTGTTGTTCTTTCAAAAGTAAATCAGCTTTTATACCGGTCCATTGAAAAAGGGAATTTTGTTTCCATGTTCTATGCGGTTCTTTCAGTCAATTCCCGCAAAATGACCTTAAGCAGGGCAGGTCACAACCCGGCTGTCTTTCTGTTTGAAAATGCCGGACAGATCAGCCTTAAACCCAACGGACTTGCTCTCGGAATTGAAAAAGGTGAAGTTTTTGACCGGGTGATTCAGGATCAGGACCTACAGCTTTACCCGGGGAATGTTATTTTATTTTACACCGACGGGTACACCGAGGCAATGAATGAACAGAAAGAGGAATTTGGAGAGGACCGCCTGATTGCTGCTCTCCAGGAAGTCAGACACCTTCCGTCGGAAAAAATCATTTCCCACATCAGTCAGAAAATCCGTCAGTTTGCCGGATCGGCTCCTCAACATGATGATATGACCATGGTAGTTGTCAAAGTGGTCTGATCCGGAAATAACTCCGGTACTGAATCAACCCTTTCCGGATCGCTGAAGAACCATCTGGTACCCTATTGCGTAGGTTTTGATTTTTTTCACCATAGCTGCCAGTCCGTTCGTCCGGTTTTGGGAAAGGTGCTGATCCAAACCGATTTCTTTCAGAAAATCAGGTGGAAACGCCAGAATATCTGCCGGGGTTTGGCCGGAATATATTCTCAGCAGCAGGGCAACCAGACCTTTGACAATGAAGGCATCACTGTCAGCCAGGAATACCACCCGGTTTCCGTCGAGATCAGCCTTCAGCCAAACCTGAGACTGGCATCCGTTTACCTTATAGTCATCCGTTTGAAAGCCGGATGGAAACACGGGCAATGCCTTTCCCATCTGGATTAAATGGCGGTATTTGTCTTCCCAGTCGGTAAACTGCGAAAATTCCTGAATCACCTGATCTTTGGTTTCCTGAATCGTCATGGAGTGTCCTTTAAATCTGCGAAAATAACCACTGCCCGCTTCATTTTCAGCCTGAACAGTTAAAACCTGCGGGATGTTTCAGTTCCCTGCCCCCTGGTTTTATCTTTGAAAGGAAAAAAGAAAGAAAAGGTCACGGTATGGTTTCAAATGGGTGGTTGTATCTGATTATTGCCGGCTTTCTTGAAATTGCATGGGCTGTTGGATTGAAATACACGGAAGGTTTTTCAAAGATGAAACCAACAGTATTTACAGTCATTACCATGATTCTCAGTTTTGTTTTTCTCTCAAAAGCAGTAGACAAACTTCCCGTCGGAACGGCCTATGCCATCTGGACAGGAATTGGGGCAGTTGGGACGGCTGTTCTGGGAATGGTGTTGTTTAAGGAGCCGGTTACGGCCGCACGGATGGTTTTTATGCTTCTGATAATTTCGGGAATTGCCGGACTTAAACTCACAAGCTGATCTTTCCGGAGTGGAAAAATCAGCCTGGCCTGAAAGGTTTTAGAGATTTTCTTTGATCACTGCTATCAGTTTTTTAATGTCTGAATCCGACAGTTTTCCTGCTTTTTCAAAAATCACTTTACCGGTTTTATCAAACGTGATGACATGATAATTGTCATCAGCCAATCCCCACTTCCTAACCAGAACTTTATCCTTGTCCATGACATAAATGGTATGAGGAAAATCCTTTTGCTTTCCGTCAAGGATCATTTTGATCACGGCATTGGGTTTCCAGGTGGCATCCATGTTGATCATGGCGATGGAAGCATATTTATCCCGCGGGAAATTCTCTTTTTTTAGAGCCTGTTCAACGGCTTCATTCACATCTTTTTCATCCGGATCCACATACATCATTGTAAAGACTTTCCCGGAAATTTCAGAACTGCTCCACAGCGTTCCGTTCAAACGTCCGCCGGAGTCTCCAGAAAGATCGACTTTTGGAAGTGATTTCCCGACGGAAATCTGAGCAGAGGCCAGCACCGGAACGATCATCAGGACCAGCAGTGACAGAAGGGTTTTCATGGTTTTATCCTTTTTGGTTGGTAAAATAAACCGGACTATTTCAGGCGGAGATTAATGAAAAGGGCAAAGGCACTCAAGCCAGCCATGATCAGCGATGCCAGCCACCAGTCGGGAAAAAAGAAAATGTAGGAAATAAAAACTACCGTCAGTACCGAGAAAAGGACAGATCGGGTTGTCCGTTTAAATTGCAGTGGTTTGTTTTCTTTGCTCATCACAGTTCGGATTGTTTCATCCAAATTAAAGCGGAAGGGCATGATTGTCAAACTGTAGGGCCGGATCAGGTTCCCTTCGGACCGGAAATGAATTTATTCTGAATAGCAAACCGGACCAGTTCATTCAGGGTATGAAGCCTCAGTTTCCGCATCAGATTGCTTCGGTGGGTTTCGATGGTTTTATAACTCAGTGTCATCGCTTCAGATATTTCACGTGTCGAATGACCCTCTGCAATCCGGGTTAAAATTTCCTTTTCCCTGAGGGTCAGAACATCTGTCTTTGACGGAACCGGATGTTTTTTCAAAGCCAGAAAGGCAGAAATCAGTTCGGATGAGGATGCCGGCGTTAAATATTTCTTCCCGGAAAGCACCAGATCAACCGCCTCTTTAAATTCGGAAGCAGTTGCATCCTTCTTTAAAAATCCCATGGCCCCAGCCTCGAGTGATGGAATAAGGTATTCTTTTGGGTCATTCATGGTTATCATGATCACTTTTGCTTCCGGATTTTTGCTTAGAATCTGCTGGCAAACATGAATTCCGTTCAGAAAGGGAATGGTGATATCCAAAATGATCAGATCCGGCATTTTTTCGAGGGCAATAGCCAGTGATTCAATTCCGTCATCAGATTCAAAAACATCACCCAACGGATATAGATCCCGCATCATCTGAATAATGCCTTTCCGGGTAAAGGTGTGGTCATCAGCAACAAGCAGGGAAATTCTGGTATTCATCACAGCCTCAGATTGATTTTTCTTCAAAAATGAGAAAAAAAATATAAAAAGTCTCTCAGGTGAATACCGTATTTTTCACCAGTTTTCACCCTTAGATGATCTCAGGGTTTTCCCTCTAAACCCTTGTTCTCAAGCACTTTGGCTTCGTTTTAGCCGGTTTCACGCCTGTTATCGATTTTTAACCAGGCGGAATATTTTTCATTTGATATCCACTAAAAAGAGGACAAAAATGAAAACAAACTGGTTCACAACCGCCTTAATTTTCCTGTTTCCGGTACTGGCCTTTTCCCAGACTGCCGGTGAGCTTTTTACAGAAAGTACTGCACTTGACCTGTTTGGTGCACCGCTTGCCAATGTAACGGTAAACCATGCCGAGTTTGAATCTGCTGTTACCTATGCATCTGCTTCTGGTGATAAAATCTGGTTTTGGTTTGATGAAACCCGGATTGAGTTTGTAATTACCGGACGCGACCAGAAGCCATTATATTTTAATGGAACGCCTGATTTAGAAGGAAAACTGGCCCGTCTTGCCAGCATCAGTCTGGTTCAGGACCTGTTAAATTCAAACCCAGGTCAGCCGGTTCATTTACAAATCCGGCCAAATCATGTATTTTCGGTACAATGTGGCGGTACTGTACTTGAACGGATCTGGCCGTGCCCACCATCCTGTAACTGAACATTTTGATTGGAATTATGGCACAAATTGCAGTAATCCTTTTTCTATCAGCGCTTTCCGGATATCTCGTTTATGCCTTTTCCGCTAAAATTCAAACAGCCCGGGGAATCGGTTTTCTTCTGTTCGGAGTCTGCACACTGTTTTTTGGTGGTTTCTTTTTTTCAGTCGACACCATTGGTCTTTTCAGACTCATTTTGCTCACTTCTGCCGGTTTATGGGGCGTTGTCTGGCTTTTTCAGGAAGAAGCACTGTTTAAAAAAGTATTACTGCCCTATGCCATCTATATGTTATCGGCAATCCCCTTCTTTCTAATCAGTTGGGAGTTTCCGGAAATCAGAGCCAATTGGCCGGGATTTGGATCATTTAAAGTAACAGTTTCCGAACTATTGCTGTTTGCTGCCCAAAGCTTTGTCATCTGGTCTTTTTTAAAAACAGGCAGAATACTGGTAATTGCCGGTCAAATTACCATTTCGATGATTTTTATATTTGCGTTTATTGGCGGAATGGAATTTTACCGGCTTTCCCTTTTCCCGGTCACTGATTTGATTCTGATTATGCTGACTCTCAAAATTATCTTATCTGAAACCCATTTTTCCGGGAAACTTCGGATAGATCTTTTGGTCCTGGCCACTTTATTTATCCTGTATCTGGTCGATGACCTTTCATTGTTATTTGACTCAGTGAATGTGGGACCTGAACAAAAAGATATGAAAGAAGATCCTTACATTCGATTTTTATTAAACCAATTACCCCAATATGTCATTTTATTTTATTTTTCTTTACATCCGTCAGTTCGACGCCGATTTTTTCTGGGGATGGGAAAACCCAATCTGGGTTAGCCTGGCTCTGATTTCGGTTGTCGTTATTCTGATCGTCAGTTTTCTCAAGTATCTGATCTGGCCTCAGCAGAAGAGGCTTCTGGAACAGCACCATGAAATCTCCAAACTGACAACTGACCGGGAAACCCTGTCGAACCAGGTCACTGAACTGAATACCCACCTTTCCTATGCCCGCACAGATGCAACCAAACTGGAATCCTCTTACGCCGGGCTTGACGCACAAACCGATGCCCGGTTCAAACGGCTTGACAGAGCTTTACACGATTTCGCCAACTTTATCAATTCTCCGCTGATGAGTCTGAAAGTCCTGGCCACCAAGCTGAACCAGTCCGAAAATAAACCAGAATCCAGAGAATTGATCGATGAAATCAACCGTGAGCTATCTGAGCTGAAAGACTATGTTCCCCAGATCCGGGAAGAATTTAAATCCGGTACGCTGACCGGTAAATTCTGGAGACTTGATCTTTTGCTTCCCAAATCAAGAACCATGCCCCATCTAACCCTTGAAGTAACCGGAAACAGGGGATGCAGAGTTTATACCCACAAGGAAACCGCAGATGGTTTGGTTGCCAACCTGATCTCGAATGCACTGCGGTTCGGTGCAACCAGGATTCTGATTAATATTGAGGAAACTCCCCGGGAAATTCACCTTCAGTTTTTCAACAACGGTGATCCTCTGAGCCGTGAAGCAGGCGACAAACTGTTCCGGGTTCCTTTCACGACAGGTGGAACAGGTCATTTATTTACTTCCCTCATGGAGTTAAAATCAATCCATCCGTCCCACCGGGCAGAAGTACTCAGAAACCAGCTTCCTGATCAGTTTACAACCGGATTCCGGATCACCTTTCCTGCGATCAGGGATTTTTTCTGAGGAATTGTCCCAAAACCGGGTTCTGAACCTTATTCTTTTCTGATTTTGCCGTTAATTCTTGTTTACTCAGATTAACTACAGTATGTAGTAGTTAAATTATACGGTGTTTCCTGTATTTCCTTTTTCCCTGATCCGGGCAAACTTTGCACTGGTCAGGTCAAAGGAAAATATGACGATACCGGATATGCAGGATTTCAGAAAGTTTCTTCAGGGAGACAACCCGGGATCTGGGAACACCACCCGAAACTGCCGGGTTTTTCTCTTTCATCAATCTGAAGATGCCGATCCGGCAAGGTTGGTTTACCGGTATCTGAAATCAACCGGTGTTGAGGTTGATGGACCTGAATATCTGACCGACCCGGTCCCGCCAGGTCACTCCACCCGGTTTTTACGGGATGTCATATCAGAAAAGCTTGACGGGTGTTCCCACCTTCTGATTCTTGTTTCCGACCAGACTCTTTTTAATCCGGTATTTCCCTGGCTCATGACGTGGTGTTCAGGAAAACTGAACCTGTCACTGGTCAAGCTCAAGGGAACCCGCAAGGACAAGCCAGAGTATTTCAGGTCGGTTGACTGGATTCAAAATACACAGCAAATGGAAACCTGGATTTCTACTGTAAAAAATGAACCCGGCGGCCTGCTTCCTTTTCACCGGAAGTCCCGAAAAACAGATCACCACCCGCTAAAACTCGTACTCGAACATTAACCGGCCAGTCTCCCGATCCCCATTTGGTGACTTCATCAGGTAATTTCATCTGGCAAGAGCCGTATTTCATCCGGAAACCGCCCAAAATCATCCGGTTCCTTAAGACCTTTGTATCAGTCAAAAACACAGGAGTTAAAATGAATCGGATCGTTCTTGTCCTCTTTCTGCTTTCTTCCGCAATCCAGGTCAGTGCAAACCCTCCCGGTACCCCGGTGGCCGGAGAAAGTAAATTCAGCCGTATTTACGGAAAAGTCATCGACCGTGCTACCAAGGAACCTCTGATTGGGGCCAATGTGATTGTGGTTTCCCCACTTTTAGGATCGGCAACTGATCTTGACGGCAAGTACACCATAGATAAAGTTCCCAGCGGTGTTGTTTCGGTAAAATTCTCAATGCTGGGCTACATCCCGGTGATAAAATCGGATATTGCGGTCAGCCCGCTGAATCCGACCTATCTGGTTGTTGAACTGGAATCCTCAGCCATCGAACTGAAGGAAGAAATTGTGGTCGAAGGATCCTACTTTTATAAACCAACCGAAACCCCTACCAGCCTCCAGACTTATTCCTATGAGGAAATCCGGCGGGCACCAGGTGCTGCCGGAGATATTTCCCGGATGATCCAGACCATGCCGGGCGTTGTTCAGACAACGGATGCCAGGAATGACCTGATCGTCAGAGGCGGAAGTCCCGCAGAAAACCTGAATCTTGTCGACGGGTTTGAAATTCCCAATATAAATCACTTTGGGTCAATGGGATCATCCGGTGGACCGATCGGGATGATGCAGACTGAGTTTATTTCGGAAGCCAACTTTCTGACCGGCGGCTTCCCTTCGCTGTATGGAGATAAACTGTCTTCAGTTCTGGATATCCGCCTGCGGGAAGGAAATCCGGACCGGATCACCGGAAATATGGAAATGTCGATGGCGGGTGCTGGCGGTACACTTGAAGGTCCGATCGGGAAAAGCACGACTTTTATGTTCAACGCCCGCCGGTCCTATCTGGATCTGATCAACGATGCCATTCAATTGGCTGCAGTTCCTCAATACACCAACATTAATGCCAAGGTCACCCACACAATCAACGAAAAAAATTCACTGAATTTTGTGGCACTGGCCGGATTCGATTATATCCATTTCAAGGACGATGAAAAAGAAAAGGATCTCGATAAACGCCTGAGTGAGGATGTTGAATCGGGTGGATACCAATACCTGCTCGGCGCCTCCTGGCGGCATTTATATGACAATAAATCCTTCGGCAACCTGTACGTCTGGAATACCTGGAATGATTTCAACGCCAAAGTGATTAATCTCTTGAAGGATAAAAATGCCCCGGACCGGGTTATGGTTGACAATCAGTCCAATGAAAACCTGGCCGGAGCAAAATATATGTTTTCGACATACCTGGGCAAACAGATAGAACTGAACGCCGGCGGGTCGATCCGGCAAACCGGATTCAGTTATGACCTGACTTATGGCGGAGATACAAATGCTTACGGAACTTACAGTAAACCCTATACACTGTCCACCAAAAAGTCGTTTCTGAAATCTGATGTCTATTCCCAACTGGTTTACAAACCACTTGAAGACTGGAAATTTACTTTCGGTGGCCGTCTCAATTACTTTGAAGCCCTGAAGGAAAAAGTGTCTTTTGATCCCCGCATCGGAGCTACCTGGTCGGTTCTTCCGTTCCTGAACCTCAATGCATCCTGGGGAATTTTTCATCAGTCGCCTGAGTGGATCTGGCTGTACGGAAACGAATTCCCGAACCGGGACCTGACCTTCGTAAAAGCCATGCATTCAGTTCTGGGAGTTGATTATTATCCCGATTCTGATATGAAAGTTACGCTTGAGGGATATGTGAAGACCTATTCTGACTACCCGGTTTCAGTTACCGACTCAATGATTTCCCTTGCCAACACCGGCGACGATTTCGGGCCCAACGGAATCGCTGACATGAAAAGCACAGGAACAGGCCGGAGTGTCGGGTTTGACCTATTCGTTCAGAAAAAACTGACTGAAAACTGGTATGGTCTCATTTCTTACTCCTGGAGTGAAACCCGTCATAAAGCATTGGATGGGGTTGAACGGCCGGGCAGTTTTGATATTCCCAATGTCCTGACCCTGACCGGCGGGTATAAATTCAGTGAAACCCTTGAGTTTTCAGGAAAATACCGGTTCATTTCAGGCAGACCTTATACACCCGTTGATATGGATTCCTCACGTTCCGTCAACCGGATGGTTCTGGATAAAAACCGGATCAATGACACCCGGCTGCCTGATTATTTCCGTCTGGACCTGAGGGCAGATCACCGGACAAATTTTGACTCCTTCACCATAGTGTCCTTCTTTGAACTCCAGAACGTCACCGGTCAGAAAAACCTGTACGGATATACGTGGAACAAGCGGAGTCATGACACGATGAAAGTCTATCAATGGGACCGCCTTTTCATCGGCGGAGTTAAAATCGAGTTTTAATTTCAGGCTTGCCCTGAATTGTGGTGAAGCCCCGGGGAATCTTTATGAAACTCCGGGGCTTTTTTTTTGCAAGAAATAGTTTAACCTTTCCACCCGTTTTCCCTTCATATACTAATCCATTTTCGCTGCAGATTTATTATTTAATCTTTTAATCACCTTATAATGATATAACGATACTTTTGTCTTGTTTGTTAATAAAACCCTTTCCATCTTGCCGGTGTCCTATTGGATGAAAAAGGAGAAGAAAGATGAAGCAGCCTGTAAAACTATCTGCCCCGGGACTGATTTTTTCAACGACCCGGCATGCCATCGACAATGACTGGGAAGTCTATACCGGAAAAAACTGGATGTTCGGCGAATGCAGAAACTTCCAGCAGCATCAAACAGCCCCCGGATCAGGAAAAGATGACCTTCAGCAGGGACTTGCCTATGCCCGTGAACATGAAGATCTTCCCTTTTATCTGGAAGAATCCCGTTACAGAGAAGTTCCCCCATTTGAACTGGCTCTTCAGGACTGGTATCATGAACCGGCAGTCACCCATGCCGAACTTCAGCCAAGCTCAGATCCTGCATTTGTTCTGCTCCGGTTTTCTGTTCAGCATCCGGTAACCCTGAAGCTGTGCCAGGTCGAGGTTTTTGAAGGCGCGGGGCAGGAGTTTCTTTTTTCGGGAGGTGCACGAATAATCAGCCGTACCGGAACCTGCTACGGGCTTTTAATTCCCAAACATCATTTGGAAAACCGGGCCTCTCTGAATCTTAAATTTACTCTCAAGAGTATGTCTGAATCTGTTTCTTCCTGGATGTTCGAGAAAGTACCGGCAAGTCCAGCCGAGGTTGCAGAGGCTGTCTAACCCGCTTAACGGAGTGGGTGTTTTGTAAAGCCGGCAATGTCCGGCTTTTTTTTTCTCAAAGAAATCTGAAAGAGGCAGATGGATCCTCTTAATTCAATCTGGTTTTGGCTGCCGTTCAAACTTCCTTATTTCAGTCTGAAATGAACCGGAAGTGTCAGAAAAGCAGATACTTTCCTGCCCTGATGAACAGCCGGTTGAAACTGGGATTTGTAAATAGTGGAAATGGCGGCATCATTTAAAACAGGATGAGCCTTTTTCAGAATATCAATCCGGATTGGCTCTCCTTCTGCCGAAACAAGTATCTTAACAACAACCTGACCTTCTATATTCATCCGTTTGGCCAGCTCCGGATACTCGATATTTTTTATAATTGCTTTCAGGCCGCCAACCGGTTCCGGCTGCAAATCCGGGAACTCTTCGAATTGGGTTTCCTCATTGGTTGAATCTGGTGCAGTCTCTCCTGCCGGCTGATCTGCTGCAACCGGTATCAGTTCAACAGCGGCAGGTTGAACAGTTGGGGTGGAAGTTGCTGCAGGTTCCTGTTCTTTTGGTGTTTCTCCGTTTGTGACGGCACTTTTTGTCTTTTCTGCCAAGTGTTTGAACGGAATTTGAATCCGCACGGTAAAGTTATCATTTACAACCACCTCTTTAAAAAAATCATCAAACCCGGTTTTTCTGACCCTCAATGTGTACCGTCCCGGATCCAGACCCGTGAAGCTGAAATTTCCTGCCGGGTTCGTTCTGACAGCTCCCAGCGGCTCATCCCGGCTGATCAGCGTTACAATGGCTGAACTCACCGCCATGCCGTTTTCGGCAGAAACTACCTTTCCCGATATTTTTCCACCGGGCATATCCGACACCAGAAACGAACCGAAAAGCACCATCAGGACTATCATAAAACCTCCAAAACAGAGACAAAGGTCGTTTTTTAAGGCTATAGAAAAATCAAGACCCGGCTATCTTTTCGTTTTGTTTATGTCCTGAAGAAAAACATCGTCAGAAAATATCGTTGAACACCCTGAATTGTTTGATTTTAATTAAAATTGGATCTGAGTTGACCTGTGGACGACGGGATTTGGACCGTGTATCCTAAATTTGAATTTATTTCCCGGAGGTAGTATGAAATTGGTTATCTGGATTTCGGCCTGTTTTCTGACAGGAAATTTTATTTTTGCACAGGTCCCCCCGACCCCTGCCGAAGTGCTCAAAGTGATGGAAAAGTCTGATTTAAGTTATAATCTAAGTGAACTTGAGGGTGAAATCACCTGCCCGGACCAGTCAAAAAACACGATCAGTGAACATTACGTCCTACTGACTGCTGAGAACGGAAAAAGCCTTGGAATCCAGTCAATCCGGAAAGATGCAAAGGTGGAATTTGATAAGGCTGAAAATTTCTTTTCCTCAGGGAACTGGGACAGCACGGTTTATTATTACCAAAAGGCACTCGAAAAAGACCCCTCCGTTTCCTACATCATGACCTATCTGGGTCAGATGTACGGCCAGAAAAAGCTGTATTCAGAGGCAGTGGTCTGGTATGAACTGGCCATTAAAACAAACCCTCTGGATTTTATGGCCCACTGGTTTTTGGCAGATACTTACTGGATTATGGGAAAAACCGAATTGGCAGTCAATGAAATCACCCTTGCCTGGATTCTGAACCGGAACAATCCAAGAATCAAGATTTCCTTTTTTAATATCATGAAATCTGCCGGTAATTCAGAACAGGATTTTGATTTTTGCCCACAGTACACTCTTGAAGGAAACGAAACTGAAGTTGACCTGAAATTCCATCCAGCCTGGGCTGGCTATTCCATGGTTAAAGCTTTGTGGAAATTTGAACCCGGATACAGCGAATCAAAAGGTGTAAAAAGGGGACTATATTCCAGCCAGGAAGAGAAAGAAGCAATGGCCAATCTGGTTGCCCAGCTTCAGAGTTCACCAGATTTGATCCCAACGAATCCTGCCTTTTCATGTCTGATGGCGGCAGCAGAAACTGGCCATTTTTCAGACTTTTATCTGTTTGAAATGATGATGAAAGTAAGTCCGGTTATTTCCTGCACCTTACCTGAGGACGTTCTGGAATCATTAAAAAATTACATTCTTAAAGTCCGCCAGAAAAAGAAATAATGCGAATCAGAATCAAATTGTCAGCCGTCATCCAAAAACCGGTTTTTTCTTTTTTTCGGATTTCTGAAACCTGTATTTTTATAGGAAAATGAGGTTAATATGCATCAGGTTGTCTTAATTCCAGGAGATGGAATCGGGCCGGAAATAACCCGGTCGGTCATAGCAGTATTTGAGGCGGCAAACATCCGGATTAACTGGATTCCGGCGGTTGCTGGAATGGCAGGAGTTGAAACTGCCGGCGACCCGTTACCCGAAAACACCCTGGAACTAATCCGCAACTATAAAGTTGCACTGAAAGGTCCGCTTACCACACCAGTAGGCGGGGGGTACCGGTCAGTCAACGTGACCCTGAGAAAAACGTTCCACCTGTATTGCAACATCCGTCCTGCTTTTTCAATCCCGGCAATCCAAACCCCTTTTCCGGGTGTGGATATGGTTCTCTTCAGGGAGAATACACAGGGGCTTTACATCGGGCAGGAAAAATGGCTCGATGAAGACCAGACCATTGCAGAAAGCAAAGCCATTGTCAGCCGGGAGGCGAGTATCAAAATTATCAGAGCCGCTTTTGATTTTGCCAGATCTGAAGGCCGGAAAAAGGTAACACTCGTGCACAAGGCAAACATCCTGAAACTGACTACCGGACTTTTCCTTTCTGTCGGAAAAGAAATTGCGGCAGACTACCCGGATATTCAGTTCGAGGACCTGATTGTTGATAATATGGCCATGCAAATGGTCATCCGTCCGCAGCGGTTCGATGTGATTGTGACAACCAACCTGTTCGGGGATATTTTATCTGATCTGGCATCCGGGCTTGTTGGTGGACTTGGTGTTACCGGATCGGCCAATATCGGTACCGGATCGGCTATTTTTGAGGCGGTTCACGGATCTGCACCGGATATTGCCGGGCAGGGAAAAGCCAATCCGACAGCCTTTTTATTCTCGGCGTGTATGATGCTCGATTACCTGAAAGAACAGGAAAAAGCCAGCCTGATCAGAAAAGCTGTACTTAAATCGCTTGAAAACAAAGACCTCTGCACCGCAGACGCCGGTGGAAAAGGGACGACCGAAACGTTTACTGCTGAAGTGATCCGGCAACTAAGGCCGACCGTTTAGTAGCTGGCCGCCAGTTTCAGCATCAGCCTGAAAGAAGTTCCCGGGCTGTCAACCTGATTGACTGTTCCGGTAAAGAACAGATCTTTTTCAGGGCAGTAAAATGCAAAAGCTCCAGACAGTCCGGAATGGCCGATCAACTGCAGATCGGGGGAAACCAGCGAGAAGATCCAGGGAAGTTTAAACCGGGTGATTCCGGTTCCGGCTTCCAGCGGGAAAAAAATATCATTCCAGACCTGTAATCCGGCCCAATTTTCTCTGGGGAAAAAATACCCGTTCCTGAAAGCCCTGAGGAATTTCATCAGATCGCCCGATGTTGAAATCAGGCCACCATCCGGACCAAATGAGTTCATTGCCAGCGGTATGTTCAATGGTTTTGGGCCCAGGTTCAGCCCAACATCCGGGGTGGATGAGTTTTTTGAACACATTCGTGTATTTCTCATTTCCAGCGGCATCAATATCAGCGAATCAATAACTTCTGCAACCGGTTTGTGTTCCCTGCTTTCAATGATTTTCCCCAGAAGCTGGAAATTGGTATCCGAATACAGCGCTTTTCCCTCTTCACCGGGCTTAAACTCTGGCTCCTGCTGCTTCGACCAGGATACAGCATCTTCAAACGTCCAAGACCGGTCCCTGCCTTGTTTTAATTCCTCAATCAAGCTGGTCCCATCCGGCCGGATTCCTTCAAAATAATCGGGAATACCCGAGGTATGTGAAAGCAGATGCCGAATGGTGATGTAACCTGAATACTCTGCACCGTTCATCCGGTGAAGTCCGTTTATAATATCGGATGGAAGGTATTTCCCGACCGGATCATTCAGGGAAAGCTTTCCGTCCTGTTCAAGTTTCAGGACAAGTGCTGTAATAAAAATCTTGGTGGTACTGGCAATAAAAAAGGTTGAACCTGCAGTGAGGTTTCCTGATGCGCCGGCCCAGGAAAATGATCTGTCGCCGGATTCAACCGTTACAACCACCCCCGGGAAGTCTTCATCGGCTGTCAGGTCAGAAAGAATTTCCTGATACTCCTTTCTGAGTTCTGCAAACCGGGAAGTATCGGGAACGGTTACAGAAAGAACCATGCAAAAAACTGCAGTCAGCATGAGGCTACTCCTGAAATTGATAAAAACTTACTGGCAGGAAGATGGAAATCTGCATAAAGAGAGGAAAATCCCGGTCGATGAAACCAAAAGAATACCGGGTGAAGCCAGAAAAAAAGCCGATCAAAGAAAACGGGTCACATTCGCTTCAGGATGAAGGGATTCCCCGTTCTGGAGGTGATTCAGAAAATGATGGACAAACCAGGGAATCAGAGAAACGCCTTTTGTTCCAAATCCGTTTAAGATCCCGATTGATTTGTTCACCGGGCTCCAGCCGATAAACGGCCGCCGGTCTCTCACCGTCGGGCGGACACCCGCATCATGAGCCATAATTTCGAACGGAACGTTGATCATGGATTTCACTTTCAGGATCAGTTCTTCCCTTCCGGCCGGAGTTGGAGAAAAGGTGAGATCATCCCAGGAGTAAGTTGCCCCAACTTTGAACAGGCCTTTTTTCAGCGGCAAAATAAACCCGCTTCTTGAAATTATTTCATCCAGATCAAGCAAGGGGGCCGAGATTGTAAGGACTTCACCTTTTGTCGGGACAAAAGGAAGAAAATTAAACCAGGGAGAAACCGGTCCATACCAGCCGTCAGCCATAATCAGGTATCTGGCTTTTTGTTTTTTCCACTGAAAACCATCCGGAAGAATTTCAATCTGATCCGGGTGAAATTCAGTCAGATGAAGAATGCCCTGACTCACCAGTTTCTGATGGACAGCATCCAGAAAAACATCGGTGTTGAGCCATCCGCCTCCCGGGATCACAAGGCCGCCATGAGGGTGAATCACGGCTGGGTGAAGGGTACCGGGAGCAAATGGAACCGGTGTAAACGGGGCCGGGTCTTCTTCTTCAATTTTATTCAGGAATTCCATTTTCTGCTGTTCAGATGCAAAAATCCGGTAAATCGGTGACGGATGGTAAAAGGAAAGTCCGGTTTCCTTTTCAAGCCCTGTATAAAACTGTTCTGCAAAGGGGAAAATTTCGTCCGCCATCCAGGTTTTAACAAACCGGCGTCCGGTAATCGGGTTAAACAAACCGCCTGCGACTCTGGAAGAAGAGTTCTGCCTGAAAACATCGGCTACCAGAACAGAAAGTCCACGTTTCTGGGCCTCAAGTGCAAGAATAGAACCTGCAAGTCCCTGTCCCACAATGAGCAGATCTGTCATAAACCAACCAGGAAGTTAATGATTGCGAGAAAATAACCAGTATCCGGTTTTGAGCCGGTGAAGTAAATTCAGAAGGAAAAACCAGAATCCCAAATTCAACCCTGAAAAAAAGAGGGCTGCAGTCATGATTCCGGTCACGTACAAGGAAACCGATAGCAGCCAGCCTGTGTTTACTTCAGGCAAACCGACTGCTGCGCCGGCCAGCACATATCCCGAATAAAGTATAAAAAGCAGAATCCAGCCGAAAACAGTGCCCTTCAGGTCGGCAACTGACGGGGCCATGTGCATTGCAATGGCCGAAGCAGTATACAGCCAGACCCAGTTCAGAGGGGAACTAAAAAAACCAGGGCTAAAAACCTGCCTTCCAATCTGATGCCAGATGGAATGGATCAGGCTGAAATGCCGGAGTGCAATTTCCTTCAGGCTTTCTGTTTCTGTCTGAGAAACCGGAAATACCGGGAAATCACTTCCGAACGCACCGGTGAAAAACAGAATTGCGGCAAGAACCGAAGCACCGGCAACCAAAGGAGCAAGGCCGATCATCCATCTGCCGATCCAGTGAAACGGATTCCATTTCTGATACGAATACCTGACATAGCCCAGAACAGAACTTTCCGGATCCGGGATAAAAAACCGGATTTCTTTTACGGAACACCTGAATATAAAGCACATCAGGGCATGGGCGGATTCATGAACCGGTGTTCCCAGCCACGCTGTCACCCAAACGAGTTTAACGCCGCCGGTCCGGATCATCCAGGAGGTTACCCATCGTTCAGCCAGATAAATCAGAAAAGAAATGAGAACCGGGAACGCAAATATCAAAATGAATCCGGCAGCAGATTCTGCAAACGCCCCGGATGCCTGATTCACCCATTCAGGCATAGTTTTTCCGGATGGAGGCCGGCAGCGACATTAAAACAAGGTGATAGGATTGCAGAATCATGGAGAAAATGGCTGTTTGATCCGGTTTTCCGGTAACCTTTACTGTATTCCAGTGTTTTTTATTCATGTGGTAACCGGGTAAGACATCCCCGGGAAACTGATCCCTAAGCTGTACCGCAAGCTCCGGGTCACATTTCAGGTTTACAGATGAAGGGTCGGACAGGCTGGTCAGGAGAAAAATTTTTCCGCCAATCCGGAAGGCAAGTGTATCTTCATCGAAGGGGAGATCTTCGGTTACACCATTCAGTGACAGGCAAAAGGTTCTTATTTCGTCGAGATTCATTAGATTTACCGGCGTTAATGGGACAAAATCCGGTATTATTTCGGGGAATTCAAGATTTTTGATTATTTTAGGCAGATTAACCGTTAATCCGATTGCTGAACTGATGATTCGTGATATACCGCTCCATATTCTGAATATTACGGGACAAAAACTTCCTGATCTGACTGATTTTCCTTCCCGTCTCTTTCTTGCAGAAAATGAACCCGGCGATTTGGAGTTTCTGAAAACTCAGCTCACCCGGATCCCGCCGAATGAACCTGCAGTTATTTTCTGCAGGTTCAACCAGTTTCTCACTCTGTCTCAAAAAGAAATACAGGATCCTGATCATTATTACTGGATCGTGGTTGATCAGGAATCTGAAGTACCGGTTTCGGATCTGAACCGGTACATTGCCGACGGACTTCTTTTTGATGTTCTCGAAGGGTTTCCATCCCAAAGAAAAACCGAAACTACCCTTACCCGGTTGCTCAGACATTACACTAAAAAGTACGAATTTGATGAGGTTAAAAATCACCTCCGCCGATTAAACAAAATTGCCATTGCCCTCTCAACCGAAGAAGAAATTTCAATAGTACTTGATTCCATTTTATCTGTTGCCCTTGAACTGACCGATGCAGACAGCGGAACTCTTTATTTTCTGGAACAAAAAACCCAGACCGACCTTCCGTTGAAAACCAGTTCCCGAAACAAGCAGATGCGGTTCATTTACACGAAAAATGAATCGGCACCGGTTGCCCTGAAAAACGAGGTCATGGAATTGAATACATCGAGTCTGGCCGGATATTGTGCAGTTACCGGTGAGATTCTGGAATTTGAGGATGTGTACAGAATTCCGCCGGGGAAGCCCTACTCCTTCAACCGGAGTTTTGATGAAAAAAATCAGTACCGTTCAAAGTCAATGCTCATCGTTCCGCTGAAAAACCACCGGAAAGAGACTATTGGGGTCCTGCAGCTCATCAACAAAAAAAGCATCCATCATGCAGTGTTGACCACGCCCGAAATTACCGATCAGGTAGTTATTCCCTTCACCGAATTTGATAAGGAAATCAGTGAATCATTCGGATCACAGGCAGCGGTTGCCTTTGAAAACAAACAGCTTTTTTCGAATCTTCAGGCCCAGTTTTCCCGTGTTGAATCTGCCCAGCGGGAGAAGATGAACAGCCTTGTCTCGCTGGTTTCGGGAATTGCCCACGAGGTTAACAACCCGATCAATTATATCTCAAACAGTGTTCAGCCCATCCGGCAGGATTTAAGTGAAATCAGCCATATTATTTCGGTTCTCGCATCTCTTTCAGAAGTAAACCGGGAGGATGTTGAGGCAGTTCAGGTTCCGGATCATGCTCAGGAATTCAAAGATTTATTTATCCGCCTGGTAGAGTATGCACATGAACAAAACCTGACTGAAGTTGCCGACGAAATTCTGGAACTTGCCGTTATTATTGATAAAGGAGCTGCCAAAATAACCGGGATTGTTCGGTCTCTGATGTCTTTTAATCTTCTGATTGAAAGCAACCGTCAACCGGTAAATCTGCCTCAGATTCTGGAAATGGCCATTCAGTCCACCCAAAAGGAAATCAGGAAACCATTACCGGTTATCCCCGATTTCGGTCCGATTCCTACCGTGGAATCCAACTCGGACATGCTTCACATTATTTTTTCGAATATTCTTAAGAATTCAGCAGAAGCCATTCCGGCAGATGGCGGAGAGATAAAAATAACCATGACCGGCAATGAGGATTTCGTCACGATCCGCATTCAGGACAACGGACCCGGAATACCGTCTCACGTAATACCCCGGATTTTTGATGCGTTTTACACTACTCAGGAAAGCAAGGGAAAGATCGGGATGGGATTATTTGTAGCTTACAATATGGTCCAAAAGCTGAATGGTGTTCTGAAATATGATCCGTCACCAGCCGGAGCCTGTTTTATTCTTCAGCTTCCTACCAACCAGGCAAATCTGGAAATCACCTATTAAAGCAAAAGGTAATTTTAAAAAAAAGGGATCCTGAGTGATCCCTTTTTTTGTGTCTCAAAAGTTTTACTTTTCCCAGTTCAGAACTGCCGACTTCACTTCTGCCGAATTGGTTCCGGCATGAATGACAAACTCCCCGCCTTCCCAGTCCCAGGACAGATCTGAGTGAATAAACTTCAGTTGTTCAGGGGTGATAGTAAAGCGGACTTCTTTGCTTTCACCCGGTTTCAGAAAGATTTTTTCAAAACCTTTCAGTTTTTTAACCGGCTGATTCACTGATGCGACCGGATCTGAAATATAGAGCTGAACAGTTTCGCCACCGGCAAATTTCCCGGTATTTTTTACAGTAACCGATGCAGTAACTGAAGTTAGCCCTTTGGGAGCAGAAGTACTCAGTTTCAGGTCAGAATATTCAAATGTTGTGTAGCTGAGCCCATAACCAAACGGATACAGCGGTTCATTCACCACATCCAGATATTTAGATTTGTATTTGTCCTTCAGGTTTCCGTCATAAGGCCGGCCGGTGTTTTTATGATTGTAGTAAAGCGGAATCTGCCCGACATTTCTCGGAAAAGTTGCCGTGATTTTTCCGGAAGGATTATAATCACCGAAAAGAACATCGGCAACCGCATGACCGGCTTCAATTCCGGGAGCCCAGGCTTCAAGAATTGCCGGTACATGTTCTGCTTCCCAGGTCAGGGTAAGCGGTCGTCCGTTCATCAAAACCAGAACAACCGGCTTCCCGGTATTAACCAGTGCTTTCAGAAGGTCTTTCTGGTTTTCAGGAATTCCGATATCAGACCGGCTTGCAGCTTCGCCGGACATTGCTTCAGATTCACCCAGAACAGCAACAACAACATCCGATTTTTTAGCAGCATCTACGGCTTCTGCGATCAGATCTGCCGGGTTTTTCTTCACATAGGTGTGGGTTAGATCAAGTTGTGCCAGAAGCATAGGGTCTTCTGAAATGTTGGCCCCGAGTGCATAATTGACCCGCACAGAATTCCCCAAAACGTTTTCGAACCCTTTTCTGACTGTTACGGCGGAATTCCAGTCGCCGGCTACAAACCAGGTTCCCATCGGATCTTTCAGATTATCGGCAAGCGGACCAACCAAAGCAATTGTACCGGATTTTTTCAGGGGCAGAAGCTGCTTTTCATTTTTCAGAAGAACCATTGAACGGGCACCGGCTTCACGGGCCAGTTTGCGGTTTTCGGGGGATAGGATTTCGGATTTTTCCCGCTTTTCATCGAGGTACCGGAAGGGATCTTCGAACAACCCAAGTTTATACTTTGCTTCGAGAATTCTGCGGCAGGCGGTTTCAATATCGGAAAGAGATACCTTTCCTTCTTTCAGCGACTTTTCGAGGGTAGTTAAAAAGCCCTCGCCAACCATATCCTGGTCAATACCGGCTTTAAGAGCCTTTGCAGAAACTTCCTGAAGGTTTCCTGCTCCGTGCATTGTCATCTCATTGATTGCGGTATAATCGGTAACGACAAACCCTTTAAACCCCCAGGTTGACCGCAAAAGGTCGGTCATGAGATAGTGACTTCCGGTAGCCGGAATTCCATCAACTTCATTAAATGAACTCATAACCGTTGCAACTCCGGCTTCGACTGCAGCCCGGTAAGGGGGCAGATAAAATTCATGCATCTGAACCCGGCTCATATCAACCGTATTATAATCACGGCCGGCCTCAGCAGCTCCATAAAGAGCATAATGCTTCACACAGGCCAAAATTGTATTTGGTGCCGCAAGATCTTTTCCCTGATACCCTTTTACCATGGCACCTGCAATCAGGCTTCCCAGATACGGATCTTCACCGTTTCCTTCGGCGATCCGGCCCCACCGTGGGTCACGTGCGATATCCACCATGGGTGAAAAAGTCCAGTTAACCCCGACTGCACTGGCTTCGGCAGCAGCAGCCCGGGCGGTTTTCTCGATCAGTTCAAGATCCCAACTGCTGGCAAGCCCCAAAGGAACCGGGAAGGTCGTTTTTAATCCATGGATCACATCCAGACCAAAAAGAAGGGGGATCTTCAGGCGGGAGTTTGTCACGGCAAGGGTTTGTGCTCCTTTTATATCCTTGAATGAGGACGATCCGAACAATCCGCCAACCTGGCCTTTCCGGATTTTGGCATCGACCCCGCTGCTGACAACGGCACCAGTCTGGATTTCACCAAAAGTTACCAGGTTAAGCTGTCCGATTTTTTCCTCGAGTGTCATTTTGGACATGAGGTCAGAGACAAACGCCTCCATTTTGGCATCCTGAGCCAGTACGGCACCGGAAAGCAGTAAACTGAAACAAATAAACAGGATTTTTTTCATCCGATAGACTCCTGAGACGGCCTGGGTTAAGGATAAGTGTACAGTAAGCCTTTAGATTTTCATCTGGGCTGAGAGGTATTTTCCGGAATGATTGCGGGCAGACTCCGGCCGGTGAAGTTTGCCGGGTAAAGGTGGGGAAACGGGCCCGAAAAATCAACCCGGAGTGGCTGGGTGGAAGCGGTTCTTGTTGTCTTGTTTTGTATCGTGATCTGAAATCGTGTCAATGTTAGCTAAAGTTTCTGTAAAACCCGCAGGATCGTTTGCCCGGCTGTTGTCCAGTTTAGTTTTTGCCTGAACCTCTCATAGGCCTGTTCCGACATGCGGGTGTACCGGTCGGGGGATGAGAAAACGGATCCGATTTCATCAGAAAACCGGGCAGGATCCATTTCCGGATCGAGTAAAATTCCAGTGACGCCATCCGAAATTACAGAAGGAATTCCTCCGGTCAAATAAGAAACAGAAGGAAGGGCAAAGGCTGAAGCTTCAGAAAAAACAACACCAAATGCTTCGGCTTTCGAAGGAACCATCAGAAAACTGGACTGAAGAAATAACTTCCGGAAATAATCCCGGCCTGCCTGGTCAGATTTAGAAATAAATCCATGAAAAAAAATCCAGGAGTCCCTGGTTTTTACCGGGTTTTTGTGAAGTCCGGCAAGATGCAGTTCGGCCTCTACTCCCTGCTTTCTGAGCCTCTTCACCGTTTCCAGTACCGTGGAACCCCCTTTTCTTTCCCAGTCAACCCCCAGAAACAAAATCCGGCAGACATCAGATTTCCGATTTGAGATTATCCCGGCAATTTCAGACGGGGCAGGCGGTTTTTCAATATTTGCGCCATAAGGAACCACTGTGATTTTCCCGGGGTCGGCCTGATAGAACTTAACGGCTGTACTTTTCGCCCAGTCCGAAGCATAAAAAATATGATCAGCCCGCTGGATGGCCAATGCTTCGGCCAAATGACCATCTCTGAGTGTTTTTTGGCTCAAATCAGAAAATTCTGGGTAGTAATCAACCATTCCGGCAAAGCAGCTCCCGGTATAAAATGCCTTCCTTACCGGTGCTTCTACACGGGAAATATAGGGGGATCCGGGAGAGAAAATCCAGTCAGTATCCCGTTCAAGTCTTGAAAGAATTTGCCGGGCAATGTGGGCAAGGACGACAGGATCCCGGTCCAGGTAAAACTTTTTGCCGGAAAGAAGAGCCAGCATTTTATTTGCCCAGATTTCGGGGGTTTTCAGCTTTTTCAGGCTGGAAATATATTGAATTTCGGCACCTGCATTTTCCAAAGCCTTTGAAATGAATAAACCAAGCCCAGACCAGGAATGCACATCGAGCGGATTGTACCCAGTTGGATAAGCGATTTTCATCGACCTGGGTCCGGAACCGGTTTAGTTTTTATTTCCTTTGAGTTCACACCCTATCCTTCAAATATCAACGAAGTTCAATTTACCGACTCTTGTTGCTTTCATCCAAACGGCTTGTCATGTATTTTTGCACGGTTAACGGGAGGTCCAATGGAATTTCAGGCGTCTGCCCGCAAATGGCGGCCAGATTCATTTACGGATGTTGTTGCTCAGAATCACGTTGCATCGACTTTAAAAAATGCAATCCGGAAAGAACGGATCGGGCATGCCTATATTTTCTCGGGACCGAGGGGAGTCGGAAAAACCACTGCTGCCCGGATTTTTGCGAAAGCCATCAATTGCCTGACACCTCAGGACGGGAATCCCTGTAACACCTGCGAAAACTGTGTCGATATTAAAAACGGCAGGTTCATTGATCTTTTCGAAATTGACGGCGCCTCAAACAATGGCGTCGACAACGTCAGAGACATCCGGGATGCACTGCGGTATCCGCCCCAGAAAGGAAAGTACAAAACTTACATTATCGATGAAGTTCACATGCTGTCCATCGGGGCCTTCAATGCCCTGCTGAAAACACTTGAAGAACCACCTCCCTATGCAATTTTTATTTTTGCCACAACTGAAATTCATAAAGTTCCGGCAACTATTCTGTCACGCACCCAGCGGTTTGATTTCAGACGGATTACAACCAGCGAAATCATGGACCGCCTCAGATTCATCTGCGGGGAGGAAGGAATTTCTGCTGATGAAGAAGCCCTCCTGATCATTGCAAAAAAAGCAGACGGGGCCATGCGGGATGCCCTTTCGATTCTCGATCAGCTTGTGGCTTTTTTCGGACGGGATCTTTCCGGACCAGAGTTAGCCGGAATCCTGAATGTCGTCGAACAGGATTTATTCTTCAGGGTAACAGATTCCATTCTGGCCAAAGATGTGAAGGGCATTCTTAATTTTGTCAATGATCTGATGATTCGGGGATATGATTTAAGTGAATTCCTGCAGGGACTTGCTGAACATTTCAGGAATTTACTTGTCGTAGTGACTACCGGCGAGGCATCTTTACTTGATATTTCGGACTCTTACCGGGAACGGTACCTTCAGGTTGCATCACATTACCATTATATGGATCTGATCCGGTACCTGAATCTCCTTTCTGAAGCCGAGACCCAGCTTAAACAGTCGAATAACCCCCGTTTGAAAACAGAACTGGTTCTCTCCCGGTTATGTACAATGGAACAGACAGTTCAAATTACCCAGTTGCTTCAGCAGATTTCAAAAGTTGAAAAACTGATTCAGCAGGCCACCGCTACCCGGGGCAGCGAGCCTTCTGTTGCTTACTCAGCCCAACCAGAGGCGGTTCCTTTTCCCCTGCCACCTGCACCACCGGTCAGGCAACCGGATCAGTCAAAACCGGACAAACCGGTGCCTTCGGATGGACCTGTTCAACCGGCGTTTACCTATCCGGTTCCCAAACCTGAACCCAGACCACCGGGCACCAAACCTGTTTTTCCTGCATTAAGTGGCGCCCGGCAACAGGCAAAACCGGAAAACCTGCCCGCCGGAGAGATTTCCAAAAAACCGCTTCAGGGTCTGCCTGTATCTGAAACAGAGATCCGGGAAAAGTGGGGATCATTTATTGAATTTCTGACCAATCAGCAGAAAATGGTTCTGGCATCTGTTCTTTCCCACACCGAACCCGGAGCCTGGTCGGGTGATCATTTTTCAATCCGGGTATTCAGAAGTTACGAAAAAACCCAGATTGAACGGTCAGCCCTTGAATTGTCTGACTTATTCGCCCGGTTCTTCAGGACAAGACCGGTAATTATCGCCGATTTTAAACCCGATCAGATTCCGGAATCCATGAAAAATGATCCGGCGGTGGTTTTTGAGCAGTTAAAGCAGACCTCGCCACTGGTCAGGCTGATTTCAGATGAATTTAACGCAGAACTTTTAGATTGAACAGGAGTTAATTTTATGATGATGAACAAAGGCGGTATGGCCGGCATGATGAAACAAATGCAGGCTATGCAGGCGAAAATGGATAAAATTCAGGCTGACCTGGAAACCAAATCATTCACTTTCGAGTCTGGCGGCGGGCTGGTTAAAGTTACCGCAAACGGCAAGCAACGGGTTACTTCAATTAAAATTGACCCGCAGCTTATTGCTGACAATGATCTGGAAATGATGGAAGATCTGATTGTGGCTGCCGTTAACAAAGCTGTGGATGAGACCGGAAAAATCAGCCAGGAAGAAATGAAAAAAGCTTACTCAGGTATGCTGCCCAACATTCCGGGAATGGATAAGTTATTCTGAGATGATTTCACTTTCAGATCATCTGGATGAACTCGTCCATGAATTTTCCAAACTTCCCGGAATCGGCAGAAAAACAGCCCAGCGCCTGGCCTATTTTATTCTGAAACAGCCGGAAGCCTCGGCTTCTCAACTTGCCGAGAGTCTCATCCGGGTGAAGAAGAATGTTCATCAGTGCCGGATCTGCGGCAATATCACCGACGACGAGATTTGCAGAATCTGTTCCAGCCCAAGGCGTAATCAGCAGTTAATTTGTGTGGTTGAAGAACCCACAGATGTTCTCGCCATTGAAAAAACCAATGAATATCAGGGTGTTTACCATGTTCTGGGCGGTGCCATTTCACCTCTCGACGGCGTTTCACCTGAACAACTGAATATCACCTCCCTGCTCGACCGTGTTGGCACCGTGGAGTCTGCAGAAATAATTCTGGCAATGAATCCGGATGTGGAAGGTGAAGCCACAACCCTGTACCTGACCCGGCTCCTGAAACCCTTTTCTCACCTCTCTGTTTCCCGGATTGCACGTGGAATTCCTGTGGGCGGAGATCTGGAATATTCGGATGAAGCAACCTTATCGCGTGCACTGGAAGGCCGGGTTAAAATATAATCCGGCCACCGGCCTCTTCTTCACCGCTTCCCTTTGATTTTTAACCCGGAAAAACCGACTTTTATCTGTTTTTATGCTCAAAGAAGTAGTTATTTATACCGACGGCGCCTGCTCCGGGAATCCCGGACCTGGTGGATGGGGTGCAATCTTAATGTTTGAAGGTGTTACCCGTGAACTTGCGGGATATGAACCTTCAACGACGAATAACCGGATGGAATTAACCGGAGTAATCCGGGCCCTTGAAGCCCTCAAAGAACCCTGCAACGTCCGGGTACATTCTGACAGTGCCTACATTATCAATGCCTTTAATGACGGCTGGATTCAGGGATGGATTCGGCGGGGTTGGGTAAAATCGGATAAAAAGCCGGTTGAAAACCAGGACTTGTGGAAAAAACTGATTGCCTTGGTGAACCGGAACCAGGTTACCTGGATAAAAGTGAAAGGACACAGCAATGATCATTGGAATAACCGGGCAGATGCCCTTGCGACCGGCGCAATTAAAAACCCTCCTGCCGGTGCTGTTCAGCAGTCTTCTGTTCCTTCCGGCTTGTGATAAACCTGATCCGGCAGAACCTTTCACACCTCCGGGAAAGGAAGTCTCTGCGCTTTTTGATCAGTTTGACAGTTCTTATATCGGTGTTGGATACTGGGATCTGAAAAAAAGCCGGGAAAATCCGTCTTTTGACACTCTGATCCCCCTGATTCTGCCGTCGGTGACTTCAGAACAGGGATTGGGAATCCTGCAAAACGGGGTAATCTTCCTGGATTCAGCCGGGATTTCCTTCCGGGATGATCTTGATTATTGTGCAATAGCCTTATTCCCTGATACAGATTCTACCTTCGAAATTGCTGTTGTTGTTGAAGGAAATCTCAGGGAAAAAAACTGGCAGAAGGCATTGGTTCCGTACCAGTCTGAAACGGAGAAAACGGATTTTACCTGGTTTAAAACACAATCGGGTTCATATTGGGTTGCTTTTCCAAAACCGGGACGGGCAATAATAACTGCTAACCGGAGCTGGATACGGTATACTGAAGGAAACGGAGCCCGGCTATCAGCCGAACTGGCAGCCAACTGTTCCCAGATTCCCCAGCAATCTGAAGCCTTCCTGTACATCCGTCACCTTAAAAACGGGTCCACCTGGAACCTGGGTAAAACCGGCGAAGCTAAAGCGTCAATTAATAGTGACGACCTGAAGCAGGTTTATGCAGCCCTTTATTTCCGGGAAAACCTTCGGGTTGAAGGCCGGGCTGATCTAAAATCGGATTCCGGTGTCCGGACATCCAGTTTTCTGATTAATACAGCTTTGAATTTTGTCTCCCTGAAAGGCCTGCTGACCAATGAGTCGGTATTAACTGATTATATCGATGTTGAGTCACAGGATTCCTCACTTGTTTTTAAACTGAATGCCCCGGTTTCAGCGTTTGCTGAGGACCGGTCACCGGAGTCTGATCAATGATCCATTCTCTTGAAGAATTGAAAACCGGAAAATCACCCTCCGGTGAGTCCAGATTTATACCGCATATCGCAGTTCTTGGCGGCGGTATTATGGGTCAGGGTATCGCCCAGACCGCAGCATCAAATGGAATAGAAGTCATCCTCGTCGAGAAAAATGAAAAACTCGCTGAAAAGGCTCTGAAACAGCTCGAAGCAAGCATGAATTCAGAAATTGCCCGGTGGTCGCTGACCATTGGTGAAAAAAAGTCGATCCTCTCCCGAATTAAAACAACCGGAAAACTCGAGGATGCAGCTCACTGCCCAATCATTATTGAAGCGATCAATGAGGATTTTGGTTTAAAGAAAAGGTTGTTTCACCTGATTGATCAGGCCTGCGACCCGGCAACAATCCTGATCTCAAATACCTCTACCCTGAATCTGACCAAACTCGCTGAAGAGACCAACCGGCCCGATAAAGTTATCGGGATGCATTTTCTGAACCCGGTTCCCAAAATCCCGTTAGTCGAACTTATCCGGGCAATGAAAACGTCTGACGAGACCTTTAATACTGTGAAGGAATTTGCAGAAACCCAACTCGGGAAAAAAGTAGTCGAAGTTTTTGAGTATCCCGGTTTTGTAACAACCCGTGTGGTGATCCCCATGATCAATGAGGCCATGCAGGTTTTTAGTGAAGGAATTGCCACTGCAGAAGGAATTGATACAGCAATGAAACTGGGGTACGGTTTCCAGACCGGGCCGCTTGCACTTGCCGATATGATGGGGCTGGATGATGTTCTGATGTGGATGGAACAGCTCTGGCAGCAACTGGGGGAACCCAAATTCCGGCCGGCACCGGTTTTACGCCGGATGGTACGGGAAGGAAAGCTGGGCAGAAAATCAGGAGAAGGCTTCTTCCGGTATGACGAAACCAACAGTTAAATCACCCTATTAAACAAGTTGCCATGCTTATCTTAACACTGAACTGCGGTTCTTCTTCCATCAAATACCAGGTTATCGAACAGGAAACAGAGGAAACCCGTGCCAAAGGGACTGTTGAACGGATCGGAATGTCCGGTGCGATCCTGACCCACCAGCGGGATCACGACCAACCCATCAAAGTTACGGGCGAAATTCTGGATCATGGTCAGGCACTTGAATACATTCTCGGCGTTCTGCTGTCGAAGAATCACGGCATCATGCAAAATCTGAATGAAATTGCTGCGATTGGCCACCGGGTTGTTCATGGAGGCGAAACCTTTAACCATTCGGTTCTGATCACTCCAAAGGTTTACAATGAAATCCGGGATTGTATTGAGCTTGCACCTCTGCACAACCCGGCCAATCTGAAAGGGATTGATGCCTGTTCCAGAAATCTTCCCGGTAAACCCCAGGTTGCGGTTTTTGACACGGCTTTCCACCAGACTTTGCCGGAAAAGGCCTTTTTATACGGACTCCCCTATGTCTTGTATAAACGCCATAAAATCCGCCGGTATGGGTTTCACGGAACTTCACATTTCTATGTCAGCAACCGGCTTTATGATGTTGCCAACCTTGAAAAGGAAAACTCTAAAGTTATAACCATTCACCTGGGCAACGGGTGTTCAATGGCAGCAATTGAAAATGGTAATTCGATTGATACGTCAATGGGTTTTACTCCGCTTGAAGGCCTTCTGATGGGGACACGAAGCGGGGATCTGGATCCGTCGACGATTCTGTTTATCATGACAAAAGAGGAATTGACACTCAGTTCTGCCAATACCCTGCTGAATAAGCACTCCGGTCTAATGGGTATTTCGGGTGTTTCAAGTGACATGAGGGAAATTATTCAGGAAATGCTCAACGGGGATAAAAAGGCCAGAAACGCCTTCGATGTTTTCTGCTACCGGGTTAGAAAATATATCGGTTCCTATGCAGCAGCACTTGGCGGTGTTGATGGAATCGTTTTTACAGGCGGTATCGGGGAAAATGCAGCCCTCGTTAGGGAGCACATTCTTGAAGGACTCGAATTTTTAGGCGTGAATCTGGATAAGGATGTTAACGAAAACGGGCCGAAAGAGCGCCGGATTACGACTTCTGACTCCCGAACTCATGTCTGGGTCATCCCGACAAACGAAGAACTGGTAATTGCCCGCGACACAATCCGGATTATTTTCGGACCTCAACCCACAACCGAACCGCTTACCTGATTTGTCCGTTTCCACTGACCAGCCATTTGTAACTGGTCAGTTCATTTAACGCCATCGGCCCACGGGCATGAAGTTTTTGGGTCGAAATCCCGATTTCAGCGCCCATTCCGAATTCACCTCCGTCCGTAAAAGCAGTGGTTGTATTGGCATAAACAACAGCGGCATCAACCGCCTGCATAAATTTCCGGCAGATTTCCTCATCTTCAGAGATAATGGCCTCACTGTGCCCAGAGCTGTGCTCCGCAATATGATCAAGTGCTTCCTCCAGAGAGCCAACCGTCCGGACTGCCAGTTTCATTGACAGGAATTCAGTCCCGAAATCTTCAGATGCAGCAGGCTGAACCGGTCCGGCATATTTTAACCGGAGCACATCAAAAGATTCGGGATCACATACCAGTTGGCATTGATGTTTTTCGCCGAGTTCACTTAAAAGATCCGGTAAATCCTGAAGTCTTGACCGGTGAATTAAAACTGTGTCGAGTGCATTGCAGACACTGACCCGCCTTGATTTTGCATTGGTAATGATTCGTTTACCCTTTTCAAGAGAACCGGCCTGATCAAAATAAGTATGTACGATCCCGGCTCCGGTTTCAATGACAGGAATCCGGGAGTGTTCTCTGACAGCCAGGATCAATTCCTGACTTCCCCGGGGAATAATCACATCAATCAGACCGGTTGCCTGCAAAATAACCGGAAGGCTTTCCCGTTCAGAGGGTGCCAGCCAAACCGCTTCATGAAGACCAAAAGGCTCAAGTGCTTCCCGGATCACAGCCGCAATCGCTGAATTGGACTCAGAAGCATCCCGGCTTCCTTTCAGCACACAGGCATTTCCCGATTTCAGGCAAAGCGCAGCAACATCAAAGGTTACATTGGGCCGGGATTCATAGATTATACCAATAACTCCCAGGGGGACGGAAACTTTTCTCAGGTTAAGTCTATTCGGGAGCACACGGCTTTCAAGTTCCCTGCCGAGGGGTGACGGAAGGTCAGCAACTTTCCGTATGTCATCCAGAATTGCCCGGAGCCGCTGATCATTGAGCAGCAGCCGGTCATATTTTGGGTTCGACTGATCCATACGGCTCAAGTCAGCCAGATTGGCTTCCAGTATTCTGTTTTTCTGATTTTCTGCGTGACAGGCAATTGCTTCCAAAACCGGCCGGATTTGCTCATCAGTCAGACCGGATAGCTTTCGTGAAGCTGCCTTTACCCGTCTGAGTGCACTCAAAATGTCATCTTGCTTCACAACTCTTCCTTTAGTTAATCAGGGTTCAATTACCAGGAAATCATAATGGATCAATGGTTTTTTCCCTGATATTCCCATCCATTCCCTGGCCCGCTCAGAAGGATAATTTGCCAGTCCGACACCGATCTGCTGACCGGCAGAATCCAATACACGGATCACATCCCCTTTTTTGAACTCACCTTCAATGGCCGTAACACCGACAGGAAGCAAACTTTTCACTGCATCCTTTCCGGTTAAGGCGTCTGCTGCGCCCTGGTTTATCCAAACAGAAGCCCGGGATTCGGCCAGATTGGAGGCAATCCACTTCTTGATACCCGAAACCTGAGTCTCAGGAAGGATCACGGTTCCGGTTTCTTCCCCGGCTGAAATTTTCCGGAGCACGTATTGTGATTTTCCGTTTGCAATCACAACCCGGATCCCCATCCGGGCAGCTTTTACCGCCATCCGGTATTTCGTCTGCATCCCTCCCCGGCCAAAGCTGGATTTTAACGGGAGCACAGTGATGGTTTTCTTTTCTGAAACCCGGATCACAGGTATCCGGTTACTGCCTGCCTCCCCCGGGATACCCTGATAAATTCCGTCAACATTGGTCAGCAGGACCAGGAGATCTGCATCAATCATACCCGCAACCAGACCAGCCAGTTCATCATTGTCGGTAAACATCAGTTCACTCACCGAAATGACATCGTTTTCATTGATGACCGGAATAATTTCATCCCGAAGCAGAGCGGTCAGGCAGTTTCTCATGTTCAGATAATGACTTCTGTCCCTGAAATCCTCCCGGGTTGCAAGAACCTGGCCGCAGAAAAGTCCGAACTGAGAAAAAAGCTCCGAATATTTTTGCATAAGCCTTACCTGCCCAACCGAAGCAAATAACTGCCGCCGGATAACCGGATTGGTTTCAGAAATATGCCGGAGTGCCGAACGGCCGGCACCAACTGCGCCAGAACTGACAATCAGAATCTGGAATCCGGCCTTTTTCAGATCCGCAATCTGATCTGTCAGGTGAGACATCGTTGTCAGATCGGGCGATCCGTCTTCCCGGGAAAGCACATTCGTGCCGATTTTAATAACAATTCTTTTCATATTTTTTGGGGATAATGGCTGTCTGGCTCACAAAATCGGAATTACCCCGGGTGAATTCCACAAAATCACAGGGAAAATCCCTGACCCAGATTGATTTTAAGCCTTAATTACCTGAATTTCGGATAAAAGGAGAATCAAATGGCCAGAAAAAAGGATTCAGTTTGGAAAATGATGGGAATGCTGTTCCGTTCCCACCCCTGGCACGGAATACCAATCGGGGATAATGCTCCCGAAATAGTGAGTTCCTACATTGAAATCGTGCCAACTGATACAATCAAGTATGAGCTGGATAAATCAACCGGATTTTTAAAGGTTGACCGGCCGCAGCTTTTTTCAAATATCTGTCCGACTCTGTACGGGTTGATCCCGCAAACTTACTGTGACGAACTGGTGGGTGAGTATTGTGCAGAAAAAACCGGCCGCCCCGGTATCATGGGTGATGGTGATCCTCTGGACATCTGTGTTCTGACTGAGAAAAATATTTCGCACGGTGATTTTCTGCTTCAGGCTATCCCGATCGGCGGAATGAGAATGATTGACGGGGATGAAGCAGATGATAAAATTATTGCAGTTATGAAAGGCGATGCTCTTTACGGGAAATGGAATGATATCGGTGACGTACCCATCGGGATTATTGAACGCCTTCGCCACTATTTTCTGACTTATAAATACATCCCGGGATCAACTCCCCGCAAAAAAGTGGAAATCACCCATATCTACAATAAAATTGAAGCTTATGAAGTGATAAACCGCAGTCATGAAGACTATCACCGGCAATATGGTGATATTGAGGATATGCTGAATCAGGCGCTTAAAGGGTGACTGACTGACCCGGCAGTCACCCTGCCGGGTTTTTTACCCCACCGGGATGTTCTGCTTCCCTATCCCCCGCATATCTGGCAAACCGGCCGGCATCCCTTGAGTGGACCTTTTCATATTCCGGGAATGGCCACCCCCCGAATTCTGTTTTCCGGTAATCACTGAAAGCCTGATAAATTTCTTCCTGGGTATTCATCACAAAAGGCCCGTACTGAGCTACCGGTTCGCCGATTGGTTTTCCCTGAAGGACAAGGATTTCTGAAGGCTCAGATCCATTAACCCATTCAGATTCCGCCTCAGAAACCAACTCGGCAGCCGTTCCGGACCGGAGTTTTTGCCCGGCTACAGTCAAACTTTCGCCTCTGTAAAAATAAAGAAAACGGGTGAGCCCGGTCCTGGCAGCAGGAAGGTCAAAAACTGCACCAGGCTCGATCCGGATCAGCCAGACTGCGACCTGATTTTCGGGATCAGAAGCCCATGAATCCGGTGCAGGCGCCGGCGGAATTACCCCGTTAAATGAACCAGCAATAACTTTAATTTCCGACTTTTTCCCTGAGCTATCGGTTGTAAAAACCACCGGAATTTGTTCAGACCAGAGCATTTTATAAAAGGGGCGGGACATTTTCTTTTTCCCGGGCAGGTTCAGCCAGATCTGAAAGAGTTCGGCAGGATTTGGTTCTGTCCGGTTAAGCAAAGGAAACATTTCGCAATGCTGCAAGCCACTTCCTGCCGTCATCCATTGAACGTCTCCTTCACCGTAACGGCCTTCAGAACCATGTGAATCAGAATGATCCACAAATCCTCTGTTAACGACCGTAACTGTCTCAAATCCACGATGCGGGTGTGCAGGAAATCCGGGCACATTCCGGCCGTGGTACATTCTCCATCCGTCCCTGACGGTAAAATCTTCGCCGATATTGCGCCCGTTAAGAGGGGCAGCCGGACCCAGATTTTCATTTCCCGGCGGGTAGTGATCTTCATGCCAGGCACAGAACAAAAAGGGATCCCTGACCGGAAACTGAAATCCGATCGGGTGGATTTTAAGAATAGGGCTGGAAGACATAACACTCCGGAGAAAAATCGGTTTTAACTAGCCGGTTTAACTCCGGAAAGATCAAAAAAGTTCGGCATTGAGGTTCAGACAGAAAACCCCGTTTCCCATCCGGCATTGAAAGCAGCCAGACTGGATTCCAGCCAGGCGGCTTTTTGCCCGATCCCGATGGCTGCTTCAACGGATTCTTTGGAAAGCCAGCCTGTTTTTGAAAGCAAAACTCCAAGTCCGACCAAAGCAACCGAGTTCCGGTCTACTTTTTTTGCAATGGCTTCGAAAGGAACTCTTATAATCTGGGCCTGGGTTACCGGTTCAGGCAGACTCTGTTCCAAAAACACGAAGCTACCCGGTCCCATTTCCTTCAGTTTATCCTTTTCCTTCTGAAATCCCTCAATTGACAGAATCAAGGCGGCTGAAGGTGACATCATTCCGGTAAAATCGATGGGCTCAGGACTTAAAATCACCTCGGCTGAAGAATAGCCTGTTTTTACCGTTATCGGATAATCATCCTTCTGTGAGGCGTATCCACCAGATAAAATTGCCGCCTGTCCAAGAATTCCGGCAGTTGATTTTATTTTCTGCCCGGCACCACCGGCCAGAATCAATTCCAGTTTTCCGGACTTAAGAGTTCCGAATCTGGGAGAAAGATCCGGTGGCAGTTTGGTTTGTTTTGCCGGTTGGGCAGCCAGGTTTGTTGTATACTCCCGGCGGTCGGTCCGGTTAACAAGAATGCCAAACGGAAGAGAATGAGCTTCAGAAATTGCCAGCATGGCCTGTTTATCCAGGTCATTTCTTGGCGAGTAATAAGCCGTGCAGAATTCCCAGATATCCAGAACGGAAAAACCGGGAAATTCAATAGCCTGCGCCATGATTGAGGGTAATTCTTTATCAAAAGTCGTCAGCCGGGCCCCAAAACCGGCTCCACAGACCTGAGAAAGGCCTATCACATCCAGCGGCGTTTCAATATTTCCGCCCGATGTGGTAACGGTCAGTCCGCCAATTGGGGTGGTAACAGAATGTTCCCCGCCGGTCATTCCGAAATTGAAATTATTGAAGACCATAACGGTAATCCCAACATTCCGTCTGGCAGCATTTACAAGGTGGTTACCGCCGATACCACATCCGCCATCTCCCATGAGAACGATAACTTTCAGTTCGGGGTTAGCCAGCTTTATGCCGGTTGCATAAGTTATGGACCGGCCGTGAAGCCCGTGAAAGGCATGAACATCGAAATACTGATCGGACAACCCAACACACCCGATATCGGTAACAATGACCGTTTTTTTCGGATCAGCACCCATTTGAACCAGTGCTTTATCGAGATGATGCAAATTGGTTGTATGTCCGCATCCCGGACAGAACGGGAAGGATTTAACTTCCGGTTTCAGATAAGACTGGATGGATTCAGGCATGGGAAACCTCCAACAAAGCTTCAGCAATCCGTTTAGGATGAATCAGTTCTGAGTTTATCTGATTCAACGGTATAATTTTGGTTCCAACCGGTTTAAGACGTTCTATTTCAAGGAGATACTGACCATGATTCATTTCAGGCACTAAAATGGTTTCAGCTTCTGCCAGATAGGTTTTAAGAACAGTTTCCGGAACCGGCCAAAGCGTTTTGAGAATCAAATGCCCGGTTTCCCGGTTTTTTATTTCTCTGAGTGCCTCATTAACCGACCGGGAAACGATTCCATAACTGATGATCAGGGTCTTTGGTTTTTCAGGGCCTGAATAAGCCCAGAGTGCAACATCATCCGCATCAATCTTTGTATTCAGGTGATGGTTCAGACTGGCAATAACCTCCGGAGACTTTGTCAGGTTTCCCCACTCATCATGGCTCGATCCGGTGAACCGGCTCAACTCTTCGCCGCCGACAATCCCGATCGGCTGCATCAGTTCATTCGCAAAGGAAACCGCTTTGGCTTTACCTGACCCGGTGGAAGCCGGTGAAGTCCGTTCCAGGATTTCGGGCAGGGCGACCAGATCCAGATCAGCCCTCATCCGTGTTTGGGCAATTTCCTTCGAGGACAGGATAAAAACCGGCGTCCGGTACTTTTCGGCAAAATTAAACGCATGAACGGCAAGAAGGTAGCAATCTTCAACCGAAGAGGGTGCAAGTGCAATTACCGGATACCCTCCCGAAGTAATCCACCTGACAAACTGGATATCCATACTGGCATCTTTGGTTGCCGAGCCTGTTGCCGGCCCAAGCCGCTGAACATCCACGATCACCAGAGGAACTTCGCCCATTATGGCCAGCCCAATGTTTTCTGAGTATAAGCTCAGCCCGGGCCCGGAAGTGGCCGTCAGAGCTTTTTTGCCGGTCATTGCTGCACCGATACAAAACCCGATCGAGGCAATTTCATCTTCGCCCTGTATGGCTGTAAACCCACGGGCCGGGAGTTCAGACATCATTGAAAGGAGAATCGGGGTTGCCGGTGTAATCGGGTAACCGGCAAAAAAATTACACCCGGCTTTTAAAGCTCCCTGTACCAGAGCCTCATTGCCGTCGATAAACTGAATCATGGTCACTCATCCTTCATGGAATAAAAACAACAAGATAGCACACCTGATTTATATAGGTGATTAGAGTTTTGTTAAATAGAAGATCCGGTTAAAAAACAGATTTTCCCAACTGAATCAATTCAAGTTTTGCCAGGTTTTTAATGGATTTGAACCGGGTTGTTGAATACAGATTTTGCAGAACCGGCACAACCCGGTCCGCAGGAAAGGAGGCAGCATCCGGCAGAAGAGACTCGACAAGCATTTCATCATCTTCACGGGTAAAAACCGAAATCCATGCAGACAGGGTCTTTTCATTTTTCGGATCAAGCTGTTTCATTGCCCGAAGGGCAGCTTCCCTGATCTGCCGTTCATTCGGAGCTTTGGAATACCCTTCAAGCCAGGATAAATCCTGCTGAATCACTCCGTTTTCACCGGCTTCACGTAAAATCCGGGCTTTGATATCCCTGTGAAGCGGTGTTGTTGCCATCCTGGTTTTCAGCCAGGAAAGGGCATCCAGTTTTTTCAGATTGACCAGTTCCTCAAGAAGAATAAACTGAACCCGGTAACTTTTATCCGAAGAAAACCAGTCTTTGCCAAGCCGGAAAGCTTCTTCTTTTTCTCTGACAGCGGACAATTGCCGGGCTGCAGCAGCACGAACCAGTGAACTGGTATCTTTCATGGCTTCACGAAGAAGATCCAGTTTGAGAGTCCGTTTATCAAGAGCAAGGAAATTCAGGGCTTCCATCCGGATGTTCTGATAGGGATGTGATTTCACCGCTGAAAGCAGGATTTCCTGAACTTCCCGGGAGTAAACGGTATCTGCCAGACCCGTCAGGGCATCATACCAGTCAGAAAACGTCTCCCCGGTTTTAAATTGGTATACCCACATAGAATCCGGTTTCCGGAAGGTATTCTGATCAAGAATCCAGTTCTGTTTATCAAATATGATATTTTTCAGATTCGAAATACCTTTGAAAAAGTAGGTTGTATCCTGTGAGGCCGTCCAGAGTTTATGAAGTTCCCGGCCGGAATTCTGATCAATTTCAAGCAGGAACGGTGTTTTAAAAATTCCTGTCAGTGAATCCAGAACCTGAGTTTGCTGAACCCTGACCGAAAGCAGCCCTGAAGCCGGATCGAGGGAGTAGGAAATATCAAACTGAGGATACCCCGCCTGATAAATCCACTCATCAAAAAACCAGTACAGATTCTGCCCGGTTACTTCTTCAATGGCCGTCATCAGATTTTCGGTGGTTACCGGCTGGAACCGGTGCTTTTTAAGGTAATGGCGCAGTGACTGCTGAAATCCGTCATCGCCCAGAATAAATCTGAGCATGTGCAGGATGCTGGCTCCCCGCGGATAGAGATTGGTCGTGAAGGATTCGGGGTGAAAAACCGGACGACGGCCCTGTGACCGGTCACTCTGGATACCGGCATACTGGTTGTCATAAATTTCTGTTTCAAATTCTTCCTGAGATTTAAACCGTTCGGTATAGAGCGTTTCAAAATAAGTAGCAAAAGATTCATTCAGCCAGAGATGCCTGAAATCTTTGCAGGTGACCACATTTCCCCACCATTGATGCGAAAGTTCATGGGCCACCAGGGCATCTGATCCACCATCGAGCAGATCAGAATCGTTCAGATTCACAGACTCATCCTGCATCGTAGTTGCCGTGGTATTTTCCATTCCGCCGAACATAAAATCCTGAATGACAATCTGGGCATATTTTTCCCAGGGATAGGTCATGCCGGTGTAGTCTTCATAAAACTTCAGGATCCGGGGGGTGGCACTGAACCCACGGATTCCTTCTTTTTTCAAATCAGGATAAACCCAATATTCAAGCGGTACCTTTCCGGCTTTTTCACGTACAATTTCATACTCTCCGGCAGCGGCCATAATCAGATAAACGGAATGGGGGTTATCCTGCTTCCAGTGCCAGGTTGTTTTGCCGGATTTCCGGTTTTTGACCTTCCCTGCAAGCCTGCCGTTGCTTAAAGCTTTCAGGCTGTCGGCAACTGTGATCAGGACCTCACTGGTTGCTTTATCAGACGGGTAGTCAAAACAGGGGAACCAGAAGTGCGAATCACGGTCTTCGCCCTGAGTCCAGAACTGAAGCCGCCGGTATGGGGTATTGACGGTCGGGACCCTGAAGTACAACCCTTTTTCAGGATGGTCGATCCGGTAGGCAAACTGAATGGTGAGAAGTTTCCCCTTTTGAAGGCGGCCGGGAAAGGATAAATACACTTTTCCGGATTCGGTCCGGAAGGAAACCGGCTTCCCGTTGCACGTAACCGAAGTGAAATCGAGACCGGAGGCATGAAACCAGATGACCGTATCTGCCGAATTCAGAGGAACAAGGGTTATTTCTGCCCCGGCACTGACCAGCCGATTTGAAAAATCGGGTTCTACCGAAATTTTGTAGTGACGCACGTCATAGCTGCGGTCTTCAGGCTGACCGTTTGATCTGGTTCCAAATAGCGATTGAGCAAGGCTGATAAAGGAAAACGCCAGAAAAACAGCCAGAATCAGTACTTTTTTCATAAATTCCCGGTTACTTACCTCTGCAAATAAACTACTAAAAATCCAGTTTGCCAAACCATCCTGACACCTTCCTGAAATTATTTGAATTCCTGTTACATTTCATTATCTTAACCTTGTCAGCCCGGAGACGATATGAAACAGATACCGAAAGAAAATCTGCCTGGCCTGCTGGACGCTGTATTGACAGCCGCAGGCAAGGGAGAACAAATTGTTGTTACCGAGAATAAAAGACCACTGGCTCTTATTTCCGGATTCGACGGAGACCTGGCCAGGGATCTTCAGTTCCATAAAACCCTGACGGAAAAGCTGATCCGGGATGTGTTGCCATTGGGACTTTCCCTTGCCGCAGAAAAGGACCTCACCCGTTTGCTGGAACGGATTCTGTATGAATCACAGGACCTTTGTCATGCTGATGGTGGAACGTTGTATCTGCGTGGCCGGAATCATGAACTGAAATTTATTGCTCTCAGAACAAAGTCACTCAAACTTGCTGCAGGGGGAACAACCGGAAATCCGATTGCCCTGCCACCACTTAAAATCCTGGAAGACGGATCCGGAAAACCCAACCTGAAATTTGCCTCTACCTGGGTGTGTATCCAGGGAAAAACACTGAACATCCCGGATGTTTACCATTCAGAGGAATTTGATTTTTCGGGAGCAAGGAAATTTGATCAGGCAAATCAGTACCAAACCCAGTCCTGCCTTACCGTGCCTTTGAAAGATAACGGAGGGAATGTTCTGGGGGTAATTCAGCTCATTAACGCAACAGACCCGGCATCCGGAAACCGGATCAGTTTTAATCCCTATGTCGTTCAGATCGTTGAAATTCTGGCTGTTTTGGCCTCTGCAACCCTTCAAAACCATCTTGAGAAACTAAAAGCCTGAGAAAATATGTTTGTTTCTTTTTACGGACCTTTTTGAAATTTTATGCCTCACACCCCCTGTTCAAACTTTCAGGAAACTATTGTCGGAAGCCGGAATGAGTTCAGTCTGAATAGCCGGATTCTGAATGGTGCTTTTTTTGTTGGGTTCATTCTGACCGTAAACGGTGAAATTTTTAACTGGTTTTTCAATTTTTCGCCGCTGATTCACGCAGTTATGATATTTGGCGGATTAAGTTATGCAGGGTTGTACTATTTTTCCCGATTCAGAAAGCAAAACAAATACTCCAAACCGTTTCTTTTCATAAACTCGGTTCTCATTATATCAACCGGCTGGTTTACAATGGACGGAATCAACGGTTCGGTCCCGACTCTGTTTATCCTGGCCTCGGTTGTCTTTCTGACGGTATTTCCCAGGCGGTACCGGATTTTATCGGCAGTAACTCTGGTCGGACTTCTGGGTGCACTTTTTTTGATTCAGGTTTATTTCCCGGGATTATTTGACAAATATCCGTCTGACAAAGAACGGATTGCCGATATTCTGTTTTCCATTACTTTTTCCATCGTTCTTCTTTCCTTTTTCATTCTGGCTCTTAAAAACTCATACGAAACTGAACGTGAAATCGTACTCGAGCAAAAGGCTGAACTGGATGCTGCCCACCAAAAACTGGTCGAGGTTAATGAAACCAAAGAAAGGTTATACTCTGTCATCGCACATGACCTGCGATCCCCGTTTCAAAGTATTCATGGTTTTGCAGACTTTCTTCTTGAATACCGCCAGACCTTCACGCCTGAAGAAACAGAAAAGTACCTGAACCTGATAAAGAAATCTGCCGAAGATACCCTGGGTCTGCTGGAAAACCTGCTCGACTGGACCCGGTACCAGCAAGGTATTCTGGAGGTCCAGATTGAGGCATTCAGTCTGTCTGATCTAATCAATGACGTGGTTGCACTGGTAACCCCTGCTGCTGAGCTGAAGGACATTACTTTCCAGGTATATACTGAAAAAAGCGAATCTGTTCACTCTGACCGCAATATTATCCAGGCTATCTTGAGAAATTTGCTATCCAATGCAATCAAATATACCTCTCACGCCGGTCATATTGTTGTCCGGTATTTTGTGCAGAACGGGCAGTTTGTTGTCGAAGTTGCAGATGACGGAATCGGGATGTCAGAAGAACAGGTTCAACGGATTTTCAGTCCGGACAAAACAGTGAGGAAAAAGGGACCGAGGAGTGAAAGCGGTGCCGGACTTGGATTGAAATTGTGTCTGGATTTTACCGAAAAACTTAAAGGGAACCTTCAGATCAGAAGTGTACAGAATCAGGGAACTTCAGTTATTCTGACTTTCCCGGACGAAGCGGGCGTAACCGGCGGTGTTTCACGGCTATCTCAGTTCCAGCCAGAAGAATCATCACCAGCGTTCCCGGATAAAAGGGACTGACCTTAGCCAGAAAACCTGAAGTATCCGAAAAAATCAGTCCGCCTGCCCACCAACCTGCAGAAACGGAAACCGTTGCCAGCATCCACCACGTCATTTTTCTGACCGGCAATCTGACTGGTGAATAGGACAACAGCAAGGGAAAAAGCAAGCCGGGCAGTACCACCGAGCCCAGTGCATACCAGATTGAAATGATATGATCGGCGAGAAGTGCAACCAGAAAGCTGAAAACAGAAACCAGCAGGAGAGAGATCCGGAATACCCGGACTGATTTCCCTTCCTCAGTTCCCCTTAGTTTCATCCAGAAATCCCGGCCCAGAGCCTGAGCAGCCAGAAAACTGAACCCGTTCAGTGTTGAAAGAACAGTTGCCAGCATCCCCGTGAAAAACAATCCTTTTGCTACCGGCGGCAGAACGGCATCTGCCAGTGACGGATAAGAAAATGCCGGGTTGTCGAGATCAGGTAAAACAGAACGGGCATAAAGACCGGTAAACGTTGTGCAGAAATCAAACAAAAGCCAGAACCCGATACTGATTAAAATTCCATTTCTGGCAGTTTCAGGAGTTTTTGCCGAATAACATCTCTGGTAAAATCCCGGGTCTGCCAGAGTAAGTGAGGCCAGAAAAAACCAAACGATCAGGCTGCTGCCAGCACCTTCGGGAATCCATTCCAGATGCCCCGGAGGTAAAGTTTCGGTAAGGAACTGCCATCCGCCATACTGAACCCAGACCACCGGAAGAATTATAAAAAAGCCCCCGAACATCAGAGCAAACTGCAGGAAATCAGTTGTGATGAGTGTTTTATAACCTCCGGCGGCAACAAACAAAAGAGAAACACCCAGGGCAATTATCAAAGCCATCCACATGGGAACAGGTAAAATCAACGAAATCAGAATGCCGGACATGAGGAGGTATGGTGCAGGAGTGACCATGAAAAAGGTCAGGATGGCACTTACCAGTCCGGCCGAACGGCCATAAACGGAAGCAATCTGGTCGGGGATGGAGATCAGCCCGGTTTTTCGGATTTTTGGGGCAAGCCAAAGGGCAAAAATCAGAGCAAAAACATAATAAGGGAAACCAAAAGCCAGCCAGTTCGAAAGTCCGTAAAGATAGGAGTATTCACCAACCCCGAGAATTCCGCCATACCAGGTTGAAACCAGAGTAACCACGAAACCAGGTAAAGTCACTTTACGGCCGGCAAGCAGAAAATCATCTTCAGACTGCCCTGATTTAGCTGCACGGAATCCCAGAATCAGTAGCAACAGAAAATAGAGCCCGAGTACAGAATAATCTGCCGGTGAAAAAGTCATGCGAGAAGTTCCATGAGAATCAGATTCCCCGATTCATGCCGGATCGAAACCGGACCGGTCGTTACCCGGTTCAGGGTTCCGTTTCTTTTTCCGAATTCAAGGGAGTCATTTTCCAATTCCCACTCCAGCCCAGAGGTGGTAATACCGCCGGCAACAGGAACCGGAAGTAAGGAAAGAGTCGTGCCCGGGCTAAAGTTCCCCGACCACCCCCCAGGAAGGCGCCAGGCCGTATGCAGATTGGATTTAAGGGTAATATCCAGACCGGTTCCCAGCCGGATGAGTGAAGACAGATTCCCGAAAGTGTGATCAATCCGGAGACCAAGTGCTCCCCAAATGATGATTTTTTCAGGACATTCCTTTCTGCAGAACAGCAGAACTTTTTCAAAATCAGTGGTTTCCTGATCGTCGATCCTGACTTGTCTGACATCACTGAACGCCAAAAGGACCTCCGGGAGAACCGAGTCAAAATCTCCGATAATCAGGTCAGGTTTCATTCCGAAGTTATAAGCCGTATTGGCCCCGCCATCTGCGCAGATAAATAATCCGGCAGCTTCTCTGTCTTTGATCAGGCGGGAGCGTTCGGGGACTTCTCCGTTGCATAAAACCAATACGGTCATTGGGCGGGCTGTAGTCGGGTAAGCATGATCGTGCGGGAAATCAAAACCCTCCCGGTCAGAGGGTTTTCAGATCATTGAGAATTTCGAGTGCATGATTTTCCGGTTTTACCTTCGGGTAGGCCTTCAGAATTTTGCCGTTTTCATCCAGGAGAAAAGTAGCCCGGTGAATTCCCATATACTTCCTGCCGTACATCGATTTTTCGCCATAGGCACCAAAGGCCGATGAAAGCTCATTTGCTGTATCCGCCCAGAGAGGAAAATTCAGTGAAAATTTGGAAATAAACTTCTGGTGAGATTTTTCATCATCACCCGAGATTCCAATAACCTGGATTCCTGCCGCACGAAGTGCCTCATTTTCATCCCGGAAACTGCAGGCTTCTTTGGTACAGCCGGGTGTGTCATCCTTCGGATAAAAATAGACCACTGCTTTTTTTCCCTTCAACCCGCCAATGGAAACCGGATTTCCGTTTTGATCTTTAATCATAATTTCAAGAGGGGCCAAATCACCTGCTTTTAACATACTGCACCTTTAATTGAATCTACATTTCACAGACCGAATCTGCAGGTCAGATGCAGATTCAGGATCCGGTCACTCAAACACGATATTGACACTCAGGATTCCTGCATTACCAGATTGGCAAGAGAAACTCCGGTTTTTTGATCAAAAAAGTGGAATTTCCGGCAATCAAAACCAATATCAGCAACAGTTCCGTGACGTGGAATGGTTTCCAGGTACGACCTTGAAATCAGGGAATGACCTTTTAAGTTACCCGTGGCAGTGGTTAAATGGGCAAAAACTTCATTTCCCATGGGTTCACAAACCTCAACCAAAGCTTTTCCCCAGACCAGACACTCATTTCCGTTCCGGGTCATATGAATATCCTCCGGGCGGATACCGGCCAGAATAACCCCATCATCAGAAAGTTCGGCAAGACCAGAGTAACTTTCGGGCAGTTCAAGCTGCAGCGGACCATTTGCCTCAGAAAACAGGATCTTCCCTTCTGACCGGGAAATGATTCCCTCAATGAAATTCATCGCCGGAGATCCGATAAACCCGGCGACAAACCGGTTAACCGGGTGATGGTACAGTTCAAGCGGAGCCTCGGTCTGCTGAATCAATCCGTCTTTCATAACGGTAATCCGGTCACCCATGGTCATGGCTTCGACCTGATCATGAGTTACGTAAATCATGGTTGCTTCCAGTTTTTTATGGAGCCGGGAAATTTCTGTCCTCATCTGAACGCGCATTTTGGCATCCAGATTGGAAAGGGGTTCATCAAATAAAAACACCTTGGGTTTTCTGACAATGGCCCGGCCAACCGCAACCCGTTGTCTCTGCCCGCCTGAAAGTGCTTTGGGCTTCCGTTCAAGGTATTCGGTCAATCCCAGAATTTCTGCTGCTTCATAAACCCTGTGCCGGATTTCCTCTTTACTGAATTTTCTAAGCTGAAGTCCAAACGCCATATTTTCATAAACCGTCATGTGCGGGTAAAGAGCATAATTCTGAAACACCATGGCGATATCGCGATCCTTGGGCTGAACCTCGTTCATCCGTTCGCCGTCAATGTACAAATTGCCCGAGGTGATGGGCTCAAGCCCGGCAATCATCCTGAGGGTAGTCGATTTCCCACACCCCGAAGGGCCGACCAAAACCATGAATTCCTTATCCCGGATGGTAAGAGAAATATCTTTTGCTGCAAAAATGCCATTGTCATATTGTTTGCAGATCTCTTTCAGGATAACTTCAGCCATAAAAAACCTCGTATGGATTAACCGGCATGGAACCGGTGTTGGTGATCAGGAATTACCGGCAAGGATTTCCCAGAATGCCGGATAGGAGATTTTGACACAATCTGAATTTTGAATACGGGTTTCACCGGATGCTGCCAGAGAGGCAATGGCGAAACTCATGGCGATTCGGTGGTCATGAAAAGTCTCGATAACTGCTCCGGTCAGTTTTCCCGTTCCGGTTATTTTCATTCCGTCCTTGAATTCCTCGGCTTCACCGCCCATGGCTTTAAGGTTCTGGACAATAGCAGATATGCGGTCACATTCTTTAACTCTAAGTTCCTCTGCACCCCTGATTTCGGTTATGCCATCGGCAAAGGCAGCGGCAACCGCCAGAACCGGGATTTCGTCGATGACATTCGGAATGATTTCACCTGCAATTGTCACCCCTTTCAAAGAAGAACTCCGGATCTCAAGAGTACCAACCGGCTCTTTCTGGCATTCACCCGTAACCGTGACTGTCAGATCTGCCCCCATTTGTTTCAGGACATCAATGAACCCCGTCCGGGTTGGGTTCAGCAGCACATTTTCGATTCGGACCAGAGAATTGGGTACCAGGCAGCCGGCCACAGCCCAAAATGCAGCAGAGGACGGATCACCGGGAACAGTAATATCCGGAAGGTCAAATTCATGGGATGAAGAGGATTCCGTAACAAAATATCCGTCTTTTTCGACAGTTGTCAGGTTCAGCATCCGTTCAGTGTGATCCCGTGTTTTGACTTTTTCCCTGACGATGGTCTTTTCTTTCGTATACAAACCGGCAAGCAGGATGCAGGATTTCACCTGGGCAGAAGAAACTTCCATAGTGTGATCGATGGCTGCAAGACGGCTCGTTCCGGTTATTTTCAAAGGTGCACGGCCTTCGTTAACCGATTCAATTCCCGCCCCCATCTGGGTCAGAGGCCGGATGATCCGGTTCATGGGACGTTTACGGATAGAAGAATCCCCGGTCAGTTCAGAAACAAAAGGCTGACCGGCGAGGATCCCACTCATCAGCCGGATGGTGGTTCCGCTGTTGCCGACATCCAGAACTCCCGAAAAGGGCTTAAATCCGGTACGGCCAACCCCTTTAACTTCCCAGATTTCCCCTTTTTTCCGGATAGAAACACCCAACTGGGCCAGAACTGTCCGGGTGGACATCGGGTCGGCTGCTTCAGAAAGGCCACTGATCAGGGTTGTTTGTTTTTTCAGGGCAGAAAACATGAGAGCACGGTGAGAAATGGACTTGTCGCCGGTCAGGAAAACCGTCCGGTGAAAACTGGTTTGCGGGGATAAAACGGTCTGGGCCAAAAGAGATCCTGTTGTTGAATGAAATTAAGTCCTTCTGACAATCGTCAGTAAAAAAGAAGATACTCATCCACCGGGTTCAAATCAAACCGGAAAATGAACCCGAACGGTCAAAAATTCAGTCTTTAACACACCTGACCGGAAATCCGTACCAGGGAGAAAGGTTGCTGTCAACAGATGACCGACTGGAGGATAAAATCAAAAAACCTGGCGTGTCAGACGGACCAGAAGAGGTAATCCAGCAGTTAAAAACCGGAATAGCAGGTTCTGGAGAAGTTCCGCAGAAGGGTGCCCCCTCACCATACGGGCTCAGGTCAGACCAATTGACATACCTGGCTGAAAACCCACTTAAATTGGTGTAAGAATATCTGGGATCCGGTCTGACCTGTTCAAACATCCAGAGTTTCGGAACGGCAGCTTCCATCCCGCCCAATTCCTGAATGAGCTGATTCCACTCAGTTTCAGATGGAATATGCCATCCTTCTGGTGCAAGCCCGCGAGGATCATTAACCGCAGTTAAATTATATAAAAAACCGGGATCGTTTTCACGGAGATTGGTTTCAAATGTATTCTGGCAACAAGCAGCTTCCCCAATCACTGACCATTCCTTTAAGGAAGTTGCTTTTTTAATCGGATCTCCATTCCGGAAACGGGAAACCTGCAGGTTTTCTGCCATCCACCACTTGCTTCCGATTTTAACCGTAACATAGGTTTTTCCATCCCGGTCAGTTACTATGCCGGTTTCAACGGAAGCTTCAAGTGTTCTGAAAACTTGCACTTCACCGTAGGAAACTCCGTCAGAGTTAATTGCATAAGCTCTTAAATAATAGAGAGTTCCGGGCTTCATGCCGGAAGGATGGTTAAAAAAGATCCTGGCACCGTTAATAGCGGTCTGTTTCGAATTGGAAAGGGTTGGGTTTGGTGATTCTGCCCAGCAAACGCCTCGTTCCGAAATTGCTGACCCGCCATCGTCCGAAACTGTTCCGCCTGCAACAACCGATTCAGAGGTGATGCCGGATACCAGCCAGGTATTAACTTTTGGCAGGCTGGCAGGGTCGTTTTTCACTCCTACACTTCCAGTCTGTTCCCGGTCACAGGAATAAAGGCCAATCAAAATCCCGGAGAGAAGTATTACACGTCGCAAAATCCCCATAGGAACCTCAGGATAAATTCTCCTTAAACTTATCGGATTACGGGAATAAAAGCAACTCCGGAAGGAAGGTTTCTTCCGGAGGTGACAGAGTTCCTTTTCAGGATTTGGGTTTCAAACTGGCTATGGCCCATTTCGAATAAAAAGAAGAAGCAGGAACCTGAACAAAGAAAGCCAGCGCAATTGCCAGAACTACCTGTGAACTTTCTGAGCCAGTGCCAAGAAGCGGAACGGCGATTCCAAGACCGAGTGCCAGATACCGGACTGAAGTCCCGAATACGACTGCAATTCTGGATGGGTACGGAAGACTTTTAGTGAGAATCGTGCTGACCGTAAAAAGCACCAGATAGTAAATCAAAAGCGGAATCAGGGTTTTAACAACCAAAACCGGATTTTCGGCAAGCTGGCGGTTGGCATCCAACGACATGATCAGAAACAGTACAAGTAAAAGCCCCATCGATGAAAGTCCGCTGAACAGTGGTTTTAATTTTTTAAAGCCCTCCTGCCCGTTCTTTTTCACCAGATACCGCCGGGTCAAATCTCCCAATATCAGGGGAATAATAATCACCAGAAGAATTCTCTGAAAGATAAACCAGGGACCGGCTTCGAGCAGGTTTCCTGCAAAAACCGGAAGCGCAACCGGCAACAGCAGAATAACCAGAAACAAACTCACCGCAATGATTGAAAGTGCCGCTTTCAGATTTCCGCCGGAACGTTCCGTCCAGGTGGCGGTCATCCCGCTGGTTGGAATTAAGGAAATCAGCATTAGGCCTAAGGCCAGGTAGGGCTCGCCGGGAAGTAAAAAATACCCCAGACCCCATGCCAGAGCCGGTGAAAAGATAAAATTGATCAGAACCGACAGCACCACCGGAACCCGGTGCTGGCCCATTTCCATCATATCTTCAATGCGCAGATTGATGAACATCGGGTAAATCATCAGAAAGGAAGCCGCGGCACAGATTCCCAGATTGAACGGAATCCCGCCAAAAAAGTAGCTGTTCGCAACTCCCAGAATCATTACAGATAAAATCAGTTTGGTCAGGTGAGTCTGAACGAAGGACGTCAGTTTTTGAATTTCAGGTAACATAGATCTCCTGTAAAAATTTAAGGTTTCTGCCCGCCGGGCAGGTGTTTTTCGTGAACTCTGATGCCGTTTATTCTGTTTTGTGTCATGACACCGAACTCCGGCTTTTAACATCTGAGTTGGTACTCTGACCCGTAATAAATATTTTTATCGCATGAGCAAACTACTTTTTTCCCTCACAACTCTTGTCATGATGATTTCAACTCCGCTTCCGGCCCGGACGTCACCGGAAATATCCTACACCGTCGGGTTCTCAGAGCCGAACTCTCATCTTATCCGGATTTCAGTTACCGTTTCTTCTCACGGGAGAAAGGAATTAACCTTCCGGCTGCCGGCCTGGCGCCCGGGACGGTATGCCATTCAGAATTATTCCCGGCTGGTTCAGGAGGTAAAAGCTGTTTCTGAAAACGGGAACTCTCTTCCTGTCCGGCGTGAAAGCAAAGATGCCTGGGTTGTGTCTGTTCCCGGGATGGAACAAGTCACCTTTTCCTATCGTTTTTTTGCCAATATTCTGGATGCCGGATCAACCCTTTACACCCAGGACGAGATTTACATCAACGGATCCAACTGCCTGGTTTGGGTGGAAGGATTACAAGCCCTTTCACCTGTCATTTCATTCGAATTCCCTGATGGCTGGAAAACTGCAACCGGATTGAAGCGGAATCAGAACGGTTCATTCACTGCACGTGATTATGAAGAACTGATCGACTGCCCGGTCATCATCAGTCCGGATCTGGTTCACGAAGAAATCAAAGTCCGGGAAATCCCGATCCACCTGTGGGTTCAGGGAAAGACAAATGGAAACCTGTCCAGACTGGCAAAGGATATCGGAAAAATTGCCGAAGCCCAGTTCGGATTCTGGGATGGTATTGTTCCCTTCTCTGAATTCCATTTTCTGATTCACCTGGTTGACTACCGGAGTGGTCATGGAGTTGAACACCGGAACAGTACGTCTCTGGTCATTGGACCGCTGACCGATATGCCTGACCCGAATGATTTTTCCCTGCTTCTCGGAACTGCTTCCCATGAATTTTTTCATGCCTGGAATGTAAAAAAACTCATCCCGGCAGATCTGGTTCCCTACGACCTGACGAAAGAACAGTACACCACTTTTCTCTGGTTTTCTGAAGGATTTACCAGCTACTATGATAATTATCTGAATTTCAAAGCCGGCCTGATGACTGAAGAAGGGTTTTTCAGAGAAATGGCAACCCAGCTAAAAAGTCAGGAGCAGAATCCGGGAAGAAAAATAACCAGTTTGTCCGAAGCCTCTTTTGATTCCTGGCTGACCGGTTATTCCACTGACGGCAACCGGAATAAATCTGTCAATTTTTATGGAGCCGGTGAACTGACAGCGTTTTTCGCTGATCTGAAAATCCGGACTGAAACCGGCGGTAAAAAATCATTGCGGGACGTCATGCTTTTACTCTACCGGGAAACAGTACCTTCAGGAAAAGGGTTTACCCGTCAGGACCTGCTTCAGGCGTTTAAAACGGTTTCCGGGGTATCCTTTGAGGATTTCTTCAGCCGTTATATTGACGGAACTGAGCCCTTTCCGGCGGGGGACATTCTTGAAGCGGCCGGACTTACTCTGACAAAAGAACTGGCCCCCCCTACTTTTCGAACGGCGCTGGGAATTGATCTCAGGCGGGTAAATTCAGCCTGGGTCATTGATAATGTGCTTCCAGGAAGTCCTGGTTTTAAAGCTGGACTCGATTTCGGTGACATCCTCATCGGATCAGAAAACAACCCGGTCCCTGACTCAAAACCCGAAGACTGGCTCCAGAAACTTGATTTAACAAAGCCACTCCAACTGGATATTAAACGGAAAGGACAAACCAAACACCTTTCTGTTCCGGATGTTAACCCGGATAATTTCACCTACAAAATCACCAAAAACTGGTTTAAGGCGGCTGTATTTAATTAACCAGATTTGAAACGGATGCATTATGAAACGTCTTGCCTTTTTTTTCACCGGTCTTCTTGTTTCCGGCCTCTCTTTTTCACAGTCACTCTCGCTTGAAGATATTTATCTGACTCCTAAATTTGCTCCGGACTATCTGACCGGAACCAAATGGGTCCCTGGACGGGATGCCTATTCCTGGCTGGAATCCAACAGGGAAACCGGCCTGAAGGATATAATGATGTTGGATTGTAAATCCGGAGAGAAATCGGTCCTGATTGCGGGATCAACCTTGAAAAACGGGGAGAATCCATTCAATACAGAATATCATGACTGGACTTCGGACGGAAAATATTTGCTGCTTTCAGGACTTCTGGAAGCCCGTTCGGTTAAAACCGGCGGTGAACTGGGAATTTATTCCGTTGAAAAGAAAACCTTAACAGTTATTCCTTCAGACGGTGCAGAACTTAAAATTGCCCGCCTTTCTCCCGACGGAAAAACTCTGGGCTACGTAAAAAACAACAACCTTTTCCTTTATGAACTTTCCGGCGGAAAGGAAACTCAAATTACGTTTGACGGAACTGACCAGATCCTGAACGGAAACTTTGACTGGGTTTATGAAGAGGAATTTTCGATTATAAACGGCTGGGAATGGTCTCCGGATTCAAAAAGAATTGCCTTTTGGCGGTTAGACCAGACCCAGGTCCCTCAGTTCAAAATCTCACTTTACACCCAAAAATATCTGGATTTCAACGAGTATAAATACCCAAAGGCCGGGGATCCGAACAGTTCAGTTAAAATCGGAATTTTCAGTACTGAAACCGGGAAAACAGTTTGGGCGGAAACAGGCAATGACCCGGATTTCTACATTCCAAGAATGAAATGGACCCGGAATTCCTCTGTATTGAGCATTCAGAAGCTGAACCGCCGGCAGGATAAACTCGAACTATTGCTGACGGATGCCGAATCAGGAAAATCAAAAGTAATTCTGACGGAAACGGGCCCGGCCTGGGTTGAAGTTCATGACAACCTGACCTTTCTGAAAGACGGGAAGTCCTTTCTCTGGACTTCCGAAAAAGATGGGTATAATCACCTTTATCTGTTTGACCTGGCAGGTAAGCAGATCCGGCAGTTAACGTCCGGGAATTGGGAAGTTGATCAGGTTTTTGGTGCAGATCAGGAAAAAGGCTGGGTATATTTTTCATCCGCAAAGGAAGCTCTGCAGAATTCAGATTTATTCCGTGTTCCGCTTTCTGGCGGTAAAATCAGCCGGCTCACTTCAGGTTCAGGATACCATTCTATCTCCTTTCATCCACAATTTTCGTGGTATATTGACCGGTATTCTGCAGCAGCAACCCCTGCCGTAACCAGTTTGTTCACCCCCAAAGGAAAACTGGCACGGGTCCTTTTGGAATCGAAATCCGATCCGGTAAAGACCTTTTCCCTGCCCATTCCTGAATTCAGGACCATCCCGGGTGCTGACGGAACACCACTTGCCGCATCCATCCTGAAACCATCCGATTTTGATTCTACAAAAAAATATCCGGTTTTATTTTTTGTTTATGGCGGACCGGGTTCTCAACTGGTTCTGAATGTGTATGCCGGGCAGAATTATTACTGGCATTCCTTACTTACTCAAAAGGGGTACATCATTGTCACAGTAGATAACCGGGGAACCAATGGCCGGGGTTATGCTTTCAGAACGTCTGTTTACAAAGCTTTGGGAAAGAAAGAAGTTGAAGACCAGATTGCTGCTGCGAACTGGATGACTTCCCGTTCCTGGGTAGATGCAAGCCGGATTGGAATCTGGGGATGGAGTTATGGCGGTTTTATGTCTGCTCTGGCTCTCTTTACCGGAAATGATGTTTACAAGGCGGCTATTTCAGTTGCCCCGGTGACGGACTGGAAATTTTATGACTCAATTTATACGGAACGGTTTATGCTGCAACCATCAGAAAATCCGGAGGGTTATGGGTATTCACCACTGGGAATGGCAAAGAATTTAAAAGGCAACCTGCTGCTGGTTCACGGCACAGCCGATGATAACGTCCACTTTCAAAATTCCATTGAACTGGTTCGGGAATTGCAGGCTCAGGGCAAACAATTTGAAACCATGTACTACCCCGACCGCTATCATGGCATTCATGGCGGAAAAAGCCGGTATCATCTGTTCAGTTATATGACCCGGTGGCTGGAAAAAAACCTGTAAGCCGGTTCAGTTTGGCAATTAAAATTTTTTGGTCCGGAACCTGATTCCGGTCAGGACTGTTACTGGCCTGGCAGAACCGTATCGTTCACTCTCATGAAATTGCGTTCTCCTTGGGATTTTTAGGTTTAAAATTTAACTTTGCAGATGGTCAACCGGAAAAATAAATATTCCGCACTGATTCTGGCGGTGATTTTTGGGGTTTTGAGCAGCACTCAAACCTTCTGGCACTTCCATGCGGTTGGCATTCCTTCTGACCACCTGACCGTTTCCGGAAAAGTTTCGGGTCACACGGTTTCCTTCAACGAAGAATTCTGTCTGATCCACCACACGTTCAGTACGGGTCTGACGGTGAGTTTTGATCTGATTTCGCCTGACATTCAGATCCAGCCGGTTCTACCTGCAAAAAACCAGACTGAAATCCGGTACTTCTCTGATTCCGTTCCCCAAAGAGGCCCTCCCGTTTCCCTGATTTAATCCGAACGTATCGTTTCCTGATCGGGCGTTAAACCCAGATCACCTTTCATATTAAATCAAAGGAATTTTTATGTTCTCTGTTTTTTCCAATAGTCTCAGACTTTCTGTTATCGTATTATCTGTTTTCACGCTTGCAATCCTGGCCGGGTGTAAGGAAGATTCAGTTTCATCGCATGAAGATCATTTTGATGCACAGGGGATTTACATTTCTTCTGGCGGAATTAAAGTGATTGATTATTACGGTCCGGATATTACAACCGGTACCAATACCGTTCTGGGCCCAGTCCCGATCCTGGTAGGCGAAAACGGCCACTGGGATGTGCAGTTTTACAACTCCAAAAAAGAAATCGTTGACGGACCTGCCGATGAAGCAGATCACTTTATGGTGGTTGAACTGAAAGATTCGACCGTTGCAACTGTTGACGATGAACATAAGGAACTGCGGGATAAACCGACTTTGGTGGATGGCTGGTATCAGTACCGGTTCAATTCAGGCGTATATGATTTCCACCTTGAAGGAATCCAATCGGGGGCTGAAACCAACCTGCGCCTGAAAGTATTTCATGTGGATCATGCCGATTTCACCTCACTTCAGGTTAAAGTGAAAGTTGGTGAGTAATTGACCCGGAAAAATTTGTTTTCCCCACTTTCCAGCCGCCAGGTTTTCCTGACGGTTGGTTTAGTGCTCCTTTTACCCCTGACAGTTCTCCCCTTATCGCCAGATGGTGATTTTACCGGTAAGGTTGTTGATGCCGAAACCAATAAACCGATCCCGGATGTGGTTGTCCGGATCGAAAATCTCGATTTGACTGAAAAAACCTCTGCAACCGGTGAGTTTGTCCTCACCCGGTTGAAAGGCGGAACTTATACCCTCCGGTTCCTTCACGTCGGTTATCAGGAAGTTTACAAGACAATCCGGATCTCAGATTCCACCAATCTGAATTACATCGTTTTGCTAACTCCCCGCATTTTCAACCTCAACGAAGTTGTAGTCACATCAGAACACTCGCACGATCGGTTCGAGGATCTGGCCGATGAAACTCAGGTTCTGAAAGGAATGGAACTTCAGAAGGATCTTGGGCTGACTCTGGCCTCGACCCTGAAAAATGAAACCGGAATCGCCATCCGGTCAATGGGTCCGGCACCGGCACGGCCGGTTATCCGGGGGCTGGGATCAGACCGGGTCACCCTCAGTGAAGACGGAAACAAGTCGACCGACCTTTCTGGAACTTCTCCAGATCATGCAGTTACCGTTGAGCCCTTTTCTATCGAACGGGTCGAAGTTATCCGGGGTCCACGGTCTTTGATGTACAATTCAACCACCATTGGTGGTGTGATCAACATGGTCCGTCATGAAATCCCCCAGGAAAAGCTTCTGGATTTTTCAGGAATTGCCGGAGGGTATTTTGAATCGGCAAGTTTGGGGGTATTAGGATCTCTGGTTACCAGTTTCCCGCTTTCCGGTTTGAATTTCAGGACAGAGTATACAGCAAAAAAAGCCGGAAATGAGATGACTCCTGCCGGCCGGCTGAAAAATTCTGAATCGGATAATCAAAGCTGGAGTCTTGGAACGTCCTGGGTAACTGAAACCGGTTTTATCGGGGCTTCTTACCGGGACTACCAATTAACCTACGGAATCCCGGGAGGATTCATCGGAGCTCACCCCAATGGTGTTTCAATCGAAATGTCAAAACAAACAGCCAATCTTAAATCGAGATTTTCGACACCGCTTAAAGGCTTGGAAACCATTCAGTTCCATGTTACTGCGAATGATTACCGGCACAAAGAATTTGAATCCGACGGTTCCCTCGGCGCCGATTTTCTGATCCGGAACGTCAACGGATCCCTGCAGGCCAGCCATGACCACAGTTTCCTTTTTGACCGAGGAAATTTTGGAGTTTCCTTTGACATCCGGGATTTTAAGATCGGGGGAAATGTTTACACTCCATCCTCACAATCCGGAAATCTGTCGGCTTTTGTCTATGAAGCCAGATCTGCCGGGAACTGGAGTTTTGAGGGAGCATTCAGGTCCAATCTTGACCGGATTCAACCGGACAAAGAAAAATCCGATTCCAGAATCGGAAACATCCGGGTAAGAGAGTTTATCACCTGGGCATTTTCGTTATCAGCATTGTATCAGGTTAATTCCGACCTTTCGGCTGGTGCCAATCTGAGTAAGTCCTCACGGGTTCCAACTATTGAGGAGTTGTTTTCAGAAGGCCCGCATCTGGCAGCATATTCCTATGAAATCGGAAACCCGGAATTAAAAGATGAATCCGGTCTCGGCTCAGAACTTTTTCTGTACTTCAAAACTGAATCCTTATCCTTCCTTCTGACCGGATTCTACAACCGGCTTACTCATTTCATCCTTCCTAAAAATACAGGGGAGATTGATTGGCGGCTGATTCTTCCGAAATATCAAATGCTGGGGGTTAATGCTGAATTTTACGGATTTGAATCCGAATTAAAACTGGACCTGACAGACAATCTGAAATTCCAGAGTTCAATCAGCCAAACAATCGGGAAAGAGACCGGTTCGGGAAAAAATCTGCCTTCAATTCCGCCGGTAAAAGGGCAAACTTCAGCAATCTGGACTGAGGATGAACTCGAAGCCGGCCTCACGGCAGACTATGCATTCAGGCAGGATCGGGTCGATGAATTTGAAGAGCCCACCAACGGCTACCTTGTCTGGAACAGTCACCTGCAGAAAACCCTGACAGTCGGGAATTCGGTTACGGTTTTCTCGCTTTCAGCCGATAATCTGCTGAACACGGAATACCGGAATCACCTCAGCAGAATTAAATCAATTCTGCCCGAGACCGGCCGGAATTTCAGACTTTCAGTAAAATATTATTTTTGAAGTAAACCAGAGTTCCGGATTTCAGGTACTCTGGTTTAACAGTTCACAGGTCACCTTAATCCGGCAAGTTCCTGAAGAATCCGCCAGTTATCCAGCCGTTCCTGCTTGGTTTCGAGTAGGGCTTCAGACGGAACTCCATCCTTGTCAAAAGCTTTGGAAAACCGGCCTTCAGTCCGTGCAAAATCAATAAAGGTGATTTCTTCACTGGTTTTCGGGTTCACATACCAGTCATCTTTCGGGTTCGGATTTCCCTGCAGACTTAGTCTTTCCTTAAAGCTGTTTCCTTTTGAGGGATCATAGATAAAAATCGGGAAAGTACGGGTATCCACCGCAAGACGGGCCTGGGTCGAAGACAGATTATCTCCAACACCGTGTTCCGGCTGGCAGGTTGTGTAAACCGAAATCACCGACGGACCGTTGTACTCATTTGCGGCCATGATGGCTCGGTAAAAATGGTTGATATGGGCCGCAGTTGTCTGGGCAACAAAGACATTCGGGTGCATCATCGCAATATGTCCCATTTCCTTCCGGCGTTCCCGTTTACCCTTTTGCTCCTTTCCGTATGCCGACATTTTGGCTTCCTGAGCATGGAAAGTCCCGGTTGAAGTCTGTCCGCCGGTATTCGAATACACCTGAGTATCCAGCATAATGACGTTAATATTCAGCCCCGAAAGCAGCATCCGGCTAAGTGCCTGAAACCCGATATCGAGCAGAGCACCATCACCGCCGATCAGCCAGAGTTTCTTCCTGGCAGTCTCAGGGTTCTGATCCCATCTGGCCCGGACTCCCATGGCAAATGTCGGTCCGTTTTCGAAAAGACTGTTGGCCCAGGGTGTCAGAAACGGGTTGTATGGATAGGTTGATGAGTAAACGGTGTTGCAACCCGTCGAGGCTACCACTCCGACATTTTCAGGGCCGTAAACAAATCCGGTGGCAGCCAGCATCATCCGTAAGGCTGTTGCTTCACCGCAGCCCATGCACGACCCGGCACCCCCAACGTAAAGAAGCGACCGTTCAGCCAGCATCATATCAGCCAGAACTTTTTCATTGATGTATTTCGACGGCGTTTCCGGAAGTTTTTTGTATTGGGTAAAAGTTTCCCTGTACGTTTTTATTCCCTGGTCCGTTTTCCCAACCATTTTCAGTGCATTGTCATCGCACACCGTCACGCATTCTGCGCAACCTTTGCATTTTGTCGGATCAATGAAAATCCCGAATAGTCCGCCGGTGCCGGTTTTCTTTTCGTAAACGGTATGGTATTTCTGGGTTTTGGTCCACTGTGCTTTGAAATGGTCACGCAGTGCCGGGTCCTGAATACCAGCCAGTTCCTTTTCAAGGTCAGATTCCTCGATGACTTTACCAAGAATTGCGGTATCCGGGCATTCGGTTACACACTCCATACACCCGACACAATTTTCAGGCACATACTCCGGAATTTCAGGCGCAATATAGCTGAAATCCCGTAAAACACCGGTCCCGGCAGGAATAAGAGACTGGGCAGTGGTGATATCTGCAGGAAGACCTTTTTCGGCAATACCTTTATTATATGCACCCACAATTCTGTTTTTAAAATCATCCACATCAATCACAAAGGAAGTGGATGGTGCTGGTACGGTTCCGTTTTGATTCTGGCTCATAATTTTGTCTCCTGCTTAAGCTTTGGCGGTTTCTGTGCGGGGTTCAGAGGCAATAACTGAATCAGGAATCATCCCGGCCTCCTGATATCCACGGGTAACGCAGGTCATGTTGTCCTGAATGACCCGGTCGCCACGTTTACCGAAATACTTGCGCAGGGCCTTTTCAACCCCTTTAAAAACCATCTCGTCACTAATTCCCAATTTGTCTTTAAATGGCGTCTGTTTCAGGAAGATTCCCAGAAGAACAATTCCCTGCATCCGCTGGATAAGATCTGGTGATGATGACACTTCCCTGGCAATTTTCACCGTATCCAGAAATACAACCCTGAACTTTCCGGCCCTTATTTTTTCACGGGATGCCTTCGGAATGGAAGCCCAGACAGCCTCCGGGGTTTCCTGCTGCGATTGTAAAAACAGAATTCCGCCTTCAACTAAACCACCGGTCGGATTCGAATGCAGAAAGGCCGTCACATCATTGACCGCAACAAACTCGACGTGATCCAGTTCGGCATGTGTCCGGATGTGGTCTTTTGCAAGTGTGAGGTAATACGTTGTCGGCAGTCCTTTCTTTTCTGAACCATATTTCGGATAAGCCTGAACGTGCATCCCGAAAACATCTCCGCCAATGGTGGCAATGATTTTATTTGTCGTGACTGACCCGAACCCGCCAACCGAGTGTCCCCGCATTGAGAATGCATTTTCAGGACGAACGTCCGGATCGACCCGGGGATCAATTGAAAGTGGATGCTGAATGCCGAGGGTAAAAAACTGGCGTCCCCTGTTTTTCATGTTTTCATAAACTGCAATCAGATCTCCCGGTCTGATGTCCCGGCTGCCCATACCCGCCGCACAGGAATAAATTTCAGGCATGACTGAAAGTTTGGGATAGCCGTTAAATCCGGTCATTGCATCCGCAAATGCGGCTTTGATTTCAGCCGTCAGCGGGTTGGATTGCGCAAGCGGTACATCCAACCGCTCAATAACGGTAAACCCTTTAACTTTTTTCAGAGCTTCAACAATTTCTTTTCCCGGAAAGGGCCTGAAGGACCGGATGTTCACAACACCAACTTTAAGTCCTGTATTTTCACGAAGCCAGTCTGCAGCCGTCTCGGCAGTTTCGACCAGTCCGCCAAGACCGATAATGGCAAATTCAGCATCCTCCATCCGGTATAATTCAACCTGCCGGTACTTCCTGCCGGTCAGTTTATAAAAATCCCCAAATGCAGCATCAATTGCAGCCGGAATAATATCATAAAAATACCGTTGGGCAATTTTCCCTTTCATGTAGGAATCCTGATTCTGAACCACGCCGGTCATGACAGGATGAGAGGTATCAAACAGATTTAAAACCCGTTCGTTCGGGTTCCCGGCAAATTCCTTCATCATTTCGGGTTCGGGAAGTTTGACCCGTTCAATTGTATGGGTCGTCAGAAACCCATCCTGAACCGACATAAACGGTGTGCGGGTATCCTCTGCAACCCGCCTTGATATCAGGGCCATATCACCGGCTTCCTGAGCATTTCTCCCGAAAAGCATGCCCCAGCCGACATCTGCAACCGACATCACATCATCATGACCGCAGTGGACGTTCAAAGAATGGGATGTTAACGCCCGGGCACCGATGTGAAACACAACCGGAAGACGTTTTCCTGAAATCGTGTAGAGGACCTCTTTCATCAAAACCAGGCCCTGCCCAGAAGTGAAGTTGGTTACCCGTCCTCCGGCAAGTGCATACCCTTCACAGGCAGAGGCGGCACTGTGTTCTGATTCCGGTTCAATGAATGCGAGAGATTCACCCCAGAGATTCCGTTTGCCATTTGCCACTTCAAGCTGAAACCCGCCACCCATATTGGTTGATGGAGTTATTGGATAGGCACAGGCCCCCTGGCAGATGTGGGTTTCGACCCAGACAACAGCCCCGGTTCCATCAGTAGTCGTTTCAATTCCCGGGTAGGGAAAATTGGTTGGTTCAGACATAGTCTCTCCGGATTCGGTTAGAAATGAATTAAAAATTTACTCTAAAGTTAAGGCGAAAAGGAGGGAAATGGAAATACCGGTCCGCACAGGATGGATCCTTGGGATTACCAGATGGCCGGGTTTTCTTAAAGCGCTGCCTGAACGCGGTATACCCGGCCTTCAATTTGTTTCTGCTACTGATTAAGACCGGATTCAGACGGGACCCGGGCCGGAGTCATGAAAAATCAGGCACCGTCAGGATTCTGATGCCGGCGGTTAGGTGAAATGGGTAAATTGAACACTTCCTGATCACAAAACCCGCAAATAAAAGCAATACAGTCTCTGATGGATAAAACCGACCGGGGTTTACCTGAATCGTTCAGAATGGGGATATGACGGTAGCCTCCAACAACCATTTTGTTCATAGCATAAACAACCGGATCGGTATCCATAAGGGACTCTGGATTCCGGGTCATATACGACGAAACAGGGGTGCTTTCAAGCTCAATTGAAACACCCACCAATCGGTTCAGGATATCCCGTTCAGTAAAAATTCCGGATAGGTTTCCCTCACTGACAACCAAAAGTGCACCATATTGCTTGTTTTGCATGATCCCAATGGTCTCAGAAAGGGGTGTATCTTCTGAAACCAGGGTTGCGGGGATCAGGTTCAGATCCCGGATCGGCCGGGATAAAATATCCGAAAAGGAAATTCCGGATAAACCTTTGGCAACAGGTTCAAGATATTCTTTCAATTCATCGTCAAGATACTCAACCATAAAACCCTCCGCTTGTTACCTGATGAAGTTTGAAAAATCAAAATAGAAACTGTTTCCGCCTTTGGCAAGATAACTGGTGAAGCTGATTTAAAAATTAACTTTTTAATGGTAATGGAAGCCCTTGAATAAGGAAAACGCTTGCAATTTCTGAAAGAATGTAGTTTATTCAGGATTTTTCAGGAAAGATATGAGACCAATTTTTACAATTTCCTCACTTTTGATTGGGTTGAGTTTGTCTTCCTGCCAGTCCTGCAAGCCCCCTGCCGGCCAGATTGCTTCCGCCCCGATGACAGCAGACTCACTGAATTCACTTTGCCTGAAAACATTCGGTACCAAAGAGTTTATTCAGGAAACCAGTGAAAATGACTCACTTGTTTTGTGTTATTCCCAAACCAGGAGAACCCCGTCACTTCCCAGATTGTTTACCCGGTATTTGGTAGTAGATAGTGTAACAAACCGGATTTTAAGGCAGGGTGAAATTCAGGATGGCACAATATCCTGGATAGGCCCACGAACCCTTCAGATTTCAAAGCGGCAGGAGGTTGCCGCCTCAGACCCTGAAATTAATCAAAACATGACAACAGAAACCATCAACCTGTGAGACTTATGAAAACAAAACTCTTCCTCACGCTCTTCATTGGAACCGGGCTTGCTCTGGCCGGCTATTTTTACTTTTCCCCTTCAGGTGGCCATGACCGGCTGACGGAACTCCAGAAGAAGAAAATCCTGACCACAGCCGAAATGAAAGAACTCAGAACCCTGAGCAGGATTGAAAAACGGAAAAATGGATGGGCTAAACCCGATAAACCAGATGAATTCATTACAGCACTTACTGCCCTGAAAACAGCACCTGACCAATCTGAACCCGGGTATGCTCCAAATTACCGGATGACCGAACTGACCTCGGCCCGCAACCGTATGCAAAAAGCAAAATACTCAAAATCAGCCGCTTCTTCTGCAACCTGGATTGAACGAGGACCCTGGAACAATGGTGGCCGGACACGTGGTTTACTTATCGATCCGGATGATGCATCACATAATACCTGGTTCGCCGGAAGTGTTGGTGGCGGGATCTGGAAAACTACCGATGCAGGAGTAACCTGGAATGACCTCTCTTCAGCGTTCCCCAATCTTGCTGTTACAGCCCTGGCAATGCCTGCCTCATCACCGTCCGTGATTTATGCCGGAACCGGCGAAGGTTTTGGAAATGTGGACGGAATTAAAGGGGACGGTATCTTTAAATCAGTGGACAAAGGTCAAAACTGGACACAGATTTCATCAACTGCCGGAAACACAAACTTTCAGTTCGTAAACCGGATTATTGCAGACCCTAATGATGCTAACGTTGTACTTGCAGCAACAAACAAAGGAATTTTCAGGTCAACTGATGGCGGCGGTGCCTTTTCTCAGGTTTACACAAACTCCAACCGGACCCAGCAGATTGTTCATCAGGCATCGAATTTTAAGATTCAATATGCAGCAGTGAACCGTGTAGGCGTTATCCGGTCAACCGATGGCGGTCAAACCTGGTCTTCACCGGGTTCAGGAATTGCTGCTTCCGGCCGGATCGAAATTGCAGTTACTCCTTTGGATACAGCCCTCGTTTATGCAGTTGTTGAAGCAGATACTGCCAGTGTTTTATACCGATCAACCAATGCCGGCCAGACCTTTACCAAAATCCCCGTTTCGTTTGGATATCAAAGCTGGCTGGGTGCACAGGGTTGGTACGACAATACCCTTACGGTACATCCCTATGACTCCAATATCCTCTATGTTGGAGGAATTGACCTTCACCGGCTTGTCGTATCAGGAAATTCAGCCAAACAAACAAAACTGACTCACTGGTATGATGGGGCAGGCTACCCTTATGTTCACGCAGATAAACATGGTCTTTACACGGTAAAACTGAATGAGTCCGCCAAAACCTTTCGCCTGATTTCGACAAATGACGGAGGCGTTGAATATTCAGATGATGCCGGAGTCACCTGGAAAAAAACACTCAATGGGTATCTGACAACTCAATTTTATGGAGTTGATAAAGCACCCGGATCAGATGAATATTTTGCCGGATCTCAGGATAACGGAACCTGGCTGGTTACCAACTGGACCTCGATTCAAAGCACCTGGGCAGATCCTCTCGGCGGAGATGGGTTTGCTTCTGTCTGGCACCATGGAGACGGAAATAAGGTCATGGGGTCTCTGTATAATAACATCTTATACCGGTCTGCTGACCGTGGTGAAAACTGGGAAGAAATGAATGGGATTCCGCAGGACGGGCCATTTATCACCTGGATCGGAGAGTCCAATATTGACCCGGATCTGTTGTTTGTACTGACAGGTTCAGGCGTGTACAGAACCGACAATTTTGGTGATTCCTGGAACAAAGTGACCATTTCAGGAGGATGGGGGTTCACCGGTACAGCAGGAAAAGTGGAGATTTCACGCCACAACCCGCAAATTGTCTGGGCTGGTCATGGTATGAATACCGGAACAACTCCCCGGCAGATCATGGTCTCTGTTGATGGAGGAAATTCATTCAGTGTAACCAAAAATTTTGCCAGCATCGGGCTTTTATCCGGACTTGCCAGCCATCCGCTGCAGGATTCTACCGCCTTTGCCCTGTTTTCTGTTGCCGGACAGGCAAAAGTGCTCAGAACAAAGGACCTTGGCCAAACCTGGACGGATCTGTCAAAATTTTCGGGCGGGAAAAGCCAGAATGGGTTTCCTGACGTTGCCACTTACAGTCTGGTTGTGATGCCTCACAATCCGTCTGAAATCTGGGCTGGAACTGAAATAGGCATTTTCGTTTCAACTGATGAGGGCGCCACCTGGAATCTTCTTCAGAACGGGCTGCCATCAGTATCTGTTTGGGATATGAAAGTGGTTGATGATCAGGTCGTCATTGCAACACACGGCCGCGGTGTCTGGACAGCTACAATTCCTGAACTGGCTTCCGTTCCGCTCCCAACTCTGGTAAAAGCTCCAAGGCTGAATTCAGCCTCCCCCGATTTTTCAGGTAACCTGAACCTGCAGATCTCCTTCCGGGAGAAGTATGATTCAGTTGTTGTCTTTGCCAATGAAATCCGGGTAAAGAAGATCGCCTCAAATTCAGTCACAGATACCACGATTATCATTTCAGGACTTGCTGCCGGAAACCAGAACGTGGTGGTCGGCGGATATAAGAATAAGTGGAATTATAAATCCAGCACCATAAAAACTGCTGTGATCAGCCTGCTGGCGACCAAAGAATCCTTTTACACCAACATGAATCTGACTGAGGACCTGAGCCAGTTTTTTGTTTCCTCAGTAAACGGAGTAACTGATTTTATTTCTCAAAAACCAACCGGTTTCCCTGACCGCGGACTGACAACACGCCATCCCTATTCTGAAGATTCTGATAAGTTTGCCATGCTGCGTGTTCCTATAATTGTCAAAAACACGGATGCAACACTGACGTTTAAAAACATTGCCATTGTGGAGCCCGGTGAACCCGGTAGTGTTTGGGGAAGTTCAGACTTTTACGATTACGTGATTGTTGAAGGCTCAAAAGACGGTGTTTCCTGGATTCCGCTTGGACCTGGTTATGATTCCAGGAAATATTCGGATTGGCTGACCTTTTTTAATGCTACTCCCACTGGAACTCCATCACCTTCCCTGCTGAAAACCGAGACTTACAATCTAAGAAGCAAGTTTGACGCAGGTGATACCGTTGTCATCCGGTTCCGGTTATTTTCTGATCCATTCGTAACGGGTTGGGGATGGTACATCGACGATATTTCAATACAGTACACGGGAGTTTCTGTTCCAGAAGAGGAAAACGTACCGGATGTGTTTGTTCTGAATCAGAACTATCCGAATCCGTTCAATCCGTCAACAACGGTTTCATTTTCAGTACCCATGCCCGGACTGGTTGCAGTGACCGTTCACGATGCACTTGGCAGGCAGATCAGGACCCTGGCTAATTCTTACCACCGGGCCGGGAAATATTCCCTTCCGTTTGATGGAACCGGACTTTCATCCGGGGTCTACTTTGTGAGATTAAAAGCGGGCGGAGTGATCCAAACTAAAAAAATGACACTCCTTAAATAGGTAAGGGGGCAAAAAAAAAACCGGCGGGAAGCCGGTTTTTTTTTGCTGGTCAGAATAGTTTAGCCATCCTTTTTGCAGGAATCAATGATTTCACGGATCTGCCGTTCGGCCTGGGCTGCTTCCAACTGGCAGGTTCCGGCACCGCGGTGCCCACCACCTCCGTATTTTGCCATCAGCGATCCGATGTTCGTATTGCTTGTCCGGTTAAAAATGGAATGGCCAAGCGCACAGACAATAATTCCTTTATCCCGCCCGAACCCGATCCGAACCTGAATATTGGCCTGCGGATACATGGCATAGATTTTAAACCGGTTACCGGTAGGAACATCGGCAATATCCCGAAGATCTGTAACAATAACATTTCCTTCAATAACCGAATGTTTTTTCATTACCGCTTCAAATTCTTTCTCATGTTCAAAATACCGGTCCGCCCGGGCCTTGATATCCGGAATCTGGAGAATTTCATCCACCGATTTTGTCCGGATCCAGTCAACCAGGTTATGCATCAACTGCAGATTGGAAATTTCATAATCCCGGTATTTTCCCAAACCGGTCCTGGGATCCATGATATAGGACAGCAGAATCCAGCCAGTCGGATTCAAAACGTCCTCTTTTGAAAGCTGGGCTGCGTCAGATTTATCGACTTCGACCATCAGTGAATCATACCGTTTGAATTTGGGTGAGTTGTAATATTTATAGACAACCCGGGCAGCACTCGGTGCAACTTCGAACAACCCTTTAAAATTTGCATCCAGATCCAGCCGTTCCCCTTCGCTCGAGTGATGGTCAAACCACATGGCACAGGAAGGGTTGTAGGGCAGGTTTGTAATAATATCATTACCGGTAATTTCAATTTTTCCGTCCTGCATATCCTTCGGATGCGCAAACACGATCTCATCAATCTGTTCTACATCCTTTAGTAAAACAGCACAAACCAGACCGTCAAAATCTGAACGGGTAACTAAACGCATATCTCCTCCAATTGATGATTAAGCAAACTAAAAGCGGATAACGGCACTTCCCCAGGTGAACCCGGCACCAAAAGCTGCCAGCCCGATAAGATCTCCTCGTTTGATCCGGCCGTCGGAAATGGCTTCACTCCAGGCGATCGGAATCGACGCTGCAGTTGTATTCCCATATTTATGAATGTTGGAAATCACCTTTTCAGGAGAAAGTCCCAGGCCCTGCCCCACGGCCTCGGTTATTCTCAGATTTGCCTGATGGGGAATAAACCAGTCGAGATCTGCCGGAGTTTTCCCGATTTTATCCAGAGTTTCCTTCAATACTTCAGGAAACCGGGTAACCGCATGTTTGAAAACATACCGTCCGTTCATGTAGGGATAATACCGGTTTACATCATCCAGAACCGGCTTCACTCTCGGATTGTCAAGTGGTGACGGTCCTTCACACCAGAGTTCTTTGGCATATTTTCCTTCTGCATGAACAGCATGAGCCAGAATTCCGTTGTCAGGATCATCTGTCGGAATAATCACGGCTGCACCGGCACCATCCCCGAAAATAACTGCCGTGTCACGCCCGGCGGTTGATTTATTCAGCGAAGTCGACTGAACTTCAGCCCCGATCAGCAGGATTCTGGAATACATCCCCGATTTAATAAATGCATCAGCCATCTGCAGCCCGTAAACAAACCCGCTGCATTGCATCCGGATGTCATAGGCCGGAATGTTTCCCGAAAAATTCATGTGGGGCTGAAGGGTACAGGCAGCACCCGGGAAAAAATAATCGCTTGAAAGTGTGGCAAAAATAACGCAGTCAACCTCGCCTTCCGGAATTCCTGCCTGAATCAGGGCAGCTTTTGCCGCCTGTGCACCCATGTAACTTGTCGATTCTTCGGGCACGTTTGCCCAATGCCGTTCCTTGATCCCGGTCCGTTCTGTTATCCAGGCATCCGTTGTTTCCATCATGGTTTCAAGTTCCTGGTTGGTAACAACTCTGGAGGGAACATAATGTCCAAGACCGGCGATTCGGGAATTTTTCATGGGAAATCCTGTAAATTGCGATTCAGCAAATTTAACCAATTCCCTGCCAAAGGCAAGCGGATAAAAACATCCGGAATCCAGGATTAACCAAAATTGTGATAAATCACGCAGGATTTTCAAAATTCCGCAGGGTTGAAGATGGAAAGCGGGATTCCTATCTTGAGGATTTTTATTGGGAGTGATCAGTGTTTATCGTCACCGGCGGCGCAGGGTTTATCGGAAATGTCATGGTTTGGAAACTGAACCAGTTGGGTATTACAGATATCCTGATTGTAGACCACCTGGGTGACGGCAATAAGTGGAAAAACCTGGTCAGGCGGAAATACTCCGATTACATGCACCGCGACCAGTTCCTGGATCTGATCAGTTCCGGCCGCCTTGATGCACGGGTTGAGGGAATTTTTCACATGGGGGCCTGCTCGGCAACTACTGAAAAAAATGCTGATTTCCTGATGGCCAATAATTACCGGTACACCAAAGTCCTGGGTGAATGGGCTCTTGAACATGATGCAAGATTTATTTACGCCAGCAGTGCAGCAACCTACGGAAACGGAACTCTGGGATTCAGAGATGATCTTGACACCATGCAGAAACTGGTTCCGCTGAATATGTACGGCTATTCCAAACAGGTTTATGACCTTCATGCCCACAGGAATGGGTTGCTGGATAAAATTGCCGGAATTAAGTTTTTCAATGTCTTCGGCCCGAATGAATACCACAAAGGAGATATGTCGAGTGTGGTCTTTAAGTCATTCAATCAGATCACAGAAACCGGAATGGTTAAATTATTCCGTTCTGCAAATCCGGCATATAAAGACGGGGAACAGTTGCGGGATTTTGTCTATGTAAAGGATTGTGTGGATGTCTTGTGGTGGCTGTATGAAAACAAGCAGGTTAACGGGATTTTCAATCTTGGAACCGGTGTTGCCCGGTCATGGAAAGATCTGGTCAATGCTGTTTTTTCATCGATGAAATTACCTGTCAAAATTGAATATGTCGATATGCCCCCCGGCCTGAAAAAAGCCTACCAGTATTTTACTCTTGCAGATATGTCACGTCTGAGGGAATCGGGGTGCCCGGTTGAATTCAGGTCTCTCGAAGCAGCAGTCCAGGATTATGTCTGCGGATACCTGAGCCAGCCGGATCCATTTTTATAACAGGTTTTGTCCGGCAGATCCGCCTTTTTGGATTTGCAGTGAAATCAAATACTCCCAGTGTTCACTGGCCGGTATCCAGATTCCGGGAAACCCATAACACTTAATTTCAGTTTAGAAAAAACACGAACTCATTTTTGAAAGGGTAGTTCCTGATGATGTCTTCCTTAATTTCCTTCCTGTCTGCACGAAAAGAGGGCGGTCTGCTGGTGATGCGGTTGGGTTTGGGCTTGATGATGATGACCCACGGGTGGCCTAAATTAATCGGCGGTCCCGATAAATGGGAAAGACTTGGCGGAAATATGGAACACCTGGGAATTTCCCTTTTTCCGGTTTTCTGGGGCCTGATGGCTGCCCTTTCCGAATTTGCCGGTGGGGCTTTGGTTGCCATTGGCTTCTGGAGCCGGACCGCCTCCTGCTTCCTTATTTTCACGATGATTGTAGCTGCGTTGACACATTTTTCTTCCGGTGAAGGACTTTCCGGTGCTTCTCATGCCATTGAAGTCGGATTTGCATTTTTCGGGATTCTGGTTCTGGGACCCGGGAAATACTCCATCAACCAGAAATGAAAACCTGGCTTCTGTTCATCGACGGACTTGGTTTAGGGGACTTTTCCTCACCTGAAAACCCTTTTTCAGCCAACCCGGATAGCTTTCTTCGAAAACTCCTTGAAAACCGGGTTACCGGATGGACCTGCTTCCCGGTGGATGCCTGCCTCTCAGTTGACGGACTTCCCCAGTCGGGAACCGGACAGGTTAGTCTCCTGACTGGCCGGAATGCTGCCAAAGAACTTGGGTTTCACCATGGCCCCTTCCCACATACTTCGCAGCGAAACTGGTTGGTATCCGGCTCTGTGGTAACAGATTGCAGAGACAATAACCTAAACTGGGACCTGCTGAATGTTTACCCGGTTCAATACTTTCAGGGACTGGAATCACGCAAAATCCGCCTTAGCACTTTTGGTTTCCTTCAAACTCTGAACGGCCGGAAACTTCACACTTTACCCGATCTTGAAGCGGGAGAAGGATTTCCACCTTCCCTTGATTACCGGCATTTATCCCGGTTCGGATTTACTTTTGATCCGGGTTTTCCGGAAGGGGCGGCAAGAGAACTGATTGCCCGTTTTCAAACGATTGATCTGGGTATTACCGAGTACTTTTTTGCCGATCATCTGGGGCATGAACAGAATTTTCAGGGACTTGTGCAGGCAATTGAAACCCTTTCTGCCTTCCTTTTCTGGATCCAGTCCAATGGAAACCCGGTTCATGTAATCATTTGCAGCGACCACGGAAACTGCGAAGACCTCTCGACGTCTTCCCATACCCGAAACCCGGTCCCCCTTATTTTTAATTTCCCGGTAAGTTTTGTACCTTCAGGTATTCAGGATCTCAGAGTACTTGTAAAACAATCCCTTACCGGAAATGACCCCAAAAGCCAATCCGTTTAATCAGCCGGTTGCCTGGCTTGCCTTTTTTACTATTTCAGGCCTGATCGCCGGGGTTTTCGGCCTGGTTCCTCCCGTAACCTCCCTGTGGGTTTCTGGTCTCTGTGGTTTTTCTGCCCTTATTTTTCTGTTTTACACCAAACACCTGCATCCCCTTTTACTGCTTTTCAGGTTCTTTCTGATGCTTACCGCCTGGGCATTTCTGATGACATTCTGGTATCAGTTCAGGCTGGAACAGTCGTCACTTACCTTGCCCGAATCTTCTGTCAGAATGAAGGGATATTTTACCTCAGTAGACAGAAAGCCCGGCTTGTCTGCCAGTTCTGTTTTCCTGGCCGAAAAAATATGGGTAGATTCCGCCTGGGCTGATGCCGGATTCAGAGTACTGCTTTTCTCAGACTCAGCCATTACACCCTGGCTCCGGGAAGGAATCGGATTTCAGATTGAGGCAACAATCCGGAAGGCGCCGGCACCGGATAATGCCGGTGAATTTAATTTCCAGGACTATCTGCAGGACAACCACATTGCCGGACTGATTTACACTGAAAACCTCAACTGGATCCTTCCCGATCCTGAAGCATCCGACTGGCTGGCAGAACAGGCAGGAAAAGTGAGATTCTCTATCGAGAAGAAAATAATCAGCTCTGTCCCCACACTGGATGCCCAGGCCTTTGTTCGTGGGTTGTTAACCGGTTACCGGTCCTGGATGCCCGAAGAATCAGTTCAGGCGTATTCTGTAACCGGTACCCTGCATATTTTAAGCGTTAGCGGACTTCATGTTGGGTTCGTTACTCTGATCTTATTTGCTCCCTGGGTCAGGTTGCGGTACTGGTTTCCCCGGTATGGTGAGGTGTTCCGGGTTGTTTTCACACTTTTAGGTCTGTGTTTCTACGGGTGGCTGACAGGATGGTCTTCCAGTATGATCCGGGCAGTCATGATGTCAGCGATCGGACTGGTCAGTTTGGTTTATCAGGGAAAACCCGGAAATTGGTCTTCCTTGTTTTTAGCCATGATTCTCATGTGCCTTTTTGACCCGGTTCAAATCAGACAACCCGGGTTTTTATTGTCGTTCGGTGCCGTGGGCGGCCTTCTGATGGCTGACAGGATTCTGCCGGGGACCCGGATCCCCAGAAATTTAAAACCGGTTTTGAATCCGCTTCGGCTGACTTTATTCGCAGTTTTATCCACAGCACCGGTAACAGTTTACTACTTTCAGAATCTACCCCTGACCGGGGCACTGGCCAACCTGATCGTTATTCCGGCAACTTCATTTGTGATGATTACCGGGTTTTTTTCTGTGGCATTGTCGTCACTATTTCCTTTTGCAGCAGAACTTTTTGGAACCTCGGCGGCATTCTCGGTGATGCTGATGCAGACCCTTACTCAGTGGTTTGCCGGCCTGCCGTTCAGCGGGGTCACGGTTTCCTTTCAGAATGATGCTGTCACTGCAATCGGTTGGGTGACGGGTGTTTCCCTGATTTTATATGGTGTTTTTCAGCGAAAAGTCTTTCTGCTTTCCGGATTGTTGATTTTGCCTCCGGTTTTGGTTTTTACTGCCGGGAAAAGTTCTGAAGCCAGGGTTTCGTTTCTCTCCTGCGGCCAGGGTGACCTGATGATGATCCTGACTTCAGAAAACCAATTGATTATGGTGGATGCAGGCCCGGTATCAAAAGAAAAAAGGCGGGTTTCAGATCTGATCCGGAACCGGATGAAATACTGGGGCAAAGACCAGATTGATCTGGTCTTGATTACCCATCCCCATCTGGATCATTACGGGGGGTTGATGACTGGAAATGCTGTTTTACCGGTTAAGAAGATCTTGTTTGGCGACACAACCCATGCTTCAGGAATGTTCCACTCTGTTATCAGGAAGTATCGGAATTCTGGAACTGAGTTGGGTATGGCCAATCCGAAACAGGTTTTGTCTTTGGGTCATGAGGAAAAGTTGTACCTGTTTGATCCGGTCAATTCAACCACAAGCATGAACGAAAAAAGTTTCCTGATCCGGTATCAGTTTGGCGATTTTTCGGTTCTGTCAGCCGGTGATCTTGAAGCCCCGGTTGAAAAAGTTCTGGTCGGTCAGATTCCAAAAGAATGGTTTTCCTGTTCAGTTGCCAAAGTTTCCCACCATGGCAGTAAAACGTCATCTTCAGAACCCTGGATGGAAGCGGTAACAGCAGAATGGGCAGTTATTTCGTCTGGCCGGAAAAATAAATACCATCTGCCTGTGAAGGAAATCAGAGACAGGTGGGTGAAAGACGGAAGCAAGGTTTTGGACACACAGGAAACAGGAGAAATCGAGATTCTGACAAACGGAAGCAGCTTCAGGGTGAGAAAAAGAAACGGGTGAAAAGAAAAAAAGTCGGGGCGACAAGATTTGAACTTGCGACCTCACCCACCCCAAGGGTACGCGCTACCAGGCTGCGCTACGCCCCGAACTTTTTGGAACTGCAAAGGTAAGAAATGAATGAGGCCGAATCAAGACCTGTCAGAGGTGGTCGCCAAATTTTGCCTGCCTGACAATGTTCGACTCAATTGGGGCACCTGCATGATAACCGTAAATCAGGGTTGATTCTGGCAAGTGTGTTGCCAGTTCTTCAACATCAGAAAGGGTTGTATGGACCGGATCTCCGCTTACTGTGGTGTCGTGTAATACTACCTGACAGTCACTGAACCAGGTTGGGTGAAGTTTTTCGTAGTCTGATTTACTGACATCGCCGGTTTTCAGGCGGGAATCTAAGATAGATTTTTTATAAAGAATATCCCCGCTGATACCAACTTTCTTCCCGTTGAAACTGACTTTGAATCCCAAGGTATGGACGGGGTGGTAGTTGATCCGGGTTTCAAATGCGGCACCGTGATAATTTTTAAATTCAGGTGAGGTAATGGATTTAAAATCAACATACTCACTGATTGATCCGAAATTCGGATTGAAAATGGTCTTCAGTTGGTCGAAAACTTCAGGAACAGAAATCAGGTTTAACTTTTTATTCTGATTGATTTTCCGTTTCAGAATACTGCTGAACCCTTCAATATGATCCTCATGGACGTGAGAGATAATAAAGTCCTGAACCTGGTCCAGATGAATCCCAAGCTGAATTCCCTTCTCAAAAGCTCTTGCCGGCGGATCAATCCAGACCAGACGGTTATTCCAGCTCAATAAAAAATTGGATGTAACACCCGGGCGGGTCCCGATACTGGCTCCAGCAACTATCAGTTCAAGCTCATCCTGCCGGCCTGTAAATAACCGGGCAGACTTTAATTTTTCATCCACAAAAGACGAGGCCTTGCCGTTCAGAATGATGTTTGGGAAAAGTTCTGAGTCAAATACAAGCTTTTTTCTGTCGTAAACGACCAGATGGTTATCATTCACATACTGGAATTTGACAGTTCCAACCGTCATTTCCTGCTGAATCGGAACCCATTCGAAAACGTCATCCACCCAACGTTTTGCAACAAACCTTGACCGTTCGGTACCCAATTCATCATTGACATAATTCCCGTTCATGGGAATCTCAAGGCGGGCATAAATCTTTTTGAGGTTTTCCTCACTGCTGATAAACTTAATCCGGTTCGGATTCATGAAATCCATAAACCGCGAAACCCAAAGTTCAAATTCAAAACCGGTGTAAGAATCACCCAGTTCATTCGTCCTGGGAGAGGAGGCAAAGATTGCAACAGGTAGCTTTTTGAAAACCGGAAAATAGGTTTTGAAAAGTTCAGGGACAGTATTAATCTGAACCAGTCCAATAGAAGTTTCGATCAGATAGGCCGAAAGGTAACCCTGTTCATCGCCAATCCGGTGAACACCGTTACCGGTCGAATAAACACCTTCCGCTACTTTTTTAAAAGAATCAATTACTTCCACAAAATGTCCCCTGGCCCAATGCCTGTCAGGTTATTGGTAATTAAGTACTTAGAAAGATACTATGAAATCTTGTGCTTTTTTGTTAATTAAATCACAAATTTTCAGAAAAATATGGTTATGGAAGGTATTTTAATTCAAAATCCTTCTCATCTGTTCCCATAAACTTAATTAGAAATTTATTAGTAAGCAAGAACCGTAGACCTTAAAACTTGGTTTTTTTCGTATACTTTTCACACAAAATTTCTTCATGCTTTCATTCTCTCCCCTTTTTCTTCGTGTATAAAGATCCAGGCTGCTACTTTTCCCAGATGAATTTTGGTCTGGTCCTGATCATGGAACCAGTAGTCCCGGTTCCGGGTAATCCGGCTGCTGGTATCCTCCCGATTTAATCCCGAGATCTCGTCCAGTATCAGGTTAACTCTGGTTTTCCAGCGGGCCATATTCGACACCCTCAGATCAACCCACCCGTCCCTGGCCCAAAGTTCTGCTGATTCTGCTGAAAAGGTGAAAGGGTGAGTTCCGGATGGGATTTTGACCACCGATCCCCTGAGCAATTCTTTTCCGTTTGGCATGAGAACTGGTATCCCAATTGATAAAATCCGGGATCTGACTTCCCCGTTCCCGGTGAGCCAACGAGTCACTTTTTCGGAAAGCTCTGCCGGCGACGTTTTTGCAATTGCCTGAAAACTGCCGAAATTTTTTTCCAGCAGATAAAATTCATACAGCAATTTTGAAAGTTTCGGTGGGCCCAGAATTTCAAAGGCAACCGAATCAACCCCGTGTTCCTTTTCAAGCTTCCTCAGAGTATCAAGTGCCCGTTTCCGGAGATAGCCCGCACGGTAAGTAGGACCCATGGTGGCGTTGTCGAGTGCATTTACAATGTCGCTGCCGGTGTTTCTACCTTTGATTTCCCAGATGATGGTTTGGGCAATTTCCTCGGGAGTGATGAACTCCATCTGTCCTTCATCAGTTAATGCTTCGAACTCGCCAAGCGAAAACATTCCGTTCTCTCCGGTATCAATATACGGGGCTTCAAGGAGCACCGGTTTTCCGTTTCTTGTTTTAGTCAGAATCCGGCTGTCGTTTGTAATTTTTGGCTGATGGACACCTTCTACAGGAAACCCGTGGCCGGGCAGGCAATCTTCAAGTACCACCTGCCTGCCTCTTACCTTCACCGGGCCGAAGCCGATCTTTTTCCAGGCAATTGCAGCCGTTGGCTTAACTTCCTTAATAATGGCTGAACCTGGTGTTCTTGCCATCAAAAACAGCAGCAGACTGTGTGCACCTGCCATGGCCGACTTTGCAAGAAGCATTCTGGAAGGCTTATCCTCTGAATGGGTATACGGGATATTCAGTCCCATTCCGCCCGTACCGGATGTGCCAACCTTTATATACAGTGAGCTGCCGGAGTCCTTCAAACCGGACTGGAGAATCTGAACGTGGCGGATCAGTTGGGGAATATACAGGGATCCAAGTAATTGCTCCACTGAGTCCCCGGCGGCTTCTCCGTCCGGGGAATGCAAGATTTCCTGAAAAACTCCCGAAGCAACCGAAAAAATATCCTGATAGGCAACCGCTGTTGCTGTGTTAATGCAATCAATCAAAACATCCGGCCGAAAGGCAGTCAGCATCCTATAAAGGGAACTTGCTGTCAGAATTTCCTGTGAAAGCGGATCCAGAATATCTTTAATAAAAAGCCGTCTCCGTTCTGTGTGATTAAAGAGTTCCGGTCTTGAAAACTCTTTAAATTCTGACCGAACAAACAGGTTACCGCTGAATCCCTGAAATTGAACTTTGGTTTCGGGATATTCGGTTTTAAGCTGATCAATAAATTCCTGGATTTCTGAATCTGCCAGCGATGTGATCATTAATTCAGAAATTCCCTCTTCGATCAGAAGCCGGCAGGCAGCTCTTCCAACCAGTCCTGCGCCGCCAAGAACGGCTGCCCGTTTACCTTTAATTTCCATAAAACCTCCGGGTGAGTTTAGTCCCTGCCATCAGCAGACATCCGGCAAATTACAGATAATGCAATCCTTTTTTAATTATAAAGGGGTTAGAAACAGGCAGACGGAGGGTCAGAAAGCTGAGGTGTTCACAGAAGGTGCCACGGTAGTGCTTACACCGGCTGAACTGATGAACAGCGCCAGTAAAAGCAGCCCAACGATAATCAGGAAAGAAAATAAAGTAGGCGAGAGAATTTTCTTAAGCATTTTAGCACCTGAGGTTTTCATTGCAAAATTACGGATGGTATGGGATAAAACAGTTGCTGACCATCACAAGATCAGAAGTGCGAGGATTAAAAGGAGTTAAACCCCTTTTGTTTGAATTCGGCTTTTACCTTTCTGCAGGTTGATTTACCGGCTGTTTTTTCTGAATTTCCGCTATGAACAAACACTATTCTTTGGCTTTTGGGTTGTTTTTCTTAGTGGCTCAAAGCCTGTTTGCCCAGGATCAGGATACAAAATCGTCCAGAACCCGGTTCTTGACCGAACCTGTACCCGATTACATGGACAGTGCACTTGTCAGGGAAGAAAAGCGGAACAGTGTGACCCGGCGGGAAATGGTTCTTTCAGGATTCAGGAGTTTGGCTGGTGGCGTCCGGGTGGGGCAGTCCTTTTTTTCTAACCAGCCAACCCAGATCATCGGGCAGCGGTATGAGGGTGAAATCACGGACTCCGCAGGAACTGTCCGGTTGATTTTTGACTCTTATGATCTGGATAGTGAACAGAATACACTTTCAACCATCAGCCTCATTGCTGCGGGATATGGACTTCATCTCAGAAGCCCTTCCCGGCGGTCGGTTTACGGACTCAGACTGAATGGTGGGCTGATATCCGGAAATCAGAATGTTTCTTATTCAGGAAACCTGGCATTTGGAACCGACTTCTACTTCCGGACCTACCCCAGAACCCGTTACTTCAGCGCATTGTTTGCAGAGTTTGGTTTGTTAACGTCCCGCAACCAGCTTTTTCTGGATGGAATGGCCGGTTATTCGATCTATCTGGGGAATTATGTTCTGTGCAGCTTTGTTTTCAGGCAGGTTAGAACCGCCGAAAAAGTGACCTCAGGCAGCCTGGGAGTCATGGTCGGACTTTTTATTCCTGAATTTGAAATCCGGTAAGCCTACCTATGACCTTTCTGTTTCTAAGTGACCTATACCTGACCGACCACCGGCTTCTTGAAGCATTCGGGAAAAATTTAAAATCGTCCGGAATTGAAGCTGTTATTCTTCCGGATGGAAGAAAATTCGCACAGGAACAATCCGGAATTGCCCTGACAGGAACCGGAGGTCTTATCCCTGAGGCTGCTCACCTTCACTTTATTCAGGAACTCACCTCGGGTATTTATAAATCCCTTGTTTCTTTTCTGAGTGAAGGGATGGTTCCATCCGTTTTTTTTCAGGGTCACCAGCGAAAGTTTATCTCCTTTTCAAATAATAAAATCACCTTTTCAGCCGAAAAACTCCGGGGCTTCATGGCACCCGGGCTTCAGGTCATTCTTCTCTCTTCTGCCTGGACGGAATCTGGACCAGTTTACCTGAGTCCTTACAGAGTGGTTTCTGAGGTTCGCACCCCTGCAGATTCAGTAATTTTTTTAACTGAAATCCTGCCGCCGTATGGCATTTTTTCCTTCGAGGAACTCAGGATGTGGTCCGAAACAGATTCTGCCGGATCACGGGAGTATTCCTGGCTCGGGGAATGGAATAAGGAGATCCCTGTATCGGTCCTGAATCTCGCCGGTCTGGCCGGATTCAGTTCAGGTAAACACCAGATTATCACGGCGAAAGGTTAGAAACGGCCATAATTGATTAAAACTGGCGTTTTTTTCATTTCCGGAATCGGGATTAACTTGACATGAAAATTGAATCTTCGTAATATGCGCCTTCGTTAGCAATCAAATGCAATCTGATTCACTTGAAACAACACTAGGAGACCAATCAAATGGCAAAAAATCGTTACGCTGATGTTCAGGCTTTACTCGAAGGCGCACAAAAAGACTTTACAGCCTTTTATGATAAAGGAAATAAAGCAGCCGGTACCCGCGTCCGGAAAGCAATGGCTGACCTGAAAGCCCTGTCACAAGACATCCGTAAAGAAGTTCAGGATATGAAAAACGCCGAAGCAGAAAAAGCTGCAAAAGCTGCTGCCAAGGGTAAAAAATAATCCGATTCGCATGACATCCGCCCGGAAAGAAGTCAGTTTCAGCCGGGCGGATTGCTTTTCTTCCCCATCCAAAAAAATCTTTCTCTTCCCCATTCCAACCTTGACAATTCTCCTTAATCGTTGTAATTTTGTCGCTCTCAAAAATACTGGGGCGTCGCCAAGCGGTAAGGCATCGGCCTTTGGAGCCGACATTCGTAGGTTCGAATCCTGCCGCCCCAGCTTAACTCCCTTGTCTGCGGAAATCACATATAACCGGTATGTATCAAAAAAAGATTAAGATTTTCAGCGGACGTTCCAACCGGGCTTTTGCCGAGAGTGTGGCGGCTCACCTGGGGTTGCCGATGGGCAATGCTGCCATTCAGAACTTTTCTGACGGCGAAATTTCAGGTCAGTATCTTGAATCCATCAGAGGCTGCGATGTCTATGTGATTCAGTCCACCTTCCCGCCCGGTGATAATATCATGGAGCTCCTGATCATGCTGGATGCAGCGAAAAGAGCTTCAGCAAACCGGGTGACCGCGGTAATTCCCTATTTTGGATATGCCCGTCAGGACCGGAAGGATCAGCCCAGAATTTCGATTGCAGCTAAACTGGTTGCCAATCTTCTGACAACTGCTGGGGCAGACAGAATTGTGACAATGGATTTACATGCACCTCAGATTCAGGGCTTTTTTGACATTCCTTTTGATCATTTGTACAGTTCGGCAGTTTTCATCCCCTATTTCAGGCAAAAGAAAATTCCGAATCTGATTGTTGCCAGCCCCGATGTTGGCGGGATCAAACTGGCCAGATCCTTTGCCAAAAAACTTGAAGCTGATCTGGTCGTGGTTGATAAACGCCGGCCAAGGGCGAATGTCGCCGAAGTAATGAATATCATCGGAGACGTTGAAGGTAAAAATGTTCTTCTTGTGGATGATCTGGTAGATACTGCCGGTTCACTCTGCAATGCTGCCGCGGCTCTGATGGAAAAAGGAGCTTTGTCAGTTCAGGCTGCAGTTGCCCACCCTATTCTTTCTGGTGCGGCAATCGAGAAAATTGACAACTCTGTCCTGACAAAACTATATGTCACCGACAGCATTCCGATGAGGCAGGCATGTTCCCGGATTCAGGTGATGTCTGTTGCTGAAGTTTTTGCCGAAGCAATTCACCGGATATATACAGATGAATCAATTTCATCTTTGTTTGAATAAACGCAATTTTAATGATAAGTGATGGAGTAACAGTATTATGCAGGTCATTCAGTTAAACGGTCTTGTCAGAACCGAGATCAAAAAGTCTGCCACTAAGGCAATCCGCAACAGTGGCCGCGTACCGGGAGTAATTTATCACCATGGTGAAGAAAATGTCCATTTTTCAGTTGCTGAAAATGAACTTCTTCCGTTGATTTACACTTCCGAATCACACCTGGTAGAAGTCAAACTGGATAAAGGCGGTGTAAAACAAGGCCTTGTCAAAGAATTTCAGTTTGATCCGGTCAGTGACAAATGTATTCATTTCGACCTTCAGGCAGTTGCCGGTGATGAAAAAGTAACCGTTGAAGTTCCGGTTGCAACCACCGGATCTTCTGTTGGTGTAACCAAAAACGGTGGTCTTCTTCAGATCAACCTCCACCACCTCAGAATCCGCTGCGATCAGAAACACCTTCCTGATCACATCACCCTCGACATCTCAGGACTTGATGTTGGCGACAGCATCCATGTCGGCGATATCAAGCTTGATGGAATCCAGATTCTGGAAGATTCAGCCTCACCGGTTGTTTCTGTCACCCGGAAACGTGGCGAAGAACATGATGCCGCTGCAGCAGCAGGCCCAGCCGAGCCTGAAGTTGTTGCAAAGGGCAAAAAGGAAGCCAAAGCCTGATTCATGTACATCATTGCTGGCTTGGGCAACCCCGGTTCTCAGTATACCTTAACCCGGCACAATGCCGGGTTTTTGGTTATAGACCGGATCGCTGCACTTTTAAATCTCGGCAATGAGCAAAAACAATTTAATGCCATGATCCTGAAAGGTCAGGCCGGATCAGAAAAAATCCTTCTGATGAAACCGCTGACTTACATGAATCTAAGCGGAAATGCCGTTCAGCCGGCTTTGCACTTTTATAAGGAATCTACCGACCATCTTATCGTCATCAGCGATGACATTAATCTTCCCCCGGGACAAGTCCGGATTCGAAAAGGCGGAAGTGCAGGCGGGCATAACGGATTATCGGATATCATCCGCAGGTTATCAACGGATGATTTTATCAGGGTCCGGTGTGGAGTTGGAAACAACTTCGATAAGGGGAAACAAGCTGATTACGTCCTCTCACCGTTCCCCTCTTCTGAATTTGAACTGACTGAAACCATGATCATCCAGGCAGCCGAAAGTGTGCTCACGATTGTGACCGACGGACTGCCAAAAGCGATGAACAAATACAACCAAACCAAACAGAACAACCAAAGGGAGAATTAAAAGGGATATGACGACAACCATCCTAGACCCGGTATATGTCTATATCATACTGGGGTCAGGGCTGCTGGCTCTGGCATTTGCTTACTATAAAACTGCCTGGATTTCGAAACAGGAAGAAGGAACACCCAGAATGGCCCAGATTGCCAAAGCCATTTCTGATGGTGCCATGGCTTTTCTTGCCCGGGAATATAAAGTTCTCGCCATTTTCGTACTCGCCGTCGCCGGCTTGCTTGCTTTTGCCAATATGGGAAGCACCAGTTCAAGTCCGCTGGTCGGTGTTTCATTTGCAGTCGGCGCTATCTGCTCAGCCCTGGCTGGTTACTTCGGGATGAAGGTTGCAACCAAAGCCAACGTCAGAACAACCAATGCAGCAAGAAAAGGTCTGGGTCCTGCACTTCAGATTGCCTTTTCCGGTGGCGCGGTCATGGGAATGTCGGTTGTCGGTCTCGGGATTCTGGGACTGGGTGGCTTGTTCATTCTCTATACCAATATTTTTGGCGTTAATGTTGACGCTGCAACACTGACCGGTGCTACAGCCGAAACCTGGCATCATGATGTTGTGAAACTTTTAAATGTTATTTCCGGATTTTCACTTGGCGCTTCTTCTATTGCTCTTTTTGCCCGGGTTGGCGGTGGTATTTACACCAAGGCGGCCGATGTTGGTGCAGATCTGGTTGGTAAAGTCGAAGCGGGTATACCCGAAGATGATCCCCGTAACCCTGCCGTAATTGCAGACAACGTGGGCGACAATGTTGGCGATGTTGCCGGTATGGGTGCAGACTTGTTTGAATCTTATGTGGGGGCTATCGTTGGAACCATGGTAATTGGGGCTGCGATTGTCGCAAACTCACCTGAATACAACGGACTGGCACCGGTTCTTCTGCCACTGATTCTGGCCGGCGTCGGAATTGTTGCTTCCGTTATCGGAACCTTTTTCGTCCGGACAAAAGAAGGCGGAAACCCGCAAATGGCCTTAAATATCGGTACTTTCGGGGCCGGTGGTGCCATGATTGTTGCAACCTATTTCATTACTACCTGGATGTGGCCCGGTGCCAATCTGATTGATACCATGAGCGGGGCATCCATCACCGGAATCAATGTATTTTTTGCGGCAGTCTTCGGCCTTTTGATCGGAATTGCTGTCGGTCTTGTTACCGAATATTATTGTGCAACCGGCAAAGGACCTGTTAACAGCATCGTTGAACAGTCTGCAACAGGACCTGCAACCAATATTATATCCGGCCTTGCAGTCGGCATGGAATCGACCGCGATTCCCGTAATTCTGATTGCCGTCGGGATTATGGGTTCTTACCAGCTTGCAGGCCTTTACGGTGTAGCCATTGCCGCATTGGGTATGTTGTCGACTACCGGGATTCAGCTTGCAGTTGATGCGTACGGACCCATTTCTGACAATGCCGGCGGAATTGCTGAAATGGCAGGACTTGAAAAGGAAGTCCGCCGCAGAACCGATACACTTGATGCTGTCGGAAATACTACGGCAGCAATTGGTAAAGGATTTGCCATTGCATCTGCAGCCCTGACTGCCCTTGCCCTGTTTACTGCCTACATGACCTCTGCCGGAATTGATTTTAAAACCGGTATCAACATTGCCAACCCAACCATCATGGCCGGACTTTTCATCGGTGGAATTCTTCCCTTCCTTTTCTCATCCATGGCCATGAATGCCGTTGGAAAAGCGGCTATGGATATGATCAAAGAAGTCCGCCGCCAGTTCCGTGAAATTCCCGGACTGCTTGAAGGCAAGGAAGGCGCAGAAGCCGATTACAAGAAATGTGTGGATATATCAACCTCTGCAGCGATCAAGCAAATGGTACTTCCGGGGCTGATGGCCATTGTCATTCCGGTTTTCTTTGGCTTTATGCCGGGCCTGGGAAAAGAAGCACTTGCAGGCCTTCTTGCCGGTGTAACGGTTTCAGGGGTAGCCCTTGCTATTTTCATGTCTAATGCAGGCGGTGCCTGGGACAATGCAAAAAAATCATTCGAAGGCGGGTATACACTCAAATCCGGCGAAATCATTAAAAAGGGATCCGATGCGCACAAAGCTGCCGTAATCGGGGATACCGTTGGTGATCCGTTCAAAGATACCGCCGGACCTTCGCTGAATATCCTGATTAAATTAATGTCTGTCGTTGCACTGGTAATTGCGCCATTAATTAAGTAAATTTGTTGCTCATCCGGATTCAGACCATGGCAGTTGTCTGGATCCGGATATTTTTAATAACTGCCGGTAACCTGCTTCCGGAACCATCCGGAGGCCAAAGACCAAGGGAAACCTCATGACAAACCCAAACCGTTACGAGACGACCTTTATCATCAATGCCGCGATCGAAGAAAACATGATTGAAGAAACGATCACGAAAATTGCTGATGTCGTTAAAGAACACAATTCAGAAATCCTGAAGCTGGATAAAGTCGGCCGGAAACGTCTGGCATACCCGATCCAGAAAAAACACTCCGGCTACTATGTAACCATGGAGTACACCTCTGATCCTTCCTCAGTTGCGATTATTGAACGTGCCCTTCAGCTTGATGACTACGTTCTGCGTTATCTCACCGTCCTGATTGACAAGAAAATCCTCGGACAGCGTGAAAAAGATCTCAAAAAAGCTGCCTATGAAAAAGAAGCAGCCGAAGCAGCACCTTCAACACCTCAAAACTAAAAGGCAGATACGACTATGATTATGAGAAGAAAAAGCCAGACGAACAGAAACCAGACCAATGTTAAAAGGACCTGCCGTTTCTGTGAATCAGGTGTCCTTTATATCGATTACAAAGACGAAAAACGGTTGGGCCGGTTTATTACCGAACAAGGGAAAATTATTCCCCGCCGGATTACCGGTACCTGTGCTTTCCACCAGCGGGTTCTGGTAACAGCCATTAAACGTGCCCGTCACCTGGCAATCCTGCCGTATGTTTCAACCTCTATCCGTTAACAGGAGTCTGACAGTATGAAAGTTATTCTAAAACAGGAAGTTGACGGCCTCGGTACCATTGGGGATATCGTTAAAGTAAAAGATGGATTTGCACGGAATTATCTGGTTCCTCAGGGGTTTGCCATTGTAGCAACCGAGAAAAACCTGAAAGCCGTTGAAGGGGAGAAAAAACGCCTGGCCAAAATCAGAGCCAATAACGTTTCCCTTGCAGAATCACTCAAGGGACAACTGGCAAAAGTTACTCTCAATTTTGAAATGCAGGCCGGCGAAGACGGAAAATTATTTGGTTCTGTCACCACAGCCGCCATTGCAGATCAGCTTACCGCCAAAGGATTCAACATTGACCGCCGTAAAATCGTACTCGACCACATCAATAAAGTTGGCGAATACACCGTGGAAATAAAGCTCTTCCAGGAAATTACCGGTGAAATCAAAGTGGTTGTCGAAAGCAACCAGCCAAAAGCTGAAGCCGAAGCCTGATTTAAAAAGGGGACCTGAAAAGTCCCCTTTTTTATTTTATTTAGTCCCCGCCCCAATTTCTTTTAATTATTTCCGCCTGTTTCCAACCTGATTTAGTTCCTTTTCTTTTTCCCGGTTTTTCCTCTCTGAACCCTTATTTTGAACGTGATCCAAAACATTGAAAACGTTGATTTTAAACCCAATAAATGTTTTGAATTTCTTTTTTTCGGTAGGATATTTGTGATTCGGAATCTGAAAAAGGAAAATTCAGTTATAGTACCGAATAGTTCATTGTCAAACTACTGAGGCAAAAGAGAAAATGGAGAAAGATGTTCAAGTCCTGGAGGACGTAACCATCCGGTTCGCCGGCGATTCCGGTGACGGAATGCAGTTAACCGGTACCCAGTTTACCAATGTATCCGCCATGATGGGAAATGACCTTGCGACCCTTCCCGACTTCCCTGCTGAAATCAGGGCACCGGCCGGTACTTTGTATGGAGTTTCCGGGTTCCAGGTTCACATCGGTTCGACCAAAATTTATACCCCGGGAGACCGGTTTGATGTTCTCGTTGCCATGAATCCGGCAGCCCTGAAAGTCAACCTGAAGGAACTGGGGCCAAACGGAATTATCATCGTTAACGAAGATCAGTTTAACGAGAAGAATCTTAAATATGCCGGGTACGAGGTTTCGCCCCTCGAAGATGACACCCTTGTCAAATACCGGGTTTTTAAAGTCAAAATTACCTACCTGACTGGTCTTGCCCTGGAAGACATGAAACTACCTGCCAAAACTGTTGACCGGAGCAAAAACTTCTTTGCTCTCGGGCTTGTTTTCTGGTTGTTCAGCAGAGATATGGAACCAACTATTGACTGGATTAAAGACAAGTTCAAAAAAAATGCGGAACTTGTCGAAGCCAATATCCGGTCGCTTAAAGCCGGATTCAATTACGGGGTTATCACCGAAGCCTTTCAGGCTAAATACGAAATTTCAAGCGCAAAACTCCCGAAAGGAAAATACCGGAACATTACAGGAAATACGGCCATGGCTATCGGTTTGGTTACTGCAGCCCAGAAGGCCGGACTGGAATTGTTTCTGGGTTCTTACCCGATCACACCTGCATCCGACATTCTTCATGACCTGTCAAAACTGAAGAATTTTGGTGTAAAATCCTTCCAGGCAGAAGATGAAATTGCAGCGGTTGCAAGTGCAATCGGGGCTTCATTTGCAGGAAGCCTCGGAATCACTACCACCTCAGGTCCCGGTGTTTCACTTAAAGGTGAGGCAATTGGGTATGCAGTCATGACAGAACTTCCGCTGGTGATCGTGAATATTCAGCGGGGCGGTCCTTCGACCGGCCTTCCGACCAAAACCGAACAGTCTGACCTGAATCAGGCAATCTACGGACGGCATGGCGAAGCACCGCTACCGGTAATTGCCGCCTGTACACCATCTGATTGTTTTGATGCCGCCTTTGAAGCCTGCCGGATCGCAGTGAAATATATGACTCCTGTCATTCTGCTTTCTGACGGATATCTGGCAAATGGCTCTGAGCCCTGGAAAATTCCGTCACCCGAAGCCATTCCGGATCTTCATGTTGAATTTCTTGCAGAAAAGAACGGAAAGCAGCCGTACAGCAGAAATGAAGTTGACGCCCGCCCCTGGATTAAGCCGGGAACACCAAATCTTGAACACCGGATCGGTGGTATTGAAAAGGCCAACAATTCTGGAAATATCAGTTATGACCCCGAAAACCATCACAATATGGTTTTTCTCAGAAAATCCAAAGTTGAGAATATTTCCAAAGATATTCAGCCAGCCGAAGTCTATGGTGATTTAACCGGTGATCTTCTGGTCGTGGGCTGGGGTTCGACCTATGGGGCGATCAGGAAATCGGTTGAAGCAGCACGGTCCGAGGGCAAAAAAGTGTCTCACCTGCACATTCGTCACTTATACCCGATGCCAGAAAACGTAGCCACAGTTCTCAGAAGCTTTAAAAAAGTTCTTGTACCCGAAATGAATACCGGGCAGCTTGCCGGAATTCTACGGTCTAACTATCTGGTTGATACCATCCAGCAAAATAAAGTCCATGGTCAGCCGTTCAAAGCTGCCGAAATCAGTTCAAAAATTGAAGAAGTGCTCAGAGGATAAGTATGTCAGAAGTTGCAACAAAAAATGAACCGGTAAAGCTTACTGCCAAGGATTTTGCTTCCGATCAGGACGTTAGATGGTGTCCGGGGTGCGGGGATTATGCAATACTTGCTGCAGTTCAGAGAACATTACCTGAACTTGGCATTCCACGAGAAAAATTCGTCTTTATTTCGGGTATCGGATGCTCTTCCCGGTTTCCGTATTACATGAATACCTACGGAATGCACACCATTCACGGACGGGCAACCGCATTTGCCTCAGGTGTAAAGGCGGCCAATCCGGATCTGAGTGTCTGGATTGTAACTGGTGATGGTGACGGACTTTCTATTGGCGGAAATCATTTTATTCATATCATCCGGCGGAATTTTGATGTCAATATCATCATGTTCAACAATGAGATTTACGGGCTCACCAAAGGGCAGTATTCTCCCACGTCAGAAGTTGGAAAAGTAACCAAATCTTCTCCTTTTGGGTCGATTGATACGCCGTTCAAACCAACCTCAGTTGCCCTGGGTGCAGAAGGCGGCTTTGTCGCTGTTTCCATTGACCGGGATACCAAACACCTTCAGGAAATGATCCGGCGGTCCCATGCCCACAAGGGAACTTCTTTTCTGGAAGTTTATCAGAACTGTGTCATTTTCAATGACGGTGCTTTTTCTGCTTTAACAGAAAAGGAAAGCAAACCTGATAACGTCCTTTATCTTGAACACGGGAAGCCATTGGTTTTCGGATCAGAAAATCAAAAGGGTATTGTCCTCGACGGATTTACACCAAAAGTCGTCAGTCTGAACAGTGGGAATTATTCTGTCAATGATCTGATGGTTCATGATGAAAAACTTAAAGACCCAACCTGGGCGACTATTTTGAGCCGGATGAACCGGAATCCGGAATTTCCGCATCCGATCGGTGTTTACCGGGATGTTCCCCGGCCAACCTATGAATCAGGGCTGGTTAACCAGCTTGAAGCTGCCAAAGCCAAAAAAGGCGAAGGAAATCTCGAAAAGCTCTTCAATGAAGGCGATGTCTGGGAAAATAACTAAGGATAAAGAGCCCGGAAGGGCTCTTTAAGTTTAATATGGAAAACTACTGGCTAAACCTTAAAACGATCGTTGATCAATCCCAAAAAATTGTATTGACTACGCACGTCCGCCCGGATGGCGATGGTCTTGGAGCTGAAGCAGCCCTCTACAGCTACTTTGACGGACTCGGCAAAATGGTGCGGATCATTAATGTTTCTCCCCTTCCGGATTCTTTTGAGTACATGAATCCGGATGCCCGGTTCGAAACCTTCAATGTGACCATTCATGGGCATGTTCTTGAACATGCAGACTGCATTCTCATTCTGGATTGCAACCAGATAGACCGCCTCCAGGAAATGGCTCCGTTTGTTCAGAAAACCCAGGGGAAAATCGTTGTAATTGATCATCATCTGAACCCCGGTGATTTTGCCGATCTGCTGTGCATCGATACCAATTCCTGTGCAACCGGCGAAATGGTTTATGACTTTCTGACCATTCATTCAGGAAAAATGACAGTTTCCAGAGAAAGTGCTACTGGAATTTACACCGCCATCATGACCGATACCGGCAGTTTCCGGTTCCCCAGAACAACCCCGGGAGTTCACAGAAAGACCGCATACCTGCTGGAATCGGGAGCAGATCCATCTGAAATTTATGGATGGGTGAATGAACAGAAAACACTTGAATCCCTCCAGCTTCAGGGCTTGTTCCTGTCGCAGATCCGTACAGCCTATGACGGACGTCTGGCCTACAGTGTTCTCAGAAAATCGGACTTTGACCGGTTTGGGGCAACACTCGAAGACACAGAAGGATTCGTCAAATACCTGCTTTCGGTTCGGGGAGTGGTAATGGGAATTCTTTTGACTGAGCAACCTTACGGATTTAAACTCTCATTCCGGTCAAAGGGAGAGGTTGACGTGAACCGGCTTGCGAGCCAATACTCAGGCGGCGGACATAAAAATGCCTCCGGCGGAAAAATGACCGAAACAACGGATGTTGCAGTTGCCCGGCTTATTGCCGATGCAGAACCAATTTTAAATGCAATGGAGCTTTCAGAATGACGATTAAATATACCGGAAAAATTAAACCGGCAGATACCTGTTTTGTTTTTTTCCAAAAAACAGGCGAAACCTATTCCCTTTCCAGCAAAAACACTGAGCTTAACCAGCTTTTCCAGCATCTGGTAAAAACAGAAGATCAACTTGATGGATTCAGATTTTACCCGGACGGAAAAGGACGTTTGGCCGAACGTGTCGTTTTTCTTGAACTGAAACCGGTAAAGGGAAACTGGGCAGAGGCCTTCCGCCGGGCCGGCAATTCGGTTGCCAAAAACTCCAGAAACCTGTCCCAACAGTCCGCCTGTGCCGACTTTTCAGGACTTGCCATCCCCGAAACACCAACCGACCCGGTTTGGTTTTCTGCCTTCACTGAAGGTTTTCTTTTGGGATCTTATGAGTATAAGACCTATAAGAATGATGACTCAAAGCGAAAAAAACTCAAGGATCTGAGTCTGATTAATGAAGACTGCTCGGGTAAAACAGTTAATCAGTTAATCTCTTCTGCACTGGAAGTCTGCGAAAGTCAGATTTTTGCACGTGAACTGGTCAATGCCCCGGGTAATGAACTTACTCCGGCTGAATTGGCCTCAAGAGCCAGAAAAAGTGCTGAAAAACATGGATATTCCTGCACAATTCTGAATAAGAAAAAGATCAAAGAACTTAAAATGGGTGGGCTACTGGCCGTCAACAAAGGGTCAGTCAATGAACCGGTCTTTCTGGTTCTGGAACACAAACCCAAGGGTACAAAGGGTAAACCGGTTGTCCTCGTAGGAAAAGGGATCACTTTTGATACAGGTGGTATCTCCCTGAAACCGGCTGCCGGAATGGGAGATATGAAAGGTGATATGGGTGGAGCTGCAGCGGTCATCGGCACTTTAGAAGCAGCAGCACGGCTGAATCTGCCTGTACACGTGGTCGGTCTTGTTCCTTCGACCGATAATATGCCATCGGGATCAGCACAATGCCCTGGCGATATCATTACCACAATGGCGGGAATTACTGTCGAAGTTGACAATACTGATGCAGAAGGACGGTTAATTCTCTGTGATGCGCTTGAATATGCAAAAAAATTTAAACCTGCAGTCATTATTGATCTTGCCACCCTGACCGGTGCCTGCGTTGTTGCTTTAGGGGATAAAGCTGCCGGCCTGATGACCAACCATGACGGGCTTTCTGCTGAACTTATCTCCTCCGGATCTGCAACTTTTGAACGGGTTTGGCCACTTCCCCTGTTTGACGACTATGCAGGGCAGATTAAATCGGACGTTGCAGAGGTCAAAAATGTAGGCGGAAGAAATGCCGGCGCAATCACGGCAGGAAAGTTTTTGCAGAAATTTGTTTCGGATAACCAGCCATGGGCGCATATTGATATTGCTGGACCGGCGTTTCTGGACAGCCCAGATGGATATAAAGCAAAAGGAGGAACCGGGTTTGGAGTCCGGTTATTAACCGATTTCCTGATTAACCGGAGTAAATAATGCCCAAAAAGCCCGGATTTCTGGTATTGCTGCTGGTCCTTTTCAGTCTGTCCGGTTTTTCGCAGGCCCGGTTCGAAGAGGTTATTTCCAGACAAAACAGGCCAATGTATTTTGATGAATTGAACTGGTCTGGCAATGGGCCGGATTTATCCTGTCTGTTCGAGTTTAAAATTTCACTGGATTATCTCAGTTTTATTAATCAGAGTCCGGTTGGGGAACCCCCGGTTTACCACGGTGAAATTGGACTGACGCTTGAAGTCACGTTTCAGGACAGTACAATTCAACGGTTTTACAAAGTTTTCTCCAAAAATTCGGATGATCTCGCATCAACCAAAAAAAGGTTTGAATTTCTGACCGGCGGCATCCAGTTTAAATCTGCCTCGAACCCGGTAAGATACATTGTGGATATTACAGATCTGGGTAATAAAAAAACCCTGTTCAAAACTCCAAGAACTGTACGGATTAAGTCCAAATCAGTCCCGGAGTTTTTAACATCCTGGTTTGGTCAAACTGAACATGGACTTATGAAAACTTCAAACCTGGGGAAAAATATACCGTATGGAACCAACCACCAGCTTTTTCTGGGTTTCTCCGACACAGCTGGTTCATCGGGTATAAAAACCAAACTGCTTCAGCGACCTTTTGATGAAGACCAATTTGAAGCAGCACCCGATTCGCTTCAGCCGGAACTGCAGGCCCCCGAAGTTCTGACTGTCTCTGGCCCTGATTCATCATTTACCGTTTCAGGACGAAGTGTCCGGTTCCCGCTTAACAACCTGGACGCCGGGCAGTATGCTCTGACTGTTCAGTCAGGAAATTCATCTGACACGGTTTATTTCATGATTTACTGGCTCAACATGCCCTACTCCCTGTACGATCTGGATGTTGCCACCCGGACCATGAAATACATTGCTTCTGAGGAGGACTATGACGGGTTAACCTCGGGTTCCTCCTCAAAAAGAATCCAGGCTTTCCGAACTTTCTGGAAAAAGCGGGATCCTTCTGCCGGTACAGCCTATAACGAACTCATGGCTGAATATTTCAGACGGGTTGATTTTACTTTTGTGAACTTCCCGACTTCCCGTGATCCGGGTTGGCGAACTGACCGGGGACGAATTTATTTGTTGTATGGGGAACCTGGTACCAAAAACCGGATTACACCCCCGAATCAGCCACCACAGGAAACCTGGACTTACCCAAGATTAAAAAAGACGTTTGTTTTTTCTGATCTGGATGGGAAAGGGGATTTTAAACTGATCAGCGGTAAATGAAATCAAAACCTGATAGTACTCCAATTGCCGTTTCATGCGGGGATCTGAACGGGATCGGGCCTGAAGTATTTATCCAGGCTGCTAATCAAACGACCTGCCCGGTCCATTTTCATTTTTTTGGACCGGACGGGTTTCAGGATGACTCTTCATCCGGATTTAAATCTTTGATGAAAAATGGCCTTCTGACTTTTCACCCGGCGGGTTCTGGATATCCGTTTACACCCGAGCCAGGCGTTTTCTCATCCGTTGCAGGGAAAATTGCACTTGATGCCTTTACTTCTGCCGTCCGGTATTGCCAGAAACACCCAGGAACCGGCCTGTTAACCCTTCCGATAAACAAAAAATCTTTTGTTTCTGCCGGATCGCCGTTTTCTGGCCATACCGAACTTCTCGGCACCCTGACCGGTGAATCCGAACCGCTGATGATTCTGATGAATGACTGGATGAAGGTGGCACTTCTCACGGTTCATATTCCCCTTCACCGGGTTTCTGGGGCTATTACAATTGACAGAATTACTGACAGATGTATAAGAATGGCAGATTCACTGAAAAAGGATTTTCTGATTTCAAACCCTGCCCTTGCAGTTTTATCCCTGAATCCCCACGCAGGTGATGGCGGAACCATTGGTCAGGAAGAGGAATCTGTTTTCGGTCCTGCCATACGGAAGTTGAATGAAGAAGGGTATTCTGTTTCAGGTCCCTTTGCTTCTGATGGTTTTTTTGGATCCGGGATGCACCGTAAATTTGACGGAATACTGGCAAGTTATCATGATCAGGGGCTGATTCCGGTAAAACTTTCCGGGATGGATTCCGGAGTTAATTTCTCAGCAGGAAACAGGATTGTCAGAACTTCACCCGATCATGGAACAGCCTATGATATTGCCGGAAAAGGTCTTGCAAACCCCTCATCTACCCGCCAGGCTATTGACTGGTTGGTCAGAATCCTCAGAAACAGAAGCCAGGAAAATCAATGACCGGATACTTTGATCCATACGGGAAAACATCCGGGATTTATGACCTGACCAGCCGTTATGTACCCTACGATCAATGGGCAGCCCATTTAACCCGTTTGGTCCGATTTTATCAACGGAGAAAAGCTGAAGATGTCCTTGAACTTTCGGGGGGTACAGGGTCATTCAGAACTTTTTTCAATTTGCCGGAAATCAGATCCTACCTGATCACCGACATCTCTCACGGGATGCTTAGAGGAGCCAAATTAAAGTCGGAAGATACCGGTATCCCCATGAGGCCAGTTTGTCTCGATAACCGAAAACTGCCATTCCGCAGAGAATCTTTTGACCTGGCAATTATGCTCTTCGACAGCATAAACTATAACACAGAACCGGACTCTGTGCGTCAGGTACTGTCAAACGTTATGTCTACTCTCCGGCAGAACGGATTGTTTATTTTTGATTTTACAACACCGGTTAACTCGATCACCAACTCACCGGAAGATTTTTCGGAACAATTCGAAGAAGTTGAAGCTTCGTTTGTAAGAATCTCGAAATACGACCCGGAAACCCAAATCCATGTAACTGAATTCAAAATCACTGAAGAGGGCCGTATTTTTACTGAAAAGCACATTGAACGGACTTACACGATCACTGAAATGAAAGCATTGATTGAAAGAGTCCCCGACACGGAACTGATGGCCATGCTCCATGAATTTGAGTCCGGCAAAAAAGCTGGCCCTAAATCTGAACGTATCCATGTAATCCTGAGGAAACGGTAATGCTCGAGTTTTTTGATGTTCAGTCGAGTTATGATGGCCGGATTGTCTTTGAAAATGTTAGTTTCACTGTCGATAAAGGTGAGTTTATCTATTTGGTTGGTCAGTCTGGAACCGGAAAGTCAACTTTGCTGAAACTGATTTATATGGACCATTTCCCGGATACAGGGCGAGTCCGGTTTCATGAATATTCCTCAGATTCCATCCAAAAAAAGGAAATACCCTATCTCCGCCGGCGGTTAGGTGTGGTTTTTCAGGATTTTAAACTGCTGCCCGACCGGGATGTTTTTGACAATATTGCCTTTGCGCTTCATGTAACCGGTGCAAAGCGGCGGGATATTCAAACGAAGGTACTCAAAGTGCTTTCTGAAGTGGGACTAACCCATAAAAAAGCCTCCTTCCCTCATGAGCTTAGCGGGGGAGAGCAGCAACGTGTTGTTGTTGCAAGAGCTCTCGTCAATGATCCTTACCTGTTGCTGGCAGATGAGCCAACCGGCAATCTTGACCCGGAAGTAGCAGATGATATGATGAAATTGCTGCTGCGGATTAACGCATCGGGTACGGCTGTTCTGATGGCTACCCATGACTATAATATCGTCCGGAAATATCCCCGAAAAATATTTCAGTTAAAGGATAAATCCATTCAGGAAGTTGTCCTGAAAGGCTGATCTTCCTGTCAGGCGACTGATTCTACCCGCCGTACTTCGGGGGCAAACCGCCGGATTGTTGCCTGAATTCCTGCCCGCAGGGTCATAATTGCCAACGGGCAAATCTTGCAATTCCCCAGCAGTCTCACTTCAACGATATTTTCCGGGGTGACATTGACCAGTTCTACGTCGCCGCCATCCGACTGCAGCACCGGCCGGATCTCAGCCAGTGCAGCAGCAATTTTTTCGGTTAATGTTTTCATTTAAACAGAATCTCTACCGGCTGTGTCTCGGCAGTTCCGGCGTTTCTGATTGCTACCTGCTGAGCAAGCTTACCTGCAAGATTCAGGAAAACCTGAGCAGTCTCTGATTCCGGATCTGAGAGGCAAACCGGAACACCGGCATCACCGGATTTTCTGATTTTAGTTTCAATCGGGACTTCACCCAGAAACGGGACGTCAAGAACACCTGCAGTTCTGCTTCCGCCACCGTTCGAAAAAATCTCTTCACGCTCTCCGCAATGCGAGCAAATGAAATAGGCCATATTTTCAATGACACCAAGACACGGGACATTCACATTTTTAAACATGGCAATGCCCTTGATGGCATCAGAAAGTGCTACATCCTGAGGCGTTGTAACAATAACTGATCCGGTTACCGGAATTGTCTGGACCAGGGTCAACTGAATGTCACCGGTGCCGGGAGGCATATCCACAATCAGGTAATCCAGTTCACCCCAGGCAGTATCCCCGATAAATTGTTTTAGTGCTGATGAGGCCATCGGTCCCCGCCAGATTACCGCCTGTCCGGGTTCAATCATAAACCCGATTGACATAAGCTTGATCCCGTATTTTTCTACCGGAACAAGTTGTTTCCCGTCAATCACACCCGGCTTTTCATCTTTTACATCGAACATGATGGGGATTGAAGGTCCGTAAATATCTGCATCAATGAGTCCCACTTTTGCACCGGTTTGTGACAGGGCAACAGCAAGATTAACAGCCACGGTAGATTTCCCGACCCCGCCTTTTCCGGAGGCAACGGCAATGATATTTTTTACGCCGGGAATGGACTGGTTTCCCAAACCTTTTGAGGTTACGGTAGCCGTCATGGTAACGGTTACTTCATCCGCACCGGCTTTTTTAACTGCGAGTTCTGCTTCCCTCTGGATTTTATCCTTCATCGGGCAGGCAGGTGTAGTGAGATCAATCGAAAATGAAACTGAATTTCCGGTTATTTTCAGGTCTTTGACCATATTTAAAGTCACGATATCCTGATGTAAATCTGGATCCTGAACTGATTTCAATGCAGCCAGAATCTGATCCTGTGTTAATGCCATAAAAGATCCGTTAAATTAAAGTAGTGGTTACTGTGTGATCGCCAAGGTTCAGTTTCCTGAAATTTCCATGAACCTGAACAAAACTGCCGATCAGGGACTCTTTTGCCTGAACCAGTTTTAGGTCGGATGAAGCGTTGACAATGCTGTTTTCAATGACACATTTATCCAGAACCGAGTTCCCGCCTACAGAAACAAAGGGGCCAATAACCGAATTCCGGATAATGGATCCGGGTGCCAGATAAACCGGCGGCAGGATTACCGAATTCTCAATAAGTGCACCGGATGTTTCATGGCGGCCCAGGTTCAGTAAAAACTGGTTGGTATCAATCAGGCTTTGCATATTTCCGCAGTCGAGCCAGTAATCGACAGTGCGGGCTTTAAACCGGAAGCCTTTTGCAACCAAAGCCTCAAGTGCATCGGTAAGCTGATACTCTCCTTTTACAGTTTTCTTATCCCGGATCAGAATATCCAGTTCTTCTTTCAGGCGTTCAGCCTGTTTAAAGTAATAAACTCCGATAATCGCTTTATTTGAAACGGGCTCCTGAGGTTTTTCAACAAACCGGGTGATGAACCCGTTTTCCTCGACAACAACCCCATATTGTTTGGGGTTTTCAACTTCTTTAACCCAGATAACCCCATCTGCATCCAGATCGGACAAACCCGAAAGATCTGCATTAAAAATAGTATCGGCATAGGCAACAAGGACTTCACCAGCCAGATTGTCTTTTGCCTGATGAATGGCATGGCCGGTACCCAGAGGTGGATCCTGCACAAAAAATGCCGTACTCATCTTATATTTTCCGAGAAGCTGATTCAGACTGGTCTGAACCTCCTTGTTAAAATCACCCAGGATAAAGGAAACATTTTCAATCTGGTGGTCAGCAGTTGCAACCAAGGTATCCAGAATTTCTTCAAGCATAATTTTACCGCCAACCATCAGAAGCGGTTTGGGAGTTGTATGAGTGTGAGGACGCAGGCGTGTTCCCTTTCCTGCCATCGGGATTATCATTTTCATTTTACATCATTCCTGATTTTTTCATTCTCATTATCAAGGTGGTCCGGTTGATTCCCAGGAGTTTCGCTGCCTTTGTTTTATTTCCCCCGACTGCATCAAGAGTATGCTGAATGTAGGCTTTTTCCATTTCATTCAATTCTGGAATCACCTGTTCTTCCGGTTTTACTACAGATAAATCAATGTTGCCGGAAACCTTTACCGGAAAAGTCAGCTTTTCCGCCTTTTGCCTGGATTTGGACTGCAGCGGATCAAGGACGCCAAATTCGGATAAAAGAACTCTGAAGGCACTTTCGAGCCGTTTTAATTCTTCCGTCCGGGTTTGATCAAGAAAAATAAGTTTAGCATTTCCGATTGCCTGCCCTGCCGGGTACCAGGCAGAATATTCACAATATGCAATGGCTGCCTTAATCCAGAAATCAACAGCTTCATCTTTTGCACCCAATTGCATCGCCATCACAGCCAGTATATCAAATGGTTCCCGTTTCTGGTCAAGGACAGCCTGAATGCGGTCACGAAGAAACCGTTTCCTTTGCTCCTGTGTGGTCGCATCAAGGAACTGATTGTATTTGACTTTTGACTTGAAAAAATAGTGCTGATTGCTGAAAGGTACCAGAAAAAACTCATCTACACCTTCTTTCAGGGCATCTTCGACCATTACCGGGGAAATTCTCCCGACCCAGGCCTGAAGATTTTGTCTGGAAAAAAAAGGGCCGCCAAGGGCAGCCATTTCAAGTATTTTCCTGGAAATATCTTTCATTTTTCTCTTTTCAGGATAAAGGCGCAGGCACCATCCAGACCGGAACGGCCGGGATAGGTACGTAGCCCAAATTCAGTAAGAAATCCCTTAAAAACTGCCGAATCCGGAATAAAGACCGTGAAACCAGGTGATCTGTCAAGGAATTTTTTAACCTGGTCTTCATTTTCGGACTGCAGGATTGAACAGGTTGAGTAAACCAGATGCCCGCCAGGGACAACAAGAGTTGCAGCATGATCAAGGAGTTCTGCCTGAAGTTTAAGCTGCTGTTTCAGACCGTCAGTAGATTGGAGATCGCGGATATCAGGCTTCCGGTTGATTACACCGGAACCGGTACACGGAGCATCCACCCAAACCAGATCGGCAGGATCCAGGAGTGCATTTCTGGAATCAGCCGTAACGCACCTGATTTTCTCCTTTAACCCAACCCGGGTTAAGTTTTCACGGATCCGGGAAACTTTCTGCTCATTTCTGTCAATAGCAACCGCAGACTGAATTCCCCTCCCAAACCAGTTTGCGTAAATCAGTTTACCACCGGGTGCGGCGCAAAGATCAACCAGATTTTTACCACCTGCAGAAAGTCCATACCGGGCAACCAGTTGGCTGGCGGCGTCCATGATCAGAACCTTGCCCGATTTGAAATCGTCTGACTGCAGCAGATCACTCATTGCGGTAATTTTAAAGCAATCCGGAATCTGAGAATCCGCCTCCAAAAAACCAGCCGAATCAGTTAACGTCCCGTTCACAGCAGCATACCACTCCGGACGGGTGGAAAGATAAAAACTCAATTCGGATCTTTGTGCAGCTGACAACTTTTTTAAAAACGGATCGGCAACCATCCACTCAGGAAAATTGGCCCTTTTTCCCGAATTAAGGAGATCTGATGCCGCCTCCTTTTCCCTTGAAATTCCCTGCAGAACTGCATTCACCATGCCCTTTGCAAATGGAACCCTGGCTTTTGCCGTTTCAACCCAGGAGTGAATGGTGGCGTAAGCAGGCTTACCGGTCATTTCCAATAGTTCATACAGAGCAAGGCGAAGAATATTCCGCACCAGTTTATTGGTTGATGGTTTTATCCGCGGAGCCAGAATTTTATCGATCGGTTCCATCAGCCTGACGGTTCCGAATACCATTTCAGAAACATCACCCCGCCAGGAAAATCCGTGGCGGTGGCTTTCAAGCCGGTGATTGATCAGGTCGGATAGTTTACCGGGTTCCGTCTGCCATTCAGTTAAAATTGACAGGGAAAGGTCTCTGAAAGTGGTCATGAATTCTTTCTGACCGCAGACATCTCGATGCCGGCAATCTGCTTAATTTGTTTGAACAGGACCTCATCAGCTTCCGAAAAGACCTGATTTCTCCTGGACAGCACAATTTTGGCTGTCTCTATGGCCTTATTCATCCGGTACTCAATCAGACGGCTGTCAGCACTCCAATGGAAAGAGGGGATAAGGCGGTCAGGAAAACCGGAGCCAAATACATTAGAAGAAAAACCGACAACAGTGCCGGTATTCAGCATGGTATTGATTCCCGTTTTGGAATGATCTCCCATTATCAATCCCATGAACTGGCTTCCTGTATCAGTAAATTTCCCGTTTTCCCAAACATCCACTGTGGCATAGGTGTTTTTAAGATCTGAATTGTTGGTATCGGCCCCCAGATTGCACCATTCACCAAGAAAGGCATGTCCCAGAAAACCGTCATGCTGCTTGTTGGAAAATCCCTGAATGATCACATCTTCAACTTCGCCACCGACCTTACAGACCGGCCCGATTGCAGTATTCTGATAAATTTTGGCGCCGATTTTAATTTTGGATTTCTTCCCGATATAAACCGGAGCAACCAAACTGGCTTGGGCCATAATTTCAGCACCGTCATCAAGAACAACATCCCCACCCCTAAGATCAAAGGTAACCCCGGGGTGAATAAGCACATCCGTTCCAGCCAAAATCCGGCCAGAACCCAGTACCATCCCTTTATACGCCTGGGTCAAATCTGTGAGGGAAGGTTCAAGCATCGGAAGCTGTTTCCGCTGGGTATCACCGTTTTCTAAAATAATTTCCCAGGTATGGTCAAAAACCGGGGTGGTAAAGAAAACCGGGTTGGATACCACACAAAACGGATCCTGATACAGGTTGGCCGGATTAAACCCTGGCTCCAGCAGAACAGCAAAAACTGTTTTCCCGTCAGAAAGGGCATCTCCGGGAGTTTTTAATTCAGAAAGTGAAGCCTTAACCGCCGAAAAATCCTTAATCCGGCTATTGACCACGAGCACAAGTCCCTTTGGCAGACCGGAAAGCGGATGGCGGATTGATTCCAGGTAAGAGTTGATGTGTGCCATTCCGGTTACAAAAACCAAATCGCCGAAAATCAGGGCTGCAGCATCAGACTGAGTAAAAATTCCGGTTCGGAGGAAACTGAAAGGTCTTGAATAGGTAAGCGGGAAAAAGCGGGAAACGTGGGGGTCGTCGAAAAGTCCGTAGAGCATAAAATAAAAAAGGGATTCCTGTTAAAGAAACAGAAATCCCTTTAAAAACTTACTTCTTGGGTTGGGCTGCAGCGTAACGTTTGTTGAATTTCTCAACACGTCCTGCCGTGTCAATCAGACGATCCTTTCCACCGGAAAAGAAGGGATGACAGTTGGAACAGATTTCAACCTTCAGTTCAGCAGAAGTTGATTTGGTAGTAAAAGTATTACCGCAAAGACAGGTAACCTTTACGTCCTTATAATTGGGGTGAATCCCAGGCTTCATGATAGTTCTCCAATCAAAATATCTTGCAATTTAGGCAGGAAAATGAGTAAATTCAACTTTAGTGGAATAAAAAATGATCAGATCCTTACTCCTTCCGGTATTGAGCATCCTGCTGCTGTCCTCTTGCAGAACGATTTCTCCCTTCCTGCAACAGGATGCCACTATAAGCCACATTTCATTTCCTGAAAACGAACATAGCGGATACCTGATTTTTTCGGGAGACGGGTCTCTGGTGGACAGCCTGAATCAGGACCGGTTGTTCACTCCGGCCAGTTTGCAGAAATTGCTTTTCCTGCCCGATATTTTGAAGTTAAAGGAAGATTCTGTTTTCCTTTCCGTCAGGTTCGGATTTGACCCTGCAGACTCTTCACTGCTTATTTTCTCAGGCGGCGATCCTTTGCTCGGGTCAGAAGAATTTGCTTTCAGCCTGATCAAAGCAATGGAAACTTTCCCGCAGGCAGAAAAAGTTCGGGTTTATTCTCTGCCTTATGACACGTTAGCCTATTGGGGAAAAGGGTGGATGTATGACGATGAACCTTTCGATTTCCAACCCTGGCTAAGTCCGTTCCCGCTGGATGCGAATACAGTAACGGTTACCTGTACTGGGGATTCCGTTCGGATGGTTCCCTTCGATCTTCCATTTTCCATCACCGGCGGACTGCAGCGAATTTCAAGGAACCGGGGATCAGACACTCTTTTAATTTCAAGACCGGATCGGGTTCAGCCGGTTTCTTTCTCCAGAAAACTATCGGTTCCCTTCCCAATGTCCAAACTGGCTCACTTCATCCGGAAGTACACAGGGTTAAAAACGGTTTCCTTTACTCAGGATTCCTTCCCGTTTCAATTGTCTGCCCCCCCGCTGACACTATCCCATTCATTCAGAGAATTGCTGGAGGATATTTATACGAAAAGCAGGAATCTTTCGGCCGAACAGTCTCTAAGGTATTCAGCCATCCGGGCAGGATTCAACGGAAGTTTTGAGTCCTTTCTGTCTCTGGCATCCAACCCCACCCGGACAGGACGTTTTGCCGATGGCTCAGGTCTGTCCAGATATAACCTGACTTCAGCACGGGAGTTGCTTCCGTCTTTAAAGGTTCTTGCCGAAAATAAAGAGATCCGGGAAGCTTTTGCTGTTTATGGCCTAACCGGAACTCTGGATGACAAAAATCCGGTCAGTGATTCAAGTTTAACCCTTTTTGCAAAAAGCGGCAGCATGACCGGAATCCAGAATCTTGCAGGGATTTTCGTTCAGGATCAGACTGTAATAGGCGGTTTTGTTTTATTCAGAAACAATCTGATTGCCGGTAAACAGGACCGGGATCTGACCGAAAGCCGGTTCCTCAGGTTTGTTGTCAACAGGTTAAAAAAGGACCGGTAAATCCTGATTGGTTTAGGGATTCTCCAAAACTCATTTTCCTGATTTTCTACCAAATTCAACCTGAATCTGGTTTCAGTTTAATAAAACAAAAAAGGCGGCCTCAGCCGCCTTTTTGCAAAATAACCGGTTTACCGGACATCCATCCGGATGGAACCACCAGAGGTTCCCGCCGAAATCTGAACACCGCCACCATTCATCTTTCCGGTTACTTTATCCTTTTTGATTTTTCCGGAAAAGTTTTCTTCAATGGCTTCTGCCAGCCTTACGCCTCCGCCCGAGGTTTTCAGTTCAAGATCGGCTGCAGTCAGCCGGGGAACCGTTATCCGGATGTCCCCGCCTGATGTTGAGAGATCAAGACCATCACACTTCGATGACAGGTTGACTTCTATACTCCCGCCGGAAGTGGAAGCCTCAAACTGTCCGTAATCACCACTTAAATCAACATCACCTCCCGAAGTACTCACTTCAACCTTGCCCGCCAGTTTATTTCCTGAAATATCGCCGCCCGAGGTACTGGCTTCAAGAGAGCCGGATATTTCATCAAGCTCAATATCCCCGCCTGAAGTTGAAATCGATATAATTCCGGAAATATCCTGAAGGTGAATATCCCCTCCTGAGGTACTTGCAGTAACAACCCCTTTGATCCCTTCAACCCGGACATCACCCCCCGAAGTTTTAGCCTGAACGGCGAATGCCTGGGGAATATAAACTTTAAACCGGTGCCCAAGTCCTGAGAAATTCAGCCAGAAATTCCATTTCGACTTTGATTTCTGCTTAACTTCAACATAAACTACTCCGTTTTCCATCCGGTAGGTCCGTTCATATTTCTCATTAAATTCCTTCAGCCGCTTGTCACTTTTATCAGTCAGAAACAGTGAAACTTCTACCTCATTTTTTTCCCAGGACTCAAACTGAATATCCCCTCCTGAGGTTGTCAGAACAATTTTTTTCAGATCAGTTCCGGTAAAGTTTTTCTTTTCTACCAGATTCTGGCCGAAAGCAACTACAGGGAGCATCAGTGCCACCAGAAACATGCCAGCCTTATTCATAGTTTTGCCTCATCTTGTTATTTGATATATTTTTTCCATACCGGGGGAGTTACTCTCTGGATTCTGAAATCTGCATCTCCCCGCCAAAAGTTGATCCTTTAACCAATGCCTTGTTTTGAGTTAAGGTTACATCACCTCCGAAGGTGCTGAGTTCAAATTGACCTGATGTATAAGATCCGCAAATATCTCCGCCGAAGGTCTCTGCTTCCAGGATCCCGGATACTTTCTGCAAGCCAAGGTCCCCGCCAAAGGTTTCCAGATTTAAAACTCCGCTGCAGTCCGAAAGAAACAAATCGCCACCCAGAGTTTCAGCGGAAATGTCGCCGGTAATTCCTGAAATCGTAATATCACCGCCGACAGATTCTGCACTGAGGCGGATTGATGGCGGTACTTTTATTTCAATGGCATATCCGGGCGAGTTGTCCCATCCAAAGAAATCCCAAAATGGACGTTTCCTTTTTTCGATCCGGAGGCTGGCTTTCCCATGCTCTGATTTGCTGATTATCTCATAGATTTCATTGAACTCACCGGCGGTCAGGTAAGGTTTCCTGTCTGCCAGAATTTTGATTTCAATGGACTTCTGCGCCCCGGGAAGTACCGTTACCTTGCCACCCAGTGAACTTACTGAAACAGATTTAAACTGATCTGATTGAAGAGTCCGGGTCTCAATTACCGGTTGGGAAAAGGAGGGATGTGCATTTAGGGAGAGTAAAAAAACGGCGATAACCCAATTTTTCATTTTGGCTCCTGCTGGTGATGTCTGGTCTTACGGAACAGGACCGGTTCAGTTTCAGACCGAATTTTCATGGACAGCGGTTTGGTTTGCATTTCTCAGGTTTTTAGATTCGCCAAGGAGAGTTTATGCCCGCAACTTATTTTGTCATCACCCTAAAGGCCCAGGAAGAGTCCTTTGAACACATTTTTTCATCTGTCAGCGATCTGGAAGGATTTTTAGGATCCGAAGAAGGATTTGATGAACTGAAACTGTCGTTCTCCTCATCCGAACAAACTGAACCATCCTTAACCAGGTGGTTAACTGCCCTTTCACAGGAATTGACAGACCTGAATCCAGCCTGGGAAGTAACCTGGCAAATTGTCAGCGAAACGGAGCAGAACTGGAATGCCCAATGGGAGGCCACCATTGAACCGGTTATCGTTGAAGATACGTTTTGCATTTTCCCATCCTGGCATCCGGCAGAAAAAACTTATCCTGTCATGATTCACATCGACCCGAAAATGTCGTTTGGCACTGGCTATCACGAAACCACACGACTGATGCTGGTGATGATGAAAAATGCAGACCTGAAGGGAAAATCGGTCATAGACTGCGGAACCGGAACGGCTGTTCTGGCGATTGCATCAAAAAAACTCGGAGCAGGACCCTGTATTGCCTTTGATATCGATCATTGGTCGTATGAGAATTCACTTGAAAACCTGAAATTAAATCTTCCGGATGGATCTGTTGACCTGCGGTTCGGCGGTTATGAAACCATTTCGGAAACAGAAAAAGCAGACATTATTCTTGCCAACGTCAACCGGAATGTTCATTTGCAATACACCGCCTGGTATGCTGGAAGGCTGAACCCGGGCGGAACCCTTTTTCTTTCAGGATTGCTAAAATATGATGAACCAGAAATCCGGAAGGCTTTTATTTCGGCAGGCTTTACCGGTTTCAAAGTTTTTTCTGAGAATGAGTGGATCGGGATTGAGGTCAGGAAATGATTGCCGCCGCAATTGATATCGGGACCAACACCATCCTGATGACGGTTAAAAACCTTAAAACAGGACAAATCCTAGGCGATTTTCACCACATGGCAAGGCTGGGAGAAAACCTTCACCATACCGGTTTGATCGGGGCACCGGCTATTGACCGGCTCCTGCCGATTTTAAAGGAATACAAGTCAACCGGAAGTAAGCTGGGGGTTGAAAAATTCAACCTGATTGCAACCAGTGCCATGCGGGATGCCAAAAACCGACAACAGGTCATTGAAATTGTCCGGGCAGAAACCGGGTTTGTTATTGAAGTTGTCTCGGGTGACCGGGAAGCAGAACTGACCTTTTTTGGTGGTCTGGATGGAATTACACCTGCGACTGCACAAACCGCTTTAATTGATATCGGAGGCGGGAGCACAGAATTTATTCTCGGATCACGAACCGCAATCGGATTAAAAAAATCACTGAATATTGGCACCGTAAGGCTATCTGAACGGTTTAATCTTCTGCAGGATGATCCGGCAAAATTCAGAATTCCGGACTTTATCAGTCATGTGCAGGGAGAATTGGCTACCCTTCCCTTTCAGGAAACACCCGACACATCCTGGGTAGCTGTGGCCGGAACCCCAACAAGCCTCAGTGCACTTCTGAATGGACTGAAAACCTACTCACCGGAAACGGTTCACGGATCTGTTCTTCCATTGAGCTATGTAACTGAAAAACGAATTGAATTTCAGTCAATTCGGCCAGAATTAATCAGGGAACGGTACCCGATTCTGGGAAAGAGGTATGATCTGATGCTCGCCGGGTGCCTGATCCTTGAAACTGCAATGAAACATTTCCAGACCAGATCACTTCTTGTTTCTGACCGGGGTCTCAGGTATGGCGCTTTGCTGTCAGATCAGGTTTTTTGAAGCTTTCATCCGGATTAAAAGAGAAACCAACGTGTCGGTAAAACGGTCCAGATCCTCTCGGGAAAGGCCGGGGCCAAACGAAACCCTGAGCGTTGTCTGAGCTTCATAAGGCGTTTTCCCGATTGCGGTCAGAACATGTGAAGGCTCCCAGCTTCCCGATGAACAGGCAGACCCTGAACTGACCGAAATCCCCTTCGCATCAAGTCCCATTATCAAGGCTTCGCTGTCAATTTCCTCTTCCGGATCGGTTGACAGGGTAAAGTTCAGGATAAAAGGTGAGCCTGTTTCAGGTGAGTTAAAAGTAACGGCCGGCCATTGGGCGGTTAGGGTTTGCCGGAGATACCGGTTTAGCCCGTAAACTTCAGAATAGGCACTTTCCTGATTATTTAAGGCCAGTTCCAGAGCCCGGGTTAGCCCTGCAATGAGAGCCGTTGCTTCTGTACCGCTTCGCCGGTTTCTTTCCTGTGCGCCACCATGCAGAAGCGGATCCAGTTCTGACCCGTTTTTGGCAACTAATAATCCGGTTCCACGCGGGCCATAAAATTTGTGTCCTGAAAAGGACAGGAAATCAGCAGAAAGAAAAGGATCCAGCCTGATTTTTCCCAATGCCTGAACGGCATCAATATGCACCAGAGCACCAGCCTTTTGTGCCGTTGATACTGTTTCGGAGGGTAACAGACTACCCAGTTCATTATTGACGGCCATCAACGAAACCAGTGTATCAGAATCAACCGGGAAAACAGAAACAATTCCGTCAGAATCTGGCTGAATAACCTGAACTGAGGCCCCTTTTTCCTTCAGGTATTTAAGGGTATGAAGAGTTGCATGATGCTCTGCCGGTGAAGTTAAAAACCGGGACGTGCCCGGTAAGTTCCGCATAAACCAGCTTTTCAAAACCGTATTGATGGATTCAGTTGCCGAAGAGGTGAAAATAATTTCGGAAGGCTCTTTATGGAGAAGAGAGGCAATTTTTTCCCTGGATTCTTCAATCAGGAACCGGGCCCGCCTCCCATCCTCATGAATACTGGAGGGATTTCCCGGATAGTTCCGGAATGTATCCAGCATAACTGCTTCAACTTCGGGGTGAAGCGGGGTTGTGGAAGCAAAATCGAGAAAGAGTCGTTTCATCCGGTAAAAATCGGAATTCCCGGTAAATTTTACAACCCAGAATCCTGGCATGAGTGAAACGGACTAATTCCCTTTTCTGTTTTCCCGTCGTTTTTCGATCATTTTCGCCAGATCCTTCAGAAACTCTGTTTCGAAAATGACCAGTTCAGCCCGTTGCTGAACAGTTAGTACAGGTTCAGTGGATTTCAGAAATTCCTTCCTTCGGGTCACCATTTTTTGTTCAATTTCCTCAATCTGGGCAAGTTTATCCGTGATTTTGGATTCACTCCAGGAATTGAGGTTATCTTTCAGCTCATTCAGGATTTTTTTCCGTTCCGTTCTGAGTGCTTCCATATCGTCAGAATGTCGGTTGTAAATGGCAAAAAACCTGGCGCTTTGCTCTTCGGTCAGATTCAGTTTATCTGTCAGTTTCCAGATCCTGATCTGTTTTACCTTTTCACGTTGTTTCTCCGGAATAATATCATCCTGAGCAACTGCCGGCCCACCGGTAAGAAAAAGGAGTATTACGGCTATGACTACCTGTCGTGCTGACATGGTTAACTTCCCGTCCTTTCTTTTTGAATATCCTGAAAATACGTTTCAATTTCCTGTTCAGACAATTCGGGAATCCCGTCAGAAGTGAGTTCATCTGCCCCGGTCAACCTGGTTATTTCATCCAGTTCATCATCTGTAACAGAGTAAACAGCCATGACATCGTCTTCTTCAATCAGGTCATGGCTGGCGGGTAAAATCTGTGAAACTGCGATATCCGGAATATCCGGCCCGGCTGAACTCATGAACCGGAACAGGATTGTAGAACCGGCAAGGACAAGAACCGAGGCGGCTACGGCATACCTGATTTTTCCTCCGGATACCCCCCTGTTAACTCTCTTCCCCGAGACCCGGATCAGAATTCTGTCTTCAAGCTGTTCAAAATACCTTTTTTCCTCTGCTGACTCCATTTCCTGCCGGATCATGCGGGGCAGGTCTGAGTTTTTTTCGAATTCGGCCAGGCAATCTGGGCACCCCGGAAGGTGTTCCCTAAAAAAACCGGGATTCCCGGCAGATTTATCACCAGAATAATTACAGGTCTTCATTTTTCATCAGCTCCTTAACCTTTGCAACGGCGTGGAAGTAATTAGCCTTCAGTCCGCCAACCGATGTTCCAAGCACATCTGCAATTTCCTCATACGATAATTCATCATGATACCGCATGTTAAAAACAAGTCTTTGCTTCCCCGGAAGGGTTTCAATTGCCTTCTGAAGTTTTTGCTCCCATTCAGACCTGATCAGAATTTCTCCGGCATCCGGTAGATCCGTTGCCCGGAACTGAAGAACGTTTTCCAGGCCCACCCAGCTTCTGACTTTTTGCGCCCTGAGAAATTGCAGAACCTGGTTGGAGACAATCCGGTAAAGCCAGGTGTAGAATCTGGAATCTTCTCTGAATAAATGCAATTTTTCATGCAGGGTGATAAAAACCTGCTGGGTTATTTCATCCGCGTCATAATGGTCAAAAACCGTTCTCCTGACAAGCCAGTAAACCCGTTTCTGATACTTCCGCATCAGGCGGCCAAATGAAGTTTCCGACCTTTCCCGTACTATTTCCCGTATCAGAAGTAAATCTTCTGCATCAGAAGAGAGTTCCGGCTGACCCGGGTTTGTAGACAGAGTTGCTCCTTGTCTTGCTGATATCATGGCCTTTTGATACGCCGGGACTCAAAAAGGTTTAGTGCCCGATAAAAAAAAAGCCGTCAGAAGGCTGTCGGCTTTTTGAAGGATATAGGAAAAGCTTAAAGCTGGATGGTGGTGACAGCTTTTTCAAGCCGTCTGATGACTGTTTCTTTGCCCAGAATTTCAAGCATATGGTACAATGCCGGCCCGGCAGATACTCCCGAAACGGCAATCCGGAGTGGCTGAACAAGTCCTCCGGGTTTGATCCCGAGTGATTCAGCGGTTTCTTTGAGGGCTGCTTCTATCTGATCATGAGAAAATACGGAAATTCCAGCCAGTCGGCCGGCGAGGTTCTGAAGCCAGATCAGCGTATCCGGCATCCATTTGGCGCGGATGGTTTCCTGATCATATCCAGCAGGATCCTGATAAAAATACAACGCAAAGGTGACAAATTCCGGAAGGAAATTTACCCGGTCTCTCATTAGTTCAATAACCCTGAGCACAAAACTGTCCGGCGCCTGGATGGCATGTTCCGCAAGAACCGGTCTGATCTGATCCAGAATTTCTTCCGCCGGCTTGGCCTTGAGGTGCTGCTGATTGTACCAATTCAGTTTATCAACATTGAAAATAGCGCCCGATTTTCCTACCCGGTCAAGGTCAAATTCCTTTTCGAGTTCTTCAAGGGAAAATAGTTCTTTTTCCGTTCCGGGATTCCACCCCAGAAAAGCAACAAAATTGATCAACGCTTCCCGTTCATATCCCTTTGCCCGGTAATCTTCAACAGCTACATCACCCTGCCGTTTTGACAATTTGGACCGGTCAGAATTTAAGAGAAGCGGAAGGTGGGCAAATTTTGGATGCTGCCAGCCAAAATAGTCATACAAAAGAATATGCTTTGGTGTACTAGGCAGCCATTCTTCACCCCGGATCACATGGGTGATCTCCATGTCATGATCATCAATCACGTTGGCTAGGTGGTAGGTCGGGAAGCCATCCGATTTCAGCAAAACCTGATCGTCAATATTTGATGGATCAATTTCGATCAGACCCCGGATTTCATCCTGAAACCGGACTGTTCTTTCAGGTACTTTCATCCGGACGACAAACGGCAGTCCCGCCACTTCTTTTTCTTTGATTTCTGTGGCAGTTAAATGCTCACAGAATTTGTCATACCGGGGTGGCTGACCCATTCTCTGCTGCAACATTCTCATTTCATCGAGGCGTTCAGCCGTACAGAAACATTTATAGGCATGACCTTTTTCAAGAAGTTCCTTCCCGAGCCTTTGATAGAGGCCGGTCCGTTCAGACTGAATATAGGGCCCATGGGGACCACCGGCATCAGGACCTTCATCAAAATCGAGGCCCGACCAGCGGAGGGTTGTAATCAGATTTTCCATCGCACCGGCTACGAACCGGGTTCTGTCTGTATCTTCGATCCGGAGAATGAACTTGCCGCCGTGTTTTCTGGCAAAGAGGTAATTATAAAGAGCAGTTCTAAGACCGCCGACGTGAAGGTAACCGGTTGGACTTGGTGCAAACCGTACTCTGACTGACATAGATTTCCTTTTTTTTCAGGGTGGCAAAAATAGAAAACTGCAGTCAGAGTATCAAAAATCACGGACGCTTTATTTTACTGAACAAGGCATATCGGGTGGCATCTGCATCACCCAGAGCTGAACGAAAAGTCAGATAATGCTGCACTTCAACCGGATAAATATCTGCAAGTGCTTTTCTGGCTTCAGTTGTTGAAAGAATTGATTCAAACATGTGTTTGAAATAGGCATCACCTGCTTCAAACTCAAGAGTTGCAGCCAGGTTCAGAACAGAAAGTTCATCGGTAACCGACCCAACCCGGGGGTCTGCAGATTCAGTTGCATATTCAACCGCTGATCCCCCGATTGATTTCAAAACGTCATTGATGGTGTTGGCATGGGTAACGTGAGAATCCCGGAATGCCAAAGCGATGGTTACATAGGCTGGTGTGGAAATCAAGGCAGCAGCGGCATTGTAGCTGGCGACAGCAATTCCTTCCATTTTCACAACTTTCTGCAAAACAGCAATATCATTCCCCTTTATCGCCCCGGTTGCAGAGTCTGTATCGGTAATATCGCAGCCAGTTAAAACCAGGGGAAACCCGGCAGTAATAAGACCAGCATTTTTTAAAAATTCCCGTCTGTCCATCAAGTCCTCCAAACTAAAAATTGACTGAAATCAAAAGTGCCAAACCATCTTCCTTCAAATCAAGTGAACCTGAATTGGTTTGGGAAAATCCGGTTAGTTTAGCAAGAACACCTTTTTGCCAGGTGTAGCCCACTGAACCGGTGTACCGGTCCCTGTCAAGATCCCAGGCGGCAGAATCCACCGGATCGAACCAAACCCGGTCAAACCGGCCGGCAAAAAACAAACCGGGCAGGTACGGAATGTCAATTTTAACATCTGCATAAAATCCCTGGTTTGTAAGGTCAAAGGAAGCAAATTCGGCAGTTCCGGGTACTTTTACAAAGGCGCCTGAAGCAAACTTTGGTGTGGTCCATTTTGAGTACATATATTCCCCGGAAAACTCAAAATAACCATAGGCGAGCACAATATCGGTTCCGAGTGCAGTTTGTTTGTATTTCTGAACATCTCCCAGAACCTGATTCTCACCTGTTTTTTCCATGAAGGATCCAAAACTGCCCGACACACCGACTGTGGCCCACATGGCAGGGTGGAATCCGATTCGTCCGATTCCGGAAATGGTTCCGTTGTTTTTTACTTCACTTCCCAGTGAAACCGGGGTGTTGGAAAGCATGATTTCCAGATCAATAATCTCATCCCAGGAATAATATCCTTTCAGGCCCATCTGGTATCCGCCGGAAAATGCGGTAGAAAGTCCCACGTCATCAGTCCCATAGGATCCCAGATCTCCGGCTTTCGGCCAGAATCCTCTGAGAGTGCTGATGTTGATGAAATTTCCGTAAATCAGGGGCGGAAGGAAAGAGATGTTTTCGGTTGAATGCTGTCTTTTGGGGTAGAGTCCGAACGGAGACAGGACTTTCCCGGCTGAAAAACCGAACGTCTCGCCTGCAGGATCATAATTGACACTGGCGAAGGCAATCTTTGGCTGACTGTCAAATCCATACTGGGCAGGAGAGTACAAAAACTTTCCCGAAAAGGAGAAATCATCCGAAATCTGCCCGCCAAAGAAAAGGTGAAGGTTCATTAAACTGAAATTGGGATACCGGTTGGCTATCCCGTTGGATGTAAATTTAGAGTCGGGTCCACCCATTGTAAACCCGGCATCAGCCAGCCCGCTCCACTCTACCTGACCAATTGCGGTTCCGGAAATAAAAAGACCAAAAACCAACCCTGCTGCCCGAATCGTCATGTTAAAACCTCATAAACCTGAATTGCTTCACTGAATCCTTTAAACTGAACCGGTTCCAGGGAGTTGATCCGGAAAGTTTCCGGCAGATGTTTTTTTGTAGAGTCTGTAATCAGAATCTGGCCGGGTTTCGCTGCACTGCACAACCTCGCACCCAGATTCACATTGGCCCCGATTACTGTATAGTCAAGCCGGTTGGAACTTCCCATATTGCCCAGAACAACCTGTCCGGTGTTGATTCCAATCCCGATTCCGATAGGTTTTTCGTTGTTTTGATTGAGCTCCCTGGTTTTTCTGACTATTTCTGCAGCGCAGGAAACTGCCCGGTTTTCCTGACCGTCATTCAGGAAAATAGCCACCATTTCATCCCCGACAAATTTATCGACCGAACCTTTGTACTTTTCAACAAGTTCAGCCTGAACACTGAGATATTGATTGAGCATTCCGATGACTTCTTCCGGAGTGATTTTCTCGGAATAGGCAGTAAACCCGCGGATGTCGCTGAACAGAACCGTGACCTCTACCCGTTGGCCAACAAAATCGGCCTCGGTCGTACTGGTTTGACCGATCATTTCTTTCGTGTGGCTGCCAACATATCTCAGAAGGTGAAACCGTTCCTTCAGTCCAACCGCCATTTCGTTAAAAGCAGTTGTCAGAACGCCCAACTCATCCCGGGTACTTACGGGAATGCTGATGTCATAATTTCCTGTTTTGATCCGGTCTACCCCGGCAGAAAGAGCTTTAATCGGACGGGTAATCGAGGTCCCCAGAAAAATTGTGACCAGAACGGCCAGCAAAAGGCTTATTCCGCCCGTCACCAGAATAAACCGCTCAATATTCCGGATGACTGCAAGCTGGGTTTGGTGCGGACTTGAAAGCACATAAAAGGCATGCGCCCCTTTTCCTATTGGGGCTGCGACATTAAAAAATTTATCCGACGTCAGGGAAAGATCAAAAACGGATATGGATTCCATGGTTGAGTCGACTGATCTCATCCAGTCCCTGTTTTTTAAAATCTGGTCCATCATCAGGAATTGGTCCCCTTTCCTGAGAGTCGAGGCAATCAGGACGGTATCGTTCAAAAAGCTAACATCAAAACCGGTAATATATTTCAGGGTATCCGCTTCTCGCTGCCCGATGATCGTTCCAAGGGTCAGAGTTCCGACAACCGATTGGTAATTGTCAGTCAGGGCCGGAACCGAGACCACCTGGTATAGTTTTTCACTAAACCAAAGGTCAATAAAATCTGGATTCAGTTCCGGGTCTGATCCGGTCAGGGATTTTGCAATAAACGGCAAATGAGATAAGGTATCCCCATACCGTCCCGGATCCATTAAGCTTGACAGAAGAAGTCCATTTTTATCAGTGACCATGACCAGATCTGCCTTAACAGAGTTCGAAAGGTCACTTACCGTCACGGCAACCGTGTTGCTTACATCCGCCAGACGGTTTTTAGGATCATTGACAAGCGAAATGGTTTCCTTCAGAACCGGTTGATCCGATAAAATCAGGGAAGATTCCACCAAACGGTCATAATTTTGTTTTTGAATAACCTCAAAAGTCGCCTGGGACTTTTTAAAATCGGATCGCACCTTACCGATAATTTCAGACTCAACCGTCCGGGTAATGATAAGCAGAACACCTGCAAGCAAAACACCAATCACCAGAAGGATCAGCAGGATCAGTTTGACCTGAATTTTTGAGAACATAGATTACCTGAGGGTGAGTTTAATTTTGTTGATGCTGCCGCTTTTTACTGAGATTTTCAGGGGCTCGACCGAATGATCCGGGTGAAAAACTTCGACCAGATATCTTCCGTCGGGAAGGTCCCTGAAGGAAAACTTTCCGTCGTCATCCGGTTTGGTTATGTAAGGGGTGTTCAAAACCAGAATGTGGCTCGACATATTCGAGTGGATATTGCAGAAAACCTGAATCAGTCCGGGTTTGTTAAAAACCTGGTAGACATTCTCACCGGTTATCCGTTTTCCTATATTGAAACTCTGAACCTGGCTTTTGCTGAATACATTGTGGTAGATTCTGTCCTCATTCACAATCAGGACAGACGTGCCGGTTGTAATCGCAAGAACTCTGGGATTAAAGGTGACATCTTTCTGGACCAGCCTCGGGAAAGGGGTTAATGGAGCCACCGGTGGCGTGAAATCCAGCGGAGTCAGGTAAACCACAACATCCTGCATGGGGTCGGCCGAAATAACGGCACCCGGGGTTTTTTTGTTTTGGTACCGGCTGCGGTAAACACTGCCTCTCGACCTGACATTTACCTGAGCCTGCCCGGCGGATATTTCAATCTCACCTGAAACCTGCCCGGTCCCTGCCGGCTGAGAGATTGCCAAACCGGCGCCACAAAAAAGTATCAGAAAAAACAAACCCGCAGATCTTTGCATATTACCTCTGAAACTGAGGTGTAAAGATACTCTTATTTTTATCTGGTCTAATGTGGCTTAGGTCACACCCTTAGTAAATAATGACGTTTTCTCTGGCTTTATCGGTTAGCAGTGAGAATTGCTCTTTCAGACGGGCAAGTTCTACCTTTTTACGCCTGACACGCATTTCCAGGTCAGTAACGACTCCATGAAAATAATCGTCGGGTGAGGGCACATACGATTGAACTTTTAAAAATAAAGCATAGGTATCAGAGGACCGCAATTCCTGGATCCGTTTGGAAATGGATTCGAGCAGGCCGGAAAGTTTGGTTTCTTCGGTTTTCAGCCGGCTTAGTTTTTCATTCAGAGATTCACCGACAAGTTCATACTCAATAAGCATCTGGGCTTTTGCCTCGATTTTTTTCAGTGAGTCGAGATTGGCGTGATGATAGGCTTCGTTGATTTCTTTCATCACGTCTTCAAAATAAGCTTTTTCCTCTTCAGTTCTGGCTTTGTCGGGGTGGTAAATCTTTGCAAGGTCCCGGTAGAGATTCCGCAATTCCCGTTTTTGATCATCCGACAGGTCCCGGCTCCTGAAAACGAAATCCTTCAGTGCCTTTTCATCTTCATGCAATTGGTTTTCGTCTGATTCCAACTGCTTCCTGAATCCTGAAAGTTCCTTTTCAAGGCTTTCGTCATCCCAGGGCTTCCCGGAATGAAACCGTTCAAATTTCAGCCTCATCAGATTCAATGCATACTCTGCCTGATCAAGCTGAATGAAATACCGGCCAACCCGGGCATTATATTCAGTCTGGAATTTTCCAAGCTCTGTTTCAAGATCATCGAGTTCAAGGTAAAGATCACCTGCCCGGTTCCTCAGATCCAGTACAATACCTCTCAACCGTTCAATTTCAATTTCATCCGGACTTTTAACACGGGTAATTTTTTTACCTGCATATTTTCTGAGCGCTTCTGCCCGGATCTCATTCAGGACTTCGAAGGCCTTTTCGAAAGCCTCGGAGGATTTTTTAAACTCATGCTGCTCGGCATAAACGATCGCCTGATTATACCAGGCTGTAAAAATTTCATACAGGTTATTCATCAGAATGATATCCTTAATTCTTCATGAATGTTCCAGATTCTCAGTTCACCGCCAAATCCGTTCATCAGATAAAGGCCATCCGCCGAAATCCTGACATTTGCCCCGCCTTTAATGGTTGCAAGCAGGGTCTGATCCGAAAGTCCCCAGATTTTGGTCAGATTATCCAGACCGCCGGAGACAACCAGTTTGTTTTTCGGATGAAAGACAACCGACGTAATGGTTTGTTCATGTGAACCAATCAGCCCAAGCGAATTCCCGGTTACAGTTGCCCAGATGTACAGTTCATTCCGGATTGCAGTAGCAATGACCAGACCGTCCTCAGAAATAGAAAAGGCAGTGACTTTCTGATGCGGATTGTTGATCGACCACAACAACCGGCCACTTCCGAAATCCCAAACAGCAAACTGCCCGTTTTCTGCCCGGGCCAGGATAAAATGATTATCATCCGATATCCGGATTTCGGAGGCCATGGCCTCGAGACCTTTACAAACTTTATGAATGACTCCGCCTGCGAGATTCCAGACCTTGAGGCTAAAATCAAGGCCGCAGGAAATCAAAAACTTACCGTCTGTACTCATTGAGGCAGACCGGATAATTTTGGTGTTTCCTTCGAAAGACTGAATAAACCGGTCAGAAGCTGTATCAAAAATCGAAAGCGTGTTTTCTCCTCTGATCAGAAGCAGACCTTCTTTTCCCTGATAGGTAACCTGTTTGATCCGGTCTTCACCCAGATGAATTTCCTGAAGAAAGGTAGCAGAATCTGCCTGCCAGAGCTGTATGGTCTTTTCGTCTGAGGGGAAGGCAATCTGGCTGCCATCGGGTTTGAAACTGATGGTTTTTGGCCAGATGTATCCGGTATCAAAACTGGACTCAACTTCTCCGGTAGTCAGATTCCAGATTTTGATCTTATTGTCGGTCCCGCCTACTGCCACCAGTTTTCTGAAGGGATGAAACTCGGACGCTTTCAGATAACCTTCCGGCATCAGGAAAATTGCATAGCAGGAACCGGTCCGGTAATCGTAAACTTTGATTGAATTATCCCACCCCCTGCAGGCAACATAGGGTTGAGCCGGGCTGAACGGGTCATTGAAAATCCAGTCGTCAGCCGAATAAAAATCGCAGATCAGTTGCCCTTTGGTCAGATCCCAAACCTTAACACGGTGATCTTTTGTGGAAGCCATTGCCAGTTGACCGGAGGCCGAAACTCCCATGTTGATGATATTATCAGCACTCCCCGGTTCTACGAGGGTCAATTGATGACCCACATCGATGATTCTGGCAACGTCTCCGTTCCGGATGGAGGCAATCAGTCGGTTTCCGGCCAGTGAATAGACAACTTTATCAATCCAGGAATTGTCATATTCATATTTCTTCTCAATTTCTCCAGTTTCCAGATTTCCGGTGAAAATGGTTTTAAGTTCACTGCCAATGGCAAATTCAGTTCCATCAGCCGAAAGGGCCAGTGTTTTGATATATGTTCTCGGTATTTCCTGTTTCCAGGCCAGAGTCCCGGTGTCAGCATGCCAACCGCATAGCCGGTTATCAGCACCATAACTGACCATCATGCTGCCGTTTCCGGAAACCTCCAGAAAATGGACCGCACCTTCATGTGCCTGAATAACAGCCTGGCATTCACCTGTAACCGGGTGCCATAATTTCAGTGTGCCATGATGGCTGCCGGTTGCAAGAAACTTTCCGTTCCCCGCTGCCTTCAAAACTGAAATATCCTCTTCGTACCCGCCTACCAGAAGGGTGTCACCGCTTTCTATGCCGAGTATTTTAATCCGGCTCGAAGAAAGAATAACCAGCGAGGCTGCGTCGGGTGTGAAAACAATATCACTCAAAAGGCTTTCACCGATTCTGAGCCCTTCCCTTACATAAATTTCCCGGGTGATGGTTTCACTTAGAATAGCTCCTTTTTTCGCCTGCATGGTGATGATTTTACGACCGCCGGTCAGATACTTGTGATAAATTACCGGTTCGTTGAGAAAATCGGTCTGCCAGACCCCTGTATTATCAAAGTCATACCTGACCGAAACCGGAACGCCATCCTGATTGCTCAGAAAAAATGCTTTGGCATTAAAGGCAAATTCGGTATTGATATAGCCGGCTTCCGGAAACGGAAAGAAATCCAGATTTTTAAAATGAAGTAAAGTGTTGGAATGCTCCAGACCACGCTTCAGTGCCCGTCGTTCAGACTGGATTTCAAACTTTCCGGTAAATTGCTGCGATGGTGTGGTTAACTGCTGACTCATATTTTCCTCACTCAGGCAGATTTAAGCTTTTTGGCAAGTCTGCTGATGTCAAAACTTCTTTCAAACAACTTGGAAAGGACCAGAACAGTGGAGGCCCGGAGTGTTCCCGGAATCAATCTGATCTTTTTAAGAACTTCACGAAGACCTTCCGGGCTGGAAGTCTCGATCCTGATCAGAAAATTATCCTCACCGGCAATATCATAACAATCAATGATCTGCGGGATTTCTTTCAGGAATTCAGTATAGGCGTGAGTATCGATCGTGGCGATGGTAGAAACTCTGACGAAGGCGGCAAATTGATCCTGAATCATCTCCTGATTCAGAATGGCGCCGTACCCCTTGATAATTTCCATCCGTTCCATCCGTTTGATTCTTTCAAATACGGTTGGCGCCGTCAGACTGACTTTTTTTCCGATGTCTGCATAGGTCGCCTTTGCATCAAGCTGAAGGGCAGACAGAATCTGAATGTCTATTTCATCAAGCATTTTCGAATACTATTTGTAAATATTGGCAATTTTACAAATAGGATTAGACAATGTCAAGACATTACTATGTTTTTATTAGTTTATCTGGATATTATATCTACTATTATTAGATATATACAGGGATTTCCGAATGAAGTTAGGCAGGAGTGGTTAATTGATCATAAAATATTTGGAGTCACTTGAAAATCTGGGAGAAAAAATGAGAAATTCCGAATAGGGTTAGGTCCGGGTTGAACGGCTGACGAATCCTGTTAGCTGGCCTGGTCCTGGGCGGTAGTTTCATCGACGCAGACCCGGTTCCTTCCGCTGTTTTTTGCAACATAAAGGGCTTTGTCGGCTGTGTCAATAAATTGAGAGGAACTCATGGCGGCACTGAACTGAGCAACCCCGGCTGAAAGGGTAAAGTGTACCGTCTGCCCGTTTACGTAAAAAATCTTGCTCTGAAAGTCGATCCGGACCCGTTCTGCAAAGGCATAAGATCCCTGCAGGTCTGCACCAAATAGAAGAAGGAGAAACTCCTCACCCCCGTATCTGACAATAATATCATCAGTCCGTGCTCTTCTGAGCAAAATTTCTCCAAGGGTTTTCAGAACCTGATCTCCAAACAGGTGGCCGAAACTGTCATTGATTTTTTTGAAATGATCAATATCCAGCATTACTGCCGAGATCGGAATTCCATGCCGTTGAGACCGCTTAAGCTCAGTCTGCATCCGGTATTCAAGAATTGACCGGTTATAAAGGCCTGTTAAAGTATCTGTTACGGCTTTTTCCCTTAAACTCTTCTGAATCCGGTAGTTCCGGATCGCAACTTTTATTCTTGCGCAAAATTCAGCGTTGTGAACCGGGCGGATGATGTAATCAACAGCCCCCATTTCGAGGCCCTGAACAATCCGTTCAGTCGAGGCGTTTTCTGAACTCATTAAAAGAACGGGAATCTCATGGGTTGTCTGGGCGCTTTTAAGCAAATCCAGAATTGAATATCCATCCATATCCGGAAGGTGAGTAGCCAGCAGCACCACATCCGGGAGTTCATTAAAGGCCTGATCAATCGCTTCTTTCCCCGTCCTGATCATGGTAATTTCATAAGGGTCCTGCTGAAGCAGAGACTCTTTTAGAGATTCAGAGAAATCGGAATCTGAATCAATAATCAGAATTTTGACGGGGGAAAGGTTCATAGTCAGGCCTGGGCTAAATGTTCTTTGATTTTATTTCTCAGGTCACCAGGAAGTATCGGCTTGGTTAAAAAGTCTGTACAGCCGGCTTCAACCGCTTTCATATAATCGGTATCCAACGTATAGGCCGTCAGAGCAATTATCGGAGTGTTGAGAAAACTGGGGTCCGTTCTCAGAATCCGGGTTGCTTCCCAACCATCAATTACCGGGAGGTTCAGGTCCATTACAATGATATCCGGACGTTTTGCCTTTGCCATGGCGATACCCATCCGGCCATCAGTTGCGAAAATCAATTCATAATCAGAAGACAACACCTGAAATATAAAATCACGGTTATCCTCAAGATCTTCAACAACCAATATTTTTTTCTTCGTTACATGCATTTTACTGTCCAAAACCCGGTTTACAAATTTTTACCGGAAACGTCTAAAATAAACATTCTGCCTATGCGTTGCAAAGGAGATTGACTTGAGTTTGATAAATCCCACACCAGTATTTGAAACGACCTGACGGTTTTTTCAAATTCCAGACTACAGATTTTCAAATATCCGAAAAAGAAAATCCCGTATCTTTGACCAATCCGACAATTTTAGGCTCCCCTTTTAACGTTTTTACTCAATAATTTTGGCAGATGGGAATGAATGTGGGCAAATTAAGTGTTTGCCTTTTAAACAGAGTTTGAAATGAATGATCAGATTTTTTCGTCGAAAGAAGTTGCTGCAATGCTCGGGGTTAATGAGTCATCAATAAAAAGGTGGGCTGATTCCGGAAAAATGCGGTGTATTAAAACACCCGGCGGGCATCGTAAATTCAGGCTCAGCGACCTTCAGGAATTCCTGGTAACCACAAAATTCAGCGGAATACCCTTTTCGAACCCGATAACCGAAAACCTGGGGGACTCAAAACTTACCTATTCAGTAAAGTACCGTGATTACCCTGCCCTAACTCAACTGCTTTACCACTATGCACTTGATGCAGACAGTTCCAAAATTTTCAACCTTTTTACAGTTCTGGCCGTACACGATTACGATTATGCAGAAATTTTCGATTTGATTTTAGCTCCGGCTCTTCATCAGATCGGAAGCGACTGGGAAAGGGGAACCGTCTCCATTGATCAGGAACATGCTGCTTCTGCAGCGGTTTTTGACGCCCTTGTCAGAGTTGGGCATCACTCCGCCAAAAAAATGCCGGATTCAAAAAAGGCAATTGTGGCCGTTGCCGGAAATGATCTTCATGAACTCCCGGCAAAAAGTCTGGCTGTTCTGCTAGAACTTAAAGGCTGGCAGGTATTATATCTGGGTGCCAATACACCGGTTGACTCTATCAGTCAGGCAGTGGCAAGAGCCAACCCTGAAGCTGTTCTGCTCAGCATGACCCTTGACCCCGGGAATTCTGACCTTCTCGGTCAGATCAAAAATCTTAAATCCGGCATAATGCCGAAGGGCTCTAAACTGGTAGTTGGTGGAGCCGGAACCGAGAATCTTCGTCAGTTCCTCCCTGAAGTGAATTTCTGGGCAAAAAACTTCAGAGAAACACTTCAGTTTTTACAGCAATAAAAAGGGGGCATCTACGCCCCCTTTTGTTAATAGGCTTTCGAGAAAATAACCCGTTTGGACGAAGCCCCGCCACAAACAACACAGGAGCCAGCTTCCTCAGGTTCATCAAAGGGTATACACCGGATTGTTGCCTTGGTCTGATCTTTAACCTTCGCCTCACAAACAGGACTGCCGCACCAGTGAGATTTGGCAAACCCTTTTTCTTTCGTTACAATATCAACCAGTTGATCGTAGGAATCGGTAACAAAAAGGTGTTCCTGTAACCGTTTCTTTGCTTTCTCAAGTAATCCGTTTTGTATACTGTCGAGCAGACCACCGGTTTTTCCGGCAGCTTCCGTCAACGGAAGTGTTGTTTTTTCACCGGTATCCCGGCGGGCGATGGTACATACACCAGAAGCAAGATCTCTGGGACCGATTTCAATTCTGAGAGGTACCCCAAGCATCTCATATTCATTAAACTTCCAGCCCGGTTTATATTGGTCTCTGTCATCAACATCAACCCTGAATCCGGCAGCACTGATTTCCTTCTTCAGGGTAAAAGCAGCATCACACACTTGCTGTTTCTCTTCATCGGTTCTGAAGATCGGGATAATAACAACATGGGTGGGGGCAAGTTTCGGCGGAACAACAAGTCCCTGATCATCCGAATGCGACATGATCAAAGCCCCAACCAACCGGGTAGAAACACCCCAGCTAGTTGCATAAACAAACTGCTGCTGGCCGGTTCTGTCCTGGTAGGTGACATCAAAAGCCCGTGCAAAATTTTGGCCGAGATAATGTGACGTACCAGCCTGCAAAGCCTTGTTATCCTGCATCATCGCTTCAATGCAATAAGTATGGACTGCTCCAGCAAATTTTTCAGCATCCGACTTTTTGCCGACAATGACCGGTACTGCCATATAATCCTCTGCGAACCGCTGGTATACGTGAATCATTCGCATGGCTTCGGCTTCTGCATCCTCATAGGTTTCATGGGCTGTATGCCCTTCCTGCCATAAAAACTCAGTGGTCCGTAAAAACAACCGGGTTCTCATTTCCCACCGTACAACATTAGCCCATTGGTTATAAAGCAAAGGCAAATCCCGGTAAGACTGAATCCATTTTTTATACATCGACCAGATAATCGTTTCACTTGTTGGCCTGACGTATAATTTTTCATCCAGTTCCTTGCCACCCCCATGGGTTACAACAGCACACTCCGGAGAAAAGCCTTCAACGTGCTCGGCTTCTTTCGTCATAAAACTTTCCGGAATAAACAAGGGAAAATAGGCATTGGTATGTCCGGTTTCTTTAAACATACCGTCAAGTGCCTGCTGCATTTTTTCCCAGATGGCATAGCCGTTTGGCCGGATGACCATACATCCCCTGACCGGGGCATAATCTGCCAGCTTGGCATTAAGTACAATATCAATGTACCACTGTGAGTAATCCTTGTCGCGGGTGGTAATTTTTGCCACAATAAACCTCAATAAATTAAAACTTCCCCACCGGGGAATGGTTAAAAACAGTTTGCAAAGGTAGGAATTGCACGGAATTAAATAAAGCAGGCACAGAAACAAAAAACCCGGTCAGGACCGGGTTTCTGAGTTTTTACTTTTTCCCTCTGGATCTGAATCTGAGTTCCATTTCCCTGACCTTCAACTGAAGTTCCTCACTTGGAATCTGGAGGTAATAATTCAGAAGATCCCGGATCATCAGCAGCCGGGTCCCGTTTTCCTGACTCATACCTGAATTCCGTTTGGATTCCAGGATTTTCATCAGGTTTTCGTTTTGAAGTTCATCAAGAGTCAGAATAAATACTTCAGAAGACCGGCCGTCCTTGGTTGGAAACGTTCCGCCGCTGATTCCGGTTTCGAGCTGGATTTTCTGATCCCCGCTTCCCCTTTGAGCAGCCTGTGCTTTTACATCCTTTACTGACATCTGGCCGGCGGGAGTGGAACCGGATTGTGAATCATCGCCGGCGGAACCACCGCCCTCCTGTTGTGCAGTTACCAGTTTGGCCGTTGTGTCCCGCAACCGCTGACTCATCATTTTGATAAAGTTTAACAAAATCTTGATGGTTTCGTTCGGACGGCTCTGAAGCATTCTGTCGAAATTGTATTTCGGCATGACCAGAAGTTCAGCACGTTCTTTGATAATGGCCGATGCAGAACGTTTTTCCTGTTCAAACAGGGACATTTCGCCGATGCAGGCCCCAGGCCCGACAACTGCAATTGTGTTATCCTTACCCGAGTGGTCTTTTTTGGTGATTTCAACGCTGCCGGATAAAACCACATACATTATCTGCCCAACAATCAGGTTTTCCCGGAAAAGAACATAGCCCGTATCAAAAGTCTTGATAAAAGAGTACTTGATGATCTGATCCATTTCTTCCTGGGAGATTCCCTGGAAAATCGGAATCATATTCGGGTCTACATGCATAACGGACTCCTTAACTCTTTTGTCAGGAAATAAATATAAAGAAAAAAAAGGTTGAAAGACAAACTGCCTTGCGGGGAATGATTTTAAGTTTCTCTCAATATCTGATTTTGTGATAAAAATAACAACGGCTTACCTTCTGCAGACTTGAAGTAGCTGGCAATTGGCACATTTAACCTGATCCTTCCTGGTTGGGCATTCATTCAAAATTCCCAAACGGCTAATGCAAAAATCATATTTTACCGGATCAGAAGGACAAATTTTTTTGAGCGATTGGGTAACCTTGCGTGCATTTAATAAGGTTGCAGAGGGAGAATCGGAAAGCCCCAGATAATAACTCACCCGCGAAACATGAGTGTCCATCGGAATCACCAACCGGTCCGCCCCAAGATCTGACCAGATTCCAAAGTCAATAGCATCTTTTCTGACCATCCAGCGCAGAAACATAGCCATTCGTTTTGAAGCAGACTTTTTTGACGGATTAGGAATCATAAAGTTGAGCCCGCCGCCTGCATTAGGTGCACATTGGCAAAACAGGGTCCAGTTAAGAAACAGGTTTTTGTAAGATATTTCTGATTCTGATGCGGAAAACAGAGGCTTTAGTGATCCTCTCTCCTGCAAAACAGTTCTGAGAAACACCAGAAGAATCCGTATGTCCTGATCAGTGTAAAACCGATATGAAATTTGGGAAGTTATAGTTTGAAGAAACTGATCGGAAGAATTACCCAAAGTTTCGGAGGGAAATTTTCCAAGGCGCCGGAACAGGACTTCCAGAACTGAATTAATTTGGGAAACCCTGCCATAGGCAAAAAGTGACGAAATAAAACCAGTAATTTCGATGTCAGCCGAACTGCTGCAAAGGTGGGCCCACTTGATGGGATCAGATTCTATGAATTCCTTTTTATTGTAGCCTGAATAAAGGGATTCCAGAAATGGTTTAAGATCAGACATGAAAAAGTCGGGGTGATAGGATTTGAACCTACGACCTCTCGGTCCCGAACCGAACGCGCTACCAGGCTGCGCTACACCCCGATTTTTATTATTTGGGAAGCTTAAATTTAACAGGAACAGTTAACCAGGAAGACACAATATTTCCACCTTGTTTACCTGGCTTATACCTGACATTGAAAATGGCATCCTGAGCAGCCTTATCCAAAGCAGGGTGACAGGATTTCAGAACTTCAATCTGACCAGGGTTTCCATCCCGGTCAATATTCACCCGGCAAACAAACGAACCTTCGGCCTTTTGAATTATTGCAGCCTCAGGATATTTGATCAGCTTGTAAAGCGCAGCAAAACCGCCTTCAATTTCAGCCGGGACTTCGGTTACCTCATAAATCATCTGGTCATCCTGATTTGAAATAACTTCCATCTCCTGGGCAGCAGCTTCCTGTGTACCGGTCACCTGGGGTGCCGGCGCCGCCTCTGAAGGTTTCGCAACCGGCTCAGTTACCGCCTCCGGAATTGCAACGGAAACCTGCTGAGCAGGTGTTTCTACCTGTGAAACAACAGGTGATGCTGTAGTTGAAACCGTCTTGACCGCTTCAGTTGGGGCCTTTTGAACCTCAGTCACCACATTATCCGAAACTGCAACCGCTTTGGATCCGCCTTCAGCAGCCTGTGCAAGCGGAATGTACAGTTTGGTTGTAAAATTCGGATTTACTCTGACCTGCTTGGAGTATTCAGCATAATTTGGCTTTGAAGTCCGGATGGTGTAAACATCCGGAGAAACATTGACAAAGCTGAAATTACCCCCTGAATTGCTTCTGGCTGAAAGTTTTTGCTGATCTCCCAAATAGAGATAAACAGTAACAAAGGCTACACCATTATTGGTTGCCTGATCGATGACTTTACCGCTTATTCTACCAAACTGAGCCTGACCCAATAGCGACATTGGAAAAACTACTGCAGAAAACAGAAACAAAATAACGGGTTGGTACTGCTTCATGTCCACATTTCCTTTCCACGACCCATCAGATCAGGCCAGGCAGCAAAATCACATTTCTTTTGGTTTAGGCTTCGCAGAGTAATTCAGGCGAAGCGCATCAGCATCACGAAGTTTCTGCTGAATGTCGGTAATAATTCCCATTTTCTGATCACGGTCAACCCTGAGAGATACAATCAACTGCGGGATATCACTGCGTTTATCAGACATGATAGGAACAATTTTGTCCATGTCGACAATTGCATCATCAATCTGAATCCGTTCATCGGTACCTACAAAAATGTAGGACACAAAACGCTTCTTGTCAATTTTTTCAATTGCTTCGGCCTGTGGCAGAACAAACTTGACAAGTAATGTCGTATCCCTCAAAGTAGTCGTAACCATGAAGAAGAACAAAAGCATGAAGATGATATCCGGCATGGAAGCTGTCGGAATTTCCTGCTTGGTATTTGCTTGTTTTTTCTCAAATTTCATACAGATACCCCGCGTTATTTCGATTTTTCCGGTTCAGCAAAGGAGATCTTCTTTTTGAACTGTTCATCTGTTTCCTTTTTCTGGGAATCAGACAACCGTTCATAGGCAGTTCCAAAATGCTGGGAGGAATAGGCTTTTCTGAGATCCGAATAACCAAGATTGATCTCATCATACACTTTCAGGAAAATATTGTAGGGTGTATCCCGGTCAACTTTTACTGAAATCAGAGCTTTTTCTTTTGTTTCTGCAAAATTAGCATCTGCACCATTATTGGTTGTATGCTTTTTCACCAATTCACGGATCATGGAAATCGAACTTTCCTCATCGTTAACCAGAACCTGACCTGCGCTGTTGACCAGGATTTTCAGCACGTTCCGTTCCTTGATAGGAGGCGGAGGAGGTGAATTCGGGTCAACGGGCGGAGGTAAAACCAATCCGATACCGGTATCGACATCGATGGTTGTGGTCACCATGAAGAAAATCAGGAGAAGAAAAGCGATATCGGCCATTGAAGCACTCGGAATTTCCGGTGTTTCACGTTTTCTTTTTTTCATTAAGGCCATTGTGTAATTCCTGATTAATTGATTTTGTAAACCGGTTTCTTAGTTCCCGCTGGCTTTTTTGCCACGCTGAATCAGAACCAGAGAGTCAATCAATTCAACCGAGGATTCTTCCATATCAATGACGATCCGGTCAATCTTGGAAACGAAATAATTGTAAAAGGTTTGCAGAATCATTGCGACAACTAGTCCGAAAAGTGTGGTCAAAAGGGCCACAGCAATACCACCTGCAACTACTGAAGGGGAAATGTCATTGGCAGCTTTGATGGCATCGAAGGCATCAACCATCCCCTGTACAGTTCCGGTAAAACCTAGCATAGGAGCAAGGGAAATACAGGTTGAAATCACGATAAGACCTCTTTCAAGGAAGGACATTTCAATCTGTCCATAAGCCACAATGGCTTTTTCAGCAGCATCAATTCCTTCGTCAGCACGGAGAAGACCGGCCTGAAATACAGAGGCAATCGGACCACGGGTTTTGGCACAGACTTCCTCAGCGGCTTTGACTCCGCCTTCATCCAATGCAGATTTTACTTCAACAAGAAATTTCCGGGTGTTGATTGAAGCCCGGTTCAGTGTCCATAGTTTGGTGAAAGCAAAGGCCAATCCAACAATAAAACACACGAGGATCGGCCACATGAAAAGACCGCCTTCATTGAATTTGGAAATGAGCCAGTTCATGTCATAAGTAGGTTGGGTTGACAAGTCCTGAAGTAGAACAAGAGTGTTCAGAAGCATTGGTTTTTTCCTTTTCTAGTTGACCAGTTTTGTAAAAGCGCTTGCTAAGGTAAAAGTTTAGTTAATAAATGTCAATCAGTAAAAAACACGACAAGTACCGGTTAAAACCGTTTCAAAAACAAATATACAAACGTTTGTTTTATAAGTACTTTAGAATCCGAACTTTTTTATTTTTCTATGAAAAACCTAATGAATTATCTTGTTTTCCCGGTTGGTTTTACGGCTAAAACATCCGGAATGGTCGAAAAGGCAGCTATAGCTTCCAACACAGTCCGGTCGGTTTTTGTACTTACCAGAAAATACCCGGGGTCGCCATACAACTGGCGGGCAAAGAGTGCCTCCAGGTAATGATCCCTTTTCTTTTGATCCCCGCCGCCTGGAACTGACTTGAAACCTGACCTGACTGCGTAATCCTGGAAAGCCGATATGATTGTTTCATCCAACTGAAACCTGGAAGAAAAGTCTTCCGGAGTTTTAAACCTTTCCAGTAGGTTCTTCCTGTGCCTGTCTAAATAGTGCTGAGTAAAGTCAGTCAGAATATTTTTCCGGATCAGTTCTCCAAGGTACCCGGTTGTACTGTCTGGCGAAATAAAAATATCCGGAGTAATTCCGCCACCGCCAAACACAACCCGGCCGCCTTTGGTCGTATATCTGGGATGTGTGCTGTCCGGCAGATCTTCTTTGGTAACAACCCTGGTTTGAGTGATTTTCCGGCTTAAGATCTCCTGGTAGTAGGTTTCTTTTCCTGCCGTGTACGGCCTTTGGATCAACCTGCCGGATGGAGTATAATATCTGGCAACGGTTAACCGGATTGCAGAATTGTCCTCGTCAAGCGGATATTGCTTTTGAACGAGGCCTTTTCCGAAGGATGTCTCACCGGCAATGATGCCCCGGTCCCAATCCTGGATCGCACCTGCAACTATTTCACTGGCACTTGCTGAGTACCGGTCGATCAGAATAATCAAATCTCCGGATTCAAATTGTCCTTTTTCACCCGCCAGCAGTGTTTCAACCGGCCTGTCTTCTCTTCCGCTGGTTGATACAATCAGTTTTTCACCGGATAAAAATTCATCTGCCATTTTTGCAGCCTGATCAAGAAATCCGCCGGTATTTCCCCTTAAGTCAAGAATAAGACGCTTAATTCCTTTTATCTTTAGACCGGAAAGTGTTGAAGTGAACTCATCGGCAGTTGTGGCAGAAAACCGGTTTACTTTAATATATCCGGTTTGACTGTCCAGCATAAGACCGGCATCCACAGAAACCAGGTTGATTTCATCACGGACTATCACAAAGTCGAGTTTTTTCCGGGTTGACGGCCGGAATACCGTTATTTTTACTTTCGATCCTTTTGGGCCTCTGAGTCTTCGGGGAACTTCCTCATTTTTAAGCCCGATTGCTGTTGAATCCTCAACAAGTAAAATCCGGTCACCGGGTTCAATCCCCAATTTGAGACTTGGACCGCCGGGAATCAGGTTGGTAATGACAACCGTATCCTGAAGGATCCTGAATTCTACACCAATTCCTTCAAACTTTCCCTGAAAATCCTCGGTTACTCTGATAAGTTCTTTCGGCGGGATGTAAACACTATGCGGATCCAGATTCGTCAGGATCCCTTCAATTGCCCCATCCACGGCTTTCCTTGAATCCACTGAGTCGACATAATTCGACAGAATCAGTTTCATCACCTTGTTGAGTTTTGAAATTTGCTGGCGGTCTTTTTCTTCGCCGAGATACCAGGTTGCAGTCAGTCCTGCCAGAAATCCGGTAAGAAGCAGAAGACTACCAAGAAAGATCAATTGTCTTTTCGTCATAATTCCTTAATATTCAATGGTGTAACGAAGGTAGCTAAAGGAGTAGGAAGTTGTTTTTTTTGCAGATTGATTGTAATCTCCTGTCAGGTCATAAACCAGATTCAGGTAATTGTTGCGGGAGAATTCATATCTCAGGTCCAATATGACCCTGTTTTTCTGATGGCGTTCTCCATCCAGGAAATAGGCTTTTCTGCTATCAGTTTCCCGAACCGGTTCAAAAATATTCCCGCCGGCGTTTTCAATCAGAATTCCGTCTGAATCGTACCGGTTTTCCCCGGACCGCTGAAGTCTGTGCTCAGCAGTTAGTTTGACCCGCCCCGAAAAATAATAGACCAGCCGGGTCATCAGTTCATCAGAATTGGGCCCGATCCGGTGCCCGATTGGATAGCCGTAGGCCGTATAGTTATTTTCTTTTATCAAATGGGAGTAAACATAAGGGCGGATCCAGGTATACTCCATGATCAGGCTCAGATCCTGAATTCCGGCAGGACGGCTCCACCAGAATCCGGTCTGTGCCGCAATTTTATTTGAGAACCGGTTCAGGTCTTCCAGGTTTGACAGGATGTCTTCATCCATCATGAAGGTACACTGAATTTCAAACCCGGGAATAAAATGAGATTGAAAATCAACAAAAAACAAATTGTTGTCCCGGTCCTGAAGCGAAAGTTCAAGAAATTTGAAAAAAGACAATGGCGTTACATACGCCAGGTCGAGTTGTCTGGAGTAAATTGTGGCTTCGCCGGCTCCCAGATCGAACAGGCCCGGAAAGGATAACCCAACCCGGTGAAGGGCCAGATACTTGGTGTAATTCAGACTCCGGTCTGTATGGTACTCACCAACCGTCGAGGCATGAAGAGAGGTCAGCGAAAAATACCCGTAGTTCACCCTGAATTTAATAAAATCCATATCCGGCTGCTCGCCCGACATCATCAGACTGTTGGTGTAACCATATCCAAAACGGGTGGTTTCCCGTCCAAGCTGAACTCCAAAGAAAGCATTGGGAGCAGGTTCAGCCAGATATTGGATATACCCCTGGGTAAAATCATAATTTTTCACAGGCTCCAGATTTTCATTGTATTTAAAACTGTAGGTCAACCGGGGATCCACGGCCAAATGAAGCGGGTGAGAACCGTTTGCGCCGCCTTTCAGAACAGTCAGGTTGTAGCCCCAGTTTTTAAAGGCTGTTCCCATGAATCTGAATCCGCCATAATAAAGCCCGGCCTGGCGGTTTATTTTTTGATCCACCTCTCCGGCAAAGGTAAAATATCCCACCCCTTCCGAATAAAGAGTGACATATTCATCCCGGTAGGTATAACAGTTTTTGGTCTTATCCGAATAAAATTCGGTTGCAATGCGGATGACGGGTTTGTTAAAATCAAAAAGCTCCCATGCCTTTTCAGTTTTAAGTACTTCCGGAAAGAATTCAGCCCTGAATTTTTCGAGGCGCGACAAATCCGTTTCCGAAAAAGCAGGATCCCTTTCATTCACCTGTCTCAGGATCCGTTCAACTTCCAGACGTGAAAGATTGGGGTTGGCATCATGGTACAGGGGTATCAGGCCTCGAACACTCCACTCCTTGATTGCCTCGTAGACTTCATTGTTGAGCGGAATATTTTCAGCCTGTCCCCAGACTGCAGGAATTCCTATTATAAAGGAGATTAAAAAAAGGACTGCATATTTCACAAATTGACCTGTGTCTTTACCGGCAGTTTAAAACACCGGGATTATTAACCATTATAAGGATTTCATCCGAACACGAAAAATAGGTATATTCACCCGAATTGATGAATATTTCCTGCAAAGATAGCTTTTAATGTCTGAAAAGAAACCGATAACTGAATGTGATGATAAAGAATTAGGGCAGTTGATTCTGAACGGCAGCGAGTCTGCGTTCAGAGAATTGTTCCGCCGGTATTACAGTTCTCTCTTTTATTTTGCCCGGCGCCGTGTTCAGGATGAAGATCTCGTCCGGGATCTTCTGCAGGATGTTTTTTTAAAACTATGGGCTGGCAGGGAAAATCTGGATGAGAACAAGTCGATCAAATCCTTCCTGTTTACAATAACCAATAATCTGATCATTGACCACTTCAGGAAAACCTCGAGTCATCATGTCAGTTTTGATGATCTTGCCGAGTTAATCAGCTTCCGGGCAGACCAGGTATCTGAGTCAGAAAGTGAACGTGCTGAACAGCTCAGACTTTTTATAGACCAATTACCCGAGCCAATTCAGACTGTTTACTATTTAAGTAAATATGAAGGATATAAAAATCAGGAAATTGCGGAAATTCTTGGGATATCTGTAAAAACGGTTGAAGCCAGGATGACACGGCTGATCAAGGCCGTACGTGGATTTTTCTCTTAAGGGTTTTAAGCACTCCAATCCGTAAAAGTGGCAGAAATGAAAACCATGACCTACGACATTACCGATCTGATTGCCAAGTCCCTGACCGGGCAGATGAATGCATCAGAGACCAAGTTCCTGTCAGACTGGCTTTCCGAATCGGAAAAAAACCTGCAGGAGTACACTGAAATAGCCCGTCTCTTCACTGAAGAAAAACACCCGCCGCGCCCGGAAATTGAAGCAGAGCTTTCCCGGCTCGAATCCTGTCTGAAGCCTGACCCTGTAAAAAAAACTTCCAACCGGTCGGTCTATAGTTACTGGGCGGTTGCTGCTTCTCTTTTACTTGCCTTTACTGCTGGCCTTTTCTTTTACAGAAATTACTCTGGCGATACCTTTAGTGCCAAAAACGGAAATGAACTTCTGCTTGAAGACGGGTCAGAGATTTTGCTTTATGGGGATGCACAGGTTAAAATTCCCGTTCCCTTCTCCCGGCAGGTTGAGTTAACCGGTGCAGCCTATTTCATCATCCAGAAAGACCCGGATCATCCATTTGTGGTGTTAACTTCAAATGCAAGAATAAAAGTACTGGGAACCCGTTTCACTGTCAGAAGCCAGGATAAATTTACTCATTTGACTGTAACTGAGGGAAAAGTTGCTCTTAATCCGGCAACCGGTGATACGGCTTCGGCCCAGATACTGACCTCCGGGATGTCGGGAAGTATTTCAGATCAGACTGTGGACCGGCCGGATCTGGAAAAAACTTCATCGGACGTTATCCAATGGTCCGGAAACAAACTCGAATTCAGAAAGCTTCCGCTGATCACACTGATGAAGGAAATTTCTTTACATTATAATGTCATTATTTCCATAAAAAATGAGGATATTAAGTCCCAGACTGTTTCCGGTATTTATGAAAACCAGTCAGAAGAGATAATCATTCAGTCTGTTTGTTCAGCATTGAATCTTCAATACCAGAAAGACGGAAAGGTCTATACAATCTTCCAGCCCTGAACCGGTTAGCGGAACAATGGTCATGGGAACACCAAAAACCTATCTGATTTTAATCTGGTGCGCAATGGTTTTACCTTCCGGGGTTTGGGGCCAGTCAATCGACACCCTTTCCTTCAGCAGGACACCGCTTGATATTGCTCTGTTTAAACTCGCCAGGGCATCTGAAAAAAACATCCTTTTCCCGGACTCACTTCTCTCCGGATATCAGATTACCGGGCACTATTCTGATGAACATCTGGTTGAAATTTTATATGATATTTCTTCCCGGTTTCCTGTAAGTTTCATTTTTGAATCGGACAGTTCAATATCTGTTGCCGGAAAAGGGGAACGAAAGACCGGTAATTTCAGAGGAATTGTCCATGATGCACAGACCGGTGAACCTATTCCGAGCTGTTTGTTTTATTTTGAAGATTCCAGATTTTTTATTTCCTCAACCGATTCAGGAACCTTTTACCTGAAAAACGTTCCTTCCGGTATTTACAAAGTCCGGATTTCAAGGTTGGGTTACCGGTTCCAATCTGCCTTTGTCTGTTTCAATCCCAAGCAGAATGCACTTCATCAGTTTGCACTGGTTCCGTCTGAGCTCCGTACGGAAGAAATCGTGGTTTTAAATCCGGTCAATCAGTTAACTGCAGAAAAACTCCGGTTTGCAGAAATCCCGGAAATCCGGTCAGCCTTTAACTACTATCAGGACCTTTTACGGTCTGTTCAAGTCATCCCCGGAATCCGTGGAAACGAAATTTCATCAGGTTTCAGCGTCAATGGCGGGCACCCGGATGAAAACAAAATAATTCTGAATAACCTTGAGCTCCTGGCCCCGTATCATTTTGACAATTTTTTTAATCTTTACGGGACCATTAATCCGGATCTGGTTGATACCTATCAGATTTATCGGGATGGATATCCTGTCCGGTTCGGGAACCGGATGTCTGGCGTGCTGGATATGCAAACTGATTCCAGACCGGGAAGATGGAAACTGACAACCGATTATTATGCCTCCTCCTTTTTCGGTTCTGCCAAATGGAAAACCATCTCAGCCGTTGCAAGTTACAGAAAAGGAAATCTGACTCCCTTGTTTAAAAACGCCTATGGCAGCAACAATCTCCACCCGGTTTATGAAGACTTTTTTCTTTCGCTGGAATCCAAACCGGCAGCAAACCACCGTATTCAGACAAATTTGCTGAGCAGTTGGGATCATTTTGCAGCAAAACGAACCAGCAATATCTGGACACCCAATATCAAGTCAACCAGAAAATCACTTGCGGCCTGGATTCAGTATGACTGGATGGCTTCCGGCCAAACTTTATCAGAAACCACAATTAGTTTTCAAACGGTTGACCGGCTCTCAGAATTCGATTTTTACAACTCCATTTCAAAGAATAATCCAGAGAAAACAACCTTCAGGCAAATCGGGCTATGTCAGGAATTCACAACAGATTGGTTCAATGGACAACTGATTCAGTTTGGGGTTGAAGGGTATGCCGCACGGAACTCCTATTTGTATTATGAAAACAGATATGGGTCCTCTATTGCAGAAAAACAGACCTCTTTTTTAAATACCGCTTTACCCGTTTTCAGAATTGGCCTTTGGGCCCAATACACAACCAACCTGACTCCCACATTTGTACTGATGGGTGGACTTAGAACAGATGTACAGAACCACCAGGTGGAACTTATTCTGGACCCCAGAGTGTCTTTTTTATGGTCTGTTTCCGACCCGCTTTTAGTCAAATTAACCATCGGCCATTACAGCCAATTCCAGCCCTTTGACCGGTTGGATATTGGTTCTGGTGTGACCTCCTATTCAAAACCCGAGAAATCCGTTCAGATTCATACTTCTGCAACTCTTTCTTTGGAAAATGATGTTGTTGCCGAAACAGGGATTTACCTTAAAAACTATTACCGGATGCAGGATGACCAGACCTTTAATTTTGAAGACCGGTTCATGGTTTTTAATCCTTACCCTGATCAGGGAAAACCAACCAATGGAATTGCCCAGGGCCTGGATATTCTTTTTAAACGGGCAACCGCCGGGCATTACTGGCTGATCAGTTACAGTTATGGCAGAAGTTTACTCCGGTATGGTAAAAATGAAATTCCCCGCTCCTTTTTCCACCCCTGGAAACTGGAATTGGCCTTTGGACTGAAGTCTGTAAAAGGGTTTGGGTTTGATCTGAACTGGAAAAATCAAAGCGGTTTGCCCTACACCGAACAGATGAATCCAATCTGGGTTGAGGATCTTGAAATTAAGGGCTTTTTCGTCGAGTATGCAAAAAGAAACCAAAAATTATCAACAGGCAACCAGTTTCTGAAAATTAAAATTGACAAAAAGATTGATTTTAAGCTGGTCAGGATGACTTTATTCGCCGGTATTTACAATCTTTTCAATCTGAATGAAGAATATCAGAAGCATAAAGTCTCAAAAGTGAACCAGGAATTTGAAATCCCGATCAATAAAAAACTTGAAATCCCAAGAGTATTTTTTGCAGGACTGTCTTTGGAAGGAATATGAACCGGCTGGCCCCGCTGGGGCAGCCGGTATCAATGGGGTTATTTTACAGGGTGAAAAGTCGATTTAATATACAACTCACGCATCTGCTTGTCACTAACTTCTGACGGTGCATTGTCCATTAAACTCTGCGCATTGGAATTTTTCGGAAAGGCTATCACATCCCGGATGGATTGAGATCCGGTCATGATCATGACAAGCCGGTCAAGACCAAAGGCAATGCCACCATGCGGAGGTGCACCAAATTTAAAGGCATCAAGTAAAAATCCGAACTTTTCACGGGCTTCTTCAGCTCCGATCCCAATCAGTTCAAACATTTTACTCTGCAGTTCAGGGTTATAAATCCGGATGGAGCCACCTGCAATTTCATTCCCGTTCAGCACAAGGTCATAGGCTTTAGCTTTGATGCTGTCATTATCAACGCCCATTTTGGCAATATCGTCATTTTGCGGGGAAGTAAACGGGTGATGCATTGCGATATACCGTTTTTCCTCTTCATCCCATTCCAGTAAAGGAAAATCATTAACCCAATGGAAACGGAAGGCTGATTCATCAACCAGAGAAAGAGTTTTTCCAAGTTCAAGCCGGAGGTTACCCAGAATTGTTTTGTACTTTGTCCCCTTCCCTGTAGAAAGGAGAAGCGTATCTCCGTCTGAAAGCCCGAACTGGGAAACAAGTGCATTTTTTGTTTCATCATTGAGGAATTTCACAACAGGTCCGTCAAGCTGGGCACCCATTCTGAAAAGAATCAACCCGGCCAGGCCTGCCGTTTTATACCGCTCAGCAAGATCATCATAAGTATTCCGGCTGAGAATTGAAGGCGCAGGAATCCGGATTCCGGAAACCAACTTTCCTTCAGAAACGGCAGAATCAAAAACTTTAAACCCGGTCTCTACCGGCAGACTCACATCCTGAATGACAAGAGGGTTTCTAAGATCTGGCTTATCCGACCCATACCGGTTAATGGCTTCATCATACGTCATTCTGAGGAACGGGGCCTGAATATCTTTACCCATGATATCCTTGAACAGCCTGACAACCAATCCTTCTGCGATTGTTTGAATGTCATTTTGCTCAATAAATGCCATTTCTATATCAATTTGGGTAAATTCCGGCTGCCGGTCAGCCCGTAGATCTTCATCCCGGAAACATTTTACAATCTGAAAATAACGGTCAAATCCGCTGACCATCAGAATTTGTTTGTAAGTTTGCGGGCTTTGGGGAAGGGCAAAAAACTTACCGGGGTTTACCCGTGAAGGAACAAGAAAATCCCGTGCACCCTCGGGTGTGGACTTCATCAGAACCGGAGTCTCAACTTCAATAAACTGATGCCGGTGAAAGTAGTCACGGACTGCATGAGTGATATTGGACCGGAGGATGAGTTTTTCCTGCAGATTCTCACGGCGCAGATCCAAAAACCGGTACTTTAACCGCAGATCTTCATTAACTTCTTCAGTGCCTTCAATCTGGAACGGGAGGACGGCAGATTGATTGAGGACTGTTAATTCTGTTGCCAGAAGTTCAATTTCTCCTGTATCCAGATTTGAATTCTTGGAACTTTCGGGACGGAGCCTAACTTTACCGGTAACTGAAATGACCCATTCATTCCGGAGGTTTTTTGCGATTGAATAAACCTGTTCCTGGGCGGGATCGCAAACTACCTGTGTTTTTCCGTACCGGTCGCGCAGATCCACAAACAACACACCACCATGATCTCTGACCCGGGCAACCCACCCTGCGAGTTTTACGGTTTTGCCTTCATCAACTTTTCTTAAACTGCCACACGAGACCATACGGAGTGTGGTTTCTAACGTCGGAATCATATCTACCTGCTATAAATAAAAAAAACCAGGTTTAATCAAACCTGGTTTTTAACTAAAAGAACACAATTTTATCAATCAGCGAATACGTAAGGAATATTCAGTACCTGAGGCTGAGGATCTGTTACTGAACTGAACTGCCATAGTCTGACTTTATTCAGAATACACCGTTCAACATTCGGATTTTTCATGGTGCTGGAGGCAACCCGCGGGCCGACAACCTTGCCATCTTTATCAATCCGGAGTTCAATTACAATCTGACCTTTAAGGGATGGATCCTTGACTTTTTCCTGCTCATAGCAAGCCTGAACGGCGCGTTGATGCTGATCAATGACGCTGGTAAGTTCTTCAACCGACCGGCTTGATGCTCCGGTTGATTTAACCTTACCCGTTGCCAGTGACGCTTTGATCTTACCACCACGGGCAAGAGCATCACCCACCCCGCTACCGGCACCTAAACCAGTACCTGCGCCAACGGCCCCGAGTTTGGCACCGCCTACACCACCGCCCCGGCCAATGTCAGCCCGGGAGGTTGCATTTCCAAGTCCCAACCCGGATTGAGCATCCTTACCGGTTGCACCGGCAAGAACAGAACCCAGGTCCGTCGTTCCGGTTGCACCGCCAAGAACGTCGGCAGCAGATCCGGCAGATGAGGCCCGGCCACCTCTTGACCTACCGGCCAGAGTTGCCAGTACAGCAGATGCCTGAGCCGCAACCTGTTGCTGATAGGCTTCTTTCGCAGCAGCCGCAGCAGCAGCCCGCTCTTCCTGGAAGGAAGCAGACTGGGTTTCCTCACGGGTTTTACCTTTGGTAGAAGTTTTTTCGACTACCTCTTCCTTTTTCTCTTCACCGGCAGCATCATTTTTATCTTCTGCAACTTCTGCTTTTTGGATGTCCAATTGAGCAGACTGTTTCAGAATTTTATTCATGAACTGCTGTTTTGCAAGGGAGTTCAGGTCTGCCTGGGAAGGAGCCACATAATTGACAAGGGCTATAAACATTCCGCCATAGACAACCAGAAAGGTTGCTAACAGAATAGCTGCATACCGCTTATCAATACTTTCCCACAATGTCCTTTTAAACTCATTCGGGAAAGCCAGTTGTTTGGCCGCCATTACGGCAGTTGCTTTCGGGTTCACTGCACCCATCACAGAAGAATCTGATCCGGTTTGTTTTGTATTTGTTTTCATGAATCCTTTGCTCCTGCTTAATCGCCTTCAACAGTAACCAGTTTAATCTTCACATACCCGGCTTGTGAGGCTGTGTAAACAACCTTTAAAAACGAGGTATAATCAAGACTCCGGTCACCCTGAATCAGAATTTCACCTGTAAAAATGGGCTCTCCGTCAGGGCCGTTTCCAAGATCAATCTGTTCCTGGGCTCTGGCGTCGAGTTCATCATACAGTTTTTGAATCATGAATCCACCTCTGGACGGATCAACCGGTCCAAGAAATTCAGATGCATCAGCAATAAACTGATCATCCAGTACCAACTGTTGGGTCGAAACCGCAATGGTTGTTTTCTTTTTGGGTTTATCAAGATTTAAAGATTCAGGCAGTTTCAATCCTTCTGCTTCGGTAACCAGAGCACCGTCTGCGGCGAACTGGTTCAGAAGAAACAAAAGGATAATTGTCATGGCGTCCATCAGAGATGTCAGTGACACCCCGCCATCAGCGTTTTTCCTGTGACGTTTACCTTTACTTGGTTGAAAAGCCATATAAACTCCTTATAACGTCACACCAAGTGAAATATTGGGGAACAGGATCATTTCCACTTCCTTGTTCTTGTCATATTTCGCTTTGACTTTGTCCATTGTTCTCACCAATACCTGATAAGGCACATTATTGCCGGCTGTTATCTGGACAGCAGTTTCATCAGTATATCCCTGTCCGGCAATTTCCTTTTTCATGGAAATCAGTTTTGCATTTAAGTCCTCGAACGGATAATGTTCTTTATAGCTGCCAAGAACATTCAGATCATAGGCTCCTGGTTTAACAGGAATGGTGGCATTATCAACCGGTCCCTTTTCGATCCCCCGGATGTTGGATTGAATTGTAAATCCAGCTTCGGTAATCAAAACTTTCAGGTCCAGTTTTTTTGCCTTTTCAGTGTTTGCAGATGAATTGCCGCCGCCACCGCCTGAATCAGTCGGGAGATTGATTTCAATTGTTCCCATTTTAACAAATTCGGCACAGGATAGCAGAAGCGGAATCAGGCAAACCATCAGATTCATGATAACGAGCATATCGGGTTCTTTATACTCACTATCTGTCTTTTTCCTTGCGGATGGTTTAAATGCCATTGTTAGTCCTCAACTTGATTCTGGTTATTGTACAACTAGGTTACAGGAAAGTTCCTAACCTCAGTTGACGACAGGACGGTAACCGGTCAGCAGGTTGATCAATTTTACAGTATGCTCATCGATTTCATCAATGATTTTCTGGGTACGGGCCTGAATAATCACCAAAAGAACAGTTAACGGAATGGCAGAGAAAAGACCCATCATGGTTGTACCCATGGCAGCAGAGATACCATTTGCAAGGAACTGGGATTTTTGGGCAGCAGGAATACCGGTACCACCCACAGCACCAAAGGCGATGATCAGACCAAAGATCGTTCCGGCAAGACCCAGCAGGGTAGAAGCAGAAGCAATCATGGTCAGGTAGCCGGTTCTGTTGGTCAGACGGGGAATAACTTCCAGAGTGGCCTCGTCAACGGCATTTTGAATGTCACGAAAATCCTTTGAGGTATCGGCACGTTTCAGGCCTTTGAGTACGATGTAAGGAAGAGCTTTTTCTTTCGATTGCTCGGCAAGGGCAATGGCTTCTTTGATATTGTTGGATGCAACAAACTGACGGATTCTTTCCATGAATTTATCAGCATTGATATTGGAACGGATTACGATGTAGTAGAAACGTTCAATCACAATGGCAATACCAATAATCATGAAGGTCAGAATTGCCCACTGAAACCAGGCAGAAACGTCACCTTTTACCAATGCGCCTGAAGAATCGACGTGATCCCAGAATTTGAAAGAGTTGATGAAGGAATTAAGAAAAAGATCCATCGTATCCATTTGGTAGTCTCCCTTTGTTGTGTTCTTTAGATTAAACGGTTGAAACGGTCGTAAAGTTAAATGAACAATTCTCTAAAAACAAGATAGATTTAGTTCCGGTTTTTATTAATTACCTTTTCCGGTTCGATCAGTGTTGGAAACTCACTGTCCTTCCGGATGTAGAAATCAAGTTTGGGCCTGTCCTTTGTCTGCTGGTTCAGTGATTCAACCGAATTACTGACCTGACTGAAATCAGGTTTCATGCGTTCCGGAAGCAGGTTGATTGTGGGTCTGCGGATTCTTGCCCGGATCAGAGTGGTTTTAATTGTGATCACATTACCGCCACCGCCACCAGCATCCTGGGCCAGAAGTTCATCATGGACCAGCAGAATTAGAAAACAAACTGCAATCAGTTTTAACGGGTTCATTTATTGTCCTCCATCCTGAGGTTTATCTCCTGAGGGTGCCTCTGTCTTGGGCGGGTCAACCGGTTTCTCCTCGGTTTTCTGGGTTTTCACACCCGGAAGCTGGTACTTGGAAGAAAAGATCCGGAGAATTTTCTCTGAAGGAATTTCCGGATAGTACACCACATTCACCAGTGAATACAGATTTTTATTGTAGCTGCCTTCGGCGTTGGTCTTTACAGCAAGCAGATTTTTCCCGTTGACCAGAATTTTGGAAACATCGAAGACAATCGCCTTTCCGTCGGGTGTATCCTTGCCGATCGAAACATCCAGTTGATTGTCATTCAGATAGACTTCAGAAGCAATGTTCTTACCTACAATCAAAGAACCATTGTCAATGGTTCCGTCCACAAAGAACGTTTTCCGGAAAACAACCTGGTCAGGAGTTTTTCCTGCACTTCCCTGATCTGGTTTTTCAGTTGCCCGGTTGCTGTAATCGAATCTGTCGGATGCCACTTTCACGGCAGGTGCCGTTGCCTGAACTTCAGGCTGAGGAATCACTGAAGGGGTTTGTTTTACTGAATCGGCTGGCTGTGCAACGACAGTTGCACTTGTATCTGAAGACGCAGAAGCTGAAACTGCTGAAGAATCCGAAACTGGAGCGGTAATTGTCTCTACGGTCGTTTCGGCAGGTACAGTATCCGTTTGCTTGCTGGAATCTGCAACAATATCCGTATCATTTACAGTTATGAAAAAATACGGAGTGTTTTTCACGCCGGCAGAATCAACTGCTGAGGAATTTTCATCAGGCGAGTAATACCAGACAGGTGTGATACTTGAGGACTTCGGTCCAGAAAGGTTATCTGTATAATCCACAACCAGTTTGCTTGCAGAATAGGCAATTTCTGCCTGATTCCAGACGGTATCATTTAACGATTGGGTGTACCAGTCATCGCCGGTATCAGTTGAAGCCTTCCAGGTGTCATCCGTCTGATAGACAAGGCTTGATCTGAGGTCAATATCACCGAGCAGGCTTCCGTATTTTTGCGGATCAACGGTAATCAGCTTGGTAATAATCTTACCTGTCCATTCAGTATAGACCCCGTAGGAAGTCATGAACCCAATTCCATTCTCAAGGATCTCCATACCGGTAGCCTTCAGAATATTGGTAATATCATCAAGCGTGTAGGTTGCATCAAGATACCAATACAGTTCAGGTTTTGAAATGGAGATCTGATCGTACCGTTTCCGGGTCTGCTGAAGCGAATTACCCCGTTCCAGTTCAACGGTACCGACAGAATACAGAAACTGAGTTGTTCTGTTTTCTACCTGGAGACGAAGGTCTTTGCCCAGATTATTGGCATCCACAATTTTAAGAGCATTTGCATACTCATTTATGGTTGTCCCAACGTAGATTTTTGAATTTTCTACCGAGGTCGTGATCACTGTTTGTTTGTTGATGATTGCATCAGAAGCAGGCTCAACATCGGTTTCGACAACTTTTGCAAATTCCTCGAGGTTATGATCAAATGCCTCGATGGAGTAACGAACCAGTTCTTCATACTTGCTGGCTTTCAGATCAGACAAATCAGTAATGGCCTGCCTGGACTTCTGAACCCAGTCATTTTCTATTTTCAGCTCTGCAGAGAGGTCCATATTTTTACGGTAAAGTGCAATGGCATCTTCAACGTCTGCCGAAATGTTATCAATAAGACCTGCCCAAACCTGCATATAAAGGTTGGGATCGGTGATACTGGAAAGGATCGATTTATCTTCAATGATAATATTCACAATTTTATGCTGGGCCTCAGCGGCATGATACAGCATCTCGGATGTTTTGGTTGCCGTAATTGAATCCAGCCTTGCCATCAGTTTCAGGGTAGAATCCGGGATTGAAACATCATTGGTCTTGATTGAATCGAGATTCTGTTCGAGTAATTTATTGATGGCTTTCTGGAAATCACGGATCTGATTGAATGTCTGAAGGTAGATCTGGTAGCCATTGTTGTAATAATCTTTGGCTGTATAGTGGACCTCGGTCTGTTTGGTAATAAAATCCTGACCTCTGAATCCGCCGTCCTCTGCATTCCGGGAACCAGCCTGATCTGCAATTTCCTCGTAGGCCTTTCCAATATTGAAAGTTGCCTCAATGGCCCGGTAGAAACTACCGCCGGGCTCAAGTCCCAGGCTCCTTAACTCGACCTGATTGTCCCGGTACGTTTTGAAAGCAGTCTCTTTTCTGGGTATTTCGGTATCCCCATTGTTAAAATTAATGGTAACCGCAGAGAAAGAATCCCACAATTCTTTTCCAAGTTCATACAAAGATTCACCTGCAAAGAAAGGACTTGACTGTTTTGCTTTTTTCTTTAATTCCCTGTTCCGGTCGACAGCAGCCCGGTATTCAATAAGTGCTCCAGGCCGGTCATTTTGTTTTGCCAGGTAAAGGGCCCTTCTGTAAAAGGCTTCAACAGTCCGGAAGTCATCCGGGAATTTTGCTGCAAACTTCCCATACGCTTCAAAAACGCCTTTATCATCCTTCATATCAGTCTGAAGTGCGATAGTTCCGAACAGGACCTCGGTTGCATAGGGGCTGTCCGGGAATTTCTCAACATACAATTCAGACAGGCGGAAGGCTTCCTTCAGATCTTTTGCCTTTTTGCTGTCCTCAAAAGCCTTGTAGAGATAATATTCTGAAAGCTCAGCGTTATTATTTTTTGCAAAATAATAGTAATTCCGCTCTGCCTGTTTGCTGGAGAGCGAAAAAGCCTTCATTTCAATGAGGTTGGAATAAATATTCCGGTGTGCATTTTCAACCAGTTTGGTCGAATTGGGAAAGCGGTCAATCAACTGATTGTACAATTCATTTGACCGGTTAAACTCTTTTTCCTTATCGTAGTTTTCTGCAGCAAAATAAATGGCCTGATCTACATCCTTGTAGCCGGGTGTATCAGTGTAAATCCGGTACCATTGCTCGGCTGCTGCACTGAAATTACCCCTGCCTTCTTCAATCTGAGCCATAAGACCGATACTGGTTGACCAAATCAGGGTAGCATAGTCTTTTTGTTTGGCCGAGGCATCTTTCATGGTAATAATTGCTTTAGCCAAAAGCTCAGCCGAGGGGTAATCCTTAACCCGGAAGTACCCCTGCATCAGATCAGTCACATATCCAGGGTTAATTTTCCGGTCAGGGTAATACTTTTGAAGGATCACCTGCCAGTCGGCGACCTGATCGAGCTGATTCTTGTTGAAATAAATCAGCGAAATATTTTCAACATACTCAGATGTTTTGGCAACATGGGGAAAAAGCCGGGCAAAATTATCATAGGCTTCGATCAGTCTTTTCTCGGACCCTGTCAGGGAAAGAGTATCCACATAAGCCAGAAACTTCAGGTCTTTCAGAAGGGAATCTGCCACAAGTGCACGGGCTCTGGGTAAGGCAGAAAGGGTAACCTTTGGTGTGGTTTTTTCTGATTTATTCAGGTCATCTACAGCGATTGAAATGGCGTTGAGAGCTGTTTCAAAGCGATGATGCTCTGCAAAGGGGTTTCTGGCAACTTCCAGATAATAGGGGTAAGCTTCAAGAGAACGCCCAACTTTCTGGTCAAGCACCAGAGCAAGGTAATACCCGTTCTCATAGGCAACCGAGTCGTACCGGGAATAATAGTCGAAATAGGTTTTTACATCCCCGATATACCGGTCATAAAATCCGGTGGCCCGGCCTGCATCCGAAGTTAATCCTTCCCGCTGTTCATCTCCGGCAAAAACAAGTGCATAGAACAGGTCCATGTTCATGTTGTCGATGAAGTATTTCTGGGAAGTAGAGTCAATTGCAGTAAACATACCGGGTTCAATATACCGTTTTACAATTCCTTTTGAACTGTAATCAGCATTTGGGGAATTTTGGGCATTAAACCGGGCTAACTGAGCAGAATACCATGGCGAACGGTAGTTGTAAGTCTGGAAGTACTCTTTTTTTAGTTTGTAAACTTCTTCGCGCAGTTCAAGCTCTTTCAGTCCCTTTTCGCCACCGATTTCCCGTTCTTTGATTTCTACAAGTTCACGGGCAAGATCTCCTGACCGCTCGGATTCAGGATATCGTTTTACCAAATAGGCGTAAATGTGCTGAATTTCCTTAATATCATCCACCTCACCATACGACTGTCCAAGCCGTTCATAAACAAAAGGTTCATAGGTTTTCGGCGGATTGAACCGGGAAAAATAACTGACCATTTTATCCAGTACTGCTCCAGTTGCCGGGCTGTCTGACCGTTTGGAATATTCCCGCTTCACGATATCCATGAAACAGATTCCAATGTACTGAGCAGATTCCTCAAACATTTCAGGACGGACAAAGGATGGAAGTTGCTTTCCGTCATACATTTCCTTGTTGGACTGAATGTCATCCATCAGGAAGGTGAAGTAGGCAATAGCATCCGAAAAATCGCGGAGCTTATAACTGACCCAGGCAAGCCGGTACAAGGACTCGCCGAATCTTCTGGTCGGGTAGTCAGCAGCAGCACTTAACTCAAGTACCTTCTGGAAATGGCTTCTTGCCCGTCTCAGTTTGGCATCATCCGGAGAGTTAAAAAGGAATTCCCCGATCAGCCAGTTTGACTCCAGAACATAACGGGATGACGGGTACTTTCTGGTCAGGATTTCGAGTGTTTTCACTCCAAGTTCAACATTTCCTTCTTCCCAGCCATAAATATAGGCCTTTGAATACAGGGCATCCGGCACGTATTTGCTGTCCGGCATTTCATTGATAACATAATCGTAGAGGCCGATAACCTTCTGAAAGTCCTTTATCGCCGGTTTTGGCTCTTCGGGTTTTTCCGAAATTTCCTTCTTTTCATACTGGTCCAGCTTTTTAACGTAGGCGTCCAGTTTAACGTAATAAACAGCCTGGTCCTCATAATATTTTTTCAGAACTTTTTGATACTGGATCTCAGCCTGACGCATCAGAATTTCATCCAGAACCGCAGACTTTTTGAATATGGAGATAAACCTTTCATTGTTTTCATCCAGTAATTCAGAGAGTCTCTTTTCTTCGTCCTGGCTCAGTTTGATTTTTTCCTGAGTTTTTTTCAGGATCAGTTCGACCTGTGAAATTGAGAATTTGTCGAAAATCCGGTCGGTGGAGGGATCATTTGTTCTGGTTTTCAGGATATCCTGATCAACCGGTTTAATTACAATATGCCGCCCTTTTACAATCGAGGAATCCTGCCCGAAGGTACCAGACGGATTGATCAGGGTTATAAAGGAAAAACCAGAAACCAGCAACAGACGGGTCATAAAATCAGCCATTATCATTTTTTTCATCCTGGACTACCCCTTTTTCCCTGATGATTTCGGTTTCTCTTTACTTTTTCCTGCAGGTTTCTTTGTTTCCGGCTTTGTTGCCGGAACCGGAGCAGCAGGGGGTGCCTGAACCTGTTCTTCCTGTTTTTTATTCAGTTTATCCAGTTCTTCTTTAGGAATTGGCCTGACAGTGATCGGGTCAAAATATACACTGCGGTAGTCAGTTAATTTTAATCTGAAATCACGGTTTACTGAATCAATCCGGTTAACGAACGCCTTCTGAGCTTCAATTTTTGAAAGATCAGCCATGTATTTCTCGAACTGATCTTTTTTCTCGCTGATCGCATTTTTAAGGGCAGACCTGATTTTCAGATTGTCCTGATTTTCGTTGATCCGTCTTTCGTATTCCTGATACAGAAGTGAACTGATCCCAAATGCGGAAGCATCACCCCAGCGTTCAATTTCAGTTTTCTGTCTGTAGAAGTCTCTTTCAAAAAGAGAAACTTCAAGGGAGTTATATCTAACCCGGATGTCATCCACAACAATACCCATGTAAATCAGGACGTCTTTTTTACCCGGGTCTGCATTTTGTGAAACTGCAGAAGTAATCTGATTATACAAAGAAGTAATCTGCTTGTACTCTTTAGCTGCGATATCTCTGAAAGTTGAATAGGAGTTCATTCTTCCGTTGTCAGAGGCTCTGATCAGCAGCGGCGCATGCTGGGCGAACAGAATAATGTCGCGGCCAACCGGATCGGCAGCAACCTTTTCAGTGATTGATTTCAGGGCAAGAACTGTACTGTCTGCGCATAAAACCAACTCCCTCAGGCCTTTTGTCCTGACTGCAGCTTTCTGTTTTTCAATGGCAGCGAGATCAGTTTTGAGGTCTTCGATCACATTGTCATCGAAGAGTTTGTTATCTTTTCTGAACTGAATTTTACCGGAAATCCCCAGTTTTCCTGCTACTGAACTGATCGACTCGGTCAGAGACTGAGCAGCAGAAAGGCTGGCTGCAGGCAGACTTCTTGAATCAATGTAATCTTCAGCAGTGAACAATTGTCTTGAAATCTGGTTTCTGCTTTCAAAAAAGTCAGAAAGAAACTGGTTCGCAATCATCCCGTTGATGACGTAATTGTAGGCGGATTCAGATTGCTTGATTGAACCCGGGTTTTTCTTCTGGCGAATGTACCCTTCAAGAAAGACTGCCTGATACATCAATTCCTGATTGGTAACCGAATTAATGTAGTTTTGAACTTTGATCAGAGCCGTATTATAGTCTGAATTCTGAAGGTCAATCCAGGTTTCGGCAAGGACAGCACTAGAATATTCGGGGTGGTTTTTCTGAACCTTATCGAAATAGTCTTTCCCCGTTGCAAAGTAAGATTTAGGCGTAATTACAATTCTTTTGCCATCAGCACCTTCAAGCACTTCGTCGGGCAATCCTTCCCGGATCATTTTCACACCCTTGATATAGTGCAGGTACCCAAGCTGAAGAAAAGCAGATGTCTTGATTTTTTTAAGCGGTGCCGGGTCCCATGGCCACAGGGTAACCCGTTCTATCCTCTGATAAGCCCTGATTCCATTTTCAAGATCATCCAGGTTGACATAGCTGTTACCGATAATATAGTTCGCCAGCAGGTATCCTGAATAGGAGGAAGGAATCGGTTCAAGCAGGCTGATTGCCTTTCTGAAATCCTCACGCTGATGCTGAACCACTGCAAGAAGCATCTGGATATTATAGTAAACGGCATCCTGAGTGTTGACGTAATTTTTGAGTTTTTCCCATTCAAGCAGCAGTTCTTCCGGTTTCCCGTAGACATAATTGATAAAGAGGATTTTGTAAATGGAAAGATTGGTGTACGAGGAAGTTCCGCTGTATTTCTGAATAACAGTCCGGTAGTCATCGATAGCCTTGTTATAGGCCTTCAGGGCAAAAAGGCATTCAGCACGGGCAAAGGTAACATCATCGAGCTGGTTGTAAACAGATTTATATTCCTCCAGAATATCAGTCAGGGCAATATTGGCAATCCGGAACGATCCGCTGTTATACTGCTCAAGTGCCATGAGAAAGCGGTTCTGGAACAGGCTGGTTGCAAATTTCTGGGAGGCACCGGTCAGAAGGATTTCTTTAAATTTCCGGAGTTCACGAAGCTGATTTTCGGTTTCGGCAAAGTCTTTGAACTGATCGTACAGTTCCTGACTGTCAAAAGTAAACAACCTGCCCTTCCCGGCACCCTTAACTGCATAATCCTCCATGTTGATTTTTTCAAACACCAGAGACTGGTAAGCCTGACGGTTAAAAGACGGGTCGTCACTGATCCTTGAACGGAGTTCGTCGTAGATAACTTTGGAGTAGTCAGCAATGTAGGACTGGCGGGCCAGAATGAGGTTAAAGTGGTAGACCGGCGGATTTTTGTAATTCCCTTCCAAAACATTCTGAATAGACTGTCCTTCAACAGCTAAAGAAGTAAAGAAGAAGAATACCAGGAACTTTATTTTTTTCATCGAAATCCCAAAAATACGACACCTGTAACAATGCTTTTTATGCATATTGTGTAAAGATAATAAAATGCGGTTTTAAAACAATCACGGTTTTAATTTAATTTTAATGCTTCAGGTAATTTCGTGATTCTATTCACAAGGAACCGAGAAACCGGAGTGGCGGTTCAGGAACAGCCTGAGACGGGAACAGAAAGTCAGCAGACAATCTGCAAATATAAAAAAGAAAAGCCGGGATTTCCCGGCTTGCTATTACTTTTAACAGGTAATGTCCAGAATCAGTTTCGTTCATGCTCCAGAAAGCGGTAGGCTTCAAGAGCTGCCATACTTCCGGTTCCTGCGGCTGTAATCGCCTGCCGGTATACCGGATCCTGAACATCACCGGCAGCAAAAACCCCGGGGATATTCGTATGCAGGTTCCGGTCAGTTACAATATAGCCATGATCGTCAAGTGTCAGAACTCCCCTGAAGAGGTCAGTGTTGGGAATATGCCCTATGAAAACAAACAAACCGTCGGCAGTGAGGGTAGATTCAGCACCGGAAATCAGGTTTTTCAGCTTTACTCCGGTGAAACCACCCGGATTGTGAAGAACCTCCTCAACAACCGAGTTCCAGACAACTTCAATCTTGTCGTTGTTTAAAACCCGGTTCTGAAGTATCGGGCTGCCACGAAACTTCTCCCGGCGGTGTATCAGGGTTAGTTTGCTGACAAACCGGGTCAGGTACAGACTTTCATCAAGTGCAGAATCACCGCCACCTACAACCAGGGCATGTTTGCCCCTGTAGAAGAAGGCATCGCAGGTAGCGCAGGTCGAAACTCCCTTACCAATACTCTCCGTTTCACCCGGTACACCCAGCATTCTGGATCCGGACCCGGTACTGACAATGACTGTTTCTGCAAGATACTCGTCACCGGCTGTTGTTTTAAGATAAAAAGGTCTTTCAGAAAAGTTGATAGACTCTACTTTATCATAAACGGTTTCAGTCCCGAATTTTACCGATTGCTTTTCCAGTTTTTCTGCAAGTTCCAACCCGCCGATCCCCTCCGGAAACCCGGGAAAATTTTCAAGATCATTGGTAAGGGTGATCTGACCGCCCGGCTGGGTTCCAAGGAATAAAACCGTCGACAGATTGGCCCTTGAGGCATAAATGGCAGCGGTGTAACCAGCCGGACCGCCGCCGATAATTCCGACATCAATCTTTTTCATCTTCGGATTATCCCAGATGCGGATTGACTTTATCGGTCAGCATCTTTTTTGGCATGGCCCCGACAATCTGATCGACCACAACCCCGTTTTTAAAAACCAGAAGGGTCGGGATCGACCGGATTCCGTATTTCATTGAAACTGCAGGATTTGAATCGACATCCAGTTTGGCAATTTTCAGCTTCCCCGCATATTCAGGCGCCATTTCTTCCAGAATCGGAGCAATCATCCGGCATGGTCCGCACCAGGCAGCCCAGAAATCGACAAGTACCGGCTCTGAAGAGTTGATCACTTCAGAGTCAAAAGTTGAATCAGTTACAGTTACAGGTTTCATAGTTTCCTCATTTTCATCAGTTTAAAAATTTCATGGCACCTTCACCCAGGACTGCCTGAATATTTTCGGCGAGTTCCGGAGATATGGAAACACCATAGTTTTTTGCCAGCATTCTAAGCGGTGACGGCAGACTGTTTCCTGAAAGTTCAAGATAGACCTGAGCCTCACCCTGATGCCGGGCCAACAGAGCTTTCACCTGGCGGATTTTTTCCTCGTCCACCTTTTCAAGATTCAGGCTAATCTGAACTGAGCCGGTCCGTTTTTTCCGGACTTCATCTACCCGCTGAACGTTATCAACCAGGATTTTGCCCAAATCGGATTCTGCATTGCCGTCCAGTTTACCGGTTACCAGAACAACCTGGTCCATTTCAATGAACTCTTTTATTTTTTCGTAAGTTTTTGAAAAGACAATACACTCACAGTTTCCGTAAAAATCCTCAACACCAAAAAAGGCCATCATGTTTCCTTTTTTGTCAATTTTTTTTGTCACTGAAGTGATAATTCCCATAACAGCAACCTGCTGGCCAAACAAGGACTGACTCAGGCTGGAAATCGAATTTTTCGCAAAGGATTCATATTCAGACCGGTAAGCATCCATAATATGGCCCGAAACATAAAACCCCAGAAATTCCTTTTCTTTGGCAAGAATATCTGATTTTTTCCAGGGGTCAGCATCAGCCAAAGCTGGTTCGGCTACTGCCGGCGTTTGACTTTTTTCTTCCGAAAAGGTGTCAAACAAGCTGGATTGGCCCCGGTTTTTAGATTCAGCCAGTGATTGGGAAAAACTGATACCCCGTTCAATTGAGTCAAACATCTGAGCCCGGTGGCCCGGCAGAGAATCAAATGCTCCAACCTGGATCAAACTTTCAAGGACCTTTTTATTAACCAGCCGAAGATCGATTCGGGCAAAGAAACTGTAAAAAGTTTTAAACGGGCCCTGTTCTTTCCTGGAAGCAATAATACTCTCGACGGCATGAATTCCCACATTTTTCACTGCCGCAAGTCCAAACCGGACTTTTCCATTGACCACACTGAATTCAACGGCAGATTCATTTACATCGGGAGGGAGAACGTCAAGCCCCATCCGTTTACATTCATGGATAAAGAATACGATTTTTTCTGTAGAGCTTAACTCAGAGTTCAAACACGCCGCCATAAACTCAGCCGGATAATGTGCCTTCAGGTATGCCGTCTGATAAGCCAGAACGGCATAAGCCGCCGAGTGTGATTTATTGAACCCGTATCCAGCAAAGTAGGCCATCAGGTCAAAGACTTTGGCTGCCAGTGCCGCATCAATCTGGTTGTCTGCTGCACCTTTCAGAAAGCGTTCTTTCTGGGCGTCCATTTCCTCTTTTTTCTTCTTCCCCATTGCTCTTCTGAGCAAATCGGCTGCTCCCAGTGTATAGCCGGCCATTTTCTGGGCAATCTGCATGACCTGTTCCTGGTAAACAATGACCCCGTATGTATCTTTCAGCGTGGGTTCCAGAACCGGGTGCAGATAATCAATTTCTTCCTGACCATGCTTCCGGTTGATGAAGGATTCAACCATTCCCGAACCCAGCGGACCCGGCCGGTAAAGCGCATTCATCGCAATCATATCTTCAATGCAGGTTGGCTTCAGCTTCTTGAGATATTCTCTCATTCCTTCACTTTCAAACTGAAACACACCGATTGTTTCACCCTTCTGCATCAGTTCAAATGTTTTCTCATCGGTCTCATCCAGAATATCCAGATCAATATCAACCTGATAATTTTCCTTGACCATCCGAACAGCATCAGCAAGAATAGACAGGGTTTTCAGTCCAAGAAAGTCCATTTTCAGAAGTCCGATTTTTTCGGACCAGTCTTTATCGTACTGGGTAGTAATTTCGTTGTTGGAAGCTTTGTGCAGCGGTACATAATTGGTGAGGTCTTCGGGAGTAATCACCACACCTGCGGCATGCATTGAAGTATGCCGTGCACTGCCCTCCAGAATTTTGGCGAAATCGATCAGCTGTTTCAGCCGGTGTTCCCCGTTCTGTTCAATTTCCTTGAGATCCGGGTTGGTGTCGAGCGCCTCCTGAATCGTTTTCCCCGGACCTTCCGGAATCATTTTAGCGATTGTGTCGACTTCTTTCAGCGGAATGCCGAGGGCCCGTCCTACATCCCGAATCGCACCCCGGGCTGCCATGGTTCCGAACGTGATAATCTGGGTCACACATTCACGGCCATATTTATTGACCACATAGTCTATTACTTTTGACCGGCCCTTATCATCAAAGTCCATGTCAATATCCGGCATGGAAACCCGCTCAGGGTTCAGGAACCGTTCAAAAAGCAGATTATATTTCAGCGGATCGATGTTGGTAATTCCGGTTGCATAAGCAACCAGTGAGCCGGCTGCAGACCCGCGTCCCGGTCCTACCCCCACTCCCAGATCCCGTGCCGCCTGGGTAAAATCCTGAGTGATGAGGAAATAACCGGCATACCCCATCTTGTTGATGATTTTCAGTTCAAAATCCAGCCGGTCGGCTACGTCAGAACTGATTTCCCCATATCGTTTCTGCAGTCCTGTAACACACAACTCTTCGAGATACTGCTCACCGGAAGCATACCCCTCAGGAAGTTTGTAATGCGGGAGGAGAGTTTCTCCAAACTTCCAGCTAAAATCAATCGAATCCGCAATCCGGACAGTATTTTCAATTGCTTCAGGTAACTCTTTGAACAGGCTGGCCATTTCATCCGACGATTTGAAGTAGACCTGATCGGTGGTGAACTTCATCCGGGTCGGGTCGTTGTACTCCTTCCCGGTAGACAGACACAGAAGAATATCATGTGCGGCGGCATCTTCACGGGAAATATAATGGATGTCGTTGGTGGCAACCAGTTTTACATTCTTTTCACGGGCAAATTCAATCAGATAATTATTGGCGATAATTTCTTCTTTGATTCCGTGATTCTGCAGTTCCAGATAAAAATCATCCCCAAAGATATCGATATACTCATCAATGATCCGCCGGCTCCGGTTCAGGTCCCCTTTTAATGCGGCATTCGGGACTTCCCCTTTTATACAGGCTGTCAGGGCAATCAGGCCCCCGGAATGTTTTCTGAGCAGTTCCCTGTCGATCCGGGGTTTATAGTAGTAACCTTCGAGGAAAGATTTTGAACTCAGTTTAACAAGGTTTTTATATCCCTGAAGGTTTTTTGCAAGCAGAATCAGGTGGTACCGCTCCTTGGTATCCTTTTCATACATGCTGGTGGGGGTGATGTAGAATTCACTGCCGATAATCGGTTTCAACCCGGCATCTTTGGCGGTTTTATAAAACTCAGGTGCACCAAACAGATTTCCGTGATCAGTGATGGCGATGGCCTTCTGTTTGTTTTCAACCGCTTTTTCGACCAGGCGTTTGATTTTGGACGCTCCGTCGAGAAGTGAATACTGGGTGTGGTTGTGAAGGTGAACGAATTCGGCCATCAGATTCTTTTCTGAATTACAGGTGATTTTTTGGGATTCCGGTACTGATAACTCTGCAGCTTACCGGTAAATTCCCGGGGCGGAAGATACGGATCCCACCCGAGAAAACATAGCCGGCAACCTGATGCCTGCTTTGCATTAAACCGGATAAAAGGTAAAAAAAAAACCGGTTTCAAACCGGTCTTTTGTACCCTCGAGAGGAGTCGAACCTCCGACCAAAAGTTTAGGAAACTTCTGCTCTGTCCATCTGAGCTACGAGGGCATATTTTCAGTCAAGATATAACTGATTGTTATTTATAAAGTTCTGAACGGAAGCAGGTAAAAGCAAATCGACAGACTTCCCTGTTTTGATCCGGGTCCGGATTTCGGATGAGGAAATTTCCAGAACCGGGGCATCAGACAAAATCACTTTTTCACTGAATCCTGCCAAATGATCAGTCCGCCAGGGGTCCGATGCTGATTTTTTGAAGGATATTACCGAAACCACCCGGAATATTTCCTGCCAGTTTTTCCAGGTATCCAGCGAAGCCAGGTTATCTGATCCGATCAGTAAAAACAGATCATCATCCGGATAGTGATCCCGCATGATTTTAACGGTATCGCACATGAAGGAAGGTCCGGTTCTGGCAGTTTCAAATTCAGAAACACCAAAAAAACTCCAGGGCTTGACTGCCAGTCTCAGCATTTCAAGTCTCTGGCTGCTGTCTGCAATCCGGCTGCCGGATTTGTTGGGTGGGCTTCCTGACGGAAGAAAAAACAGCCGGTCCAAACCTGCTTCCTCCCGGATGTGAAGTGCTGCCCTCAGATGCCCGATATGAACCGGATCAAAGGTACCGGCAAAAAAACCGGTTTTCATCAGTTGGCGGTGGGCAGTTCTGCCTTGGCCTTTTCAGCTTCGGCAGCTTCCTCGGCATCTTTTTTTCGTTGCGGTCCGGATTTGGAGATCAGTTCATCAATTTTGGCAAGTTCGGTACTTTCCGGATATTTCGATTTGAATTTCCCGGCTTCTGTATCAAAATCAGTCCATTTATGCCGTTCAAACAGGCTTTCTACTTTTCCGGCATGGGCCTTTTCTGCCCACTCAGTATCGTAATATTTATCCATGACATACTGAAAATAAACCGTTGCGGATTTATAGTATTCCATTTTCATATAGGTAACCGCATTGGTGTATTCTTTCCGGCCGAGCTTTTGCCTGAGTTCCATGATACGGTCAACTGCATCCCTCACCATCGAATGGGAGGGAAAATAGTCCAGAAAAGTCTGAAATTCAGTAATAGCCTGAAGAGCATAAGTCTGGTCGAGCGGAAACCGGGGGCTCATTTTATAGTAACTGTAGGCTTTATAGTAGGAAGCATCGGGTACCAGATCTGAACCGGCGTTGGTCCGGATAAGCTGATCAAAGGCATCAGCGGCCTGTAGGTATTTTTCCGTTTTGAAATAGCACATGGCCAGATAAAACTTCGACTGGTCCTCGAATTCAGTTCCGGCTGCCAGGTAACTCAGGTTATTGAATTCGGTAATGGCTTTAGTAAATTCTTCTTCTTTGTAAAGTGCAACAGCCTTATTGAAAATATCTTTCGGGTTTGCCTGATCGGTTGTTTCTTTTGAGCAGGAGAAAAGTGCAGAAAGAACAAGGCCATAGAACAAAATTTGCTTTATCACGGGTTATCCATTTTTAAACTGGTGCAAAGATAGGAAGTTCGGGTACTGAAAGACAATTTCAGAACCTGACGAAATATAGAAGGGTAAGGAGGGATAAAGTTCCGGCAGCAGTCAGAAGAAAGGTGTAGTCAGCCGTATTTTCTGCCGTTTTCCCAACAAAGACAACAGAATCCGGCCGGTCCCTGATTGAAAGGACTGCAAACAGAGAATCATTCCGTTCTTCAATCCGGTTAAGAATCCGGCAGGTTTGACAGCCGGATAATCGGAGGTCAAATCTGGCTTTGAGCAGATCCAGCCGGGTGTCATCCCATCCTCTGATCTGATCGGCAGTTAAAACCACGGCAGGTTTACCTGATTGATTTTCAGAAAAGCCTGAGGAAACCAGGACCAGCAAAAAGTAAAAAATCCAGCTTATCCGCCACATATCCGTTCCTTTAAAAAAGAAAAACCGCTGAAATCGGGAAGATACCAGACTTCAGCGGTTTTCACAATCCGTCGTTCAGCAGTACCGGACTCAGACCGGAATCACCCGTAGATTCCTCTCATTTTCAGTGCAGTGGCCACTTTATCAATTGCCAGAATGTAGGCGCCGATCCTGAGGCTTTCATTATATTTCTGGGCTGTATCATAAACCGAAATGAAAGCACTTCTCATGGCGCGGTCGAGACGGCGGTTCACCCGTTCAAGAGACCAGAAATAGCCCTGGCGGTTTTGAACCCATTCGAAATAAGAGACTGTAACTCCACCGGCATTGGCCAGAATATCGGGAATTACCAAAATTCCCTTGTCATTCAGGATTGGATCGGCTGCAGCAGTTGTGGGACCGTTAGCCCCTTCAGAAATAATTCTGGCCTGGATTTTAGCAGCATTCCGTTCAGTGATCTGGTCTTCCTTGGCGGCAGGAACCAGAATATCCACCTTCAGCGTCAGCAGTTCATCATTTGTTATTTTTTCCGCCTCTTTCAGGCCTTCAAGCAGACCTTTATTCTGATCGGCATATTTCATAGCAGCATAAATATCGATGCCATTTGAATTATAGTAAGCACCGGTTACATCCGAAATCGCCACAATTTTACAGCCCTGATCATAGAGCAGTTTTGCTGAAATGGAGCCAACGTTTCCAAAGCCCTGAACTGCAACCGAGGATTTCATCGGATCCATATTCAGTTTTTCCATGGCTGCCAGAGTAACATCCATCACACCACGCCCGGTAGCCTCTTTTCTGCCAAGCGAACCACCCAGAATAAGGGGCTTTCCGGTCACAACACCAGAAACCGTATTGTGCTTGTGCATCGAATAGGTATCCACAATCCAGGCCATAACCTGTTCATTGGTTCCCATATCGGGTGCAGGAATATCCGAATCCGGACCGAAAACATTAATCAGGTTGGCTGTGTACCGCCGGGTGATTTTTTCGAGTTCAGTTTTGGTAAGCTGACGTGGGTCGCAGATAATGCCACCTTTTGCACCACCAAACGGGACGTTTACCACTGCACATTTCCAGGTCATCCAGGCAGCCAAAGCCTTTACTTCATCCAGCGAAACATCAGGTGCATACCGGATCCCACCCTTTCCCGGCCCAAGGACATCATTATGGATAACCCGGTATCCTTCAAATACCTTGATGGTTCCGTCATCCATCTGAATCGGGATCGAAACAATATTCTGGCGCATTGGTGTTTTCAGAAATGTCTTCACACCTTCTTCCAGATTTAAAATAGAGGCTGCTTTTTCATAACGGGTCAGCATGTCCTGAAACGGGTTCGAGGATTCATGCAGAACAGGGGTAGGATTCGCCATAAAATACCTTCACGATTTGGATAATTTACAAAATGGTCAGTTTTGTTTGCTGATTGCGATTAACAGCAGCAGAATAAAGGTTAACAGGCGCAAGATAGCAACTTTTCTACTGAATTCAAGCCAGATCCGGCAGGTAACCGGCTGGTCCAAATTCCGGCAGGGATTGCAAGTCGTGGATTTTTCAGAAATGACTAACGGGGCAGGCTGCTGAACCGAAAAAATGAAACCGGCTGAATGCCTAAATCTAAATTTTTAAACCGATTAGAAATCAGTTAGCAGAAATAAAAAACCCGGGCAGACCCGGGTTTCTGAACTAAGACGGATCCTGGTTTCAGGGAAAAACACCTCTGAGCCGGATGGCTTCGGCCACTTTGGACACCGCATGGGCATAAGCCCCCGTCCGGTTGTGAACTTTGTGCTTTTCGGACAGGGCAATAACGGCATCAAAACTGTCATCCATGACTTCACGCAGATAGTTCCGGATGTCCTTGGTTTTCCAGAAAAACGAGTAGTTGTCCTGAACCCATTCAAAATAGGAAACCGTAACTCCGCCGGCATTCGCCAGAATGTCCGGAATGACAAAAATACCTTTGTCATGCAGGATCAGATCGGCCTCAGGAGTTACCGGACCGTTTGCAGCCTCTGCAATTATTTTCGCACGGATATCACCGGCATTTTCTTCGGTTATCACATTTTCGAGTGCTGCGGGAATAAGAATATCACAGTTCAGTTCAAGCAGTTCCTGATTCGAAATCGGATCACTCCCTTTGAAGCCCACAACCGAACCGGTCAGTTCCTTATGAATGGAAACCTCGGTCGGATTTAATCCGGCCAGGTTAATAATTCCGCCCTTTGAGTCGCTGACTGCAATAATTCGGGCGCCCAGATCAAAAATAAGCCTTGCGGCAATGGCACCGGCGTTTCCAAATCCCTGAACAGCCACCCGGGCTCCATTCAGGTCGATTCCCAATTTTCTGGCTGCTTTTTCGATTGTAAAAATAGTTCCCTGCGCAGTAGCCTCATTCCGTCCCTGAGAACCCCCGACCGAGATCGGTTTTCCGGTAACCACTCCCAAAACCGTTCTGCCCGAAATCATAGAATAGGTATCCATCATCCAGGCCATGGTTTGAGAATTTGTGTACACATCTGGTGCCGGAATATCTTTATCCGGCCCGATCATAAAGGCAATTTCGCTGGTAAACCGCCGGGTCACCCGCTCAAGCTCTCCGATTGACATTTTCTTCGGATCAATAACAACTCCGCCTTTTGCCCCGCCGAACGGGATTCCAACCACTGCACATTTCCAGGTCATCCATGAGGCCAGTGCCCTGACTTCATCAATATTAACGTCAGGGTGATACCGGATCCCGCCTTTACCAGGTCCACGGGCTGTGCTGTGCTGAACCCGGAAACCGGTCACAGAAATAATATTTCCGGAATCGAGCCGGACCGGAAAGTGAACAGTTAACTCTCTCTCAGGAAGCCGGATGTGATTCCGGATATTATCCTCGAGATGAATGACATCTGCGGCAAGGTCAAAATTCTTCAAGGCACTTTCAAAGGGATTAATCACAGTTTTGGTCTGCATAACATCTTCCTTTCTGCACCTGATTTGGTTTGATCCAGGCAATTCAAGATTAAGAGATTTTTTTACCTTTAACAATCGGTAAATTTTTTTATAATCTATTTCTAATTATGAACGCTTGACTTTTTTGTTTGTGTTTAATTATTACCAAATTTCTTCTGATTTGCAGGAACTTCCACTGAATTGATTTTTTTTCCGGATTTTCTACGGCCAGCCGTGGTGTCCGGTTTATTTATGGAAGATTGGGAGTAGGTTGGAGCAGATCAGGTGCCAGTCCACAGCCGGGCCGGTGCCTGATCTCTTTAAAGGGAACGGGATTTTAACAATCAAGCCGGACTTTGGTTCAGAAATTCCATGGCTTTATCCACATTTTCAGGAGATCCGATAAAAAGCGGGCTCCTCTCATGCAGTTCCTTTGGCACAAGATCCAGGATTCGCCGGGTTCCGTTTGTTGCTTTTCCGCCTGCCTGTTCGATAATCATAGCCAGCGGATTGCATTCATAAAGTAATCTGAGCTTTCCTTGAGGTGCTTTTTCAGTACCGGGGTAAATGTAAATTCCGCCGTACAGCAGATTCCGGTGGAAATCTGCAACCAGCGATCCAATATACCGTGAAGAATAAGGCCGGCCAGTAGGTTTATCGGTTTCCTTCAGCCAGGAAATGTAAGATTTTATTCCATCCGAGAAAGAAACCCAGTTCCCTTCATTAATCGAATAAAGAGAACCACGTGCCGGCGTTTTCATATTGGGATGGGACAGCAAAAACTCACCGCAGCTTGGATCGTAGGTAAAGCCATGCACCCCGTTCCCGGTTGTGTAAACAAACATGGTGCTCGATCCATAAATGACATATCCGGCCCCGATCTGTTTATATCCGGGCTGGAGCACATCTCTCAGTTCGGACGCCTTTCCAGCAGGTGAAACCCGTTTATAAATCGAAAAGATAGTCCCGATGGAAACATTTGCATCGATATTTGAGGATCCATCCAGCGGGTCAAAAACAACAACGTACCGCCCGCCCCAGGACGATTCATCCAGTTCGATCAGTCCGTCATTCTCCTCACTGGCAAGTGCACAGACGATGCCATCATGGTTCATCACCGAAACAAAGACATCATTGGCATACATATCCAGCTTTTTCTGGACTTCCCCTGAGGAATTCGATTCACTTGTAATTCCCAGAATGTCCACCAATCCGGCTTTTCTGACATCCCGGGTTACAATTTTTGCTGCAAGAGACAGGTTGTAGAGAATTTTCGTAAACTCCCCGGTTGCATAGGGGAATCGTTTTTCCTGTTCAATAAAGTGGCGGTCGATGGTGATGATACTTTGAAACTTCATGGCTGGTTCCTGGTCTGGTCGTCTCAAAGATAAAATAAAAACAGGACTCCGGAAAGGCCTTTTTGCATCTCATCTCACTATATTTCAAGAACTTACATTAAAAAGCGGTTCCACTTGACCGCCTTATGGGTTACCCGATTTCCTGTTCACTGTACTGGAGCTGATACAGTTTCCGGTAAATCCCGTTGGCGGCGAGAAGTTCTGTATGAGTGCCCGATTCCCGCACTTCCCCTTTATGCAGAACGATGATTTTATCTGACCGGTGAATCGTTGAAAGTCGGTGGGCAATGATGATGGCTGTGCGGTTCTGAAGGATGACCTCAATCGCATTCTGGATCAGGGCTTCCGTTGTCGTATCCACCGAACTGGTTGCCTCATCCAGAATAACAATATCGGGATTATACAGCAGGACCCGGATGAAACTGATGAGTTGTCTTTGCCCCGCAGAGAGATTTCCTCCCCGTTCTGTCAGCATAAACTCATAGCCTCCGGGCAATGCGGAAATAAAGTCATGGGCCTGCACCAATTGTGCTGCTTTTAAAACCGATTCCATCGGGATTTCCCTGTTTCCTAGAGTCAGGTTATCATAAACCGATCCTGTAAACAGGAAAACATCCTGCAGAACAACTCCGATTCTGTTTCTGAGTGACGGCAGGTCGAAGCTTTCTACCGGAATTCCGTCTATCAGAATACTCCCGGATGAAAGTGGGTAAAACCGGTTGATCAGACTGATGATGGTCGTTTTACCGGATCCTGTAGCGCCGACAATGGCCGTTTTTTCTCCGGGTCTGGCTTCAAAGGAAACTCCTTTCAGGACGAACTGATCGTCTGTATAGGCAGACCAGACATTCCGGAATTCTACCTGTCCTCTTAGTGCCGGCGGTTTAATCTGCCCGTCAGTTTTTTCAACCCAGGGTTCTCTGTCGAGCAGTTTGAATATTCGTTCTGACGAGGCCATTGCCCGCTGCATAATGTCATATTTTTCACTCAGATCCCGGATCGGCCTGAAGAATTGTTCAACATACTGGATAAACATGAACAGGACACCCAAAGTAACTCCAGACTGAACCGCCTCACCGCCGCCATACCAGATGATCAGGGCAATCGCCAGTGAGGATAAAAAATCGACAACGGGGTAGAAAACCGAGTAATAAAAAATTCCCCGGATGTGAGCATCCCGATGATCTGAATTGATTTTCTTAAACCGGTCCATTTCCCTGTTTTCCCGGTTAAAAATCTGGATGATCTGCATGCCTGTTATATGCTCCTGCAGAAATGTCATCAGTTTGGCAACCTGCCCTCTGACTTCCAGATAGGATTCTCTGGCTTTTCTCCTGAAAAGAAACGAAGCATAAATCATTGGTGGAAGCACTGAAAGGGTGATCAGGCTCAGTTTCCAGTCGGTCAGAAACATGAGAACAAGAATGAAAACCAGACGGAACAGGTCCCCGAATACCGCAACCAAACCAGAAGAAAACATTTCATTCAGGACTTCAACATCTGACGTGACCCGAGAAATCAGCCTTCCGATCGGATTTTTATCAAAGAAACTCAGGTTCAGATACTGAATAAAGGAAAAAATCTGCTGACGAAGATCATAAATTGCCTTCTGACCCAGATATTGGGTAATGTAGGTCAAACCAAACTGGAAAAGCACCTCCAGAATCAGCAACCCCAGAATTGCAGCACCAATCAGATGCAATCCCTGCCAATCTCCTTCTGCAATGGAATGATCAATGGCATAATGGGACAGCCAGGGCCTGAGGGGACCTAAAAGAGAGGCTGTTACGGAAAAAACAACACCCCAGGCTACCCATTTTTTATGGGGTCTTACGTAGGTAAAAAGGCGTTTAAGCAACTGCCAGTCGAGGGCTTTTCCAGAGGGTTCGTCTTCGTGAAAAGGTGCAGACACAGCTTATCCGATTTTTAAAGTTTTAAAGTCATGCCCAAGGGAGACGGTTCCGAATACGCCAGATGCTTCTCTCAGCAGGGGACTCAGGTCCATATACCGGGCACTGTAATGAAAAAGTACCAGTTCCTTAACGCCAGCCAATGCAGCAACTTTTCCGGCATCTAACGCCGTAGAGTGCCCGGTTTCGTCTGCCTTCATGGCAAGGTCGGCCAGGTAAGTTGCTTCATGCATCAGCAGGTCTGTATTTGCCGCCAGTAAAACCGAGCGGGAACAGAACCGGGTATCGGTAATATAAGCAAAGGACCTGGGCTTTCTGGGTTCACCTACCACCTCTGAGGGATGGATCACCCGGCCATCCGGAAGCCTAACCGGTTTACCTTCTTTCAGGTCACCCAGCAAAGGTCCCTTCGGGACGCCCAGTTTTCCGGCCAACTCTGCATTTAACTGCCCGGACCCCGGTTTTTCTGAAAACCGGTAGCCGAAAGCCGGAATCCGGTGATCAAGACTCACAGCAGAGATCTGAAATTTCCCGGTCTCATAAACAACCTCTGGGGTTTCAATAAAATCCAGTTCGATCACACTGAATGGAAAATCTGCAAAAAACTGCTGGTGCTTCTGGCTGACGTCCAGAATTTCCTTAAGACCTTTTGGCCCGATAACGGTCAGATGGTCCGATTTGTTTGAATAATTAATTCCTGAAAGCAATCCCGGCAACCCGAATGAATGGTCGCCGTGAAGATGAGTGATGCAGATCGTTTTGATTTTGGATGGATGCAGTTGAATTTTCCGGATAGAAAACTGGGTTCCTTCACCGCAGTCAAACAGAACATATTCCTGGTCAAGAACCAGAACAGTCCCCGACAGATTTCTTCCCGGAACCGGGATGGCTGAGCTGGTGCCAAGAAGGGTGACTTCCATCAGGATATGGCTTTCAGTTCTTCCTCGAGCAATTGCCTGACGTACAATGCTGAATATAGTCCGCCATGATCCACCAGTTCTGAATGTTTACCGATTTCTGCAACCTGCCCATGAGAAAGAACAACTATCTGATCGGCAGATTTGATGGCTGAAATCCGGTGGCTGATCAGAATAACCGTCTTTCCGGCAAGTTTTTCACGAAGCCGGGTCAAAATGGCATCTTCTGTCTGGGTATCAACTGCAGAAAGACTGTCATCCAGAATAAGAATATCCGGATTTTTCATCAGAGCCCGGGCAATTGAGGTTCGTTGCTTTTGTCCGCCGGAAAGGGTAATCCCCCGTTCCCCGACAACTGTTTCGAACCGATTCGGAAATCCTTCAATATTTTCACGGATCAGGGCAGTTTCAGAAGCTTCCAGTACATCCTGGTCGCCGGCGGATTCCACTCCAAACGCAATATTGTTCCCGATGGTATCACTGAAAAGAAAAGATTCCTGCGGAACGTAGCCGGTTTTGCTTCTTAAAACTTTAAGCGGATAGGATTTGAGATCCCTGCCATCCAGCAGGATGACTCCGGAAGTGGGGTCAAATAACCGGACAATCAACCCGGCAAGTGTTGATTTCCCCGATCCGGTATGCCCGGTTATCGCCAGAATCTCACCGGGGTCAACTGAAAAATTGATATTTTCCAGAGCTTTCCGCCCATCAGGATACGTATAGGAAACTGATTTAAATTCCAGTTTTCCTGAAATACCGGTTAACTGGTGATCGGTAGCCGAAGAATCAGAGATTTCCGGAGTTTCATCCGTAAGCTGGTTCAGCCGTTTTTGAGAAGCTGCTGCCTGCTGTATGATATTCATGACCCATCCAAGAGCTACCATCGGCCAGATCAGCATCCCGATGTACATTACAAACTGTGTCATCTGTCCGATCGTCAGGGCCCCGGAAATGACCAGTGCCCCACCGGCCCAAACCACCAGAACAACGGAAAGCCCGATTAGCAGGGTCATGGATGCATAAAAAAAGGATTGATACCACGCCAGTTTCAGGTTTTTGTCCTGATAAATTCCGTTCAGTTCAGTAAATCTGCGGATTTCCGCTGATTCCCGGACGAAGGATTTTACAATCCGGATCCCGGACAGGTTTTCCTGTACACGGGTTGTCAGGACGGAATAGTGTCCCTGGATATCAGAATAAACCTGATGAATCAGTTTTCCCATCCTGAAAACCAGATAAGACATGACCGGAAGGGGAACCAGCACCAAAAGAGTCAGTTTCCAGTTAATCCAGAGCATAACCGGAATAATGAAGAAAAAACTGACCAATGTATTGGCCGAATACATGATACCCGGCCCCAGAAAACTTCTTACTGCATTGATGTCATTGGTATTCTTGGCCAGCAGGTCGCCGGTGTTGTGGGATTTGTAAAAAGAGGCTGAAAGGGTTTGAAGGTGCTGGTAAAGATCATTCCGGATGTCAAACTCAGCCTCTCTGCTGACCACGATGATGGTTTGTCTGACCAGGTAAAGAAAAATTCCCCGCCCGGCAGCCACAAACAGGATAACCAATCCATACCCCAGCAAGGCTCCGGAAGTTGGGTTTAATTTCAGGGAATCAACTGCACCTGCAACAAGTATAGGGCCGGTAACATTGAAAAGATTTGTCAGGAAAACAAACAGAAGTCCGAGGATTAATTTTTTCCGGTACCTGACAAGATAAGGTTTCAGTGAAATCAGGATTTCAGGGGCAGATTGATTCTTGCTCATGGATTTCAGAAGGATTTGATTTTCTGATCTTCAGAGTCTCTTTTTTCAATTCCCTTTTTAATGAGATCCCGCAGACGAAGGTATTCAGCTTCCCCCAGTCCCTGCCGGATGTACTCCAGTCTCTTATCGGTTTTTGCAAGAAGCACGGTCATCTGGTTTTTTTCTGCAAGATGCCGACTGACCAGAAAATACTTGACTGCTTCCGGAAATTTTTTCTGATCTGCATGAAACGAGGCAACATGGGCCAAGGTCAGTGCAAGTCCCTTCTGGTGATCCAGCTTTTTAAAAATATCAAGTGCTTCACTGAAACCGGCATAGGCAGCACCAGTGTTCCCGCTTTCGAAATAAACGATGCCCAGATTTACCAGGCAACAGGCTTTTTCGGCAAAATTATCATTTTCAGTATTTAATTTAATGGCCGTTTTCAGGGATTCGGCAGCAGATGAAAATCTGCCGAGGTCAAACTGGAGAGCTCCGGTCTGCAGCAGGATCTGAGCCCTCATGGCCTGATCACCCAGGTCAGATTTAATTTTGTAGGCTTTCATAAACTCTTCCCCCGATTTGTCATACCGGTTCCATAGGTGATAAATGATCCCCATCTGGAAAAAATATTCCGCACTGTTGAAGACGTTTGTGCCAGGGTGAACGGCACATTGGCTGAAGCACTCAAAAGCCTTTTCATATTCTCCTGCATCGAAGTAAAATGTGCCAAGGGTTTGCAGGATATTCAGCAGTTCATAATCCTGACTGCCTTTAGCTTTTCTTCCGGCAAGCTGTTTTTCAAGAATTTCAATTTTCTGATCCAGAATCCGGATGCTGGGCCGAGTTTTAAGATCATGCGGGTAGGCCAGCGGGAACTCATATTCACCATAAAGCCGCAGTTGTTCCCATCCCAGTTTCCAGACGGTTGGGGCCTGTGAATAAAAAGCATCCCAGGCATAAGCCGGAAGCCAGAAGATAAAAGCATGCTGGATGGCATGGAAGGCAACCGCAGATTTTTCCAGAAAAGCAGCCGCTTCAGAAGAATCGGAAAATTCTGAAAAAAACTCATCCCAGCCGGTAAGGTGAATCAGAAGTTTATGTCCCTGATGCCTGGCTTCCAATTCAACCAGTTGGCGGTCAACCGGTTTTTTAGAGGTCAGTTTCAGAGAAACAGGGAAAAAACCGAACCGGATAACGGCTTCTGAAATAAAGTCGATGGCTTCCCTTGTTTTATCAGGCGGATTCAATCCGATAAACGCCCGGGTACCCAACGGGTTTTTCCTGAATCCGTCAATGACGACTCCGACCTGTTCTGAAAGAAAAAGGCTGAACATTTTAATTCCTGGGTTATAACTCACTGAAGGACCGGGTTCGGGAAAACCGGATTTTACCCTTTTTTCGGATAAAATCCGGCCAAAAAAATTGCTTTATTTGGTTGACACGAACGGCGATGCGCCTTTTACATAAGTTGCGCCGCCTGATTTTGTCTTAAATACCTGCTGGTTGGCTGATACCGCAAGTCCATTAAACTGGTTGAAGAAATGGAAACCAACCAAATCGTCGTTGGTTTTGATCTTTTGTGGATCCCAGCTTAACCCGCCGGTGGTTGTCATCAGAATCAAACCGTTTGCACCGGTTACAAATGCGGTCTGTGAATCGATAAGATGGATCTGGGATAAAGTAGCATTGGTAACACTCTGCTGACGGACCCAGGTCTGACCATAATCTGAAGTTTTTGCAATAAGGCCATTCATTCCGCAAACATACCCTACACTGTCGTTTGCAAATCTGACATCCAGAAGTTCTTCTGTCAGGCCGGAGGTAATCCGTTTCCAGGTTTCCCCTTTATCCATAGTTTTCATCATCAACCCATCAACCCCAACTGCATAACCGGTTGTCCCGGCTCCGGGGAAGTTAATTGAATTCAGTTTCTGGCGGGAAGTTGAGGCTGTTTTTTTCCAGGTTTTTCCGCCGTCAGGAGTTTTGTACAGAATCCCGTCGGATCCGGCAATAACAGCAGTTCCATCCTCGAAAGAATAGGCTCCAAAAAAGGAAGCCATTGAACCCGGATTAATTTTGGACCAGGAATCACCGGCATTGTCAGTTTTAAGCACAGTTCCGTTGATGCCAACTGCAACACCAAATGTACCGGCGGTCGAGATCCGTTTAATAATTCCGGTTGAACCTGTTGATACCGGCATGAAATTCAGTCCGCCATCAGTCGATTTCATCACCAAACCCTGGTTGGTACCCACCAGTACGGCCCCATTGGATGTAACCCCAAGACTGGTGTAGGCAAGTGCAGGAATCATCGGGTAAAAATTCCAGGATTCACCTGAATTATTCGAGTAAAAAACAGAATTATTTTCAGTCAGCAGCCAGCCCCTGCGGGTGCTAGTAAAATCAGATGCCAGAATCCGGGCGGAGGGCCAGGTTGCAAGCCGGTCCCAGGAGAATCCCCCGTCGATTGATTCATAGGTCAGCCCGGATTTTGAAACAATCAGAATCTGGGTTGACGAAAGTGCATGAACCGAAACCAGGTCAGGAGCAACAAAACCTGAATCTGCCGGGTTGGGTAAAGTTACCCTGGTCCAGGAAAGGCCGGCATCTTCAGTCATCATCATCAGATTCTGGTCCCCGACCAGAATAAAACGATCCTTTGATACAAAGGTCAGATCACGCAGGTTTGAATTGGTCGGAAGGGAAATCCGGTTCCAGAATCCACCGCTGTTGCTGGTCCGGAGCAGTGTTCCGTTATCCCCGAGAACAAACCCCATATCCTGATTCAGGAATCTGACTTTATTCAGACGGGTTGTGGTCGACGACATCTGAGGAATCCAGATCGTTCCGCCGTCGGCCGTTCTGGCAATCATTCCGTCATTGCCGGCAACAAAAACCGTCATCGGATCAATCATATCCACCGACCGGATGTCAGAAGTGAAGGTTCCTGTTGGTTTCCAGGTGCTTCCCATGTCGGTCGTTTTAAACAATGCTCCATTTGAGCCGCCTGCATAACCGACCAGGGTATCGGTAAAAGAAAGTGCCAGAATATCCTTCTGGGTTGGAATATTTTTGGGTGACCAGGTTTGTCCCCGGTCGGTCGTCAGCAGCACCGTTCCGCCTGTTCCTGCTGCCCAGCCAAAATCAGCCGTAAAAAACTGAAGGGCGGTAATGGAAGATCCGGTATTTCCGTTCAGCAATTTCCAGGTTTGGCCGCCATCGGTTGTTTTAATCATTACACCCGATCTGCCGAATGCATACCCGACAGCCAGATTGACCATGACGATTTTGCTGAGGGTACTCTGAACAGGAGAAGTTTGCTGAATCCAGGACTGACCACCATCTTTGGTTTGAAAAATAACACCACCTGTTCCGGCCACCCAACCGTTCGACATATCCAGAAAGGAGGCTGAAAGAATGGTCTCTTTGGATGGATTGGTAACTTTTGCCCATTCGGTACCACCGGGTTTCAGTACACGGGCAAAGCCCTTTGTTCCAAAAGCAAAAGCTGACCCGTAGCCCGCCATACTGATGGAAAGAATATCCGCATCCGACTCGGCAATTGCAGCCTGGTCAAAAGTCTGCCCGCCATCTTTGGTTTGAAGAACAGTCCCGGCAGCACCGGTAAGGAAACCGTTCAAACTATCCGAAAATGCGACAGAAAACAGATCATTGTAAATATTGGTCGGGATAGCAGTCCAGGTTTCGCCTCCGTTTCCGGTTTTGGCTAAACCGCCCTGCGGAAGTGTGATATACCCATGATTCGCATCAAAAAATCGGACCGAAAAAATGGGGGACTGGGTGCCGGAAACCAGCCGTGCCCAGGTTGCACCACCATCTTTGGTCCGAAGAATAGTTCCCTGATATCCAACTGCAAAGCCGTTCATCCGGTCAGTGAACCAGACATCTGTTAATCCGGATGTTACGCCTGTTGGTTGTTGTACCCAGGTTTTTCCACCGTCGGATGTGTGCAGAATGGTTCCGAACCCTCCCACAACCCAACCTTCGAGGTCATTGATAAAACTTGCAGAGGTTAAATGGGCACCGGTAGGCAGCGGTGCAACCCATTCCCACCCGGCACCTTCTTCCGGAGCTGCCGTATTCAGAGCAGAAAGAAATGCCAGTTTGGGAATTTCAACTTTCGTCTGAGTGGAATTGCAACCGGCCAGCAGTATCAATAATGCGGGGACAAACCATACTGTCTGGATTTTTTTATTCAGAATCACGTTGGATCCTCCTTAAAAAGAGAGTAATTTCACACCTGTAACCACTAATAATACAATAATTAAGGCCTTTTTTCAACTCTGTTTATTCAGACTGACTATGATTAACCATTTCATCACACTGGTCAGGATTCTGGCAGAAGGTGAATCGAGACTTGGCGGGCACCGTCTGAGATCCATTCACAGTTTCCGGAAAAATGAGATTTTGTTTTCGTTTGACGGTGCAACCAGGCTGTCTGTGTTTCTCTATCCGTCCAGGCCATTTATTTTTTTCGAAACTGAATCCCCCCTTCCCAGCAAAAATACGGTCAGCTTATTTCCGGAATACTGGGATTTGCCGGTCATCTCCTTTTCCCTCCATCAGTCAGACCGGGTATTCAGGCTTGAACTGGCAGAAGGAAGGCAGATTGATATTGCTCTTTTCAGTGCCTCTTCCGGTATTACCTTCAGGGAAAAGGGGCAGGTTTCCGGAAGCATCAAAAATGAGTGGATTCCACCGGAATCAGATTATTTCCTCTCCTTCCAGGATCAACTGAAAAACACAAAGGTACTTTTCAATTCTGTCCGGTTTCATCCTGCACTTGAACAGACTTTCGGCATGAATGAACCCCTTTTTTTCTCAGCGCTTTCAGACCTGAACAGGCCAGGTGTATTTTATATCTACACTTTTAATAACCGGTCTGTGCTTTCGCCAATTTCCTTACCGGGTTTTACACCTGTTCAGGAATCTTCTGCCGGTTCCGTTTTTCTGAAACAGGTTGTTCTTTCCCAACTCAGAGAGGCCCGGTTTACACAGGAGAAAAAATCTTCGCATTCACTCGTCAGCCAGAAAATCCGGAAGGTCTCGCAGACAATCTTTCAAATCAACGGATACCTGTCGAAAGAAGAGGATCTTGGAAGCTATAAAATTTACGGGGATCTGCTGATGGCTGCAGAAAACCCTGAAAAGACGGGATTGCAAAGTCTGACTCTGAAGAACTGGTTTTCCGGAAATCAGGAAGAAATTACCATTCCGCTCGATCCCAGCCTGTCCCTAACTCAAAATGCCCGGGAATGGTACCGGAAGGTAAAGAACTTCAAGGCACTTCATGAAGAGAAGCTGATGCTCATGGAAAACAAGAGAAAGGAACTCTCCGGTTTGAATTCTCTTCTGGAGCAGATTTCAGCAAGCCATACCCCACAGGAACTTTCTGAAATCAGAAAACGGAACAAAGGTGTATTTTCTGACACTCAAAAATCGGATTCATCCGGGTCAGAACCGTTCCACCGGGTTCTCTCGAAATATGGATATGAGCTTTTTATCGGGAAACATGCCCGCGGAAATGACTTTCTGTTGACCTCTGTTGCACGTAAAAATGATCTTTGGTTCCACATCCGCGGCGATTCGGGCAGTATGGTGATTCTACCCTGCCGGTCCAAAGAAACCCCCGGGAAGGAAAAAATTGAAGAGGCTGCCGCTTTTGCCGCCTTCTTTTCCGGGCAGCGAAAGTCTGACTGGGTTCCGGTATCCTGGACTCAGGTAAAATACATCCGGAAGGTCAAAGGGGATGTTCCCGGCCGGGTTTTTATGGAACGGGAAGAGGTTGTTTTTGTAAAACCGGTTTCACCGCCAAAATCAAATTGAAAAGCCGGTTTAACCGGCTTTCATTTTTACTTTTTCGATGAGTAATAGTAATAGTAATAATTACCCTGACTGCTCAGATGTTCTTTTCTGACTTTATTCAGGATAATCCCGATGACCTTCGGACCGAATTTATTCACAATACTGCGGTACTGCCTCAGAAAATCCTTTTTATGGACAATTTCTGCACCGCAGATATAAATGACTGCATCTGCAAACTCGGCATAGATATAGACATCCCCGACTGAAAGTGATGGCGGGGTATCAAGAATTACAAAATCATACCGTGTTTTGAAGGACTCAATCAGAGTTGCAAATTCCGGGCTCGATATCAGCGGTGCCGGAGAGACGGGAATAGTCCCGGAAGGCAGAACATCAAGTGTATGGTTGTGGAAGGTTTTTACCTGATTGATTCCCCGTTCATCCCCGTTCATAATCAGTTCGGTTAACCCTGGTGTTTTATGTACCGCCGTGTTTTTGTCAACAGTCGGCCGTCTCAGATCTCCATCAATCAGCAGAACTTTATGCCCCATGTCGGCCAAAGTAGCAGCCAGCATAATGGTTGAGAAGGTTTTCCCTTCCTGCGGAATGGTGGAAGTTGTCAGAATAAGCTTGGGATGGACCGATTTTTTGGGGTTGATCAGATAATTGATGTTAAAGGCAATTTGTCTGAACATTTCCTGAATGATGGTCGACACATCACTGACCAGATTTCCTGATTGCTTCCGTTCGTCGTCGATCGGGACCTGGCCCAAAATACTGACATTCAGTTTTTCAAGGTCTTCCAGTTTATGGATCCGGTTATCCATTTTCTTAAGTACAATGGCAACAATAACACCGAAGGTCAAACCGAGCAATGAAAAAATGATCACCATTTTTGTTCGTTGCGGTTCAACCGGAGAATACGACGGAATAGCCTTGTCAATAATTTTTATGCTTGAATTAACCTGCTGTTCAGAGATCAGAGACTCCTGATATTTTTTCTCGAGAATCAGGTAAAGTTCCTCTGCAGACCGTCTTGCCCTTTCATACCGGGCGTAATTGACGTTTTTCTCGGGAATCTCTTCAAACTTCGTTTCGAATTCGGCAAGCAATTTTTCAAGTTTTTCTATTTTACTTTTTTCAATTTCAATTGAAACACTGGCTACAATTTTGGTGTTCGAAAAATCTTTGGCCTTTTCGAGCACATTTACCGGAACTGAGTTTGCATAGGCTTCAGCAATTCTTTTCTCAAGCTGGGCCCGAAGGTTTTTAGACTGAAGTTCAAGCTCATTCAGCGACAGTTTAACTGCGTAATCGTTCGGATTGGTTGTCGCCATTTTGATATCACGTTCAGATTCTTTCAGGGCAATCTGTTTCTGAAGAATTCCGACATAATCATCAATAATATTAATTGACAGGTTGGCAAGCTCCGGTTCAATTTTCTTTAACTGTTCTTCTGCAGTTTTGATCTGTTGCTCCAGAATTCCGATCTGAAGTCTCGAATCATTGATTTTGGCCTCGACAGACGCAATCTGGCCCACGATTGTATTAGATTCGGCAGCAATCGTCACAATTCCGGAATTCACCATGTAGTCCTGAAGCTGGTTTTCGGAAACCTTCAGATCTGCAGCCTTGATATCCAACTGATTTTTAATGAAGTTCTTTACCACAGATTGGGTAAGACGGTTATTGGATACATCATTGTCGATGTAAACACTTCCAAAAATGTTGGCGATTATTGCCGCTTCTTCTGCATTCAGGCCTTCAAAGGAAATCGTAATGATATCCAGAGCTCTCGGGGATTGGGCATTCCGGTTGCCTAAAAGATTCCCAACAATACTTTCCGGGTTTTTTGTTGAATTCAACCGGGCGAAAATGGGGTATTTGGTATATTCCGGATGAAGTTTAAGAGTATCCAGAATTGCACCGGCTACTTTAAGGGCAAACTGTCTGGATTTAAGCAATTCAAGCTCATTTCCCAGTGCTCTTGATTGATTCGATGAAAAGTCATTGGCGAAAAGTGTCACGTTCCCAGATGATTTGCTGTACAGCAACTTCACTGAGGCCGCAAAAATATTCGGCTGGTTGTAATACCAGAAGAAACTGATGGTAAGAGAAACGGCAAATGCAGCAGCAATAATCCATTTCCAGCGCTTAATAGCATCCAGTATATCTTCCAGGCTAAGAAATTCGTTGGAAGGAGCTGTTGGAAGCTGAATATGTTTCTGATCCATTAAATCCGGGTCCTTAATTAGACTTTAGGGAAAACTTGATTATCGCTGATTTCATAACCGGTGCCGCAGGCAGGGCATTTCATCGGGGAACTGCCGGAAAGTTTTACCCCGCAGGAACACATCCAACCTGTTTGCCTTGCCGGATTACCCACGACCAAAGCATACGGTTTCACATCTTTTGTGACAACTGACCCTGCACCAACAAAACAATATTCTCCAAGGGTAACGCCACATACTACAGTTGCATTTGCGCCGATAGAGGCACCCCGCCGGACCAAAGTTGTTCTATATTCATCCTTACGGGCAACGGCACTTCTTGGGTTAATCACATTGGTGAAAACCATTGAAGGTCCTAAAAAAACATCATCTTCACAAATTACACCCGTATAAACTGATACGTTATTCTGGATTTTTACGTTTTTTCCCAGTTTTACACCGGGAGATATGACCACATTCTGCCCGATATTGCATTTTTCACCAATTTCTGACTGGCTCATAATATGGGAAAAATGCCAGATTTTTGTTCCGGATCCGATTGAACAGGGTTCATCCACATAGGAGGATTCATGAATAGTTACACCGGGATGCCGGTCCTGAGATGAAGTCATGAAGTGTATTTCCGTTTAAATAACCTGGATAAAAAAGAAGTGCGGGTTACAGCAGGCGCGCAGATCTGATCGGTTTGACCATTCAGAAGCCGGGCAGGGTTGTCAACCGTCAGCAGAGCAGAAACATCTTCTCCAAATTCCCTGTCAAGAATCCGGATAGCCTCTTCATAAACCCGGTAGCTGCGGTTGTTCACAGAATGGGCATCTGAGCAGAGAAAATGGGCAAGCTGATTTTCAAGGAACCAAAATGCTGCTTTTTTTGCCTCAGGACCAAACTGCCCCGTTATACTTCCTGCATCCAACTGAAAAAAAGCCCCCATTTCAGCAGCCCTTGAAAACTCTGATTTTTTTTTATTGAAGTCAATACACCGCTCTGGATGGGCAATAATCACCCTGTATTTTTTAACATGAAGTTCAAACACTTCATCCAGAAAATAAAGGGGCGTTCCCATCATGGGCAATTCAACAAGAAGGAAGGATGTTCCGGCAAGACCAGCATGGAAAACATCGCCCAGCGGGGCAAGATGCCGGTCAATTGCAACTTCATACCCTTTGCTGACCTGAAGGGCAAGATTATTCTGACTGAGCACGGTCTGCAGGTTTTCATGTGCACGGGACACGGACCGGTCAAATTCGGCCGTCCAGGTTCGCCGGTTCAAATGTACACTTCCGACCAGGGTTGTTACACCGGCGCTGACAGCCTGTCTGGCCATTTCAACCGAAACCGAAACATCGGGAGCACCATCATCGACACCCGGAATAATATGAGTATGAAAATCAATTCTGCCGGTCATAGCCTGGATATACCCCGTCTGGTCTGATCCAGAAGAAAACAGCCGACTCCCAGTCCGCTGGTCATCACAACATTAAGTAGATGGACGGCAGTGGCAAAACTCATGGCATCGAGTTTTGACACTGCAAACAGATTCACCATGACGGCACTGCAGAAGAAATGAAAAGTCCCGGTGCCTCCCGGCGAAGGAATGACCATTCCGATTGACGAAATGGCCATTACAGCAATTCCGGCGCCTAAAGATAAATTCAAATTGCTCTGAAAGGGAAAGGCAAACATCGGTACCCAGGACATCAGGATATAGCAGAAAAAGATTCCTGCACTCAGAAATCCGATTTTACCCAGACCTTCAACCTGTTTTAAGGATCCGATTCCATGAACAAACCGGACGATGACCCCTGAAAGCCGGATTGAGGTACGTTTTCCGGTCATCAAAAGTACCTTCCGGGCCAGTTGTTTTATTTTTCTTTCGGGCACCAAAGTGGCACCGGCAATGAGTCCGGCTGCAGCAAGAAAAACAATCAGTGCCCCAAGTCCAAGTCCCGGGAAAAACCGGTTCAGTGGCTCAGCATACAAAATCACAGTAATCCCGAAAACCAGAACCAGAACAATAAAGTCGAGCAACCGTTCCAAAACCACTGTCCCGAAAACAGTGCTCTGATCCAGATCCAATTTCTTAGACAGGTAGACTGCTTTTCCGACCTCACCCCCTCTTGGAATGACGTTATTTACTGCATAGCCGACCATTGTGGCACTGAAAAAGGGATAATTCCCGGCTGTTCCCGATTTTTTTTTAAGTAATAAGCGCCACCTCACTGCCCGCAGATAGTGACTTAATATGCCGATTCCGAGAGTCAGCCACAACCAGGTCCCGTCGGCAGTTTTCATTCCTTCCCAGACCGAAGCCAGATCAATTCCCCTGAACCCGAAATACAATGCTCCGAAAGCAATTATCAGTCCGGTAAGCGTATTTAAAACTGCAGACTTCATCACTCAATCAGCGAAGGTCAATTACTTCGACGTTTTTCGGAGCCGAGAACTGAAAGTACTGATCCGGAATTCCTTTGTTTATCTGCAGTTGTTTCAGCCGGTACAAGGTTGTTGACCCGTTAATGTCGCTGACTTCAATCTGCCTGACATACCAATCATCATCATCCACCCAAAGTTTCATTTCCTGAATAAAATTATCAGGGTTTTTAGGGGTCAGCTTCAGCTTATAGGTGTTCATTCCGGCAAAATTTTCTTCGCCAAGCACTTCAATGAGGAAATCCTTGGGAAACTCAATAAAAAACCGGGAGGGCGACAGTTCAGAACTTTCCGGGTCAAACCGGTCAACAATGACTTTTTCATTCAGGATGGAGTAAGTCCAGGAAGTTGTCCCGTCGGTTATCAGCATCTGTTCTTCGGTTTCCAGACGCATTTTATCTTTCTTTTTAATAGCAATCTTGCCGGCCAGTTTCTGGTTCAGCCGTGAGACTTTGAACTGAACAACCTGATCAAACTCAGCCGATGCATCCTTCATAGAGTCATAGCTTTTTCTGACCTTTTCCAGAACTTCCTTTGCAGAAAGTCCGCCAAACATCAGTGAGAAACTAACCAACAGGTGAATGGGTACAGGAAACATGGGGTGATTCCTTTCGGTTACATCGTATTTAAAATATCATTAAGGGTATCCATATCGTCAATGACGACCTGGCGGGCTTTTGATCCGTCCGGCGGACCAACAATTCCCAGCATTTCAAGCTGATCAATAATCCGGGCTGCACGGCCGTATCCGATTTTCAATTTTCTCTGCAGCAGAGAAGTACTTCCCTGCTGCGCCATAACCACAACCTGAGCCGCTTCAGACAGCATGTCATCCCATTCATCAACAGAACCGGAATCAATCATACCGGCTGCTTTCTTGTTCTTTCCGTTAGCCTGTTTATCCGGCGGGTACGGAAGCCGGTAAGCCGAAATAAATCCGGGCTGACGGGATACGTGGCTGATAATTGCCTCGCATTCCTCGGTTGAAACGAAGGCATTCTGAATCCGTTCCGGTTTTGGCGATCCGCTGGGCAGATACAGCATATCACCATTTCCCAGCAATTGATCAGCTCCGTTCATATCCAGAATGGTTCTTGAGTCAATTTTACTGGTCACCATGTAGGCAATCCGGGCCGGGAAATTGGCTTTGATAATTCCGGTAATGACATCAACGGATGGCCGTTGTGTTGCAACAACCAAATGGATTCCAACCGCACGGGCAAGCTGGGCAAGGCGTGCAATCGGTTCTTCAACTTCCTTTCCGGAGGTCATCATCAGATCGGCAAGTTCATCAATAATGACCACAATAAACGGCAGTTTAACGTACGGATCCCCTTCCGGACCCTGAATTTCCCCGTTTTCTACCTTCCGGTTGAAATCTTTCAGGTGCCGGACCCCGACTTTTGCCAGCAGTGTATACCGTTCATCCATTTCCCGTTCAACAGCCCGAAGCAGGGTCACCGCCTTTGAGGTGTCGGTCAGAATCGGTTCTTCCAGTTCGGGCAAAACAGCAAGAAAATGCTTCTCGAGGCGTTTGTAGATCGACAACTCAATTTTTTTCGGATCAATCATGACAAATTTCAGATTGGCCGGATGCGAATGGTAAATCAGGCTGACAATAATGGTATTGATTCCCACCGATTTCCCTGAACCGGTCGTGCCGGCAATCAGGAGATGGGGCAGTTTAGCCAGATCTTCGATGTAGATTCCGTTATTGATCGTTCTTCCGAAGGCAACCGGCAACGTATACCCATTCTCTGTGGCTTTCTGGAATTTATCCGATTCAAGAATTTCACGAAGCATAACATTGACCGATTTTTTATTCGGGATTTCGACCCCGACCACCGATTTACCGGGTACGGGTGCCATTATCCGTATTCCCCGTGCAGCCATTGCAAGGGCAATATCATCTGAAAGTGAAGTAATCCGGCTGACTTTGATACCTTCCGCCGGTTTTATTTCAAAAAGCGTCACCCGTGGCCCAACGGTAACTTCCGGTTTGCCTTCAACCTGAATTCCATACGTCCCCAGCTTATGAACCAGTTTTCTGGCATTTTCTTCCAGTTCCTGGGGGTCAATGATATCGGTTACCGTCTTATGGTTTTGCTGAAGAAGATCCACGGCCGGTTTCCGGTATCCGAACCTGAAAATGGGATCTTTGGGTACATTGGCTTTCTTCTCTTCTATTACCGGATTGATTTTTAGCTCAATATCCTGTTCACCCGGTTCCGTGTTTGGTTCCTCTTCGGGATGAAAATGAATTTTTACCGGTTCAGTTTTTGCTTCTTCATCCATGTTGAACTGAGATGCAGATTCACCAGAAAAGGTTTCAATTCTGGCTTCCGGCTCTGCCGTAACGCCGTCCGGTTCATCCGGGATTTCGGTTAAATCGGGAAAATCCGGTTCAGAAACCTGAAAACTGCCAGAGTCAGATTCCGTTGCATTTTGGGCAGGCTGGGCGGCTGCCTGTTCCATTTTCCTTTTCAATTCCCCAAAGAAGGAGGGTTTTGACGGATCAGATTTTTCTCCGGAAGGTTCATTTGCCTTCAGTTCAGGGCTTCCGCCTGAGTCTGCCATCTGGCTTTCTGCCCCGCCGGAAACTGTTTCCTGGCTTTCTGCCGGTTGGGAATGAGACACAGTCTGCGGTTTTTCCAAATGGGGCGGACGGCTTACCGGAACAAAATCCTCATCGGATCCTTTAAACTCAGACACATCCAGAATAACCTCTTTGGGTTTGACAGGTGGTGCTTCCTGAACCGGCAGCGGACTAACTGGTTGTCTGATTTCCCTGGGCAGGATTTCATCTATTGGTATCCCAACGGGTTTTTGCGGACGGGAAACCACAGTTGCCTGCGGTGGGTTCTGGGGCTGGAGAACAGGCGCCGGTTCCTGTACCTGAACAGGAGGCTGAATGATTACTTCCCTTTCTGCCGGCGGAGGGACCGGGATGGCGTCTGCAGACGGTTTGCTTTCTTCTGTATGCAAACCGGACTCCTGAACACCGGGATTTTCTGTTTTTCCGGACAGCCGGTCTTTAAGAGAATCACTCCACGCGGAAACCAGATTCTGAAGCCGTTGGGCAGTAGCTTTCAGGTCAAGATCAATAAACAGAACCAGAGTGATAAATAGTGCTGAGATCAGAACCAGCATTCCCCCGATCCCGCCTAAGATGGCATGAGTCATGGAAGCCAGAAAAATCCCGATAACGCCTGACCAGGCATTATCCGCCACAGAGGAATCCGTCAGAATGGCGGTAAAACCGAAAAGAGTAGAAAGAATCAGGTTGAAAACAAGAGCATAAACCGTAAAGTAGGTCGGTTTTGACAATCCGTGATGCCGAAGCATGACCCAGCCCCAAACGAAAAGCATGAGAGATTGAATCAGTACCGGGTATCCCAGATAGCTGTACACCAGATGGTGAGAAAGAACAGAGCCAAAAACACCAAGCCAGTTGTGAATCTGGGCTGTATGTTCCGCCTTGAACAGATCAAAAAAGCTGAGACTGGTCACCAGTTGATAGTCTGATTCCCGGTTTGAGAGTACAGCCAGTACACTGATAAGTCCGATCAGAATCAGAATAACGCCAAGAATTTCTATTTTTCTTTCCGGGCTGATTCCTTTTTCCTTTTTATCCGGTTCGGGAGTGCCCAGTTGGTTTTTCTTCGGCATTACAGCTCAACTTTTTTAAAAACCGGCGGATTGTCCACCCAGAGTTTCAGTGTGCTGGAATCTTTCAGAACCGGAACAACCGGATATTTGTCGAGGGTTGCACAAACTTCGATGTCGGCATCAAAGCCCAGTTCAGCCAGAACTTTACCATGGTCAGAATAACGGAGTTCTTCGTATAGATTGAATTTTTTGCTTTCCCACATCATCAGAGAGGCATGGGCCCCGTCTGATAGCTGAAATTCCTCCTCTGCCGCCTGCTGTTTTAACCCCGAAATGAGGGCCCCGGCACACAGAGAGTCTTCGATACAGAACTCATTTTCCTTTCCGGCACAGAGAATCAACAGTTCAGAAACTGGGTTTTTCTGAAAATGCTCAAGAATTGCAGAAAGGTTAACAAATCCGGCAATCAGGGTTTTGTCGGCATATCTGGCCCGATGGATGGCAACGGTACCGTTGGTTGTGGCAAATACAATTGATTTTTTCCCGACTTTTTCTACTGAGTACTCGGTCGGCGAATTGCCCATATCAAACCCGTCAATCAGCTTACCCGATCTTTCTCCGCCCAGCAGATACTGGCCTTCGAAGAGATTCGTGGCAATTTTCATGGCATTGTCAACTGTTGCAACGGGAATAATTTCCTTTGCCCCGGCATGAATTGCTGCACAAAGAGTTGTTGAAGCCCTCAGAACATCAATGACAATCACCGTTTTCCCTTTGAAAACGCCTTCATCTGACTGACCGGGCTGAAAGTAAACCTGTATTTTCATGGGGACGAAAACTTTCAGTTACTTTTTTAAAAATGGAAACCGTACAACCGTTCCCGGCTGAACACTGTTGCGGATCCGGATTCCAACCCGGTTTCCTTCCTTGGCGTAGGGCGTTTCAAGGTAAGCCATTGCAATTCCCTTTTCCAGCGTAGGAGAAAACGTCCCGGAGGTTACCTCCCCGATCGGGGTTCCTTCAAGAGTTGTCACTTCATAATGACCCCGGGGAATGGCCTTCTCATCGAGAACAATCCCCATCAGCCGTTTTTTCAGTCCGGATTCTTTCAGTGCAGCCAAAGCACTTCTTCCGTTAAATTCACCTTTGTCGAATTTGGTAATCCATCCCAGTCCGGCTTCAAGCGGATTCCGGTCCCGGCCAATGTCATTACCATACAGGGCATAGCCCATTTCGGTCCGGAGGGTATCCCGGCACCCGAGTCCGACAGGTTCAAGCCCGAAAGGTTTTCCTGCCTCAAGAAGTGTGTTCCAGACTGATTCTGCATGATCGGTATAAAAATACAGTTCAAATCCGGGTTCACCCGTATACCCCGTTCTGGAAATATACATATCTGTACCGGCAAGCTTTCCGGTTACAAACCCATAATAGGGAATTTCAGCCAGATTTTCCGGGGTCAGTGGCTGGAGGATTTGTTCTGCAAGCGGGCCCTGAACTGCAAGGAGAGCTGTTTCGTCCGATTCATCCCGCAACTGGACATCACCGGCCAGGTGTTTCTTCATCCAGTCGAAATCTTTATCCTTGTTGGATGCATTGACGACCACCATAAAATAGTGGGGCAGTTTGTAAATGATCATATCATCCACAATTCCGCCGTCTTCATAACACATGGCGGTATACTGGGCCTTTCCCGGAACCAGTTTGGTGACGTCGTTTGTCGAAATCCGGTTCAGGAAGGATTCGGCATCCTTTCCTTTAACTTCAATTTCCCCCATGTGCGAAACATCAAAAATTCCGGCTTTTGTTCTGACCAGATGATGTTCATACACAATCCCGTTTTTATACTGGACGGGCATATCCCAACCGCCGAATTCAACCATTTTGGCTCCGGCAGCAAGGTGAAGGTGATGAAAGGGAGTTTTCTTAAGCATGGATGGTCAGTCCTTCATAGGTTTAGATTTTTTTCCGGCTGATCGCTTTTTTTGCAGCATCTGCAAGGGCTCCGGAAGTCAGTCCGTAGGCAGACAGAAGTTCATCCGGCAAACCGGATTCACCAAACGTATCCTGAACCGCAACAATTTCGAGCGGTACCGGATTCCGGGTTGACAGCACATGGGCAACTGCATCCCCGAGTCCGGTATGCATCTGGTGTTCTTCAGCAGTAACAACAGCCCCGGTTTTAAGGGATGACGCCGTGATGGCATCCGAATCCAGCGGTTTGATGGTATGGATATTGATTACTTCTGCTGATATTCCATCAGCTTCAAGCCGGTCGGCAGCTTCAAGTGCTTTCCAGACCAGAATACCGGTTGCAACCAGGGTTACATCAGAACCTTCTTTCAAAACAACTGCCTTCCCGATCTGGAAATCCGGGTTGATTTCGGTGAAATTGGGCTGATTCGGGCGCCCAAACCTCAGGTAAACCGGACCCTGATGACGGGCAGCGGCAAGAGTTGCAGAATAGGTTTCATTTGCGTCACAGGGAACAAGGACCGTCATCCCCGGAAGGGCCCGCATCAATCCGATATCTTCGAGTGCCTGATGCGTTGCGCCATCCTCGCCCAGTGTCAGGCCGGCATGGGAGGCACAGATTTTAACATTTAATCCAGAATAAGCCACTGATTGGCGGATCTGGTCATAAACCCGGCCGGTAGAAAATTCAGCAAAAGTTGCGGTAAAGGGGATTTTTCCGCCAATGGCAAGGCCTGCTGCTGTCCCGATCATATCCGCTTCAGCAATTCCAACAGAAAAATACCGGTCCGGATGGTTTTCGGAAAACTTTTCAAGCTTCAGCGATCCTTTCAGATCTGCGCACAATACCACAACATCCTGATTGGTTTTCCCGAGTTCGGCCATGGCCTCGCCGAATGCATTCCGGGTTGGTTTGTTATCTTTAACAGTAAATTTTGGCATGACCTTACTTCCCTTCAAAAACCCGGGCAGCCGGATCGTCATAATCTTTCCAGGCAGTCGGCGAAAGCTCTGCCAACGCCTTAGCTTCCAGTTCTCTGGACGGAGGGGTTCCGTGCCATTTTGCCTGATTTTCCATAAAAGAAACCCCTTTGCTCATGATCGTGTTGGCAATGATCACTGTGGGCTTTCCGGTTCCCCGACCGGCCTTTGCGGTCTGAACTGCTGCGAAAATCTGGCTGAAATCATGTCCGTTGATTTCGATGACGTTCCAGCCGAAAGCAGTCCACTTATCCGGAAGCGGATCCAGTTTTTTTACAACTTCGGTATCTCCGTCAATCTGAAGCCGGTTCCGGTCAACAAAGGCAATCAGGTTATCAGTTTGCTGATGAGGCCCGTTCATTGCTGCTTCCCAGATCTGACCTTCATTCAGTTCGCCATCTCCCATCAGAACATAAACCCAGTCAGAACTGCCGTTCAGTTTCTGGGCAATTGCCGCACCGACTGCGACAGAAAGCCCCTGCCCCAGACTTCCTGAGGCAACCCGGATTCCCGGAAGCCCTTCCTTGGTTGCAGGATGGCCCTGCAGGCGGCTGTGAATCCGGCGAAGGGTTCCAAGTTCATTCAGCGGAAAATACCCCGTTCTGGCCAGGGCTGCATACCACACCGGCGCAATATGTCCGTTCGACAGAAAAAACAGATCCTGCCCCTGAACAGAAGGCCAAAGGCCAGGTGAATGGTTCATTTCCTTAAAGTAAAGTGCGGTAAAAATATCTGCCATTCCAAGTGATCCGCCCAGGTGGCCGGATTCAGCCGACGAGATCATCCGGATCACATCCCGTCTGAGCTGCCTTGAAATTTCTGCTAATTCTGAGTTGGTCATAATCCTCTGGTTTAAATCTGGATAAGATATAAATTTACAGTATTCGGGGGGGGATTTCAAATAGTCCGGTTCTTTAACGGATGGGTTGTGATCTGACCGGGGCAGCACCGGATGCGGTGCAGGGTTAATTTTTCTGCACGTTTACCAGATTGGCACCCTTTCCTAAACCGGTTACTCAGGATGAGTAAAATCCTGAAAGGAAATTCCAGGAAACGCTTTTACCTGGTTTTGTTGCCACTTTCATTGTCAGTCTTTTTTTCCTTTGACTCCTGGATTCAGCATCCGGAGCTAACGCTGCAAAATCAAACTGAGCTTCCGGATAGTGATTTTGGTTTGATTCAGGTCGTCCGGGTAAAAAACAGCGGCCGGGAATAAACTGCCTCAACTGTGCTTGTTGAAGGTGAACTGGGGCCCGGTGATGAACTGATTGTAACAGTAGTTCTGATTGGCGAACTGGAAGCAGGAAAGACCCGTACACCTAGGGTATTTTTTCCCGGAAATCGGCAAAAAAGGCAAGAGGAACACCAACTTTGATCCTAAGCTGCGAAGGTGAGTACGGCCGGAAATAGTCAGGGAGGCAGTAAATTGGTCCGGGGGAAGCCAGAATAGTTTCCCCCGGAAACCCACTCATTTTACAATTGTAAGTTCATCCAGAATATTCTTCGCACCCGAAAATTTATCCAGAATGAAAAGAACATACCGGGAATCAACTGCGATTGTCCGGTTATTCGCATCCTCGAATTTCCAGTCACCGGTCAGGGCTTCCCAGACACCGTCAAAGGCGCAGCCGATCAGTTCTCCTTTTCCGTTCAGAACCGGGCTTCCCGAATTTCCGCCGGTAATGTCATTGGTGGTCAGGAAGGCAACCGGAACGTCTCCCAGTTTTTTATCTGTGTAGGAACCGAGGTCCTTTGTTTTATGCAGGTCAATCAATTTTTTAGGATTGGCAAACGGTTCTTCACCCGATTCCTTTTCGATAACTCCTGAAAATTTGGTGATATATCCATAAGAAACGGCATCTCTCGGGTTATAACCCTTTACTGAACCGTAGGAAAACCGAATGGTGGAATTGGCATCCGGATAGAAGTACTTCCCTTTAAATGCCATCATTCCCTCGATCAGGAGTCTGCGGAGTTCACTCAGATTCCGGTTGAACTCTCCTGTAAAGGCTGTGACAGAAGATAACTCTGCCTGAATAGCGGCAGCAAGTTTCAGTGCGTCATTTTCTGGTGATTTACCCGATGCAATTTCCTCAAGAAGTGCAGTAAACCCTGCTTTATCTCCCAATTTAAGTGCATTGACAACACCCGATGCAATCTGGTCTGCACTTTGGTCTGCCGAAAGACCTGGAAGCAGGGAAAGGGCAAGAGCTTGATTTTCCGGAAGGGCAAAGGCCAGTTTCAGATTATTTCTGAGGATATTTTTTTCAATTTTGGGATTTACTTCAAGAAAAGTTTCCATGTTAGCTTCAATAAAGGAAGCCTTTATGTCCTCCGCCATCGGCTGACCGGCCAATTTCGAAATGCTTTTATTTAAACTGTTTGCAAGAGAAAACCACCGTGACCGGTTTACCCATTGTACAACGGTATTTTTTTGGTTTTTTGCTTCCAGCTTTTGGTACCAGCCACTGAATTCGTTCAGCAGGTTGCCGTATTTTGCTTTTCTTGCCGGGTCTTTTGAAACCCATTCCATAAAGGCTTTTTCTTCGGCCTGTTTTTGGGCAATCAAACCGTTTTTGCTGAGCCCTGCAATATTGCCCTCGAAATTCTTGAGAGAATTCATGTAACTTTTTACAATAGAAGCATATTCAATTTCAAGTTCTTTATCGTTTTGATAAGCCTCTTCCATTCCTTTGATTCCGGCATTCAGGGCAGCAATCGTTTGCGGATAGCTGTAATTCAGTGCAAAGGCGGTTTCAATCGAAGTTCTGTACCGGGTAGTTCTTCCCGGGTAGCCCATAATCAGCGTTACGTCGTTTTCCTTGATTCCGGAAGCCGAAATTTTAAGAAACCGCTTAGGGACAAATGGTACGTTGGCTTCACTGTATTTCCCCGATGTTTTCCCGTCTTTGGCAGCATAAGCCCGCATTATTGAAAAATCACCCGTATGCCGCGGCCACATCCAGTTATCCACTTCGCCACCGTACTCACCGATCGATCTGGGCGGTGCATAGACCAAACGGATATCACCAAAATTCCGGAGAACAAACAGGACATATTCATTTCCGTCATTCATCGGGACAACACGGGCATTCCGCTCGGGAAACTCGGTATATTTTTTGGTTATTGTATCCGAAATTGCCTTAAAGGCAGCTTCTCTCGACTCAAGGGTTTTGCAGGTATCCAGGGCAGCCTTTACCCGGGAAGTAACATCCAGTACCTTTTCTGTTAACCGGCCTGAATAGCTTGATTTCAGTTCCTCTGCCTTTGTTTTGGCATGAAACCCGTTTGTAATCAGATCATTTGCAGCCGTTGAGTTCTCCTGAATTGCACCAAATGCCACATGGTGATTCGTCAGGATCAGCCCCTCGGCAGAGACAAATTCCCCGGTTCCGCCACCCAACTGAATAATAGCCTGGTCGATGCCTTTCCCTTCTGCACCGGTTACAATTTCTCCCGGTTTAATCACCAGACCCATTGATTTTAATTTTTTCCAGTCCAGCTTATCCAGTTTGTTCAGCAGAAACATTCCTTCGTCTGCACTGGCATTTCCGGCAGCAAGCCCGATCAGGATTACCGGAAAAAGAAACTTCTTCATTTCAAAACTCTCCGAAATTAGTTGTTTTGAAGCAAAAGGGGTGGCAAACCTACCACATTCAGATTCTGCTTCTTAGTTCAAAGTTACGCCTGAACCCGGGCAATCAGAAAAAAACAGCCTGGCCATAATCAAGTTTTAACAAAACCGGCTGGTTTTGGCGGATTTTTCCTCTTTTCGGGCAGTATTTCTGTCAACCCGTTACGTTTTCTGCCAGGGCATGCCGGATTAAACCGGTAAATTTTCATCCTCTTTTCATTTGTTGATTTCCGTCCCGTTCTTCATTTTTATGGTTTTGGATAAAAGACTCAGAATGAAAACAGAAACTCCCCTGATGGCACAATATTCCCGGATCAAGGCAAAATATCCGGACGTTCTTTTGCTGTTCCGAGTCGGGGATTTTTATGAAACTTTCAATGAAGATGCCAAAACCTGTTCAAAGGTTTTGGGAATCACCCTCACAAAACGCTCGAACGGTGCTGCCGGTGATACCCCGCTGGCTGGTTTCCCGTTTCATTCCGTCGAAACTTACCTGCCCCGGCTGGTTGCTGCAGGACTTAGGGTTGCGATCTGTGAACAGCTTGAAGATCCGAAACTTACCAAAACCATTGTTAAGCGGGATGTAGTTGAAGTTATTACCCCCGGTGTTACTTTCTCGGATAAACTGCTTGATCAGAAATCAAACAACTTCCTGGGGGCTCTTATTGTTGAAAAGGACCTGGCAGGATTCTCATTTGCTGATGCGTCGACTGGAGAGTTTTTTACCTGGGAAGGCCCCTTCCAACAGGTCGCCGGACTTCAGGAAATGATTCAGCCCAGAGAAATTCTGATTCCCCGGCGCCTGCGGAATGAATTTAAAATCCCGGTCAGGGCCGTTATCACCGAAAGGGATGACTGGATTTTTTCAGCCCAGCACGGAAAGGATGAACTTCTCAGACATTTTAAAACTCATTCCCTGAAGTCCTTCGGACTTGAAACCGAACACCTTGCTATCATGTCGGCCGGGGCCATTCTTCAGTATCTCTATGAAAACCAGAAAGAAAATCTGGGGCACATCCGGAAGCTGGGACTTTATAACCCTGAAGAATTCATGGTTCTGGATCCGTCTACCAAACGGAATCTGGAACTGATTACCTCGATGCAGGGTGAAGGTCAGAAAACCGGTACTCTGATCTCGATTCTGGATGAAACTGAAACCCCGATGGGGGCTCGCCTTCTGAAAAAATGGATTTTCCAGCCGCTGAAATCTGCTGAACCGGTCAACCGGAGGCTTTGTGCTGTTACCGAGTTTCATCGTTCCGGAACCCTTTTGGGCCAGATCCGGAACCAGCTTTCAGGATTTGCTGATCTTGAACGGCTGGCTGCCAAACTTTCAATGGGTAAAATTTCCCCACGGGAACTGATCCTGCTGAAAGAATCACTCAGAGAACTTCCTTCGATCAGGAAAACCCTTTCTGAATGCACGTCTGACCTAACCCGGTCCCTAAACACTGCGATTTCCGAATTGCCGGAGGCTGTTACCCTGATAGAAGAAACCCTGGTCAGCGACCCTCCGGCTCTGATTACTGATGGCGGACTTATCCGGGAAGGATTTAATTCGGAACTCGATGAACTCAGAGACCTTGCCAAAAACGGTAAGTCCTGGATGCAGAACCTTCAGCAGGCAGAACGGGACAGGACCGGAATTTCGAGTCTTAAAATCAATTTTAACTCGGTTTTCGGGTATTACATCGAAATTACCCGGACCAACTTTGATAAAATCCCGGAAAATTACATCCGGAAGCAAACTCTGGCTAATGCAGAACGGTTTATTACGCCTGAGCTGAAGGAAACTGAAGAAAAATTACTCCATGCCGAAGAAAAAATGACGGCACTGGAACAGGCGTTGTTTCTTGATCTGCGGAAAAAACTTTTGACCTGGGTCGAACCGCTTCAGGAAACAGCCGCCGCCATTGCTGCTCTGGATTGCCTTTCCAATTTTGCCTTTGTTGCCCGCCGCCGGAATTATACCCGGCCCGAAGTTACCGATGGAGATGAAATTGAAATCCGGGATGGCCGCCATCCGGTTATTGAACACCTTCTTCCACCCGGAGAGGAATACGTTCCCAATGATGTGAAACTGAATTCGGAAAGTGATCAGATTCTGGTGATCACCGGGCCAAATATGAGCGGGAAGTCGTCCTTTCTGCGCCAGGCGGGGCTGATTACCCTCATGGCCCAGACCGGCTCCTTTGTTCCTGCAGCTTCCGCAAAAATCGGAACTGTTGACCGGATTTTCACCCGCGTCGGAGCAAGCGACAATCTGGCAGCCGGTGAATCAACCTTTTTGGTTGAAATGAACGAAACTGCCGCCATTCTGAATAATGCTACCAACCGGTCTCTGATCCTTCTGGACGAAATCGGACGGGGTACTTCGACCTACGACGGACTTTCGATTGCCTGGAGTTTATGCGAATTCCTGCATGAATCAGCCGGTTCAAGGGCCAAAACACTGTTCGCCACGCATTATCATGAACTGAATGAACTTGCCGCATCCTTTCCAAGAATCCGGAATTATAACGTTGAAGTCAGGGAATATGGGGATAAAGTGATTTTTCTCCGGAAAATTATCCCGGGAGGGGCTGACCACTCTTACGGAATTCAGGTTGCTCAAATGGCCGGTCTTCCTGACGGGCTGATCCGCCGGGCGAGGGAAATTCTGACTGAACTGGAAAGGGGCGCATTTCTAACCGGAACGGAGGCCAGATCTCACTCATCTGAAATCTACAATCCCGATGACGGATTTCAGATGACCCTGTTTGAAATTCAGGAAGCGCCGATCATCCAGGCACTTTTAAAACTGGACATCAACCGGATGGCACCCGTTGAAGCTTTGTTAAAATTGTCTGAACTCACTTCGATGGCAAGAGCTGCAATGAAAAAGAAATGACGGTCAGTTCCCTGCCGGTCTGGCACGATCGGTATCCTGAGCCGCCCGGATCATCCCGCCAATCATACTGAAGGCCCCGAAAATCAGCGAGGACAAAATTCCGAAAATCAGTACCCACGGGAAGGAGAAAATTTCGGCAGGTGAAAAACCACCCGCCGAAGACTGAAAATCAGATTGATTCAATCCGAATTGGGTCATGGTGGATTCAATTTCCTGCTGCAGCGTTTCAAGCCCAACCATCTGAAGAACAAACATCTGGAAAATCAGCGAAATCAGACTGCCCACAATCCCGCTCAGAAGTCCGGCCAGAGCCCCTTCTGACAAAGAAAGGAAAGTTCCGCTGTTTTTGTGGTAGTAATAAACTGTAAAATACCCGCCGATAATAAATCCTGCACAGCAGATCAGATTAATCATCGAAATAACAGGAAAAACCGAGATTCCTGCAGAGAGAAGTCCGCCAAACACGATCGCTTTTGTTTTAATATCCTGAAACATGGTGTTCCTTTTTGATTAATGCAGAAATCAGCCAGAAGCCGGTAAAAAATCCAAAAAATATCCCGGTCATCAGCCTTACAAGGTCAGAAACCGGTTTTAATCCGGTTAAATTTAATAAAAAATCTACGATCAGGGCCACGAATGAAACTGCCACAGCAAGCCTGATTTTTGTGTGTGCCGGGAAAAAAAATCCGGCAACTGCGCCGGTAAAAAAACCGGTATAAATGCCGGTACACCGGGTACAGACCATCAGCGCAACTCCGGAGAATTGGATACTGAAAGCCGGGTCACGGTGACAAACCGGATTTAATACCAGCGTCAAAAGGGCCTTTACCGGTTCCGGGCTGACCGGAAACCAAAACGGCCAGGTCCAGATTGCCAGAACCCAAAGAGCAGATAAACCCACCAGACCAGCGGCAAGTTTTCTTGAAGGCGGAACCAGATTTGCCGGAAAGGGGTTCATTTTTTACCTTTACAATTCATTTAAAAATAACGAATTTGCCGGCATGAAAAAATTATCCTTCCAACTCACAACTCTGTTATGTCTGGTTTTGATTTCTGCACCCGTCAAAAGCCAGGTTTTTGATAAATATGCCGGAGAGTTTTTAGCCGGTGGTGTCGGGGCCCGGTATCTCGGGATGGGAAATTCTGCGGTTTCCTTTGTGAGTGACCCGTTTGCGGTTTACTGGAACCCAGCAGGAATTTCCGGGCGAACCCATTCAGAAATTGCCTTTATGCATCAGGAACGGTTCTCCGGTATTGTTAAAATGGATTTTTTGGCTTTTACCTATCCGGTTTCGGATCATGAAACTGCCGGTTTTGGTATCCTCAGAAATGGAGTGGATGACATTCCGGATACACGTGAAGGCTGGAAAAACTGGGATCAGGTTTATAACCGCCCTCCGGCAGGTTATGAGCCCGGATTCTTTAATGCCGCAGAATATGCAGTCTATGCCTCTTATGCCTCTGCATCTTGGTTTTCGTTTCCTGTCGGGCTTAATGTCAAAGGAATTTACAGAAGCTATGGATCAGTAGCTTCAGCCTGGGGAATCGGAGTTGATGCCGGAACGATTCATCAAAATCTGTTCGGAATTGACCGTCTTTCTGCCGGACTAACAGCCCATGACCTTACCTCAACTCTGATTACCTGGGATAACGGCACTACAGAACTGATCTCACCTTCAGTTGAGTCTGGCCTCTCCTGGACCGCCGATTTTCTTTACGGAACCTTCCTTGTAACCGGCGGCATGATTAACCGGTTCGAAGACAGGCGGGAAACCGCACGGTTTAACATCGGCCCGGTTTCCGGCGATTTTAAAGCCGGATTGGAATATGCCTATAATGGTAAAATTGCAATTCGCGGCGGATTGAATGAACTGAACCGGGTTAACTTCGGCGCTGGTTTTAAGCTGAATTCCCTCTGGATTGATTACGCCTTTGAATCTTTCAATGGCCAAAACGATCTGGGAAATTCACACCGGGTTTCAGTTTCTCTCGAACTGGATAAATTTTCAAGAACCAGATAACAGCTCTTTCTATGGGTTTCTGCCGGAAATTGCACTGGTAAGGTGCCACCCGCTGCACATCAGGTTTTCCCCAGGCTCCATCCCGGGTTTCAGGTATCCTGATCTCCGAACTGCCAGGATATCATTTTCAACCTGGATCAAAAAAAAGACCGCCGGAGCGGTCTTTTTTTTTATTTGTGTTTCATCACGTAAACACCAGTCCAATCGGCGCCAGGAGGGTTTTCCATGAAATCATGGCACCGCTTGATGTAGGTTTTGGAGGGTCCGTCGTTTGGTTCAACGGTAAGAACCTGTTCAAAAACTTTGATTGCTTCAGAGAACTGCTGGGCATAATACAGTTTCAGCCCTTCATTGTAGATATAGGCAATTTTTTCCATATGAGTCAGGTCTTCCTCAGCAAGGCGGTCGGCCATCAACTCATAAACAGTAACCGGTTTGGTTTTTCCTTTTACCTGCAGAAGGTCAAGCTGACGGCAGAGGAACTCATCCTTTACCTTTTCGTAAGTAAATTCAGAAATCATGACCAGTGTGTCAAATTCTTTATTGGCAGGCTCAAGACGTGCTGCAAGATTAACCGAATCTCCCATGACGGTGTAATTAAACCGGCTTGAGGACCCCATATTCCCGGCAACTACCTGCCCGGTGTTTACCCCAAATCTGGCAATCAGTCTCGGAAACCCCTGATCCACCCAGCCTTGAGCCAGAACTTTCAGTTTGGCTTGCTGTTTCATCACCGCCCGGCAGGCCAGAATGGCATGTTTTTCCTGCGGAATCGGTGCACCCCAGAACGCCATAATGGCATCCCCGATATATTTATCAAGGGTTCCGCCAGCCTGCATGATGATATCGGTCATGGATCCCAGATATTCATTCAGCAGCACAACCAGTTCTTCAGGAGTCAGCATTTCAGAAATGGTGGTGAAGCCGGACAAATCAGAAAACATAATGGTCAGCTCAACCTTTTCTCCTCCCAACCGCACCGAGTCAGGATTTTCAAGCATTTTGTCGACAACTTCCTTGTTCACATAATGGCTGAAAATTCCTTTGATCACCTTTTTCTGCTTGCTTTCGGTCAGGTACTGGTAGGCGATTGAACTGAAATACCCTAAGATCAGCGAAGACATCAGCGGGACAACTTTTACCATGATCAGGTGCTGATTGAACAGATACTGGGCAAATCCAAGAATTCCATACCCCAGAATGCCAACAAGCAGAATATTGGCAAATTCCAGCGTTGTTTCAGCTTCGAACTTACTGCGGTGAAGCAGCCAGGCAGCAACCGCAGCCAGAATTCCGGCAGTCAGAAACGGCAAACTGAAATTGATCAGCGATATGACCGTCCAGGACTCTGCAACCGGCGGAAACAGCAGCATGGCATCATATTCAAAGACAAGAACCAAAAGAATGTAAGCCGCCAGGTAAATTGCAGCAAAGGAGAACAGAAAATTAACCAGGAACAAAAACCAGGATGGACGGCTTTTCAGATGTTTAATCGAAGAAGTGACCAGGAAAATGGCAAAAGACACAACGAACAAAACAGAAAACAGGATCCAAAGTGGCAATGATGCAATATTGTTGCCGTCGATCAGGTTCTGAACAGCCGTGGCGTGGATCTCGACGCCGTAAGTCAGGTTGGTTTGCTTACTGTCCCCTTTTCTGAACGGAATGGCAAGCATATCCTTATCTTCCGGGTTTGCAGATCCCACAAGAACCACTTTTCCATCGAAGGTTCCGTCGTACTTCAGAGACAGAGATTTCAGATTCTCAAGTTCTTCGTCAGATGCATTTTCATAATCCCGGGCGATTCTCTGGATTTTGGCATTATCAAAAACATCTTCCGCCCATTGGGTGTACAAGGATTCATCATTCAGAACTGAATCCACCGAAATACCGAAATCCTCAGCAATCTGGCGGATATTGGCCTGTTCGGTATTGGTCACCATGGTGCTGTCATCCAGAACCTTATCCAAACCGATGTAAGTGAACGTTTGTGCCGGTCCGTAGTAATTCAGAAGAACGGTATAACCATCCCATTCTGGTGCGGAGTAAGATCCGATTTTAATCTGATCCTCTTCTTTTTTGATTATCAGCGGATTGTCATTTCGGCCATTTGCCTTGTTGTCCAGAAACTGAACAATTTCGAAGGCAAATGTCGGGAAGACCTGGCCATTTGAGGCAGTGTGGGTAATCGCATACCGCCGGATGTTCTCATCGCGGTCAGAAGGGACATAAATCAGGCCGAGTTTAACCCCAACCTTAATGTCATAAAAAATATTTCTCAGGTTCAGGGAGTCAGTGGTTTTTACTTCATACCGGTCTCCTGAAACACTCTCGGTTTCTGTTCGGCCGGCCAGTATGACATTGTCATAGGTAGAAAGGACTTCTTTCAGCAGCGAGTCAGATTCTTTATTTTTATAGTCTACACCATCAAATAAAATATCTATCCCGACGGCAGAAGCCCCGGCCTTGTTCATGTTCTCAATAAATTTGGCGTAATAACTTCTTGGGAATGGATAGCTTGCCGGCAGATTATCGATGGCCCCATCATCAATCCCGATAATCACGACCTTTGATTTTTCAGCAAACCCATTAACCGGTCCTCTTTTCTCGAAGCGGTTGTCGATTGATTTCAGCTCAATATTTTCGAAAAGAGTTGTAAAGGTAAAAAGGTATGAGATCAGGACCACACCAATACTGATCAGGAGGGCGGTGAAATAGGTGTTTTTAAAAAGATCAAACTTTGAATTTGCCATCGGTTTCTCCGGTTTTCGAATCCACAATCATAGAAAAAAAAACGGACTCATGAAAGAGTCCGTTTTTAATGTCACGTAACAGGTTCCCTTAAAAAATATACTGAACCCTGAAGGTGAACAGCAGATCTGCATCTGATCCTTCATTCAGGATAAAGTTTGCATCTGAGGTTGCAAATAGATTTTTCAGGAAGTAATACTGTGCATTGGCTCCAAAAATGTATTGGTTCACATCACTCAATGTCATGTTGGCCCGTACATTTGCCTGAAGTTTATTATCCAGAAAACTTTTTCCTAAACTGCCTTCAAGAATATTGTAGCTTTGCTCCTTGGTGGTAAAGTACCCATAACCGGTTATCCCTTTGGTTCCGGTGCTGTCGTTGGTAAGGACTTCCCTATATTCCGAACTGGAATTGTTGTAGGAAAGATTAAAGCTCAAATCCTGCCCGATGGTTGTACCATAGGCCAGAACGACAGACTGTACCTTTTGCTGGGCACTTGCATACCCATTCTGGAACAGGTACACTTTTTCATCTCTCAGATCCTTTTTATCTGTCAATGAGTAGGAAAGACTGGTAGTATGATACCCGTTCATCCAGCTAAAACCGTAATTGGTACTGATCTGGAAGGTGTTCGAGGCATTGTTTTGTGAGGCAACCTGGTTTTCAGGGATTTCATTCACACTCGCAAGCCGGATGTAATCGAAAGAAAGACTGGGCAGGCCGCCACCCGGGAAGAAGGAAATTCCGGTTCTGATATTGTTTCTGGCGGTGGTTCCGTCAAACTTTTTCAGCCCAATCGAATCCTGGCTAACCGGATCATACTGAACTTCAGAGAAATCTTTTGTACCGTCGGTATTATCGTAAAGTAGATCATACCCGAATGTCAGGAACAACTTATTCTGGAATAATCTGAGGCGGTCATTAAGTTTTACTCCCTGAATATCCTTTTGGAAAAACGGAAGTCCTTCAGAGTGGTAAGAAGTTCCGTTTCTCAGATATTCAACCTTAAAGTAATTGTTCCAGTAGTTGAGTTTCATTCCGGCTAAAAAGGCAGAATAGTTCAAAATCTGACTGGTACCGGTCGGTGCGGAAATACCTGCACTTAACGGGAAGATTTGGTTTATTGTTTTGTAAGCAGAACCCAACTGGTCCCTCATTACAGAATCAAATTGCTGGCTGGTATACTTGATATCGTTATTTTCAAGGGACAAAGCAGCATCACCGTACAATTCAAACCGGCCGTTGTCATACCTGAGCTGAGCATCTGTAGATACCACAAGATTCGCAATTGCTTCCCCGCCATATTTATTGGATGTGGTATCGTCGAGAGATCTCAGGAAACCAAGACCCCAGTTAAACCCTTGTTTTTTCGAGCCGAAACTGGTTTTAACTGCAAGCAGTTTTCTGTCATAAGCACCGCTGGAGGTCTTTTTCCGGAGAGTTGTATTCACTGCATTTTTGGACAATACCTGGTATAGCTCTCCTTTTAGGGTTTCAATCGAGTCCTTATCGGCAATGGTACGGAGGGTAATTGTCTCGCCCTCGAATTCGGCATCAATTGCCCGCTGCTGAAACCCGTAGCCCACATCTAAATTGATGTAATCAGATTTCAGGTTAGCTTCAAAACCTCTAACCCGGGTACCATTCATCATTAACCGGCTGAAGGAGGGGTAAGCATCTCCGAATGTCAGGTCCAGGTATTCGGTTCCAAGTTTTAAAGTGTAACGGTCAATCGCCTGTTTCTTTTTGCTTTCTTCGGAGCTTTTAAACAGGTTGATGTTGTAGGTCAGCCAATGAATATTTCCTGAAGCACTTGCATTTGCACGGTCAGTCCCTTTGGTTCTGGCTGAGGTTTTTTCATACCGGTATTCATTCCAGACGTTACCGGCGAGGGAATAATTTTGCTCGGCTTCTTCTTCCTCTTTTGCTTCCTCCTTAGAAACCACACTGACCGACCAGGTTAAGGGGCCTACCAGGGTTCCATCTTTTAATTTGGCTTCAAAGCTGACTGATTGTTTTCCTTTTGGCGGTGTTGCAGGAAAATAATTCAAGGCATCTGCTGTGACCGATGCATCTTTAGTTACATCAGCGCCGTTAATCGTTAACCTGACAGAAGTCAAATCAATCTGGTCGGACAGAGAATAGTAGGACAGCATGATCATAAAATCTTCAGGTGCGGATTTGGAGCCGTTTTCCCCCATCATAACCACAATGGCATCGGTAAGCCCCTTGGGAGAAATAGTCAGGTAAGCCGGATTCTGGCGGTAATTACTAACCGGGTAAGTGGCTTCACTCCCGTCATCCAGACTGGCAACAAGGTAATATTCAAGCCGTGGCGGAACGGCAAATTCCCCCGAAATAAGGTACTTCCAGGCACCTTTTTCGAACCGCATTTCAGTTTCGGTAAACTCATCATTCGGAAGCCGGTACCCGATCACCACTTTGCTGAAAGTCTGTGCCGGATTGGATGGAGTCACCAGAATGGAGAAATTCTTCCCTTCAACCGGCTGAATATCGGTCGAAACTGTAACCAGTCCGGTATTTTGAGCAAGCAGGGGGGAGGTAGTGAGGAAGAATAACATAAAAAGGCAGGATGGAATCAATTTAACGAATTTCATGTAAACAACCCTCGTCTTTATAAAAAAAAAGTAACCAGAACAGCTATCTCTGTTCTGGTTACGTGATTCAACACAGTTCAGCTCTGAATCAGAATTTCCTTATTCGGAATACTCGATTTCAAGAGTTTTAGTGGTTCCGTCGGGCATTTGAACCTCGATGGTCATTTTCTTTTTCTGGCCAGGACCATCAGTGTTCATGTTATTAAGCTGATTCTGGTCATCAGAAGACTGGTTCCGTTTTTGGAGGGAACCGGTTTTCTTATCCAGCTCAGCAGTCTGACCGGATCCGACCTGAACTTTTTCTCCGGTAGATTTATTTTCCAGTTCAGCTTCACCGTCATTGATCAGGAGTTTATCCTTTTCATCATCAGTTGCATAACCGCCATCTGTCCCGCGGATCGAAGCCACTGAGGTTGGAGAACTGAAACTGAAATTTTCTTCTTTCCGTTTTCTGACATCGAATCCGATCTGACCCACATCAATCTGAACGTTCTTATTGATTTTGGTACCCGACCGGTCACTGTAAACAACCAGTTCGCTGTTTGGCCGGATTCTGAGAATGGATCCATCAAGGAACTTAACTACCGCAGAGGCTTTCTCACCGGTTTTGATGTTATCCCCGTTGGTTAGTTTATCTGCCCGTTTGGCTTCCTTCCAGGCCCCTTTTTCCGGTTTGACTTTGACTTCATTATAAACACGGGTAATCACAGCAACGTCGTCGGCAGCAAGCATGTAGAAACCGCTTGTTGCCAGTATTGCAGCGAGTCCGCCGATGAGAATGATTCCTGTTTTTTTCATTATGCTGACTCCGTAATTATTTTATACCCATTGATTCAAGATTTGCCTGTCCGGACTGCAGTTTTTCAAGAATTGCAACCAGTTCCTGAAAGGTTACTGATTTGCCGTCAATCATAACTGTTCCTTTAACTTTGCCTGATTTGATCTGTTCAAATAAAGAGGCATAATCATCGCCAAAAATTGCTTTCAGCTTTTCGATAATCTGATTGGCGGCCATTTCTGAGGATGTTTTTGCAACCGGGATTGTAAACCAGGTCGGACTTGCCCACACCTCTTCTGCATTCGAGGAACCCATAGTATTTACCCTTGAAGCCAGAAGAACAGCATAAATTTTCCCTGCCTGCAGATCTGAATTCGGATAACGTCTTACTTTATCCCGGGTGATGTCTTTGTATTGAGGTGTTTTATTTTTTAAATCCTCAACCGTTTTGTCAACGGTTGGGTCAACAACAACCACCCTGACTTCAAATTCCGGGGCGTCTCCGCTCCAGGAAATAACCGGATTTCTTTCATAGATTTCAAGCGGGTCCTCCTCAAGGAAGGTGGAACCGGGACTATTGATGGCGACGAATCCAGAGGGATTGCTGAGAGATAACGTCGCGGTTGCATCCACATCATTTATTTTTAAGTGGAATGTATAGGCCCCGGCAGGAAGCGGTGCCCCAACATTGATACTGGCAACATCTGTTTTATTGAAAAGAACTTTTGCAATGTCTTCCACCTGAGGATCACCCGACACAGTAAAGGAAAACCGGCCGTCCTCCTTCAGTGCATTCACATTGGTCATAGTAATTTTTTCACCCGGTTTCAATACAACAGGCAGTTTGTTGTACATTTTCAGCGGAAGATCGGTGCCGTTATAATCCACCCAGAACCAGGCACTTTTTGCCGGAATCAAAGCCTCTTCAGACCCTGTGTTATGAACAGTAGCTCTGAACATAACCCGGCTGGTTCCGCCTGAGGACCTTGGGTCAAATTTCATCATGTCCCCAAACCGGATTTTATCCATTGCAGGAGAGGTTATTTCGACAGAATGGTTGATGGTCTGCGCCCATGCCATTCCGGCGATCATCAGAACCGGGAGTGTGAGACCCCATTTTCTGACACTTGTTTTAGAACTCATAAGTTACTCCTTCGTTAAATTGATCTGATGCAAACTTACCGATAACCATTTTCTGCCATCATGATGACTGTCACAAACCCTTTAAAAACAACTGATTTTTGTGATTCGCATCATTCTGATACTAAAACTGAATTTCTAAGTCTATACAGACTGAAATATCTAATGTAAAATTAAGATTAGCAACCCCTGACGGTCATTTTTGGCAAGATTTTTCTTTTTTAAGCAGGAAACGGGGGAAAAAAGAGCCGCCCGGCTGATAAACCAGGCGGCAGAAAGGTCACATCATAAAACCAAGAAGAATACCGGCTGCAACGGCACTTCCGATTACGCCGGCTACATTGGGGGCCATGGCATGCATAAGAAGGTGGTTTTTCGGATCATATTCCAACCCGACAATCTGGGAAACCCGGGCACTGTCCGGGACCGCCGAAACACCGGCATTACCAATCAATGGGTTGATTTTATTATCCCCTTTGAGGAAAAGATTCAGCAATTTGGCAAACATAATTCCGCCAGCAGTCGCAACCATGAAAGACAAAGCTCCCAGTACAAAAATCAGGACAGATTTGGGGGTCAGGAAGGTTGTAGCCTGGGTCGATGCGCCAACTGTCAGTCCGATCAGAATGGTGACCACATCAATCATGGGCTTTGCTGCAGTATCGGCCAGCCGTTTGGTTACTCCGCTTTCCTTCAGCAGGTTTCCGAAAAACAGCATTCCCAGCAAAGGCATTGCACTTGGAGAGATAAAGGTTGTGAGCAAAAGTCCAACAATCGGGAACAGGATTTTTTCCAGTTTTGAAACAGTTCTTGGCGGTTTCATCCGGATCACCCGTTCTTCAGGCGTTGTCAGCAGCCTCATGATCGGTGGCTGAATCAGGGGTACCAGCGCCATATAAGAGTAGGCCGAAATGGCAATTGCCCCGATTAATTCTGGTGCAAGCTTGGAGGCCAGAAAGATGGCAGTGGGTCCGTCGGCCCCACCGATAATCCCGATAGCTGCCGCTTCCTCCGGTGAAAACCCCAAAACAATTGCGCCCATCAGGGTTGCAAAAATTCCCAGTTGCGCTGCCGCACCCAGAAGCAGAAGTTTCGGGTTTGAAAGGAGGGTTGAAAAATCAAGCATAGCCCCGATTCCCAGGAAGATCAGTGGCGGGTAAATTCCTTTCAGTACCCCGAAATGGAGATAATTCATGACTGATCCCGGCTCATAAATCCCGACCTGCAGATTGGCATTTTCAAGGAACGGAACATTCCCGACCAGAATACCGAATCCGATCGGGATCAGCAGAAGAGGTTCATATTCCTTTTTAATGGCAAGGAAGATAAACAGCAGCCCGATGGCCAACATCACAATATGGCCAATGGTGAAATTGGCGAAGGCAGTAAGGGTAAAAAATTTCTCCAGACCCGACATGATCAGCCTCCGATTTCAATCAGAAGGTCACCTTCAAGCACAGAATCCCCTTTTTCAACCCGTACCGAGGTAACAGTTCCCTCCTTATCCGAATTGATGGTGTTTTCCATTTTCATGGCTTCAAGAACAATCAGTCTGGACCCAACCCGGACTGCATCGCCGGGTTTAACATGGACTTCGAGAACTGTTCCCGGAAGGGGTGATTTGATTCCGCCTGTCCCCTTTCTTTCGGTCGGTTTCGCAGTCCGTACTGTCGATTTTTCCATGTCAGTAGAGGGCACTGCCTCCTTCCGGACGAGAACGGGGGTTTTGGTTGTTTTTACCTCACGGTCAATTTCGACTGTGTAGGGCGTTCCGTTGACCTCGATTGTGGCTTTTGCGCCGTCAATGGACTGGATTTCAACTTCGTAATTATTTCCGTTGATTGAAAATTTAAAGTTTTTCATACTGGTTACGCCCTTTTTGATGGTGTCCGCTGAGGCATCTGGCGGAGGTTATAGATTTTAGAGTTCCAGGGTGAGTAGGTTCTTGCCACTTTCCGGATGGTCAAAACGGTATTTTCCTCGTCACGCAGTTGGTGCAGATATAAATGAAGTGCCATTGCAATGGCGGCATTGACTTCCCCCGAAACACTCAGATCCGTTCCCTTCGGAACGTCTTCATTTGTTTCCTTCATCACCTTTTTCCTGGACCAGTTGTTGATCCGGTTTGAGATAAAAGCAAAGGTGAGATAAAGAAAGGTCAGGGAAAGAAAAACTATTCCCATTCCAATCAGAGAAATCATGACCGGATTTCCGTTTCCGTTGATATCAAGAGACCAGAGCCGTTCAAAATAAACACCCAGTTCATCTACATTGGTTGTATGATGGGCAGGCGCCGTTTTCATGGCCGCCTTCAATGAATCGGCCGCAGCAGTTTGCATAATCAGAAAAGTCAGCATCTGTCCCTCACAGCGGAATATTGGCATGTTTTTTCGGAAGGTTGGTATCCTTCTTGGTAGCCAGTGACTGAAGTGCCCTGATCACTCTGAACCGGGTATTCCGGGGTTCAATCACATCATCAATATATCCCAGATTTGCGGCGATGTACGGATTGGCAAATTTATTCCGGTAGTCCTCCTCCTTCGAGGCAAGGAAGGCCGTCTTTTCTGCAGGATCAGAAATTGCAGCAACCTCTTTCTGATAAATGATTTCTGCTGCGCCTTTGGGCCCCATAACTGCAATTTCTGCTGTCGGCCAGGCATAATTGATATCGCCTCTGAGGTGTTTCGAACTCATCACATCATAGGCACCGCCATAAGCCTTTCTCAGAATCACCGTTACTTTAGGTACCGTGGCTTCCCCATAGGCAAAAAGCAGTTTGGCGCCATGAAGGATAATGCCGCCGTATTCCTGTGCAGTTCCCGGCAGGAATCCGGGAACATCCACCAAAGTCACAAGCGGGATGTTAAAGGCATCACAAAACCTGACAAACCGGGCTGCTTTCCGGCTGGAATTAATGTCGAGAACTCCGGCCAGATACTTCGGCTGATTGGCAACAATACCGACGGCTGTCCCGTTGAACCGGGCAAATCCGGTAATGATATTCGGGGCAAAGCTTTCGTGTACTTCCAGAAATTCACCCAGATCCACAATCCGGTGAATGACATCTTTGACATCATAGGGTTTTGCCGGGTTGTCGGGTATGATTTCATTGAGCACTGGATCAAGTCGGTCGACCGGATCTTCATTCGGGACAAAAGGCGGTTCTTCCAGATTGTTCTGCGGCAGGTAACTGACCAGTTTCCGGATCAGCAAAATCCCGTCCTTTTCAGAATCCACAGCGAAGTGGCAAACACCCGATTTGGTGGCATGGACTTCGGCACCACCCAGTTCCTCATCGGTCACGTCTTCACCGGTTACCGTTTTAACCACTTTCGGCCCGGTCAGGAACATGTTTGAGGTTCCCTTCGACATGATAATGAAGTCCGTCAAGGCCGGAGAGTAAACTGCGCCACCGGCACACGGACCAAAAATAGCCGAAATCTGCGGGACTACACCTGAAGCCAGAATATTCCTTTCGAAAACTTCTGCATAACCGGCAAGAGATTTCACTCCCTCCTGAATTCTGGCGCCGCCTGAATCATTCAGCCCAATAACCGGTGCTCCGGTTTTGGTAGCTTTATCCATGATTTTACAGATTTTCTGTGCATACATTTCTGACAGGGATCCGCCGAAAACAGTAAAATCCTGCGCAAACACATAGACCATCCGGCCATCAATGGTGCCATAACCGGTCACGACACCATCGGTCAAAAACTGCTGACCTTCCAGGCTGGGCTCCCGGTGGGTAACAAACATATCAAATTCTTCAAAGGAACCTTCATCCAGAAGAAGTTCTATTCTCTCCCTTGCGGTATATTTTCCTTTGTTATGCTGGGATTCGATGCGTTTTTCACCGCCGCCAAGTCTTGCCTTGGCCCGCAAATCGAGCAGTTCTTTTATTTTTTCCTGGATCAGCATGGATGTAGACCTATCTGGTTTTGTTGTTTGGGTTTCCCTGAAGTAAGAAACTTTTGTGATGTTGTTCTGAAAAGCGATTGCGAACCAACAGACGGACCTGTTTTTCTCCGGGCAAGTTAACTATCCTAAAAAAACCCTACAATATCTTTTTATTTTGGTTTGATTAAAATTCGGCAGAAAGTGGCCTCAAACTCGAAAAGATCAAGCCTATATTTAATGCATTTATAATGTTTTGTTCTTGCTTTTAGACTTTTTTAAACCTTCGCACCCAATTTTTCCCCTTTTCAATTGGGATTTCCCTTATTTTCGTCATCAAATTACCCTATCTTTCCCAAAAGAAACAGGATTAAAATGGGATTTTTAAGGCTTTTACTCCCTTTCATTAGTTTTCTATTAGCACCGGCCTTGGTTTCGGCTCAGCAGGAAGCCGGATTGCCTTTCATAAAACAGTTCAGATCCTCTGACTTTAAGGCACCTGATCAGATCTGGACCGGAACGGCTGCACCGGATGACCGGGTTCTTTTTGGGACATCCGGTATTCTGCTTGTATTCGACGGGCAGGAATTTCAGGCCATTCCCACACCGGGAAACCGAACCCTCAGGACGGTAAAGGCCCTGCCGGACGGCAACACATACTGGGGGACCAGCAGTGATTTTGGCCGGTTGGACATCAGTCCGGAAGGAAAAATCTCCTTTGTTTCCTTTGCGGATTCCCTGCCGGAAAGCCAGAGGAAGTTCGGCTCTGTTTTTTCAATTTCAGGCAGCAAAAACTCCATCTGGTTCAGGTCCGGGAAAAACCTTTTTTTTTGGAACGGGAAGGAAATCCGCCGGATCAGAAAACAGGGAAATATCGACGTTCTGATGCAAATCGGAACCGGCATTTACGGTTCGGAAGATCAACGGGGGCTTTTCAGACTGCAGGATACAGTTTCGGTGGTTTTGCCAGGAACCCTGGACCTGTCAAAAGATTATGTCACTGCCCTGCTTCCGTTCCAAAACGGAAAAATCCTGACGGTGGCCGAGAAAGGCGGACTACAGATTTATGACCCGGTAACCGGCAAACTTTCCCTTCTTCCGGATGGCAAACATAAGCCGATGATTGACGGACGGATTTATGGCGGACTCCGGCATACCAACGGGCACTTTCTGATCTGGACTCTTGCAGCCGGGATTTTTGAGTTTTCTGAATCCGGGATTTTCATCCGGCAGCTAACCGAAAGTCAGGGGTTGCCCGGAAATAATATTAAGCACGTTTTTGAAGACCCGGCCGGGAATCTCTGGGCTACAACCGAAACCGGTATTGCCTATCTGGAATATGCCAGCCCGGTCAGTGTTTTTGATTCCCGGTCCGGAATAAAAGGAATTGTTCACGCAGTCCAGCGCCACAATGGAATTCTGTATGCGGGAACCGGTGACGGACTGTTTATGCTTCACCCTGGAAATTCCAACTCAGGCGGACTTGCCTTTTCCGAAAAAATTCCCGGGCTGCAGGCTCAGGTTTTTGGCTTAACCCCCTATCAGAATCAATTGCTTGCAGCGACCGGGGACGGTATTTTCCGGATTTACCCAACCTGGAAAAAATTAAACCCTGCACGGAGTTCTGTGCTGTTCCCGGTTCCGGGAAAACCAGGCCTGTTTCTGGCAGGAACACTCGGGGGCGCCGGGCTGCTGGATCTGACCCGCCAAAAAGGTCCGGTTCTGAAGCCATTGAAAAGCCCGCCGGATATCCGGTCGTTTTCTGTTGCCGGAAGTGGGTCCTATTGGGTAGGTACCCATTCAAATGGACTGTTCAAACTTGACCTGACCCTCAGCCCGGGTGATACCTCCTCAACACTATCCCAGCCGGATTCGAGCAATTGGTTTACCGAAGGAACTGTTTTCACGGGGGATTCCGGACCTGCTCCGCTTTTTTCGACTTCACAGGGAATCTGGCACTGGAAGGACGGAAGATTTATTCCGGCAGTCTTTTCAGGATTCAACCCGGATGCACCTGTTTTGTCTTCGGCTCTGTTCAGGTACCTCCACTCAGGAACGCTCCTGCTTGCTGCTGAGCAGGATTCCATTTTCGGAGAAAACCTCCTGCTAACCGGCCCGGATCCCTTTCACGGGAATCTTCAGCGGCTGAATGGAAACCTGTTTAAGTCAATTTTTGAAGAACCGGATGGGACACTCTGGATAGGAACCCAGGGTCAGTTATTCCGGGTTGTTCCCGGGTCCGGTTCGCTCAGGGAAACTCCTTTCCGGGTATTGTTCAGGGAAATCAGGACGGGTGCCGGGTTTAGACTTCCGCTTTCTGACACACTGGAAACCCATCCGGAACTTGATTGGGATGGTAACGAACTAACCTTCCGGATTTCTGCCCGTGATTACACCACCTCTGATGGTGTTCAGTTCCGGTACCGGCTCGAAACGTCCGGGACCGGCTGGTCGTCATGGACCAGCAGCCGGGAAGTCCGGTTTTCCAATCTCTGGCCGGGAAACTATACCCTTGTTGCACAGGCCAGGTCAGCATCCGGAAAGCTTTCCCTTCCGGCAGAATACAGGTTCACAATCCGGAATCCCTGGTATTTTTCATGGCTTTTTATTCTGCTTTGGATACTCCTTTTCATCGGGCTGACCGCCGGATTTGTCCGGTTAAAAACTCTCAGGCTCCAGCGTAAAAACCGGGACCTGGAACAAAAAGTACTGGATAAAACCCGGGAATTGCTTCTCCATGAAAAAATGGCTGCGGTCGGGCGGATTTCAGGCGGACTTGCCCATGAAATCAACAATGCGCTTGCCATTATTTCTTCCAACCTGTACCTGGTCAGGACTTATCTTTCTGTTCAACCGGGAAGAAAAAAACCAGATCTCGGCGTGGAAGAACTGAATGATATTGATACTGCCATCCGCGGAGCAGAAACCGGCAGTTACCGGATTCAGGAAATAATTGAAAGTCTTAAAAAGGCTGCAAACCCGCATCAGACAGAAAAAGCCTTTATTCAGGTGGATCCAACCATCCGCACCATTATTGACCTTTACCTGCAGCCAGACCCCAAAACTGAAATTCGGGTGTCGGGAGGCGTCCAGTCCAAACTTGGCTGCAACCCGGGATTATTCAGCCTGGCCATCTTTAACCTGCTCCATAATGCTCTTGATGCCTTGAATTCTTACCGGAAGAAAATCGGGGATCCCGGTTTTGCCGGGCAGGTTCTGGTTGAAACCCGTACGGAACCCCTGAAACCCGGGCTTTTAATTATCCGGATTTCTGATAATGGTCCCGGAATTCCGGCAGAATACCATAACCGGGTTTTTGATCCGTTTTTTACCACCAAGGAAGTTGGGTCCGGCAGGGGGCTGGGTCTGTATGAAGTTTATGCTATCATCAATGGAATGGGAGGCCGGATCACTCTTGAACCTGAGGAAGGACGGGGAACTGTCTTCACGCTTGAACTTCCGTTTCAGAAACCGTAAAAACAAAAAACCCCGGTGCAGCAGACAATGGCCTGTGCATCCCGGGGTACAGAACACCAAAGGGATGTGGTGTTTATTTTCCTAAAATGGCCAGGAGAATACCGGCTGCAATGGCAGTTCCAACAACACCGGCAACGTTCGGTCCCATGGCGTGCATGAGCAGATAGTTGTTCGGGTTATATTCCTGCCCGACATTATGAGAAACCCGTGCGGCCATCGGAACGGCAGAAACACCGGCTGATCCGATCAGCGGATTGATCTTCCCGCCCGTCATCCGGTACATGATTTTCCCGATAATCAGCCCGCCGACCGTCGACATTCCAAAGGCAACGACACCAAGAGAAATGATCTTGAGGGTTTCAATTTTCAGAAACTGATCTGCAGCCATCGTAAGTCCCACACAGGTACCCAGGAAAAACGTCACAATATTGATCAGTTCATTTTGGGCCATATTGGTCAGACGTTCAACCACACCAGATTCCCTGAGCAGATTTCCACCCATCAGCATGGCCAAAAGCGGTGCAGCCGGCGGCACAATGAAGACACCGACCACGGTTACTGCCAGCGGGAAGATGATTTTGATCTTTTTGGAAACCGGTTTTACCGGAGGCATTTCTACGGCACGTTCCTTATCCGTTGTCATCAGCCGCATAATCGGGGGCTGAATAAGCGGAACCAGAGCCATGTAAGAGTAGGCTGCCACTGCAATCGGACCCAACAGGTGAGGTGCCAGTTTCAGAGTCAGATAAATTGCCGTCGGCCCGTCAGCACCGCCAATAATTCCGATCGCGGCAGCTTCCTGAAGGTTAAACCCAAGTGCAACCGCAGCAAGCAGCGCTGCAAATACACCAAACTGTGCACCTGCCCCAATGAGGAATGTCTTGGGTGACGCAAGTAAGGGGCCAAAATCGGTCATTGCCCCGATTCCAAGGAAAATGAGCGGGGGAAATATTTCCAGTTCAATTCCCTTCGAAAGGTAATAGTACAACCCGCCGATTTCATTCCCGTGAGGAACTGTCAACAGGCCGTTTCCGGGCAGGTTGGTCAGAAAAGCGCCCAGCCCGATTGGCAGAAGCAGGAGGGGTTCAAACCCCTTTTTAATTGCCAGCCAGATCAGAACAGAGGCCACAACAAGCATCAGGACCTGGCCCCATTCAAGCTGCCAGTAGCCCATACCATGAATGAACTTTAGAAAATTTTCGTACATATCAGTACCGGTTATTCAAAAGTGACCAGAACCTGGCCGGATTCAATCGTATCACCCACTTTAACATGGATGGTTTTAACCTTTGCATTGAACGGGCAGGACACATTGGTTTTCATTTTCATTGCTTCCATCACAAAAAGAACATCCTTCATTTTCACATCCTGTCCTTCTTTGATGGGGATTTCGAGCATCACACCGTTCATGGGTGACTGAAGGCTTTTAGCATCAGCCGGAACCTGGGCACGGGGCGCAGTTGCAGGAGCTGCAGCCGGTCTGGGTGCCGCAACCGGTGTATTAATGCTGTAGGAAGTTGGCGGATACAACGGCTGGGGTTCCATCGCTTCGTCATCAGAAACCACTTCAACATCGACTTCGTACCGTTTTCCATTCACGGTGATCATGAGCTTTTTCATTGGTAATATCCTTATTTTCTTAAATTAATCTGGTGAGATCTCATATGTGTTGAACGGCCGCTTGACCGCCATGCCGTGGTGGACTTCCCACCTAAAAACTGAATTTTCCTGATGATTACACTTTTATGAAGTGTCGCCTCAATTGCCGCAGAAAGAACCGCAACCAGTTCATCATTCACTTCATCCGGGGCTTCTTCTGATTCAATTTTTTTGGAATAATTCGTAATCTTTTTGCGGTTCGAATATTCATCAGCAAATTTGAAGCACCAGATCATTCCTGCCAGCAAAGCAAGAGCCGAAAAAACGACACTGATCCCGACAACCATAATAAGAAGGGCTTCAAAAAACAAATCTGCATTGAACATGTATGCTCCTTAGAGTGGAATCAGTCCGTGCTTTTTCTGAGGGCGGAGATCCCGTTTATTTTTAAGTGATTCAAGCGCAACAGAAATGTAGGCTCGGGTTGTTTTGGGTTCGATAACCGCATCAACCATCCCTCGGGAGGCTGCCTGGTAAGGTGTACTGAACTTATTCTTGTACTCTTCGATGAGTTCTTTCCGTTTTGCCTTCGGGTCCTCGGCAGTTTTTAGTTCATTTCTGTACAGAACCGATACGGCACCTTCTGCTCCCATAACAGCAATTTCAGCAGTTGGCCAGGCCGCAACCCGGTCTGCACCCAATGACTTTGCACTCATGGCAAGATAGGCACCGCCATATGCCTTCCTGACTACAATGGTTATTTTGGGAACCGTGGCAGCAGAAAGAGAGAACAGCATTTTAGCACCGTGACGGATAATTCCGCCAAATTCCTGTTCAACACCCGGCAGATATCCGGGAACGTCGACAAAGGAAATAATCGGGATGTTAAAGGCGTTGCAGAACCGGATAAACCGGGCGGCCTTGTCAGAAGCATCAATATCAATAGCCCCAAACATTTCATTAGGCTGGTTGGCAAAAACCCCGACAACCTGACCGTTCACTCTCGCAAAGCAGGTAATCATGTTTTTAGCATAGTGAGCATGAACTTCAAAAATGCTTCCCTGATCGAAAATCCGGTTCAGGATTTCAAACATGTCATATGAATCACGTGAATCATCAGGAACCACTTTATTCAGGGCTTCATCTTCAATCATCAAAAGACCGTCGGTTGGGATTCCCGGTGCCTCTTCCATGTTGTTGGAAGGCAGGTAACTGAGCAGTTTCTGGACTATTTCCATCGCTTCGGCATCATCCCGGGCAATGAAGTGCACGTTTCCTGATTGGGAAGCCTGAGCATGGGCACCGCCAAGTTCCTCGGCTGAAATCACTTCTCCGGTCGCCTGCTTAATGACTTCGGGGCCGGCAATGAACAATTGCCCGGTTCCCTGAACCATGACAATAAAATCCATCAGAGCAGGTGAATAAGCAGCCCCACCGGCACAAGGTCCTGCAACAACCGCAATCTGGGGCACGACCCCGGAAAGGAGGGTATTGTAATAAAAGATTCTGCCGTATCCTTTCAGAGAGTCAACCCCTTCCTGAATACGGGCGCCGCCGGAGTCATTGATGGAAACATAGGGAGCACCGGCTTTTAGGGCCATATCCATCATTTCACAGATTTTCCAGGCGTGCATATCGCCGACAGACCCGCCCATGACGGTAAAATCCTGGCTTGAAGAATAGACAAGCCGGCCGCCGATTGCACCCAGCCCTGTTACAACACCATCAGCCGGGATATCTTTATCCTGCAGACCAAATAAAGTTGCCCGGTGTTCGGCAAAGCGGTAAAGTTCATCATAAAACCCGTTGTCATACATCAAATGCAGACGTTCGCGGGCCGTCATTTTCCCGGCTTTATGCTGGGCCTCCAGGCGATCCTTTCCGCCGCCCAACAGGACATGCTGGGTTTTTTCCCGGAGGTGTTTAATTTTATCACTGACAGTTTTCATGGATGGTTTCTTTTCTTTTATGGGAAAAAATCAGGGTTTTTCACAAAATTCTGTTAAAACACCGAAGGTTGATTTCGGGTGCAGGAAAGCAATATTTAACCCTTCAGCACCTTTTCTGGGAGCTTTATCAATCAATTGAATTCCCTTTGATTCAACTTCGGCAAGGCTATTGGCAACACCATCGACCGCAAATGCCAGGTGGTGGATTCCCTCTCCCTTTTTTTCAATGAATTTGCCGACAGGACCTTCGGGATCGGTTGATTCAAGAAGTTCAATTTTAGTCTGGCCAACCATAAAGAAAGCGGTTTTTACCCGCTGATCCTTAACTTCCTCAACCGCATAGCATTTTAGCCCCAGAACATCTTCATAGTACCGGATGGATTCTTCCAGATTTTTAACTGCAATTCCGAGATGTTCAATATGGGAAATTGTCATGACTCTGTCTCCTTAAATCATTTTATATCTTTTTGCGGGTTTCGTTTCCGATGTTTCGATAAAACCGCTTCCGATCGTTAATTTTGACGGTACAAAGGTACCGAAACCCTTTATTTCCCTCAATTTGATTTCATGAGGATTTGATTATAAAAAGTCCTGTTTGTCTGAAATAACCTGCGTGCAGATCTGCCTTAAAAACTCAGGTCTCCAGCCGGCTCAATAAATTATAATTTGCTTTTAAGTAATGGGTATTGAACAAATAATTCCGGCAGGTGTATATTCACATCTTCAACTGATCGCGGATTCCTAACCATGAACTACCTCCTCACCTTATTCACAACTTCACTAATGGTATTAACCCTTTCCTCCTGTAAAGATAAAGCTCCCGACCCGGCACCATTTACGGTACAAACCGAACAGTTTGCCGATCTCAAGGTTCTCAGGTACCAGGTTCCCGGGTTTACTGAACTGACACTGAATCAAAAGCTTCTGGTTTATTACCTGTATGAAGCCGCACTTTCAGGACGCGATATTTTTTATGATCAGAACAGCCGTCACAATCTTTCTGTCAGAAAAACACTCGAAATCATCGTTTCAAACTACTCCGGCGATAAAACCAGTTCCGAATGGAATCAGTTTATGGTTTACACCAAACGGGTCTGGTTTTCAAACGGAATTCACCACCACTATTCCAACCTCAAATTCTTCCCGGAATGCTCCAGGGAGTATTTTAAGTCTCTGATACAGGCTCTTCCGGATGCAAAGTTTCCGCTTCATGACGGCGAATCGGCGGCTGACTTCGCCGAAAGAATAACCGACGTTGTCTACAATCCTGACATCGCACCCAAACGGACAAACAAGGACCCCAAAGACGACCTGGTTAAAACATCGGCCAATAACTTTTATGAGGGTGTCAGTCAAAAGGAAGTCGAAGAATTTTACAGCCGGATCACCGATAAAAACGACACGACCCCAATTTCTTACGGGTTGAACAGCAAACTGATCAAAGAAGCCGGGATTATCAAAGAACGGCTTTATAAATCGGGCGGAATGTACAGTCAGGCCATCGACAATATTATTTACTGGCTCGAAAAGGCCGAAACCGTTGCCGAAAATGACCAGCAAAAACTGGTTATTTCTACCTTGATCGAGTTTTACAAAACCGGCTCTCTGGCCAAGTTTGATGAATACAGCATTGCCTGGGTTAAAAACAATGACTCACGGGTTGATTTTGTAAACGGGTTCATTGAAACCTACCTGGACCCGATGGGAATGCGGGGATCCTTTGAATCCATGGTTTCGATCAAAGATCCGGAAGCCAGCAAACGGATCGAGGCCATCAGCCGGGAAGCCCAGTGGTTCGAAGATAAGTCGACTATTTCAGATAAGTTTAAAAAGAAAAATGTGAAGGGGATTCAGGCGCGGGTCATAACCGTTGTTGTTGAATCGGGCGATGCTGCACCTTCTACACCGATTGGAGTAAACCTTCCGAATGCAAACTGGATCCGGAAGCATCATGGATCCAAGTCGGTTAATCTGGGTAATATTGTGGATGCCTATGACGAGGCCGGCCGGTCAAGCGGAATGCTCGAAGAATTCTGTTCCTCTCAGGAAGAAATTGAATTGGCCAAAAAATGGGGGGCACTCGGTAACAATCTCCATACCGATCTGCATGAAGTTATCGGCCATGCATCCGGTCAGATCAATCCGGGGATTGGAACCCCGAGAGAAACTCTCAGAAATTATGCATCAACCATTGAGGAAGCCCGGGCTGACCTGGTGGCATTGTATTATATCATCGATCCCAAGCTGGTTGAAATCGGGGTTGCGGCTTCCACAGATGTTGGTAAGTCTGAATTCAACAGTTACATCCGTAACGGACTCATGACCCAGTTGGTCAGACTGAAACCGGGTGAAGATATTGAAGAGGATCACATGAGAAACCGGCAGCTTATTGCTGCATGGGCTTATGAAAAAGGACTTTCTGACAACGTAATTGAAAAAATAAGCCGGGACGGCAAGACCTATTTCGTCATCAACAACTATGAGAAACTTAGAGATCTTTTTGGTCAGCTTCTTGCTGAGATGCAGAGAATAACCTCTGAAGGCGATTTTGAGTCAGCCCGGAAACTGGTCGAAACCTATGGAGTAAAAGTTGACCCTAACCTCCATCAGGAAATTTTGAACCGGTATAAAAAACTGAACATTGCACCTTACGCCGGGTTTATTCAACCCAAACTGACACCGGTTATGGAAGGTGATCAGATCAGGGATATCCAAATCAGTTACCCGGATGATTTTACAAAGCAAATGATGGAATACGGAAAGGAGTACTCGTTTCTGCCGGTTATCAACTAAGAGTCTGGCTGGTCGGAGACCAGGACAAACCGGTCAATGGCAACATCAAATTCGACGCCTTCGTGAGAAATAAACTGGTAGGAGCCCTCCATGGTGCCCCAACTGGTATTCAACGGGCAGAAACTGGTGTATTCAAATTGTTCTCCCGGTTGCAAAACCGGAGTTTTCCCTATGACACCGGGGCCGGTAACTTCCTCGGTTTCACCTTCAGAATTTATTATGACCCAGTGTCTGGAAAGAAGCTGAACCGGGTGCTCACTTTCATTGGCAATCTGGATGCGGTAAGCAAAGAAATATTTACCTTCCTGAGGAACTGAACTTTCCGGAATATATTCCGGAAATGTCCTGACCCGGATGCCGGAGGTGACTTTTTCAGAAGTGATACACTTATTCATTTTTCTCCTTTTTGGGAAATTAACATCACCGGCCGGATTAAAAATTCCCTTCAGTAGCTGAAGGAAATTGTTTACTGCCCTGTTTCATGCTAATTTCAGAAAAGATGGTTTGATATTCTTTGTTTTTCATAATATTTTGACTCAACTCAACCCGGGCGGTTGCCTTCCAGATGCTAACCCGGAATTCAGCCCCCAAAATGGAAACAGGACCCAACATTGGCACATAAAATACTGATCGTCGATGATGAAGAAATGATCAGGGATCTGCTGATTGATATCGTTGATACCCTTGATCTGGCAAGTGATGCTGTTTCTGACGGTGAACTGGCCCTTCAGGCGCTGGCTGCAGATCAAGAAATCGGGCTGGTCATACTCGATATGAATATGCCGGTTATGAGTGGCCGGGAATGTTACCACCAGCTCAGAAAAACGTTTCCTGTGCTTCCGGTTATCCTCAGTTCCGGCATGGATCAGGATGAAACCGAACGGCAGTTTGGTCCGGATAAAAACCTGTACTTCATTCAGAAACCCTATTCGCTTGCCAAAATCTCAGGATTGATTCAGTCTATTTTATCGGTTGAGTGAGGCCAGAAAGGCTTCCCTGCTCGATTCTGACACCGGAACATCCTGAAAGCGGTTACCGGCAACACTTTCGATCAGTTCTCTGATTACATCGCCTGTCATTCCCCAGATAACTTCCCGGTCATACTTCCAGAAATGCATTTTATGAATGAATTTCTGGTGCTCCCAATTTTCTATTCTTACATTCACCGGGGACGCCAGCCAATTCAACGGAACGTAAAAAATACGGGCTATCTCCTCATTTTCGACTGAAAACAGACCTTCAGGAAGGGTTTTAATATAGCCGACGAACGGAGTAACACAAAAATCAGAAATGGTGAGCCGGTCAGACAGACGCCCGATTATCCGAACAGAGCCCGGTTGGATACCGGTTTCTTCTTCAAGTTCCCGAAGTGCCGCAGCCTCCGGGCCGGAATCACCCGGGTCCTGCATTCCACCGGGAAATGCCACCTGGCCCTGATGGGTTTTCACTTTCATACTGCGACGGGTTAAAATCAAAACCGGTTCACCGCCTAATTCGGTGACTGGAACCAATACTGCTGCCTGATGAAATCCTTCTGGGCGTGACGGGATAGGTTGATGCCGGTACTCGGCAAGCTTCCCCGAAATCATCCGGGTTGTTATCTGTTCTGACCTCATTCTGCAAAAGTACCGGAAACCGGAGTTCCTTACAAAAAATCTGCATCCCGGATCTGAATAATATCGGTCGGGGAAACATTGATTTTGTTCATCGGCAGGAATTTGCTAAACTTGCCTGCAATGGAACCTGATCACTATCTCCCAGATTTAACCGAATACAGATCCTGTTTTGACTCGGCCGCAAGGTTTGACTCCTTTTCGGGCAGATTCAGAGAGTTATTTTACCAGCATCCCCACCCTGAAAAAAGCCTTTCTCAATTCAAACGGATAGTTGCTCATTCACTTTCCAAAGTAATTTTACTGCGGTCACTTGAAGAAAATCCCGGACATTTCAGACTGCTGTCCCTTCTGATTCTGAAAAGTGACTATTTCACAGACTGCCTGGTCAGGGATCCCCATTTATTTTCCTGGCTGAAGGATTCAGGACTACTGACCGGTCGTTTTCCTGCCGGAAAAATTGAAAAAGACACCACACGGGCGATTGAAAGTTCAGACATCCGTGCCACCAGGCTCTCACTTCTCAAGCAGATTCACAGGCGGTATCTGGTTACCATTGGGGCCCGTGACCTGCTCGGGCTGGATTCAGTCGGTGAAACAACCTCCCTACTGACTATTTTGGCCGATTCAGTACTGACCTGCATTCACCAGCTTTTAAACCGGGAATATTTCAGGGAAACACCGGTTCCTGCCTTCACTGTACTTGCTTTGGGAAAGTATGGCGGCAGAGAACTAAACTACAGTTCTGATATTGATCTGATGGCCATCTGCGATCTGGATGGGGAACTGGAATGGCGGGGCCGGACTCTGCTGGTTTCGGATGTTCTTGTCAGGTGGATTCAGACTTTTGTGGATATTCTGAGTCAGCCCGATGCCGATGGCTTTTTTTACCGGGTTGATTTCCGGCTTCGCCCCGACGGGGAATTTGGACCGCTGGTTCCAACAGCCAATGGTGCTCTGGACTATTATTTTTCGAGAGGCAGGACCTGGGAACGGCAAATGCTGCTGAAAATACGGCCGGTTTTAGGGGATTACGATCTGGCCAACCGGTTCCTCACCGGCATCAGGTCCTTTATTTTCAATCCGCTGCGTCAGGTAATGGGGATTGAACATTTTCATCAGTCACTTGAAGCCGTCCATGAAAACCAGGGATTCAATCTGAGGAACATCAAAACAACACCCGGCGGAATTCGGACTGTCGAATTTTTCTGTCAGACCATTCAGTTAGAAATCGGCGGGCAGCATCCTGATCTATGGAACGGGAATACACTGGAAGTCCTGGAGTATCTGAGCAACTCGGGACTTATCCGGGAAGAGGATGCCGGAATTCTTGCAGAGAATTACCAATTTTACCGCCGGCTTGAGCATCATCTTCAGTTTTTCCAAAATCTGCAAACGCATGAGATTCCAAAACCGGGGCCTGACTTTCAGGATTTTTCCGCCAGGTTTTCATCTGATCCGGCTGAAGCACTCGAGGAAAAAATTACCGGTTCTTTGAAAAAGGTCACCGAAACTGCCGGTTATTACTTCCCGGCACCGATCCGGACTGAACAGGAATCCCACCCGGTCCTCACCCTGCTTAACCAATGGGGAGAGTTGCCCAAACCAGTCAGAGAACTGATTTTGGAGAAAAATTTTACCCGGGTTCCTTCTGTTGTGACTTCGCTTGACCGGATTTTTAAAGCATTCCCCAGCCCGGCTTCCCTGCTTCAGCTCTGGATCAGTGAACCTGCCTTCGTGAAACATATCCTGAGGGTTCTGGACCAGGCACCGGTTGTGACCTCCCGCCTGATTTCGATGCCGGATATCTGGGAAGGATTAATTTTAAACCGGCACCCTGATCTTTATCTTGAAGATGACCTGCATCGGTTTCAGGTTTATTCTGAAATCTGGGGAATTTTGGGATATCTGACGGGCAGGCTAACTCTTGACCAGTTTCTTCAATTGAATTCCGGAATGATGAAAACCGTCATCCGGAAGCGGTTTTCCGAAACCCCGGGAATTCCATCCGACCTGCTACTGATTGCTCTCGGCAAGACTGCGACCGGTGAATCGGGTCCCGGCAGCGATGCAGATCTGGTTGCCTTTTCTGACCGTCAGGCCCCGGCAGAATCAGTTCAGGCTTTTAAACTTGCAGCTTCGAAACTGACGGAATATACTCCATACGGCATTCATTTTCAGGTTGACTTCCGCCTTCGCCCTGAAGGAAAAAATGCACCTGTTCTGCCGGAATTGGCGGCATCACTCTCCTATTACAAAAACCGGGCGGATTATTGGGAATTTCAAACCTTTACCCGGGCCAGTCTGATATCGGGAAGCGAAACCCTGTTTTCCGGTTTTCTGAATGATCTAACCGCCATTTTTCAAGACCGAAAGTCCCAGTTGAAACCCAGATTCACCCAGCTTCGTCAGATGCGGATGAACCAGCATAAATCGGACCCGTCTGCCCTTTCACTAAAAAAAGATGCCGGGGGGCTTCTCGACATTGAAAGCCTGCTTCAGCACCTTTGCCTGCAGGCCGGCTTTCCGTTCACTGCGTTATCAGGTAAACCGGTATCGGGTCTTTCAGCACTGCTTCAAAGCCGGGGATCAGACGACCGGCTGAACAGATTAACTCTGCTTTACAGGGAATACAGACGTTTTGAAACGGAGCAAAAGCTTTCAGATCAGTTCAGATCGGGGTTGTTTTCACCCAAAACACACTGGATCTCGACGGTAATTCCGGACTTTGCAACGCTTAAAAATTTCATTTCAGAATCAAAACAACTGACCGAAGAACTTATCAGGGAAAACACATGAAATCAATCATTCTGCTTTTTATAACGGCCTTTTCTGCCTTAACCGCCCGGGCAGGTCAGGATACTCTTTTTGTCGGATGGTATAATGTTGAAAATCTGTTCGACCCCATCAACAACCCAAACGCTTATAACCAGGCTGAGGGAAACGGGGATGATGAATACATTCCCGGATCAAAATCAGACTGGACGGCTGAACGGTATGAAACCAAACTGAAAAACCTGGCCTGGGTTATCAACAGCATGAATAACGGAAAAGGCCCCGATGTACTGGGAGTTTGTGAAGTTGAAAATCAGAATGTTCTCTGGGATCTGATCAACAAGTATCTGGATATCAAGACTTACAGCCTGGTTTATAAAGAAAGTCAGGACGGAAGAAGTATTGATGTTGCCCTTATTTACCGGAATGACAAACTGAAATGGGATTGGATGAAAGCCTACAGTGTCCAGATCGAGGAAAACAAACGGCCAACCCGGGATGTCATTTTTGCAAAATTCACGTCAAACGGGCTGCCGGTTTATTTTTCTGTCAATCACTGGCCGTCAAAAAGCGGTGGTGCTGAGGCGTCTGAACCGTACCGGGAAAAAGCTGCAGAAAGAACCCGTGAAGGAGTTTCTGAAATTCTGGCCTCCGATCCTGCAGCCGACATTCTTCTGATGGGTGATTTCAACTGCAACCCCGATGAAAGCCCGTTGCAAAAGACCCTCGGGGCACTTTCTGTTTCGGATGCCGGGAAAAATCCAGCCGGACTTTACAATCTGACCTGGCCGTTATGGAATCCGGAAACCACCGGAACTCTGCAGTATAAAGGAAAATGGGATCTGATCGACAATTTTATCGGATCGTCAGGACTGCTTGATAAAAAGGGATTTCGCTTTCTGGACGGATCTGTTTCAATTATCAACAATCCGGAACTGAAGGAAAAGGAAGGAAAATATGCCGGCTCTCCGTTCCGGACCTATGCCGGAGCTAAATACCTTGGCGGATATTCTGACCACTTTGCAATTACACTGAAACTGGTTACTAGTGATAAATAGGTTAAAAAAATAAGATTTTGGAATTATTTACAGACTTCCCTCTTTTTTAAAAAGGGATTGGGGATGGTTTCCAATGGATTTTGAGAAAACATCCAAACTAATTCTTTCCGAAGGTATCCGGGAAATTCTTCCTTTTATAGGAGGGGAACTGTAAAGTTTTAACCTGTAAGTGGTAATAAGTCCAAGTTTATAAACAAAAAACCCGTCAAAAACGGGTTTTTTTGTTTGTCTGTAAGAAAGTATCAGGCTTTAACGTCGTGAGTATCTTTAACAAAGACAACCGTCACACCGGCCAGCGCCATAGAAACACCTGCCACACCCAGCATCCAGACCGGATCGCTTCCCAGCCATCCCAGAATCAGGGAGCCTAGGAAACCCGCAGCAATCTGCGGAATGGTAATAGTTGCATTGAAAATCCCCATGTAAACCCCCATTTTTGAAGCAGGCAGGGCAGCAGACAGGATCGCATAGGGCATAGCCAGAATTGCAGCCCAGGCTATTCCAACTCCCAGCATGGAAACAAATAATCCATACTGATCTCCGATAAAGACAATCGAAAAAAGTCCGGCGCCACCAGCCAGAAGAGAGAAACTGTAAATGGTTTTCCGGCCAAAAGTACCTGCCAGTTTGGGTAAAGCAAGTGAGTAAAGTGCTGCGAAAACACTGTAGACCGCAAAAATAACCCCGGTCCAGTTACCAGCTTCATTAAATTCCTTCGAGAGGGAATCTGTTGTTCCCCAGATATTGGAAGCAATTCCGGATGTTGTGTAAACCCACATCAGGAACAGTGAAAACCAGGAGAAGAACTGGACAATCCCAAGTTCATACATGGTCGCCGGAATGGTTTTCAGAATGTCGATAAAAGAGGATTTTTCCTTTTCTTCGCTGGTAATGTTGTTGTATTTTTCGTATTCCTCCGGTGGAAATTCCTTGGTTGTAAAGGCCGTCCAGAGTACTGAAATCAAAAGTGCAGACCCTCCAAAATAAAAGGCCCAGATGACCGAGTCAGCTACTTTCTCTCCGGCCCCCGGCTCATTGGCAACACCAGCCCAGGTCAGAACAAACGGAAGCAGTGACCCGACAACAGCCCCGACATTGATGAGAAAGCTCTGAATGGAATATCCGATATTTCTCTGTTCATCATTAACCATATCCCCGACCAGGGCTCTGAACGGCTGCATGGTCACATTAAAGGCTGTATCCATCAGCAACAGCATGGTTGCTCCAAAAAACACACCCGGCAGCAGATAGGAAAAGGCCTCAGAGTTAGGCATAAAAAACATAGCCAAAGCCGAAACAATGGCACCGCCCAGAATAAAAGGAACCCGGCGGCCCAGTCGGGTCCAGGTTTTATCACTCGACAGACCGACAATCGGCTGAACCAGAAGTCCGGCAAACGGTGCAGCAAGCCAGAAATAGCTAAGCTGGTGAACATCTGCCCCTAAGGCAGAAAGAATCCGGCTGGTATTCCCATTCTGAAGCGAATAGCCAATCTGCACACCCAGAAAGCCAAAGCTTAAGTTCCAGATTTGCCAAAAAGTGAGTTTGGGTTTAGTCATAACTTGTTTCCCTTTGTTAAAAATTGCCGGGTAAAGGTAGGCTGAACCGATCACTTTTGCAACCAGCAGCCCGTAAAAGCGGTTTCAGTCTATCCGGCTGAACCGGACTGGCAGGTATCGCATTGCCCGCAGGGTTTCCCGTCAGGATACCCGAACCAGGATTCCAGAAACTGGCGCCTGCAGCCGTCCTCCCTTACATAGCTGAGAATGGCGTAGAGCTTTTTCCTGTCCATATCCAGTTTTTTCTTCAGGTAAGTTTCATCATCCAGTTCTTCAGGCAGATCAGCAACAATTTCCAGGTTTCGTTTTTCGAGAGAACCAGCAGTTACTCCAAACCGGTCCAGAATTCCAAGAGCAGTCTCAATCCGGAAATCCTTTTTCGATTTGAAATGAAGCTGTTCCCTTAAAAAATCAATTCCGATTGCATTCACCTCAAGGGAAGACACCGCCAGCAAACTGTATAAACGATAGTAAAATCCGGCATCCGGATTTGCCCATCTCAGAAACTCGTGCTGTGTTTCCAGATCTTCCTGCTGGTAAATCAGTAAACATAAAGCTGGATTCCCATCCCGGCCGGCCCTCCCGGTTTCCTGATAGTAGCTTTCGGGTGATCCTGGAACTTCGGCATGAATCACAAACCGGATATCCGGCTTATCAATTCCCATCCCAAACGCATTGGTAGCCAGAATCAGAGAATCCGAACCGGAAATAAAGTCCCTTAAAACCCGTTTCCGGTGCTGATCAGTCAGCTTGCCGTGATAAGTTAAATGAGGAATGCCCCGGCTTTGAAGCCAGTGACTGAATTTTTCAAGTGTCGAAATCAGGGAAAAATAAATTATCCCGGTACCCGGGTAGGTGTTTCTTGCGGAAAGGATGAGTTCCTGCCTGGATTTTTCATCCCAGACTTCTGCAACTTCAAGTTTAAGATTTTCCCGGCGGATTCCATCCGAAAAAATACGGGTTGTTTCCGGATCAAGATTCAGTTTTTTAAGGATATCTTTCTGAACCTCATGAGTTGCTGTTGCCGTCAGTGCCAGCGTAAGGGGATTTCCGATCAGAGCTCTGAATTCACCGATTCTGGAATAATCCGGACGAAAATCATGCCCCCATTCTGAAATACAATGGGCTTCATCAATAGCCAGAAGGTCAATTCTGGCCATCCGGATTGCCTCGGCGAATTCCGGTTTTCTGAACCGTTCGGGGGTGACATAAAGCAGCTTCAGTTTACCGTCGATGAACTGCCGGACCCGTTTCTCCCTGTCCTCCCGTGAAACTGTTGAATTGATGTAAGAAGCGGCAACACCCCGTTTTCGTAATGCATCCGCCTGATCCTGCATGAGGGCAATCAGCGGGCTGATCACCAAAGTGCCTCCTTCAAAGCACAGAGCCGGAATTTGATAGCACAATGATTTACCGCCGCCTGTCGGCATCAGAACCAAGGCCGGTAATTGGTCATCGACCAGCCTGCGGATGATATCCTGCTGTTTGCCCCTGAAGGAGTCAAATCCGAACACTGACTTAAGAATTTTGCCGGGATCCTGCAAAGCACCTCCTGTTTCACTCTGCAAAAATCAGCTTTTATCTGTCCGTTCTAAAATCCTGTCCGTAAAAAACCAATCCGGGAATGAAAATTCCGGATTTTTGAATCAGGGAAAAAAACAATAAACACTATTGACTTACTAAACACTGTTCAGTATCTTCGTTTCCGAAAGGATTTACTATGTCCATTGCGGAACGGAAAGAACGGGAAAAACAGGAAATGAAAAACCTGATCATCCAGGGAGCCATGGAGGTTTTTCTGGAACTGGGGTATGAAAAAACCTCGATCAGGACCATTGCTGACCGGATTGACTACAGCCCGGCAACAATTTACCTGTATTTCAAGGATAAAGATTCTCTGTTTCTGGAAGTTCAGCACGTTTCATTCGGACTGCTGATTCAGGAAATGGCCGGCCTTGCAGATCTGGACGATCCGGTTTCCCAGCTCAGGGAAATGGGCTACCGGTATCTTCAGTTTGGAATTGAACATCCGGAGCATTATGACCTGATGTTCATTATCAATGATCCGCTGGTTTGTCTGATGGAAGATGAAAAGGAATGGCACAACGGGCACCAGATGTATCAGGTTCTGGTCGGCGTGGTTGAAAGATGCATTCAGTGCAACCTGATCCGGATGACGGATCCGCAACTGGCCACATTAATGATCTGGTCAACTGTTCACGGTCTGGTTGCTCTTCACTGCCGGAACCGGTTATGGGCGGTAGGAATTTCGCCCGAAACCATGCCATCAATCGGAAAATCTTACATCGATCAGTTTATTGAAACCATCCGGACTTAAAAAAATTTTCCCTCCAACTAAACAGTGTTCACTATATAAACAACGGATACCATGAAAACACACTTCACTTTTCTGTTTGTAATTCTGCAAACGGTCTCAGGTTTGGGCCAGACACCCGTTCTGGATGCCTATTTGGCACGGGGACTGGAACAAAACAAATCACTGCGGCAAGCCTCCCTTCTGAAGGAAAAAGAACTGTTTGCCAACCGGGAGGCCATCAGCCTTTTCTTTCCCACAGTTACGGCCGGCGGCGATTATCTTGACGCATCCGGTGGGCGGTCGATTACCTTTCCGGTGGGTGATCTGATGAATCCGGTTTACTCGGCATTGAATCAAATGACCGGAACGCAATCCTTCCCTACCATCCAAAATCAGGAATTTCAGTTGAATCCCGAAAATTACTATGATGCCAGAGTCAGGGTTAGTGTGCCGCTGGTCAACACAGATATCTGGTACAATCATCAGATCAGATCCGGAATGCTTGATCTGCAGACGGCCGAAGAAAATCTGGTACGCCAGGCGGTTTCTGCTTTGATCAAAACCCGGTACTTCCAGGCCATTCAGGCCCATGAAGCGGTGAAGATTGTTGAAAAGGGTGTCGGAACGGCCCGGGAAAACCTCAGAATCACCGAAAAACTGAAGGAAAACGGACTGGCTGCTGCTTCAGCACTTTCCCGGTCCCGCAGTGAAGTTTCCAGGCTGGAAACTCTTCTTCAGGAACAGCAAATTCTGGCAGAAACGGCACGTGCCCAATTCAATCAGACTGTCGGCCTGGCCTCCGAAACACCGCTTGAAACTGACAGCCTGGTGGTAGCAGAAAGACTCAGCTTTCCCGAACCGGAGTCACTCCAGCAACCCAGGGAAGAAATCAAAAAACTGGAAGCATCCGTCCGGATCCGGAATTCAGAAAACAGCTTAAACTCGGCGTTCTGGATTCCGAAAGTGGCTGCATTCGCAGATATCGGATCGCAGGGAACCGACTGGAAGTTTAATGAATCAACTCGGTACACTCAGGTCGGCCTGACTTTATCCTGGTCGCTGAATACAGGACTGGGAGACTACTGGAAAATCAGACAGTCCTCCTCCGGGGTGGAGGCAGCCCGCCTCCAGCTTGCTGATTTTGCTGAACAGCTCCAGATCGAATCTGACGCCATCCGGAAAAATTACCTGCTTTCACTGAAGCAGTATCAAAGCCGGAAATCAGAAAAACTGGCTGCCTCAGAGTATTACCGTGAAATCAGTCTGAAATATCAAGCCGGGAACGCCTTATTTATTGAATTACTGGATGCTCAGAACCAACTGATTTCTGCCGGACTGCAACAGAATATCGCCTATTATCAAGTGCTGATCCGGCTGGCAGATTACCGGCGGGTCACCGGAAACCTTTCCTCATTTTAAAACAGAAACAGGATGTGAATATGACAACTTTGAACCGGCTTTTCAGCCAAAGAACTCTGGTCTTTTATATACTTGCCATCACCTCAGCTATTTCCCTGCTGGTCTGGATGACCGCCTGCCAAAGCAAAGCCGAAGGAGAACCTGTTTCAGGTGATGACCCTGTTGCCGTTCAGATGGCGCCGGTCAGCCGGGTAACTGACTCACAGCCAATTTGGGTTTCTGGTGTGATTTCGGGAAAAGAGGAAGCTAAACTCTCCTTTAAAACCGGCGGAATCATCCGGGATATACCCGTAAGTGAAGGGCAGACAGTTAAAAAAGGACAACTGCTGGCCACTCTTGATCTGACCGAAATCGGTGCCCTTGCCGTCCAGGCTGATGAAATGGTGCAGAAGGCCGAACGGGACCTGCAGCGGGCAGAAAAACTCTACCGTGATTCAGTGATCACCCGTGAACAAATTGAAAATGCCCGGACCGGGTACACAGTGGCTCAGAAAAACCGTGACATTGCCGGTTTTAACCGGGAATATTCTGAAATCAGGGCGCCATTCTCAGGGAAGGTTTTGGTTAAACTCATGGCAAAGGGAGAACTGGCAGGCCCGGGTGCTCCCGTCCTGATTCTCTCTTCCTCGGATGCCGGAAACTGGATTCTGAAAACCGGGATAACCGATCAGGACTGGGTCCGGATTTCAGTCGGGTTAAAGGCTCAGGTCATCCCGGATGCTACGAAGGACACACTTCAGGCCAGGGTTACCTCGGTTTCAGACGGAGTCAGTCCCGTTTCAGGATTGATTTCGGCAGAACTGACTTTAGACCAACCAAAATCAAAACTGGCTTCCGGCCTTTTTGCATCCGCCAAAATACTAACCGGTACCTCAAGCTTTCTGGCCGTCCCGATTGAAGCTCTTGTTGAAGGAAACCAGAATGATGCCTTCGTTTATACCGTTTCAGATGGAAAAGCTGTCCGGATTCCGGTTCAGGTCGCCTATCTGGCCGGAAACCAGGCGGTTATCCGGAAAGGGCTTGAAGGGGTATCAGAAGTTGTAACCCGCGGATCCGCATTTCTGACCGGCGGAATTCCGGTTCAGGTTAATAACTGACAGGGAGACTGACATGAAGTGGATAGAATTTGCGGTTAAAAATTACCGGTTTACCCTGATCACCTTTTTAGGAGCTTTATCACTGGGAATTTACTCTCTGATGACCATGCCCCGGGGTGAAGATCCAGAAACCCACATGCCGGCGTTTGTTATTACGGCTGTTTACCCGGGTGCCTCCCCTGCCGATATGGAAGAACAGGTTGCAGAACCGATTGAAAACAAAATTCATGAACTGAAAAACATCAATAAACTGACCAGCGATTGTTACGACGGCTTGTGTGTAATTTACACGGAATATGAATTTGGGGTGGACCCTGAAGAAAAACTGCAGGAGCTGACCCGGGTGGTCAACTCAGCAGAAAATGAACTCCCGAAAGATCTGGCTGTTTTGAAAATATCTCAATGGTCACCACTGGACGTCAGTATTTACCAAATCGGATTTACTAGTGAAACGGCCTCCTTTTCTGAATTGAAAAAGCAAACCGATGACCTTAAGGATAAACTGGAGAAAATCCAGTCTATCCGGAATGTCAAAATCTGGGGGTTGCCTGAACAGGAAGTCCGGGTAGAACTTCGGCCTGAAAAAATGGCACAGTACCAGGTCCCGGTTCAGGCCGTATTGGGTGCACTCGAAAGCGAAGCTGTGAATATTCCCGGTGGAACAGTAACTGCCGGAAGCCGGAAGTTTAATGTAAAAACCTCTGGCAACCTGGCTTCGGCAGAAGATGTTGGCAACACAGTCGTTTTTTCGGAAGGCGGCAAAACCCTCCGGCTGAAAGATCTGGCAAACGTGTCGCTGGCCTATCAGGAAAGAACCCACCTAACCCGGCAGAACGGCTTCAGATCAGTCTTTCTGACGGTTAATATGAAAGAAGGAAAAAATATTCTGGCCATTGAAGACGAGGTTAATCCGGTTCTGGACTCCTTTGAAAAAAGCCTTCCTCCAACCGTCAGAATGGAGAAAATTTTTATTCAGTCCGATAGTGTCAAAACCCGGCTGCTTCGCCTGGCCACTGATTTTACCATTGCCATTTTACTTGTGCTTTTAACCTTGCTGCCGCTTGGTGGCCGGGCTTCACTGGTCGTTATGATTTCCATTCCGCTTTCTCTGGCAATCGGGCTGACGATTGTAAACCTGCTGGGTTTCACGATCAACCAGCTTTCCATTGTGGGGATGATAATTGCACTCGGACTGTTGGTTGATGACAGCATTGTGGTCGTAGAAAATATTGAACGGTTTCTCAGGAAAGGGACAACTCCGTTTCAGGCAGCCATCCAGGCAACAGGTCAGATCAGTTCGGCAGTTGTCGGGACGACCATTTTGCTTATTTTGTCTTTCGTCCCGCTGGCCTGGTTACCCGGCGGCGCCGGCGATTTTATTAAAAGCCTTCCGGTGGCTGTAATGGCCACTGTTTTTGCCTCAATGCTGGTATCCTTGACCATTGTCCCGTTTCTGGCAAGCAAACTCCTGACAAAACACAAAAATCCGGAAGGTAACTTTGCACTGAGGACCCTGAAAAAACTCATTGCCGGTTCGTATTCCAAAGTTCTGGACAGGTCGCTTCAAAACCCGAAAACAACGTTGGTTTATGCCGGTCTGATTTTTACCGGGTCGCTTTTTTTGATTCCTGTTGTCGGGACAAGCCTGTTTCCAAAATCAGAACGGCCCATGTTCCGGATCGAGATTTCCACACCCGAAGGAACCAGTCTGCAGGCAACTGACTCAGTTGCCTATTGGGTCGAATCAGTAATCCGGACTGAACCGCTTGTTGAAAAATTTTCAACCAATGTGGGCAAAGGAAATCCGCAGGTTTATTATAATGTCATGCAGAATAATGAAGCCGAAAATTTTGCCGAGATTTTCATTCAGTTGAAACAGGTCGAGACCTCTGAGAAAAATGAAGTCATCAGTTCACTGCGTGAAAAACTAAAATTCTATCCGAATGCAAAAATCCAGGTTAAGGACTTTGAACAGGGAACCCCGATTGAGGCCCCGATTGCCTTCCGGATTGTTGGAGAAAATCTGGATACTCTCAGAAAGGTTGCTTTCGATATTGAAGATATTCTCAGAAAAACCGACGGAACCCTGTATGTTACCAATCCGCTTCAGATTCTTCCGACCGACCTTCGGGTTAAAATCAACCGTGAAAAAGCGGGCCTGATGGGAATTCCTGCTGCAACAGTTGACCAGATCGTCAGAATGGGGATCTCCGGACTTCAGACCGGTTTTATCCGGGATGAAGCGGGCGATGAACATCCGGTGGTGGTAACCATGCCCAAGACAGGAAGAACCCAGGATTTATCCGTTTTTGACCGTCTCTATGTATCCAACCTTCAGGGCACCCAGATCCCGCTGAAACAAATTGCTACCGTTCAGATGGAGACTTCCCCCAACCAGATCCGGCATTATATGAAAGAACGGTTTGCGGTTGTTTCAACCTTTGTAAAACCGGGCATCAACGTGGCTGAAAAAAACGCTGAAATAGTCGGTAAACTGGAAGCTTACCGGTGGCCAAACGGGTTCACCTATCAGATCAGTGGCGAAGAAGAAAGCCGGAATGAGAGTTTTGGCGGAATCGGGACAGTCGTTTTGCTGACCATTTTCGGGTTTATCGGGGTCCTGATTCTCGAGTTTAAAACCTTTAAAAGTATCCTTATTGTGCTGTCAGTTGTACCGCTCGGGATGGTTGGTGCCATTTTAATGCTCCTGATTTCGGGTGAAACATTTTCCTTCACGGCCACAATCGGGATGATTGCCCTTGTTGGTCTGGAGATAAAAAATTCTCTGTTGCTGGTGGATTTTACCAATCAGCTCAGAAAAAACGGCAGATCGCTTGAAGAAGCCATCCGGGAGGCAGGCGAAATCCGGTTCATTCCGATTCTGCTCACAACCATTACCGCAATCGGGGGATTATTGCCCCTGGTAATTGAGTATAACCAACTCTATTCACCGCTTGCCCTTGTATTGATTGGGGGGCTGATCAGTTCGACCCTGCTGGCAAGACTGGTCACACCGGTCATGTATAAAATCCTGCCCCCTCAAATCCAGGAGGATTAAAAAAAAGCAGTCCTGATTCCGGATCTGGATCCGCAGGACTGCTTTTATCATTTTCACTAAATCACCCCGGCAGGTTCAGAAGCCTTCCGGGGTAATAACCGGGGCTGCAGATTAGCTCAGCAGTGACATCAGCTTATTATTCCGGCGAACAAAAGCACTCATCCGGGCTCCATTAAGCGGTGCCTGTGCCATGGATGCCAGATCCCAAACCTGCTCGGCAAGTTCTTTCACCAGTTCCGGACGGGTTCCCTCCAGAATCAGCATTTTTCGCACCAGATCGTTGTTGACATTGACCACCAGCGTAGATTCATCGAACAGGTCGTCTGTAGATTTATCCCCCTGCATAACGGTCATCGCCTTCATCATTTCTTTCAGCCGGCGGCTTTCTTCCGAGACAATCACTTTCGCAGGAATGTCAGAAGAAGTCAGGTTTTCAACAGATATTTTTACTTTTTCATTCGGAATGATGCTCCTGAAAACTTTTTCGAGCACCGAGGCCTGTTCCTTATTCACTTCTACAGTAAGTGCATTCGGGTTGATCAGTTTATCAACCACATTGGCATCAACACGGGTGAATTTAACGTCGGTACGTTTTCTTTCAAGAGCAGAGATGAAATGGTTATCGATCAGGTGGTCCAGAACAACTGCCTGATACCCTTTTTCATTAACCTGGTCGAGATAAGTTGCCTGCTTATCTTTATCGTTTGTATAAAGAATAACCACCTTATCCTGATCCCCTTTTTGGGTTTCCTTATTGGCTTCGGTGTATTCCTTAACAGAGACAAAGCCGCCATCGGGCTTTTCCAGCAGGACTGCATCCTGAACCCGGTCGAGGAAACTTTCATCGGTAACCATGCCGTACTTTACAAACGGCGCAATATCCTTCCAGTATTTCTCATAGTTGGCCCGGTCATTCTGGTGCAATTCGTTCAGTTTATCGGCTATTTTCTTGGTAATGTGACCCGAAATTTTCTTGACATTCCGGTCGTTCTGCAGAAAACTGCGGCTCACGTTCAGAGGAATATCCGGTGAGTCAATAACCCCTCTGAGCAGCGTCAGAAATTCAGGCAGAATGTCATTCACATTGTTGGATACATAAACCTGCTGGCAGTACAACTGAATCTGGCCTTTATTGATCTCCATTTCGTTCACAATTTTCGGAAAATAGAGAATTCCCGTCAGACGGAAAGGGTAATCAACATTCAGGTGGATCCAGAATAAAGGGTCAGGACCATACCCGTGCAGCTTATGATAAAATTCCCGGTATTCCTCTTCTTTAACTTCAGACGGCGCCTTAATCCAGGCCGGATGGGTTTCATTGATGACTTCGCCTTCAAATTCAACTTCAACCGGCAGGAATCGGCAGTATTTATTCAGAATTTCTTTGATTTTGTAGGATTCCAGAAAATCTTCATTGTCTTTATCAACATGAAGAATAATTTCAGTACCCCGGTCAGATTTATCAGAGGCATCAATCGTGAATTTGGTTGACCCGTCCGAGACCCAATGCGCAGCCGGAGTCCCAGTATAGGATTTGGTATGGATCTCTACGGTTTCCGAAACCATAAAGGCTGAATAAAAGCCAAGTCCGAAATGCCCGATTATTCCAGAATTGGCATCATCCTTTTTATACTTGGCAACAAATTCTTCTGCACCCGAAAACGCAATCTGGTTAATATATTTTTTGATTTCTTCGGAGGTCATTCCGATTCCGTCATCCTTAATCCGGATTTCCTTTTTATCCTTATCAAAAGATACAACCACTTTTCCCTTCACTTCCCCCGAATATTCACCAAGGGAAGACAGGTGTTTCAGTTTGGAAACTGCATCGACGCCGTTGGAAACCAGTTCCCTCAGGAAGATTTCATGATCGGCATACAGCCATTTTTTTATGATCGGAAGAATGTTCTCGGTATGAATCGAAATTTCGCCGGTTTCAGCAGCCAGCTTTTCTTTTTTTGCCATATAAGTTCCTTTCGTTGTTGTCACGATGTCAGATCAACTGTCAAAGTGGAATTAATTCCGGACGGCGGGGCCAGTTAGCTAAAACTGTACCAAATTTTTATTCAGGATTCCGGTGACCAGGAAAACGGGTATTGGTGGGGAATATCAGAGGGTTCAAAGGCAATCCGGACGGTGAGTCCTTCTTTCGTGAGGATTCTGAAGGCCCGGCCGGGTCCCAGTTCGGGTGACAGGACCGACCAGGGCGCACCGGTATTTGCAGAAAAGGCTGCAGATAACTGAAACCCGGAGCTCTGAATCAGAGTATTGGAAGGCTGGACCAGGTAAAGCACTGCCGGATTCCAGTCAGAATCGGGTTCAGAAACGACCATAAACGGAACGCTTTTTTTCCCTGATGTGCTTTCTGAAGTAAAGTAATAGATCCCGTCCTGAGTGATTCCTGTCGATTTCAGAGACATCAGGGTCACGCCGTCAGGACCGTAAAAAGGCAAAACCTGATCCCAGCCTTTGGGCCCGGCAATATTCAGAATCAAATTACCCGGCATCAGAATAACATCAGCATCCAGAAGATTCCGGTTCAGTCCACCCGGAACCGGTCCAAGAGAAAGAGACAGGTTTTGGGAAAATGAAAATCCTTCAAAAAAGGACAGGATTCCCTTCATCAGGGATTCCAGACGGCATTGATTTCAGCTTCAGAAAGGTGAAAGCCCGCTTTATCTTTTGCAGAAAGTTTTTCCGGGTCAGGTAAAACTGGCCATTCAATCCCGATTTCCGGATCATTCCAGAGAATTGATTTTTCGGCCTGCGGGGCATAGTAGGCAGTACATTTATAAGAAAATTCTGCTGTATCCGAAAGAACCAGGAATCCGTGAGCAAATCCGGCAGGAATGTACATCATTTTTTTGTTTTCTTCGGATAAAATCACTCCGAAATACTTACCAAAGGTGGGTGATCCTCTCCGAATGTCGACGGCTACATCATAAACTTCACCAACCGGTACCCTGACCAGTTTGCCCTGTGCAAAGGGATCAAGCTGATAGTGAAGTCCCCTTAGTGTTCCTTTTCCTGACCGGCTGACATTATCCTGAATAAAGTCTCCGGGGATTCCACCAGAGACAAAAAGGTCTTTCCGGTAACTTTCCATGAAAAAACCCCGGTGATCGCCAAAAACCTTTGGTTGAATGACAATGACTCCCGGTAAGGGTGTAGATAGAAATTCCATAATATCCTCCTCCAGTAAAGATCACTTTTTTAAAATTGAGATTCCAGTTTTGACATGAAAGGTGAAACCTTTTGTCTGATACTGTACTTTTGCAACTCAAATTTTGGATAGTACCACATGAAAGAAAAAGCAGTCATCCTGGTATCAGGCGGCATGGATAGTTGTGTGACCCTTGCCGAAGCAATAGAGGAAGGTTACGATCCGTGCCTTCTTCATGTTAATTATGGTCAGCGGACGGAAAAGAGAGAATTAAAGGCATTCAGGGATATTGCCCATCATTATCACATCAGGCATACACTGGTTACCGACATCCATCATCTGGTAAAAATCGGTGGGTCTTCGCTGACTGATTCCCAAATTGTAGTCTCGGTGGCTGACCTGAATTCCCGGGATATCCCATCCAGTTACGTTCCCTTCAGGAATGCCAATATTTTAAGTATTGCCGTATCCTGGGCAGAGGTGCTGGGAGCCGGTGCTATCTTTATCGGGGCTGTAGAAGAGGATTCATCGGGATATCCCGATTGCCGTAAAAACTTTTTCACACAATTTGAAAAAATGGTAGACCTGGGAACGAAGCCTGAAACCCGGATTTCCATAAAAACTCCGATTATCAGCCTGAAAAAATCTGAAATCGTGAAACGGGGGCTGTTCTTAAATGCACCGCTCGACCTGACCTGGTCCTGCTATCAATCAGAAGAAGAAGCCTGCGGGATTTGTGATTCGTGTGCCCTGCGCCTCCGGGGATTCCATCAGGCAGGACTTGAAGATCCGATTCCCTATATTCAAAGACCGGATTATGAGGATTGAAAAAAAGTGAAACCTTTGCCCAGGAGGTTCCGTACAACCCCTAAGAGTGTTGAACGAATCTCCTCCAAGAGCAAGCACAGAAACCCCGGCCGGCAGGTACCCAAGAAATCTGCCGGCCTTTTTTTTGCCCATCCCCTTCAGTGATACCCGGCCTTAATCTCTGCAAATAGCAGGAAAAACTTCATTTTCACGGACCCTTCAGCCCAACCTGATTTTCATCACCAGGATATACACTGCCAATATCAGGGTAACTGAATTTGCCAGAATGATCGACAGGGCACCAACCAGCAAACCGTATATCAGCCACAGGGCAAGACCGGAACAAAAAACCACATACATTCCCAGAGAAATACTTCGGGTATCCCGGGTTTTCCGGATGTGAAGAACCTGGGGTACAAAGGAAACCGTTGTACAAACTCCAGCTAAAATTCCAATTAATTCAGTCATAGAACAACGTCAGGGTGAGAGTAAAATATCGCCGTAAGAGATCAGGGATGAGCAAAAATCAGTTGCAAGCGGAGAGTCAACCACGTAAATCCGTTTAAGTCCGGTTACCGGTGTTCCGCCTTCGGGAGTCAGGCGGTTAAAATCGACCGGCAATGTCCATATTCCCGTATCCGGAGTCGTTTTCGGACGGCCGATATTGGGAATGAGGCTAACCCAGTTTCCTTTTGGGTCCTGAGCAATGATGTCGATGTTTGAAAGCTGACCACCAATCAGGTCGAAAATATTGATGTTTAGTGAAATGGACCGGATTCGGGCCGGGTTCGGGAAGGCAGGGGTCACCGAGACATAAATTGAATATTTCGGACTGATCCGCCAGTCATCTTTATCCGTTTCCTGAATAACTCCTTCTGTATTGGTTTTGGTAAACCCCGATACAGCTTCTGTTTCAAAATCACAGGCATCGACCTGTTTAAAAGACTCACACCCTTCCGGCAAACAAAATGCCGGAAGGGCAATCAGAAAGTATTTAATACCCGTTTTTAATAAGGTCCCGGGCAATAACGATATGCTGAACTTCAGATGTTCCCTCATAAATTTCAGTAATTTTGGCATCACGCAGCATCCGTTCAACGTGATACTCTTTTACGTACCCATAGCCGCCGTGAACCTGAATAGCTTCCAGCGCAACTTTAACAGCAGTTTTGGAGGCAAACAATTTACACATCGCCGATTCTCTGCTGTATTTACGGTGTTCATCCTTCATGGAAGCTGCCTTCATGATCAGTAATTCGGCTGCATCTGTTTCCATTGCCATTTCGGCAAGTTTCCACTGAATGGCCTGAAAGTTACTGATTTCCTGCCCGAATTGCTTCCGTTCTTTAGAATAATTCAGGGCTCTTTCAAGTGCCCCTTTTGCAATGCCAAGCGCCTGAGATGCAATTCCGATCCGGCCGCCATCCAATGACTGCATCGCAACCCGAAACCCATCCCCCTCGTTCCCGAGCATATCAGAATGGGAAACCCGCATATCTGTAAACCCAAGAGAACACGTATCCGAGCCTCTGATTCCCAGTTTTTTTTCCTTCTTGAGGACGGCAAATCCCGGGGTACTCCGATCCACAATAAAGCAGGAAATCCCATGACTTTTATTCACCTTGTCGGTTGAAGCAAAAACCAGATAGAGATCTGCATTTTCACCGTTGGTAATCCAGTTTTTAGCTCCGTTGATAACCCAGAAATCTCCATCCCGCACGGCAGTTGTTGCCTGATTCGAAGCATCAGAACCAGCATTGGGTTCAGAAAGGGCAAAGGCACCCAGCTTTTTCCCAGAGGCCAATGGTTTCAGGTATTTTTCTTTTTGCTCAGGGGTCCCGAATTCATTCAGCCCCCAGCAAACCAGAGAATTATTGACTGACATGACAACTGCGGCAGAAGCATCCACTTTGCTGATTTCGGTCATAGCCAGAACATAGGAAACCGCATCCAGACCGGCTCCTCCCCATTCTTCGGGAACCATCATCCCCATAAAGCCAAGTTCACCCATTTTCCGGATCTGCTCCCGTGGAAATTTCTCCTGTTCGTCCCGGTCAATTACCCCCGGCAGCAATTCTTCTTCTGCAAATTGCCGGGCTGTATCCCGGATCATAATCTGGTCTTCTGTCAAATTAAAGTTCATGGTTTTTTCTTTCTTTTTCTGGTCAGGAATAAGTATAGAAGCCCTTGCCTGTTTTTTTACCGAGATGCCCGGCATCTACCATTTTAACAAGCAGGGGGCAGGGTCTGTATTTTGAATCAGAGAAACCATCGTGAAGGATTCTCATGATGGCCAGACACACGTCCAGCCCGATGAAATCAGCCAGTTGAAGCGGTCCCATGGGATGGGCCATTCCCAGTTTCATGATTGAATCAACTGCTTCAGGCGTTGCAACCCCTTCATAGACTGTAAAAATGGCTTCGTTGATCATGGGCATCAGTACCCGGTTCGAAATAAACCCTGGTGCATCGTTAACCTCGACCGGGACCTTTTCCAGCAGAAGTGTCCAGTTTTTCACTTTTGAGCAGGTTTCTTCTGAAGTTGCATACCCGCGGATGATTTCAACCAGTTTCATAACCGGAACCGGATTCATGAAATGCATCCCGATCACCTTTTCAGGTCGCCTGGTAACTGCTGCAATCTGCGTAATACTGATCGAAGAGGTATTGGTCGCCAGAATACACCCGGCATCTGAGTGCTGATCAGCAAGCTTAAAAATTTCCTTTTTTACGGAAGGATTTTCAGTCGCTGCTTCGACAATTAAATCCTTTCCGGGAGCAGCCTCAGCCAGATTGGTGGACAGGGAAATTCTGGATAAAGTTTCAGTTTTTTGCTGCTCAGACAGCAGTCCTTTTTTGACCTGCCGGTCCAGATTTGCAGCAATGATACCGACCGCCTTTTCAAGCACCTGAATCTGAACATCGACAAGTGCAACCTGAAAACCGGCCTGTGCAAAGACATGGGCAATTCCGTTTCCCATGGTACCGGCCCCGATAACAACAATTTTTTCCATATCAGTCCTTTCAGATCCGGTCAATCAGAACGGCAGATGCTTCACCCCCGCCGATACAGATTGCAGCCATTCCCCTTTTCTTATTGTGGGTATGAAGGGCATGAACCAGAGTGACCAGAATTCTGGCACCAGAGGCCCCGATCGGATGGCCAAGGGCAACCGATCCGCCATTAACATTGATTTTTTCAAGCGGAATGTTCAGTTCATTTTTCGCTGCCAGTGTGACGACTGCAAACGCCTCATTTATTTCAAAAAGATCGACTGACTCAAGTGAAGCAGACACTTTTTTCAGCGCTTTCGGGATAACATCAACCGGTGCAGTTGTAAACCACTCGGGTGCTTTTGCTGCCGACGCCTGTGAAACGATTCTGGCCAGTGGCTTTACTCCAAGTGAGGCAGCCTTTTCCTCCGACATCAGTATCAGCGCAGCGGCACCATCATTGATTGATGAGGCATTTGCTGCAGTAACGCTTCCGTCTTTTTTAAATACTGGTTTTAACTGCGGGATTTTTTCAAATTTTACACGGGCCGGTTCTTCATCGGTATCCAGAAGGGTCACCTGACCTTTTTTGTCTTTCATCTCGACGGGAACAATCTCATTTTTAAACTTACCTGTTTGGATTGAATCCAGAGCAAGCTGATAACTCCGGATGGTGAATTCATCCTGGGCCTCCCGGTTAATTTTGCAGGTATCGGCACAAAGTTCAGCCAGAACACCCATATGCTCACCAGTGTAAGGATTCAGCAGCCCGTCATGGAGCATGGTGTCCAGAATTTGCCCATGTCCCATCCTGTAGCCGGCCCTGGCCTTATCCAAAACATAGGGAGAGTTGGTCATTGATTCCATTCCGCCTGCTATAACAACTTCTGCATCGCCGGTAGCAATAGCCTGAACACCAAGCATCACCGCTTTTAAACCCGACCCGCAGACTTTATTGATCGTCATACACTCAACCGAAACCGGCAACCCGGCTTTCAATGCTGCCTGACGGGCAGGAGCCTGCCCGGCACCACCGGTTAACACATTTCCCAGAATCAGTTCATTAACTTCTGTAGGGTCCAGATTGATCCGGCTCAATGCACCGCGGATTGCGATGGCCCCGAGTTCAATTCCGGAAAGATCGGCGTACATACCCTGAAAGGAACCGATTGGTGTTCTGACAGCAGAAACGATGACGACTGGTTTCATAAAAACTCCAAAAATGGGAAAATCCGGTCCGGCCGGAATCCATTAAAAAAAAGTAGTTCAGATTGCGATGATTGTACGGCAAAAATGAGAAGGATAACGGGAAAAAACAACAAAGGAAATCGATTCAGCGTTTTTCTGCGGTCTTTTGGTCTTCCTGCCGGTTTTCGAAAGACTCGTAGGCATTGATGATTTCCTTAACCAGCCGGTGCCTGACCACATCGGCTTTATCGAGATACATAAAGGCAATTCCCTCTACATGCTGGAGGATACTTTGAATTTTTACGAGCCCCGACTGTTTTTTATCGGGGATATCAATCTGGGAAATATCGCCGGTAATAACTGCTTTCGAATTCAGCCCCAGCCGGGTCAGAAACATTTTAAGCTGAGTCTGAGTCGTATTCTGGGCTTCATCAAGGATAACAAAGGCATTATTCAGCGTCCTGCCGCGCATGAAGGCAAGCGGAGCAATTTCGATAATATCCTTTTCCAGATATTCCTTAACCTTTTCAGGCGGGAGCATATCATTCAGGGCATCATATAAGGGCCGAAGGTAAGGGTCCACTTTTTCCTTCATATCTCCAGGGAGAAAACCCAGACTTTCGCCGGCTTCGACAGCCGGGCGGGCCAGAATGATCCGGGTGACATCCCGGTTTTTTAATGCTGCAACCGCAACGGCAACGGCTAAATAAGTTTTACCTGTCCCAGCCGGACCAATTGCGAAAACAATATCATTGGAAGCAATCTTTTTAAGGTATTCCTTCTGCCCTTCAGTTTTGCACCTGATCGGCTCATTCCGGGTAAACAGAACAACATTATCAAAATCATCGCGGGTGACCGTCTTGCCAACTGAGACAAGATCCAGAACAGTCGATACATCGGCTTCTGTAACCTGCCCGTGCTTCCCGGCAATAAACCCCAGTTCAGCAAAAACCTTTTCAATGGCTCTCAGGTCATCCAGTTCTCCTTTTGCCGTGAGAGTTGCACCTCTGACCGAAATCTGGGCATTTTCAAAAAAGCCAGCTATTTTTTTCAGGTTTCGGTCGTTGGTACCCAGTAACTGGGTAGGGTTAAGAGAGCCGAGATCAATCTTTTTTTGCTGCACGGATTTTTCCTTTAACAAAAAAGCCCATTCACTTTTGGCGAATGGGCTTTCAAAGTTCCTGAATTTAATCAGTTTCAGAGATCATTCAGATCAGTTTGCCTTAGGGATAGTCAGAACCTGGCCAGGATAGATCAGGTTTGGATCCTTGATTTTGTCTTTGTTGGCATTGTAGATCGAAGGCCATTTAAACGGATTGTCGTAAATGGTCTTTTTCTTGGCAATGTTCCACAAGCAATCACGGTCTTTAGCCCAGGTACCGACTGAATAAGTTTGGGTAGTTGGCTGAACTTTGCGCAGTTTGTCGATTTGGGCTACCATACCTTCAATTCTGCGGGCATTGTCCGGCAAAAGGCTCAGTTTGTTCATTCTGAGTTTATTCAGATCAGCTTCAATAACATCAAGTTCAGCACGGCGGGCATACAGTTCGTCGTTAGACAGGGCAGCCAGTTGCTTGATTCTGTTTTCGATAGCATCCAGTTCCTTGCCATAAGCTGCTTTGGAATCTTTGCTGGCCTGAACCAGAGCAAGAATTTCATCTTCAGTTTTAGCAATGGAGGCTTTGGTCTGATCCAGTTTAGCCTTCAGATTTTTGCCATCTTCCTTGCAGGCAGCTTCTTTGGCTTTAAGAACGTTCAGTGTGGAATCAGCAGCTTTCATTTGCTTTTCCCAGTCTGCATATTCTACTTTTCTTTCCTGAGCAATGGCGCTGGCAGAAAAAGCAAAAGCAGCAACGATAGAGAGAATGAGTGTTTTTTTCATTTAGATAAACTCCTTGAAATCTTAGGTGCCTGAATTACTTTTTCTTGCCGGCTTTTTTAGGATCGACAGGCGGAGGAGGAGGTAAAAACGCATCCGGGTTGAATGTGGTTAGACCCTTCTCAACAAATGCCTTTTCATCCTGCAGTTTTTTAAGCTGGCCTTCAGCTTCAGCAACCTGAGAATTGGTGGCAGCGTTTTCGTTGTTGCATGTTGCAATGGCTTCTCTCATCTTTTTGACTTCTGCGTTTTTCGCATCAAGAGCAGCCAGGTCTTCAGGAGATGCATACTTGGTACATCCCGAAAAAACAACTGCAGAAAGGAGGAGGGCAGAGCCAATCGTAAGAATTGTTCTGGTTTTGCGCATCAGGTGATCTCCCTTGAGTAAACTAGTTTTTTTGGTTAGGAAAAATGCTTGACAAAAATAACCTTATGGTCTTTTAAAGTCAAGGAAATCCGGAATCTTCACCCTTGCGGGTGGGCTATTTAGGGTCAAAATAACCCATTTGTGCCAGAGACGAAAAGGACCTCCCGCCTATAACCACATGATCCAGAACTGAAATTCCCAATATCTTCCCTGATTCAATCATTTTTTCTGTCAGACGGAGGTCTTCCTGGCTGGGCGACGGGTTACCGCTTGGGTGGTTGTGCATCAGGATAACTGAATTTGCTTTTGCGTCAATGGCAGGTTTAAACACTTCACGGGGGTGGGCCAGTGATTGATTCAGAGTTCCTGAAGAAACCGGTTTGTGGGCAAGAACCTGATTTGCCGTATCCAGCAGCAAAACCGAAAAAACTTCATGGGAATAATCAGAGTACCGGATTCCAAAATGCTGAAAGACATCCTCCGGGCTTTTTATTACAATCATTTTATCCGGAGCAGACATGGAAATCCGTTTACCCAGTTCAATTGCTGCCAGAAGAGTAACGGCCTTAGCCTCCCCCATCCCTTTCTGGGTTATGAGATCGGCAAGGGTGGCTTTACCGAACCGGTTCAGGTTTCCAAAGTCGTTCAGGATTTTCCGGGCCAGATCAAGTGCTGACAGGTTTTGAATTCCGGTACCGAGCAGAATGGCAACCAGTTCAGAATCGCTGAGGCTTTCTGGACCCCGGGAGGCCAGTTTTTCACGGGGTCTGTCTCCTTCCGGCCAGTCACGGATGGGTGTAAAGGTTTTCATGGCCCAACCGGTACAAATTCACCATTTTCATATCTGAAAAAACTGACAGCCTGATTCGCTGCAGTTCCGTTAAACCAAATGCGGTTTCGCAAAGCCAGAAGGGCCGGAAGGTTTTTAATTTCCAGGGGTGAAAGTCCGTTTTCTGATGATTTGCCCGCAAGCGCAGTTAGTAAAATTACACAGTCAGCCCCCCTGGTAGCCAGATCATCAGGTGAAGCACCAAATTTAGCCAAATAGGCGTTCCGGAACCCGGTACTGCCGGTTTTTAAGGTGTCCCGGTCCGTTTCTTCTGCGAGAAAAAACCCGGTTAACTGATTCCGGTATTTTTTAAACAGCATCCGGTTATCCCAGGGAGTGTTGCCAGCATAGGTCCCGAAAAGTTTGCTGTAGCTTAGCTGGGAAACAATCATTTCTGCCTGTTCGGCATCCGAAACAGGAGCATAAATGACATCAATCCAGGTTGGTTCTTCGGGATCTTCCTTTTCTTTGATTCCGGAAAAGGCCGGCACATATCTGCGGATATCAACACTTCCCTCTTTATAGAACCCCTTTTTAATATCGGATCCTTTAAATTTTTCAAATACTTTCCCAAAAGCATCTGCCATGACCTGAGCATCCGATCCTTCTTCAGCAATCAGAAGAACCTGATATTTCTGCTTTTTTTCAAGAAGGGGAAGAAGATGTTCTGCAGTTTGCCTGCCTCTGCTTTCAAGCGGCGGATTTAATCCAAAAAACCATTCTGAGTTTCTGTACAGGTCGTCATCCGTGGCAGTAGGAGAAAAAAATGGAATTTTCCCGGATAGTGCAACCGGTTTAACTTTCTCGCACTCATCGCTGAAAACCGGGCCGATAACCAGGTCGGGCTTTTCTTCCGAAATCAGACTCCTGGCCTGTGTTTCGGCAAAATCAGGGTCCCCTTTCGTATCCCGGATAACCAAGGTAAGAGCAAGACCGGATTCCTGAAAAGAAACCGCCGTCTGAGCCATAAATCCCTTCAGAATCTGCCTGCCGATTTCAGCACGGGCCCCGGGGGTTGCTGAAGCAGCATCCAGGGGAAGCAGTAAACCAACTTTCAGCTTGATTTTACGGGAACTGGTTTGATCAGAAACCCGGGCAATTGAATTGGAAATGGTTTCCGCAGAAACTGATTTTTTGCCGAGCCAGGCAGTAACTCTGGCCAGACGGTCTTCTCTTTGCCCTTTCCTGATCAGCAGATTAATCAACGCCGGATGGTCGGATACCGGATAAAAGGCCAGTTCCTGAAACAGGTCATCGAGTGTAAGCCGGTAGAGAACAAGTCCCTCGGTAAGAGGTAAAAGGGTACCGGTGGCAGCGGTGTTCAGGTCTATGGCCGTCAGCCAGGCACGAAGGGCTTTCCCCGGCTGATTCAGGGAAGCAAGGGCTGCTCCTCCTTCGTAAAAAATTTCCTGACTGAGTGGTGAATTTTCTTTCAGTGCCTGAAACCTATCAAACAATCCGGCTGCTTCGTCAAAACGTCCCAACCGGTTCAATGCCCTGAGGCGCAACAGCGTATGGTCCGGATTCCCGGGCAACCCGGCCGTTTTTTCAAGTACAGAAGCAGCCTGGCGGAAATCGCCGGATGAATAAAACTTCCAGGCATCCCGCAGGGTAGTCTGACTTACAGCCGGGCCTGTCAGTAAAAAAAGAAAGGGTAAAACAGCGAAGAATTTATTCCCATTCAATGGTTGCAGGCGGTTTAGAACTGATGTCATAAGCCACACGGTTAACCCCTTTCACTTCATTGATAATTCGGTTAGATACAGCCCCGAGAAAATTGTAATCCAGTTTTGCCCAGTCTGCCGTCATTCCATCCACCGAGGTTACTGCCCTGAGAACCACGGTATTCTCATAGGTCCGTTCATCTCCCATTACCCCGACCGACTGAATCGGTAAAAGGACAGCAAATGCCTGCCAGGTCTGGTCATAAAATCCCTTCCCCCGCAGTTCAGAAATGAAAATATGATCTACTTCCTGCAGCAGCCTGATTTTTTCGGGTGTGACATCCGAAATAATCCGGATGGCCAGCCCCGGTCCGGGAAACGGATGTCTTTGAACGATGCCGGCCGGAATTCCAAGCTGGTTTCCGATCAGGCGGACTTCATCTTTAAACAATTCCCTGAAAGGTTCCAAAAGTTTTAAATTCATTTTTTCAGGAAGGCCGCCCACGTTGTGATGTGATTTAATGGTCACACTGGGCCCTTTAAATGAAACGGATTCGATGACGTCGGGGTAGAGGGTTCCCTGACCCAGCCACCGGGCACCCTGAACCTTTTTGGCTTCTGCATCGAAAACATCCACAAAAAGTTTTCCGATAATTTTCCGCTTTTTCTCAGGATCAGTCACACCCGCAAGTTCAGTTAAAAACAAGTCATGGGCATTGATGACCTTCAGCTTGATTTTAAACTGATCCCGGATGGTCCTTTCTACTTCCTCAGCCTCATTTTTCCTTAAAAGCCCATGATCCACAAAAATACAGTTCAACTGGTCCCCGATGGCTTCGTGGATGAGAACAGCTGCAACAGTGGAATCCACCCCGCCCGATAGCCCGAGGATCACCTGATCCTGACCAACCTGACGGCGGATTTCTTCTGTTTTAGTTTGAATAAAGGACTCAGGTGTCCAGTCCTGCCTGCAGCCGGAAACTTCCACAACAAAGTTTCTGAGCAGATCAGAGCCAAATTCAGAATGCACAACTTCTGGATGGAACTGAACGCCATACCACTTTCTGGACGGATCTTCTATTATGACGTAAGGGGCATTTTCTGTCGATGCAACCGGAAGAAAACCGGCCGGAGGTGCAGTGAGATGATCACCATGACTCATCCAGACCTGAAACTGATCAGGTAAACCGGAGAGCAGACGGGAACCGGTTTTTTTTAGGGTAATCCGGGCCTTTCCAAATTCACGGCGGGCTGCAGGGTCTACTTTTCCGCCGAAAAGATGCGCAAGAACCTGCATTCCGTAACAAATTCCCAGAACCGGAACTCCGGTTTCAAATACGGACTGATCGGGAAGCGGGGATCCCTCCTGATACACACTGAACGGACTTCCGCTCAGGATAATGCCTTTCGGTTTCAGGATTTCAATGGCCCTTACGGCCTGATTAAACGGGTGAATTTCGCAATAAACCTGATGCTCACGTACCCGCCGTGCAATCAGTTGCGTATACTGGCTTCCAAAATCTAAAATCAGAATGCTGTCGGGATGGTTCATATTCTGCCGGAAAAATAAAACGGTAAAAATACGACCGGGAACGTCAAGAAAAAACAAAAGGCTGTCCATTGACAGCCTTTTTCAGGTTCGAAACCGGATTAACCTGGGTCAGGAAAGTTTTATCCCACCAGAGTCTGGTAATCTGCAGCAGAAAGAAGCTGGGCTGCCTGAGACGGGTTGGTCAGTCTGATTTTTACCATCCAGCCTTTTCCGTAGGGATCAGAATTGACAACCGAAGCATCTGAAGCCAGGTTTTCATTTACTTCAAGGATGGTTCCGGAAACCGGCATAAACAAATCAGAAACCGTTTTCACAGCTTCAATAGTGCCAAAAATGGCATGTTCGCTGATTTGGGAACCGGCCGGTTTCAGATCCACATAGATAATATCACCCAATTCCTGCTGGGCAAATTCTGTAATTCCGACAACGCCGGTATCACCTTCCAGCCGGATCCACTCATGGTCTTTGGTATATTTCAATTCAGACGGGAAATTCATTTTTTGGTCCTTTTCAGATTTTTCAGGATTCCGGGTCCCACTTTTCAAGAAACTTGGTATCAAATTTACCTGACCGGAACAGTTTTGATCTCATTACCTTTTTATGGAACGGAATCGTGGTTTTAACACCTTCAATTACAAATTCGTCTAAAGCTCTGAGCATTTTATTCATAGCTTCCTCACGGGTTTCGCCCTTCACAATCAGTTTCCCGATCATGGAATCATAATTCGGCGGGATCATGTATCCGCTGTAGGCGTGGCTGTCGACACGGACTCCCCTTCCGCCGGGGATGTGGAAACTGGTAATCTTACCGGCTGACGGTCTGAAGTCGAAGTCGGGATCTTCGGCGTTAATACGGCATTCGATCGCATGTCCGGCCGGAACCAGATTTCCGGTTGTCAGTTTTTCTCCTGCAGCCATTCTGATCTGTTCACGGATGAGATCCAGTCCTGTTACTTCTTCGGTTACCGGATGTTCGACCTGAATCCGGGTATTCATTTCCATAAAGTAAAAATGTCCGTGTTTATCCAGCAAAAACTCAATCGTTCCTGCACCTTCGTAATTAACCGCCCTGGCTCCTTTAATCGCAGCTTCGCCCATAGCCTTCCGGATTTCGGGCGTTACGGCAGGTGATGGCGATTCTTCGATCAGTTTCTGATTTCTCCGCTGAACAGAACAATCCCGTTCCCCAAGATGAATCACATTTCCGTGCTGATCGCCTAAAACCTGAATTTCGACGTGGCGGGGTTCCTCAACAAATTTTTCGATGTAGACAGCCCCGTTTCCGAAAGCAGATTCAGCTTCTGTCCGGGCAGTAGTAAATAATTTATCGAAATCTTTCGGGTCGGTCACAATCCGCATTCCCCGGCCGCCGCCGCCGGCAGTGGCCTTAACAATTACCGGATATCCGACTTTCTGTGCAACCTTCCGGCCTTCTTCAACCGTATCAACCAGGCCATCAGACCCCGGGACAACCGGAACGCCGGCAGCTTTCATGGTATCTTTGGCGAAAGCTTTGTCTCCCATTGATTTAATCATTTCGGGAGACGGCCCGATAAATTTGATCCCGTGAGAGTGACAGATTTCAGAAAAATCTGCGTTTTCGGAAAGGAATCCGTAACCGGGATGAATGGCATCAGCACCGGTTATGCCAGCAGCAGAAATAATTCTGGAGATATTCAGGTAGGATTCTTTTCCCGGGGGTGGACCGATGCAGACAGCTTCATCTGCAAAACGGACGTGAAGGGATTCGGCATCTGCAGTTGAGTAAACAGCCACAGTTTTGATGCCCATTTCCTTGCAGGTCCGGATAACCCGAAGGGCAATTTCGCCCCGGTTTGCGATCAGTATTTTATTAAACAAAGGCTCAACTCCGACTTATTTTACCGGCTCAACCAAAAACAGGACCTGGCCGTACTCGACCGGCTGGCCGTTTTCAACCATGATTTTTACCAGTTTGCCCGAAACATCCGACTCAATTTCATTCATCAGTTTCATGGCTTCAATGATGCAGAGAACATCACCTGGTTTAACCATATCACCGGGTTTGCAATAGGCTTCTGCATCAGGAGCCGGTGATTTGTAATAGGTCCCGACAATGGGAGACTTTATTTCATGGTATGTGGTTGGTTTGGATGCTGCTTCAGCGGCAGGGGCCGAAACAGGGGCGGCGGCAGCAGGAGCAGGCGCCGGGGTCGGAACAGGTGCCGCTACCGGCGGGATGAAAGCCTGTCCAGGGAAAATCTGCTGAGGAGAAACAAGGGCACCACGATTCTTTCTGACTGTAATTTTGAAGTCCTCACGTTCAATTCTGACTTCATCTACGTTGCTGTCATCAACCATCTTAATGAGCAGACGGATATCTTTTAAGTCCATGATCCTCACTTATTTTTTGGGTTAAAAACCCCGGATTTCCGGGATGATGAAGGGCGAAAATACCTTTCCCCCCCCTTAAAGTCAAGAAACCAAGTCCGGCCCGATCCCACAGTTACCGGCCTGAACGAAGATGGAAGCAATTGCTTTTCTTCCAAATGAAATTTAATTTGCAGCAAAATTCAAAACTGTAAAAAATATTACTCCGCCGGCTTTTTAGTGGCCAGAATGCGGTTCCGGAGGCCCTTATGACAACTTCCCTCAATCACCTTCATGTTCCTGCAGATACCGTTCATGAGACTTTGAAGAAACATCTGCTGGTAGACGGATTTGATCTTGTTCTTGACCTGGAAAACAGCCAGGGGTCAGTAATTGCTGATAAACGGTTTGGAAGGAAGTTTATTGACTTTTTTACCTTTTTTGCCTCAAACCCGATTGGTTTTAATCACCCGGCCATTGCCGGAGATGAGGAGTTTAAAAAACGGATTTTAAGGGCTGCACTTGTTAAACCCAGCAATTCAGATGTGTATACAGAAGAAATGGCCGAGTTTGTGGGAACTTATTCCCGGGTTGGAATTCCCTCCTGGCTGCCGCACCTCTTTGTAATAGATGGCGGTACCCTGGGTGTTGAAAATGCCCTAAAAGTGGCCTTCGACTGGAAAGTAAGGAAGAATTTTGAAAAAGGTCACAAAACCGAAAAAGGCCACCAGATCATTCACTTCCGTCAGGCATTTCATGGCCGGTCAGGATATTGCCTGAGCATTACCAATACCCTTCCCGACAAGACTGATTATTTCCCGAAATTTCCCTGGCCGCGGATCACCAACCCGCACCTTCACTTTCCGCTGACAGCCGAGTCTGTTGCAGAAACCATCCGGCAGGAAGCCCGGGCACTTGATGAAATAAAAGAGGCCATCCGGATGAACCCCGATGACATTGCAGCTATTATCATTGAACCGATTCAGGCGGAAGGCGGTGACCATCATTTCCGGAAAGAGTTTTTCGAATCCCTCCGCCGGATTGCCGATGAAAATGAAATCCTGCTGATTTTTGACGAAGTTCAAACAGGATTCGGGATTACCGGTAAGTTCTGGGCCCATGAGCATTTTGTGAAACCGGACCTGATTGCCTTCGGGAAAAAAGCCCAGGTCTGCGGTGTTCTTGCCGGCCCACGGATTGATGAAGTTCAGGACAACGTTTTCAGAAAATCGAGCCGGATCAACTCAACCTGGGGCAGTAATCTGGTCGACATGATCCGGGTGACCCGCTTTCTTGAGATTATTGAAGCTGAAAACCTGGTGGCCCACTCGGCTGCAACCGGCGGCTATCTGCTGGAGCAGCTAAAGAAAATGAATCAGGAATTCGAAGGTGTCGTCAGCAATGCCAGAGGGTTGGGACTGATGTGTGCCTTTGACCTTCCTGACCGGGAATTCAGGAATAAATTTATTTCAGAATGTTATAACAATGGCCTGCTGATCCTTCCCTGCGGTGAAAAAACGGTCAGGTTCCGGCCTGCATTGGACATTCCGGTTGACAAACTGAATGAAGGACTTGAAATTGTTGCCAAAACATTGAAATCACTTCACTGATTTTCCTGTCGGAGCCTGAACATGGAGACAGCACCGGTCCTGAATCTGAAATACCTGCTGGACATTGCAGATGGAGATGATTCGTTTGTAACTGAAATTCTCGAGATTTTTGCCGGTCAGTTGCCTGCTGAACATGAAAACATGAAAAAGGCCCTTGCAGAGTCAGATTGGGCAACCGTCAGAAACATTGCCCACAAATTAAAATCATCGGCTGGGAATCTTGGAATTCAGAAGGCGTATTCCAACTTTGCCAGGATTGAGGAATTGTCACAATCCCGGACTGACCTTGACCTTTTACCCGGATTAATCGGCGAAACTATGGATCTCTGCAATCAGGCCCTGATTGAGGTCAATGCCTACCTGAAGAAAACCTGATTTCAGTTCATTTGGGGGTCATCAGGAAAATTGGATAAAACAGCATAATCGCCGCCCATTTTTTTCAGAACCTGACGCCAAAGCGGCTTTTCACTTTTTCCGAAGACAAACTCAGGGCGGCAACCGGTCAGAATCCATCCACCCTGGGCAATTTCCCCGTCAAGCTGGCCTTCACCCCATCCTGAATACCCCAGAAAAAACCTGAAATAGGATTCGGGAACTTCACCCGAAAGCAATATCTGCCTGATGTCGTCGAACTTACCGCCCCACCAGATTCCCGGTGATACTTCAGTGGCACCTTCTACCCGGTTACCTGCACGGTGAACCACATGGAGGGTATCCGGCTGAACGGGTCCGCCAAGATATAACGGACTTTCAGGTAAATTTTCTCCTGGAAGCACATCATTCAGGGTCAAAGGCAATTCTTTGTTCAGCACCAGCCCAAAGGTTCCCTGCTCTGTATGCTCACAGAGCAGCACCACCGTCCGCCTGAAATTTTCATCCTGCATCATGGGCTCGGCGATCAGCAGCTTTCCGGTTGCAGGTTTGGTCTTCATGGTCACTTGTCAGCTTCCGGCTTTATTTCCCAAATCCGAATTTTTTTGAAAGTCCGCCCGGTGCCGATTTATCCCGCACCAGACTGACCCGGTTTTTAATTTCTCCTGCTGTCTGAATCAGTGCTTTTTCAAGGGTGGATTCCGGGTGAAGGCTTAGCCAGAACATGGCTTCCCTGACCGAATCCTTCAGCCAGGCAAAGGAGTACCCTTCCGTTTCTTCCAGAATCTGCTTCCAGCCCTGTTCCGAAATACCATCCTCTTTCAGAAGTTCAATCAGGTACCGTTTCCGGATGGATTCAGCCGGGTAATCAAACCGCCAGACGTGGCCAAACAGATCCGGCCGGAATTCAACTGCCGATTTTAAAATTTCGGGATAAGAGGAAGTAGCAATGACTAACGCCAGATGACCGGAACCAGCTTCAACGCCCTGTTCAATGAGATATCGCCAGATCTGAAGTCCGTTCATGGTTTCAGCCAGTGTATCAAGTTCCTCAAAAATGTAGATCCGCTTCGGAAAACGGCGTGACCTTTCAATGAAATCCATTGCAGTAAACGTGTTCAGATCATCCGACGGACGGAGCATGAAAAATTTATACTCCGGAAATTCAGTCATGAGGATATTCAGGAGAAACGATTTGCCGCACCCGCTCGGTCCGATTATCGTCAGACTCGGAAGTGAATCTTCGTAGGTTCTGATCAGATTGGAGTCGGGTCTAAGGCGGGACGTAAAAAACGCCTGATACTCCCTGATTTTATCTTCGGATGCAAACAGATCAGGCCACTTTGCATTTTTCCGGTTAAAAGATGCACCCGGTTCAACCAAAAACGGGCCGTTCGCTGTCATTTTCCCGGTGAACCAGGCAGAAAACCCCCGGATCAGAACTTCCTTGATTTCGGGATGATCTGCAGGAATAAACAGAAACTGAGTCAGAAGCCCCGGATTCATATTATTGAAAAAGAACAAACTTGAAATCACAAAGGGGACATCCCCGGCCATTCCCAGATAAATTCCTTCGTGGGTTTCGGCATAATCGCTGCTGTCCTGAGGCGAGGATTTCGACCTGAAGGCATTGATTTTCAGAAACTCACCAAACGGAAACTGAAGAAAGATCCGTTTGATTTCGAACGGCTGAGAGAACCCTTTGGGCGAAAAGGGCCGGATCTGAATCCCGGTTTCTTCACAATATTCCAGAAACTGTTCAACCGGCAGATCATTCAGGGTATAAATTCCTGCGGGAAAAAGTCCCTCAATTTCTTTTAAATACTTTCCCTGAATGTACCGGGCAATGCTCAGGGTAGAATCGGCAGTCTGGCTGATTTCCATGTGATCTCCTGATTTTTACCTGACGAAAGAAGCAGAATAGGCAGAATCGGTTTCTTCCTGTGAAAGATCGGCATAAATTTTACCGTCAACAACCTGAACCGGATAGTGAAACAGCTTTCCAAACCCTTTTTCTGCAACTCCTGATTTCAGGTCAAACACCCAGCCATGAAATCCGCAGGTGATCTTTCCGGAACTATTCGGGCAGCCTTCAAATGAAGCCATTTGGTGCGGACATTCATCCCGGATTACAATAAACCCGTCATCTGACCGGTAAACAGCAAAGAACCGGTTTTCAGCGGTGATGCAAACCGGCTGTTTTTCGGGAACATCGGTTATCAAACATAAAAAAATTCGCTTCTCCTGCATAAACTCCTGTCTTTTTCTTATTTCATCCGGACCAGGCGAATCTGATCCAGCAGGGCAGTATTGATTTCCTGGTTCATATTTTCATTCCAGGGTTCAAAAACCAGCTTCATCGGGTTGTTTCCCTTTTTCAGGGTTAGAGTCAATCCGGAACTCCATCCCCATTCCGTCCAGTTCTGATCGCCCCGCTGGGGCAGAACAACCGGGCCAGCCGTTTTTCCTGAAACATACAAGGTCCGGATGGCGCATTTATTGTCAGTATTGATGGGACCTGAGCCATTTGAGTACCTGAAGTCAACCCGGTAAATGCCGTTTTCAGGAACAGTCACAGAAAATGGAACCACCGTATTTTCGGATTTGGTCAGGAGAACGTAACCATTCCCCGAATATCCCTGTATCTCCTTCTCCATTCCCGGAATCTGGATTTCGGTGATCATGGCCGGTTTGGTTCCCGGGTAAAGTACAACCGGTTCACTCAGAAGCGATGGGGTGCCATCTGCAGAAACGGCTGCAATCTGAACTTCAGTTACTTCTTTCAGTTTACCCGCCGTCCAGGAAGTTCCGTTCTGGCTTTTAGATTTTTTTCCGTTGATGAAAACCGAGTAGGAAACCGCCTTTTTTACCGGTTTCCAGGAAAGAGTTCCCTTTTCCTCACTGACAACCGGTGTTCCCGGGTGTACCAGGTGGGGAACCAGATTGATCCGGCCTTCGGGCCACTTTCCGTTCAGTTCAATTTCAACCTGCCAGGTACCGGTTGCAGAAGCCGGAATGAAGGCTTTTGATACTTTTTTTCCATTGATCCTGACTGATTTTATTCCTTCACCAAATCCTGAAACCGAAACGGATACCCGGGCACCCTGGTAGGTCAGATTTTCAAGTTTTCTTTCAGACGACCAGGATTTCGGAACGAACGGGGCAAACCGGAGCCCATCAGCCGAATAATCCAGCCCGAAAAGGACTTTATAAGTCATTGCCAGACTTGCAGCAACACTCCACAACTGGCGGTCAGAATTGATCTCAGTTCCCATATAATCACCGGTGGAGGCGACAAAATTTTCCTTATTGGTCAGAAACAGGGCTGATGCCCGGGTGATCGAGGCAAGTCCATGTTCCACAACCGCCGTATTCCCTACCTTTTTTCCGGCAAGGGTAAAATAAGCCTGAACAAACGGCCAGACAGAATTATTGTGATACGGATTCATTTCGGGAATCTGGGGATAAAAGGTCGGAACCCCGAATTCATAAACCGGAACCGATGCCATTACCTTTTCGGCTCTGCCTTTGCCGGCCAACCCGGTTAAAACGGCCAGGGCCTCGCCAAGTGCTTCTGACTTTGGTACTACAGACGGATACATCCGGCCGTACCGGAACATTCCGTAATACCCGTCCTTTTCCAGCCAGAGGGACTGGTTGACCGCCTTTGCAATTTTTTCTGCCTTTTTGGAATAAACATCCTTTTTCCCAAGTTCCTTTGCCATCCGGCCCAGGATTTTCCAGGTTTCAAACTGGACCACGTTGGTTCCCAGCGAAACAGAATGATAAATATCCTTCGGATCCATCCACCGGGGATAAGATTGTTCCCGCCAGTCAATAAAGGAAGTTTCACCCAGAATCAGCCCGGACGGCTCAAAAACCACCTTTTCATCGTCTGCAGCCGAAGATTCAATAATTAAAAAAGCTGTTCTCAGCCAGTCTTTATCACCGGTCGCCAGATAAATCTCCCAGGCAGCCAGTGACCAGACCATCCGGTCAGAGGAACAGGGCCAGCTTCCGCCGGTTCCGGTATCCTGAATAATTTTCCCGTTTTTCACTTTGGCCATTAAACTGGTTCTGGACGCATCCGGATTCACGGCTGCCACGGCCAGAATGATCGAATAACTGATATCCCGGGTCCAGACACCCGGCCACTGCTTTCCTGCCATCAGCGCACCATCTTCCCGGATATCCTGAGTCAGTTCTTCGAGTGCTTTAGCATACAGGGCATCCTGCAGGACCATCCCATGGCTGACTTTCGGATACCCAGAAAGCCCGGCAGTTAGTTTCCAGTTTCCATCCTGCTGGGTCCCATCCTGAGGAACTGCCTTTTTAAAAAGAACCGTCAGTTCAGTTATTCCGTCACCGTCGGCATCCGAAAATTCAAGTTCCTTCCGCTGGTTCAGAATTCCGAAATCCCAGGTCAGCGGCAGAACACTGCCGGCCAGGAATAAATGTCCGGCTTCGTCTGCGGTAATTTTCTGTTTATTGTGGGTTTCGTAAAACCCTTTTTCCCGGATCTGGTTAAAAACCGGACTCATATCCACCCGAAAGGTAACCTTAACATCCTGGGTCAGAGTCACTTCTTCGCCCTCAGGCTCAGGTTCACCTTTCCCGAAAACAAAGACCGGGGTGGTCTGTTCAGCTTTGGCCGGATCAATATAGTACACATGATTCAGTCCGAAGCCCCGTTCATTATCACCGCCCTGAATAGCCAACTTAAACGCAACTTTGTTTTTCACCGGAAGCAGGAAAGAACTGGTGTAAGTGGAGGTTAATTCGGTGCTGCTGAGGGCCTTTGCTTCATAATTTCCCTGGATGACTTTATCCGGGAAAACAGAAAAAGAGGCTGACTGATAAACCGGCTTTTGCTGGGCAGTTACGATCATGGCAACACCTGTTGCGGCAAGTGAAAGGAAGAGTTTCATGGATGTCTCCGGTCAGGATTTGGATAAAGTAAGAATGGTATCAAATTCGGATTCAGTTAAGGACATTACGGAAAGCCGTCCCTGGCGGACAAGAGCAATATTCTGCAGGGCGGGGTGGGATTTGATTTCGGCAAGAGTCACCGGACGGGCAAAGGATTCGGCCGGAACCAGGTCTACGGCCACCCAGTTTGGATCCGGTGTTGTCGGGTCCTGATAAGCTTCTCTCTCTACACGCGCCATTCCGACAACTGCCAGACCTTCGTTGCTGTGATAAAACAATACCAGATCACCGGTTTTCATCTCACGCAGATTGTTCCTTGCCTGGAAATTTCTGACTCCATCCCAGCCTGCTTTTCCTTCGGTCAGAAACCGGTCCCACGAATATTTAAACGGTTCAGATTTGACAAGCCAGAATTTCATTTTATCCCAGATTTAAGTAACCCTGCAAATTAATCTGCCCGAAAACCGATTTCCAGTCCACAGGTTGAAAAAACCGGTTTATCTGGCAAGTAAAACAACTGCGAGTCCGGTCAGCACACCCGAACTGAACCAGAAAAAACCGGATTTCCAGAAGGAGTCTGCCGGCTGATCCAGTTTTGCCCGGGTTTCCTGCAACTGCAGCCGGGTTGCGGCCAGATCAGACTGGAGCCGGGCACCTGAACCGGAAAGACTGTCCAGGACAGCCCGGTTTCTTTCCTGCCAGGATTTGAGCCAGCGTAAATTGTCATTTTGTGTTTCAGCAAAACCGGCTGCGAATACAGCCGCCGAGTCAAGTGAACGGGTTGTTTGGGAAAGGGACATCCGAAGGCGGGAAACCGACTGAAGAGTCTGCAGGGCTGAATGGTAATCTTTTAAAGCCGGCCGGTTGAGAATGAAAACTGTGTCTGAAGGAAACAGTACCGGCTGGTTTTTTATTCCCGCCAGGGTATCAACATCCGCTTTGCTTTTTGTAAAAAAAGTAGCCGGAACCTGTTGGGAAAATCCAACAGCAGTCAGTGTCAGGAAAAGCAGAGCAAAAATCCATTTCATAGCATCACTCCGGCACTTCCGGTACCCGGATTGAATCTGCAAACTGACCCGCCTTGCGAATCCCTGACCGGGCAGCATCCAGACTTTCCCCGATTTTTAAGTCCAGCATCCAGTTAACAGAATCGATTCCGGACAGCTTTTCAGCCAGGCCTGTATTTTCGGCTTTCAGGTTCTGAATCAGCATTTGCTGGGCTGAGATCAGTTTTTCTGATTCCTTCAGGCGGGCAACTGCAGTCTGAAGGTCCGATTTTATTTCCTCCAGATCCCGTTCCGGCTGAACAGACTGCCAGAGCACCGCAATCAAAATTAAACCGGATAACCCGGCTGCAACCAACCATTTTCTATTTTTCATTTCAGATCCGGTGAAGGTAGTTCCGGCTAAAATAAAAAAAGAAATCCGGGATAAAAAGCAATTCCGGCCCAGCCAGTGAGTGATTTCAGCAGTCTGGTAAATCAGGCTTGGCCGGGTGGTGGCGACCTGGTTTAATGCTTCTCTAATGAAATCCTGTCACAACTGATCATTTACGGTCATTTTTATCTCTTTTTAACTGCCCGGCCAGATTCCCCCGGAAATCCGGTAAAAATGAAGAAATTTCAGCCGGGTTCGGAAAAAACAAAACAAATCAAATCCCGGTATTAAAAAACCTCACAATTAAAAGACAATCTCATCTTTATATTAATCCTGAGTTCCAGGTTTCCTAAGACAAGATTAGAATCAGATTAGGGGATAATTAGAGGTTAAAGGCCGGATTTATTTTGATTTTTGATTTCCTTAAACTGCACCCGGCAAAAAAACGGGCAGGACGAATTGACCACCCTTCCCGGCCTCAGACTCAAATTTTAACACAGTGAATCGGAGAGTATTCCATGTCATCAACAGAAAAGAAATATGTCTATTTCTTTGGAAACGGCGAATCGGACGGTCGTGCCGATATGAAAAACATTCTTGGGGGTAAAGGTGCAAATCTTTGCGAAATGACCAACCTGAAACTTCCCGTCCCTCCCGGTATTATTATTTCGACTGATGTTTGCGTGCATTTTTATAAAAATAACTGGACCTATCCGTTCGGGCTCGAAGATCAGGTAACCACCGCCTTTTCAAAAGTTGAAAAACTGATGGGGAAAAAATTCGGCGATTCTAAAAACCCGCTTCTGGTATCGGTAAGATCAGGGGCAAGGACCTCAATGCCGGGCATGATGGATACTATCCTGAACCTGGGGCTGAATGATGAAACTGTAAAGGGGCTGATCGCCAGCACCGGGAACGAACGGTTTGCCTACGATTCCTACCGCCGGTTTATTGCCATGTATTCAGACGTGGTTCTGGGTGTCGGGAAACATGGTGAATCAAATTTCTTTGATGAAATTCTGGACCATAAAAAAGAGGAAAAAGGGGTTGTCGCAGATACAGATCTGGATGCAAAAGATCTGAAGGAAATCGTTAAGGAATTCAAGGCACTGGTTAAAAAAAGATCCGGAAAACCCTTCCCCGAAGATCCAAAAGATCAGCTCTGGGGAGCAATTTCTGCCGTATTCCGGTCCTGGATGAACCCAAGAGCAATCGAATACCGCAAAATTTATCATATCCCTGAAGAATGGGGTACAGCAGTCAATGTTATGGCCATGGTTTATGGAAATATGGGGGAAGATTCCGGAACCGGAGTTGCCTTTACCAGAAGTCCGGCCACCGGTGAAAACAAACTGTATGGTGAATATCTGGTCAATGCCCAGGGTGAAGATGTTGTTGCCGGAATCCGGACACCGAAACACATTTCCGAAATGGAAAAAGAATCTCCGGAAATGTACAAACAGTTAACGAAAACAGCCCAGATTCTGGAAAACCATTACAAAGATATGCAGGATATCGAGTTTACCATCGAAAAGGGTAAATTCTTTATGCTGCAGTGCCGGAACGGAAAACGGACCGGGATGGCAGCCCTCCGGATTGCCGTTGATCTGGTGGACCAGAAACTGATCACGAAAGAAGATGCCCTGCTCAGAATTGAACCTGATCAGATGAATCAGCTCCTTCGTCCGACCTTTGATTCTGCCGAGAAAAAAGAGGCGGTTAAAGAAGGCAGACTGCTTGGGAAGGGACTTCCTGCCGGCCCCGGCGCCGCTTCCGGACGGATCGTTTTCCGCAGTGAAGATGTGGAACACTGGGCAGAAAGCGGTGACCCGATTATCCTCGTCCGGGTTGAAACCTCTCCCGAAGACATCCGGGGGATGCGTCTTTCTGAAGGAATTCTGACTGCCCGCGGCGGCATGACCTCGCATGCAGCCCTGGTAGCCCGGCAAATGGGAAAAGTCTGTATTGTTGGTTGTGATACTATTTCGATTGACTATCACACCTTTACCATGAACATCGGCGGAAAAACGTTCGAACAGGGCCATTATATTTCGATTGACGGTTCGACCGGAGAGGTCATTGAAGGCCAATTAAAAACCCGTCCGTCGGATGTGATCCAGAAAGTCATCCTCGGAAAAGATATGCCCGATTCAGCTGACGTCCGGTATTATGAAAAAATCATGTCCTGGACTGATGAAGTCAGGGTCATGAAAATTTATGCCAATGCTGACCAGCCTGACCAATGCCAGCAGGCCATGGATTTTGGCGCCCAGGGGGTCGGACTCTGCCGGACCGAACACATGTTCTTTGGTGAGGACCGGATTACTCTCGTCCGCCAGATGCTGCTTGCCCGTGATGAAAAAGAACGCCGGATGTATCTGGACGGCCTGCAAAAACTGCAGCGCCAGGATTTTACCGGTATTCTGGAAACCATGCAGGGAAATCCGGTTATTATCCGGACAATCGATCCGCCGCTTCATGAATTCCTTCCGAAGGAAAAAGCCAAAGTACTCGAAGTTGCCAATGCCATGAAAATCACACCGGCCAAGCTGAAACGGAAAATCGACGAACTGCATGAAGAAAACCCGATGCTGGGAATGAGAGGCTGCAGGTTGGGGATCATTTTCCCTGAAATCATCGAGATGCAGGCCCGTGCAATTCTGGAAGCTGCCCTGAATCTGAAAGGACGGGGCCTGAAAGTTCACCCCGAAATCATGATTCCGCTGGTTTCGAACGTGAATGAACTGACGAATCAGAAGGCAATTATTGACCGGATTGCCCGGGAACTGTTCAGCGAGCGGGGCATGGAAGTTGCTTATCAGGTCGGAACGATGATTGAAATTCCGCGTGCCGCCCTGACTGCTGATGAAATTGCAAAAGCTGCCGAGTTTTTCAGTTTTGGTACCAATGACCTGACCCAGACCACCATGGGAATTTCGAGAGATGATTCGGGTAAGTTCATGCCCTTCTATCTTGAAAAAAACATCTTCGAATTCGACCCGTTTGTTACCATTGACCAGAACGGCGTCGGGAAGCTGATGGAAATTGCCGTAGAAGGCGGAAGAAAAACCCGTCCCGGAATGGAAATCGGAATCTGTGGCGAGCATGGAGGCGAACCGATGTCGGTCATGTTTGCCAATCACATCGGACTGAATTACGTATCCTGCTCACCCTACCGGATACCGATTGCCCGTCTTGCCGCAGCACAGGCTGCCCTGAATGAACGGAAATCAAAGAAGTAATCTGCTGAAAAGGCTGCCGGAAGGCAGCCTTTTTGGTTTTTGGGGAACCTCATTTTTAGTGCACCGAAAAAAGTGTATCCGGCTGGCCATCAACAAGTGGTTTTTGACGGGAGCCAATTGCCTTCCGGGATGTATTTTGTAAAAATGAGGTATAACCACCAACTTAAAACCCTCAAACTGCTTTTAATGAAGTAAGTGAAGTTCAAGAGATTATGATATTTTTATTTATACTCACCTTTTTCCATAGCACTTTCATAAATCAACCCAACTATGTTCTGCCTTTAAAAACAGGAAATTTATGGGTTTACAAATTCTATGACCGGCTATCCGGAGATTTTGGTTATTGGGTTTTTCAGGTTTCTGATAGTATTCTTTCGGTCAATGGAAAATCGTATCATCAGATTGTGGATCCCAGATATCCTGAAAAAAAATACCACTTTCTTCGCAAGTCGGAAGATGGCAAATATCACCACTCATTTGATGGTCAAAAGGAAGAACTGTATTTTGACCCAGGTTTGAATGCCGGGGATACATTGATTTGGGAAGGAGAATCAGATCGCTTAGATATTGTTTATGAGACCGGATACATTTTGGTCTTTGATAAACCAGTTAAGTTTTATAAAATTATTTATGATGTAAACAGTTTAATTTCTTACACAAATCTCTATTGCGAGAAATTTGGACTATTATTTACCAGTATGTCAGAAAGCACAGAAAGTCTTTCCCTGCAAGGCTGTGTCCTTGATGGTGTGGTTTACGGTGACACCACCACCACTTCAGTCGGGGTTAAGGAAGCCCTTACCAAACCTGAATCAGTCTGGCTGGGGCAGAACTATCCGAATCCGTTTAACCCTGAAACCGTGGTCCCGGTTCGGGTCAGCCGGGCTGGTTGGGTTAAAGTCGCCGTATTTGATGTTTCAGGCAGGGAAATACAGGTTCTGAAACAGGGATTTTGGGAACCCGGTGAGTACCGGCTTCCCTTTTCCGGAGCCGGTTTACCTTCAGGGCTTTATTTAATCCGGCTGGAGGCAGCCGGGCAAACACAATCCCGGAAAATGATGCTGGTCAGATAGTGAAATTAATCCCGGCTTCCTATTTTTTTCGTAGCACAAGACTAACAGCCGAATAATTTCAGGACAAAAATCTAAAACTGAATCAATCCCGAAAATCTGATGGCCAAAGCCCAACCAGGTGTATCACCATTCCAGATTTTATTGTTTCATCTGACGGGCAAATTCTTCCCTCGTCCAGTTTTCAGGTCCGGCGGTGGTCATGCAGATATTGTCCTCTATCCGGATGCCGCCAAATTGTTTGAACAGATCTACTTTCGGCCAGTTGACGTATTTCCCTTCCGGTTTTGTCCTGAGTTCGGCAAGCAACGGTTCAATGAAGTAAAAACCCGGTTCAATGGTAAAAACAAAACCAGGTTCAATCGTTCTGGTCAGGCGCAGAAAGGGATGTCCGTCCGGTTTGGGTATCAGATCTCCTTTCGGGTTTGAGGCAAATCCGGCCGCATCATGAACCTGCATGCCAAGCAGATGGCCGATTCCGTGCGGGAAAAACCAGGATGTCAGTTTTTTATCGAGAATGGATTCTGCTGAAAGATCCACAAACCGGAAATCGTGAAGCAGTCTGGCGACTGCACCGTGTGCTCTCAGATGCGTTTGCGGATAGGGGTCCCCAACCCTGAGCTGATCAATCAAAGCAAGCTGTTCACGGTCAAGTGCCTGAATCAGCTCCGAAAATTCATCCTGCAGAAAGGACCAGGTCCGGGTAATATCGGCGGCATATCCCGCAACCTGTGCACCGGCATCAATCAGAAACGAGTGAAGCTGCCCGGCCTCTTTCCGGTGCTTATCCGTCACCTGATAGTGAAGAACTGATCCGTGCTCATTCAGTGCAATAATGTTTCCGTAGGGCAGATCACTTTCCATCGACCTGGCTGCGGACAGATAGGCCAGGTGGATTTCAAATTCAGAACTTCCGGCATAAAACGCATCCTTTGCAGCCAGATGAGCCGTTACCGCCGTCCGGGTTGCCTGTTTCATCAGTTCCTGCTCATAACCGGTTTTGACTGCCCGGAAGTAATGCAGCCTGTTCATGAGATGCGGCGGGTTCAGTTGTTTAAGTCCCCACTGTTTGAACTGCATTCCGGAAGGGCCAATGTAGGCAGCCCCTGACAGGTTTGCCGGCAAAAATGGTTTCAGCTCTGCAACGTCCTGAATGATCGTAATTTCGAATCCCTCCACCCAGTATCCGCTGGGTGGTTCAGGCATGATGTACCAGAAATCAGTTGCCAGAAAATAGAGCAACCGGGGTTTTTTACCAGGTTCCAGAATTACAAAACAATCGGGGTTATCAGTTACCGGTACAAAGTAATTGAAATGGGCATTGACTTTAAACGGCAGGCTCATATCATCCTGAAACCGGTACTCAAGTGATCCTGAGTGAATAACCAGCCAGTCATACCCCAATTCCTCCATCACCCGGTGATAAGATGCCGTTACCGTTCTGAGGTGGTCTTGAAAAAGTGTTTTCAGGTCAGTCATCATTTCCCCCGTAAATAAAGATCACGAACCGATTTGCCATGTGTACAATCATGGTCCATCATTTCGGCAACCCAGAAAAAGTAATCCGTCCGTCCATACTCCGGATGGCGGGACTTCCAGTTCCAGACATCATCCTCCTGCTGGCCGAGAAAGTTAATCAGGCGTTTCCGGCGGGCAACCCAGGAGTCCAGGTGCCACATGTAGGACTTCCCGTGGAGGTTAACTGATTCCGGATTTAGGCTTTGCCAATTTGAAAGTGCCAGTTCTTTTGCCTTGTTTTCGATGGGAATAAACCGGTTTTCGTACATCCAGTCTTCCCAGAAATTGAGATGTGCCAGCACCTGAGCCGGAGTCCATTTTCCGTTTATTGATTCGCATTCTTCCAGAACGGCCCGGTTATCGGCAAAAAACCGGCGGGCATCCAGCGATTCCTGAAGAAAAAGGGTCACAGCCTCCATTGAAGTCTGGAACTGAACCTGATCCGGTTTAAGGTCAGGAAATGTCATAAATTCTCCTTGCAGCTTTCAGAAGCCATTAAATAAATCTGTCCGACCAGAACATTTCCCTTTTGCGGAAACCGCCCGGTAAGCCGGCTGTCAGCGGCAATAACCAGCGGATGGTCCTGCCCGATATCCGTCCGGATCACCCAGAATTCTGATCCGGTCTCCGGATTTTTGATTTTATCGTAATCCATAACCAATCCCGAAAAAACAGTTTCAGCAGCCGGAATCCAGGCTTCACCCTGATCCTGCCGTTTCAGTGCAGATAATGAAATGATCTGTTTTCTGAATACCGCCTTGTTTTCACTTTCATACATCCCGACCGAATCATAAAGGGTCAGTTCGGTCCCGAATCCGGTCAGAAAAAAGGATCCATTGCCATTTTGAACCGGCGGAATCTTTTCGGCAACCAGATCAGCTCCATAGGCGGTGAACCGTTCAAAACCATCGTCATCCCGGCCGGGAACCCATTCTAGTGAGATAACCGGAATCTCCGTTTCCCGGTAAAAAGGTGTTGCCGCCAGCGGTTCACGGTCACCCGGTTTCCCCCAGAGCTCAATGCCCAGGCCAGGCGTCAGACAAACCCAGCCATTCTGGTCCGGAATTCCCGTTTTCAATTTCAGGTTCAGTTCCTTCCAGGTTTCTTCCCGGTGAAAACCGGTAAACCCGATATCCGAAAAAAAGGAAATTTCATTTTCACTGATCAGCCGGTTCTGCCTGTTACGGAGCCGCCAGTAAAGAAAGAGAAGAAATGCAAGGACCGCAAGGGCCAGAAAGGGTACCATATCAATCCGGAATTACTAAATTCAAAGATATTCGATTCCCGGGATAAAAATACCGGGTATTAAAAATTTTCTGCTTCCGGAAACCCGGTTCCCTTCTTTTTTTCATGAAGAAGGTTTTTCATCATAACCCAATCCTGTTTACCGGCAACGTTCATCGAAAAAACTGTCGAAAGGTACAATCCGCCGGCAACAATAATCCGGATCGTGACCGGCCAGTTATCCGAAAGGATCAGGAACCCTGACATTGCCAGAACCGGCACAAAAAACCGCCAGTTAATTCCAGCAGAAAACGTAAAGGCTTTTATTTTTCTGATTCTGACAAGCAGAAAGGCCAGCAGAACAGTTTCGGCAGCTACAGTTGCCCAGGCTGCACCCACTGCACCAAATTGGGGGATAAAAAACCAATTCAGGATAAGATTTACCCCAACACTCACTGAAGTTAAAATCAGGTTCCACCGGGTTTTCCCGGCTATCATCAGCAAATTCAGAAAAATCAGGTTCCACCCCATCGGGATGAGTCCCCACCAGAGAATTCTGGCCAGTTCACCTGCAACCAGAAATTCCGGACTGAACAGCCAAACCATCAGGTCACGGGCAACAAAGAATCCACCTGCAGAAACTGCAACCGAAAACAATAGTGAAAATTTGAGAAGTTTGCCGGTAAGTTCAGGCAGGTTTCGCCGTTCTTCTGCCCAGAAATAATTCAGTACCGGGAAAAAGGCAGCAATGGCCAGAACCGGGATTGTCTGGACCAAATCCTGAATTTTCATCACGGCGGTGTACTGACCGATTTCACTTAAATCGCCTCTGAAAAACTTCAGCATGACCACATCCACCCGAAGGTAGATGACCACCAGAAAGGCCGTCAGGGATACAGGCAGAGCCTGACTGAAAACCTGCTTCCAGTTGAATCCGGAACCTGAAGGCAGATTTTCCCTCACTTTTACCTGTCTGATCCGGAACCATCCGGCACCGGCAGAAATCAGGTTTCCGGCAATCGATCCCGCAAGGGCAAGTTCAAGTGAACCGGCCGAAATCCCCGCAATTGATCCGGCAGCAACGAGAAACCGGTTCAGTGTTTTTATGATGGATTCAGCCTTCTGATCATCCAGACTCCAGAGCAGGTGCTGAACAAACTCTACCCAGGATCCGGTGACTAAAAATCCCAGCATGAGAAACAGCAAACTTTGCTCTTCAGGTGTCCAGGATGGAAGAAGGGCTGCCAAACCGGTAACTGCGGCAAAAATCAAAGACAGTCCAGCTTTCGCTGTCAGAATCCGGCGGGCATACATCCTGAATACAGACCGGTTCTGACTTACATCCCGCACCAGAATGAGATTCAGCCCCAGATCAGTCAGAACTATAAAAAGAGACAGGAAACTGTAAACCGAAGACCAGGCCCCGTAGGCATCTGTCCCAAGTCGCCGGGTCATAAGCAGAATAACCCAGAACATTGCAAGGCGGGAAAGTGCCTCTGCAGTCAGTTTAAAGGCAAAATGGGAAAAGACCCTGGTCGCTGACATCAGGCAAGTAACCCGTGGCCGACCCGGATACCGGCAACCACAGACCCGAACCAGGTCCACCAATCCGGATTTTCCTGATGGGTAAAGGAATTGTGGAACAATAAACTGACGTGGCCCTGCCAGGTTTTAACTTCTTTGAGTAAACCGGCGGTTAATCTGAGGGCTTCATCTGCAGAAACTTTCCGGTAATCCGTAAACGTAGCATCCATGGCAATCAGGGGTATGTACCAGGTATCGGTTAGCTTCCATGCAGTCAGATCAAATCCCTGAAAAGGATGAACCGAATTCCGTCTGAAGCCTTCATGGTCATGAAACCCAAGTGTATAATCTTCTTTGATGTTCAGATCCTGAAGGATAGAAGGCGTAACAGCCGGATCAAACATCAGAAAATGCTGACGGTTGATGGGATTCATTTCGGGAATTGCTGTCTGCAACTCCGTCAAATCCTTAAAAAACTGTTCCGGGTCGGATGCTGACCGGATGGTTGGATGCAGGCCAATCCGGCATTGGTTTTCTAGTGCCATTTTCCTGATTGTAGCAAGAATGGGATCCCTGAAATCAATCCGGCTGTCCCGTTTGTCGCTTTTCCCGGCTCTTAAAAAATAAACCGGCCGGGATTGGTGGTCGTTATGGAATCCGATGATTTCCTTCAGTGAAGTTTGATACGGATCTTCAGAAGTAAACTGCCGGCGGAATTCCTGCCAAACTCCCAGATTTTCCTGATTTGATCCGCCTGGGATCATAATCCGCCTGAGCCAGTAACCAGCTGTCCATTTTTTAAGATGATCCAGATCATGAGTCAATGTTACCCGCCAGGAATATCCGTCATGCAGAGCAAAAGAAGCCGGAATTCCCAAACTGTGAAGTCCGGTAACCAGACAGGCTATCGTTTCTTCGGCAAGTGCCCGTCCGGAACTGTTTAAGCGGGCAGCGAGTGACCCTGAAAAAAGAACCCGGCCAAGGGCATCCCGTTCAGAAAATAATTCATTCCAGCCGGTGAGAAGAATAAAAAGCTGAGAAATCCAATCGGCATGATAAAGGACCCGGTCACCAGTCAGATCTGCAATTCCGGAAGTCTCCCGGTTAACAGGGAATAGCATCGGGAGGTCATGGTCAAGGTTTTCAAAATTCTGTGCCTGGTCGGGAGAAACCGGTTTCCGCCGGAACCAGAGGTTTTCTGCTTCCCGGCTGAACGGAACAAAAAGGCATCCGTCAACAGAGGCATACTTTTTCTGGTTTTCCGGGTAGTCCCAGATCAGAACCAGGTTATCACCGGGCTCAAGGGCAAAGACCCGTTCGATTTTTTCAGGCGTCAGGAGTGAATTCAGGTGGCGGATAGTATAATCGGCAACCCTTTCTGCCTTCCCGGTTAACGGTGAGAAAAAAAGAATCATGACTCTCAAACCCCCGTTAAAGTAAGGATACGGGGAAATGCTTCAAGAAGCCTGTCATGTCCCTGAACAACGGCAAGTGCCGGATCAGAATGACCCGATTTTCCGGAATAATCAAAAAAAACCGTCTTCCAACCGGCGGCGTGCGAACCCAGAACATCAGTTTCAAAAGAATCACCGATATAAAGATGGTCTCCTGAAGGAAGTCCGGTTCTCTGTTCGGCATATCTGAAAATTCCGGGATCCGGTTTTTGGACACCAGCCTCTTCACTCAGAACCACAACCTCAAAAAATGACTCCCACCCCAGGTTTTTTATTTTAAGGTATTGAAGTTCTGTAAATCCGTTCGAGAGAATCCCAAGCCGGTAATCTGCTTTTTTAACATACTCAAGTACTTTATCTGCACCCGCAACCGGTTGCCATTCCCGGATGTAATTTTCATAATAGGCTGCTGTAAACCGGTCAATAACCACTTTATCCCGGGTGAGCTGTCCTACACTTCGGTCAAAACGCCCGAATTTCACTTCTTCTTTGGATACTTCTGACCGGCTGTAAGCATCCCATAATTTCAGATTAATTGCATGATAGGCCAACCGGAAGGGTTCAAACCCGGTGTCTTCGCCAAAAACAGTTTTATAAGTCTTATAAAGGGCATTTTTTTCAGCAAGGGAGTGGTCGACGAGAGTGTTATCGAGATCAAAAAAAATAAACGGACCCGGCATCAGGGCGTGACTCCCATTTTCCTGAGCTCAGTCTCTATTTCTCTCGAAAGAGAGTTTACGAAAACATGGTCCTCTGCTGCCAGTGCTTTGCGCATGGCTGTTTCAGCTTCTGCCTTCTTTCCTGTTTTGACCAATACTTTTCCCTGCTGGAAGAGTGAAAAGGGTTCGATCCAGCTTTGTTCAGGCAGGTCAGATCTTTCTGCAGACCGGTAATATTGCAGGGCAAGGTCTGGCTGTTTAAGTTCTTCATAGATGCGCCCAAGTCTGAAATCAGCTTCAGCTATAACTTCTGAGGACTTCCCGGCTGATTTTCTTGCATCAAGAAGTGACAGGAGGGCTTCATCAAAACTTCCCGAGTCGAAATAATTTCTGCCGATCCAAAGTGATTTTTCGGCAGGGGACATAGGTTTTTTGACCCACTTCTTCCCTTCCTCTGAAGCATACGTCTCAAAATCGTTTTGCTTTCTCGGTTCAAGATTGCCAAACCACTTTGCTGCCTGATCATGCTGGCCTGAAAGTTCATAGGAAAGTGCCAGCCGGAATTTGGCCAGAGTCAGGTTCGTAAGGGCCTTATTGCCATTTATAAATTCCTCAAGAAGCGGAATCGCTTTGGAGAAATTATTTTCAAAAAAATAACCTTCCGCAATCCGGAACAGAACCTGATCAGAAAACGCAGGTGAGGTTTTTTTGATGGATTCATATTTAGCTTCCATCAGTTCGACCGATTTCCTGATTTCCCGGTTTCGCTGATAGGCGATAGATTTTACCAGCAGAAAAACTCCGTTTTCAGGATACCTGAACAGCAGATCATCCAGTTTCCGGATGGCTTTCTCAGGGTCTTTATCCACAAAAAGATCAATCCCGGAAAGAAAAAACAAAGCTTCGTCCCGTGAAAAGGTACCTGCCTGTGCTGCCTTTTCGAGTTCTGCCCGACCCTGAGCCATCGAACCGGAAAACCCGGTAATTGAAGCCAGCCAGGAATAGCGTGCAGGTACTGTTCCAATCATAAAATGAAAAATCCCCAGTCCTTTAAGCAGGTCCGGATTTCCCGGCGTCCTTTCATTGGCACTCTCGTAATACTTATATGCAGACCTGGCATTCCAGGCGGCTGAAATAAAATCATTTTTTCTGACCTGAACAATGGCCCGCCAAAGGGTACCTTCCCCTTTCAGAAACAAAATTTCATCAGACTCGGTCTGGGTGCCCAGATACTGATCCATAGCCGTCCAACTCGTTTCAAATTTTTGGAACTGAGCGTCATCCTCGGTCAGCAGATACATCCAGGCTGAAATCTGCATTGAATAAAACAGTCTGACGGCTTCTGACTCTCCCTTGAGTGGTTTTACCGGCAACAGACGTCGGGCTTCAGTAAAATCGAACCGGAGAATCGAGGTCCGGATTTGTTCAAACGGCGGCTGATTAAAGATCGGATATGATTTCGCAAATCCAGCGGAAACCTGAAAAAGCAGGGAGGCAAGGAGTAAAAAAGGCACAAAAACGGTCAGGTCAGATTGTTTTCGCATCCGGGTTTTCTTCAAAAAGGTTTTCCTGAGTCGCTATGACAGATGCAACAACGGCATCGCCGGTTACATTAACAGTCGTTCTGAGCATATCCAAAACCCGGTCCACTCCAAAAATCAGGGCAATTCCCTCCGGGGGGATATGAACACTCTGTAAAACGATGACCAGCATAATCATTCCGACACCAGGAACGGCTGCAGTTCCGATCGACGCCAGTGTTGCCGTCAGAATAATCGTCAGTTGCTCAGACCAATGAAGCGGAATGCCATAAACCTGTGCAATAAAGACGGCAGCTACTCCCTGATACAAGGCAGTTCCATCCATGTTGATGGTGGCCCCCAATGGCAAAACAAACCCGGTCACTTCTTCTTTAATTCCCAGTTTTTTCTGGCAGACGTCCATATTTAACGGAAGTGTAGCCGCCGAACTGGATGAACTGAAGGCCAAAAGCTGAACCTCTGAAATGGCTTTAAAAAACTTTCGAACTGTTAGTTTGGACAGAAAGGCAATCATCGGGGCATAGACAATCAGGACATGCAGAACCAGGCCGGCAACCACAACAAAGAAGTATTTACCCAGCGGAAGCAGGATTTCAAATCCGAAATCTGCAATGACGGCTGCGATAAGAGCAAATACGCCGTACGGGGCAGCCTTCATTACCAGTTCAATGATTTTGATGGTTGCATCCGTTAACCCGTCAAAAAACCGGACAACTGGCTCAGCCTTTTCGTGGGGTATCCGGTTTAGGGCAATTCCCAGAAATAGAGCAAAAAAGACAATCTGAAGCATTTCTCCCCGTTCAGTTGCCAGAGAATGAAACGGATTGTAAGGTACAATATCCAGTAACTGCTCCGTAACACTGAATTGGGGCTGATCAGACAGTTTGGATTTGACCACATCTGAATACTCAGTCCTAAGCTGACTTTTTACTGAATCATCCAGGCCTTTACCCGGACCGGTCAGGTTGGCAATTAATAATCCAATGGTAATGGCTACAGCCGTTGTCGCCAGATAAAGGGCAAAAGTTTTGGTACCGATCCTGGAAAGTTTTTTCAGGTCTTTCATAGACGCCACACCAACAACCAGAGACGCCAGAACCAAAGGAACTGCAACCATGGATATCAGCCGGATAAACAGAGATCCGACCGGTTTAACATAGTCCGTGACCAGCCAGGCATATCCGGCTGCTGAAAGAAGGGCTCCGGCAGCAGCACCAGAGACCATTGCAATCAGGATTTTCCAGTGCAGGCTCAGTTTTTTAGGTTGGTTCATGGTGGTCAATTTTGGTAAAAAGCAGGAAAATGTGGCTGTAAATGTGTAGTTTTATAAAAACAAAAGCGAATATAGGATGATTTTAAAGGCTTTCGCAAAAATAAATCTTGGATTGCGGATTCTGGAACGCCGTCCTGATGGTTTTCATAATCTGGAAAGTATTTTTTGCTACATCAACTGGTATGATGACCTGATTTTCACACCATCCGGCCAGTTTCAGTTTACCTGTTCGGATCCATCCCTGCCAACTGATGAAGGAAATCTGGTTGTAAAGGCAGTCCGTCTGGTTGAAGAAACAACAGGAAAACCCTTTTCGTTTCAGATTCACCTTGAAAAACGGATTCCACATGGGGCAGGGCTTGGCGGAGGGTCTTCGGATGCTGCCGCCGTTTTCAGATTTGCAATGGCCCGGTTTCCCGAAACCCTTTACTTCGAAAAAGCATCCGAACTTGCCGCCAGACTTGGGTCAGACCTGAATTTCTTTCTGTTACCGGTCACCCAGTATGCAACAGGAAGAGGAACAACTTTATCGCCGGTCGATTTTTTTATTCCGGGCTGGGTGTTAACAGTCTTTCCGGGAGTTCCGGTGCCCACCGGTTGGGCCTATCAGCAGATAAAACCCTACAATCTCCATCCGCTTCCACTTAATCAGGAACTTCCCTTGCTAAAGAACATCCGGGACTTTTCCGGTAAGCTGGTTAATGATTTTGATGCCCCGGTTTCATCTCAAAAACCAGAGATCCTGCAATTGAAAACTGAACTTGCCGAAACGCTGCCGGAGTACCTTTCCCTCTCAGGAAGTGGAAGTGCCTGTTTTGCCATCTACCAAACAAAAAGCCAGGCTGAGGAAGCGTTCAGGATATTTTCCGCAAAATACCCTTCAAACCTGACTCCGCCTGGCTTTAAACCTGATTAATGTAAGTTACTTTATTTTGTCAACCCAGGCATCTTTGACAACTGCCTTGAATTCTTCCAGGGCCTTCAATGCATCGGGTCTGGTAGAAAACTGTCCCACCCGGATTCTGTAGAGGGTTTTTCCATTAACCTGAGCTTCTTTTAACCCCGAAGCATAGCCTTTCGACTGCCACGATTTTACTTGTTTTTCTGCCTGTTCTTTCGATGGAACAGAGGCAACATTAAAGGTAAATCCGCCTTTTGCTTCATCATAAGTCCCTTTAAGACCGGCGGCGGAAACAGGTGCAGGAGCAGATGCTTTTGCCGGTTCCTGTTTTGGCCTGGGTTCAGTTGCAGCAGGTTTCAAAGCCGGGGTTTCTTTCACCTTCGGGTCAACAACCGGTTTCACAGGAGTTACGACTTTGGATGGCTGGGCTTCTGCAGGTTTTTTCGACTCGGATGGTGCAGCGACAGGACTTGAACCTACAGGGGTTTCGGTTGCAGCCGGGACCGGCAGGTTTACAGTGATACTATCTTTTTTTACCGAATCAGGAAGAACCGTTCCTGTTTTTTTCGCCGTATCAGCCTGAATTGCAGGTAAGGTGGTTGCCTGTTTAACTTTCTTCACTTCTGCAACATCATTTTTCATGAACCAGTAAATAAACCCACCCAGAGCAATAACACCAACTGCAATCAGGAACCAGATCCAGCCACGGTCCATTTCCTTGCCAAGTTCGGTATGACTGAGGTATTGATACTGGTAGGTATTTCCGTCAGAAGGCGGTGCAGAAGGTAAGGGCTCGCTGGATGCCGGTGAAATCGAGATATCCGGACCGGGTTCAGTCCATGTGAAAGGTTTCGGTTCCGGAGGAACAGGGGCGGCTGGTTCTGCAGCCGGCTCAGGAGCAGACTCTGCAACCAGGCCCGATATTTCTTCCTGGGTAAAGGCCGGAAGCTCATTCCCGGATTCTGGTGTGGGTTCCGGTAGTTTTTCCTCAGATTCAGGTGCAAATGCCGGAACGAAATCCTGCAAAAGAACCTGCTCGTCAGACTGATCTGCCTGCGGCATTTCGGCAGCAACCGGCTCAGAGGTTTCTGGTTCACCTGAAACTGGCTCTGACAGGAATATCTGTTCCGGTTCTGATAGTGCATCAGAAGGCTCGGTCATTTCTGCAAAGGAAATACCGGGTTCCTCAGTTACGATTTCTTCAGCAGCAACCAGATCAGAGTCTGTTTCTGAATCAGCAAGCGCAATAATTTCGGGACTTTCCGACACTGCGGATTCAATTTCCTCAGAAAATTCAGCAGCCTGTGGTTCAGAAAGTACTTGCGGACCGGCTGCAGGCGAAGATTCGGCTTCAAGCACAACCGGTCCGTACCCGTTATATCTGAAATTAATCAGGCGTTCAAACTCCGGTTCGGGGATAAACGTCAGGCGGCCCGTATCGGAAAGCCCAAAAGAGCCTAAACCGGCAAAATCTGCCCGGTCACCGGCTTTGATTTTCTCGAGTTGTGAAGTAATCAGGGCATCCAGAATATGTGCGATATCGGTAGGATTTTTCCCTGAGCCGGTCTGGATTTTTTCGAATAGTTTTTCTGCATCCATGGGGGTACCTTTAGCTTTCAGGGATAAATTCAAGGCTGTCTTTGGGCGGGTAAAGAGAAACCCTGCCGGAAGAAGGATCCACTTCTTTCAGACTCGCCAGATGCTGAACCCTGAGTGTCCCCAAACCCGGAAGCTGGACGTCTTCGCCGGATAGAAGGGATTCCTTGATTGCAGTGTAAAATTGTCGGAGGACAAGGTCAACATCCGCCTCAGGAAGGTTGGTCTTGATTGCAATTTCCTGTACAAATGTTTTTGAAAACATACTCATCCTGTTCAGAATTTAAAGGAAACACCAAAGGTTATTTGATTTGCTTCCCTGTTAAAACCGGGATAAACGAGATCCTTATTATTTACGATAATCCTAATTTCACCGTAAAAATTCAATGTAGTAAAGTGAAAATCGTCAATTCTTAATAAAATATCACTGTAATCGGGCAGTTTCTTCTGTTTTTGGGGGTCTGTATACCTATTTGTGTGATAGCGGGCACGGGCAGAAATCCTGTTCTTTTGGTTTTCGGTCAGCCAGTCCAAATCCAGACCGGATGTAACGGCCGGTAAAAAAGGAACTGATTTGATTTTTCCAAAGAAAATTTCCTGACTGCCGTAAAGCCTGAGGACCAGTTCCGGGTTTAGATACCAGGAACAGGAAAGCGAAGCCTGGTGCGACGAAACCGTTACCCACTGTGTTGTCCCGGTTGTATCCGGATACAATCTGTCCTCTGATTCATGGTACAGAGTTCCCAATTTGACTATCCAGTGATCGGATGGAATCCATTCCAGAATATATTCAGCACGGTTGGTCTGATGGAGATTCAACGAGAAAGTTTTTCCGGGGTTAACCCAGAAAAATCCACCCGTGTAAAATTCTGGTGCCGGTAAAGACTGATAAAGCGTCCACTCCAGTTTATGGTGGAAATGACGGGTGTGCCCGAAGAGTTTTGCACTTCCCGAGGGCAGGTGGCGGATTGCCCCTGCATCATTGCGGTGAAAATAACCGCCCGCAACTTCAAGTGAGAACACCTCATTCCCTGCCTGAAAACCGGTTTCCGCCTTTCCTGCTCTGGAATCCGAACCTGACCGACCAGTTCCCTGCCAGCCTTCAACCCGGCTGATCCAGTATAAAAAAGATAAATCGAACCGGCTTTCAGCCAAAAGGCCTGCCGATCCACCCGAATTCTCTGACGGCCCCGAAGAAAAATAGTCGTGATAAAATCCATCAATCCGCCAGGAAGTTCCGTCCTCAAGCGGATCGCTTTTCACCTTTCCTTCAAGGCGGAGGGTTCTGTAAAGGGAGGTATCAATGGTGGACTGATGGGGTTGAATATCGGCATAGTCTAAACCGGCAGCCAGGGAATAGCTGGTTCCTGATGGGGTCATTCCGGTATTCAGCTGGCTGTTTCCCGTTATGAAGTCACCTCTGAACGTCTGGAGGCGGAAAGTCTTTTCTGTCTGGCGGTTGCCGAAAACTTCAAGCGTCCTGAACTGCCTGCTGCCAGGCGCCGTGTAAACAGCCCCCAGTTCACCATTATCAGAAAGGTGACTTCCCAGATAGAGAACCAGTTTGCTTTCCGGTTGAAAGTCGGGTTGACGGTAGGGCAGCAAATCGGACGGACCGTAAAGATCCAGCTCTGGGTTCAGCATGGAAACCGGCTTGATTTCAGCCTTCCAGAAGGTAATTGGTACCGGCTTAAACGCCGGGCTGCCGGGTGGCTCCTTTCTGAAAACCTGAACAGAATCCGCTGTGCTCTGAGCCAGAACAGGTTCTGTCCCCAGCAGGAACCTAGCGGAAAAGAGCCCTGAGATCAGGAGAAACGGTATTTTTCGGGTACTTTTTGTCATAGTCCTTAATCAGTTTCAGTGCGGCCTGTTTTTTCTTTTCCCTGACCAGTGATTGAACAGATAAAATCAGGATCTGATCCTCAATTTCACGGTCTTGCTGCCATTCGGTTCGATAAATTTCCAATTCTTTCTGGAGGTCTCCCGAGGATAGTTCCATCGCACGGATCTCCATTTTTTGCATGATTATTTTTTTCCGGAGCCGTTCACTGAACTGGTTTTTTATCCGGAAATAATAGTCATCAAAGGCATCCCAACCGGCAGATTTCTGTGTAAAAAAAAGATCCTCCAGCAAGAGGGCTTCAAGAGAAGGAGAGATACTTTCTTCCCGCAAAGCTTCTTTCCTGAAAAACAGGGACAGAAGAGAATCCTTCCTGAAAGAATGGAACCGGTATAATCCCAAGTATAACTGGAACCGGTCGCCGGGTGCTACAGGCCTTGATCCGTCATTAATCAGAATCTGAATCCGGGAAGTATCCAGCATTTCATATTCAGCCGGTGAAATCAACGTTCTGAGGTCAGAAATCCGGTCTGAAGGAACCCGGCCATCGTCCTTCCATTTCTGAAAATCCCGGGCTTTTGAAGTCAAAAAAAGTGACCGGATTACAACCGGTTCTATCCATTCTTTATCCGGTGACAGATCCAGGCGCATCAGATTCTCGCCGGTTTTCTCCGGGTCAGGGCTTGCAGAGAGTAATTCCCGGAACAAATCGGTTTTGTCGGGATCAATCCCGTTTTTCGCCAAAATCTGCGATTGGGAAGCAGGGATTCCTGAAGCCGCCAGTATAAAACAGCCACCATCACCAAAATTTCGGAGAAGGTCCAGCAATGCCGGATTTTTCAGAACCGAAAGCACAGAATCATGGCCCAGAAACCGGATTCCGGTCTGCACGGAATAATGAAATGCCTGGGGCTCAGAGATCCTGAGCAGATTGCCGGCCAGCAGGTGTGTGGTCAGTTCCTTCCGCTTTCCGGAAAGTGTAGTTTCCACCGGGATAAGCCAGTTTTCGGCTTTGAACCCAAATTTTGACCGGTAATCCCGGATCCGGTTGTTCAGGTAAGCATAAGAACCTGTTGCGAATTCGGCCAGAATCTGCATCAACTCTACCGACTCAGGAAAGAAGTCGGGGCTTAACCGGTTGAGAACCCGCAGGTATCCCAAAGCCAGATCCGGCCGGCCGGCATCCAGGGTCATTTTTGCCGCAGAAAACATCATTCTGTTTTTTACTGAGTCGGATGCAGCGTACCGGATTTTTTTATCCAGAAGCGCAAGTCCGGTGCGTTGTTTCCCTGTCCTGAACAGGTTTTCTGATTGAATCAGATCGATATCATCATAATACCGGACGAAACGGTCACGGTAAAGCCGGATCCGTCTTTCGATGGAATCAGTCCAACCCAGGCGAATACAGGATTCAAGCCCGGCCATAAAGGCGGGACCCTCGAGCCGGTGTCCCTTATAATCTGTCAGGAAATAGTCGAATTGCTGAATGGCCTCAGGATACTTTCCGGCTTTGAAAAGTGCAAAACCAGAATTATAAACCAACCCTGGCCAGGAGGCCTGCTGCCTTTTTTTATTGAATCCGGAAGCCGTCAGATAGGCCCTTCCGGCTTCCTTCCACCGGTTATTTTCAACGGCCACCTGCGCCACCTGAACCCAGAGTGAATCCAGGCTGAGCCCGGTGTCGGTTTCATCCGTTATCAGACTTAAATCCCGTTCAAACAGATCCCAGCGATTCAATTTTAAGGCAGCCCAGAGACGGTGATTCAGGTTATACCGGTTGATTTCGGGTGAAAAGGTAAAAATCTGGAGACGGGCCTCCAGAATCTGATCAATTTGCCCGGACTCTTTCCAGAGTTCAACAAAAAGGACTTTTTTAAAGGGTGCCAACCACGAATTGTCGCCGATTCGATCAAGAATCTGCATGGCCCTGTTTTTTTGGTTTTCTTTCAGCAGGGCGTAAGCCAGCCTGAACCTGACAAAATCAATCTGGAAAGATCCCGGAAAAAGCTGGTCATACCGTCCCAGACTGATAATTGCATCCTTCCATAACCCGAGCCGGATGTAGGATTCAGAAACAATCAGAAGGCTCCGTTCCTTTTCATCCTGCCCAGTAATCAGTGGCTGAAGCAACAGGAGCTGATCAATGGCCCGGGCATACTGGCCAAGATGGTAATCGCAATCAGCAACGGACAGAGAAGCATAATTTCCGGACGGGGATTCCGGGTAGTGCTCAGAAAATCCCGAAAAAATCTGCCGGGCAGTTTCCCAGTTTCCCAGACGGGCGTGAATAAATCCTCTCAGTAAATAGGCGTGTTCAGACAGGTCTCCGCCCGGACCTGAACCAGCCGAATCGAGAAGGGAAAGTCCTTCGGTGAACTGATCGTAATCAATATAGGTCCGGGCAAGCCAGTAACTGATGGTAAAATTCCAGTCGCCGGTCGTTTTCCGGCGCAGTTCTGCCAGAAGTGGCCGTGAGTCCTGCAATCTACCCTGCTGAAGGTAAATTTGGGAAAGTTCCCACAACCAGACTGTACGTCTGGGGTGAACAGGATAGTGGTTCAGGTCAGCCCGCAATTGATGTTCGCTTTCAGCCCACAAACCGGAAGTAAAAAGGGGAGAATCAGGCGGGGGTAAAAACTGGGCCTTTCCGGTTCCGGCAAGAACGGTCATCAGAAAGACAAAAACCAGGACATTTTTCATGGGCGGATAAACACATTGTAGGCAATTATCCCCAGGAAAACGGAAAGAGCAATACTGAAAAAGTTCACCGAGTCGTTATTAAACACCGTGTATCCCTTTACAATTCTGCCGGGTTCATTGCAGTGAGAGCCTTCCTCTGATTCCCTGCCGCAAATCCGGCAGGCGAATCTGACCTGGAAAGCAGATCCGAGAACGCTGTCAATCAGTGTTCCGGAAAAACCGGTTAAAGATATTAAAATCCAAAATTGCGCGGTTTTTTCAAAATAATAATCGGTCTGAAAATAAATCAGGGAGGAAATTAACGCGGCGCCGGCAAGACCGCCAAGGAGACCGGGAATTGAAATCCCGCCAGACCTCCCCTTTTCGATGGGATTAAAGGACAGGATATCAACCGGATTTCTCCGGCCAAACAACTGCCCGATTTCAGTGCTCCAGGTATCTGCTGTGGCGGCGGCTACCGCAATAAGGAAAATTGCATAACTCCACGGCCACAGATTATTCATTGCAACCAGAAACACCAGCAGCGCAGGTCCACCGTTGGCCCAGACCTGAGTTTGATTTCTTGGAGAACTTAATCCAGTCAATTCTCCCTTTTTCCTTCTGAAATAATGGCTGATCAGAGTCAGAACGGAAGACAGAACAAAAAAGACCAGCATAGGAACCGTCCAGGCCCAACCACCCATTCCAAAAAGAATAAGTCCCATGAAAAATACAGCCAGACTGCCGGAAAGTGACAAAAATCTGAACTTCCAGCTTATCCAGACAAAAGGAATCAACCCGGCTGCCACCATCCAGAAACGGGTAATATCAGAAGGGTCGATCAGAATATAATCAAGGAAAAGCGCACTGATAAGGGGAATTCCAAGATTATCGGTTCCGTTTGTCATCAGCAGTTCTGCAAGCGCCACCATCAGACCGGTCAACCCTGCAATCTGAAAAAGTTCAAAGTAGGTAACCGGCGGAAGCTGTCCTGAAAACCCGGCAAACAGAATGATAAAGTACCCGGTGATCATCATAACCAGAAAACCGTTGACCGATTTTCCTCTAGGCAAATCCTGAAACCGGGAGCCTTTTCCTCCCGGCTTTCCTAAAAAGGAGGCAAATGCATCGCCAAATCCCAGAATCAGCATGGATGCCTGCATTATGACCGGATCGCGTTCCCAATAGAAAAAACTAAGGACTGCAAAGGCGAGAGGAAAATAAATCACCCCTCTGGAAGCCTTATTGACAGAAAGAAACGGAAGCCAGGCAGGCCGGACGGAGGCAAGAAAATGAAGAAAAAAAAAGAGTCCGGCAAGCAGGATGACCGGAAATTTGTCCTGATAAAAATAAGGGGAAACAGCACAGGCCATTCCCCCAAGGATATGCAGATATTTCCGGCTGGTTTCCGGGAAAATCCAGTTTTTGGATGCAGTAAAACTGAAAATGGCCTGAAGGAACAGAAAAAAGAGAAAGGTTACACCAAACCAAAACCAGTCAGATTGCATTCAGTCAGATTTTTAAGGTGAATTGAAGGGCAGGAACGGAATATCCGGTTCCTGTCGGCAGACTGTTCAAAGATAACTTAACCTGATCGGTATGTAAACGGGCCTGCATGGCAGCATTGACAGCCGACACAGTATGGTTTACCAGGGTCAGGACGGCAAAAGTACTGGCGAGATTATGCATTTCATTGGCCCTGGTCCGGCTGTCACGGTAAGACCGGAAGGCCGGTGTCAGAAACTGCATATGACTCATTGGAAGACTGTTGTCATAATCATACCAACCCGGCATGAACTGTTCATACTTCCCGATCAGTTCATAATACTGCTGGGAATCATAACCGGGCAGGACATGTGAGAATTTAGCTCCGCCACCAAATGTAAATGTCATCTCCCTCTCGAGTGAATTCAATTCAGTCCACCATTCCCTGTTCCCGGGTGTCATATTGGGGTCTCCGTTGATTTTGTTTTTCAGTGCTACAGCAAGATCTTTTGCTTTCTGATCCTGGCCACCTCCAGAATCCTCGGCCCAATATATAAGGTAATCGGCATATTTACGGACACTCCACCCTTTAGCAGGGTCGTTGGCAACCTTCTGGTATGCTTTTTCTTTATTTGCGGCATCTTTGTCGAAATACAGGTAACTGCCAACCAAAACAATCTCTGCAGTAAAAAAGCCGATTGCCGACTTATAGGCTTCTGCATACCACTCACCGGTACCGGGAATGACCGCAGAAAAAAAAGCCGCCTTCAGCGGACTTTTCTTTTCATCACTGAAAAAAGCCCAGGCTGAGGGTTGGGAATCCGAAATCCCCAGTTGGCTGTCCAGAAGCAGATTTCCGTACAGGGGTTGCAGATTCTCACCAGTCCGAGGCTCTGAAAGCGGCTGACCGGATGAGGCAGAAAAGTAAAAAATAAAAACAGAAAAGGAGAGTAATTTTAAAAAGTCCATTTTTCGAGTCCAAGATCAAAGTTAAACAACATTCCGAAATGGTATTGCCATTCCTGCCCGTACCGGACGGAATTTTTCCCGTCCGGTGTTTCAAAACCCTTGGTCAGGGCTACATCAAACCGGTCGAAACCGTAGGTTCCGGAAAAGAATATCCGGATAGGCATCAGATAAAATGAAGTGGATTCCAGGCGAAGTTCAAAACCTGCATCCCGCCTGAAAGAGGAAAGTGCAGGCATTTTGGCATTCCAGGCTTGCCCGATGTCAGCAAAGACTGATCCGTAAAGCCGGTCGAAATAAAACATCTTGAAACTTTTATCCAGTTTTCTGAATATCGGGAACCGGTAGCTGATTTGACCGTGTGCCATTTCAAATCCGCCGATTGAATAAAACGGATATCCCCGCATCCCGGAAAAACCACCAGCATAATTATAATAGAACGGTTCACCCTTCCCACCTGTAACCCCGGCCCGACGGATCCAGAATGATAGCGTGTGGTTGAAAAAGGGTAGTCCGATATGTTCCTTGTACCCGATGGAATATTTAAAAATAGAAAACTTCTTATAATGGAAAGTGAGTGCTCCATTTTCTACTAAAACCGAATCTAAAAGTTCATTGGCCTCGGCACCGATAGACAGGCTTCCCTCACGGCCTACCGGATTGATACTGGATTCCTTGGCTGGCTGTAAGTGCTCGAATGAATAATTCAGCAGTGCGCCATGTCCGGTAAAGTAGGTATCTGTAGAGGAGGAAACTTTTGAAATCTCATCGTTCACCTTAAAGAAAAAGGTGGCAATTTTATTTGAATAAGAGGAGTAAATATACTTCAGTGACAAAAGACCTGCGGGATCGGTTTTTATCTGGGCTCCTGCTTCAACCTGATTCAGATTATAAATGACATTTGCCCGTGCCGAATCCTCTCCAACTCCGAAATTCACTGCATCTTCTGACTGACGGGAAATATTGAAATAATCAATTGTCCAGCGAACCGGAAGCAGGCTGCTGAAAATCCCGTCTGCCAGATTCAGGCCCAGAAAAACATCCCGGTCCCACTCAGTAAACTTCCCGTCACCGAATGGGTTGATCAGGGCACCGGCACTGAACTGAATCCAATCCAGCGGATCAGATGAAAAAGCATAAGTCCCGATTTTTAAATCCCGTGACAAATTGTGCCCCAGCTTATCCCAGTTTTTTTGGCGGATATTATCCAGATAGCTCCCATCTGATTTGATATAGCCATCAAGCCGAAGTACCGGGTAAAACGATATCGGGTTCTGTGTTCTCATCCGGTAGGCAAAAACAGGACCGTCAACCGGCTGTATATTGGCATGATTCAGCGGAATTTCCTCAATTCCCTCTGATTCGGGATGGTTAACAAACGGATAGGTAACCCTGGGTTTTAAAATTTTGGCGGCCGCAGTAAATACTCTCGCCTTAAATCCGGCTCCGGTAAAAACTGACCCGGCAACCTGCGATCCGGAAAGGGGCACTCCCTGAAAAACACTTCCTCTTACCTGAGTAATCTGAGTTCTTTTCCCGGTTGTCAAGTCCAGGGTGTAAAGATTGAAAATTCCGGTTTCATCAGAAGTTATCAGTAATTTTTCAGGAGTAATCCACCGGGGTTCCCGGTTATCACGGCCGGTCCTGAGTAGTTTTTTCCAGGCTTTTGTTCCTGCAGAATAAAGTTGAATTTCTCTTCCATGGATCTCGGTAAAATCTACAGCAAGCTGCCCGGATTCCCGTTGAAAATCAAGGGTATGAAATTCAGTTTCTTCATTTTCGGGCGTGAGGTCAGAGGTTACTGATAGCATTTCCCCGGGTTCCCAGCCTGAAAGTGAAAGACAAACCACCGATTTCAGTGCATTTCTATTGCTGATGGCATAAATCAGGGAATCCCCATCCCAAACCGGAGAAAAAAGGCGGGCATCCCGGGTTAACCGGATGGCCTCTTCCTTCTGAAAATCCCAGATCCATAAATCAGAATACCGGGATCCAAGATGATTCGGTGTGCCAGTTTGGCTGTACAGCAGGTAGTTCTTTCCATTCCGGTTGAAAAAACGGATTCTGGCATTGGCATGGATTTCTTCAACACGGCCCGTTTCAGTACCGGTCGTATCCATCAGCAAAACCACCGTTTGACCGAAATAATCGGCTTTCTGGTTGGACCGGATAATCAACCTGCCGGTCGCAGGATCAAAATCATCCACCCAGTTAGAAAATCCGGTTTCGGATAGGATTCGGCCTTCATCAATTTCGGGCTGGATTGGGGCAATCTGAGTGGCATAATGCGATCTGAGTACAGAAACCCACTCAGAATAGATGACGTCTCCAGGTTTACCGAAGGCATCCTCGAGGGCATCCCCGATCGAAAAAACAGTTTTCTTTTTCAGGGACAGGTTCAGCCGGTCAACTGCATCAAGTCCATAAGTTTTGCTTAAGTAGGAAACCAGATTGAATCCCTGGTTATAAACCGTCTCACCATCAAGGGAGGTTTTGTTGAAACTGACCATTTCGGACCAGGTCAGTAAGGTAGAATCCAGAGTTCTCGCCCGCAGAATCATATCCCGGTGAGCATCCCAATAGTCATAGTGAAGCCCGGGAACGTTAAACTGGGCAGTTCCTTCTGCCAGCCAGGCCGGAACCACAATGTTCAGGAACGGAAAAGAAACCAGCCGGTTCGGATATCCGTAGAGATAATCCGGCCGCCTGACATCTTCATATCCAAAATACTGAAAATAAAAAGCGGGGATCCGTTTCGACCATTTCATCGCCGACTGAATCTGAACGATATGGGTAAATTCATGCGAAATGACATCCTCGAGCCATTTATGGTTGCCTCTGAGCGGGAAGTCGAGGGCCGTGGCATAGATTTCAATTTTATCATCAAAAAAATAGGCAGCCCCGTTCGAGTAATCGTCGGTATCCTTCAGAATCAGGGTTTGTCTGGCCGGAAAATAATTATAAACCTTGCAGACCGGCAGATATACCGAATCGTATACGGCTGCCATTCTTCTCGCCATTTTTTCCATGGGCTCATGATACAAAACAGTTGCATATTTTGATTCCAAAGATTTCCAGGAGAGGTTTTTATACCCCATCGGGAAAAAAGGCTGGGCAAAAGAAGATCCTGCTGCCATTCCGCATAGAAGAATGACAGCAAAAAGAAAACGGGATCGGATCATGGGTGTTACCGGATTAAAACGACTTTTAGAATTTTTGTGAGTGATTTGCCTTCACCCGAAAGGTCAACTGAAGCGAAGTACATCCCCGACTGGGCAGAACCCGAATTCCAGGTAATTTCAGTTTCAGTATTTTTTTGGACGGAAACTGACAGGTCAGTTACTTTCTGTCCGCCTAAATCGAGAAGTGTAATTTTACCCGTCCCGGTAAAAGGTACCAATATCCTGAAATGAACAAGTCCGTCTTTACTCGGATTTGGCCAGGAGTAAACCGTTTCTTCGTTTTCAGGCGTTTGGCTGACCCAGGATTTCCGGCTGACTGAAGATTTCCCGGCAACCCGTAACGCCTCACCCGGGTTTTGGTCGGTGCCCTGGAAAAATCCGTTTAACAGAACAAGATCAACCGAAAGTGAATCAGCCAGAAGCTGGGCAGAAACTACCCGGCCGTTAGCAGAAACCAGTCCGGAGGGATTGATTCCGGCAGATAACGGTGTTTTATTCGGGTACCCGTGAACCGGTGTTGTATACCAGGTTTGCCCGGATTTTAAAACCAAAACCAGATTTCCGGCAGATTCCAGCATTTGAATCCCGGTGATCTTTTGGGACATTTCCACCGGAAAACCTTCAAGCTGAAGGTTTCCATAATACCCGGAAACGGATAATGAATCAGAAGAAATGAAGAACTGGTACCGGTCTTCAGGCCCATTTAAAATCAGATTCCGGTTGGTGGATCCGGTTTTTTCATTAACCAGTTCCAAACTGCCGGGTGCAGAATACCCAACCAAAAATGTTTTGAACTGACCATTTTGGGTTTGAATAACAACCTGATTATCCTCCGAAGAGGCAGTCACTGACCGGTAAGGTTCAGAATGCGGCAAAACACCCTCTGCCGACCCCAATGACAGCGTCAGTTTATTTCCAAGGATTGAGAACCACTGCCCGTTTTGCTGGAAAAAAATCCGGTCAGTAAATCCTGAAGGATCTGAAAGCTGGCTGTGCGGGATCAGTTGACCGTCTTTCAACCGGGCAATAAACCAGTTATTATCCGTTTTGCTTTGAACCGGCAGGTAAAAAGAGCCTGAACTGAAAACCAAACTTCCGCTTAACCTCCAGTCGTCAGAATTCCGGCCGGGCAGAACAGGAATAGTGTAGAGAGCATCTGAGATTTGTCCGTTTAAAAGCTGAATAACCCGGATTCCAGCCGGGAACTGGGGAATTGCAATAAAAAGGGTGTCTCCTGAAGAAGCCGGGTTTGAAAACCCGGAAACCCATTCTTTTGCAGAAATTGGCCAGGTTCCGGCTGCTGCTGATCCCTGATAAAGGGAAACAGTCTCCGCATGAACTGCCACTGTCCAGATAGAATCCTGGTGGTAAAAGGATCTGATTTTACCAGTTACTTTTTCAGGAAGACTCAACAGCTTCCGGGAAATCAGAACCGGATTTGCCGGTGCAGAATAATTGAAAGAAATCTGAATCCCCGTCCCTGCCCGGATAAACCCTTTTACCTGAATGCCCGTCTGGGCTTGCTTTTCCCAATTTGAAGAAGGAACCGATTCAGCCGAAAATTCACCTTTATAAAGAGGTGAAATATTTCCATCCGTCCAGTAGTCGAAAATAGTCCCGGCTTCAGATCCGCTGCCCCCGGTAAAGGAACCATAAACCTGGCCGATATCCTGACTTCCGTCAGCCTCCAGAAGAGTCAGAACACGGGTTTCTTCTTTCGAATTTAATTTTGAAAATTCCCCGGGTGTCATCCCGGAATAAAGGTTTCCGTCATTTATCTTCCAGATCAGCATACCGCCACGGATCGTATCTTCCTTTTCGTTTATCCCTGCTGGAATAACCCACCAGGGATTGGAAATATCGGTGATAATTCCCTTCAGCAGAGACTGGTCGTACTCGTAAAATCCGTTAATATCCTTCGAAACCGGGAGGGTTTTTGCTTCCCCCCGGTCAAAATAGGAAATCGTGGTCCCATTTTCTTCCAGATTGGGATTCCGGTGAAGAGTTTCCAGTAAAAAGTACTTTTTATCGCCAAGATGAATAAAAAAGGGCTGTCCCGGGTTGATTGTTTTCAATTCAGGAAGCGCCGAAATATCCTTAACTTCGGGGGTAATCCACCCCAGTTGATATTGCTCCCAGGCATTTGGCGGGCTTGGAAAAAAACCGTTGAAATTGAAAATTCCATATCCGTCCATCAGTCCGAACCGGCCGGTCACCGATGCTCCGGTAGAGGTATTATATAAATCAGGCAACCCAAGAAAATTGCCGAAATTTGCAGTCATAATCCCGTTAATCCCAAAGGAAATCAGAACCTTTTTCCCGTAACTTTCAACCACCCGGGAAAGCGTTTCAGGAAGGATGGACAGGTTGGATAGTGTTATTCCCGGATAAATTTCAGCCGGTGAGAACGGAATGGCAGAAGATGGGCTCAGGTAAATAGAAGAGATATCTGCTGGAGTCGGGTCTCCGCCCAGAATTGATCCCCAGTTGATGTCTTTCCCCATTCCGGCGTGAAAAAGAATAAAATGGGTTTTCTTTTCACCGGAATAAAATGGCCGGATTTCATCCGCAAGCTCTGGTTTAGCAGCAGCCGCGGCAAGGAAATCTGAAACCAGCCTGGAATAGCCTTCAGCTGCAGTTTGCTTGTAGGCTGAATAGGTTCTCATTTTGCCGGGCAGAACCAGGATTTCTGAAGCAACATGCAATTGGGAAAGACTGATTTTTCCGCCGGAAACCCGTTCCCAGTAAGATTTTAGAAATTCAAGGTGCTTTGAAAAATAGGTTTTCTCTCTGGGATAGGAATCCAGAAATCCGGTATCAGGTGCGGTAGTTACAAACCGGCCTGTTCCCTCTGTAAAGGGATCCGAATCCTTCCCGTCAACCAGTTCATCCTGAAATTCAACCTGAAAGGCAATAACGGAATACTCACCGGAAACAGGAGTTGGGTTCAGCCTGACCGGAAGCTGGGCTGAAACCAGCGAAGAGCAAAACAAAAACAGATAAAAAAAGCTCGGTCTGGCTTTATACATAATTTAAACCGGTTTACTCTAAAATATTTGAAAGATTCATTCCCAGGGTAACCCGAACTGTACCTGCCAGCGGATGAGATTCTTCGAAGGTTGAAATATAACTGAAGTCCACATTCAGGAAGGAATAGAGAATTCCCGCACCATAAGTCATGAATTTCCGGTTACCGGCCCGGCGGTCTTCGTAGAAAAATCCTGCCCTGAGAGATACGTATTCATCATAGACAAATTCACCGCCCAGCATCAGGTTTGCTTTGTTCAGTTCATTGACAACTCCATCCTGGTACCAGGCCTTATAGATGGCCTGGTAAACCGGATACTTATGATCCTTGTCTTTGTTGGATACCAATAATTTTGCCATTTCAATATAGGTATCCAGATAATAGTATTCGTCATTGATCAGCCGGTATGCAAACCCAGTTCTGAATTTTGTAGGAAGCGGATCGGCCTGTGCCTCGTCAATATAAGTCATTGAAGGACCGATATTGGTGATACTTGTGCCCCAGCGGAACCGGTCTGAAAGGTCGGCAACTTCATACCAGCTAAAAACTGAAGAATCATCACTGGTTAACACTGACGGGACAGGGATTCCAAGCGAAAAACGGGTAGGATGATACTCAAAGGCAAGGTCAATCCCAAAGCCGCTTGCGATTCCCCGACCCTCTTCCTGAGCAGTACCGAACGGGCTTAACCGTGAATAAATAAACCGGCCACCAGTCCCGATACTCCAACTGTCAGAGACCGGTACACCATAAGAAACTCCAACCGCCATTTCCCAGCTTAAAAACCGACCGAGTTCCTGTCCGGTCTGATCTGTCCTTACATTTTCCCCTAAATTTAAAAAGGTAATATGTGCGCCCAGGGACCCCAGTTCTTCATCCAGCGGGTAAACAAATGCCAGATAATCATAAAACAAATCTCCGGTTAGCTGAGGTAACCAGTTGGAGTGAGTGATACTGACTTTCATTTCCTGAATGCGGTAAAGTGCTGCCGGATTCCAGAAAACGGTGTTCGGATCCTTACCGGCCATCGCAACACCCCCTTCTCCGAAACCGCTTGACCGGCTGTCTGGGGCAATTTGCAGGAATGGGACCGCTGTTGTGGTAACCTGTGAAAAAACGGCTGTTGACCAAAGGAAAAAAACGAATAAGGTCAGTTTGGCTTTCATTTAAAAATCTCTCCGGTAAGGTTTGAGAATTGTTTAGTTATACTTCATTAATTTTATGATTTCGGTTTTTGTTTTCCCGGATCCGGTTTCTTTAAGGACCAGTCGGGCCAGATAAATGCCATTTGCAACAGGATCTCCGTCAGAATCCAGCCCATCCCAAACCAGCAGGCCCCCGTTGTTTGTTTCCGTTGGGTGCTGTTTAAGTGTTCGGATGAGAAGACCGTTAAGTGTATAAATTGACGCTGTTATCTGAACTTTTGCATCGGGTAAATTTTGGTTGTAAAAAAAACGTACCGTTTTCCCGAACGGGTTTGGATAGGGATACAGGTTGCTGACTGAAAAATCAGTTCCTTCTGTTACAACAAAGCGGATTGTAGATTCTGCACCATTGTTGAAAGAATCCCAAACCTTTAGTTTGAATTCGTGGGGACCTGCTGAAACTGTACTCAGCGGATACTCAATGGTTCCGGTTGTAAAGTCGTTCAGATTGGCTGTAAAATAAGGACTCATGTCAATGGCACCCGTAAGATCATTATCGAGAATACCTAAAAGCTGGTGGCCTATCCCAAGCCCGGTAGTATTAATACCGGATGAATCAGAAATGACAGCCTTCAGAAAACCGGAATTTGCAACCCGCTGACCATCAGAAAAAGAGGAATCATTGATAAAAAGGGAAACCGAAGGCGGTAAGGTATCGGTAAGAGCTCCGGTACCACCTGATATGTACTGGATCCGGGGAGAGAGAATTAATCCGGCATCTTTTTCGTTCCATAAAAACCCGGAAACTCTGGCTGGAGACCGGCTTGGCGTTACGTCGGATGGAACCATAAATTTCATTGAAAACTGACCATCCGAAACAGAAACAAGACCCTTAAAGATATCTGATCCTTCATTTTGATATTCGGTCACATCTGTCCCTGGTTTTGAAACCCATTCCGGAACCGTAACCGTTACCGGTTCTCCTGCTAGCCGGATTAAGGCAGACCCGGAAAACTGGTCTGCGTTCCCAGCGGGAAGTTCCGAGAGTCTTCCAGAAAGTCTGCCAACAGACTGAATCTGAAATTGAATCAGGCTATCCTGGGTGAGTTCAGCTTCCTTATTCAGAAGGCGGCCTCTGCCTTCAGGAATCAGAAGGCGGGTGGCTGGGTCTGCAAGCAGGGAAAATTTATTCACATTTTCATCTGTGTAGAATTTTCCGGTTTTAACATCAAGTTCAGAAAAATGCTGCTTGGTCAGAGTATAAACTTCGCCAAGTGATAAATTTTTCCCGGTATCATTCTTTTTAAACAGGTTTGAAAACAAATAATAATTCAGCGCAAGATTATAAGGACCGTCCAGTCTTCTGTCTGTATAAACGAGCCGCGTGGTGGTAAACATTCCGATTACACCGGTTTCTTTTTGTGTCACCAGAAGTTCTGCGGCACTTTGCTCATCAGGATCATCATATTTTCCGAAATCACAGGTAGCGGTGATCAGAAACGGAAGTTTTGAGGAATTGGTTAGTCTCGGAAGGAAGGCTCCGATTTCCAGAATCCGTTCATGAGTCCAGACTTTTGTGTTTCCATGCCCGGAGTAATTAATAACTACACTGCCGGAATTAAAATAATTGATCAGGGAATTTGCAGCTTCTGGTTTTCTTCTTCCTTCACTGGTTGTAATGGTCGGGAACGAAACGGAATATAATTTTCTGACCGAAAGGTAGGGTGGTATGAGTGTAGAAACGACTTCTGCATTGTAGGTGTGCAGATCGTAATCATCACCGCTGGAAGTCAGACCATCATCTGCAACCATGGTGACTTTCATCCGCCAGTCCCCTTTTTCTGAATTGAGATCATAGTTGATGAGCTTATCAACCATCTGATCTGCCTCTGCAACCGTTACAACCGGAAGCCGGCCGATACCAACCCGGAATTGGCCATCAGAGGTTACCCGGCTGAAATCATCATCCGAGCAAAACGTAGAACGCTGAAGTAAGGATTCCTGACTTTCAAATGTAGGAATTAGTCCCGGAAAAGATTTCTTTCCGCCAATTTCTTTGAAATCATAGGATGCATCCCCCAGCAGAAGCACATTTTTCAGCACTCCTGACCCTGCAGAATAAACCTGCCCGATGAATTTCCGAATAGCCTCCGGATTTGCCTTTCCCCCTGAAAAATGAGTATAGATATCTTCGGTGGTTACAACGGCCCCGTTCCAGTTTTGGGCAACCCGGTGAGCCAGAAGCCGTTTTGCAGGTAAGGTAAACTGCGGAGGAGTAATTATCACGTAATCAATCCCGGCAGCAAACGCATCCGGAACAGTAGAGACCCCCAAGCGTTCCCAGCTTAATGATCCGGCGGAAATAACACCGTCTGTTTTGTGTACTGCAAAGAAACGGTTTGCTTTTTCCGGACTCAAAATAGACCCGAAACGGATATCACCACCAGAAATTGAAGTCTGGGATACAACTTTGGGAGAAAGCGGATTGTCAAGATTAAACACCAAAATACCAGAATCCCGAAAACCGCCTATCCTGAAATTCACCGGGCCACCGGATGAAGGTTGAAAAAAATCGATTTCAGTTTTGGAGGCTAAAAGGGACCTGCTGTACTGCAGGGTGAACCAATCCAGCCACCCGGTAGCAGTACCATTGCTGACCAGGGCAATTTCAATCGAGGCCCTGTCCTGATTGAGTTTTGAAATCTGTCCGGAAACCGTTCGCTCACGGGCAACCTTGTCTTCATAATTAGCCGGATTTGAATAGCCGGTGATAATATCCTTAACAACATACTGGCCGGATTCCAGTATAGATAGTCTTGCAAGAGATGTCGAAGGGTATTGCGCAAGAACGGAGCCCCTGAACAGTACCGGTGATCCGGTTACATAATCAGGAAGTTTCTGAGTCCAGATCTGGGTGCTGTTTGCCGAAATTCTGGGTCCGACCCAAAGGGTTCCCGATTTCAGCAGATTCTCAGATTCCGGATTCTCCCACACCATAAACTGAGCTGTACCGGTTTCGGAAACCCCTTCGATGAGAGTCCCTGGAACACTTTCCATTCTTTTTCCGGGCGAAGTCCCAAATCCCAGAAATAAATACTGGTTTTCAGAGTAAATATCATCATACCAGGAAAATGCCCGGGAAGTAGAATCAAAATATATTCCCTGCTGAATATCAGAATAGAAATACCAGACCTGAGAGTCACTCCAAACATCCGGTTCGGTAGTTTCAGAAAACAGGGGAATTTCGACTGTTCCAGGTCCTGACGGCCGGGGGCCTGAACTCGAAAATACCCTTAGATTTTTTGGATTTTCTGTCTTTGAAAATCCAAATGAGATCAGATCTGAGGCTGTAAGTTTAAAAATACCGGAGCGCAGCGGTTTCAACCTGACCCAAAGCCCGCTTTCAAACAGAGATTCGGCTGCTGTTGTTTTCTGAAATGCAATCCTTGAAGATTCCGGCTGCCTTTTCCCGGTGCCGGAAAGAGTAAATTTTGTACAAATAAGAACATCGTTTCCGGAAAACACACCAATTTGGCGCCGTTTCCAGAATCGGAAATCAGGCTCGGAAGTGACGGTAACTGCCTGTGGTCTGGTACCGGGATCCGAAATTGAAAAAGAAACAAAGGACCCCCTTTCGGGAATGACTTCATCAGACGGATCAGACTCAGATCCCACGTAAATAATTTCACCGGAAGGGGAAACCATCAGCCGGGGATTTGACAATGTCCAGACAGACTTGTCTCCTGCATCTCTTAGCTTGAAAAGTTTTGGAAGGTCCGGACGGATATCTGCATACCTGAAGTTTTGGGCTGTAAGAAGCCCGGAAGGCACCAAAAAAAGCAGCAAATAAAACAGGGTTTTAAGCATAAAAATTAGGGCTGAATGATGAACTTTAGGTTCAAAATAATCAAAAAATATTACTTCTTTAGCATTCGGCCGATATGCAGTTTCCCTGTTTTGAATTGGTTCTAAGAAAGTTACGATTCCGGCGAAAGAAAAACAACCTGTCAGCCCGGAGGCCACAAAAATTTGCGCTTTCCAAGGAAATGGGCATGAAGATGAAAAACGGTTTGCCCGGCATCTTCATTGGCATTAAGAACAACCCGGTAGCCGGAATCAGAAATTCCGAGTTCTTTGGCAATCCTGGCACCGGTCGCCAGGAGAGACCCGACCAGTTCCGGGTCAGATTCTGCAGCATCAGTTAAATTCCTGAAATGGATTTTAGGGATGACCAGAAAATGAACTGGCGCCTGAGGGTTAATGTCATTGAAGGCCAGTACAGAATCATCCTCATATACAGGATTTACCGGTATTTCTCCAGAAACAAACTTACAAAAAAGACAGTCTGTCATTGGTATCCTCCGGATGGTTCAGGGGTAAACTTAATCATACCAACTTTATTTGTAAAAAGAAACAGAGTTTCGTATTTTTGTGAATATTTTCTTTTACAAACCTCCTCATAAGCTGATCGAGTTAGAGATGGCCAAACCTGCAAGTGTTTTATATGTATCAACTGAAGTCAGTCCGTTTGCAAAAACCGGAGGACTCGCTGATGTTGCCAATTCCCTCCCGGTTTCCCTTTTCAATTCGGGCGTGGAAGTCCGTGTTGTCATGCCGAAGTATGGTTTTATCAGTGAACGGCGCAGCAGGCTCCATGAAGTTATCCGGCTGAAGGACATTCCTGTTTCCCTTAATGGTGAGACCAGGAAGATCAACGTCCGGGTAGGAGTTCTGCCCGAAACCCGGGTCCAGGTTTACTTCATCGATAATGAAGAGTTCTTCAAAAGAGACAGTCTCTATACCAACCCCAAAACCCAGTCAGATTACGAGGATAACCACATCCGGTTTGCCTTTTTTGCCAAGAGTATTTTCGAGATGCTGAAAAGACTGGGCTGGCAGCCAAATATTATCCATTGTAATGAATGGCATACAGGTCTGATTCCGTTATACCTTAAATCCCACTACCATCAGGACGAATTTTTCAGTCATACTAAAACTCTTTTCACTGTTCACAATACTGCCTACCAGGGTATTTTCCCTTCTTCTCACTCGACTGTTCTCGACATTCCGTCTGAGTTCCAGAATGACCAGGGAGTTCTTCACAACGGAAGTCTTAACTTCCTTAAAACTGGGGTTCAATTTTCTGAATTTGTCAATACAATCAGCGATTTTTACGCCAAAGAAACCAAGACAAATGATGAAATGACAGGCGGTTTGTCCGGTGTTTTCGAGTCAAAAGGGGCTCATTACACCGGAATTGGAAACGGAATTGATTACAAAATCTGGAACCCTGAAACTGATTCCCTGATCCCGGCAAATTATTCGTTTGATCACCTTGCCGGCAAAAATGAGTGCAAAAAAGCCATCGTTGAAAAACTGGGCCTCCCCTTCCATGAGCATACACCTGTTTTGGGTATTGTAACCCGGATGGTGGACCTGAAGGGAATCGACTTAATGGTGGAAGCTATTCCTGATCTTCTTCAAAAAGAAGTTCAGATTGTTTTCATGGGGCAGGGCGAAGAAAAATACCAAAAAGTTCTCGAACAAATGAAGTCAAAGTATCCCGGAAAAATGGGAATTATGTTTTCCCATGATCAAACTCTGGCTCATCTTGTGTTTTCAGGCGCTGATATCTTCCTGATGCCCTCACGCTTCGAAACAAGTGCAACCAGCCACCTTCAGGCTTTAAGGTACGGCACCGTTCCGGTTGTCAAAGAAACCGGCTCTTTGGCTGATACCATCCAGGATGCCAAAGAGAATTCAAAGTCCGGGAACGGGTTTAAGTTCAGAGACTATTCAAAAACGGCCTTTCTCGAGTCTGTAGGACATGCTCTTGAGTTGTTTAAAAACCGTGAAAAATGGCTTCACATCATGAAAGCCGGCATGCACTCTGATCATTCATGGGAAAATACAGCGTTGGGTTATCAGGGACTTTATAAAAAAATTCTCAAGGAAAAGTGAAACCCGGTATTTTTATTGACCGGGACGGAACCCTGATCCGGGAAGTCAATTATCTTCACAAACCCGACCAGGTTATCCTGATCTCGGGTATGTCAGAAGCTATTAAAAGGGCAAATGAAATCGGCATACCGGTTATTGTAATTTCAAATCAGTCTGGTGTAGGGCGGGGATTCTTTACTCTGGAAGATGTTTTCCGTGTTCACCGCCATATTGATGAGGTACTGCTGGATTCAGGAGCTTTTATAACCGGCTGGTTCGTATGTCCTCACCTTCCCCCTGCCGGGAAATCCCCAATTTCTGATTGTTCCTGCCGGAAACCTAAACCCGGGCTATTTCTTGAAGCAGCCGGAATTCATGGTATCGATCTGTTCAAATCTGTCATGGTTGGGGATAAATCCATTGATATAGAAGCCGGAAAGGCACTTTCTATGCAAACAGGTTTGGTAGAAACCGGATACGGCCGGAAAACTTTAGCTGAATCAGAACTATTCAAACCCGACTTCGTCTTTACCACCGCCTCGGTGGCCCTTCATTTCTTTCTGGATCAATATGAGAAACTACTCAATTAAATTTAACAGTTTTACCCCTTTCCTTTTGGTAACCTCCTTTTGGTTTGCAAGCTGCAGTGATGATAACCCGGAACTTGGTGCTGACCTGATTGATGACAGTTTGAAACCGGTTTTGAGTTCTGTATCAACGGATACTCTTCCTGGTTCCTTTACGGTTGAATATGTAGATTACAACCCGGTCACGTCAAGTTCAACCCGTCTGGTTATCGGTTCTGGCTCAACCGATATCGGAAGAATTGACGCAGCAGGAATTATCCGTCTGATTCCTTCAACAAAAGCATTTGAACCGGATTCGATGGTTAAAATTCTTTCCGCAAGAATATTCTTAACTCCGTTTTTTGTCACCAAAAACTCAGTCTCTGTTCCTTACAGCACCGGTGACACCACTCAGCCATTTAATATCAAGATTTCTGTTCTGGGCGAAAGGACCTATTTCTCCCAGAAAAAGCTGAAAGATGATGTCCCCGTAACAGGACTGCCGGTTGCCGACACAACCTTTACCGGGAACCAGTGGAATACCTTTTCATTCGCTGCCAGCGATACCAACTGGGTTCGGAAAATGATACAGGGAATGAATTCCGTTTCAGATACGTCCACCCTTTATGAAGATAATTTTGGGCTTAAAATTTATTCTGGCAATTCGGGAAACCGAACACTGGGGATCTATGGTTTTGCCTCAAATGAGAGTGTGCTGAATTACGATTACGAACCCCAGCTAAAAGTGACTGCACTGGTAAAATCAGGCTCAAAAACTGATACTTTATCTGCCTCCTTTTACCTAGGATCCGCCAATCAGCTTTCAAAATTTACCCAGCTTGGTCCCTGGTGGTCAGGAAATAATTTTGTTGTTCTGGCCGGATTAAGTGGGTTAAGACCTCTGATCAAATTTGATAGTCCCTCCGTTGTTCCATCTAAAGTATTGTTTTATTCAGCTCTCATGAGTGCTGAATATGATACAACCGTATCCAAAGTAATTGACTCAGATTATTTTGCAGTCTGGAATTCAACTACCGACAAGGTTTTGCAGTCCCCCGGCCTTTTCTCCACTTTTGGCAAGGAAAACAGCGTTTCATTGAGCGTGGCTTCCCTTGCCCAATACTGGAGTCTGAACTCGACAGAAAAGGGGTTTTTCCTGATCCCATCCGGTGAGCTGAACCGAACTGAGATGCAGGCCATCTACCTGAACCATTCCGATCCGGATAAGAAACTATCCTTCACTTTTACCTATACTGGTCTGTAATTTATGAAGCGCATTTTCTTTTTAAGCATTTTACTATTCCTTGCCAGACCTATTGTTTTTGCTGGCGCAAATGGCCCGATAACATCATCAATTGGTATTGGCACACTGAAAACCGGCGCCATTCTTGGCATGAATGGAATCGGTGGAGCCGGTACCGCATTGCCCTCCTATTCCTTTTTCAATGGACTAAATCCGGCTCAATGGGTCTATTCAAGATCTACTCACCTGATCTCCGGCTTTGACTACACGGGAAACACCCAATCATATGGGGGAGGATCCGCTTTTTCAGGTTCTGCCGGGTTTTCTGGTCTTATCTTTATCTTCCCGGTTAAAAATGATTTCAATTTCGGACTGAGCCTATTACCCTATTCCCTAAGCAATTTTGAAGTCAATTCAACTGAGTCCTTTCAGGGAGTTTCTCATGAGGTCAGGTATTATGGAACCGGAGGACTTAGTCAAGCCGGACTTTCAGGCGCCTGGAAAGTGACCTCAGCCACAAGCATTGGCGGAACAATTTCTTATTATTTCGGTAATACCACACAAAACCGGTCACTGGTATTTTCCTCAACCGGAGTGACAACAGAAAGAATCGTTTCAAATAAGGTAAAAGGGGCCGGGGTTGGCCTTTCAGTTATGACACTCGCTGCTGAAAATCTATTCAAAGAAAATGACCGGCTGTTTTTTTCAGGAATGGCCGACATTCCGTTTACCTTAACCGGAACCCGGGATATTGAGAATTTTTCTGATCTCGTTGATGATACATTGAAAACCTCTGAATCCTCGACCCTTAAACTCGGAAAGGCATTCAGGGCCGGATTGGGGTACCAGGTTGGTTCGAGGTTTTTTGCTGCCGCAGACCTGGTGTACAAAACAACTTCCGAAATTGCCTATGACAACGGACCAACCGGCAGCCATAGTGATGTTTTGACTTTACGGACGGGACTTTCTTATATTCCCGACAATTCAGCAGGTGCATATTATTTTGAAAGAATGAACTATCGTGCCGGCTTCTTCATCGGGAATTCTGCAGTAAAAGTAAAGGGTATCACTCAGGATGAAGCAGGTTTGACTGCTGGACTCGGGTTTCCCCTTCCTCAAATGAAAACACTGCTTGATCTGTCAGGAGGTGTCAGTTGGAAAGGTTATCTGAATGACTGCCCTGCAAAGGACACCGAATTCAGCCTTTCGGTTGGCATCAATTTAAATGAACTTTGGCTCCAGAAAAGAATTATCGACTAAACAAAAGGTATCATTATGAAACGGCTAATCCTTACCCTGCTTTCAGGCCTGGCTGCCTTGACAACCCTAACTGCCCAAACTACCGATCCGGGTGTAAATACCAGCCTGATTAACCGGAACTGGAGCCTTTTTTTCGAATACCATAAAAACAAGGATTTTATATCTTCTGTAAAGTATGGTATGTGGCTGGTTAAGAATGCCCCTGATGCAAAAAAAACATTGTGGGCAAAACTGAATGAATCTTATTACAGCCTGGCAAATGATTCAACTCTGGCACCTGAGGTAAAGGCAGCATACTTCGATACCTCTATGTATATTCTGAATCTGGGAATCAAATACACGCCAGACAAAGCAAAATCCTTTTATGTGATAAAAGGATATAACTTTGAAACTTTCCCTGGGGGTAACTCTGACAGTGCAATTGGCAATTACCTGGCAGCCTTTAAACTTGGGTTCCAGGATGTGGACTACCGGTTTATCGTTCGCTGCGGGCAGCTTATGGCCAAAAAAGAGCAGATCGGTGATGCCATTGACCTCTATTCTTCTGCAAAAGACTTCATGGATGCCAACGGCCAGGCAGATGCTTCGGCATTTCTGGTCAATGAATTAAATGGTATTGCCAGCCCGGAACAGATTATTGACGTTAACAATAAAACACTTGCTATCGAAACTTCAACAGAAAAGAAACTGAAGCTCAGATGGCAGAACTTCAAACTTTATCTGAACCAACTTAAAGAGGATGATAAAGCTCTTGCCGAAGTTCTCGAAATTCTGAAACTCGAGCAAACTTCCTACGCCTACCGGATGGCCGGTCAATCCTACTACAACCTTGGGAAATATTCCAATGCAGTCGAAATGTATCAGAAATCGCTGAAACTGGAAGAATCGAAGGAAGACTATCTGAATATTGCCCAATGCTATGTAAATCTGGACAGGGGTCAATCTGCAAAGGAATTTGCCTATAAAGCTCTGAAACTGGATAAAGGTCTTGGCAGAGCCTACCTGGTTATCGGTCAGGCCTATGAAGCGGCTGTTTCTTCCTGTGTCTCTCAAAAAGGGGGCTGGGCGGAAATAAAATTCGATGATAAAGTAGTTTATCTGGCAGTACTGGATATGTATCAAAAGGCAAAAGCTGTTGAACCTGCTTTAACCGGAGAGGTTAACCAACGGATCAACAGCATTTATTCAAGCAATTTATTACCGACAAAGTCTGATTACTTTTTCAAAAAGAAGAAATCGGGCGATAAAATCCAGGTTAAAGGAAATTGTTATAACTGGATCGGTGAAACGGTTACTGTGCCTAGCTTCTAAGCAAATGATCTTCCTTTCAACCGACCATGCCGGAATCAAACTCAAGCAGGAACTCGTAGATTTCCTGCTTGAGAAAAAACTTGAAGTTCAGGATCTGGGACCATTTTCTGAAGAAAGTTCTGATTATCCTGATTTTGCACAGTTGTTGTGCCGCCATGTTCTTAATTCTCCAAACTCTCTCGGGGTATTGATTTGCGGAAGCGGAATCGGGATGAGTATCGCCGCCAACCGGTTTAAAGGAATCCGGGCTGCATTGGTTTGGAATGAAGACACGGCCAGACTGTCCAGACAGCATAATAATGCCAATGTTTTGGTTCTCCCTGCCCGGTTTATCACTTCGGATGAAGCAAAAAAACTTCTTGAAACCTGGCTTTCATTTGAATTTGAAGGCGGCAGACATGAACGCAGGGTGCAAAAAATTGAATCTGGTCTGTCAAATTCATAACATTGCGTCTGTTGTTTTATTCTTTGAATTTTAAGCCACTTTTTGAGTGGCTTTTTAATTTTAAATCTGGGAATTTCTTATGGCCCTCTCTCATCTTGCTTCAAGTGATCCTGAATTATTTACAGCCATTCAAAATGAAACCCGCAGGCAAACTGAAAAAATTGAGCTGATTGCCAGCGAGAATTATGTTTCTGAATCTGTATTGGAAGCTGCTGGCAGTGTTCTTACAAATAAGTATGCTGAGGGATATCCCGGGAAACGGTATTATGGCGGTTGCGAATGGGTTGATGTTGCTGAGAATTTAGCCAAGGACCGGCTGAAAGAACTCTTTGGGGCAGAATATGCCAATGTTCAGCCACACTCGGGCAGTCAGGCAAATATGGCGGTATATTTCACTTTTTTAAAACCCGGCGACACCATTCTGGGTCTCGACCTGAATCACGGTGGCCACCTTACCCACGGGTCGCCTGTTAATTTTTCAGGTCAGCTTTATTCTGTTGTTTCTTACGGAGTATCCAAAGAAACCGGCAGGATAGACATGAACCAGGTTCAGGAGCTTGCCCTGAAACATAAGCCAAAAATGATTGTGGTGGGGGCAAGTGCCTATACCCGGGATTACGACTATGCCACATTCAGGAAAATTGCAGATCAGACCGGAGCCTTTCTTTGGGCAGACATTGCCCATCCTGCAGGATTAATTGCAACCGGAAAACTAAATAATCCCCTACCGCATTGCCATGTTGTGACCTCAACAACCCACAAAACCCTAAGAGGTCCACGGGGCGGCGTTATTTTACTGGGAAAGGATTTTGAAAATCCGTTTGGCCTTACCATGCCCAAGACCGGCAGATTGAAAATGATGAGTGAGATATTTGACTCCAAAGTCATGCCGGGCATTCAGGGTGGACCGCTGATGCATGTCATTGCAGCAAAGGCTACTGCTTTCAAAGAGGCCCTTTCCCCTGGTTTTTCGGACTACACCTCCCAAATCATGCAGAATGCAAAAAAACTGGCTGCAGAACTTACCCAAAAGGACTATCACCTGATATCTGGCGGAACGGATAACCATTTGATGCTGATTGACCTCCGGAATAAATCCATTACCGGAAAGGAAGCCGAAATTGCCCTTGGAAAAGCCGGTATCACAGTCAACAAAAACATGGTTCCCTTCGATACCCAATCCCCCTTTGTTACATCGGGCATCCGGATCGGAACACCTGCTGTTACATCACGGGGGCTCAAAGAAACAGAAATGAGCCAACTGGCTTCCTGGATCGATGAGGCAATCTGCAACCATCAGAACGACCAGAAACTTGACGGGATTAAAGAGGAAGTCAGGCACTTTTCTTCTGGTTACCCGATTCATCCGGTAATCTGATCGTATGTCTGACACAGCAAAGGAAAAAAGTGAACTTGGTACTGCCGGGTTTCTGGAGCATCTGGAAGCTCTGCGGTGGACCCTGGTCAAGGTTGCATTAGGACTTGTGGTTACAACCGCTGTTTCGGCCTATTTCATCGACTTTATTTTTGATGATGTCCTGCTCAGGCCATTAAAGCAATTCACCCCTCCGGTCCATCTTCAAAATCTGAAACCCTACGGTCAGGTGGTTCTTTATCTGCAGGTCGCTTTATTTTCCGGATTAATTCTTGGAATTCCCTGGGTTTTGTTGCAAATCTGGAATTTTATCGCTCCGGCCCTGCATAAAAAGGAAGTGAAGTACATCAAATCAATTGTTGCTTTCAGTTCTCTTTGCTTTCTGCTCGGTGTTTCTTTCAGTTATTTCATTGTAATTCCCTATTCCGTAGCCTTCTTTTTGGGTTTCGGTTCCCCTATGATCGAAAACAACCTGGCAGCAGATGAATATTTGACCTTTATTATCCAGATTTTACTTGCCGGGGGAGTTATTTTTGAATTGCCGATGGTGTCTTATTTTTTAAGCAAACTGGGAATTCTGACTCCTGCCTTTATGCAGCATTACCGCAGATATGCCTATTTCGCAGTCGTAGTACTGGCTGGGATTTTAACTCCACCCGATGTGATTTCTCAGGTTTTACTGGTAGTTCCCATGTTATTTCTCTATGAACTGTCTATTTATATTTCAGGTATCGTTCAAAAGAATAAACTCAAGAAAGAAAGAGCCGCCAGAAGTTGAAACCAATTTCTGACATATTAAGACCCCTTGAAGATGATTTCCAGGTCTTTCACTCCCGGTTTTCTGATTATTTAAAGTCAGATACACCGTTATTGGACAAAATTCTGCAGTATATCCTCAGGCAGAAGGGGAAGCAGATTCGTCCTGCATTGGTCCTGCTGAGCTCTCATCTTACCGGCGGCATCAACGAAAAGTCCTACAGAGGAGCAATTCTGGTCGAATTGCTGCATACCGCCACTCTTGTTCATGATGATGTGGTTGATGATGCCGATATGAGAAGAAGCCTCCCGAGTGTCAATGCACTCTGGAAAAATAAAATTGCGGTCCTGATCGGCGACTACCTTCTTTCCAGAGGGCTATTGCTTTCCCTAAACAACCAGGATTTTTCTCAACTGGCCATATTGAGCCGTGCAGTTAAAGAAATGAGTGAGGGTGAACTTATTCAGATCGAAAAAAGCCGGCTTCTGAATACAACTGAAGAAATTTACTTTAAGATCATTCAGGGGAAAACTGCCAGTCTTATATCTTCCGGATGCGAAATTGGTGGCCTTAGCAATACTACTGATCCTGAAAAACTTCTGACACTGCGGAATATCGGTCATTATCTGGGTCTAGCCTTCCAGATAAGGGATGATGTGTTTGATTATATGATCAATGATGATGACATCGGGAAGCCAATTGGTCTGGACATTAAGGAAAAGAAATTGACACTTCCGCTGATTTATGCACTTGATCAAAGCAGTGAGAGTGAAAAAAAGGCAATAAAGAAATTGATTGAAAGTGGGAAGAAAGCTGCCGAATTTCTCGAAATTGTGGATTTTATCCGCCAAAAACGGGGAGTAGAGTACTCAAATCAGGTTGCCTATGACTATGCCGGGAAGGCAAAAGCTGAACTGATGAAATTCCCGGAAAGTGAATACCGGGCAGCATTCAGTGACCTTATTGATTTTGTCATCACCCGCACCCGTTAGGCCTGCTAAAAAGAGTGACCAATTCCGATATAAAAACTCATCTGACTGATAAACCCGCTGAAGTCGTTTAACCGGTAGGTATTGGGAATCCACCTTTCACCTGCCGGATTGGCAGGATCATAGGCTTTCCAGGCAAAATCAAGCCGGGCGGGCCCAATCGGAAGAAAATACCGAAGCCCAAAACCATAATCAACCGCAATTTCCTTCCAGAATGAACTGAAGGTAAATGCTCCCGGATTTCCTGAACGGCTCCACAGGTTGCCATAGTCGATAAACAAAGCATATCCCCAGGAGTCGCTCCATTTTTTTCTGTATTCCAGGGAACCTTCCAGTTTGATATCATAAAACCCTTCTGAACTTCCCGGCACGCTGCCAGGCCCCAGTGCGGTTGGGGCCCAGGCTCTCAGGCTTGTAATCCCACCGCCAAAAAAACGGTTCAGCGGGGGCGTCTCCCTTGAAACACCATACGGAAAAATATACCCGCCAAACAGTTTAATCGCAACCGTTTCGTTCTTACCTGCCGGGATGTACTGGCGGTGGTCAAAGTAAATCTTTGAGTATTGATAGTAATCCAGTCCAAAAATCCGGCCCGTGTTACCATTCGCAGATACTTTTTCGGTGCTTTTGTCAAACTGGCCTGCTATCAAGCGGGGTAGGATCCCTGATTCTTCGAAGGTAAATTCCTGAATTCCGCCATAGTTTTTCTCAATCACATCGGTGTTTGTCCATTGAACAGTCCACCTGAAAACACTGTTTAAATAGGGATCCTGAATAAAACGGGAACCCTGCGAGGTAAAATAGACCTTATCGGCCTTTACCCAGTTCAATTCCAGAAGGTCAATAAAACTTTTGGTGTAGGTTGCATGTTTCCATTGAACCCGAAAACCTGTACTCAGAACCGTCAGGTAATATTGCTGATAAACGTCATTACCCAGACTGGCCCTTTTTGAAGCATGCTGCCCTCTGAAACCGAGCTGTGACCTGTTTCTTGTTCCCCAGAAATACGGAAAATTCAGGTCAATTCCCCCGTTCATGTTCCATTCACTGATCTGGGATTCAACACCGGTCCATTTTGCCGGAAGCTGAACTGATCCCCCGACACTGATTCTCAGGTTTTCTGCCGAATGGAAAATATTTTTGTTGGAATAGATCAGATCTGAACCAAAGGATCCGTCACTCCGGCTGTCAATTCTGACTTCAGGTCTGATTTCATGCTTTGGTGACATTCTGAGCTGATAATTTGGAAAAACCTGATAGCTATTGAATTCCGGCTGAAATACGACCGAATCAACCGACATTGTTACCGAATTAAACACACCGAGATCCGTCAGGTTTCTTATGGATGCCAGCCGGAGTTGGGGGGAGTATATCCGGTTTTGCTCCAGTTCAATGTGCCTGATCAGAATTCCAGGGTCGAGTTCCTTCAACTCCGTTGAGTGTATTTTAAATCCGTCTGATTTCAAAGTATCAGTCAGAACAGAATCCACACCGGTGCGGTTGGTATATATATACAGGTTTTGCCGGGCTGTCAGTGTCTTCAGGCTCGGGCGGATCTGGTATCGTACTGAGATTGCCGGGAAATGAGTGGTATCGGCAATCACAGAAATTGAATCCAGAGTGGTAAAAGAGTACCCCAGTTCAAGAATCGAATTCAGAATCCGGTTTCTTTCATCCCGGATGTCAAAAACCGAGTATCCCTGTCCTTCCGTCAGAATCTGATTTTTAGATACGGATTGAACCACTTCCTGTGCGGCATCATCAGGGAGCTCATAGGTTATTGATTTAATTTCTGCTCTCTGCTGTTCAGAAACTAAAAACCTGATCCGGATGCCACCAGGTGTAAATTGCGAGGCCGTATCAACTTTTACCCTGAAGAAACCAAAATACCGGTAATAGGTTTCGAGATAGGATTTATCATCTGCTAATGCAGTTTCCCAAAAATAGGCTGGCGGTTCACCAAAGTTATTTTTCAGGTAGTTTTTCAGATAGGCAAAAAAGGAAATTTTCGTATCCGGAAGCAACCAGTCGAAGGTTCGGTACCAAAACAGCCCGGGCTTAATAGACTGGGCAAGAAACCAGCTATTTTGTTTGGTTTGAACACCGTCTGCGAGATCAGGGACATTAAAAAACTGAACTCCTTCAAAATCTACCCTCGAAATAAAAATCCGGGAATCCTGAGCAGGCTCAGTTTCGGTTTGCGCACTAACCAAACCCGTATAGGTAAGCAGAATAAGGAGGAGAAATCGGATGAGCAAAAGTCAGTTTGGGATGGAAGGGAAAACCCAGCCGGTGATTTTGACTTTCCCGGCCGGATTAAAACCCGGATTAATATTCATCTTCATCAGAATAGTAGAATTCACTGCTTGACGGGAAATCAGGCCAGATTTCTTCCATTCCTTCATATACTTCTTCATCATCTTCCAGACTTTGAAGGTTTTCTATCACTTCAAACGGGGCACCAGTCCGGTAAGAAAAGTCAATCAGCTCTGCTTTAGTACAAGGCCAGGGGGCATCATTCAAGTAATTTGCAAGTTCCAGAGTCCAATACATTCACTACCTCATTGTTTCATTCAGTTTCGGGGGCTTCATTTTTGGCGCAAATGTACGATACGAAACCAGAAAAAGCAATGAAAAAATTAACTTGGCCGAAAAGTTTTTAATCCAGGGTCGGACGGTCAATATCGCTCGAGTGAATGGCAATATTGTACTCGACCGGATCAAGGTCATCCAGGAAATAGACCGAAGGATCCTGAGGGCGTCCCTGGTAGTGAACTTCGTAGTGGAGGTGAGGAGCAGTGGAAACACCCGTATTGCCAGAGTAGGCGATCACATCGCCGCGTTTAACCTTCTGGCCTTTTTTTACACTTACGCTTGAGAGGTGGGCATAATAGGTTTTCAGCGAGAATCCATGATTCAGGATCACCAGCCTGCCGAATCCGGTTCTGGGATTCCCGCCGGAAAATTCAACAGTTCCGCTGCCCGTTGCATAGATCGGGGTTCCTCTTGGAATTGAAATATCAATACCCTGATGGGGACGGCGGATTTTATAAATCGGGTGAATTCTGCTGCCAAACCCAGAACTCAGGCGTCCTTTGGCGGGTTTGATAGCCGGGAAATTTTCAAAATACAATTCGTTGACTTTGTATTGTTCAAGAATCTCTGTGTAGGAGTCTTTTTGGATTTTAAGCTGTCGGTCGATCTGATCCAGAGCAATCTGTGTCGAGGCCAGCATTTTATCTACATCAATGTTTCCTGTAATCAGGTCACCGGTTAATTCAGATCCCCCGATCCCGGCTTGCCGGCTGTCAGAATCGATACCGGGTAAATCGACCAGATTCCTGAGTTCCTCATCTTTGTTCGAAAGAGTTGAAACGACCCGGTTAAATGATGCAATTTTTTCAGCAAACTTTCCGATCTGAATCCGGAGAGATTCATTTTCCACCTTTAGGGATTTGGAGTACTGGCTTTCAAGCTGATCTCCGAAGAAGTAAAGGGTTACAGTCGAAAGGATGGAAGAAACGAAAACAATCAGTCCAAACCAAAACAGGTAATGGGAAACGGGGTTTTTATCCTCCACCACTTTCAGAGTTACCGGGTCGATGGAGTATTTTTTAAAACCTTTCATTCTTTCCTGTCAGGTTATTTGTAAGGGTAACGGGAATTTTATCAGGCAAAATTACACTCAAGCCAGACGGGGCACAAGAACGAGTCCGGTTTCCTAATGATTTTTTCAGGTTATCCTAAACCAAACCAACCAGACTACTTCTTTTATTTACAATGAGTTACAGGAAACCCGATTTGAGAGGACTCCCGGGGTGCGGTGAGTTAAATCACACCCTCACAGGATTCACTTCCGGGTTTACTCAAAATCATGCTCAAAGTAGGGGGTAATTCTGTCCGGATCCTGCCCGGCCTTAACTTTTGATTTATTTTCAATCGCCTGTTGCAGTTTTTCAGCAAAAACCTGAGCAGAGTCATAACCGTAATGCTTCAGAAGATGGTTCAGGGCAATGGTTTCGAGAATAACCGTTACATTCTTTCCGGCATAAACCGCAAGTGAGATCAACGGAATGCGGACACCCAGAATTTCTGTGTACTCTCCATCGAGCCCCAGGCGGGTATATTCTTTATCCGGATCCCAGTCATCGAGTTCAACGACGATTTCGACTCTTTTCTGGTACCGGATGGATCTGACCCCAAAAATGGACCGGATATCAAGAATACCGACGCCTCTGATTTCCATAAAATGTTCCACCAGGTTATTGGAACTCCCGATCAGGATTTCCTCACCTTTTCGGGTAATCAGAACCACATCGTCAGAAACCAGCCGGTGTCCCCGTTCTACAAGATCCAAACCAACTTCACTTTTTCCGATCCCCGAACGCCCCACAATCAGGATTCCGATCCCGTAAACATCAACCAGAACCCCATGCACAGATTGCTGGTGGCTGAACTGATCATCGAGGAAATCTGTGACCAGATAAATAAACTTGGAACTGTTATAGATAGTTTGGTAAACCGGAATTCCCTTTTCGCCACACATGGCAATCAGTTCAGGGGCAACACTGTTTTTATCTGCTTCGGTGACGACGATACAGGGAATATCATAGTTGAGCAGCAGCCGGAAGGAAGAAATCTGTTCCTCGAGAGTGAGTGATTTCAGAAACCGGCATTCGGTATTCCCTAAAATCTGGACCCGGTGAAAGGTAAACAGATCGGTAAACCCAGCAAGCGCCAGACCGGGACGGTGAACTTCACGTTCTGTTATCAGTTTTTTTGATGCATCAACCCGGGTCAGTTCCTCAAGCGGAATTCTTAACCGGTTTTTCAGCATCCGGTAAAAAAAGTCAGCATTGATTTCCTGTTTTCTGATCAGCGGTCCAAGTTTCATTGAATTAAAAAAGGCATCTTTTCAGATGCCTTCCTCCGGTAAAAGGGTTTCGGGCTTAATGGTCACGTTTTAGTTCTTTGTATTTTTTCAACTGCTTGATCAGGTCATCTACGGCTGCATCAATCGCCACTTCGAAATGTTCTGATTTTTCGGTAGCCTTCATCAGCTGGTTAAACACGTTCACCTTGATTTCAACAATTTTGATGTGCTGTCCGTTTTGGGAATTATTCTTTTCGTAATCGAGAGTTACCGTGCAGTCAATGATGTTATCGTAATACTTTTCCAGTTTTGAGGTCGCATTCATAACATATTCTTTTAGTTCTTCTCTGGCATTGAAGTGTCGGGCAGTTAAAAACGTATTCATAGGACCTCCATCATGATTTTGCTTTCGGATGCGCCAGCTGATAAACCTGTTTCAGTCTTTCGATGCTGACATGGGTATAAACCTGTGTGGTAGACAGTGACTCGTGACCTAAAAATTCCTTGACGGCCCTCAGATCTGCCCCATGATCAATCATGTGGGTTGCAAACGAGTGCCTGAGGACGTGAGGTGATTTTTTAGGAATCTCGGTAACCTGCTCCAGATATTTTTTCACAATTCTCTGGACGGATGCGGCCGCAAGAGGTTTCATTTTCTGATTGATAAACAGACTTCCAGCAGAAGAATTCAATTTTTCCCGTTCACTCATCCAGTTGCGGATCGCTGCAATGGCAGGTTTACCGACAGGAACAATCCGGTCTTTGGCACCCTTCCCGTGGACCTTTATTGTTGACCCGGAAAGGCTGATCTGGGCGCAGGAAAGAGCCGTCAGTTCTGAAAGCCGGATTCCGGTTGAGTAAAAAAGTTCAAGGATTGCCTTATCCCTGATTCCTTCCCATCCAGTGGTATCGGGTAAGGACATCACTTTTTCAATTTCGGTTTCAGTTAAAAACTGAGGAAGTCGTTTTTCGGGTTTGGGGAAAATTAACTGCAAAGCAATATTGTGAGAAACCGCCCCTGCCCTGCGGGCATAACGGAAAAAAGACCGGAGAACTGCAATTTTCCTCGAGACCGTTTTTTTGCTCAGATCCTGATCATACAGAACAGTGATAAAATATTTGAGATCGTTCCGGGTGACTTTTTTCAGGTCGGCTTCGTCATTACCGTTTTGAATGAGGAAGGAATAAAATTGATCAAGATCAGTTTTATAGGCTGTCAGAGTAAGTTCTGAATAATTTCGTTCGATCCGGAGGTACTGGAGAAATTTGGGGAGTAATTCGATCATAATCCGGTCAGATTTTAGTTCAAGATAACCAAACCGGCGGGGGTTGTCAAGCCCCCTTATTGATTTCTAATTGTGGTTGTGAGGATACTCAAATAGCTGAAATAATTCAATTTACGGAGTTTATACTTTCCCTTCAGAATTGTCTTCAGATTCGGGTACTTCGGTTTTGTAACTACAGGCCGGACAGTACCGTGAGGTTCCGGCTTTGGTGACTTTATCCAGCAGGAATGGGTTTTGACAGGATGGACAGGTTTCGGCAACCGGGCGGTCCCAAAGTGCATAATCACAGGCCGGATACCGGTTACAGCTAAAGAATATTTTCCCGCGTTTTGATTTTTTCTCTTCAATCTGCCCTTCCTTACATTTCGGACAGGGAATAAGCGGCTTCTTCTCGGTCTGAATATTTTCGGAGTATTTACAGGCCGGATAGGTTGAGCAGGAAATAAACTTGCCAAACCGCCCTTTTCTGAACACCAGGGGATTTCCGCAGGTGGGACAGTTTTCACCGGTGTATTCCGGACTGGCTTTTTCAGCTTTGTCTGTGCCCTGATCGTCGAGTGATTTGGCATTTTTACAGGCCGGAAAGTTGGAGCAGGCAAGGAATTTTCCGTTTTTGCCCCACCGGATTACCATCGGCGAGCCACATTTGTCACAAATGACATCGGTGGATTCAACAAGCTGCTTTTTAATTGAACTGACGTTGGATTTCAAGGATTCCAAAGTGTTCTGAAGCGGATGGTAAAATCCGTCAAGGACCTTCAGATAGGGTTTTTTGCCTTCGGCAATTTCATCAAGATTTTCTTCCATTCTGGCAGTAAAATCAAAACTGAAAATGTCTTTGAAGTTCTCAACCAGAATATCATTGACACTCAGCCCGATGTCCGTGGCAAAAAATTTCCTTTCCTTCAGTTCTGCATATTTTCTTTCAACCAGAGTTGAAACAATTCCGGCATATGTTGAAGGTCTCCCGACACCATTGGCTTCAAGTTCTTTAACCAGGCTGGCTTCAGTAAACCGTGCCGGCGGCTTTGTAAAGTTTTGTTTGGAGATCAGTTTTGTCAGATCCGTTTTTTGTCCGGCGGCAAGTTCCTTCGGCAATTGAACTGAATCGTCGTCCTGATCAGAACTTTCTGTTTCCTTTTCTTCGGCGGAATCACCATAAACAGCAAGAAAACCGCTAAACCGGATGACCCGGCCTGTTGCTCTGAACGTGTAACTACCACCTGTAATATCAACAGTTGTCTGATCGAATACAGCAGATTCCATCTGGCTGGATACAAACCGGTTCCAGATCAGTTCATAAAGTTTAAACTGGTCGGGTGACAATGATTTTTTGATTGCCTTAGGTTCGTACTCCAAACTGGTAGGCCGTATTGCCTCGTGGGCATCCTGGGCTGATTTCTTGGTTTTATACACCCGGGGGGATGCGGGAACATACTCTTTCCCATAGGTTTCATGAATATAAACACGGGCCGACTGAATCGCCTGTTCGCTTACCCTTACCGAATCTGTTCTCATGTAGGTAATGAGCCCCACCGTTTCGCCGTTCTGCAGTTCAATTCCTTCATATAACTGCTGGGCGACCATCATGGTTTTCTTTGTATTGAACCGGAGCCGGGAAGACGCATCCTGCTGAAGCGTACTGGTAATAAAAGGTGCGCCCGGATTTCGTTTTACTTCCTTTTTTTCAACAGACGCAATCTGCCAGTTTTCTGCCCGGACTGCCTTTTCGTGGCTTTTCGCCTCTTCTTCGGTTTTAATTACGGGATCTTTTCCTGAAATTTTAAATAACCTTGCCGGAAAAGTGGCAGAGGAGGCTGTTTTAAACTGCCCTGTCAGAGTCCAGAATTCCTCGGGATTGAAGGCAGAAATAGCCCGCTCCCGCTCGGCAATTAACCTGAGGGCAACTGTTTGAACCCGGCCGGCAGAAAGTCCCTTGTAAATTGCTTTCCAGAGAAACGGACTGACCTGGTACCCGACGATACGGTCCATCACCCGGCGGGCCTGCTGGGCCTCTACCATTTTATCGTCAATCGAAATCGGATTTTCAATTGAGTGTTTTACGGCTTCTTTGGTAATCTCATGAAAAAGAACCCGGTGTATATTCTGGTTTTTCTTTTGAACAGCCTGTGCTATATGCCAGGCAATTGCCTCTCCCTCACGGTCAGGGTCAGTTGCAATGAAAACCCTGTCGGTTTTACCCGCAAGATCAACCAGTTTTTTAATGACCTCATTCTTGCCCTTAATGGTTACATATTCTGGGGTGTATCCTTTTTCGATATCAATCCCGAGTTTGCTTTCGGGAAGGTTTTTTATATGCCCGGCAGAAGATTCAATTACGTAATCTTTGCCCAGATATTTGGAAATAGTTTTTGCTTTTGTCGGAGACTCGACGATTACAAGAGATTTTGCCATAAATTTTTTCTGAGAGTTACCGGACTCTAACAGCCGGGAGGGGAATTTAATTCACGGAATCGGAAAGATTCATCAGTCTGATCTGAGGAAGTCCGTCTGCAGTACGTTCAAGAATCAGTGAGGAAGCGGCAATTTTGATGTCATCAACAGTAACCTGGTCATAGGGAGTAAAGGTAATCCGTTCCATCAATTGCTCAATTTCAGAAGACGTCATCAGCCCGGATCCAGCCAAACTGATCAGATACCCCTGCGCCTGAACAGTCAGAACTGACCGCTCAAAATCATTGAGTATCCGGAATGAAGGTGTTTGTCCCGGGGTTTGTTCCTGGTAAATGGACATCAGAGTGACCCTCCTGCGGCCAGGTAAAAATCTTCCTTCTGCCGCATTTCTGCCTGCTGCCCGGCTGTTGCATCATCGTAACCGCAAAGGTGAAGGCACCCGTGAATGACCAGCCGGTTCAGTTCATTTCCAAAGGTGACCCTGAATTCCCCGGCCTGAATCTTTGCCTGGTCCAGACTGATGTAAATTTCACCTTCAACCGGCCCGCTATCCTGAAGGCTGAAGGTAATAACATCGGTATCAAAGTCGTGGTTGAGAAACTCGGTATTCATTTTCAGAAGAAAGGCAGCATCCGTCAAAATGATATTGATGTATTTTACCGGCGTGTTCTCGCCGGAAAACACAGTCTTTGCAAGATTCTGAAGTTCTTTTTTGATGACTCTTGGTGAATCAGGGTGTTCGTTAAAAACAGAAACTGAACCCAAAGGGTTAATCTTCTTTCTCTTCGGAGGGGTTTTGAAGAATATGTTCGGTTAATGACAGGGCGATACTGCTCATCATGACTTCTGGGGCCATCTGTGTAAAATCACCCGATAAAACTGCCCTGTCCACATTACAGAAAAGAGAACATCCGCCCAGTTTTTCAATGATCAGCCCGGAAACCTTTTTCCCGGATTCGGCAACAAAGGTGACCTCTTCACACATTTCGCTGACTACAAAACCGGTTACAAAGTGAAGCTGCAGGTGGCTGTTTGCAGTATAAACAGAAACAAGAGTCCCGTTCACGTCCCCGATCGGGATGTCTGAGTAAATTTCAAGTGTCAGCTTTCGGGTTTCGTCGTGATGGTTAACTTCGAACCGGATATTATTGCCTAGAATCTTGGGCTCAACGCCCAAAACACCCGAAATTTCAGCCAGATTTTCTTTGATAAGCTTGAAAGACATGTTTCTGACATCCCGTTTTAAGATGTACAAATATAACTGAAAATAAAATGAATGAAAAAGTTACCGACCGGTTATTGCTCTGATAATCACCGGTAAGGGTGACAACCGGGGTAAAACAAACCTTCTGAATCCCAAAATAACCTTCGAATTCTCTTTCCGCTTGGCACCAAGAAGCCCAGCATTTTTTACAAGCCACCACCAGGCTTCCGGAATAATTCTGAATCCCTGCCAGCCTTTTTGAAAAGTATATACCAGCCAGGCGAGAATATCGAGTCCCATTCTGACTGGGAAAATGAATCCAAAAAACCAGAATGGAGTATTTTTAAACAGAAGATACCAGTTGTTCCGGTGGTTCAGATACAGTTTTCTTGGGTTTCCGAGAGCCAGTGTCTGCCCGCCAAGATGGTAAACAACCGATCCTGGCGCCGACATGACCCCTCCACCCAGGGCAAGCACCCGCCAGCACAGATCAATCTCCTCCATGTGGGCAAAATAATCTCCATCAAAAAAACCAAGCTGACCGGCAATTTGTCTTTGAATTACGAGTGCAGTACCCGAAGCCCAGAAAACCGGTTTGGGTTCATCATACAATCCAAAATCTTCCTCGACACGGCCCATAACCCGGCCCCAGGCAAACGGGTAACCCAGAAAATCCATCCTGCCGCCGGCAGCCCCTGCGTAATCGAAAACCTTTTTTCCCTCTCTGAATGCCTGGAGGGATAAAATTTTAGGCTGAAAGACACTGGCTTCCGGATACGCCTGAATGACAAGGTCCAGTTCAGAAAGCCACTCGGATTCTGTTTCTGTATCATTGTTCAGAAAGATGAGAAAATCACCCGATGCAAATCCGGCACCATAGGTACAGCCGCCGGCATAACCCAGGTTTTTTCCCGGTTGAACGATGACTACAGAAGGATATTTTTCCCGGGTTTGGGGAATTGACTGGTCGGTTGACCCGTTATCAACCAAAATAATTTCGAAGGAACCAGCCGAACGAAAAAGCGAATTCAGGCAGTTTGCCAGAATCCGCTCTCCGTTGAAATGGGGAATGATGACAGAAAACCGGACGCTCACGGGAAGATTATTTTACCGGAGCCGGAACTGAACCTGCTGCAAGACTGTCGTAAAATTTGATCTTGTTCAAAACGTAGGGTTCACCCGGATATTGCTCAAGAATTGACCGGAAGAAATCAGATGCTTCCTTATACCGTTTCATATCCCGGTAAATTCTTTCCATGAAATACACATTTTTCGGATCTCCCCTTCTCGAAAAGAGATCGGCCTTAACCATTTCTTCAGCTTTCAGCATGTATTCTGTGTACTTCTGCTTAAAGTCAGGCTTATCCTTGTATACCGCTGCCATATTGATAAGCGAAAGTGCGTCATCAATCGGGAAAGTTTTCTCTGAGAAAAAAGTTCCCATTTTCTCGATGACTGCAAATGCCTGATCCATCTCATTTTTTTCTGAATAAGATGTAGCGAGCTGGATAAACAGATTCCGGTAATTGGTTACCAGACGCCGGATATTTTCATCGTAGTAAACATCATCCAGATTCAGATTTCTGTACTGATAAACCTCAGTGAGGTTTTTGAACATGACATCTTCTTTCATCCGGAAAAACGGTGACCCGCCCTTAGACGGAACCAGGCGGTAGACCATTCCTTCGAGACGAAGGTAATTATCAAGTCCGATCCGGTTTTCTTCGGGAACCGTAATAGCAAAGTAAACCGGACGTTTCCAGGCATTGGCCACAATAATATCATAGATCAGGTAGTCCTGGACCCGGATGAGACTGTAGCCCTGGTATTTCATGGATGGTTCGAGTTTAAATTTAATCTGGGGGTCAATTTTGAGGTCAGACTCACGACCCAGGTCTGATTCCATAATTGCCTGCCGGTTCAGCGGAACAGAAAGGACATAGCCAGTATCCGGCCAGATTTGGGGCTGGATATCAGAAATAGTCTGGTCGGTATAATTTGCCGGAAGGGCCACTTTTTTGGCACCTCTTGGTTCTTCGTTTTTCAATTGGCTGATGTACCAGTCTGTATTCAAAAGAGAAAGATTCACCACCCGAACATCCGTCCGGTACCGTTCAACTTCCTGCTGGTACCACAACGGGAAGGTATCGTTATCCCCATTTGTGAAAATAATGGCATCTTTTTCAAGTCCGCCAAGTAAATTGATAGCATAATCTGCCGGGACGTACCAATGACTGCGGTCATGGGAATAATAATTTACAGCCAGCATCCGGCCGGGAATGAAGACCAACCCGGCTACCACACCAGCGCCGACTGCTGCTTTCTGAAGACTTTCACTCCTGACCAGTTCCCGAAGAGTTTCAAGAAACCCATGCATCCCGATTCCGATCCAGACAGCAAAGGCAAAAAAGGCCCCAACGTAGGAATAATCCCGTTCACGAGGCTGGGGTTCGGTCTGGTTCAGGTAAAGTACAATAGCATATCCGGTCAGGAAAAACAGGGCCAGAAGAGCCATTCCACGTTTATAATCCCTGTAAAAGTGGTACCAGGCCCCGAACAAACCGAAAATCAGCGGGATGGCCCAATATTTTGAAAAGTCCACATCTGCATCCTGAATATCCGACTCCCTGCCAACAAAATTCCAGCCGAGATACCGGTTGAACATGTGATTGACTTGATAAGACCAAAAATAGTCCCATGGACCGTCATACCGGGCATAGGCTCTCTGGTGAACCGGATCCGGGCTCCAGGTCCGGTTCAGAATAGGACTGTCCCCATACTGCTCCCTGTTCAGATAGGAAAACATTTTAGCCGGGGTGGACGGGTCATTTTCATTAATCGGCGGATGGGCATTTGCCCGGATGTAAATAGCAGCATAAGAGGCGTATCCGACTACAATCATCAAAACTGAAAGCAAAATCAGATTGATAACTTTGTGGCGGTTAACATGGCTCCAGTAAATTCCGTATCCGATTAAACCCAGAACAGCTACTGAATAAAACCAGTGGTTTTTAAGCAGGAGAGGAACACCTTTGATAATTCCGGGATAAATGGATCCGAAGACCAGTACAGAAATAATCATCATCAGGAAAAAGGACAAAACCGAGAATTCGTATTTTCTAAAATAGTAAATAACGGCAACAGCAAAAATGGTCAGCATATTGAGCAGGTGAATTCCGATTGCCAGCCCGATGACATAAGCAATGAGCAGAAGATACCGTTCATTGTGTCCTTCGTCGCCATGATCTGTCCATTCCAGAATCAACCAGAATACAATTGCTGTAAAGAACATGGAAAGAGCATAAACTTCAGATTCAACCGCATTGAACCAGAAGCTGTCAGACACGGCGAAGGCAAGGGAGCCAATCACGGCGGAACCATAAATGGAAAGCTTATCCAGCAGGGTCCAGTTGGCAACATCCGGTTTGTAAAACTGAATCAGGCGGACAATGATCAGGTACCCGAGCAGAACTGAGAGTGCCGATGAAATCACACTCATGTAATTCATTCTCAGCGAAATGTCATCAAAAACCGGAATTGTGGTAAAAAACCGGCCCAGAACAAGGAATATCGGCGATCCCGGAGGGTGGGGAACTCCCATGGTGTAGGAAGTTGCAACAAACTCTCCGCAATCCCAGAACGAGACAGTCGGCGCCACCGTAAGGGCATAAAGGATAAAGGAAGCAAGAAAAACGGCACCGCCGATCACTCTGTTCAGCTGTTTATGTGTCATAAAATTCCTTGAAAATTTTCGGCCTGATCAGACCGTTGAATCCAGAAAAAGTTCCTCTGCCAATCCGTCCCCGAAACGAAGTCCGGATGGGGTGGCTTTTAAAAATGAATCAGACCAGTTAAGATAACCCTTTTTTTCAAGGGTGTCGAGTTTCAGGCGCAAATTCGTCGCCCGTGAGGGGGAAAGAGCCTGCCAGATTTCCCCCAACCGAACACCTTCTGTTGTCCGCACTCCCATCATCAGTTTCTCATTGATCAGATCGAGGTTTGTAAGCGTTTCGGTTTCTTCGCCGGGCAACTGCCCGGCCTCGACCAGGGCCAGATACTTCTGAAGGTTTCTGACATTTTTGTACCTGGATCCCCCCAGAAACCCATGGGCTGAAGGCCCGAATGCCATCCAGGGATCCAGAGACCAGTAGCCAGAGTTATGCAGAGATTCAAATCCGGGCCGGCAGAAATTGCTGACTTCATACTGAACAAACCCCTGATCAGCCAAAAACTCTATGGTCATTTCATACAGTTCACCGGCAAGATCCTCATCGGGAACCTGAACTTTTCCGGTGTGGACCCAGGCATGAAGGGGTGTTTTTTCTTCGACAATCAGGTGGTAGCAGCTCAGGTGGGTTACCGGCAATGAAACGGCACGTTCAAGATTTTTTTTCCAGGCCCCGGGGGTCTGGCCGGGAAGGCCAAAGATCAAATCGGCTGAAATATTCGAAAAACCGGCAGAGAAAGCTTCACGAAGGGCTGTTTCAGCAGTTTCCGCAGAATGAATCCGGCTCAGAAACCGGAGATCCTGATCAGAAAAAGATTGAACTCCCATCGAAATCCGGTTAAACCCCTGAGCAAGCAGCCTGTCCAGTTTCCCACGGTTCAGCGTTCCCGGATTGGCTTCCAGGGTAATCTCCGGGTCAGAAACAAACCTTCTGCTTTCCCGGATGAGCCTGATGCAGTCACCAAGATCTTCCGGATCGGCTAAAGAAGGTGTACCGCCGCCAAAAAACACAGAGGAAACCGGTGTTTCTTCCGGAAACTGGTGATACCTGAGACGGATTTCCTCTTTCAGCCCCTTATAAAAACGAACAGCCTGATCATGATTGGTCAGGCTGTAAAAATCGCAGTATACGCATTTGGTATCGCAGAACGGAATGTGCAGGTAGGCGCCGAGCCGCGATCCGGGTTTAGTAGATAAGCCGGGCAATCCGACTCCAGCGGATACTGGCCAGCAGGTCAATCGGATGGGCAAAACTGATAGCCTGATCCCAGGACCAGTAGGTAATCAGGGCCTTTCCTCTGACATTGGATTCCGGAACGAATCCCCAGTATCTCGAATCGGCAGAGTTATCCCGGTTGTCCCCCATCATGAAATAATAATTCTGCTGAACGGTATAGGAAGTCAGGGGTTTGCCGTTCAGATAAACCATATCATCAAGAAGCCTGGGTTTTACACCTGTTTCGTAAATGATACAATCCTGGTACAAAGAGAAAGTCTCACTGTTCATTGGCAGAACATCTCCCTTTTTCGGAACATATAACGGGCCGTAATTATCCCGGTTCCAGGGTTTTTCAAACGGAAAAACCTGATCGTTGATGTACCGGACACCGGCTTTATTTGTATCGGGCAGGAATTGGGATTTGGGAGGATTTTCGAATGGGATTCCATTCACGAACACTTGTTTATCTTTCACCTGGATGGTGTCTCCACCAACAGCTATACACCTTTTGATGTAGTCAAGTGAATGATCTTTCGGGTAAATAAAGACCACAATATCTCCCTGCTCCGGCATTCTGAGACCTGGCACCCGCCAGTCGGTAAAGGGGATTTTTGCACCGTAAATAAAGTTGTTGACAAACAGAAAGTCTCCGGCAAGCTGTGTACTTTCCATAGACTCCGTCGGAATGCGGTAGGCCTGGATGAAGAAGATCCGGATAAATCCGGCAACCACCAGGGCAAAAATAATTGCATCCAGCCATTCGGCCAGTTTAGAATCGTATTTCTTTTTTTCTTTCTTCTTGAACCATTTCATTTGTTTCGTCCTGAACGCTGGGTTGTGTCTGGTTGTTGGGTTATTTATCGTCCATGGCAAGAACAGCCAGGAATGCTTCCTGCGGAATTTCGACGTTGCCGACCTGTTTCATCCGTTTTTTACCTTCCTTCTGTTTTTCCAGAAGTTTTCGTTTACGGGAAATATCACCACCGTAACATTTTGCAAGAACATTCTTGCGCATGGCTTTAATTGTTTCACGGGCAATGACTTTTGCCCCGATCGCAGCCTGTACGGCGATTTCGAACATCTGTTTCGGAATAAGTTCCTTCAGCTTGCCGGTCAGCTTCCGTCCCCAGTCGTAGGCTTTATCCCGGTGAACGATCATGGAAAGTGCATCTACAATTTCACCGTTCAGCATAATATCCAGTTTGATTACAAAAGACGGCCGGTACCCGTGAATTTCATAATCGAAAGAGGCATATCCCCGGCTGATCGATTTCAGTTTGTCGTAGAAATCAAATATCACTTCACCAAGCGGCAGATAAAAGGTCATATCAACCCGGTTTGACCCGATATAATGTGTATTCAGCCACTCACCCCGCCGGTCTATACACAATTGCATAATTGACCCGATATACTCCTCGGGTGTAATGATCTGGGCCTTGATAAACGGTTCTTCAATCCGTTCAATTTTGGATGGATTCGGAAGGTGGGCCGGATTATCCACTTTCAGGGTTTCTCCGTCGAGTGTATACACCATATATTCCACGTTGGGAACAGTGGTGATAATATCCATATTATATTCACGGGTCAGGCGTTCCTGAATAATTTCCATGTGAAGCAGACCCAGAAATCCGCAGCGGAACCCAAACCCGAGGGCTGCAGAAGTATCCGGTTCATAGAAAAGAGATGCATCGTTCAGACTGAGCTTATCCAGAGAAGCCCGCAAATCCTCAAAATCGTCTGAATTGGTCGGGTAAACTCCGGCAAAAACCATCGGTTTTACGTCTTTGTAACCGGCAACCGGTTCTGTAGCCGGGCGGTCAGCATGGGTTAAGGTGTCTCCTACCTTCGTATCGGCTACTTCCTTGATGTTTCCGATAATGTACCCCACTTCACCGGCCACCAGAATTTCAGTCGGCTGACGGCGAAGGCCCAGAACCCCGATTTCATCGGCAAAGTATGACTTACCCGTTGCCATCGATTTAATTTTATCGCCCTTTTTCAAAGTTCCCTCGAACACCCGGATGTAGGCAATTGCCCCCCTGAAGGCATCGAACGTGGAATCAAAGATCAACGCTTTTAAGGGTGTTTCGGTTTCAGTACCCGGTGCCGGGACCTTATCGATAATCTGTTCAAGAATTTCCTCGATCCCGATTCCTTCTTTTGCAGATGCCGGGATGATGTCTTCTTCAGGACACCCGATCAGGCTGATGGCCTCTGCTTTGGCTTTGGGAATGTCGGCAGCAGGCAGGTCAATTTTGTTGACTACCGGAACAATTTCAAGTCCGGCATCAATGGCCAGGTACAGATTGGAAATGGTTTGGGCTTCGACACCCTGTGAGGCATCAATGATCAGGATGGCCCCTTCACATGCCGCGAGAGACCGGGATACCTCATAGGTAAAGTCGACGTGCCCGGGGGTATCAATCAGGTTCAGGGTATAAAGCTGATTTCTTTTTTTGGAAAAATATTTCATCTGGATGGCGTGGGCCTTGATCGTAATTCCCTTCTCACGTTCCAGATCCATATCGTCGAGAAGCTGGGCTTTCATTTCACGCTGGGTCACAGCCCCCGTAAATTCAAGCAACCGGTCGGCAAGTGTCGACTTACCGTGATCAATATGGGCGATAATACAAAAATTACGAATTGTTGACTTGTTCATCCGAAAATGGGTTTCCTGCTTTTAAAAAGAGGGGCAAAGATAGCAAACCGGGAAGGATTTTCCTATCTGTGATCAGGTTAGGCAGACCGGCAACAGTTAACCGGGAATTTGTTTCAGGATCTGCCTGACAGTTTTAAGCAGGATTGGAAGCGATTCAGGATTGCAGGTCAGTTTTTTGGCAGGAATCCGGGCCAGATTCAACTCCCGGGCCCTGCCCTGTACGTCTTCGTACTGGTCCAGACAGACAAAGCCAAACCCCCAGACCGGTGAAAGCATGGTAAAAAATTCACCGGCCAGAACCGGGTTTATTGTCAATCCGGAAAAGGCAGTCCGGGTTTTCCGGATCTCGGTTCCAAGACGGATTCTGAGACTGCGGGAATTGGGCGACCGGGTTGCCAGAGTCTGCCATCCATTCTGAAAATCCTGGTGAATATCCAGAATGTCTTCGAGCAGCCTGAGGGTGCCGGCAAGCTGAAAGATGGCCATTTCCTCACCATACAGGATCTGCCGGTCAATCAGAGACCGCAACGCCAGCATCGAATAGGCAGCCCGTTCCCAGGAAAGGCGTTCGATATCCGGTTGGGTGATCGAATCAGACTGCTGCCAGAGATGGTCCCGTTCTGCATCAAAGAGCTTCATCAACCAGGACCGGAACAAAGTCTGATCCGGAACCGTCCGGTAAATTTCAGTCAGCAACTGGATGAACAAGGTTTCTTCAGGGGTTTCCGGAACAATGATTTCGGGGTGATTGATAAGTCTCAGAATCCGGGAATAGTCTGGTGCAGCAACTCTGAAAAAGCCTTCAAAAACCGGCAGAGCAGCACAATAATGAATAACCCGGGACTCCTCTTCACCTGACATGGCCTGATGATGCAATGAACTCAGGCATTCTGCCAGATACAATCCGGTCAGGGCATACCGGTTCATGCGGTCCTGAAGCTGACTATCCGTCCGGGAAGATTCCATTATCCACCTGCGGACGGGGGAAAAATCCAGAACCTGATTCCGGACCAGTTTCCTGTGCCGGAAATGACTTCTGAGAGATTTCAGCAACGTACGGGTAACTGCAGCAAGTTTCATCTTCTTCACCTTGCGGAAATGTACATCTTTTTTTTCGTGAATTCCAGAGGGTCAGTGGGGCTAAAAGCCTGTTCACAACCCCATCTCACTTTTTTTTGATGGATTTTACCCAGCCGGCCGGTTTTTATACTGGTACATTCTTTTTACCTTTATGGTCCTTATGGCAAAAGAAACCAGACCCATTCATATTGATAACCGCCGGGCACGGCATGAATACACCATTCATGAAACCCTCGAAGCCGGACTTGTACTTCAGGGGACTGAAGTTAAATCACTCCGTGAAGGCCGAGCCAATTTAAGCGATGCCTATGCCCGGGTCATGAACGGCGAGGTTTTCATTATCGGGATGCACGTCTCGATTTATGAAATGGGCAGTTACAGCAATCATGATCCGGTCAGAAACCGGAAATGCCTGCTTCATGCCAGAGAAATTACAAAACTGAAATCCCGCATCGAGAAAGAGGGATTTACCCTGGTACCCCTGAAAATCTATTTCAATGAAAAGGGCATTGCCAAAGTTGAACTGGGGATCTGCAAGGGTAAAAAACTGCACGATAAACGGGATGATATCAAAGACCGGGAAGTTAAACGGGAACTGGACCGGGCAAGACGTGACAAGGGCTGAAATGAACCAATTTCCATCAATTAATGAACAAATGGATCTGATCAGGCGGGGCGTTTCTGATCTGATTCCCGAAGAAGAACTGGTTAAAAAACTGGAGCGGTCAAAGGCAACCGGGAAACCGATTGTCGTTAAACTGGGATGCGACCCTTCCCGGCCCGACCTGCACATCGGGCATGCAGTAATTTTAAGAAAAATGCGTCAGTTTCAGGATTTAGGACACCATGCCATTCTGATTATCGGCGATTTTACCGGTATGATCGGTGATCCGACAGGAAAAAGTAAAACACGTCCGCCGTTAACCCTGGAAGAAACCCGGATCAACGGCCGGACTTATACTGAGCAGGCCGTTAAAATTCTTGATCCGGCCAAACTGGAAATTCTTCATAACTCTGACTGGCTGGGCAAACTGACCTTTGAAGAGGTGGTTAAACTTTCGGCCAAGTTTACCGTTTCGCAGATGATGGAACGGGATGATTTCCATAAACGCTTCAATCAGGAAATCCCGATTTCCCTCCATGAATTTCTCTACCCCCTGGCCCAGGCACAGGATTCAGTTGTCATTAAGGCAGACGTGGAACTTGGCGGAACCGATCAGAAATTCAATCTGCTGATGGGCCGTGAACTGCAACGGGCAAACGGACAGGAACCCCAGTGTATTCTGACAATGCCGATTCTGGAAGGAACCGACGGGGTTGAAAAAATGTCGAAGTCATTGAATAATTACATCGGGATCACAGAAGACCCGTTCGACATGTACGGGAAAACCCTTTCAATTCCGGATTCTTCGATTTACAACTGGTTTGTTCTCTGCACCAATTTCCCAACCGGCCAGCTTGCCGGGCTGAAAGACCAGATTTCCTCGGATCCGCGGAATACCAAACGGCTTCTGGCCCGGGAAATTGTAAAGGTCTATTATTCTGAAGCGGAAGCCCGGAAGGCAGAAGAAAAATTCGACACGATGTTTATCAAAAAAGATGTGCCGGATGATATTCCTGAAGTCACTCTGACGTACTCTGGCGGTGAGTACAGCCTGACCCAGTTTCTTGCAGATCAGGGATTTGTTCCATCGAAGGGGGAAGGCAAACGGCTTATTCAGGGTGGCGGTGTATCGGTCAACGGCGAAAAAATCACGGATCCGAACTACCTCCTGAAAGAAGGCGGTGAAAAAATCGTTAAGGCCGGCAAACGGAATTTCGTTAAAATTCTGAAGTAACGTTACCCAGGAATGGCGGGATCAGGAAGCCTTTCCGGAAAAATCTTATCCTTTAAACCGGACTTCCTGCCAGGTTCCGGTTTCTGCAGATTTCATCGCCAGTTCCATGAGATAGACCTGAAAATGCCCGTCGGAAAAGGTAGCAACACCTTCGGGGCCATTCCCGTCTACCCAACTGATGAAATCGGAAAAGACCTCGAACTGACCGTGGGTATTAAATCTGGACGGTTCCACCCCGATGACCTCGTCTTCGTCGTTATACCGTTTCAGAATGATTTTATCCTCTTCCCGTTCCCGCCAGAGAAGTCCCTTTCGGGTACCCGAAATTTCGACCCACATATCCGAACCGATATGGCCGGCCGCAGTCTGGCAAAAGGTAAAAACACCCTGTGCCCCTGAGGTAAACCGGATCATCAGCGTTCCGTAATCCTCATTCTCAATTTTAATCCACTCTCCCGAGGGTTTTTTCCGCATGGGGATAAGGGTTTGCTTTTCGTAAAAAACAGATCTCGGGGTCAGGCCGGAGACAAACAGGGACATATCCACCAGATGGGATCCGATATCTGCCAGAGCCCGTGAGACTTCACCGTTGGCCGGATCAACCCGCCAGTTCCAGGTTTGCGGAAACAGGAGCCAATCCTGAAGATAATTCCCCCGGATCAGTAAAATATCGCCCAGTTCCCCGGCTTCAATCATTTGCCTGATCTGACGAACGGCCGGGAAGCCACGGCGGTTGTAATTTACAACATTGGCAACAGGTTTCCCCTTAAGGGCTTCCATCATCCCTTTGGTTTCGGCGGTATTGCGGCCAAGGGGTTTTTCGGCATAAATCGGTTTGCCAAGTTTCAGGCATTCCATATTTACCTCGAAGTGCAGATGGTTGGGAGTATTGTTGATGACGATGTCGATAGAGGGCGAGTTAACCAGTTCATTCCAGGACTGGAACGGTTTGGTGTCGTACAAGTCGGCATAAACATTCGACGAGTGGGCAGAAGAGCCGGTAACGCCGGCTAACTGATGACCGGTTTTCTGAACGATATCAATATACCGCTGCCCGATGATCCCCATTCCGATTAATCCAACCCGATGCATATAACCTCCAGGATGCTGTATGACTAGGTGAGCACTCTGGTGAAATTACCACTGAACCTACTGAATATCAATAGGTGTTTTAATCTTTTAATCCGGCAGGAGGTTTCAGAAAACAACCGGGAGCAACTACCACCCGGCTTTCAGAACCAGGTGGCAACGGCTGGGCTGCAGGAGTTAGTGCAGATGAAGATCTTTGTGCAGAACCTTCCGGGTCTCCTTCAGCCGGTCATCGGGTGGCAGAGCCGCCAGTTGCCGGTTCAGGTTTTCATCATATTCAGCAGAAAGCTGCCTGGCCAGGTATTCAATCAGGCTGGTCGGGAATATTCCGTCTTTTTCGTACAGGTTTCTTTTTTCGAGGAGAAGCCGGGCAGATTCCACACAGCTTTTCGGAAGCGGCGTCAGGCGGTTCCAGATTTCCTTATTTTCAAAAATATTTCCCCTGACGTACAACTCTTCAGCCGTTTTCACGCCGGCGGCATCTGCAAGACCGGATTCGGCTGCCAGAATAATTCCGGCAAGCAGCAAATGAACATAGGCACTTCCGTCTCCGGTTCTGAGTTCAACCGTCTGGCGGCTGTCTGCATCCAGATAGGGTTCGGTCTGTGCAGGGTTAACCAGTTTCGCCAGATCGGGTACATTCGACCAGCCCAGCGGGACTCTGACCATGGCACTGCGGTTCATATCACTCCAGCAGACCCGGGTCGGGGCTTCCTGATCGGGAACCAGACGAAGGTAGGAAGACGCAACCGTGTTTCCGAAAGCTGTCAGGGAGTCCGCATACCGGCAAAGACCGCCGATTACTTTCAGGGCCGGATCAGACAGAGTCCCTTCGGGACGGACCATCTGGTTATGTCCGTTTTTCATCAAGGCCATGTGGACATGAAGTCCTGAACCGGCAATTCCCTCTTCCAGTTTGGGTGTAAAGGTTGCCACCATTCCATGCCGGTAAGCCACATTCCGGATAATCCAGCGGGCCAGAACCAGATGATCTCCCATTTCATCAGCCGGAACAGGAAGAAACTCAATTTCAACCTGTTCAGCCTGCTTACCGTTGATTTCAGTCAATTCAGAAACCAGATTTTCAACATAGCCGACTTCATAATGCCCATATTTCACGGCGCCCGTGATGGAAGAAATGTGGTTCAGCATTTCATTCAGAACCGAACCTGATTTAGCAAACGGCGAAGAGGCATGGTATCCCCGCTGTTTCGGATTTGGGAAAAGGTGGTCTTCTTCCTTCCGGATCAGGAAGAATTCAAGTTCACCCAGGGCATGCAGTTCATAACCGGTCGACTTTTTAAAAAACTCATGGGCTTTATGGACCACGTTATCCAGAGCAAACGGGACCCGTTCTCCATTTCTGTTGATGAACCGGCAGATAAAATCCAGACTTCCAGGATCAAACGGATTCAGAAAGGCAGTTTTATAATCCGGGATGACATACAAATCAGAAACAGCAGCATCCACCAGCCCCTTAAACAGGGATGAGCCATCTGCACGTTCACCATTTGCCAGAATCCGTTCGGCTTGTTTCCGGTTCTGAACCGGGATTTTAAGTTCTTTCAGTTTTCCGTCAAGGGCAGTATAGTGGAAGGTAATCCGTTCAATCTGGCGGGTCACCAGGATATTCATCAGATCCTGGCGGGTTAAGTCATGCGGATCTTTTCCGGTTAACAGCGTAATCGGATTGGTCAGGGCCAAAGACATAGGTTCTCCATGGTTTAATCAGAAAAAAAACCCGGTGTGGTCGGCACCGGGTCAGGAAAATCAGGCTTCAATTCTCATTGCATAGAACGACCGCCAGACAAATACTGCCGAGATCAGGAAGAAGATCAGGGCAATTGCCGAAGTCAGTCCCGAGCCGCCTTCAGATGACATACTGACGGCCAGTTCAACTGCCAGAAGTCCGAAAAGCGTGGTAAATTTAATCACCGGGTTCATGGCGACTGAGGAAGTATCTTTAAACGGATCGCCAACAGTATCCCCAACGACAGTAGCCGCATGCAGTTCAGTTCCCTTTTCGTGCAGTTCGGTTTCTACAATTTTCTTTGCATTATCCCAGGCACCGCCGGCATTGGCCATGAAAATAGCCTGGAATAGCCCGAAAAGGGCGATTGAAATCAGATAGCCGATGAAAAAGTACGGTTCAGCGAAAGCAAAGGCCAGGGTGCTGAACAGGACAACCAGGAAGATATTGAACATTCCTTTCTGGGCATATTTTGTACAGATTTCGACAACTTTTTTGCTGTCTTCAGTCGAGGCCTTTTCAGTGCTGTCGACTTTCATATTCCGTTTGATAAACTCAACAGCCCGGTAAGCACCAGTGGATACGGCCTGAGTTGCCGCACCGGTAAACCAGTAGATAACGGCACCGCCGGCAATCAGTCCCAGGAGAAACGGCGCATGCAGCACGGATAGATTGGCCAAATTGGTGGTAAGACCATGAGTTAACAGCACAATGATGGTGAAAATCATGGTAGTAGCTCCAACAACCGCAGTTCCAATCAGAACCGGTTTTGCGGTTGCTTTGAAAGTATTGCCGCATCCGTCATTTTCTTCGAGAAACAGCTTTGATTTTTCAAAATCAACCTGATATCCGTAATCCCGTTTCAGTTCTTCTTTGATTCCGGGCAGGGTTTCGATGGTTGACAGTTCGAAAATAGACTGAGCATTGTCGGTCACAGGTCCGTAAGAATCCACAGCAATTGTAACCGGTCCCATCCCCAGGAATCCGAAGGCAACCAACCCGAAAGCAAATACAGCCGGTGCGATCATCAACTGTTCAAATCCAAAGCCGGAAATGAAATAGGCGATAGACATGAGGGCAATGATGGTAAATCCAAGCCAGTAAGCACTGAAATTCCCGGCAATAAATCCGGAAAGAATATTCAGGGAAGGTCCGCCTTCACGTGATGACTGAACCACTTCCTTGACGTGCCCCGAATGGGTCGACGTAAATACTTTAACCAATTCCGGAATCAGGGCTCCGGCAATCGTTCCGCAGGTAATCACCAGTGAAAGTTTCCACCAGAGAGATCCATCACCCAATGTCGGGATCAGGATTGAAGAAACCAGAAACGTCATTCCGATAGAAATCAGGGACGTGAGCCACACCAGTGAGGTAAGTGGTTTTTCGTAATCAACTTTTACGGCAGATTTATACACCAGGTGGGTGAACCAGTTATTCAGCCCATAGGCCAGTCCGGAAGTCACAATCATCAGTACCCGCATGACGAACAGCCAGACCAGCAGCGAGACCTGATTCATTGCATCCGGTACGGCAATCATGATAAAGGTGATCAGGGCTACACCGGTCACTCCGTAGGTTTCGAATCCGTCGGCGGTCGGACCGACAGAATCACCGGCATTATCGCCGGTACAATCAGCAATAACGCCCGGGTTCCTGACATCATCTTCCTTGGCATTAAACACAATTTTCATCAGATCTGAACCGATATCTGCAATTTTGGTGAAAATTCCGCCGGCGATCCGGAGGGCAGCAGCGGCAAGTGATTCCCCGATGGCAAATCCGATAAAACAGGGGCCGGCATACTCATTCGGAATAAAGAGTAAAATAGCCAGCATCATCAGCAACTCGACACTGATCAGCATCATCCCGATGCTCATTCCGGCTTTCAGCGGAATCAGATAAACGGGAAGGGGCTCCCCTTTCAGTGATGCAAAGGCAGTTCGGGAGTTTGCATAAGTATTGACCCGGATTCCAAACCAGGCAACCCCATAGCTCCCTGCAATTCCGATCAGGGTAAACGCCAGAATGATCAGGACCCGTTCAGCCGGGAATTCACGCAAATAGCCGAAGTAATACACGATGACCACGGCAATAAACGCTTCGAGAATGAGGATAAATTTTCCCTGGGTTACCAGATATGTTTTGCAGGTTTCATAAATCAGTTCTGAAACTTCCCGCATGGAGGCATGTACCGGGGCAGATCTGAGCTGACGGAAAATGATAAATCCGAAAAGATATCCGCCAAGACAGATCAGAATTCCCCAGGACAGGAGAGTCCAGCCGTCAATTCCCATAAAAGAAACCGAACTGAGATCCGGAATAATCAGATTGGCCTCTCCGCCACCGGGGTTGGCGAAGGCAGCAACCGGAGCCGCTGCAAGTGATAAAAGGGCAAGAACCCATTTCATCGGTTCGGATGTCAGTTTTTTAAGGAATATCATATCTGTTTCTCCTGTTTTACGGTTAATATTTGACTGATTTTCTGTTCCTATTTAGCTGCAAGATGCCGGGGAAGCAGGTGCCCTTCAAGAGACCGGATGTGGGCTTTCAGAACCGAGGCCACATTGGTTTGGTCGGTCAGGCCCATAATCGAATTTTCCTTCAGCAACTGGATCACAGCAACTTTCCAGTCTCCTGCACCTGAAATCATCACATGATTTTTCTCAAGTTCCAGAGTTTCACCCGGTAAATTATGGTGCAGGTAACCGGCAACAACTTCCCAAACGTAGGGTTTATAGCAAAAAACCAGGTGCGGGAGAAGTTCCATTCTGCTGAGCAGGTTCAATTCCTCCCAGGTTTGTTTTTTTGCCAGATCTTTGACCTGCCGGGCAACGGAAAAATCTTTCTGCCCAACCGAACTGCCCAGGTAAATTTTAATGACATTCGTCCGGTACTGGGCCGGTTCAAAGAAATACTTTTGTGAAATCTGGTGGACGTGATTCATCTGGGTATGGTGGTTCCAGATTTTTTCGTTGATATGTTCCTTCCACCAGTCTTCATGGGCTTCAAATTCATACCTGACAAACTCAGGCGGATATTCCCGGGAGCTCAGGTAGGAATTCAGGCCAAGGTGCATTACCCGGAATGCATCCGGCTTCAGATAATCGGGTTCAACCTGAGGCAGACAGGGAACAATATTTTTCGTCAGAAGCTGATTCTGATTTTTCAGCGGTTCCAGTACGTCGAGGTATTCGGGAACCAGAGTTTCGTACCATTTGTCAAGTTCGGTTAACATCTGGGCCTCCAATTCTGAACAAATTGTGACACTGAAAAGTAGGTATTTTTTTGCTTTCGTGTAATTAAGATATCGTTATAAAAAATCTTCCACCCAAATCTTCCATCAACCAGGTGAAAAAATTTTTGCACCGGCGCAAAATGCAGGGAAATCTACCGGAAAACACGGGCCGGATCACACCTTACCCCTTTCCTTTTTTAAGTCGTTTCTGATTTTTGGATTTTATTTCGATATTCAATGTAAACGTTTACATTATTTAGAAAAAGTATAAATACGTTGCAATAAGGTCGTATTTCCGGTAGCAGAACAGAATAAAATGGGTAAGTTAAGAACGGTTTTTATTTTCCTGATTTGGGCAGCAGGCATTGGTTTATTTCTGGTGTATCTGGTCAGGGTTTGGCCTTACTTTTCATTGGAAATTGCTGAAAGACCCTTCCATCCGGAGCATTTTTCATTAAAACCGGGCGGATCAACCGGGCATCTGATGGGAACTGCCGGAACTCTTCTGATTCTGGTTGGGGTCGGCAGTTACAGTCTCAGGAAACGGTGGAAACGGCTTTGGAGCTGGGGTAGCATCCGGTACTGGATGAATTTTCATATTTTCTGCTGCATTTCGGGACCTGCACTGATTTTTTTTCACACGGCGCTGAAAATCGGCGGGATTGTTTCCATCTCCTTCTGGTCAATGGTTGCTGTCGTGCTTTCGGGCATTATCGGCCGGTACTTTTACACCCAGATCCCCCGGTCTGTATCGGGTCTGGAACTATCAGTTCAGGATATTGATCTGCAGCTTTCAGGAATGAAATATGACCTGATGAAGAAATATCAGATTCCCGAAGAATGGATCAATGATTTCCGGTTTCCCGATCCGCCCGAAAAAAGCAGCCCGTTCAGGCTGGCATCCCAACTGATTTCGGACCGGCTGATCTGGCAAAAATTCAAAAAAACCTGTCTGGCCCGTCTGGAGGAAAAACAAATTGAAGCAGCGGATAAAGCCATTATTCTGGGAATTTTATACCAGCGGGCCCACCTCATCAGGAAAAAGGCCAGTATGCACCTGTTTCAGTCCTGGCTTCATTTCTGGCACGTGTTCCACCTTCCGTTTGCAGGGATAATGGCGGTGATTCTGTTGCTTCACGTGGCCCTTTCGGTTTACAGCGGATACGGATTCGGATTTTAATATGACACCTAAAAAACTCCTGCTGTTCGCGGGGATTACAATCGGACTTATTTTTGCAGGGGTGATTCTGCTGGTTCTGGTGAACCGGGAGTCCCCGGGAAGACTATCAGCAGAAATGCCATCTGACCACATCCATGGTGGCGGAACCCCGGAAATGCCACAGGCACCCCCAACCGGGGATATTAATAAACTGGAAGAGTTTCTGCATGCGAATCCGGATGATGTACAGCACCTGCAGCTACTGGCAGATCTGTACGCCTCGAAACAAAATCCGAAAAGCCGACCCCTGTTCAGAAAACTGATTGCCCTGAATCAGTCTGTGGCCGATAACTGGGTTGCACTCGGGCAAACCTTTGATTTTTCAGTTTTACCCGATTCGGTTCTGTTATGTAACCGGAAAGCTTTGCTTGCTGATCCAAAAAATCAGAAAGCACTGTACAACCTCGGTGCTATTGCAGCTAACTCGGGCGATACAAAAAAAGCTCTCGATTACTGGCATCGGGTTGATCTTACAGGGGCTGACGGAGAAGTTAAGGAGTTGGTCACCAATGGACTGAAAGTTTTAGAGGGCGGGAAATGACCGTTTTCCTTTCTGTGGTAAAACGAATCTGGATTTTGCCGGTTCTTATTCTTCTTTCACCGGTGCTAAAGCCAGAAAACGGATACGCCCAGATTTTATCACCCGGGGAACTGGCAAAAGCCCACCGGCACCTTGAAGGGATTGACAACTGTACCCAATGCCATTCGTCAGAAAAGGAAATTGATCCTGAAAAATGTCTCACCTGCCATAAATCAATCGGAACTGACTGGAAAGCAGAAACCGGGTATCACGGCTGGCTGAAAAAAAACGAAAAAAAAACCTGTATTCAATGCCATTCTGATCACAACGGCCTTTCATTCGAAATGGTCAGGTGGATTGAAAAAGACCGAAAAAAACTGGATCACCTGAAAACCGGTTATGAACTGACCGGCCGTCACAAAGAAATAAAATGTGAAAGCTGCCATCAGGGAGCCAATCTTGATAAAAAGCAGCTTGCAGCAGACGAAAGCATCAAGTCGCCGGATACTTTTCTGGCTCTGACAGATGACTGCCTCTCCTGTCATTTTGATGAACACCGGGAATCTCTGGGAACCAAATGCGGGGATTGTCATGATGCTGAGGACTGGAAAAAAGCTCCGAAATTTGACCACCAGAAATCGGACTACCCCTTAACCGGCAGACATAAGACCGTAGACTGTGCAGACTGTCACAAACCGGTTAAAGATGAAAAGGTATTCCGGAAAAAACCGGATAAAGAGTATCTTCAGATGGATGACCTGAAATTCAAATCCTGTCTGAGCTGCCATCGAACTCCTCACCCGAAAGAAATTTCGGAGGATTGCGAATCCTGTCATACGACAGGTTCCTGGAAAACCGTAAAAAGCCAGGTCCGGTTCAATCATGATCCTACCGGCTATCCGCTGACCGGAAAACACAGTAACCTGGAGTGTGCAGCCTGCCACTTTCAGGAAATTCAGTCAGCAAAAAGCAAAACTGAAAATCTGGTCATCGGCAATTTCCTGAAAAAGAAAATGGAGTTTAAACTCTGCACCGACTGCCATGCAGACGGTCACCAGAAACAATTACTGGAAAACGGGAAACTTCAACCCTGTGAAGACTGCCATACGACCACCGGTTTCAAGCCATCGGTTTTCACTGTTAAAAAGCATGATTCAACCCAATTTCCGTTGACAGGTGCCCACCAGGTAACCGCCTGTACCGACTGTCACCACAAGTCTGGATCTGATCCCTGGAAATTCAGTCCACTGGAATCAGACTGCCAGGCCTGCCATCCGGATATCCACCAGGGTGAAGCAGACCGCATGATGCCAAAAACTGCCTCCGGAAAACCGGATTGTGAATTCTGCCATTCCACAGATACCTGGAAGGTTTCACGGTTTGATCATTCAAAAACTGACTATCCGCTGGTTGGCGGGCATTTGAAGGTTTCCTGTACAGACTGCCACCACCAGGATGGCAGGGACCCCGAAACGGTTCTGTTTAAAACAGGAATGGGAAAAGACTGTAACTCCTGTCATGAAGATGTACATTCAGGGCAATTTCTGGTCAAAGGAAAAACCGACTGCACCCGGTGCCATACCGAGGATAACTGGATTGCCAGCCGGTTTGACCACAACCGGGACAGTCAGTATCTGCTCGACGGAGCCCATCAGGCTGTTCCCTGCAACGGGTGTCACAAACCGGAAACCCAGTCCGGAAAAACGGTAATCCGGTTTAAACCAATGGAGACGACATGCGAGTCCTGCCACGGCTCCTGACAGGGGTGCTTTTCCTGTTTGGATTTTCTGCAGGACTCCCGGGTTCTGCACTGGCTCAGAAGGTTACCAACCCGCACGGGAATCTGAAAACTGCCTGTGAATCCTGTCACATCTCTGACTCCTGGATTATTTTAAAATCTCCGCTGGTCTTTGATCACAACCGGGAAACGTCCTATCCACTGACCGGCACACACCAATCGGTTTCCTGTATGTCCTGCCACCGGTCTCTCGATTTCAGCCGGACCGAACAGAACTGCAAGTCCTGCCATGAAGATATCCACCGGGGAACTTTGGGACCGTCCTGTGAAGACTGTCATGAAACGAGTGTCTGGGGTCCCCTTCCGCCGGGCAAAATTTATTCAATTCACCAGAAAGGCAGGTTTCCGCTAACGGGAGCCCATCCTTCAGTAAACTGCTCAGACTGCCATACCAAATCTACCCAGGGAGTAACCTTCCGGGTCAATCACGGTCTGGATTGTTTTTCCTGCCATGCGGATGATTACGCACGTGCTGCTGACCCTGATCACCGGTCGCTTGGTTTCCCCAGAGAATGTCTCGATTGCCACAGTCCATTTGCCTGGACACCCTCCTCATTCAACCACTCCCTTACTGCATTTCCGCTAACCGGTGCCCATTCTTTCACCACCTGTTCAGGGTGTCATACGGCTAAAAAGTATAAGGGAACGCCGAAAGACTGTTATTCGTGTCATGAATCCGACTACAGGACTGCGAAAAACCCGGATCACGCAGCAGGAAATCTGCCTGTTGACTGTCAGACCTGCCACACAACCCAAATCTGGACTCCGTCTTTGTTTAATCATGCAGCTACCCGGTTCCCGCTGACTGGTGCCCACAGTGCAGTTGTCTGTCAGGATTGCCACAAGTCCGGCCAGTTTGCCGGAACTTCCACCGATTGTTACAGTTGCCACCAGACCGACTATCAAACCGTTTCAAATCCAAAACATTCCCTGCCCGAATTCCCGGAAAACTGTCTGATTTGTCACACGGTTAATGCCTGGAAGCCTGCTTCATTTGACCACAACAAAACAAAATTCCCCTTAACCGGAAGTCACATTTCAGTAGACTGCAAATCCTGCCACACCAGTGGAGTTTATTCCGGACTCGCCACTGAGTGTGCCGCCTGTCACCAGAAGGATGCAACGGCAGCAACCAATCCACGGCATACCTCTTCCGCTTTTAACGGGACCTGTTCTCAATGTCACACAACCCTGTCCTGGAAACCGGCAGAGTTTAACCATTCTTTGACCCGTTTCCCGTTGACCGGTGCCCATGCTCCGCTTGACTGTGAGTCCTGCCATGCAGGCAGATCTTATGTTAATCTACCCGGAACCACCTGTTTCAGTTGCCATGCGGATGATTATTCTTCGGCGCAGAATCCGAAGCATACACCCGAATCCTTTTCACAAAACTGTGAAACCTGCCATACGGTTGTAAGCTGGAGTCCGGCATCCTTTGACCACTCCAAAACCAAATTTCCACTGACCGGAAGTCATGCCTCAACTGATTGTGCAGCCTGTCACACGAACGGGGTTTATACCGGACTTTCTACTGATTGTGCCGCCTGTCACCAAAAGGATTACGACGGAACCACCAATCCGAAACATACTTTACCGGCTTTTTCTGCCCTGTGCCAAACATGCCACTCAACTACGGCCTGGAGTCCGGCATCCTTTGATCATAATAAGACTGCCTTCCCCTTAACCGGCGGCCATGTTACGGTAGCCTGTGCCGACTGTCATAAAAACGGGCAGTACACCGGAATCTCAACCGATTGTTACTCCTGCCACACAACCGATTTCAACAAGGCAGCAAACCATCTCACTCAGGGGTACCCGGTTGCCTGTCTAAGCTGTCATACGACTGTTGCCTGGAAGCCTTCAACCTACAACAACCATAACGGCTGGTTCCCGATTTATTCAGGAAAGCATAAACCTTCTGTCTGGTCCAGTAAATGTGCCACCTGTCATACCGTTTCAACCAACTTTAAGGTGTTCGTCTGCACGAACTGCCATGAACATACCAAAACCAAAATGGACAGTGAACACCGTAATGTTTCGGGCTACGTCTGGAATTCTGCCAATTGTTACTCCTGCCACCCGGATGGAAATGATGCGATGTTTTAATCTTGCACTCCTTTTCCTGATTTTATTCTCCGGTTCAGTTGCTGCCCAGAAACTGGTGGGAAAATCGGTCAGGCCCCATCTGGTTCTTGAACAGCCCTGCGAGGAGTGCCATGATTCAGATTCCTGGCAGGACATCCATTTTGATCACAGGAAAACCCAATTTCCCCTGACCGGACTTCATTTAGGTGTTTCCTGCAGGCAGTGCCATACTCTGACCGATTTTTCACTGGGTGGAAAGTCCTGTTCAGATTGTCACGAAGACATCCACAGACGGCAATTGGGAGATCAGTGCCAGTCCTGTCACACAGAAACCGGGTGGCAAAACGTCAGGGCCGGAAAGGCACACAGCCGAAACCGGTTTCCTTTGCTTGGTCAGCATCAGAATATGGATTGCCTGGCCTGCCATCAGGCCGGAATGAATGGCCGGAATTTTATTCAACCCTCCGCAGCCTGTTTTTCCTGCCATTCTCAGGATTACACCAAATCTTCTCTCGATCACCGGGCAGCCGGATTTGGCATTACCTGTGAATCCTGTCACGACACCCAGACCTGGATGAAAGGCCGGTTCGACCATCCGGCCTCCTTTGCCATCTACCTGGGTGAACATTTCGGACGATGGGAATCCTGCCAGACCTGCCATCCCGTCCGGAATAATTTCAAAATCAATTATTGCGGAAAATGCCATGATTTTTCCACCTTTTCTGATGCTCACGGAGACTGAAAACATGAACCGGTTCCTAGTTGCTGCAGTGATCCTGCTTGTTGTTTATTCCGGGACCGGGTTTGCTCAGGAATCTCCGAAAATTACCTACATTTCGGCAGATCACGTTTATCTGAATATCGGAATGGATCAGGGTGTCCATGCCGGCGATACGATTTATGTCAATCAAACCGATTTTCTGGTTATCGTCTCGGTTTCCTCGACCCGGGCTGCTGCCCAGTCGAACCGGCCATTTCCTGAAACTCTGATCAATTCACCGCTTCCTCCAGATTATCTAAAAAGAACGGCAACCCGCCTTCAACCCAAAAAGGAAGAAGAAAAAGTCATTTCAGGAGGATTTTCTCAGGAAAAATGGAAAAAGGACCCTGTTACCTCCGTATCCAAAGTCCAGCCGATTGTAAGGGGATTGTTTCAAATCCAGCAGATTCACCAAACGTTTACCGCAGGAAAAAAAACCTATTCCTACAATCAACCGGGGTATTCCCTCTATCTGACGGTTCCCCGGCTTTTTGCAGATCATTGGGGATTCAGACTCCGGTACCGGGCGCTGTACACCAATCTTCCGTACAGCCGGACCTATGACGAGAAGAAATCCTTTTTCAACAGCCTGGATAACCGGGTTTATGAAGCATCAGTAGTCTATAATGAAGACGACGGACTGTTTTTCCAGTCCGGAAGGTTTTCTGCCAGAACCTTATGGTCTGCCGGGTTGATTGACGGCGCCCTGGTTGAAGCACCTGTTTCGAAGGCCTGGCGAATCGGGGCAGTGGCCGGTACTTCACCTGATTACCAGGAAATGGCGTTCCGGACTCAAAATCCCAAATACGGGGTTTATGCCTTTCATGAAACCGGGACCAATCAGACAGAATCTATTGGCTGGATCGGGGAATATGTCGACGGAACACTGTCACGTGAATTTATCAGCCACGACATTAACTGGTTTGGCGAATCCTGGTCCTGGTCGCAATCCGGCGATCTGGATCTCAACCGGGGCTGGAAAGGAAAACGGGACAATGCCGTTGTTCTGTCGAACCTGAACGGCTACGGCAGGTACCGGTTCAGTGAAGCCCTTCAACCCTATGCTTCAGCCAACATCCGGCGTCCAATCTGGACGGCAGACGTCCGGTCTGTAGCAGATACCCTGTTTGATATGAAATATCAGCAGAGTATAAATCTTGGGCTCCGGTCAGATTTTTCTGGTGGATGGTATACCGACGGCTCGTTTGGATACCGGCACCGGAATGGCGATCCGATGGGCACCGTTTATCTGGGATTTCTGGGTGGACTGAAAAATATTCTTCTGTCCGGCTGGAGTGTTTCAAGTAATACTTCGGGGTATATCAATGAAGTTTATACCGGATGGACAGAAACCATCTCGGTTGCCGGGCTGCTTCCCTTTGATCTGAATTCCTATTCTTCTGTGACAGTCCAGGGGTACACAACCGGCGGTGAAGGATCCGTCCAAACCGATTACCTGTTCTCTGAAAGTCTGTCCCGGCAGGTTTTCAATTCCCTTTTCCTGACCGGATCAGCTGAACTCGGCAAGGGAAATACCCTTGATTTATTCCGGTTCTTTTTTTCAGCCAGCTACCGTTTTTAACGATTTCCCTGAGGTTTCCCATCGACACCCTGATTATTCTCTCCGTTTTTCTGGTTCTTGCCGGACTTTTTGTTTTCCCCTACCTCCGGAAAATCAAAAAACAATCCAAATCTGTCCGGAATACTTTGAAACTGGCCGAAACGCTGTCTTCATCACCCGGTCCGGTGGGTGACCATCCATTGATCAATCTGAGTTTATGCATCGGGTGTGGAAGCTGCGTTGATGCCTGTCCGGAACATGCCCTCGGGCTGATTGAGGGCCATTCTTCTCTGATTTATCCAGGAAAATGTGTTGGGCATTCCGTCTGCAGGGATGCCTGCCCTGTTGAAGCTATTACGATTACCCGGGAAGATCATTCTACCCGTGAAGATATCCCGTTACTGAGCCCGGTACAGGAAAGTTCGGTGCCCGGTCTGTTCATTGCCGGTGAACTGGCAGGTCAGGCGCTGATCCGGGTTGCCATTCAGGACGCCATCCGCGCCGTTGAAGAAATTTCAACCCGCTCCCCGGGGAAAGTGCTGATTCTTGGTGCAGGACCCGGAGGAATGACCGCCGGACTTGCCTGTCAGGAAAAAGGGATTCCCTACGTTATTCTCGAACAAAATGAACATTTTGGCGGTACGATCAACCATTATCCCAGGCGAAAACTGGTCATGACAGCACCGGTTTCTCTCCCTGCCGGTGAAAAACTGACCCGATTGGAATACCGCAAAGAAAAACTGCTCGATCTCTGGAAACTCTGGAAAGAAAAACATCATCTGGATATCCGGTTTGGATTCAGGGTAACCTCGATCAGTACCCAGCCAGACGGATCCTTTTCTGTAACATCCTCTGAAGGAGAAACTGAGTCAGGCAAATATGTGATTCTGGCACTCGGCAGGCGGGGATCACCCAGAAAACTGGGCGTTCCGGGAGAAACCCTTGAAAAGGTCGCCTACACCCTCATTGATGCTGCAGCTTTTAAAAAATCCAGAATCCTGATTGTGGGTGGCGGAGACAGTGCAGTCGAAGCCGCCATGGCCCTTTCCTTTCAGGACGGGAATGAGGTCACGGTTTCATACCGGCAATCCTCCTTCTCCCGGATTAAATCCCGAAATGAAGAACGCCTTGCCCAACTGACTGCAAAGGGGAAAATCCGGGTAATTTTCAATTCAGAAGTTCTTTCGGTAGAGCCTGATGCGGTAACCGTAAAAACTGAACAGGGGACTACCCGGATTCAGAACGATGAGGTATTTATTTTCATTGGCGGTGAACTTCCGTTTCAATTGCTGAAATCAGCAGGAATCCGGTTTGGCGGCGGCAAGTAAACTATAACTTTTTCGCCAGAACAACCACCTTTTTCTCAGTCTCAAGATGACTTCCGGTCAGGCTGATGGCTTCGATCAGGAGGATGTAAGGTCCTATTGCAGCAGGGCTGCCGTCCTCTTTTTTCCCGTCCCAGAAAATTACTCCCGTGGTTCCTGCCGTCGACCAGGGTTTTACTGTTGAAATTTTCCGTCCAAGCCGGTCAAACACCGTTACTGTCAATGCAGAAACCGGTTCCGAAAATTGGTAATTCAATTCACAAACATCGTCATGTCCATCTCCATCCGGAGAAAACGGATTTGCCGTAAACCAATAAGTGTCTCTGCCTGCCTTTTCCGGTTCCCGTCCAACCGAATTCTTCCTGCCCGGTGTTCCTCCGGCAGGAGCCACCGAACTGGTCCAGTTCATAGGGTCGCAGGAACCTGCGGTATTACTTCGCCTTTCCAATGCTTTCCCTTTTGTTTTTCCCGCATCCGGCGAATGCCATTTTGAAGAGTAAAAAACCGAATCGATCACACTTCCCCATTCATCCTTCAGCACCACAGCATCTTCATCTGCATTAAATCCAAATCCGGGAACCGAAAGAATCAGGCCCTGAAAAGAAGGTTGTTCATCAGGAAACTGCGAAAAAAAACCGGAATCTGCAGCAAGTACCGCCCAGGCACCCGGCAGGATCTGAAGCGGTTCCCTTATGATGGTTACAGATGAACTCCCCGATTCGGTCGGGCGATCCGAAATTGACCATCCCATAACCTGAACCGGCTCAGTCCCTGGATTCCAGACTTCAATATATTCAGAGTGATCCGGAATGCCGTCATAGGAATCGGCAACAGGATCAAACAGAATTTCGGTAAGGATCAGACTTCCCCGTGGGGGCGAACCCAGAACCGGAATCCAGCGGTCATGATCTTCCTGATTCTCATCCGCCAGATTCAGTACCATCCGGATTGAACCGCCTTCCAACCATTTCCAGTGAACCGGAACCAGATAACTCTGGGTTGAATCTGGAGTTATGGGTTTGTTTTCTCCTGAAATTTCGGAAAGCAACCGGCCAGGCTCCGATCTGTTTCCTGAAAAAATCTGTAGAACCGGAGCATTTTCAGGTTCATTTCCCCGGTTTTCAATCTGGATTTCAACGGTTTTCACTTCTCCCTGACGGATTACAATCCGGGCTGGAGAAAGCAACGCAAGGTTTTTCTTAAAGGGAAACCGGGAATTGATCCGGCCCGGAGTTCCGCCGGCGTCCCGGGAAATCCGGCTGTTGGATGGCGACCAGGGCAAGGACAGGACAACTTTTTCGGATGAAAAATCCGGAGGAAGAGCAGTACCGGATGACTTGCCCCAGGAAAGGCTGTCTGCCAGGAGCCCTCCGGGAAAATAAACCCGGATCACGTCTCCGGTATCTTTCAGAGCCGGCAGGTCAGGAACAACCGCATACCGGCAGGATTCAGCAGCCCGATGTACCCCCGTTGTATCCCTGAATAAAACACCGTACCCGCCCGGTTCCAGAATAAGCCCGGAATTTTTCAATGTCATTTTGCCCGAAAGGGATGAATTGGTGAACTGAAAGCCATCAAGTGCCACAGAAAAATCCGGCGAAGGGTTGTAAAGTTCAACAAAATCTGCCAGAGTTCTTCCTGTGGGAAAAAACTCGGTAATCTGAATGTCACCCTTGAGAAACGGAACGTTTACCTCCACAGGACCGGATCTCAGTTCCTCAGTTCCAAACCTGCCATTCACAAAAAAACGCCATTTTCCCGGGCTGTCAGCAGAAAACCGGAACGGAATCCGGACTGTATCCAGCGGATCAGGAAGGGGGTAATTTTGAATCACCTGCAAAACAGAATCCCCTCCCGGCTGAATAAGGATGACAGACAGAGTGCCAGGTTCCAGCACCGAAAAACCCGTATTCACCAGACCGGCAGCCAACTGAATGGAATCTCCCCGCTGAACACTTCCGGATCCGGCCGAAAGGAAAACGGAAAATCCTGTTTCCGGCGGCATCCGGCTGTTTTCAAAACCAGGTGTTCCATGGTGAACCACCGATTTTCCCCAGTTGGACTGATCTTTCTTCCAGGGGATAATCTGCTCCCAGCTCATGCCGTTTCCGGGATCGGAAGTCCAGCTAAAGGCATCCAGAACTGTACCGTCAGCCGAAATCAGCCGAACAGATTCTTCTGTGTTCCGCATAATCAGGGCACCGGAAGTCACTGCCTGGACGGAATGCACTGTGTCTTCGATTCCGTCGAATAGCCTGACACTCTGCCCGGCATATAACGGGTGGTGGATCAGAACCCGTTGACCCGGCGCAAGATAGGCCTTCTCAGGTTGGATCAGTAAACGTGTTTTGCCGGCAAGTTCAATCTGCACTCCGGTCAAATCAGCCGTTTTATTCTGAGCAGGATTGACCAATTCAATAAATTCATTCAGTCCATCGGTTCCTTCCGGATTGGGCATGATCTCCGCAAGCACAACGGCACCACCATCCAGCGGATAAAGAACCTCAAACTCTACCCGGATTTCATTGCCCGAAAGGTCCTGATCACCCGCTGCTTCCAGAACCAAGGTCAACCGGTATCCACCCGGATCCAGTGCCGGTACCACAATCTGAACCGGAATTTTACCGGTAAAAGCGGGAACCGGAATCGGGTCAAGATCCTGACCAGAATTCCATCCTGAATCTGTTTTTTTCTCCAGTTTCAGCTTCAAAACCGGTATCTGTCCTGCTGCCTGCTTTCCTGAAATTCCGGCAGTAAATTCTGCCTGCATACCCGTGATGACCGGTTCCGGAAATTCGGTCAGAAGTTGAAGCGATAAATCCCCCTCTGGCAGGACCACCACCGGAATCCGGACAGAAAGAGTGTCATTGGACCGCACAGCATCATCAGGGGCGGAAAGAGTGAGATTAAGTTGTAAAGTTCGGGTTATGCCGGGAATCGGGATCAGGAGGCGACTGGAATCTGCAGGTTCCGGCGGATTGACCGGAATTTCTGCAGGCAGACCGGGTGGCCCGGTATCGGGAGTGTTGACGGTTACAAATGCTCCTTTCGGCCGGTTGAGTCCGGAGTTTTTAATCCAGGCGGATAGAACAAGGGTATCTCCTTCCGTAACCGGATCCGGGCTCCAGTTAACCCGGATCAGTTCCAGATCAACCAACGGCCTGAACGGAACGGAATTCGGGCTTCCGGGTGTTCCGAACTGCACTTTGGATTTTTGCCAGTTCAGTCCCGGATAGGCACCGGCGGGCGGGCCATCCGGATTTTCACATTCCAGTGAAAACCCTGCCGGGAAATTGGCGGGTAAGGTCCAATCCAGCAACGAAGCGGTATCTCCGGCTGCTGATACCAGAGCCAACCTGTCGGTTGTGTTCCCCAGACCATTTCCAATCGAGGCATTTGAAGTCATATAAACCGGAATCCCGGCAGGAAGCTGATCATTGTACTGCCCCGAACTTCCCGCAGCAAAATAATCCCGGTCCAGAATCACCGCATATCCTTTCGGCGGGATTTTTTTTGGTCCCCAAACCCGGATTATCGCCGATGTGCTGAGGTTGTCTTTAAGCTTGAAGGATTCCAATACTAAAGAATCGGAGGCAGAAGGGTTAAAAATTTCAGCATACTCGGCATCAGAGGCGACCGGTTTTGGCATCACCTCGGTCAGAACAGGTTGGGCAAACCCGGCCGGGACAAGGCCGGTGACCATCAGCAAAAACAGGGGGACTTTCATGTCATAATGCTCCTGAACGTTTTCGGATAATCCATTCTGCACTGAGCAGGGATAAAATGGTCAACAGCCAGACCAGAGATGACCAGCCATCCCAGGTTGAAACTGAATTGACTGTTTTCCCGGTTTCTGCAATTCGTTTTTTCAGGGTATCCGGGGCAGGAAAACCGTAGAAGAGTTTGCCGCCCGCAGGTTTTATCCAGGAACCGAGGGGCTCAGTTTCTGACCGGGTGATTTCCTTCTCAAGTGAATTGGATGACTTTAAATACCGGCCGGATGAAGTCGCTGCAACAGACCCGGTGCCGGTCAGTTTCAAATTCCACGTGGTCACGGCCGAATCGGGAACGGGCAGTCTCAGTTCGAAAAGTCCGTCCTGGTTTCCGGAAAGAATTCTGGCTGACTGACCTCCCCAGTTCAATTCTGCTCTGAGAGAATCTTTTTGGCTCAACAAAACAGGTGACTGAAGCAGTGCAGAAAAAATCAACTCTCCGGTTGCAGGATCCGGCAGAATCCGGGTTGTTACCGGCTGATCCTGCCCCGGTGTCAGAAGCCAGGTCAGTGTCTGGCGAAAGGCAACAGCAGTTTCGGTTGGATTCTGACCGCCAATGGCCTGCCATTTTTCCCACTGCTCCCAATTCCCTGCTGCCAGCCACACCCGTTTCGGCTCCAGGGAAATCAGAACCTCTGTTGGGATATTGACTTCCTGGCCATTCATTTCCATTACTGAAAGCACAGACTGACGGTCGGTTACCGGCCAGGCTTTTAACGGAACCGTCTGCGGGGGAAGATTTCGGAACCGGGTTTCCGTCCATCCCTGCCAGATTCTGGATGCAGCCCCAGAACCGGGCAGCGGGAGCCAGGATTGACCCTGCAGAGCATCCGGGAGATTTTCCCATTTTTTAATTCCATCCGGGAGCAGCGGAATCTCAGGTTTTTGGGTAGAGACCATGAGAAGCGGATCCTCCGGTTTCAATAATCCGGTAAACCGGGAGCCTGATTTTACCGGGTAGTTGACCCAGATATGAAGTACCTGCCCTTTTGAATCAAATTGCGGAGTTTTTCCGGATGCCGGCTTTAAAGGATCATCAATCACATCCAAAACGGATATTTTTCCGGACGCTTCAAGCTGGCGTTTGAAAAAGCCGGCAAGTGGTTCGGGGGCGGAGGAGAAAATCACAGCCCGGCGGATACGGGGTTTCACGACCACTTTTCCCTGCAGGGTTTGAATTCCGTCACGGGATTTTAAGGAAATGGTATAGGGATAGGTTCCCGGTTGAGGCAATTCGGACTGAAAGGCAGCGGTAACCGATCCCCCAGAGGAAACAGGCTGTATCGGGCGGACAGAAACCTGCCCATTGAGTGAAAGCGAAAGCAAAGCTGAATCACCGGATACGCCAGACCAGGTGACTCCTGCCGGAATCCGGACATCCTCTCCTTCGTAACCGGTTATTTCCGGACTCAGAAGCGGCAGCAGCAAAAACCCTGCGGGACGGACTGTATCCCCCAGAATCACGGCATCCCACCGGCCACGGGGTAAGGCTGAAAGCCAGTCAAAATCACTAAAAACCCCATCTGTTACAACCAGTGTGTATCCGGGATCTGTCTCCTCAACCACCTGGGTCAACCGGGTTTCTGACCGCCAGGATGCGTCAGTGAACGGAACATCCGATAGGGTGCGGGAAAAATACCGGATACGGATGGAAAGACTGTCGCCAGCAAGTTCCCGGATCTCACCGGTCAGAGAATCCCGCTTGCCGGGACTAAGCCATTTATCCATTGAACCGCTGGCATCAAACCAGACCGTTACCCCGGGGTATTGTTTTTCAGGAAAATGGCGCGATACCACCGGATGAAGCAGCAGTACGGCGGTCAGGGTCAGAGCAGAAGCACGTAAAAAAACCAGCACACCTTTTTTCTGCCCTGAAAACCCGGGTGCTGTTCTGGAATATGCCCAGTAACTGAATCCGAGAAACAGCAGAAAAATACCGAATGCAGCCCAGATCAGCCAGGAGGGTGAAACGGAAAACACACTGGTTTGAACCAAAATCATGATATAAAGTGTCAAGAGTTAAAACCCGGAATCCCTGAAGATACAGCTTCTTCCGGAAGAAATCTATTTCGTGCCTTTTCTCATTTTCACCGCCAGTTCAGGCCAGACTTCCTGCGGAATTTCACTGAGTCCGTTAAACTGACCGGCGCCATTCAGTTGTTCACCGCCATCCAGCCGGATGATTTCACCCGTGATAAAGGAACTGAGATCCGAAACAAGAAACAGGGCCAGATTCGCCAGTTCCTCATGGGTCCCGAAACGATTCGAGGGAACCCGTCGTTTCACCTTTTCCTCCCAGCCTTCTCCAGGGAGGAGCCGTGAAAAAGCGCCTTCAGTCGGAATCGGTCCCGGTGCAATGGCATTCAGCCGGATTCCATACCGGGCCCATTCGACAGCCAGGCTGCGGGTCATGGCATTCACTCCTGACTTGGCGCAGGCAGATGGGACTACATATCCGCTTCCTGAATCAGCATAAGTGGTCGTGATATTCAGAATGGTCCCTTTTCTCTTGCTGGTAATCCAGTAAGTCCCTGCTGCATGAGTGAGGTAAAACGTTCCCTTAAGGACAATATCCACAATAACATCAAACCCTTTGGGGGAAAGCAGTTCAGTCGGGGAAATGAAGTTTCCGGCTGCATTGTTAATGACAGCATCGAGGTGTCCACATTCCTCTACAATCCAGGAAATCAGATCATTAACCTCTTCAGGACTTCTGACATCGCAGGTTTTAACCCGGCAATTCAGGGATTCTGACTCAAATTCAGCTTTAACCGCCGCCAGAACCTCTGCCTTCCGGCTGGCAAGAATAACCGTTGCTCCATGCCTGGCCATGGCTTTTGCCATAGATTTCCCAAGTCCGGTGCCGCCGCCTGTAACGAGAATGACCTGGTTTTGAAGTAATTCCTGAGTAAACATGGTCTGGTTTCCTTACTTATTCAGGTTTCCTGCCGAAATTTCAGGAGGATTCCCGGTGATGTCCACAAATCACTACAGTTTCTGTTTTCAGGTTACCGGATTTTCATTTTCAGTTTGATCCTGCTCACAGAATTCGATTTTCTGCCCGGGATCAATATCCAAAGAAAAACAGGGTTTATGAAACCGTGAACCTGCATTTGCCCGGAAAAACCGATAAAAAGATCACTAAAAGCGGTTCCACTTTGGCACGATACTTGTAAGAATCCGGGCTGTATGTTCACCAATCTGGAGACCCCATGAGAAAAAAACAGATTCAGCCGTCCACCGCAATTTTGCTGGCGATGGCCCTGATGCTGTTTTCCTTCGGTTTCGGACAGTACCAATCCAATAAGGAATACCGGGAAAAAGTACTGTCACTTCAGGATTCTGTACTGATTTACCGTCAGAACCTGGAGCAAAAAAACCGGCTGTTCTCGAATTCCCTTGAACAGGTTACGTTTTCGTCCTACAATCCGGTTGTCGCACAGACAGATTCAACCCCCATGATTACCGCATCGGGTGATTCTGTCGATGCCTGGACTATTGCACTTTCCCGCGATATGCTGCGGCGGCACAGTTCAGACGGGCAGTTCAGCTACCAGGATACAGTTTATGCCATCATTCCCCTGGTGGTAAAAGATACCATGAACCCGAAGTATGAGAAAACTGCTGATATTCTTTCTTTCAGTCATGAAACAGCCCGCTGGCTCGGAAGGCGGAAGGGATATCTGGTAAAACCAAACTAAAAAAAAACCGGCAGTTGCCGGTTTTTTTTTCCCCCGGCACTAAGCCGGAGATCAGATCTCCCTGCTGGATCGAAGAACTGCCGGTCCGGATTTGTCCCCTCAGATCACCTTAAAACTTGAGTGTCCCCAAAGTCCCCTTCATGACCTGTACAATCGAATAGGAACCAGGTTCAATTACTTCCTTACCCTGTGCAATTTCATATTTATCTCCGGGAATAAAATCAGAGACCTTTACCTTATCCGGCGAGTCATTGATAATCCGTACCTGGTAAAACAGATTAAATTCCTTTTCCTTCACAATAGTGACGCCCAAACGGGCTTCGAACCAGCCAACAACTGAAACAATCTGGCGTTTTACAACCGGGTCATTGGACGAAATGGTCAGGTATTCAGAATACAACCCTGGCGTTCCGGGAGACGGCAGCACCAGATCAATCACATAGGATGAATTTGGCTGGATGTTGACCGGGCTTGTCAGAATTTTCTGTTTGGCCATTTCAATCTGGGTGATGACCAGTACCTGGTTTCCCCTATTCCGCAGGGTCAGTTCCCGTCTAACCGGTTTTCCGTAGGCACAGACCCCAAGATCGATCCGGTTCTGATCCAGTTCCAGTTTTGGGCCTTCCGGATTAACAACTGTGCCAACGAGGACCAGTTCGACCTGTGTGGTTTTTGATCCGTTGATGTAAACGGTGACCGGTTTGTGAAAGTCGCCCAGCCGGTTGGCAGAATCGAAAATCACCTTGATTTCTGAGGACTCGCCGGGGTTCAGTTCTTTTTTGGTCGGTTCTGCCGTTGTGCAGCCACAGGCGGGCTGAAGGCCCCCAATGACCTGTTTTTCGGAAGAGGAATTGGTCAGGGTCCAGACCGCAGTCACTTTCTTCCCTTCAACCACTTCGCCAACCTTTATGGTGTTCCCGGGACTAACAGAAATCTGAGCTGAAGCCAGTCCGGCCAGAAAGAGAATCAGGAAAGTTCCGGTCGTTTTCATTTGCAGCATTCCGGCAGGTTTTCATAAGCTGTTGAATCCTTGGCATGCGACCCGGTATCATAGCCGCTGGCAGCAATTGCCTTTTCCAGATCTTCCCTGGAAACTTGCTCAGTATGGGCGACCGAGGTGATTTTCTTATCGAGATCCACATCCACCTTTGAGACACCGTCAAGTTTCAGTACGGCAGCAGAAATAGTGGCCTGGCACATTTCGCATTTCGCACCGGGGACCGCAATTTCATCAATCAGCAGGGCAGCAGTTTCTTCTTTTTTGCACCCGGTCAGGGCCAGGGTGATAAGGCCAACAATTAACAGCAGCTTTTTCATAAGTTTATTCCTCTGTATCCAGTTTAACAAATTCTTCATACTTTTCACGGGTAATCTCTGCGCCCAGCGAAGCCAGTTTCAGTTCCAGTTTTTCATACCCGCGGTCGAGATGGTAAACACGCAGAACCTCAGTTGTGCCTTTGGCTGCCAGTCCGGCCAGAATCAGACTTGCAGAAGCCCGGAGATCGGTTGACATCACCTGTGCGCCTTTGAGTGTAGCCGGTGCATCAATTTTACACATGTTTCCGTCAGTTCTCAGTTTGGCGTTCAGGCGTTCCAGTTCAGGAACGTGTTTCCACCGGTCAAAATAGATCTGATCAACGATGGATGACGGGCCGGATGCCTGCGTCATGAAGGCAATCCATTGGGCCTGCATATCCGTCGGGAAGCCGGGAAAAACATCGGTAATGACGTTTACAGGGGATATCGTTTCCGGACCTTTCACCCGGATCCGGCGATCTCCTTTTTCAATGGTGCAGCCAGCCCGGATCAGGTGTTCCGAAATGGCCTCGATCTGTTCGTGAATGACATTGGTGATGGTCACATCCCCACGGGTCATGGCAGCCGCAATCATGAACGTCCCGATTTCGATGCGGTCAGGCAAATTGTCAAAATGAGTCGGGTACAAGTGATCAACCCCCTGGACGGTCAGTTTCCGGGTACCGATCCCGTCAATTTTGGCCCCCATTGCAGCCAGGAACTGGGTCAGCGCCACAATTTCCGGTTCGATTGCTGCATTTTCCAGAACGGATTCTCCCCTGGCAAGCACGGCAGCCATCAGCACATTGCCGGTAGCACCAACCGAGGAAATCGGGAATTTGATCCGGTTCCCAATCAACCGGTCTTTTCTTGCTACAATATAGCCGCCATCCAGATCAATATCGGCACCAAGCTGTTTCATCCCTTCAATATGAAGATCAACAGGCCGCGGGCCCCAGGCGCATCCGCCAGGCAGACTAACCCGGGCTTCGCCGTATCTGGCCAAAAGCGGACCCAGCACATAAATGCTTGCCCGCATTTTTTTAACCAGTTCATAGGGTGCTTCAAAATGGTGGACATTTTCCGTATTAATCAGCATATCTTTCCCGACTGGATCATACTGAACCCTGCAGCCGATAATCCGGAGCAGATTGGCCAGAGTATGAACGTCCTGAAGGTCGGGTGTGTGATGAATGGTAAAAGTTCCGCGGGCCAGCAGAGCTGCGGCCATTAGCGGAAGCGAGGCATTTTTTGATCCGGATGCGGCAACTGTGCCGTTTAATGGCCTTCCACCCTGGATGACAAATTTATCCATGATTTTCCTGAAAAAATGAGACCCTGATAAAGGTCTAAATGTCCGGAATTTTCAGGGAGAAAACAAGGAGCATGGAAGTGTGGCATAAGCAGGATTTTACGGGATACAAAAAAATGGAGCCCCTTGATATCCGTCAGAAACCGGACATTCGGCACAGCCTACCGGCTGACACCCGGGGACCCGTTTTAATTTTATATATTTCTGGTAACCGGAGGCTTCGGGAACCTCAGCCACCGGTATTGACGCCGGACACTGAGGCACTCGAAGTGTCCGGCATAAGTCTCACTTCACCAGCATCAATTTCTTCACTGACTTGAAGGATCCTGCTTCCAGAATGTAGAAATAAACCCCTGAGGAAAGA
>JAKLJL010000003.1 GCA_023151185.1 Bacteroidota bacterium
CGGGCTTTATTATTTTTAATTTCTCCAAAGGCAAAAGCCGGGGAGGATAGGTCATCACTGGTAATCCAGACATGCGTGTCATCCCCCCAGATATCTATGAAGTGATTGGTCACTCCGGTTGGAATATCGGTAAAAGTCGTTCCGTCATAATGAGTCAGACCACCATTGATTCCCGTAAAGTAAATGTCCGTTTCGGATCGGGCCCAAATAAAGGAAACAGGAGATTTTGCATTTTTATAGGATAATTTCCCGTTTTTCTTAAACACACACTCAGCCCCAACTGACATGAATAAAAGCGAATTTGGTCCTATTTTTCTGATTTGCTTTATTGGTGACTCCTGGAAGTTTGGGCTATTATCATTTAATTGAAATTTTACCTTTTCAAATAACCACTTCTTTCCGTCCCAGACGGCCAGATTGTACCGGTCACTAACCGACAGGTCGTTCGGGTTCGGGTAAACAAAAAACTCACCGCCAACATAAATTTCAGTTTCATTTACAATCTCAATGCTCATTGCCGTTGAAAAAATCCCGCCCAGTGTATCTACCCGCCACACAAAGTTGTGACTCGTCGTATCCGGTTCTGGGGTATCTTTGGGTTCAGTGGGTTTTTCACAACCGGTAAATCCGGTAAGTAAAAAGCATGAAATAAGCAACGGGATCAGGTGTTTCATCCGGGATCAGTCCTCTGACAAGGGTGCACTATTGAATTCTGTTTATGCAATATTACCTAATTTTTAACTACCTGCAACGATCTGTAACTTCATTAAAAATTGACACCTGCCGTGTAAACCGTCTCATTTTGCCAAATCAATCACATCGAACATCCTTTTCGCCTTCATCACAAACCTGCCTGAATAACCAAAGTGGAATGGGTTGTTAGTGTTCCCTTTTCGTGCTTTTCGTGTGTTTCGTGGTAAAAATCCTTTGGTGATTTTTTGGGGGGAAAGGTGTGGAACTTCCACCTGCCAGTGTCAATTTTCCTGTATGCTGGGTGTATCCTTCTTTCGTTGTAGCTTCGTTGTGGAACCGGTGTGAGTGCTTCCATCGTATTGGCTTTTTAGGAAGCCCAAAGACCTGTCTGCCAACTGAAAAGGCAAAAGGGAGGCCTTAAATTTCCCTCTCCGGGAACGGGGAGGGTCAGGGCGGGGGCATTGCCTGCGTGAAATCAGCAAGGGAAAGCCACTTTACCTGGAAACCGGCAGGAAGTTCAGTTGCCAGAGCATCATACCGCCCGTCATGTTGTAAACCGACGGCCAGCCGTTCTGGTGAAGGAAGTTGCAAACCTGGGTACTTCTGCCGCCCGACTGGCACACAACTGCAATCCGCTTGTTTTTTGGGATTTCGGAGAGACGGCTTTCCAGTTCGCTGAGGGGAATGTTTACTGCCTGCGGAATTTTGCCGTTCCGCAGTTCGTAGGGTTCCCGAACGTCGATGACCATCCAGGTTCCGTCATCCCTGACGGTTTTTTCCTGAAGTTCGGGAGGCAGAATGGTGAATAGTCCCTGTTCAGGTTTTTCCTGGCCGCCTGCAGCCCCGCACTGAATGCGGGAAATACCGCCCATATCCTCAAGTTTAAGCGGCGGGAAGAATCCACCGGCAAATTCAATAAAGTCAATCTCGGTTTGGGGCCGGTAAAAAGCATTTTCTTCGATTTCGTCTTTCAGCAGCCGGGAGGCGTTATGATCGTAATCGTGCCCCGGGCAAAGCAGAAGAGTGTCATCTGCCAGAGGCCGGATCACCTCATTCAACGTCCTGAACATGGTGGCGGCATCTCCGCCCGGCAGGTCCAGACGGCCGGTCTGCCCGATCATCAGTGAATCACCGGTGAACAGGTACCGTCCGGCAAGAACTGATATGGAATTCAGGGTATGCCCGGGTGTTTCAAAAAAGGTAAGGGTGCCGGAACCGAACGGAAGGGTTTCACCATGGCCGGCCAGGATATCCACCTGAATGCCCGCATTGTAATCCAGAATATCCCGGATGCCGAATTTTTCTCCCAGACGGGTGTCAAATTCCCGCTGCTTGAGAGTGGCTTTTCCCATAACGACCTGACTGCCAAGGGCTCCGGCGATCAGTCCGGCACCCGAAAAATGATCAGCATGACTGTGAGTGTCAATCACATAGGGAACTTCATAGTGGTTTTTCCGGATCAGGTTAAGCAAGTCGTCTGTCCGTTCCTTAACCGGATCAATCACCAGAGCAAAATTGGTTTTTGTATCGATAAGCAGATAGGCCAGATTGCCTTCATCATTAACTGTTTTCAGAAGCATTTCAATTCCTTTTACTGTTCTTCTGTCGGTCAGACAAAAATAACTATTTTTCAGGGCTTTTGGATGGGAAAACAGGTTTTCGGTGTCAGGCTGGAAAAAGAAGCCGGTTCCCCGTACCTTTGACATTTTTGCACAGACACTCCCATCCAACAGGAACACTATGCTTAAACTTTCCGGCGACCAGTTGGCGTTGGCAATGAAGCTGGATCCGGCAGTTATCAGCCTGATCGTAAAAAAAACAACCGGGCCTCTGTACAACCTCATTTTCCAGATGGTCAGAAACCGGGAAGATGCCGAAGATGTTTTACAGGAAACCTATATCAAAATGGTGAACAACCTTGCCGGTTTCCGGGGAGATAGTTCCCTGACCACCTGGCTGTACCGGATTGCCACCAATTCTGCTCTTGAAAAGATCAGAAAATCGGGGGCAGAACGGGGGATTCAGGATTTCCATGATGAAGAATTCCAGGAAATCACAATTCATGACCGCCGGGCTCTGGATGAATTCAATCCGGAAAAGATGCTGATGAGTGAGGAATTCAGGTCTGTTCTGACGGCTTATCTGAATGAACTTCCAGAGAAAACCCGGCTCGTGTTCATTCTGCGTGATCAGGAAAGCCTGACGATTGAAGAAATTGCTGCTATTACCGGTGATACCGACTGGTCAGTGAAAGGACGGCTGAAGCGGGCAAGGTCCTTTCTGCGTGAAAAACTGGCCGGTTACCTGAATGAAGGAAGTGTTGACTATGAAGCATAACGACAGTATGAGTCCCCAATGTTATAAAGTTGTAACCGAAGTTTGTGAACGGCTGGGTGAGGATATGACCTCGCCGCATTGCCGTGAACTGATGCATCACATCGAAGGCTGTCCTGAATGCAAAGCCTATCTGGAAAGTCTGAAAAAAACGGTGAGGGTGTATCAGAAAAGCCGGACTGAAATTCCGCCCGGGCTTGAAGAACGGATGCTGGCTCTGGTTACCCGCGGAGGCGGGCATTCTCATCAGCAGGCCGGCAGGGAAGAGTAATAATCACTTCGGTCCCCACATTTTCCTCGCTGAGAATCCGGATTGTTCCCTGATGAAGGTCCACAATCCGTTTGCTGATGGTCAGTCCCAGTCCTGAGCCGCCGGTAGACCGCTGCCGGCTGCTGTCGACCCGGTAAAACCGGTCAAATAACCGCCCGATGGCTTCTTTCGGGATACCGATGCCCTGGTCTACAATCCGGATGACCGAAAAATGACGGTCTTTCGATTCGGTGTACACTTCAATTTTCCCGCCTGCGTGTGAATATTTGATGGCATTCGTCAGCAGATTCTGGACCAGTTGCCTGAACAGGCTTTCATTGACGAAGGCCTCGATCGGTTCCGTTTTGTAGGAAATGGTTAAATTGTGCGAGTAAATCAGAGGGGCAAGATTGTCGACCTCTTCCTGAATCATCACCCCGATGTTGGTTGTCCGTCTCTGTAATGAGCCGTAAGGCGGTTCACTCCGGGCCAGGAACAGCAGGCTTTTTACCGTATCCACCATCCGCTGAGATTCCCGTCGCATTTTTTTAAGGGTCTCGTCGTATTCTTCGGCAGTCCGCTGCCGCCGGAGGGTGACATCAATGTTGCCGATCATGGCCGTCAGCGGGGTCAGAAGTTCATGCGAGGCGTCTGAGGTAAAATCACTGATCCGGATGAAGCTTTCCCTGAGCCGGTCGAGCAGTTCATTCAGGGTGGTTGCCAGTTGCTGGATTTCAACGGCTTCCTTTTCATAATCCGGGAACCGGACATCCATCTGTGGTGAGTGGATCCGGGCAGCCGTGGCCAGAATTGAGTCGATGGGAGCCAGCATTTTACGGGCCAGATAGTATCCGATCAGGGCAGAAAGGATCAGTCCGAACGGTACGGAATACAGCATCCAGTTCTGAAGCCAGGAGAGAAAACTGGTAATCCGTTTTTCGAAAGCGCCCACCTGAATCCAACCCAGAAACGCACCGCCGTCTTTAACCGGATGGTACAGTATGTAATAAGGTTCACCATTGAATTTGGTCTCGGTAATGGTTTCGAGGGTGGTGATCACGGTTGAAACCGGTGCTTCGAGTGTTGTTTGGGTTTTGTTCAGGTTTCCCGACTGGTGAAGGATTTTTCCCTGATAGTCCACAACCTGAACCATAACAGCATAATCCGACATGACATTGAATTCAAGCTGCTGCCAGGGGAAGGAATTCCGGACTTCAAATCCGGATGATTTCCAGGTGAGGGATTCTGCAAATTCGCCGGCTTTCTGGGAGAGCTGGCTTTTCATTTCTTCGGTTACCGCCCATTTAACAACGTAATAGTGAACGACCGCAAAGCCGATCACCAGAACACCCAGAAGGAAGGTGTACCAGAGGGTGAGCTTTAAACGAAGACTCATTCCGGATCAGACAGGCTGTTCTTCGGCCCGCAGAACATACCCCATCCCTCTCACGGTATGAATCAGTTGTTTGGCTGAATCCGAAATCTGGAGTTTCTGGCGCAGGTAGGTAACGTAAACGTCGATAAAGTTGGTATTGGTCTCGAAATTGATATTCCAGACGGCCTGGGCAATATCTGCCCGGGAAAGTACCCGTTCCGGATTCCGCATGAAATATTCCAGAAGAGAGAATTCTTTGGCCGTCAGGTGCAGGATCTTTTCACCCCGGGTCACCGTTTTCCGCTTCAGGTCCATGGAAATTTCGGCAAAGTTCAGCGATTCGTTGGCTGCTGAGGGTGACAGCCGCCGGGTCAGGGCTTTGATCCGGGCAATCAGTTCTTCAAAGGCAAAGGGCTTGGTCAGATAGTCATCTGCGCCCGAATCGAGCCCGACGACCCGGTTTTCAACCGAGTTCATGGCTGTAAGCATAATAATGGGAGTCAAAACTCCGTTTGTCCGCAGGTTCTTGCACACATCCAGACCACTTTTTTCGGGAAGACGCCAGTCCAGAATGATAGCATCGAAAGAAGGCTCCATTCCCAAACGCTCCCCGGCAGCCCCATCCCCGACAACCGTAACTTCAAACCCCTCTTCAATCAGCCCTTTTTCGATGAATTCCCTGACCGAGGCTTCATCTTCAACGACGAGAATTTTCATTCCGTTTTCCCTTTGACTTGATGCGGATGATGGTGAACTTTGTGTGCTGGAAATCACACCTGAATTCACAAATAGAAGGGATTTGCACTAAAAATTCAAGTCCCATGCCGGAATTCTGGATTTTAAATTACAAGTTAATTAGGATTTCGGGACAGCCCCGGCCTGTTTTTCCATCAATCAGAAAGGTTACCGTCATGATTTCTGCTGCCGATCTGTACAAACTTCCCAAAGCCGAATTGCACCTGCACCTCGAAGGCGCCATCCCGCTTGATTTTCTGGCCCGGCTGATCAACCGGAATTCGCCCGGCGCCCTGGCAACTCCGGAAAACCTGAAAGCCGGATTTCAGTTTAAAAACTTCGGTGAGTTTGTGCGGAAATGGATGTGGACGGTCGGGAAGTTCAGGTCAGAAACCGATTTTTCGGATCTGGTTCTGGCCGTTGCCGGCAACCTGATCCGCCAGAACATTGTTCATGCCGAACTGTTTTTCTCTCCGTTTGACTATCCGCCCGGCGGACTTCAGGCCGAGAAAATTACCGAGCAGGTGCTTCTCGGGGCAGAAAAGGCACGGGCTGAAACCGGAATTTCTCTATTATTTTTTGCGGATATCGTCCGGAATCACGGTGCAGAAACCGCTGCCGCCCGGGTAAAACGCCTCATCCCCTTCAGGTCGCCGGTCCTGGCCGGGATCGGGCTTGGCGGAAGTGAATCCGGATTCCCCAATGAAGGATTCTTCCCGGCATTTGAAACGGCACGTGAAGCCGGATTCCGGGTGGTTGCCCATTCCGGCGAAACCCAGGGAGCAGAGTATGTCCGGTCGGCGGTGACCGGGTTGAACGCCGAACGGATCGGCCACGGGATCAGGTGCCTCGATGATCCTGAGGTGACTGAACTGGTCAGATCCCGCCGGATTCCCCTCGAAGTCTGCCCGACCTCAAACGTGAAAACCGGCGTAGTTGCCCGGATTCAGGACCATCCCATCCGGAAACTGATCGATGCAGGACTGATAGTCACCCTGAACTCGGACGATCCGTCCTTTTTTGACACCAGCCTGAATCAGGAAATTGAGATTTTGATCCGGGATCTGGGATTTTCGGCCGGGGACGTTTTGACCCTGCTGAAAAACAACCTTACAGCCAGTTTCCTTCCGGAAGAAAAAAAACGGAGCATTCTGACTCTTTATCCGTAAACCTGCATCAATAACCCGTTACGGATTCAATTATCCGGATTATAAATTGATGATAACTTCCCGGTATTTTTGGAAAGGGAAGAAAAACAGCAGTATTTTTTCATTTTTTTTAAGGGCAGCATGCACGAACTTTCTGTAACCCAGGAACTTCTTGAACTTGTCGGACGGTCGGTTCCTCAGGGGCAACTGCATCTGGTCAGAGAGATAAAAGTACGGGTTGGCATGAACGGACATCTGCTTCCTGATTCACTGGAATTCTGCTATGAAGCCATAAAAGGCGAATTCGGGTTGTCTGCCGCCAGAATGGAAATAATTAAAATCCCGGTGACGGCCCGGTGTAAAACCTGCGGGCTCAGGTTCGAGGTTCAGGAGAACCGGTATCTGTGTTCGGCATGCGGCAGTTCTTCTCTGACGGTTCTGACGGGAAATGAACTTCACCTGTCTGAATTAATTCTGGATGATGAATAAGGATCTGACGGTATGAATGAAAATTCGGGCCGGACGATCAGTCTGGTTACTTCCAACCGCGAAATGAAACAGCTTCTGGCCGAACTGGACCGGTTTACAGCCACTGAAGTTCCTGTTCTGCTCATTGGGGAGACCGGCGTCGGCAAGGAATTGTTTGCCGAGTACATTCACCTGAGCAGTCACCGTTCGGGCCGGCCGTTCGTCCGGCTGTCCCTGTCATCTCTTCCGGAATCTCTGCTGGCCAGTGAACTTTTCGGCCATGAAAAGGGATCTTTTACAAGTGCCTCCACAGAAAAAAAGGGCCTGTTTGAAATCGCCAGCGGCGGAACGCTGTTTCTGGATGATATTGATGATGTTCCCATGGAAATCCAGACCAAACTGCTCAGGGTGCTTGAAAGCGGTGAAATTTTCCGGGTAGGGGGCATCCGGCCGATTGCAGTCGATGTCCGGCTGATTTCAGCAACCAAAGTCGACCTGAAGCTCCTGGCTTCTGAAGGGAAATTCCGGTCGGATCTGTACTACCGGATTCTCGGGTATCCGGTTAAAATTCCGCCGCTTCGTGACCGTTTGGATGACATCCCGCTGCTGGTCAGACATTTTATCCGTCATTACGCACCGTCGAAACCCGTATCGGTTCATCCCGATGCAATGAAGGCTATGGAACTGCATGCCTGGCCGGGCAACATCCGGGAACTCAGGCACGTGGTTCAGCGGCTGGTGTATCTGGCCGAGGAAGAAATTCTGTTTCAGCATCTGCCCGAAGACATCCGCCTGACGGCAGATAAACCGGGTTCCCAGTCTGATCTCTGTCTGAACTGTCTGATAGAGGAAAAAATGAACCATGAAGATATCATGGCCTGTCTTGAGAAAAAACTGATTGAGTTTGCCGTGAAGGAATCCGGCGGGAATAAAACCCAGGCGGCAAAACGGCTTGGGCTTAGTCCTTCAACCTTTCGGGATAAATTAACCCGGTACGGACTTTCCGAACCGGATCAAACTACCTCCTGACCTGCTGTAACCTCTGAACGGGAAAGGTCACGGGCGAGTGTTAAAACCCGGGTTGCCAGTTCGGGCATTTTTTCGAGGATCGGCCCGGTTAACTGATCAGAAATGGATTGAAACTGAGTCACTGAAACGGCAAACAGGTAAATTTCGGGTGAATATCCGAGAAGCTGAGCTGATTGAACCAGATCATGCAGTCCGATGTCATGTGCCGAAAGAGAAACCGGGTAATCGGAAGCAAACCGGGGTCTGATCAGTCTTACCGTTCCGTCCGGATAGTCATCCAGGCTGGCATCCACCAGAATAATGGTCTTGAAATCCTGGAAAAAGCCGAGCAGATGAAATCCGCCGGTACCGCCGTCTTCACTTTCCCAGCCTTCCGGAAGGCGTTCCTTTTCGATCAGACGGATGAGATGAGGGCCAACGCCCTCATCTCCCATCAGACTGTTGCCGATTCCGAGAATCAGTCCTTTTTTCATTTTCCCTCAGCAGCCTTTTCCTGATTTTTCTTCAGGAATTTTTCCTTCGAAACGAATTTCCACCCACCGGCCATCGAGGATAGAACGCCGCTTCCGTCCACGTAATCATGGTAAAACACAAGATACACGTGAACGATGGTAAAGACGACAAAGACCCACATGACCGCATGGTGGATCATCCTGAGTATCAGATCACCGCCAAAAACCGGAATTACCCAGCGGAACAGATCACTGAACCAGTTGTCACTCATGGCTGAGTACATGCCGAACCCGGTAATTACCTCGAACAGGAAGGCCAGAAAGGTGATAAAGTACATGAAATTGGCGACCGCATTGTGGCCGGGCGTTTCAATGTCCTTTTTCCGGATCTGGAGCACATCGACGGTAAGGACGTCCCACATGTTCTGGAAATGTTTCTTAGAATACGGGAAATAGTTTTTCCAGTTGGCATACCGGTTGCCTACAAATCCCCAGTAAATTCTGAACAGAAAATTAAAGAGGAAAAGGTAAGCGGTTGCAAAATGGATGAACCGGATCCAGCCAAAGAAATAGTGATTGGAAGCATCATTTCCGCCATGCTGCAGAACAATCGGGTTCCCGATCAGGTAACCCGTGACACACAGAACCAGGATGCAGAGGGCATTGATCCAGTGATAAATCCTCACCGGACGTTCCCAGACATACACCCTGAAAAGAGGAACTTCTTTATGCTTCATCAGCGGCTCCTTTCAAAATGTATCGATCTGGTGAATGTACCTGCCCTTTTCGTCATAAATGTGGACGGCACAGGCCAGACACGGATCAAAACTGTGAATCGTCCTGAGTACTTCGAGCGGATTTTCCGGGTCTGCAATCGGGGTTCCGATCAGCGAAGATTCATAGGCTGACCGCTGTCCGTTCGGATCCCGGGGCGATGCATTCCAGGTGCTGGGCACAACCAGTTGATAGTTGGCTGTTTTCCGGTCTTTAATGACGATCCAGTGAGCCAGAGCACCGCGGGGTGCTTCGGTCATCCCGACACCTTTGGCTTCGGCGGGCCAGGTTTCCGGATTTCTGAATTCCTGGTTAACGGTTCTGGTATCCCCGTTTTTGATATTGGAAATCAGCATATCATAGAACTCAAGGGCCCAGTTGGCAACCAGACGGCTTTCAAGTCCGCGGGCAGCCGTTCTTCCCAGTGTCGAGAACAGGGCACCAACCGGGACGTTCAGTTTACCCAGAGCTTCGGTAACCACTTCTTTGTACTCGGCTTTTCCGGAAGCAAATCCGACCAGCATACGGGAAAGCGGTCCAACTTCCATCGGGTTGCCTTTCCACCGCGGGGTTTTCAGCCAGGAATATTTCTGATCCACATTCAGGAAATCATAGGGTGGTTTCGGACCCGAGTAAGCCAGTTTGGTTTCCCCTTCCCAGGGGTGACGGCCGGCATCATTCCCGTCGGAATACTCATAGTAGGACCGGGAAATGAATTCCTTGATCTGTTCACTGTCTTTTCCGTCGACAGGAACTACTTCGTTCAGGTTCCGGCCCATCACAATTCCTCTCGGAAATTTGAAGGAAGAAACATCTGAATACCCGTTGGTTGGCAGATCGCCGTAAGCCAGATAATTTTCCAGTCCGCCACCGATGGCACCCCAGTCTTTGTAGAAGGAGGCAATGGCCATCAGATCGGGAATGTAAACCTGTTCAATAAAAGTCCGGGCATCGTCCAGAAGCTGTTTAACCTGGGCCAGGCGTTCAGCATTCAGGGCATTGGTTTCATTGATGTTGATGGCGCAGGCTACCCCGCCGACGAGATAATTCGGGTGCGGATTTTTCCCGCCGAAGATGGCGTGGATCTTCACGATTTCCTTTTGCCATTCCAGCGCTTCCAGGTAGTGGGCTACCCCCATCAGGTTGGCCTCGGCCGGCAGTTTATAGGCTTTGTGCCCCCAGTAACCATTGGCAAAAATGCCAAGCTGGCCGCTGTCCACAAACCCCTTCAGTCGTTTCTGCAGATCCCGGAAGTACCCCGGTGAGCTTTTGGGCCAGCTCGAGATACTTTGAGCCAGGTTCGAGGTTGCCACAGGGTCTGCACTGAGTGCACTGACGACATCTACCCAGTCAAGGGCATGAAGGTGGTAGAAGTGAACCACGTGATCCTGCATCATCTGGCTGCAGAACATCAGGTTTCTGATGAGTTCGGCATTTTGCGGAATCTGCCAGCCGAGGGCATCTTCAACCGACCGTACAGAAGCCAGGGCATGTACGGTGGTGCACACGCCGCAAACCCGTTCAACAAAAGCCCAGACATCGCGCGGATCGCGGTCTTTCACAATCAGTTCAATTCCCCTGACCATGGTGCCCGAACTGTAGGCATCCACAACCTTTCCGTCTTTGACTTCAAGTTCCACTCTCAGGTGGCCTTCGATCCGGGTAACGGGATCAATGACAATCCGGTTTGCCATAAGAATTATTCTCCTTCACGATCCCCGTCAGGGACCGAACTGGTTTCAATATGTTCGTTGATTTCATCTTTTTTGCTGATGTTGGTAATGACGGCATGTGCGGCAATACCGACACCGGTGGCAACACCCAGGCCCAGACCGATTTTGTCTGCGGTGGTCTCAATTCCGAATCCCGGGAAAGAGGCGAGATGCTGATAGAACGGGCCGTGATCCCAGAAATCCGCTTCCGAACAGCCGATGCATCCGTGGCCAGACTGAATCGGGAAAGAGGTTCCCTCGTTCCATTTGGTAACGCCGCAGGCATTGTAAGTAACCGGACCGCGGCATCCGACTTTGTACAGACAGTATCCCTTGCGGGCATTTTCATCATCGAATTCCTCGACGAACAGCCCGGCATCGTAATTTGGTCTGCGGTAGCAGGTATCGTGGACCCGGCGGCTGTAAAAGGCCAGCGGACGTCCCTGACCATCCAGTTGGGGAATGGTGCCAAAGGCCATAATGTGAACAATGACACCGGCCATGACTTCGCCGATCGGCGGGCAGCCCGGCACTTTGATCAGAGGTTTGCCGTTAATGATTTTGTGGATCGGGGTGGCTGTAGTCGGGTTCGGGTTGGCGGCTTGAACGCAGCCGTTTGAGGCACAGTTGCCCCAGGCGATGACGGCTTTTGCCCCCTCAGCAGCTTCCTTAAGGCGCATTTCAGCCGTCTTCCCGCCGATGCAGCAGTACACACCGTCTTCACCGGTTGGGACCGATCCTTCAACCAGAAGAATGTACTCACCCCAGTTGTCCTTCATGGACTTGGCCAGAGCTGCTTCAGCCTGATGACCGGCTGCAGCCTGCAGGGTTTCGGTATAGTCGAGTGAAATATTATCGAGAATGATGTCGGCAACAATTGGGTGTGAGGTCCGGATGAAGGATTCACTGCAGCAGGTACATTCCTGCAGGTGAAGCCAGATAACGGCCGGCCGTTTTTTCGTTTCCATTGCCCTGACAACAGAAGAAATACCGGTGGATTCCACACCGATGAAGGCTCCCATCCAGGCGCAGAATTTCAAAAAGTCGCGCCGGGAGTACCCCTTATTTTTCATTTCTTCCCAAACTGAACTGGTAGTCTCATCCATGAGCATCTTCCTTCCTGTTTAAAGTCGAACGGTTGGTTCCGGCCCAGACCGGATATTGGTTTCTGATTGCGATTTCAGATTGGGGATTGCAAAGCAAAGACTTTGCCGGATTTTTTTCCGCTGCCCATTTTTCCGGATCCACCGCCCTGAACCTCTTTTTCTGGCTGAAAAGACAGATTGCGGGCTTTTGATTCAGATATAAGGATCAATATGTCGGTATATAGTTACAAAAAAATGACGAAAAACCGTCGGAGAGGTCACGGAAAACCGTGGGTTACAAAACGTCCAGAACCCGGTCCATTCCCAAACCTTCCCTGAGAATAACCGGCTGCCCGTCGGTAAAGTCGAGGATGGTGGATTCGGATCCGGGATCTTCATTTTCGTCGTCGATAATATAATCGACCAGCGGGCCGTACTGTTCAAACAGCGCATAGGTGCTGGACCAGGCCATTTCTTCCTCATCCAGTTTGGCTGAAATGGACACCAGCGGGTTACCAAGTTCCCTGAGGAGTTCGAGAGTGATCGGGTTTGAGGGAATCCGGATGCCGATGGTTTTCCGTTTCGGATCCTGAAGCAGTTTGGGGACTTCTTTTGTCGCCGGCAGAATGAAGGTGTAAGGTCCGGGAACCAGGCTTTTCATGATCCGGTAGGCGGCGTCAGGTATCCGGGCAAACTGGCTGAGTCCTGTAAACGAAGGAACGAGGATTGACAGGGGATAGCGGTCGGGCAGTTTCCGGATAAACCGGAGTTTTTCGATGGAATTCTTGTGGTTAATGTCGCACCCAAGCGCATAGTTTGTGTCGGTCGGGTATAAAATGACCCCGCCTTTTCTGAGTTTCAGAACAACTTCCTCAATCCGGTTTTTCTGCGGATTCTGAGGGTGAAGGGTGTAGACTTTTGCCACGGATAAGGGTGATTTAGGTTAAAAAAGCCGGTTCCGGGTCTAAGTTAGGTGTTTTCGGTCTGTAAGGGAAAGAAGATCCTGAACCGGGGGTCAGATTTTAATGAAATTGTAAGGGAGAGGGATGTAGGTGCCGGGTTTGTCATTTCGGGAACCGGCGGGCAGGCCGGCTCCCGGTTGAGAGGGGATTATTTGATTTCGATGCCGCCAAACATAACCAGACCGGTAACTCTGAGCATCGGTTTCACTTCATCGGTTCCCTGAGTCCTGAACCGTTTGTCGTCAATGCCGCCGAAAATCGCCTGAGCCTGAACGTCAAGTTCCCAGTTTTCAGGAACATGAAGTTCACATCCGCCAAAAAGAACCAGAACATCCAGGACTGCGCCCGGAGCCAGTTTGGTTTCACGCAGGTCAATATTGGTTCCGCCAAAGGCAACGGTGATTTTTCCGCCGGTGAAGTTCTGGGAGGCGCTTCTGAGTTTGGCGCCCGAAAAAACGGTCGAGTGGTTCAGCATATCATCAGTCCTTTCCTGAATTTCAGGGTCAAACGGGTTGGGTTGTGAAGAAGATTTTTTTTGGGGACGGAAGGCATTCAGGGCCACCCAGCCGCCCAGCAGAATCAGGAGAACCGGCCACCAGACTGATACCACGTCAAGTTCATTGATATCAGTTGTAAAAATCAGGAAAAAGAGACCGGCCCCCAGAACAACAGCACTTCCGGTCTGGTTTCCCTGCGGATGGGTTATCATACGGCTGGCGCCGATGTACACCAGAATCAACGGCCACCAGGTCCCGATCAGTTCATGAAATTCATAGTACCCGATATTGTCGAGCAGAAGAAAAAATCCGATGATGATGAGAATTACCCCAAATCCAAATCTTGGGGGAAGTGATGATTTTGCCATGGCACCCTCTCTGGTCAAAAAAGTTAAAGGCAGTTGTACGGCACCGGCCGGGAAAAGGTTACTTCCTGTGACGGCGGCATTCAGACAGAAACTCATCCAGATCCTGCTTCATCCGGTTCAGGTCAAAAAAACTGAGCACTTTTTCGCAGCCCTCACGTGCGGTATCCTGCCGTTTGGGTTCATCGGAATATAGACGGCTCAGATAGACAGCCGCCTCATCAGCAGGGTTTTCGCCCAGAAGCCACCCGGTAACGCCATGTTCCAGAAATTCGGCAGCCCCGCCGGCGCCTGAGGTGGTGATCACCGGCAGATTCAGGACCATGGCTTCGAGCAGGGCGTTTGAGATCCCTTCACTGGCCGACATCATCAGAAAAACCTGCCCCGAGGCAATAACCGGATAGGGATTTTTCAGGAAACCGGTAAAGTGGATCCGGTGCCCGAAACCGGTTGCATCAGCACTCGCTCTTAGGCGTTTCTCATCCGGGCCGCCACCCACGATGATCAGTGAAGCCTCATCTGCTGCTTCGGGGGTTTCGGTCAGGAACCGGGAAAAGCCCGCAATGGCCAGATCATGGCCCTTCCGGGCAGAGAGTTCACCCGAAGAGACAATCCGGAATCGGCCGGCTGGCAGGCTGGGGGCCGGTTCAGCAGCCAGCATCCTGACTTCCAGGTAATCAATTCCATTGTAAATCACCCGGATTTTCTCTGGTTTCATATAACTGATTTCAAGCAGTTCCTTCCGGATGGATTCTGCATTGACGATGATTCCATCGGCGAGAAAGTCATAAACCAGCCGGTGAAAAATTCCGGCTTTGGGCTGACGGGCGATTCCCAGCCGGATGACTGAGACCCGGCCGGTCATCCGGGCGGCAAGCCCGGCCAGAACATAGTCTTTCCGTTTGGTGGGAAGTAAAACGTCAATCTGATGACGGTGGATGAGGGATACCAGCCGGCTAAGTGTCAGAATATCAGCCTCCGATAAAAACGGTAATTCAAAGACCGGGATCTGAAACCGGTCCCCGATTCCTTTTCTCCTGGCAGCCAGAAAGACAGAATGGGATTCACTGAGTTTTCTGATGGTCTGTGCCATCCACCGTTCATTCCCTCCCCAGACCTTTGCCGAATTCAGAAACAGCAGGTTCATGCGGCTGAGTCACCTTCGTCAGGTTTTTTCGGGTCATTCCGGAACTGTAAACGGTAAAGCTTCTGGTAATCCGGAGAGGTTTCAAGCAGGTCTTCATGCCGGCCGGTTGCCACAATTTCTCCTTTGCTGAGGACTACAATTTTGTCGGCATGGGTGATGGTCGACAGGCGGTGGGCAATAACCAGGACGGTCCGGTTTTTCATAAGCCGGTAAATGGCATCCTGAACCAGTTTTTCGGATTCAGTATCGAGGGCAGACGTTGCTTCATCCAGAATCAGGACCGGCGGGTTTTTAAGAATGGCCCGGGCGATTGAGAGCCTTTGCTTCTGACCGCCGGAAAGTTTGACTCCGCGTTCACCGGTCACCGTATCGAGCCCGTGGTCCATTTTTTCAATAAATTCCCATGCATTGGCGCTTTTTGCGGCGGCAATGATGTCGTCATCGGTAACCTGGTCCATTCCGTAGCTGATATTGTACCGGATGGTTTCGTTAAACAGCACTGACTCCTGTGCTACAATTCCGATCTGTTTTCTAAGGGATTCCAGTGTGACCCGGCGGAGGTTTTTTCCGTCGAAGGTGATTTCACCGCCGTCCAGTTCATAGAACCGGGGAACCAGATCAACAATGGTGGTTTTTCCCGCCCCTGAGTGGCCGACAAATGCCACTGTTTCGCCCCGTTTAATGGTAAGATTGATGTTATGCAGAACAACCGGGTCTTCAGGGTTGTATCTGAACCTGACATTTTTGAATTCAATGGCAGCCTGAAGCGGCGGAATTGCAACCGCATCGGGTGCTTCATAGACTTCGGGAGCTGCATCCAGGGTTTTGACGATCCGTTCAGCAGCAGCCATACCATTCTGAATCACGTTGTTCACGTTGGTCAGTTCCTTCAGCGGCTGAAAAATGGTAATCATAAAAACCAGAAACCGGATAAAATCTTCTGCTTTCAGTCCGGAACCCAGATAAACCTGGGAACCGCCATACCAGAGAAGGAAAACAAGAACCATGACAATGATGACTTCATTCAGCGGGGACGTGAGATGGGTCAGGCGTGTTGCCCTGAAATTAGCCCGGAAATAGCCTTTATTAGCTTCCTTCACCCGTTGTTCTTCACGGGTTTCGTTGGTAAAGGCCTTTACCACCCGGATGGCCATGAGCATTTCCTGAAAATAATTAAACACTACACCGATCTGGGCAAAAACCCGGCGGCTTCTACGGCGGATGCTTTTCCCGATTTTCCAGATGGAAAAAGCAGAGAGGGGAATGACCGTCAGGGTGATCAGTGCCAGATGCCAGTCGATCAGGAACATGATGATAATGTTGACCAGAATCTGGAACGGTGCCAGCAGCATCCTGCCGAAACTGTTATTTATCATCGAGTTCACGGCATTAACATCATTGAACACGATTGAGGTCATTTCGCCGGTGTTGTTCCGTTCAAAATAAGAGACCGGCAGTCTGACCAAAACCGCGGTCAGTTTATCCCGCATGAGCGTAATAATTTTCAGTTCGATGTAACTGAGCAGAATTTTCCGGTAGTACTCGATAATGTTTTTAAACAGGTACGAAAGGAAAATAACAATGCAAACCATTTTCAGGGTGTCGAACCGGTCATCCTGTACAATCAGGCTTTTCATGGCGGTGCTCAGCCGGTCATAAATTCCCTGCCCGCCAATGAGTTTGGTGACCTGGTTTTCCTTATGGGAGGTTTCAACCGTGGTGGTTCCCGAAATTACATCCGGACTGAAAAGCTGCTGGATAAAATCAACCGATACCCACAGGGAAACCGAGTTGAACAGGATGTAAAACATCGTCAGGACAAAGGAAAAGGCAATGTGTTTCCACCAGGGTTTGGCAAAGGAAAGAACTTTTAAATAGAGGTCCATAGGCAGGTATTGTGTTAAACTTCTGTTTTGGATGCGTCACGGATGAACCCAATCATGGCTTCACCCCGTTTTTTCCAGAGGAATTTGCCGGCCGTTTCACGGGCAGATTTTCTGAATTTCCGGTTCAGACCCTGATCGGTAATTAACCGGACCAGGGCATCGGCGAGAGCTTCTTCGTTTTCAGGCGTGACCAGAAACCCTTCCATGCCGTCAGTCATAAAATCCCGGACAGCAGGCAGATCTGAAGCCACAACCGGGATTCCCATCGAAAGATAATCAAAAAATTTATTCGGTGCGGTCAGGTACCGGTTATAAAAGGCATTTGTCAGCGGGATGACACCTGCAGACAACGTCCGGAGAAGCTGCTCAACTTCAGAAAAAGGAATCCAGCCGGTGATGGTGATTACTTTTTCCAGGTCCAGATTCCTGACCAGTTCTCTGACTGGCGAAATTTCGGCCTCATTCCTGCCGCCAATCAGCAGCAGCCGGAAGGCGACCTGTCTCTGAACCAGCAGTGAGGCTGCTTTCAGCAGGGTTTCCATCCCCTTTTTAAGCTGCAGGCTTCCGCTGTAGCCGATAACCGGCACTCCTTCTGGCAGGGCTCCCCGGTCCTCATGCAGCCTGACCAGTCCCGGCATGGCAGGATATACCGGAAGTCCGGGTAAAAATTTCCGGTACCAGGCTGCCTGAGAGTCCTGCAGACAGAGCAGGCCGGTAAGGTGTTTCAGATATCGGGATTCCAGCAGGTGATATTTTCTGGAATTTTTGGGGTTCAGATCCGGCTGAAGAGAAAGATCCAGATAAAAGTTATGGGGCTGGTAAAACACCGGAACCCCGGTTTTTTTTTTGAAGCGGGCCAGGTAAGGAAGCGCACCCGGATCCCGGGAAATGACGGCGGTGAGGTTTTTTTTCAGATTCTCTTTTCTGAGAGATCTGAAAACCGACAGATAAAACCACTGGTTGGTTTTGATTCCCAGAATTCGTTTTTCGGGCATCAGAAACAGGCTCAACTGACCGGGAGGGTTGCAGTTGAACCGGCTGAACAGGTCATTTTCCGAAAAAACGGAATTCTTTTTCTGAACATAAAGGAGGGTTTCGGCACCGGCCTCTGCCAGCCCGATAGCATTGAACAGAGTGAAATTAACTGCCGGAAGGGATTCATCCATCCGGACTTTATTCACATAGGCTACTCTGAGCTCAGTCACCGGAAGCTCCGGTAATCAGGCCGGTTTTACGGTTTTGAAGCATCCATTGTGTCGTCTGGAACATGGTAAGAACATAGTCTTTCATCCGGTTTTTCACCTCCGGCAATTCATCAGCCAGATTGTTTTCATCCCGGGTTTTATACCGGTAGAGAAACTCCTTTCCAGAAGCATTCAGAATAAGGTAATACTCTTCATTCAGGCACCCGATATTGGTTCCGTTCGAAAAATAGGCATAGGGACGGGCATTCGTCTGAAGGTCGATCCCCAGAGTATTGTTAACATAGGGAAGATTTAAAAGTCCCATTGCGGTTGCGAAAACGTCAATCTGAAGGGCAAGTTTTTCATCTGTAACCGGTACGATATGATCGGGACGGAAAAAAATAAGCGGGGTTTGGTGGTAGCACAACGGAAGATCGTATTGCGGCTCTGCATTGAAGCCATGATCGGCAATCAGGATAAACAGGGTATTGGGAAACCAGGGTTCCTGCTGAACAGACTTGAAAAATTCCCGGATACTGAAATCCTGAAGCTGGAATCTCTGATCATCAAGGGTTGCCGCCGTTGGTTTGAACCCGGCAGGTTGTGCCAGAGCAGTTTTTTCATGTCCTGAAATGGTAAGGTAAGTGGCAAAAAAAGGTTTCCCCATCTGATGAAGGGTTTTGAGTTTCGGTAGCGACCAGGTAAACATGAAATGGTCGGTAACCCCCCATTTATTGAAAACTTCCTTTGCCGGATAATTGGCCTGACTGTAGACCGAATCGAATCCGTTGAAAGAAAGAAACCCGCCCATATTGTCAAAATCTTTTTTTCCTGTGCAGAAAAAGGCGGTTGAGTATCCCAGGTTTTTTAAAGTCAGCGGGAATCCGCCATAAGGGACTCCGTTCCCGATAGAGGCCTGCATCGGACGATTGCCCATAAGGGTGGGGAAGCCGGTCAGAGTGCCATAGATTCCGTTTCGGGTATGAACGCCGGTTGTAAACGTGTTGGGGAAAAACAGGGAGACCCCGGAAAGAGAATCCAGAAACGGCGTCAGGCCCCTGGGTGCCCGGGGATAATAACTGGTTTTCCAGGCCGTTTGACTTTCCATGATAATGAGAATCACATTATCAGGTTCTGAAACCAGGCCGGGTGTAACCCGGCGTGCAACCGGGCTTTCGGGAATGGGCGTTACCGTTAAGAACTTCTGTGCCTTTTTAATTGCAGTTTCATCATCGGTGTAGTCAACTACATAAATGTAATAAGAATCAACCAGATTGAAAACCGGGTTCAGGGCAAGCTGATTCACAAAAGTAAAATCACAGAAGAAGGCATCGGCGGTGACGGCAGGTTTACCGTTGAAATCGTAATCCCCCCGCATTCCCAGGAAAAGCCCTGTAAATGAAAGCAGAAAAACAACTGATTTTCCAGTTCCCCTATACACGGGATCCGGATTTCTGAAACAGGACACTTCGATCCGGAGAATGAAATACCAGAATAAAAAACCGATCAGAAATCCGCTGATGATATAAGGCATAAAGGACCAGTCTGCCAGAAGAACCTCCAGCATAAGGCCCGGGTGGTCACTCCAGGTCAGGATATCATTGGAAAGCCTGCTGCCGTAATAATCGAAATATGGCGGATCTGAGATGGAAAATCCGATTACGAAAGCAAAGGCCACCATAAAAAAAATGCTGATAGACCTGATCAGCCACCGGGGCTGAAGGCCGGCGAGCCAGGTACCGGTCAGAATCAGATACGGGAGAACTACCACCCCCGAAATGACCCGGGCATCAAAGGCCAGGCCGTGGTAGAAGGCGAAAATAAGAAATGGGGACGAGGTCCGATCAATCAGATTCAGGTTCATCACCAGGAGGAGCAGCCTGAATCCGGCAGAAAGGATCATTCCGCCGGTGAAAATCCAGAACAGGTACTGCAGCCATGGGGGAGTGAGACGGCGGAGGGATGAAAAAAAGATCAAGAAATTCCTTTGGTTTTAAGTCGGATCCAGCTTTTTACCCACCGCCTGAGGCTACGGGGCGATACAGAAGCTTTGCTCAGCCGGGCTGCAATATAAAAGTTTTCGAGAAATTTTTCATAATTCCGGCTGCTGAAGAAGGTGTGAGCCCCGATCATAAACACCTCGGCTTTGGCCCGGTTTTCAAGCGACCGGTACCTCTCGGGAAGAAAGCTGAGGCTGAAGATTTTATCCATTACCTTCACCCGGTCCAGGTGCATGACTTCGGTTTTCCGGCTGGTATTTTCGCCATGATACCGGTATAGGGTAAGCGGTTCGGGCAGATACCTGAAATTCATATCCATTGCGGCCATTCTGAGCCAGAGTTCATAATCCCCGCAGGTTTTAAAAGAAGGATCAAATCTGCCGGCATGCATGAAGCTTGATTTTTTTACCATGACTGCGCTGGGCATCAGCACATTTTTAACGGCCAGTTTTTTAAACAGGTTTTCACTGGTCAGAGACAGGGCCAAAGTGTGTTTGTCTGAAGCGTGATGCCGTTTGCCACCCGGGAAAAATTTGATCAGATCGGTAAAGACCAGGTCCAGAGACGGGTCTGCAGAAAACAGGGCAATTTGCTTTCTTACCTTTTCGGGCTCCCAGAGATCATCCTGGTCCAGAAAAGCCAGAAACTCCCCGCGGGCGGCTTCGGCTCCGGCATTCCGTGCAGAGGATACATCGCCGTTTTTCTGGCGGATCAGGGTTTTGGGTCCCGGCCAGTTTTCGGCAATTTCCATCGAACGGTCTGTTGATCCGTCATCCACAATAAGGGTCTCAAGGGTCTTGTATGTCTGAGAGGAAACACTGTCGAGGCAGGCCTGAAGATACTTTTCACCGTTGTAAACAGGAATGATTACCGAAACAAGGGGGCTTTCAATCATAAGTCAAAGAAATTTTCTGGTAAAACGGATCGCAGGTTGCAAAAACCGGAATTTTCGTTTGTTGTTGATACTGTACTGAATCCGGTTAAGAAAAATATTTTTTTTACGCAACAGTTTTTCAATTCCGGAGGTCTGTAAACCAGGACCTGCAAATTCCTGAACAGACCGAAGTCCATCCGGTTCTGGAAATCCAGGTGATGGTAAAGGCAAGTTGTTTTTTTTGGCTAAAAGATAGGTCCAGATTTCAAGGTGTTTAAGTGTGTAGGTCTCCCAGGACCAATTCTGAACGGCCTGCCTTCTTGATTTTTTTTGGACAGAAATAGTATTAAATATTGACTGAAGTTCATTTTCAGTGGTAAAAAAATATTCAATCTGGTCTTTTACATCCAAATGATAGCCTTGAGGTGTAGTGATTACCTTAACCCCAGCATACAAAGCATCTATAACGCCAATCTGCCCTTCATCAAGTCCTGGGTACAAGTAATAATCAAGGGCTGGGATCATCTCGGTGTAAATTTTGAGATCAAAATTTTCATGCCAGATTACCGAAAAACCGAGACGGTTCATTTTATCTACGACTTTTTCCCAGCCCCCTCCCATTATAACCCACGAGAAGTCCTTGGGGGAGATTTTTTCAAGCAGATTCTCGATCAGATATTCTCTTTTTCTTCCGTCCGAATAAATTCTGGATGCGAGCCCAATAGTGGTGGGTTTTATCTGAATAATCTGATCATGTGCCGGATCAGCAAAGGCAAGTTTGGCTCTTGGGTTTCCTTCCTCTTCAATCAGCCTAAGGGTATCTTCAGACATACAGATACCCATATCAGCCCCTGCTATCTGTTTTTTTAATTTTTCGGATTTGCCTTTTGAGTCCACATGAGTAATCATCAGGGTTTCGATTCCGGTTCGCTGGTGATCCGGCTTATAAAAAAAATAATGAATATGATGATTGACATCTGCATGAGGATCAGGCATCATTGAAATTGAAGCTTTATATCCGTTTGCAAGAAGGACTTCCTGCATTTTCAGAGCAAACTTTCCAAGGACCCATGAATGAACATCTTCGTAACTAACCAGGTGTATTTTAAAGTTCTTAGTCATGTGCTGCATGTCCCGCAATCAGGCAACAATACCAGGTTTCAACGGTTGGTTTTTCTTTTGTCATCCAATGGTAACTTTTCCTTACCTCAAGTCCGCAGGCTTTAAGCAGAAAGTTCAATTCCGGCAAAAATAAATAGCGCATCCGGTGAAGTTCATTTATTTCACTTGTTTTGCCGTTTGATTTGTCTGTAATTAAAAGTGTAAAATTAACGTCAACAACATTTTCATCCGGAACAAGATTAGGTTCAGTAAACCTAATTATTCCAACTGCTTCATCTTCAAATCGCTTCATCCTGAATTGTGGTTTGTCTGACAGAACACCAGGGCCGTACCAGAAATCAAAAATAAAAATGCCATCAGGTTTCAGGCCAGTTTTAACGGTTTTGAAAGTGTTGATTAAATCTTGGTTTGCTATCTGGTAACTCATAACATGAAAAAGGGACAGGATAATGTCAGATTCAGGAAAACTTACCAGATTTCTGATGTCACCAACCTGAAATTTAAGTCTATCGGCAACAGATTCAGGAAGAGATTTTTTCTTTTTTTCTGCTTCATCAATCATGGTCTGGCTTAAATCAAAGCCGTTAACCGTGAATCCCTTTTCAGCGAAATGAACTGCATGCCCCCCTGTACCACAACCTAATTCAGTAATGGATTCAGCCCCCTGGGTTTCCTCATGGATTAAGTCAAGAATATAACTGGTTTCTGCTGCATACTCTTTGTTTCTGTAAAGCAGGTTGTAATAATGAGAGTACAAATTAAATACACTCATGAAGAATACCCAGAAATCGTTTTGCAGATTCTCTAATTTGATCTTCAGTTAAAGAAAGGCCGCTGGGAAGGTAAAACCCCTTCTGGGCCATTTTTTCAGCAACAGGCATTTTTACTCCGCTGAATAACCCCATTTTTAAAAAAACAGGCTGCAGATGCATCGGGTAAAAAAATGGTCGGGTTCCCACCTTAACTTCAGTAAGTTTTCTCATGGCGGTTTCTGCAGACATCCCAGCAGACCCGGTCAGAATAACTCCGAAAACCCAGTAGATATTTTCGGCATAGTCAGTTTTGGGCAGCGGCAGGATCACCTTTTCCGTCCCACCCAGCAGATCCTGGTAAAGTGTTCCCATCCGTCGTTTCCGTTCCACAAACTCAGGTAACCTTTCAAGTTGGGCAAGGCCAAGTGCGGCCTGCATATTGGTCATCCTGAAATTCCATCCCAAATCTTCATGGTAAAACCGTTTTTCAGGAATGAAGCACAGGTTTCTGAGAGATCTGCATTTTTCTGCAAGTTCTTCGCTGTCGGTGACGATCATGCCACCTTCACCTGTTGTGATGTGCTTGTTTGGATAAAAGCTGAACGTTGAAATATCACCGAAACTTCCACAGGGCTTTCCTTTGTAGGTTTGTCCGTGCATTTCGGCGGCATCTTCAATCACTTTCAATCCAAATTGCCTGGCGATTTCAAGAACAGGGTCCATGTCGACCGGTAATCCGTAAATATGGACAACCAGTATGGCTTTTGTTTTGCTGGTAATGGCTTGCTTTAGTAGGGATGGATCCATATTCCACGTACTGGGGTCAGAGTCAATTACGACCGGAGTTGCTCCGGCTCTGACAATGGCTGCAGCACAACTGATTATCGTAAACGCAGGCAGAATAACTTCATCTCCAGGTCCGATACCAAGCGCCTTAACGGCGGCATCAAGTGCCACCGATCCGTTTGATACGGCAATCCCGTATTTTCTTCCTGCAGCAAAAGCAAATTTTTCTTCGAATTGTTTAATAAAAGGGCCTTCGGATGAAATCCAACCCGTATCAATGCATTCTGTCAGGTACTTTTTTTCATTTCCGTTGAGTAGGGGTTCATTAACCGGAATCGGATATAACTCGGGCATTGATCAGGCTTTCATGTTTATTGTGCGGATATCAGAGGAAAACCGGGTTTTATCCTGGTCACCTGCATAAGGGCCCTGTTTGACTTCAAACATTTCGAGTTCCTCAAGTACCTCGAAACCGTGTCCACCTTTAATCAAAAGGATCACATCATTTGCACCAAGGAGATAGCTTTCAAAGTAAATCTGGTCTTCATCAAAAAAATCAACCCGAAGCTTGCCTGACCTGATTAAAAGGACCTCTTGAGTGTAGTAAACTTCACGGGCTACAGAATTGTGAATGTGAGGCTGAATTTTTTTCCCTGCCGGATGCTTCATAAACGCCAATTGTTGAGACAGGTCATTCTCTGTAAAGAAGTGGATTCCGGGTTCAGAAAATCCGGCCCTAACTATAATTGCATACAGCTCATCATTCCGCTTTATCTGGAAAATCATCGGTTACTCTGTTTTTCTGGTTTTCTTATCTTCGTAGTTTAATGACCTTAAATATGAGCTTAATCTGTTCTGAACGGTGAACATTTGGGCTTTTTCCCAATGGATGGCTCAGAAAAAGTCTTAGGTGCCTGAAGCTTAATCCGTCAACCCCATCCATCAGGGTAAACCATAACCGGCCGTACTGACGGTTAAATTGGGATACAGGAAATGCACCGGTTGCCTGGTTAAGTTCAAACAGCTTTTTTAAAACCTGTGCAGTATCCTGAAAATCAGTAATAGATTCCGGACTTTTTTTGTTTAAAAAATTCAAATATACTCTTTTTTCTGAATCATTCAGTGCAGCACTGACGGGTTGAATAGCTCTTAACCGGATCTTGTCAGAAAACTGATTTTGCTGGTCTTTTAATTTATTAGAAATCTGGCCGGTATGATTATTGTATTCAAGTAAAACCTCAGGAATATTTGCCAGTTGAGTAATTAAAGATAAGCGTTGCCATAAGTCAAAATCCTGAGCACTTGGAAATTCGGTGTTATAGGTAAGTCCTGATTCTTCCAAAACCCGCTTCCGCAGAATAACGGAAGGGTGGGCAAGGGGGCATCTGACTATCATGGCAGTTCTGATTTCGTCATGAGTTATGGGAAAACGAACCGTTCTGCCCGAAACCCTCATTTGCATCCAGGTTCCTGAAACACCAATATTTGGGTTTTCCTCCATAAACCGGACTTGCTTTTCGATCCGTTCCGGAAAAGACAAGTCATCTGCATCCATCCGGCAAATGTATTTTCCTTTGGCCAGATTAAGCCCTTTGTTTAGGGTTGCCGGTAATTTAATATTGTCGGGGTTGACAATATACCGGATCCGCTTGTCTGTAAAGGTGTGTATTAAGGCGTCGGATCCGTCTGTAGATCCATCATTAATCAGCAAAATCTCAAGATTCCGGTACGTTTGGTTCAGAATACTCGAAAGAGAGGCTGCAAGAGTTTCTTCTGCATTGAAAACCGGAATCAGGACCGTGACCAGAGGTGCTTGCCGACTCATTTCGTTTCCTGACTAATAAGTTGATCAGCCAGAGTGAAAACTTCCTGAACAGACAATCTGAGCAGACAGTCATTCTCGCCTCTGCTGCAGTGGTCTGAAGATTCGTATTGCCTGCATGGTCTGCAGTCTATGTCCTTAATGGCAAGGGTGATGTTACCAGCAACCGGCCGGATTCTCTTTTCATTGCCGGGACCCCAGAGAACCAAAGCTGGCTTTCCGTACAGCCGGGCAATATGGGCGGGTCCGGAGTCATTCCCGATAAAAAACATGCAGGAGCCAATTGCAGACATCAAGTCTGACACCGACCGGGTGATCACCAGGTTTTTATTGTATTGTTCTGAAAAGAAGGAAATCAGATCTATCTCAGATTCATTCAGAAGAAACCTGACTTTTCTGCCAGATTGCTCAAGTAGCCCGGCAAGTTCAGCAAACCGGTCGGCGGGCCATCTACGGGGTTTCCATTTGCCGCCGGGATGAAGAAGAATTTCATGACCTTCAGATCCAGTTAAAGCAGACCCGGGAACAGATTCGGGAAAAAGATCAGCCTGGAGTCCTTTTTCGGCCAGTCTTGCGAATCTGGAATAAACATGGTCATCCCGATTTACTTGAACCAAATCGTCGAAGGCAAGGCGGCTGCCAGAAAAATACCGACCGTCTTCAACCATACCGAATCGTTTTTCCGCTGGGATTTTCATGGAAAGCAGGGCAGCCGTAGGGCTGATAGAAGCACAATAAATCACATTTATGTTTTTGATCTGGCTAACTGAACCGGCCGTGTAAACCCGGTCTTCCGGCAGGAAGGTTAACCAAAAATCCCGGAGTTCCGGTCGGCAAAGAATGCCAACCGGCAGGTTTTTTCCAATAAACCAAGCAATTACCGGAGCAAGTGTTGCAGCATCTCCCAGGCTGGTTAGCTGAATCCAGAGGTGCAGGGTTCCCTGCCCTTTTTGCTTGCGGAACCAGACGGATAGAAAGTGAATTTTTTTCCGGATATTCATGGAACCCTGAAGTTAATCTCTCTGGCCCATTTCTGAAGATAAAAGAGATCGTTTAAAATGTTTTTTCCGAAAACTTTTTTTAACGGCCGCACCAATCTTGCAACCAGTTCCGAATTGGAAGGAAGCCAGAACAGGATTAAATTTATTTTCCGCTGCAGAATTTCTTTCTCGGGTTCAGATAAAGTCACTTCTGCTGAAAAAAGAGACAGAGCCTTAACATAGCCGGCTCTCATTTCCCTGATATTTTTAGTAAGACCGCCCGGCGTTTTGCGGTAAACTGCCAATACCTCTTGGGTATAGCAAATTTCAGGAGATCTCCAGAAAATTCGCAGCCACAAATGAATGTCTTCGTGGTTTTTAAGTTCAGGAGAGAAAAGAAAGAGTTCTGCTGGGATTTGAGCCCTGTCAAATAAAAAGCAATGAATCGGAATGCTGAGGTTTCTTTCCCAATTAAACAGTAGATCAAGTTTTTTATTTTCCCCGAGCCGGATCCGGTGAAAATTTTCCTGAATGGGAGTCAGAAGATCATCCGGACCTGATTTATGATAATCACATACAGATAAAGCTGCTCCGGTCTGGTTTAGGGATTCTACCTGAACGGCAAGTTTCCTGGGGAATAAATAGTCATCTGCGTCCAGAAACTGGATAAACCTTCCGGAAGCATTTTTAAGTCCGTTGTTTTTTGCTGCCGATGTTCCTGAATTAGACTGAAATATATATCTGAAACGGGAATCCTTGTTCTCATATGCAACCGCAACTTCTTTTGAATTGTCAGTCGAACCGTCGTCAACAATAATGGCTTCCCAATCCTGAAAGGTCTGGTTCAGAACCGAATCCAGTGCTTCTCCAAGAAAATGACCGTAATTATAACAGGGAATGATAATACTGACGGCTGGCATATCTTAATTTTCCTTCCCGGTTAGTTTTTTTGCAAGTGCGGCCCAGGTCAGGTCTTTCAGAATCCGGTTATGGCCGTTCTCTCCCAAACGGGCAGCCAGACCGGGGTTCCGGAACAGGATTAAAATTTTTTCGGACAAAAGATTCTCATCGGTCGGCGGTATCAGAAAACCGGTTTCGCCGTCCAGAACAGCATCCGAAACACCACCCGAGTTTCCGCCGATGACCGGCTTACGGCAGGCATTGGCTTCCAGGTAAGTTATCCCGAACCCTTCGGTGTCGCCGTTGATTTCCCGGCTGGGCATCACATAAACATCCGCCAGATTATAATACCTGTTTTTCTCGGCCGGATCGACAAATCCCGTAAAAATCACCTGATCCTGAACGCCGCAGTCCAAAGCCAAAGCTTTCAGCTTATTGATGTATTCTGCATCTCCCTTGCCGCAGATCAGGTAAATCAGATCCGGAAACTCTTTCCGGATTGCCGGCAATGACCGGATGACCACATCATGTCCCTTCCGTTCAATTACTCTGGCGAAGGTGAGAATCACTTTTTTTCCTTCAGTGTGATGGCGGTTTTGCAGGGCTTTCACATCAGAAACCGGGAAGAAATCAGCAACATCAACACCGTTGGGAAGTACAATAACTTTTCCTTCGGGAAGGTGATAATTGGTGTCAATCTGATCTTTGGTAAACTGACTGACGGCAACAATTTTGGTGACCTTGTTGAGCGTGTGCTTCAGCCAGAGTTTTTTCAGAAACGGCATCGGACGGGTGACTTCAAGTCCGTGAACAACAAGAACCAGCGGAATGTGCTGTGACCGGCAGAGGGAAACCAGTCCACGGGCCATGTTCCACGTAGTGGCAATGATCAGATCGGGTTTTGTTTCTGCCGCCAAAAGATTTTTCACAGCCCGCCTGCTGATCCAGGTTCTGAACCGTTTCCAGTTTTTCCCCTCAATCGGCTGGGTTCTGAACGGCCATTTTTCCTGATCAAACTCAGCGAGTTCAGGCCTTGGGCGAAAGAATACGGTTACCTCATTCCCCGCAGAAACCAAACCTTTTCCAATTCCGGCAGCCCATTGGGCAATACCGCCGGGGTAGGGCGGGAAATCTTCAGAAACAATCCAGATACGCTCAGATGCGGGCAAGAAAATCCTCCGTTGCAGATAAAAGCCGGTCGGGTGACAGGTCGGTCAGCCGCCAGGTGTCAGACTGAAGTGCAAGATACGGAATATTGAACGGATGGAACCGTTTAAAGTGCAGATCTCCGGCCTGGAAAAGTCCGATAACCGGTGTGGAAGAACAGCTTGCTACATGGATCAGGCTGGTGTCGGGCGTAATCAATACCCGGCTGGCAGCGATCAGGAGACCAGCTTCGGTCAGATTCCGGGTAACGGGTGAGGGAACTATCTGGCTGAACCGGGCCTCGAGGCTTTCCTTGTCCCGCATCCGGCTGCCGACAGCAAGAACAATCGCCGGTGTCTTCAACCGGGTCAGCACCGTTTCCCAATAAGCCAGGGGCCATTCCCGGTCCGGGCTTCCGGCACTTAAATTAATGACAAGAACCTGTTTTGGTCTGATTTTTTCTGCAAACAGCCCGATTTCTTCGCTGACCGGCTGAGGAGGAAGGTACGGCCTCAGAGTCTCCGGCTCGTAGGAAATTCCCAGGTATCCTGCAAAAAGAGCATTTTTGTACGCAACCTGACTGTAGAACTCAGGGGTAAACATCCAGTTGAAATACCGGGTGTGATACACGTGATCGATTCCGGCTTTTACCGGTGCCTTGATCCCCAGTACCGCCATCATGAAATTGAATGAGGGATGGTCTTTGGTATTGAACAGGACATCGGGTCTGAGGGCGTTGAGTTCAGAAATCCCCCGGCGGAACCGTCCCTTCATCTGAACAATCCGGGTAATTCTCGGATCGGATTCAAAAAAGGAGGCTGAAGCCTTCGAAAAGCAGGCAAGAGTGAGTTCCATTTCGGGACGGGCATCCTTCAGAATCCGGATAAGCGGTGTCAGCAGAATGCAGTCCCCCAGTTTTTCCTGGGCCAGAATGACGACTTTGTCCGATTTCAGCACCGGTCCCGGTTCCGGCGTCACTCCGCCGGAAAGCCAGCCGATCAGCCGGATGGCGGACCGCTTCACCTGCCGGGTGAATTCCTTTTTAAGACTGGACTTTTCTTTTTTCATCCAGTTTCGACTGAAAGTAAGTTTCTAACTGCTGAACCATAGCCGGGATGGTGAATCCGGCTTTGACTTTTTGTTCGCCGGCCTTTCCGAAGGCAGCCAAACGGTCGGCATCATCCAGAATTTCGAGCATTTTTTCTGCCAGAACAGCCGGATTTTTCGGTGGGACAATGATCCCGGTAACACCATCCGTCATCAGTTCCCGGGCGCCGTTCACGTCGGTGGCAATCACCGGCTTGCCGACAGCCATGGCTTCCATGACGACGTTGGGCATCCCCTCAAAAAGGGAACTGAGAACAAATAAATGGCACCCTTTCATCAGCGGATCCACATTTTCGATGAAACCGGCGAACTTTACCCTGTCTTCGACACCCAGCGTTTTTGCCTGGGTTTTCAGCTCCTCTTCGAGTTTTCCCTTTCCGGCAATCACCAGAACGAGGTCATCTCTTTTGGCTGTCACAGCAGCAAAAGCCGTGATCAGATCATCAAACCCTTTCTGCTCAGAAAGTCTTCCGGCACTGAGAATCACCTTTTTACCGGGGAAGTCCCGGCTGAAATCGTAAGCCTGAACTCCCGATTTATCTGCAATTCCGTTATAAATCACTTTCACATGACCGGGTTTAAACCACCCGTACCCTTCGTAGGCTTTCTGGATGGTGATGGAATTGGTGAGAATTCCGTCGGTGAGGTTGGTCAGAGTGATTTTGTGTTTCCATTTTTTCCCGGCAAGCTGAATGCCGTGACGGGCAATGACCACCGGTTTTTTTACCAGCCGGGCAGCAAGACCGGCCACCCGGACGTCCTTGTTGAGGTTGCAGACGAGAATATCAATCTCTTCCTGCTTCAGAAACCGGGCAATCCGCCAGGTCATTACCGGACCAATATCCGCACGGATGTTGAAAATCCGGGTCTGAACACCGGCTTTCTGAGCCTCCTGAAGAATTTCTGCGTTCGGTTTACCGCCCACGAAGACCTTATGCCCGGCTTCGTGGAGGCCTTTTGCGGCCCGGACCATCCATTTTTCGCCACCGCCGAGTTTGTTGGGTCCGATCGAATTGATAAAGAGAATATTCATACCTATCCGGAATAAAAATCAAATATCCGAAACTGTGCGGAAAAATTCTAATCTGCAGGATCAGAAGGTTTGGGATTGAAAAACCCCGCAGAAAATAGGCCGGGAAAGGAAAGCCATGCAGAACCCTGAATCAGAACCGGTTCAGGTTAATTCCAATTCCGAACGTAAACGAAAGGGTCGTTTCTTTACTGGAAACCTGGTCTGCAGCCGAAAAATGATAGTGTCTGAGCGGGACCAGATAAAACGTTGATCCGGCAGAAAGAACCATTCCGGTTCCGTGAAACGGTTCGTAGTCCATTCCGGTTTGGAGGAAAGGCAGAAATTGCACCCTGTCCGGTTCTGGCAATAATGAATTTGCCGAAGAAAAAACTCCAAATCCCAGAAAGAGCTGAGGCCGAAAAATAACCGGATATTTATACCCGATTGCGGCTGTACCGGAATAGGCATTCAGGAATTTATCCCGGTTATCAGCATTCCCGACCGCAAGATCAACCCTCAGCCAAACCGGCAGGAGGTAATTTGTCTGGTAATCCAGCCTCAGGCCGGCCAGCGTGACAGGTGCTGAGGATAAGATCCCATATAAAAAAGTGTTTTGAATCCGGGTGCTGTCCGAAGGTAAAATGACCGGGAAGACGCAGGACCGGAGGTCAATACTGACAAAGTCTGGTTGGACTGATGTCTGCTCACCTTCAATTGAGAGGGAAATCCGGTCAGCAAGAGCCCGGTCTGGAGTCCGAAGAGAATCGGCAACTCTGAAGTAGATCAGCAGGTTTTCATCAGTAAGCAGACCATTCGGCCGTACTTCCCGGATCTGGCAGGTTATGATTTGCTTGTTTTTCAAAAAGATGTCTGCTGAACCGGTTTGTGAAAAACCGGTTGCGAAGGGTAATAGAAAGAAACAAAAAAGGAAGGGTTTAATCATAGCTCTGGTTTCTTAGACGGACCGTTTAATTCAGATAAACTGAAGTTAACCCGGTTGGTCTCAATATTCAATTAAAGGAACGGGAAAGTCATCCGGCGGTCAGCCTTCCGCTTTGGTTCCGCCCTGCCTTCTCCCGATATTTGCAGTTTATCTGAAAGCAGAATGTTTAAACGGTTCACCTTTGTTTTTCTGGTCGTCATCTTTCTTCCGGTAATTTTTTATGCCGGCTGGGTGATCAATTCCCTGAATACCAGCGAAAAAATTCTGTCTCAGGTGTATAATCAGCAGCTAAATGCCGCCCTGATTACACTGAACCAGTATGCCTGGAACCAGATTGATGAATGGGCTACTGCTGTTGACCAGCTATCGGGAACCAATATAGATTCCCTGCAGGAATTTCTTTCCCGGAATCCATCCCTTCGTCTGATCCTCATCACCGACAGCCTGCAGTCTTCAATCCGGATGGTGGGGGCCTCGGCGGTTCACAATGTTTTCCCTGCCGGACTGAAGGATAGCCTGGTCCTGCGCAGGCCGGTTCTTTCGGATCTGAACCGCTTTATGGTATTGAATAATTACCGCAAATTTGAACCGTTCCTGCTGCCTTCAGGGAATGAATCCGAAAAAATGGTGGTTCTGGTTTTTTCATCCCGGAAACTGCCGCGGCGGGTTCTGGGTTTTGCCTTGGATGCCGGACGGTTTACCCGTGAGGTACTCAGGTCACGGCTGAATGAAGTGTCAGGGGAACAATTCATTATCGGGGTGATGGCCGGACCGCGAAGCCGGCTGGTCTATGCCACCCGCGAGGTTGAGACCAGTGAATTCAAGGTAACCAAACCGCTCTGGATTTTACCTGAATACCGGATCGGCATCCGGCTGATGGGAAAATCCGCCGATGAAATCATTGAAAACCGGCTGGTTCTGAATATGATCCTCATCGGGGTACTGTCCATTGTACTGATCATCGGTGTTGTCTATATCTACCGGCTCGTCCGACGGGAAGTGGATCTGGTTCGGCTGAAAACAGATTTTGTGTCGAACGTCTCACATGAACTCCGGACTCCGCTGACCCTCATCCGGATGTATGCCGAAACCCTTGACCTGCACCCGAACCTGAAGGAAGAGAAACGCCAGACTTATTACCGGATTATTCTGAATGAGTCTGACCGGCTGGGCCGGCTGATTAACAATATTCTGAACTTTTCACGGATCGAATCCGTAAAGGACCCCTACCGGAAATCGGTGATAGAAGTGACCCAGGTGGTTTCAGCCGTGGTTTCCCTCTATGAAGTTCAGTTTACGGCTGCCGGATTTGACTGGGCCTATGAGCCTGGTGAAACAGCTCCTGTTCTGGCAGACAAGGAAGCGGTTTCTGAGGCGGTCCACAACCTGATTGACAATGCCGTTAAGTATTCCGGCGAGACCAAATGGATCCGGATTTCGACCCGGACCACCGGAAAGGAAACCGGAATTACGGTCGAAGATCACGGGGTCGGAATTGATCAGAAGCATCACGGCATGATATTTGATAAATTTTCACGGGTGGCAACCGGTCTGGTTCACAATACCAAAGGATCAGGACTGGGGCTTGCCCTTGTACATCACATTATGAAACATCACGACGGCAGGATTGAACTTGAAAGTTCACCGGGCAAAGGCTCCCGGTTCACTCTCTGGTTCCCGGTAACCGGTACAGAATCCGGCCAGCAGAACTTGAAGTAAAACACTTTTTCTAATCCAAAACAGTTAACACCATCAAAACAACTCCGGCAGGAATTCAGTACTTTTGTAAGTTAACCGGAGAGACAGGCAGATATGACTCATAAAATACTTATTGTGGAAGACGAAATTCAGCTTGCATTCGGGCTGAAAGATAACCTTGAAATTGAAGGCTACCAGGTTGAAGTGGCCAATACCGGCACCGACGGGTATGAACTGCTGACCAAAAATACCTACGACCTTATCCTTCTGGATGTTATGCTTCCCGGAATGTCGGGTTTCGAAATTCTGAAGCGGATCCGTCAATCGGGAAATGTAACCCCGGTCATAATGGTGACGGCCAAGTCTGATGAAATTGACAAAGTGCTGGGGCTGGAACTGGGTGCTGATGATTACATGACCAAGCCCTTCAGTCTCAGAGAACTTTTTGCCCGGGTGAAGGCCGTCCTTCGCCGCCAGTCGGGTTCCTCGGTTTCAGTTGCAACCCCGGTCAATCTGGGCATTCTGCTGGTTGATTTCGGTAATTATACGGCCTCAAAAGACGGCGAACAGGTTCCTATGACACCGAAGGAAATCGAAGTCCTGAAATTTTTGTGGGAAAGAAAGAACCAGACCGTCAGCCGTGACGAACTTTTAACCCAGGTTTGGGGTTATGATGACAACATCAGTTCCCGCACGGTGGATAACTTCATTCTGAAGATCCGCCAGAAAATGGAAAGTGACCCTGCCCACCCCAAACACATCATTACAATTCATGGTGTGGGGTACAAACTCATCCCCTGACAGAAAAAAAAAGGGCTGAATTTTTCAGCCCTTTTTTGTTTGAACTCCTTTGAAGCGTAGCAAAGGGGATGTGAATTCCCGCCCTGCCCTGCCTATATCACCCTTCCCGGTTTTCCTTAGAACTGATCTGTATCGAACCTGATTTTGTGAAACTGACCAGCCAGCGGATCCGGGAATCAGATTCAGCACCCGCCGGAAGCTTTTTTCTTCTTGGGGGTGATCGAGGTTTTGGCAGCCGGCGGTGTCATGGGTTTCGCGGTGGACTCAGTGGAAAGTCCGCCGCCACCACCGAGAGCCTGAGCAGCCCCCATCCGGAAGTTATACCGGGCAAATTCTTCATCCGGGCTGGTGGTTTTGGGTGCCTGCGGGTTCAGAATTGTTTCGAACCAGTAATTCAGCCCGCCTTCCAGAACAAAATTGTTCAGATACCCAAGCTGACGGGTAATCATCCAGGCTTCGTTTGCCTGAAGGGTTCCGTTTGAATAAAAGACATTGGCCTTGATATCCTGGTTCAGCAGGTCGGTATACTGGTCATTCAGCAGATCGGCCAGCGGAATGTTGATGGCGCCCGGCAGACTGAATTTCTCGAATTCATCGGGTGACCTGACGTCGATCAACTGAAGGGAGGGGTCTTTGGCTACCAGCATCGAAGCAACCTGATCGGCTGAATAAAAGTGCTCTTTCTGATTGACAAGCTGGACCATCTGGGCTGCCGTCAGTTTATACGGCCGGATGCTGTCTGAAGGAACTGCAGCAATAATCAGCGCCAGCGGAAGCAGGAAAGCAGCCAGAATAAGGATGGGTTTAAAATTGGGTTTCATGGTTAGTTTTCCTTTCCGGATTTGGCCATACGGGATTCGACCCACTCAGATACAAAAAAGGCTGCAAAGGCAATCACCACAATTGCCAGGGCCATCAGTCCATCCGAAATACCCAGCCATTCGCCGATTTTCGGACTACCCATATTTCCGGCAACATACATATCCTTCCAGAGATCAAAGCCGAATCCCCAGATGTAAACACCCAGAAAAAGACCGCCGATGAAAACCATGGCATCGACCTTACCGATGGCGGCGCCGCAGAAAGACGTTCCCGGACAGTATCCGCCGAGAATGAATCCGGCACCCATAATTACCCCACCCGAGATTGCTGAGGTGAGGAAGGTCGGATTCACGTACACCATGCTCAGATCCATCCAACCGAAAAGACCGAATAACAGAATTCCGGTCATGGCGGTAATGCCGCCGGTAAAGAAAACCTTGAGCACGGTCATATCATAACCGTAAAAAACGCCGGCAAGACGGCGGCTGCTTGAAAATCCGGCCTGTTCGAGAACGAACCCGAAAGCTATGCCGATGAAAAAGGCGAGCAGAAAATTGGTGTCGCCCGAGATAATGTCGTTAACTGATAGGGGTCCCATCATTCAAATCCTTTAGGTTTAGATCCAGTTTTTTCTGAAAAAGTAGGCCAGAGCATAGCCGGTGCCGAATATGGCCATCATGGTCAGGATTCCGCCGGCAGACATAACGGCAAGACCGCTGAGTGCAGAACCACTGGTGCAGCCCCGGCCAAGCTGTGAACCGAAGCCGAAGAGGATACCGCCGGCTACGGCAAAGATGAGCCGTTTTTTAGAAGTTGTTTGCGGTCCATGTTCCGTTTTAAGGCTCAGTCTTCCCGAAAGGATTCCGGAAACAAAAGCACCCAGGATGACTCCCATCATCTGGAAGACCAGCCAGTTTTTCATGGGATTTCCTGTATGTCCCTTTTCGTAATCCCTGATAAAATCTGAACTTTCGGCCGCATGGGGGTTAACTGTGACCACCGAAGTGACCACAACACTTTTTACGGCTCCGCTGGCGCCGAGCCCCCGTCCTGAAATGAAGTTTGCAGCAAGCAGAACAAGCCCGAGCAGAACCCCTGCAAGGTAAGGGTTCATGTAGGCTCTTACTTTTTTGGTTGGTGATGAAGATTCCATAGATAATCCGGAGTTTTAGTAGAGATAACGGCTTTCCTGACCGGCAAACGAGATCAGAAACCTCAGCATCAGGCTGCCGGCAAGCACCAGAAGTGAGGGAACAATGGCTGGAACGTGGTAATCAAACAATTCAAGAACATCCAGAATGGCGGGGACCACCAAACCCAGAAAAACCACAAAAATCCAGAATGGTGCGGTGTAGGGTCCGCCTAAAAACAGATTGGCAGCTTCTATCTGAACCTGGGTGCTGGCCATAAAGCCCATGAACATGTGGGTGATCAGAAACAGTTCAATGCCGATGATGATAAGATCAACCCGGGCAAAATAGGCCCGTTCTTCCTTGCTTCTGGTAAACATGACAATGGCTGCGGCCCCCGCTGAAAGTCCGGATGCCAGGAAAAGCGGACCCAGAATTGAAGTGTTCCACAGGGGCCGGGCGTTAAATGCCGAGAACAGAATGCCGGTATAGACCCCCAGAATGACCGAATAAATGAGCATTACCCAGGCCAGAGCCAGTTTATACTTATTAGCAAATTTTTCAGCTTCCTTCAGCCAGGTATATTTCCAGTCCCAGTTGGGGAAAAATTCCCGGATGTGCAGGGCACTCCAGACAATTGAAAGCGGCGTTACGACGAGCAAAACCCAGGCTCCCCACGACATGGGGGACTGAAGTTTGACCGTCGTATACAGGCGCCAGAAAAACAGCTTATGGTTCAAATCGAAAAACAGGCAGGCAAGACCGGCCACCAGAAGCACCGGAGCAAGAAAGGGAACCTTTTTAACTGCCCAGGGATGAGCTTCTTCCCGTCCCCTGATGTAGCTTAGGGCGGCAAAGACCAGGATTCCGGCGGCCAGTCCGCCAAGGAACAGGTAAAGAGGGATCTGCCAGTGCCAGATATTCAAAGTCGGATCCACATAAGGATTCATGCGTCCGCTGATGATCAGTTCTTCTTTCATAGGAGCTTCCGGAGGTTAAATCAGAAAATAGAGTTGCGGATCCGTTCCGGCTTCCGGAATCAGAGTTTTGAACTTCCGTTTTTTCAGGATGACCGAAACTTCGCTGTTGGCATCATCCAGATCACCAAAGTACAGGCATTTGGTGGGGCAGACTTCGACACAGGCTGGTTTTTGTCCTTTCTGAACCCGGTGGAAACAGAAAGTACATTTGTCGACGTAGCCATCGGGGTGCGGGTACCGGGCATCATACGGGCAGGAGGCGATACAGGCACCGCAACCGATGCAGTCGTTGTGGGTTACCAGAACGATACCGCCATCCACGATATGACTGGCACCGGTGGGGCAGCATCTCACACAGGGCGCATTGGCGCAATGGTTGCACCGTTCGCTTCTGAGTTCCAGTTCAAGCTGCGGGTAGGTTCCGTTGGTTTCTTCAACAATCCAGTCACGGCAGTACCCGATCGGAACGTTGTTTTCGGTCTGGCAGGCAACGACACAATCACTGCAGCCCACACATTTTTTGGTATCAATGGCCATTGCATAACGCATATCTTACCTGCTCAGGCTAAAACTTGAGGAATAAAAGTCACAAAGTTGCCCCGCATTCCGGTCCCGCCCATGACGGGATCAACTTTGACACGGGTGATCATCTGGGTATCAGAAACTCCTTTCCCGAAGGATCTTTCAAGCTGTTTCTGTTTATGTCCGAAACCGTGAACCATGTAAACGGAATCCCACCGTATTCTTTCGGTTACCCTGACCTTGATGGCAAAGTCAGACTGGATACCGTCCTGGTTTTTCAGGAAAATGGGGTCGTTGTTTTTCAGTCCCCATTCTTTGGCAACTTTTGGGTTCATCCACAGGACGTTTTCATCCATCAGATCGGTCAGGTTCGGGTTGTTGGCCGTCCGGCTGAAGGTGTGCATGGGTGCCCGGCCGTAAATCAGGCGGTAAAAACCTGCCGGTGGTTCTTCGTGGGCGGTATATTTCGGCATCGGGTCAAATCCGGCCTGTTCCAGAGAAGTGGAATAAAATTCAATTTTACCTGAATTGGTGAAAAACTCGACCTTTTCACCGTCTTTGAAATACAGATCATCGTCATCCCGGTCCCAGGTGATCACCCCTTTTTTCTTCAGTTCTTCGAGGGAGGATCCCATCTGTTTAAGCTGCCAGTCGAGATAGTCTTCCTGGTTTTCGAAGTGGAAATAATCGCCAAGGTTCAGCCGGTGTGCAAGCTGATAGGCCATCCAGTACGCCGGTTTGGTTTCCCAGGCCGGCTCCATGGCCGGCATTCTGAGGGCAATGGCCGGTTTCCGGTGCGGACTGTCCCGCAGCGAGTCGTAGCGTTCCAGATAGGTGCATTCGGGCAGGACAACATCGGCCCAGCCGGTAATTTCCATCGGCATAGTATCAACTACGACCAAAAACTCAAGGGCCTGAATGGCTTCAAGGGTATGAGCCTGGTTGGGCATGGTGAAAATAAGGTTGGTTCCATTTACGATCCAGGCCTTCAGAAAGGCATCACGTTCCTTTGTGGGGATGGAGGCATCCACAAAGGCATTTGCAACCGGACTTTCAGCCAGCGGGTAAAGACCGGGGAACCAGTCGGTCCAGGTCATTTTTGGTTTCGGATACTCGGGATGCGGGAAGGACGGTACCGATTTTTTTGCCGGCCGGTAAAATCCGCCTCTTCTTCCCCATGAGCCCAGAAGTCCGTTCAGAATGGCAATAGCCCGTTCACGCTGGGTGTCATCGCCGTACCAGGTCACGTGCCGTCCCGGGTGAATAATCACAGCCGGTTTGGCGTTGCTCATTTCTCTTGCTGTCTGCCGGATAAGTTCAGGTTCGAGGGTTGTAATGCCGTAAGCCCATTCGGGTGTATAGGATTTTACGTGTTCTTTAAGTTGCTCAAATCCGGTGGTGTATTGCTCGACATAGGCTTTATCGTACCAGCCGTTGTAAATGATTTCATGAATCCAGGCCAGAAGGAGGGCAATATCGGTCGCCGGTTTAATCGGCAGCCAGTATTTCGATTTGCTCGCCGCTGTTGAGAATCTGGGATCCACGGTAATGATGGTAGCCTTTTTATCGATGGCATCCGACATTTCCTGTACCTGGCCGTTGTGCATATTTTCGCCGATATGAGATCCAATCAGAACCAGACATTTGGTGTCTCTCAAGTCAGTAATTTCGGGGGAATCCGGCTGTTCGCCGAAAGTGGCAATAAAGGCGGCATCCCGTGGCCCCCGGCACTGAGCATAGGAGGGCTGGGTGATGTTGGTCGATCCCATGGCCTTCAGAAGGTCGCCGAAATACTTTCCGCCGCTTCCGTGGGTAAACAGGGCAATAGCCTCAGGGCCGTATTTGGCCGAGACTGCCGAGAGTTTTTTGGCAGTGTAATCCAGAGCTTCCTCCCAGGAAACTTCACGGAACACCTGTTTGCCTCTTTCTTCAACCCGGATCAGCGGTTTTTTAAGCCGGTTCTGATCCGTATACATCCCGACACCGCCGGTACCCCGGGGGCAGAACCTTCCGTTTGAGTGCTGGTCATCGTCATTTCCGGTGATCTTCCAGAGTTCTCCCTGTTCATTTTTATAAGCCCAGCCGGCACATTTCCAGAAACAGATTTCACAGTAGGTGGGTGTTTTCATATCCAGAGCCACCGGAGGACGGCTGCTTTCCTTCCGGTCGGTTGCGAAGGCAAGTAACCCTCCGCTGAAAGCCAGTGCACCGGTTCCCAGCGCCATGATTTTAATGAAATCCCTGCGGGTAGTCATAACGGCTTTGTCCTATTGATTACATTTTCAGAATTTGACTGCGACTTTGACAGGTGAATTTGCAGGAAAATGTCAGCAATCTCACTTAGAATCAGACATTTTAATCTGATTCTAATCTTGGGGGATTCCTGCCGGCCTGCTGAAGATCACACCTGGCGGCGGTTATCTTGTGTCTGGGAACTGAAGGGATTAATTTGCGCAACGATGAAAAAGTTAGTTCTATGGATAGTCGCCGTCTGTACAGGTCCATCTTTTCCTGATTCCGGGCATGCCCAGGTGCTTCTGCTGGGAAACCGGGACCTGGTTTCTGCCGGGTCTGATCTTGAAATTTTCAGGGATTCATCGGGTGATCTCACCTTTGATCAGATCAGAAGGCCGCCGTTTGCGGGAAAGTTCATCCGGTCGGAGCAGGAAAATCCTAATCTGGGCTACTCAACCGATGTTATCTGGGCCCGGCTGGTGATCCGGTGCGAAACTGAAAGCCACCGGCATTGGGTTCTCGAAGTGGCCTACCCGAACCTGGATCACCTCATTGTATTTCAGCGGGAGGCATCGGGCAGATTTGCCGGGTTTGAAACCGGTGACCGGCTTCCATTCAGTTCCAGGGAAATCAAACACCGCAATTTTGTATTTACTCTTCACCTTCAGCCGTTTAAAACTGATACTGTTTTTTTCAGAATTGCCTCTGAAGGGGCTTTGTCGTTCCCGGTTGTACTGAGAAGTGAGGATAATTTTAAAGAGACAGATCATGAAAGCCAGCTGGCATTCGGATTTTATTACGGGATCTTTCTTTCTCTGATGCTGTATAACTTCCTGCTGTTTCTTTCAATCCGGGATAAAAACTACCTGCTGTACGTGGGCTATATTGCCACATTTCTGATTCTGCAGATGATCTTCAACGGCCTGGCCTATGAATATCTCTGGCCTGGTCTGCCAGGCTGGAACAATGTCTCGCTGATTGTCTTCATTGGCCTGGTTTACGCCTGCAGTCTGTGGTTCACAACCAGTTTTCTGAATCTGAAACAGTTTCATCCGGTTTTCTACAAGGTGATGAAAGGCCTCAGAATGCTGGGGGTTTTGCTGGCCGTGCTGGCCTTTTTCATCCCCTACCATCAGATGGTGATGGCGGCGGCTTTTATGACGTTGCTGGTTGCACCGTCTATTCTGGTTGCCTCGGTGTACGGCATCCGCAAAAAATACCGGCCAGCCTGGTTTTTTCTTTCTGCCTGGATCCTGTTTCTGGTCGGGATGACTCTGTTTGCCCTTAAAAATTTTGGCGTTCTTCCGGTTAATTTCCTCACCACCTACGGACTTCAGATCGGGGCAGCCATTGAGATCATTCTGCTTTCCCTTGCTCTGGCAGACCGGATCAATCTGCTGAAAAGCGAACTTGAGGAAACCGAAAAGGAAAAACAGAAACTCGAAATGGAACGGTTCCTGCTCGCCCGGCAGGTGACAATCGGGATTTTACACGAAATCAGACAGCCGCTTCAGATCATACGGGGAATTCTGGATGTGATGGAACTGCCCGAGGAAACAACCCGGGAAGAGAAAAAACAGTATATTTTCAAAGCCCAGAGCAGTGTCGGGAAAATAAACCGGTATCTGCAGCGTCTCGAGCAGCTCGATAAAGGATATTTTAAAAATACCCGGGCTTACACCCGGGATGAGAAAATGATTGACCTGAGTGAACAGGACGCCGACGAGTCAGCCCGGCGTAGCTGAAAGGGACTTTCTGAATTGAACCGGGCCGGATCAGAACACAAAGTTGACCGAGAAATTCTGGGTTAGTCCCCGCAGATTCAGATTATGTGATTTCGTCAGCGGAACGAAATATCCCACCCGGGTATCCAGAACAACGAACTGATTTTTAAACAGCTCAAGCCCGATATGCGGATTGATAAACCCGATTTCCAGTTTTTGTGTTTTGGAGGTCATAAACGTTCCGCCCATAATCAGACCGCTGTAAAGATTGAACCACCGGTTCTGGCCCCGCCCAAAATGCCGGGAGTAAAAATCAACCCCGTAGCCGTAAACCAGAATATCCCGGATTCCTGTTGAATCGCCCGGTGCAATGTCGTAGGCTTTCAGCACTGAAAGGGTAACATAGCTTTTTCCTTTGGTGAACATGTACCTGATGCCCGCCCCATTGTAAAATCCGGAAGACAGGTTGGTTTTCGGATTATCAATTTTCAGAATGTGGCTTTCAACGCCGGGCATGTTAATAAATTCAGGCCAGCCGCTGTCCATCGGTTCCGGGTGCTGTTCTTCCAGCGTTACCGCTACCACATAATTCCGGGTTTCCTGCTCCCGCGCCAAAATCTGTTTTTCCATGTCAAAAATCCGGGAATCAAATTCCCGCAGTTTATTCCAGAAGTTTTCATAGGCTGTTTTGTTCATTTCCTTGTTAATCGTCAGAAATTCGGCCTGGTAAATCTCCCGCTGGGTTTTCAGATGCTTCAGTTCAAGCTGAAGGGCTTCATAGGGTCTCTGGTTATCAGTTGTGGAAATCTGATTCGATTTCACCGTTCCTATTGTGGGGAGATTCTTCCTGAAAAATTCAAACCCGTCATGACTGACCAGCAGGGTTGTCTTCAGGGATTTTGCTGAAGAATAGGTGGTATTTCTTGAGGATTCATCCACAACGGCATTCTGTCCTGAAATCATGATGTTCAGTTTTTGTTCTGCTTCATCCAGTTCAAGGATTTCGAGGGATATGGTCATCCGCTGACTGACAAATCCGGGAGGGGATGGTTGAGAAAAGGCCGGAATCTGAAGAAAGAAAAGTCCGGCCAGCATAAGTGTTTTCATAGAGTTTATCTCCCAGGTTATCTGCCGGAAAGGTACTTATTTACCCGGTAAAAAAAAAGAGTAACCGGTCTGAAGGCCTTTGAATTTGGAATTGGCTCAGGGCTGGAGGTGCGAAAACAGGCTAGGATAAACCTGATCAGATCAAGTTTCCGAGTTCAGCCACAGTTTCAGTGCAGTCCCGAATTCTGATGCCGAACGGAACCGGTCTTCAGGCTGTTTCTGGATTGCTTTTTGGATAAGGGAATCCAGTTCGGGTGTAATTTCCTGGTTGAAATTCTGAAGCGGCAGCGGTTTCTGATTAAAAATATTGTACACGAAGGCCATGTCATTGTCGCCGGTGACCGGAAGGGTCCCGCCCGAAAGAAGTTCATACCCGATCACCCCAAGGGAATAAACATCCGAAGATTCATCAAGCGGCATTCCGACCGCCTGCTGGGGAGACATGTAGGCCAGCGTTCCTACCGAAGTCCCCATGCGGGTCATTGTGGCAAAAATGGTTGTCTTTGCCAGGCCGAGATCCATGATTTTAACCTTCAGGCCGGGGGTAACCCGGATGTTTTCAGTTTTCAGATCCCGGTGAAGAATTCCGGATTTGTGCATGTAGGCCAGGGCTTCGGCAAGCTCAGAAAGCCAGAGGACAGTTTGCCGGACACTCAGGTCCCGGGTCAGCCAGTTCCGCAGATTTTCCCCTTCCACAAGTTCCATGGTCAGATACCGGTTCTGATCCTGAGTTCCCTGCCCGTGAATTTTTACAATTCCCGGATGGTCAAGCTGCATCCCGGCGGCAACTTCCCGCTGAAACCGGATCTGCCCTTCGGGTGAATCGAACGTGCGGGCATGGTAAACCTTAACCGCCAGCTTCTTTTTATTGGCGGCGCTGTAGACTTCATAGACTTTTCCGGATGCTCCTTCGCCGATCAGCCGTTCTATGCGGTACGGACCGATATAATTGGTTCTGAGGTACCGTTTCCAGGCAAACGTGACGGCACTGCCGGTTCCGGCAAACAGAAATCCGGCCAGAGAAGGGAAAACCCAGTTGATGAGTGCACTTTCCTGAACCGTGAAATAATACGAAATCAGATAAATCCCGGTAAAGCCGGTCCACCAGACCGGTTTCAGAAAACTATCCCGCAGGTCACGGGCTTTCATCAGCCGCCAGACGGACCAGATCAGTCCGATATGAAGGATCAGTTTAAGCAGTTCCTGCCAGCCAACCAGGTACCCGGCCAGTTTACCTGCGGCGCGGATGCCCAGCCGGATGGAGTGGAGCGGTTCGGGGAATTCTGTTACTGTAACCGTTGATCCGGCCGAAACAGGATCGGTCCACCGGTCAGAACCCGAAGGAAAAATGACCCGCAACCTGACTTTGGACTTTCCGGCGGTCGAGACCAGAACCGGAAGCGGCTCAGACGTGGCAGCCGGTGAACCGGAAAGACCGGGATAAACAACGGCCAGCGGCTTGTCTGCGACAGAATCGGGAGACCAGACTTCGATCCGGCAGTGTGATCCGGCAAAGGCCGATGCAGACCCTTCGGGGATTACCCGGATGGCATCCGGTGATCCTGCCAGCCCGGACCAGAGACGGGTGGATTTTTTCCCGAATTCGCTTCCCTGAGTAATCAGAACATCCGGCAGAAAATCGCCGTTGACGTCGGAAACGGTCAGGTTGCCCTCCGGACTGAGTCCGTTGGTTTCCCGGCTGTCAGAATAGCCTGAACTGTCGGCAATGAGCAGGTGGGTGCTGATAAATAAATCGGGCTTTCCGTCCAGATTCATATCCCGGACCAGATTAAATCCGTTGGGGAAACCCGGATAGACCGGTTGAGAACCCAGCCGGACGGGTTTTCTGATGGTGATCAGGCTATCGCCGGAAATCTGTCCGAAGCGGTCGTGAATATTCCGGTCGGGCAGAAAAAACACGGGGAGGGAATCGGATCCGTCAGGGAAAGGAACGGCAGCGGTTACAGTAAGTTTCGGGTACGTTTTCAGGGATCTGAATGTCAGGGTTTCAGGATCCAGAATTCCCAGCCAGGAACCCGCACCGGCGGTAGCTATGAAATGTGCCCAGGTTCCGTCCGGCCTCAGGATCCAGTGAGCCGACATGATCCGGTGATCTTTTTTGGAATTGATGAAGGAATAATCGGGCAGGGCTGACCGGGAAAACCGTCCGGTTCCGTCATTCAGGAAAACAATCAATCCATCATCCCAGTCCGATTTGATCAGATCCAGATCGCCATCGAGGTCAATATCGGCGGATTGCAGCGAGTGACCCCAGTAAACCGGCGAGTACGCCGGCGAGAATTCTCCGAGGCCTGACCAGGCGGTAACATCAGAGAACCGGCCGGATCCTTTATTCCGCCAGATCTGAAGCCGGTGTGAATCGGTACGGACGGTGACCAGGTCCTGATCGCCGTCATTATCAAAATCAGCAGCGACAGCCGTGAGAGATCCGTTGCTGCTGGTAAGCAGTCCCGATTCAAAGGTGACGTCCGAAAAAATCCCGGTTCCGTTATTCATAAGCAAAAGGTCCGGCTGGCTCATTTCACCGGTAAGCAGAAGGTCGGGAGCCAGATCGCCGTTGGCATCAAAAAACAGTCCGCCCCGTGCTGCAGCGGTGATGTTCGCTTCTGCTGTAGTTTCCCGGAAACTGACCTTTCCCCGGGGTGCTGATCCGTAAATTCCCTCGACCGTTAAAAACGTGAACCGGCCGGAACCGTCATCCGTTGTGACCAGATCGAAGGCGTTGATTCCGGTTTTCAGTCCTGAGGCATCCAGCAGAACTTGCCAGGACGAGTCCCCGGTCAGCCCGTAAATCCTGCCTTCCTGGGCAAAGGCAGGCTGACGGCGGTTCAGCAGTTTCAGAAAGGGAATCCGGGCACCGGGTTTCGGCGAGGTCAGAACCCGGCAGGATTTGCCGTTCCAGTTCAGTATTTCCCCTTTGTCGGTTCCCATCCAGAGAGTACCGTCCGGGGCCAGATCCAGAGTCAAAATTCCGGAAGTAACCGGCAGGGGAATCTGCTTACCCGCTGACCCCTGAAACCGGAGCAGTATGCCGGAGTTTCCGGCAATGAATACATCATCCGGCCCCACTGCTTTAACGACGTTGAAATCCTTTTCGAAATCGCCATCCCCGTCGGTCCACCTGACCGGAGACTGAACCGGAATCCACCGGTGGTTTTTGTAGTGCAGCAGGGTGGCTTTCTGGCCAGCCAGCCAGAGGTCCTGATCCGACCAGCCATCCATCGACTTAATAATCACATAATCGGTCTGGTCCCAGTGAACCAGAGGAATATCCAGACGGGTCCAGTTGGATCCGTCGAAGTGGTAAAACAGGTATTTCCAGTTGTCATCATGAACCCGGTGGTGAAGGCCGTAAACCGATTTTTCCGAAAAAACCTTCAGGATTGGTGAGTCTGAGTAAGGGAAAGCGAGAGACAGTTTCCATTTTCCGCCGGTAAGCTGATAGAATCCGCCGGCAGTTTCGAATCCGGCACCGCAGGCCGAAGCAAATCCCGATTGTGCATCCAGCAAAACGATCTGGCTGGCATTGGCCGCCTTCTGTTTAAAGAAGGGAACCAGATCCTGTGCCGCCAGCGGCCGGAGTCCGGAAAGGAAGAAAAGAAGAAAAAAATGAAAATACAGCCGGTTCATTTTATTAAAATCGCTGTTCCGGTCAGTTTTTCAAAGCCGGACTCCGGATTTTGCCCATTTCTGTGGACTTCAGGGGGAAACCAGTTACGAAAAATGAAGGTAAGATTCAAAGATTTAAGGATTAAATATCCATTAAAAGTAATCATCACCTGTAAAAAGATGATTGTTTATGTGACCGGAAACGGAACAGTTTAGTGGATAACTTGCTAAATTTGCCAGACCAGTTTCAGAGACGGATATCCGTTTTTTATTCATAATTTCAAAATCAGGCAACTTTATCAGTCGTAATCCTTCAGGTATATCATGAACAAGATGATCCGGCTTTTTATTCTTTTGCTGTTCTCCTTTTCGGGGCAGGTGCTTTTCGGGCAAAATTTTTCAACTATCAATCCCGCAGTACCGTTGGCCTACTCGACTCATACTGTCTGGGGCGATTATGACAATGATGGTGACCAGGATATGCTGTATTCCGGAAACCAGGTCGGGTCGAACGGACCGGTAACCTATTTGTTTAAAAACAACAACGGAGCCTTTGTCAATTCGAACCTTACCTTCAGGGCCGTGGCAACGGGAGTTCCCAATGTGGTTGACTTCGGTGATGTGAATAATGACGGCTGGCTGGATATTCTGGTTTGCGGAAACGGTAAATACGGGCTTTATCTGAACAATCAGGCCGGCGGATTTTCTCTGTACACTGTGGCACTTTATGATTATGTGGATACGTACGGCGGTTTCTATGACCTGAACAGTGACGGCCGGCTGGATATTCTGCTGGGTGGTTATGTCTGGATCAACGAAGGAGCCATGGCCTTTTCCCAGAAAACGTCGGGCATACCTTACTTCCAGTTTGCGGGAATTGATGTAGCCGATTATGATCTGGACGGATATCCGGATGTTGCCATCATCGGTAACGGCGAGTTTGATATTTACCGGAATGACGGAACCGGGTCTTTTTACCGGATCGGTGCGGGAATTGATGGTCTGTCTCATGTTAATATTGGAAACGGGATATATTCCGTCCCGGGTGTCAGGTGGGCAGATTATGATCAGGATGGCGATCCGGATTTCCTGATGTACGGTTACCAGGAGTTATCGGGGTTGATGGAAACCCACTTATACCGGAATGACGGTTTCGGGACCTTTACCTGGATCGATTCAAACCTTCCGTATATCGGCGGGAATAATCTGTGGGCTGATATCAACTACGACGGATACCCGGATGTTGTCTCTTCCGGACTGAATTACACCCTGTCAGAAAACCTTACCTACATCAGTCTGAGTAAGCAGGACGGCACATTTGAATACTCAAAAATAGAGAATGTCGGGTCTGAGTCAGCCGGACTCTCTGTTTGTGATTTTGAACAGGACGGTGATCTGGATTTCCTGATGACCGGGCAGACCCAATCGAAAATGCTGCGAAGGATTGATGCTGATATCAATACCCGGCCGGATCCGCCATCGACCTTAAAGTGGGAATTTTCGGGTACCCAGACTCACTTTTACTGGGAACCGGGAAGTGACAAGGAAACCCGGCCGGAAGCCCTGACCTATAACCTCCGGATCGGAACCCTGGCCAACCCGAGCAGCATTCAGGCTTCGGATGCCAATCCTTCAACCGGATTTGCACGGCTGACCCGGAATGGGAATACCGGAACTTACCGTGACCGGTACGTCCCGGCCCTGACTGCCGGAGGGACCTATGTTGCCTCCATTCAGTCGGTTGATAACGGTTACCGGACCTCTGACTGGATGACGGATCAGGTTTTTACCCTTCCGCCGGCTGCACCGGATTTTTCGGCTGTTTCTGACCGTTCAGCGACAGGATTCCGTTATAACTGGCAGGCTTCCTATGGTGCAGACCACTATCTGGTTTACGCCTCACTTGACGAAAACTTTTCTTCATACCTTCCCGGGTTTGGGCCGGCATCGACTACAGAAACCGGTATCCGGATTTCTGATATCCCGACTTATAACACCGTATACATGAGGGTGTATGCCGTTAATTCCGGTGGAGACAGCTCACCGCTGGAAGGAAAAGTCTTTGTAACCGACGGGCTGGCTGTGAGATATGATTTTACCGGGAGCATTTCAGACCAGGGTCCGTACAGTACCCACCTGACCCAAACCGGGAATGCACGGTTCGTTGAGGACAGATTCGGAAATGAGAACTCCGCGATTTACCTGGATGGTTTTTCTTATCTGTCTGCAAGCGCATCTGCCCTGCCGACCGGGGAAAGAACGCTTTCTGCCTGGGTTAAAATGGAAGATACAACCTTGGTCAGAACGATACTTGGTTATGGGGGCAATGGAAATTATGCAACTTCACAGATCATGTCCTGGAGTTACCAGAATGGGCGTTGGGGGTGGTATAACTCTGCCATGATGGCGGGTTATTCAACTGCGCATTCCCTTTTTTCACCTGCAAAAGGAAACCCGTTCGGGAGCTGGATTCACGTAGCATTTGTCATTAGCCAGGCCGGTACTAAAATTTTTGTAAACAACCAGTTGGTTGCTGTCAATGGCGATTATAATACCGATCCCGTTGTGACAGGTAAAAAACTGTTTATCGGAGTTGAACCCAATTATTTTGGAGAAACACCGCAGAACAATCCGTTTAAAGGGGTTGTTGATGATATCCGGATCTGGAGCCGGGCACTTTCGGACGAGGAACTGACAACTTTGTATTCTGAAGGAGGGTATGACCCTATACCGGGAAATATTTCGGGGTTTTCAGTGACAAAGGTAACAGGAAGTGTCATTAAAGCTTCCTGGGACATACCGTTCAATTCTTCAAATTTTGAGTTTCAGGCTGCTAAAGATGATTTGTTTACCCAAAAACTTACCGGTTATGAATCGGTTCTGACAACCGCAGACTCACTGGTTCTGGTTGATCTTGCTCCCGAAACAGATTATTACATCCGGGTAAGGGCACTGGGCTATGCCGTAACAGGTGACTTTTCCACTTCAGGTGTTATCAGAACAACAAACGGACTTGCTGCCAGCTATGAGTTTTCCGGAAATAACCTTGATTCAGGTCCGAACAATTCTCATCTGACTCAAACCGGATCCACTGAATTTGTAACTGACCGGTTCGGAAGTCCGCAATCTGCTCTTTATCTGAATGGATCGTATTCTTATCTTTCCGGAGATGCCACTCATTTACCAAGCCGGGGCCGTACTCTTTCAGTTTGGGTAAAGCCGGAGGATTCTGCTTTTGTCAGAACCATTTTAGGTTATGGCGGCAACACGTCATACAATTCATCCCAGATTCTGTCACTTTCCTACCAAAACAGCCGGTATGGCTGGCTCAGCTCTGCAATGATGGCCGGCTATTCGGCAGATCATACTCTTTTTTCACCTGCAGCCGGTGATCTTACCGGGAAATGGACACATCTTGTTCTTGTGGTCGACGGGTCGGGTACAAAATTATACATCAATAATTCCCTAACCGCAGCGAATGCGAGTTTTAATACCAATGTTTTTGTAAGCGGTAAAAAACTGTTTGTTGGCGTTGAGCCGAATTACTCTGGCGATACACCGCAGAACTATCCGTTTAAGGGTGCCATTGACGATATCCGGATATATGACATTGCGCTTTCCGGGGCTCAGATTGCGGGACTTTATGAGGAAGGGGGATACAATCCGACTCCGGATATTACCGGGTTGTCGGTTTACCGGATAACCGGCAGCAGTTTTACTGCCCGCTGGGACCCTCCGTCAACAGGATCGCAGGTCGAGTATCAGGTTGCAAAGGACAACCAGTTTCTGACCCTGGTTGCTGGGTATGAAAGCAGTGTCACGACCGGAAATTCCGTTAAAATTGTGGGTCTGAGTCCGAATGGAACCTATTATTTCAGAGTCAGAAGCCTTGGCAGCACTCAAACAGGTAATTTTTCCCAGTCAGATGAAATTCTGACCACCAATGGCCTGATTGCCGAATATACGTTTGACGGGCATCTGACTGACGGCGGCCAATTCAGCAAGCATTTAACCAATCACGGCGCTGTCTATACGGCCGACCGTTTCGGCAATGAAGGATTTGCCCTGTATCTGAATGGAAATTCCTATCTGACTGCCGATGGAACTGAACTGCCTGACCGGGAACGAACCTATTCTTTCTGGACAAAAATCAGCAGCACGAGCCGGGTTAATTATTTCTTCAGTTCCGGGTCAAACAATAATTACAGTTTCTATCAGAATTTCTCACAGTGGATAGCAGATGATCAAACCGGCGAGATTCTGAAAACAGATATCGTGGAATCCCCTGAAAGCAAATGGGTTCATCTGGTTTTGATGACAGGGGCTTCAGGCACAAAATTATACGCTGACGGAACTCTTCTAAGTGCCAATGCACGGTACACTTTCAGTGAAAGCATTTCAGGAAAAAATATCATTTTGGGTGGCAGTGCAGATGCTACCGGGACCACAATTGGCGGTTCTTACCTGCTGGGAAGTCTCGATGACTTCAGGATATATGATTACGAACTAAATGAAACCGAGATTACTACTCTCTACACCGAAGGTGGCTGGCAGGGAGTTCCGGATGCACCGGCAGCCCAGGAATCTCCGACTGTATCCGATCAGTCCTTCGTTGCCGCCTGGAAACCCTCAGACCGGGCAACCGGTTACTATCTGGATGTTTCGACGGACCCCGCATTCGGTTCCTTTGTTGACGGATATCAGAATTATGAAACTGCTGCGACCGAAGTTTCCGTTTCCGGCCTGACGGAACAAACCCGTTATTACTACCGGATCCGGGCCTTTAATCTGGCAGGAGTTTCTGGATATTCTTCTGCCATTTCGGTTACCACAACCGCTTCACCACTATCCGCACCGGTCGTGCTCGAAGCCACTTCGGTTCAGGATACCCGGTTTGTGGCCAACTGGCAGGAACTTCCGGCAGCAGAGTCCTTTCAGTTATTTGTTTCGTCAAGTCCGCTGATGCTGCCTTTGGTACCGGGCTTTGATCCTAAAACGATTTCCAATACCGGCGGTGGGGTTACCTCAGCCCAGGTCTCGGGGTTGGCTCCGTCAACTACTTATTATTACTGGCTTAAAGCAGTCAGGGGAACTGAGACCACCGGGAATTCATCCCTTCAGCAGGTCACAACCACGGCAACCCCGGTCATTCCGGCAAAACCGGTTGTCCTGGAAGCTTCCGGTATTGATCTTCACCAGTTTACAGCCAACTGGCAGGCCTCAGAAGGCGCAACGGGTTACAACGTGTATGTTGCAACAGATTCCCTTTTCAATTCACAGCTTACCAACTGGGATCCGAAACAGGTAACCGAAACGTCGGTTACGGTCGGCTCACTGAATGCAGGCCGGACGTACTGGTACCGGGTGAAAGCCGGCAATACCGCCGGTTTATCGAACTATTCAGATTCCGTAAAGGTTCAGACTTCGTTTTCAGCACCGGTCTCACAACCCTCCTCGGCTCCGGTCAACGGCGGATTTACCGCCAACTGGCTGGCTGTTACCAATGCGGCAGGCTACTATCTGGATGTTTCTGAATCTCCGGCCTTTGCGACCTTTATTGACGGATATCAGAACAAACCGGTCAGCGGCACCAGTCATGCGGTTACCGGAATAACCCAATCGGGAACCTATGTGTACCGGGTCCGGGCTGTGTCTGCCTTTGGTGTTACCAGTCCGAATTCTGAAACCGTTCAGGTTTCGGTTTCCTACTCACCGGTCGTTGCACCGGTTGCAACTGCTGCCACTCTGGTTGCAGCATCCGGGTTCAGAGCCAACTGGCAGGCCGTTACCGGGGCCACTGACTACGAGTGCCAGATCAGTACCGATCAGTTTACCTCCTGGCTGACCAGAACCTCTGCAACTCCCGGTGTTCTGGTTACCGGACTGACTTCATTTACCGATTACCAATACCGGGTTAAGGCAAAAATTGCCGGCTCCTGGAGTGACTGGTCCAATACAATTGACGTGACCACCACGGGGACTCTGGCGGCACCGGTTCTGACTTCGGGCAACATCACATCAACCGGATTTTCACTGACCTGGACGGCGGTTAACCTTGCCCAGGGATACAGTCTGGTCATTTCCAAAAATGCAGCGTTTACCGACCTGTTCGACAGTCTGTATACCACCTCTACCTCATCTGATATTTCAGGGCTGACTGCCGGAACGAAATACTGGGTTAAGGGGTATTCGGTTCGGGGTTCTTATTCGGGTGAGGCCTCATCTCCCATTACGGTAACAACAACCGGCGGAACCCCGGATGCACCGGTTGCAACTGCCGCCACGGCCATTACCGCCACCAGCTACACGGCTAACTGGAATTCAGTCCCCAATGCGAATACCTATGAAGTTCACAATTCCTCGAATGACTTTGCTTCCTGGACCTCACAGTCGGTTTCGGAAACGTCTGCAATATTCAACTCCCTGACGCCGGGTCAAACCTATAAATACCGGGTTCGGGTAACGGATCTAACTGGTAAAACCAGCGGATGGTCGAACAGTATTCCGGTAACAACATTGGCACCCCTGTCTGCTCCGGTTCTGACCTCTGCCACGGCACTTACCCAGAACGGATTTACTGCCAACTGGGGCGCCGTTTCGGGTGCGACCGGCTATCAGCTTGATCTGGCAACTGATGCTGCTTTCCTGAATAAAGTTGCCGGATTTGATAACGCCCAGACGGCACAGACCTCCTTTGCCATTGCCGGACTGAATCCCGGTGTCCTGTATTATCTGAGAGTCCGGGCCTATAATGCCACCATCACCAGCAGCAACAGTACAACCCAGCAGATTACCACACTTCCTGAAGTGCCTGGTGTCCTGTCTGCTTCTGAAGTTTTCGCCCTGGGATTCAGAGCCCGCTGGTTTACCGTCAGTTCGGCAGAAAGCTATCAGCTTGATGTATCGACGTCATCCGCTTTTTCATCCTTTGTCTCCGGATATAATTCCAAAGCAATTCTCGGCGGAACGACCATGGAACGTGTGAAGGGACTTCAGCCCAAAACCGATTATTATTACCGGGTCAGATCCGTTAAAAATACGGCAGTCAGCGGTAACTCTGATTTCATCAAGGTAACCACTGCCGATACCACTCTGTTTACGGCTGAAGCCCTTCAGGCTGGGGATACGAGCAGCACGGCCTTTCTGGCCAAATGGACCAATCCGGGTGCGGGATACACGGTTGTACTCGATGTATCGACCAATTCCGGTTTTACCACGAAGGTTTCGGGATTTAATGAAAAACCCGTTACCGGACTCTCCGAAACCGAGGTTTCCGGACTCTCGCCGGTCACTTTGTATTATTACCGGATTAAAGTAACCGACGACAAATCCAACTCGGTGTATTCGAATACCATAACAGTTAAAACCCGTGTTGCCAAACCGCTGGTCAATGCTGCCTCTCAGGTTACTGAAAGCTCCTTTGTTCTTTCCTGGGCCACTGTTTCGGGTGCCAACGGATATGCGGTTCTTCTCTCGAAAAATGACCTGATGGTTCCGCAGGAAACCGGTTTCCCGAAACTGGTTCTGGGTTCACCGCAGACTGTTTCCGGGTTGACGAAAGCAACAACTTATTATGCAGCGGTTCTGGCACTGAATTCAGACGGAACAGGCGATGTATCGGATGTGGTCATGGTTACCACTCAGGACATTTCAATACCCGTACCGGTTCTGAATGCCCCGACCGGAATCACCCAAACCGGATTTACCATCACCTGGGGCGCTGTTTCGGGTGCAACTGCCTACCGGTTTGATGTTGCAAAAGACAAAGATTTCATTAATACGGTTACCCAGTGGCTGAATATTTCGGTTACCTCTGCCGGTGCCACCATCACCAATCTCACTCCCAATACGGCGTATTTCTTCCGGGTAAAAGCAACTGCTTCCGGTATTGAAAGCGACTATGCTGTTTCGGGTGAAATCAAAACCCTTCCGCAGATTCCGTCCGTACCCGTCAGTCTGGCGGCAACTGCGATTGGTCCGTCAACGTTTACAGCAGGCTGGCAGGCGGTTTCAGGTGCAGACAGTTACCTGCTGGATGTTTCAACCGAATCGGGATTCGGCAGTTACCTGACCGGATATGATGACAAGGAATTGAGCGGAACCACCGAAGTTCTGACGGGACTGCAGCCCTCGACTACCTATTATTACCGGGTAAAGGCAAAAAATCCGGCCGGTGAAAGTTCCTACTCAAGCACCCAGCAGGTAACCACAACTTCCGGACTGGCGGCTGTACCGGTGTTTGCTTCCACAACAGATATTTCGGCAACTGCTGCGACTCTGAACTGGGGCGCCTCTTCGGGTGCAGACAGTTACCGCCTGGATGTTTCAGCCGGCAGCGGTTTCACAACTTTTCTGGATGGATATGAAAATCTGGAAGTACCGGGAACGTCGAAAGTTCTGACAGGCCTGTCTTCGGGAACCACCTATTATGCCAGACTCCGGGCGGCAAACAGTTACGGATCGTCATCCAGTTCAACGCCGGTTTCCTTCCTTACGCTTCCGGCTGCACCGGTTGCCAATGAGGTAACCGGGTCTCAGCCGACCTCATTTACAGCATCGTGGCAGACCGTGACCGGTGCCGGATCCTACCGCCTGGATGTTTCAACAGCAGAATCCTTCTCCTCTTTCCTGACCGGGTATGAAAACCTGACTGTTTCCGGAACCAGCCAGGGGGTTTCAGGACTGACTGTCCACACAACGTATTACTTCCGGGTTCGTGCCGTGAATTCCTCGGGCGTTTCTGCCAATTCAAATGTCGTAGCCGTTACGCTGTTCCCGTCGGTTCCGTCCATTTCGACTCCTGTATCTAATCCGGTTCAGCCGTCACTGGGATCGAATGATGTGACCCTGACCGCCCAGATTTACAATCTGCCCACGCAGGTCAGGTTATACTACGGGAATCCGGCCGCCACCACACTGACCGAAAGTGAAATGAGCAAAATTTCAGCAGATCAGTATCAGGCGGTGATTCCTGCCTCTGCCGTGGTCAAGGAAGGACTCGTGTACCGGATTTCGGCCACGAATGAACGGGGAACGGCCTGGTTCCCGGGTGAAAATTCTCTGGTCAGTATTCAGGTCATCGTTCCGTCCACCAATATTGTTAACGAAATTATCCCGGTTTCCAGCTTCCCGTCCGGAATTCAGAAAGAGACCTGGAATACCCTGTCACTTCCGTTCAACGGATCGGTTTCTCTGCCAGCTATCCTTGGCACGCAGCAGTTGAGCAACGGGGAGCCGGTCAACTGGGCCGCCTACACCTTTTCGGGCGTATTTAATTCCGTTTCCACCCTGACGGGCGGGCAGGCCATTTTCCTCTATCACAAGGAAGGTGACGGGGCAAATCTGATTAAATCCGCAGTGGAAAATGCCGGATCCATTACCACCTACGACATCAATGCCTTCGGGAATACCCAACTGGCCAACGGCTGGAATCTTGTGGCTTGGCCGTATACCTTCGGTGCCCAGATTTCGGTTAAGGATGGATCCAAAATCGGATCTGTCTGGCAGATGAAGGCCGGAAGCTGGGAGAAAAACACCTCGGTGAAACCGTTTGGCGGGTATGCAATCTATAATAAAACCGGATCAGGCGGGGTTAAGGTTTCGGATGTTCTGACCTGGACCAACCAAAGCCTGGCTAAACGGTCTGCTTCCGATCTGGCACAGTATCAGGCCGACTGGCTGATCAGGCTCGGTGTTTCAGGAGGTGATTTTGCCGACAGGTGGAATTACGTCGGGGTTAGCCGGGCTGCTGAGGCAGGTTACGATCCGGTTGATGAACTGAATCCGGTTGCTCCCGGGCAAATGCTGGATCTCGCCATTTCTGAACAGGCAGGTGACCGGGTGGCTGAACTGGCTGCATCTCTGAAACCGGCTGAAAATTCTCTGAAAACCTGGACGGTAACCGTGAAAAATGCCCAGCCCGGCAAGCCGGTGACCTTAACCTGGGAGCCCATGGATCTGCCCGAAACAGAAACCGTTCTCCTGGTCAACCTTTCGGCAAAACGAACCCTTCCGCTTAAAGAAGAGGGATCTGTCACTCTCGGGTCAGAATCCACCATCCGGCTGCAGATTCTGGCCGGAACCGAAGCTCAGGTTTCGGGTGCAGTTCAGGGGTTGAAATCAGACCTGGCGGCCAGTTTCCGGCTGCTGCCCAACTATCCGAACCCGTTCAACCCTTCGACCCTGATTTCACTGGAAATGGGACGTGAAGACCATCTTGAACTGGCTGTATTCAATTCACTGGGTCAGAAAGTAAAAACTCTGCATTCCGGTCGGAAGGAAGCGGGCCGGCACGATTTTGAATGGACGGCCCGTGATGATGCCGGTAACCCGGTTGCAAGCGGAGTTTATTTCTGTGTGATGACGGCCGGACCGATAACGAAAACCCAAAAAATGATTTTGACGAGGTAATGACCGTGATCCGGAAAGTCGTGTTTTTCAGTTTTCTGTTTTTCCTTCCTGCAGGTGTCCTTCTTGCCGGAAAGCCCGATTCGACTACGTTAAAAACGGTGGTTAAACCCGGTGATTTTGCCCCGACTTTTGTTTTGCAGAATGTTGAGGGAAAATCAGTTTTTCTGCGGGATTACGCCGGAACGCCGAGACAACTGGTTGATCTACCCAGAAAACCGGTATTGCTCAGTTTTTTTGCAAGCTGGTGCAAACCCTGCCGACGTGAAATTCCGGAACTGCAGAAACTGATCAGCCAGATTCCGCCCGACTCCCTTCAGGCCTTTCTGGTTAATGTCGGGGATGATGCAGAGGCAGCGCTGAAATTTATTGCCGATTTTAAAACGACCATGCCGGTTCTTCTGGATAAGTACGGTGTGGTAGCCAATAAATACTGCCCGCAGGAAACGGCCGACCGGGTTTTCCTTCCCACACTGGTTCTGATCGGGAAAGACGGAAAAATCATCCATACCAAAATCGGGTATAAGGATGGGGATATGGCCGCTCTGGAACAGATTTTAAAAGAATTACTTAAACTTTGAGGTTACCATGAAAAAGTGGATCCTGCTCCTTTTGCTGACCGCCTTTGCCTGGACTTTGTATGCCCAGCAGCCGGCCCAGCGGAAAGCAACTGTCGCCGTTCTGGATTTTAAACTGATCTCCGGGCTGACCAAGGAAGAAGTCGCCGCCCTCACCAGTAAATTCCGGACGTCACTGGCGAAAACCAATACTTACGACGTACTGGAACGAACCAATATGGATGCGATCCTTCAGGAACAGAACTTTACCCTGACGGATGCCTGCAATACCGATGAATGCGTGATCCAGATTGGTAAACTGCTGTCGGCAGAAAAAATCATCAACGGTGACATCGGGCGGCTTGGCGATACTTACACGATCAATGTGAAAATGATCAATGTTACCACCGGCCGGATTGAACTGGTTGAGAACCAGGAATACGAAGGAAAACTCGACGGACTGCTTCAGGTCTTTGATGATCTGGCCCGGAAAATGGCCGGGACCTACGATGACGGCTCCTCCTGGGTCTGGTGGGTCGGCGGTGCGGCCATTATCGGCGGCGGTGCTGCAGCAGCCGTTCTGCTTGGCGGGAAAAGTTCCTCCGGCGGATCGACCACCCCGACTGCCACTATTAAAAACCCAACCTTCCCGGGAACTCCCTGAGCAAGGGGAGCGGGCTTTTTAACCACGCCAATCATATGCACAGGGTTAGGGGAAAAACACGAAACGCACGATTGAAATGCAACTGTCAGGTTTTATAAATTTAAGTCTTAAAAAATAGAGCACTCCAGAGTTTTAAAACTACCAGATAGCCATTTTCTCTTGAAAATTTAGGGGTTTCAAGGGACTCTTTTTAAAACCTGGTCCGACTTTTTTCGAGTCCATCGTGTGTTTTCCGCAGACCCGCGTCATGAAATGACTAGGGCGTGGGTAAAAGTAATTTCCCCCCTCAGATCATCCCTGCCGTTTTTTTCCAGTGAGTAATAAACCGGTTCGCCTCTTCACGGCTTTGGGTAAGCCCGGCAAGCCCGGTGTTCGGGAAGTCGGTTTCTTCGGAAAGCAGGGTGATACAGTTCATCAGGGCCCGGCCGGTATGGTAGGTACATTTCCAGATGTGGCTTTTGGGCCCGGTTACAAAATGCGGCTCCCGGTCAATACCGCCTTCATACCAGTCGCCGTTTACCGGATCGAGAATATAAGCCGACACGTACTCCCACAACTGGAGAAACTTCTCATAATACACCGGGTTTTCCGGGAAAATGCGGCTCATCAGCAGCAGAATATTTAACCCTTCAGCCTGGGCCCACCAGTTTTTCGTGTCTTTGATGATCGTGCAGGGCCCATCTTCAGACAGGTAGTAGCCTCCGTCAAAGAATCCGCCGGATACCGGGTCCCAGCCGTTGGCGATCGCATGATCCACCATTCTTTTTGCCACTGTCAGAGTTTTGACATCATTTTCAATTCCGAGAACGAATGAGGCCTCGAGCATTAAAAAGGCTGTTTCATAATCATGTCCGAATGAAACATGGTCCAGCCGGTAGTTTTGTTTCCTGATATCGGGGGTGGCATTCCGGAAGGAAACCGGCGTCCAGCCGGGCTCAAAGAAAAGCTGCAGGTATCCTTTCGGATGGGTCTGAACGTCACGGATCAGATGCAGCAGACCGTCCAGTTTTTCACGGAGCTGGGGACTTTCCCATACCCGGTAAAGTTCGGTATAGGCTTCCATCATGTGGATGGATGAATTCTGGTCCTTGAAGCCAACTTCAGGTTCATCTGTGGCCAGACTTTTATGCTCGGAATTGCGGTCAAAAACCATCCCGTTCCGGAGCATAAACTGGAAGTATCCGCCATAAACCGGATCATACGCATGGGCTTCGATCCAGAAAAAGGCCCGTTTGGCGAGGTCGAGCACCTCCGGGTCATGGGTCAGATGGGCCAGGGCAGCCAGCGAATAGATGGCAAAGGCATTTCCGTAAGTCCGTTTTTCCTCCATCCAGCCTTCCACATCAGAAAGTCCGCCTTCCCGGCTCCGGATCTGGAAGAAGCCGCCAAATTCCGGATCCCAGAGCACATCCCTCAGAAAGGCAAATCCGTGTACGGCACCTTCCCTGTACAGTGAAGAATCCGAAAAGAAACCGGCTGCTTTCGAAAGGGTCCAGATGTGGCGGGCCTGCGATACCACCATTTTTTCCTGATGGGGTGTCAGCTTCCACTGGTTGGTCACGTTGGTAAAATATCCGCCGTTTTGTTCATCAAAAACCAGCGGATACCACCGGTCGAGAATCTGATTTTTAAGGATGGCCAGCAGGTCCTGCTGGAGCTCAGTCCGGGATTTTGCTGTTGACAGGAGGACGAGATCTTCTTTCATAGTCTGCTTTCAAGGTTCAGTTCTGATACTGCTGAAAGCCCTTACAAAAACCGTGCTAAAGATGAAAATGCCCTCAGAAAGGTCTCTGCGCTGAATTTTTAATGGGAATTCCCGTTCATTCAATTCTGTCCTGCGGGATGGTTTTATTATTTTGATAAAAACCGGATCAGAACGATAAACTCCGTTCTGGCACCGGATTTGCAACAGGAAGGAGCATTCCTTCCAACAAAACCGGACTTCACATGAAAATTACCCTGTTCCTGCCGATCCTGTTTATCCTCACCGGCTGCTCCGGCGGGTTTGATCATTTCATCACCCGTAACGGCGACCAGCTTTACGACGGAAACCAACCGTTTCATTTTGTTTCCTACAACATTCCGAATCTGCACTACCTGGAAGACCAGCTTCCGTTTGATGAACCGAATCCCTGGCGTCTGCCCGATGAGTTCGAAATCCGGGATGCCCTGAAAGCTGTCTCTCAGTCAAACGGGAAAGCTGCCCGCATCTATGTCCTTTCGGTGAAAAGCAGTCAGGACGGGCCCGAGGTGATCCGTCATGTCGAGGGGCCGGGCAAGTTTAATGAGTCTGCCTTCCGGGCCCTCGATCTGGTTTTCCGTGTGGCAAGGGAAGAACAGGTCCGGCTCATTTTACCGCTGGTGGATAACTGGAAATGGTGGGGTGGTCCGGCAGAATATGCCGCTTTCAGAGGTAAGGAGGCCTCTCTGTTCTGGACCGATCCTGAATTGAAGGCCGATTTCCGGAAGACGATCGAATTTATCGTGAACAGGGTCAATACCGAAACCGGAATCCCATACCGGGAGGATAAAACTCTGCTGGGCTGGGAAACCGGGAATGAACTGGATGCGCCTTATGCCTGGCAGGCAGAAATGGCGGCCTATCTGAAATCACTCGATCCGAACCATCTGGTAATTGAAGGACGGCGAAGCCGGGAACTGGATACCCTGGCGGTCAATGATCCCAATCTGGATGTCATGACCACTCATCACTATCAAAAAGCTGAAGAGGCCATTCCGGTTCTGCAGAAAAATCTGTCGTTAACAAAAGGAAAGAAGCCCTTTTTTATCGGTGAAATCGGGCTGACTACCTTTTCTGAACTGAAGCCGATCATTGATTTCACGGTCGAAAACCGGCTGGCTGGTGTGATGCTCTGGAGTTTAAGGTTCAGGTCACGTGACGGCGGATTTTACAGTCATACTGAATGGAACAGTACCATGCCGTACCGGTGGCCCGGATTCAGCCAGCCCTTCCATGCCGAAGAACGGCGGGTAACGGAGTACGTCAGGGAAAAGGCATTTGAAATAAACGGGGAAAAACCAGATGACCTGCCTGTTCCCTTTAAACCCGTTATGCTGAACACCGGGTCGGTCTACGACCTGCGGTGGCAGGGATCGGCCGGGGCAGACTCTTACCGTCTGGAACGCCGGGAAGCCGGTTCCGAAACCTGGACGGTTCTGGAAACTGCACTTTCTGATGCTGCTGCTGTGCACCGGCCACTTTACTCAGATGAAACTGCCGAACCGGGCACCTCTTACCAGTACCGGGTTACGGCAGCCGGGCCTTCGGGGGAAAGTGAGCCCTCAGAACCAACACCGGTCATTCCGGTTACTGACCGGCGTCTGACCGATGATCTGTCTTCGGGGAAAAAGATGAATTCCTGCGATACGACCCTTCGCTTTCTGGTGACGAAAGACCTCAGAAAAGCCAAAGAAGACCGGAACCGTCTGGCAGGTCCCGAGGGCAGCCGGTTCAGCTACCTGGTGGCAAATCCGGTGAAGTCAGTCGAAGCCGATGCTTTTCTGGTTGAACCCGGGGATTCTCTTGGAATTTTCGGTTCTGCTGACGGTCAGACCTGGACCCGGATTCCGGCACGGATCACCGATTATTCATCTGCAAAAAATGAATATGGGTTTTTCCGTCCCGTCCGGTATAAGGCCGGGGCAGCAGGCGGAGTTTACCGGTATATTCAGTTCCGCCTCTCCGGAAAAGTTCAGCCGGCCCACATTCTGCTGACGTATTGATTATTGAAATAATAAATTTTATCAATTTGATAAGAAAGACAGCCGGTGACATCCGGTTACACAGCCCGGAGCCGGTTTCGGGGACCGGGCAGGCGCAATTTCAGACTTTGGCATCATTTGTGTTAAGGGTTGCTGCTGAATGTGGAATCCGCTTTGGGACACACAATCAAAAAAAGCAATCGCAGTCAAAACAATGGAGAAAGCAATGAAAAAAGTGTTAGCAGTTGTACTGGGACTGATGCTGTATGCATCCGGCCTCCAGGCACAGGTACTGGCTGACTTTGAATCACCGGCTGCCGGGACTCAAGGTTTTGCCGACGAAAACTGGGGAACGTTTATCAGCAGCGTTTCACAGGCAGCCGATCCGAGCGGTGCGAGCAGTGGCGTGTTGAAAGTCACCCTCGATGCCAAGGATTACCGTCCTGCCGGTGACCCGAAAGATCCGATTGCCACCTCGACAATCAAAACCCTGAAAGGGAAGTTTCTCGTTTATTATGTCTGGCTTCCGGCTTCCATTCCGAACGGAATCAACATCAATCCGTTCATGCAGTCGGGCGATGGCTGGGCCTGGCAGAATGCTTCGTACCTGACCGATAATCTGGCCAAAGAAAAATGGGTACCGGTTTATATAGATCTCGAAGCCTTTGCTGCCGGCGGTGCCGATCTGGGCAAAATCCAGAAAATGGGCATTGAATTCCAGGGCTGGAACATGGCCGCCGGAACCGAGTGGACCGGTGATGTCTATGTTGATAATATTTCGCTTCTGGGGGCAGAACCCAAATTTCTGGCTCAGTTCGAAGATCCTGCTGCCGGGACTCAGGGCTTTGCAGATGAAAACTGGGGAACCTTTATCACCGGTCTGGCTCAGGTTGCCGATCCCAGCGGAAAAAGTGCCGGCGTTCTTGAAGTCAGCATTGATGCCAAGGATTACCGTCCTGCCGGCGACCCGAAAGACCCGATTGCAACCTCTTCTGTAAAATCACTCGCCGGAAATTTCCTGGTATATCACGTCTGGCTGCCTGCCGACGTTCCTGCCGGAGTCAACATTAACCCGTTCTTCCAGACCGGCGACGGCTGGAAATGGCAAAACCTGGCCTTCCTTTCAGAAAACCTTGAAAAAGAAAAATGGGTCAGCCTCGTAGTGGATTTAAATGCCCTGACGGCAGACGGTGCTGATTTCTCGAAAGTTCAGAAGATGGGAATTGAGTTCCAGGGCTGGAATCTGGCCGCCGGAACCGACTGGAAGGGCAAAATCTATGTGGATGATATTGCCGTTCTCGGAACTGAAACCGGTGCCAAATGGGTCGTTGCCGGATTTGAATCTGCTGCAAACCCAACCCAGGGTTTCGGACTTGTTACCTGGGGTGCGGCCTTTACCAAACTGACCCGTGAAGTAGTTGCAGGAAACGGCGTTCTGCAGGCTCATATCGATTTTTCTGTCGGAACTTCAGAAGCAAAAGGTGTAATCCAAAAAGACAATATTGCCATGTACAATGCCGATGTTGCCCGCCGGGCCTCCCGCCTGTCTCTTGAAGTTTATATTCCTGAAAATATGCCACTGGGCGGACAGATCGGAATGGCTTATACCGGTGCTGCAACCAACTTTGGCTGGATTGAAGACGTGTTCCAGATTGACACCTCTTCGGTACTGGAAAAGAAAGTGATTCCCGGGAAGTGGAATAAAATCTGGTTTGATTTCGATAATCATGTGGGAACCGGTGAAATTACCGATACCACCAAAGCTGCCACCCTTTACGTTCAGGTCTTCTACGGAAATGCAGTTTGGGAACCGAACAAAACATTTGCCGGTGATTTCCAGTTTGACAATCTGACTCTGATTGGTATTCCTGAGCCCAAAGGTTCAGTTGTCTCTCCTGTAATTGTGACCAGTGTGGTTCCCTATGCCATTCCTTCGGATGCCTCCTACGAATGGGTGAAAATCCTTTGGGAAGACAATAAGGTTGGGACCGAAACCTATAACATTTACCAGAGTGAAAGTCCCGTTACCGACGTCAATGCAGCCGGCGTGAAGAAAATTGCCGGTGGCGTTCCTCACGGTATGCAGGGATATGCCATTCGCCCCTGGACTCTGGATGGCGGCGTTAAAACCTACTATTATGCTGTCACCGCCTTTGACGGGGCCGAAGAAAAACCGCTGTCGCCGGGTTCTGCCTCTGAAGGAATTACCGTCAATACATCGGCTGCCTACAAAGTTAAATTTGTGAAAGATTTTGCCTTCCAGCTTGATGGTCTCAATGATGAATTTCTGCCTTATGAATCCTATCAGATCCGCCCGGATGTTGCCGGAAACGGCCGGGGACCAAGCTGGACACCTGAGTCGATGGATATGAATTTCAGGGCAACTTTCGTGATTGATGAAAAATATCTGTACATCTCTGCTGAAGTGGATGATGACAACCTCCGTCACGATCCGGCTGCCCAGGCCTGGGAAGGGGATGCACTGGAATTCTACATGGGATTCTATGACAGAACTCCGCTGAAAGAAGAACATGCCAAAAATTACAGCGGCGATAACGGCGACTGGAGAATCGGGTTTAACTCAGATGGACTTTCAACACTCGATGGTGGTGCACCCCGTTCCATCAAAGGGGTTAAATCGACCGTTTTCGAAAAATTCAGCGGTGACGGGTATATTATCGAAGCTCAGCTTGAACTGGACTCTCTGGCTGCCGGCGGTAACTTTGAACTGACCAATAACATGCTCATGCCGCTCAGAATTGATGGTAATGACATGGATCCGGTTAAAGGTGAAACCTCACGCGGACTGATCGTTCAGGCCGGCGGTGTTTACCGGGATCCGGCAGAAACAGTCGGAACCGATGAAGACTGGAAACGCCCTGACGGATGGGGATCTCTGGCCGTGATTGATTACACCGGAACGGATGTTGCCGATGGTAAACCGTTTGACTACAGCCTAAGCAGAAATTATCCGAATCCGTTCAATCCGTCGACCACCATCAAATACTCGGTTGCCAATCAGGGACCGGTACTTGTAAAAATCTACGACATGCTGGGCCGTGAAGTCAGCACGCTGGTGAATAAAGTTCAGCCTGCCGGCAGCTATGTGGTTGAGTTTAATGCCAATGGCCTTGCCAGTGGTGTTTATATCCTCAAAATCAATGCAGGAACCTTTACCAAATCCATGAAAATGATGCTGGTGAAATAATCTGCCTTTCCGGTTTCCGGTCCCGGCGGCAGGAGCCGCCGGGACTTCTTTCCGACCAACAGAATCTGATTGAAAATTCCCGGGCGTTACAGCCCCGAAACCTGAAAACTGCCGCGATTTAACCACCTATTTTATCCGGCCCGGACTCTGCAGGATGGCAGAGGCAGCAGTCACCGGTGCCTTCAAGAGTTTACCAACAACAAGGATTGAGAATGTTTAGGACCCTGTTCACTTTCATCATTCTTCTGGCGCTGACTGTGACAGTCTATGCCGGAACAACGGGGAAAATTGCCGGAAAGGTGATTGACCGGGATACCAAGGAGCCTCTGATCGGCGCCAACGTCATCATCACCGGAAAAGGAATCGGTGCGGCAACTGATCTGGACGGTGAGTTTTTTATCCTCAACGTACCGCCCGGATTATATACCGTTAAAGTCAGTATGATCGGATACGAAACCCAGGTTTTTGAAAAAATCAGGGTTCAGGTCGACCTGACCACCAAATTAAATGTCTCTCTTGTCTCATCTGCAATTGAACTGGGTACCGAAGTCCTGGTTGTCGCCAAAAAAGAAATTCAGAGAGATTTGACTTCATCTGAACGGTCGTTTCAGTCGGATAAAATTGCCGAGCTTCCTGCCCGGGATCTGAACTCAATCCTGAGTCTTCAGGCTGGTGTTACCAAGGATGATGGAGGAAATATTCACATCCGCGGCGGCCGGTCTTCAGAAGTCAGCTATCTGGTAGACGGAGTACAGATTGTGAATCCCCTCGACCGTGGAACGGGTATTTCCATCGATGATCAGTCCATCGAAGAGCTGAAGGCTATAACCGGGACCTTTAATGCCGAATACGGGCAGGCCCTTTCGGGAGTTGTCAATATTGTGACGAAAAAAGGATCCGACAAGTTTTCTGCCTCGGGAACCGTTTATCTGGGTGATCACTGGAGTTTTGATGATTTATACTCGGTCAATACCAACAGGGACTGGGCCGAGGCTGTTGCATGGAATCAGGTATCTCCCTTTTTATTTTATGATTTCACCCGGTACGGGTTTAAAAACCGTCAGGAAGCAGCAGCTGCTGCTGAACGTGGAAACAAACCCTGGTTTAATAACAAAAAATATCTGAACACGCTCAATCCGCTGGATAATAAAGACGTTCAGGTCAATCTTTCAGGACCGATTCCCGGTCTCGGGAAAACCTTCTCTTATTTTGTTGCCGGCCGGTATCAGGATAAAATTGATTACCAGATGGGACGCCGGTATTTCATGCCCTGGGGGCTTTGGTCGCCGGTTTCTGATTCAGTTCACACTTATGAAAAGGCAGATGGCGAGCTGGTTCCGCTGGGCTGGTACACCGGTTATTCCACTCAGTCGAAACTCTTTTTCAATATGGACAATCTGAGTCTGAACTATGGGTTATACTACAACAATGATCATAGTTACGGCGGCGGGCAGAAATATGTCCCGGATGGCGGAAGGCATTATTACACCACCCGGTTTACCCATATTGCCGGGGCAACCTATATTTTTACAGCCAGCACATTTCTGGATGTAAAAGCCAGCTATTACAGCAGTGACCATAAAAGTTACCTGTATGAAGACCCGTTCGATTACCGGTATATGCCAACAGATGCCGGAGATTTTGCCCAAAAATTATTCGGTGGAGGATCGGTGAACAGCATACCGAATGATTACGGATTCTGGGGGAATGATCTGGGCAGAGGTAAAAGTAAAGCCAATTACGCCTCACTGAATACCGATTTAACCAGCCAACTTGATAAAAACAATCTGGTCAAACTGGGTGTTTCATTCAGACGGCATGATCTGCTGGATGATAATTATACCTTGTATTATTCAAATACGACCAGCAAGATGACGATTCCTGAACTTTCTTCTCCCTTCCGGAACCGGTTCGGTGCCAATCCGCTTGAAGGAGCTGCCTATATTCAGGACAAGATTGAATTTCAGGATCTGATCATCAACATCGGGTTGCGGTTCGACTATTTTGATTCTGACGGCCGGGTTCTTGCTGACCCAAAGGATCCACAGATTTATTCACCGTTTAAACTGGATCATAAATACAAAAACTGGACACCGACAACTCCAAAGGAAGAACTGGTTGAATACTCGGTTGCCGAACGGGAAAATTTCTGGTGGAAGGATGTCGACCCGAAATATCAGCTTTCACCCCGGCTGGGTTTTTCATTCCCCATTACAGCCGAGGGGAAAATCCATTTTTCCTACGGCCATTTTTTCCAAAATCCCGGATTCAGATACCTGTATACCAACCCGAATTTCTGGGTGACCGGCGCAGGGGCCCAGAATCTTGTGGGAAATTCGGACCTGGAAGCCGAAAAAACAGTCATGTATGAACTGGGTCTTCAGCAGCAGGTAGCTGAAAATCTGACGCTAAGTGTGACCGGATTTTACCGGGATATCCGCGACTGGATCGGAACCGGCGTCCCTGTAAATACCTATTCTGGATTAACGTATTACAGCTATGTCAATAAAGACAACGCTGTTGCGAAGGGAATCACAGTGTCTGCATCACAGGTTCTTGGAGACTTTAATTATTCTGTGGACTACACCTTTATGGAAGCCAAAGGAACCTCATCAGATCCGCAGGATGCATATAATGATATCAATGCCCGACGGGCACCCCGGGTTCAGCTCATTTATCTGGACTGGGACCAGCCTCATTCGGTCAATGTTGTTGCAGGTTGGGCTCATGACGGGTGGTCTGCCTCTGCAGTTGGTTCTTTGAACTCAGGTCTGCCCTACACGCCGTCCTTCGTCCAGACTGAAGTAACCGGATCGAGTCCTTCGACCGGATTAAAGGAGAACAGCTCCCGGAAGCCGACCAAGGTGAATCTGGACCTCCGTGTTTCGAAAAATATCGGGTTTGACAACTGGGATATGACCGTTCTTCTGGATGTGACCAATTTGTTTGACATCCGGAACGCCACCAATGTGTATTCTGAAACCGGCCTTCCGGACTTTTCTCTTCAGAACCCCGGACAGGCGACCCGTCTGGTTGAACTGGGAACCCTTGCCGATGTAAACCGGTCGCCGGGGAATTACACGGCCCCCAGATACATTTCAATCGGTTTAAAATTCAGCACCAAATAAGACATCCGGAATACTTCAATGAAAATCTATTCTTCAGGTTTAAAAAAATACTATCTCGTCGGTTTGCTGGCCCTTCCGGGATTGATTCTTTCCCTTTCAGGACCAGTGGAAGCCCAGACCATCAGCCGGGTTGGAACCACAGCAGCACCGTTTCTTAAAATCAGTGTCGGCGGACGGGCACTGTCTATGGGAGATGCTGTTACAAGTCTTACCGGTGATGTTACCGGATTGTACTGGAATCCGGCAGGTATTGCCGGAATGACTACCAGCCAGGTTGGATTGAGCCATTACTCCTATATTGCTGACCTGACCTATGACTTTGCTGCCGCCTCCTTTCCGGTTTCTGATGCCGGAACCTTTGGCGTTTATTTCTCGATCCTGAATTCACCGGATATTGAACGGACCACCATCAATAACCCTATGGGAACCGGAGAAAAAGTATCTGCTGCATTTTATGCAGTTGGTGTAGGTTACGGACGAGATTTAACAGACCGGTTTTCAATCGGGGCAAGTGTGAAATACATCCGGGAATCCATTTGGCACAGCATGGCCGAAGGGTATGGGTTTGATATCGGTCTGATTTATCTGACGCCGTTTAATAACGTTAAACTGGGCATGATGATTTCAAATTTTGGTCCTTCCATGAAGATGGATGGCCGGGATCTGCAGATTCAGCATGATATTTCATCCTCCTTTGCGGGAAATAACGAAAATATCGACGGAAAGCTTGATGTGGATGAATTTCCGCTGCCAATGCAGTTTAAAATGGGGATTTCTGCTGATCTGGCCAAAGATTTTCTGGACCTTCCGGCACATACCTGGATTGTGGCTGTTGATGCGGTTCATCCCAACGACAGTGATGAATATCTGAATGCAGGGACTGAGTTTGGTTTGTATGACCGGTTTTTCCTCAGAACCGGGTACCGAAAATTATTTTTAACAGAGTCTGAAGGCGGGTTTACTTTCGGCGGCGGTGCCAAAGTAGACGTGATGGGTTTTAATCTGGCTGTGGACTATGCCAATGCAGATTTTGGGCGGCTGGATCACCAGAACAAATTCTCTTTCACTTTATCCTTCTGATGTAAACGGAGAGTATGAAAATGAAATTCAAGTTTTTAACTGCTGCGATCATTGCATTGGGCATTACCGGTGTTCAGGCGCAGGATTATTACGGAGCTTCGATCAACCGGGCAAAAAATGTCCATGCTGGAAATAAAATACGGGTGACATTTCACAACAATGCCCGGCTGGGGACTGTGAAAGGGGATAACAGTGTTACCTACACCGGTGAATGGCCCATCGGGACGGGAAAAGTCCAGATGGGAAATACCTCGCCCTATGTCATGTCAGAATTGCGGTTCTTCAAAGAAATCAATTCGGTGACCGGTGATTCTGTTTTCGATTATATTACGCCTGCCATATTCTGTGAAGGCTGGGACCCGGCGATTTTCAGCCATGATTCCCTGGGGACGTTCTGGGGTTTTGAACCGGTGAACGGCTACTTAAATGTATCCCAAAAGGAGAAAGACCCGTTTCATGCCGTTGCCATGAGCCATCAGCCCTTCACCTGGCCTGCATTCTGGCCGGATAAGCAGGAGGATGTTCTTGAACCGGGCTGGCCCAATCACTGGAACGGCTACTTTGGGAAAGATCAGAAAAACGCAGATGAGGAAAGCTTTTTCGTTCTGGATGATTATTCCTATCAGAAACGGTTAAAAGGATACCGCCTTCCGCTACCGTTTCCGGCCACCCCCGGCCGTGGTGGTCTGGGTCTGAGTATGGCAGTAAGAGGGCTGCAATGGTCCAACCCGGATGCTGAGGACGTGATATTCTGGCTGTATGACATCCAGAATATGGGAGTTCTGAAATTGGATAAAACTGTTTTCGGAATAAACGTCGGGGCATCCAGCGGTGGTTCACTGAGTGGTTCGGGTTCAGATAACAATGATGATGCGGCCCGGTTTTACCGGGAAAAAGCGCTGGCGGTGAATTATGACCTCGACAATGTGGGAGTTGGTGGGTACCGTCCGGTTCCCTGGGTCGGATTCGCCTTTCTCGAAAGTCCGGGAAACCCGTTTGACGGAATTGATAATGACGGAGACGCCAATAATCCCGAAAAATCAGGCGGCGGAACCGGTAAAGTGATCTCGGTGGATGATTTTACAAAGTTTTATGCTGTTGGAGATGCGGTCATACTGGTTAATTACAACAATCCGGTCTACCCCAGAACGGTTTCAACCATGCCTGCAGCGGGTGTAAAATTGAGTCATAATGGTGTGAATCTGGTTCTTCGTCCCAATGCCCCGCTGACCGAAATTCCCAGAAACGGGCTCGACGATAACCTGAACGGCTTGATTGATGAGAATGACGGTGCAAAAATTTACGATCCGGTTCTGAAAGACTCCGTTGAATTTTTCCTTTATATCAAATCAGATTATAACAAACAGGACTATCTCGCCATCGACTACTTTACCGGCGCCGGTTCAGCCAATCTGCTGATCGACGAACGCCGGGATGATAAAATTGACAATGATGGTGACTGGGATCCGGCTTTTGACGATGTGGGTCTGGATGGAAAACCCGGTACCGGAGATGAAGGTGAAGGAGATGGCGTAGCAACTCCCGGCAAAGGGAATCTGCCCGGTGAGCCCAATATTGACAAGGTCGATGTGGATGAATCGGATCAGATCGGTCTGACCAACTTCAAGTTTTATATTTACGGAACCCTGACTTACAGCAATGATGACCAGATGTGGAACTTTTCCCGGCCCGGATATTTCGATAATTCAACCACCGGTCAGGCCGATTATGATTATATTTTCTCATCAGGATTCTTCCCGTTGCAGCCCGGCAGCCGTGAATTTTTCTCAATTGCCATGGTTTATGGAGAAGACGAGACCGATATCCTCAGAAACAAGGATGTTGTTCAGAATATTTACAACAGTAACTACAACTTTGCCATGGCCCCGACCAAGCCGAAACTTTCTGCGGTAGCCGGCGACAATAAGGTGACGTTGTACTGGGATGACGGTGCTGAGTATTCCTTCGACCGGTTCCTGAAGGATCATGATTTTGAAGGGTATAAGATTTATAAATCGTCTCATTATACTTTCGGTGATGCAGGTTCGATTACCGACGGACTGGGGTATGAACGGTTCAAAAAGCCACTCGTAATCTATGATAAAATTGACAGTGTGTTCGGTTTTTTTCCGAAAGATTTCGGAACAGGTGTTCTGTTTAATCTGGGCAATGAAAGCGGACTTGTTCACAAATGGGTGGATGAAGATGTCATTAATGGCGTGAAGTATTATTACGCCGTCACAGCTTTTGACCGAGGAGACATCAAGCGGAACATCGGGCCATCTGAAACTACGATTTTTCTGAATGTGGATCCGTCCGGTGAAATACAGTTTGCCGAAAATGTTCTGGCCGTAACCCCTCAGGCTCCGTCTGCCGGGTTTGAATCTGCCGGGTTTGATATCGTTCCCAAAATGGTTGGTGAAGGAAGAACCTATGGATCTGTCGGGGTGAACCTCCTCAATCCGGATAGTCTGGTAACCGGCGATGTGTATGAACTCCAGTTCCTCGATCAGTCAATGGACGAAATCGATAATGACTTTGACGGAATTCTGGATCAGGCAGATCCGGATGAAAAACTGCCTATAAAAACAACCGGCTTTACTCTGCGGAACCTGACCCGGGATGCCCGCCAGGATACAACCAGGATCGATACGGTTGCCATCGAGGTATACGGAACCGTAAAAAGCTCAGCAAAAACCGATTCACTTGTACTCATCGAAAATTTGTATGATGACAATGACCGGGATCCGAGAACCTTCAGCAAAGTGCTGCAGGGTATGGAAATTGTTGTCAACAATCCTCTGGATTCGCTTTACACCAATCCTGAAGAGGGGATCGTCAACGGGATCAAATGGAGTGATAACATTCCCCTTGCAGATGCTTATTCTCTTCAATACGGTCCGTTCAAACATGGCGGCCTCAAAGAAGGAATGTGGTATCCCCGGCAGTACATGGTTGTATTCTATAATGAAGTTGTCCAGAAGTCGGCGTCTATCAAAGTCACTGCAACTGCAGGGAATCAGATTCCTGTACCCGGAGTCAATGTCAACTACCGGGTTTTTGACCTGAACCAGATTGACTCGACAACCGGTAAACTGAAAGAAGTTCCTTTTGCTGTCTTTGATGCAACAAAGTCAGTAAAGCCTGGCCAGCCCAGGCCAACTGCCGGATTTTATTCTGCCGGTGATAAAATTATCCTTTTTGAAAATACGTCTTCAACAACTTATTCCATTACCACAATGATTTTCAATGAAGCTGCCGAAGACTCCACCTTCTACAAACTTCATGGTGATAAATTCCTGGGATCAGGAGATACTCTCAAACTGTATTCAGTGAATCCGTTTACAGGCAATACCAAATATACCTGGACGGTCAGGGGTGAAGCAGTCAATAAGAAAACAGCCGGTAATGAACTGAACCAGATCCGGGTTGTTCCGAATCCGTATGTCGTGACGGCCCTGTGGGAACCCAGTAACCCGTACTCCTCGGGAAGGGGTCCCAGACTTGTTCAATTTATCAATTTGCCGCAGGTGTGCACCATCCGCATTTACTCGGTAGACGGTACTCTTGTCAGGAAGATTGACCATCATTCGACGATGGCAAATGGCGCAGCCCCCTGGGATCTGATGACTAAAGACAATATGGACGTGGCGTACGGCCTTTATATTTACCATATTGACGCACCGGGTGTGGGTGAACATGTGGGCCGCTTCCTCCTGATCAAATAACCGGTCAGGCACCTGTATTTTCGGAAGCCGGTTCCGGACCTGATTCACCCCGGTCCGGCCCGGCTTTTCGGTTTTTTCTGATATCTGTTGACGGAATTTTGATATGACCGGTTTTCTTTTAAATAGTCTGATCCTGCTGACGGTGATGGCGGCACCCCGTGCCGGGGCGCAACCGGTGGCCATTGCCGGGACGGACACAATTTTTCTGGATGAGTACAGAGCTGTTTACGTTGACCTGATTAAAAAGCCCGGTGTGTTTGATTCTGAAAAACTTCGGGAATCGGTGCTGGATGATCTCATCGATACGCACCTTCTCGCCGCTGAAGCCCGGGCATCCGGATTTTTTCCTGACAGTCTCATGAACCGCCGCAGTACCTCCTTCCGGAAAAAAATCCTCAGAGAAATCCATTACGGTCTGGTGATCCGGAAATCGGTTTCAGTGACCGAAGCCGAAACAGAAGAGGCATACCAATTTACTCAGGAACAGCGGCAGGTCAGTCACCTGTTTTTTAAAACCCGGCAGGCTGCAGACAGTGCCCTCCAGCGCCTGAAAGCCGGTGAGTCCTGGAATCTGCTGGCTGCTTTAACGTTCCGGGATGACCGCCTCGGGCAAACCGGCGGCGACCTCGGGTGGGTTTACTGGGATCAGTTCGGGTATGATCTCGGTATGGCGATATTCAGGGCACCGATCGACTCGGTAACCGGTCCGGTAAAATCGGAGTACGGCTGGCACCTCATCAAGGTCACCTCCTGGAAGAAAAATCCGTTGCTGACCCGGCGCCAGTATGAACTGGCGGCAGCCAAAACACGGATTCAGCTCATCAGCAAAATCGGCGAAAAACGGGCTCAGGACTATGTTACCTCGCTTGCAAAAACCGCCCGGATTGTTCTCTTTCCTGAAGTGGTGAAAAAATTTCAGGCCGGCTTCGACGGCAAACTGAACCGGCTGCCGGGTAAGCTGGATGACACTCAGGATTCCCAGCTTTCTGAACAGGAACTCAGTTCAATCCGCACCGGACTTGAAACGTGCCTGGACGAGGTGGTCGCAACGGTGAATGGGGATCCGGTTACCGTGGCTGACCTGGTCGAATCGATGGTCTGGCTGCCCTATTCTGTTTTATATTCCGGATTCGGAAAAACGCTGGATTATGCCCTTCGGGATGAACTCCTGACCCGGGATGCCCTCTCGATGGGATTTGACCGGTCGGATACCCTGACGGTCAAACTCCGTGTTTTCGAAAATCAGATGCTCAGTGCCGAAATGCGCCGGATTCTCCTGAGAAGCACCCGGGTGACCGAAGAGGAGGTGCAGGACTATTTCCGGAATAATGAAAGCCGTTTTGCCGGAACGTCCTATGACCAGGTGCGGGAATCCCTGAAAAAAGAAGTTCTCAATCAGAAAAGAACCACTGCCGTTTCCCGGTTTTTAAAAGAAAAAAGGGATCAGATTTTCCTCAGACGAAATCCCGAAGTCATCCACTCCTGGTACCGGAGTGTCATTGAAAAATAACCGCCGGCTCCCCGCACGGCACGAAAAGGACACGACTTATGAACTCACTTTACCGGTTACTGCTGACTGTTGCCCTGATTAGCCCGGGTGCCGCCCGGGGTCAGATCACCGGGTATACCGAAAATTTCCAGGACGGAGCCCTTTCCGGCTGGGTCTCTGATCACCCCCGGACGTTTACCCTGAGTACCGAAGACGGATCCCTCCGGATTGCCTACACCCGGACGGCGTCGAGCGATCAGTGGGACAATTTCAACTGGACCCTGCCGGCTCCGGTTCAGGTATCGAAAAATCCCATTGTGACGCTAAAAATTAAATCTACCCTGGCGGCCTCCTTTTCGCTGAAACCGCTTTATTCGGCCGGCGATAATTTCCTGACCAAAACGATTAACGGCGATAACATCTGGCATTCGCTGACTTTTAACCTGACCCCGTCGGGAGATAAATCCATTCAGAAGTTTTATCTGTATCTGGATGGCGGCACAACCGCACCAAAAGCCGGAACTGTCTGGATTGATGATATCAAAATCGGGGATTCGGTAAATGTGGCCTCTACCCTCGATTACGCCTGGCTCAGCAAGGCGGTTCTGGCCGGTGAAGCCCTCCTGGCCTCGACACAGGAAGGAAATCAGGAAGGACGGTTTCCTGCCGGATCCCAGGCGGTGCTGCAGGCAGCCGTAACAGCCGCCAAACAGGTAATTACAGCCGGTGCCCAAAGCCAGTCAGAACTGGACCAGGCTATCTGGGCCCTGTATGATGCCTGTTCAGTGTATGAAAGCAGTGTGAGTTTCCCGGAAGGAACCCTGACCGACAAAAAGGCAACACGGGAAACCCGGTATCTCTACCAGAACCTTCAGCAGCTTCAGACCAAATCGGTTTTGTTCGGGATGCATGATGCCACCGGTTACGGAGTCGGCTGGTCGGATGACAATGACCGCAGTGATGTGAAGTCAGTCACCGGCGACTATCCCGCAGTGTACAGTGAAGATATGTCGGGGACCGATGGATTCCCGCAGGACGCCGGAAAAAAGTACCGTCAGGAAAGTGCCTATGCGCGGGGCGGGGTGATCACCATGTGCTGGCATCAGGTTGATCCGCAGGGACGCGGATTTTATTCTTCGGATGTGGGAAATGAGAATGTCGTCAAAACCATTTTACCCGGCGGCACCTTCCATTCCTTCTACAAAGACCGCCTGAAAAAGGTTGCCCTGTACTTTAAAAACCTCCGGGGACCCCATGGGGAAAATATCCCCGTTATCTTCCGGCCCTATCATGAACACACCGGAAACTGGTTCTGGTGGGGGGATACCCAATGTTCACCGGCAGAATATGCAGAACTCTGGCAGTTTACCGTCGGGTACCTGACCGATTCGCTGAATGTGCATAATCTGCTCTGGGCCATTTCGCCGAGCAGCACCAATCTGTATTCCGGGACCGGGTATGAACGGATTTACCCCGGTCATGACTACGTGGATATCATCGGCGGAGATTATTACTTTTCAAGTCCGGCTTCTGGGGATGACAAGGCAAATTACCTGAAATTCCTGCAGACACTCGGCAGGGAAGCCCTCCAGACAGGCAAGGTGGGTGCCGTAACCGAAGTAGGGCAGGAAGCCCTGAAAAATGCTGACTGGTTCACTCAGTACCTCCTTCCGCCGCTGAAGGCAGATTCCCTGGCTTCACAACTCGTTTATGCCGCTGTTTGGCGCAATGCCAGTACAACCCATCATTATGCCCCGTATCCGGGACACCCGTCTGCACCGGACTTCGTTTCCTTTTTTAACGATCCGTACACCCTTTTCGAGTCGGATCTGCCCAAACTTTATCAGAAACCGGTACTGGACCAGACTGCCCCGGTTTTCACGGATGCAGGTCCGGTTCAGTTCACCTCCTCAACCGTACTTGCCGAAGTGAAGGCTGTTACCAATGAAAAAGCATTTCTGAGATGGAGTGAACTTTCCCAGCCGTTTGATGACATGCCGGGAAAATTCACCACCGGCGAAGGCCAGTTCACTCACTCGGTTTTTATTGAAGGGGTTCAGGGGCAGGAAAAAACCCTGTACATCCAGGCCCGGGATCTGTTCGGAAATACAACAACTGAACCACTGAAAGTCACGTTTCTGGTGGATACGTTAACCGCCCCGGTGTATTGGTCTGATCCACTTTACCCGTCAGGAACCTGGCAGCAGGGAACTGCTGTACTCGGCAGCGGAAGTTCAGCAGCAACGAAAATCAATCCGGTAAAAACAGCATATTTCCGCCGGGTTGTGTCTCTGGCCTCCATCCCGTCAGAGCTGGCTGTCTTTATCAAGGCAGTTGGGGGTGTGGTGATGTATCTGAACGGGAAGGAAGTGATCCGCTACAATCTGCCAGCCGGCGGAAGGCCCGGCTATGCCGAAGAACCCACCGCTTCAGCCGCCTTTACCAAAAGTTTTACCCTTGATGCGGCCGCACGGTCAAATCTGAAAGCCGGTGAAAACTGGTTCTCTTTCGAAGTGCACGCCATGGGGACCGGTTCGGTTGAGCAGTTTGATGCCCGTATTTTTACCGCTTCCGCCGTTCTGGTTCCCTATCTCTCTGCCGGCTGGCTGTTTTCGGATGCCGGCGAAATGCCGCCGGTGAAACTGCTTGGCGAAGTGGTTTCTGTTACTGAACCCAATGGAATTCCCTCTGTGCTGACAGTTCACCCCAGCTTTCCGAACCCGTTCAATCCGGCTACAACCCTCCGGTTTTCTCTGCCGGCGGCACAGGAGGTTACCGTTGCTGTTTATAATCTCCTGGGTGCCAAAGTTGCCACGGTTTTCAGTGGAAGGCTTTCGGCGGGTCTCCATGCCCTTCCGTTCTCTGCCGGCGGACTGGCCTCCGGGGTCTATCTGGTCAGGTATCAGACAGAAGGCAAAACCCTGTCTCAAAAAATAATCTTATTAAAATGATAAAAAGGCGGCGATTTCCGTATTTTCATAACCGGCAGAGAAAGACCAGACCATTTTGAAATTCAGACAGGAATGGGCCATCATCGCCCTGGCAATTGTCACCGTTATCTACATGGTGATTTATTTTTACGGATCCTCCTGGATGACCGACCCGGTGAAGATCATTCACTTTGCAGACCGGATCACCCCGGCCCATCTGGTCCTGATCGACCGGTACAACGACCTGCATAAAGGTAAAGTCAAAGTTATCCCGGTGGACTTTCCCAATTTTGATTTCAGCACCAACGAACGGAAAGAACTGCTTGCCCGGTCGATGCGGGCCAAGGAAGACGGAATTGACCTGTATGCCGTCGATATCATCTGGGTTCAGCGGTTTGCCAAATGGAGTGAACCGCTTGGCGGCTATTTTTCTGAAGAGGAACGGAGGAAAATACTTCCGCAGGCTATTTATTCCTGCTATTTCCAGGGTGAACTGGTCTCAGTTCCGTTCGACCGGGTCGCAAGTGTTATGTACTACCGGGAAGATCTGATCCGGAAACTGAAAAACGGAGAAGACATCATCCGGGATCTGAATGCCGGAATTACCTGGGAACAGTTTGTCGGATATTATAAAAAAAGCAGGTTGCAAAACCCGTGGTACATTTTCCCGGCAGCCAATTATGAAGGCCTGATGTGTGTGTTTACAGAATTGCTGCTAAGCCTGAAGCCTGATTATTTTGAGGTTTACGGCTTTAACCTGAAAACACCCGAAGCCGAAAAAGCCCTCAGATTAATGGTGGATCTGGTCAATACATACCGGACAACACCGCCGGTTGTAACCGAGTTCAGTGAAATTCCCAGTTTTGACTATTTCGTCAGGCATGATGCTCTGTTTATCTGGGGCTGGCCAACCTATGGCAAGGATTTCGTGAATACGCCAATCGATACCAGCATAGTTAACCGGACCAAGTGGGTCAATGTTCCGCACTTTGCCGGCGGAAATCCGGCTTCGGTTCTTGGGGGCTGGAATCTGATGGTTTCCCGGTTTTCTGAGCATAAAAAGGAAACCATTGATTTTGTTCGGTATCTCATCAGTGAAGAAGCTCAGGCCCTGATTCATGAAAAAGCCGGTTATTTTCCGGTTTTGTCCTCCTTTTATGAAAAGGAGGCGTATCTGAAGAAATACCCGGAACTGGCTTCCTATAAAAAACTGATTGCCTCTGGGGTGAACCGGCCGGCACATACCGAGTATACCCGGTTTTCAGAAATTCTGTCGACGGCACTCGTCAGCGCCATCCGGCGTGAGGTAACCGTCAGCGAAGCACTCGACAAGGCAACGGTCGCCATCGGCTCTGATACACAGGGCACGGTGTCAGGAAATTAACCGGGACTGCAGCATGCTCTGGCAGAAAATCATCACCAAATACTCGAAATACCGGTTTGAAATCAGCCACATCACCATTTTTTTTATTGTGATCGTGACCTTTCAGATTATCCTGACGTTTGTTCAGAAATCCTCGCTGAATGATTTTATTGACCAGACCCAGGGCTGGTATCAGAAACATTCAGCCGAACGTCTGGCGCTGATTACGGCGACGTCATTGGAACTTCTGGTCGAAAATTTTTCAGTCAGAGACAGCGTGACCACCAGCGAGGAACGGAAGGCGGTCACCAGTTTCAACGTCATTTTTAAACAGCAGCTTCTGCAGCAGAATGTCGAGGATATCTGCCTGATTCTCATCCGGCATCACCGGCTGTATGTGATTGATACCGGCCAGGAGTTTTATGATTTCATGCGGGGGCAGGCAATACCGCACAGTGAAGCATCAGGGAACCACCGCGATGCAGTTGCCCTTTTTCTTGAACACCGTGAGGAAATGAAGCAGCAGGAGGTCATCCACAGTACCCTGAAGGATGAAAAAACCTTCCATATCATGGTTCCCTTCGTTCCCAATGGCGAGTATCTGGGGGTCATGTACATGAAAATCACCCCCGATTTTGCCTTCCTGACCGATGAAGTACAGACCAATGTCGAAAAAGTAACAATCCTCTATTTCGTCCTGATTCTCTGGGGACTGATCTCGATCTATCTGGTGTCTTCGCATGCGGTGAAGGAACGGAATGAAGCCCAGCAGCAGTTTTTTGAACTGACCAAGGAAAATCTGAAAAAGCAGATCCGGCTCGAAAAGGAAAGCCTCTTTACCCGCAGAATCTATCATACCCATCATAAGGCAGAAAAAATCATCGGGTTCATCAAGGATGATATCCGGAAAATTACTGCTGATACCATTGAATCGGTCAAGAAACGGGTTTTAACCTATTCCAACTTCATTTCCCGGATCATTTATGACATGAAGTGGTATGATCAGCCGGTCAACACCATCCTGAACCCGATGTTCCGGACCAACATCAATGAGGTGATCCGGTTCATTATTGACTATGTCTTCCTTCGGCTGTCAAGCAAGAATGAAATGTTTGACTTCCGGCTGGATCTGGATGAAGCCATGCCGGTGGTTCACGTCAATGAGTTTGTAGTCTGGGAAATCCTGGAACCGCTGCTTCAGAATTCGATTGATCACGGGAAAAAACGGTCTATCCAGATTACGGTAACCACGAAGTACGATCCGGATCGCCGGTTGTCAGTGCTGACCATCGCCGACGACGGAATCGGGATCCGGCCGGATCTGCTTGAACCGGGTGAAAACGGAGTGAAACGACTTTTCCTTGAGAATGAATCCACGAAGGAATCAGAAAATGTCATGTCGGGTTACGGATGCTACATTGCCCATCAGATGGCGGTTGGCCGGTGCGGATGGGGCATGGATGCAGAAAACCTGTCCGGCGGCGGATGTAAATTTACCATATTGATCAGGCATTAAAAGGACGGATATGCAGCCCAGGGCCGATGAAATTAAAATTCTGCTGATTGAAGATGAAGAGTTCGATGTCCTGCGGGTCAGGAACACCGTCAGCTATTATGAAAACCGGATCAAGATCCTCAACACGGTTTCGAACGGCAGGGCAGCACTTGAACTGGTAAAGGAAAATCCGGATAAGTTTGATGTGGTGATCATGGATTACCAGATCTCGGGCGGACTGAAAGGCGAGGAACTGATTTCCGAAATCAAAGCCAGTGATCCGTTCCTCCAGATAATTGTCATCACCAAGATGACCATCAACATTACCGACTACAATTTTGCCAACCGCCTGATCAAAGCCGGTGCATTCTGGTACTGCACCAAATATCCCGGTAACATCGAAGAGTACATTTACCAGCCCACCGACTTTATTCTGTCGATCTTCAATGCCTCCGAAAAGAAGAAGCTCGAAAAATTAAAACTCAGGTCCGACAAAAAGCTGAGCCAGAATATCGTGAATCTGCTCGAAATCAAGCGGATTATCGGCGATTCGAAACCGATTCAGCAGCTTAAGGAAAGTATCGACAAATATGCCCGGAGTGATGTGAGCATTCTGGTCAACGGGCCCTCCGGAACCGGAAAGGAACTGGTGGCATGGAACATTCACCTGAAAAGCAACCGGAAGTATGAAAACTTTGTACCCATCAACTGCGGATCCATCCCCGATGATCTGATTGAGTCTGAACTGTTCGGATATGAAAAAGGCGCCTTCACCGGTGCCCAGACGGCCAAAGCCGGTCTGTTTGAACAGGCGAATCACGGCACTCTGTTTCTGGATGAAGTGGCTGAACTGCCGCTGAATGCCCAGGTAAAACTGCTCAGGGTGATCCAGGAAGGTGAAATTGAGAAAATCGGGCGGACGAAAAAGATATCGGTCGATGTCAGGCTCATTGCGGCCACGAATAAAGACCTGGCCGGCGAAGTGAATGCCGGAAGGTTCCGTGAAGATCTGTATTACCGCCTGAACGTGGTCCCGATTGACATTGTCCCCCTGCGCCAGCGGGGATATGATATTGTGCTGCTTTTCGAACATTTTACCGCCTATTTCAGTCAGGACATGGGACTTGAAACCCCGGTTCTCGAAGAAGATGCCAAAGACATTCTGCTCAATTACAAATGGCCGGGGAACGTGAGGGAACTCCGGAATGTGGTGCAGCGGCTGGTTCTGAACTGTACCGGCAAAATCACTGCCAAGGATATTTCGAACCCGATGATTCTGCGCAACCACCTTATTGTGAAAGATGAAACCAGTTTCGAGAATATGACCTTCGGGCAGGTGCTACCGTACCGCGATGTGGAACGGATGTTTAAGAAAAAGTACTTCGAATATGTCAGGAGCATTTCCAGTTCAGACTCGGGCGCAGCCGAAAAACTGGGACTGGCACCCTCGAACTATTATCGGATGTGCAAGGAACTCGGACTGAAGTAACGGTTCCCTGTCTGGCCTGTTCATCTGCTGACTCTAACTAAGCCAATACCATGAAAACACAGTTTCTTTTCCTTTTGATTTTCCTGACCGGCAGCGCACTTGCTGCCCAGACTTTTTCACCCCGGGATCCGGGATTTTCTTACCAGGGCCGGATCGATTTCTCTGATCCGGAAGCCCCCCGGTTGTCTTCCTCAGCCTCAGGTGTCCGGTTTCGGTTCGAGGGAAAAAAGGTGGAAGTGCATCTGCAGGATCAGTTTCAGAACGGATCGGATTTTAACTACCTGGCTGTCGAACTGGATGGTGTTTATCAGGGCCGTTTCCCGACAGAAAAAGGGAAAACTGTCTACCTCCTTGCCGATGACCTTGCAGCCGGCTCTCACACTCTGGTTCTGGCCAAAGCAACCGAAGCCCAGAACGGCTGGGTGGAATTCAGGGGGGTGACCTGTGACCGGCTGCTCAGTCCGCCGGCTGAACCGAAAAGGAAAATTGAACTGATCGGCAATTCCATCACCTGCGGGATGGGGGTTGAAACCGCCGATATTCCCTGCGGATCGGCCAACTGGTTCGACCAGCATAATGCCTTCCTGGCTTACGGACCGGTTCTTGCCCGCCGTCTGGATGCCGGTGTGCTTCTCAGTTCAGTATCCGGAATCGGGGTTTACCGAAACTGGAATTCAGACGGACCGGTCATGCCGGAGGTGTACGGGAATTTATATCTCGACGGAAATGCATCAAAAAAATGGGATTCCGGCCGGTTTCAGGCCGATCTGGTGACCGTCTGCCTGGGGACGAATGATTTCAGTGACGGAGACGGGAAAACGGCCAGAGCACCGCTGGATTCGTCCCGGTTTGTTTCAGCCTACATCCGGTTTCTGAAAACTCTCAGGGAAACCCATCCCGGCTCCCGGATTCTTTTGCTCTCCAGCCCCATGGTGAACGGTGACCGCAGCCGGCAACTGGTCAGGTGGCTGGAGGTCATTCTCTCTGAACGCCAGAAATCCGGTGAGTCTTCTCTGTTTCTGTTTACCTGGTCAACCGGATATTCCGGTGGTTGTACCACCCATCCCGACCGTGACGATCACCGCCGGATGGCCGATGAACTTGAACCGGTTATCAGATCCATTATGGGCTGGTGATTTGGGGAAGGTGGTTTTAAAAGCGATTTGAAGATTTGAATAGCCTGAACCGAGTAGGTATACTTGTTCGTATACTTGATAAAAATTTCAGTTTGAGATACCTTTAATAAAAAGGGATAAGTATGCCGCAGATTTCACTCTATATTGACGAAAAAACATTAAGAAAAGTTGAAAGTGCAGCCTCCCGGCAGCATGTTTCAATTTCAAAATGGGTTGCTGACCAGATCCGGGCAAAGGTTGATCCTGTTTACCCGGTTAAGTTCGAAGAACTCTTTGGTTCAATTGCCGATGATTCTTTTACTGAACCTTCTGAGCAATATTTTAAAAATGACACGAAAAGACTGGAAATGTGATGTTTTACCTGGATACAAATACGTGCATTTATTTTCTGAAGGGGAAAAGTGAATCCATAAAACAAAAGTTGTTATCAACTTCTCCTGAAGAAGTAAAAATTCCATCCATTGTAAAGGCGGAACTGATTCTTGGTGCATACAAAAGTTTAAAACGGGAATCAAACCTCAAAAAAGTTGAAGCTTTTCTGGAACCATTTGAAATTGCGGCCTTCACTGACCCTGTTTCCTATATCTATGCTGACATCCGGTCTAAATCTGAATCAGCTGGAAAAATCGTGGGTCCAAATGATCTTTTTATTGCATCTATTGTGATGTTTTATGATGGAATTCTGGTGACAAATAATCAAATTGAGTTTTCAGCCATTTCAGAATTGAAAACAGAAAACTGGTATGAAGTGTGAGTTTTCAAAGGGGTGTCCTGAAATCTCCGGGTATTTTTTTACCATTGTAAAGTTGGCCATTCATCCTGCCCGTCCGTTAATCCCGTAAATCCTGATTCCGGCATTTTGATTCCATCGTACAACCCCGAAAGTGTTCGGGGCAGGCAGTATAACGTAAACCGTACAGCGTATCCCCCCCTCTTCCACATTACTAAAAAATAACGCAATCGCTTCCAATTGTCCTCTGGCTGCGATACCCGCCGTTTTTTTTTCAAACCCACCAACAAACTTTACATCTCATGACGAAGCTGTGAATTTTCGCACGCTTTTTGCTTTCCGGTAAAAAGCAGGGAACTGAAAGGGACTCCTGCAAATGCGCAATCAAAATTTACAGGAAACGGGAAGTTGTTTCAGTTAACTCCGAAATACTTCAGGTTATCCGAAGAAAGAACAAGGGTAATGAAAAAACAACTGGTTTTGGGAATGATGGCTATTTTGCTGGGTTCAGGACTTGGTTTTGCCCAGCAAACCGGAAAAATCAGTGCAAAGGTTACCGAATCCGGCTCAGGGCTTGGTGTGAATCAGGTTTCTGTTCATCTGATTCAGGATGACGTCATCCGGTATTCAACCCGGTCCAATCCGGCAGGGAATTTCAGTTTTGTGAACATTCCGGCGGGCTCCTTCAAAATCCAGGTCAGAAAGGACGGGTACCGGGAATTCAAAAAAACCATTGTGATGAACCCGGGCGGAACGCTGAAACTGCGGGTTGATCTGATCAGTGAAAAGGAGATCCGGACTGCAGAATCCCCGGTTCAGACAATTGCCCTTCCCGCACCCGGCCGTAAGCCTGAAAAGGAACCTGAGATGCCGCCAGCGGTAACGGGAACCACCGGTGAAACTGAATCCGTCTCGCAGCAGGATCCGGTACCGGGCACTGAAGTCCCGGCGGAAACCGGTTTGGAAGCCGGGGAGACCCCGGATTATATGGAGTTCCCCGATGAGCCGGCACAACCCGAAGGCGGACTGGCGGCGATAACCCGGAATGTGGTCTATCCGCCCTCGGCGATGCACCTCGGGCTCGAAGGAAAGGTGGTGTTAAGTGTGATGGTGGATCAGGAAGGAACGCCGGCTCAGATCACTGTTTTATCTCCGGCACATGAATTGCTGAATGAAGCTGCTATCGAAACTGTCTACCGGACGCGGTTCACACCGGCCAGTCACAACGGCAGGAGGGTGGCCAGCAAAGTCAGTGTTCCGGTGCAGTTTAAGCTTAAGTCAAAATGATTGTTTTGTTCCTCGTCGTTCGTGTTGGTTGAGCCGGGCAGTTGGTTGATCTGCCCGGCTTTTTTATTAAAAGGATAATCCTTTATCAAAGTAATCAGACCACGGCTCCGGCTCCCCGGCGGATTCCGTAAAGAAAGGCCCCCCCGATGAAACCGTACAGTCTCCTGCTGATCTTTTTCCTGGTCAGCCTTCCGGCCTTCAGCCAGACCCAGGATGGCCGGATCCGGTACCAGAATCAGGACCTGTTTTTAAGCGGATCCAACGTTCCGTGGGTAAACTTTGCCCGGGATATCGGTCCGTCAGCCACCAATTTCACGAAGTTTGCTTCCATTTTTGCGGAAATCAAAGCCGCCGGGGGAAATTCCATGCGCCTCTGGCTGCATACAACCGGACATGAATCACCTGCCTTTGACGCCTCAGGTCTGGTCACCGGACCTGGAACCAACACCCTTTCCGACCTGAAGAAAATTTGTGATCTGGCCTGGGAACAGAAAATCGGACTTCAGCTTTGTCTCTGGTCCTTTGATATGCTGCGGATTTCGAACGGAGACGGTATCACCGGCCGGGCAAAAAAACTGCTGACGGATACACTTTATACCAATACCTACATCCGGAAGGCTCTGATCCCCATGGTAACCGAACTGAAAGGCCATCCCGGAATTCTGGCCTGGGAAGTTTTCAATGAACCTGAGGGAATGAGTACGGAGTTTGGCTGGGAGTTTAACCATCACATACCCATGAAGGACATTCAGCGGGTGGTCAATCTGATCGCCGGGGCAATTCACCGGGCAGATCCGGTTGCACAGGTGACCAACGGAGCTTGGTGCTTCCGGGCCCAAACCGATGTAACCTTTGATGGTGTTCCAAACCTGAATTATTACCGGGATGACCGGCTGATTGCTGCCGGCGGTGATGCGGATGGAACGCTTGATTTTTATAATGTTCACTATTACGCCGGTAATTTTGGACAGGCCCTTTCGCCCTTTCATCACCCGAAGGCCGCATGGGGACTCGATAAACCGCTGGTCGTGGCCGAGTTTTACCTCGAGGATTCTCACGGAAAGCCCTGGCAGTCGCTGTACCGGAATCTGCTTGAAAACGGATATGCGGGAGCCTGGTCCTGGGCCTGGGATAACACCACCCAGAATTCCCGAACCCGGACGGTCATGGCTGATCTGATCCGGTATGATGCCCGGGAGGTGATCCTTGAGCCCAGATCGGGTGTCATTTTCAATTTCAGAACAGAACCGGCTGTGATTGACCGTGGTGATTCCACTCTGTTGCTGTGGGATTCATCCAACGGTTCGGCACTGCTTCTTGACGGCGAACCCGTTCCCGGAAAAGGAAAAAAACTCCTGCATCCCACCCAGGCCCGTGAATTCACGCTGATTTCCTCCGGCGACGTCAGCCAGGAAAAAAAGACATCGGTCAGCTTTTATCCGTCCGGTAAAATCTGGACTTTCCTTGCAACCCCGTCCACCGTGGCAAAAGGGGAACCGGCAGTTTTGAAGTGGACCTCTTCTGCCGGGTCGGCGGTCACCCTGAACGGGGAACCGGTTTCCGAAGACGGTGAGAGGCAGGTGAGCCCTTTGGCGACAACAACGTACCAGCTTGCTGCAACCGGCGGGGTAACTGAAACCCGCAGTGTAAAAATCACCGTTCTCCCGGCCGATCAGGTCAACCGGGCTGCCGGTAAGCCGGTTACCGTTTCCGGTTCGGAACAGGGAACAGGCCATGACAATCCGTCGCTGATGGTGGATGAAAATCCGTCAACCTGGTGGACGGGTTACAGCACTGAAATCAGTTGGGTCGAACTGGATCTGACGGATACGATTGCAATCCGCAGAATCGGGATCCGGTGGAATGCAAACTGGGCGGTGATTTACCGGCTGGGAGTTTCAATTGACCGGAAGAACTGGACGGTTGTCACCTGGCAAAAAGCCGGCACCGGCGGAATTGAACTCCTCGACAGCCTGAAGGTAACCGGGCGGTATGTGAAACTGATGCTCGATAAACGGGCGAAAACCACATCGGGATATGAAATCAGTGAACTTCAGGTGTTCGGACTGAAAAAAACCGGGACGGGCATCCGGGAAAAGGGAATTTTGCCGGGGACGCCGGTGCTGTATCCGGCCTTCCCGAATCCGTTCAATCCCGAAACAACCTTCCGGTATGAACTTCCGGCACCTGCACCGGTCGACATCCGGCTGGTCAATCTGATGGGACAGGAAATCCGGATTCTCCAGAAGGAAGTCCGGCCATCCGGAATCACGACGGTCCCGGTTTCTGCTTCCGGTCTTTCGTCCGGTGTTTACCTGATCCGGTTTTCCTCCGGCAGGACGACCCGCAGCCAGAAACTGGTTCTGGTGAAATAGGAATTTTGCCGGATTCCGGTGCCGGGCCGGCAAAATCAGGTGTGTTTTTTGCAGGATAACAGTTAGTTAAAATCAGGGAGTTTCCCATGTTTTTTCTCCGGATCATACTTTTCAGCTTGATCTCCGCCGGTGCCGCAGCCCAGACCCCGGTTTACCTCGACCCGTCACAACCGGTTGATTTCCGGGTGCAGGACCTGCTCAGCCGCATGACCCTCGAAGAAAAAATCGGCCAGATGATGCAGGTCGATCATACCGGACTTGTTGGGGCAAAACAGGATATTACCAAACTCGGGATCGGTTCCGTTCTTTCGGGAGGCGATAATAAAACCGGCGCCAATCTGCCGGCCGACTGGGCTGACCTCATCGACACACTTCAGGGCCGTGCAGTAAAATCCCGGTTAAAAATCCCCCTTTTATATGGAATTGATGCGGTTCACGGATTCTCAGGCGTAAAAGGAACCACTCTGTTTCCGCACAATATCGGCCTGGGTGCTACCCGTGATTCGGCTCTGGTTGCCCTGGTTTCCCGGATAACCGCCCGTGAAGTTGCTGCAACCGGGATTCACTGGACCTTTGCCCCCTGCAATGCGGTCGTCCGGGATGAACGCTGGGGCCGGACCTATGAAGGATTCGGGGAAACCCCCGAACTCGCCGTAACCTTCACGGCTGCTGCGGTGCGGGGGTTCCAGGGCGATTCCCTGAATGGCGAAACCAGTATTATCGCTTCGGCCAAACATTTTCTGGGAGATGGCGGAACGCTGGGCGGGGATGATCAGGGCAATACCGCCGCCAGTGAGGCTGACATCCGGAAACTCTTCCTGCCCGGTTACATCAGTGCCGTTCAGTCAGGAACCGGGACGGTCATGGTCTCTTACAGCAGCATCAACGGTGAAAAGATGCATGCCTCTGCCTACTGGCTGACAGACGTACTGAAAGGAGAACTGAAGTTTGACGGAGTGGTGATCTCTGACTGGGCCGGGGTCGATCAGGTTCATGCCACTTACACCGAGGCGGTGAAAAAGTCCATCAACGCCGGTGTGGATATGGTCATGTTGCCGTTCCGGTACACCGAGTTTCTGACGGTGACGAAAAACCTGGTGATGAGCGGTGACATCCCTCTGTCCCGGATCGACGATGCCGTGACCCGGATTTTACGGCTTAAATTCCGGAAAGGTCTCTTTGAATCGCCTTTTTCACGGCGGAATCTGCTTCCGGAAATCGGATCGCCTGAGCACCGGGCCGTAGCCCGCCTGGCAGTTCAGAAATCGGTGGTACTCCTGAAACGGAAAGACGGCGTCCTTCCCCTGCCGAAGTCTGGTGGCCGGGTGCTGGTTGCCGGCTCCCATGCCGATGATATCGGACTTCAATGCGGCGGCTGGTCCATTTCCTGGCAGGGAAAACCGGGTGCCACCACAACCGGAACCACAATTCTGCAGGGACTCAGGCAGGAGGCCCCCGGCGTTCAGTTCGACTATCAGGCGGATGGCAATTTTACATCACCCGGGGCGGCTAATTATTCACTCGTTGTCATCGGGGAGCAGCCCTATGCAGAAGGTCAGGGTGACCGGGTTTCGCTGGAACTCCCTAAGCAGGATGTGGAGCTGATCCGGAAAATGAAAGGGTATGGACATCCGGTGGTACTGGTCCTTATCTCCGGCCGGCCCCTGATCCTCACGCAGGTTCTTCATTTTTCGGATGCGGTGCTGGCGGCCTGGCTGCCCGGAACCGAAGGTGCCGGTATTGCCGATGTCCTTCTGGGCACCGTTCCGCCATCCGGCCGGCTTCCGCATTCCTGGCCAGAATCCATGGCCCAGATTCCGGTGAATGCCGGTGATGCGGTCTACCAGCCGTTATATCCGTACGGCGCCGGACTTCTTTCTCTTGCGGATTCAGACCCCGGGTCACGGCCGGTCCTGCAAAGTGTAATTGTTGCCCCAGACGGGGCGCACCTGGAGCTGACCTTCAACAGGGAAATGGCCGACCCGGCAGGGAAAGTGATCCCGATGACCATTTCTGTGGATGGCAGTCCGGAGCAGCAAAGCTATCCGGTAAGCCTGAAATCCGGAGATTCGACAACAATTCTGGTGGATCCAGGCCGGGTTCTTGACCGCAGAAACACAGTTATCGTGTCTTCCCGGTCAGATTTGCTTCTGTCTGCTGATGGCGGGATGATGATGCCCTTTTCGGATCAGAAGGCAGTGAACTGGGTGACGCCGCCGGCAATCGAAATTCCGGGCCGGATTGGTGCAGAACGCTTCAGTGATATGTCGGGAGTTGAAATAGAACCTGCAGATGAACCGGATGGGGGGTATAACCTGACGTCGGTGGATGATGGAGACTGGATGGAATACCGCATTACCTCTGCCGGAACCGGACAGCGGTTTCTGTACCTCAGGGTTTCTGCAGAAAGCCAGGCAGGATCGGTCGCCTTTTCAATCGGATCCAAAAATCTGGGAACCCGGACCCTCCCGGTAACCGGAAGCTGGACGACCTGGACAACAGTCAAACAACTGATCGGGGTTTTCGACGGGGAACAGACCTTCCGGATTGCTGTCACCAAAGGCGGATTTAAACTCCACTGGCTGGCCATTGAACTCACCACAACCGGCGTTGAACCTTCCGGTGAACAGCTCCCGGCTGAGACCATGCTGTTCCCGGTTTACCCGAATCCGTTCAATCCTGAAACAACAGTCCGGTTTTCGCTTGCAGCACCGGGACCGGTAAAAATCCAGGTCTTCAATTCCCTGGGACAGGAAGTGGCAACTCTGGCCGATGAAGCCCGGCCTGCCGGAACGTGGATGGTCCCGTTTACCGGTTCAGCGCTGACCAGCGGAGTGTATTTTATCCGGATGACGGCCGGGAAAACCACCCAAACCCGGAAGGTTATCCTGATGAAATAATGAAACCGTCAACCGGCGGGACCGTAATTTTTTTGTTTCAGTTCCCTTCCTTTCGTAAAGGAGGGGAATAATGTCACGTTTTTACACCGGATTTTTCATTTCGCAAAAGCTGGAAATCCCGGTTATACCGGAGGAAGGGAATTCATTGACCTTCACCCCTGCACTGGCATTCTTTGCCTTCCCTATTTCACCAGCAGCACCTTTCCCGTTTGCTTTCTTCCGGAGAAAGAAACAGAGTAAAAATAGATTCCGGCAGAAAAACCGGAAGCATCAAACGTCAGTTTGTTGATGCCCTGAAGGTGAGTTCCTTCCGACAATACAGCAAGCTCTCTTCCCAGAAGATCGTGGATCACCACCCGTGCCGTTCCGGCGGAGGGCTGAAACCAGGAAAGCTCTGTGGACGGGTTGAACGGATTCGGATAAGCCGGGAAAATACGGAACTCAGTTCTCAGGTACTGTCCGTCTGAAACGCCGGTTGGTTTTTCAACAAGCTGATCGGCCGGTTCGGCTCCGGCATCCGAGAAAATCCAGTCAGATCCCAGTGAAAAATATTTCTTGTTGATGTTATCCAGAAGCTGGGCATCGAAGGAAAGTGCCGACGAAACGGATGCACCGTGAAGTTCGATGGCGAGCTGATTTTCTCCGTTTTTAAAGGCAGAAAGAAGTCCGTTCGCAGAACTGAAGACTAGGGAGGTGTTCAGTATCTGGGCTTTCAAAGCCAGTGAGGAATAAGTAATCTCACCGTCAGTTTTCAGGTTCGTCCGGTTTACTTCCTTCCCGTTCAGATAAACCACCATGCCGTCATTTCCTTTTACCAGCAGCCGGAATCCGATCAGGGCTGCCAGATTATCAACCGTGAATTTTTTCCGGAAATAGGCGGTCTGAACCGGGTTCATTGCCGTTGCTCCGCCTGCTGTACTGCTGACGGGAGTTGGGCCCATTTTCCAGTCAGCTTCACCGAAAAGGAGATTTTCCCAGGTGACACCTGTTTTGGTGGTGTCGACGGTATAGTCAATCTTTATGGAAGCCGGAGTTTGGTTTCCGCTGATGTCGGAGGCACGAACATACCAAAGGTAGGACTTTCCATGTTCACAGGGAAGAACCACGGAATGGGTCCTTTCCCCGGTTGTGGTGAATGTGTTTTCCATGTCGGACCAGGATTTATCTTCCTCACTGAACCGGACGGTTGAGTAGGAATCCGTCTGAACGGATACCGTCACCTGATGGTCGTAAACGGTAAACGGTTCTGCTGGATATTTTGTAAAAGCAGGCGGAGTTAAATCAGAAAACGGAGTCCAGACATCGGGAATGGATTGGATGGCAGCAATCAGCCGTTCTGCAATTTTGTGGTGGCTTGCAACATTCGGATGTCCGTTGTTCACATACCCACCATCATAGTACGGATAGTCGGCATAGAAAACATCCGCACGGCCGGCAGCATTTTCTTCATCCACAATTTCAGCAATTGTCTGCTGAAGCCAGAGAACGTGGGGAGCAACGGCCAGTACCCGTACTCCCGGGTAAACATCACGGACCGTTGAAATAAAGTCATGGTAGGCTGCTTTATACTCTGCCTTGTGGGCATCACTGACGGCGTGGCTGTATCCGCCGAATCCGGAATAATCATTCAGCCCAAGTCCCACAACCACCAGATTCGGAATCCACTGCTCAAAATCCCAAACCGGAGATTCAGAAAACATCTGGGTCTGATTGAATTTATCGGGGATATTGCCGGTATAACTTCCTGTGTAATCCATCACCAAACCAAATCCTGACTGACTGGTCATGTGGTATTGGGCATCAAAATGGGCAGCAGTCAGCGGACCAAATCCTTCGGTAATATTGGTAACGGGGGCAACATCAGCGGGAGCCTCAGCCGTGGTTGCCTCATTGCCGGATGCACTGGTAAAGGAATCCCCGACAAATTCAATTTTTCTGGTTGGAAGGTCCGGTGGCGGAAGCAGCGTTTTTCCGTCGTCAAGAAGAAGTCCGTTAAAAATAAATTTGGTCCAGGTTGTTTCATTCCGTTTGATTAAAACCAGGGTATGCGGTCCGTCTGAAAGCCCGGAAACCAGCGGATAGTCGGTTTTTGCAGCCTGATCTGCGTGAAAAATTTTCATCAGAACGCCGTCAACGAACACATTGTAATAGCAATAATTATCCGTCATGGTCACTCCAATGCTGGTTCCTTCAAATCTGGCCGTCAGATAAACTCCCGGCCACGAATGGGAAGGGGCTTCCGGACTGGTGAAATCCCAGCGTCCGGTGTACTGAATGTACGGGTGATTGGCAGGGATCAGGGTTGAAGCCGGTAAAGTACCTGCCGGTATCAGAACGGTCAGCAAAAGAAAAGCGGATTTTTTCATGGTAGGGGTCCTGAAAAAAAGGTGGTAAAAACAGAAGAAGCGGATTGCAAAAAATGTGCCGCCAATTGGCCGGAGGTAACAGCAAAGGGGGGTAACCGGAAGGAGTTGGGTTCAGGGAAAATCCGGATCCTTTTTCAGGATCACGTTCACCGGGATCAGCTTTCTTCTGCCGGTGCCCGGATGCCGTATTTTCTCCGGATAGAAGCAATCAGATACTCAGCTGTGAAAGCCTGGGCAGATGGTTTGCTCCGGTACACCCGGATGGTAAGAATGGCATTGTACCAGTTCCGCTGTTCCTGCCGGGCTTTTTGGATGATCTGGGTTTTGATGACCGAGGAATCCTTTTTTGAAACTTCGGTTTTCCGTTCTTCGGGCACAAAAACTGTCGCAGATTCTGCATATCCGTCATCCCGGAGGACGGCAAAGTAGGAAACTCCCGCTTCGAGTGTCACCTCGGCGGCATGCAGAAGCGCCAGATCCTGAATCACATCTCCGGTCTGCCCGGCCGGTCCGTAAAAGGTGATTTTGTACGTTGAATCATCCAGCCGGATGTCACCGTATCCGTTTTTCGTGTAGGTGTTGTATCTGGAGTAGAGGGGATCGCACCGGTCGACCCACACCAGAGCCGCAAGGGAGAAAACAAGCAGGTAATTCATAGGGACTCCTTTCTGATAAAAGGCCGGGATGAAGTAAAAAAGAGGTTCAGGTTCTTACGGATTCCGGATGGCGGCAGTTTCGGCAGATTCCGGACAGAGAGCCCATCACCCGGTTAACCTGTTCTCCCGGGTTGGATGCAGCCGATAAGAAAAAGTTTAACAGCCGGGTGAACCGGTCACCAGAGGGATAGCAGATAAACGCCGGCCCCGTAACCGATCATGGGAATGGCCCCGATCACTTCGTTGCCCCGGGTCCGGATGCAGTTGCACCAGACTTCCTCCCACAGATGGGCTTCGGTTACTTTCCTGAGCTGTTCTTCATTGGTGATCATTTCCGGAATCGTGAACGAATTTACGGCTGCAATCCGGGTAATGCGGTCAATCAGGTCACGGGCTTCCCGGTGCCTTCCGTTGTGTTTCAGGGCTGTTGCGATCCGGAGATTGATAAACACCCACTCCTGGCTTTCATACGGATCGGCTGTATTGAGCCTCATATATCCGCGTTCCCTGCCGGGAACTCTCAGAACCCGGTCATAGGCGGCCAGATGAGACCGGAAGAGGCCCGAATCTGCCAGAAGTCCGTTGGCAAACAGTTCCAGAGTTCCCGCATCAAAATATTCATAATCAGCAGGAAGCTGGTCGTTCAGGTTGCCTTTGATCATCCCATTGGTCAGAAGATGAGTCAGGATACCGGATTTCAGACGGGAGGCACCGGTCCGGCAGGAATCCGGAGTTTCACCGGCCAGTTCCTGAACGTCTGCAAACAGACCAAGCCCCCGGGCACAAACCCCCGAGGTAAACGCATATTGCCGGGGCTTCTGCAGATAATGCTCCCACGGACCGGAATCCGGACGGATCAGAGAATTCTGATCAATCGAGGCAAGAGTAGCCCCGGCAATCAGCCGGGTCACCACCTGAGACCATTTCCGGTGAAAAGCCAGATCATTCGCCGACAGGACGTAATCGGAATAGGCTGTCAGAAAAAGCCCGAAATTATCCACTTCGATATTCGGTGTCCCCACCCAGGTGCTTTCTTCCTTCCCGTTGCCGTAATACCGGCAGACAGAAATCTGATACGGGACTCCGATTCCGTAATCCCGCCCGTCTGAATGCTGGTAATGGACATACCGGCCTGGTGGAGCTTTCAGAAAAAACTCAAGCCCTTTCCGGGCCTCTTCATAAAATCCGATCCGGGTCAGAGCCTGAATGGCAAAACTGCCGTCCCGCACCCAGGTCACATGCCACAGTCCGGGGCGCAGGGAAGCCAGAATCTGTCCACGAGACAGTGGATAAACCTCCTGATCCGGCACCTGAGCCATCAGCAGAAAGGTGACGGATTGCCGGGCAACCTGCCGCTCTTCCGGCGACAGATCACGGGGTAGTTTTGCTGTATCCAGTTTCCGGTTCATCCAGGCAATTTCAGCCTCCACGAAAGATCCTTCCAGGGAGGAAAGATGGTTCAGTGCCTGGTCAACCACTCCCCGGTCGGTATGAACCGAATCCACCAGCGAAAAACAGAAGTAGGTTTCCGCCTGCCCGTCCGGAAGTAACCGCCGGACCGAACCGGTCAGCAGGGCTCCGCCAAGCCGGACCGAAAGATCCTCATGCGAAACCGTCAGCAGCCGGATTCCGGGCAGCAGGTTCCCCTCACCGCTGTCCCAGGTAAAGGAAAGGGAATCCACCAGAGACGGAGTTCCCCGGATGACGGCATAAAACACCTTGTCAATCCGGGAAAAGGAAGCAAAATAAAACACCGAAAAATCCGGATACGAAACCTGAATCACCTGCGTGTTCTGAACATACACAGCCCCGGTTGGTTTCACCCGGCGGTTCAGTTTCAGGTTTCCGAGAAACGGCCGGACAAACCTGCCGGAATCTACCGCATCGAAAATATGGGGAAAGACATACTCTACCTGATCCCTGCCGTCATGGTACACGGCTGAAATCAGTCCGTTGCCGGTCGTCAGATAGGGCAGGGATTTTACAAGAGGTTCAGCCCGGGCGGAAATAAACAGGAAAAGGGCAGAGAAAAAAACAGGCAGTTTCATCCGGTACCTTTCAGAAATTTCCGGAAAAGTACGGGGAATTTTGACCAATTTCTATCCGGGTTGCCCCTGATCCCGGCTGAGAAACCGAATCTTGTTCCCTGTGCTGTTTTCTTTGCGCCTCCGGGTCTTTAGGGTGACCTTCCGTCCGGGGAAGGACCCAGACTCCCGCCGTTCTGGTATGAATCTTGCATCAGAAAAACCCAACCATTTCAGGACATCTGCCATGAAACCGACTCTGACCACTTTCCTGCTGCTGCTCACTGCCGCCGGAGCTTTTGCCCAGCCCGAAATAATCCGGATTGCCTGTGTCGGGAATTCGATTACCCAGGGCAGCAACGATGCCAATGCCTATCCGCAGAAAATGGGCAGTCTGCTCGGATCGCATTATCAGGTGAAAAATTACGGGATCGGCGGGCGGACCCTGCTGAAAAAAGGCGACTATCCCTGGTGGAATGAACAGGTCTTCTGGGATTCCCAGGATTTCAACCCGCATATCGTTATCATCAAACTCGGGACTAACGACAGCAAACCCCAGAACTGGGTCTACAAGGATGAGTTTTATCCGGATTACAGGGACCTCGTGTCGGTCTTCCGGAAAAACGGCCGGAATCCGCAGATCTTTGTCTGCCGGCCGGTGCCGGTGTACAAAGACGGATTCGGAATTACCGGTTCAATCGTTGAAACTGAAATCATCCCGCTGATCGATTCGGTACGCACGACGGCCCATACCGATCTGATCGACTTCTTCGCCTGCATGTCGGGGCATGGCGATCTGTTTACCGACGGAATCCACCCGACGGCGGCCGGTTATGCCCTGATGGCGGAATACGCCAAAAATGCCATTCTGGCCAGTCCATCCGGAATCATCCGGTATTTCAATTCCCGCTCGGCCACGGTCGAGAAAAACCAGGTGGTGAAAGTCTTCTGGGAAACCACACCGGGCTCACAGGTCACGGTAAACGGGGTCCCTGCCGCCGATACCGATTCCCTGGAAGTAACGCCCGATGCTGAGGGCTGGGTTACCCTGATCACCCACGGCGACCGGCAGGATACGGCCCGCCTGAAGCTGACCTTTCTTCCCTCCGGAACGATTAAATCCTTCCGGGTCAGTCCGGCTTATCTGGATCTGGGAAAGGGAGATACGGCAGTGGTTTCCTGGACAACGGCCAACGGTTCGTCCGTCTTTCTGGACGGGATGCCGGTTGAGCAGAACGGATCGGTCAGGGTCGTTCCCGGGCAGACCACGGTGTACCATCTGGCCACAACCGGCGATCTGACCGACAGCCGGGAGGTAACTGTCAGCGTGCTGCCATCCGATCAGATCAACCGGGCACTGGGATCGGTGACGAAAGCCGGCAAAACCCGCCGGGGGTCCTCGCCGGATCTGGCCGTCGACGGTCTTCAGGAAACAGCCTGGCAAAGTGCAACTGGGAGCGGACTCTGGATGTATGTGGATCTGGGGACGACGTACACGATTAACCGGGTGGTGATTTCCTGGGGGGAGGCTTATGCAAAGACCTATTCCCTGCAGAGCCTGACCGAATCGGGGGCACAGAAAACCATCTTCTCGACCACAACGGGGGATGGCGGGACGGATGATCTCGCCGTGACCGGAACGGGACGGTATTTCCGGATACTGGCCGTGACTGGCAATCTGCCCGACAGCGGATACTGGGTGAAAGAGTTTGAACTGTACGGCGTGAAGGGAACCGGCGTTTCCGTGGTCCCGGAAGCTGCAGGCCAGCCTGACCGCCTGGTCCTGATGCCCGCTTACCCGAATCCCTTTAATCCGGAAGCAACCGTGCGGTACCGTACCCCGGCACCGGGTGACGTTCACCTCTCTGTTGTGACGCTGCTGGGACAGGAAGTCTGGTCGGACCGCCCGGTAACCCGCCCGGCCGGCGAGTACACGGCTCAGATCCCGGGCCGCGGCCTGGCCTCCGGACTTTACCTCTGCCGCGTCACCCTCCGGACCGCAGCCGGAACCCAGACCGCCGTTACCCGCCTCACCCTGGTAAAATAACCCCAGCCCGGTTACCGGCAGGGGACTCCTGACCCTGCCAACCTGCCCCGGCAGCCGTTCTGCCGCCACCGTCCTTAACCGCCCCGACCGGTTCTCTCCCCGGACGCGCACTCAAAAGAAACCGGGTTGGATAAAACCCACTCCTTTGCGCCTTTGCGTCCCAGGGGTTTCCCAAAACCGGCGGATGTTGAACAGAGCCCAGCTTATCAATTTGATACGGCGATGACTAAAAAAGAGAGGACGGCTTATCATTTTGATACGACGTTGGCTGTTGAACAGGGATCTTTCACTGGTGAAATACCGATGGTTCCTGCCGGACTGGCACCTTAGACTACCTAAGGTTCTGAACCGGCAAAAACTAAGGCCTCTCTGACCCAAAAATTAAGGGGTTTCCTGTATTGCGCCTGAAAGTTAAAGGGCAGATCTTAGTATAAGATAAGGAACACAAATATTCTCATATCTTTCACTATTGCAGGTTAGATATGGGTATAGAAGTGGCTTATATAAACGAGTTATGCACAAGCGGAAAAAAGACAGCGACACAGCAAATTGACAATGAAATATTAAACTTGGTATGAAAAACGAAACTGACAGACAAATAACCCGACACTCATTACCGACCCTCATTGCACACATTGCCAAAGCCCCACCAGCCACCGCTGAAATCAAAGCTTTGTCAAAGAGTGCAATCTTTCCGACCCGCAAACTAACAACCATATAGTACTTCGTATGTTATTTGAAAAATATCAATATAATTCAAGGGATATAGTAAAAAGAGGATACTCGCAGAATTGCATAGCCAGTGATGAAAATGGACAGCAATTTTGGGTTAAATGGATTCTTGGTATTGAAAAGAACGAAACAAAAGCAAAAATTTTATCTGACAAACTCAGACATTTACAAAAAGCCAGACATAGCGCTTTGCCTCCAATAATTGAATATGGTTTTGATAATGAAATATCAGCTTATGCAATTGTTTATGAATTTTTAGAAGATGCAAGGCCTTTTGAAACTTCATTCTGGGAATTCAATACCCAAACCGCACTAAGTGGATTAATTGATTTAGCAGACTGCCTACAAGAATTACATGCAAAATTCAAGATTAATCATGGTGATGTTCATCCCGGAAACATATTAATTGATAAAAACGGGCAATTTTATCTTATTGATTTTGGTCTTGCAGATATAACCAAAACACTAAGTCAGGAGAAAAACCTTGAAATTTTTGCAAGTAGTTTTGCTGCTCCTGAAAAATTGAATAAGCTACATGCAGGTGGTTTTCCATATCAATCTGACATTTATTCATTGGGGAAAGTTCTTGAATGGTTCTTTAATGAAAAACAAGAAACTATTCCGGAAGAGTATAATTTGATTCTTCAAAAATTGCTTTCAAACACTCCGGCAGACAGACCTCAATGGCAAGATGTTTTATCGTTTTTGAGAAAACTTGCAAATGCTTCACAAACTGAATCAGTTTGGGTTTCATTTAGAGCAGGTCATGAAAATGAAATAATTGAATTGTTGCAAAACAATACACCTATTTTTGATCTTGCACCTAAGCCAGGTTTAAACTTCTTAGCAGATGTAATTCTTGGCAGTTTTATTTGCGAAGGTGTTTTATGGATTAAAGATGAAAAAAAGTTACTATTCAATGGCATCAATTATTTATCATCCATTGATTCTAAAATCGCAGAACGGAAAATTAGAGAAGGGAAAAAGCTACCTTTTAAATTCAATTATACTTATGAATATCCACAAAATAAAGCTGATTTAACTTCATATTTTCAGAAATGGTCTGAACTTAAAGCAAAAGACATTTCACTTCGTGAAAACAGAAGAGCAGTAAGAGACGAACTGGGATTCTATTCTGAATTATTGAAAGAGGAATTAAAAGTTATTGCAAATAAATCTCTACGACTGCAATATTCCAGTTTTAAAGTGAATGGTGATGAAATAGTGTTTCAGATTAAAGAAAATGACAAATGCAGCAGCGTAGGTTTTTTGCAAAAACACATTGAAGACGGTAACGATGTTAACTCAGATGGATTTGAATATGTAATTGCAGCGACCGGAGACAGAAAACAAAGTAAAGAAACGGTTGAATTTGCTGGAAAACCTTATGAGTACTTTTCAAAGGATAAACTTTTTAAAATCAAGGATTGTGAAAGACTAAAAAAAGAGAACATCCCTGTTACAGGATATATTTTTGAAAATACTGCGAAAAAGGAAGAAGAAAAAAATCGGCAACTTGAAGCGATCAAAAAAGTTGATAAACACGAAGTTCAGAACCCTGATTTAATATATTACCTCTTTAAACCAAATGAACTACCACCATCCTTTTCAGATTATACACCACTTGAAAATGTGTGGCAGAAAGATGAAAAAAACATTGCTTTTCAATATTCTGACAATCAAACAAAAGCGATTAGAAATGCACTAAACAAAACCCCTCTTTCAATAATACAGGGACCTCCCGGAACAGGAAAAACCACTGTAATTACTGAAATTGTATTTCAAATACTATCCGCAAAACCTGAAGCAAAAATTCTGATTACCTCACAGACAAATAATGCTGTTGATCAGGTTCTTGAAAATTTGCTTAAAAACGGCATTCCTATTTTACGATTAAGTGGCATTACTGCTCCAAGAGTTCCTGTTATTAGAAAACATACTTTAGACCGTAAACTGGAAGGATGGAAACAGCAAGTGAGAGAAACTGCTGAAAGAAACTTCAAAAATTACATTAATAGTTTCAAGCAAAATCTGCAAAAAGGCAATCCATTTGCATCAACGATTTTTGAAATATTAAATGAAGTAAAAGACTGGAAAAAAGCAAAAGAAAAAATCGAACAAATTGTTAGCCGAATTCAAAATCTGAAAGAACTTCATAATTTACCTAAAACCAAAAGCGAATCAATTCACTGCATTGACAATGTGCTTAAAACAAATATCGGTGAATTTGTTAAAAGGCAAGATTTGCACAGAGACTGGATTGTAACCATTAATTCACTTGATGAAAAAAGCGCATTGAATCAAAAGCTTGTTGATAGTATTCGGGTTATTGGAGCTACCTGTAATCACATAGCAGCAAAGAAATACAACAAATACCATTTCGAATTTGACTATGTAATAATGGATGAATCGGGCAAAGCGACTACAGCCGAAGCTTTGGTTCCAATTATAACTGGTAAAAATTTAATTTTCGTAGGCGACCACAGACAATTACGTCCTATGCTCACAGCAACAAGAGAAGTTGAATCTTGGTTAAGAGAGAAGTTTAAAAAAGAAGCCGATGAACTGGAAAACTGGGATGATTATTTTAACCGCCCAAGTTTATTTGAACAGGTTATCACACAAATAGAACCCGATTACAAAGCACAACTTACTGAGTGCAGACGTTCATCTGAACAACAGGTTCTTTTAACTTCAAAATGCTTCTATGAGCCAGAGGGCGATGAGCCAATAATTCCGGTTAAACGAGATATTTCAAAAGAACACAATCTGCCTTTAGCCATCAATAGTTCAATTTTATTCATCGATATTGGGAGTCACACCAAAAATGAAAAGGACAATAATAATTCTTCGTTTAATAAATTAAGTGCAGAATTGATTGCTGAAATTCTGGAACATCTGAATAAATATCCCAAAGTAAAAGAGTATTCCTTTGGCGTTATTACCGGCTATACGGCACAGTTTCGTGAATTAAAAAAGAAAATTGACAAGAAAAAATATCAGAATAGAATTAACAACATTTGGAAATGGAATAAATCCGAAGATAAGCTTACTGTTTCAGTTGTTGACCGTTTTCAGGGCTTGGAACGTGATATTGTAATTGTTGACCTTGTTAAAAGCGGAGCTGGCTTGAATCTTGGCTTCCTTGAAGTACCAAACCGAATAAATGTTGCTTTATCACGACAAAAGAAATTACTCATTATTGTGGGTGATTATCATGGTTTGGTCAATGCCCCGACAAAAAGACTTAATGGGAAAAAAGCAGCTTTGCAGTTGTATCTTGAATATCTTAAACCGGAATGGGTTGTTAAAGCTGAATTTATTAAACAAGTGGCGCAATGACAGAATTAGAAGCATATAAAGAATTAAAGGATAAATCGCCAACCGGATTTAAGTTAAATGAGCTTATTGCATTTAGCTATCCTGTTAGAAAGATAAAAATTGATGCACTTGTAAATAAGCAGCCTGACGGCTCTCTTGTAAAAGTTTATAATGTCCTGCTAAGAGCAATTCAGCAAGGATTTAACACTCAAAATACTTTATTTCAATTCCTCGGATTGGGTGAGCAGGACGAGTTTATTCTTCGTGAATTATTTCTCCTTAAAGAAAAAAATTATGTTGATTTAATTGCTGATAAATGGATTGTTGCCCCTGATGGAGAAAAGTTTCTGGAAAACGAAAAAATATTAAGAGTAGAGGAACATGAAGATTTTGAGTTTTTATTGGATGGAATTTCGGGAGATGTAATGACAATAAAACAAGAAAATGCCAATAAAGCCAAATTGCCAAAATTTCTAACCTCAGAAATAAAAATACCAAACAGAAGCCCTGAAATAATTGAGAATAGATTTCAGCAGATTGCTGACACATTCAAACAACTCAATGAAAACAAATGCTATCTGATAAGTTATGATGCTGATGATATTAAGTTTGACAGTTTCAGAGACGGAGAAAGTGGCTTTTGGTTGAATTATTGGCTGATTGAGTACATTCCTGAAAAAAACAGCAACCTTGAAGCAAAACTGGAAGTAAGAAATTATGATTCGCTTAAACCCGATAAAAAATTAACCGCCAAATTTAACTCGGAATATCGCCACTACATTTATTCATTGAGTAATTCAGACCGTACCAGTTTTGAAGAACTTGCAGAAATAGTTGAAGAACCAGTACAGCCAATAAAACCGCAAATTGCAACATCAGACATTGCCACGCTTACTATATGGGAAACCAAGCATAAATTTCTTGAGGCATTGCATAATGTGAAAGACAAAATACTGATTGAAAGTCCCTGGATTAAACGTGCTACAATGGAATACTTGCCATTATTTGAAAAAATGCTGAAAGACAAAAAGCAGTTAATTATACTTTACGGAATAAGTGAAAAAGACGAACACGATTACCAAACACTTGAAAAAGTAAAGGAACTGCAACGCCAAAACAAAGAAACATTCAAACTTATTCATTTGCCCACACATTTTGACAACATTGGCTCTCGCCTAACTGGAACACATCGTAAATTGGTTATCAAGGACAATGACTATTATATTGCCGGAAGTTTCAATTTCCTTTCGTTCGGTAAGAATGAAAAGCAACAGGTGGCAAACGAGGAATCTATGCTGATTTCCAAAGATGTGCAAAAGAAGTGGGAGCAGTTAATGAAGGAATACAACCTGAATCTGACAATTAAATCTTAATGAATAACCTATAAATAATGATATTATGAGCATTTTACAAAAAATCAAAACCGAAATTGGCAACGATAAGTTTTATCAAGATCATTTCTCAAATGATGGTTTTCGTTTTGTTGCTTGGTATGTGAGACGAGTCTTATTGCAGTCTCCTCAAGCCACTAAAATGTGTGTTGTAGATGGAGCAAATGATAAAAAAATTGATGCTCTTGTAATTGATGATGATAATAGGAATATAATCATCGTGCAAGGCAAATTCTTTGAATTTGGCTCAATTGACAGCGGGCCATTACAAGAAATTTTATCAGCTTGGGTTAGAATTCAAGATTTACATTCACTACAAACCGATGGCAATGATAAACTTAAAGAACGTATAGAAGCACTCAGACAGGCATTAGATGACGAGTATGATATTACATTTGAATTGCTTACAACAGGAAAACTCACTCCAGCCGCTGAAAGTGATTTAAAGGTATTTTCAGAAAAACTAGAACAATCGAAGGATTTCAATGCGAATATTATACTTGTTGATTCAGAGGTAATAGAAACAAGATTGACTGATGCTGAATCAAAGGAACTGCCAGCTATAAATCACACGGTTCAAATTGAGAAAGATAAAGTAATGTCATTTGATATTAAAGGAACAAGAAGCGTTATTGTAGCATTGCCACTTTCCGAATGTTTAAAATTTCCAGGCATCGCAGACCAAAGGCTTTTCAGAAAAAATGTCCGTCAATCACTTGGCTGGAACACAATAAATAAGAAAATTAAACAATCAATAAAAAGCGACCGCCCGCAAGATTTTTTCTTTTCACATAATGGAATAACAGCAATTTGTAAAGAATTCAAACTTGATACAGAAAAAGCAACACTACAATGCTTTGATTTAAATGTCGTTAATGGATGCCAAAGCTTAACTACAATTTTTAAATGTTCGGAGGATGTTAGAAGAATTGAAAAGGAGGCAGGTTACATATTATTCCGCTTTTATGAAATTCCACAAAAAGATTTAGCAGATAAAATTAGTATTAACACCAATAGTCAAAGTGCGGTTAAACCCCGTGATTTAAAAAGTAATGACAGAATTATTTTGAGTTTGAAACGAGCCTATGAAGCAATGTATCCTGATAGCTTATTGATCAATCAAAGGGGTATGGAAATTCCAGGCGATAAAGATAAAAGCAAAGTAGTTGATGTTTCTGATTTTGCCAAGAATGTAATGGCATGGCAATGTCAGAGACCAAATATATCATACAACGAGAAAAAATTATTTGACGAACTCTATAAAAATGTTTTTAAGCCAGACTATAACCCTGTTTCTGTATTGGCTCTTAAGAAGTGGGATTCAATAATTATGAAAGATTGGGATAATTTGCCCTTAGACGATTTACTGAAAGCAACAAAAAGTTATGTAAGATTTCATATTCTTTTTTCAATTTCCTCAATAATTGCCTATGCAAATAATCAAGGTGATAAAGTTCCATTTCCATCTGCTACACTAGACATTGTAGAAAAGCATGGCAAGGAGATTTTGCCTTTTGCAGCAACTTGTTTAAATCAAGCATTAAAAAGTGCTAATCAACAAGCCCAATTAAGTGGAAAAATATTTAGCCCTCAAAACTGGTTAAAGAAAAATGACAGTGTTATGGCTCAATCATTAGTTGCTAGCACAATGGTTGGCATGATGGAAGGCATGAGTTCAATTGGGGGTAAAAACATTAAAGAGATTTTAAAACTTAGTCCAGACCAATTTGAGTTAAGATGGAAAGCGGAGTAAATTTAGCCTTATGAAAAAAGAAGCAAAACATCTGTATCAGAAAGCAATAGATTCTCTAACATTGAGTATTGAGCTTTTTAATCGACCTCATGAATGTGGTCGCACGCATGGTGTTTTGATTTTTTTAGACCATTCATTTGAGATGCTTCTAAAAGCTGCAATTATTCATAAAGGCGGAAAGATTCGAGAAAAAAGAGCTAAAGAAACAATCGGTTTTAGTTCATGCATTAGAAAGTGCTTTAGTGATGCAAAAGTAAAATTTCTGACTGAGGAAGAAGTTTTAACCCTGCAAACAATTAATGGATTTAGAGATGCTGCCCAACACTATACATTAGAATTATCTGAACAGTTGTTTTATTTCCAAGCACAAGCTGGTCTTACACTTTTTAGGGATATTGCCTCAAGAGTTTTTAATATTGATCTTAAAACAGAGCTCCCAGTCAGGGTTTTGCCACTTTCTACAACTCCTCCAATAGAAATGGAGGCTTTGTTTTCGCAAGAAATTGATGAAGTAAGAAAACTTATACAACCTAAAAGCAGGAAAAGATTAGAAGCTCTTGAAAAACTAAGAGCTTTAGCAATAATGGAAAATTCAATTCAAGGAATAGAAACCCAACCATCCGATGCGGAACTTAAATTAATTGCCGGTAAGCTAAAGAAGGGGTCTAATTGGAATCAAATTTTTCCAGGTACTTCTACTTTAAGCCTTACTTCTAATGGTTATGGCCCTTCTTTGGATTTGAGAATAACTAAAACCGAAGAAGGTATTCCATTTACTCCTGTTCCAGAAGGCACACCAGGAGCTGCAATAGTTGCTATTAAAAGAGTTAATGAACTTGATTATTATAATCTTGGAAGAGATCAATTAGCAAAAAAACTTGGTCTTACTGGCCCAAAGACATCAGCAGCAATTAAGTGGTTTAACATAAAAGATGATATAGAATGCTTTAAACATTTGAGAGTTGGTAATGTACCTTTTGACAGGTATTCACAGAAAGCTATTATCAAAATTAAAGATGGTTTAAAAAACAAATCAATTAAAGAAATTTGGAATGAAAGATAAGCCAACGCATTTACAAGCACATTGCCAAAGCCACACGAGCCAACGCTATAACCAAAGCTTTGTCAAAGAGCTTGCAAAGCCCACCCAAGAGAAGAATTTCAAAATTTTTCTCCCACGTTAAAAAGAAAATAATTAAAACACGCTAACACACGTGCGACACAGACAGAAAAGAAAATGAAACGAATGACAAGTTTAATATGAAAGTGCAATTTGACTCAGACACACGGACAGACAAAAACCGCCAGTGCATAACAGGCGGTATATTTTATTGCCGTGTTAGTGGGTATTTCAGCGTTTCTGCATCTAATAAACTTTCGTGTAATTTGACAGGACAGTGCTTTTAAATCGGCAACAAAAACATACCGCCAAACCGTTAGGTTAGATTTTCGTGTGCGCCCGGCAGGAATACAATTTTAATGTAAAAGGTAACGCTCCGGGTTGGTTATTTCCTGGGTTCCGCGAGTTATCGTTTTCTTTTGAGTTTTTTGAGTGCCTGAGAAGCCACAGTTGTCATGACATTTGCAGGTGAGGCGTGTGCCGGTTTTCTCACAGCTTTCTAAGTCCGGATGTAGAAAATATTCACTAACTTGCTTTCTGAAGGTTCCGGTGATGGTTCAGAGAGCAAATGTCCATGCCAACTGTTTGCCGCCGGGAAGTGCACACTCAAACGCATCCTAACAGCGGTTTGGTAACAGGCTTTGCGGAAGTGGCAGATGAAAGTTAGTATCAGATCAAGGAAATGAAATCCGGTCGGAGAGTTCAGCGGTTTCAACTTCGCCCGTTACCAAGCCGCAGAACGTTAGGCACAAGCTTTAAAGAGAAACGACATGGAAAATTATTTATGTAATATTTTTTGGATTAGTCTGGCAACAGGCTTACTTGGTGGGACAATTAACTTCTTATTCTTAGATGTTCAAGACAAGGATTGGTATAAAGATTTATTTAAAAGCCTTGTAGTTGGTATTGGTGCATCTTTTGTAGTCCCTTTGTTCTTGCAAACAATTTCAAGCGACTTAATTAACCAATGCAAACAAGACAGTAAATATTACTTTGTGTATGCTGGCTTTTGCATTGTTGCAGCAATTTTTTCGAAGCGATTTTTAAAGACAGTTGGAGACAATGTTTTGAAGGAAGCTAAAGACGCAAACAGGAAAGCAGAGGAAGCGATAAGTACAGCAAAAGAGAATGAAGAGAAAGTTAGTGTAATTGTTGCTCAAAATACTGAACCAAATCAAGAAGTATCGTCAAGTAAAATTGACATAAAAGCAATTGAAAATGATGTTAAAGAAAAAGTAAAAGGAGACGTGGATAATGTTATTAATGCACTTAAAAGTAGTAAGTATGCTTACAGAACTGCTAAAGGGCTTGCAAAAGAGGTAAATTCAGATGTCAAAGTAATTACTCAGATATTAGAAGAACTCGAAAAGCATGATGTTGTGAAACACTTTGATAGTTCTAATAGGGAGTCGGTAGTTTGGGCATTAACAGACTTAGGACACAGGATGTTTAATAAAGAAAACGAAAAGCCTGGTGCCTAACACGGGTTTTGCGTTAGTGGGCGGACAGTGCGAAAAGAAACATTTGAGCATTTAATAAACGTTGGTGCTGGCAGAGAGTTTTCGGTTTCAAATGCCCACCAACGCAAAGCCCGAAACCGTTACCTGCAAGCGTAGCGAACCACGCAGTAACGCCAAAAGACAATGAAAAAAGGAATAATCATACTTGGACTTTTAGGACTTATAATTTGCGGTGGACTTTACGCTAAACGAAAATTCTATGACCCGAAACACTGTCTTGACAATGCTAAAACTGAAGTAAAACAACTTGCCGACAATAACGAAATAAAAAATGGTGACTTGATTTTTCAAACTTCACTTTCTGGACAGAGTAAAGCCATTCAACTTGCCACAAACTCAAAGTATTCCCATTGCGGAATTATTTTCAGTGACAACGGACAGTTTTACGTTTTTGAAGCAATTCAGCCAGTTAAGTCAACACCGCTCGACAAATGGATTGCTCGTGGCAAGGACGGACATTTTGTAATCAAACGACTTAAAAACGTTGACCAAGTTTTGACTGCAGAGATACTTCAAAAAATGAAGCAAGAATGCGAAAAATTTAAAGGAAAAAATTATGACCTGACTTTTGAGTGGTCAGACGACAAAATTTATTGCTCTGAACTCCTTTGGAAAATATATCAACGTTCAACAGGAATTGAAATCGGAAAACTTCAAAAACTTAGCGACTTTAACTTGACAAATGAAGCTGTTAAGCAGAAAATGAAAGAACGTTACGGTGACAAAATCCCAACAGAAGAAATTGTAATTTCACCAGCAGCAATATTAGACAGCGAACTATTGACAACAGTAAAAGAAAACTAATGACAACAACGGGAGACAAAACGCCTGCAGGTAACACGGGCTTTGCGTCAGGCGGGGCGACCTGCAAACTTAGAACTTTTTGCTTCTAATGATCTTTTGAAAGAAGTTGAAGGTTTGAGATTCGTAATCCCGCCCGCACGCAAAGCCCCGAACCGTTATGTGCAACCTTAAACGACCATCACAACTGAAATGACAGACAAGAAAATTGATATTGACCAAATGATGATTGACGAGTGGAGACAACTTGGTTTCTATTACGACTTTGACGAAAGACTTTCTGTAAACCAATGGAGGTTTTACGGTAACAAAAGCGGACTACGGAATTTTGTAACACTTCTTGACGACTACACAAGCAGAGCAAGCAACGACAAAGAGTTTGAACACGACCACTACGGACCTTACATGTATTTGAAAATTATTACGCTTGACGACCAAGCAATAATTACCGAAAGCGCTATTGGTGGGACAATTACTGACTTAAAAAGATTGAGAAACATCATTGCTGACAAAATAAACAAAACTGAGCCTGGACAGACTTTTAATATTGATAAAGACTACGGAGACGACAACACAGTAACGGCTAAGTTTTTTGTAATGGCGGACAACTTTGACCCAGGTTCAATGGACGAATTAATTGTATCCGGACGACAAGAAATAGTAAACAAGAGTTTTACAAAATGACGGTTGACGAAAGAAAGGCTGCACATAACACGGGTTTTGCGTCAGGCGGGCTGACGTATCACTTGGAGCTTTGTGCTTCTAATAAACTTTAGAAATAAATTGAAACTTTGTACTCCGAAACCCGCCCGAACGCCAAGCCCGAAAACGTTGGCAGCAACTGTAAAAAGACAACACAATGACAGAAGAACAATATATAAAAGAGCGAATTGACGACCAAATAAAATGGTATAGTAACAAAGCGACAACAAATAAATTACTTAACCATTGGACTAAGGGAGCAATTATTGTTTTCTCTGCTGCAATTCCATTACTTGCGGGACTTGATTTTTGTACGGGATTAAAAAATGTAATCTTAGGAATTCTCGGTGCTTTAATCGCAATATTGTCGGGGCTTTCAGGACTTTTAAAATTTCAAGAAAAATGGACTGAATATCGCACAACTTCCGAGACATTGAAACACGAAAAAATACTTTTCCAAACAAAAACAGGACCTTACAGCGAAGAAACCGAACCGTTTAAACTTTTAGTAACACGAACAGAAAATTTAGTGAGTAAAGAACACTCAGCTTGGAGTCAATATATTAACAAACAAAATTAACGAATATGCCAGATTTAAAAACTTACGACTTGTTTCTCAGCCACGCTTGGCGTTACAATGATGACTACTATCGTCTTGAAAAAATGCTTAAAGAAGCCCCTCTTTTCAAATGGAGAAATTACAGCGTTCCTGTTCATGACCCTCTAATTGACCCAAATACGACAGTTGGAAAAGCAAAACTGACAGAACTTTTAGATAGACAGGTTAGACCAGTAAATTGTGTGATAATTATAGGGGGAATGTATGCTGCATATAGTGAATGGATTCTTAAGGAAATTAAATTGGCACAATCTTACAATAAACCTATTATTGCAGTTTATCCTTGGGGTCAGTTAAATATGCCAAAAGTTGTTCAGGATGCAGCGGATGAACTTGTGAATTGGCAGACTAGTTCAATTGTCTCAGCCATCAGACGAAATTCTATTTAATTCTTAAGGGGTTCAAAATGGCAAAGGTTTTTATCAGTTTTGACTATCAAGATATTGAAGCAAAAAAAGTGGTTGACAATTGGAGTAATCAAAATATTGGACTGGATATAAGTTTATCATCTGAAGAAGGACATAATTACTTAGACAAAGGAGAAAACTTTGTAAGGACAGTATTGAGAGAAAAAATCAATTCATCACAAGTGGTTCTTGTGTTAGTTGGCAACAATACTCACAACAGACCTTGGGTGGATTATGAAATTCATCACGCAAAATGCCAAGGTATCAAAGTGATTTGGACGCAAATTCCTAAAACCAACGGTGCACCGCCAAAAGAAATAAGTAAATTAAACCCAGTTCCGTTTGATATAAATTCAATTCGGACAGCAATAAGACTAAAATGACAACAACAAACAAAAGAACAGCAGCTGCCAACAAAGACTATATGCAATAAGGGTTTCAGTAGTAATCTGAACATTTTCTCCCGCTTCAACTTATGTTGTAATATGACAGGAAAGATGCCCGCAATCCCTTACTGCATATAGCCTCGACCGTTGGCAGCAACTTTTTATGACACCGTTTAATATTATATGAGACCAAATTCAAGACTTGACAAAACAATAAATGGACTGAATGAGTTGGTGCAAAGGCACAACAAGCAGGACAAATTCAAAATCTCAAAAGATTACATCACAATAGAGGCAAACGGCTCACAGTTTTTGGGAACAATATTTTACGTGTCCGTTATTCTTCTTTTGCCAGCAGGACTTTTAGTGTACCACTTATTGACCGACAACACGAATACAATCATATTTTGGTTATTTCTCTTCGAAGTTTTATTTGGGTATGACTTGTGGAAAATGACAAAAGGTAATACTTTACTCACCATTGACTTCACAACAAAACAGTTTCGCATTGAAAACATTAACGGTGTTTTCAAAACGTGGTTTAAAACTAAGTCTATAGCTTTTGACGAGCTAACAGAAGTTTGTCTAAAGGAAAAGTCAGTTGTAAGTAAATATAGCAGAACTGTTTGGCTACAATTGACAGGAACAGATAAACAAAAGAACAGCATTGTATTCACGGACATGAGTAATGATTACCCAGAAAGTTCGATCGCAAGAAAAGTAAAGGTATTATTCGATGTTATTATTTGGACACAAAAACAAAATATAGTGCATGCTGTGTGAAACGACTAAAGCAGCTGCCAACACGGGTTTTGCGTCAGGCGGGCTGATGTGCAAAACTTAGAGATTTGTGCTTCTATTCGAGTGTATTGCAGTTTGACAGTTTTGTGCTTCGAAACCCGCCCGAACGCAAAGCCCGAAACCGTTATGCCCTATTTTAAGAAACGACATATGAACAAGTTGATAGCTATATTTTTACTTTTTTCTACAAATCTGCTTTATGGACAAAGCTTTCTTGACAATGACCTAAAATTTAAAGGGGTCGTAAAGGCAGTTTATCAATTTGAATTTCGTGCTACAGAAAAAGACGGTAAAATAATAAAAGGAGACACTATTGAATGTTCTGAGCTTAAATATGAATTTGACGATAAAAGCAGACTTCTAACAGAAAAGTATTGCTTAATGGACCTTCTATCATCATATAAATACAAATATGACAAAAGTGGAAGACTCATTGAACGAATGAATTTTGACGGACTTGACCGCAAATATGTATATGATTCTTTAGGCAATCAAGTGAAAGAGTTAATGTTTGACAGTGAAGGACTAATGGGGTTTTGGACTTATAAGTATGACAATAAAGGTAATAAAATTGAAAGAACAGGATATTTGGGTGAAGATTTTGTCGAGCGATGGATATACGAGTATGACCAAGACTATAAGAAAATAAAAGAATTTATGGTTGGAGAAGAGCCTGATTATAGTCCAACTTATATGGTTAAAACTTTTGAATATGACAACGAAGGAAGACTTATTACAATCTTATGGACAGACCCAAAAACAAAAATAACCTCAGTAGATAAATATAAATACAACGATAAAAACGACATAATTGAGCATTACAATAAGAATGACTTTCAACGTGGCATTGAAGAACTAAAAACTTTTATATACCAGTATGATAAGAATAGAAATTGGATACAAAGAATAGAATACAAAAACTCAAGTCCAACCACTTTGACCGAAAGAAAAATTGAATACAGATAGAAAAAAAACAGGGCATAACACGGGTTTTGCGTCAGGCGGGCTGACGTGGAAACTCGAAGCTAAGTGCTTCTAATAAACATTAGTAATAATATGAAGCTTTGTGCTCCGTTACCCGCCCGGACGCAAAGCCCCAAACCGTTAGGCAAAATTAAATGGAGAATGAGCATTAAAATTCTTTTAATAATAGCTTTGAGTGTCTTTACACTTTCGACCTTTGCACAAAGAAAATCCTTTGTTGGACTTTATGGAGAGTGCCCAAAAGGCTATTTTGCATGCACACAATTAGAACTCAAAAGTGACAGTACATTTGAATATTATGTTTTCTTTGATGTAGGAGGGGGAACCATAAAAAAAGGGACTTGGGTAGTCGAAGAAGATACGTTGATTCTAAATACATTTAATCAACCTAAATTTGCAAGGGGTTACAAGATTTTAGATACTGCATACAGTGATAATAAGAAAATTTATTGTCTTGATAGAGATAGTGTTCCAATTTTTTATGGAACAATAGTAATTAATCATTCTGACACAATTACCCTTGATGAAAACGGAAAAACAATCTATTATGGGGAAATAAAAAATATACAAATTTCAGGTTTAATGACTCAAAAAAGTGACTTTACAGTAAATTTTAATAATTATTCGGAAATCGAATTCTTTGTTGACAATTTTGTATGTCATAATCCAGATTATTTGACAAATGAAAAGTTAATTATTAATGGGAATGAGATTAAAGAGTACTATCATTGTCATGGTAAATTTGCTGAAAAAGGATTGAAGAAAACGAATATTAAGAATAGAAGATTTAAATAATAACTTTGCCTAACATGCGGTATAAAACATTGGGGTTTAATTGGCTATGCAAGCAGTGTCTCTCGCATCAAAGTTGGTTGTATCTTGATAGTGCAGTGCTCCGTAATCCCCAACGATTTCATACCGCCGGCCGTTATGCAAAAATAACGAACCATTCCCTTTTTGGGAACTTTTTTTGTACCTTTGACAAAAATTGAGTACAATTGAGAGTTATAGCAAAGAAAACTTTAAGGGACTTTTGGGACAAACATGCTGATTGCGAACAGCAATTGAAAGCCTGGTTTCAAGAAGCGGAAAAAGCAGAATGGAAAAATCCTAATGAGATAAATTTGAACTATCCAAGTGCAAGTATTCTCTCAGATAATAGAATTGTGTTCAATATTAAGGGGAATAATTACAGACTTATTGTAAAGATTAATTATGATTACCAAATGGTGTGGATCAGATTTGTTGGAACACACGCAGAGTATGATAAAATTAACGCTAATAAAATTTGACATGAACATAAAGCCAATTAAATCGGAAAATGATTATACAGAAGCTCTTAAAAGGCTTGAAATACTTTTTGATGCAAAAAGAGGTACGGAAGAAGGTGACGAACTTGAAATCCTCAGCATTCTTATTGATCAATATGAAAATGAGAATTATCCAATTGAACTGCCAGATCCTGTAGAGGCAATCAAATTCAGAATGGAACAATCTGGTTACAAACAATCAGATTTAGCCAATGTAATTGGATTAAAAAGTAGAGCAAGCGAAATTTTAAGTAGAAAAAGGAAACTTTCCCTTGAAATGATTAGGATGCTTCATGGTAAATGGAATATTCCAACAGATGTTCTAATCCAAAACTATTAAATGCACGAATACTATCCTCGGTAGCTGTGAGAGTGTTCAATAAAGTGTATTCCACCCCGCCTCGTCTTTGTCAATCACCGGGTGCCCCCGCCCGCCTGATAAAAGCTGCCGGTTAACTCCGCCTTCTTATCATTTTGATAAAAGCTTATCGGGATGATAACCCGGTGCCGGGTGCCGGGCGTGAATCCGGGCAGGGCAGCCCGGCGTGGGCTTTGGCACGAAATTCGTTCTCTTTCAGGCACATCACCTCAATCTGCACAACAGGATGCTGCCATGACCCACTTCTTCCGCCGGTTAGCCGGTCATCTTCCCCGGGTTTCTCTCTGGGGATTTATCGTTTTTCTGCTTTTCAGTCTGCAGTCCTGTGCAGATCCGAAACCGGCCGGTCCCGGCTTTGTCCGCACCGAAGGCCGGCACTTTGTCCGGGATGGCAAGGCCTATTACTTCACCGGCACCAATTTCTGGTACGGCTGCTATCTGGGATCCCCCGGTAAATCGGGCGACCGGGCCCGTCTCGAACGCGAACTGGATGCACTCAAGGCCAACGGTATCGACAATCTGCGGGTGCTGGCCTCCTCACAGCAGTCTCCGCTGAATACCTCCCTCGATCCGGCCATTTCCCCCTCGCCGGAATCGACCAACGATTCCCTCCTCATCGGTCTTGATGTTCTCCTGGCCGAAATGGCTGAACGGGACATGACAGCTGTCGTCTTTCTGAATAATTTCTGGGAATGGTCCGGCGGGATGTCGGTCATCACCGGCTGGTATGACGGCGGTCAGTTCGAAAAACGGTTCGGGAATCCGGCCGATTTCAACTGGGATGGATTCATGAATTACTCGGCTACGTTTTACCGGAATGAGGCAGCCAATGCCTGGTGGCACGGTGAACTGACCCGCATCATCAACCGGAAGAATACAGTAACCGGCCGGCTGTACCGGGAAGATCCGGTCATCATGGCCTGGCAGCTTGCCAATGAGCCCCGTCCCGGGCAGGGTGCAGAAGGTCTGCAGCAGGTTGAGGCCTATTACCGCTGGATTGACTCCTCGGCCGCCTTTATCAAGTCGCTCGACCCGAATCACCTCGTCACCACCGGCAGCGAAGGCGCCGCCGGCAGTCTCGATTCGGATGAAATTTATAAAAAGGCGCACGGGAGCCGGAATATTGACTATCTCACGTTCCATCTCTGGGCGAAGAACTGGGGCTGGTACAAAGCCGGGGCGGCAGCAGAAACCTTCCCCGTCACCGTTGAAAAGGCGGTGGATTACGTGAACCGGCAGATGAAAGTCGCCAGGGAACTGAACAAGCCGGTGACCATGGAAGAGTTTGGCCTGGGCCGCGATCTGGAATCCTGCGAACCGGGAAGTCCGGTCACGTACCGCGATCAGTATTTTACGACCTTGTTTGCGTTGGTTGCCGATTCGGCGGCGGCCGGTGGTGCCGTCGCCGGAACGAACTTCTGGGCCTGGGGCGGCGAGGCGAAAGCCCGTCATGCCGATGCCAAATGGCGGCCCGGCGATCCGTTTACCGGCGATCCGCCGCAGGAACCGCAGGGACTGAATTCCGTTTTTCTAACCGACTCGACGACACTCGCCATCATCCGGGATCATGCCGCCCGGATGGCTGCCTTAAGAAAGTAACCGGGAAAGGACCTCTCTGTGACGGTAACGGTAACCGATATCCGCCTGCCCTTTCTGGTGCTGCTGGCCGTTCTGACGGTTTCCTGCGGGAAGGAACCGGAGTCCCGGTCAGATCCCGAATCCCCCAAACCCTGGGGAAAATCCATTGCTTATCTCACATCCATTCAGGGCAGGCAGACCGTGGCCGGAATTCATAACCGGGAGCCCAATTCAAATCCGGTTCAGTGGACCGATTCCATCACCCGGATTGCCGGAAAAGCGCCGGGGCTCTGGAGCGGGGATTTTCTGTTTTCTGCATCGGATGTGAAAGAACGGTGGACGATGATTTATGAGGCTGAGCGGCAGTGGAAAAAGGGCAGTCTGGTCAATATCATGTGGCATACCTGTTCACCGAAATACACCGAGCCCTGCGCCTGGAATGACGGCAAGGGAGTTCTGTCCAAACTGACCGATACCGACTGGACCTCCCTGATTACCGACGGCGGCACCCTGAACACCGTCTGGAAATCCCGCATGGATATTATTGCGCCCTATCTGCAATACTTCGAAAACCAGGGTGTTGAAGTGCTGTTCCGTCCGTTTCATGAGATGAATCAGGGGGCCTTCTGGTGGGGAGGCCGGCCGGGCGAAACGGGAACGGCAGCCCTTTACCGCCTGACCCACGACTATTTTGTAAAGACCAAAGGCCTGGAAAATCTGGTCTGGATCTGGGATCTGCAGGATTTCGGCTCTCTCGGTTCTGATCTGACCGCCTACTCGCCGGGTGACAGTTACTGGGATATTCTGGCGCTGGATATGTACAGCAGTGACGGCACCGGATATACCGCAGCCAAATACAACCTGATGGTCGCCGCATCGAAAGGCCGGCCGGTGGTCATCGGGGAATGTGAGAAGCTGCCAACGGCTGCCGAACTGAAATCCCAGCCGAAATGGGGCTTTTTCATGTCCTGGTCCGAACTGACTGTTCAGAAAAATACCGCAGCCCAGATTGCCATTCTGTACGGGGCGTCGAATGTGATCACACTGGATGAAATGCCGGGCTGGTAGCAGGGTTGCCGGGCACGGATCAGGGGTCGCCTGAACCGGGAACCTACAGGACCGGGTGGCTTGTGACAGGGGAGAAAATAAGTAAAGTTCCCCTCCTTTTTAAAAGGAGGAGTGTCCCGCTATCGGGACGGGTGGTTTCGTTTTACCTTTGACCTTAAGAAAACCACTCTCAGTCCATCCTTAAAAAAGAGGGGAGTTAAGACTTTAATTTTATATAGACACCTCTAAAAACCTCCTGTTTGGCTTTTTACCGGATCCCAATCAGGTTGGGGATGACAGGTGTTGAGGTTTTTAAGGTGCCTAAAAATGTACTACCCATGATGAAATCCAGATTCCTTCCTTATCTCCTGATTCTTCCTATGACCCTCCAGGCCCAGTATAAACTTAATTTCGGGCTGTCACAGCCCCAGGATCCGGCGACTCTGCCCAAATCGAAAGTGCCGGTTGTTTTCCCCGAAAAGAAAGCCAAGCGTCAGGAAGCCTGTACCCTGGTTCCTGCACCCGACCGGGAGTGGATTCTTTCCGGCGGCTGGGAACTGTGCGAAGAAGACCGGGCGGGCGCAACCGGCGAAGTGCTTTCCCTGCCGGGAACCCTGACGCCGGACTGGCTCAATGCCCGGGTGCCGGGAACAGTCCTGACGACTCTGGTCGAAGAAGGCTTGTATCCTGATCCGTACTTCGGTGTCAACAATCTGACGATTCCCGATACCCTCTGCCGGCAGAACTGGTGGTACCGGACCGAGTTTCCGTCACCGGCGGAACCTTCCGGGAAAGTCTGGCTGATTTTAAACGGGATCAATTACCGGGCCGTGGTTTTCCTGAACGGTCACCGGGTCGGGACTGTGAACGGAGCATTTTCACGGGGTCAGTTTGACGTGTCCCGGCTGATTCACCGGAAGGGGCTGAATGCTCTGGCGGTAAAAATCCTGCCGCCGCCGAATCCAGGAATTCCGCATGAAGAATCCCCGTCAGCCGGTACCGGACCCAACGGCGGGCAGCTTTGTCTCGACGGACCTACTTTTATTTCGTCGGAAGGGTGGGACTGGATTCCGGGAATCCGGGACCGGAATGCGGGAATCTGGCAGGACATCAGATTTCGGGTCACCGGTGAGGTTATTCTGGTGGATCCGCAGGTGATGACCCGGCTGCCGCTTCCCGATACGACATCGGCTGATCTGATTATCCGCACCGAACTCCGGAACACCTCTTCCCGGAAGCGAACGGTCACTCTCTCGGGAATGATGGGATCCCTTACTTTTTCGGAGCCGGTTACGCTGGCCCCGGGTGAAATCCGTCAGATTCAGCTCACTCCCCGCTCCCATCCGCAGCTTACCCTGAAAAATCCGGATCTCTGGTGGCCGAATGGATACGGCCGTCAGCCCCTGTACCGGCTTTCGCTGAAAGTCACCGGGGATGGCCGGACGGAGGATGAAAAAACGATCCGGTTCGGGATCCGGGAACTCACGTATGAACTGACGGCCGATCTGCCGGGTCAGCCGGGTGCCCGGGTGGAATTTGTCCCCTTGAAGAATCCTGACACCGGAATTCCTGTTTTTGAGTTTAACCGGGCCCGGGTATTTAAGGAATCCATTTCGATTGCACCGCTGGCAGACTCTTCCGGACTGGACCGGCTGGTTCCGCTGGCTGACAGTTCCCTGTCGCCGTATCTCGTGATCCGGGTGAACGGCCGCCGGATTTTCTGCAAAGGCGGCAACTGGGGAATGGATGACGGACTGAAGCGGGTCAGCCGTGACCGGCTGGAACCGTACTTCCGGCTGCATCAGGAGGCCAATTTTACCATGATCCGGAACTGGACCGGGGAATCAACTGAACAGGTGTTTTACGACCTGGCCGATGAATACGGCCTCCTGGTCTGGAATGATTTCTGGCTGTCGACCGGCGGGTACAATCTGAATCCGAATGACAATCTGCTGTTTCTGGAAAATGCCCGGGAAGCCGTCCGGCGGTTCCGCAACCATCCGTCCATTGCAGTCTGGTGTGCCCGGAATGAAGGCGTCCCGCTTCCGCAACTTGAAAGTCAGCTTGAAACCCTGATGGCGAAGGAAGACCCGTCCCGGCATTACACTCCCGATTCCCGTGCCCTGAATCTGAGATGGAGCGGTCCGTGGCATTATCAGAAAGATCCGTCCGTGTATTTTACCGGAATTGCAGGCGGATTCTCAACTGAACTGGGAACACCGTCGGTTCCAACGGCCGAAACCATCCGCAGCATGATGGCAGAAGCCGATACGTGGCCCATCGGTGAGGTCTGGTATTACCACGATCTGCACGACGGACAGACGGACTATCTGGCCGCCATCGACCGGAAATACGGTCCTTCCGGGTCGCTGGATGAGTTCTGCCGGAAGGCCCAACTGGTGAATTATGACAGTCACCGGGCAATGTTTGAGGCCTGGAACAGTCTGCTGTGGAAGAAAACCAGCGGTCTGCTGCTGTGGATGAGTCATCCGGCATGGCCCAGCACGGTCTGGCAGGTGTATTCCTCGGATTATGAAACCTTCGGATCTTTCTACGGGTCGAAAAAGGCCTGTGAACCGGTCCATGTTCAGATGACTCTGCCTGATGAGAGAATTCAGGTGATCAACACCAGCCTTGATGACCTGACCGGAGCGAGTCTAAAAGTGACTCTTTACGGACTGGACGGACTTCCTGTTTTTACCGGCGGGACCAGGGTCAGCAGCCCGGGAAATTCCGTCACAGAATATCCGGAGCTTCGCCTGCCGTCAGACCGGCCGGCGGTTTACCTGATCCGCCTCGAACTGACCGGCCGGGACGGGAGTCTGCTGTCAGTGAATGAATACTGGAAAAGCCTCCGGGATGAGTTTACCGCCTTTAACCGGCTGGGCAAACCGGTTCTGGAGCAGAAAGAACTTGCGGGTCAGTCCGGCCAGGCCTGGCAGATCACCAATACCGGAAAGGTCCCGGCCATCGCCGTTCAGTTTTCCCTGCGGGATCCGGTAACGGGAAACCGGATTCTGCCGGCTGTTTTTTCGGATGGATACGGGACTTTGCTGCCGGGTGAATCCGTCCGGGTTTCCGTTCAGGTTCCGGACGGCCGGTCCGGACTTCTTCAGATTTCAACTTACTAAACCAGGATCAGACACCATGACCCGTTGCACCCGACTGCTGACGATTTTCATTCTGCTTCCCGCAGCCGCTGCTGCCCAGATTGACCGGGAGGCTACTCCTGAAACCCGGGCTTTGTATCACTCCCTGAAAGATCAGTCGGGGAAATCGTGCCTGTTCGGTCATCAGGATGATCTGGCTTACGGATACCGGTGGAAATCGGGAACTCTCCGGTCGGATGTGAAAGAGGTAACCGGCTGTTACCCGGGGTTGTTCGGGTGGGATTTCGGTCATCTGGAACTGCCGGATGTCAGCCAGAATCTGGATGGTGTTCACCGGGACAGCATCCGGAACTGGATCCGGTTCGGGAACCGGATCGGGAGTGTGATCACCCTGAGCTGGCATATTCAGAACCCGGCAGAGGGCACGGTGGCTGTTGCAGGAAAAACGGCCGTTGAAACCCTGCTGCCCGGCGGGGAAAATCATGCCCTGCTGAAAGACCGGCTTGACCGTCTGGCCGGATTTCTGGCTTCTTTAACCGATGATGCCGGAAAGCCGGTACCGGTGATTTTCAGACCCTGGCATGAACATAACGGTGACTGGTTCTGGTGGGGAAAGGGCAGATGCACTCCGGATCAGTACCGGGATCTCTGGCAGTTTACCGTCCGGTATCTGAGGGATGAAAAAGCCATTCATCATTTGCTCTACGCCATTTCACCCGACCGCAGCCGGATGCAGCCCGACTCATTCCGTGCCGGTTATCTATACGCCTGGCCCGGCGATGACTTTGTGGATATTCTCGGGTTTGATAATTATTGGGATGTCGGGCATCCTGCCTACCAGATTCCGGAAGAACAGAAAGAAGTTTTCTTTTCCCGGACCCTGACAGAACTGTCGGTTCTCGCAGCAGAAAAGGGAAAGGTGGCTGCCCTGACCGAGACCGGAAATGAGACCATCAAAAAACCGGACTGGTTTACCGGAACTCTCCTGAAAGGCCTGACTTCCACGGTTGAATCCAGACAGATTGCCTATGTCATGGTCTGGCGCAACCGCCCGGCCTCACCTGATCTTCCCGATCATTATTACACGCCGCATGCCGGCCATCCGGCTGCTGCCGACTTTATCCGGTTCCGGGAAGATCCCTACATCCGGTTTGCCGGGGAAAACTGACTTTCACGTAGTTCCGGGATTCAGATTCGGCAACCGGGGCACAGAATCCCCCCAAAGTTCCGGTTTGGTTTTACCGGGCACCGCCGGCATCCCGCCGGGACGTGCGGCAGTTGGGGAATCGGACGGGATCAGGGGCATTTCCTTCACCGGTTCCCAGCCGCCTTATTATTCCAATAACCTTTTATTAAAATGATAAAACCCCCTTCCGGATCGGGGAAAAAGCGGTGAAAAACGGCATAAAATGCCCGGTCTGACTTTGGCACAATTTATGACACTCCACTCTAAAACTGTTTTCTTAAGTCCAGTATTCAATCCATAAAGTTGACCATTATGACTCACCAGCCGCTCAGCCTGAAAGAAAAAATCGGATATGGTTTCGGTGATGCAGCTTCCTCCATGTTCTGGAAGCTCTTCTCGATGTACCTGATGTTCTTTTACACAGATATTTTCGGCATTGATGCCGCCATTGTCGGAACCATGTTTCTGGTAACCCGGATCTGGGATGCGGCTTTTGATCCGGTTGTCGGGGTCATTGCAGACCGGACGGCTTCGAGATACGGTAAATTCCGTCCCTATATTCTGTGGGTTGCTGTTCCGTTCGGGATCGCCGGGGTGCTGACGTTCTCCACACCGGATCTGGATGTCTCCGGTAAAATTATATATGCTTACGTGACCTACTCCATCATGATGATGATTTATTCCCTGATCAATGTGCCCTATGCCTCTCTGCTGGGTGTCATGACCGCTGACGGCAGGGAACGGACGACACTTTCTTCCTTCCGGATGGTATTTGCCTTTCTGGGAAGCATTATTGCCCTTGCACTGGTTGATCCGCTTGTGAAATTTTTCAGTGAAACAGTTCAGCTTTCCATTCCGGCCGCCTGGCAGTTTACCGCTGCCTTTTTCGCTGCACTTGCCGTTGCCTTTTTCTGGCTGAATTTTGCCTGGACGAAGGAACGGGTTCAGCCGATCAGGGAAGAGAAACCGGCTCTGAAGGATGATATCCGGGATCTTCTGGGGAACTGGCCCTGGTGGATTCTACTCGGCTCGGGGATTTCTGCCCTCATCTTTAACTCCATCCGGGATGGTGCAGCAATTTACTACTTTAAATATTACGTTGGCGATCAGAGTCAGGTCTCCCTGTATTTCGTTCTCGGGCAGGCCTTCAACATTGTCGGGATAGTTTTTGTAACCCCGATTGCCCACAAAATCGGTAAGAAAATGACGTACATGGGCGCAATGGCCGTTGCTACTGTTCTGAGTATCGCCTTTTACTGGATGGATAAATCGAATCTGATCGGGATTCTGGTTATGCAGTCACTCATTTCGGTTTGTGCGGGCAGTATTTTCCCGCTGCTCTGGTCTATGTATGCGGATATCGCCGATTACTCGGAATGGAAGACCGGTCGCCGGGCTACCGGACTTATTTTCTCGTCCTCTTCCATGTCGCAGAAATTCGGATGGACTCTGGGCGGTGCCCTGACGGGCTGGCTGCTGGCCTGGTTCGGATTTCAGGCGAATGCGGTACAGTCTGCAGAAGCTCAGGATGGCATTAAGCTGATGCTGAGTTTCTTCCCGGCTGTGGGAACGGTGCTTTCGGTCATTTTTATTCTGATTTATCCGCTCAGTGAAAAGAAACTGGCCGGTATTACTGCCGAACTGGATCAGCGCCGGGCGGAACAGAACAAAAGCGCTGACTAATTTCCCTGTTCCTCTTTTTTAAAAGGAGGAGTCAGGTGCGGTTTTAGGATTTAGGTTCACTTTTAATTACCACTTATTACTTTTTTCCCTATGTCAACATTCTTCGACAACAGACTCAAACAGCTTCAAACCGCACATTCGGCGCTGATTTCCAGAAAAAACGAGCCGGTATCTCCAGGGAACGGCATTTACACCCGGTTCCGGTATCCCATTATCACCAATGAACACGTTCCCCTGTTCTGGAAGTATGATCTGAATCCGGAAACCAATCCTTTTCTGATGGAACGGATGGGAATAAACTGTACCTTCAATTCAGGAGCTCTGTACTGGAAGGGAAAATATCTGCTGTGCGTCAGGGTGGAAGGTCTCGACCGGAAGTCATTTTTCGCCATTGCAGAGTCGCCGAACGGAATTGACCAGTTCACCTTTTGGGATTACCCGGTAACCCTTCCGGAAACCGAAGACCCCGATACCAACGTGTATGATATGCGGCTGGTGGCTCACGAAGACGGCTATATCTACGGTCAGTTTTGCACTGAACGGAAAGATAAGACCGCACCGAAATTTGATCTGTCGTCGGCGACCGCTCAGGGCGGACTTGTCCGGACGAAGGATCTCATCACCTGGGAACGGTTGCCGGATCTGAAGACCCCTTCCCCTCAGCAGCGGAATGTGGTGCTTCATCCCGAATTTGTCGATGGGAAATATGCATTCTACACCCGTCCGCAGGATGGATTTATAGATACCGGGTCAGGCGGCGGAATCGGATGGGGACTTTCGGATTCAATGAATCCGGCCGTTTTAACCCGGGAAACAATTGTGGATGAACGGATTTATCATACCATCAAAGAAGTAAAAAACGGAATGGGCCCTGCGCCGGTCAAAACAGAAAAAGGGTGGCTTCAGCTTGCCCACGGCGTCCGAAATACGGCGGCTGGACTCCGGTATGTTCTGTATCTCTTCCTGACTGATCTTAAAGACCCGTCGAAGGTTATTGCTAAACCGGGCGGACATTTCATTGCGCCCGAAGGCGAAGAACGGGTGGGTGATGTATCAAATGTAACGTTCAGCAACGGCTGGATCGTAACTGAAAAGAAAGAGGTTTTCATTTATTATGCGTCAAGTGATACCCGGATGCATGTCGCTGTTTCTACTGTGGATCAGCTTCTGGATTATGTTCTGAATACCCCACCGGATGGACTCAGAAGTGCGGCCTGTGTTGAGCAGCGTAAGGACCTGATCCGGCGGAATCTGGAGTTTCTGAAAAAGTAACCGCCCGGGTTGAAGTTCCGGGGCGAACACTCTATCTTTACAGCATTGCGGGCGTAACTCAGCTGGTAGAGTGTCAGCTTCCCAAGCTGAATGTCGCGAGTTCGATCCTCGTCGCCCGCTCAAAAGAAACAGCCAGTTCACCGACTGGCTTTTTTTATGCTGCAGGCTGACTGTCGTCCCGAAGCTCGGGAATCCTCGTCGCCCGCTCAAAAGAAACAGCCAGTTGACCGACTGGCTTTTTTTATGCTGCAAGCTGACTGTCGTCCCGAAGATCGGGAATCCCCGTTGCCCGCTCAAAAGAAACAGCCAGTTGACCGACTGGCTTTTTTTATGCTGCAAGCTGACTGTCGTCCCGAAGATCGGGAATCCCCGTTGCCCGCTCAAAAGAAACAGCCAGTTCACCGACTGGCTTTTTTTATGCTTCCCAGGCTGACTGTCGTCCCGAAGATCGGGAATCCTCGTCGCCCGCTCAAAAGAAACAGCCAGTTGACCGACTGGCTTTTTTTATGCTTCCCAAGCTGACTGTCGTCCCGGCGTCCGGGAATCCTCGTCGCCCGCTCAAAAGAAACAGCCAGTTCACCGACTGGCTTTTTTTATGCTTCCCAAGCTGACTGTCGTCCCGGCGTGCGGGAATCCCCGTCGCCCGTTCAAAAGAAACAGCCAGTTCACCTATGCGCCGGTGGTATTTCCTTCCAGTGAACAGGGAGGATTGGGGTGGGGGTTAACCGGAATTAATAAATCCTGCTTATTTCAGAACTACAATTTTCTGGAGTTTGCTTCGGTTTCCTGCCTCAACCCGGATGAAATAAACACCGCTTGCAAGTCCGTCACCTGAAACACGGAGTGTCTGGCTGCCTGCCGGCTGTTGTCCCTGCTGAAGAACTTTCAGTTCCCGTCCGGTCAGATCGGTCAGCGTGATTTTAACCGGTCCGGCTTTGGCAAGACTAAACCGGATGGAAGTTTCGGGGTTAAACGGATTCGGGAATGCCGGAGATAAGGAAAAACCGGCCTCCTGTGACACAACGGTCAGAGGTTGTGAGCAGAGGCTGTTGCCGTCTGTATCTTTTTGAACCAGCCGGTAACAGACCATTCCGGAGCGCCAGCCGGGAGAGTGGGCATAGTGGTAGGCGGTCGGTCGGGTGGTCGTTCCCTTTCCTGGAACAAAACCGGCTGTCTGCCAGGGTTCCTGTCCTGCTGCATCCCGGAATTGAATTTCAAAACCATAATTGTTCTTTTCGGACACGGTTTCCCACCGGAGGTGAACTTCCGGGAAGGAAACGGAAGCAGAAAATCCGGTCAGCTCTACCGGAAGGGTGTTTTCGTCGTAAACCAGCCCGAAATAAGATTTGGATTCACCGCCAAACTGAGTGAATTCACCACCGGCATACAACCCGGATCCGGCTGCCTCAAGGGCATAAACCACATCATTGGTTGCCGGGACCCAGGAAACAGATGTCCCGGTTGCAGGATCCAGGCCGGCGAGGCGTGCCTGGCCGGCACCGCCAATCCTGGAGAAGGCACCGCCAGCAAAGATCACCGAGGTGCCCGGGTACAGGCACCTCACCTCACCGTTTGCGTTGGGATTCCAGGCATCAGGAACACCGGTCGTTTTGTTGATGGCGGCAATCCGGTTCCGGATCTGCCCGCCAACGGTGGTAAAGGTTCCGCCGGCATAGATCAGTTCACCTCTGAGAATCAGGGCATAAACGATCCGGCTGGCGGTGATGGAGGGGTTCCAGCCGGTTACTGTTCCTTCACTGTTGATTTCGGCAAGTCCGTTCCGGGTTGTTCCGCCGACAGAAGAAAACGATCCGCCGGCAAATACTGAAATTCCGTCCGAAACCAGAGAGTAAACCGTTCCGTTGACGTTCGGATCCCAGGCCGTTACGGCTCCGGTTCCCGGATCAATGGCCGCCAGTTTGCTGCGGGAAAGTCCGCCAACGGTAGTAAAGTCACCACCGGCCAGAATTCCGGCAGGGCCGGAATAAATACACCTGACAATTCCGTTTGCTGACGGATTCCAGGACGAAACCGCACCGGTTTCTGAGGATACTGACGCCAGGTACCGGCGGTTCTGTCCGCCAACCTGGGTAAAGGATCCGCCAAGATAAACCGTATTTCCCAAAAGGGTGAGTGAATTCACCGAATAGCTGACATCCGGATTCCAGCCGGTTGCTTCGCCGGTCAGCAGATCGAGTGCAGCAGCATTATTTCTCGGAATCCCGCCGGCACCTGAAAAACTTCCGCCGATCATAACCTGCCCGCCGGTAGCCGCCAGGCTGTAAACCTGCCCGAACGGATTCGGATTCCAGGTTGTGACAGTTGCAGAAGTCACATCAAAACTAACCGCATTATTCCGCATGACACTCGGATTTCCGGCATAGGAAAACGAGCCGCCGGCATAAACCTTGGTCCCGTCTGTTGCCAGACAAAGTGCATATCCCGAGGTAATCAGACCGTTCCAGGCAGTAGCCAGCCCATTGTAGAGTTCCAGTTTGGCTACATAGTTTCTCGTCTGTCCGCCAATTGTGGTGAAATATCCGGCAGCAAAAACGGTTCCCGATGGGCCGGGACACAAGGCATAGACCGAACTGTTGGCCGTCGGATTAAACCAGGTGGTTGTCAGGTCAGCAGTGCTGTACAGCATGGTCAGGTAGGATCGGTTCTGTCCGGCTACAGTTGTAAATTCACCGCCTGCCAACAGATAGTTATCATCGTTATACGGGTTCAGGAGACACCTGACCCGGTTGTTCGGATTCGGTTTCCAGGCGGTCAGTGCACCGGTTGACCGGACGAAACTGGCCAGATAACTTCTGGATTCTCCGGCAATGGAGGTAAAATTTCCGCCGGCAAACAGGTGGACTGAATTCTGTGCCAGGGCATAGACACTTCCGGTCGGAGCCGGCGTCCAGGAGGTTACTGTCCCGGTAGTCAGGGAAACGGAACCGAGATATGCCCGTGACAATCCGCCAAGAAAGGTGAAGGCTCCGCCGATGATCAGATCCTGCCCGGAAACCAGGAGGGAATACACGGCTCCGTCTGAATCCGGATTCCAGGCCGGATCCACAGACAGGTCAGAAAAAAGATGAGCCAGCCGGTTTCTCGGGAGTCCGCCGATTTTGGTAAAATCACCTCCCAGATACCAGCCGCCCGTGCCATCCGGAACCACACACCGGATCAGTCCGTTTACAACCGGCATCCGGTCATCCAGAGTCCCGGTATCTCCGCCGGTTAATAGTCCGCTGCCCGTGGGTGGCCCGACGTAGGTGAACTTTCCGCCAAGAAAAAGAGAAGATTCACTGCGGGTCATGGTGTAAACGGGTCCGTTGGTTACCCAGAAGGACTCATTGATCACCTGTCCCTGAACAATACCGGAAGCAAGTCCAACAGATAAAACCATACCGGCTTTTATTAAAGATAAAAATGTCGGTTTATTTACCGGAGCCATTTTGATGTTCCTTTCAGTCCTCACTCACAGGATAAAATTAAAAGCGGTAACCGATTCCCAGATTCAGGGTTCCGAAATGGAACCAGGTATCGAGAAGAGTGGTCAGTTCACTCTCAGACGCATCGGCAAAGGACTGCATTTCCTTGCTTCTGAACGTTTCGTTGCCGTTGGTAGTAATCCGGGCCGCCGAATGGAAGGTATAAAATCCGGTTACCGAGACAGTGGGAACCCAATGCTTTTCGATAACCCACTCATAGCCCAGCCGGGCCTGAACCTGGTGGACGGAGGCTTCGAGGCCCAGTTCGTTCTTTGGGTTTTCCGCAGCCGGAAGCTTTCTCCCGGTCCCTGAAGAAATCTGGTTTGCCGGGGCGACCCCGCCGCCAAGAGTGAAGTATTGATACCCGCCGGAAAGGGTGAACCCCCAGGTTTTGAAGGGTTTCCATCCGCCGCTGACGCCGAGCACCAGAGAATTGGCGAGGGCCGACTGAATGAGTTCAGCTTCCTCGGTACTGAGGGCCCCCATTTTCTCAATGGCGAAGAGAATGGACGTCAGATAAAATTCTGGCATATAGCCGGCTTCGGCAGTGATACCCAGTCCGTTTGACCAGCGGGAGGTCAGTTCTCCGCCGGCAGTCAGTGGCAGACGGGTCATTCCGGTGACGGTGATTTCGTCAGGGAAGTAAGAGAGTGCGGTTTGGGAAAAGCTGCCGGCAGGTGCAGAAAGCAACAGTACGGCAGAAAAAAAAAGAGGTCTGAGTAAAGTCATGGCGGGTCTCAGTAATTTTTCCGGTTAATCATCATAGCCTGATGTAAAAACACATCCGGATCTGCATCTGTCATCAGGTCGGGGCCGTTGGGCCGAAGGATCCGGGTAAGTCCTGTAATCCGTTCTTCAAAAAAGAAATATTGTTCTTCGGTATAAAAATCGGTTCTGAGAATAAAGTCATACCGGCTGCCGGAATTCCACGGCATTGAGAGCAGCAGGTATCCCCCGATCAATTTCCGCCGGGCAGCTTCATTCATCAGCGGAACCCGGTTTAATTCCAGATAGTAAATGGCTTCCTCCCAGCGGTTACTTTTTACTTTGAAGTATTCGGTAGTCGTGTAAAGAGGCGTCCCGTTTGTGGCCGGAACGAAGGTATCGCCGCCCAGATACAGGCAGGCTTGTCTTGTGTTGGGTTCGGGGTAAAGGGTGGTCATGGTTTTTTCCGTAAAAATTCAGGAGCCGGCAGGCAAGAACCGGCTCCTCAGGGCCATCTGGTTGTCGTTTGCTCGCTTAGTCGTCAGCCCTGGTGATTGTTTTGGTTTCAAGGTTCAGCAGGAAGGTATAACCGCCAACGGTAATGGTGACTGAACTGGTTCCGGCGAAGGTGATTTTTGCCGTTGTACTGACGGTTTTCCCGTTTTCAGCCGTCGTATCGGTGAATGAATGGGCAAAGGTATGCGATACGGTGTAATCTGCGCTTCCGCTGATGGGGAAGGGGCTGGTGTCAGATGATTTCGGAAAGGTAATTGCGGTATAGGTAAAGGTCAGTTTGGAACTGGCTTCCTGTGTTTTGCCGGTCAAACCGGTCCAGGAAGAAAAAGTCGAGTCGGCACCTGATCCTGAGACCACAACCTGGGTGGCGCTTTCATTTACACCGGTCAGGGTTATGGTGGTGGTGAGGTCACTTCTCAGAGTCTGCCTGTTGGCACTTTGGTAGGTTCCGGTTCTGGAAAGGGAAAGTGAGCCGGCAATGGTCCATTTCATCGAGTAAGTCGACAGGGTTGTATTTCCCTTGACATAGATAGTCTGCTTTTTCCCGCTTTTATTGTAGAGGTACAGCGAATAGGTAAAAGCCCCTTTGGGTTTGGTGACGGAAATAAACCAGGAAGAGTCGGCTGAATTGAACTGAAGCGGTATCGTGTCACCGGCAGCCAGTTTTCCCAGTCCGTCGCCGGGCAGGTTCACCAGTTTTCCGGTTTGTGCAAACTGAACGGCATCCTGCCAGGCCAGTTCATTGGTGATGTAATCTGCCGAAATATTCTCGGCAATGCTCTGGGCCCGTTCCTCAGAAAAGGCGGCCTTTGCTTCTTCCTTATCCACTTTTCCGCAGCCGGAAAGGGCCAGACCGAGGCTCAGGGAAACGGCTGAAAGTTTTAATCCTGTCGTCATGCAAATCTCCATTTTTTGTGTGGAAGCAAAATTCCCGCTGCGGTGTTTCCGAAAATTGCCCAAAGTGTTTCAAAATCGTTACAGACCCGATTTTGGCGGATTTTGAGACGCCGGTCACACCCGGAATTCCAAGTTGTTACCAAACTGTTTCAGGACTTTTTCGTTTGGGTTACAACCCGCCATTTTGTTTTTTTCAGTGGTATCTTGCAGAAAACCCGGAGGTTGGAAGTGTCATTGTCCCATGGGAAAATTCTGGTCGTTGAAGATGATCAGCAGCTCAGATCCATTATTTCTGAACGGCTTCAGGATGAAGGATTTACGGTTCTTGCCCTTCCCGACGGACGGACTCTTCTGCAGCAGGTCGGGCAGTTTCTGCCGGATGTCGTTATTCTGGATGTGATGCTGCCGGATATTTCCGGGTTTGACCTTTGCCGGATGGTCCGTGAGAAAAATCCCCTGCTGCCGGTGGTGATGCTGACCAGCCGTGAATCTGAGATTGACCGGGTCCGCGGACTCGAAATGGGTGCCGATGATTACGTCACCAAGCCGTTTTCCTACTATGAACTGATCGCCCGCATCCGCACGAACCTGCGGCGTCAGCGGGCTCTTTCCGTCCCGCAGCCTTCCGGCCAGGTGCTGGTATTTAAAGGAATTGAACTGAACCGGGAAACCAGGGAAGTCAGGGTCAGGGGGCAGGAAGTGGTTCTGACAGCTACCGAATTTGATCTGCTTGAATTGTTTATTCAGAACCCGAACCGGGTTTTTACACGGGCACAGCTTCTGCAGATGGTCTGGAAGGAACCCGGGCAGAATTTTGACCGGGCCGTGGATACGGCTGTTACCCGGCTGAGATCCAAAATCGAACAAACCCCCTCCGACCCCGAATACATCCGGACGATCTGGGGCATCGGCTATAAACTGACTCCGGGTAAGGACGAATGAAATCCCGGTCATTGTCCCGCATTCTGTACACCCGGCTGCTGATCCTGTTTCTGGCTGGAACGGGAATTACCTTTATCGGATTCTTCATCCTGACCTATACGACCATCCGCGATTCGGTTCATCAGGCCCTGATCTATAAGCTGAAATGGGCTGCCCGGATGGCAGACGGTGCCCCGCAGGATTCGATCCGGCGGGCCTTTTCCGCCGAAGAAAAAAAACACCTGACGGGAATGCTGAAAGATACCCTCTGGGTTTATGACCGGAATTTCGTTCTGGCGGATACCGTTTACCCGAGTGTGTATGAAGCCCGGTCCATGGTTTTTCTGAACTGGATTATTGAACGGGAATCCATTACCAAAATGGATATGTCGCCTTTCCGGCCGGATACTCTGGTCCCCGAGGAAGTCTTTTTCCGGTACGAAGGATTGTTTTCCCTGCACGGACTTCCCCGTAAAAGTATTGCCATCACACCGGTAACCGATCCGGAAGGCCGGGTTTCGGGATATCTGGTTCTGTCGCCTTTTATTAAAACCAGTGCCGATGGCATCTTTATTCCGTTTCAATCCCGCCTTTACCTGTTTTTTCTGTTTCTTGCTGTGAACATGGCTGCCGCCTGGTTTCTTTCCCGGCTGATGCAGAAACGGCTGCTGAGTCCGGTTATGGCGCTGCAGGAGCCGCTGCAGAAAATCGGATCAGGGGAGTACGGCACCACACTGGCGCCGGTTGGGTATCAGGAGCTGGATCCGCTGATTACTACCCTGAATCAGATGAGTGACCGAATCCGGCTGCAGATTTCACAGCTTCAGGAAACCCACCGGTTCCAGGAAGAACTCATTGCCAATGTGTCGCACGATGTAAAAACACCGCTGGCCAATATTGTGGCGTATCTGGAATATATCCTTGACCGGTCGGATGCGGGACTGGATGAGTGGACCTACACCCGGCTGAAAGTGGCCCTGACCGAAGCTCAGTACCTTCAGAAACTGATCGCCGATCTTACCGATCTGACCCGGCTTGAAAACAACCAGATCGATCTTCACCGGGAAGTGATCTGGCTGCCCGAACTGCTGCATGAACTGGGGACTTCTTTCCGGGGATCCTGTGAAGAACGGGGGATTGAGTTTGTCATTCAGTCTCATCCGGAAGTCGGCGAGTTTGAGACCGATTCCCTCCGGCTGATTCAGATCATCCGGAATCTGTTTCAGAATGCCCTCAGACATACACCGCCGGGGGGAAAGATATTCCTGAAAGCCCGGCCCGCAGGAAACCGGGTGGTGATCGACGTCGAAGATACCGGCGAGGGAATCCGGAAAGAAGACATTCCGCTGATCTTTAACCGGTTCTACAAAAAGTCGGCTTCCCGCACCCGGGAAAAGGAATCGGGTTCCGGCCTCGGACTTTACATTACCAAAGGCTGGGTCACAGCCATGGGCGGTGTTATTTCGGTTACTTCAGAGCCCCGGTTCGGGACCATTTTTACGGTGGATCTGCCGGTCGCGGGAGCCGGCAGCACCGGGCACCCGGCCTGATCGGGACCTTCACGCTTCAGGACACAAAAAAACCCGTTTTCAGACGGGTTTTTTTGTTTTGACCGCAGACTAAAGGAGAGACACAGCGGTCAGCTTGAACAGGCCTCACAGGCATCGGGGTTGTCGAGTGAACAGGAAATATTGCTGTAATTTTCTTCTTCGCCGGCCGTCTCTGCTGCCGGTTCGGCAACCGGTTCCCGTTCAATCGTAAATTTCACCGCATCGGCAGCCGCCTTGGTCCGCAGATAGTACATTCCGGTTTTAAGTCCGGCTTTCCAGGCATAAAAATGCATGGAGGTCAACTTGGCAAAATTGGCATTTTCAATGAACAGGTTCAGGCTCTGGCTTTGGCAGATAAAGGCGCCGCGGTCTGCCGCCATATCAATCAGATCCTTCTGTTTGATTTCCCAGACGGTTTTATACAGAGCTTTCAGATCATCGGGGATTTCACGGATCTGCTGGATGGAGCCGTTTCCGGCAATGATTTTGTTTTTAAGGCTTTCATTCCAGATTCCCAGATCGACCAGGTCTTTCATCAGATGCTTGTTCACAACAGTGAATTCACCCGAAAGCACCCGGCGGGCATAAATATTGGATGTATAAGGCTCAAAACACTCATTATTTCCGAGAATCTGGCTGGTCGAGGCCGTTGGCATCGGGGCAAGAAGCAGGGAATTTCTCATCCCGTGTTTCCGGATATTTTCTTTCAGTGCCGTCCAGTTCCACCGTGGCGAAGGCGTGACATCCCACATATCATACTGAAGAATTCCCTTGCTGGCCGGTGAGCCCGGAAATGTTTCATAAGGACCGCTTTCTCTGGCCATTTCCATGGAGGCTTCGCAGGCGGCGAAATAAATTGTCTCGAAAATCTCTTTGTTCAGCTTCCGGGCTTCTTCACTGTCGAAGGGCATTCTGAGCAGGATGAAGGCATCTGCAAGACCCTGGATCCCGATTCCGATCGGCCGGTGCCGCAGGTTGGAATTCCGGGCTTCGGGAACCGGATAGTAGTTCAGGTCGATAATTTTATTCAGGTTCCGGGTCACGACCTTGGTGACGTCGTACAGTTTCGAATGATCAAAACTTCCGCCCGTGATAAACCGGGGAAGGGCAATTGAAGCCAGATTGCAGACGGCGACTTCGTCCTTGCTGGTGTACTCAATAATCTCGGTACAGAGGTTGGAGGACCGGATCGTTCCGAGATTTTGCTGGTTCGATTTCCGGTTGGCTGAGTCCTTGTACAGCAGGTACGGAGTTCCGGTTTCGATCTGTGATTCCATGATCTGATACCACAGATCCCGGGCTTTGACGACCCGCCGGGCTTTGCCTTCAGACTCATAGGTCAAATACAGCTTTTCAAACTCGTCGCCCCAGGTATCGGGCAGATTTTTAGCTTCATTCGGGCAGAACAGTGACCAGTGTTCATCAGCTTCGACCCGTTTCATGAACAGGTCGGGAATCCAGAGGGCATAAAATAGGTCACGGGCCCGGCTTTCTTCTTTGCCGTGGTTCTTTTTCAGGTCCAGAAATTCAAAAATATCGGCATGCCAGGGTTCCAGATAAACCGCAAAGGCACCTTTTCTCTTTCCGCCGCCCTGGTCAACATACCGGGCGGTATTGTTAAATACCCGGAGCATGGGGATGATGCCGTTAGACGTTCCGTTGGTTCCCTTGATGTAGGATCCGGTTGCCCGGATGTTGTGGATGGAGAGCCCGATGCCGCCGGCAGACTGCGAGATCAGTGCTGTTTGCTTCAGGGTTTCGTAAATACCCTCAATACTGTCATCTTTCATGGTCAGCAGGAAGCAGCTCGACATCTGGGGCTTGGGCGTTCCGGCATTGAACAGGGTTGGTGTGGCGTGGGTAAACCATTTTTCTGACAGCAGATTGTAGGTTTCAATCGCCGAGGCGATATCAGCCTTGTGGATCCCGACGGAAACCCGCATCAGCATTTGCTGGGGCCGTTCAACCACCTTGCCTTCAACTTTCAGCAGGTACGATTTTTCCAGAGTTTTAAATCCGAAATAATCGTAGCTGAAATCCCGGTCGTAAACAATGGCCGAATTCAGTTCTTCGGCATGGGCCTGCACCACCTGATAGACATCTTCGGCAATGATTGAGGCATTTTCCCCGGACCGTTCATCGGTATACCGGTACAGTTTTTCAATCGTTTCAGAAAAAAGCTTCGAGGTGTTTTTATGCAGGTTTGAAACGGCAATCCGGGCTGCAAGAATTGCATAATCGGGATGCCGGGTGGTCATTGAGGCACAGGTTTCTGCTGCAAGATTGTCGAGTTCGGCTGTGGTGACACCGTCGTACAATCCTTCGATGACCTTCATGGAAACCTTGATCGGGTCTACATATTTACTGTCAAGACCATAGCACAGCTTCTTGACCCGGGCTGTAATTTTATCAAAGTGAACTTCTTCTTTCCGTCCGTCACGCTTCACTACAAACATCAGAAATCCTCATCTAAACTGAATAACATATCATTTTTTTCACTCATCACCCCGGCCTTCTGGTATTCCCCAACCCGTTTTTCAAAAAAGTTGGTTTTCCCCTGCATGGAAATCAGTTCCATCCAGTCGAAGGGATTAGCCGTTCCGTAAACTTTCGGAAGGCCCAGCGAAACCAGCAGGTGATCGGCCACATATTCAATATACTGGCTCATCAGGGCCGCATTCATCCCGATAAGGGAAACCGGCAGGGCATTGCAGACGAATTCCTTTTCAATGGCGACCGCTTCGGTGATAATGGCGGTAATCTCCTTCTGGTCCGGTTTTTCTTCGAGCAAGGAATGCAGAAGAACGGCAAAATCGCGGTGAAGGCCTTCATCCCGGCTGATCAGTTCATTCGAAAAGGTGAGTCCCGGCATGAGACCCCGTTTTTTTAACCAGAAAATGGCGCAGAATGAGCCTGAAAAGAAAATGCCCTCAACAGCCGCAAAGGCAATCAGGCGTTTTGCAAAGGAGTCCTGCGATTCAATCCATTTCAGCGCCCATTCTGCTTTTTTCATTACGGCAGGGACGGTTTCAATGGCATTGAACAGGCGATCCTTTTCAGCCGGGTCAGTAATGTAGGTATCTATCAGGAGACTGTAGGTTTCTGAGTGGATATTTTCAATGGCAATCTGAAATCCGTAAAAACACCGGGCTTCGGGAATCTGGACTTCGGTGCTGAACCGGCTGCAGAGATTTTCATTGACGATCCCGTCACTGGCGGCAAAGAAAGCCAGAACATGACTGATGAAATGTCGTTCGTCTGCCGTCAGTTTTTTCCAGTCATGGAGATCCTGCGACAGATCAATTTCTTCTGCAGTCCAGAAACTGGCCTCTGCTTTTTTGTACATTTCCCATACAGCCGAATACTTGATCGGGAACAGGACAAACCGCTTTCGGTTGGGGATAAGAATCGGTTCCATTGTTTCTTTCTGGTTAAAAATGGGGTTGAATTTTAGTCCGGCCATAAAACTCCCTTCCTTTATTAAGAAAGGAGTCTGGGGTGGTTTCTCCTGAGTTTAAGGAGAACAGCCAAACCACCCTGTCCCGATTTCGGGACACCCCTTCTTTGGAAAAGAAGGGGAATTTTTCACTTAACCCTTACGCCTTATGCCTTACACCTGGCGTCAACTGCACCCGCTGGTTGATCCGCAGTTCAGACACCGGTAACAGGATCCTGACCGGATCATGATACTGCCGCATTCGGTACACGGCGGGGCATCGGCCTGAGCTTTGAAGATTTTCTTTTCCTCGGCTTCCAGGTGGCTGTGAACTTCCTTCACATGCGTAATTTCTTCCCGTTCGGCAGCCGGCTCGGCTGCTTTTACTTCGGCCAGGTAGGCTGATGAACCCGATTCCTCGGCTGGCAGGAACTTGATGGCCATCCACCTGAAAATGTAATCAATAATGGATTTTGCCATGGGAATCTGCCGGTTTCCGGTGAATCCGGAAGGCTCAAACCGCATGTGGCTGAATTTACTGGTCAGGACAGTCATGGGCACGCCGTACTGAAGTGCCATGGAAATAGAGGTGGCAAAAGCATCCATGAATCCGGAAATGGTGGATCCTTCCTTCGACATGGTGATGAACACTTCACCGGGGGTTCCGTCTTCATACAGCCCGACGGTAATGTATCCCTCATGTCCGCCAACCGAGAATTTGTGGGTTACAGAGTGGCGTTCATCCGGCAAACGGCGGCGGCGGGGTTTGCCGGTGGCCAAAAGCGACGGATCAGGCAGTCTGATTTCCGGTTCTTCCTTCACACTATCCAGCTTCACGTTCAGGGGCTGGCTTCTCTTGGATCCGTCACGGTAAATAGCCACAGCTTTCAGACCCAGTTTCCACCCTTCGATATAGGTTGTCATGATCTCTTCGGCGGTGGATTCTGTTGGCATATTGACGGTTTTGGAAATGGCGCCAGAAAGAAACGGCTGGGCGGCCGCCATCATTTTGATATGCCCGAAGTAATGGATCGACCGGGATCCGTTTGCCGGTTTAAAGGCGCAGTCGAAAACAGGCAGGTGCTCTTCTTTCAGGAACGGTGCTCCTTCAATTGTATCCCGCTGATCGATATAATCGGTAATGGCCTTCACTTCTGCATCTGAATATCCCAGAACTGACAGTGCCATCGGGACGGTACCGTTCACCAGTTTCAGCAGTCCGCCGCCTGATAGTTTCTTGTACTTAACCAGGGCGATATCCGGTTCAACGCCGGTTGTATCGCAGTCCATCATAAAGGCAATGGTTCCTGTCGGGGCAAGAACGGTCACCTGAGCATTCCGGAATCCGAATTCACGGCCGGTGGCAAGAGCATCATCCCAGGTGCTGATGGCGGCAGCTCTCAGTTTCTTTTCAATGAGCTGATCGGGCAGGGATCCTGCAGCTTTACGGTGCATTCCAATCACATCCAGGAAGGATTCAGCATTTTTCGGATAGTGTCTGAAGGCCCCCATCTCGCGGGCAATCCGGGCTGACTGGGCATAGGCTTCACCGCACATGACCGAGGTGATGGCGCCGGCAAGTGCCCGTCCTTCATCCGAATCATACGGTAGTCCGACACTCATCAGCAGGGCACCGAGGTTGGCATATCCAAGCCCAAGCGGACGGTAATCCATGGAATTCCGGGTGATTTCTTCGGTGGGATAACTTGCCGGATCGACAACAATCTCCTGAGCCAGAATGAAAACATCCACAACATGACGGAAACCGTCTGTATCAAAACTGCCATCCGGATTTCTGAATTTCATCAGGTTGATGGATGCCAGGTTACAGGCCGAATTATCCAGGAACATGTATTCTGAACAGGGGTTCGAGGCGTAAATGCGGTCACTGACCTTGCAGGTGTGCCATTGGTTGATGGTGGTGTCGAACTGCATTCCCGGGTCACCGCAGATATGGGTTCCCTCGGCAATGGCCTTCATAAGGTCTCTGGCCTGATAGACCACTGAGGGTTTTCCGGAGGCAACTTCCCGGGTCACCCAGGGTTTGTCATCCAGGACCGCCTGCATGAAGTCGTCAGAAGCCCGCACCGAGAAGTTTGAGTTCTGGAAAAAGACACTGGCATAAGCTTCACCGTTGAAACTGCCGTCGTATCCCTGTTCGATCAGAGCCCAGGCTTTCTTTTCTTCGGTTGTTTTCGCTGTAATAAAATCCTGAATATCCGGGTGGATCACATCCAGAATTTCCATTTTGGCTGCCCGTCGGGTTTTCCCGCCTGATTTGATGGATCCGGCAACCGAGTCGTAGATTTTCATGAAGGACAGGGGACCACTGGCCTTTCCGCCGCCTGAAATGCCTTCCTTTGAACTCCGGATTCTGGACCGGTTCGATCCGGTTCCCGATCCCCATTTAAATAACCGGCCTTCATTAACTGCATTGGTCAGGATGGAATCCATCGTGTCATCGACACTCATAATGAAACAGGCTGAGCACTGGGGCTTTTCTTCAATACCGACGTTGAACCAGACCGGCGAGTTAAAAGTCCCGATCTGGTGCAGGACCAGGTAAGTGAGTTCATTGTAAAAGGTTTCGGCATCCTCAGCAGAGGCGAAATAGCCGTTTTCCACTCCCCAGCGGGTTATGGTTTCGGTTACCCGGTTGATCAGGTCCCTGACCGAAGATTCCCGTTCCGGCGTGCCGACAGCCCCATGAAAATATTTTTGAACCACAACGTTAACGGCAGTCTGCGACCAGAAAGAAGGAACTTCGACATTTTTCTGTTCGAAAAGTGCTTCCCCCTTATCGTTGGCAATTATGGCAGACCGAAGTTCCCAGTCGATACCGTCGAACGGATGAACACCGGGAACGGTAAAATGGCGGCGGATTTTAAGTCCCTGTACCGGTTCTTTTTCTCCGGTAGGTAAGGGGATTTCTTCGGTTAGAAGTTGGGTTTCGGGGGATAAATCGAATGCCGGCTCGTCGAAAAGCGGATTCTGGCCGTTAAATTCTGACATGGACTGGATACTCCTGATTGGATGACACGACTGAGTCAGTTTTTAAAGTCCGGAACCAACGGTAATTCACAGCGCCACCTGGACACACATCCAGATTACCACCGGATTCAGACTAGAAAAAGAGGCTTCCTGAAAAGAAGAGGCCGGATGACACAGACAGCCGCCTGCCCGGCAAAGCAGTGGAAGCGATTACGAAGGTACATGAACTGGCTGTTGCCGTTCAAGTTAATTGACGTGAAGTTATCCACGAAACGGTCTCATATTGAGACTGGTAATTTAATATTTGTTATCCTGTTAATATTTAAACAGTTATCTATCGGGGAAATATTACCTGTTTATTTTTATGCCGGCTCTCCTGAGAGAACTCTGAGTAATACCGGCCGGATTGAAGCAAGGGCGCGGGCCCGGTGAGAGAGGGTATTTTTAATTCCGGATCCCAGTTCCGCAAACGTTTGTGTGTACCCGTCCGGAATGAATAAGGGGTCGTATCCGAAGCCGCCGGTACCCCGTTCCGGGTGGGTCAGGGTTCCTTCGACCGATCCGTGTGCGGTAAAAACCCCGCCGGGACCTGCAAGTGCAATGCAGCATCTGAAGCGGGCTGACGGCGCCTGGGCACCGGCAATGGCCTGTATCAGTTTCTGGTTGTTTTTCCGGTCATCCGGCGGCTCACCGGCATACCGGGCAGAATAAACCCCCGGCGCACCATCCAGCATATCCACTTCAAGGCCGGAATCATCGGCCAGGCACCAGCCGCCGGTCAGGTCAAACAGAGAACGGGCCTTTTTAACCGCATTTCCCTCAAAATCGGGCTGGTCTTCGATGACTTCAAATGGCCTGCCCAGATCCTTCAGGGTTTTAAGGGTAACGGGAAGTCCATGCAGAAGAGCCAGGATTTCCAGTTTTTTCTTTTCATTTCCGGTTGCAATCCACAAGACCATGGGTTTATCCAGACTGGTTTAGGGGGAAGTTAAGCGGTTATTCTTTTTTTTGATGCATTCTGAATGCCGTAGCCCGGCTGATCCCGATCAGTTCAGCAGCTTTTTCAACATTGCCCCCGGTCATTTTAAGCGCCTTCCGGAAGAGAAATTCCCGTGCCTCGTCCAGGGTTATGATCCGGTTGTTGTCCATTGAAAAAATATCGGTGCTTTTCACCTGGGGCCGGTGAATCAGTTGGTTTGAAACCGGTGAGATCAGATCCTGACCGTCAATTTCAGTCCGGTCCTGAACCAGAAGGGCTTTGTCGAGAACGGTAAACAATTCTTCCAGGTTTCCGGGCCAGGAATAGGCTAAAAGACTCTGGATGGCCGTATGGCTGAACTTCCGGACAGGAATATCCGATACCGCACAGATTTTATCCGCCATCCGCTGGGAGATGTTTAAAATATCGGCTCCCCGCTGACGCAGAGAAGGCAGTTCGAGCGGAACGCCTTCAATCCGGAAAAGCAGATCCTGACGAAAAAGAAGAGATTCCGACAGTTCACCGGTCGAAAACCGGCTTCCGGAAATAATTCTGAAATCGGTTTTCTCGATCCGCCCGGTTTCACCGACTTCGAACTCACGGGTATTGAGTGCCCTGAAAAGCCGGTATTGGATGCCGGTATCAATTGCTTCGACCGGGTCAATCAGCAACGTGCCGCCATTGGCCAGTTCCAGTTTTCCCGGGTAGTAAAAACCACGGATGATGTCACCGAACAGTTCCCGCTTCTGAGCGTCATGCGACAATTTTTCAGGGTTAAAGTAGATCAGCGGCCGGTCGGCACGGTCCGACTTCTGGTGGATGTACCGGGCAAGCTGGAAAAAACCGGTTCCCTTCTCTCCGTGAACGAAAACTGACAGGGCCGATTCAGAAATGCGGTCAGCAAGCTGTCTGACTTCCTTCAGTTCAGGACTGTTGAAAATCAGATCATCGAACAGAATCAGGTTCTGAAAATGTGGCATTACTGTCCGGATTCTTTAACCGGAATGATGTACACCCGGTCGGCATTTCCTTCACCGGCTTTCGGGGTCAGCCGTTTCCATTTGAAACTGATAAAGGTCGGAACTTCGGTCTCGACTGCCTCCTGAAGCTGGTGCAGGGAGTAGGTGGGCCTGAAGGGAGAATACACCGCATAACTGAGCATGTTTCTGGACGTTTCGGGGTAGGGAAAGTAAACCAGACTGCCGTCCACATCCTGCTTTAAAAATTCAGATGACAGGTCGTAAGCCATTCCGCCCACATGAAACCGGTATTTCTGAAGGGAAAATAAAGTCTGGTTAAACGGAATGATGACTTTTTCGGATTCTGACAGGATTCCGAAGGTGACCTTCCGGACTATTTCCTGAAGTTCCGGGCTTTCTTTCCGGATTACCGGGCGGACTTTTTTCTGGTAAAAGGAGTCAATTCCGGCAAGCGTAAATTTTATTTTCCCCGACCGGATAATTTCCTTTGCAGCAATCTGGTAAGCCCAGCCGTAAAGAGCAATCTGCCGCCGGTATTCGGTCAGATTAAAAGTCATCCGCCAGATGGAATCGTTGCGGCCGATGTAACAGTCCCAAAGCGCATTATCCGGGGCCATGTACCGCATGAAATCATAATCATCCCTGAAGACGCCTTCAACCGCATAAATCCTGATTTTTTCATCCCACTGGCCCTCCATTTTCCTGACGGATCCGGCATAATTCCGGCGCATGAGGGAATCCTGATACGCCTGATAGCTTGAAATATAGGATTTTGCCAGATCACTCCACTCAGCCTGATATCCGTTGGTCTCGAGTGTCGCCAGAACCCGGATGGTGTTGTCCTGATTGAAATACACGTGAATTTTCTCAGTGTAGGAATAGGGCTCACATTTAAATCCGGTCAGAAGCAGCAGACCGAAGGCCAGGAAAAGAAAAATCCGGATCATCCTGTTGAAAAATAACTGCATAAGTTTCTGCCCGTTACCGGTTGCCAAGGGTTTGCCGGATCCGGTCCATCATTGTGGCCTGCCGCCGTATAAGTTGGTTTTTCATGGAAAAATAAAAGCCGGTCCGGTAGCCCGGATGGCGGATCGTCCACTCTTCGGACAGCCGGATCCGGGTACGGCCGGTTTCCTTCGAGACCGAAACGGTGATGCGGTTACTGAATCCCTTCTGCACCAGCGGGTCGGTTTCAGGCAGGGTGATACTAAGTTCCCTGCCGGGCTCCAGACTCAGAATCAGAAACCGGTGAAGGTCCTTTCCTGATAGTACGGTGATTTCAGGCGGATTTTCTGAAAAACGGACTTCAGATCCTGGAACAACCGGAAACCAGGATTCCCAGCCCGAAGCAGTGAAAAGCACAGGTGTCACTTCACTTAGAAAGGAAACCGTGTCCCAGACCGTTTCCTGTTTCCAGACAGCGGGCAGAAAGTTTCCCCAGACCTGAAAAAGTAGCCCTGCTGCCAAAAGGGCAACCACACCGGTGAGCATCCAAAAAGAAAAATCCACATTACTCCATCTGATTGATGACCGGCCCCCGGGCTTCGACCAGAGACCGGATTCTGAGCAGTGATCTGAGTCCTGCTGTAAGGCGTGGACTGCAGTACAGCAACTCCTCTTCGGGAAGCAGAAAAACGGCTTCTTCATGCCACCGGTAGCTTCCGGATTTCCGGTTGCGTTCGAGTGCAAGCTGATGGTTTGTTTCCGGGCTGATTTCTGCAGCCGGCAGGATGAACAGGGCAGCATCGAAATGAAACCGGATTTCATCTGCGGGACTTCGGCCTGCTTCTGCCAGGGCCGGATCTGCCGGTGAAATGCCGGCACTTTCCAGAATTTGCCAGAACCAGAACGGAATAGGTGCACCTGGCTGTCCGGGACGTTCAGGATATGCTGTAACCCGATTTACATCCCGGGCACCCTGATACTGCAGCGACTTCAGTTCAGCCAGCCACCGGGTCGCTTCTCGGGCCATTTCATCTGCCTGCCCGGTCAGATTGCCAAGTAAAACCATCCGGTCGGGAACTGTAAAAACGGAGACGGGCATGAGATGAAGAATCTGGAAACCGGCAGTACTGCAGTCAGAAGCCAGGCTGGACTGTTCCGGCCCGGAAAAAAGAATCAGATCCGGGCTGACGGTGTGCAGCAACTCCCAATCAGGTGCGCCATTTTTCAGCAGAACAGGAATCCGGTCACCGGGAGCCCGGCAGGAATCCGTTATTCCCGCCAGATGGGGTTGCAGGGCCGGAACGGTAAAGAATTCCGTCAGTTCAGGCGAAAAAGACACCAGCTTCATACACATCCGTCAATTAATCCGGCCGTGAAAATATCCAAACCGGTGATCTTTTTCTATTTTTGTGCAGTGAAATCTCAAAATGAAATACCCCGGATTCTTCTGGACGTCAATTCCCTGAATCACCGCCTCTCCGGCGTCGGGAAGGTGACGGCTATGGTTCTGGAAGATCTGCTCACCGATTCCCGCCTTCAGGTGGTTCCCTGGGTAACCTCGGTCACCGACAATGTGGTCCCGGTTCCCGATCTGTTCCGGATTCCTTTTCACCGGCGGTGGGCGTACTGGCTGCTTCCTGATCTGCCCGGCCGGATTTCCATCTCTCATTTTACCAATGCCATGATTCCGCTGATTCTGCCCGAACAGCGGGCAGGACTGAAGGTTATCACCGTTCACGATCTGGCACTTCTGCTGCCGGCTTACCGGATGGTTCGGGAAAAAGCTTCCGTCCGGAAGAAAATCGAACGGGCCATCCGGCGTGCCGGTCACTTTGTCTGCGTCAGCCGGACAACAGAGTCTGATCTGCTGAATCTGCTGCCCGGAGCCGAAGGCCGGACGACTGTTATTTATCCTCATCCGGGAGCTGATTTTCTCGGGTTTTCTGAAAAAGCCGGTTTTTTTCAGCCACCGCAGGAGAAACCGTATTTTCTGCTGATCGGCAATCAGAATGAACGGAAAAATGCTCTGCTGGCAGTTGAAGCCTGGTGTTCACTTCCTGAGCCGGTCAGGAAACGGGCCGACCTGGTACTGATTGGCGATGCCGGTAACCAGACGGATGCAATCCGGGAGGCGATGAAGGGACTTCCGGTTAAACTCCTGGGGTATTTACCGGATGAAGCCTGCTGGAACTGGATGGCGGGTGCCCGTGCCGTTCTGGCGCCGGCAGTTTATGAAGGATACGGCCTGCAGGTTCAGGAGGCTTTATGGCTGGGTACGCCGGTCATTGCGTCGGACATTCCGGTTTTCAGGGAATTGTTTGATCCTCAGGCAAAACTCGTTCCGCTTGAAAAAGAGGCCTGGCGGGAAGCATTGAAACAACAGATTGAGGGAAGAGAAATCAGGGAGGCCGTGAGGAGACCAGAGATCAGACGGGCAGAATACGGGGATTTATATCTCCGGCTGCTGAACCGGTAACGGTTCAGCAGGCCAGAAAAAAATTAACGACGATATCCGCCGCCGCCATTACGCTGGAAACCGCCGCCGCTTCCGCCTGAGGCTTCACGGGGACGTGCTTCGCTGACGTTAACTGTCCGTCCGGCAAGTTCCTTACCGTTCAAACCGGTGATGGCTGCATTTCCGGAAGCGTCATCTTTCATTTCGACGAATCCGAATCCCTTGGAACGGCCTGTCACCTTGTCTTTGATAATTGTTGCAGATACAACTTCGCCATAAGCGTTGAAAGCATCAGCTAAATCATCATTGCTGAATTGGTAAGGGAGATTCCCTACATATAACTTCATTTCAATCGAACCTTTCTAACTCTAACTTGTGTCGTGAAATCTGGGGGTTGCAGGGAGGATTAAGCCTAACGGGATCAGTAGTTTTCTAATCTTCTAAGCTCTGGTCTTCGTCGCAAATTCCTGGCCAGATGCAAGAACTCCGGCGACCGTTGGCCTGCGGGATATTCTTACGATCACAAGATGCAGGGTTGATTCTGGAAATACAAGAACTCTGTCGGATTTCAGGGCAAAAAAAACAGGATTTTATTAGAATTGGATTAGAATTTAACAAAATCGTCCTGATTTGGGAACAAATCATCCCGGCGGGTTCCGGTTATCTCAGAAATCGGGAAACTTTCCCCAGAAGCCCGCTGACAGACAAAGTGTACAGTCCGAGCCCGATCCAGATCAGTCCGAAACTGATCAGGTGAACCCGGGTAAACGGTTCGCCGTAAACAAAAACAGCCAGGCACAGGGCAATGCTTGGTCCGATGTACTGAAAGAACCCGATCATGGAAAGCGGGATCAGTTTAACCCCGATTCCAAACCAAAGCAGCGGCAAGGCTGTTACAACACCTGACAGAACGAGCAACCCCCAACCGTCAGCACCGGTACCGGTTACCAGCGTACCCGGGGCAGAAAAGAAAAGCCAGATCAGGGCTGCAGGAAACAGCAGCATCGTTTCAAGTGCCAGATTGGCCAGAGACTCCATTGGGGTCAGTTTTTTGATCAGGCCATACAAGGCAAAGGTGATGGCCAGTGAAACCGCAATTACCGGCAGACCGCCATGCTGAAAGGTGAGATATCCGACACCCGAAAAGGCAAGAAACAGGGCTGCCCACTGAACCGGCCTCAGTTTCTCCCGCAGAAAAAGCAGTCCAAACAGGACACTGACCAGCGGATTCATATAATACCCCAGGCTGGTTTCGGTAATTTTTCCTGCGTTGACCGCATAGATATAGAGTCCCCAGTTCAGGGCAATGAGGGATCCCGAGGCCAGAAGCAGAAGAAAAAACCGGGGCGACTTCAGCCGGTCTGCAGGGAAGGGGACCGCCCGGAATTTCATCAGGCCGGATACAAAGACGAAAGACCAGATGATCCGGTGAGCCAGAATCTGATCGGAGGGGATCTGCTTCATCAGTTTCCAGTAAACCGGCAGAAAACCCCACGACACAAAAGCCAGAAGGGCATAGGTAATGCCTTTTGAGGAATTCCGGGGATCGGGTGTCATTTTTTTGACGGAACCAGTTCCGGATATCCGGTCAGGGAATCCATCTGCCGCCGAAAAACAAGTTCCGGAAGTTCGACCAGAATCAGTTCGGCAGTTGTATAGACCAGACAGCCGTCTGCCAGATGTCCGCCGGTGGTTTTCCCGGTGGAATCCGACACAGAAAGATGAAAGTGACCGCCTGTACTGCTGAAGGTTCCCGTCAGAGACACGATTTCCTGCTTTCCCGGAAAGGTCGTCAGGTCGCTTTTCCCGGCCAGCCTCAGAACGGTTGTGGTCAGGCTTCCGGTACAGGAAACGACTCCGGCGGCCAGAATCTGCCGGGAACCGGCATACGCCAGGATTTCTTTTTTAAGATCCTGACCCGGTTTGAGTCTCAGAACATGAAAAATGCCGGATGACGTCATGGGCTGCCCCGGTACCTGATCAGATAGGAGGAAAGGGAATACGGAAAAAATCAGGAAAATAACTAACTGCATAGGCCGAAGGTAGGAAGCCTGCAGGATGAAAGCGAATCAGCGGAAGCAAAAACCCGGACCTGCCGGGTTTCCGCCAGTTAAATTAATCAGGAAAAGACTTTGAACAACCGGCTGAAAAGTCCCGATTCAACCGGCTGTTTTCTCGAGTTCATATCCGTAACATACTCCCGGTCCGATTTCTGAATATGGTTGATCAGCCATTTTCCCAGATAATCATGAAGGTCGTAGCCGTCTTTCTTCCCGTTAATAACCTGTGCCCGGTAGGAGCTGAGAAAATCAATAAACTCGGTGTGCTTTTTACGGTGTTCATACAACCCGGCGTAACCGATTGTTTCCAGCATGGTTTCTTCGGCAGAAAAGTGAGTCCGGGTGTACTCTTCGAGTTTGTAAATGACTTCCGAAATCATGTGGTTGGCCCGCCGCATGTGGATGGCTTCGCCGAGTTCATTGGTCAGACTGACCAGCATTTTATGCTGATCATCAATCTGGGAGATCCCGATCTCAAAGTCCCGGGTCCAGGCAAAGGGGATAAACTGGTAAGAGGCTGTTTTTGCTTCGGGTACAACCGGTGTCTGAAAGGTTTTGGTTTTAAACTGGTCGATGAGATTCATCAGGGCATTGGAGTGATCGGTGATCCGTTCCAGGGTCGAGTTGGCCTGAACTTTATCGCCGGCAGCAAATTGGGTGTAGGCCGTTGTGGCCATTTCGTGGAAAATTTTATGATATTCAACCAGATCCTGAAACTGCCGGTCATGTCCGAACTTAATACCACCTTCGCCGTGCAGCCACTTTCCCATATCACACTGGGTATGATCTTTAATCTTGCTGTCCTCGAGCCGTCCTGAACCCCCGTTCAGCAAAGACCGGAAGTTAATCCGCCAGACGAGGTGAGCCATTTTCAGTTGTTCCCAATCCAGATTGGTTGCCATGCCTTTTTAATCTCCTTCTGTTACCAAACACTGCCGGATTTTCCCGGCCGGAAAAATACAGTATCCAAAAGTAATGCCAAGTTTCCCGAAAACAAGTAAAAACTGCCGGAACCGGCTTCTTTTTTACCGGAATTGCAGTCCTGTTTTGGTGAATAGGAGAGGCAAGTCTTTAATTAGAATTACAAAAGGTAATAATTTGGCTGAATTTCGTTTCCTTTTATCCTGAACCGGGTGGCTGCTGTCAAAGGTGCAACCAGGATTAAAGGGAATTTTCATTTAATCTGCGCTGTATTTTTTCAATGTTCTCTCATTTTCAGTGATAACAAAAATACCCCACCCTGGTTTCTCCCAGGTATTTGCCTTTACGGTGGAAACCGGCACCTCACTTCCACAACGAAAGACGGACGTAAAACGGGTACATTCAGGATACAGTGCAGGTGGAAGTTCCACTCCATTTCCCGCAGTGCTGCGGGACTTTCAGGAACTCTGTTTACCACGAAAAACACGAAAGGCACGAAAAGGGGAAATTCGGATTCTATCCCATTCAGGCTCTTTTATGGCTGGTTATGCGGGGAAGGCATTTTGTCCAAAAAAAGGGTTGGATCCTGTGGAAAATATCACAGAATCAGCCCGATCTCTTTTAATAGATGTAATATTGTGTCATAGGGGGGGGGGTATAGATATTGCATTCTATGATAATAGGGGATAGTTTTGTTAAAAACAGTTAAAGCAACAGGATCCCGTAAAATTATGACAACAAAGCTCTGTTTTTCTCTTTTTTTTATTTTTCTCCTTACCGGCTTTACCGGCTGTGAGAAACCTACTGAACCGAAAGCGGATCCTCCGAAGGCTGATACGACCAGCCACAATTTTGTGTGGGATGTAGACACCATCGGATACCGGAATACCACCCTTTCAGATGGAGTGATTATTAATGAAACTGATATGTGGGTAGCCGGAGAAATTTACCCGGACAGCGCCAGTTACTGGAACGGCCCGAGGCATGGATTAGCTCATTGGGATGGAAAAAAGTGGACAACGGAAGTTGTTATGGCAAGGACTGATGTAGAAAATCCTGAAATAAAAGAGGCATCGATTATTCGGGGGATGGCAGTCGTTGACAAGAATGAAATATTTATAAGCACCGGATTTTTGTTAATGAAAAGGGAGAATATAAAATGGGTAGAAAAGGCTCAGGATATTATCGATAAAAAGGCGTTCTCTAAAATCTGGGGTTCAAACTCAAATAACCTATACATTTACGGTTCCAACGGCGGTTTATACCACTACAACGGCACTACACTAACCTCAATCCCCACCAACACGTCTTTGGATATCATGGATATACATGGAGATTGGAATCCAAAAACCGGGGAGTATGAGTTGCTGGCTTTGGCATCGACGGATAAGTCTCATTTAAATGGAAGCATCCTATTAAAGGTTGGAAACAATTCAGTTTCAGAGTTATCAATCAAGGGAATTGATGCCTATCAAAAAGGGGATTTATGGTTTTTTCAGGGCTCAAATTACTGGATTACAGGTGATGGTGTATTTTTTAAAAAAAATCTTTCTGATTCAGCGTGGACCCCGATTGAAAATTTCCCTTCATCCAATTGGGTCACAGCGGATATTGGCGGATGGAGCCCAAATGATTTATTTCTAATCCAGGGGGACGGACATATTCTTCACTTCAATGGATCCACATGGAAGGATTTTAAAACCGATTTACATTTAAGGGAAATAACAATAAGAAAAATAATTGTTAAACATGATCTGGTTATGTTGTTAGGGGGAGAAAATAACTCCAACCCAAAAGGAATCATCATCAGGGGTAAAAAACTCAATTAAAAAAAAAGGAGAAAAACTAAAAAGACTGTTGCCATCGTTCGAGGATGACAACAGCCGAGGTACAAACAAAACAGGCTGTTCGACCAAACTGCCTTAGGAGTGAACCATTTTTTGTTTGCGCTCCTAAGGTCGTTACAATTCTAACGATAACAAAATTTAGGAGAATGAATCATGAAAACCGTATTTGGTTTGGGTATTTTAGTTGTATTTTTTTGGTTATTACCAGTCCCCGGTTATTCACAGGAACCGGTTCGCTGTTTTTCCTATGAATATAATGAATACTTAAAAACAATCTACCCTCAACTGTCTGCGCAACAAGCCGAATTCGAAAGCCTGCTTCAACAAAAGCAGGCGATGCAAATGAATAAGGTCACCTCAGGCACTTTAATTACTGTTACAATACCAGTTGTTGTTCATGTCGTTTATAACACATCAGCTCAAAATATTTCAGATGCGCAGATTCAATCTCAAATTACGGTTTTGAATCAGGATTTCAGAAGATTGATCAATACACCAGGATACAGCAGTGATCCTGTCAGCTCTGATACTCAAATTGAATTCTTCCTTGCAACAACTGACCCAAACGGTAATGCGACGAATGGCATTACCCGAACATCAACAACAAAAACATCTTTCACGCATAATAATGATGTTAAATTTACCAGTAACGGTGGGCAGGATTATTGGGATAACCAGAGATATTTGAATATTTGGGTATGCAATCTTTCCGGAGGGTTGTTAGGGTATGCCCAATTCCCAGAGTATTCAGGTACAAATGGACCCTATACACCTTCAACGGATGGTGTTGTTATTCATTATGGTGCATTTGGTAACACCGGAACACAGACCTACCCAAATGAATTTGATAAAGGAAGAACGGCGACCCACGAGGTTGGACACTGGTTGGGATTGCGACATACATGGGGTGATGTGTCTGGATGCGGGGGAACAGATTACGTTGAAGATACTCCGAAATGTAGTGGCCAATACTATTCTGGCTCTTCTGGAAGTTGTGACAAACCCATCCAATGTGACAACATTGCAAGACAGACCGAGAATTATATGGATTACTCCTATGATGGGTGTATGAATATTTACACCATTGGTCAAACAGCCAGAATGCATTCAGTTATTGAAGAAGCCCGAGGAACATTTTTACAAGTAAATTATACTGTCAAACAAGTGAATTCTACAGGTAACCCTGTTGGAAGTTTAGCTGGATGGAATGGTTCCGCATTTTCTTCTCTTGAACAAAATGCTTCTTTGAATGTAATTTCTGGTTCATCTGTTATTTTAAAGGGCGATCAAACTGTCATTTCCGATCAAAAATACCAGGTATGGAAAAACATTGAAAACGAGGAACCCACTGTTAAAAACCATCACGAATTTATTGTAAAGCGAGTAGAAGTTTATACTTCTCAATTTAAACAGGTCACTTCTGCTTCCCTTAAAACTACCGTTGACGGGTTTGATTACCCTGCTGGCTCTGTCCAATTCAGAGACCCGTGGCTGATTGATTATGCCGACCCTGCTTATGCGAACACGTTAAGAAACCGGGGGATGGCCGATGCCATTTTTAAACCGGTTGTCTCTGGTACGAACAATCTTGGAACCAGCAGTACCTATAAGGGGGTTTTCAAAAACTTACCTCATTTGGAAAGTGATACTTATTATAAAATCAAATCAAATCCGGTAGAAGTGTTTGGTGGGCTAACCTTGTTTTTTCTGAACTGGCAAACTATTGGGGCAACAATTCCAACCAGTACCACAACCGGTGAACAATGGGTGACCTTCACTGCAGACAACGCAGTGGTTACCGCCAATTACAAAGCCATGATGGCCTCCAAATCGTCTGGTTGGGTTCAGTCTACCTCACAGTATTCCGGGAACGGGACCAAAGCCATCGTTTGCAAAACACCCAACGGAACCGGAGAGGATGTCTGGCTGCACACCGAAAGCTCTGCCGGAGTTAAAGAAACCTGGGTTAGTGATGTCGGGTTACCGGATGCTACGAACGCCTGGCCTCTGGCTACAGCCGATTACAACGGACAGAAACAATACTATGCCGAAATGATGATCGACAAAAATACCGGGTTGAATCTGACCATTGAAGAGTATGTTAACGGGCAAAGAACTTCCATCCTGCTCAATGATTACTTTTACCTGACTGATCTGGGTGCTTCGAGCCTTTCCCTAACTGCCAAAGTGTATGTGTCACCCTATGCCAATACGACCGGCTTTCCGGCAACTTACACCAACTTTCTGGTTGTGGTCGTCGACGGGCTGAAGGTCTACTCCAAAGTTGCGGTAATGAATAACGGGGCAGTGTATTCCTGGGGTCCCTGGTCAACCTTCACGGCAACCTCTGCACCGGTGGTTTCGACCAACGGGAAAACGATGTATATCAACTGGATAGAGAACGGGAATCTGGTTGGCCGCCGGTATTTAAATACAAGCTGGGGAAGTACCTATACCCTGTATTCGAACAGCGGAGGTAATTTCATCAACTTTACCACAGCGGTAAACAGTACAGATGATCTGGTTCTGATGATGACCCGTCAGAATACAGGATCACAGGTAAAAGCGATTTGTTTCGGCAAACGGTATATTTCAGGAAGTTCTGCCCCGATTACGGTTTTGGAGTCCTCGACTTATGGCGGGTACTCCGCTTATTCTCTGGCAGCAGAAGGAACCAAACTGCTTGTTTCTGTAGGTAAAACTCCCGATGGAGAAACCCCGATGAGTTACTACCTCTGGAAAAATGACGGAACGACCTGGACGAAGGAGACAACTGTCTTTTCATCCACTCCGGCCCGTCTGCTGCACAATGAAGTGGATGTCCGTCCGTATGAATTTGCCACAGCCACGACACCGGCCTTGTATGCCCTGAAAACTTCACCGGTGAGCTGGGGCGGAAACGGTCTGGAAAAGGTGGATCAGGAAACCGGACTTTCAGTCGTTGCAGCCCGGTTGGGAGATACCCTGACCTGGTATACCACCGTTGACCCGGTATCCGTCGATTCCATGCTGGTCGATACCACGGGCCTGTGGCATATTGTTGTGAAGACGGAAGAGGCCAGAGAAATCCTGATCTCCGGACTGAACCGGTTTGGTTCAGCAGTTTGGGTCGACTCCAGCCGGACGGTTCAGTTCACACCGGCAGAAGCCCGGTACACCTTCTGGGTTGTGGATCCAACGGGGAATAAGATGCGGTACGCCAAAGATCAGGCAGATCCTGAGGAAGCTGAGTTTAAACTGGAAGATCAGGTCAGTGTCTTTCCGAATCCGTTTAATCCGGCAACGGTATTCTCGGTAACAGTAGCAGAACCCTCGCGGGTGAAACTGCATATTTACAACGTCATCGGTCAGCAGGTGGCAGAAATCGTCAATACCGACCTGACAGCAGGTGTGCATGATTACCGGTTAAATGCCGGAAGCTGGGCCTCGGGCACCTACTTCTACAGGCTTCAGATCGGGGATAAACTGAAATCGGGTAAAATCCAGTTGGTCAAATAAGGTTTTCCCAAATAAACCAAAAGCCAGTCATCCGGCTGGCTTTTTTTATACACTTAACCCCACCCTGCCCTTCCAGGTTACGGGATGGAAATTTAAAGCTGTCCTTTGTGTCTCCGGACCTTTGGTGTCGAGACCAATCCGGAGGTTAAACTCCAAGGTCCCGCAGAAAAGCTTCCGGATTCGGGTCGCGTCCGAGAAATTTTTTTACCAGATTCAGCGGATCTTCTGTGCCGCCCGGTTCCAGAATGACCTCCCGGAACCGCCGTCCGGTAGCTTCATCAAGGGCTCCCGCCTTTTCAAAAACGGACCAGATATCCTGAGCATAAACTTTTGCCCAGAGGTAGGAATAATAACCGGCTGCGTATCCGCACAGATGCCCGAAAGAAGCATGAAAGTGGGATCCTTCCGTGTAGGGGAAAAGGGTCACCCGGGGTTTCAGTTCCCTGAGGATATCCGTGGTAGTTTGGCTTCCCCCCGGCTGAAACCGGTTGTGCAGGGTAAAATCAAAGGTTCCGTAAAAAATCTGACCCTGGGTCGCCATTCCTGACCCAAGATTCCTGGCTGCGACTATCCGGTTGAACAGGGATTCCGGGAACACGTCTCCGGTTTGCCAATGACGGGCGAAAAGGGTCAACGTTGGGTAGTCGAAGAGGAAATTTTCAAAAAACTGGGAAGGTGTTTCAACAAAATCCATCAGAACATTGGTACCGGCGAAGGCCTGAAGCGGTGACCGGGTAACCATGCCGTGAAGTAAATGCCCGAATTCGTGAAACAGGGTATTCACATCCGAAAACAGCAGCAGGGAAGGCTGACTTTCGGTGGGTTTCGGAAAGTTGCAGACCAGTGCTGCCGCTGGCCGTTCATATCCTGCCTCTGTTGCTCCACCGCCAACAAGCGGGAACATGGCAGCGTGGGAGTATTTGTTTTCTCTGGGAAACAAATCGAGGTAAAACAGTCCGACCTCCCGTCCGGTTTTCAGGTCTGAAACTGTAAACTGCCTGACCTCTTCCTGCCAGACTGATTTTTCGGCTGATTCAGTAAACACAAGTCCAAGACTTTTCCGGCAGATCTGAAAAATGCCATCCAGAACCTGGTTCAGTTCAAAATACTGTTTGACTTCCTGATCATTAACCGAATATTTCCGTTCCCTGATCTGATTGGAAAGCCAGGCTGCTTCCCATTCCGAAACCGTCTGGGCCGGCACTCCGGTCAGTTCCGATTTCATTTCCTGCAACGCCCGGTAATCAGCCCGGGCCTTTTCTCTGACCGTTTCGGCCAGGTCGTCTTCAAATTTCCAGACCGCTTCCGGTGAACCGGCCATCCGGTCCTCAAGTGCATAATCGGCATAGGTCGGGTAGCCGAGCAGTGCTGCCAGTTCCTGCCGTTTCAGCAGAATCTCATCCAGAAGAGACAGGTTATCGGGGAAGGCCCGGTTGTTGTATTTCAGCCACAGGTCTTTTCTGGCAGCGTCATTTTGGCTGTATTTCATAAAGGGAAAGTAGGACGGACCGGTTAAATCTACCCGGATTTTCCCGTCAGCAAGCCGTGACCCGATAAAATCCTGCGGCAGACCGTCACAGTCTTCCGGATCCAGATCAATAAATCCGGTGCTTTCGGCCGTGTTTTTCTGAAAGGCCAGGCACAACTTGTCCAGATCATTCCGGATGTTCTTCAGCCTTTCACGGTCCCGGGAATCCAGTTCGAATCCGGCCCGTTTGTATCCCAGTACCGTTTCGTCCAGGTACCGTTTCCGGTATCCGGTTAGGGCTTCGGCATCCGCGGTGCTGCTGTATGACCTGACGACCCGGTAAATATCCTCCCGGATGGCCAGGTTGTTGAGATAGTCCGAAAAAGTCTCTATGGCGCTCCGGCAGGCATCCCGTACAGAAGCTTCCGGATGGGTTTCTGCCAGCAGATAAACCGGATTGAACACTCTGAAAACGGTCCGGTAGAGAGTATCAAGCGGAGTCAGTACGGTGTCGAATCTGAGACCTTCTGTCTTCAGGAATTCAGCAGCCTGGTGGTCAGCCTCAGTCAGGGTTTCTGAAACGGCCTGTTTAACAGATTCAGCGGTAACCGATTGAAAGTCGACCGGCTGGTTTACCGGCCGGAGAAACGGATTTTCGTGTTGCATGGGAATCGTCATTAAGATGAAAGGAAACCGGAAAGGGGGAGGGGCCTGAGCCGGTGCTCAGGCTGTAACAACCTCAATACGGGGATCAACGGTGTGTCTGAGCATGGCCTGAATGGCCCGAAGCGTTCCCGCCGACGAACTCGGGCAGGATCCGCAGGCTCCCTGATACCGGATTTTAAGCAGATGGCCCTCCATTCCCATGACCTGCAGGGACCCTCCGTCATTGGCGAGATACGGCAGGACTCTTACTTTCAGGATTTCATTGACTTTATCCAGAAGGGCATCGCCGGATTCGGAAGGCAGATCGGCCGGCAGATCATGGCTGGCTTTCAGTGCTTCCGGATCAACCTGTTCAATGGTTTTTTTGATGTCTTCCATGATCATGGACCAGGAAACATCGGGGTTTTTGGATACCGTAACAAACCGGTCCATATAAAAAACAGTTTCCACATGGCGAAGGTTAAAAAGTAAAGCCGCCAGCGGGTCTTTGCTGCCGGCAGATTTGGTCGGGAAGGACCGGGTTCCCTTTTCAATCAGCCGGGAATCGGTGATGAATTTGAGGGCATCCGGATTGGGAGTCACTTCAATATTGGTAACGGTAACAGGCATTTTCCACCTTAAAAATTGGACAAAGGTCTTGAATAAACAGATTTATTTCAACTGTTCCTATAACCACCCGGCACCCGAAATAATTTCAGTTCAGCCTGTCAGTCTCTTTTTGCCTGAGAAACCGAGACCAGTTTCCGGTTCTGAATAACCAGATTCAGTTTTCCGGTGGGGTAGTCATCCCGGAAGGCAAGAGAGGAAAGATGAATCTTATCACGGGGTGTCTCATTAAACTGTAGCATCCGGTACCCCACCGAAAAAACACCATCCGTTACCGATGCCGGCAGGTTGAACTGGATCAGCAGCCGGTTCATGCGCCACTCGTCACGGGTGATCCAGGTTTGCTCCTCCCAACCCTGAAGGCCAAACCGGATCCGGCTGGTATCTTTTTGGGTTGTAAACATCAGATCAGGTTGGCTGGTCCAGTTTTTCCGGTACCGGTCAGGCGGACTCTGAATGGAAATCTGGGCAAAGCCTTCATCGTTCCGGACCGGCAGGTAAAAAATCACAACCGAGTCGGATGTGCGGGTAAGCTGAAGTCTGAGATATTGAGTGTTTCCTGGTGTGGTGTCAGGGTAAAAAAGAACTTCCGTTCTGATCCCGCCTGAATCCCTCACCAGGCTTTCGGGGGAATAAGCAGACCGGGTTGCTGAGCAGGAAGTCAGGAATCCGGCCGCCGAAAGAAGAATCAGGATCCGTTTCATGGAATGTCCTCCCGTTTAATTAAAGTTTCAGTTTGAATCCGCCGGCTCCAAGCAGAGCCCAGCCGGCGAGAAAGGCCACTCCGCCAAACGGAGTAACCATTCCGAGAGGTTTGATGCCTGAAAGTGCAAGCAGGTATAAACTCCCGGAAAACAGCGTGATCCCCGTCAAAAAAAAGAGAGAGGAAAGTTTAAACCATCTCTGTCCGGTTTTAAGAAAAAGAAAACCGGTGCCGGCCGCCAGGCCGGAATGAACCAGATGATACAGAACGGCGGTATTCCAGATTTCTCTGCCGTAACTGGTCAGTACAGGTTTCAGGGCATGGGCACCGAAGGCACCAAGTGCAACCCCCAGAAATCCGGCTGCAGCGCCCCAGACCATCAGATTCATACGTGAAACTCCCGGCAGTAGACAATATAATCTGTCGGCAGCGGTTGACCGCCAAGTTCCTTAACCCGGGCAGCCACCTGACCTCTGTGATAGGTCGAGTGATTGACCACATGGGTCAGAATGTCTTCCAGTTTTGAAGTAAACGGTTCTCCCCTGATGTTTTTATAGGCTACCTTTTCAGAAAATCCAGGGTCAGAAATTCCGCTAAGCCAGGCCAGCCAGTTTTTCTGGTTCGAGGTCAGAAGGGCTTTGTTTTCTTCCAGACTTCGGGGAGTCCATTTTATTTCCGGGGCTGATCCGGGGTGGATCCGGTCCAGCCAGACAACCCGAGCCGTCAGAGTATGGCTGATGAGGTCGAGCAGGCGGGGATCTTCCCCGAAAGGTTCAGCGGATGAAATACTGCGGCTCAATGCCCAGAAATCAAATTCAATCAGGTCTTTAAACCGGGAATTCATGTCGTTCCTTTCAATAATAGCCAAAAATCAGAGACAGGGTATCGGCCTTGTTTCTGAAGGAAAAAGTCCCGGTGACCGGAACTGCATTCTGATTAATGTTCAGACTCCCCGCAAAGTTCCCCCTGACGGAGTCGGATTGCCCGGTTATTTCCGTTTTGCCGGTTGCCGGAAAGCAATAGTACCGGTTTTCAAAGTCGGGATCGAATCCCGTCAGTACTGAATAAACAACCGACCGGGCTGAGTCAATATCCTTCCAGTCCTGAATTCCGGTGTCAACTGTGTTTAATACAAAGTACCCAAAGGTTCCGCCGGCAGCATGGCGGCCGTCAGAATACGAAATAATTGTTTTCCGGGTGAAGGCGTGAACGTAAACACCGGTTATGGTTTCTACAGTCCTGGTCTCGCCAACCGTGATGACCAGTTTTCCCGGACCGGCAGTTTCTTCGGGAGGTGTTACCGGCGGATCCGTTTCAGATTGGGAAGAAGATTCTTCCCGGCAGGCCGTCAAAACGCCGGAAAGCAGAATCAGGAAAGCAAGGGTTGTTTTCATTTCCCAAGTAAACAGAAAGAAGCCAGAAATCCAACCGGCGGAAATAAAAAACCCGCCGTTCAGGCGGGTTTCAGACTCAGACGGAGCCGGTATCAGTTGATGACTTCGCCGGTTGTAAGATTGATTTTAACGTTTTTGTCTTTATTAATGAGAACATCGGGAGTGGCCGTACCGTTAAATGTCACCTTCACCTCGACGGTAATGGTTTTCACCACCGTTTTGTCGGCTTTTGACAGGGTCTTTTCAATGGTGAAATTGTAAACCGAGGTTCCGGATTCAGGATAGGTGTCGCCGTCTTTCTTGTTGATCACCACGTCTGTCTTGGTTCCGGTTCCCTTGATGTGGAACGTTTTGTCAGTGTTTTTTACTGAGGTTTCCCGGTAATTATCCCGTGAGGAGGTTCCGTTCAGGGTAATGGCAGCCGACAGGGTATCCAGGCCGGTCACCCGGTGGTAATGATATTTATTCACTGAGGCCGATTTGCTGTTCCCGCTGGATCCTGCTGTTTTCGTCCAGTCGCCGGTCACTTTTCTTTTCATAACCATTGAGGTGGAGGTTCCCTTAATGAAGACATCAGAGGAATCATTGATGAGACCGGGAGCAAATTTCCGGTAAAGCGAAATGGTAAAGGGGCCTTTGTCGAAGGTGGTATCAACGGCTTCCTTGCCCAGACTGCCGGGACGTTTGGTGTAATTGGCTGCTTCTTCCAGGTCGGTAAAATCACCTTCACTGGCCGATGACAGTTCACTTCCGGCAATGGCGGCAACTTCGTCATAGTCTTCAGAGGTGAGTCCGGCAGCCGTTTCTTCATCCTTGTTATCGCAGGCAGTGAAGAGGACAAGTCCTGTAACAGAAAGTCCGGCAATAAGAAAAGTTTTAAATGAGGTCATGAGTTGTTTCTCCTTTTTTGTGTTCGTGACGTCCGGTTCGATGAGGAGGGAGAAAAAAAGGTTTAATTGGGGGGAGGCAAAGGGAAAAAAACCAATTCCGGGGTGACCAGTATCACTTTTCGGCTTCTACCGGTTCAATTTCAACCATCAGATCAATTTCTGACAGAACTGCAGCAACTTCCTGGCAGGTGGTATAATCAGAGGTAATAACGGTACATTTCCCCTTGTAATGAACGATCAGGGCAATTTGTTCTGCCCGGCGAAAAGAATAGTCGCAGGCTTTCACAACCTGGATTATGACTTCATCAAAGGTGTGGTAATCATCATTGAATAAAATGACCCTGGCCTCGGGTTCACCGGTAACGGTGAGAAGATCTGTTAGTTCCTGACTGTCTGACTGAGTATGCACAACCGCCTCTGCCTGTATTCTGGTGCAAAAATACTGGATTCCGCAATCGGGTGCAACTGGTCAAAATTCCTGATTGGCGGGTCGTTCAGACAGGTTTAGCCTGAATCCGGCTGTATTCGGGGGAATTTTCTTTCGGATTCCCACCCTTCCTTTTTTATCTTTGCCGCCATGATTTCACTTTCCAACATCCATCTTCAGTACAGCCATCAGGTTATTTTTGACGGCGTATCTGCCCAGTTTACCCCCCGTGACCGTGTCGCCATTGTCGGCTCGAATGGCAAAGGCAAATCAACTCTGATGAAAATGATCACCGGGGATGTTTTTCCGGACAAAGGCGAAATTCACAAAGCCAAAGGTATCGAAATCGGCTATCTCTCGCAGGATTTTGCCCAGTCACCGGGCGATTTGTCTGTGATTGATGAAGTGCTGACGGCCTTTCACTCGGTTCTTTCTCTTGAAGAAGATCTAAGAAAAGCTGAACGGCTGATTGAGGATTATTCCCGGCAGAACCATCCCGATCTGGAAGATGCCCTTGCCCATTACGGGAATCTGCAGCATAAATTTGAAGTAGGCGACGGGTTCACGGCCAAAGCCCGTGCCGAAGAGATTCTGGGTGGACTCGGTTTCAAATCAGAAGATTTTCACCGTCCGGTTTCTCAGTTCTCGGGGGGGTGGCGTATGCGGATTGCCATTACCAAACTGCTGTGTGCCAGTCCTGATTACCTCCTGCTTGATGAGCCGACCAACCACCTTGATTTGGAAACTCTGGAGTGGCTCGAGAATTATCTGAAATCGTATGAAGGTGCCCTGATACTGATTTCTCACGACCGGTATTTTCTGGACCAGCTTGCTGCCCGGGTGCTTGAAATTGAATTCGGGAAAATAACGGAATATTCGGGGAATTATTCCTTCTACGAAGAAGAAAAGGTGAAACGGGAAGAAATCCTGAAGGCCCAATATGCCAATCAGCAGGCAAAACTGGCCCAGTTGAACCGTTTCGTCGAGCGGTTCAGGTATAAGGCAACCAAATCACGGCAGGTTCAGAGCCGGATTAAGCTGATCAGCAAAATGGATAAGGTTGAGCTGGGTCAGAAGGAAAAAACGATCCACTTCGAATTTCCGGAAGCACCCAGATCGGGCCGGATTGTTCTGGAAGGAAAAAAACTCGGGAAGGCGTTCGGTGAGAACCTGCTGTTTTCCGGCGTTGATTTTATCATGGAACGGGGGGAAAAAGTTGCCCTTGCCGGGGTGAACGGGTCAGGGAAGTCAACCTTTGTGAAGATGATTCTGGGGAAGGAAGCCCCAACCGGCGGCGAACTGGTCATCGGGTCGAACGTCTCGGTTGGGTATTATGCCCAGCACCAGGTTGAGGAACTGAATCTGACTGCCTCAATTTATGATGAAGTTCTCGAAGCATCCCCGCCAGAATTCCGGGTAAAGGTCAGAACCCTGCTGGGAAGTTTTCTTTTTGAAGGAGATGATGTTTTTAAGCGGATCGGTGTTCTTTCCGGTGGTGAAAAAGCCCGTGTAGCCCTGGCTAAACTGCTGGTCAGAGCGCACAACCTGATCATTCTGGATGAACCAACCAATCATCTGGATATGGAATCAAAGGATCTGCTGATCGAAGCCCTGCAGGATTTTGACGGAAATCTTCTGATCATTTCCCACGACCGGTATTTTCTGGACCAGATTACTTCGAAGGTTTACTTTCTGGACCATCAAACCATAAAGCCATATCTGGAGACCTACTCAGATTTTTATGAACGGGTTTGGAAGAAACGCCAGGCGGAGGTAAAAAGTCTTCAGTCCCCAAAAACAGAAAAGAAGGATTCTGCACTTGCCGCCGGCTTCAAATCGAAAGAAATGAAACGTCAGGAAGCTGAAGAACGCCAGAAACGGCATGTTCTGCTGAAAGATGTCAAGAAGGAATTTCAGGCACTTGAAAAGACCATTTCAGACCGTGAAAAACAGGTCAGAGATCTGGAAGCCGATATGGCATCTGAAGGGTTTATGAAAAAATCAACCCATGATATGATGCAGGCGTCAAAGAAGTACGATGACCTGAAAGCCTCTCTTGAGCCGTTATACCAGAAATGGGAAAAACTGGCGGCTCAACTGGAAGAGTAACGGGCTGTTTTCCCGGAGGCGGTTCCCCCCGGGAGGAAATCCTGAAGAACTTTGACCCGAAATTTTCACTTCAGCAGGACCATTTTCAGGGTTTTATGGGTCGTCCCGGCAGTTAACGTGCAAAAATAAAGCCCCGATGCAAGCCCGGCGGCATTCCAGATGACAGACTGCTTTCCTGCCGGCAGCACCCCGGAAACCAAAGAAGCCACCTTCTGTCCTGTTACAGTCCAGACATCCACTGAAACAGACATCCGGTCGGGAAGATAAAAAGATAAAGTGGTGGCCGGATTGAACGGATTCGGGTAATTCGGGAAAAGAACCGGTTCGGCGGGCAGTTGTTCCCGGTCAGATTCCGCTGAAACCGGGCTTCCTGAATTGATCTTTCCCGGAGTTGGCTTTTGAATTTCAAAGTTTCCGGTTCCATCGGTCTTACGTCCCCAGGACGTTCCTTCGGTCAGGGCACCGAACAAGGTATAATCTGCCTGAACTGTATCAGGGCCGGACAGATACACTTTTTCTCCGGAGGCTGACAGTTTGAAACTGGCATGAAGTCCGGTTTGCTTTCCATCCTCATCGGCCCAGACAATCAGGAATCCGCCCGGCGCAAGAACCGTGTCGGGGAAAGTCCATTTTGCGGGATTTTTCGTTTCATCAGAAAGAAACCATCCTCCCAGATTTACAGCATCCGGTCCGCCATTGTACACTTCAATCCAATCCTCAGCCTCCCCATCCTGATCAAAAAAGGTAGAATCGGGGTTGGAAACCAGTTCATTGATCACCAGGGAATTTCCGGACTGAAAGCTGAGAAATTCAAACTCAGCTTTTTCGGGATAGACTGCCGCTGCCGATTGGTTTTCGGCGATCAGGTAGAAGTCTGTGGTTCCTTCTGTGGCAGTGAAGGTCACCGTCCAGATTCCGTCTCCGGCAACTGCATCTCCGTTTTCTCCTGAATCAGTCAATGCTGTTTTGGAAAAGGGCTGCCAGGGTGCCGTCCGCCAGGCAAAAGAAACAGAAGTGGCCGAACTAACCGGAACGGTGAGGAAAACTTCCGACCCGGGGACAGGTCTTTCCTGAGACAGCGAAACCGTTCCGATTTCCGGCTGAACCGCCGTGAAGGCTGAATGAGCCGCAAGCCACGTTGCCCTTCCGTCCATTAATTGGGTGACGCCGACCACCGAGGAGCCCGGAGGGCCAGAACCGCCGGTTACTGAAGATGTTAATCCGGATTTAAACTGCGAATACGTGTAAAATTTATTCGGATCGGCCTGCACAGAGGCATCGATCAGCGTCTGCAATTCCTCTGCCCGGGTTTTGTACACCCCGGAAGAAAACTCATTTTTCAGGATGGTTTTCATGTGGGCAATCAGGATTTTTTTAAACAGCGGGATGGCCAGGACTTTGGAGATAATTGGATAGTTGGCGTGGGTTTCATTGAAGTAAGGAGACAATTGCTGCATACCGGTCAGAGTCAGTCTGCTGGAGGACCCTGAGGCACCGAGGTTTTGTGAAAACCCGCCAAAGGTCATATTAAGGTCCCAGATCACCGGATTGAACCGTCCGGCATCATCCACAAAAAGATAGTAATTGTGACCAAAGTTGACCGGTGCATCCAGATTCACCATCAGAATATCGAGAGCCAGCATCCACAAATGACGGTCAACATTTAGCACAGATTCCATAGAAGCAGGCTGGTTGTTGAAAACTGTCAGGAAATTGACAAGTTCCTTCCAGCCGGTTGCGGTTTCAAGTTCATAGTACGGGTAAAATACACTCGAATCTGACCCCAGATAGCCCCAGACTTTGACCTGTGCTGAGGGTGAATCATTAACCAGATCGCCTTTGAACCGGATGTTATCCGGATCGCCGAACCAGGTTTTTGTAAATTTGGAGTCAGGATCCTGAACGTTTGTATACAGGCCGTTCAGCAATCCGTTTATGTAGACATTGGCAAAGTTGGCTTTGCTGGCCGGCATGTATTTCCTGACGATTTCGTATCCCAGAACTTCCCGGATGCTGCTGGGATCCATGGCGATATTGGCCAGCCGAAGGGTGCCGTATCCCTGATACGTCTGGTCCTCCCGGATGTAATCCAGTTTGATGTTCAGCGGGTTTTTCTTCTGGCTTGCCTTGTAGGTACTGTTTCCTTTGTATCTGACCCCGACACTGTCGAATGTAAGACCATTGATTTCGACCGATGCAATCAGGCGTCCATCGGGGTTTTTGGAATACAGGCTGTCGAGTGCATAATCCCAGTCGGCACGGCTAAAGGTAAGTTTTATCGTCTGGATGACGTCGGTCTGATACAGATCCTGAGCCTGAAGGCTTGCTGCGGACAGTATGACAAACAGGGTGAGCAGAATAAACCGGTACATTTCGGATCCTTTCATCGTTCAGGGTCAGACAAGTTCCGGCAGAAAAAATTGCACCGGCAGACCCGGTTGTCTGCCGGAGTAAAGCAGGCGATTTAATCCATCACAGTTTTCATGCAGAAAACTGAACCGCCCGATTTCATGTATTCACCGGTTTCAATCTGAATAACTTCGTAACCTTCCTTTTTCAGGATGTCAATCACAACCGATTCCGATTTCTGAATCACTGCAGCTTTTTCTGTCCCGGATTCATTGAATACCGCATCGAAATTAAGTGAAAAGGTCGATTTTACATCTTCCTTGGGAATGTTGTAAACGGTTTTGAACATCTGATGAATGACGTTCAGTCCGGCTTCACTGAAGGCTTCGGGGCAGATCAGGACGGTATCATCATCCAGCGGAGAGAAACAGGTATCGAGGTGATAGAAATACGGGGAAACGAGTTCCAGGCAGATGACGGGTGTTTTGAGCTTCAGGGCGATTTCATCATACATGAACCGGTCAGACCGGTGGCCGTATCCACCCCAGATCAGTCGTTTGTAGGGATGCGGGATGGCATCACCGCCACCTTCGAACAGGCCGGAACCTTCGAGTTCAATGATTTTAAATCCCTGCCGTTCACAAAAGACCCGGTGATACTCAACTTCCCGCTGCCGGCTGGGATACCGCATGTGGGAAAGCACCACACATCTGACCCCGTCGACCACCCAGGAATAAATCGGGTTGCAGCAAAACACCATATCCTCGAGGCCTTCGGCACCGGGTTCGACAAACAACCCCCGGATGAGTCCCCGTTTATACAACTCCTCATAGGTGTCACGGAGTTGCTGCCATTGCCGTCTGGCCAGTTTCCGGTCAATAACCGAGCCTTCCATGTAGACGTTTTTTACATCAATGACGTCGAAAAAGTCGGGAGTTGTCAGGAGCACATTTTGTTGCGGACCCCGGTCGTCGAGGTCCTGATGGGTAAAGTCGGGCTGGTCGTAGGCCCTGAATTCTGGTTTCATGGTTAGGTCCGTATTTGTATTCTGGGTTGGTCGGGGTTTTCGGCAAGAAGTCTGCCGATCGGCTGGCAAAATGGGTTCAGGCCGTGGCCGGCCAGCAGGGATTCGAGTTCCCGGGCACCGGATTCTGAAACTGCAATAAGCAATCCGCCGCTGGTCTGCGGGTCAGCCAGGATAGCCCGCTGAGTTTCGGTTACCGGCCCGATCTTGTGCGAGTAGCTTTTCCAGTTCCGGTTGGTCCCGCCGGGAACGGATTTCAGATCGAGATAGTAGTTCAGGTCAGGGATGATCAAAGGAACGGAGGAGGTAAAAACCTCTGCGTTCAGGCGGCTGCCCTCTGCCATTTCAGCCAGATGCCCGAGCAGTCCGAATCCGGTAACGTCGGTGAGGGCATGAACGGAATTCAGTTTCCCAAGTTCTGCCCCGATCAAATTCAGTTCCATCATTTGCTTTGCCGCCCGTCCCCGGTCACTTTCCCGGAGAATGCCCTTTTTTTCGGCTGTTGTTAAAATCCCGACACCAAGCGGTTTGGTCAGGTACAGCAGGTCACCGGCTTTTGCGGTATTATTCTGTTTCAGGTTTTCAATTTCAACGAAACCGTTTACGGCAAGGCCAAAGATCGGCTCGGGTGAATCGATGGAATGACCGCCGGCCAGAGAAATTCCGGCCTCACGGCAGGTGAACCGTCCGCCTTCAACAACTTCACGGGCAATCTCGGGTTCAAGTTTATCAACCGGCCAGCCCAGTATGGCAATGGCAAGCGACGGCCTGCCACCCATGGCATAGACATCACTGATGGCATTGGTGGCAGCAATCCGGCCAAAATTGAACGGATCGTCCACAATCGGCATAAAAAAATCAGTTGTCGAAATCAGGGCAATCCCATTGCCCATATCCAGCACGGCAGCGTCATCCCGGCTGTGGTTTCCGACCAGAAGGTGAGTGAGGCCGGGGCCTGATTCGTTGGTTTGCAGGATGCGGTCCAGAATGGCCGGAGAGATTTTACAGCCGCAGCCGGATCCGTGGCTGTATTGGGTTAATCGGACAGAGGACTTCATCAGGTAATTTCAGAGGTTAATAACTTTTTTTGCAAAATCGGAAACTAACCGGGCGTTTTCAACCGGATCAATCCGTTCTGCGGGAACTTTAATGATTGTGGACGGATCCCGCCGGGAGGTTCCGAACTCGTATCCCGGGTCGTAATACCGGGTTAGCAGAAATTCTGCCAGAGTCAGCCAGTTTCCGGTTTCGAGCCAGTTCAGACAGAGCCGTGTATCCGCACCGCCCAGTTTTTCCCGGATTTTGATAAGGGACCGTTCCAGGTTCGCCGGGTCGGTTTTCCCGTACTCCTGAACGAGTTTTTCAGCCCGCAGGTGAACCGGAATGTCGAGGTAAAGAACCGGTGCCGACCTCATCTGTTTCCAGAGGTGTTCATTGATCTGCAAAGACCCGGTTTTATGGCTTTCGTCTTCAACCCAGACCGGATTTCCGGGCGGAAGGTCACTCCAGTCGAGCCCCAGATCATTATCAAACTGTTCCTGGGTTGGCTGCGGAAGCTGATCAATATCTCCGAATGCCGATCCCTTATGATGGGCCCTGAATTCAATATCCAGAATCCGGTTGCCCAGCCCGGGAAGTTCACGCAGAACATCGGTTTTTCCGGAACCGGTTCTCCCGCCCAGAATAATCAGGGGTTTTGAGTCCTGGAATCCGTCAAGAATGTGACGCCTGAAAGCCTTGTATCCGCCGTTCAGGATATAGACCGGGTATCCGTAAAATCCCAGAAGCCAGCCAGCAGCACCCGACCGCATTCCGCCACGCCAGCAGTGAACAAGAATCGTTCTGGAGGAGGTTGTTTCCTGGACCTGCCCGATCAGTGACCGCATTTTAGGGCCTACAAAGTCGAGTCCCTTCAGGATGGCGGGCTGCTTTCCCTCGGTTTTATAGGTAAGCCCAATAACATGGCGTTCTTCCTCGGTGAACAGGGGCAGATTGAAAGCGCCGGGAATATGACCCTGGCGGAATTCTGCACCCGTCCGGACATCGAACACAGGGAACTGTTTCCGTTTCTCAAGAAAAGCCGGGAGGTCACAGTGAAAAGTCATACCAAAATCCGGGTGATCTGATTAACTGGTTTTTCCGGGAATGTCATCGGGTTTACCGGCCAGACGGCTTTTCCGGAATCCGTAAAAAAAGTAAAAAGCCAGACCGATCATCAGCCAGATCCAAAACATTTTCCAGGTGATTGAAGGAAGTGACCAGGCAATATAACCTGAACCCAGAGCCGAAGCGATCGAAATGAAATGGATTCCCCTGATCCGGAAGGGCCGTGGAAGGTCAGGGTCGGTATACCGTTTAACCAGAACGCCGATACTAACCAGAATAAAGGCGATCAGCGTTCCGATATTGGTCAGTTCAGCAGCCTGTCCGATGTCGACAAATCCAGAGAAAAAGGCCACAAAAACACCCGTTACGATAGTGGCAATGTAAGGAGTCTTATGCTTATGGTGGATTTTGCCCATTGATTTTGGCAGAAGTCCGTCCCGGCTCATGGCATAAAAAATCCGGGGCTGGCCAAGGCCGAACACAATCAGGACCGAGGTCATCGAAATAACGGCGCCGGCTGAAATGATTCCGGCTACGGTATTTTCCCCGACTGACCGAAGGGCAAACGATACCGGTTCAGGAACATTCAATGTGCGGTAATCCACCATTCCTGTCAGGATTGCCGTCACCACTGCATATAAAATGGTGACAACGATCAGGGAGGCGATAATTCCCCGTGGAAGGTCTTTCCCCGGATTAACTGTTTCTTCGGCAGCCGTTGAAATAGCATCAAATCCGATATAGGCAAAGAAAATGAGGGCAGCACCAGTCATGACACCGCTGAATCCGTTCGGCGCAAAGGTGTTCCAGTCATGCCCCCAGTGCTCTGGTTTTACATACGCCAGCCCGACGAAGATGAACAGAAAAACCATTGCCAGTTTCAGAATTACAAAAAAGATATTAACCCGTGAAGATTCCTTGATGCCGTAAACCAGAATGACCGTTACCAGCAGATTGATCAGAACAGCAGGGAAGTTGATTACCACCGGAATCCCGAACAGATGGGGCGCAGTCTGGATGATCGGCGTGGTAGTCCCATATTCAAACCTGGTCATGGCGGTAACATAATCGGTGACCATCCAGCCGGGAAGGTGAAGATTGAATCCTCTGAGAAGGTCTACAAAATACCCGCTCCATCCTACAGCAACGGCAATGTTCCCGATGGCATATTCCAGAACCAGACACCAGCCCATGATCCAGGCAATTACTTCACCGAAAGCGGCATACGAGTAGGTGTAAGCAGAACCGGAAATCGGCATCATCGAAGCAAATTCGGCATAACAGAAAGCAGCAAGTGCACAGGCCAGTCCGGTAATAATAAAACTCAGGGTTAATGCCGGACCGGCACCGGTATGGCTTGCCCCGCCGGCTGCGGCAGTACCGGTCAGTACAAATATCCCGGTTCCGATAATAGCTCCGATTCCCAGAGCCGTCAGGTCAAGCCAGGTCAGCTTTTTGGATAATTTATCCGGCTGACTTTCAATGGATGCAAGGTGCTGGGCAAGACTCTTTTTTCTGAAAAGTGCTTTAAGCAAAATAAATCCCCACCGTTTAGATTGGTAAAACAGTGATAATAGGATTTTTTCCCGAATAATGGAAAAAATTTCCGTCTGCCGGGCAAGGTTCCCTCAGTTCCGGTCCGGCTCTGGCCAGGTAATCCTGCATCCGGTTTGTTTTCACCGGGTTGCTGGCAGAATTTTGCCGGAAAAGCCCGGAGAAATATGGAACTGAATCTTTACTTCTGGATTATTCTGGTGACCATTCTGGCAGATTTCGGACTGAATCTGGTCAGTGATGTTCTGAATGTTAAAGCGATGAAACCGGAAGTCCCGGAAGGTTTTACAGAGGTTTACCCGGAGGATGACTACCGGAAATCTCAGCTATACACAGGCGAAACCACCCGTTTCGGCCTGATTTCTTCGGTTTTCGGACTGGCTGTTACCCTGGCATTTTGGTTTCTTGGTGGATTTCCGCTTCTGGATGGCTGGATCAGGTCTTTGGGCTTTGGCGAACTGGAGACCGGACTTATTTTTATTTCTGCACTGCTGGTCATGAAACTTGCTGCCGGGCTTCCCTTTAGCTTGTACAGTACGTTTGTCATCGAAGAAAAATTCGGTTTCAACAGAACAACCTGGAAAACCTGGTGTGCGGACCTGGCAAAAAGCCTTGTTCTGGGTGCAGTTATCGGGCTCCCTGTTCTGGCACTTGTCCTTTGGTTTTTTATGACGGCAGGTCCATTGGCCTGGCTTTGGGTCTGGATATCCGTTACAGGTATTATGCTGTTCATCCAGTTTATTGCCCCGACCTGGATTATGCCCCTGTTCAATAAATTCACCCCGCTTGAGAATGATGAGCTCAAGGCTGCCATCCGGAATTATGCCGGCTCCGTTCAGTTTTCGCTGAAGGATATTTTCATTATGGACGGAAGCCGCCGGTCTGCAAAGGCCAATGCGTTTTTTACCGGGTTCGGGAAGAATAAACGGATTGCCCTGTTTGATACCATGGTCGGCAAGCATACTACCGAAGAAATTGTGGCTGTGGTTGCGCATGAAGTTGGTCATTACAAACGCCGGCATATTCTGAAAGGGATGGTAACGGGGATTCTTCAGACCGGGTTGACCCTGTTTCTTCTGGGAATTTTTCTTTCCCATTCGGGGCTGTTTCTGGCGTTTGGATTGTCAGAAACACCGGTTTATGCCGGATTGATTTTCTTTGGGATGCTGCTGGCACCGGTCGATTTTTTTCTCGACCTCATCCAGAACAGGATATCACGGAAGCATGAATTCGAGGCAGATGCCTGGGCCGTTCAGACAACCGGAAATAGCCGGGCCCTGGCAGATGCCCTGAAAAAACTTTCCCGTCAGAATCTCTCCAACCTGACACCCCATCCGCTTCATGTCTTTCTGCATTATTCACACCCGCCTCTCAAAGACCGGATTGCAGCCATGGAACGGATCAGTACGCCTCTCCACCCCATTCCCAGCTAAGTCCGGCTGATAATCTGGTTTTTTCGGAAGGTGAAGAGTCCGGCCGGTTGGTTGCAACCGGAATCTGGGCGGTTAAGCTCCACCTGAAAGAATCCCGGACCAGTTTAACTGAGCTTTGGAAAAACAGATTTGAATAACCGGTTCCCCCTAACCTGATTCCGTTTTTAATGTCTTTCCCGGCAGATTCAAACCGAAACCCGGCGAGACCGATAACGGCTGTTCCGGATGGATTGTCCCTGAAAAGGTCATGGGCTGCAGAAAGGGTGGAACTCAGTGAATTTCCGATCCGTTCCCCGAATCCGTTCGTCCCGTTCAGTTTACCGAATCCATCTGCACTGAGGGTCCACTTGTCCCAGGTCTGAACCCAGACCACATTAACCGGTATGTCCCAGCTTCCGCTGCCGATTTGCTGATCTGCCGGAAGCCGGTTCCCGTTTCCGTCCTCAAGCCGGTCGTTTCCGGTGGGGGCCTGAATTCCGGCTCCGGCAAGAATAAACCGGTACCAGGAGTTAAAGTTACTGCCGTCCAGACGGTAAAAAGCCATCAGGGTGACGTCCCCTGTCCAGGACGTGGTAGTCGTGGTTGAGGCAGATACCCGGTTGGCCTGCCAGGGAACAGAAAGTGAAACTGCCCACGGTCCGGAAAGGTGATAGAAAAAGGTTAAATCAACTGTCGACCGGTATTCAGTGGTTTTTCCTTCCCATCCCGGGGTACTGTGCGAGATTTTTCCCAGCCGGTTTAAAGAAGGCTGAGTGGCCGTAACCGCATCGGTAACAGAATGCTGGTATAAATAGGTCAGGGATAACCGGTTTTTTCCCGAGTAATACGGATTTATCCCATTCAGATTGTTGCAGAAATCGCAGGAATATACCGTGTTGTATCCCCAAAGGATACAAACAAGAATAGTAAAATAGGGTGTCATGGCAACCTGGGTTTTAAAAAGTTATTTCAGCGTTCCGGGATCAGAAAAATCCGGATTCTGAATGAAAGCGGTATCCGTCAGCGATTCCAGGAAAGCAACCAGATCCAGAATATCCTGATCAGATAAACCCAGAGGCCGCATCAGAATGTCTGCATTCGGGTGGCCTTTCCCGCCGGCATTGTAATTCCGGACCACCTCTTCAAGTGTTGAGTAACTGCCATTGTGCATGTAGGGAGCAGACAGGGCCACATTTCGGAGAGTCGGCGTTTTGAATTTTCCGATGTCTGAGTCCCGGCTGGTCAGCAAATACCGGCCAGGGTCGGCATAGGACCCGGCATTACTGTTGTTGTGAAACCCCTGATCAGTAAAATTGAATCCGGTGTGGCAATGGAAGCAATCTCCCGTTTCACCGAAAAACAGGTCAAATCCCCGTTTTGCAGATTCAGACATCCGGTTGGTTTCCCCCCGGTTCCACTTATCAAACTCTGAATTTCCGCTTACCAGATACCGCTGAAAGGTGGCAATGGACTTGGTGACCCGTTCCATATTGATTTCCGGACTTCCCCAGGCTGCCGAAAACAACGGGGGGTACGCCGGATCTGCCATGAGTCTTTTCAGTAAAGTATCCGTGTGGATGTTGAATTCAACCGGGTTGACGATAGGGGCCAGGGCCTGCTTTTCCAGAGATTCAACCCCACCTTCCCACAGCAGAAAGGGCAGGTATCCGGCATTGGTAAGTCCGGGGGCATTCCGGGTTCCTTTCAGGCCATGAAATCCCGAACTGACCGGATTCCCCTTGTCCGAAAAAGCAGCTTCCTGCTGATGGCAGGATCCGCAGGACACTGAATAATCTGCGGCAAATTTTTTATCATAAAACAATCGTCTGCCGAGTGTGAATTTTTCGCCTGACAGCGGATTGTCTGAAGGGACCGCCATTGCCGGAAAATCACGCGGGATTTCGGGTTTGTGTTCTGTACCGGCATTCTGATCTTCGGTATCAACACCGCAACCGGCCAGGAGCAAAATCCCGGCCGGCAGCAAAAAAAAACTCAACTTCATTGACGTGAGAAAATCAGGCTGGTGTTGGCGTAAATCCGGTCAGCCAGATTCTTGGGCCCGACGTGGTGGATTCTTTCGGATACGTTATTTTTCGGACTCAGTTTGGTTGAAGGATTCAGACCGGTGTCGAAAAGCTTCGAATAGTCAGCAGTAACGTTGAACGCATTGTCTTTGCCCGATTCCACCGTGAAAGAGGTCTTGGTCGTGCCCGATAGCGACGCAAACATGACAGTCAGATTACGGGAGTCTTCACCCACATGCCACCCGAAGTTGATTGCCTTGCCGGCAGAATCCGTTTTGCCTTCGATCTTGTGAAAAATATATCCGGGGTTCCAGGGCCAGTACATTCCGGAACTGGCACCCAATGGTGCAGCCTGGGTAGCGGCATTTTTATGGTTTTCTGAAAACGGAACCCCGACGTTGAATTTAAGTCCACGGTAAAATCCGGGATCTGCTTCAAGTTCAAGTGAAAATTTTCCGTCAGCAGTATAATCAGCCGCAGAAAAATCAACCAAGTGGATGGATCCGATCGGGTGCGCTGCTCCAAAGGAATCTATCAGGGCAATTTCTGACACAAAGAATTTAAGAGTGGTAAACTGAACGGTGTCTGAGGCTGAAGTTGTATAGTTGGTATTCAGACTTAACGCCGAGGCTCCGAATGCACCTGAAAAATTCAGGACCACATGGGTATGAACATGGGTATCCTGATGGTCTGATTCGGTTGAATTATCATCACAGGCAAAAAAAAGGCCGAAAACTGAAAGAGTAAGCAAATAATAAAGTGATTTCATGAAAAAACTCCTGAATAAAAAGATAAACCTGTTCCCTGCCGGACTTTCCGGATGGAACTTTCTGAACCTTTTGTTTTAAGTCCGGAAACAGACTTTCAGGCAGCGAAATCGGGTGGGTGAAAAACCGGGAACAGGTCCCCGTCTGGCAGGGTTCCGCAGCACCCCTGCGGGTACCCGGTTAGTGACTAATGCAGAACAGTGTTGCCCGAAGAACCCGTAACCCAATTTTCCTTGATGTCTTTGGTGCTTTTTTCCTGACCGGTTTTTGCGGGGGAGGTGGACTCCGGACCAGAATTTTCCTTTTGTATCTGCTTATTCAGATAACAATGTCCGTTGCAGTTCCGAACCACTTTCTCGCAGGAGGATGCTGCAATATTCTGCCGGTTAAGTTCGAACAACAGGGTCATCCAGGAACTGGCATTCAGGTGGATGAAAACGGTTATCAGAAGAATTCCGGAAGTCCAGCGGGTTGTGGAGTCAAAATTCATTGCTGCAAAAATAGGAGTGCAGCCAGCCGGAAAGCAACAGATTGTTAGAATCAGATTAAAAAAGAGCAGAACCCCGGAATTACTTATAAAAACCTGATTAAATCTCTAATCCGGAAGGCCTTGCAGCAGATAAAAAAAAGTCGTACTCTTGCTCTTGGTTTTGACGTCGAACCAGTTGAATAAACAAGATGAGGAGGGCCGTATTATCACAGTAAACCATTCTCACATAGAAAAGTGGCATCAAAACCGTCCATGACGGAATTTTGACAGCATTTGCGCATCAATGGGATTACCCGTTAAACCCTGAATGAACCCGGATTGGCTAAATCCGGCAGAGTTCAGGGTTTTTTTATTTAGATGGGTTTGTAATAGAGTGCCGGGTCATCGGGGTCAGAAACAAAGCCGATTTTTTCCAGATAAATCTGGTGTCCTTTTACTGCCGACCGGGTTACAAACGTGTTAAATCCCTGTTTTTTAAATTCGAGACGGTTCTCGTTGAACAGGAAAGAGGCGTTTTTTAGATCCCGGTAATCCGGAATAACATAATCCAGTTTGATTTCAATCCGTCCGTTTGCCTTCGGTTCGTAAATAAACAAGCCAACCGGGACCAGATTCCGCAGAATGAAGATTTTCTGAAATTCCAGAGCCGAACCGGCAGAAAATTCCGGAATATGCCGGCTGATATCAGCCCCGTAAAAATCAAGGAATTTCTGAACCAGAAACAGATTTCCGTCGGGAACCGGCTCCAGGCTGAAAAAATCCTTTTTATTGCGCATCTGAAGAATGTAATAGACATCCACTACCGAAATAAAGGCGTTCAGGACAAAAACCGGATAAGCCCCAACCAGCAGGCCGTAAATGGAAAAAATACCGGCTCCGTAAAAATTGACCCACCGCAGATACCAGATATTTTTCATCATCAGTGATACGGCAACCAGGACCGATCCGCAATATCCGAACAGTTCAAGAAAAGTAAGGCCAAACATTAAGCGACTCCTTCAGTGTTTTGATCAGCCAGCGCCGGTTTTTTCAGCAATTCCGTCCGGACATACTGGCGAAGCGGTTCAGTCATCATTGAAACCCAGCCCGGCACACCGCCCTGGATTTTTACCTGCCTGAGAACCATCATTTTCATCATTCCCCGTTTTCCTTCAAGCCATTCCAGATAATGCCCGGTTTCCTTCCAGATCATTTTCGGATGGTTCTCATCCCCGCCGATTTTAAATCTCAGTTGGCCATCCCGGATGCACAGGGTAAACCCGATTATAGTCGGCGACATGATTAAAAAAGAGACTACATCGCCTTCTCTGAAGAATTTTGAAACGGTTTCTGTCTGGTTCAGATGCAGATGCATTTTCTCCAGTGCCTGAATCAGCAGCGGTTCGGGCAGTTCCTTTAAACTTTGCATCCGGTCAGATCAGGGGGATTTTAACCGTGAAGGTTTTCATGGCAGTCTGCAGGTCGATCAGATAAGCTCCGCCGTCCCGTTTAAAACTGACACCCTGCAGATCCAGTTTCATGAGGCCCATACCGGCTTTAAGCCCTTTAATGCCGGTCAGTGATAAACTTGCCGGGTTGGCGGCAGCAGAAATTTGTTCATCCGCAAACAGATCAACCGTAAAGCCGGCAATGGAGAGGGTCGTTTTTTCGGGTTGATTCAGCGTAAGAGTTAGTTGCTGCCCGGACTTTTCCATCGTTTTGATCTGACCGAACAGGCTGGCAAGTTCCGGATTCAGTTTTGGCAGAAAGGGGGAAATCAGTTCAGAAACTTCAGCCCCCGGAATAGAAAATCCTGCTGGCTGATGAAGCAGGGCAAAAACCTGCGAAATCAGGTGGTCATTCTGGCTGACCGCTGTCTGGATAAGAGGTGAACCCAACGAAAACTCCGGTTTTGATTGCGACGTGCAAAGATAGTAAAAAAGACGGGTATTGTGATTTTTTTTAGGTTAAAACAGCAGGATTCTTTGGGTTCAGGTTAGGCGGATGCCGATCTTTGAAAGATGAGAAAGTCCTTGTTTCATCATTTCCGGACAGCCTGGTCAGGCCTTCCGGGCGAATCCTGGCTTTTGGCACTGGTCGTGCTGATAAACCGGTCGGGCGCCATGGTCATTCCGTTCCTGTCGGTTTATCTGACCCGGAAGCTGGGTTTCAGTTTAACCGAAGCAGGCTGGAGCCTTGCTGCATTTGGACTCGGTGCCATGGCCGGAGCCTATTCAGGCGGCCGCCTGACTGACCGGTTCGGTGCTTTTCGTATTCAGGCGGTAAGCCTGACCCTGACCGGGGTGATGTTTTTCATTTTGATGACTCTGACCTCTTTTTATCCGGTAACTGCGGGGATTTTTATCCTGAGTCTTGTTGCCGAAGCATTCCGGCCCGCCAATGCGGTTTCAGTAGCCCACTGGTCGCCGCCGGATAAATTAACCCGGGCTTTTTCTCTGAACCGGATGGCAGCCAATCTGGGATTCGGAATCGGGCCTGCGATTGGTGGCTTTCTGGCGGTTTACGGTTTCCATTGGCTGTTCATTGCTGACGGAGCAACCTGTATTGCCGCTGCCGGGGTTTTTTACCGGGCTTTTCGTGACCGGAATTCTGGTTTAAAGTCACTGAATCCTCAGGAAAAGGCATCTGCGGTTTCTGCCTGGAAAGATCCGTGGATGCTGGGTATCGTTTTTCTGGTCTCTCTCAATGCCATCTCCTTTTTTCAGTTCTTTACCACTTTGCCCGTCTTTTACCGGACAGAATATCACCTGCCCGAAAACCAGATCGGGATGCTGCTTGCCTTCAACGGATTGCTGGTTTTTGTATTTGAAATGGTTTTGGTGAATGTGCTGGAAGGAAGGGTGCAGGCTGGAATTCTCGTGACGTCTGGGGCTGTTCTATTGGGTCTTTCCTGGCTGGGGCTGGCGTTTCTTTCCGGGATTGCGGTGCTGGTCGGAGCCATGGTCCTGCTTTCCTTCTCCGAAATGCTTGCCATGCCGTTTCTGGCCTCTTCCATCAGCCGCCGGGCAGCAGGAGCCCGGTTGGGAGAATATATGGCCATGTACACCATGGCGTATTCTCTTGCCCATGTTGCCGCCCCGGTTGCGGGAACCCAGATTGCCGATATAGCCGGGTTTTCAGTGTTATGGCTGGTCAGTGGTTTGGCAGCCCTTGGGGTTGCTGCCGGATTCTGGATGCTGCTGCGAAGCCGGTAACAGGTTTTTGATTTACTCGGCTAGCTGAAGTACAAATAAGGATATTATCCTTTCCATTTCAGGCTTCATTTTGTCAAAATACACCCGTTTTGGCGCAGTAAATTCAAATATATATGCCTTGTTTCCTTTTGAATACCCCATTGTCAGCATTTTCATTGGGTTTCCGTCGGTTGATTTATATTCCGACAAGATGAGGAAAGCGTCATTTTCATTAATGGTGGCAGGTGATGTTTCTACAACTTTGAATTGGCTGTATTCGGATGTGAACCTGTAATTATCTGTTATTACTGCAGCAAGATCCTCTGCAAGCATATCAGTCTGAATTTTTTGCTTGACTCTGGCTAACGGCTTTTCTGCATCCAGTGTTTGGTAGCATAGAACAGCAAGATCAGGGCTATCTGGTGTTATTAAAACTTGCTTGTCCTTTATCATGTATTTCCAACCTGTTGGTGCTTTTAACACCCCGCCTGATTTTGTTTCGATAACCGGCCCCTTGACAGTTCGCCACTCTGGCCCGCACCCAATTAAGACAGAAAGGGTTGCCAGGCTGATCAGGATTCTTTTCATTTTTATTCCGTTTTAGTATTGATTTTTCTGATGTATCCTTCAATAAACCGCCGATCAGTAGCCTGTGGGGCTAATCTGAGGTAGGCTTCAAAGTGGGTAATTGCCAGAGTGCTTTCTCCCTTTTTGAAATACCATTTTCCTAATTCCTTGTGTGGCGCAGCAAGAGTTGAATCCAGTTCAATTATCCTTTTGAATAAATTCATTGCCTTTTCCTGACTTTCGGAATTCTGTGGCTGGTCTTTTAGAAGAAGATCAGCTTTTCTGAAAAGAATACGGTCATCTCCGGGGAACCGCTTTTCATAAATCGAGATTGAGTGTTTGGCTGAATTGAATCTGCCTGCCTGAACATCAATTGAAATATTGTCGAAAAGCACGGCCCTTGTTTTTTTAATAAAAACTGAATCGACGTATCCAGAGTCGGGTCTCACCTCACTGAAGTTTAACAGCCGCTGGTAGTTTTTTAACCTGTCTTCAAGTTTGGGATGAGAACTGAAAAAGTAAGGCGCTTGTTTATCCGGTTCCTCCATCGTAATGTCATTTTTAAGAATTCGGAAAAGGGCAGGTGCTTCAGCCGGATTATACCCTGCCGCCTTCATTTTCTGAAAACCGACTTCGTCTGCTTCGGTTTCATTTGATTTGGAGTACCCGCTGACAGACGCCATATAACCTATGTTTCCCAGAAGGTTTGCAACTGCGCCGATCAAACCAAATCCGCCACTAATAACGCCAAGAAACGCCACTGCATCAGAAGTACTTTTCTGATGTCTGAACCCCTGAATGGCATGTTTGTGTGTAGAATGGGTGATTTCGTGTCCGAAGAGTGTAGCAAGCTGGGATTCATTTTCCAGTTTGGCTAAAAGTCCAGTGTGGATGTACATCCGGCCGGTTGGGAATGCAAATGCATTCAATTCGGGGCTTTTCAGGACTTTTACATGTGGGACAACAGGAAGGGGGACCGTACCGGTTACTTTGAGCAGAACGGTATTTAAATAGGCTTCAAGTGTATCATCCTGATAAATGTACCCGCTTTCGTCAAGCTTTCGCTGCTCGATCTGGCTCATTTTCCATATTTCTGCTTCGTCATTTTCCATAGTTTGGGTAAGACCGGCCATGGGGAAAAGAGAAATCAGACAAGAAAACAGCAGAATGGTTTTTGGTGCCATTGGTGTCTTTCTATAATTCAGTTTCTAAGCGGTCAAGCACAAAATCAGTAGTTTTCTCAATATCCTGCGGATTTAACAGATTCAGACCATTATTGGCCTTTATGAAATTATAATAAACCAGTTTCCCGTTCCTGTATACAATGCCAGCCGAAAGAAATGCCGGGTTTTCCAGAATAATCGTTGAACCAATAAACACCCCAACAGCGGCTGCTGTGGCCTGTGTTGCAATTCTGCTTTCGGATGGTATACTTTCATAACCGGAAAGAACCAGAACAGCATCAATCTGATAAAAACGTGGAATTGTATCCAATGAGCCGATATCATACTCAAATTTGGGTTGTTTTTTAAGGGCCTGTTTGTCCAGAATCAGCCGTTCTGTTCTCAGGTAAAGCGGAATAAATTCAGAAAAGGCAAGTGAATCAATTTTTCCGGCTGGTAGAACGGAAACCTGGTACCCAAGCTGAGTCAGGCGGTTTTTAAAGGAGTGCAGGAGTCGCTTTCTGGCAGAGTCAGTTTCATTGCGAAGGAATGTTTGGGTACCTCCCGCCGACAGTTCATTGACCGTGAACTCTGGCACCAGAATCCCAATTGTTCGGATCTGGCGGAGTGCCATGCGCCCTGTAAGCGGCATTTGAGCTGTGCCCTTGTACTGAGTGATTTCTTCTGAGTTCCCGCAGGCAGAAAGAGCCAGAGCAATCCCAATCAGGAACAGCGATTTGATGACCATTTACTTTATTTTTGAGAACAAGTCTTCAAACAGGTTTTTGGTTAGTTTATCCGAGTCTTTTTGTTTGGAAAATTTCCACTCATCAACTGATTTGTCCATATTATAAAAGACAATTTTTCCCCGGGAATCTACGAGGCCAACAGATAGAAGACTGGGTTCATGTAATGTTACTGTAACCCCGGTCAGGACTCCAATAACCACCCCTGCAGCTGCAGCAGCCTGCCGGCTCGAGGAAGGTTCAGTATCCCACCCAACAAGAAACAGGAATGCATCGGTATCATAGACTTTGCATAGAGAGTCCATGGATCCGATTTCAAAATCAAAAGTCTTCTTGGTTTCAGTGGGTTTCTTTTTTTGAATAGCCTCATTAACAGTTTTATACATAGCCAGAACTTCCAGAAAGGTAACTGAATCTGCGCCGTTTGTATCAATTACACGGGTACTAAATCCTTTTGCTTCAAGTGATTTTTTGGTCTGGTCAAGGAAATTCCTTTTGGCAGTTGCAGTTTGGTCGCCGATTGGAGTCTGGGACCCACCGGCTCCAAGTTCATAAACAGTAATATCAGGGGTTAGAACTGCAATTTTTTTTATTCCTTTTTTTATAACTGCAGGGCTGTCTGATGAGTACCGATTGTAATTTGGGGAGCATGCTGCCATGAGAAGGCAACAAAAAACAGTCGTCAGAAGAATTTGGGATTTATACATAATTATTTCCTGTTATTAGAAATTTTCGAAGAAAAATTTTGTGTTTTGGAACCAGATAAAAAGTCTGTACAAAAATCTGGCCAGTCCTGACATTTTTAGAAAACCCGGATTGGCCCTTGAATATGGGCACCATTAAAAAATACTAAAATAAATTCGAATTCGGGATTCAGTCAATCGGTTTGACGGAAAGAATTGAAATCTAATCAGGGATTAATGCCCATGTTGCCGCCCCGGTTGCGGGAACCCAGATTGCAGATATGGCCGGATTTTCAGTGTTATGGCTGGTCAGCGGTTTGGCAGCCCTTGGGGTTGCTGCCGGATTCTGGATGCTGCTGCGAAGCCGGTAACTTATGCGGTTTTCAGGTAGGTTACACCAGTGAAAGACCACCTCTCAGCAACCGCTTGACACCGGCTCTGAACAGTTCCAGATTTTCCGGAACCGGATTCAATGTCCACTGATTGATGCTGAACCTGAGTCCCCCGAAAATGAAGGTTACTGTTACCCGTGCATCGGTCTCAGGATGAAAAATTCCCCGTGACTGTCCTTCCCGCAGAATTTTTTCGCCAAGTCTCATGAACCGGTTCAGGTAGTCGCCAAAACGGGGATGCTCCGGGCGCTGAACCAGATGCATATCCTTTTGAAAAACTGCACCCAGAGAGGGGTTTTGTGAAAAAGAATCAAAGACAACATCTACAATGCCGTCAATTTTCTGAAGCGGATCCAGAGACGGATCATTTACCAATGCTTCTGAACGGGTTAACAGAGAATCCCAGAGAGATTCAAAAATTTTCCTGAGCAGGTGATTTTTATTCTCAAAATACAGATAAACGGTCCCGACCGAAACATCAGCAGCTTCGGCGATGTGTAGAATTTTGGCCTGGTGGAATCCGTCACGTGCAAAAATCCGGATCGCTGCAGCCAGAATGTCGGCTTCTTTGTTTCCTTCTTTTCTTCTCATCCGGTTATCCTCCTTTTTGGTGGAGACAAATCTGAATAAATTATCCGCCGGATTCAATATTAAAAATGAATACAAATTCAGCTATAATCTGTTTCTAATGTTTAGTGGTTTAAAGGGTGGCAGAGAATCCCAGAACCAGTGTTCGGTTCCCGAAATAGCTTCTGATCGGTGTTTTTCGGGTGTAATCTGAATTCCATGTATATCCCATGGGGTTGTCTGTATCAAGAATGTTCAGAATTTCGGCATAACCAACCAAAAAAATTCTGTCCAGCATTCCACCTGTCCAGGTCATCCGGAGGTCCAGACGGTGATAAACCGGAAGCCGGGCTGAGTTGGTTTCACCAAAAACCGGCTGCAGAAGCCCTGAAAGGGTGTCAGCCTGGCTGCCGGTCACCGGGGTGTAAGGTTTGCCGGTTGCCAGTTTCAGATTCCAGCCGATCTGCCAGGCCGCCGTCAGGTTTCTTTTCCCTATCCAGGTCAGGTTATGGGTGATATCAGCCTGAGAAGGGGCCATTCCGTTCGTTTCGAGCCAGTCTCTCCGGGATATGGACCACCCGTAACTGATCCATCCATCAATTGAACCGGGTAAAAGCCCCTTGTAGATCAGGTCGGTTCCCAGAGCATAACCGGTTCCGTTGCCAGCCCAGCCACCGGCCGACTTTTTGGGAAGGTCCCGGTAGTGTTTCCCCCAAAACTCAGCCCTGAAACTTGCTGCATCCGGTCCCTGCCAGGCCAGGGATCCAACCAGATGCCGGGCCGACATTGCGGGAAGTGAAGACCTGATTTCCTTTCGGTTCTGAAGAGGCAGCCAGGGAGATTGATGATAAATCCCGGCAGAGAGGCTTCCGGTAATTGTTTCCGTTAGTGGGGCAGAAAGCGAGAGCCTGGGGTCCAGTGTGGCTGATTTCCGGTCGGAACTGTGATCGGCACGGATTCCCAGACGGCTTGAAAGTGCAGGAACCCCGAACCATCCGGATTGCTCCCATTCCAGATATCCGCCACCAGTGGTGACCGGCGTACCCTCCTGCAGATTCCGGAAGGCAGCCCCTGTACGGTAATCGTGATCGGATGCCGGAACCCGGCCAGTAAATTCATCAACCCGGTGATCGGTGCTGAAGCCGGTATACCATTTCTGTCCGTTTGATCCGGCCAGTTCCACGTCGGTTCTCGCCTGAACTGTCTGGTCAGTTTCGAGCAGATCGAGAACACCAAGTTTCCAGTTTTTGGAGAATTGAGTTACGGAAAGTCCGGTTTTGACGACAACTTTCTGGGTAAAAACTTCCGACCAGGAAATTCCGGCGTTTTCTGTTTCGGTTTGACCTGTAAACTCAGATTTTCCTTCAGGACGGCTGACCAGAACCCCCTGATTATCCTGCCCGGCAAGAAAATTTACTTTAATCCGTCCTGTTTCGGTCACCCGGTGACTATAGGAGCCACCTGCCGTCCACCCTTCAGGATAGGACGTGAACGGCCGGGTGTTTTGGTTGACTTTCATCAGCAAACCGGTTCGGGAGGCTTTAACAAATGCAGTCAGGCCTGACTTTCCGGGGATTACCGGTACCGTCGTTTCGGCATCCCACCCGGCAAAATTGGCTCCGGCTTGAATTCTGAACTCTGAAGGTTCATGGCGGGTGGTGATATCGAGAATTCCTGAAAGGGCATTGCCGTACTTTGCGGGAAATCCGCCGGAAGAAAACCAAAGAGATTTCACCATCGAAGGAGGAAGAACCGAAAAAAGTCCGCCATAGGTCGATTCGAACGTTCCCGGATGGTCAATAACGGACTGGTCCGCCAGAACACAGCTTTCCATGGGGTCGCCGCCACGGATGAAAAGATCCGAACTTTCTGAAACCGGTGTCAGCCCGGGAAGTGTTTTCAGCATCTGGAAAATGTCAGCGGCACCTCCCGGTGTCGTTACGACTTCCATGGGGGAAACCGGGAGCCCGGAAACTGTCTCAGTACCATAGGCAGATGCAGTCACAACCAGTTCGGATAGGGAAATATCCTGCTCGGTGAGGTGAAAGACCAAATCAGTCTTTTTCCCTTTCTCCAGCCGGATTTTCTTCCGCTTTTTTTCATATCCCAGCAGACTGACCTGAACTTCGCCGGGGCCCGTTTGCAGAGTTGAAAAAGAGAAGGTCCCGCCTTCATCGGTCATCGCACCCTGGGTTGTCCCGATCAGAATCACATTGGCAAACCCGAGTGGTGCGCCGGAAACAGAAAGTACTTTTCCTGAAATCAGAGTCTGACTGGAGGAAATTCCGTTTAGAAAAATCAGGAATGTGAAAGTGCATAAATACCGTTTCATTTCTCAATCCGGAAATTTTTCAGTAAGAGCCGGCATAAGCTGATGGAGAACCAGTCCGTACTGAGGTTGCAGGTTAAGTGCCTTTTTAAGCCAGATCTTTGCTGAAGGGCCGTTGTCAAGCTTGATGGCAGCCTGGCCAGCCCAGGCGCAGGTTTCGGCAAACCCCAGCCGGTAGGATGTTCCCGGTAAATCCGGTGATTTTTCAAAACAGGAATCGGACCGGGTGAAGCACACCAGTGCTTTTTCTGCACTTCCGCCAAACATGCGCGGGGTAAAGAAATACATCATTCCCCTGATCAGGTGCAACCTGGGGTTTCCCGGCTGCAAGGCTTCAGCATCATCGAGCCATCCATGGATTTTGAAGGATAAAACCGGGGCAGACGCCCCGCCGGTAACAGAAAGTTTATTCATGGTAATGGCGGCCTGAAGAACCAGACCATCTGCCTTGAACCCGGGAAAACCGGTTAATTTCCCGGCAAGGGCAAAATTCGCGTCATACCCTTCCGTAACACGGTCGCCTTGTTTATGAACCATATACCAGGTTCCGAGTTCATATCTCGCCCAGCCTGACCCGACAAGAAAATGACCATTTTCGGGATAAAGTGCCGCCAGACTGTCGAACTCGAGAATCGATTTGCTCAGAAGAAGATCATCGAACCGGTTGATAGCGGAATCAAGATTTCTGAAAGCAGATTCAGCAGGGTCCTGTCCAAAAACGGGGTGAACGGTTAGGTAAATGATAAGGGAAGCAAGGATTTTCATATTGTCTCCTGTTTGTGTAAAGTACTTTATATAGCAAAGTGTATGATTAAAAAAAATCCCGGTTTTCAGTTGTCAGTCTGGAGTCTGTTTTCCCAGCAATTTTTCAAGCTGGCCAAGATAAACCGAAAAGGCAGTCCGGCCTTCAGGTGTAAGCTGGTATTTGCTCGACGGTTTCCGGTCAATGAAGGATTTGGTGACCGATACATACCCGGATTCTTCCAGTTTTTTCAGGCTGATACTGAGGTTTCCGTCTGTTGCGTTTACCTGCTTTTTCAGGAAATTGAAATCTGCCTCAGTGACTGTCATGAGCACCGACATAATGGCGAGGCGCATTCTTGAATGAATAACATCATCCAGTTTCTGGTAGTCGAAGTCACCCATTCGCTTGTGCTCCGGCTGCTTCCCGGTACAGAAAAATTCCGGGAATAATCTGTCCGGTAACGATTAAAAAGGCATTGACGAGCAGGGTTTCAAGCGACGGGAAAAAGAACATATAGACAGCGCCTGCCCACCAGTAGAAGGCCAGAAAGCTGATCCAGCGCTTTTGATACAGAATTCCGGAAAGGTAAAAGGCAATGGCAATGACGGTTGCAATCGACGGCGAAATATAGGCACCCGAAATAGCATCAGCCCACGGCGCAATAAAGCCAAAAATCGTCGCAGATATTCCAACTGCCAGCCAGGTTCCTTTCATCATTCTTCCGGCAAGGGTTAGTGGTGCCGGCGAAGATTTGAATCCGCCCCGGGTGAAAGCAAAAATCCACCCGGCTGAAACCAGAGTCAGCCACATCCACACACCGGTTGAGTGATAGACCCTGTTCAAAATCAGAAAATAGGATCCAAGGAGTCCGGCTGTTATCAGGATCCCCCAAACAATAAAATCAATTGACCTTGACCGTATGATGGTTTGGCTGTCGGCCATCATTTTCCTGATAAAGGCCAAATCATCGAGTGCTTTCTGCTGGTCCATGTGGTCTCCAATAAAGTACTTTATATGATAAAGTTAGTGAATAAGAAAAAAGTTGTCAAGCAAACAACCGGGTGAATTTTACGGGAATGGCAAACGGATAGTTTCGGGAATGGAAAATTTAAGCCAAAGGTGGATTTTATAATTAAAGTTATTTGAATGAAAAATGAAATCTTAGGTGGTGTTTTTAACACATCAGAAACTTATTGAGGCAGATCAGGTCTATTGAATAAAAACTGACTGTGAGGTATTGACAAAATGCTTCTGCTGCCGTAACTTTGCATCACTTTTTTGGTAAAAACAAGAAGTATCTATTCCGCGATAGCTCAATGGTGGAGCACGTGACTGTTAATCACGGGGTTGTAGGTTCGAGTCCTACTCGCGGAGCAAAAGCCAGTCAACCGACTGGCTTTTTTTATTTCAGGAACCCGGGGGCGATGTTTTATACCTATGTACTGTATTCAGCAGGTTTTAACCGGCTTTATATTGGTCAAAGTCATGATCCCAATATGAGGTTGGACTATCATAATTCCGGAAGTGAGTTTTCAACAAAGCCGTACATCCCATGGATTCTGCTTCACACCGAAACATTTGAATCCCGTTGGGAAGCGATGAAGCGTGAAAGGGAACTGAAAACAAGTGCAGGAAGACGGTGGAAGCTGCAACCAACAGAAGGGAACAGGAAGAACCACCTGCAACCAGTCTTCCGGCTGGCTGCAAATTTAAACTCGACAGGTACACAGAGTGGGCTGTTCCGGTCTTTCACCTGAATAGTAACGGCGCAAATTCTGCAAGATAGTTCCGCCAGTTCAGCCAGGTGTGTCCGCCGGAGGTTTCCTTGTAGGTTACCGGATAGTGGTACTTCCTGAACAGATCCACCGTTTTTCTTGAGGTCTCGAGTAAAAAATCATCTTTACCGGTAGCAAACCAGACCAACTTCAGCCCGGGATTGCTCTCAGCAGCAGCCAGGTTTTTCTGATTGGTTTTTTCAAATTCATCCGAGGGAGGTGTTCCCATTCCGCCTGCAATACCAAAAACCCCGGAGCTGAATACGCCAAAGGCTGAGAAGGATCCGGGATGGTTGACTGCAATTTTAATGGTTTGTGCACCGCCCATCGACAATCCGGCAATGGCCCGGTCTTTTTGATCAGTCGAGATCCGGTAATTTTTAGCTGCAAGCGGCAGAATGTCACGGGTAAAATCTTCATAAAATTCATCTACTTCCCGGTTTATCGGCATTCCCCAGGAAAATGTTCCGGTATGCCCTGCAGGCATGATCACAACCATTGGAACGGCTTTTCCCGTGGCGATCAGATTATCCAGGATAAATCCGGCACGGCCAACCGTTGTCCAGGAATCATCGCAGTCCATGGCTCCATGGAGGAGAAAAAGTACCGGGTAAGTTTTACTGTCCGACTCATATCCGGGAGGGAGATAAACATGCAGACGGCGATTCTTTTTCAAAGATTCTGAAAAATAGGTAACTTCTGAAACCGAACCATGCGCCACCTGCCCGATTTCCTGAATGAAGTCTCCCGGAAGGTAGCACAGGCTCCAATTATTGGTATTGGATTCACTTATCTGGGTGTTTTTGGGATCGAGGACTGAAACTCCGTCGATCAGAAACTGATACCGGTAAGCACCCGGGGGGATTTGGCGAATGAGAATCTGCCAAACACCGGAGGCCAGTTTTTCCATGGGTTTCCCCATTCCCATATCAGGGAAATCGGGGCTGGATAAAGTAACTTTCTTCGCCTCCGGGGCAAAGACGGATAGCTGTATCTGGTCTGGTCCGGAAATTCTGACTGACTTCAACGTGTCATTTGGGGTTGGCTGCCAGCCTTGTGCTTCAGCAGACATATTGAAAACTCCGGTCAGCAGCAGGAGTACAAGGTGTTTTTTCATGGTTTTGACCTTTCATGGTTCAGGTGGTGGTAAGGTTGTCAGGGAATCGGTTACTTTTCTTAATAAGGAAAGCAAAAGGAAAGTTTCGCCGGGTGTCAGTGTGTTTTTTAATCTGTCATTTACAGGAAGAACATCCGAAATCAGGGATTCCCGGATGGACTCTCCCTTTTCGGTCAGCCAAACCTGCCGGATCCGCTGATCCTGTTCAAAAACAGTGCGGCAGATCAGGGCCTTTTTTTCGAGCCTGTTCAGAATGGCACTGATGGTATTTTTATCCGAATCAGTCAGCCGGGCAAGTTCAGTCTGGGAAACAGGAGTTTTTTGTTCCAGAAACAGCAGGCAAACAAACTGGTCGGCGGTAATCCCGGAGGATTCCAGAAAAAGAGTGGTTTGCCGGTGAAGGGCAAGGTAAGACCTTCTCAGGCGAAGGGGAATGCTTTCCGGAACCGGCATGGAGAACCCGAATAGTACGTATACGTACAAGTTAAGACAAGTTTGGAAAGCTGTCAACCTGGTGAGTGATTATTTTGCCTGATTGCGGAGCCTGCTGAGGTGCTGCGGGGTGATGCCGACCATTGAAGCCAGGAACTTCAGCGGAATGAGCTGGTCGATTCCGGGTCTCAGCATCAGAAAGTGGTCGAGCCGGACTTCAGCGGGCCGTGCCATCATGTAAAAAAGGCGGTCTTCAATACCGGCGTAGGTTTGTTCAAGATAGGCAGTATAAGCTGCCTGAAGGTAGTTGGAGTGTTTCACGGTCCTTAGCCAGTCTTTCCGGTCAATTAAAAAGACCTGACTTGCCGATACCGTTTCGAGTACTTCTGTGCTGGGTTTCTGAAGGGCAAAGCTGGACAGCCCCGAAAAAAACTCTCCGGGTAGAACAACCCAGCGGGTGGCTTCATCTCCGTCCTCTGACAGGTAATAATGCCGGATTACGCCTTTTGCCAGCAGTCCGATGAACCTGCAGATTTCACCTTCCTCAAGAAACCGGAATCTTGCCGGCACTTTGGTGCAGGTCATGGATGTCACCAGGGCAGAAAGATCGGTGTCGGGAATTCCCGGTGAGATCCTGCGAAGGATTTCTTCAGCCTGTCGTTTTTGTGAGGGGGTCAGCATGTCGTAAAAATCAGAAGAACTGGCAGGAAACTGCAAGCAGAGGGTAAAAAAAAGCCAGCCACTTGGGCTGGCTTTTAGGAAAAAGAGGTTTTATTTAAATCTGTCAAAAGCTTCTTTTGCTTTTTCGTTCATTCCAAGTGCGGTATAAACCTGGCCCATAACCGTCCAGAAGGTAACATCGTCCTTCTTGGTATCCTGAACTGCTTCAAGGTGGGGCAGGGCTTTTTTATAGTACTCAAGATAGCTTTTGTCGTTGCCCAAAGCTTCTTTTTTCTTTCTGTCTTTTTCCTTGGTGTAGGCAGTTTCGAGAGCCTGCTGTGTTGCCTTGGCAAGCTTCAGATAGGTGACCCCGAGATTGTATTTAGCTTCTTTGTAATCCGTCTTAAGTTCAATCGCCTTTTCAAAATATTTAATCGCATTTTGGAAATCTTCATTCCCAAGATAAAGAACACCGATGTTATACTTCAATGCTTCATTGTTTGGAGAGGCTTCTGATGCCTCAAGGAAGGCTTGTAAAGCTTCTTTTCCTCTGTCTGCGGTTATGTAGGTTTGCGCGATGCTTTCATAAATCCAGTCCTGACTTAGTGTCTTGGTGTTTTTATGTTTGTTCAGAAATGCCAGGGCCCCGTCATAATCCTTAAGGTTATTGTAGGCAAGCAGGATAAGCTGCACAGATTCCTGGTCGGGCTGTCGTCTTGCGTGGAATTCCTCCATTGTAGAAATGGCTTCCCGGTACATCTGGGCATTGTAAAGTGAAATTGCAGCATTGTAGTAGGTTTGAGCAGAATCAGGTAAAATGGTTGATGCTTTTTTAAAGGACTCAACGGCACGGAGGTAATTATCCGGATTATCTGCGCCCTTATTCATCAGAGCAATTCCTTCATTGACTGCAACCACCCAGGCATTTTTAATCCGGTTTTCTGCGTCCTGTTTCTGAGCTGGGGTGAGACCAAGCTTTAAGGCCTGACGGTAAGCTTCCGTCATTTCAAGTGGCTGCTTCATATCAAAAAGAATAGTCCCTTTCAGGAACCAGGCTTCAGCATTTCCAGGGTTTTTTGCCAGTTCATTATTTACAGAGGCTAACGCCTTGTCATTTTGTTTTTGTTGATAGTACATTCTGGCTGAGGTCATTTCCTTTGACCCGCAACCATCAATACCCATCATGACGAATCCGATCATCAGAACGGAAATCACCGTCAGTACGGATTTCAGTTTCATTTGTGACTCCTGGTTTGATTTGTGAAAAAAATAAGTTGCAAAAGTACCATTCCGGCCGGACTTATTCAATTAGATGTTCATTACGGTTGGAAAAGATCTCCGGAGAGACCCGGAGCTGTAAAACCGAGTTTCTGCCGGGCCAACCGGGTTATCTCCCGGCCACGGGCAGTTCTGACCAGATAGCCTTCCTGAATCAGATACGGTTCATATACTTCTTCAAGCGTTCCGGATTCCTCGCCAACAGCAACAGCCAGTGAACTGATGCCAACAGGACCTCCGTTGAACTTTTCAACCAGAGTCGTCAGAATCCGTTTGTCCATCTCATCCAGGCCGAGTTCATCGACATCAAGAGCATTCAGGGCCATATCAGCGATGGCCCGGTTGATAGACCCATTGCCTTTCATCTGGGCAAAATCCCGGGTCCGGCGCAGAAGCCGGTTGGCAATCCTGGGAGTACCCCTCGACCTTTTGGCAATTTCCATGGCACCGTTTTCATCAATCGGAACCTGGAGCAGACCTGCACTGCGGTTTATAATCTGAAATAACAGGGCATGATCGTAATAATCGAGCCTGAAGTTGATCCCGAAACGGGCACGAAGTGGTGCGGTCAGAAGTCCGGACCGGGTTGTGGCACCTACCAGCGTAAATCTGGGAAGACCAATTTTGACACTCCGGGCATTCGGGCCGGCATCAATCATGATATCAAGCTGAAAATCCTCCATTGCCGAATACAAATATTCCTCGACAACGGCATTCAGCCGGTGAATCTCATCAATGAACAGAACATCCCCCTGATCAAGATTGGTCAGAATTCCCGCAAGATCCGATGGCTTATCCAGAACCGGGCCACTGGTGGAAACGATCCGGGCTCCCATTTCATTGGCGATAATGTAGGAGAGAGTGGTTTTACCCAGACCGGGCGGACCAAAAAGCAGGACGTGGTCGAGGGGTTCTTTCCGTTTTTTTGCTGCGCCGACAAAAACTGTCAGGTTATCGGTAATTTTCTGCTGGCCGACAAACTCTCCGAAGGATTTCGGACGAAGGGCTGCTTCTGCATCTTTTTCAGTTGTTCCGGGGGCTTTGTCTAAAAGGGGTGAACTCATAGCTGACAAAGAACGGAATTTATCCTGCAGTAATCAACTGATTCCAACCGGCCCGTTTTCCGTTAAAAGATCACCGGTTCGGGTGATTTCTAATGAAATGAGACCCTCCAGGCCTGATTTGTGCCTAAAAAATGAGTATTTTCCGGTGAAAAGGAAAAAGTATGTTCTACTCCAAAAAAACAGAATATCTCATTCAGGCCCTGTTGGTTATTGCTGATTCCTACGACACGGGAATTTATGTTTCTGTGGATACGATCCGCCAGAAGGCAGACCTTCCCCGGGCGTTAACGTTAAAACTCCTGAATTCACTGGTCAAGGATAAAATTCTGGAATCCAATCTGGGTCCTGCCGGCGGATTCCGGTTTGTGAAAGCGCCATCAGAAGTTTACTTATACCAGATCAAGAGTTATTTCGACCCGGTTTCTCACCTTGAGGGTTGTGCTCTTGGGTTATCGTTTTGTTCTGAAGAACGCCCGTGTGCCCTTCATGAAACCTGGAAGGGCCTCCGCCAGCCAATCCGGGATTTTTTTGAAACCACCTCCGTCCAGGCTCTGGTTGCTGAATACCGCAAGAACAACCGGCTCCTGGGCCACTGAGTGTCAGGCTCATCACGGGATAAACAGGTTGTTCTGATCACCGGCGCCTCCTCCGGCATCGGGTTTGAAACAGCGGTCCTGCTTTCTTCACGTCACAAGGTTATTGCGACCGTCCGCGATCAGGCTCACATCCGGCAACTTCAGGAAAAAATGGCTGAGGCCGGGGCTTCCTTTGACACTGAAATTCTGGATGTTCAGGATGAGGGCGGAATCTGGGCACTGACGGGACTGATCCGGATGAAATACGGGCGGATTGATGCGGTTGTAAACACGATCGGCTACGGACTTGCAGGTCCGGTTGAAGAGACTTCCTGTGGTGAGGCAATAAAGCAGTTTGATATTCACTTCTTCGGGATTCACCGGGTCGTAAGGGCTGTCTTACCTTTGATGCGGATACAAAAAAGCGGGTTAATCATCAATCTTTCTTCCAATTTAGGGAAGCCGGTTCCGATGACCGGTTTCTGGTCGGCATCACAGGCGGCGATTCAGGTCTACAGTGAGGCCTTGCGGGAAGAAGTTGCTCCGTTCGGAATTACCGTTCACCTCATCAGCCAAACCGCAACGACCGGAACTCTGGCCAAAAAACTGGAAATTGCAGTCAACTCGTTTTCTGAACACTCGCCCTACTACCCGCTAACCCGGAAGGCGCTTCAATCCATCCGGGAGCTGACTGGAAAAGATGCTGCCAGTACCGCTCTGGCAGCCCGTATTTCTGCCCTGATCGAAGGGAAAACTGTCCGTTAGTCTTATTTCACCAGTAAAATACGTTGAGTCACTTGCCTGCCCTGCCAGATTCCTTTCACCAGATACATCCCGGATGCCTGTCCGTCAAGAGTCAGCCCAACTGAATTCAAACCGGCTTCTGCTGTTACCGAGACTGAGTTGACTTTCTGCCCGAGAACAGAATACACCTCAAAGGTTACCGTTCCTGCGCCGGGAAGGGTGAAGGGAATCCGGGTTTCCGGGTTAAACGGATTCGGATAGGCGGGCTTGAGGGAAAAGGAGTGTGGTGAGGCTTCAGTTGGATCTTCAACACCATCCGGACCAGATTTGTAAGAATACAGGGTGAAGCCCCTGTCACCATGGGTGACGATAACTTTGTTGCCATCTGCTGAAATCCCGGTATTTTTTAAAGCTGACTCAAAATAACCGGCAAACACAGGAGATTCCGGATTTGATATATTGTAAACTGCAATTGGTAAATAGGGGATGTTTTCAAAGGCATTTTTGGTTGTCTGAATCAATAAATAGTGATCAATAAATGCACTTGAGCCCACCAGGGCACCGGGATTTATTTCGGAGATTTTCTGAAATTGGTTTTCTGCTGTTTCCCGGTAAAGGGTTACTTTTTTTTCACTGTTCAATGCGAAAATATTTTTTTGTTTGATAAGCGAACCTGGCTTGTCCTCTTTTCCAAAAGAACCCTCTGATGAACCTGAAACCCAACCCGTCCATGGATAAGTATACCTTAAAATACCAGAGTCCGGACAGGCAAGGAAAATCCGGTTGCTATCCACATAAAAATCACTGATAACAGCTTGGGTAATAAAGGAACCGATATCTGAAGGATTTTTCGGGTTTTTGACATTGATCAGATGGACAAATGAATGACCATCAGTACTCCATTTATCCTTGCTCAGCAAAATAACCAAAATGGTATCCTGCACCCTAAGTTTGGAGATCGTTTCAAAATCCGCTGAAGTTTGATGCCAGTTTTCAAAAACCGGATTATTTGATTTGGAAATCACCCCAAAGTTATCAGAATACGCAGCAAATAAATAGTCACCCTGGCCATCCAAAGCGTTAAGGCTTTCACCTATTACGTCGCTTGTACCTAAATAGGCACTTCTTTTAAGAACAGCATTACCTGATTGATCTACAGCAAAATATTTATATCCGCTATACTCAGGAATATAAATTTCGTTTCCCTTTATAACGGGTTTTGTCATATTTCCCGCCTCGCGGGTGCTGAACTTCCATTTAAAAACGGAATCCGACACTTTAGAATAATAGGTAAGCCCAAAACTTCCATCTGTTGAAATGAGATTGTTATTACCCATCCAAAAACTGCTTCCAACGAAATAGGGGTTTTGAGAATTAATCTCAATTGGGGTTTTTATATCACTGATATCAACTAAAATGAAACCATACCCACCCCATCCTAATTCAAAATAACCCAGAATCTGACCTTTTATTTTTATAAATTCTCCACCCTGCCCCAAATCCAGAGAATCGGTTAATTCGAACTTACTGCTTTCTGAATTAGAATAAACAAGCATTTTGTTTTTATACTCTGAGGATCCCACGAAAAGATGGTTGTCCTTTCCGGCCAAACAAAAAGAATAAGCTTTTTGCTTTAACTCAATTGAATCTGACACAACAGGTTGCAGCGGATTTTGGAGGCCGGCAATATAAATGGTTTTGCCGATCAAAAAACATAGCTGCCCGCCTGCAAGGGCAAAGCTATTCACGTAACCCGGAACCCGGGTCGAGTATTTTGGATGGGTTTCATCCGAAATATCATAAACTGACAGAATTCCGTTGATATTCAAAAAGGCAACTGATCCCAAAACACGGATGTCCTGCTCATGCCCGGCTGAAACCGGCGTTTTGGAAATTAACATGGGCAGGTATCTGTTCGAAATATTGATGATAAAAAATGAACTTCCCATCAAATAAAGGCGGTCACCAGAAAGATAGGAGCTTGTTACACTTTCGCCCAAATCCAATTTTGCAATCTCAAGCAAGGTGTCCTTAACTGAAATATCACCAGTCACCAGTAACGATCCGCAGGTAAAAAATACTGCATCCTCATTTCCCTCAATGGTTGTGACTGGGCCATAATTCCATCTGAAAACCTGTTCAAAACCGGGAACCTGAGCCTGGATCAGGCTGCCTGAGACCATCAACATGAAAACCAGAAAAGTACGCTTCATAATATCCTCTAACATTATTATTTCACCAGTAAAATGCGTTGAGTCACTTGTCTGCCCTGCCAGATTCCTTTCACCAGATACATCCCGGATGCCTGTCCGTCAAGAGTCAGCCCAACTGAATTCAAACCGGCTTCTGCTGTCACCGAGACTGAGTTGACTTTCTGCCCGAGAACAGAATACACCTCAAAGGTTACCGTTCCTGCGCCGGGAAGGGTGAAGGGAATCCGGGTTTCCGGGTTAAACGGATTTGGACAGGCGGGCAGAAGAGAAAATTGGGCTGGATGCCGGGTGTCTGTTTCATCCACATCTGCAGGTTCTGTGATTTTATCATAAACAGTAAATCCGCTATACCCATGAGTTACCACCAGGCGGGTTTCATCAGCAGCTATCCCGGTTACAGGAATTGAAAAGTCTGCCCGGGTTTCCAGTTCCGGTTTTTCCGGATTCTTAAATGTGTATGCCCAGACTGATTTGGAATACAGAAACTGTTCTGCCGGATCATACTGTGTCAGGAAAAGGCGATGTCCGGAAAACGTAATATCCGCAAGAGGATGGTCCAGGCTGAAGCCGGAAAGTTTATTAAATACTCCCGGGCTGCTTTCTTTCCAAAGTGAAATACCAGATTCACCGTAAATAAAAATCAGGTCCTCATAGAAGTAAATAGCTTCGGGTTTCTCTTCTTCAGCAAATGGCTCAGACAGAACAGGGTCAGCATTTGGTGAAAAGGGAAACAGAGTAAACCGGATGCCTTCACTGGGCAGGACCATAAAAAGGCGGTTCCCCGAAAATGCTATTTTCGAAACCGGAGTGGTTGATTGGAATCCTGCAGTTTCATCCCGGACAGGCAATTTTCCTTCGCTAAAAGGATACTGATACATCAGACCCATTCCCGGAATCCGGTCCAGTCTGACCAGATATGAATCCTGAATAGCCAGGTCAGCTACCATTTGAAAGCCACCAGCGGGAGCAAGTGTGCCCAATACGGAACAAGACGGGTTCATTTTCCGAACCGACACAGATTCTGACCGGATAAGAAACAAAAGGGAGTCAGATACGACAGCCCGGGAGATTCCTTCTCCGGTTACGTCTGATAAACCTTCGTCGTAGAAGAAACGGAGACCGGGTTTTTTCCCTTTTTCCAGTTGAAATATCTGAAACCCCTGCAGTTCAGGAATAATCAGTAGATTTTTTTTCAACTCTGGATTTACCATAAAATTTCCACCGTAATAAACAGCTTTACGCACTGGTTCCAGATTTGGGGGGCCATAATCAACCAACCCGCTGGTTGCATTACAGACCAGCAGGTGGTTGGGTGCCCGGTAAAAATCACCGGAGGACTGTATGCAGGCAGCCGGATGCAGAAAAACCGGCCGGGCGGGATCTGAGAAATCGACCTGCTGCAGAGTCAACCCAACCCTCTGTGCATTGAAAATTCCCAGGATGCTGCCACATTTTCTGATTTTTTCTGAACTGCCCCGATAAGGAAATGATTGGGTAAGCTGGAACCTCCCATCAGAATCCGGGCTGTACATCCGGATTTCCCTACCGGGAAGAACAGCAATGAGGTGGTGTCCCAAATCGGTGAGCAGTGCCCCTGACTGGAGTGAATCCAGCAGGATTTTGTCTGTGATCACCGGATGGACTGGATTCTCAAGGGAAGCAACCAGAATTTCGCTTTTCCGGCTTAAGAAGAGCTTGCCTGAAACCGTTGCCATGTCATTGAATCCTGATTTCAGGGAGTCAGTCAGAATTGGATTCAGTTCGTCTGAAAGGTTCAGGACATCAATTTCAGACTCCGAAAGGAGGTAGGCTGCAGTACCGGAAATAACGACTTTCGGTCGATAACCGCGCCTGATTTTTGTTTTTGACAGGAGAACCGGATTTTCCGGGTAGGTTACATCGAGGATGAAAAGGTGCTCACCCAGTAGATAAAGTCTGTTTTGCAGATAAACAGAATATCCGGTTTCTTCTCCCAGATCCAGACTTCCCAATTCAAGAAGGGTATCTTTTAATGAAATATCAGCAGAAATCAGGATCCGGCCGGACGTAAAGAAAACGGTATCACCAGTGCCTGAGATGGAATTTACCTGCCCGTAGCGCCATTCAAAGGCAGATTTAAAAGCGGTAATCGGTCCCCGGGCGTGGGCAGAGAAAAAAACGGGAATCAGGAGAATCAGAAGAGATTTCACAAGCCACCTGCAGAAAACTGGGATTTTCCGATAGTCGGTAAATCCAACAGAAAAATCAACAGGCAATTAAGGGAAAATTAACAAAAAACCCCGCTGGTTGCGGGGTTTTTTAACGAAGGTTAGTTTTGGATGGGTTCTTCGCCGGCGGGCTCTTTGGTTTTCTTTTTTGGAGCTTCGGTGAACTTCAGGACGTTTTCCTTCGCATCCAGTTTAACCACAAGTTTGGTTCCTTCCGGGAACTTCCCAAGCAGGATTTCTTCGGCAAGCGGATCCTCGATGTATTTCTGAAGGGCTCTGCGCAGCGGTCTTGCACCGAATTTCGGATCGAAGCCCTTTTCAGCGAGGTATTCCTTGGCCTTTTTGTCAAGTTCCACTTCGATGCCGAGTTCGGTGATCCGTTTCAGCAGGCGGGCAACGGAAATGTCGATTATTCTGATCATGTGTTCCAGTTCCAGCGGATGGAAGACAATGACGTCATCCAGACGGTTCAGGAATTCCGGATTGAAGACTTTTTTCAAGGCATCTTCAATGGTGGATTTCATGTTCTGGTAACTGGCATTGGTTGCTTCTTTTCCCGGAGGGGCAAATCCGATACCGGCTCCCATGTTTTTAATATCCCGGGCCCCGATGTTGGAGGTCATGATGATGATCGTGTTTCTGAAATCAACCCGGCGCCCGAGTCCATCCGTCAGAATCCCGTCATCCAGAACCTGAAGCAGAATATTGAAAATATCCGGATGGGCTTTTTCAATTTCGTCAAGCAGAATTACCGAGTAGGGTTTCCGTCTTACTTTTTCGGTCAACTGACCGCCTTCTTCGTAGCCAACATATCCCGGAGGAGCCCCGACCAGCCGGGATACCGAGAATTTTTCCATATACTCACTCATGTCAATCCGAACCAGGGACTCCTCGGAGTCAAACAGAAACCGGGCGAGTGTTTTTGCCATTTCCGTTTTTCCAACGCCGGTCGGGCCGAGGAAAATGAAGGATCCGATCGGTCTGGCAGGATCTTTGAGTCCGGCACGGGACCGGCGGATGGCCTTGGTCAGTTTTTCGACGGCTTCTTCCTGGCCGATGATTTCGGTTTTCAGAAGTTCGGCCATTTTGAGCAGCTTATCATTTTCGGCCTGTGCAATTTTATGAACCGGAATGCTGGTCATCATCGAAACGACTTCGGCGACATTCTGTTCTGAGACGGTGTAGAATTTCTCAGCCTGGTCATTTTCCCATTTGGCTTTGGCTGCTTCGAGGTCTTCGAGAAGTCGTTTTTCCTTGTCCCGCAGCCGGGCCGCTTCTTCAAAATTCTGGTTTTTCACCACTGAGGTCTTCTGACCTTTTACCTCTTCGATTCGGGATTCCAGTTCAACAATTTCCTTCGGAACCGAAATATTGGCCAGGTGGACCCGGGAACCGGCTTCGTCCAGTACATCAATGGCTTTGTCGGGCAGGAACCGGTCGGTAATATACCGGTCACTGAGTTTCACGGCAGCCTTGATGGCTTCGGGCGTGTAGTGAACGTTATGGTGTTCCTCGTACTTGTGTTTAATGTTATTGAGGATCTGGCCGGTTTCTTCAACCGTGGTCGGATCGATCATGATTTTTTGAAACCGGCGGTCAAGGGCCCCATCCTTTTCAATAAACTGGCGGTATTCATCGAGGGTGGTTGCGCCGATGCAATGCAGTTCACCCCGGGCAAGTGCCGGTTTGAAAATGTTTGACGCATCGAGGGAACCTGAGGCCCCGCCGGCGCCGACGATGGTGTGGAGCTCATCAATAAATAAAATCACTTCCCGCGCTTTTTCAAGTTCGGTCATGACCGCTTTCATCCGTTCCTCGAACTGGCCCCGGTACTTTGTTCCGGCAACCAGGGCTGCCAGATCAAGCGTTACCACCCGTTTGTCGAAAAGAACACGGCTTACTTTTTTCTGGACGATCCGGAGGGCAAGTCCTTCGGCAATCGCTGTCTTTCCAACCCCGGGTTCACCGATCAGAACCGGATTGTTTTTCTTCCGGCGTGAAAGAACCTGAGCCACCCGTTCAATTTCCTTCTCACGGCCCACGATCGGATCAAGTTTATCTTCCTTTGCCAGTTTGGTTAAATCACGGCCGAAACTGTCGAGTACAGGTGTTTTGCTTTTATCCATTTTTTTCTCTGACTGTGAGGACGAAGACCCGGATCCGGATGGAGTTCCTGTGCTGCCCTGAGACGCCTGGGGCTGGGGTGGCGGTGTGCTGCTTTTCCCGCTGATAATGTTGTCGAGTTCACTGCGGACGGCATCATAGGTGATCCCGAACTGCATCAGAATCTGGGCGGCAACGTTTTCATCGTCCCGCATCAGAGACAGCAGCAGATGTTCAGTCCCGATGACATCCGACTTGTACAGTTTGGCTTCGAGGTACGTGATTTTGAGGACCTTTTCGGCTTGTTTCGTTAAGGGTATGTTGCCGATGGTCAGGGTGCCTGAAGTGGGCTTAACCGAATCTTCGATGGCTTTTTTCAGCTTGTACAGATCGACACCCAGATTCCGGATGATTTTAACTGCTATTCCTTCCCCTTCCCGGATAATGCCCAGCAGGAGGTGTTCCGTCCCGATGTAGTCATGTCCGAGTTTCAGGGCTTCTTCCCGGGAATACCGGATTACATCCTGAACCCGGTTTGAAAAGTTACCTTCCATAAAAACCTTTATTAAATGATCAGATGCAGAAATTTCCGTTAAATTAGACAAGTATTCGGTGATTTACAAACCTGTCCGACATTCAAGAAAACCGGATCGGAGGTTTTAGTTCCCGTTTTGCCGGGGTGATTCTGCTGTCAGAGCCGGCAGTTTTCAAAGAAGGTGAAACAACCCGGGAGGACGGTTGTGTGGATTTTTGAAAAAGTCGGGCGGGTGTCTTACCTTTGAAGTCAGAAAAATCGCAGACTTTATGACCCAGTTTCTCCCCAAATCCTACCGGCTTCACTCTTTTGTGCAACCCTATGACTGGGGAACACGGGACGAAAAGGCCTTTATCCCGGCATTTTTAGGTGAACAGCCTGAACCGGGTGTTCCCTATGCCGAACTGTGGATTGGGGCCCACCCCAAACTGCCGTCAGTACTGCAGGATCTTAACCTGCCGCTGAATGAGGCAATCCGTCAGTTTCCAGAAGACATTCTGGGCCGGAAATCCATCGAGAAATTCGGTCAGGAGCTTCCCTTTCTGCTGAAAATTCTGTCGGCCGGCCAGGCCCTTTCCATTCAGCTTCATCCGGCGAAGCATCAGGCCGAACGGCTTCATCGAAAAGACCCGGTCAACTACCCGGATGCCAATCATAAACCCGAAATTGCCATCGCCCTCGATTCACTTGTGGCGCTTGCCGGATTTCAGGCCCCGGCAGAAATCGGGTCAGCATTGAGAAAATACAGGGAAATTGAGTTGTTCACCGGCCCGGTTCCAGATGGCCCGGCAGATGAAATTCTTATTAAACAGTTATACACCCGCCTGATGAAGCAGGATGGAAACCAGGCCCTCCTTGATTCGGTTCTTCCCCGGATTGCAGAGAAAATGTCGGCGTTGGCCGACCCGGCTCCGGCCGAATCCCAGTTTTTAAAACAGTACCGCCGGTATGGAAATGATATCGGATTGTTTTCCTTCTTTTTTCTGAATCTGGTCGAACTGAGGGCCGGACAGGCGGTTTTTACCGGACCGGGAGTTCCGCATGCTTATCTGGAAGGCAATATTGTGGAATGTATGGCCAATTCAGACAATGTCGTCCGGGCAGGGCTGACGCCAAAATTCAGGGACATTGAAACTCTTCTTGAAATCATTGAATTTTCCTTTGGCCGGTACCCGGTGTTCAACACCGGACAGGAGCAGGATCAGGTTAGATTCAGGACGGCGGCCGATGAGTTTGAGCTGATTCTGAATTCGAAACCTGCCGGTTACACCGCCGGGCTGAAAACCGGCGGCAAACCGGTTATACTTCTGGTGACCGAAGGCCGACTGGCCATTGAATCCGCCGGGCAAACTGATCAGTTTAACCGGGGACAGGCAGTTCTTCTGCCGGCCTGCCTTGACATCTGCCAGGTATCTGCCCCCGTCGGCGCGGCCTGGTACTCTGTTACTGTTCCTGATCTGTAATCCATTAACCCAATCCGAAAGGAAACTCCATGACCTCCGTAACCCGCCTTGTACTTGCTGCCACCTTCCCGCTGGCTGCTTTTTCCTGTAAACCTCCCGAAAAACCGGCAGAAGGACCGGCAATTCCTGATTTTACCACTGCCGATGTCGTGGTAACCGCCAAGGAAACCGGACAAAAGCTGGCGTCTGCCGGCTCACAATCCTTTACCAGCCTTGCCCAGCCGGTAGAAAATGAACCGGCCATTCTGGTCGATCCGTCCCATCAGTTCCAGACTCTGGTCGGAATCGGTGGTGCGCTGACTGATGCATCTGCAGAAACGTATTACAAACTGCCGAAAGAGAAACAGAAAGAACTGATCGAAGCCTACTTTTCCACGGATAAGGGAATCGGTTATTCTCTGGGCCGTACCCACATCAACTCCTGCGATTTTTCGAGCAGCAGTTATGCCTACACCGAAACAGACGGGGATACACTCCTGAAAAACTTCTCCATTGATCCTGACCGGAAATACCGCATCCCGCTGATTAAGGAAGCAATTGCCGCGGCAGGCGGGAAACTGACCCTGTTTGCCTCACCCTGGAGTCCGCCGGCCTGGATGAAATCGAACAAGGATATGCTTCATGGCGGAAAGCTTCTGCCCGAATACCAGCAAGCCTGGGCAGATTACTACGTCAGATTTATGCAGGAATATCAAAAGGAAGGAATTCCATTCTGGGGCCTTACCGTCCAGAATGAACCGATGGCCACCCAAACCTGGGAATCCTGTATTTACACGGCTGAAGAAGAACGGGATTTCGTAAAAAACTACCTGGGACCTACTCTGGCAAAGTCAGAATTCAAAGATGCCAAACTGATCATCTGGGATCATAACCGTGGACTCATGGTTCAACGGGCAGCAACCGTGTATAACGATCCGGAAGCCTCGAAATACGTCTGGGGAACGGGTTTTCACTGGTATGTTGGCGATCATTTTGATAACGTCCAGCTTCATGCCGAAGCATTCCCGGATAAAAATCTGATTTTCACGGAAGGATGCAATTACCCCTTCAATTATGACAGCCTTGCCAACTGGCACTGGGGTGAAAATTACGGAAAATCCCTCGTTAACGACCTGAATGCAGGAACGGCTGCCTGGACGGACTGGAATATTTTGCTGGATGAAACCGGCGGACCCAATCACGTGAATAATTTTTGCTATGCCCCGGTTATCGGGAATACTAAAACCGGTGAACTGGTCTATATGGCCTCCTATTACTACCTGGGTCATTTTTCCAAATTCATCCGGCCGGGTGCCAAACGGGTTCTCTGTTCCTCAAATGATGATGAGCTTCAGGCAACGTCCTTCCTGAATCCGGACGGAACCCTGGCAACAGTGGTTTTAAACCTCACCGGCAAGCAGAAAGAGTTCAACGTCTGGATCAGCGGTAAAACGGTGAAAACAACCTCACCGGCACATTCCATCCTCACAGTTATCGCCAAGGCCAACTAACAGAGCCAGGTTTAAAAAATGCCGGGTACCACCCGGCATTTTTTTGGGGGTAATTTTTCAGAAAATTCATTGGTCCTACCTGACTTTTTCCCGGTCAACCTCCGGTTCCGGTGCTGAACCGGTCCCTCAGTAGTCCGGCCCATTGACCTTTCTTTGTACACTTTCAGGGAAAAACCAGCCTGTCTGCCGTATCTTTGCAGAATGAAATTTATAGATGAAACCCAGATTTACTTAAAAGCCGGCGACGGCGGTAACGGATGTGTGGCCTTCCGGAGAGAGAAGTTTGTACCAAAGGGCGGGCCTGGCGGGGGTGACGGCGGTAACGGCGGCTCAATCTACATGACTGGTGACCGGAACATCAACACCCTGCTTGATCTCAGATATCAGAAAAAATACCAGATTTCCCGGGCCCAGCATGGAATGGGATCCCTCTGCCATGGCAAAGATTCAGACGATATTGTGATCCCGGTCCCGCTTGGAACCGTGGTTACCGACCTGACCACCGGAAAGGTCATTGCGGAAATCACTGAACACGAACAGAAAACCTGCATTGCCCGTGGCGGGCGGGGTGGCCTAGGAAATGCCAATTTTGCAACCTCGACCAACCGGGCACCCCGGTATGCCACCGAAGGGAAGCCGGGTGAAGAACGGGAAGTCAGGGTTGAACTGAAACTCCTCGCCGATGTTGGTCTGGTGGGGTTCCCGAATGCAGGAAAGTCGACTCTGATCTCGGCCATTTCATCCGCAAGACCGAAAATTGCAGATTATCCGTTTACAACCCTGATTCCCAATCTCGGGATTGTTTATCATGATGCAGCCCAAAGTTTTGTAATGGCCGATATGCCCGGAATCATTGAAGGGGCCGCCGAAGGAAAAGGGTTGGGAATCCAGTTTCTTAAACACATCGAACGGAATCACGTCCTTGCATTTGTCATTCCGGCCGATTCACCCGATTTTTCGGAAGAACTGAAAGTGCTGCGCAGTGAGTGCAGGAAGTTTTCCCGGTCACTCAGTTCAAAACCGTACGTGGTCATCCTGTCGAAACTGGATCTGGTTCAGGATGAAGCAGAATTTAAAGCGAAACGAAAAAAACTAACAGCCAGAGTACCCGTTCATGAACTGTCTGCGGTGACCGAAACCGGTACCCGGGAACTGGTTCATTCCCTCTGGTCCATGATTTCCGAGTCAAAACAACAGGCGCTTGAGGCCACCCAGCCGGTCAGGACCGAGGAACCCTGGCGCCCCTGATCTTCCCATGATGACAGTGCCGAAAAAAACCGAACTCGTGCTCCTGCTCAGGCAGGTGCCCGGGCTGGGGGAAACGAACATTCGTCGCCTCCTGAACTATTATTCCAGCTTTGATGAACTGAAATCCGTCTCTGCGCGCCATCTTGAGGCGATTGACGGCATCGGTCCGAAACGGGCTGCCGAAACAGCTTCATTCCGGTTTGACCAGGATGTGCTGGAGAAGGAACTCCGGTTCCTCGAAAAAAATGAAATTGATCTTTTAACGCCGTGGACTGATAACTATCCCGAAGTCTTAAAACCACTCGACGGAATGCCCCTGATTCTCTATTGGATGGGAAACCGTAAGGTACTTGAAGAACCGGGACTTGCCATTGTCGGAACCCGCCAGCCGACGTCGTACGGTCAGCGGGCCGCCGAGTATTTTTCGCGGGATCTCGTCCGGGCAGGATTGACCATTGTGTCCGGTTTCGCCCGGGGAATTGATACAGCAGCCCATTTGGGAGCTTTGGCTGAAGGTGGCAGAACCATTGCAGTTCTAGGATCGGGGTTTAACTATCTCTACCCGGCTGAAAATAAACCACTGGTTCCCAGGATTCTCGAATCCGGCGGACTGCTGACCGAGTATCCACCGTTTACCCGGCCTGATCCGGCTTTTTTCCCAGAGAGAAACCGCCTCATTTCGGGACTCAGTCTCGGGACTCTGGTGGTCGAAGCTGCCGAAACCGGCGGAGCCCTGATTACTGCCGCCTATGCCCTCGATCAGAATAAGGAAGTTTTTGCTGTGCCCGGCGAGATTTTTCAGGACCGCAGTAAGGGAACCAACCGCCTGATTCTGAACGGGCAGGCCAAACTGGTCCTGTCTGCGGGAGACATTTTATCTGAACTCAGAGGATTTTCATCCCGTAAACCGGAACCCCGGATTTTACCGGAGCTCACTCTGTTCGAAGAAAAGATTTACGGAATCCTGAGCCAGGAACCGCTTCATATTGATGTTTTGGGAGATGCAAGTGAGATGTCATCTGCAGAACTGATGATTCATCTGCTGTCGCTTGAGTTTAAGGGAGCAATCCGGCAGTTGCCCGGGAAGTATTTTATCCGGATGGAGTGATCCGGATCAGAGTCATCTTCAGGTTAAGTCAGCAGGCAGGTACCGGCCGGGGATTAGTTTCTGTAGCTGGAGTAGTCAATATCATACAGCATCAGCTTAGAGAAAAAAGCAGTCGAGTCGAGATCTTCTGAAATTTTCAGAATAATTTCAACGCCGTCTGCAGAGCCTTTGCTGACCTGAACCGGGGCCAGGTGATATTGAGTCATCAGTTCAAGCAGAAGATCCAGTTCAAGCTGGGTCACGCATTTCAGCCGGATCATGTGATCGGTTTCCATATTACTTTTTATTCTTCCGGAGACTCTGCAAAAACCGTGCCCCGGTAAGAAACCCCGTCCTATTTCAGTTTTGTAAACGTTTACATTTCCTGGTGAACAGAAAAGTGGACAGGCTGGTGACCGAAAAGGGGGGCAGATCCTCCCGGGATCCGGCTGAGGTGAATCCCGGGAGAACATTCTGCCTGTAAAACCGTTGACCGGATGCAGGCAGCACCGGAAATTTACCGGTGGCGCCCGCTCATCTCTCCGAGACGGCCGGAAAACTCACTTTTGCTGACGTAAACCGATTTGATTCCGCCGATCAGTTCAAGCCGTTTTTCTGCAAACAGGTTGGCTGCCTCATAGGTCGGGATTTTATTTTCCCGGGCAATTGAGTAAATTTTAAGCATCAGGTCATAAATTCCCCGGGCCTGTGAGAGGGCTTTTTCCTGATTATACCCTTCAAGCTCATTGGCCACATTGATCAGTCCGCCGGCATTGATAACGTAATCAGGAGCGTACAGAATTCCTTTTTCAATTAAAGCCAGTCCATGGCGTTTTTCATCAGCAAGCTGGTTATTGGCGGCACCGGCGATGATTTTCGCCTTCAGTTTCGGAATGGAGTCGTCATTGACGGTGGCACCCAGCGCACAGGGCGAATATACATCGACATTCAGGTCGAACAGTTCAGACGGCGAAACTCCGGTTGCGCCGTAATCTTTGACTACCCGTGCCACCCGTTCATCGTCGATATCCGTAATGTAGACTTTGCAGCCTTCTTTAACCAGATGTCCGACCAGATAGGAGCCCACATGCCCGGCTCCCTGAACGGCAACCGATTTACCCGACAGGATATCCGTCCCGAACAGTTCCTTTACCGTTGCCTTGATCCCCATGTAAACCCCAAGGGCAGTTACAGGAGAAGGATCACCGGAGCCACCCAGTTGTTTCGAAATACCGGTCACATATTTCGTTTCCATCCTGACCCACTCCATATCCCGGGTTTCGGTGCCCACATCTTCGGCAGTAATGTACCGGCCGGCAAGACCTTCAATGTACCGTCCGAAGGACCGGAACAGAGCTTCATTCTTATCGGTCTTCGGGTTGCCGATGATCACGGCTTTCCCGCCGCCGAGGTTCAGTCCGGCAGCAGCAGCCTTGTAGGTCATACCTCTCGACAGGCGCAATACATCATTCAGTGCGGCTTCTTCATTTTCATAAGCCCACATCCGGGTACCGCCGAGGGCAGGCCCCAGGGTTGTGTTGTGAATGGCGATGATGGCCCTGAGTCCGGTTTTGTTATCAGAGAGAAAAACCACCTGTTCGTGATCTTTCAGACTCATCGATTTAAATACTTCCATTGAAGTTCTCCTCTGGTTTGGTCATGGTTTGGTTGTTTCTGAAGGGATGGCATCCGGGTGGATGCAAATCTGGGTCATCGTCTGATCTTTCAGGATGGATACCGGAATCCGGAATGCTTCCCGGATGGCGGATCCGGTAAATACCGTTTCCGGCGGGCCGGACCTGAAAACGGATCCGTTGGTTAAAATGATGCTGTGGGTCGAAAAACTGGCGGCCAGTGACAGGTCATGACAGGCCAGAATAACCGTGGTTTTCATCTCCTGCTGTAATTTTTTCAGCAGTTTGAAAACATCAAGCTGATGTTTCAGATCCAGATGTGCCGTCGGTTCATCCAGAATAATTACCGATGCCTCCTGGGCCAGTGCCCGGGCAATCCAGACCCGCTGAATTTCGCCTCCGGAAAGCTGACTGACAGGCTGATTTTTTAACCCGTAAATATCCGTCTGGTGCATGGACCGGTCAATCAGGAGGTGGTCAGTCTCAGCCAGGAGTCCCAGCCAGCCCAGGTAAGGGGTTCTGCCGGTGGCGACAAGTTCACCGGCGGTCATGCTGAACAGCAGATCCTGCTTCTGGGGGACGTAGGCAATTTGTCCGCTTCGGCGGCCTGAATGATCACCGGGCGAAAAGGTCAGGGTTCCGGCTTCGGGTTTCAGAATGCCGCACAGCAGTTTGAGCAGGGTAGATTTTCCGCTGCCGTTGCTGCCTGTTACCGCAGTAAAACTGCCATCCGGAACTGAGAGGCTGATCTGATTCAGTACCGGACGGGGGTGGCCCGGATACCGGCAGGAAACGGAATCCAGCTGAAAGATCATGGGTGTTGTTTCCTCATCAGATACATGAAAAACGGAGCACCGATAAAGGCTGTCACGGCACCGACCGGCAGTTCAACCGGGAACAGGACCGAACGGGCAATCCAGTCAGAAATCATCACCAGAATTCCGCCGGCCAGAAAACAGAACGGCAGCAGAAACCGGTGATCAAACCCGTAAAGCCGGCGGAGAATATGCGGAACGACCAGGCCGGCAAAGCCGATAATGCCGCTTACACACACGGCCAGTGACGTTAAAACGGACACGTAAAGATAGGAGAGTTTCTTTATCCGGTCAACGGGAATCCCAACCTGTTCAGCCACTTCTTCTCCGGTTAGAATGAGGTTGTAGGCGTAGGAATTCCGGTAAATGAGAGCAAAAACGAGTAAAACAACCGGAAAAAGAGAAAAGACCGTTTGCGGGCTTCCGAGGCTCAGGTTCCCCATCAGCCAGGTGACGGCGGTCCGGAGACCGTCTCCCAGAAAAGTAAAGGACATGAAAATCAGGGCTGAAACAAAAGCTCCGGTCATGACACCGCCCAGAAGAAGCCGGCCGTTATCCAGTTTACCGAACCGAAGTCCCGACAGGTAAACAACCGCCGTTACCAGTGCGGCACCGGAAAACGCACCTGCAACCTGAAAAGTAACCAGAGATAATCCGAAAAAAAGCGGGAAAATTGCACCGAGAGACGCTCCGGAACTGATTCCGAGAATGTAAGGTTCAGCCAGTGGATTCCTGACGGTCAATTGCAGAACCAGCCCGGAAACCGCCAGTGCACCCCCGGTCATCAGGCCGTTGAGAACTCTGGGAAGTCTCAGGTCCCACAGAATGGATGAAATGACCGGATCTTCCAGTCCGGAAAGCAATTCAGCCGGACTGAAACTGCCGGGCTGGACAGCAAGTGCAAAAAGAAAAGTGACAGCAGCCCCGGCCAGCCAGAAAGAAAGATGCAGCCAGAAAACAGGCAGGCGGAAAGTCATGGGTAGAGTTTCCTGTTCAGATCAATAACTGCCAGGACCGACCTGGGGCCGGGTCTGAGGAAAATATCCGGATCAACCCGGTACACCTGCCCGTTGCGGACAGCCGACAGGTTCTTCAGCGGGCCGTCAGAAAAAGAGGCCGGGAAAGCAGCCGGTGACGGCCATAAAATGACATCCGGATCCAGTTTGAGAAGGCCTTCCGGATTAATGACCGGGTACCGTTCAGGTCCTGGAGGAACCGGATTTCCGGCACCGGCAAGTGCCAGCAGGTCATCCAGAAAAGATCCCCGGGCAGCAGTGATCAGCGGGGATTCGTTCAGTAGAATGAGGGCGGTTTTCTTGTTCTGCGGAAGGGGTAACCGGGAAACCTGCCGGTCCATACCGGCAGCAAGAGAATCGGCAGCAGCCTGATGGCCGGTTACACTGCCGAGAAGTCTGACCGATTCCAGAATTCCGTTCCAGCCTGTCGGATTAATGGCGAAAACCGGAATCCCGGCGTTTTTTGCCCGGTCGTAAATGGCTTTCGGATTCCCGTCGGCGGTTACCAGAATCAAGTCAGGGTTCATCCGGAGGATCAGTTCAGGGTTTGGGGTGATCAGCCCGCCGGCTTTGGGTTTCTGTCTGGCGGCGTCGGGAAAGTTGCAGAAATCCGTTACGCCTGCAATCTGGCTGCCGGCGCCAATGGCAAATAAAATCTCGGTGATATTCGGGGCCAGTGAAATGATTCGCCCGGGAGAGTCGGGAACCGTGACCTGCTGGCCCAGTGCATCTGCAATCAGTTTCCCGGGTTCCGCTTTCCGGTCGGGCCTGCATCCCAGAAAAACGGCAGGGAAGAGTAAAAATGTCAGAAACCGGCGGGGACCAGCTTTCCGGAAAAAACCGGTCAGTTCCATATCCACCAGGTCAGACCCAGGTGAACCCGTGAAATGGGCATCGGGTATCCCTGATACAATTCATAGGGTTCGTTGGTGATATTTTCCCAGATCAGATGGAAGAGAATATCCGAAACTCTGGCTTTTACACTCAGATCAACCTTTTTTATTGCTCCGGAATGTTCTGACGGATCGGTCATCAGGGTTAGATACCGGCTGTCGGGATAGATTGCTTTTCCGCTGGTCTGCAGGGTCCCTTCGAATCCGGCTTTCAGGTAAAGATGGTCGGTGAAGTACAGATCCGACCAGAAAAGTCCCAGTTTCAGATGATGGGCCGGTAAAATTCCGGAGTCTGTAAACAGGTACCGGCCTTCCGTTTCCAGGCTGCCCACCTGATGAACAAACTGAACATGCAGCGAAGTGGAAGAAAAATCAGGAGAGGGTCCGGTCCAGGATAATGAATCCGGTAAAACACGTCCCAGAGAATATCCGGCACCTTCTGACCGGAACCGGGTAAAGGCCACCCCGGCATTCCAGGTAAACTGATCTTCCTCACGGGTAATATCGGCTGTTATCAGGCGGATTCTGTCGGTTCCGGAATAGGTTTTACCCAGATCCAGCAGCCGGGCATCCAGCCAGGAAACGGGACGTACTGTCCGGGAAAAGGAGGACGACAACCGGAAACCATCAACCCTGATGGAGCCGGAAATCCCGAACCGGGAGGCGTCTTCCTGACGGTCATTGAATTCTCTGCGGTACTCGGTCTGCAGAAAAATACCCTGCCAGACGGTCTCGATTCCGGCAGAAACCGGAACGTGAAGATACCGGGTGTTGCTGTAAAGAAAAGAACTTTCTTTCAGTAACTCTGATCTGATACCGCCGGAAAGCAGAAGTGTAACCGGTTCGAGTGTTACCGAACTGCGGCTGGTGGCAGTTAAAGTCTCATACCGGGAAGAAAACCGGGATGCTGTGGAGTTCCAGTCATCAGCAGGGCGATCAGTACGGGAATAGCCGGTCTGATACCCGGTCAGCAGCCGGTGTCCGGCAACCAATCCGCCAAGAGTATCCGAAAAATCCCAGAAAATCTGGGCCAGAAAAAGTCTGTGGGTGGCGGTTGCATCCTGATTCATGAATCTGACGGCAATCGGATTGGACCGGGAACTCTGCCCGGCAGCAGCCAGAGAATCATCAATTCCACCGGGATTTCCCGAATCCAGCCGGTCAGAGGAAAAAAAATACCCGAGTGAATGGTGATCTGAAAGGGTTTGACTGACAGCAGCCGTTACCTGATACTGGTCCGAAAAACCGGGGAGAATACCGGTTGTTCCGGAAGAACCCTCGAACGGTCCGTCAAATGTTTTACGGCCAAAAGTGAACCGTCCGGCGAGAGATTCAGAAAACCGGGCCGAAAAACTGCCTTCGAAAAGCTGGAGATTGTCGAATCCCTGCTGATATCCGATTGTTGCAACAGGAATCAGGTAGGGCGAAGGAGAGGTTTCAGTCTGCCAGAGAACAGGTGCCGTTCCGCCGGAAACCCCATCCGGACTAAGCAGTGAAAGGGAACTGAACGTCAAAAAGGACGGGTGAAGCTGATGGGTGACCGGTGAAGTGATTTCCATTCCGTTGAGTACCAGAGACTGATCAGCCGGTCTCAGGCCATGTATAAAAAAGGCGGATGGCTGTCCGGGTCCGTAGGTTGCATACCGGATACCGGGTGCTGAAAGGCTCCGGGCATCGGTGAGGTCATACCCGGCCGAGTAGGCCCGGGTTGAATCCGAAAACCGGTTAATGAATTGTGCTGCCTGCCGGGCCGTCAGGCGTTCTGAGGTGGTAACGTGTGAATGCCCGGTGGTATCCGGCCCGGCCTGGGGCAAAAGCAGGCTGGAAACAACAAGGGTCAGAAAAGTCATATCAGAACGGATTCATTCCGGATGAGATCCGGGTTTTGGTTTCATACGCCAGTTTGGTGATATATCTGACCGAGGGAACCAGTTCTTCCGGGTTGGCTGATGCCAGCGGCACAGAATCAAAAACAATCAGATTGTCTGCCCCTTCCATTTTCATCAGGGAAAATCCGCCGTAATCCATTCCCATATTATTCCGGATCAGGAAATCGAGGAGTTCCGGCTCGGGCTGAACCGGTCCTGCAACCGAAAAATATTTCAGCATGGGTTCGCCGGACTGGTTGGCAATGGTAATGACAATAACTTCCTGTATGGCCCCGTTTTCCATCGGCAGCCTGAGCAGATAGTTCTGATGGATTTCGGTGTAGGTTCCGCCCAGCCGGGTAGAAACGGTTTCGACTATTTCCAGAAACGTGTACGGCATAAATTACCTGGTCAGTTCGTCAAATAACATTTTAATAATGATCCCGGTTGCGACAATGCCATTGTTTTCGATGGTTTTTTTGTCATCAGTCTGGTTCTCACAAATAACTGCGAAGGAAACGGCCTGTCCCTGATATTCAATCAGACCGAAATCCCCTTTCAGTTTAAACGTTCCGCCCGACCGGTGGGCCAAAGTAAAACCAGGTGAGTCAATGGGCATAAACCGGGGGGCCATGGTGTCATCATTGGCATTCCGCATCCAGGTCAGAATCTGGCTGCTGGCATCGGGGCTCACGATTTCACCCTGATACAGCTTTTCTGCAAAGGCCGTCAGGTCGGCAGCCGTAGAATAGGCCACTCCGAAGTTTTTGGACTCCTCGGTTGCCTGTTTGGTGTCGTACCGCAGAAACTTATTCAGCAGGCGGGTATCGGTCAAACCCCAGCCGGCAAGTGTTTTGTTGACATATCCGGTAGCTGAGGGAACATCTTTTCCAAGCTGGTCAATGATAAGGTTGGTGGCAATGTTGTCACTCGAAATAATGGCAAGGGCAGCCAGATCAGACGCCAGAAAGGGATAAGATCCTTCCAGAAACTGCAGTTCACCCGAGCCGGAAACCTTATCTTTCGGCAGGATGGAGATCCGGGCATCTTTTTTTACCAGCCCCGTTTCTGCGGCGTTCAGCCAGGCTGCCACGACCGGGACTTTGATCATTGACGTAACCGGAATCCGTTCCCGGGAATTGATCGAAATCTGACGTCCGGATTTCAGATTGCGGGCCATAACCCCAACCCGTACCTGATACTGATCGGCAATGGCAGCAATTTTCTGTTCAATGGTCTGAACGGCAGCCGGTGGTACCGTATCTGCAACTGCTTCGGTCGTTTGGGTCCAGACACCGCCCGGTTTCGGGGTTGAAGCCGGCTGACTTCCGGTGCATCCGGTGAACAGGCCGGCAGAAATAAGAACGAAAACAAAGAATCGGGTGTTTTTCATGAAGTCCTTCACTGAGTCCGCTAAGATAGGAAAGGATTTCCGGCAGGAAAAACCGGCATCCGTGTAAAAGTTTCTTTTCAGGCCTGAAACTGGTAAATTGCAGAAGTACACCGGTTTCCGGATGCCCGGAAGGGATCCCGGACCGGAACCTGTCGTCCAACCCGTACTTTTTAACCGGATAAGGTGTCTATCGGTCAATGGCTATCGCACAAAACGAAAAAGGAATGCATGTATGAAGCCTGCCGCCGCCTTATTATGGGTTGATGATGAAATTGACCTTCTTTCTGCACCGATCACCTTCCTGCGGAACAAGGGATACGAAGTTGAACCGGTTTCTTCGGGTTTCGATGCTCTTGATTTTCTTTCCCGCCAAACGGTCGACCTGGTGTTCCTTGATGAAAATATGCCGGGAATGGGGGGGCTTGCCACCCTTGCCGAAATCAAACGCCTGTATCCGAACCTGCCTGTGGTGATGATAACCAAGTCTGAAGCCGAAACTCTGATGGAAGAGGCGATCGGGAAGCAGATTGCGGACTTTCTGATCAAGCCCGTCAACCCGAACCAGATTCTGCTTTCCATTAAAAAAATTCTGGAAAATACCCGGATAAAAACGGAAGTAACCAGCCGGGATTACCTCCAAAACCTGAGGGCACTTTCTCTGGATATTGAGGAAGCCCGCACGCCGGACGACTGGCTGAAAGTCAATCAGGATCTCATCCGGTGGGAACTTCAGGTCGCTGAACTAAAGGATGATAACCTGAACACCATGCTGGCTGATCAGAGAAAAGCCGCCAACACCCGGTTTACCCGGTTTGTGGAAGATAACTACAAAGGCTGGCTGTCCCGGAAGGCCGGCGACCGTCCGGTGCTGAGTGTGGATATTCTGGACCAGATGGTGCTGCCTGCCGTGAAAACCGGGAAGCCGGTATTTTTCATTGTGATTGACTGCCTGCGGGCTGATCAGTGGAGCCAGTTTGAACAGAAACTGGCCGAATGGTACACGGCTGAAACCAAATATTACTTTTCTATTCTTCCGACGGCAACCCCGTTCTCCCGGAATTCTCTGTTTTCCGGCCTGTTCCCTTCCGAAATCGAAAACCGGTATCCCGATCTCTGGTCTTATTCCGTCGAAAATGAAGAGTCCCTGAATGCCCATGAAGATGAGCTGATGAAGGAGTTTTTCAAACGGAAGGCCCATTCCTTCAAACAGGATCCCCGTTACTTTAAAATCAATACGGCCAACGATGCCAAAACCATGGAATCTGCCATCGGGAACCTGATCCGGAATGAACTGACGGCGATTGTCGTAAATTTTGTGGATATGGTCTCGCATGCCCGCAGCGATATGGCCATTCTTAAAGAACTTGCCCCGGATGAAGCCGCCTACCGGAGTCTTTCCAACTCCTGGTTCGAACATTCCTTTCTCAGGGATCTGCTGCAAACCCTCAGCCGGCATCAGGTTACCGTGGTTGTGACGAGTGATCACGGCTGTGTAAGATGTTTCAGGGGTTCAAAAGTCGCTGCAGACCGGGAAACCTCGACCAATCTTCGGTACAAGTACGGCCGGAATCTGAATTCTGATCCGAAAGATTCGCTGATCATCCGTAACCCGAATGAGTACCGTCTGCCCAAACTGACCGGCAATACCAATTATATCATCGCCAAGAACGACGTGGTTTTCCTTTATCCGAACAATTACAACTATTTCCAGAATCAGTTCAGGGATACGTTCCAGCATGGGGGAATCTCAATGGAGGAAATGCTGGTTCCGGTTTCTGTCCTGACACCCAAAAACTCCGGCAGGTCCTGATGAAATCCGCCATTTACTTTTCCGACAGTCCGAAAGCAACCTTTGACCTGGGCCGGCGACTTGCTGCCCACCTGACCGGCAACGAATGCGTTGCCCTGACCGGCGATCTGGGTGCAGGTAAAACCCAGATGGTGAAAGGGTTCTGTGCCGGACTTGGAATCCGGGAAGACCTCATCAGTTCTCCGACTTTTTCGATCGTGAATGAGTACCTGGGCCGGTGCCCGGTGTATCATTTTGACTTTTACCGCATCGAAAAGGCTGATGAACTCTGGGATATCGGGATTGAAGATTACTTTTCCCGAACGGCCGTGAAACTGGTTGAGTGGGCCGAACTTTTTCCGGAAGTTCTGCCAAAGACCGTCATCCGGGTTCATATCACCGAAGTCAACAGTCACGACCGCAAGATCGAAGTGTTTGCTCCCGCCCGGTAACTTCCGGGTGCGTGACGTCACGTTTCGGGCACTCTGCCATCCCTCCTGTTTGACACCCTCATAAAATAATTGTACTATTGAGTAAAATTCTTACTCAATATATATGCTTGATACCCTCATTACCTCCAAAACACGGGTAAAACTTCTTCTGAAGTTTTTCCTGAATGCCGAAACCAGGGCCTACCTGCGCGGTCTGGAGGACGAACTGGGTGAAAACAGCAATGCCCTCCGGCTGGAACTGAACCGTCTTTCCAAAGCCGGTCTCCTCGAAAGCTCCACAGAAGGCCGTCAGAAATTCTACCATGCCAACCAGAATCACCCGTTATTTCCCGAATTGCATTCGGTCGTCCGGAAATATCTGGGAATTGATCAGGTGATTGAATCAGTCCTTAAAAATCTCGGAAATGTCGAATTTGCCTTTGTGACGGGTGATTATGCCCGGGGTAAAGATTCGGGCATTATTGATCTGACTCTGGTGGGTGAAGTCAACCGGGAGTATCTGGCCCATCTGGTCGCCAAAACCGAAAAACTGATCAAGCGGAAAGTAAGAACCCTGGTGCTTTCGAATGAGGAATACAGCCAGCTTGCCGGCACACTTCAGATGGAAAAGGCCATTGTCGTCTGGAAAAAAGAAGAAGAAAATTAACCCGTTAGCTTCGGGTGGCAATTTCTGCCGGATCCCGGATCCGGTAGAGAGCAACCTGAAATCAACCTGACAGAACATTTTTTTAAACCTGAAAATCACCGCAAAAAAAAAACTGACTTTATGCCCAAAATTATTATTGATGCCTCGACAAAAGGTCTGAATCTTAATCTGAAAGAACTCTATGCCTATAAAGACCTGCTGTTTACGCTGGCCTACCGGGATCTGAGAGTCCGGTATGCCCAAACGGTTCTGGGGTTTTTGTGGGCAGGACTTCAGCCCCTGGCAACGCTGGTTATTTTCACACTGGTTTTCGGACGGGTTGCAAAAGTGGATACCGGCTCAATTCCTTACCCGCTGTTTGCCCTTGCCGGGATGAGTGCCTGGACCTATTTTGCGTTTGTTATGAATCAGGCCGGAACATCAGTCATCGGTGCCCGTGGGATGATTACCAAAATTTACTTTCCAAGACTGATTATCCCGCTGTCAAAATCCATTGTTGGTCTGGTCGATTTTTTCGTCACCTTCTCCTTCCTGCTGATTCTGATGACCTATTACGGGATCTGGCCAACGGTAAATGTGGTTTTTTTCCCGTTCTTTCTTTTTCTGTCCCTGCTTTCGGGGCTGACGGTCGGAATCTGGCTCAGTGCCCTCACCGTCCGGTTCAGAGATTTCCAGCATATTGTATCCTACATCAGTCAGTTGGGTATTTACCTGACTCCCATTGCCTACCCGGCCAGCCTGGTTCCCGATCATTTACGGGTTTTATTTTTTTTGAACCCGATGGCAGGGGTGATTGAAGGTTTCCGGTGGTCACTGATCGGAACGGAAGCACCCGATCCGCTGATGTTTCTGTCTGCAGGCCTGATGGTTGTTCTGTTTATCACCGGTCTGTATTATTTCAGAAAAACAGAAAAAACAATGGCAGACATCGTATGAAAAAAATCGCCGTTATCGGTGCCGGGCCGGCAGGAATTACTGCCGCCTACGAACTTTCGAAAGCCGGACTTGAGGTTCATGTTTATGAGGCGGGTGATCAGGTAGGCGGGCTTGCAAGAACCATTGACCTTTGGGGACAGCGGGTGGATATTGGTCCGCACCGGTTTTTCAGCAATGATCCGCGGATCAATCTGCTCTGGCTCGAAGTTATCGGGCAGGATTATGAAATGGTGGACCGTCTTACCCGGATTTATTACAAAGGTAAGTTTTTCCACTACCCGCTCAGGGTGTTTAATGCACTTAAAAATCTGGGTATTTTTGAAGCTGCGCGGTGCATGGTCAGCTATGGACTGGAGCGGATGAAGCCCGCGAAGCCGGCAGTTTCTTTTGAGGATTGGGTCACCAGCCGGTTCGGCAAGCGCCTTTTCCAGATCTTTTTCAAAACCTATACCGAAAAACTCTGGGGAATTCCCTGTTCTGAACTGGATCCGGAATTTGCCGTTCAGCGAATAAAAAAACTCTCCCTTTGGGAAGCTGTAAAAAATGCCCTTTCCGGTGGCCGGGGAAACAAACATAAAACACTGGTCGATCAGTTTGCTTACCCTAAAGCAGGCACCGGGATTGTCTACCGGAGAATGGCGGAGGCTGTTCAGGCCCGTGGCGGAAAGGTCCACCTGAATTCACCCGTAAAAAAAGTGATTCAAACCGGCCAGACAGCAACCGGGATCCTGCTTGCAGACGGAACGGATCTCCAGTTTGATCATATTATTTCTACCATGCCGATCTCTCTGATGGTAAGTCAGCTGGATTCTGCTCCTGAAACCGTTAGGGAAAGTGCCCTGAAGCTCAGGTTCAGGAATACCATCCTGGTCTATCTGGAAATTGGCGGTCAAAACCTCTTCCCGGATAACTGGCTGTATGTTCATGCCTCAGAATTGAAAACCGGGCGGATCACCAATTTCCGGAACTGGGTTCCTGAAATCATCAACGGTAAGGACTCAACCATTCTGGTTCTGGAATATTGGTGCTATGATGAAGATCCGGAATGGAAGGCCGAGGATGAGTACCTGATCGGTCTCGCTGAAAAAGAAATCGGATTAACAGGGTTAACTGACGGGTATCCGGTCTTAAACGGAAAAGTGGTCAGGCTTCACAGGTGTTATCCGGTTTACTCGACCGGTTATAAGGAAATCCTGACTCCGGTGACTGATTATTTAAAAACCGTTCCAGGACTGACAGTTATCGGCCGTTACGGTTCGTTCAAATATAATAACCAGGACCACAGTATTCTTATGGGTATGCTGGCTGCTGAAAACATTGCCAAAAATACTACTCACGATCTCTGGCAGATTAACACAGATTATGAGTACCAGGAGTCGGCTGTCATCACCAAAACCGGGCTGGTAAGGCAGTGAAATCAGTCCTTTCCAGATGCCTGCCTTACCTCGGAATTGCTCTTCTTGGCCTTTGGTCCTTCCCGGGTAATTTTACCTCCTCGGATGGTGAAGACCGGTACCGGGTTGGCCATGCGATCCTGACTCAGGGGCTGCCGGATGTTTCGGGTTATGGTGATTCGGTCAACCGGTCAGAGTTCAGAGATGACCAGGGTACTTTCAGATCTTACTTCGGTCTGGGGCAGAGTCTTTTGTTTATTCCAATGGATCTTCCCGGAACCCTTTTGACCGGAATTCTGGATCTGGACCCTGCCGTTGAGTTCAAGATGAAAATGGGAATAACAGCCGCTATTCATCTGGTGGTCATTCTGTGGCTCCTGTTCTGGGCAGTCCGAAAAATATCACGTGAGCTGGAGTTGCCTGAACCGGTTTCTCTCTTTGCAGCTGTAACAGCAGTATTCGGGACTTTGAACTGGAGTCTTGCACGGGCCGGGCAGGAAGAGCCCTGGCTTGCAATGCTTCTGATCCTTGCACTTGGTTCGGGTCTCCGGTTTCAGCGGGAAGGGCGTTCGGTGAACCTGGCTAAAATGACTGCTTTTTTAAGCGCAGGACTTCTGTTCCGTCCTTCATTTCTGACTGTAGTTTTAATAGGTGCAGTCTGGAGTTTTTATCTCATCCGGGCATCAGACAGACAACTGGCAGTCAGGCTTTTTTCCTGGTGGAGCCTTGCAGCAGTGTGTATCGGCACCAGTTACTTTTTCTGGAACCTGTACCGCACAGGAAACGGTCTGAATTTTGGATACGGGCAGGCGGGAGGTACTTTCACCGGCAGCTTTATAAACGGGTTTATTCAGCCGGTAGTTGGTACAGACAAAGGGGTGATCTGGACAACCCCCTGGGTTCTTCCGGGAACGATTCTGGTAATTGCACTGTGGCGGCGCCTTTCTGAACCGGTAAAAACGGCCGGTCTCCTGTTTTTGATTCTGCTGACAGCCAATCTTCTGTTTCACTCTACCTGGTTTCTCTGGGCCGGTGATAATACGTATGGAGCCCGGTTTCAGGCCCATCTGTTCCCGGTTGCTGCCATTCTTTTCTGGGCCGCATTTGACCGGGCTTTGCCGGCTGCGAGGCAGGTTGTTATGAAAGGGGTTGTGGCTCTGATTGTAATTCTGCAAATTCCATCAATCACCTTCTGGGAAACACTGGAATATCTGCAATGTGAACGGGGCGGCTGGACGGAACTCTCAGAAAACGGCAGCCCGACAGGAGCCTTAGGCCAGATTTCCATGCGGTATCAGAATATTGTGTCAAAAGCTGCGACCGGCCAGGTTTTTCAGTTCAGTCCGCCGGGCAAGCCGGAGCCGGTATTGTCCGATTATGCTGCAACCTGGAATTTCTGGCCCTGGACGGTTTCTTCCTGCATCCCGGAATCAGCCTGGACTCCGTTGTTTCTGTCCTGGATGTCACTGCCGGCCTTCTCATTTATCCTGATTTTTAACCGGTCAGGAAAAACCCTGAATAAAACTAAAGGAGCCTAGATATGATCGTTAAAGCTGCAGTCCTGCTGGGTACTTTTTTCATTACCGCCTTGATTCAATCCTGCTCGCCTGATGAGGACGGAGGGGGCGGGGGAACTGATCCGGATCTCAGAATTCCGGTTAAAAAAGTGCTGAAATATGCCACCCGGACTGATCAGGATTCTTTGCTGATGGTGACAACGGCTGATTCCATTTTTAAAATCGGAGTCTCCGGTTCAGGACGTGCTTACACAGGACCCAATCCGTTTGGATTTACTTACTTCTCGACTGATAACCACTCGATTGTGATGGTAAATCCGGGTGGATATCTGCTCAGGGTCAATTCGGATTTATCCGGCGTCCAGCGGAACTTTACTTCAACCCACTCTAAAGACTACCGGTTGCATCATTTTATAACCAGCAGTTCAATAACCCTGCTGGGCTATGACTGTCTGAATATTGACTACAATTTTACCGCCTCGACCCCGGGGTATCCTGCAAAAATCACAACACCCGGTCAAACCGGCAATGCAGACGTTCTGGGATTCGCCTTCGGATCGGGTGAGGACTATATCTATTATGGCCAGAACGGGGGGTATTACATTGCCAAAGGCACCTTTGCTGATGGGTTTAACAAGGTCGTAACGGTAACGAAAAAGACCGCACCTTATCTGGTTAAAACTACGAACGCCCTGCTTTTGGGAAATACCGTGATTGCCGGTACTTCGGTCTTCACCCAAACTCTGCTTCAACCTGGTGAATCGTTCATTTCGGGGAGCATCCTGACAAAAAGTGGTGATGTTTCGGTTCTGGTCGAAAGCGGCTCCGAAATTTTTATCAAACTGGTTCAGGAAACCTCGAGTGCTGTTTCGCTGAGCAGTCCCAAATTCACCCTGAATAAAAGTAATTATGCCTTTCTTTCCTGGAATGGCACCGATGTTATTTACCAGGACAAATCAAGTTTAAATCTGATCATCAAAAAACTCTGAGACTTATGTCGGATATCGCAGTTAAAATCGAAAACCTGTCCAAGCTTTACCATATCGGAGAGGCCGCATCCGGATCTCTGGCCGAAACCATTTCCGGTAAATTTAAAAAGGTTTTCCGGACCACCGCCCGGCAGAATGACCCCACTGAATTCTGGGCACTCAAAGATGTCTCCTTCGAGATAAAACGGGGTGAAGTCGTTGGGGTTATTGGAAAAAATGGAGCCGGGAAAAGCACTCTTCTGAAAATATTGAGCAGGATAACCGAGCCTACTACCGGAAAAATTGAAATTAATGGGAGAGTTGGCTCTTTACTTGAAGTAGGTACCGGTTTTCACCCCGAACTGACGGGCCGCGAAAATATTTACCTCAACGGCGCCATTCTGGGAATGGCCCGCGCTGAAATTAAATCCAAATTCGATGAAATTGTTGATTTCTCCGGGATCGAAAAGTTTATTGATACACCGGTAAAACGATATTCCTCGGGAATGTATGTACGGCTGGCTTTTTCAGTTGCAGCCCACCTGGAACCGGAAATTCTGATCATTGATGAAGTTCTGGCAGTTGGAGATGCTGAATTTCAAAAGAAGAGCCTGGGCAAAATGCAGGATGTCGCTGGTCATGGCAGAACTGTAATATTTGTAAGCCATAATATGAGCGCTGTTAAAAAGCTTTGCAGCAAAGGAATAGTACTAATAAACGGATCTTTATCTTATGCTGGAACCAGCGAAGAGGCTGCAAATTATTATTTTTCAAATAATAATGCATTGCATTTAGTTAGTATTAAAAACAGAAAAGATATAAAGGGTGACCAGAGTATTCTTGTTGAAAATATTGAAATTCTAAACAACAGAAATAACCCGGTAGGTGAACTGATTGTTGGAGAATCGTGCAAGATAAAATTTAGTTTTTCATTAAGAGAAGAAATCCAAATGGAAAAATTGTTTTTTGCGATTCAAATTTATGACATAAATGAGAAGTTACAAACAACTATTGCAAGTGATGAATTGGGGATAAATTTCCCTGATTTGGCGAAAAATGGGCAATTTGTTATTGAAATCGACAGATTAAATTTAAGGGCCGGGGATTATTATATAAATTATATGATCAGTAAAAAAGTTTCTAATGCAACCCCCCATGTAATAATTAATCATCTGCAGCACGCAAAGGCTTTTCACGTAATGACTTCAGATTTTTATAATAGTGGAGTTCTGCTTCGGTCAGCAGGATATCTTCAGGATGCAAGGATTTATACTGAAAGATGAGGATTCTTGTTTTAACCGATTCCCTTGGACTCCCAAGATCTTTTCCGGCAGTTGTCAAAGTTGAAAATACTTGGGTGAATCAATTAACACAACACCATGAGGTAGTTGCATTTTCTTATGGCGGTGGAACCATTGATCAATTGTTTTCTCAGGTTGAATATTTGAAATTATACAATCCAGATTTTGTTCTTATTCAGGCTGGGATTGTAGATTGTGCCCCCAGAGCTTTAAGCAAAATAGAGAATATTATTATAAATAATTACAATATAACTAAACGAATATTTTCAAAGATATTTTCCGAAAGTGATCTTGTAGCCTTAAGGCGAGTAAGAAAAAAGACATATACGCCACTAAACAAATTTGAGTATTTTGTTGATAGATTTATTCAGCAATTTGGAAGCAGACTATATTGGATAGGAATTCTGCCTCCGTTACAAGGTTATGAAAAAAAAGTCCCCGGGATAACAAAGAATGTAGCCCAGTATAACCGTTTACTTGAGGTAAAATTGGGGTCGAGGTTTATTTCAACCAATAATTTCACCAAGAATGATATAATGACTGATTTCATTCACCTGACTGAGAAGGGAAATGGAAATCTTGTAAAATTAATTTTAGAGAGATTAAATGTAAAATGAAAATCATTGCAGAAAGTGCTTTCAATCATCAGGGGAACCTGGACTATTTATTAAAACTCGCTTCCGCAGCAAAAACGGCAGGTGCTGATTATTTTACTGTTCAGATTTATAGCACTGACTTTTTTTGTGACAGGGCCTATTCCAAATACGAGATCTGCAAGGAAACCGAACATTCCGCTGAACACTGGTCTGATTTGTACCGTCACTGCCAGTCCATTGGAATGGAACTGATTCCCTGCGTTCTGGACAACTGGGCACTGGATCTTATTGGAACCTGGAAATTCGATTTCATTAAATTGCATGCTACCGACCTTCTGAATATTCCCTTTCTCTTAGCCATAAAGGAGAAAAAATACCCTGTAATTTTTGAAACACAATGTGCAACGAAAAAGGATATCAATGAAGCACTGTCAATCCTTGGAGATCAGGTTTCAGTATTGTTTCATGGATTTAGCAACTATCCGACCGAATATGATGATCTGAATCTTGATGCACTTGATTACCTGAAACTGGAATGGGAGAAACCAACCGGTTTTGCAGATCATACTCAGGATACCCTTGGTGTTCCTGTTATGCTATTAGCAAAGGGTACTGATTTTATTGAAAAACACATCACGATTTCCAGAAATGACCGTCAATACGACTGGCAGGTTAGCCTGGAACCGCATGAATTTGCTGTTATGGTGAACAACATCCGTCAATACTCCAAAACCCTCGGTTCAGGATATAAGCATCCTGTACAAAATGAAATGCCATTTAGAACAGTGATGTATAAAAAGTTTACGGGGGATATTCAAGCCCCTGTTGTTGTAAGAAGCAACACAGGGGCTGATTATTATGACTGGAAATACAGAAATTATGATAAAAGCAAAGTTGTCGGAGCTGTTATTGCCCGGCTTAAGAGCCAAAGACTGAAACAAAAAGTCTTTCTTCCACTTTGTAATGATTTGATGGTATTCGATATGATATCGAGAGTAAAAACATCAAAAAAACTTTCAGGAATTGTTTTGGCAAGTTCCTGGCTTGATGAAGATAAACCATTACTTTCTGAAGGAGAAAAACGGGGTATTTCAACTTACGGTGGTGACCCTCTTTCTGTTGTGGAAAGATTAATTTCAGTCGCTGAATCCAATCAGGCCTGGGGTGTTTTCAGGATTACAGGGGATAACCCTTTGACTGATCCGGTGATTATTGATCACATGATCGACCTTTTTACTGAAAATAAATTGGATTACGTTAGGGCCAATAATTTGCCTTTCGGGATAACTGCGGAATTGTTTTCTGTGAAATATTTAATTGATCTTTATACCAAAATGCTAAATCCTTTGCAATCAGAATACCTGACCTGGTTTGTTTTATTGGATAAGGAAGGGCGAAAGGGAGCAATTGATTTTAATTCTGATCTTCCGTCTCTTTTCAAAGTGAACTATTCGGTTGATTATGAAACAGAATACACCCGGGTTAAACGATTAATTTCAAAAACAGGTAAACAGGATTTTTCTGCCATTTCACTGAAGGATATCATTGAGAATTCTGAATTTGATAATCTGATGGATACTGAGTCCGAAATAAAACTGCCAGGTCAAACCAAAATGAAGTACATGGATTTTATAAGTGAACTAAAATCAATGAGCTATATTATCAGGAAACCCCTATCTCTGGGAGATTTATAAAATGACTTATATTATTGGGGAAATCGGCCAAAATCATAATGGTTCTGTTGACCTGGCAAAATTGATTGTTGAGCTGGTAGCACGGCCGGTCCATGAAGATTTGTTCGGTCTGAATTTAAAACCCATGAATGCAGTAAAGCTGACGAAACGGGATTTAAATGAAGAACTCTCTGAATCCCAAATGAAAAAGGCATATAACAGTCCGCATTCCTTCGGGAAAACTTATGGTGAACACCGTGCTTTTCTCGAACTTTCGGATGAACAGCATTTTGAAGTTTACACCTATGCAAAATCAAAAGGCCTGGATTTTGTGGAAACTTTGTGTGCCATTGGCACTCTGAGTATTTTAAAATTATTTACCCCCGATTTTTTAAAAGTTGCCAGCAGGGATCTGACAAATCTGCCTTTGCTTGCCGCACTTGCTGAAACAAGGATTCCCATAATCCTGTCGACGGGCATGAGCGGAAAAGATGAATTGGATGATGCACTCGAAGTAATTACCAGGTACCATTCCCATATCAGTATTCTGCATTGTGTTTCTGAATACCCAACCCGCCCTGAAAATCTGAACCTGAATTCAATCCCCTATTTAATTGAGAATTACCCTGATTATACCATAGGATTCTCTGATCACACTGTTGGAATTACCGCACCGGTTGCAGCGGTTGCATTGGGGGCAAAAATTGTCGAAAAACATATTACAATCGACAGAAGAATGAAGGGGACAGATCAGGCAGGATCTTTGGGACCGGATGGCGTTAACCGGATGGTCCGGGACATCCGGCTTCTGGAAATGTCAATTGGTGAAAAAATCATGACTATTCCGGAAGGTGTTTCTGCAGCAAAACTAAAACTGGAAAGATCAATTGCCGCAAAACGGGAATTAATGCCCGGTGACCTGATTACAGAATCAGATTTACACATGCTGAGTCCAGGAGATGGATTTAAATGGCGTGATCGTGCCAACGTTATTGGGAAAACAGTCAAAACCAAAATTCCAAAAGATGAGATCATCTATCCAGGATTAATTCAATGACATTACCCAAGCTGGTTTTTACTGATATTGATGGTGTCTGGACAGATGGGGGAATGTATTACGATCAAACCGGGAATGAATGGAAAAAATTCAATACTTCCGACAGTGCCGGTGTCCTGTTCTTAAAAAGACTGAATATCCCAGTTTGTATCATCACTGGGGAAAAGACTGAAATTCTAAGACGCAGGGCAGAAAAACTTAATGTGACACTTGTTTACCAGGGAATTTCAGACAAATTATCGGTCGCACAGGAAGTTTGCAGGGAAATGGGGATTGATCTTTCAGAAACGGCCCATATCGGGGATGACATTGGTGATATTCAACTGCTATCAGCCGTTGGTTTTTCAGCAGCTCCTTCAAATTCACCGGATTATATAAAAAAAATTGTCCACCATGTTACGAACCGGGCAGGTGGGGAGGGTGCCTTCAGAGAATTTACTGAGTATATTATTGTTTCTTCCGGAATTTCAACCGAGTTTTTTCTCTCGGGTTCAAAAACTGCCTGAAATAGTCGACAATTCCCCTTAAAAAAATGAACCTAAACCCACCGTTCCAATTTAAACTTGCCTCTGATGTGGTCCCGCTGCTGAACCGGATGGAACAGGAATTGGACACAGATTCCTTTGTCATCCGGTCGGTTAACATCTGGCCGTTAATCCGGGTACAATTCGGATATCAGCTTCACCTGTCGTTTCAGAAGGACGGAAATGGTGAACCGGGGTCTGCGCCGGACCTAACCAGACGGTTTCTTCAAAAATCAGAACGACTGGTTTTTGCAGCACTGGATAAAGCAGCAAAGCTACGGGATTTATTTCCATGGAAACCAAAATTGACTCCACCACTCGCATTTGCACTGAGTCATGCACGCAATTCTGCTCCGGTCTCAAAATTCAAAAGACTGAATCCTTATCTTGATCCATTTCTGGAAGCCTTTTCAAGAAATGGCTGGTCTTTGTTCTATTATGAAAAGAAATCAGGAATACCCGGCTCCCGGATACCCTATTTCCGGGCATCGAAACTACCGGTGGTCCAAGTTACTCCGTGTCCGGTCACTCCGGATGAGATCTTAAAAATAGAAACTATCAATTCCATCCTGACAGGTTTTTTGTCTGCTCTTGATCCGGAACTTTCTGTTGTTTTTAGCCGGATTGATGTCCGTCGGTTGACCGAAAACCTGTTTAAAACAGAGGCATATTTTACCCAAATTCTGGAAAAAATCCGGCCCGAACTGGTAATTCTCTATAATTATTACAACCTGGATGGGTTGGGATTAATTCTTGCATCAAAGCACCTGGGTGTCCCAAGCCTTGAATTACAGCACTCAGCCATCTCTGACCACCATTTTGCCTATGGTCCCTGGACAGCAACACCAACCGGTGGATATTCATTATTGCCTGATTGGTTTTGGGTTTGGAGTCAGGCAGATAAAAAACTGATCGAAACCAATTTTCGCCTGCTTGAACCGGACAACCGCGTTTTCATTGGGGGAAACCAATGGATTAATTTCTGGAGGGACCAGTTTCAGCGGGATGAAGCAAGGAAATTCAGAGTCAAAATTCCGGCGGAAAAAAAGACCATTTTACTTTGCCTTCAGGGCATCGGAATTCCGGAGTTTATCGTCCAGCTCATGAAAAGCCGGGAGTTTAACTGGCTTGTTCGGTTTCATCCACGGTATCCAGGTGATAAACAGCAGATCTTTGACCTGAAGGAAGACAATATTCCACTTGAAACAGAAGTCGCAAACCGGGAAGACCTGTACACCTTATTCTCACTTGCAGATTACACGGTTACATTTACTTCGGGGACAGCACTGGAATCTGCTGCGTTTGGCACTCCTGTTATTATCACAGGCGAAAACGGCCGGCGCAGTTACAGGATGCAGATTGAATCAGGACAGTTTTTCTTTGCCGGTTCGGGAGAAGATTTTCTGGAAATTGTAAATTCCGGCCGGCTCCCCGCCAGATCAGAAAACCTGATTCAACTCTCAAAGGCAGATACGGACAGGATAATTTCACAACTCACAGGAGTCGGGGAAAAATGACAACTGCTTCAGTTATCAGCAGGATCAACCGGTTATTTTCGGGACCCAAAGAGCAGAAAAATATTATCTCAACCGTTTTGAAGGGTAATTTTGAAATCCACGAAAAAGCTGTTGTCCAGTTTTCTGAATTACGGGGAACTGTTTCCGTCGGGCCGGGAAGTCTTCTGCACAGGGTTCTGATTGATGGCCGGGTCTCGGTTGGCAGAAATACCACAATTAACGGCCCCGGAACCGAAATTTACTCACTTTTAAATCCGGTCACAATCGGAAGTTTCTGCTCAATTGCACGCCTGACCTCAATTCAGGAACATAACCACCGGTCTGATACCCTGACGACGTATAACATCCGGTACCGGATTTTTGGGGAAAAGTACGGTTCAGATGCGACTTCGAAAGGTCCGGTTACAATCGGGAATGATGTCTGGATCGGGACTCAGTGTTCCATTCTGACCGGAGTCACCATTGGGCATGGAGCCATTATTGCAGCAAATTCGGTGGTTACTTCGGATATCCCACCTTACGCCATTGCCGGCGGCACGCCTGCCAAAGTCCTTAAATACCGGTTTCCACCGGAAATCATCCAACGGCTTCTGGATATTCAGTGGTGGAACTGGGAAACGGACCGGATAGTAAAAAATGAGCATCTTTTTAAACAGCCGATGACGCTGGATTTACTGGATTCCCTGCAATGAACCTTCTCTTCGTCAGCCATGATAATTACGGATACGGGGCCACACAATCCCTTCTGACCCTTCTGAAAGGGATCAGAAACGGGTTCCCTGAAATCCGGATCGAGGTCCTTTTGCCCGGAAACGGGTTTCTGAATGACCAGCTTAACCGGCTGACTATCCCATATTATCAGACTCCGGTACCCCGGTGGATGCTGAAAAAAAAGGACCTGGGGCCAATAAACAGAATCAAGGCCCTGGCCCGGACCTTTCGGGCTGCCTGGCGGCTGAAAAACCGATATACGGGTGCACACCGGCCTGACTTTATCATTTCAAACACGTCAGTTTCGGGACTTGGCTTTATGCTTGCAAAGTTAACCGGTGCCCGGCATGTACTGTACGTTCGTGAATTCGGAAGGGTAGATTATTACCTGGAGCCCGCAGGCGGTACTTTTCAAATGAAAATTGCCTGCCGGTTTTCTGACCGGGTTGTGGTGAACTCAGAGGCGGTTAAGAACTGGGTTTCAACCGTGTACAAGACTGGCGGGGCCGTGACCGTTTACAATGGGTTTGACCCGGACCAGTTTCCGGTGAAGCAGATGAAGCCCGGAGACCGTCCCTTTACAGTTGCTCAGATTGCCGCCTTTTCTCCCGGGAAAGGACACAGTCTGGTTCTGGAAGCTTTTGCCCGGTTTCTTGCCAGCCACCCGGATTCCCGCCTGATCCTTGCGGGCGATGGCGATTTGTCACTGGTAACCTCCAATCCGGCATGGCCCGGTTTGGCTGAATCGGTTTCTCTGCCGGGGTTTGTCGAAAAAATCAGTGACGTGTTTTCACTGACCGACGCCGTTATCGTTGCGTCAGACGCTGAGGCCTTTGGCCGGGTTACAGCAGAGGCGATGCTTTCAGGCGTACCGGTTATCGGAAGAAAAACAGGCGGTACTCCGGAATTAATCCGTCACGGAGAAACCGGACTCCTGTTCGGAACTGCCACTGAACTTGAAGAATCGTTGGAACTGCTCTTCGCCAACCCCGGGCTTAAAGAAAAAATCGGCGGTGCGGCAAGAGAATTTGCACGCGGGGCCTTTTCAATTGAATCCTATACCCGGAATTTTATTCATCAGCTTACTTAAATTCAGCAGAACCTTATGAAAATCAGACCATTGGCCTTTTACCTGCCGCAATTTCACCCGATTCCGGAAAATGATTTATGGTGGGGGAAAGGGTTTACCGAGTGGACAAATGTGACAAAGGCAAAACCTCTGTTTAAAGGGCATAATCAGCCCCGGTATCCGGCAGATTTGGGATATTATGATCTGAGGTTGCCCGAAACCCGGGCGGCCCAGGCTCAGTTGGCAAAGGAAAACGGGATTCATGGCTTTATCTATTACCATTACTGGTTTAACGGAAGGCGGATTCTGAACCGTCCGGCAGATGAAATCCTGAAACTGGGTGAGCCCGATTTCCCGTTTTGTTTTTGCTGGGCCAATCATGACTGGACCAAACGGTGGTCGGGAAATGAAGGAGAAATTCTTCTGAAACAGAATTATGATCTGGCCGACGATCTGGACCACATCCGGTTCATGATGCCTTTTTTCAGGGACGACCGGTATGTGAAAGTGGATGGTAAGCCCGTTTTCATTGTATTCAGGCCTTCCAATTTCCCATATCCTTTCAAACAGACTGCACAGGCCTGGCGTGAAGAGGCTGTTAAGCAGGGTCTTCCGGGGCTTTACCTGATTGGCATTGAAAGCGACCATAAAGTGATCAGGGATTCACCGGCAGATCTGGGTACCGATGCCAATGCTGAATTTCAACCCAACTGGCCCAATCTCGGAAAGCCGGTCGGCCGGGATCTGGTCAGCAGAATCTTGCGGAAATTTAAACTGACCTCTGACCATTTTATCCGGAAATCCTTCTATCTGTACGATGATATTGTGAAACGGGACCTGGACCGGAAACCTGCCGGTTATCTGCTCTACCCGGGGGTGACGCCTGACTGGGATAACACCGCCAGAGTTGCCACCGGCGGACAGGTTTTTCTGGGGTCAACTCCTGAAAAGTACGGATTCTGGCTTGAACAGAAAATCAAAAAATTTACTCCCCCGACCCCGGAAGAAAATTTCATTTTCATTAATGCCTGGAATGAATGGGCAGAAGGAAATTACCTCGAGCCGGATGCCCGTTGGGGAAGCGCCTATCTGGAAAAAACAAAAGAAGTCATTTTTAGGGCAAACCAGACCAAATGAAAAAAGTTGCGGTCATTGTTGTCACTTATAACGGATCAAAATGGGTGAACCGTTGTTTCGGCAGTTTGCGCGATCCGGAATTTCCCGTTAAAGTCATAGCCGTGGATAATGGATCTTCAGACGGGACCCCTGAGCAGATTTCGGAAGCCTTCGGGGAGGTGCAGCTTGTCAGGACACAAAAAAATCTGGGTTTCGGACAGGCAAATAACCTGGGAATCCGGCTGGCGCTGGCCGGAGGGGCGGATTACGTTTTTCTGCTGAATCAGGATGCCTGGGTAGAAAAAGGAACCCTCAGCAAACTTGTTGAAACCGCTGAAAAACACCCGGATTACGGAATCGTGAGCCCGGTTCACCTGACCGGCCCGGGTGATAAGCCTGACCGACAGTTTCTGGTTTACAGTTCAGAGGAAAAATGTCCGGGACTTATATCTGATCTGCTTTCCGGGCGGCAGCTCCGTGAAGTTTACTCAACCTCATTTGTAAATGCAGCCGCCTGGCTGGTTTCAAAAGCCTGTCTGGAAAAAACCGGCGGATTTGATCCGGTTTTCTTTATGTACGGTGAAGATGATGATTATCTGAACCGGGTTTTTTACAGAGGATTAAAGGTCGGAATTGTTCCGGGAATTTACATCCACCATGACCGGGAGGAACGGAAATCATCCATTTCCCAGGTTGCCTACCTGAAAAAATATCTGTTAAAAACCCAGACAGTCACCCTTGTGAATCCAAACTTACCTGCGGCACCGGGGCGGTATATGGGCAAACTGCTGATGCAGATTTTCCGGCATCTGATTTTTCTGAGAGTTCGGTATCTGGCAGCAAGTCTTTCGGTCTGGCAGATTCTGTGGAAAAAAAGAAAGTCCTTCCGGGACAGCAAGAACGCCAAATTAACCGGTAAGTCCTTTTTATTTCTGCAGCCGGAAGCGGGTGTTTCTGCAAAGGAAGGCCTGTTGAAATGACCATTTCCGTCATTATTCCCTGTTATAACGGGGCCAGGTTTATTTCCGAGACACTTGAAAGCGTTGTTTTGCAGGCAATTCCCGGGCTTGACCTGATTCTTGTGGATGACGGATCAACCGATGACAGCATCCGGGTTGCCGGTGAATTTTTTAGGGCTCACCCGGAAATTCCTTCCAGAGTGATTCAGCAGGCCAACGCCGGTGCAAACGCAGCCAGAAATACCGGTCTTGCCGCCGCCGCCGGTGACTGGGTTCTGTTTCTGGATTCGGATGACCGCCTTCGGCCCGGGGCATTGAAAACCCTTCTGGCTGCATCAGACGGAGCAGATGCCGTTTACGGTGACTATATCCGGATTGATCAGGATGGCAAGCCAATTGGTGAAAGAAAATTCCCATTTTACCCCGAAATGGGTTACCTGAATATTCTGGATAAAGCCCCGATCACCAGTTCTGTTGTTTTGAAAAGAGAAAAAATCAGCAGGAAGTGGGAAAATCCGTTTGATTGCTCGGATGAGTTCATATTTTTCTCAGGGTTGGCCCTGGACGGACTCAGATTTAAACACTGCGGTTCCTTTGTTCTGGACTACCGGGTCTATTTTTCTGAAACCCGGAAAACCAGCCGTGCCAAAGATCAGGCAGTTTCACTTTCTGAAACGTACCTGACCCATTTCGAACGGCTTAAGAAGGAAAGCCGGCTTGGGAAACTGGAACAGGTCTATTTCAATGCCGTTTTTGTTTATTTCTTTAATCTCTTTTCAGAAAGAAAGGAGTGGCAACGGGCACTGAAATTTTACTCACTGGTCTCAGTAAAAACCTGGTTACTGCTTCCGTTTTACCGAAGTATATTTCCGGTCACAGGGATTAAAACATTTACCAAAAGAACGGTTTTTCTTGCCTTGAACTGGCTTAGAAAGGGCATAAAATGATCAATGTCACAAAATCTTTCCTTCCGCCGCTTGATGAGTATACCCGGTATCTTGAAGGGATCTGGGACCGAGGGCATCTCACCAATCACGGTCCGCTGGTATTTGAACTGGAAGATAAACTCAGATCTTTCTTCGGTGTAAAGCATGTTTTCCTGATAACCAACGGAACGGTTGCCCTCCAGATTGCGATCCGGGCTGCCGGTTTGAAAGGCGAGGTGATTACCACCCCGTTCTCTTATGTCGCCACAACCTCGAGTCTGGCCTGGGAAGGGTGCAAACCTGTTTTTGCGGATATTGATGAAGCAACTTTTTGCCTGGATCCGGATTCGGTTAAAAATAAGATCACTCCGGAAACCACCGGAATTCTGGCAACTCATGTTTACGGGTTTCCGTCTGCGGTTGAAGCCCTGAAGGAAATTGCCGATTCCCGCAACCTGACTTTGATTTATGATGCTGCCCATGCTTTCGGATGCACCTATAAGGGACAATCCCTGGCCTCATACGGGGATGTTTCCATGGTTAGTTTTCATGCGACGAAACTGTTTCACACCATAGAAGGCGGGCTTCTTCTCACCAACCGGGATGACCTGGCCCATAAAATTTCCTATATGCGCAATTTCGGTCATAACGGACCGGAGGATTTCTTTGATGCGGGAATCAACGGGAAAGCATCCGAATTCCAGGCAGCGATGGGACTTGCTGTTTTTCCCTACCTTGACCGGATTCTCTCTCTCAGAAAAGCACGGTCTGACCAATACCGGACGGAACTCGCCGGGGTGGATCTGCTCATTCCATCCATTCCTGCAGGACTGGAATTTAATTATGGGTATTTCCCGGTACTTTTCAGAACCGAAGCCGATTTGCTTAAGGTAAAAACAGCCTTGAATGCCTACCAGATTTATCCCCGGCGGTACTTTTATCCGTCATTGAACACGGTTAATTATGTGGAAAGGCAAAGCTGCCCGGTCTCAGAATCCCTTTCACCACGGGCATTGTGTCTGCCCTTGTATCCTGACCTGAAAGAAACGGAAGTGACGATGATCTGCCGGATTCTCCGTGAGGCAATGGGACGGCCGTGATGTCTGAACCTGCACTTAAAAGTCAGAATCCGGTTTTGATCGTCGGTGCCGGACGCCATGCCCTTGAAATCTTCAGATATTATGAAGATGCAGGAAGAGGTGCAGAGGTTGCTGGCTTTCTGACCGAGGGCCGGTATTATACCGGGAAGGAACAACTCCCCCTGCCGGTGGATACGGTTGAAAACTGGCTGGCACTTCCTGCGGATAAAAGATCGGGCGACCGTCTCCTTGTTGCCATTGGCTCTTCTGAACGGAGGCATCTGATTGCGGTGCTGGAAGCGGCCGGTGCCCGGTTTGATACCCTGATTCACCCAACTGCCTATGTCGGGCGTGAAGTGATGATCGAAACCGGGGTCCAGATTGGCCCCGGATGCATTCTGACTACCGAAATCCGGGTTGGTGCCCATTCCATCCTGAACATCGGCTGTTCCCTGAGTCATGATGTAACACTTGGCCGGATGTGCACACTTTCCCCCGGTGTCCGGCTGGCCGGGAAGGTCACAGCCGGGCCGGGTGTTTTCTTTGGGATCGGTGCAGTCGTCATTGATAAAATAACAATCGGGGAAGGCAGTATTATTGCTGCAGGTGCCTGTGTGACCCGTGACATCCCGCCTGGCGTTATGGCGGCAGGGGTTCCGGCTACAATCCGGAAACAGGTGACTTCATGAAGCTTCCGCTGATTTCGGTTGTGGTTACCGTTTACAATTTTGAGTCCTGGATCCGGCAGGCTGTTCAGAGCATTCTGGATCAGAAAGGTCCATTTGATCTGGAAATTGTGGTAATTGACGATGCCTCAACCGATGGATCGGTAGAAGTTCTTAACTCCTTTACGGATCCCAGAGTGAAGCTCATCCGCCACCCCGAAAACAAAGGCCCGAATTTTTCGGTCAATGAAGGATTTTCGCTTGTCAAAGGTGAATTTATTGCCCGTCTTGATGGGGATGATGCCTATGAACCGGATTTTTTTGCAAAAGCACTGCTGGCTTTTCAGGCAGAACCCGGTGCCGGGTTCCTTTACGGTGATTTTAAAACGATGGACTCAACCGGGCGGGTAACCAATCCGCATGCCAGGCCGGCACGGCCGCCGGGTCCCGGAATCCGGAATGAATTCAGGTACATTCTTGAAAATTATTACATCAATGCTCCGACGTTGATCGGCCGGCGTGAGGCCTGGGAAAAGGCACTTCCTGTTCCACCTGAATTTTCTTTCCTCGATTGGTATATGTCCCTGTCAATGAGCCTTGGGTTTTCTGCCATTTACCTGCCTGAGGTTTTGGCCTCATATCGGATCCACAATGCCGGAATGCACCGGACCATGATCCGTGACCGCCGGGGGGAACAGATCACCCGGATGGTTCTGAACCGGTTTATTCCGGCCGGACTCCAGAATGGTCTGATTACCCATTCTGACCGGTCGGTTATTTTATCCGCCAACTACCGGACTCTGGCCCTGAAATATTTTGGATCCGGAATGATGAAAGAGGCTGCCGTCTGCTTTCGGGATGCTGTATCCGCCAGGCCATCCCTTCTGCTGTCACCCGGATTTCTGAAGTACTTTGCCGGAAGTCACTTTCCGGGAATTTACCGGCTTTTAAAGCGGGCAGGAGGACGTCAGGCATGATTCTGCTCGGGAATTACAATTTTTATCCGTTTCACGCCGGCGGTTCTGAAGTGTACGTTGCCGGACTGGCCCGGTATCTTCAGGACCAGGGAGAAAAGGTCCGGATTGTAGCTGCCATTCCGGCGGATACCTACCCGCCTGTTTTTACCGGTACTCAGATCCGGGTCGCCTTTTACACTCACGAAAACCTGATGGTTGCCGGTGTCTGGCTTAAGGCAGAATCCACCCGCCAGATTTATGCCAAGTACGATCCTGTCCATGTTGCCGATTGGATTAACTTTTTCCGGCAGTTTCCAGACTGGCTTCCTGCTGTTTTCCATCTGCATGGCTATACCGGGACGGTGAATACTGCGATTTCAGAGGCGGTCAGGAGTCTGGCTCCGCAGGTTCCTTTTCTGTTCAGTTACCACACCCCGGTATCCTGCCCGAAGGGGACCCTGTACCGGATGAACCGGGAAACCTGCACCCTTGTACCGGATGTACAGCCCTGTACAGCCTGTTTGCTGAACCACTATGCCGGAATCCCCGAATGGCTTGCCCCGCCGGTTTCCCTGCTGCTGCCCCCGGTTTCTGCAGGAATTTTGCCAGCCCGGTTGAAGATGAAAAGTCTGGTCAGCGATGAACTGGATTCCTTCCGGAAGTTAACTGACCAGGTTGATCACTGGTATGTTTTTTCAGACTATATCCTGGACCGGGTCAGAGCCGGAAAAGTTCCACCGGAAAAAATCACCCGGATCCGGCATGGTATTTCACCTTTTTTTACCGGCGGAAGCCCGGATCGGCCGGGGCCAGAACTTCCTGTAACTTTTATTTTTATGGGCCGGCTTGAAAAAATAAAAGGAATCCTGACTCTCATTAACGCCTGGCAAATGCTGCCGGAATCTGATGAACGAAAGCTGATCCTGATCGGCATGCTCAAACCGGAAACTCCAGCCGAAATTAAACTGGCTATTGAGGGCCTGGCCCGGCGGAAGGATGTAGAAATCAGATCCGGGGTTTCACGGGAAAAAATTCCGGCTGTACTGGACTCGGGTCATTGTATGATCATCCCGTCTGAATGGGTCGAGATCGGACCTTTGGTTTTTCATGAGGCGATTGCCCGTGGCTTAAATGTTCTGGCTTCAGACATCGGCGGTACCCGGGAACTGGCCTCGGTTTACGGGGCAGGATGCCGGACCTTTAAAACGGGTGATGCCGGTGACCTCAGGCAGAAAATTCAGGACTTTTCCTGGCAACCGGTTCACAAACCGGTTCAGACTGAAACAGAACATTACCAGCAGGTTTACAGCCGGTATCCTGGCAGGAGGACCCCATGAAATCCGGAAAAACACCGCAGATTGTCTTTCTTCTCAGCCATCCGATCCAGTATTTCAGTCCCATGCTGGCTGATCTGGCCGGTACGTGGGGTGACCGTTTCGAAGTCTGGTATTGCTCGGATGCCGGTCTTAAGGCCCATCACGATTCGGAATTCGGGGTAACCTATCAGTGGGACATTCCGCTGCTCGAAGGATATGCCAGCCGGTTTTTCCCGAACCGGAGTCCGAAACCGTCTGTATCCGCTTTTTCGGGATTATTCAACCCGGGTCTGATCGCCGAAATCTTCCGCAGAAAACCGGAGATCCTGATTCTTCACGGGTGGGGATATCCGACCCATATTCTGGCCATTCTGGCAGCCCGCCTTACCGGAACCCGGGTCTGGCTTCGTGCCGAGACGCCGGCAAACCAGGAAAACATGAAAACCGGTTTCCGCCAAAACCTGAAGAAATTTCTCCTCAGACAGTTTATTTTCCGTCAGGCTGACCGCTTCCTGTTTATCGGCAGCCGGAACCGGCTTTTCTTTGAACAGTTCGGGGCAAGACCTGAACAGCTTATTTTTACCCCGTATGCAGTTGATCACCGGAATTTTCATCCTGGAACTGAAGAAGTCAAAGCCGCATGGAAATCGGCACAGAATATCCCTGAAAACCACGTGACGGTGCTGTTCTGCGGAAAGCTGATTCACAAAAAACGGCCGGACCTGCTGCTGGAGGCCAGCAGACTTCTTTCTGACCTGCCGCATACACTTGTTATTGCCGGTGACGGCGAGATGAAACCAGCCCTGACTGAATTTGCAGAAGCCCACAGTCTCTCTGTCCGGTTTTTAGGCTTTCAGAATCAAACTCAGATTCCGGCGGTTTATGCGGGATGTGATCTTTTTGTTCTGCCGTCGACACTGGGTGAAACCTGGGGTCTGGTCGTGAATGAAGCCATGGCCTCCGGGCTGCCGGTGATTACCTCTGATACGACCGGCTGCTCGGCTGATCTGGTCGAAAAGGGTGTAAATGGTGACGTTTTCCCGGATGGAAATGCCCAGGCACTTGCTGCCTGCCTCCGACCGTTCCTGTTGGATCCTGAACTCAGACGGTCTGCCGGCCGGGCGTCTCTGGACCGGATTTCCGGTTATACGATCGGGGTGATCACCCAAAATCTGACAGGAGCCGAAGCCGGAAAATGAACATCATCTACGTTGGCCACCTTCAGGAAAAAAGCAATTCGTTTGCCCGGTTTAAAACTCTCGGCATGATGGGCCATTCCGTTTTTCCGGTGGATATTGATTCCTGGTTATTTACCGGTCATCCGGTTTGGGACCGTACTCACCATTTTCTGAATTTCGGTCCCGGTATTTACCGGCTGGGGAAGGAAGTTCTCCGGCTGAACCGGCAGGTTCAGGCAGATCTGATCTGGATGGATAACAAACCTTTCATTCCCGCCGGGTGTATGCGCCGGATCAGGCAGGAATCCAATACCAGACTCATTGCCGTGATTACCGACGATGCGTTCGGCAAAGCAAAAGACGGATGGCAGATTTTAAAGAAAACAATGCCGCTGTACGACTTCCATTTCGTTCAGCGGACAGTAAATATTGCGGAATATCAGGCCCTCGGGGCCCGTCAGGTTCTGGAATGTGACCGGTCCTTTGACCCGACCCGGCACTTTCCGGTGGTGTTGTCTGACGGGGATCAAAACAAATACGGCTCTGAAGTTGGATTTATCGGAACCTATGCGCCTCATCGGGCCAGAGTGCTTGCCGGCCTGATCCGGAAAGGAATTCCGGTTTCAGTCTGGGGAAATGACTGGTCCGGTAAACCGGAATGGCAGATCATTGAACCAGCTTACCGCGGTGCGGCAGTTTATGGCGAAGCGTACCGGAAAGTTCTTTCGGGGATGAAAATTGCCCTTCACTTTCTCCGGAAGGAAAACCGGGATGATCAGGACAGCCGGACCTTTGAAATTCCGGCTTGCGGTGCGTTTATGCTGGCAGAACGGACACCCAAACATCAGCGGTATTTCGCCGAAAGGAAAGAAGCAGAGTTTTTCGGTTCTGAAGAAGAACTGGAACAGAAAATCAGGTATTATCTGGATCATCCTGAAAAACGGCAGGAAATTGCTGCTGCCGGAAGGAAAAGAATGGAAGCAGGCGACTGTTCGCATGAAGGCCGGCTGAACCAGATTCTCTCTGTAGTAACTTTATTCGAAAAGACAAGGTGACGTTATGAAAGTAAGTATATCAGTCGGCGGGCGGTTTCATGCCTTTGATCTTGCAGGGTTTCTAGAAAAAAACGGTTACTTAAATGAGTTGATCACCTCATATCCGGCCTTTACAGCCAAACCTTTTGGAGTACCTGAGAAAAAAGTAAAATCAATACTAGTAAAGGAATTAGTTGAGAGGTTTTTTAGGCAGATTTTGAAGCTGGAATTTCCAAAACCAGTTTCAGCCAATCTATATGATTGGCTTGCCTCCTTCAGATTTAGCAAAGGATCAGATATTTATATAATCTGGTCAAGTTATGCTCTTATTTCAATAAAAAGAATACGGAAAAAAAATAAAAATGCAACTATTGTTCTGGAACGGGGAAGTGCCCATATTGCAGTTCAGAATAAATTGCTGGTCTCGGTTGGCGTGAAAAGACCAGTCTGGCAGTCAATCATTCAAAAAGAAGAAAAGGAATATCAGAAGGCAGATTTTATTTCACTTCCCAGCCAGTTCTCTATGCAGACATTTCTCGACTGCGGAATTGATCCAAAAAAATTGAATGTGAATCCTTATGGCGTGGATCTGTCTGGCTTTTTGCCAAACAGAAAAAAAGAACCTGTTTTCTGTATTGGGTATGTTGGAGTCATGTCTTCACAAAAAAATGTTAAGGGGTTAATTGAAGCCTGTGAACAACTTATTGACAAGGGGTACTCATTAAAATTACTGCTTGTCGGCGGGCTTGAGATTGGTGGAGTGACTAAGGAATTCCTGACCTCTTTCGGCTGGGTTGACTACGTGGGGAAGGTTCCCCAGAGTGAATTACAGACATATTACTGCAAAATGGACCTCTTTGTATTAAACTCAGTTCAGGACGGATTCGGTATGGTTATTTTACAGGCACTGGCATGTGGTGTACCCGTTATTGCAACTGAAAATACTGGGGCTCCTGATGTAGTCAGAGATGGCATTAACGGATATATTATTCCCGTCAACGCAACTGTATGTCTCTCCGATAAAATTCGGTTTTTAATTGAAAACCCAAATCTTCTGCCAGAGCTGAGTCATAATGCAAGAAAGTCTGTTGAATCCGGATTTTCTTGGGACGACTATGGTAACCGGTATATAAACTTTCTCCTTTCTTTAAAAACTCAAACCCAGTTGCAATGAAAATATTGACAGCAATTTACAGTCATCCCGAGTTTTATCCACCCCTGCTGAATGCGGTTGATGAACTTGCAGGTGAAGCGGATGAGGTGATTGTTTTATGCCGCAACGTCAGGGAAACAGAGTACAAGTACCCGCCCAATGTCCGGGTTAAGGCTCTGGGGCAGTTTGTTCCGATCAGGCAGGTGGAAAAGTCGGCTCTGTATTTAAAAATCTTCTGGTTTCTGCGGTTTTTCGGTTCAGCAGTGATCCTGGGATTCAAAAACAATTCCGCCGGAACTGTCTATATCGGCAACGATGTCATGGGTGCAGCCATCGGCATTACTCTGAAGCGCCTCGGGTTCAAAGGAAAGGTTGTTTATTATTGCCATGACCTGCTCGACATCTCGGTTCAGAGCTGGTATTCAGTCATGCGTCTTGCGAAAAAAATTGAATTGAGTCAAAACGGTGAAATCGACCTTCTCGCAATTCCGAATCTGGAACGGGCCAGAATCCTGAATCAGAGTTTTAAAAAACCCGCTGAGTTTTGTGTGGTTCCCAATTATCCGTCAAAAACCCAGTACTCCGGGTATTCGCAGACAGACCTCAACCGGATAAAAATGACCCATTTGGGAACCCGGATTAAAGAAGGCGACCGGCTGGTTGTGCGGTCTGGCGGCCTGATTCTGATCGGGGAAACCCTGGAAGCAGCGGCACTGCTCCCCGAAACCATCAAATTCCTGGTTCTGACCAATCTGATCTCACCTGAAATCAGACAAAAACTGGACACCAAACTGGATGAACTTAACCTGAAAGACCGATTTTTCTTTTTTGAAAATTTGAATAATGACCAGTTCTACCAGCTCACTGCTGCCTGCGATGCGGGTTTGGCTCTGTATGACAATAAAAACATCAACAACCGGAATATGGCAACTGCAGGGAATAAATTGTACCTCTATGTTAAATATGGTCTTCCGGTTGTCTCAAGCAACCAGCCGGATTTTGTAGAAATTCTGTCCCGCCATCCGGTTGGACTTGCAGTTAATCCGGATAGTCCTGCTGAAATTGCCAATGGGATTTCGGCCGTTCTTTCTGAAAGCAGTTACCGGAATGCTGCCCGGAAAATGTTTGAAAAGGAATGGAATTTTACAACCGGTTTTTCGGAAGCAAGAGCCCGGATTCTTGCACTGGGAAATTCTGCCGAAACTGAAAAAGGATAACTCCATGCTGGAACGGTTTTTCCTCCATGCGTATAAGTTCCCACTGCTTTTAATCCCGTATCTGCTGACTTTTGGGGTTTCTGAACCGGTTTGGGTCTTTTTTACCTCCTGGTTCAGTTCGGTTCTGATTTTGATTCTGAGTATTTCAGGGCTGATTGTGCCTCATCCCCCCGATCGGCATTGGACCCAGCAGATCTTCCGCCCGGTCTTTCTGACTCAGGCCCTTTTTATCGGGTTTACCTGCATCTCGCCGCTTTTCTATTTTGCAGATAAGCTGGGATTCGTTTTTTTTGACTGGAATCCCGAAAATGTTTCAAGTGCAGAAGGCCTGTTTTATCTGGCTGAATGCCAGAGGTTGTATTTACTTGGGCAAATCGGATATACCATCGGGCTGCTCAGCTTTTCAGATTACTCGGCAAAACCAGTCTGGAAGCTCCAGATCAGAAATCAAACCGTCGTCCTGCTGAATCTTGGGCTCATGCTGATGGTGGTCTCTACCGGCCTTGCGTTTGTTCCGGGTCTTGAACAGCTTGCCAAAAAATTCCTGGTTCTGGGTTATGTTTCCGTCATCTTTTGTCTTGGCGTAGCCATTAATGAACATAACCGGCGGATGGTCTGGTTTTCAAGCCTGATTGTCATTTTTGCACTTGGGTATTCTCTCTTAACCGGAAGTAAGGAAGATTCGATTATTGTAATGGTAATCCTGGGGCTGATTCTGTTCCCCGTTTTCAGGTTAAAGATTGTTATACCGGGATTGATTGTGATCTATCTCTGGTTTGCCATTATGCCGGTTTTTTCGGTTGTTTACCGGAATTATGGCTGGTTTGGCGGATATGGTAAAATTGATGCTGCCCTGATGACCATAGAGGATATTTCGGCAATGCCAAAAAGCGATTACCAGGCCAAGAACTGGGCATTTTTCACCAAGCGGTTTTCTGAAGTTTCCATGTTTGAAGTTTTTCGCAGAAACACACCTGAATTTGTAGATTTTTATGGTTTTGAAATCATTAATAACTCGATTCTGGCGTTGATCCCCAGATTTGTCTGGCCGGATAAGCCCATTGCTGAAATGGTTGCAATGGAACGGGTGTGGGAAGCCGGAATTGTTGAACGGGATACTGCCGTGAGTGCCAAAACCCACTACTTTGTGGATTCCTATCTGTCATTCGGTGCGACAGGTGTTTTTTTCTTTTTATTGCTTCTGGGAAGCTTAACTGCCTATGCCAGTGTTTTTACCGAACGCCTGTTCGGTGGGTATTACTGGGGGTCGGCAATCATGTTTACCGGCCTTTTCAGAATTCTCTGGACCGGAACCTCATTCGAATTTGTATTCAATGCCATTCTCTATTCCTTTCTCCTGGCTTACGGATTTCACTTCGCAGGCAGAATGGTTGGGTATATCGTCAGGGAAGATACATGAGGATTTTGTTTCTTGGCGGAAGTTTTAACGGGGAACAGGGCGGTGTTGAACGGTATAACCGGTCACTCCTGCATCAGCTCAGGTCGTTAAACCACGACGTCAAAGCCCTGTCGGTAAATGACAGTTCCACCCGGGATGTTTCCGGATTTAACCGGAATTTTAAAAAACTGATTCTGGCCTATCTGGTCAATCTCCCCTTCTGCGATGCGGTGATTCTGGGCCACAGGAATTTCCTTCCGCTGATATGGCCGGCAGTTTTTCTTTTTAAAAAGCGCATTTTAACTGCCCACGGTATCGAGGTTTGGGGTTCTCAACCTCGTTTTATCCGGTTGTCATACCGGTTTCTCCATCAGGTCTGGCCGGTAAGTTCTTTTACTTTAACCAAACTCGGCGAAAATTTCGGTCATAGGGTTCAGCCGGTGCTGATCCCGAATACACTGCCTGGTCACTTTTCGGTTGCTTCAGAAGAGTCGGTCCGGGAAAAACAAAGTAACCCGGGTTCGGTTCGGTTTCTGTCCGTTACCCGGTTATCAAAGTCAGAAAATTATAAAAATGTTGACCTCTGTCTCGATGCGCTTTTTTCCTGGGAACCCCCGTCAGGGCTTTCCTGGCAGTATGATCTGGTGATTCATGGCGATGATGCGGCCAGAATAGAGAAAATGGCAGAGAAGAACAGGAACATCCGGATTCACTCTCAGGTAACGGATGATCATCTGAAAACTATTTACAAACAATCAACCCATTTCTTACTTCCGTCAACCGGCGAAGGTTTTGGTATTGTTTACCTTGAAGCAATGGCAAACGGACTTATCTGTCTGGGGGCAAATGCTGGCGGTGTGCCCGATGTCATTCAGGATCAGGAAAACGGATTTCTTTGCCAAAGTCCTGTGACTGCAGCCGAAATCAGACAGGCGCTTACGGCGATGGTTCTCCCTGCTGAAAGGCTCAGGATCTCTCTTGCCGGGTGGAAGTCGGTCAGCCGGTTTACAGGAGAAGCTGTTACCGGAAAAGTAAACCAGGCCTTGAATTTACTGGAGAAAAAATAAATGTGCGGAATAGCATTTGGGCCCGCATCCCCTGGAAATGAAGAAGTTCTTGCCTGTCTGGCTCACCGCGGGCCGGATGGAGAAGGGCAGCACCAATCCGGTGCAATGTGGATGGGTCACCGACGGCTCGCAATTATTGATCCGGATCCTCGATCCGCACAACCGATGATTTCGTTATCCGGAAAGTCAGTTCTGGTTTTTAACGGAGAAATTTATAACTACAAAACTCTGAGGCAATACCTTGCCGGCAGGGGAATCCGGTTCAGGACAACAAGCGACACCGAGGTTGTCCTTGAAGGAATCGAATTGGACGGACCTGAATTTATTTCCCGCCTCGATGGAATTTTTGCCATTATCTGGCTGAACAGGGAAACCGGCAGTCTGGTCATTTCACGGGATCAGGCGGGTAAAAATCCGCTTTACGGGTGCATCCGGGATGGGTTGGTTCTTGCTTCCGAAATTAAGGGAATCATGAAATTAAAACCCGGGCATAAATTTAACCTTTCTGCAGAGGGCCTCGGGAACTATTTAAGGTACGGATTTATCCCGGAGCCGATGACCTTGTGGGAGGATATTTTTATGTTCCCTTCCGGGTACACTGCAGTTCTCAGAATTCCGGATTCCGGAAAACTGAATCCCGGAAGTTACGGATTTCCTTCAGAATGGATTCTGACTCCTTTGCCGCTTGATCCTTCACCGGCTGCGCCTCCCGTTGCCGGGACAGAGAAGAAACAGGTTCAAAGCCTGGTTCTTTCGGCAATTGAGAAAAGACTTGTCGCCGATGTCCCGGTTGGTACCTTTCTTTCAGGGGGCATCGATTCTTCACTGCTGGTGGGTGCCATGGTGAAAGAGTTCGGATTGAAACCGGTCACCGCCTCTGTTTTATTTGATGATCCTGAGCATTCAGAAGAAGACAGAATCCGGCTGATTCTGGCGAAGTGGAAAACGGATCATACCGATGTCCGCCTTAAAACCGAAGAAATTAAAACCTGGATTCCCGAGGCACTTTCTGCTTATGACCATCCCTCCATCGATGGGGTCAATACCTTTATCGTTTCAAAAGCAGTCAGAAAATCCGGTCTTAAGGTAGCTGTTTCCGGGTTGGGCGGTGATGAACTTTTTCAGGGATACAACACCTTTAGCCAGGCCAGAAACCTGAACCGGATTCCCGGTTTTCTGTCCCCTTTTCTGCGGGCAGCCGGTCAGCTTTCCGGTAAGGAGTCCTGGATCCGGGCTTCGGAGGCAACCGGAATGAAGTCCCCTTTTCAGCCCGTCTCCTCCATCCGGGCGTTATATTCAGAATTATCTCTTAAAAAACTGTCCGGAACGGATTTTACCGGATGGAATCCGGCCGTCAGCCCGTTCGATGAGTTTCATTTTCAGAATCTGAAGGGGGATTCGCTTCTGATTGCACAGGAATGGTTCGGGTATATGAAAAATATGCTCATCCGGGATACCAACATCATGTCGATGGCCAATTCACTTGAAGTCCGGGCTCCGTTTACAGACAGGAGTCTTCTGGCCTGGATGCTCCAGGTTCCGGACAGGATCAAGCGGCCGGTTTCAGTTAAAAAGCAGTTTTTAACTGACTCCTGCTCAGACTGGCTGCTTCCTGAAATTGTCAAAAGCCGTAAAATGGGGTTTCTCCTTCCGATGGGACAGTGGCTGACAGGCCCGCATCTGAGCCTGGTTGAACAAAAACTGGTGGCTCTTTCCCGGTTCCCTCAAACTGCCGGACTGGAACAAACCGGATTGAATCTGATTCAGGAAACCCGGCAGAATCCGGCCAGGTGGCCCTGGTTGTGGCAATTGGTTGTTTTGGGACAGGTTCTGGAGGGAACTGAATGATCGGTCCCGGTACCTTCCGGTTCATTCTGGCATTTATCGTGGTGGTGTACCACGCAACCGGCTATATTGCCATCGGGCACATGGCTGTTTATGCCTTTTTTATTCTGAGCGGGTACTGGATTTCCCGGATGTATACCGAATCCTATCAGTTTGTAAGCCGTCCCTATCTGACGTTCATGACCAGCCGGATGCTGCGGTTGTACCCGGTTTACCTGACTTCAATTGCACTGTTTCTTTTTGTCTGGCTGATCTTTTATTTCTTCAGTCTGCCTGACTCGGGATACCGTTTTCTTTATGGCCCGGTCCTGACCGGGGAGTTCTGGCTCCGGAATCTGTCTCTGTTGTTTTTTGATCCTTATGATAACAAACTGATTGGTCCGGCCTGGTCACTTGATTTTGAAGTTCAGTTTTATCTTCTGGCCCCGGTTTTTTTATGGATTCACAGGAAGTGGAAAGCCGTTGTTCCGCTGTTCCTGATCAGCCTGGTGCTGTTTCTGGTTCTGTATTATTCCGGCCTCACCGGGATGCTGAGACTGGCCCTGTACCTGCCGTTTTTCTTCATCGGGATGATTCTTTACCTGAACAGGATTCTAACCGTCAGTTCTGTCTGGTACTGGGGATCACTGCTGGTTTTCTGGCTTGTATTTCTGCTGCCGTACCCCATTCCGGATCTGTACCAGACGCTGATTGTGAAACGGAATTTTTCTTTTGCCGGGTTGAATGCAACTGAAGTTTACAACGTCTTGCTGGCGCTTCTGCTCACTCCGTTTATTGTCCGGAATCTGCACCGGCCGTCAGGGAAAACTGACCGTCAACTGGGAAATCTGTCTTACCTGATCTACCTGTTCCACTGGATCTTTTTGATCCCCTACGGAAGTGTGTTTCAAAACCCCGGAATGGTGAAGGTTTTCGGCTATTCTCTTTATATTTTCGCAACTCTGTCGGTTTCAGTGCTGTTCCTGTTTCTGGTCGATGCACCGGCTGAAAAATTCAGAAAATCCTGGCTGAAATCGAAGGGGTATAAAAGCTGATATGAGGTTTTTGAAGATTAAAAGTGCAGAGAAACAGAACTAAAATGACATCAGGATACCATGCTTTTTAATTCCTTCGACTTTCTTGTCTTTTTTCTGGTTACATTCAGTCTCTATTTCCGGATTCAGCCAGAATACCGTTGGGTTCTGCTCCTGACGGCCAGTTGCTATTTTTACATGTTTTTCATTCCGGTTTACATTCTGATCCTGTTTTTTACCATTATTATTGATTATTTCGCCGGAATCTGGATAGAAAAAACTCAGGGCCCGCACAGAAGGTATTTTCTGATAGCAAGTCTGGCCGCCAATATTGGCGTTCTGGCAGTTTTTAAATACTTCAACTTTTTTATTGATAACATCAACGACCTCAACGGAGTCCTTCATCTCTGGAATGAGGACCTGTCCTACCTTCCCATTATCTTACCGATCGGACTTTCATTCCACACTTTTCAGGCGATGAGTTACACCATCGAAGTGTACCGGGGGCACCAGAAAGCAGAACGGCATTTCGGAATCTACTCACTGTATGTCATGTTTTACCCGCAATTGGTTGCAGGCCCGATCGAACGTCCACAGAATATCCTGTCTCAGTTTCACCGGGTAAATCAGTTCAGTTATGAAAACCTGTATTCCGGCCTCAGAATGATTCTTCTGGGACTATTCAAAAAGGTAGTCATTGCTGACCGGCTGGCAATCGTTGTCGATACGGTTTATAACAATCCGTATGACTGGCACGGATTCAGTCTGGTGATTGCCACTGTGCTTTTCGCTTTCCAGATTTACTGCGATTTTTCAGGTTACTCGGATATTGCAGTCGGCACTGCACGAACCATGGGGTATCACCTGATCCAAAACTTCAGGCAACCCTACTTCTCTAAAAACATATCAGAATTCTGGACCCGGTGGCATATTTCCCTTTCGAGCTGGTTTAAAGATTACCTGTACATTCCCCTTGGCGGAAACCGGGTCAAACTACCCAGAGTGTATTTTAATTTGCTGTTCGTTTTTGTGGTCAGCGGACTGTGGCACGGTGCCAACTGGACGTTTATCGTCTGGGGACTGATCCATGGTATTTTGCTGATTCTGTTAATGATGTCCAATAAACTGTTGCCGGATTTCAAATTGCCGTCACCTCTTGCTGTTTTGGTTACCTTCTTTTTCGTGGTAGTTTCCTGGATTTTTTTCAGAGCTGTCAATATTTCTGAAGCAACTCATATTCTAACTCAAATGTTTGACTTCACAGATGGATACTTTGCCCTTGCAAAGGCAGACCTCCATGGTCTTCCTGATACCTATCTCGGCTTGCCCCTCTGGAAGTTCCTCCTGACCCTTTCAATGGTGCCGGTTCTGCTGATCCTCGATTACCTGATTTATTCAAAGAAATATAAACTTATTTATTCGTTTCCGGTTTGGCGGCAGTGGATGGTTTATTATGCCTTTATTTTAAGCATTCTCTTCTTTGGTGTTTTTAACTCGAACCAGTTCATTTATTTCCAATTCTGATATGAATCCTCATCTGAAATCTGGTCTGTTCTTTCTTGGGCTTCTTCTGCTGATTCTTGTCTTTGTGGATTTTATGATTACTACCGGACTGAAAAGTTCGGATATGAGAGATATGAACAGGGTCAATAAAGCCGCAAACAAAGAGTATGTTCCTCAAATTGCTGTTTTTGGTTCTTCGGTAAGTGAAATGGGAATTAAGTCTTACCGGATTCAACAGCAAACAGGGCTTTCAGTTTTTAATTTTTCCTTCAGTGGCACGCGGTATATTCAGTACAGAGGGCTGATCAGAAAGTTAAATGCCGAGAAGGAAGGAACCCGGATTGTAATTCTTGCAGAAACCTATTTTTCCTTTACACCGGTAAAGGCTCTCACCGCATTTGAAAATTATCTGCCGTACCTCACGGATGAAAGAATTTATAACCCTCTCTACCAGATACAGCCTGAATTGGTCTGGAAATCGAAATGGGTTCCCTTCTATAAATTTGCCTGGGTGCCTCACACCTATTATCTCTATTCGTTAAATGGATGGTCCCGGATTCTGAATCCGGATACCCGGGTTGATACACTTTTAGGATGGACACCGGTTAACCGGGGGTGGGAAGTTGATCAGGATGAACAGCTCAGAAAAGCAAAATATTTTGAGGTTAAGATCGATACCGGAATTGTGAAGGATTACGTGAACTGCATCCGGGAATTAAAGGCAGCCGGCCGGACAGTTATTTTAATCCTTCCCCCGATCTATACAGAGATTTCAAAAAAAATTACCGATTTTTCTCCTATCCGGAAAACGTTGTCTTCAATTGGAAATGCAGAAAAGGTGCCTTTTTGGGATTTTACTTCAAGTCAGATTTGTGACGATAAAAGTCTGTTCTATAACTCAAATCACCTGAATGTAACCGGCGCCACTCTTTTCTCTGGCATGATTGCCGACAGTATCAATCAGCTTCTGGGCCCCGAAAGCGGCGGGTTTAAGCCAGAATGAAAAAGAGTCCCATGAATATCCTGCACCTGACCCCTTCCTACAAACCTGCCTGGGTCTATGGCGGACCGACGGTTTCGGTTTCCCAACTGGCTGCCTGGCAGGTCAAGGCCGGTTGCCGGGTAACGGTTCTCACAACCGGGGCAAACGGTGCCGGAGATTTCCCCGTGGCCGATTTTGTGGATGACGACGGAGTCAGAGTCATCCGGAAAAGACGGATTACCGGCGACCATACCCATTTCTCGCCGGGTCTGATCTGGACTCTTATCCGGATTTCAGGTCAGTTCGATGTCATTCACCTGCATTCCTGGTGGAATCTTGTTGCCTTACCTGCCGCTGCCGTCTTGTCGCTGAAAAAGGGAAATTTTGTTTTTTCTCCCCGGGGAATGTTCAGCACCTATACTATCAGCAGCCGTGCAAGAAACTGGTTTCATTTTAACGCCGCACCGGCTCTTCTCCGCAGATTCCGGTTTCATGCAACCAGCCGGGCTGAAGCCTCCGAAATCAGCCGTATTTTACCGAATGCCTCTATCCGGATTCTTCCCAATTACATTCCGCTGCCTGACTCTGTCCTAAAGGAAAACAGGGGGTTCTCACCGATGAAGTTCCTTTTTTACTCCCGGATTCATGACAAAAAGGGATTGGAACTGACTTTTTCCTGCCTTGCCGAACTGAAAGACCTTCCCTGGAATCTGACCATTGCCGGTGACGGCGAGCCGGATTATTGTGCCAGATTAAAAGATCTGGCTGCCAGTCTGGGACTTTCCGGTCGCATCACCTGGACCGGATTTATTTCTGCGGAAGGAAAGCAGGATCTTTTTATGAACTCCGGGGTGATGATTTTGCTGTCTAAAAATGAGAATTTCGGGAATTCAGTTATCGAAAGCCTGGCTTTCGGTGTTCCGGTTCTGGTCAGTGATCAGGTTGGAGCCGGGGAATGGGTTTCGGGCAGCAACTGGGGCTGGGTGGTTCCGCTTGAAAAGGATAAAATTGTGGAAACTCTTCGGGACATTATCTCCTCCGAAGCGGCTCTTCATCTGATTTCACAGCGGGCACCGGCCGAGGTCCAGGCTCAGTTCAACAGTACCCGGCTTGCGCAGGACTATCTGGACTTTTATTCGGAATAGGTGTTTATGACCGATTTTTCCTTTATCATTCTTTCCTTCAATGAAGAACTTCACCTTCCCCGGCTTCTGAATTCACTCAGGGAACTGAAGGCGCCGGTCTTTCTGATCGATTCAGGAAGCACAGATGCTACTTTGCAGATTGCTGCAGAATTTGGGGCGACTGTACTTTCTCATCCCTTCGAGAACCACCCGAAGCAATGGGACTGGGCGTTAAAAAATGCTCCTGTAACGACACCCTGGGTTATTGGGCTCGATTCTGATCATATTATTTCACCCGAGTTATTTGTCCGTCTGAAAAACTTCAGGGCCCAGGATGTCCCCGAAGGTGTTTCGGGTATTTACTTCAACCGGAAAAATTATTTCAAAGGACGCTGGATCCGTCACGGCGGGTATTTTCCCCGGTATCTGCTGAAAATGTTCAGGAAATCAGACGGATCTTCCGATCTGAATGAAAATATGGACCACCGGTTTCTTGTTTCAGGACGCACCATCATCTGGAAAGACGGCTATCTCTACGAAGAAAATCTCAAAGAAAACTCAATCTCATTCTGGATCGCAAAACATAACCGGTACAGCGACCTGGTTGCCCGTGAAGAAATCGAACGGAGAGAAAAACTCCGGGTTCAGTCGGTTAAACCGGCTTTTTGGGGAAATCCGGATCAGAGAATTGCCTGGCTAAAGAAAAAATGGTGGAATTTTCCGTTGTTCCTTCGCCCGTTTATTTACTTTTTCTACCGGTATATTATCCAGCTTGGAATTCTCGACGGCCGGGAAGGTCTGATTTTCCATTTTCTTCAGGGCTTCTGGTTCAGGATGGTTGTCGATATTAAAATTGCAGAACTGACCGGAAAGTTCAGAGAGGAAGCAGAAAAAAAATGAAGTTCAATCTGCAGTCTTTCAATAATTCCTGGTATAACCCCGGGTCGTCAGTTAAAATCGGTTGCTGGATGCTGGTTTCGAGAATTTTTTTCGAGACTTTCTTCCCGTGGCCTTCAAGTCTGAAACGGAGACTTTTAACTGCTTTCGGTGCGGATATTGGAGCCGGGGTGGTGATCAAACCACGGGTTCAGATAAAATATCCCTGGTTCCTGAAAGCAGGGATGAATACCTGGATCGGTGAACGGGTCTGGATTGATAATCTGGGAATGGTCACTCTGGGTGAAAATTCAATTCTCTCGCAGGGTGTTTACCTCTGTACCGGAAATCATAATTTTAAGAAGGAATCCTTTGATCTGATGGTTGGCCCGATCACAATCGGGAATTCAGTCTGGATCGGGGCAATGTCGGTAGTGGGGCCGGGGGTTACTGCAGCAGACGGGTGTGTTGTCTCTCTCGGGTCGGTTGTCAAATCAAATCTGACGGAATCCGGAATTTATTCAGGAAACCCGGCCGTTAAAATCAGGTAAAAAAAAGGGGCAGCCGGAATGGGTTTCCAACTGCCCCGGTAAGGGATATAAAGTTATTCCGCGGTTCATTTAATCACTCCGTAGGCAATCAGGCGTGCATGGTCACGCTGTCCGATTGCTACGAAGAAAGGATCTCCGCCTTCGCCACTGTCTTTCAGTACCTGACTGTACCACTCGGGGTATTGAAGAATCTGACCTGCCAGATACGCTTTATACCGCATGGCCGCCGTCTCACCGCGTGTTCGCAACTGATCAATAACACCTGCCAGTGACTTGAAATTCATGTCAGGGTGCTTGATCTTTTCTCTGGCAATGATTTCCAGTGTGGACTCCACGATGGAAGTGTTGTCAGAAAGCAGATTTGACTTCATAACCGAATTCACATCAGGCCGCGTTGCTTTTGCTTTCGAAATTTGATTCAGTGCCGATTGTTCGGTTTCGGAATGGGCCAGATAACTGATCTGGGCCGGAGCAGATCCTGCAGCCAATGTTAAGGCTGTGGCAGCAAGAAAGAACATTCTTTTCATATTGAGGACTCCTTTGTTTATATATTTATGTTAACATGCGCCAGGACATTACTTACTAACGCATTGCAAGTATACGGCATAAATGTGTTAGGGTTGCCAGATTCAGGTATAATCCTGTCAATTCGTGTCGGGGTCTGTCTTAATCATTTTCTAATGTAAGCCTTGCTTAAGGAGTTGTTACGAATGCATGAAGGTTTTATTTCCCGGCTGGCCGTAAGCCCGTTCCGGTTTAAGCTGTTTTTGCTCCGTTATTTGCCGATGGCCTTTCTTGCCGGACTTAAAATTGTGAGCTATTCTCCCGGAATGGCAGTTGTTTCGGTTCGGTATCGGTATCTGACCCAGAATCCCTTCCGGTCGGTCTACTTTGCCTGTCTGGCCATGGCGGCCGAGTTATCCTCCGGGCTTCTTGTCCTGGATTCAGCATCAAAAGGGCGGGTTTCTACACTGGTTACGGGTCTGGAAGCCCGGTTTCTCAAGAAGGCAACCGGAGAAACTTATTTCACCTGCCCGGACGGTGACCGGATCCGGGCTGAAATCGGGAAAACCCTGCTGACCGGTAATCCTGTGACCTTTTCTGCCACTGCAACCGGTCTTGACCGGGAAGGAAATAAAATAGCAGAATTTACACTCCATTGGTCCTGCAAGAGGAAATGAACCCACCGGCTTTCCTCCGCCTTGCTGCAGAAGAGGTTCGGTTTCCCGGGCAATCGGATCTTGCTGCCTTCTTTTCGGGTGCCGACCCGGTTGAATCACTGGCCGCATTGATTTTCCTTTCGGGGAAAAAGACTAGACCACCGGTTACACCGTCAAAATTAAAAAACTATCTGTCCCGGATAACAGGATACCCTTCCTGGCTGATTCAGGATTCTGCAGGACTGACTAAAAATCTGACCGAACTTGCCGCAGCTCTGACAACCGGACAATCGTCTCCCTCCGGAATACCGGCACGGGAGATTTTTGCCTGGTTCTCTGGGGACCCGGGAAATGGAGCTCATTTTCCGGAAAGCCTGCTTGACCTGCTGTCCCGTGCAGACCGGATTGAACGGGAACTCCTTCTTGGTCTGCTGACTGGCCAGTTTGTCTCACCCTTTCAAAAACGGGACCTAATCCTTTCGTTCTGCCGGGTACATGGCTGCCATCCTTTCCCTGTAACCCGCAGGTTGTCCGGTTTTTCTTTCCGGGAAGATCCGGAAACTTTTCTGAAGCCTGAGGAACTTTCCGCCTCTCCCTTCCGGATTCCGTTCCCGGAATTCAGGGACGATTTTCCCATCACCCAACCCGGGGTTTCTGTAGAAGCTATCCCGGATGGAACCGAGAGCATGCTGCTTAGTACCGCAACAGAAATTCTGGCTGCAGACCGGGAGTTCATGGCAGTTGACCTGCCGGAAAAATCCGGTTATCCCCTATTTCCGGCTGATTCTGTTTTTACCGGCTGGAGTGTTCAGGACCGTCTGCCAAAAGGACCGGGTCGGAAATCCTGTGTGGTTCTTTCTGATTGCCTGATGTGGAAAGGGGAGTTGCTGGACCAGACTGAGTTTTCAGTCAGACGCCACCTGATTGAACAGATTTTGGAAAGTCAGCCCCCAACCGGAAATTTCAGTCTTTCGGAAGTCTATGAGGGGCTGACACCCGGGCAGGCCGGTGAGTTGATCCGCCAGCCGGAATTTAAGTCAGTATCCGGATTCAGAATCCGTGGGAAGACCGGATTTTCCGGCATTTTTCAAAAACCCGAAGGCGGGTACTTTATTGCAGGTGCCCTGTATGTTCAAACCAGTGGATCTTCAGATCCGTCGGCTTATATTTGGACCGTGGGTGTCAGGCAGGGACAGACCTTCGTTCCTGCCGGGAAAGCCCATTTTCGTTTCAGCCCGGAAGAACAGGAGAGAGTAATCGGGTTTATCAAACTGAATACAGTTGAAAAAACCGGCCCGGTCCGGGTTTTAAAACCCGGATTGATTTTCGGGATGTTTTATGACCGTACCGTCCCTTCGACGAGGCATAAAGCAGGATTCAGACTGGAGGGGCTGAAAATAGTGGGTCTGTGCAGCGATAAAACCTGGGAGGAAATAACTGAAGCAGATCGGCTGAAACCGGTATAAATAAAAAAGCCTCTGCACCTTACGGTACAGAGGCTTTCAAAAAGAGATTAACCTTTAGGGGGTTAATTATTTCTTCTTTCCGCCCTTGGTAGCAGCAGCAGCAGCAGCCAGGGAGTCAGCAACGCGGGCAGAATCAGCCTTAGCTTTAGCAGCAGCTTCAGCAGCAGCAACAACAGCCAGGGAATCAGCAACGCGGATGGAATCTTGTTTCATTTTTTCCAGTTCTTCAGCGGAAGGACCTTTAGGACCGCAAGCAACTGCGAACAGGGAGAGAGAGAGAAGAGCAAAAAGAACTTTTTTCATTTTAGTATCCAAAGTTTAGGTTGAACGATTTTGGTTGACACTGTCTTAATCAAGACATCCAATAACCAAACAACAACCGTGCCAAAAAACGAACCCTTGAATATTTCACAGGGTAACCGCTTTTTCTCCCACTTAGAGCCCGGAATCCGTATACTTTTTAGTGCTGTGTCCTGTTTTTTGTTCAGAGAAAACAAAAAAGGCGGCCAGTTGATGTGCCGCCTTTTTTGAACACTCGGACCTGGAGTGTACAGAATTATCTGCGGTCACCCAGAAATCTGAGCAGCATCAGGAACAGGTTGATGAAGTCCAGATAAAGGGTCAGGGCACCCAGTGTTGCCAGACGTGACTGAACGTCGCCGTCATGATGCTGATACTGAATGCTCATGTCCTTGATTTTCTGGGCATCATAGGCGGTTAAGCCGGTAAAGATAAGAACACCAAGCCCTGAGATGATCAGATCCATGGTTGAACTTCCCAAAAATATATTGACCACTGAAGCAATGATCAGTCCGATAAGGGCCATCAATAAAATGTTGCCCATTTTGGTCAGATCGGTTTTGGTGATCATTCCGTAGGTCGCCATTGCACCAAAGGTACCGGCTGTAACCAGAAATGTCATTCCGATTGAGGCCGTTGTGTAAACCAGAAAAATCGGTGCCAGAGTAACCCCGGTCAGGGCAGAGTAGCCCAGAAAAACCAGTGTTGCGGTAATCGGCTGCATGTGCATCACCCGGGCACTCAGCCAGAAAACCAATCCAAGCTGAACCAGGAAAAGAACAAACATGGTTCCGCCGGTCAGGCCGGCAATCAGTTCTGGAGAGGAGGCAATATACATTGCAACTGTACCGGTAAGGCCAAGTCCGACAGTCATCCAGAGATAGACCCGGTTCATCAGGTCAGAAGCTGCGACAGAGGCAGATTGGGCACGGGTTGCCGTGGAAGAATCTACCTGTTCAAATTGTCTGAGATCGCTCATAGTTGTCCTCGTTTGTTTTAAAAGTTCTTTGGGCTTCCTGCAAATAGTTTGCCAATTTTTGGTATGCCATTTTGTCCCGTTTTCCCATCTGGACATAGAATCGGCACAATTTGTTCCCGGATGGTTCTTAATCCTGAAATTGCGGAACTTTGACCATCAGATTGTCAATTAACCGGGTTGACCCGAATTTGACAGCTAAAGCTATCAGGACCTGGCTGCCTGCTGGAAGTTCACTGAGGTCGTCGAGTGTGTCTGGATCCGCAAAAGAGACATAATCAATGACTGCAGAAGTGCCGCCGGTAATAAACCGGGTCATGGCCTCCCGGATGACTTCGACGTGTTTCTCGCCGGTAAGCACCATTTCTTTGGCAAAATTCAGAGACTGAAACAGTTTTACTGCCTGAATCCGGTCTTCGTGTGACAGATACTGATTACGGGAGCTCATGGCAAGTCCGTCGGCTTCCCGAACAATCGGAAGAGTCAGTATCCGGACGTCAAAATTCAGATCCCGGACCATTTTTTTGATGATAATAGCCTGCTGCATGTCCTTTTCGCCGAAAATTGCCACATGGGGTTTCAGAATATTGAACAGCTTGGCGACAACGGTGGTCACCCCGGTGAAATGCCCGGGCCGGCTGAGACCGCACAAGTGATCAGGAAGACCTGATACCTGAACCTGGGTTAACTCTCCGCCGGGATACATGTCACTGACCTCCGGGCAGAAGAGATAATCGGCATCAACCGATTCTGCCAGTTGAATATCTGCCTCAAGCTGCCGGGGATACCGGTTGAAATCTTCATTCGGCCCAAATTGGGTAGGATTAACAAAAATGGTCAGAATAGTGACATCTACCTGTTCAGAAACCGCATCGATCAAAGCCAGATGCCCTTTGTGCAGGGCGCCCATTGTCGGAACAAGCCCGATCAGGCGGCCACTGTTCCGGATGGTGTCAGCAAGGTGCTGTGCTTCGGCTGTACTTTTAATAATTTCCATAAAAATCCCGTTTGCAAGTAAATAAAAATTATAGGGTTAAATGTAACCACAGGAAGGGATTGAATCGAGCCGGACAGTTTAAAATTCGATTAGAGTTCAGAAAATCTGGTTAAAGAATGGTTTTGCCAAGTGCACTGCAGACCATCTCGACGGCAACTTCTGCAGTCTGGTTTTTAACATCCAGAATCGGGTTGATTTCGGTAATCTCCATTGAGCCGACAAGTCCTGTTTCGGCAAGGGTTTCCATGATCAGGTGGGTTTCCCTGAATCTGAGTCCGCCGGCAACGGGGGTACCGACACCGGGAGCAACAGCCGGGTCCATTCCATCCACATCAAAACTGATATGAATGACATCAACCTTGTCTTTTAATTGCTGCAGGGCATCCTGAATGACCGTGTAAATTCCCATCCGGTCAATATCGGCCATGGTATAGGCATGAATTCCCTTGCTTCTGACATTTTTCTTTTCTTCACTATCCAGATCCCGGATTCCGATCAGGGCCACATGATCCGGGTTGATCTTCCGGAAGGCGCCGTGCAGATTGATCAGTTCTTCGGCTCCAAGGCCGATATTAACAGCCAGTGGCATACCGTGAATATTCCCGGTCGGTGAGGTTTCCGGGGTATTCATGTCAGCATGGGCATCAATCCAGACAACACCCAGGGTTTTGTTCTGTTTCCGGTACCAGGACGAAAGTCCGGCAATGGTACCGATGGCAATTGAGTGGTCTCCGCCCATGACAATCGGGAAGGTTCCTTCGGCTTTTGCCAGTTCAACCCGCCCGGCAAGATGGCTGCAGGCAGCCTGGATTTCGGGCAGGTATTTCAATTGGGAGTTAAAAACATGCCCGTGTTCGGGGATAGGAACAAAAATGTCGTCCTGATCATCCTCGACGGAAAAGCCAAGTGCAGAGATTTTTTCCTTAATTCCGGCAAGCCGCAGGGCGGATGGACCCATATCGACACCACGGCGGCCTGCGCCGAGGTCAATCGGGACATCGATGAGTCTGATTTTCATGGTTCTGGTCAATTTCTGACGGTTTGGTCTGGGGTTCTGCTTTTATTTCAGCATGGACATCAGGTTGCCGATTTTCTCTTTCATTTCATTCCGTGGTACAATGAAATCGAGAAAGCCGTGATCCTGCACAAATTCAGAGGTCTGAAACCCCGGGGGCAAATCCTTTCCGATGGTTTGGCGGATAACACGGGGACCGGCGAATCCGATCAGGGCACCTGGTTCTGCAATGTTGAAATCACCCAGCATGGCGAAGGAGGCGGTTACACCACCGGTTGTCGGGTCGGTCAGGACTGAAAAATACGGGAGACCGGCTTCTGAAAGCTGAGTGAGTTTGGCACTTGTTTTTGCCATCTGCATCAGCGAGAAAGTGGCTTCCATCATCCGGGCACCGCCTGATTTTGAGATCATTATAAACGGTGATTTAAGTTCACGGGCTTTGTCAATTCCCCGGGCTATTTTCTCACCCATAACCGAACCCATAGATCCGCCGATGAAACTGAAATCCATGCAGGCAATGACAACCGGCTGCCCGTTCAGGGTTCCGGTAGCATATCTGCAGGCATCATTCAGCCCGGTTTTTTTGATCGTGGCTCTGATCCGGTCGCTGTACTTTTTGGTGTCAACAAAGCTGAGCATGTCTTTGGAGATCATGCCGGCATCAAATTCTTCGTAATTTCCGTTATCAAACAAAATAGAGAAATAGACTTCTGACCCGACCCGGAAATGGTATCCGCATTTATAGCAGATGTGGCTGTTTTCTACCAGTTGGCGGCGGTACAGCATTGTCCCGCATTTTTCACACTTGCTCCAAAGTCCGTCGGGAGTATCTTTTTTCTCTGCCTCGGTTGCAGAAATATTGGCTTCTTTTCTTTTAAACCATGCCATAACCGTTTAAGTCCTTAAATCAATGAAGGGTTTGACGGAACGCGAACAATAAAATCTTTAATATAAACCGGTTCAAATTCATGCAGAGGGTTGCTTTTCCCCTGGCTGAACCACTCAAATCCGAGTCGGGCGGCAGCCTCTGCAAGGCAGAACTTTCCGGTCAGATCCGAAAACCGGATCCCGTCCGGAAGCAATTCCTGCAGGTCCTGATCCGTTTCGGCAACCCAGACAGTAACTTCCGGATTCTCTTCTTTCCATTTTTGAAGCAGTTTGCATTCTGGGGCAGTAAGACCGCTTTTCTTAAGAACTGCGCCGTACCAGTCTCCCTGCCGGGCATCAATCAAAAACCCAATTTCTGTTTTCTTCTTCTGATTCGCAAGTTCAGGTCGTATTTCGGCCAGTGCATCAAAAACCGGAATTCCGATCAGGGGGATGCCGGCGCCCATGCAGAGGCCTTTAGCTGTTGAGACGCCGATTCTCAAACCGGTAAATGAACCGGGGCCTGAAATTACGGCAACAGCCGAAACATCTGAAAGTGTGAGGTTATTATCAGAGAGAAGTGAAGAGATTTGCGGGAGCAAAACTTCACTGTGCCGGTTGGGCACAGTTTGCTGGATGGATCCAACCGGACCGGCATCCGAAAAAAGAGCCGTTCCGCAAACCGGAGAAAAGGTGTCAATGGCCAGAATCAGCACGCAGAAGTCCTGCAGGTTGGAAAATCCGTCAAAACCGGATCACCGCCGGGGCCAGAATCGATCAGCATGGACCGGCTCAGGCGACGTTTTGTTCTTTTTGAAGAAATACCGGGGGCTCGTTCTCCAGGATGGTTTTTTCAGTGATGACACACTTGTGAACCCCCTGCCGTGACGGAAGGTCGAACATGATCCGGGTCATGCGTTCTTCCAGAATGGACCGGAGGCCGCGGGCACCGGTTCCCCGGATTATAGCCTGAGAGACAATTGCTTTAAGTGCCTCTTCAGTGAATTCCAGTTCGGTATTTTCAAGTCTGAAAAGTTTTTGATACTGTCTGATGATGGCGTTTTTCGGTTTGGACAGAATCTGGAGCAGGGTTGATTCTTCCAGCGGATCCAGAGCAGAAATAACCGGAAGCCGCCCGATAAATTCGGGAATCAGCCCGAAATGAAGCAAATCTTCTGACTGAACATGGCGGAGCAGGGATTTATCTTCCCGGATTTTTTCCTGAGGACCTGCTTCAGATTTAAATCCGATGGTTCCCCGGTTCAGCCTGCGGGCGATGGTTTTTTCAAGTCCGTCAAAAGCCCCCCCGCAGATAAACAGAATATTTTTTGTATTGACATTGATCAGGGACTGTTCCGGATGTTTCCGTCCGCCTTTGGGCGGTACGCCGGCAACAGTTCCTTCCAGAATTTTTAACAGAGCCTGCTGAACACCTTCGCCGGAAACGTCACGGGTAATGGACGGATTGTCACTTTTCCTGGCGATTTTATCAATTTCATCAATGTAAACAATTCCCCGTTCAGCCCGGTCAAGATCATAATCTGCTGCCTGAAGCAGTCTGACCAGAATGCTCTCAACATCCTCGCCTACATAACCGGCTTCAGTCAGGGCAGTGGCATCAGCAATACAAAAGGGGACATCCAGGGTTTTTGCAAGTGTTTGGGCCAGGAGGGTTTTCCCGGTTCCGGTTGGCCCGATCAGCAGGATGTTGGACTTGTCGATCTCGATCTGGTCCATTTCCTTGTCGATCTTTTTATTGTCAATCCGTTTGTAATGATTGTAAACGGCGACCGCAAGGGCAATTTTAGGATCGTCCTGCCCAATGACAAACTGATCCAGTGATTCTTTGATTTCTCTGGGCTTCAGGCGTTTCGGGGTCCCGGTTTTTTTCTCCTGTATGGAGCCGCCGGATTTCGAGTTGTTGAAGATAATCTCAACAGCACTGTTGACACAACGGTCACAGATGTAGGCATTAAGCCCTGCAACCATTGAATTCACCTCTGTTGACGGACGTCCGCAGAAGGAGCATTTGATCTTGAGATTATCTGTCTTACTCATTTTTTACGTTCCAGAATTTCGTCAATCAGCCCGTATTCTTTGGATTCGGTGGCAGAAAGCCAGTAATCCCGTTCGGAGTCCTGATAGATTTTTTCGAAGGATTGCCCGGTGTGTTTGGCCAGAATCTGGTAAAGGGTTTCTTTTGATTTCCGGATTTCTCTGGCATGGATTTCGATATCCGTTGCCTGTCCCTGAACGCCGCCCATCCAGGGCTGGTGGATCATAACACGTGAGTTAGGCAGTGCAGACCGCTTCTTTTCAGCTCCGCCGGCCAGAAGAACAGCTCCCATCGAAGCTGCCATCCCGATGCAGATTGTGGCTACGTCGGGTTTCACGTACTGCATGGTATCGTAAATGGCAAGTCCGGCCGAAATACTTCCGCCGGGTGAGTTCAGGTACATGAAAATATCCCGCTCAGGGTCTTCAGATTCCAGGAAAAGAAGCTGGGCAATAACAAGGGAAGCGGTCACTTCATCGATGGCAGAACCGATGAAGATAATCCGTTCCTTCAGCAGGCGGGAAAAAATGTCGTAAGCCCGCTCGCCACGGCCGGTTTGCTCAATCACCATCGGGACCAGGTTGTTTTGCAGGTCAGGAAGTTTATGAAACATGGGTAGTCCTTTTTCTGATTTCCTGTATAACTTTAGGATTTCGTTGGGGGTTCCTGATTGGTTCCCCGGGGTTATTCGGCCTTCAGTTTAAATTCAGCAGGCTTTACAACTTTAACTTTTGACTGACCGGCTATCCAGTCTACCAGTTTCTGGGTCTGAATCATGTTTTCAATTGTCCCTTTATTTTCGGGTTTTGAGTAAACCTGTTTCAGGGTTGCAACCGGAATGTTGTCCTCGGCAGAAACCTTGGTCAGATAAGCATTGAAATCGTCTTCGGTAACTTCAAATTTTTCCTTTTCAACCAGTTCCTGTTTGACCAGCCACCATTTGGCACTTCTTTCGGCCAGTTTTCTGTTTTTGATCCGGAACTCAGCTTCGTTAAAATCTTTGGGCGCCTCATGGTTTTTGCCCTTATGGGATTCTTCATGCACCATGGAATCCAGATAGGCTTCGACAAGACTTTCAGGAAGTTCCAGTTCAGATTCTGCAACCAGTTCATCCATAATGGAATCCTGAAGGCTGTTTTCACTTTGGCGGAGGAGCCGTTTGGCAAGTCCTGATTTCAGTTCTTCCCGGAAGGCATCGGCAGTTTCGAATTTACCGCCGGTGTACTCTTTTACAAATTCATCGGTAAAGTCGGGTTTGGCAAAGGTGGTGATAGACTGAATGGTGGCCAGAATTTTCCGGTCTTTCCCATCTTCCTGGATCGTCAGTTTTGCAGAATCCCCGGTATTTTTTCCCAGCAGAAGGGCCTGATCCTTTTCAGAAAATTCCTGGCTTCTTTTGCTGAAGATTTTATTGTTCAGCGTTTTGCCGGTCGGATTCCCCTTTTCGTCCAGTTCTTCAACTTTCAGAACGGCAAAATCATCTTCACCTAAGGGACCGGTATAGTCATTGACGACTTTTGAACTCATCTTCAGGAGATAGTCAATTTCCAGATTCAGATCTTCTTCCTGAAGGTCCGGATTGATTTTCTGCAGATTCAGTTTCTTGATTGCCGGCAGCTTGACTTCAGGTTTAATGTCGTAGGCAACAACAAAGGTCAGGTCAGATCCGGGTTGGTACTGCAGATCCCGCATGGATGGCCGGGCAACAGGTTCAAGTTTCTTCTCGCTGAAGGCTTTCAGGTAAAATTCCTGAGCAATTTTTTCAATTTCCTGATACTGGATTGCGGTTCCATACATTTTTACAATCATTTGCAGGGGGACGTGACCCTGACGGAACCCAGGAACTTTAGCTGTCTTCTGGTATTTTTTGATGGCTTTGTCGAAATAGGGAGCCAGTTCTTCCTGGCTAACCGTGACATTAAGTTCTTTTTTTACAGCAGTTACATCTTTTATGGTAACGTTCATACAATCCTCAGTTGGTCATTTCCGGAAAAAAAAACGGAGACCGGCTCCGTTTTAAAAGTACGCGAGGAGGGACTTGAACCCACACGAGTTACCTCACCAGATCCTAAGTCTGGCGCGTCTGCCAATTTCGCCACTCGCGCATTTTTTAGTTAAGCCTGCAAATTTCGGAATTCACGGCGGGAATTGCAAGTCAGAAGACACCTGCAGATTTTTATCGGGCCGGGTAAAGACTTTTGCCGGAGGCTGAAGGGGGGTGATTATAACGCCGGAGCAGCCCCTTTACCCTGCCTGAACCGGATGGATTTTGCAATGACCTCCATTTCCCGGATGAATTTCATTTTCTCGGGGAATTTCGGTGCAAGCACCGATCCGTTGATCATGAAAAGCTGCTTCAGGGAATCATTGTAAAAGGTGTAGGTGATAAACGGTCCCCCCATTGAGTAGTCATTCAGACGCCAGGTTCCCCGGGTTTCAATCCCGTAAAAGCCGTTAAAGTTCACTTCCTTATGGCTGATAATACCCGGAACTGTTTCTGAATAAGAGCTGTCATCGGCCTGAATGTGAAGTTTCATGACTGAATCCTGAATGGCAAGCAGGCGGTCTCTTTTGGGAAAATCACCGGCCGGATTGTCCCACCAGTGAATCCAGACCCAGCGGTCCAGATCGGGCTGAATCCGTTTCATATAAAAGAAATTGGGGCCGATGGTATCTCTGATAAGGACATAATCATGCTGGAACCGGACGGAAAAACCCAGCTTTTCCATCATTTTTTCCGAAAGATCCTCATTGCTGTGCTTCCTGAACATGTCCATTGACATCCGGTTTAAGGCCAGTTCGGTAAAGGTGTTGGTGAAGTTGGCAGAATCGGCTGCCAGGATTCCTGAAACCGATTCAGGTGTATTGCCGATGACAAAAACAACCAGTTGATGGGCTGCATATTTATCCCGGATTACAAAAATATTCTGTTCCCCTTTTTCTGCCAGTTCCAGAACGGAGGGTGACAGCATACTGCGGGCCATTTTGCTTGTCGGGGTTGAATCCTGCAGACTGGCCAGAATAAGCAGGTAGGCCCGTTGTTTCAGATCATTGAACTTGAGCCTGGGCTGATGTTCAAGTTCAAACAGCGGTTCCGGTTGCGGCAGGGTGCTGACCGTCTGCCGGATGGTTTTATCAAGTCCGGGTGCAGCAAGCCGGTAAATCAGGGAGTCTGCGAAGACAACAATTCTTCCATCAGGGCCCAATGCCGTTGGTTTCAGGTCGGTGCAGGCCAAAGTCAGGATGAAAAATGAGGGAAACAGCAGGTAAAAATAAACTTTCATGTGAAATCCTTTCCGGCGGGTCAGATCAGAAAGGTGACCAGCCACATCATCACAGCAGACCCAACCGGTATGGTCAGGTTATCATCCAGTTTCAGCGGTGCAAGTTCAATGACCGTTGCCGCCAGGGCCCCGGCAATTTTAATTTCCCAGGTCAGGCTGTCGATGAACCATGCAGCAGCAAGGCTCGAAATAAAGAAAGCCAGACTGCCTTCCCAGGTTTTTTTTAGTCCGAAAACCGGATTCCTGCCAAACCGTTTCCCAACCAGGGCTGCAAACGTATCGCCGATGATCAGCAGCGTAACCGCATAAACGGCGATCGGTTTAGAGAAAATCCAGATTACCAGAACCGAGGCCAGGAGAACATAAGTTGCGCCCGAGTAACTTTTACTCTTTTCATCCAGCTCATGTTCCCGCATCATAAACCCGAACGTATCCGAAAAAAAACGGCCGGTCACGCCGGGTCTGAACCTGAGAAACTCAATGACCAGCGCAAAAATCAACAGGGAAATCAGAATAATCAGACTTTGTGTCTGATCCAGCCAGAAGGAGTAAATGATGGGGATTGAAAGGGAGGTCAGGTGAATCCCTTTCCGCCAGTATTCAATTTGAATGGAATTTTTTTCGGGTGCAGGGGTTTTCACTTCTTTTCCCGGAATTGATGAATAATCTGGTCAATTTCCTCGCCGGTCAGGGTTTCTTTTTCAAGAAGAAGCCGGCTGACTTCATGCAGGATGTCCAGGTTCTCCCTGAGAAGGAGCTCCGCCTGGCGTTCGCAGGCGGTAATCAGGTCCTGAATTTCCTGATCAATTTCAATGGCGGTTTTTTCGGAATAATTTTTTGTATGGCCGAAATCACGTCCCAGAAAAACTTCCCGGTCAGATTGACTGAAGGATACGGCTCCGAGTTTATCACTCATTCCGAATTCGCAGACCATTTTCCGGGCAAGTGCTGTTGCACGTTCGATATCGTTGGCGGCACCGGTAGAAAACTCACCGAAAATCAGTTTTTCAGAGACTCTGCCACCCAGCATATAGCAGATCCGGCCGACAAGGTCTTTGCGTGAATAGGAGTATTTATCCTCGGTTGGCAGATAAGTGGTTACTCCCAAAGCCCGTCCGCGCGGAATGATAGTGACTTTGTGAACCGGGTCTGTATTTTCTGTCAGTTTGGCGACAAGGGCATGACCGGCTTCATGATAAGCCGTGTTCCGTTTTTCCTTATCACTCATGACCATGCTTTTCCGTTCGACGCCGGTCAGAACTTTTTCCTGAGCCAGTTCAAAATGAGCCATCGAAACTTCATCCGCGTTCTGGCGGGCAGCAATCAAAGCCGCCTCGTTTACCAGATTTGCCAGATCGGCTCCGGACATTCCCGGGGTAATTTTCGCCAGAACTTCCATGTCGACATCTTTTGCCAGCGGAATTTTACGGGTATGAACTCTGAGGATGCCTTCCCGTCCCTTTACGTCAGGCCGGTCGACCACAACCTGACGGTCAAATCGGCCGGGTCTGAGCAGTGCAGCATCCAGAATATCCGGGCGGTTGGTTGCCGCAATGAGAATCACATTGGTCCGTTCATCAAATCCGTCAAGTTCAACAAGAAGTGCATTCAGGGTTTGTTCCCGTTCGTCATGGCCACCTCCCATTCCTGCACCCCGCTGCCGGCCGACAGCATCAAGTTCATCAATAAAAATGATACTTGGGGAATGTTTCTTTCCCTGTTCAAATACGTCTCTGACCCGGCTGGCGCCAACGCCGACAAACATTTCAACAAAATCGGCTCCAGACAGGGAAAAAAACGGAACACCGGCTTCGCCGGCAATAGCTTTGGCCAGAAGGGTTTTCCCGGTTCCCGGGGGGCCAAGCAGGAGTACACCTTTGGGGATTTTTCCGCCAAGCCGCTGGAATTTCTCAGGAAATTTCAGAAAGTCCACAATTTCACGGAGTTCTTCTTTGGCTTCTTCGCACCCGGCAACATCTGTGAACGTGACCCGTGGCTCGCCTTCAAGCTGCATTTTTGCCCGGCTTTTCCCAAAGTTAAACACCGATTTGCCGTCTTTCGGGTTATTTGCGGCAGACATCCGGCGCATGAAATAAATATAGATAAGAATCAGCAGCAGCCAGGGAAGCGAGTTCAGCAGAATAAGCATCCAATCCGTGGCCGGTTTTCCAAGGGTAACCAGAACTCCCCTGGCGGTAAGTGAATCGGCAGACTGCAGATCAAAGGAGGGGATCAGAACCTGGAACCGTCCTGATTTCCGGACCTTCCCGTCGGTCGTCATCAGGTTTTCATCCTGTCCCAGCCGCCCGGTCAGGGTGGCAGATCCGCCATCCGGTATTACGTGAAGTTCGGTGATGTGATTTGAGGCCAGAATCCGCCGGAATTCATTGTAACTGATTTCCGGACTTCCGAATTCGTCTCCGCGGATAAATTTCTGCGCCAGCAGAATCAGGGTAACTGCCAGGATGCCGAAGAGAATGAAAAGAAACGTTTTCCTGAAATTACTGTTCCCGCCGGAATCCGGTCCGGCTGCTTTTTTATCCTGTCCTGACTGATTCATAAACTCCTGATTCAGGGATTCTGATTTTGGCTGATAATATAAACGTCTTTCAGGTTCCGGGCTTTCTGTGCATAATCGAGCCCATACCCGATAACAAACCATTTCGGGATTTCAAATCCGACATAATCAATCGGGAAATCCAGATTGGAGACTTCCTTCTTGTACAGAAAAGTGGCAATTTTCAGGCTTGCCGGCTGATGCGACAGAATAAGATTCCGGATGAACGTCATCGAAAGTCCGGAATCAATAATATCTTCGACCACAATGACATCGCGGCCTTCGAGGTGAGCACTGAAATCTTTAAGAATATTCACATTTCCAGATGAAATTTTCCGGTCACCGTAACTGGAAAGTTTCATAAAGTCCATTTCACAGTCACCCTGGAATTCCCGCATCAGGTCGGCCATAAAAATGTAGGCGCCGTTCAGAACTCCCATGAAAATCGGAGTCCTGCCCTGATAATCCGAACTGATCTGCCGGCCGAGTTCGACGATCCGGGCTTTGATTTGTTCTTCCGGCATAAGCAGGTCGAACCATTCACCGTTGACTTCAATTCTTTTCATGAGATTCCAGTTTTAAGTGTACCCATTCTGTTGTCTGACCGGTCTCTTTGACCGTGTCACTGATTTCGTATCCTCCAACCCAGATGATCTGTCCATCCCGGTCGGTGACCAGTGGAACCTGGTCCCTGAGCGTTCTTTCGACCTTCCGGTTGATAAAAAAATCACTCAGTTTCTGCTCCTGATTCATTCCGAGGGGTCTGAACCGGTCACCTGGTTTTCTGAACCGGACAGAAAGCGGTTCTTTAACCCGGCTTCTGTCGGCTGAAACTGACAGGCTGTTTTTTTGTCTGGCTGCCGGTTTCTGTGCGGGTGTTACCGTCACGTGCCACGCCGTCCAAACCGGAGTTGTGGCCTTCCGGATCAGCAGAATACCACCCTGAACCCGTCTTGCGACCCAGTCTGAATGGATCTGTCTTGCTGCTTTTCCGGAGGACAACCAGGCTTTGAGGTCACCGGCCTTTTTCAGTCCGAACGGTTTTCCGGTCAGGGTTACAATGGCCTGATTCAGGAAAAAAACCAATAAACTTTCAACATAGAGGGAATTTAGATCAATTTCAATTTTCCAACCATCGTCAGTTGATATCACCGCCTTCTTTTTCCAGTCTTCGAATGCTTCTGAAAGAAAGGCAGAAGCCGCGTTGCTTTCTGCGGCAAGGTGCTTCAGGCTGGCTTCCCAGCGGTATCCGAAAAGGGAATTCAGAACCGGGACCAGGTGGTGCCGAAGCTGATTCCGGAGGTAATCATCACCCAGGTTAGAGGAATCTTCCCGCCAGGAAATTCCGTTTTCTGCTGCCCAGGCGTGAAGATCCGGTTTTGAATAAGCCAGAAGCGGTTTCAGACCCCTGCCGTTCACCGGTTTCATCGGGCCCAGATTGATCAGGGAAGCCCCGGTCAGCAACCGGTAAAGACTGGTTTCGGCGGTGTCATCGGCATGATGGGCTGTGCAGATCCAGTCAGCCTGAACCTCTCCCGAGATCTGATTCAGCAGGTCCAGTCTCACTTTTCTTGCCTCATTCTGGAAATTCCCTGTGGTGGATTTCCGGGTCCAGGTTCTGCCGAAAAAGGGGATCTGATGGCCACCGCAGACGTTTCGGACCAGATCCTCATCTGCTTCATTTTCCCCGGGCCGGGTCTGGTGGTTCAGGTGAAAGACTGAGAGTTTGACGGTTGGATGCAGGTTCCGGAGGCGGATGAACCAGTCCAGCATCACCATACTGTCCAGTCCACCGCTGACGGAGAGGAGAAAATGTGACGCCGGGAAGCCGGGCAGTCCGGAAATGAGGCGCTGAAAATCTCTGGGAAGCGTGGGTACTGATGGCATTCTGCAAAAATAGGAGCAAACCGGCGGGTCTGAAACCAAAATCACCGGCATCCGGCAGGGATTGGCGTAAAATAAAAAAGGCTGTCCGGTTCAGACAGCCTTTACAAGTACCGAAGGAGGGATTTGAACCCCCGACACATGGATTATGATTCCATTGCTCTAACCACCTGAGCTACTTCGGCATTTAAAAAAAATGGAATCAGTTGATTCCATTTTTCCTGATTCTAGTAGCGGGGACAGGATTTGAACCTGTGACCTTCGGGTTATGAGCCCGACGAGCTACCAACTGCTCTACCCCGCGATCAATTAAGGGACTGCAAAGATGCGGACCGGCAGCCGGAATGTCAAGCAGATTACAGGTTAATGTCCGATTTATTTTAAGGCGGTAAATTTTTCTACCGGATGGCTGACCGCCGGGACCGTTTTCAGATAGGAGTAAATGGCACCCAGATCCTGCTCGGTCATGCCCGCATACATTGTCCAGGGCATGATGGTCTGGAAGTCACCTTCTCGGATTTCTGCCGGATGGTAGGCGGAATCTGCATAGGCTCTGAACCGTGAAATAAACTGTTGCCTGGACCAGGTGCCGATTCCGGTTTCGGGATCAGGTGTGAGATTGGCAGACCGGGAAATAGCTTTCATCAGCGGAAACTCCCGTCCCCCGGCAAAGGCCATTCCCGGCAATGGTTCGGCCCGTTCATTAACCGGTGTATGGCAGTCGCCGCAGGCGGCTGAAGTGACCAGATAGTTGCCGTATGACACCGAATCATGTGTATCCGGGTAGGGACCGGGAGAGCCGGCATGAGGCAGAGTTCTGAGAATGAGGCTGAAGGGGAAGGCAGGTTCTGACCTGGGAACTTCCGATTTGATTTCAGGAAGAGACCTTAAATAGGCAATAATGGAGTAGATATCTTCCTCATTCATCCTGCCATACCCCGGCCAGGGCATTAAGGGAAACAGGGGCTCTCCTGATTTGCTGACGCCCGCTGTAATGGCCCGGTAAAGTTCACCGTCAGTCCAGTCACCCAGATGGGCCGGTGTCAGGTTTGGTGCATAAAAGGTACCCGGGAAGCCAGCTTCAGCCGGGAATTTTTCTCCGCCTGACCCATTGGAACCCGCCACCATCGGACCCGAAAACCGGGTCCAATCCCGCTGGGAATGGCAATCCATGCAGACCGTCACGTGGTTGGCCAGGTAACTTCCCCGGTCAATCCTGTCTTTGGTCAGTTCAACTTTCAGGTCGGGTGCAGGTCCTGCATCCGGAAGGGCCGTTAACAGATAAACGATTCCTCCGCCTGCAACAAGAATCAACCCGGCAGCAATTCCGGCAACCCATTTCACAACTTTCATCCGCTTCCTCCGTGTTTAAGATTGGATCAAATATAAACAACGAAACTGCCAGGAGTGATACGGGATTTTAAATTCTAATCTTTCTTCCTGATTACCACCTGCGCCACCAGGCCAGAACCAGCAGAATCCCGAACAGCAGATTCAGTAAAGTCCAGACCGGAGCCGTTGCAGAAACCGGAAAGAACGGATTAAAAAGAACGGCTACACAAATGAAAACCACCACCAGCCCGCCATTTCGTTTATATACAGCCAGTGTATTCAACACGGCAATCAGGGTTACCAGAATTCTGAAAAACAGAAGAACCTGACCGGGTAAGGGAAGCAGGCTTACCAGCAGAAGGCTGCCGGCAGCAAGGCGTGAGGAAATCAGGATATTTTTTTGTTTGGGAGTCAGGTACATAGATTTCCTTTTTTGGATGAAAATAGTGAAAACGACCCGGATCAGGAATTTCAGGAATTACTTTCTTAACTTTATTGTCTTATGACTGCGACCTAAACAGAAAAGGACCCTTATGAAATCATATCTACCTTTGATAGCAACAGGACTGGTTTTTATGGCTTGTACACCCAAAAATGAACTGCCGGCGGATAATCCATTCGCCAAAGACTGGGAAACTCCGTATGGTGTGCCCGATTTCGGGAAGATAAAAACAGCCCATTTTGAACCTGCCTTTATGGCAGGAATGGATCAGCAACTGACCGAGATTGATTCTATTGCCACCAATCCGGATGCACCCACTTTCGATAATACCATCGGGAAAATGGAAAAATCGGGTCAGCTTCTCAAACGGGTTGCCGGTGTTTTCTTTAATCTTACGGGGGTTTTAAAAACCGATTCCCTGTCTGCACTCGAAGAAAAAATCAGCCCGCTTCTTTCTGCCCACAGCGACAATATTCTGCTGAATGAAAAATTATTTGCCCGGATAAAATCCCTGTATGACCAGCGGGAATCCCTGCAGCTAACCGAAGAACAGGCCAAACTTCTTGAAAACAAGTACAAGGAATTTGTCAGGAACGGGGCCAACCTGTCGAAACAGGATCAGGATACCCTCCGGAAAATCAATGAAAAACTGGCAACACTTGGCGTTAAGTTCGGCAACAACGTCCAGAAGGAAGACAACAACTACCAGATCGTTCTGAAAAGTGAAGAGGAGTTGGCCGGGTTGCCGCCGGCTGTCCGCCAGGCCGGTACAGAAACTGCCAAGGAAAAAGGACTTGAAGGCAGCTATGTATACACCGTTCAGCGTCCGAGTATGTATCCGTTTCTGACCTATTCTGAACGCCGGGATCTGAGGGAAAAACTGTACACGGCCTACATTGAACGGGCAAACCATAATGATGAGTTTGACAATAAGGAAAATGTCAGGGAAATCGTGAACCTGAGGCTGAAACGGGCCAATCTGCTGGGCTACCCGACCCATTCGGCCTATGTTCTGGAAGACCGCATGGCTAAAAACCCGGAAAATGTCTATAAGCTGCTGAACCAACTCTGGCCGGCTGCCCTGAAAAGAGCCGGGAAAGAACGGGATGATATGCAGAAACTCATCGACAATGAAGGGAAAAACTTCAAGCTGGCCTCCTGGGACTGGTGGTATTATGCTGAAAAAGTGAAACAGGCTCAGTATAACCTGAATGAAGAGGAAATCCGTCCTTACCTGAAAGTGGATAATGTGATCAACGGAACCTTCATTCTGGCCAACAAGCTGTGGGGAGTGACCTTTGAAGAAGTCACTAACCTGCCCAAATACCACCCGGATGTCAGAACCTACCTGGTTAAAAATGAAAAAGGTGATCTCATCGGGATTTATCTGTCTGACTGGTACTACCGGGATACGAAACGGTTTGGTGCCTGGATGAACAACATCCGGGATGAAAGCCGGATGGACGGAAACCATGTGATTCCGATTATTGTCAATGTCGGGAATTTCACCAAGCCGACTGCCGATGCTCCTGCCCTGCTGAGTGCAGATGACGCCTCGACTCTTTTCCACGAATTCGGGCATGCGGTTCACGGACTTCTGACCGAGTGTGTTTACCCGTCCATTTCCGGAACCTCGACTCCGAGAGATTTTGTGGAATTCCCGTCTCAGGTGCTGGAAAACTGGGTTTTTACCCCTGAAATGCTGAGTCTTTATGCAACCCATTACAAGACCGGCGAAGTCATGCCTTCGGCCCTGATCGAAAAAATCAAAAAGGCCAGCCAGTTCAACCAGGGTTTTGCTACAACCGAGTATCTTGCAGCCAGTCTGCTGGATATGGATTATCATACTCTGACCCAGCCGCTGACCGGAGATATTACGGCATTTGAAAAAGCCTCTCTCGATAAAAACGGAATGATCCCTGAAGTTATCAGCCGGTACAGAAGTACTTACTATAACCACATTTTCAGTGATCCGATCGGATATTCTTCGGGATATTACAGTTATATCTGGAGTGAAGTTCTGGATGCCGATGCCTGGACCGCCTTTAAGGAAAAGGGAATTTTTGATCAGGCGACTGCAAAAGCCTACCGGGATAATATTCTGGCCAAAGGCGGAACACGGGATGCGATGGAGATGTACAAAGCATTCAGAGGCCGTGAACCTGAAATTGCAGCCCTGATTGCCAAACGCGGACTGAACTGACCTTTTCAGCGGAAACGAAGTAAAAAAGGCAGCTCACGGCTGCCTTTTTTTATTGTGCCAGTTCCTGAACAGTTCGCCTGACGGCGTCCTCAGGTGAAGCTGCCGTGTATCCGAAACGGCTGTTGAATTTAGACGAATCGAAAATATACTCCCGGTCGAACTGATACAGCATTTCGTGAAGTTCTTTCATAACAGGGATGAATAGCCCCAGAATTCCGACCATCCAGACCGGAAGGACCTGCAAACCTTCAGGACCACCCAGTTCGGCCCTGAATAAACCGGCCCATTCCTTTCCGGTCGGAGACTCCTTCGGGACGGGCAGATTCCAAATCTCATTCCAGCCGTCAGGGCTGTTGCCCAGAAGGGCAGTTCCCATGGCCAGATCGGGGGTGAAACCCATGGTATGGGGTTTATCGCCCCGGCCCATCCACTGTGCTTTTTTGCCCTTGATCAGATTGTCATAGACCATGATCATGAGCATACTGGTCTCTTTTTTAGTACCGAAAAAGTCGGGAGACCGGGCAATGATGGCCTGAATTTTTCCCTGCCGGATTGCCTCAAGAATAATCTGATTGACCCGGACCCGGATTTTCCCCTTTTCACTCGACGGACTGAACGGAGATTCTTCCGTTATCCGTCCGATATAGTCTTTCCCGATCGAATAGACATTGTCAAAAAAGACTAAGCGGGCACCGCTTTCGGCACAGGCATCCACCACATTCTGCATGAAAACCGGCCAGACCGCACGCCAGACCGAAGTTTTATAGTCAAAGCCGACCGTCACATACACAACCGAACTTCCTCTTACGGCGGCAAAAACCTGGTCGCGCCGGGTTAGGTCTGCAGGAAAAAGTGTATCTCCCGGATTGACCCGTTTCGGGTTCCGGCTGACCAGGCGGATATTGGTCGTCCACCGGGTGAGAGCTTTGGCCAGGTCTGTTCCGATGGCACCACCGGATCCTAAAATTGTCTGCATGGCAGGTCCTTTTTTGATAAGATATCCCGAATAACAGTAAAATCCCCGCAACACACCAACTCTGCCGGATGAAAAAGGGTTCCGGGCGGATGAAAGTCATTCAACAGCGGATAAACTGAGCCTGAATTCCGGAGATCAGGGTTCAACCGTCAGCGTTACCGCAGTCCGGCTCAGACGGGAAGCTTTCAGGGAAACCATGGGTAGTCCTTTTTCAGTTCTGGTTACCTGAATCAGCTCTGGTGACAGGCTTGAGGAGACAGAATATTTTTCAGCCGGGAGATGAAAAACGAGTATCCAGACTTTTTCGGCAGTCATGCCCTGAAAAGTACCTGAAACCGGATCAATAACAACCGTCGTCTGAGTGCCGGAAGATCTGCACTGAATGCCGGTTTTGGCAATTCTCCCCGACTGATAATCCAGGCTTGATCCGTCGTCTTCATACAGGGTGTACGATGAGGCAGAATCAGGGAACAGATGCAGAAGTACCGAGTCGGCGGAACCGGCTTCAACCGAAGTGGAATAGGGCCGCATGGGAATGATGGCCCCTTTCCGGACGAAAACCGGAATCTGGCCCAATGGTGCCGGGACCAGGTGAGGGACCCCGCCGGTATAGGTTTCGCCGGTCAGGAAATGGCTCCAGGTTCCTTCCGGAAAATGGACCAGCCGGGTGGATTTTCCGGGTTCATAGACCGGAGCCACCAGAAAGGACGGACCCAGCAGGTACTCATAGAACTGCCCGGGTACCGGCCGGATAGCCGGAATGCCTTTTTCCCGGATTTCATGGGCAGCGGAATAGAAGTAGGGGAATAGCTGGACCTTCAGCCGGGAATAAAACCGGAAAACCGAATCAGCCCGTGAAGAATATTTCCAGGCGAGGTGAGAGGTTGGATTTGCCGGTTCACAAAAAATTTCGGTGATTGGAATCCAGAATCCGAATTCCGTCCAGCGGATAAAAAGTTCTTCGTTCGGCCGGTTTGTTTTTCCCATTGAAAATCCGCCGACGTCCTGGGTTAAAAAGGGGATCCTGGAGGTTGCAGATGCCGGGTCGGTAAACATGGCGATGTTTTCTTTTAATCCGACCCGGGGAATCCAGGGATCAAACTCCAGAGTGGGCTGCTCAACCGTCCAGTCAGACCGGGTATCATCCGTCCATTTTGCCGGGAACTTTTTATATTCGCCGGATTCAGTGTCAAAGGAATGGCTCAGAATAAACCCGCGTCCCCGTGATTCTTTGCCGGCTTCAGCGGTCAGATCAAACACAGCCCTGCAGACTTCCGGACGGGCGGTCCGGTCCAGTTTGATGAAATCGGCTCCTTCCCTGAAAAACGGGGTCAGCTTTTCCCTGAACAGGCTGACGGCAGATGAATCAGAAAAATTGATGTTTCCGCACCAGGTTCCCTTTGCTGCCGGATCCGCTGACCGGGCAAACATATCCGTCGTCGTTCCGGCATTGTGCCAGGGATTTGTTTCCCGGTAAACTGAGGAAAAGAACCCCCGGTTTTTAAATTCTGAAAAGTCAGGTTCGTTTCCGGTTTCAAAAATGCAATCCCACACCCAAAACCCGCCTTTTATCCGGTTTTGCTCCATAAATGACCACATGGCTTCCCGGTCAGGATATCCGGCAGAGTCGCCTTTAAAGTTGAGATAACCGGCCGGACCCCGGCCCCGGTCAGCATAACTCCAGAACCAGGAGTCAATCCAGTAAGCATCAATCGGATATCCGTGTGCCTGAATTTCCCGGATCCGGCTTATGGTTTCTTCCTGATTGGTATAGCCGCCGTATAAAACCCCAAAAGCCCAGGCCGGAGGCAGGACGACAGAGGTGTCGGCTGGCCCGGCGGGGACTCCGGTTCCGGCAATTAATCCGGCTGAACTGAAAAGAAAAAGGTAAAGAAAACCAATCCGGCGGAGCATACTGATTCCGGTTCTATTTTTTCTGGGGTAAAGTCAGGATTTCTGCACACGCCTGTGCAGTTCTGAAAGAGGCTTCCCGGGTCAGATGAATCCCGTCGGTTGTAATCCGGCCGGCTTCTGCATTGAACAGCGAATACAGATTGACAAACTTCACTTTTTCCCGGATGGCCACACCTTTAAACACCGGAGCAAGTAACCGGATCCGGTTGGCGCATCCTTTGTATTTTAACGGATCTGCTTTGGTTTCATCGGCCGGAGGTGGCGACATCAGAACCAGTTCCGGTAAAACCGGTCCCGGAAAGGCCGTTTTCAATTCCCCGATGAGCCGGGTCAGGTTTTCGGGGATTTCGGCCTGACGGTCAGCAAAAATTGATTTGGTGTCGTTTGTACCCAGCAGAATGCAGATGACATCGGGTTGCCGCCCGGGAGGAAGTTTGGCCTTTGCTTCTTCACAAACCGCCCGGATCGTTTTGAGGGAATTCAGGGCAGATTGATTCTGATTGTCGAATCCGATCGTTTTACCCGGAGTGGAAAAATTCAGGATTTCTGAAAAGGGAAGCACTTTTTGAAGCTGAGCCGGCCAACCGGTTTCGGCGGCGCCGTTGGAATCGCCAAGAGTCAGAATAATCTGGCTTTTGGAGGAATTTTTCATTCCGGCGGTCAGAAGGGTCAAGGCAGGTCCGGTCAGCATTTCATGTCCGCCTTCAAACAGGAAAAATTTAAAATTCCCGGTACCGGTTTCCAGGTGGATTCTCCGTCCGCCGATCCGCCGGGCCGTATCTGCAGCCGGATTGGTTCGCCGGAGAACCAGATTCAGCAGGGTAGAATCGGGAATCAGGGCTGTGGGGTTTTCCGGATAAAAACTCCTGACCAGATGGTTATACTGTCTGATGGAATGACTGATGGGAACCGATCCGGTATACCCGTCATGGATTCCGGTATACAGAACGACTTCGGTGTCTTTTCTGAGTGACCTGTCCGGGACCAGATTGACCGGAGACCGGCGTGCAGCTTCGGCCGGATCAAACCTGGTTCCGCGTGAAGTGACATTTTCAAGATCCCGGGCATAGTGAAGGTTTCGTCCCAGGCATTCCGGATACCAGGCCGCCAGATCGGTGACGGGTGCCCAGGCGTGGACGGCCCGGAGCTTTATGGGAAGTTTCATGTACGCCATCAGCGCCGTGTATCCCCCCCCTGAAACTCCGGTCAGAAAAACCTGATCAGGATCGGCGTCTGAAGTTGCCAGAGCCCACCGGATGGCATCTGCCAGATCGGCAATCACCAGATCGCTGCCGGCAGCTTCCGGCCGGACTGAAGGACCCCGAAAATCAGGGTGAAGGTAATTCCAGTCCCGCCAGAGGATTTCTTCTGCAAGCGGATCTTCCTGGTTGTAATCACCGCTCCAGGTATGCAGAGACACCACCAGAGGCTTTTGACCTGGCGTCCGGCTTTTATAAAACCAGGCCTTTTGAACCGTGGTATCCACAGAAGACGGAATGGAAACCAGCGTGAAGCCTTCAGGCCAGACAGGTTGGCTTTGGCCGGTGGCCGGCACCCCGCATAAAACAAGGAGCAGGATTGCAGGGCGAAAAAGGGAAAAAGCTGTCGGGTTCATCATGGCACTCCGGGTAGAAGTCAGTTAAAAATTGAGTCTGTACAGCAAAACCGGAAAAATCCCCTGCTGATAAGTTACTTTCTTTTTGCCTGTTTCAGAGCTGAATTTTTCCCGGTAGACATTCCGGTGGTTGGTCAGATTGACCACATCAAGTGCCAGTTCATGGGTGGCAAAGTCCTGGTGGAAAATCAAACCGGCTCTGGTATCAAATCTGAAATAGGGGTCCGCCTGTTTTTCATAAGCCTGGTCATAGAGGTAAACGGTTCTGTTTTCAAGTCCTGACTGCTGCAGGTCAAAGGGAATCAGCCGCCTGCCTCCGGCCAGAACCATCCGGGAACCGGCAGAAAACTGAAATTGTCCGGTTTTTTCTGATTCCCAGCCGGCGAGGAGGTTCAGAATATAATTTCCGTTGTAAACGGTGCTGCGCCAGTTGCCGTCAGCACCCTGATAAGCCGAATTGAACAGAGACAGGGTAACCAGATAAAAGGTTCTGCCGGCCCAGTTTTTTTCGAGGGTAAATTCAATCCCCGTATTCCGGCCCCTTCCTTTACTGACCAGACTGTCTTCATCTGCAACACTCATGGCTGCACCCTGATTGATGAGGGAAAAATATCCTTTCTGATTTTTGACCGGTATCCGGAACAGTTCCTGGTGATAAATTTCAGTTTTCAGGTGTAAAACTTCTGTAAAAAAGAAATCATGCGAAACGGCAAAATGATGGCTGGTCTGAATATCCAGGTTTTTGTTGGTGCTTTCTGCAGAATAAAGCTGCCTTCCGTCTGCATCGAATCCCACTCTGGATCTGACGAAATAAACATTTACCGGTAAGGTCTGACTGTGCTGTCCGTATCCCGCACCAAAGGATTGGTTTTCGCTGAATTTCCAGGTAACCCCGAGTCTGGGATCAAGGGCCCAGCTTTGATTGAGGGTGAAATAAAGTCCGTGCAGTCCGGCCGAAAGCACCCAGTCCGGATTGAACTCATGTTTCCATTGGGTGAAGGCCTGCCACAGGATGAGGCCCCGTGCCGACGTCTCATACGGCCGGTCAATGATGAGTTTTCCGGACTCATCGTCATTTGTCATTCTGGCCGATTTGAAGGCCATCAGATCAGCACTCAGTCCGGAATGAAGGGTGTTTTCCGGATTCACCCGGTGGGTGATTGATCCCGTCACAACCACATTGTTCTGGCGGTAGGAATTCCGGGTCAGAGCCAGGTAAGTTTCGCTGTTTACCAGAGAATCGGCAGATTCAAAAGGATGTCTGGTTGTAACCGCTGCACCGGTCCGGAAAGACGTTGCTTCCGAAAGAAATCGGACGTAGCTGACTCCCAGAACCCCGGTTTCAGATCCGGATGTTTCGTTCAGGCTGACCGGACCTGAGGCAGAAACCCGGTTGTCATCTTCCTCAGTCAGGGAAATCCGGCTGATGCCACCCAGACCAAAAACAGAAAACTTCCCCCGGTCGCCCGGGAAATTCAGTTTAAAGGAAAGGTCAGAGTAGTCCGGAAGCCCGTCAACCCAAAGCAGTTTTTTGATGAGTCCCAGTGCCGAGTACCGGTAATGGATCAGGTAAGAGGAATTGGTTTCCGGTGAAATGGGGCCTTCAGTACCCAGTTCAATTCCGTTAAACCCGATCTGGCCCAGGTATTCCCGTTTTTCAGGATTTCCGGATCTCAGTTTCAGGTCAAAAACCCCCGAAAGGGCGTTCCCGTATCCAGCCGGGAAAGCACTGGTGAAAAATTCGGACCGGGCCAGCAGGTTGTTGTTCAGCATACAGATCGGGCCGCCGTTGGTTCCCATCACATCGAAATGGTTGGGGCTGGGAACCGGGATATCTTCAAGAAGCCAGAGCACACCGGTGGGGGCATTTCCCCGGATGATGATGTCGTTCCGCTGATCCCCGGCGGTAAACGTACCGGCAAAATTCGAGGCCATCCTGGCCGGATCGCCCCAACTGCCGGCATATTTTTCTGTTTCTTCGGCAGAAAAAGTCCGGTTGCTCACGGTGGCCAGATCATTTATCGGCAGGTTTTTCGAATAGGTCACTTCGATTCCGGTCAGTTCGATGGCGGATTCCCGGAGTTCAATTTCCAGAACGAGTTCCTTACCTGATTTCAGCATCAGATCAGAAAGAATCTGACTTTCATAGCCGAGAAAGGAGATTTTCAGGCTGATCCGTCCGGCGGGAACCTTTTCCAGTCTGAACTTTCCGTTTTGATCGGTAACGGTTCCGGTCGGTTTCAGGGTCTGAAGCAGGAGGATTGTAGCCCCGGTCAAGGGAAGACCGGTATCCTTTGAAATGACACGCCCCCGGATTGTCTGGGTTCCGGGGTCGGAGGCAGTGATTCCCGCAAAGGGAAGACTGATCAGGAAAAGAAAAAGAAAACCATACTTTTTCATGGGCAAAAAGGGCAATTGGAATAATCAGTCTGCAAGATAAAGAATTTAACCCTCAGATGTCTGAAATTCCGGTCGTGCCCGGGTTTCCTGTGACTTTTTCCCGGTTTACATGTTCCGCCTGTACTGGCCGCCGGCTTCGTACAGGGCTCTGGAAATCTGGCCAAGAGAACAAACTTTAACGGTTTCCATCAGTTCTTCAAAAATATTGCCGTCAGAAATTGCAACCGCCTTCAGTTTTCGGATGGCAGCCGGGGCCTTTTCGGCATTTCTCAGATGGAAGGCCTCCAGGTTCCTGATCTGATCCTGCTTCTCCTGATCGGTGGACCGGGAAAGTTCCAGACTGTCGTAAGACGGCGGGGCCGGATTCAGAAAGGTATTGACCCCGATGACCGGCAGGTCACCGTTATGTTTCAGGGTTTCGTAATACAGGGATTCTTCCTGGATTTTGCCCCGCTGATACATAGTTTCCATGGCGCCCAGAACCCCGCCCCGGTCAGAAATCCGCCTGAATTCCAAAAGAACCGCTTCTTCGACCAGGTCGGTCAGTTCCTCGATGATAAACGAGCCCTGAAGCGGATTTTCGTTTTTCGTCAGTCCCAGTTCCTTATTGATGATTAACTGGATGGCCATTGCCCGGCGGACGGAATTTTCAGTCGGGGTTGTGATGGCTTCATCGAAGGCATTCGTGTGCAGACTGTTGCAGTTGTCATAGATGGCATACAAAGCCTGCAGGGTCGTCCGGATGTCGTTAAAGTCAATCTCCATCGCGTGAAGTGACCGCCCGGATGTCTGAATGTGGTATTTCAGTTTCTGGCTGCGGTCATTGGCGCCATACCGGTATTTCATGGCGGCGGCCCAGATCCGGCGGGCCACCCGGCCGATTACCGCATATTCCGGATCAATTCCGTTCGAGAAAAAATAAGACAGGTTCGGGGCAAAATCATCAATTTTCATTCCCCGGCTCAGGTAATATTCGGCGTAGGTGAATCCGTTTGCCAGGGTAAAAGCCAGTTGCGAAATGGGGTTTGCTCCGGCTTCGGCAATGTGATAACCCGAAATGGAAACCGAGTAGTAATTTCTGATCTGATTCCGTATGAAAAAGGACTGGATATCCCCCATCATTCTCAGGGCGAATTCCGTTGAAAAAATACAGGTATTCTGGGCCTGATCCTCTTTCAGGATATCAGCCTGAACCGTACCCCGAACAATGGACAGGGTCTCTTTCCGGATTTTTTCATAGGTTTCCCCGTCGAGAACCTCCCGGGCAGAAAGCCCAAGAAGCCCAAGGCCGAGACCGGTATTTCCGTCTGGAAGCGGGCCCGAATATTCAGGCTGCGGGTTTTGGGGATCCGGGAAGAACCGGATCAGGTTTTTAACCGTTTCATCCCACTGACCGGTTTGTCTGAGCCACTTTTCGGCCTGCTGATCGATGGCGGTGTTCATGAAAAACGCCAGAATGACCGGTGCCGGTCCGTTTATGGTCATCGAAACCGAGGTTGTCGGTGAACACAGGTCGAAACCGGAGTAGAGTTTCTTGGTATCATCCACCGTGCAGACCGATACACCCGAATTTCCGATTTTTCCGAAAATATCCGGCCGCCGGCCGGGATCCTCGCCGTACAGGGTTACCGAATCGAATGCCGTTGACAGCCGGGCTGCCGGCTGCCCCTGTGATACATAGTGAAACCGCCGGTTGGTCCGTTCGGGAGTTCCCTCGCCGGCAAACATCCGGGTCGGATCCTCCCCTTTCCGTTTATACTCAAAAACTCCGGCAGTGAAGGGGAACTGGCCGGGAACATTTTCCAGAATCTGCCACAGCAGAAAATCACCCCAGTCCCGGTATTTCGGCAGGGCAACTTTCGGGATTTTCAGATGAGAAAGCGTCCGGGTATAATTTTCGACTTCAATACTGTTTCCCCTGACTTCATAACCGTGGAAATCATCCTGATAGTCATGTCTGAGCTGATCCTGATTCTGGATTTTCGTCCGGTTTTCGGCGGTCAGATCCAGAACCGCTTCATTATACCGCTGCCTGAGAACCTCAACAGCACGGTCTTCATGAAACAGATCCTCCTTCCCGAACAGGTGCCCCGGCCCGGGAACCTCTGTCTTCATGGACAGTAGAACCTGACGGCAGGAAAAGGCCAGACTTGCCAGATCAGCCTGACTGCGGGCCTGCTTTTTATAAGTCTGAACCGTGTCCGAAATTTCGGCCAGATACCGTGACCGTTCGGCCGGAATGACAATCTGTTTGCGGGGATCCCGGATTTGCTCAACTGCTTCGGGTTCCCAGTCAAGACCGGTTTTTTCGTTGACGGTCCGGATGAGGTTCATAAAAAACCAATTCGTTCCGGCATCATTGAACTGGCTGGCGATAGTTGGGAATACGGGCATCAGATCGGGGTCTCTGTCAAATTGCTGACGGTTACGCTGAACTGTTTTCCGGATATCCCGCAGGGCATCTTCGGCTCCCCGTTTCTCAAACTTGTTCAGAACCACCAGATCTGCAAAATCCAGCATATCAATTTTTTCAAGCTGGGTTGCAGCACCGTATTCCGGTGTCATGACATAGACCGACACATCAGCCAGTTCAGTGATGGAAGAGTCCGACTGGCCGATTCCGGCGGTTTCCAGAATAATCAGATCAAATCCGGCCGACCGGCACAGGCCGACCGAATCTGCCAGAGCCTTCGGGGTAGCCCGGTTGGCAGCCCGGGTTGCCAGTGACCGCATAAATACCCGCGGATCGTAAATTGAATTCATCCGGATCCGGTCACCCAGCAGGGCCCCGCCGGTTTTTTTTCTGGACGGATCAACGGAAAGAATTGCTACGGTTTTTTCGGGGAACCGGGTCAGAAACCGGCGCACAGTTTCATCTGTCAGCGATGATTTTCCGGCACCGCCGGTTCCGGTGATGCCGATGACCGGAATTTTCTTTTTGTGCGGAGTCCTGCCTGTTTCCGTCAGCCGGTTCCAGACCGGAATCAAACTGTCGGGAAGCGGACCGGTTGCAGCCGTTTCGGCCAGACTGATCTGCCGGGCAAGATCCTGAAATCCGGTTATCTGTTCAGGAATTCCCAACCCGGTTACCGGGAAATCACATTCCCGCATCATGAGATCAATCATGCCCTGAAGACCAAGTTCCCTGCCGTCTTCCGGCGTAAAGATCCGGGCAATGCCGTAAGCCTGCAGATCCCGGATCTCTTCAGGGATAATGACCCCGCCGCCGCCACCGAAAATCCGGATATGGCCGGCCCCGGCTTCCTTCAGTAAATCGGCCATATATTTGAAAAATTCCACGTGCCCGCCCTGATAGGAAGACAGGGCAATTCCCTGGGCATCTTCCTGAATGGCGGTATCCACAATTTCCTTTACTGACCGGTTATGGCCCAGATGAATCACTTCGGCACCTGAAGCCTGAAGAATCCGGCGCATAATATTGATAGAGGCATCGTGCCCGTCGAAAAGAGAAGCAGCGGTTACAAATCGGATCTGATGGGTTGGTTTGTAGGTCATGGTTTTAAAATTAATCTGAGGGTTAACGGGGATTCTGGTCAGGAATCCGGCAATAGTTTTGTTCAATTTACAACGAAAGGACGGCAGGAACAAAACCGGTTGACAGTTCTTCCTGAAGGTTACTTTTCTTAGAAGTGGATTAGATTCGTGGTTCCCGTCGGTATTCTGGTAACAAATTAAATAATCTTTTTCTTTATTTGCGCTTTTTCCTGGGAGTTTATATGGCATTTTGGGTTTGGGATAACGGGTTGAATACGGGAATACCTGAAATTGATACCCAGCATAAACGGATTGTTGATTATGTGAATCAGTTGGATGAAGCCATTTCCATCACCAAGGGCAAAGACCGGATCGGTGAGATTCTGGACAATCTGCTCGATTACACCAACTCTCACTTTGTTTTCGAGGAAACCCTGATGGAGCAGGCCGGTTACCCCATGCTGGCCCCGCACAAACGGCTTCACGACGCCTTCCGGACCCGGATTCAGGCGCTGAAAGCCCGGTTTGTGAACGGTGAAGATGTTGCCGCCATCGTCCGGTCAGAACTCAAGGTCTGGCTGACCAATCACATTAAAGGGGATGATGTTTTTTACGTTCCTGCCGTCCGGAAAAATATGAATCCGTCCTGGATGAGCAGGACAATTAAAACCATTTTTGGCTGATCCCGGGTATTCCGGTAACCTGAAAGTCTGACAGGATCCGGCCCGGCAGTCTTCTGCCGTGTGCCGGAGGAACTTAGAGTTTTTCGCCGGATTTTCGTACCTTCCGCTTATGAAACGAAAAATCGGACTTGCCTTGTGTGGCGGTGCTGCCCGTGGCAGTGCCCATCTGGGAGTGCTTCAGGCCCTCGAAGATTTTGACCTCCGGCCGGCTTACCTTTCCGGAACCAGTATCGGGGCTGTCGTAGCCGCCCTGTACGCCTTCAACGTTCCGGTTGCAGAAATCCGGAAATTTGCGGAAACCCTGAAATGGTTTAAATTCACCCGGTTCTCCCTCTCCCGAACCGGTATCATGTCGAATGCAGATGCCGGTAAACTGATCGAATCCATCATCGGTCCGAAAAATATTGAAGATGCCGCCATCCCGCTGGCGATTGTGGCCAGTGATATCTCAACCGGCGAAAAAGTTATTTTCCGGAAGGGAAAGGTTTCTGAGGCCATCATGGCTTCGACCTGTATTCCCGGCGTGTTTTCCCCGGTTGTCCTCGATGGCAGAATGCTGGTCGACGGGCTGCTGACCGAAAATATCCCCGTTTCTCCGCTGAAGCCGATGGGAGCCGATTTTGTCATCGCCGTCAGCTTCAACCCGAAATCCAGATTCCGCAAGCCCGAAGGGTATATCGACATCTTGCTGAACGCCTTTGAAATTGCCGCCTGGCAGCGGACGGAGTATTTTACCCGTGAAGCCGATCTGGTTATTGATCTGAACCTGGAAGACTTCAGCCGGACGGATTTCAATAAAAAGGTGGATGCCCTTTTTTCGGAAGGATACCGCCAGACCATACTCCAGCTTAAATCTGCCCCGGTACTGCTTCAATGACCGATTCCCGCCTGACGGTAAAGAAAATTCTTTCCGGCAATACCTGCCGCCGGAAATTGTGGTTTAAACCCCGGTCTTCCCAGCCCGCAGAAGAACCCAGGCCGTTCTGGAAAATCAGCCACCAGAAATCCGGGATTTACCGGAAAGCCCGGGCCCTGTTTCCGGGCGGAATCCGTCAGCCGGATGACTGGACGGAAGGCGCAGAATCAACACGAACCGCCCTGGCAGAAAAAGCAGGACCGGTTTATGAAGCCGTCTTCGTGACGGAAACGCTGAAAGTCAGGTGCGATATTTTGGTTCCCGAACCGGAGGGCTGGGCGGTGTATAAGGTTAAATCGGCCACCCGGATTTATGACCGGTACGTCGAGGAACTGGCTGTTCAGGCACTGGCGGCCCGGGAAAACGGCGTGTTCTTCAGCCGGTTGGTTGTCCTGACGATTAATCCGCTGTGCGGGTACGGCGATGAAGCTTCTCTGTTTATCCATCATGACGTAACCCGAAAGGTTTTTGCACGGCTCGACAGCCTCCGGGAAAAACTGGACAGCTACCGGGCGATACCGGAGGCACCGGCCCCGCCTGATGCGCCGCGGGGATATTTCTGCTCGGAATGCACCTATCTGGAAGCGTGCTGGGAAGATCTGCCGCGTCATCCGTTTTACCACCTGCCGGGGTTGCATCAGCTTCAGCTTGAACTGGTGAATGAGCAGTCAGCCTGGGATCTGGAAGCCGTTTCCCGACTTGGGGGACTGACACCGGTTCAGCAGGAAGTGCTGGCCTCTGCCCTGACGGGAAAACCGGTCATTCGCCGGGAAATTCTGTCGGGGTGGATGAATAAACTGGTTTTTCCTGTCTTTTTCATTGATTTTGAAGCTGACTGCCCGCCCGCACCCAAATTTCCCGGTACCCGGGCGTTCGACCTGATTCCCTACCAGTTCAGTCTGCATATTCTGCAGGAAGACGGCCGTCTTGAAGAAAAATCATTTCTCCATACCGAAGATTCAGACTCCCGTCCCGGGTTTATACAGGCGTTGCTGGAGTGGACGGGTGAGACCGGGACTCTGGTGGTTTACAACCAGTTGTTCGAGCAGAAAGTGATTGAAGATCAGGCCCGGTGGTTTCCCGGATTTGCTGACCGGCTTCTGGCACTGGTTCCCCGCCTCTGGGACCTGCACCAGATGGTTTCGGAAGGATACTATCACCCCGGATTTCACGGGCGGACTTCACTGAAGCAGGTTCTGCCGGTCCTCGTACCCGATCTGACCTATTCCGGGTTAAATGTAAAATCGGGGCTGGATACCCAGTTGATGTGGAATTCGGTGATCAGGATGCCGCCGTCAGAGGAAAAGGACCGGTTTGTGGCCGACCTGATTTCCTACTGCCGGATGGATACTCTGGGGATGGTCAGGGTGTTGCAGACGTTGGGGGCACTGATCAACCCGGCCGGGTCACCCAACCGGTTTACTTCTTAGGTTTGTTTTGCCCGGCAGCGAGAGCTGCGCCAATAATTCCCGCCTCATTTCTGAAATGGGCTGCCACGAACGGCGTTCTGAGCTTAAGCTGCGGGAAAAATTTCTCCTGTTTTTTACTTACGCCGCCGCCGATAATAATCAGATCAGGCCAGGTTAAATCTTCCATGGTTTTCAGATAAACATTCATCCGTTTTGCCCAGGCCGACCAGCTCAGATCTTTGGCCTTTCTGACTGCATCAGAGGCGTACTTTTCGCCAAAGTACCCGTTATGCAGGAAGATATGTCCCATTTCAAGATTCGGGACCATGGTTCCGTTCACAAACAGGACCGTCCCGATTCCGGTCCCGATGGTAACCAGCAGAACAGTTCCCCTGTGGTCCTTACCGGTGCCGAAGGTCATTTCTGCGAGACCGGCAGCATCGGCGTCATTCAATACCGTAACCTCGCATCCGGTTGTCAGCGAAAACAGTTCTCTGGCATTGGTCGAGATCCAGGATTTGTGGATGTTCGAGGCGGTTTTTGCAATTCCGTTGTGGATAACGGAAGGAAATCCAACCCCGATCGGGCCCTTATAGTCGAAGGATTTGGCAAGTTGATGGATGGCATCTGCAACCGCATGCGGTGTAGACGGATCCGGTGTCGGAATCCGGTGGCGGTCTGTAATCAGACTTCCTGTTTCTGTATTGACCAAAGCCCCTTTAATGCCGGATCCACCGACGTCAACACCCAGAATTGTCATCCGGAAACCTCCCGTTTTTTTTCAAGGTAGGAAAGGCATCCGGGAAATTCAACTGCACCGGAATCGAAATCAGGTCACCGGCCCGAAGGCAGTCTTTAAATCCTACTAAATTGTCTGTATCTTAGCCGGTGATACCGGTCAGTCCGGGAAAAAAGGAGGAATCATGAAAATAAAAGAAACCGTAAAAGGGGATGCTGCGGTTCTGGCAGTTTCCGGCAATATGATGGGCGGACCTGAAACCCAGGAACTGCACGATAAGGTTAAAGCCCTGGCAGAGAAGAAAATCGTTAAAATTGTGGTCGACCTCAGCGAGGTGAAATGGATGAATTCTTCAGGGATCGGAACACTGATGGCCTGCTATTCAACCCTGGGAACCCATGACGGCAAAATCCGCCTCGCCGGTGTCTCAGAAAAAATTGAAAGCCTGCTGGTCGTGACCAAGCTGATGAAACTGTTCGAAACGGCACCCACCGCCGAAAAAGCACTCGAGTCTTTCTGACCGGTTTGATGAAATCCGGCTTGTACAAGCCGGATTTCTGATTAATTCTCGATTAGAACCCACCGCCTGCCTGCCGGATGATCCGGCCTTTTCCTATCTTTCCTCTGACCAAAACACCAGGGAACTGACCGTCCCTGAAACAGCAAACCAGACAGAGGATACCATGACACGCCGGAAAGTGATCATTATGGGAGCCGCAGGACGTGACTTCCATAATTTCAACACCCTTTACAGAAATAATCCCGACTACGAAATCGTTGCGTTTACCGCAACCCAGATTCCCAATATTGATGACCGCCGGTATCCGAAGGAACTGGCCGGATATCTCTATCCGGAAGGCATCCCGATTTATCCCGAAAGCCAGCTTGAAGACCTGATTGCCATTCACCATCCAGATGAAGTGGTCTTTTCCTACAGCGATGTGAGTTACCAGTATGTCATGTCACGGGCTTCACGGGTAACCCTGGCCGGTGCTGATTTTAAGCTTGCCGGTGGCTATCCGACCATGATCAAAAGTTCCAAACCGGTTGTTTCGGTCTGCGCCGTCAGAACCGGCTGCGGGAAAAGCCAGACGACCCGGAAGGTCAGCCAGATTCTTCAGGCCATGGGGAAAAAGGTCGTAGCCATCCGCCACCCGATGCCCTACGGCGATCTGAACAAACAAAAAGTTCAGCGGTTCGGCACCCTGCAGGATCTTGATTTCCATGAGTGCACCATCGAAGAACGTGAGGAATATGAACCGCACATCATGTCGGGTACGGTCATTTATTCGGGGGTGGATTACGAAGCCATCCTCCGGGAAGCTGAAAAAGAAGCCGATGTGATTCTCTGGGACGGCGGAAACAATGACCTGCCGTTTTACAAACCGGATCTTCACCTGGTGGTAACCGATCCGCACCGGACCGGAAATGAACTCTCCTACTTCCCGGGTGAGACGAACCTGAGAATGGCAGATGCGGTGATTATCAACAAGATTGATTCGGCGGATTATGCCAGAATCGAACAGCTCAGGCAGAATATCCGGTCGGTGAATCCCGGTGCCGTGATTGTGGATGCCGCTTCGCCGGTCGCAGTTGAAGATGCCGGACTCCTTCAGGGAAAACGGGTGCTGGTTGTGGAAGACGGACCGACCCTGACCCACGGAGAAATGAAGTACGGCGCAGGTGTCATTGCCGCCATGAAATACGGAGCCCGGGAAATTGTGGATCCCAGACCGTACGTCGTGGGAGAAATTGCTGCCACTTTCGAAAAATACCCGGGAATCGGGACGGTCCTTCCGGCGATGGGATACGGCGACCGGCAGATCCGGGATCTGGAAGCTACCATCAATGCCACCGATTGCGATGCGGTCATCATCGGGACCCCGATCGACCTTCGCCGGGTTCTGAAAATTCAGAAACCTTCCGTCCGGGTGACCTATGAACTTTCCGAAATCGGAAAACCCGATCTGAATGATGTGCTTTCCCGGTTTCTGTACCGGATTGAGCACCCCGAAATGACGGCTAAAAAGAAAACCACCGTCTGAGCCTTCTGCTTCCCGGGCTGGTCAGCCGGCCCGGGAACTCCTTTCCTCCCCGCAAAAAGTGCCACCGAAAACCTTCCTGCCTGCTTCCTTTCTGCCGGATTCCGAACAAAAGACAAAACCATCCGTATATGCCGCTTTTAAACGGAGATACCATGAAAAGCCTGATCTTTTGCTGCCTGGTCACCGGATTGATACTGGCGGCCGCCTGCAGTTCGGTGGAGTCCGGTTTCCGGCAGGGCGTCCGGGAAGAGTTTCTGCGCCAGCCGGTTACGGCGGGTGACCTTCTCACCGACGAAAAAATGAACCGGTTGCCTGACCGGTTGCAGTCCTATCTGAGATTTGCCGGTGCGGCAGGTAAACCCATCCCGGTCAACTTCCGGCTGACCTTTGAGGCTGACATGATCCGGAAACGGGGAACCGACCCCATTCACATGCCCGTCGACCAGTATAATTTCTTTGGGGAGTACGCCCGGCATTTTACCATGGGCGGACGGGTGTTTTTCGTTCCCTTCGACGGATTGCATCAGTATACCCGGGGGCAGGCGTCCTTTCAGGTGCGGGTGGCGTCTCTGTTCAACCAGGTTGATCTGCGGGGGGATACCCTGACCATGGCCGAAACGGTGACGGTTTTGAATGATCTGTGCCTGTACAATCCGGCAGCCCTGACCGACCCGCGGATCGGGGCGGTTGACGCGGGACCCGATTCGGTGAGGGTGACGCTGACCACCGGGAAGTACCGGGTTTCTGCCGTTCTGGTAATTGACCCAACCGGCCGGCTGGTAACGTTTATTTCGGATGACCGGTATGCCCTGGAAGCAGACGGACAGTTACGGAAAGTCAGTTGGTGTACTCCGGTCTCTGACTGGAAGGAGGTTTCCGGGCGCCGGGTTCCCGGCCGGGGAGCCGCCGTTTATCAGTACCCCGAAGGCGACTTCCGGTATGCCGACTTTACCCTGACCTCCATCGCCTATAACCTCACCGGTTTGCAGGACTGACCGGTTAACCCTGCCCTGGCCCTCCTTACTCACAGGAGGGTCCTTCAAAACAATTCCGCTTGTCTTTTCCTTGGGTCTTCGGGTCTTTGGTGTAGGCCTGTTGATGGAGACCTTCACTCCGGTTCCGCAACGAAGCTACACCGAAGCTGCACCGAAAGAAGGACCCACTCAGGTACCAGGAAAGTGGAAGGACAGGTGGAAGAAAAGGGGTATAAATCCCATTTGCCAGGCGGGTGACAGAAAAAAGGAGACCGGCTTATCATTTTGATACGATGATGACTGAAAAAGTGAGACCAGCTTATCATTTTGATACGACGGTGACTGAAAAAGAGAGGCCAGCTTATCAAATTGATAGGACGATGACTGAAAAAGAGAGGACAGCTTATCAAATTGATACGACGATGACTGATGAACAAAGATCTTTCAATGGTGAAGTGCCGATGGTTCCTGCCGGACTGGCACCTGAGACCCTCTAAGGCCCTGAACCGGCAAAAACTAAGGGCCTTCTGAGCCAAAAATTCAGGGGTTTCCTGTATTGCGCCTGAAAGGAAAAGGATGGATATTAGTATAAGATAAGGAACACAAAATTTCTCATATCCTCCTATATAGCAGGATAGGGGTATAAAAGGGGCATATATAAACGAGTTGGCGGTAATGGCAGAAAAGACGACAGAGATATTGAAAAGCTGATAAAAAAGTCAGATAATTTGAGTAACTTTGCATAAATTGAAATTGGAATGAAAACACGTCATAAAATAATAAACGGAGATAGCAGACAAATGACTGAATTGCCTGACAATTCGGTGCATTTGGCAATTACTTCGCCTCCATACTGGCAACTTAAGGATTATGGAACCGACAATCAAATTGGCTTCCACGACAGTTATGAAAATTACATCAACAACCTTAATTTAGTATGGAAAGAGTGCTATCGCACTCTTCACAACGGTTGTAGGTTGTGTGTAAACATTGGTGACCAATTTGCAAGAGCAGTTTATTACGGTCGTTATAAAGTTATTCCTATTCGTGAAGAAATCATCAAATTCTGCGAGAACATAGGTTTTGACTATATGGGTGCAATCATTTGGCAAAAAGTAACGACCTCTAACACCACAGGAGGTGGCGTTCAAATGGGTTCATATCCATATCCGAGAAACGGTATTTTGAAACTTGACTATGAATTTATTCTTGTTTTTAAAAAACTGGGAGATGCCCCAAAGCCGACAAAAGAACAGAAAGAACTATCTGTAATGACTGCCGAAGAATGGAATACGAATTTTGCGGGACATTGGAATTTCGCTGGAGCAAGGCAGAATGGGCATATTGCAATGTTTCCGGAAGAATTACCAAACCGACTAATTAAAATGTTTTCATTTGTGGGAGAAACAGTTCTTGACCCATTTTTAGGTAGTGGTACGACAGCATTAGCCGCAAAAAACTTAGCTCGAAATTCAGTTGGCTTTGAAATCAATCCTGAATTTATCCCTTTCATAAAAGAAAAATTAAATATTCAGCAAAAAGACTTGGATGGAACTACTTATGAGTTTGTAATGCAAAACAAATCTTCTCTTGATTTTGAAAATGAAATCAAAAAATTGCCTTACATCTTCAAAGACCCTCACACATTAGACAAGAAGATTGATGTAAAGAAGTTGCAGTTCGGCTCTAAAATAGATAAAGATAGTTCAACCCAACGAGAAGAACTATTTACGGTTAAAGAAGTAATTAGTCCAGAACTAATTAAGCTCAACAATGATTTAACTATAAAACTTATTGGTATCAAGGAAGACCCAAAAGCAAATGGTAAAGCAACTACATTTCTAATTGAGAAAACCAAGGGTAAAAGAGTATTTCTGAAATATGACAATGAAAAGTATGATAATCAGAATAATTTACTTTGTTATTTGTATTTGGAAAACAAGACTTTTATAAATGCACATTTAATAAAAAACGGATTAGTGCTAGTAGACAGCAGTATTCAGTTTAAACACAAAGAAAAATTTCAAACCTTATTCCAAGAAACACATGCCTATTAATTTTACACAAACAGAAAGAAATCGGTTACTGCAATTCTTAAATTTTGGTATTAATAATTCAATTAATGCTCCAACAATTGCAGCGCACATGGGTTACCCTACGGGTGGAAACCAAGTAAAAACAAGAAATCTTATTAGAGAGTGTATTCAGTATGACCATGATTTGATTGCCAGCACTTTAAAAAAACCAAGAGGTTTCTACAAAATCCACAGTAACAATATTCAAGAATTGCATGATTATCTCGACTCCCTTGAAAATAGAGCAAGAGAAATCAATGGTAGAAGAACTAACCTAATAAACAATTGGAACGTTTCTGTTCCTACAAATCAAACCAACAGAAATATTTTACCTTATTAATAATTGTTATTATGGAAGAATTAGAAGAAGAACAACCAATTTATAAATACGCAAAACCTTTCGGCAAAAAGGAGAAAGTATTAAATTACACAAGTAACGCATATCAACTTACAAGACCAAGTAAAGTTGGTGCTGTAATGGCTCTTATTCGTGAGTGCCAACCAAAAACTTTTGAAGAATGGCAACTGTACTATTTTGAAAATGCATATACCAAGACTAAAATCCCAATTAAAGTTACGAGAGAAATCTTAACAGAGTTGGGGGAGCGCCTTTATGAGAAAATTACTGAGGTTGTAATCCCAGAATGGACAGAAGCATTTAGACAGATTACAAAGCAAGACTGCTATGATTACGTTTATGAAGTAACGGTGCCAAGAACCTATGATGGATTTTTGACTGAAAAGTCTGTCATTAATGATTTTCTCGCTAAAAAATTTCCTGAAATAATATTTGAAGAATCAGATTCTGATTTAGACCATTCAGGAGATGTAGATTACATCGGAAAAGTTGGAAATAAAGCTTTTGGGATTCAAATTAAGCCAATAACAGGGAATTCTAATTTTGGCAATTACAAATTGACAGAAAGAATGCAAGCAAATTTTGATGCTTTTGAAGAAAAGTATGGGGGAAAAGTTTTTGTTGTTTTTTCATCCAAAGTTGGGAACAAGAAGGAAATTCAGAATAAAGAAGTTATTGATGAAATAAAGCAAGAAATTATCCGACTAAAAACTTGACTGAAAGCCACATACCGCCAACAAAGGCTAAAATCAAGCGGGCAGAAAGTGCTAATTTGAAAGGTATTGCATCTAATAAACTTCATCGCAGGTTGACAGTGAAGTGCTCCGAATTGCCCGCCAGCTTTTAGCCTCGACCGTTACCACAAATTATAAAAAGACAAAAATATGGAAGTTACAAAATTATACAATGTAGTTTTTGAGTTAGTCGATGAGAATGAAAACTTGAAAATAAATGCATTAATTACTAATTTAATTAATAGCATTTCACAAAATCAAGCAGCTCAAATAGAAGGTCATCTTAATGAATTAAATAAGGCGTTTGATTTAAGTAAAACAAATTTTTATTCGATTAGTTCTTATACCATATTGAAAGAGATATCCGGAGAAATATATTTTGGAGAAGGTGCAAAGGACGCTGTAGAAGAAATACTAAATTCAACACCTTTCAACAATGCTTTAACCGTACAAAAGCTTCAAGAATTTAATAAAAAGAGAGCCGATTTTATATCTAAAATTACTCAATTAAATACAATCTTCGAATCCCTTGATTTTTCAGCACATTTTTATGATGATGATATTTATGAAGTAGGATTAATATTCCCAGAAAATGTTACTGAAAATAAGATAAAGAACATCACTACCAATTTGCACAAATGGGATCAAGTCTTTAAAACTTTAAAGGAAATCACAGGTGAGGAAGTTGAAGATACAAAAATTTCTCTTGTTAACAATGGTTCTTTAGAATTCTTTTTTGAAAATGCACCTCAAATTGCTCTTTGCTTATCAATTGCACTTGAAAGACTCGCAACGCTTTATAAACGAATATTAGAAATAAGGACTGCAAGACTTAAGCTTGAAGAACTTGGTGCTCCAAAATCAGAATCAAATGCTATACAAGAACATGAGAAAAAGGTTATTGAAAAAGAAATCAAGGAAATTGTAGAACAAATATTTAAAGAACATGCTACAAAACTTGAAGCTGGGAGAAAAAATGAACTAAAAAATGCTTTAACTAGTAATGTGAAATTCATAGCCAAATCAATAGATAAGGGCATTGTGGTTGAAATCACACCACCAGAAGTTGATGAACCTGAAATAATTTCTGAACCAGAGACGGATGAAAATAAGAAGGAAAAAGAGACAGCAGAGAAAGCATATAAGGAAAAAATGGCAAGAGTCGAATTAGCAAAAAAACGGACGGAATTAGCGAAAGAAATTTTTAATACGGGCAAGGAAGTTTTTAAATATTTGACTACTGGAGAAGAAAAAGAAGAGGATGATAAAAATGAAGAATAACTTGTGGTAACATGCGGTATATTTTATTGCCGAGATAGTGCTGAAATCAGCAGCAGTGGCTCGCTTCAAACTTCATCGTGGCTTGACAGTGACGTGCTCCGAAATCGGCAACAAAAACATACCGCCATCCGTTAATGACATTTTCAAACCAATGAATTGATAAATTATGAAACATATTATATCTGCAACTTTAATATTTGTAGTTCTGTTTTCCGGTTGCAATAAAGCTGACAATAAAACGACTTCTGCAACAGAAGAAAAGACTCTGACCGACGACCAAGAACAAATTCAAAATCTGATCAGACAGGTTCTTACCTGGGCCGACTCAAAAAACACTATTGGCCTTCTTCCGGTACTTACTGACAACCATGACAGCATTTATGTAGGTTTCGACCTGAATAAACACAATCGAAATCTGGAAAATCTTCGACAGACAAATTTTTTTGCGACTGAATTTATTGAAAACTATAACCAAATAATATTGACACTGGATGAAGGTCTAAAAAAGGGTGATTACGGCCTATGGTTGGTTGGTGACTTACCTCCGTTTTTTTTCTCAAGCGACCGTAGTCCCTGGTGTAATTGCCAGGACAATTACGATTGGAACAAAGTTGAAGTACGTGTAATTGAACTTACTGAAAACTACGGCGAATTAGAATGGATATGGGGAGGTTTAAATGCTGACACACATCAGAGTTGGAGAGATTTTTCTTACAAATTCAGAGTAATTAAAGAAAACGATAAATGGAAAATTGCTTACCTGTCAGGTTTTGACTTTAAAAAAAGCACCAGTAAAGTCGGATAATTTGGGACTGTTCCAATAACTGTGTCAAAGTCATAAATTGAGTTTTATCCGGTCACAAAGAACAAGGGATAGTTTAGCTAAAATTTGATTCTGGTTGTGTTTTGGGGTGCCATAACCTGTCCATTTTTTGGAAGATTCATACACCCTTTTTAACTACTATGACCCAAAACCTCAAACCGTGTAAGATCCGGCTGGCAGGTTTTAAACGCAACCCCACCCAACTCCTTCCCAGTTCACGGGGAGCGAAGTAATTAATCCTTCCTTCCGTCTTTCCGTTGGGCCACAGGGTCTTTGGCGGTGGTCCTGCGGTAAGCCCGGGGACAGTGCTTTCTTCAGTAGAGTGCCATCCTTCAAATTAGAATTTCTTTTCCCGGTGGTTTGGAATACTTTTTTACCGGGATCCTTCCGATATTCATCCCAATCAACGACGGGTGAAACCCATGAAAAACCACGTGTTACCACTTATCCTGACCCTGACCATGAGTCCTGCAGTCCTTACCGCCCAGCCCGAGTTTGTTCCGAACTGGGCAAAATCCGCCATCTGGTACCAGATTTTCCCTGAACGGTTTTTTAACGGCGACCGGTCGAACGAACCGACCCTGGACTACATCAGTCTGGCATGGCCGTTTGACTCGAAATCCGCCTGGCAGATTCATCCCTGGACCTCAGACTGGTATGAACTTCAGCCTTATGAGAAACGGAATAAGCAGGGGCTTCAGCATAACCTGCTCCGGCGGCGGTACGGCGGTGACCTGCAGGGCATCATTGACAAGCTGGACTACCTGCAGGGGCTGGGGGTAACGGCCATTTATCTGAATCCGGTTTTTATGGCGCCCAGCCATCATAAGTATGACGGGATGATGTACCACCACATCGACCCGTTTCTGGGTCCGGATCCCCGGGCCGATATCAAAAAAATCAATCAGGAAGTCCCCGACGATCCAGCCTCCTGGGTCTGGACCGAAGCCGATAAACTGGCGTTGAAGCTCATTGCCGAAGTGCATCAGCGGGGCATGAAGATCATTTTCGACGGGGTCTTCAACCACATGGGGATCAACAGTTTCGCTTTTCAGGATGTGAAGAAAAACCAGGAGAATTCCCGGTTTAAGGACTGGTTTACCGTTACCTCCTGGGACGATCCGGCAAAGGGAACCCGCTTTCAGTATGAGGGCTGGTTCGGGGTTGCCGAACTGCCTGAACTCCGGGAAGATGAAAACGGAATCGTGCAGGGTCCGAAAGACTACATCTTTGCCTCAACCCGCCGGTGGATGGATCCGAATGAGAACGGGAACGGGAATGACGGTATCGACGGCTGGCGCCTGGATGTGGCCTTTTGCGTTAAGCATCCGTTCTGGAAAGAGTGGCGGAAACTGGTCAGGGAACTGAATCCGGAGGCTTACATCACCGCAGAAATAATCGACCCTGTTCCGGTTTTGCAGCCATACCTTCAGGGGGATGAATTTGATGCGGTCATGAATTACAATTTCGCCTTTATTTCCTCAGATTTTTTTATCGCCAGAAAAAACCGGATTACTGTCACCGAGTTTGACCGGCGGCTGAAGGAACTGCGGGAGGCTTTCCCCGGCGGTGTGTCGTTAGTTCAGCAGAATCTCTTCGGCAGCCATGATGCCAACCGGATCGGCTCGGCCATTGTGAACCGGGATCTGGGACGGTATGGCGACTGGGGCGATTATTTCAACCGGTCGAAGTCAACCAACCCGGAGTACCAAACCCGGAAACCAACCCCCGAAGAGTACAAAGTCCAGAAATTGTTTGCCATTTTCCAGATGACTTACCCGGGTGCCCCGATGATTTACTACGGCGATGAAACCGGGATGTGGGGGGCCAACGATCCGGATTGCCGGAAGCCAATGATCTGGGAAGAATTTGACTATGATCCAGAGGCCGTTCTGCCGGACAGCACCCTCAGGAAAACGCCGGATAAAGTTGGTTTCAACCGGGACCTGTTCAGCCATTATCAGCTTCTGTTCAAAATCCGGAAGGAAACTCAGGCTCTGAATCTGGGGTCCTTCGAAACGCTGCTGACCGATGATAAACAGCAGGTCTTCGCCTTCCGCAGAGAGTATAACGGACAGCAGGCAGTCGTCATCCTGAATGCATCAGAAAAGCCGGCGCAGGCGAATCTGAAACTGAAAGGTGCCTGGAAGGATGTTCTGAATGCAAAGCCCTTTACCCCCGGGTCGCTGGAAAAACCGGTTCAGATCAAACCGCTCTGGGCTCTGATTCTGGTTCAGTAAGCCGGATATACCTTTCGGGGACGGCTGACTCCGGCTTTCCCCGTGAGGCATCACTTTCGGGTAATCTGATGGTATCCGAAAGTTAACCTGAATTTAAGACCCCGTATTTGTGATTCACGCCCGCCTTCTTTAATTTAATTTTAGTTAAATTGTCCGGTTTTAGTACACAACCAGCGGGTGATACAGATTCCATGAGTGTGATCAAAGAATTTCTGGACTTTCTGAAGGATATATTCCGGCCGGTCAGGGACTCGGGCGATACAACGGTCTATCTGCGCGGGGTGATTGTCCGGATTCTGACATCCCTGATCTTTACCGCCGGGATTCTGGTCATTCTGGTCGGACTTCTCTGGCAGGCCGGGCTTGAACGGGCTCTTCTCTTCGGTTCCGTACTGATCTCCCTTTCTGTCGTTTCGCAGATTCTCTTCAGAAAAGGTCAGGTCAGGATGTTGCGGATTGTGATTGTTCTGGCCCTGTTTGCCTCGCTGACCTGGTTTGTGGTGACCGGCGGCGGACTGACATCCCCCAGCTTTACTGCCATTTATGTGGTTCTGATTATTGCCGGGCTGGTCCTGAGCAACCGGACGTTTCTCTTTGCCTTTTTCTATTGCATCGCCCTGACCGCCGGGGTTACCTGGCTCGAAATATCCGGAAACCTGCCGGCACCTTCCATCCAACACGTTCCCTACAGCCGGATGCTGATTCATTTCTTTCTTCTGTTCATGACGCTGACGCTGATTTACCTGTTTACAAACGTGGTCAGGAAGGCTCTGAAACGGGCCAGTGACGAGGCGGTTAAACGGTCAGGTGCCGAATCGGATATTCACGTCCTGTTCAACAGTGTGGATCTGGCTGTGGCGGTGACTTCTGTTGATGGCCGGATTCTTATGGTTAATCAGACGTTCAGTTCTCTCTTTACCGGAAGTGCACCAGACGACCTGAAAGAGCAGTCCGTTTACAGCCTGATCGGCGGGAAAACCCGGACTGAAGATCTGAATCTGAACTCCGGGCAGCCGCACCGCAGGGAATTCAGGCACCGCCCGCCGGGAACTGCCCAGCAAAGGGAGTATGAAATTCTCGTCAAGCCGGTTCACTTCCGGGGGGCAGATTCGCTTCTGTTCACCTTCTCGGATATTACGGACATGAAGCAGATTTATCATGACCAGAACGCCATGATTGACCGGTCACGGCGGCAACGGTCTGCCCTGATCAAAATCAGCTTGTCCCAATCGGTTGCCGGCGGTGATTTTAAAAGCGGGGCCCGGGAAATCACCGAAAATGCAGCTCATGCCATTAAATCTGAACGGGTTTCAATCTGGCTGGGGAAACCGAAATCCGGCCGCCTGACCTGTCTGGATCTGTATCAGAGTTCCCGGCAGGAGCACAGTGAAGGCCAGGTGATTGAATCCAGGGACTATCCGAGGTATTTTCAGTCGCTGACGCTGTCGCGGGTGATCGATGCCAATCTGGCAACCGAAGATCTCAGAACCCGTGAGTTTGCAGAAACTTACCTGAAGCCCAACGGCATCACCTCCATGCTGGATGCCCCCATCCGGGTATCGGGGCAGATCGAAGGGATTGTCTGCATCGAACATGTGGGTGAACCCCGGGTCTGGCTGCCGGATGAAATCCGGTTTGCCGGGGAAATTGCCGACCACATTGCCCAGTCGCTGCTGCTTTTCGAACGGAAGAAAGCGGAATCTGCCCTGCTCAGAACCGAGGAACGGTACCGGGTTCTGGTGGAACATCTTCCGGAAAGTGCTGTTCTGCTTTATGACCGGGATCTCCGGTTTTTACTGATCGATGGTCCGGAAGTGGCCCGGGCCGGATTTGACAAGGCACTCCTTCTGGGAAAAACCGTTTCAGAAGTCTTCCCGCCCGAATATGCATCCATTTTTGTGCCGCTGATGAGCCGGGTGTTTAACGGGGACTCCTTCAGCAAAACTTTGCCGTACCGGGAATTCATCTATACCTACCATTACGTTCCGCTCGAGGAATCAGACGGCACCATTCAGTACGGCCTTCTGGTTGCCCGGAATGTAACCGAGAAAAAACGGGCAGAAGAGGAAATCCAGCGGTCAGAAGAACGGTACCGTGACTTTTTCGAGGAAGATCTTTCGGGTGATTTTATCGCCACTCCCGACGGCAAAATCTCGGACTGCAATCCGTCTTTCATGAAAATCTTCGGCTTCGGTTCTGCAGAGGATGCCCGGACGACCAATATCGTGACTCTCTTCAGGGTGACTTCGGTCTGGAAAAGCATCATCAATCAACTGTCGAAAGGCGAAAACCTCGAGTACTTCGAAATTGAAATGGTCCGGGTGGATGGTGAACCGGTTTACATCATCGGGAATTTTAACGGCAAACAGGATGACGAAGGCCGTCTGAGGATGGTGAAAGGCTATCTGTTTGATGACACCCGGCGGCGGGAACTCGAGACCCAGCTTATTCAAAGTCAGAAAATGCAGAGTATCGGAACGCTGGCGGGCGGAATTGCCCACGACTTCAATAATCTTCTGGGGATTATCATCGGCCGGACCCAGATTCTTGAAATGAAAGTGACCGGTGATCCGCGGCTGACGAAAGAATCCCTCATCATCCGGCAGGCAGCCGAACGGGGAACCAGTCTGGTCAAACAGCTCCTGACGTTTGCCCGGAAAAGTGAAGTCAAAACCGAAAGGCTCAAAATCAACCATCTCGTTCATGAAATTGAAAAGCTGGTTGCCGAAACCTTCCCCAAATCGGTTTCTCTTGAACTTTCCCTGAAAACCGACCTTCCGGATATTCAGGCTGACAGCACCCAGATCCACCAGGTTCTGCTGAATCTCTGTGTCAATTCCCGGGATGCCATGCCGGCGGGTGGTGCCATCCGGATTTCTACCGACCAGATTGAGGGCGATCTGCTGCAGCACCGGTATAAAAATGCCGTGGCCCGGTCTTACATCCAGCTTACCGTTCAGGATTCAGGAGCCGGGATTTCGCCGGAAAATCTGAACCGCATTTACGAGCCGTTTTTCACCACAAAAGACATCGGGAAAGGAACCGGCCTCGGGCTTTCGGTGGTCTACGGAATCGTTTCGAGCCATAACGGATTCATTCATGTTGAAAGTGCGCCGGGGAAAGGAACCACGTTCCAGATTTTCCTGCCGGTGGATGAACTGATCCTTGATCAGGGCGGTTCTGAACCCAAAGAGTTTGCCCTGGCCCCGGGTGGTGCAGAAACCCTGCTGCTGATCGAGGATGAGCAGATGCTCAGAGATCTGGTCACCGAAACCCTGACTGCCAAGGGATATTCGGTAATCGCCGCACAAAACGGAATTGAGGGAATTGAAGTTTTTCAGGCCCAGTCAGACGGGATTGATATGGTTATCTCTGACTACGGCCTGCCGGTAATGAACGGGAGTCAGGTCTATTCCTACCTGAAACAGATTAAACCCGGACTGAAATTTATTCTTGCCAGCGGATTTATTGATCCGGCCATGAAGTCTGAACTTTCCGGGCAGGGAATCCGGGAGTTTATTGAAAAGCCCTACCGTCCTGAAGATCTTGCCCGCAGGATCCGGATGGTGCTGGATGAGGGAAAACCGGTCAGGAATTAGCTGCCAGTGCCCGCCTGCTGACCAGAACCGTTTCCTTTTCGATCCGGGCCTTGTAGACCTTATCCGACCCGATCAGCCGGTCGAGTGCTGCCGTGACGGCTTCGCGGGTGAAGTGCTTTTTAAGTGACCGCTGCAACAGAACCGGATTGATATATAAAGCTGCCGCAATCATTCCGTCCAGAATATCTTCCAGCCGGACATCCGGCAGGGGTTCGGCTACTTCGGGCGGGACCACCCGTTCAAACAATTCGTACAGATTCCCGCCGATGGCATCGAACCCGGTTTTGTAGATCCGGAGGTCATGAGTGAGTTTATACAGGTAAAAATCGAGCCGCTGAAAGAGAAAAGGCACCGGGCGGCACGCTTCCCGGATGTCTTTTTTTGCAATTTTCGGATGGGTCCCGATCAGGTTAAGCAAAAAGGTTTCGTGTTGATCGGAAGGTTCCGCGGTCCGTTTAATCGAAATCCACTTCCTGAATTCTTCCCGGCTGATCAGAACATTGGTCGACTGAACCACCGGATACTCGTACACCAGACCCTTCTGAACAAAATCCCGGTAAAATCCGTCAAACACCGTTTCGAATTGTTTGGCAATTCCCGGATACTCCGAAATAAAAACAATTTCACCGTGAAGTGCCGAAACCAGATCGGGAAGAAAGGCGTCATCAGAAGGCAGCAGATGGGCATAACCATGCTCCCTGACAAAGCTGAAGAGGTCTTCGGGGGTTTTAAACGTCCGGCTGCTGTCATAATTCAGCCACCGGAACCGGGCGATCTGTTCCGGCTTCGGGTTACTTCCTTGAAAGCCTTTTTTTAAAATGGTATTTTTAAGTTTGGTTTTAAAAATATTATTACTGACATCCAGACTCATTTCATCCTCAAAAAACAGGTAGATATGCCGTTTCGTTTCCTATGGGTCCTTGTCGTCCTTCTGTCCCCCCTGTTTGCCGCCGCCCAGTCTGATAACGGACAAAAGAATTTCGACACGGGAAAAAAATACTATGAAGCCGGCCAATTCTCTCTGGCTATACAACAATTCAAGGAAGCATTAAGTGCCGGTCCGGCGGCAGATTTTGTGGCCGATGCCCGGTTTATGCTGGCTGATGCCTACCTGAAACAGAAACAGCCTGATCTTGCAAAGACAGAATTTGAACGGGTCATCCAGGAATTTCCGCAATATCCGAAAGGAGACCTTGCCTGGGACTTTCTCGCCGAGGCGGTTCTGGCGCAGGGCCGGATCCAGAATGCCGCAGAAGTTCTGGTCCAGATTCAGGCAAAATATCCGCTTAGTCCACTGGCTCCGCCTTCACTTCTGAAATCAGCCGGTCTGTTCATCCGTGCCCGGAAGCCGGATGAAGCCCGGGTTCAACTGCTGAAACTGATCAATGAATATCCGAATGCCCCCGAAAATGTAACCGGACAATTGATTCTGGGGGATCTTTTGCTTGCTGCGGGACAGGAAGAAGCTGCCCGGCTCCGGTTTGCCTCGGTTCTGGTTCATCCGGCCGGGACTGAAGATCAGAAAAACCAGGCTACCCTGCGCATTGCCGGGATTTTTCTTCTCCAGAAAGATCCGCAACGGGCTGCCGATCTGATCAAACACCTGAAACTGTCTGCGGATAACCGGCTGCTTCCCCTGTTTGAAGTGATATCCGGGCAGATTCAGGTTCTGTCTTCAGAGTGGGATAAGGGAATTCCGCTTCTGGAATCAGCCCTTTCGGGCGGGAAGCTGCAACCGGATGAATTCACCGAAGCGGCTGTTTTCCTTGCCAGAACCTACACCCGGATCAATCTGTTCGACAAAAGCCGGAAATGGTATGAAGTACTGGCCACCCGTGATCTGCAGCCGGGATTCCGGGTCAGGGTACTGTCGGAAGGTGCCCGTGTTTTCAGTCTGATGGGAAATGACACCAAAGCCTGGGACTGGTGCCAGCTTCTGCTGAAAGAAAACCCCGGCAGTCTGACGCCGGGCGCACTGGTAACCGCTGCCGGCATTGCCGTTCGGGGAAGCCGGTTTTCTGAGGCCTTCCGGATTTACGACGAGTTTATAAACCGGTTTCCTGACCATCCTGAAGCTGACCGGGTTCTTCTGGATGCTGCTGAAAATGCGTGGAAAAATCTGGGGTTGAAATCAACCGCAGCCGGGTATCTGAAAACAGTTACTGCCCGGCAGCCTGCCGGTTTCCTCTCGGATGATGCGGTCTACCAGCTTGGTCTTCTCGACCTGGAAATGGGATATACCGGAGATGTGAATCAACTCTGGGATCAGTTCGATTCGGTTTATCCCGGGTCAGAGTACGGTCAGAAAATCCGCCAGGTTTTCGACACCCTGACGGTTTCACTGATGACCAGCACGGCCCTGGCGAATGAACTGGTGGCGATGATCAGTGACGTCAACCTGACCCAGTCGCCGGGTCTTTTGGCTTATTCTCTGGGAAAACTGGTATATAAAACGGGAATACGCCGTGAAGTTGCCCTGATGCAGCTAAAAAATGCTGCCGTTTCGCAGGATCTCAGTCCTGAACAACGGGAAGAGTGTTATTACATGCTGGCGTCTCTGGCATTTCAGGTTCAGGATTTTGCAACGAGCATCCGGTATATTACTGCCAGTCAAAAGGAATTTCCTTCCGGTAAAAAGGCAGGAGAACTCACGGAACTGAATATCCGGTTTCTTCTGCTTCAGGCTAAACCCGCCGATTTTAAAACGGTTGAAAGCCTGGCAGAGTCACTGAAGGATCCGGCTGTTGCAGTGAAGCTGAAAACGGAACTGGAACTGAAACGGTACAGTTCGGGAGACCGGGAAACGGCCGTTGCCCATTTAAAATCACTCGATAAAACCACCGGGCAATCCGCTGCCGGACTTCCGGTGAAAATTGCCCTTGCCGATCTGTATTCCCGCCAGGGAGATACCCTGAATGCTGTACAGCTCTGGAAGGAACTTGCGGCCGGTACGAGCCGGAAAGAAGCCGAACTCGCCCTGCGGAATCTGATTTCCTGGTCATCCCGCCGTGGGAATCCGACCGAATGGTTTCAGTACCTGAATGACTACCTTTCCCGGTTTACCTATTCAGAATATGCGATGGAAGCCAGAAAAAGCTGGCTGAAGGTGGCGCTGGCCCTGGGGATGTCGACTCAGGCCGGTCAGTGGAGTTCGGCATTTACCCGTTACGACCGGTTATTTGATGATGACAGTCAGTTATATGAACTGGCCTTTTACATCCGGGGGAAATCGATCCAGGTTACCGATCCGGCTTCTGCCATGCAGGCTTTCAGGGATTATATCACCCGGTTTCCTGACGGCGACTATCTCGCCGAAGCCTACAGCAGTCTGGCCCTTCTGGCCAAGGATGCCGGTGATCTTGAAATGGCTGCTTCCTATTACAAACAGGCCAATGTCTTTTCTTTCGGGGAAACCGGAAGTTCACTTGAAATTGCCAACCTGTATTTTTCGAACGGAGATTACAAAAAGGCAATCACGGAATACAGCACTCTGAAGGAAACTGCCGGAACCCGGGACATTCTTCAGATCGAATCCCGGATTATTGCCTGTTATTACCGGCTTGCCAACGGCGTTCTGGCCGAGAGAATGGTGAAGAATTTTGAGAAAAGGAATCCGCCGGTTGATCTGATGGCCGAAATTCTGGTTGAAAAGGCAGATTTTCTGATTGGGCAGGCCAGGTTTAAAGAGGCCATCGGCGGTCTGGATTTTCTTCTGGATGAGTATAAAGCTTCGGTCTGGGTCCCGAAGGCCCTGTTTAAAAAAGCAAAAGCCCTTGAACTTGATTCCAAGTCGGAAGAAGCGGTCCCGATATACCAGTCGATCATGAAAAACTATCCGGGAACTGAAATTATTTCGGATATCTACCTGAGTCTGGGTAATTATTATTTCCGGAAAGAAGCTTATGACCAGGCGATTACCAACTACAAGGTGATCTGCGAGCAGTATAAAACACCGGCTGACCGATACCAGTCTGCCTTGAATAATCTGATCATTGCCTACGAAAAATATGGGTTTTACGACCGGGCACTTGAAGAGCTCAGGGTTTATATTGACCGGTTCCCCAACGATCCTGAAATCTTGGATAAGAAAATAAAGGTTGGTATCTTGCTTCAGAAGACAAAAAACTTTCAGCAGTCGGTTACCTATCTTTCGCAGTTATTGCAGGGTACTTCGGGCGGACTTCAGGCCGAAATAACCTATAATCTGGGTGAAGCTTACTATGCAAAAGGCGATTTTCTGAAAGCAATTGACGTGTTTATGTCAGTCGAAACCATTAAAAAGGCCAATGAAAAACTGGACTGGATCACCTCGTCGCTGTATATGACCGGGCAAAGTTATGAAAAACTGGGCGATGTGAAATCCGCCATTGGCATCTATGAAAAAATCAGCACCCGTCCCGGGGTCGATCCGGTATTTAAACGGGCCGCACAGAAAGAAATCAACCGCTTAAAAGGCAGGTAACGTCTCATGAACCCCATTCGTCCCGATGATTTTCTCCCGGCCGGAATCCTGCATCCGGTCGTTTCCGCCATGTTTGGTGACCTGCTGTCATCCCGGGAATTCTGGGTCTGGGCAGATTTGAAGGAAACCGGTCTTTCGGATGAGTTCATCCGGCGGATGTCGCTTCAGGTTTCTGACCAGTTCCCCGAGAAAGAATTTGCAGGTCTGTTCCGGAAAGCCGGCGGGATCCGGCCCGAATCGGTCAGTGAACTCAACCGGGGACTCCGGGATCTTTACTTCAGGCATTTTACCCTGTCTCCTCAGCAGCTTTCCTCGCTGATTACCCGTCAGGTTCAGATTGATCTCCTGTTCAAGCTGGTTCCTCACCTTGCCGCGGTGCACCTTATCTTTGGGGATGCCGAAGGGATCGACGCTTCGCGGTTTGGTGAACGTCTTTCCTTTTTACCGGAGGACTATCAGTTACGGGATATTCTGGTTTCCTATTCCGAAACCCGTCCGCAGACCGAGTATGACCGGGCCAAAATTGAAAAAAATTGCCGGATTATCCTCAGGAACCTCAGAAGTGAAGAACCGGCCGAGTATTTTGCTGATGAACTGAGGCGGATTGCCGATGAAATCGGGACCCGGACGTTGCGTGCCGAGGCAGTTTCAGCCTACAGCCAGATCATACCGGATCCGTTTGTTGAAAAGCGGATTGAAAAATATCTTGCCGTTACCGGACTTGATGAACTGGATATTGACCAGGCTGCCAGCCTGCTGCTGGGTGAAATTGAAACGGCAGCGAAAACCACCACCCTGACCCTGGATTTTTCTGAACCGGAACCTGAACCGGAAACTGGGACTGACGACCCGTTCGGGGAACTGACTCCCCGGATACCGGTGGCCGAAACTCCTGGAAAACCTGAAACAACCCGCCCGGCCGGTTACCCGGAAACATTGCCGCTGTTTCCTGATCCGTCAGCCGAAACTGCCCAGCTTTCGGATGTAATCAGGGAACTTGAAAATACGCCGGATCCGGAACCTGTCCCCGAACCGGAGCCAGAACCGGACGTACCGGAGTTTTCTATTTTTGACCGGATTATCCAGGAAACCAAAAATGAACTGGCCGAAACCTATCCCGATCCGTTGCCTCAGCCGGTAGAAGTACCTCAGGAACCGGTTTCCCTGTTTGACCGGATCATGCCACAGGACCCTCCTTTGCCAGAACCGGTTCAGGTGTCTGAATTTACAGGGCAGGACCGGATTAATCTGGATGACATTCCTGATCCGCCCGAAACCGATCCGTTCGGGTTACCGGACACTGCACCGGGTAAATCGTTCCCACGGCTGGAGCAGATGATGAGTGAAGGGCAGGCCCGCAGTTTTATCCGGCATATTTTCCGGAAAAATGAAGACCGGTTTTATGCAGCACTGGCTGACCTGAATAACCTGCCTTCCTGGGACGAGTCCAAACTGTACATTGAGCAGATTTACAGGGAATATAAAACCGACCTGTACAGCAATGAAGCCATTGAATTTACTGACCTGGTTTACAGCCGGTTTCACTGACCATGAATCAACATCTTAAAAAACTATTGGATCTCAGGCTTAAAGCCAGAGAAGGCGGCGGTGAAGCCCGGATTGATGATCAGCATAAAAAGGGCAAACTGACCGCACGGGAACGGATCGATCAGTTGCTGGATGAGGGCTCTTTCCGGGAAACCGGGATGTTTGTCACCCACCAGTCGTCCAATTTCGGGCTGGACAGGCAAAAAATTCCCGGTGACGGTGTGGTTACCGGTTACGGAACCATCAACGGCCGGCCGGTCGCCGTTTTCAGTCAGGATTTTACGGTATTCGGCGGATCTCTCTCTGAAGCCCATGCCGGGAAAATCTGCCGGATTATGGATTTTGCCCTGAAAAATGGGTTGCCGGTCATCGGACTCAATGATTCGGGCGGTGCCCGGATTCAGGAGGGCGTTGCCTCGCTTGGCGGTTATGCGGATATTTTTCTGAGAAACACCCAGGCCTCGGGGGTAATCCCCCAGATTTCGGCCATAATGGGACCCTGTGCAGGCGGTGCTGTTTACTCGCCGGCGATCACCGATTTTATTTTTATGGTTGAGCACACGAGTTTCATGTTCGTGACCGGGCCGAATGTGGTGAAAACAGTAACTCATGAAACCGTTTCTGCTGAAGAACTGGGCGGGGCCGAGGCACATGCCGTCAAATCGGGTGTTGCTCATTTCACAGCCGCCAATGAACTGGACTGCCTGACCAGAGTCAAGAAACTGCTGGGCTATCTGCCATCCAACTGCGAAGAAGATCCCCCTTTTCTGCCCACCGAAGACCCGTCTGACCGGGAAGACCGGTGGCTGAATGACTTCATCCCCGACAACCCGAATAAGCCCTACGATATGCATGAAGTCATCCGGTGTCTGGCAGATGAAGGTGATTTTTTTGAAGTTCAGGAGAAGTTTGCTCAAAATATCATCTGTGGTTTTACCCGGCTCGGCGGGCAGAGTATCGGGGTGGTAGCCAATCAGCCCCAGTCTCAGGCCGGGGTTCTGGATATTGATGCCTCGACCAAGGCCGCCCGGTTTGTGCGGTTCTGCGACTGTTTCAATATTTCAATTCTGGTTCTTGAAGATGTTCCGGGTTTTCTGCCGGGAACCGAGCAGGAATGGCGGGGAATCATCCGCCACGGTGCCAAACTGCTGTATGCCTTCTGCGAAGCTACAGTCCCCAAGATTACCGTTATAACCCGGAAGGCTTATGGCGGCGCCTATGATGTGATGAATTCAAAACACATCCGGGGGGATATGAACATTGCCTGGCCTTCGGCTGAGATTGCGGTCATGGGTCCGAAAGGAGCTGTTGAAATCATTTTCAGGAAAGAAATTGAGGCTTCCTCTGACCCGGAAGAAGCTGTAAAAATGAAAACTGACGAATACCGTGAGAAATTCGCAAATCCGTTTGCTGCGGCAGAACGCGGATTTATTGATGACGTTATTGAACCGTCCCAAACCCGCCGGATTCTGATCCAGGCTTTCGGTCTGCTGAAGAATAAAGTGGATACCAACCCCAGAAAAAAACACGGCAATATTCCCTTATAACTGGAAACTGAATGAGATTTTTTTACCTGTCCCTGACTGTACCGGCATTTTTTATCCTGTCCTGCCAAACCCTTTCCCCCGAACCGGCCCCCTCCGGTCAGGTAACGGTGACTGGCACTCCAGACCTCCTTCCCGACTCTGCCTCCGTTTTTACTGAAACCGGTCCGTCCGGTAAGGCTCTGTTCAGGGCTGATTCGCTTGAAGCCCGGCTTAGCTTTTATCTGGAGTCTCAGGATACACTTTCAGCGGTTCAGACCCTGACGTCTGCTCTGGATATTCTTTCTGCGGAACTGGATTCCGGAACGGTGGATTATTCCCTGATCAAATCCCGGATTTCCCGTTATGACAGTCTGCTGGTCTCACTGGATCCGTCATTTTCTGCTGCTCCTGATACACTGGCACTTCCTGATGATTCCGATATTGAAAACCTGACGGTCAACCGTGCTGAACTTGAACGGATGCTGACCGGGCTTGATACAACGGGCACCACCATCCGGCTGGACATTAACCCGATTGTGGAAAAACATATTGCCTACTTCCAGACCAGAGGACGGGACCGGTTTTTAACTTACCTGGAGCGGGCCGGGACTTACTTCCCGGTCATGCTGCCCATTCTGCAGGAAGAAGGGGCCCCGCCTGAGCTGATTTATCTGACCATGGTTGAGTCGGGCGTTAACCCGCTTGCCAAAAGCCGGGCCAAAGCGGTGGGTATCTGGCAGTTCATCCGGGGAACCGGGAAACTGTATGACCTCCGGGGAAATTTCTGGTACGATGAACGGCGGAATATCGAAAAATCAACCCGGGCATCTGCCCGTCATTTCAGGGATCTGATGGACATGTTTGATGACTGGCATCTTGCACTTGCCTCGTACAATTCCGGTGCCGGGCGGGTGAAAAAGGCAATCCGGCGGGCTAAGGGGAAACGGGATTTCTGGGAGATCAGACGGTTTCTTCCGAAAGAAACCCGGAATTATGTTCCTGCCTACATCGCCGCAACCTTAATCGCAACCAATCCGGCCAAGTTCGGATTTCCCCCGATGAAATTTAATCCGGACTATCAGTTTGATGAAGCTGAGGTGAAAGGGAACGTCCCGCTTGATATGCTGGCTGTCCTGGCGGATACCAGTACCGGGTTTCTGCAGTTTTTAAATCCGGAACTGACCCGGCTCAGAACGCCTCCGGGTAAATCCAGCTACACACTCCGGATTCCCAAAGGAATGAAAGCCTCCTTTACAGAGGCGTATGCCGCAGTACCCGATTCTGTTTTTCAATCTGTTCTGACCCATACTACCCAGCCGGGAGAAACCATTCAGGGTATCTGCAAGGAATATGGCGTCACGCCCGCCATGCTTTCTGCAGAAAATCCAAAATTGGGGAAGGGAAAGGTTTTACCTGCTGGTCTTACCCTGACCATCCCTGTGGCCGAACCGGAGGGTGGTCATATGCTGTACAGCGATGTGGCCCATTACGGTCAGAAAGCTGCCGGCCGGGGCCGCGGCGTTGAAATTCCCGGCAAGGGAACACCTGTCATCTACAAAGTCAGGAAGGGGGATACTCTGGGCGCAATTGCCCAGCGGTACGGTGTAAAAACCAGCTCACTGAAAACCTGGAACGGAATATCCGGATCCACCATCCGTGCCGGGCAGAAACTGAAAATCTACAAAAAGTAAACTGACTCACCAAGCCGGGATCCGGTTCCCGGCTTCTTCTTCCATTCTGATCATCTTTTCCTCATTCTGCTTCCAAACCTCTGTTTAAACTCTGATTTGAATTCTTTTGTCCCACCTGCAAATGGAAGCGCTTTATGGAATTCTGACGGTCCTCAGGGAGTTCAAATTTGTAATCCAGATCACATATTTTCGTTTCAATTATCACGGAATATAAATTAAGTAATATTAAATAAAATCATAAAATATTGAATAATAAGGAGTTCCGAATAAAATATTATACCGCTTTATATGGCAAAACTTGACAACTCTTGACAATATCATCCTCCCTTCCTACCTTTTTCTCAAGACATAATGGAAGCGCTTCTGCTTTCCTGGCTTCCGGTTCCAGCCGGAGGCACTGACTGACATCGCAATCAACCTGACATCGTTTGACCTCTTTTTTATGCCGGGTAAGATCAGTCAGAAAAAGTGGAACCGCTTTTCTTTTGAATTTCAGAAAAACACGGAGGATAGAATGAAATCGTTGAAACTGTTCATGACCCTGATCCTGGTTTCGGTCTCACTGTCTGCATCGGCACAGGACAAAACCATGCTTCAGGGATTTTACTGGGATGTGACTCCCGGTGGTGTCTGGTGGGATCAGTTGGGTGCAAAGGCTCCCGAACTTGGAACTGCCGGATTTGATGTGATCTGGATCCCGCCATTTTACAAAGGTGCAAGCGGAACCAGCGATGTAGGGTATACGCCTTACGACTATTATGATCTGGGTAATTTCAACAGCAAGGGCGGGGATAATTACAACGACGGGAATACAACTGAAACCCGTTACGGATCCAAAACAGAACTGAAAAACATGATCACCGCTTTCCATTCTGCGAGTGTGCAGGTTTGGGGTGATATGGTTCTGAATCACCGGTCAGGCGGAAATCTGGAATCCAACCCGTACACCGGCGGAAGCACCTGGACCCTTTTCCCGATTACAAAAGGTTCCAAACGGATTGCCTGGTCGGCAAACGGCTATAACTTCTTCTATCCGAATGCAACGGTAAATCCGACTAACACCGGCGATTTTTACTCTGAAGATCAACTGGGTGCACGGATGAAAATGTACACCAACTGGTTCGCCTATGACAATGCGTTGCATAACGGTGCCGGTGCAAATCTTCCTTACGGTGACTCCCTGATGGTTTGGGGTGACTGGGTAACCCGTGAACTGGGCCTGGATGGCTACCGGTTCGATTTTGTGAAGGGAATCCACCCTGAATATATGAAACGGTGGCTGAACTATGGTGCCATGAGAGGCAAGCCGTCAGTAGGTGAACACTGGGATTCTGCCCCGGCAGCCAAGGAATGGCTCCGTCAGACATCAAGCGGCGTTTCTTTCTATGGAACGGGGGGTCCTGTTGATGCAGCACCCGGCGCCTTTGACTTTGAACTCAGATACCGGTATCAGGATCTCTCAAACGGCGGTGATGCCTATGACGGCCGTAACGCCTTCCAGAATGCCGGACTCCACCGCACCTTTGGCGTTCCCTACGAAAAAATCTGGTCCTTTATCGAAAACCATGACTTCGACCGCAAAAACTATCAGGGACTGGTCACTATTGACGGGCACAACCCGATCGTCAACAAGAAAAACCTGCTGTACGCCCACATGCTGACCCTGCCGACCAATTCCCAGATCTGGTATCATGATGTGTATACCTACGGGATGAAGGATGAAATTTTTAAACTGGTTACCATCAAGCGGAAATTTGCAAAAGGATCTTACTCCATCCTGACCCTCGACGGAAGTCCGGTCTGGACTGATTCAAATGATGATCCGAAACAACTGTATGTTGCCCAGCGGGGCGGGACCGGCGGACAAACCGGCCTGATCGTTGCGGTTAACAAGCACTCCAGCCGCAATATCACCGTCTGGGTAACCACCCAATGGGGCGGGAAACAACTGAAAGATATCACCGGACGGCATTCGAATATTATCTCCGTTCAGCCAGACGGCCGGGCCCCGATCAACTCAAATGCCAACAGTTACGCCATCTGGGTTCCGACAGATTACTCCCTCGGGCCATCTGCACCGGCTGTCGTGATTTCACCGGTTGGCGGTTCAATTTCTGGTTCCACTTCCATTACTCTGAGTGTCACCGGCGGTGTTGCTCCGGTAACAACCTATTACACACTCGACGGATCTGATCCGAAAACTTCGGCCACCCGCCTGACCTATTCTGCCCCGTTCACGATCAGTTCCTCAGTTACAGTTAAAGCGGCATCGGTTGGTTCTGATGGACAATGGTCTGCTGTTGACAGTCAAACCTACACACTGGTGACGACCTCGTTCACCGTCCGGTTCAAGAAACCATCGGGCTGGGGTACCGGAGTGAATGTTCACTACTGGAACAAGCTGCCGGGCGGAACTGCCTCGACCTGGCCCGGAGTAGCCATGACTGCTGAAGCCAACAGTTGGTATGCCTACACGTTCAGCGCCACCACCTCGACGAGTCTTCTGTTTGTGGATGCGGCCAACCAGACCAATAAAACGGCCGACCTGACCCGGTCAGCCAACGGCTGGTATAAAGACGGCGTGTGGTACACCTCAAATCCGGATAACAACGTACCTGTTCTGACCGTTAATCCGGCCAGCCAGACCAGTGCAACAGCCCTGACGGTAACCATGTCTGCCACCGATGCAGACGGTGATGCGGTCTCGATTTATTACACCCAGGACGGGTCGACCCCGACGGCAGCCAGCACGAAGTATACCGCCTCTTTCAGTGTAAGTACTACGAAAACCATCAAGGCTATTGCCATTGATGCCCGTGGCGGAGCTTCTGCCGTCACCCAGCGGGATTACACCATCGGAACTGTAACCGGCCTGACGGTTCACTTCTGGAAACCGGCCAACTGGTCAGCAACGGTTAAAGTTCACTACTGGAATACGGTTCCAACCTCAGCCGGCAGTACCACCTGGCCGGGAGTTACGGCAACAGCCGAAGGAGACGGCTGGTACAAGACCACCATTTCCGGAGCCACTTCTTCCTCCGTTATTTTCTCGGATAACGGATCCACCACCCTGAAAACGGCAGATCTGAGCCGGACGGGTGAAGGCTGGTACATCAACGGTACCTGGTATTCTGCCAAACCGTCGGTCCTGAAGATCCACTACCGGAATCTGTCGAACTGGGCATCGCCGACCATTTATTTCTGGAACACCGGTTCCGGTCAAACCAGCACCTGGCCGGGCAAAGCCATGGAACTGGAAAGCACCGGCTGGTATGTCTATCCGATCGTGGGGACTGCCTCGGCCTCGATCATCTTCAGCAATAACGGAGCCAGCCAGACTGCCAATCTGAGCCGGACGGGTGAAGGCTGGTATATGAACGGAACCTGGTATTCATCCAAACCGGCAGGGAAGGAAGAAGCTGAAACCGGTGGACTTATTGCCGATCAGTTCATGCTCTTCCAGAACTATCCCAATCCGTTTAACCCGGCTACCAATATCGGATTTAACCTGGCTGCCGACGGATTTGTTACTCTGAAAATTTATGATGTTCTCGGAAAAGAAATTGCGGTTCTGGCCTCAGAACTCATGACGAAAGGCAATCATGTTCTTCCTTTTGATGCTGCACATCTGCCATCCGGGATTTATTTCTACCGGCTGGAAACCCAGGGACAGGTTCTGATTAAGAAAATGACTCTGATGAAATAAGCTGTCTGTTAAAGTCCCGCCGGAGCCGGCGGGACTTTAACTCTGCCTTTCCGTACCTGTTTTAACCGCAATCACCCTATCCAATAAAAATCCTGAAGGAATAACCATGCTGAAACGGTTACCATTACTTCGGTTCGTCATTCTGCTCGGCTGCTGGCTGGCCGGACTGACCTCCACTCTGACTGCACAAACTTCCGATTTCCGTGAAGAAACCATTTACTTTATCATTACCACCCGGTTTTATGATGGTGATCCGACCAATAACCGGCCAAATGAGTGGTGTTCCTATGATCCATCCAACCCGAACCGCCTGATATCGGATCCGAATGATGTAACCTGGCGGGGAGATTTCAAGGGACTGATCCAGAAACTCGATTACATCAAGGATCTGGGGTTCACCGCAATCTGGATCACCCCGGTTGTTCAGAACAGAGGTCCGCTGGATTATCACGGTTATCATGCCTGGGATTTTACCAAAGTGGATCCCCGTTACGAATCACCAGGGGCAACTTTTCAGGACCTGATCAATGCTGTTCATGCCAAAGGGATGAAACTGATTCTGGATATCGTTACCAACCACTCCGGCCGGTACGGAATCAAGGGAGTTGCCGAAATCAAGTACAATACCGACCCAACCCAATCCTGGGGTAAAAACCTGGCCGGAACTGCCCTTCAGGATAACCCGAACTGGCAATATGACGGACTGACCAAAAACCCGGATGACGGCAAGATCTGGAGCCGGGCCAATCTGGCTAAAATGCCGGCGCCGTATAACTCGAATCTCGCCGCCTACAACTGGCCATCCACCGAAAGTTTTGTGAACACGACCGATGCCAACTGGTTTCATCATTCCGGAAACGGATTTGCTCAGGGATGGGATGACACCACTAACCTGTACCAGCGGGCACTTGCCGGGGACTGCCCGGATTTAAATACTGAAAGTGTTCAGGTCAGAACCTACCTGGCCAATGCCTACAAGACCTTTATTCAAATGGGAGTTGATGCCCTTCGGTGGGATACCATCAAACACATGAATAAAAACACCACCAATTATTTTATAGATCAGTTCAAAGCAGCCAAGCCGGGAATTTTCATTTTTGGTGAGGTGGCCCAGAAACGGCATGAACTCCACACGGTTACCGAAATCAACCCGCATTGGTATACCTGGCGGGGAGGAGTTGGTAATTCGGCAGCATCGGGAATGTCGGTCATTGACTTTTATGGACAGGCAACCTTCCACAACGTTTTTGAATCCGGCGGATCGCTCAGCGGTGTTCAGGATGCTGCCCGGTATGACAACCTGTATTCCGATCCGTCCCAGTTGGTGACCTGGCTGGATAACCATGATTTCGGACCGAACAATGACTGGAACCGCCGGTTTGGCGGATCAACAGAAAACCTTGCCGCCTGTATGAACTTCATGTTCACCTGGCGGGGGATTCCGTCTGTTTACTACGGAACCGAAATGGAATTCATGAAAGGGGCCTATACCGACATCCATGAATCGGCAGATATTGAAAAATCACTGAATCTGACCGGTCGTGCCTATTATGGTGATGCCATGGCTTCTGCCCCCAACCACAAAATCTATCAGCAGATTAAAAAGCTGAATGCCATCCGGAAAGCCGTTCCTGCCCTGCAGAAAGGATCCTGGTACTGGGGTGGCAACGGTGGCGGAAACGGGGTCGGATATGTTAGAGAATATGGATCAAGCTATGCTGTTGTCGGGCTGGCCAAAGACGGTCAGGTTACCTTTAACTTTTCAGGACTGAAATACAGCGGAACCTATAAAGATGCCGTGACCGGTGCATCAGTTAATGTTACAAACGGAAATCTGAGTTTTACAGTCAGTCCGTCATCGGCAGGAATCTATGTCTATAACGGACCCGGGCTGATCGGTGGTCTGGGTGTCGGATTCTTCCAGAATTCAGCTAACCCGGGATCCGGCGGCGGTGGCGGCGGATCAACTTCTACTGTAACCTTTACTCCATCTGCACCGGTTGCCGGCCAGAGTGTAACGGTCAATTACAACGGGTCACTTAACTCCCAGTCAGCGGTGAATCTGTACTGGGGATATGACACCTGGAAAGGGGTTACCACAACACCCATGACCAAGCAGGGGAACGGATCCTGGTCTGCAACCGTCACCGTTCCGGCTGCCGCAACTGCCACTTTCGACTGTGTGTTCAATAACGGAACCGGAACCTGGGATAACAACAACAGTGCCGACTGGCATGCAACTGTAACTCCTAATTCGACCAACAATCCGCCAACTGTGGCAATTTCACCGGCAGGCGGCACCTTCAGCGGATCCGTTCAGGTTACTCTTTCTGCAACTGATGATCTTACTGCCAGTCCGGTCATTTACTACACAACCGATGGTACCACTCCGTCGTCTTCCAGCCCGCAATATGTCAGCCCGCTGACATTAACGGCTTCTGCAACCGTCAAGGCGATTGCTTATGATGGTGCTGGGCTGGGCTCTGCGGTTGTGTCGAAAGTCTTCACGGTAAATCCGGTAACCAACACCTTCACCGTCCGGTTCAAGAAACCATCGGGCTGGGGCACCGGAGTGAATGTTCACTACTGGAACAAGCTGCCGGGCGGAACTGCCTCGACCTGGCCCGGAGTAGCCATGACTGCTGAAGCCAACAGTTGGTATGCCTACACGTTCAGCGCCACCACCTCGACGAGTCTTCTGTTTGTGGATGCGGCCAACCAGGCCAATAAAACTGCCGACCTGACCCGGTCAGCCAACGGCTGGTATAAAGACGGCGTGTGGTACACCTCCAATCCGGATAACAATGTGCCGGTACTGACCGTCAATCCGGCCAGCCAGACCAGTGCAACAGCCCTGACGGTAACCATGTCTGCCACCGATGCAGACGGAGATGCTGTCTCCATCTATTACACTCAGGACGGGTCGACCCCGACGGCTGCCAGCACGAAGTATACCGCCTCTTTCAGTGTAAGCACAACGAAAACCATTAAAGCCATTGCCATTGATGCCCGTGGCGGAGCTTCTGCCGTCACACAACGGGATTACACCATCGGAACGGTAACCGGTCTGACGGTTCACTTCTGGAAGCCGGCCAACTGGTCAACTACAGTTAAAGTTCACTACTGGAATACGGTTCCAACCTCAGCCGGCAGTACCACCTGGCCGGGAGTTACGGCAACAGCCGAAGGAGACGGCTGGTACAAGACCACCATTTCTGGAGCCACTTCTTCCTCCGTCATTTTCTCGGATAACGGCTCCACAACCCTGAAAACGGCAGATCTGAGCCGGACGGGAGAAGGTTGGTACATCAACGGTGCCTGGTATTCTGCCAAACCGTCGGTCCTGAAGATCCACTACCGGAATCTGTCGAACTGGGCATCGCCGACCATTTACTTCTGGAACACCGGTTCCGGGCAAACCAGCACCTGGCCGGGCAAAGCCATGGAACTGGAAAGCACCGGCTGGTATGTCTATCCGATCGTGGGGACGACCTCGGCTTCAATCATCTTCAGCAACAACGGAGCCAGCCAGACTGCCAATCTGAGCCGGACGGGTGAAGGCTGGTATATGAACGGAACCTGGTATTCATCCAAACCGGCAGGGAAGGAAGAAGCCGAAACCGGTGAACTTATCGCCGATCAGTTCATGCTCTTCCAGAACTATCCCAATCCGTTTAACCCGGCTACCAGCATCGGATTTAACATGAGTGAAGCCGGTCATGCCACACTCGCTGTCTACGACCTCCTGGGCCGGGAAATCACGATGCTGGTTAATGAGACGGTTACTCAGGGATATCACACCGTTCAATTCGATGCTTCTTCCCTGCCGTCGGGTGTCTATATTTACCGGTTGGTCACCAGCCAGGGTGTCCAGATGAAAAAGATGACACTCATGAAATAAGTCCCACCCCAAAGCCCAACCAAAGGGCGATGAACGTCAGCAAAAAAGTCCGGCAACTACCGGACTTTTTTGTTTTTAGCCGAAAGTTTTTCAGGTTTAACTTGTCAGACCGCACAGGTGCCGTACAAAATTGTGCGGAATTGTGAAAGGAAGGAACAATTAATGGCAAGGATTGACAAGTCTTTTCTGATTTTAGTCCTTTATGTCTTTTATTTTTTTATGGTTTCCCTTACTTTTAGGGCTTCTGACGGTAGTTCTCCATTTCCTGACTTCCAGTCTGTTCCTTAATCCGGGAAAATCGCAATCCGGACCCTGACACCGTTAATCTGGCATTAAACCTTATGCAACTTAAATCGAAGCCATTCCTTCGGATAACCGCCGGCATTCTTTTTCTTCTGATTCTGATTTTGGTCAGTCTTCAGCTTACAACTTCCCGTCTGATTCTTCCTGCCCCCGGAAAAGTTCTTCCCTCCAGAGAATGGGTTGTCTTCCGCGATAATGGCGACCAGATTGTTTCCCGCCTGACCGATCATCTGAAAGGGGTTATTTATTCCCAAACGACGTTGCCGGTTGTGAGAGGCGATAATCTGAACTTTCAGCTCTCAGGAAAGTGGACATCTTCCGGATATGTCCGTGCCGGGGATACACTGGGCTTTCTGCAGTCACCCGACTTTTTACTCTGGAAACAGGAACTGCAGAACCAAAAAAGGGATCTGGAATCCGAACTGGCTCTGGTGACCTCAGGTGGAAAGCCGGAACTTGTCCGGCAGGCAGAAAATGAACTGAAACTGGCTGAAGCAGAGGAAGAATTTACCAGCCGTCAACTGGCAAGACAGAAGGAACTGTTCACGAAAAACATGATTTCAGGGGCTGAGTTTGAACTTAGTGAAACCGCCTGGAAACTGGCCCGTTCCAAAAAGGAAGTGGCCCGGTCCGTTCTGGAGGTTTACCGGTCGGGAGAGAAACCTGAACTTGTGGATCAGATCCGGACAAGACTTTCGGGTATCACCCGGCAGCTTTCTCTTCTTCCGTCAAAAGAAAAGGCTTTTACTCTGGTAACTCCCCTTGCCGGACGTCTGTTTCAAACTTCATCGAGTCTGGATACGTTGCTCTGGGTCGGATCAGACCCGAACTGGATTGTTAAAATCCCGGTGGATTATTCCTATCGCACGATGATACAGCCCGGGCAGACCGTTCAGTTTAAAACCCTGCAGGGAGAGAAGGTTGGGGAAGGCCGGGTGGTCTTTACCGGCAATCAGGCAACCTTGCTTTCAGGCCGGCAGGTTGTTGAAATTGTCGCCGAAGTACTTCAGACAGAAAGCCTGGCTCCCGGACTGTATGTAACTGCAGATATTGCCGTAGGTGAAGGCTCAGGCTGGGAATCCCTGCTTTTCTTTCTGAACCGGCCCCGCCATTGAGCCATGCGGATCGAGTATAAATACATCGTTCCCGAAAATAAGCTGGATGCACTCCGGGCTGCCCTTAAGCCCTTTCTGACCCCCGATAAATTTTCTGTCCACCGGCAGGTCGATGAATATACCGTCCGGTCGGTTTATTTTGATACGGCCGGATTCAAGGCTTATTATGAAAAAATTGAAGGGCTGATGGAACGGAAAAAACTCCGCATCCGGGGGTATAACCAGCCGGTTGATACGGATATCATTTTCATGGAAATCAAGCAGAAAGATAAAAACCACATCAGCAAACGGCGGGCGCCAAGCCATTTCGAGCATCTTTCCGAACTGATGAAAACCCGGGATTTTGATCAGTACATTCTTAGAAAACCCGGTCAGACCAAACCGCTTCAGGATGCCGAAGTTTTCTTTTTTCACCTGTTCAGATGGCGGATGAAACCGGTTGTACTGGTCACCTATGACCGGGAAGCCTATTTTTGTCATTTCGATCCATCATTACGGATTACTTTTGACAAAAAAGTCAGGGGAAAAATTTATCCGGTTCTCGATGAACTTTATGACGATGATCTGGTGATCACCGACCCCGGATATTTCATTCTTGAAGTGAAATTTACCCGGGACCTTCCGTTGTGGATGATTGAAATCATCCGGTCTTTTAATCTGCTCAGAACAACTTATTCCAAATACTGCCGGACCGTTTACCGCCATTTAGGTCCGTTTCCCGACCGTCCAAACCATCATTACTCGCCGGACGGGCACAAGAAAGGCCTCATTTATGTTCCGTGATTTTAATACCTTTATTAATTACTCCCTGTCTGTATCGGATATCACGCTTGCACTCATGTCGGCGGCTGTCTGCGGGCTGATCATTGCCTGGCTGTATAAACTGACCAGCCGGGGGCCGGGGTTTTCGGTCGGATTTGCCCATTCCCTGATCGCACTTTCCCTGATAACCGCCCTGATTATTCTGGTAATCGGGAACAATCTGGCCCGGGCTTTCGGGCTGGTCGGGGCCATGTCCATCATCCGGTTCAGGACGGCCGTCAAGGAAACCTACGATATCATTTTTATCTTTTTCTCTCTGGCTGTCGGGCTGGCTGCCGGTGCCCAGTATTACGGGGTTGCCATTGCCGGAACTCTGATCATCAGCGGCATTCTGCTGTTTCTGGCCAAAGTAAACCTGTTTCAGTCAGGAACGCGCGAGTTTTTACTCCAGCTCAGAGTCCTTGCACCCGACGGGGACATCGAGAACGTGTATCTGCCGCTTTTTGAAACTTACCTCAGAGACTGGCGCCTTCTGAATTCTCATTCCCAGGACCGGGAATCTTCCTTTGAACTGACCTTTACCGTCACCCTGCATCAACCAAAAAAAATCATGGAATTCATCCGTGACCTCCGGGCATTGAAATATGTGGAATCGGTCAACCTGTTCCGGGATGAACCGGTTTCCCTGGACTGACTTCCGCCGTAGCTGCTGTCCGGACCGGGTTTGAAAACCGGCCGTTTTAGGCTATCTTTCCATTTTCTGAAGCAATCAGGACTGCACCATGCTATTCTCTTCCAAATCAGACCATCCCTGGAAATTTTTCCGCTCCGGCGGTTTCGATCAGGTCCGGCTGGATACTGCTGATGACCTTATGAACCTGAATCAGCTTGACCAGAAACTCTGGGCGGTGTTAAGCTGCCCGGTATCCGGTTTACGGCTTGATAAAAAAACACTTTCGCTGATGGATACCGACCAGGATGGCAGAATCCGGGTTCCGGAAGTTATAGCAGCCGTTCACTGGGCCGGGTCTCTGCTGAAAAACCCTGCTGACCTGACCAAAGCATCACCCCGTCTGCCTCTTTCTTCAATCCGGGATGATTCCCCGGAGGGGCAGGAAATTCTGGCTTCAGCACGGCAAATCCTGGCCTATCTGGGAAAACCAGATCAGGTGGATATTTCTCCGGAGGAAACCGGGAATCTTGAAAAAATTCTATCCGGAACACCGTTTAACGGAGATGGTGTCATTACCAGTCTTTCAGCAGAAACTGATGAAGAGAAAAACCTGATTTCACTCATCCGGTCTCTTCTTGGATCCGTTTCCGACCGCAGCGGCGAACAGGGACTGAATGAGGAGTTGATCGCCGGGTTTTTCAGCCAGTTGGAAGACCTGTCAGCCTGGCGGGATGCTGCTTCATCCAATCCGGAAGTGCTCCTGCCGCTGGGTGATCAGACAGCCAGGGCGTTTGAGGCATTTTCTTCAGTCCGTCAAAAAATTGACGATTATTTTACACGGTGTCAGATCAGTGCTTACAACCCGGCAGGGGAAAATGCATTGACCAGTTCCCCGGGAGATCTCGCCGGTCTGGCTGCCAGGTTGCTGTCCGTTTCTGATCCGGATCTGGAAGCCCTTCCTCTGGCCGCACCCGGTGCTGACCGGGAATTGCCCTTGTCTGAAGGGTTAAATCCGGCCTGGGAGGAGAGAATGGCCGGATTCAGAAAATGGGTTGCAGAACCGGTTTCCGGCAAAAGAAAGAAGCTGTCATTTGAAGACTGGCAGACTATCTGCAAAAAACTTGAGCCATTCGAAGCCTGGCAGAAGGCCAAACCGGTGACAGCCGTTGAACAGGTCGGTCCTGATGTTGCTAAAAAACTGCTCGAAGGCTCTGCTAAAAACTCCCTGACCGCGCTTATACAGCGGGATCTTGCACTTGCCAAAGAAGCCGACAGTATTGTAAAAGTAGATAAACTGGTCCGGTTTCACCGCGATCTGATTGTGCTCCTGAATAACTTTGTTTCCTTCCGTGATTTTTATACCAAGCGGGACAAGGCCATTTTCCAGGCCGGTGAACTGTATCTTGACGGAAGGTGCTGTGAACTTTGTATTGAGGTTGAAGATGCCGGTAAGCACAGTGCTTTAGCCAATCTCAGCGGAACCTACCTGGCTTACTGCCAGGTGATCCGCCGGGGAACAGGGGAAAAGAAACTGATTGCAGCCTCCTTTACCAATGGCGGAACTGAGAACCTGATGGTTGGCAGAAATGGTGTTTTTTATGACCGGGATGGCAATGACTGGGATGCTTCGATTGTGAAAATACTGGATCATCCCATTTCGATCCGGCAGGCGTTTTTTGCTCCTTACCAGCGGTTGGCCAGAATGATCTCCCAGCAACTGGAAAAATTTGCGGCGGCCAAGGATAAGGCCGTCGAGCAGAAACATGCTGAACATGTTTCCACTGCTGCAGGAAAAGTGGATGCTTTACCCCAGCAGCCTTCACAGCCGGTTCCCCAACCGGCACCGGCACCTTTCGATGTGGGTAAATTTGCGGGGATATTTGCTGCTGTCGGGTTGGCAATCGGAGCGATAGGGGGAGTTCTGGCGACCATTTTTGCCGGGATCATGGGGTTACACTGGTGGCAGATGCCACTGGCCTTTGCCGGCCTGATCCTGGCAGTATCCGGGCCGTCTATGCTGATGGCCTGGTTAAAACTCAGACTCCGCAATCTGTCGCCGATACTGGATGCAAACGGATGGGCGGTAAACACTCAGGCCAAAATCAACATTCCGTTCGGCCGATCCCTGACTCAGATTGCCAAATTGCCAGAAGGAGCCGAGCGGTCGCTTCAGGATCCGTATGCTGAAAAGAAACGGCCCTGGAAACTATATGGAGTTCTTGCTTTCCTGCTGTTTATTGCACTTTATCTATGGGATCAGGGGTATATTCAGCACTGGACGGGACTTGAACCACAGGCACCGGCGGTTTCTGCCCCTGAGAAATAGTAATCAGCAGTTCAATTGCCGGAAATCACGATTTCAGCCGGATTTCCGGAACAGTTGATCTTCAGCACGATACCGGCTTCAAAAAACCGGCATTTTTGTCCTTATTCTTTCCCGAAAGAGGACTTTATGCCCGGGCAATGCGAAACCTGTTTTTTCTCCGCTTTTTCAACCGGATCCTTTGACCGGTGCAAACTGGCTGAACAGTTAAAAGAAAAACCGGAAAGACTTTCCGGCGAGTATTACTTTGCGGTTAAACCCTTTTTTTATTTTCAGGTTCACCGGAAGGCAAGCTGCACAGCTTTCAGAGAAAAGGAAAAAGAACTGGTTCCTGCCGGATGGCCACTGAAGTCACTGAAAAAGTCACTTTAATACAACCAGTTTCCCGGTTGCACTGCTATTTCCTGCAACCAGCCTGAAAAAGTAAATTCCCGAAGACATCCCGGCAGCACCCACCCGGAAGGCCTGACCACCTGCAGGCAGAAATCCGGTCTTTTTCTCAAGTACCAGTTTTCCCTCGGTTGAGTATAATTGAAAAGAAACCTGCCCGGCATGTTTCAGATTGAACCGGATGGTGGTTTCCGGATTGAACGGATTCGGGTAAACGGAGATCAGGCTGAACTCCTCTGCCTGCGGATCTTCAACGCCAACGGGTGTGCCCGTAAACCGGATGCGGATGCGTTTATCCAGCCGGGGGCTTCCAGGCTTATCCGGCTGAAATGAGAAGAGGGCTGAAACTACCCCGGCTTTGGTTATTTTTTGCGGGAAAAAGGAAATTCCCACCCTGACTGAATCGGCGGGGCCAACCGAAAACCGGAACGGAACAATTTCACAGGCAGCAGGCGGAAGTGTTTTCGGATCCAGTGTAACGGAAACTGAATCCGGCCCGGTGCCGGTATTGATTACCCAGACGGCGGTATCCAGACGGGCGGTTTTCAGATCGACATCTCCCAGGTTAAGCAGTGCGGTCTGGAGGGTGATTACGGGTGTTGGCACTGAATTTCCGGTTACCCTGAGTTTAACTGGTTGGTTAACGAAAACCAAATTCAAAGAATCAGCCGCCTCCTTTTCAGAAAGCGGTGTCCAGGAAAATTCAAGTTCTGTGTGTTCTGCCGGAAAGGTTTCGGCCGGGAATCCGGTCAAAGCAACAAGTTCCCCTTTAAATGCATCCGGAATCTGGATGGAAGTGAGAACAGTTGTGAAGGTTCCGCCGTTTGCAAAGGACAGCCGTATTTTGGATTCTTTTCCCGGGAGTCCGTTGCCCAGATTCAGCAGAACCGGGAGTTCAGGAGTGAACCGGTCCGGAACCGGCAATGGAGAACTCCAGGGTCCGCCATAGGCGCCCGGGTCAGAAAGCTGACCACCGCGGGCGGGGATTTTTGCTTTTTCGGGGAAAGACGGATCAGCAGGATCCTGAACGGAGGGATCACCCTGATCAACCAGCGGCGAAGATTCCTTCAGCACCAGACCGGTTGGCCCAAAACGGGGCTCCAGAGTTGAATTCCCAGTTCCAGTTAGCACTGTTTCGGTGGAATTGTATTCTGCCCGGACGAGAGTGTTTCCTCCATCCTGGATTTCTGTTCCGGTTACCTGATGGTTGTTTCTGAAAATATTGGCAACCAGTTCCACCTTTGATCCCGGATAGAGCAAAAGTCCACCCCCGGCACCAGGGTTACTTCCGGTAACGGCTTCTGCCCGGTTGCTGATAATCGTGTTCTGCCGGATCTGATTCGCCAGATTATTCCCCGGCAGGACATTGTTAACCCAGATTCCGCCTCCGCCATAAGCAGGGATGCCCGGGGAAGCCTGAAAAACCCGGTTTCCGACAAGAATATTGTTAGAGACGATAGCTCCTGAACAATAATTCAGCACAATCCCGCCACCGTACATTCCCGAATTCCCGTCAATGACATTATTCCGGATCAATGGTGATCCGTCACCGGCACGGATTCCGCCACCACCTGAACTGGAAAGTCCCGACGTCCAGTGGGCGGTGTTACCGGTGATCCGGTTAAAGCAAATTGTCGGTGATGCAAAGGCAGACAGAATTCCACCGCCTTCCCGGTAAACTCCGGCCCCGTGTTCATCTGTCCACCGGGTTCCGGTTCCACCCGTTAAAGTGAATCCCGCCAGAACCGATTCCCGGGTTTCATGGTCAATAAACAGAACACAACTTCCTGTATCCGCATGGGCCGGGTTGCTTCCATTAATCACGGTTGAGTTAATGTCGCCGAAATCTCCTGTCAGGATAAACCTGGAGGCAACGGTTATTTTTTTTCCGGTAAACCGGATGTTTTCGTAATAGATTCCGGGTGCAACCAGAACGGTATCCCCTGCTTTTGCTGCTGAAATGGCAGCCTGAATAGAGGAAAAGTTTCCGGGTACCTGAAGCTGCCCGGATTGCACCAGTAGGGGTGTTACTGAGAAAAGAAGCGTAAGAACGGATTTCATCTGGACCTCCTGTTTGGATAAACAAAGGTCAGAATGTTCAGAAACTCAGTCGTCCGGATGCAGGAATCGGGACTTTGGAGACGGTTTCAGGCTGCTTTGGGGGACTTGGTTTGTAAGCTTTTCCGGAATTCTGTCGGTGTCTTCCCGGTCATTTTTCTGAAAGAGGCATTGAAGACCGTTTTTGAATTAAATCCGGATTCGAAGGCGAGATCCAGAACCGTCCGGTGAGCCTGTGCAGGGTCACTAAGCAGGGTTATCAGGGATTCGACCCGGAATCCGTTGATATAATCATAAAAATTCCGGTTCAGTTTTTCATTGATAACCTGGGAGAGATACTTTGGTAAAATTCCGGATTGATCTGCCAGATCATTCAGTGTCAAGGTCGGATTCAGATAGGGTTTTTTATCCCGCATACATTTCTGGATTCGCTGCAGGTAGTCTGTTTTTTCAGATTCAGTCAGCAGGGAAGTTCCATATCTGGGTTTGGGCTGTTCATCCAGCAGTGTTGCCTGAACAGGCCGGTGCCTCAATCCTTTCTGGATCAGGAGGTTGGCAAACAGGAAATTAATTCCGATAGACAGCCACAGCAGTGTGGTAAAAACGGCAGGACTTCCGGTTTGAAGCCGGTTCAGCATCCAGGCAGTGAAATCCAGCAACCACATTCCGGTAAAAGCAACCACAACAAGAAGAAGCCAGGACAGGGTCATCCCGTCCGTCGAGGAAAATTTCTGTTTCAGTCTTATCCGCCAGGTTAAAATAGTATTGGCAGTCAGAACAAGACAAAAAACGGTAAAGAGATGCAAAACCGGCATTGCAAATGGTCTGGCAGATTCAGGAAGAAATCCGGTCTGGAGCAGATGCACCTTAAGGTCTTCAGATTCAAAATGAAATCCATAAATTGTCAGGCCGGTGTAGAGAAGAAAAGGGAAAAAGAAAAAGGGGTCAGACGGCAGCCACCTGAAACCATGGACAGTCAGAGACCGGGTGTAAAAATAGAGAAGAGGTCCGAATAAATAGCCGCACGAGAACCCAAAAACAATCAGTGAACTGAGCTCAAAATACTGATCTGCATTTTTCTGCATAAAAAAGGAGGCCAGAAGGAATGCATTTGCAAGGAGAAAGAACCCGAGAAACCAACGGTCTGCCTTTTTCTTCCCTGAGGTAAATAAAAAAACTGAAAAAGCCAGAAGGAGAACAGCGGTTACAAGCGAGAGCAAATCAATAAAGCCAACCCGGACCATAAACAACTCATTTTTTAGCTGTGGTGATACGAACCGGGACCCGGTGAACCCTTTCTGTTTCCTGCCCGTCCGGATTATATTTTATTTAGTCCTGAAAGTTCCCTTCTGGGGTTAGGTTTCTAAAGGAAGGGCAATAAAAAAACCAGTCGGTTGACTGGCTTTTTGCGGAAAAGGGGGGATTCCCCAAGACCCGCAAAGCGGGCCGACGGGTCCGGGCCAGTCTTTAGACGGCCTTGGAGAACCCCCGATACCCTGACGGGTATACCAGTTTTCGAGACCGTCGCATTCAACCCCTCTGCCACTTTTCCATGTAGTTTACCTTTAGAATTCAAATTTCAGAACAAATTTCTCGGCGGTAAAGTGGGAGATTCTCCATGACTGATCAGTTGACGGAAGCAATAAAAAAGCCAGTCGGTTGACTGGCTTTTTGCGGAAAAGGGGGGATTCCCCAAGACCCGCAAAGCGGGCCGACGGGTCCGGGCCAGTCTTTATACGGCCTTGGAGAACCCCCGATACCCTGACGGGTATACCAGTTTTCGAGACCGTCGCATTCAACCACTCTGCCACTTTTCCCTGTGGTTTACCTTTAGAATTTAAATTTCAGAGCAAATTTCTCGGCGGTAAAGTGGGAGATTCCCCATGACTGATCAGTTGACGGAGGCAATAAAAAAGCCAGTCGGTTGACTGGCTTTTTGCGGAAAAGGGGGGATTCGAACCCCCGATACCCTGACGGGTATAACGGTTTTCGAGACCGTCGCATTCAACCACTCTGCCACTTTTCCCTGGGTTGCAAACTTTTTCCTTTCTTTGCGTCCTCTCTGTCCGGTTCAGGTTGTTTCCCGGAATCCAACTTCATTCCAGGCTGTGGACAATGAGTTCAGCGGTTGCAATGTTCGAGGCCAGTGGAATGTTGTGAACGTTACAGACCCGCATCAGCATCTGAATATCCGGATCGTGCGGATGTTTATCCAGCGGATCCACAATGAAAATGACCGCATTAATCTTTTTCTGGACGATCAGTGCAGCTATTTCAGCATCACCCCCATAAGGCCCTGAGGCCATTTTGGTCACTTCAAGGCCACACTTTTCATTCATCAGGGTGCCGGTTGATTTGGTAGCAACCAGATTATACCGTTTCAGAAATGCCGTATTCTGCATAGCAAAGGCAACAATGTCAGCCTTTTTCCCGTCGTGTGCAATCAGGGCAATTGTTTTCATAAACTTAAAAATCGGAGTTTATCCGGCTGAAGGCAATTTGAAACGGAGAAAAATTTACTTAATAAACTCTGCCGGTACCGTTTGCTTGATTTTCATGGCCTGATCTTCCGTCAGAAGAGTTTTCATCTTCAGAACGGGTTTTTTGTAACCGGTCTCCAGTTTCATCTTTTCCAGAACGGTTCCATTTACATAAAAAAGTATTGATTTCCCCTTTTTGGACTTCGCCAGAGAATTCAGTTTTTTCAGTCCGTCCTTAGTCAGGAACCAGGAAATCTGAAAATCTCCCTGCTTGTTCTTCACAAACTCCACTTTTTCCAGATCTGCCTGATCCAGTTGAATAACCGGATCCAGAACCAGAACATCATTTTTTCCGTGAAGATCCTGAATCAGACTATCCGAAACTCCGTCAGCGGATTTGGCTTCGAGATGAATTCGGAAAACAAACGGATCCGGTTTGGGTACCGAAGCAGGTTCCTGGGGTTTCTGAACCGGTTCAGAAGTCTGACAGCCAGCCACAAAACCGGTTAAAAGAACTAAAAGAAGGCCTTTTTTCATCTTATCCTTTCAGAAGTGCCAGATACCGGTCGGGTATATTGGCTGCTTTTCCGTTCTTATCCACAAATACCAGAACCGTATCTCCGGTATGAATCAATTCGGCTTTTTGATTATAAAGTTCATAGGCAATCGTCATGGCAACCCGTTTCCGTCCTGAAATCCAGGTGTGAACTGAAATCCGGTCTCCAATGTAAGCAGGACGTTTGAATTCCAGATGTGCCGAAGCGACGACAGGAACGGCTTCCATCGAAAGGAAATCCTCAAAACTGATTCCTTTTTCCTTAAGAAAGTGGACCCGTGCAGATTCCATCCAGTTCAGGTAAACTGAGTTGTTGACATGGTGAAAAAAATCCAGTTCGTACGACTGGACTTCAGTTTCATAAATGACCGTATCTGAAAGTTTAGGGGTTACTTCATCCATTTTGGAAGCCAATTCCTTTTAAGAAAGGTGAGAGAAATCCAGGCACCGGCAGCAGCACCTGCCACATCAAAAACCCAGTCGAGCGGATCAGGGAACCGTCCCGGAATCAGGTTTTGATACAGTTCGTCGGTCAAAGCCATTAAGGCGGAAGCTGCAAGGGTAATCCGGAAAAAAAACCGGAACTCAGGGAAAGAGCCTTTCACCGCCCGCATCAGCAAAAATCCAAAACCGGAATATTCAAGGCAATGCAGAAGTTTATCTGGTGAAAGCTGAATGGCGTAAGGCATTTTTTCGCCGGGTATCGACGACAATCCCAGAATCAGAAGGAGGTATGCAGTAACCGGAATCCAGAAAAAACCTGTCCGGTCAGACATTCAGAATCTCCCGGATTGCAGCAGGAATTGAAGGAATAAGTCCGGAAGCCGTCAATCCATATTCGGTTGTTTCTTTTACAGCCAGATCTGCTGCCAACCCATGCAGAAAAACGCCATCTGCGGCAGCATCTTCAAGATAAGAACCCTGGGCGATAAGACCGGCAATTATTCCGGTTAGGACGTCGCCGGTTCCTGCTGTAGCCAGCCCGGTATTTCCGGTTGGGTTAACAATTACCAGTCCGCCCGGAGAGGCAATCAGTGTATGGGGGCCTTTCAGGACGACGACCTGCTCAATTTTCATTGAAAAATTCCGGACGGCATCGACCGGATTTTCAGCAACTTCATCCGGAGTTAAACCGGTCAACCTGCAAAATTCTCCTAAATGAGGGGTCAGAATGACCGGTGCTTTAATTTTCTTCCAGATCTCCTCCTGTCCGGCAATGGCGAAAAGTCCGTCGGCATCAAGAACGACCGGGAGTTCCGTTTCAATCAGAAGATTCTGAACAAACTGAACGGTTTCGTCTGCTCTGCCAAGGCCGGGGCCAATTACCAGGCAATCAGTTTTTTCCAGCCGGTCAGCAAGAGCTGCCGTTTCCATACAACCGGGAGACCAGTCAACCGGGAAAACCAGGGCATCGGTCAGGCCGGAGGCAACGGCCGGGTAGGCGGTTCTGGACGTGACAAGGGTTACCATGCCTGCACCGGTCGAATAGGCAGACTTTGCTGCCAGAACCGGGGCACCATGCATGCCCTGAGATCCGCCGATCACCAAAACATGACCAGCTTCATATTTATGAATGGTTCTGTTTCTGACCGGGAAAAAGCCGGATACATCTTCTTTCGAATTCAAACTGACCCGGGATTGATTGAGAAGCCGTGCCGGAATTCCGATATCCACAACCTCGATGGTGCCGGTACAAACCGGACCGTCGTTAACATAGAAACCCTGTTTAACTGCACCGAGGGCAAAAGTTCTTTCTGCCCGGACAACGGCATTTGCTGCCATTCCATTGTCAGGATTCAGTCCGGTTGGTAAATCCACAGAATAAGTTGTGAACGGATTGGCGTTCATCCATTCGACTGCACTGAAAATCAGCGGGGAAAGTTCTCTTCCCGCACTTCCGGTTCCCAGAATTGCATCAATGGTGACATCGGCAGGGGGCAGTTCCCAGATTTTTGAACTGTCACCGATCTGAATGACCGAAACTTCCAGGTCGCTGTCGAGTTCAGTAAGGCGGGTCAGAACGGTATACTGATGAAGGCAGTCCGGAGAGAGGTCTGTTAAGGGAAACAGGAGAACCACCGTAACTTTCCATCCGGAAGAAGCCAGATTACGGGCAATGACCATTCCGTCACCGCCATTATTTCCCTTCCCGCAGAAAACAGCCGCAACAGGATGCTTTATATCCTGATGGCGGGAGGTGATTCTTGATGCGATGCCTCTTCCGGCGTTTTCCATCAGAACCAGTGAAGGGATTCCGACCTCTTCGATGGCATGGCGGTCAATTTCCCGCATCAGGGAAGACGTCAGAACTGGCAGCATCGGTAGTTCCTGTTAAAGTAAAGAAGTCCAGCCGGTCAGAACCGCCGGGTAAATTCCGGTGATCAGAATAAAGGCAGCAGCAAGCACCAGTGCAGCGGTTGCCGCACCTCCGGCAGGAACCGGAATAACTTCTGTTGCATCGGTTCTGGTATACAATGCCAGAATGATTCTGAGGTAATATCCGACAGAAACCATTGAAGTCAGGACACCTAAAATAACCAGACCGGCCTGTCCGTCCTGCCAGGCATTCAGGAATACCAGGTATTTTCCGATGAAACCGCCCATAGGTGGTAGTCCCATCAGAGAAATCAGGGCAATGGTCAGAACGGTACCTTCCAGGCGGTGGCTGAATCCCAACCCTTTCAGGTTTTCGAGTGTTACAGGTTCACCATTTTTTTCGAGAAGACCGACAGCAGCAAAGGCAGCAAAGGTGGTTATTCCATAGACAAAAACGTAAAACGCCAAAGCCTGATAACCTTCAGCGGATTGGGAGATAACTGCCAGTAGCATATATCCGGCATGAGCCACAGAAGAGTAGCCCAGGATCCGTTTAACATTGTTCTGAGCCAGTGCGGTCACATTCCCTATGATCATTGAAAGTCCGGCTGCAAGTGCAACAGCAAGTCCCCATTTGTCTGACGGAACCGGGAACAGCCGGAATGAGACGAAGGCCAGTGTTATAAACGAAGCCATTTTTCCACCGGTCGCCAGAAAGGCGGCAGACACAGTTGGTGCACCCTGATATACATCCGGAGCCCAGAAATGGAAAGGAACAGCAGAGACTTTAAAGAAAAATCCCGTCAGGATTAATCCAATACCCACCCAGAACAGGGTTCCCGCCTGGCCAGAGGCAATCCAGACTGCAAGATCATTCAGACTGGTAGTTCCTGAGGCACCATAAATCAGGGCAATTCCATACAGCAGGAAGCCGGCGGCAAACGATCCGATCAGGAAGTATTTCATTGCTGATTCGTTTGACCGGATGTCTTTTCTCTTGATTCCTGCCATGGCATAGAACGGAATCGACATGGTTTCAATTCCGATAAAGAGCATGATCAGATTCCCTGAAGAGACCATCATGAGCATTCCGGCAACAGCGAAAGCCTGAAGGGCATAGAACTCGCCGAAGTAAATTCCATCCTTTTCCAGAAGCCGTCCTGAGAGCAGGGAGTGAATAAAGGAAAGCCCCAGAATCATAGTTCCACCGGTCAGGAAATAGGGGCCGGTTGCAACCATTCCTGAAAATGCGGTGGAATCAGTGAAGGAAAGACAGTTCAGCAGAACTCCGGAAGCCAGATACCCGGCAGCCGAAACCCAGGGAAGTGCAGCAGACTGGTGTTTCTGTGCAGCCATAACCATCAGAACAATACCGGTCAGAAGGACCAGAAGGACCGGTGAAACAGCCAGAGTATCCTGAAGAAGAAGCGTATAGTCAACGGGCATAAAGTGATCCGCGTTATTGAAGAAGTGAGTGAACAGTTGCCAGACTGAGGTTCATAATCCCGGCAGGAGCAACTCCGACCCAGATAATCATGACCAGTAAAATCAGAAAGGCAAGAATTTCGGTGAAATTCAGATCGCTGAGAGTCGTCTGGCCGGAGTCGCCAAAAAAGACGGTTTTATATGGTTTTAACATGTAGGCTGCAGCAAGAATGACGCCGATGGCTGCCAGACCAGTGATCCAGACCGGAATGAGAGGAGAACTGAAAGAACCGAGCAGAATCGTAAATTCACCGATGAATCCGTTCAGACCCGGCAACCCGATTGAAGAAAGCATGGCGATCATAAAGGCTGTGGCGAGAACCGGAGTCTGGTTCGAAAGTCCGGAAAGGGAATCAAAGGCAGGATTCCGGCGGTCGAGAGCACTGATGAGAAGGAAAACAGCCCCGGTACTGATGCCGTGGTTGAGCATCTGGATGGCAGAACCCTGAACGGACTGAACCGTTCCGGCAAAGATTCCGAGAAGAATAAACCCCATGTGCGACATGGAAGAAAAGGCCACGATTTCCTTTAATCCCTTGCGGGTGTAAGCAATCCAGGCAGCATAGAGAATTCCGGTAACAGCCAGTACGGACAAAAGCAGGGCATACTCTTTCATAGCAGAAGGCATGAAACTGAACCCAAAAAGCAGCATCCCGTAGGTTCCCATTTTTGCCATCACACCCGAAAGCAGAATCAGACCGGCCCAGGGAGCCTGTGTGTACGTTTTAGGCAACCAGGCATGAAGCGGAAACAGGGCTGCTTTAATTCCGAACGCTGCAACAACAAAGAAAAATACCCAGCCGGGAATCTGCTGGTTTTTCAGGAAAACGGTCAGAAGTGAAAATTCAGAAATGAACCGGATGGTGCCCGAAGAGGTGTAGGCAGCGGCGGCTGTTCCCAGGAACAGGACTGAAACCAGGAGCAACAGGGATCCGACCATTGTGAAAATGAAAAAAGTCAGGTTGGCTTTGACCCGTTCTTCACCGCCCCATAACCCGATTATAAAGTACATGGGTATCAGGGTTGCTTCCCAGAAAATGTAAAAACTGATCAGGTCCTTTGCAAGGAACACACCGTACAGGAAGGATTGAAGCAGAAGAAGATGGATCAGCATACCTTTCGATGGAAAATTCTGGACACCTGTGACTCCCAGGAAAACAACCAGGCTCAGAACCGAGGTCAGCAGAAGCAATTGGGCAGAAAGACCATCCCATCCGAAAACAACCGGCAGATTAAGCTGCGGCAGCCAGGAGGCCGTCCAGACAAACTGAACAGCACCGCTGTCCGGATTAAATCCGGCCAGGCCGGCAAGAACAAGACAGAGGGAAACCAGAGAGGATAAAAGAGTAAGAATTTTCAGTAAACCGGCATTTTCACGGTTGACCAGCAGCAGCACCGATGCAAAAACCAGCGGAACCAGAATCAGGCCGGGAGACAATAAAAGATCCATTGATGCTCCGTCAGATAAAAAGAATAAGGCTGATCAGACCGATCACCCCGATAATGAATAAAGTCAGATAGACCGGTGTATAGCCGGTCTGGATGTACCGCAGGGTATCTGCAAAACCGGAAACTGCCGAAGAGGTCCATCCGAAGACCGGGTAAAAGAACCTGTTTTCGATTTTTGCCAGGACCGATTCCGATAACCGGGTGTAGGGTCCTACCACCAACCGGTCATACAGTTCATCCACAAAATATTTGTTGTAAACCAGGTTATAGAGTCCTGAAAGCCCTGACTTAAGACGGGTAACCGTTTCAAGACCGGTTGTATAGAGTTTCCAGCCGGCAAAAAGGCCGGTCAGGGCAATGACTGAGCCAAGGCCAATGAGGATCCACTCGGTGGTATGGGTGGCGTGAACTTCTGCAGTTATAACAGCAGGTGACAGCCATTCTGTAATCCAGTTGGAGTGAGAAACAACACCGGGAAGTCCAAGAAACCCCACAGTAAGTGCCCCGGCAGCCAAAACCCACAGGGGCAGGGTCATCAGGGCAGGCGATTCATGCGGGTGTTTATGACCGGCATCGAACCGTTCCCTGCCATAAAAAGTCAGGCTGGTCAGCCGCATCATGTAAACCGCCGTCAGCAGGGCACTGAACAGGGCCAGTCCCCAAAGGAGGTAATTTCCGCTGGCAAAGGTTCTGAACAGGATTTCATCTTTCGAGAAAAATCCGGCAGTCAGCGGGAATCCGGCAAGGGCCAGGGTTGCAATGAAAAAAGTCAGGTAAGTTTGCGGAAGGTATTTTCTGAGTCCGCCCATGTTCCGGATGTCCTGCTCTTCGTGCATGGCGTGAATGACAGATCCCGAGCCGAGGAACAGGCAGGCCTTGAAAAAGGCATGGGTGAAAACGTGGAAAATGGCGACAGGGAATGCGCCGACACCGGCTGCCAGAAACATATATCCCAACTGTGAAACCGTGGAATAGGCGAGCACTTTTTTGATATCGTTCTGGAAAAGGCCGATGGTTGCAGCCAGAAAAGCGGTAAGTCCGCCGATAACGGCAATGACCACCATCAGTTCGGGGCTGGCAGAGAACAGCGGACTTAGTCTGGCGACCATATAAACCCCGGCAGTGACCATGGTTGCAGCATGGATCAGGGCTGAAACCGGAGTTGGGCCGGCCATTGCATCCGGAAGCCAGGTGTACAGCGGAATCTGGGCTGATTTCCCGGTGGCGCCAATGAACAGGAAAAGTCCTGCAAGGAATAGGGTTGTCGGGTCCAGAGCACCGACAGACTGATTGATTGCATCAAAATTAAGGGATCCGGCAGAGGTAAAGAGCAGAAACATTCCGATCAGAAAAGCGAAATCTCCGATCCGGTTCATCACAAAAGCCTTAATGGCGGCGTCGTTGGCAAATGCATGCTGGTACCAGAATCCGATGAGCAGGTAAGAACAGAGTCCCACACCTTCCCATCCGAGGAAGAGAAGCATCAGATTATCAGCAAAAATGAGGTTCAGCATGGAAAAAATGAACAGATTCAGGTAAACGAAAAACCGCCAGAATCCCGGGTCATGCTTCATATACCCGATCGAATACACATGGATCAGGAAACCGATACCGGTTACCATAAGTCCCATCAGGACGGAAAGGGAATCTACCTGGTAGGAGATATTGACCTGAAGAGTTTCAATGGTGAGCCAGTTATACAGCGTTACAAATCCTTTATCCTGAGCTGCCATTCCAATAAAGATCTGGAGCAGAATCAGGAAAGGCACCAGAATGGCGGCACTTGCCAGCCACCCGACAACGGGTTTTCTGGCTTCACTTCTCCAGCCGGCAAGGTTGAAAAGTCCCAACAGGCCGTTAACCAGAAATCCGGCTACCGGCAGCAGAATGACATAACTGAATAAATCGAGGGTCATGAGGTTTACCAGCGTAAAAGATTGATTTCTGTGACGTCGGCAGTCTGCCGGTTTCTGAAGATTGAAATTACAATAGCCAGCCCAACGGCTACCTCGGCGGCAGCAATTGCCATCACAAAGATGACCAGCATCTGGCCGGTTATGTCGTTATGAAGGCGGGAAAAGGCGACCAGTGACAGATTCACTGAATTCAGCATGAGTTCTATGCTCATAAAAATGGTGATGGCATTTTTCCGGGTAAGAACTCCCAGAACGCCCAAACCAAATAAAACGGCACTTAAGGCAATAACAGCATCAATATTATGATTCATCAGTCCACCTTTTTCTTTGCAACGACAACGGCGCCGACAACTGCAGCCAGAAGGACAACCGAAATCATTTCAAACGGATATAAATACTCACTGAACAGATATTTCCCGATGGCTTCGACGGTGCCAAGTTCCGGAAATGAGACGCCGGCCGAAGAATTGGTTCCTGCAGGAAGGATGTACAGAATTTCGAGCAGGAAAAGGGCCGTCAGAAGAACCGCAAACCCCTTTTTCAGGTCAAACTTTTCGAACAGAGTCTGGTCATCCTGGAGGTTCAGCAGCATGATGACAAAGAGAAAAAGAACCATGATGGCCCCGGCATAAACAATCACCTGGATAATGGCCAGAAACTGGGCTTCGAGCATCAGGTAAATAAAGGCAATACAGAAAAAGTTGAGAACCAGGGAAAGTGCACTGGTAACCGGACTTTTCCCCGTGATTACCAGAATCCCGGAAATGATGGCCACAAGTGCCGTGATATAAAACAGGATATCAACAATCATCGGACTGCTTTCAGGAAAAATGTTGCTTGACAATATTCATAATACCGGTGGTAATCATGTGAATGGCAATGGCTGCCAGAAACAGATTCATCACCTTGGCAAAAGCTGCTGATCCGGATTTCCCCATGAACCTGGTCAGGTAATCCGAATAATAAAAGACCATAAAAACGATGACCATATTCAGAAAAAGGCTCAGTGAGGTCATGGCCAGCCCATGTGAGTCACTCAGCACCAGCAAGGAGGTAATCGCTGTCGGACCTGCAATCAGCGGTACCCCGATGGGAACGACCCCGACCTGCATATCCGAAACCCCTTCTTCCTTTGAAGAAAAAAGAAGGTCGTAAATGGCCAGAACCAGCAGAATAATTCCGCCGCCGATCCTGAGGTCATCTACCGTAATCCCCAGAACGTTAAAAACCAGTTTCCCGGCCAGTAAAACAATCACACAGATGGCCAGGGCTGTCAGGGTGGACTGTGTTCCCAGTTTCCGCTTTTCCTTCAGGGTCATTCCATTGGTCAGCGAAATAAAAATGGGAATGATCCCCAATGCATCAAATGCAACAAACAGAGGGATAAAGGTCTGGTATAGAACGTCCAGCGAAAACATCAGGCCTGACCCAATCCCGGTTTACCGATTAAAATCCGTCGTAAATTAACAGCCAGCCGGCTGTCAGAACCACGTTCAGCAGTCCCAGCGGAAGCAGATACTTCCAGCCGAGTTCCATCAGGTGGTTGTATTTAAATCTTGGCAGTGTCCATCTGACCCACATAAAGAGAAAGACGAACAGGCACATTTTCAGGATAAAGGTCAGAATCTGAGCACTGACCAGCCACCAGCCGTCAAGACCGGGGAACAGAAACGACTGAAACGGAATCTGGTATCCACCAAGGTAAACAGTTGTTAAAATTGAGCTTGCAACTATCAAATGGGTATATTCAGCAAAAAAGAAAAGGGCAAACCGCATCGATGAATATTCGGTATGGAATCCACCGACGAGTTCCTGTTCAGATTCGGGAAGGTCGAACGGGAGCCGGTTGGCTTCGGCAAATGAAGCAATCCAGAAAATCAGAAACCCGAGAGGCTGCCGGATAATATTCCAGTACAGAATATTTTCAGTCTGGGATTCTACAATACTGACAACCGAGATGGACTGGGTGATCAGAATAACCCCAACAACAGCAAGTCCCATGGAAAGTTCATACGAAATCATCTGAGCCGAGGCCCGCATGGAGCCGAGCAGGGAATATTTACTGTTTGAGGACCAGCCGGCAAGTGTGACCCCATAAACCCCGATCGAGGTTACCGCCATCATGTACAGCATTCCGATGTTGATATCGGCGATATAAAATCCTTCTGCAATGGGAATCATGGCGAAAGTAATGAATGCCATGATAACCGAAATAGCCGGTGCCAGGGTATGAACAAATTTGGTTGCCTGAGTGGCAATAATTTCTTCCTTCAGCAGCAGTTTCAGAATATCGGCAAAGGGCTGAAGCAGGCCGTACCAGCCAACCCGGTCCGGTCCGACCCGGTTTTGCATTTTGGCAGCAACTTTGCGTTCGAAGTAAACCGCATAGGCTACAAACAGGAATAAACTTCCAAAAATGGCAACCGTTAAAATCAGGTGTCCAAGTAACTCAAGTTTCATGGTTTCACGGTCTCCGGTTTGGATGCTGGTTCCAGTTGGATGCCCCCGGTTCCGATTTCAGACCAGGAAACAGAATTCAATGCAGGCAGTTCTTTGGCCAGCCGGGAGAAGACCTGTTCTGCCGATTTGTACTCCTCACCCGACAGGATTTCCCACACCGGTTTTGCATCAGTTACATGTGTTGGCTGAGCCCATTTGTCATATTTCCAGGCGTGCTTATCCCACCGGCTGAGTCCGGTTTCACGCATCAGCGACCGGTTTTGGTGTTTCAGGATTTTTGCCGGCCGGACCTTCTGCAAAATGCCTTTGGCGTTGATGAAAGTCCCCAGGGTTTCGGCGTGGGTTGCAGCAGGCAGAACCAGATCAGCCGAAGAAGTGGTTTCATTCAGGTTGGTTGAGAAGGATATCACGGCTTTCAGTGCAGACCGGTGGTCGGAAGTCAGTTCCCCGCCGAACGGGTTTTCCTGAACCGAGACCAGAACCCTGAGTTTTCCGGAGGTGATGGCAGATGCCAAAGCCTTACCGGTCAGGAATCCGCCTGCCTTCTTTTCCAGAAGGGTCAGAGCTGCCTGATTGGGTGATTTGTCAGCTTTGATCAGCAGGTGATCATCAGAGCCGGCGGTATGGTCAAACCGGACGAAAGAAGTAACTCCGGCAGCTTTAAAATGGCTGATTACAGCAAAATTATCTTCGAGTGTTGCAAACGGTGAAACGATCACGGCGATTTCTTCTGCCGGGACGGATCCGGTCAGATCACTGAGTTTTGCTGCAGCTTCTTCCCAGGTTATCGCCTGGCCTTTAAAGGACGGACCGCTGACCCGGTTTTCATTCAGTTCAGTAAAGCCCAGACGGCCCTGGTCACACATCCACCACTGATTGACGGTGGGATTTTCACGGGGAGTCACTCTGAGTACTTCGTTGTTTTTAACCCAGACTTTTACATTGCACCCGGCAGAACATCCGGTACAGATTGAATCGGTTTCTGACATTTCCCAGACCCGGGCTTTAAACCGGAAATGTTTGCTGGTCAGAGCACCAACCGGGCAGATGTCGATCACATTCATGGAGTAAGGATTGTCGAGTTCCATTCCCGGAAAAGTGGCGATGTAATTCCGGTCTCCCCGGTTGATTACCGTCAACTGCGGTGCTTTTGCCACTTCTTCACTGAACCTGACACACCGGGTACAGTTGATGCACCGTTCTGCATCGAACATAACATTCGGTCCCAGTTCAACCCGTTTGGGTTTGGAGTTTTTTTCGAATTCAAACCGGGATCCTTCGGGGCCGTACTGAAAGGTATTTTCCTGAAGCGGACATTCACCGGCCTGATCACAGATGGGGCAATCCAGCGGGTGGTTAATCAGAATAAACTCCAAAACCCCTTTCTGGGCTTCTTCAACCACTTTCGAGGTTTTATGGGTTTTGACCTGCATTCCCTCAGACATCTGGGTCGAGCAGGCGGTAGTTGGTTTTGGCATCCACAGGATAACCGGTTTCCCGTCTGCATCCAGTTCAACACCATTGGGGCCCATTTTGGGAGTACCGGCTTCAACCAGGCACATCCGGCAATTGCCCGAAATGCTCAGTCCCGGGTGATAACAGAAATGAGGAATTTCGACACCTACTTTGGAAGCAACTTCCAGAATGGTGGGTTTCCCATCAACTTCATGTTCGATCTGATCAATAATGACTTTCATGCATCTCTTCCGGAAATAGGTTCCGTCAAACTGTTTTCGCCAAAAAATTCGTTCTGTGCCGCCAGAGATTCCGGCTGCGGGTCAATTCACTCTGCGTTCCGGCTGTTATCGAACGGGTTAAACGCCGGATACTGCCTTCATGGAATACTCCCAGCCTTTTTTATCCTGATCTGCCATCCGGGCTTCAAATTCCTCTTTAAACCGGGTAATGGTATTTCTGACCGGCCAGGCGGCTGCATCGGCAAGGGCACAGACCGTTCTGCCTTCCATCTGGGCACAGATTTTTAAAAGCAGATCATAATCCTGCCGGGTGGCTTTTCCTTCTGCAAATTTGGCAACCACCTTTTCAAGCCAACCGGTTCCTTCCCGGCAGGGCGTGCACTGGCCGCAGGATTCATGATGATAGAATTTACTCAGAGTATGAAGGGTATCCACCAGATCGGTGTCTTCATCCATCACAATAATTCCCGCAGTTCCCATTGAGCTTCCGACAGCTCTCAGTCCATCGGCGTCCATGGTTGCCTTTTCAACCAGCTCTGGTGTCAGAATTGGTGTTGAGGATCCGCCCGGGATGACAGCTTTCAGTTTTTTTCCATTCCGGATTCCGCCTGCAACCTCGTAAATCAGTTCCTTCAGAGACATTCCGGTCGGGCCTTCGTAAACCCCCGGTTTGGTGACATGTCCTGAAATTCCGTACAGAACCGGGCCGGGGTGTTTCTCTGCTCCGATTTTGGAGTACCAGTCGGCACCTTTCCGCAGAATGACAGCAGCATTGGCCAGAGTTTCAATGTTGTTGATCGTGGTCGGCTGCCCCCATAGTCCGACCTGAGCCGGAAACGGCGGTTTGATTCTGGGATACGGACGTTTGCCTTCGAGGGAGTTCATCAGTGAGGATTCTTCGCCGCAGATATAGGCGCCGGCACCACGGTGAATCACGATATCGGTACTGAATCCTTTGCCCAGAATATTCTGCCCGGCATACCCTTTTGCATAAGCCTCGTTCAAAGAGGCCTGCAGGATGTTTATCCATTTCAGGTATTCACCCCGGATGTACACATAGGCGGTTTTGATTCCCATTGCATAGCAGGCAATCAGGGTACCTTCAATAAACAGGTGCGGGTTGAATTCAAAAATCTGGCGGTCCTTGAAGGTTCCCGGCTCTCCCTCATCACCATTGCAGGCCAGATATCTGATTTTATCTCCCTTGGGCATGAAAGACCATTTCAGTCCGGTTGGGAATCCGGCGCCGCCACGACCTCTCAGTCCGGATTTCTTTACTTCGCTGATGACATCATCCTGCGACATGGATAGGGCTTTTTTCAGTCCGTCATAGCCGCCGTGTTTTTCATAAACCTCAATCTGGTTCAGATTGGGGATGTCAGGAAGGATCACTTTTTCGTAACCGGCAAGACTGCTCATTTTCCCAGCTCCTTCAGTAACTCATCCACCTTTTCGGTAGTCAGGTTTTCGATATACTCATCATTGACCTGCATGGCCGGTGCAGTTCCGCAGGAGCCCAGGCATTCCACTTCAGAGAATGTATAGAGACCGTCCGGTGTTGTTTCGCCCAAAGTCAGGTTCAGTTTCTTTTCGAGATGGTGGATGATTTTCTTAGCCCCGTTCAGGGAGCAGGAAATGTTGCTGCAGACCTGAAGGTGATATTTCCCGACCGGCTGCTTGTTATACATGGTATAGAAGGATGCCACACCAATCACGTGAGCCGGAGACAAATCCAGAACACCGGCCACTGCCTGAATGGCCTCTTCTGACAGCCAGTTTCCGTTCTGCTGCTGGGCGATCCAGAGCACCGGCATAACGGCGGATTCAACGGTCGGATATTTTTTCTTTTCCGCCTCGATCAGCCTTAGATTTTCTTCTGTGAAACTGAACATAATGATCTGATATTGGTTAAAATTTTGTGGTTAACAGCAGATTTCCTGATTGCCGGTGAGGGTTTTGCCGTAAAAACAGGTCGGGCAAAACCGCCGTCCCTTCAGGATTTATTTGTCAGCTTCACCCATCACCGGATCCAGTGATCCGATAATAACCACCGTATCTGCCATCTGGGATCCTTCGAGCAGATAAGGCAGAGACTGCAGGTTGACAAACGACGGTGACCGGATCTTCATCCGCCAAGGATGGCCGGTTCCATCAGACTGAATATAAAAGCCAAGTTCACCCTTCGACGTTTCAATGGCCTGGTAAACCTGTCCGGGTTCGGGGCAGACACCCCAGTCGGTCAGCATAAAATCGTGAATCAGACCTTCCATCGTATGGTAGACTTCTGATTTCCAGGGATAAACCTGCTTGGCAAAGTCAACCCGGACGGGTCCCGGCGCAAGTTTATCGAGGCATTGTTCAATAATCCGGACCGATTCGTAAAATTCCTGCATCCTGACCCAGTACCGGGAGAAGGAATCACCGTCTGCTGAAGTTGGTATGTCGAATTGCAGGTCAGCATACTTCAGGTAGGGCATTTTCTTTCTGAGGTCCCATTCAACACCCGATCCACGCAGGTTGGGTCCGGTCAGTCCCATATCAACAGCCAGATCGCCGTCAATATATCCGATTCCGACGGTTCTCTGCAGGAAAATCTTATTCCGGTTCAGCAATTTTTCCCAGGACTGAACATGGGCCGGGAATTGCTTGATGAAGGACTTCAGTGCAGTCAGTGCTTCGGGTGAAAGATCCGAGGCAAGACCGCCGATCCGGCTGTGGGAAACCGTAAACCGGGCTCCGGTCAGCAGATCGAAAATATCGTAGATTTTTTCCCGTTCCCTGAAGGTATGGAGGAAGAGGGTTAAGGCCCCCGTATCCATAACCATGGAACCCAGCCAGAGCAGGTGACTCGAAATTCTGGCCAGTTCGCAAGCGAGGGTCCGGATGACCTGAGCCCGTTCGGGGACTTCAATACCGGCTGCTTTTTCAACCGCCAGGCACCAAGCTACATTGTTCGAATACGGCATCATGTAATCCAGCCGGTCGGTGTACGGCATGAATTCATGGTAGGATTTATTTTCGGCCAGTTTTTCCATGGCCCGGTGCAGGTAGCCCAGTTCGGGAATTGCCCGGGTAATGGTTTCACCGTTCATTTTCAGGACTACTCTGAGTACGCCGTGGGTAGCCGGGTGAGACGGACCCATATTGATCACCATTTCGGTATCGAGGGCATCTCCTTCGCCTTCCAGGGTGACGAAGGTATGCTCGTCTTCGAGCAGTCTCAGCAGTTCGTCGGTTGTCCGGGGTTGTTTTTTAAGTTCACTCATGGCTCAACCCTTACTCCTTTGCCGGCAGGGGAATGGACCCTTCGATCCCGATCAGCGGAAATTCCTTTCTGAGCGGATGGTAGGCGAAATCCTGGGGCATATACATTCTTCTCAGATCCGGGTGATTGTTGAACCGGATTCCGTACATATCGAAGACTTCTCTTTCTTCCCAGTTGGCAGTTTTCCAGACGCCGCAGACCGAATCAACGGTCAGATCAGCCTCATCAACCCGAACGACCAGTCTCAGAAACCCGGATTCAGAAAAATTACGGAGGTGGTAAACCACTTCATACCGGTCGTCATCTGTAAACCGGTCTGTTCCCAGAACGTCGGCCAGGAAGTTGAATCCGTAGCCCGACTTCAGGGTCTGGCAAACTGAGACCAGATCCTTCTTATCCAGAAAAAGAGTGGTTTCACCCCGGTGAAGGTCAGTTTTCAGTATCCGGCCGGCCAGTTCAGTCTGAAGGCGGGAAAGGGTTTCATCAAAAGACGGCATATTACTTATCCATCAGAACAGAGTGCTGGTTGATTTTTTCCTGAATCTGCATCAGCGCATTCAGAACCGCATCGGGGCGGGGCGGGCATCCGGGAACATAAACATCGACCGGGAGGAACTCATCAATTCCCTGGGCAACCGGGTAAGACCGGAACATGCCGCCGGTTGATGCGCAGGCCCCCATGGCAATACACCATTTCGGGTCGGGCATCTGATCCCAGATTTTCCGGACCACTTTCGACATTTTGTAGGTACAGGTTCCGGCAACCAGAAGAAGATCTGCCTGGCGGGGCGAGAACCGGAACACTTCAGAACCGAACCGGGAAACATCATACCGGGGTCCGGCAAAAGCCATTAATTCAATGCCGCAGCAGGAAAGTCCCATGGGCATCGGCCAGACCGAGTTTTTTCTTGCCCAATTTGCCAGGGCATCGACGGTCGTGGTGACGTATCCTTCTCCAAAAGCGCTTTCTATTCCCATTCCAGCACTCCCTTTTTAATAATGTAGTAATAACCGGCAAATAAAAGGCCGATGAACAGGATCATTTCGATGAAGGCGAAAAGTCCCAGCATCCTGAACTGAACCGCCCAGGGATACATGAACAGAATTTCCACATCGAAAATGACAAACAGCATGGCCACCATGTAATACTTAACTGAATACCGTTCGTGTGCGGTTCCGACCGGTTCCATTCCGCTTTCGTAGGCAGAATTTTTAACCTGGTTGGGGCGTTTCGGGCCGATGAGACCGGTAAGAAGAAGGGAACCGGCACCGAAGGCTACTGCAAGGACAATGAGGAGCAGGACAGGCAAGTATTGTTCAAACATGGGTTTACCACCGACAGGTCAAAAAAAGAATCCCAAAAATACCTCTGGTGGATTTTAATGTCAAACCCTGACAGGGAAATAACCGGCCGGTCAATTCATTCTAACCACCTGCCGGGGACCTGCTATCCGGCAGTGATGATTTTTTCCTATCTTCGCTTAAAAAAACAGGACTTACGGGATGTTAAAGCCAACTGGAATTTTTCTGCTGCTGTCTGTTTTTTACCTGCAGGCCGCAGCCGGTCCCTGGAAGGGGATGGCGGTGACCGGAAACGGGCGGATCTGTGCGGTTTATTCGGATGATCACCGGCTGGATACTGCCCGGGACGGGGCGGGGCTCCGGCATTTGTTTTTCAGGACATATGAAGCGGATTACCTTCGGGGTACCCGCCTGACTGTATTGAAGGACGGGAAACCGGTATCGGCTGCAGGCCCGGCATCTGTGGGCATGGTGAATTACCACTCCCCTCAGTCTGTCTGGAATTACCCGGGGCTTCAGCCGGTTTCACTTAGACTGACCGCTTACACCGGTGATGCCATCCTGATCGGGATTACCGCAGATTCTTCACAGGCCTGGGAGTTCAGTTTCCATTTGCGGGCGGTCAGAAAAACGAACCGGATAACCCGTCTGGAAACCCGGGAGAGGATTCCGGGAGGTATTCTTGCGGGCTGGGATACAGGTGTGGTTCTGGCGTTTACAGCCCTCGGATCAGAATCAGCAAATTGGACTGTCCTGACCGATTCTGTGGTGTCTTTCCGGGCAACCGGAAGTCAGGTTCTGGCAGTGAGTGCCGCCGGTTCTAAAGCCGGGCTGGAATCCGGTATTCAGGAATTGACGGCAGATCCGGATCCCTTTTTAACCGCAGACAATGCCTGGGATAGGTGGATGGCATCTGGAAAGCAACCCCTTTCTTTGCCTGAAACTGACCGTGAAGCTTACCGCAGAAACCTGGCTGCGGCACGGTCTGCCAACCTGGAAGGTCAGGTGCCGGCCGATCTGACCGGGCAGTTCACTACCCAGGGAATGCCCCAGCTTTATCCAAGAGACGCCATGATGTCGGCCCGGGTTTTTCTGGAAACCGGCCACCTGAAAGAAGCCCGGCAGATTCTGGAGTTCTGGCAGAATGCCCGCATCCCGAAAAAGTCACCCGGCGAATGGTATGCCCGGTATTCAGCCGCCTCTGAAGCGGTCGATGGCGGTGACGGGGCCCGTTTTGATGAGCCTGAATGGGATGCCAACGGTTATTTTCTCACACTTGCCCGCCGGCTTTCTGACCTTACAGGACAGTGCCCGGCAGACTCCTCTTTTCTCTTTGAAACGGCCGGATTCCTCTGCCACCAAATTGACCGGAAAGGTCTGCTGTATGAAGGGGGAATTATTGAGTGGACCGGTTTTCTTCCATCAACGAATCTGACCTGTGCCGCAGCCTTGACTTCGGCGGCAGAACTGGCCAGGAGTTTCAACCGGCCGGATCTGGCAGAAAAATTCACCCGGGCTTCTGAAACCATTACCCGGAATCTGACCCGGATGACGGATCCGGCAACGGGAGTTTATGCCGATGTCAGAACTCTGGATGTCAAAGCATCTGACGGAACCTCACTTGAGGGAAACTCGGTCCATTACATGTGGGGAACTGCTTCGCTTTTTGGTATCCTATGGGGATACTCCGACCATCCGCTGATGCAGAAAACCATGGACTGGTATCAGAAAAACACCTTTATCCTGAACGGCGGAATGCAGTATTTTACCACACCTGACCCCGGACTCGACGGGTACGGCCGGGCAGCCTTTTTCTTCATGACGGCTGCTGCTGCTGAATATGAACTGATCCGGGGAAACCGAAAACAGGCCCGGTATCACCTCGACTGGCTGCTGGCAAACAGTTCTGTCTACGGACTGATGCCTGAACGGATTTTCCCCGACGGATCGGATTGCAGTGAGGCCAGTCCGCTGACCTGGTGCTGTGCCGAAACAGCACTTGCCCTTCTGAAATATGATGAGTCAAACAGATAAACCCAAAAAAAGGAAACCGCATGAGATACCTCCTGACCCTGCTTCCGGTGCTGGCCCTTGCTGCCTGCTCCCGGCCGGATGCCAATGACCGGTTTACCGGACTGGCAAACCGGTACATCCAGAAAAACCTGGAACTGAACCCTGAACTGGCCACCTATCTGGGTGATCACCGGTACGACCACTTCATCGGTGATTATTCAGAAGCCGGTGTCCAAAAAGGATCTGCTTTGGCCAAAGCCTATCTGGATTCTCTTTCTGAACTGGATGCTGCCGCATTAACCGATACCAACCGGATTGATCTGCAGATTCTGGTTTCGAACCTGAAGTATTCCATTTTTTCGGCGGATACATTGAAGGAATATACCTGGAATCCAATGAATTACAACGCCGGCAACGTGATTTATCCGCTTCTTGCCCGTGAGTTTGCTCCGCTGAAAGACCGGTTAATGGCGGTAAAGTCCCGGCTCCGGCTGGTACCCGGCATGATCGAAGCTGCAAAGGCAAATCTGGTCAATCCGACGAAAATTCATACCGAAACCGCCATCCGTCAGAATCCCGGTGCCATCAGTCTGGTTCGGGATGAACTGACGGTGTGGCTGGATCAGGTTCCCGAACTGAAACCTGAATTCCAGCCGGTTCAGGACTCGGTTGTGGCAGTTCTGACCGCATACGGGGACTGGCTGAAAACTGAACTTTTACCCAAAGCAACCCGTGATTTCAGGCTTGGGGATGAACTCTGGCGGAAAAAACTGGCATACAGCCTTGAATCGGATCTGCAGAAAGAAGACATTCTGGCCCGTGCAGAACAAGAACTGGTCTCAACCCGGAAGGCCCTGTATGAAACGGCCCTGCCGCTGTTCAGGACGTTTTTCCCGAAGGAAACGGCTGAATCGGTTCTGAAAGACGAAAAAACCGTTATCCGAAAGGTGCTGAATAAACTGGCCGAATCGCGCCCCGACAATGCGACCATTGTCGAACAGGCGAAAAAAGACCTGGAGGAAACCACCCGTTTCGTAGCAGAAGCCGGACTGGTCACGGTCCCGGATGAACCCGTCAAGGTCATCGTCATGCCCGAGTTCCAGAGAGGAGTCGCCATTGCGTACTGCGACTCTCCCGGACCGCTTGAGAAAAATGGGGAAACTTTCTATGCAATTTCACCGACACCGGCTGACTGGGATGCCAAAAAGGCCGAATCCTTCTACCGGGAATACAATTCCTACATGCTGAAAAACCTGACCGTTCATGAAGCCATGCCCGGACATTACCTTCAGCTTGCCCACTCAAACCGGTTCAAAGCCCCAACCATGATCCGGGCAATCTACAGTTCCGGACCGTTTGTTGAAGGCTGGGCGACCTATGCCGAACAGCTAATGGTCGAAAAGGGGTATGGCGGACCGGAAGTAAAAATTCAGCAGTTGAAAATGCGCCTTCGCCTGATTATCAACTCAATTATTGACCAGAAAATCCATACTGCCGGAATGACTGAACAGGAAGCTCTGGATCTGATGATGAACGACGGATTTCAGGAAGATGGAGAAGCCTCGGGGAAATGGATCCGGGCCTGCCTGACCTCAACCCAGCTTTCAACCTATTTCGTCGGAAATCTGGGTATCAATGACATCCGGACAGCCTGGGAGGCTAAAAACGGGCCGGTTACAGACTTCAAGGCGTTTCATGATCTGCTACTGTCTTTCGGCTCACCGGCACCCCGGTATGTCCGGCAGATGATGGGTCTTTGATTCTGATCCCGTCCGGGAGAATTTCCGGGCGGGATGGCTTTTTTTAAACCACCGTCATTTTTTCACCCGAACTTCAAAGGGTGAGTCCACCCGGAGAAAGTAATGTCCATTCGCTGAAGTGGAGGCCCGGAAGGAAACAGGGACTTCCTGTTTCCGGAGGGTGATCCGGGTCCGTTTCGGGCCGGGTTAGGGGGACGGTTGACCGAAACCCGTACGGTCACCTCAGGTTTGCCGGTTCAGCCAGTCGTCGATCCGGTTTTTCAGCTCAGGCCAGGCAACATACCCCCTGCCGGCAAGATGACCGGCTGTTCCCTTTACCAGAATCACAGCAGGAAAACCTGAAACTCCCAGTTGCCGGGTCAACTGAAGATCCTGATTGAATAAATACCGGACTTCATCCGATTTCCAGTCCCGGATCCAGGCTGTTTTATCCAGTCCGGTCTGCTCCAGAACCGGGTAATAGACGGATTCTGTATTCAGATCCCGGCCATCCTGAAACTGCAGATCCTGAATCGCCGACAGCACATCGAATTCGCATCCGGGTTTCTGCAGCCCGGCTGCCAGAACGGCAAGACTGGGCGGAACCGAGTCGGTTACGAGGGTACCTGTTTCCAGAACCTGATGCTTGTACCGGTCACCCAGCGTTACCCCGGTTGTTGCTTCAAGGCGGGGTATAGCTGTCCGCAGATAGTCAGACATGGGCGCAACCGGACCAACCCGGCTCCCGGTGATCATCCCGCCAAAAACCAATCTGAAGTCCAGCCGCCCGGCAAATTCCTCACGTGCCCGGTTGATAACCGGTTTAAACCCATAGCACCACCCGCAATGGGGATCCATCACATAAAGTAAAGTAAGTTTTTCCATGGGGGTAACAACACCGGGCAGTCCTGAAAAGATTCCGGAACCTGTTTTGTTTGCATATTCCGTTTGCGGATTTATAAAAAAAATGTAATTTGCCGGATATCAGTTCAGGTGAAACCTATGAAACCCATACTGCTATCCGGATTGTACCTGTTTTTAACCACAGGTTTCATATTGGCTTCCGCTGCCGGCCCACTTAAAGCCCAGCAGCATGAAAACGGATTTCCTTTCATCCGGAATTTTTCACCATCAGAATATGAAGATCATGACCAGAACTGGTCGGTTACGCAGGACCGTCGGGGGGTGATGTATTTCGGAAACACCAACGGATTAATGGAATATGACGGTACGGCATGGCGTAAAATTCCGGTGTCGAACCGGAGTGTGGTCAGGTCGCTTGCAACTGATCAGGCAGGGACTGTTTTCATCGGTGCTAAGGCCGAATTCGGATTTTTGGCAGCGGACATTTCAGGACGGCCGGTATACAGGTCCCTGATTCCTCTTGTCGATTCAGCATTCCGCTCGTTCAGCGATGTCTGGAAAGTCCTGCCAACCCGGCAGGGAGTCTTTTTTCAGACGGCCAAATTTCTTTTCAGGTACAAAGAGGGCAAAATTACCGTTTGGAAATCCGGAAAAACCTTCCATAACTCCTTTTCCGCCGGCGGCAGACTTTTTATCCGTGAGACAGAAACCGGTCTTCTTGAACTGACCGGCGATTCCCTGGCCCTGCTTCCCGGCGGTGGCAGGTTCAGTGAAGAACGGATTTACGGCATTCTTCAGAACGACACCAATCGGTTTACAATTCTCACCCGGCAGTCCGGATTTTTCAGGATGGATGCTTCTGGTATCAATCCGTGGGTTTGTGAAGCCGGCAGTGAGCTGAAATCCGCCCAGCCGTATGATCTCGTCAGGATGGGTGATGGTCAAATGCTGATTGCGACTCTGACGCAGGGGCTTCTGATTGCCGATTCTTCCGGAAGAATTTCTGCCCGGATCAACAAGGAAAACGGGTTGCAGGACAATGTGGTTTTTTCAGTTTTTCCAGACCGGAACGGCACCATTTGGACCGCAATGAGTAAAGGGATTTCCCGCATTCACTGGCAGTCGCCGGTTTCCTTTTTTCAGTCGGGACATGGGCTCGACGGCCAGGTAGTCACTTTGATTTCACAGGAGAAAACTGTTTATGCAGGAACATTTTCAGGACTTTTCAGATGGGAGACAGACCGGTTTAAAAAAATACCAGAAATCGGTGGGATTATCATCGGGCTGACCGCCTCAGGGCAGGATGTTTTTGCTTCAGAACCCGACAGACTCTTCCTGATCAGGAAAAACAAGACCCGTCTCATCGTGAAAGAAAGTTTTCAGTGTCTGAAAGCCTCGTCCCGGTTTCCCGATATGATTTACGCCGGACTGAAGGACGGTTGCGGCATTCTCAGGAAGCGAAACGGATCCTGGGTTTGGGAAGGAAAAATTCCCGGCCTCGACAGGGAAATACGAACCATCGAGGAATCTGACAGGTTTATCTGGTTTGGCAGCATTTTCCAGGGTGTTTCACGGTTGACACTCTCTGAAGAAGCCCTGAAAACCGGGACCGGACTGGTTCATTTCGGGCTGGAATCCGGTTTGCCCGAGCTGAAAGATCTGGAAGTTACCCGGGATTCAAAAGGAATTGTTTTCTTAACCCGGAAGGGGATTTACCGGCCTGAGGAAAACTCAGGAAAAATCCTCCCTGACCTGGCTTACCAGGCCCTTTTCCAGGGTGATTACCGGGTTTTCAAGTTTGCCGAAAGCCCTGCGGGTGCCTTTTGTTTCTATGCAAATGACCGCGTCGGGATTGCCCGCCGGGATTCTTCCGGGAACCTGTACTGGCTATTTAAGCCGTTTAAAAACTGGTTTCCTGAGGATCAGGTTAATGTGATTCTGCCTGATGGACCCGAGGCGTTCTGGTTGGGTTCCATGCGGGGGCTGATTCATGCCGATGCCCGGCACCCAGCCCCTGTCCCCGATTCTCAAACAGGCGTAATTCTGAGATCAATTACACTGGCCAAGGATTCGGTTCTGGTTGGCGGATTTGGCGACCCGCACCTCCCGGCTATTTCATACTCAGGCAAAGAACTCCGGTTTGAACTGGCAGCTCCGTTTTATGATCAGGAACAGGTGGTTCGGTACCAGTATTATCTTGACGGACTTGAAGATGGCTGGTCAGACTGGAATAATGAACCGTTTAAAGTCTATACGAGCCTCCCGGAAGGCACCTATACCTTTCATGCCAGGGCAAAAAATTATCAGGATTGGGTAACACCTGAAACCGTTCTGACATTTACAGTTTTACCGCCGTGGTACCGTACCTGGTGGATGTACGGAATTTACCTGGGTTTACTTGCTGCCTTTATCTGGATTCTTCTGAAAATCCAGGCAAAAAAATCCAGGCAGAAATCCAAAGAAATTCTGGACCGGCAGAAAGAAGAATCCAGATTGAAAGAAGCTGAACTGCGGGCCGAAGCGGCAGAAGCCAAGGAACGGATTCTTTCTGCCCAGCGGGAAGCCGAACAGGCAGAACTGGAAAATGCCCGGCGGATATCCGAAATCAACCGGCAGTTGACGACGGCTTTGGACGAGTTGAAATCGGCTCAGATTCAGTTGGTTCAGACTGCCCGGATGGCCTCACTGGGCCAGATGACAGCAGGTCTGGCCCATGAAATCAACAATCCTCTGAATTTTATCCGGTCGGGTTCCGAAATTCTGCGAAAGGACATCAATGACCTGCAAAACCTGCTCGCTGAAGCCAGGTCTCTTTTGGCAGGGAATGAATCCCTTCTGGCAGCATTCCGGGAAATTGAACTGAAAACCGATACTGAAGCCCTGTTTCCAGAAATCGAAGAGCAGCTCCATGCAATTGAATGGGGAACAGAACGGACAGCCGCCATCATCCGGAACCTTAGAAAGTTTACCCGGCTGGATGAACAGGTCTTGAAAAAGGCAGACATCAACGAAAGCCTGCTGGCCACTGCCGACCTGTTTAAACACCGGTTACCCGAAGGGATCCGGCTGATTGTCAGCCCAGCAGACACCCTTCCGCAGGTTGAAACTTACCATGCTGATGTCAACCAGATCCTACATGCCCTAATATCGAATGCGGCCGAAGCAATGACTGGTGGGGGAGTTCTGACCGTTTCATCCGGAATGGAAGACGGCCGGGTGGTACTATCCGTTTCGGATACCGGACCGGGCATTCCCGAAGAAAATAAGAACCTGATATTTGAACCGTTTTTTACAACCCGGCCGGTCGGTACAGCACAGGGTCTCGGGCTTGCCATCTGCCAGTCTCTGGCCGTCCGCCTGAAGGCCGATCTGACCTTTTCCAGTCAGTCCGGTGGACCGACCACCTTTTCTTTATCTCTCCCGCTTCTATTCCCAGCCGGCTAAATATTTTGACGGAAACTATTGACACTAAAATAGTTTCCGTGTAGCTTTGCAGGAAACCAAGTAAACGAAAATAGTTTCCTATGCAGCAAACCATTCTGGAAAAAGCACTCGCCCGGTTTATGGAATCCGGATTTAACCGGGTAACGACCGACGACCTTTCGGGTGATCTGGGTATCAGCAAGAAAACCCTGTACAAGTATTATGAAACCAAAGATGCTCTGGTCGATGCCGTTTTCGAGTATCTCATGAACTCCATCCGAAAAAAAATTGAAGCCGTTACGGCCGATCCCGATCTGAACGCTCTTCAGAAACTGGAAAAAATGTTCGAGACCATATCGGATTACGTGTTCCGGGTTTCGAAACAAACCTTTGTGGATCTGCAGAAATCCAGACCGGATCTGTTTCAGAAAATGCTGGACTTCCGTGCCCGCCAGGTGAAGCGGAACCTGCAGATCATGATGGAGCAGGGCCAGCGGGAAGGACTCATCCGGGAGGATCTGGATATCACTCTGGCCATCGACATGTTTCTGGCGGTAATCAACGGAATTATGGTCCCAGATTACCTGATCAATTCATCCCACACGCCAAAAACAGCTTTTAAAACTATTTACACCACTGTATTAAACGGAATTATTAAACGATAGGAACACTCCATGAAAACTCTATTTCCTTTTCTGCTCCTGCCTGCCCTGCTGGCTGCCTGTGCAGACAACGGCCGGATTGAAGCAACCGGAACACTTGAAGGTGATGACGTGACCCTGAGTGCACTGGTTTCAGGTCCGGTTCTGACGGTCCTTAAAAAAGAAGGAGATCCCGTAACCGCCGGTGAGGTTCTGGTGATTCTGGATACAACCGATTACCATTTTCAGGAACTGCAGGCCCGGGCAGCCCTGACTCAGGCCCGTGCCGCCTGGGACCTGGTCCGGAACGGCGTCCGGCAGGAAGACCTGCGGGTTGCCGAAGAGGCTGTTTCGGCTGCCAAGGCGAATCTGGAACTGGCCCGGCGGGATAAAAAACGTCTCGAAGACCTGCTGAAAACCCAGTCTGCCACCCAGAAACAGGCAGATGATGCCGCCACCCGTGCCGAAATCGCTGCCGCAACCTGGCAGCAGGCTCAGGAAACCTGGCAGAAACTGGTCAGAGGAGCCCGGCGGGAAGACCTTGAAATGGCAAGAGGACGGATGGAACAGGCCGAAGCGGTCTGGAAACTGGCAGCTAAAAAACGGGATGATTGCTCCGTTAAAAGCCCGGCCGCCGGAATTCTGACCACACTGGCGGTTGCTGCCGGTGAACTGGTTCTGCCCGGATCGCAGGTAGCCATTATTTCGGACGGGAAAAACCTGAAAATGAGTATCTACCTGAAGGAGCCTGACCTGGGATTTGTTTCCGTCGGGGATACCGTTGCCATCCGGGTGGATTCGTTTGAGGACCGTGACTTTCCGGCTGTGGTGACCTATCTGTCACCGAAAGCAGAGTTTACCCCGAAGAACATCCAGTCGAAAGACGACCGGGTGAAACTGGTTTTTGAAGCCCGCCTCACAGTACCCAACCCAGATGGCAGTCTGAAGGCCGGAATGCCGGGGGATGCTTTCATCACCAAACCGGAAACGTCGAAATGACAGCTTTGTCCATAACCGGATGCAGCCACCGGTTTGGTCCGGTTCAGGCTCTGGATTCCGTCAGCCTTGAGGTCAGGAAAGGGGAACTGTTTGGACTGATCGGTCCGGATGGAGCCGGAAAGTCGACCCTGATCCGCAGTGCACTGGGAATTCATCAGCCCGATTCGGGAACTTTCACCTTTTTCGGGGAAGACCGGAAGGTTAACCCGTTGGTCGTCAAAGACCGGGTTGGTTACCTGAGTCAGCAGTTTTCGCTGTATGAGGATATGACTGTAAGTGAAAATATCCGGTTTTTTGCTGAAATTCACGGGGTTGAAGGCTATGAAAGCCGTCAGCGGGAGTTGCTGGCCTTTACCCGGATGGAGGCTTTCGGTGACCGGCTGGCCGGACAGCTTTCCGGCGGGATGAAACAAAAACTGGCTCTTGCCTGCACCCTCATCCACCAGCCCGATTTAATTATTCTGGATGAACCCACAACCGGCGTTGATCCCCTTTCCCGACGTGATTTCTGGCGCATTCTCACCGATCTGATCCGGCAGGGACTGGCCATACTCGTTGCCACACCCTACATGGATGAGGCAGAACGGTGTCACCGGGTTGGGCTGATCAACGCCGGCCATATTTTAACGGTTGCCTCGCCAGGTGAACTCAGGGAATCGCTGGGGAAAAAGGTACTGGAACTGATCCCGGATGAACCCCGGAAAGTACTGGCAGAAACCGGTGTTCTCTTTCCCGGAATCCCGGCCCACCTGCTGGGGGAACGGATTCAGTTGCTGATTCCGTCTGACCAGAATCCGGAAGACCTGATCAACCAGCTTTCCCGTCACGGAATTACCATTCGGCACTGGCGGGAACTGGATCCTACCATGGAAACCATTTTTATCCACCAGATTTCAGGACATACATGAAACCTGTTTATTTACTTTTTCTGACCCTGCTGCCGGCTGCAGGAACTGCCCAGCCGGTTTTGAGTTTAAAAGAAGCCATCCGGCAGGCCCTGACAGCCCACGAATCAGTTCGGATAGATGAACTGAAAGTTCAGTCTGCTGCTGTAACTGCCGGCCAGGCCCTGAACAACCGGCTGCCAACCGTGAAGCTGACCGGCCGGTTCACCCATCAATCCGAAGTCGATCCGTTCAGAATCCCTCTGGATACCCCGATGGGACCGATTGACAAGGAACTGGTGGGGTCTATTCAGGATGCCGGAGCCTTTCGGCTGACCCTCAGCCAACCGTTGTTTGCCGGGTTCAAACTTCAATCTGCCCAGAAAGCCGCCGACTGGAATGAACGGGCAGCCGGAATGGATCTGGAAACCCGGAAGACCGAACTGGCTCTGGCCGTTACCCGGTCATTCGGGCAGGTTATTCTGGCAGAAAAGCAGTTAGAAGTAACCCGGAAACTTGCCGAAACCCTGGCCAAACGGTTTACCGATGCCGAAGCCGGTTTTGCTTCGGGACTTCTGACCGAGCCGGATGTACTCACCATCCGGGTGAAACAAACCGAAACCCAGGCCGAATTGATTTATGCAGAAGAGAAAGTCCGCCTTGCCCGGCTGAATCTGGGCCAATGGATCGGCAGGGAAGGACCGGTGACCGATTCAGTAAAAACGGCAACCGGTGAACCGGATCTGGCCGGAACAGCCCGGCGTCCCGAGACGGAAAGCCTCGTGCTCAGAGAAAAGGCAGCCGGTGAACTGAAAACCGCTGCCCGGGGTGACTGGTTTCCTTCGGTTGCTTTCCAGGCCAATTACGATTATGCCAACCCCAATTCCCGGTATTTCCCGCCGGAAAATGTCTGGAATAAATCCTGGGATGTTTCCCTGCTGATTTCGTTCGATGTCTGGACCTGGAATACCCGGTCGCTGCAATCACAGCAGGCCGAAATCACCCTCAATCAGGTTCAGTTGCAGAAATCCCTGCTGGATAAATCCATCCGGATCGAGCAGGAAAGTGCTGCAGCCTCGGTTCAGCGGGCAGAGAAAATGGTCAGTGTCATGGAATTGCTGGTATCACAAACCCGGAAAAAGGCCGATCAGCTCGGAAATCAGTTCCGGGCCGGAATGGCAACTCCGGCTGATGTGATGGAAGGTGATACAGCCGCCGCCCAGGCTGAACTTCAGCTTGAAGGTGCCCGGGTTTCACTCATGGCCGAACGGATGGCCAAAGCCAAAGCAGACGGAAGACTTGCACTATGACTGAAAACTGGTCGGTGACTGTTGATCACCTGAGCCGCCATTTCGGATCTTTTAAGGCGGTTGATGAGGTCTCGTTCAAGGTCAGGAAAGGTGAAATTTTCGGATTCCTCGGTCCGAACGGATCGGGAAAATCGACCACCATCCGGATGCTGTGCGGACTGCTGCTCCCGACATCGGGAACCGGAACCGTAGCCGGGCTGGATATTACCACTCAGGCAGAAGCCGTGAAAGGCCGGATCGGATACATGAGCCAGAGGTTTAGTCTGTACACTGATTTAACCGTTGTGCAGAATCTGGAATTCTGGTCAACCCTGTACCGGGTGCCGCCGGAAGACCGCAAAACCCGGATTCCCGACTTCATCCGTCTGGTGCAGTTAACCGGATTCGAAGACCGGCTGGCCGGCGATCTGCCGGGCGGCATCCGTCAGCGGCTGGCTCTGGCCTGCTCGATGGTTCATAACCCGGCTGTTCTTTTTCTCGACGAACCGACCGGCGGAGTTGATCCGGTTTCCAGGCGGAATTTCTGGTCGATTATTGATCAGGTCTCGGCCCGGGGGACCACGGTTTTTGTAACCACACACTTTCTCGATGAGGCCGAATATTGCCATACCATCGGGCTGATCCACAATTCCAAGCTGATTGCCCTCGGGTCACCGGCCGAACTTAAATCGGACTCCATGAAATCAGTCTCCGTCGAAATTTTATGTTCCGATCCGGTTTCAGGGCTCGACAGTCTGGGACGGAATCCGCTGGTCAGTGACGTATCACTCTTTGGCCTCAGTCTGCATGCCATGCTTCAGGAAGGAACCGTGCTGACCGATGACATCCGCATGGCTCTGACGGAAAGTCTGGAACAGGACGGCCAGAACGTCCGGTCAGTCAGCCAGATTGTGCCGAGTCTGGAGGATGTCTTCATCCACCTGATTGAACAGAACAGAAAGGAAACAGTCCCATGAAACGCCCGGGAGGTGCTGCAAGGCGGATTTCTGCCATGGTCAGGAAAGAATTTATCCAGATCAGCCGGGATAAACGCAGTCTGGGAATCCTGATCTTTCTGCCCGTTTTCATGCTGGTAATGTTTGGCTATGCCCTGACGTTTGATATCAGTGAATCGCCGGTGGCGATTGTGGATGAAGATCAGACGGCTGCTTCCAGATCACTGGCGGATGCCCTGTTTCAGACCCAGTTTTTTTCACCCGGTCCGGTTCTTCAGTCGGTCAGGGATGCCGCCGGAATTCTTGATTCCCGGAAGGCAACGGTGGTTCTCATCATCCCGAAAGGATTTTCTGCGGATATTACCGCCCGGCGGGTAACCCCGGTTCAGGTTCTCATCGACGGCAGCAATGCCAATGAAGCCACCATGATCAAAACTTACACCGAACAGATTATCGGCGACTGGAATGCCGGTATCCGGCAGGAATTTCTGAACAGCAGGGGAATCAACCTTCAGCTGCCTTTCGACATCCGGGCCAGAATCTGGTACAATCCCGAACTTAAAAGCTCCATTTACCTCGTCCCCGGTCTGGTTGTGTACATCCTGATGATTACGGCTGTGATTTCGACGGCGGTTTCAGTGGTGAAAGAACGGGAACGCCGCACCCTGGAGCAACTCATGATTTCACCTCTGCGCCCCATGGAAATGATCGCCGGTAAAACCCTGCCCTATCTGCTGATTTCACTCGGGGCCGCCTATGCCATTCTCACTGCGGGGTATTTTCTCTTCGGAGCCACGATAAAGGGAAGTCATCTCGAACTGTTTCTGGTCGTCTTTCTCTTTCTGCTTGGCGGACTTGCCCTCGGGCTCGTGGTCTCAACCGTGGCGCCGAACCAGCAGGTTGCCTTTCTGGCGGCGACGTTTCTTTCGGTACTTCCCACCATTCTGCTGTCGGGGTTTATGTTTCCCATCGACTCGATGCCCTGGTTCCTCCAGTGGTTTTCCTACATTTTTCCGGCGAGATATTTTCTCGAAAGTCTCAGGTTTATCGTGATCAAAGGTGCGGATATCACCGCTTACTGGACCGACGTTGCCGGACTGGTGATTTACCTGCTGATTCTGGTCAATATCGCCCGGGTTAAACTTAATTCGATTTTCAGGTAACCGAATGGAATCCATTATCGCCATGATCCGGAAGGAGTTTCATCAGCTCCGGCAGGACCGGAAACTGCTGGCCCTGTCACTGATTGCCCCCATCGTTCAGATCACCCTGCTCAGCTATGCAGCCCGGATTGATGTGAAGGATGTCAAAATTGCTATTGTGGATCCGGATCCGACAGCTTACACACTGGAAGTGAAACGGAAATTCGAAGCGTCCGGACTTTTTCGGGTCGTCCGGGTGGATAGTCACGACCGGGAGGCGGCTCACCTGCTGGATGCCGGTCTGGTCAGAATGGTGCTGGTGCTGCCCGAGGACTTTTCCCGGAACCGGCTTGCCGGAAAAACCGCCACTGTTCAGCTTCTGGTGGATGGTGCCGATGGCAATACGGCCGGAATTGCCATGGGGTATGCCGCCGGAATTCTGGGCGAACTGGGACAGACCATCCTCACCGAAAAATTCAACCGGTCCGGGCAGAGACTCACTTTGGGGCAGGCAGAACCCAGAACCCGGGTGTGGTACAATCCGGAACTGGAAACCATGAACTTTATGGTGCCCGGTGTGCTGAGTCTGGTTCTGCTGATTGCAACGACGATTACGACCGCCCTTTCGATTGTGAAGGAAAAAGAAAACGGGAATCTGGAACAGCTCATCGTAACCCCGATCAAATCGTGGCAGATCATGTTAGGGAAACTGCTTCCTTACTCGATCACCGCCACCATCGTGGTTCTGGTCATCCTGGTTATCAACCATTTTCTTATGCAGGCTCCCTTCAGAGGGAACCTTCTTACCATGATGCTGCTGGTTTATGTGTATCTGATCACCACCCTGGGACTCGGACTTTTAATCTCATCCGTGTCGAACAATCAGCAGCAGGCAGCCCTGACGACTGTTTTTATGGTGTTCCCGCCCATGGTCTTTTTTTCCGGATTTATTTTCCCGGTTGAAAATATGCCGGTGGTGATTCAGTGGATTTCCTGGGTGGTCCCGATGAAATACTTTCTGATTATCATCCGGGGTATTTTTCTGAAAGGTGTCGGGCTGGAGGTGCTGTGGCCCGAATTTCTGGCTCTGTTTGTATTCTCGGTAATGCTGTTTTCGCTGGCTGTTCTCAGGTTCCGGAAAACCATGGACTGACCCCTAATCCTGTCCCTCCCCACTCCCCGGGGAGAGAAAAATAAAGCTTCCCTTTAGGCTTTCCTTTGGGCCTTTGGGTTTCAGGAGTTTCCCTTTTGGTAGAACCGGCACACCACTTCCGCAACGATTGACGGATAGACTCAGAAACCAGGAAAGCGGAAGGTTAAGCCGGAGTTAAGGAAGCACAGCCGCTTATAGAATTAGATAATATTTTGTTTAAAAAGGTATGAATGTTTTGCAGGTAACTTAAATAGAATTTCCTGATTGGGCTAAAATGGTCTGATTTAAGTAAAGATCGAATTGGGAATATTCAGGTAACTGAACAGGCTCTGATTAGAATGAACAAACAACGTAAAGATCTGAATAAAAAGATGTTACATGTTTTATCTGGAATAGAAAATATAGTTTACCGCCCGTGAAGTTAGCCGATTTCTGATTCATTTAGAATTGTGAATAATATCACATAAATGACACGAAATGTAAGAAATAAATACTAAACAGATAAAGATAGATAGCAAGTGAAGTATAAATGTACCATATTTAAGTAAAGGCATGTAGTTAAAGGTTTTTAAAAAAACGCCTTGTTTTCGAGTCTAGTGCAGTTTTCAATTATGGATTTTGCACATACGAAAACAACATAATTATCTTGAATTAATAACGTAGCTTTGGAGAAAAAATGAAAACCGGTTATATTTCAATTCAAAATCGAATAGTACTCTATAGAACAAGATATATTTTCAAGTATTGTGTTTTATTAACAATTGCAATTATTATTTCCACAATTTCATTTGGGCAGGTTTTTGAGAAAGAATCTTTCCCTGGTCAAATTATACTTAATATTGACCAGACTTCCGCAAATAGACTAATTTCAGACCAAATGTCCGAATTTCTTTTTCCCAATAAGAAAACATTCGAATTGCAGGGATTTACTATTAATTTATCCTTTCTTAAAAGGCCTTTTGTTGACAATTATACACAGATTGGTATAAAAATACCAATTAGCTATGAAGTCGTAGGATCAAATTATTCTGACAGTTTAGTTATTTTTGCACCGCTTGAGAGCGCAAGTATTCATTGGGAGATGGAGGCTAATAATAATAGTACAAAATCTCAGGGAATTTATGTTAAACTAGCAAAAGAAAGTATGACTAATCAAGTAAATAGTTTAGGGCCCCTCTAGAAACCGCCCTTAAAGTGGTATAAAAGAGATAAAATGGCGAAATTTGTAGAAAAACAAAGAGAAGCCGATGAAGAAGAAAAAGTCCCTTTCGCTGTTTGATCAGCACCACCGTTTAGAGAAAATAGAAAAGCAAAAAGATCCATTGATTAAACTCAACGCGATGATAAACTGGGAAGACTTTCGTCCGTTACTTGAATCTGCCTTTCCGGTTGTAGACCCCAAAGTTGGAGGCCGACCTCCATTTGACCGGGTGATGATGTTTAAGGTTTTAATTCTCCAGCGCCTGTTTAATCTGAGTGACGATCAGACTGAATTTCAGATATTGGACCGAATGAGTTTTATGCGTTTTCTGGGTCTAAATCTGGAAGATGTGGTTCCGGATTCCAAAACAGTCTGGGCATTTAAAGAACAACTCAACAAGAAAGATATTTTCAATCAGGTGTTTGATCAGTTCTTCCGGAAATTATACCAGAGAGGTCTTATCGTTCACCAGGGTGTTATCGTAGATGCTTCTTTTGTGGAAGCACCGCGTCAGCATCCGCCGAAAGAGGAAGACAAGGCTGAAAACCCAAATCATCAGAGACAAAAAGACACTGATGCAGATTGGACAAAGAAGGGCAATGTTAGTTATTTCGGCTATAAGAACCATGTCAAAATAGACCAGAAATCAAAACTGATAACCAATTTTCAGACAACACCGGCAAGTGAGCACGATTCCAATGTTCTTCTGGAACTGCTTACCGAGGATGATAAAGGTCAGGAACTCTGGGCAGACAGTGCTTATCACGGACAGGAACGGGAAGCAGTTTTGATTGAAAGAGGAATTAAACCCAGGATTCAGAACAGAAGCGTACGTCACCGTCAGCTGACCGAAGAAGACAAGGCACGGAACCGGGCTTATGCTTCGATCCGTTGCAGGGTTGAACATATCTTTGGCTTCATGCGAAACAGCCTGAAAGTGTACCGGCTCCGATGTAAAGGCATCGTGAGAATAACCGGACAAATTGCCTTAAATAATCTGATCTACAACCTGTTCAGAGGGATCCATTTGTCTAAACTTAAATTAGCAGAGACGATATGACTTTTTCCGGGGAGAAATCCCCGCTCTGCCCCTTTTAAGGGGTCTAAATCAAAGATAAAAACTCTGATTTTCTACAAAATTTCAACGAACAATATTTTTAAAATCAAATTTCTCTTAAATCAATTTTCAAAGTCGGTTTTTAGAGGTGCCCTTTAAATATTGTTGAGCCATATAGATCTGCAATATTTCTGTTTATTGAACAATTTTCCGGAAAGGAATATAGAATTTCCGATGTAGGTATTAATAGCAAATTACTAACTGACAACAATGACAATGAATCAATTTATTATACCCCCGAGGTTGAATTTATTCCTTCCGCATCTGACCTAAAATTTATTTTAACACAAAATATTACTGTTAGGCAGAATGCGTATAGTATATCGTTTAATAGTAAACTAAAACCAGGTTCAAATTCGCAATATATATTCCAGTTTTCCGTTAACAGTAGTGATAGGTTTAAAATTGTTGAATCATGGGTTAAATTTAAAAATACTTTTGACGTAATAACTGTACACAATTCCACCGCGTGGAAATGGTTCACAAATTACTGGACTACAAAAGCAGGTACCGACAATTATAAATTGGATACTTCTACCACAATTTCTAAGGGGCAGGAGTTTGAAAGCTTCACTGTGGTGATTGAGAGGGGCACCATGAAAACAGTAATAACTATTCTCGAACAAAATATGTTTACGACATCGGATCTAAATAAGCATTATAACAAAATCGAGCTAATAGGAAATGTAACACCAAGGTTATTTTATGAATAAATTACAGTTTATAGTCTTTATTATTCTTTTTTCGACTTGTGAGAGAAATGGACAAATTATGGTGCCACCTGACGACCCTTCTGATACAACAAGTACTGATTGCGAAAATCCAAAATCCTCAAATGTATTTGAATGGGAGATTGATTCACTTGGTGAGAAGGAAAGTGTCACCAACTCCATTGCAGGCGGGGTCTTCGCCTTTTCTGATTCGGATGCTTATGCGATGGGGATGTTTATTAAAAATGGGAAAGCATATCCAGGTGCCCATTGGAATGGGAAAAGATGGAACCTTATTTCTGCCAATTCAACTATTCAAATTGCATCATTTGCCGTTACCGGTGATAGTAAAAGAATGGTAGCGGTTGGGGGGAAGTTTTCGGTTCTCGGGCAACAAGAAGTTCTTGAATTCACAACCGCCGACAAAATTTGGAAAAGAACAATTTTTTCTGGCTACGAGGGGAATCTAAACACTGTATGGACAGACGGAAATGGATATTACATAGCAGGTGGTGATAAAGGGTTATTGGTTGAAAAGGCATCGGACATTTCGGATTGGAAAATTATCACTTGTCCAGTAGACTATTTTGTCCAGAAGATTGATGGTTTTTCCAAAGATAAAATTTTTCTGTTAGGATCTTCGCTGAAAAATGGGAAGCAAATATGGTCACGGAATGATGGAAATTGGAACCTTTTGTATGACCAAAGCCGGACTGATACAACATTTGCATTAAACATCCCCTTGAAAAGTGATATGGCTGATATTTCTGTTTTTTACTGTTCCGAAAGTAGTTCAGTTAGCTTGAATGTAGGAACGATACCGGTAAAAACATTTTCTGTGGTAAACAATTGTACTGAATTTATTCCAGCCCAAAATCCATTTGCCACCATCTCCCGGGAGATGCTTTCCGTTTATCCTTTTGCCAAAAATGATATTTGGTTAACAGGAAACTACCTTTACCACTATAACGGAAAATCCCTTGCCAAAATTAGTTTTACAGGTAATTTTTCCAACTTTTCTGCAGGAATCCCTTATGTTACTTCATCGGGAAAAGTATTTACGTTACTTATTGCCTGGGACCATGCACTGGCAATTGCTCAAACACGAGATTAAAAACACAATAAGGAGTCGAAAATGATATATTCTTTTTTGCTTGCAATCATCCTTTTAATTGTTCCCAAAGCATTGTATTCACAGTCAATTGAATACAGAATTTCCAAGCAGTCTTTCGAACAAACGTTAAATGCAATGATGAAAGCTGGGAAGTTTTCGTTTCACACAATCAATAACGAACCTCAATTGCCATCAATTTTTATAAGCGAAAATGGTGTAACTGGGTATATTACACCATACTTTCATGAATACTCAGTCAATATTGAGGGGTGTTCAATAAGCATTTCTGATACCGCGCTTGGAATTTTTATGCCAAATGTTGATTTCTGTTTTTTTGGGGAGGGAAATAAAATTGAAGCAAGCTTGTCTGTGTTATCTTCTAGCTATCAAGGCACATGTAAGATTTCAGAAGGAGGAGCTCCCCCGGTCCGAAAAACCGCAAATGGGAGCATAAACACACGACTTTCTCTGTTAATCGGGGATGGTAAAGGAATAGCGCCAGACACACTTTTTGTTTATTTTGATAAGACTTTTGCATCACTTTCCGAGATAAGTAATTTTGCTACTTGCGAATCATTTATTGATTTTGGAGTTTCGGCTCCGGCACTAGATAAAATGCCTATTGATAGTACAAAGATTGAGTTGTTCACCTTTACTAAAAATTCAATGTATAATTTCTCCCTTGCCCAAATTATTTTGATGCCATCCACTGATGAAATAGTTATAACAATTCCATTAATATCAAAACCACCAATAATTCAGGTTGAAAATAATCTTGAAGGAACTATTCAAAGAGGGAAAGTTCAGTTAAAAAAATATAATGAGCAAATATATTCAATTACAGAAAAAAGTGGATTTGCAATTTATGATGATCTTCAAGGTGAGTACAATGCTTATTTTATTGATGATAATTTTGAAAGTGGAAATAGCAGATTCAGGTTTCAATCAGCAAAAAAAATTGCAAATTTAAAAAGTATTGAACCTGCATCTCTTATTGGTGATAGGCAAATTAAAATATTACCCGGCTTCCTTGATACAAAATATTATGGAGATTACGCCAAACAAAATAAATTGATATTAAACAATTCATTTGATGGAGTTCTCGCAAATAGCGGAACTATGAAAATGGATGGATCTTCCATTTTAATACCCTTTTCAGATTGGTATTTTACGTCAAAATTCAACATTCCCTATAGTTTAGAAGCAAATAACTTACAGCCCTTTGGGCTCCAATGGAAGTTTATTGGTTGGTCAGACGGTGTTAAATATAACCCTCGGGACTTATTATTACTTAATGATACAAATCTGCGGGCCTTATGGAAAGGAGATTTAACTTCCCAAACACAAGCCTGGGTACAATCTACCTCACCGTATTCCGGGAACGGGACCTCATCAGTGGTTTATTACTCAACAGATCCAACCTATCAAACCGGGTTGTGGCTTCATCAGGAATCCGGAACTGGTACCCGTGAAATCAATCTTGCAATTGATAGCTGGACGAACAATCTGGATACGCCGCCACAATCAATGGCAGTCTCCGATTATAACCGTCAAAAATCCTATGTCGGGTATATCAATTTTGAAAGCGGAATCAAAATTGTTTCAGTACGGGAGTATATCAATGGTGTTGAAACCGGGTTCACTACCCATATAGTTAATGAGACGGACCCGGTTGTCCAGAGCTTTACCCCAAAAGCCAAACTCTATCTTTCCGGAGCACTTACAAACTATGGAACTCCCTTTCCGGCACATGCAAATTATTTTGTATTGACGGTCATTGATAGTTCTTTTATCTATACCAAAACTGCCAATTTGAACCCTGGAACTGGATTGATTGAAAGTTGGTCCGGATGGAGTACAAGTGTAAACCCGTACAAACCCAAATTCGTATCCAATGGTAAAGCGTCTTATCTGGTCTGGCTTGAAAGTGGTTCTGTAAAATGTCTGAGGTACAAACCGGGAACAAACTGGGGAAACCCCTACACCCTGTACTCCAACGGTCCGTTTTATGACTTCGCAGCAGCAGTGTCACCAACCGATGATCTGGTGTTGATGATGAAACGAATCAATTCAGGAGGCCCGGCACTCTGTACCGGAAAGTTTTATGTCAACGGCTCAACAATGCCGTTAACTGTTCTCGAAACCACCACGAC
>JAKLJL010000004.1:0-11485 GCA_023151185.1 Bacteroidota bacterium
AAGTAACCGTCCGGATTTACAATCTGGCAGGTGAACGGGTTGCCCGCCTCGAGAAAAATGACCGGCTGAACTATCTGCGGTGGGATCTGACCAACGGGCACCGCTTTTATGTGGCCTCCGGGATTTACCTGCTGCACATTGAAGCACCGGGCATCGGTGAGAAAATACTCAAGGCTGCTATCATTCAGAGAGAATGGTGACATGAAGACACCCAACTATTACAGTCTATCCATTATCCTGTTGTTGGCAGCAACCCCTTATCACTCCGGTCTGGGTCAATCTATCCTTTCAAAAACCGCATCCCTTTCACCTTCCTATTCCTCTCTGAACATCAATAACCTTCAGGTATTTTTCCAAAACAATGGTTCCATGGTTGACTCCTTAGGAAAGCATGGGGTCGAATTTCCCAGAAATGCCGGTACTTACCTGTCTTTTGAAAATTCTTTTGCCATTTCAGGCTATATTGAGGATGAACTCAGAACCGCCTGGCTCATTCCAAGCCGAAGGATTGTGGAGTGGCGACCAGGAAATCTCACTGAAGCCGGACCGGCACCATCCTCCAACCGGTTCCGCATTTATAAAATCAACCGGGGTGATGACTGGCGGACCAGTGAGGACATCCAGAAGTGGCCGGCTGATCTGGGTGCACCCTGGATTGACCGGAACGGAGACGGAATTTACCAGCCGGAACAGGGCGACTATCCGGACCTGACCGGGGATCAGATGCTCTGGATGGTGATCAATGACGGTGTTGAACCATACCAGCGGTTAGAAGGAAATAAGCAAATAAACCTGGAATGCAGAATCAAGGCGTTTGCTTTTAACCAGCCCGGAGCCATTGAAAATGCTGTTTTCGTTGAATACCAACTGATCAATAAAAACCCGTTGCCGATCCGGGATGCCATTTTTACCATCTTCGCAGATTCAGAAATTGGAATCTCAGATGATGACCTTGGCGGATGTGACACAACCCGGTATTTCTGTTATGGATACAACCAGACCGATTTTGACAGAAAATACGGCAACACCCCCCCAGCCCTGGGTTCCGGGATCCTGGCCGGTCCTGTTATCCGCACGGTTACAGAAGACCGCACAGCCTGGGTTAACGGCCATCTAAAATCCGGCTTCCGTCAAGCCAGAATGGGCTCACATTTGGTTTTTATTCATTCTAGAGGAAATTTTTACCCGAGCAATGTTGATCAGGCAAGGTACTTTCAACTTGGGTTAAATGGAATGGGCGAATCGTTAAATCCGAGTTGGAACGGGATAGGAGGAACTGCTCTTGACAATCCCAGACTCAATTATCCGGGGTATCCGGAAACCCAAACAGGGTGGATTGCCAGTAATGGCTACGACATAACCCAATTTCTGAGCACCGAACCGTTTGATATGGCACCGGGGGACACCCAGACGATCCTGACCACGGTATTTGCTGCACGCGGGACGAGTAATCTGAACAGCATCGCCGAACTCAGAAAATCTGCCGATCTTCTCAGGGCTGCCGTTCCGGAGATTTATTCCCCGTTACCTGCCCCGCCTGCACCAACGGGCATCAGAACCCAGATTACCCAAAAAGGTGCCGTCCAGATTTCCTTCGATGCCTCAGAAGCCGCCGCCTTTACCCAGAAGACCCTCCTTGGGCACTCCCGCCGCTTCAAAGCCTTCCGCCTGCGACAGTACCGGACTCTTTCGGGTGTCTGGGAAGAAACCGGGCAGGACTTTATCCCGGTTAAAACACTCCGGCTTCCTGACCGGCAGGATGATCTCATTCCCGGGATGACCGGAGATGTTTTGTCTCCTGAAGACTTTTCCGGTCTGAAAATGCCCGGCGCCAGAGTTCTCTGGGAACTGCCTCTCGATCCGGCGACAGCCCATTCCTTTACTGACGGCGCTACCTATGAATTCGGGCTTTCTGCTGTTTACCTCGATTCACTCGGCCTTAACCGGTTCCTGTCCCCTGACGGACTTCCCCTTTCGGTTGAGGAAAGCGGCCTTCTGGCTGAGTCTCAGGAAATCCGGTTTCAGGTCCTGTATCACGGGTCTCTGACTCAGGATGTGCCCGATTATACTGAAACCGGTCTTTCCTCTCTCCTGACCCGGGTCTCCGGCCAGTCTGATCTGGGTTTTCAGGTGGTGGTCACCGATCAGTCCCGGATAAAAACCACCGGGAACCAGCCGGTTTCCTTTTATTATGCCGGTGAGGATCTGAAGTGGGTAACGGCCGGGGCTGACGGAGTGGTTTACTCTCCGGTCCTGCAGCCGGTTGGGGATGCAGGATATGCCTTTCAGTTCCGGGCACAGCCAACCCGGTTTCTCTCAGAAGACGTCTCCGGCAGGAAGTGGTGGACTGAATCGGGGAACTGGGTCTCCGGCGGTGTGTCTCCGCTGGACCGGAACCGGTCAGATTCTTCAGGACTTTGGGTTCAGGCATCTCCGGACAGCAGGATCAGAACCGGATCAGATATCCCGGACTCCAGACTCCGGATGATCGAAGTGGAATGGACAAAAATCCATCCGAGTCTGGCTTACCGGTACCTTTCCGGAGTTCAGCCGGTTGGAACGGCCTTCGGTCCGCCGGCCTGGCAGCCGGCCAAAATCCATAAGGAACCCTACTATCAGCCGGTTATCTGGGCTGGGTTTACCAAAACGGGGCCCGCGGCTCCATTAACCGGAAGGCTCCCGGCACAGTACCTGCCCGGAAGAGGAGTTGTCTCCCTGCCGCTTCGGGCCTGGGCAGTGGAAGGTGACGGCCGGGAAGAACGGTACCGACAGCTTAAGGTGGGGCTGGTGGAAACCTGGTCCGGTAACTCCAATTCAAATCCGGACGGCAGATGGGATGGTGACCCGGACAGCCGGGAAGTCATCCTGATTTCTGCTGATACCTACTCACCCGATCTGCAGATGCCGGCAGATTCTCTGTCTCTGGATCCGGAAATGGATTTTCTGGTACGGGGAACCCAACTGACCGGATCGTGGATGGCGGCCTGGGAGCCGGCCGGGGATACCCTGCAGGTTCTGGAAGGATCACGGGTGCGGTTCAGATTTAACCAGCCAACCCATGAAGACCGGTTTGAACTTGCCGGACTGGAATCGGACTCGGCCTGGTATGAAAGAGAAAAATCAGCTATCCTGAACCGGATCACCCTTTTCCCCAATCCGTACATGGGGGATAACTCACAGGAACTCAACGTAGGTGAACGGTATATAACCCTGCTGAATTTACCTGAAAAAGTAACCGTCCGGATTTACAATCTGGCAGGTGAACGGGTTGCCCGCCTCGAGAAAAATGACCGGCTGAACTATCTGCGGTGGGATCTGACCAACGGGCACCGCTTTTATGTGGCCTCCGGGATTTACCTGCTGCACATTGAAGCACCGGGCATCGGTGAGAAAATACTCAAGGCTGCTATCATTCAGAGAGAATGGTGACATGAAGACACCCAACTATTACAGTCTATCCATTATCCTGTTGTTGGCAGCAACCCCTTATCACTCCGGTCTGGGTCAATCTATCCTTTCAAAAACCGCATCCCTTTCACCTTCCTATTCCTCTCTGAACATCAATAACCTTCAGGTATTTTTCCAAAACAATGGTTCCATGGTTGACTCCTTAGGAAAGCATGGGGTCGAATTTCCCAGAAATGCCGGTACTTACCTGTCTTTTGAAAATTCTTTTGCCATTTCAGGCTATATTGAGGATGAACTCAGAACCGCCTGGCTCATTCCAAGCCGAAGGATTGTGGAGTGGCGACCAGGAAATCTCACTGAAGCCGGACCGGCACCATCCTCCAACCGGTTCCGCATTTATAAAATCAACCGGGGTGATGACTGGCGGACCAGTGAGGACATCCAGAAGTGGCCGGCTGATCTGGGTGCACCCTGGATTGACCGGAACGGAGACGGAATTTACCAGCCGGAACAGGGCGACTATCCGGACCTGACCGGGGATCAGATGCTCTGGATGGTGATCAATGACGGTGTTGAACCATACCAGCGGTTAGAAGGAAATAAGCAAATAAACCTGGAATGCAGAATCAAGGCGTTTGCTTTTAACCAGCCCGGAGCCATTGAAAATGCTGTTTTCGTTGAATACCAACTGATCAATAAAAACCCGTTGCCGATCCGGGATGCCATTTTTACCATCTTCGCAGATTCAGAAATTGGAATCTCAGATGATGACCTTGGCGGATGTGACACAACCCGGTATTTCTGTTATGGATACAACCAGACCGATTTTGACAGAAAATACGGCAACACCCCCCCAGCCCTGGGTTCCGGGATCCTGGCCGGTCCTGTTATCCGCACGGTTACAGAAGACCGCACAGCCTGGGTTAACGGCCATCTAAAATCCGGCTTCCGTCAAGCCAGAATGGGCTCACATTTGGTTTTTATTCATTCTAGAGGAAATTTTTACCCGAGCAATGTTGATCAGGCAAGGTACTTTCAACTTGGGTTAAATGGAATGGGCGAATCGTTAAATCCGAGTTGGAACGGGATAGGAGGAACTGCTCTTGACAATCCCAGACTCAATTATCCGGGGTATCCGGAAACCCAAACAGGGTGGATTGCCAGTAATGGCTACGACATAACCCAATTTCTGAGCACCGAACCGTTTGATATGGCACCGGGGGACACCCAGACGATCCTGACCACGGTATTTGCTGCACGCGGGACGAGTAATCTGAACAGCATCGCCGAACTCAGAAAATCTGCCGATCTTCTCAGGGCTGCCGTTCCGGAGATTTATTCCCCGTTACCTGCCCCGCCTGCACCAACGGGCATCAGAACCCAGATTACCCAAAAAGGTGCCGTCCAGATTTCCTTCGATGCCTCAGAAGCCGCCGCCTTTACCCAGAAGACCCTCCTTGGGCACTCCCGCCGCTTCAAAGCCTTCCGCCTGCGACAGTACCGGACTCTTTCGGGTGTCTGGGAAGAAACCGGGCAGGACTTTATCCCGGTTAAAACACTCCGGCTTCCTGACCGGCAGGATGATCTCATTCCCGGGATGACCGGAGATGTTTTGTCTCCTGAAGACTTTTCCGGTCTGAAAATGCCCGGCGCCAGAGTTCTCTGGGAACTGCCTCTCGATCCGGCGACAGCCCATTCCTTTACTGACGGCGCTACCTATGAATTCGGGCTTTCTGCTGTTTACCTCGATTCACTCGGCCTTAACCGGTTCCTGTCCCCTGACGGACTTCCCCTTTCGGTTGAGGAAAGCGGCCTTCTGGCTGAGTCTCAGGAAATCCGGTTTCAGGTCCTGTATCACGGGTCTCTGACTCAGGATGTGCCCGATTATACTGAAACCGGTCTTTCCTCTCTCCTGACCCGGGTCTCCGGCCAGTCTGATCTGGGTTTTCAGGTGGTGGTCACCGATCAGTCCCGGATAAAAACCACCGGGAACCAGCCGGTTTCCTTTTATTATGCCGGTGAGGATCTGAAGTGGGTAACGGCCGGGGCTGACGGAGTGGTTTACTCTCCGGTCCTGCAGCCGGTTGGGGATGCAGGATATGCCTTTCAGTTCCGGGCACAGCCAACCCGGTTTCTCTCAGAAGACGTCTCCGGCAGGAAGTGGTGGACTGAATCGGGGAACTGGGTCTCCGGCGGTGTGTCTCCGCTGGACCGGAACCGGTCAGATTCTTCAGGACTTTGGGTTCAGGCATCTCCGGACAGCAGGATCAGAACCGGATCAGATATCCCGGACTCCAGACTCCGGATGATCGAAGTGGAATGGACAAAAATCCATCCGAGTCTGGCTTACCGGTACCTTTCCGGAGTTCAGCCGGTTGGAACGGCCTTCGGTCCGCCGGCCTGGCAGCCGGCCAAAATCCATAAGGAACCCTACTATCAGCCGGTTATCTGGGCTGGGTTTACCAAAACGGGGCCCGCGGCTCCATTAACCGGAAGGCTCCCGGCACAGTACCTGCCCGGAAGAGGAGTTGTCTCCCTGCCGCTTCGGGCCTGGGCGGTAGAAGGTGACGGCCAGGAAGAACGGTACCGCCAGCTTAAGGTGGGGCTGGTGGAAACCTGGTCCGGTAACTCCAATTCAAATCCGGACGGCAGATGGGATGGTGACCCGGACAGCCGGGAGGTCATCCTGATTTCTGCGGATACCTACTCACCCGATCTGACGATGCCGGCAGATTCTCTGTCTCTGGATCCGGAAATGGATTTTCTGGTACGGGGAACCCAACTGACCGGATCCTGGATGGCGGCCTGGGAGCCGGCCGGAGATACCCTGCAGGTTGTGGAAGGATCACGGGTACGGTTCAGATTTAACCAGCCAACCCATGAAGACCGGTTTGAACTTGCCGGACTGGAATCGGACTCGGCCTGGTATGAAAGAGAAAAATCAGCCATCCTGAACCGGATCACCCTGTTCCCCAATCCGTACATGGGGGATAACTCACAGGAACTCAATGTAGGTGAACGGTATATAACCCTGCTGAATTTACCTGAAAAAGTAACCGTCCGGATTTACAATCTGGCAGGTGAACGGGTTGCCCGCCTCGAGAAAAATGACCGGCTGAACTATCTGAGGTGGGATCTGACCAACGGTCACCGCTTTTATGTGGCCTCCGGGATTTACCTGCTGCACATTGAAGCACCAGGCATCGGTGAGAAAATACTCAAGGCAGCTATCGTTCAGAGAGAATGGTGACTACACCGGATCCAGCGCATCCGGTTCCTGATACCGGGAATTGCCGATGCGGGCAGTGACCCCGAACAGTTCCATCTGATCAGAAGGGTACTGAGTCAGTAGGCCGGTGAGATCTTCGGGATTCTGAATCCGGCGGTCCATCCAGATCCGGTGAGCCTCATCCGGCAGAATTACCGGCATCCGGTCATGGAGGGGTTTCATCAGGTCATTTGCCCCGGTGGTTACAATGGTAAACGTATCGCTTACCTCGCCGGTAGCCGGATCCGTCCAGGAATTGTACAGTCCGGCCATCGCAAACTGATCTTTTGATTTCAGCCGGATCCGGTAGGGTTTTTTCACGTCCTTTCCGGTTCCGGATCCGAACAAATCAGTTCCTTCCGGTTCTTTCTTCCACTCAAAAAAACCATCCGCAATGACCAGGCACCGCTGAGACCGGAAAGGTTTTTTCCAGGTCGGTTTTTCGGCGAGGGTTTCTGATTTGGCGTTGAAGGTTTTAAAGGCGTCGTTTCGTTCCCTGTTCCAGGGCTGAAGAAGTCCCCACCGCATCCACCTGACCTCAGTACCCGACTCTCCTTCCAGAATAACCGGCAGTTTCATGGTGGGGGCAGCATTGTAAATCGGATTTGAATGGACGTCATCATACTGGCTTTTCCGATAGGTCATCCATTCTTCGTAGGTGGCAAAATCGGACCGTTTCAGTGAATACCGGCCGCACATAAATCCCCCGTAAATAAAAAATCCGGCTCAGGGGCCGGATTTCACTGTCAGTCTTTTTTCGTTTCGGTCGTTTCTTTTTTGTCCGATTTTTTATCAGACGGACTGCAATCATCCTTGCTTTTTGCCTTCGTTTCAGAATCGCAGTCTTTCGAATGGCTGCAGCAGGAGGTTGAGGTTTTCTTTTTATCCTTGGATTCAGCTTTTTTCTTGTCGTCGTTTTTATCGCCGGCAAGCGCTGCACCCAAAGCAAGCCCGAGAGTCAGAGTCAGAAGCAGAAGTTTTTTCATGGGTTTTCCTTGTTGATGTTTGCTCAAAGATAAATGAACGGGTTATTGGCGTCAACCCCCATGCAGAATGGCTACCGCAGGAGGACCAGCCTGCGGGTTGCCGTGCCGCTGCCGGTTACCAGGCGGGCCAGATAAACCCCGGATGACTGCCGGCCGGCCGACCACCGGAACTGATGGTGCCCCGCAGGAAAAACTCCCGACGCAAGATCTGCAACCAGCTTGCCCGTCAGATCATATATCCGGAGGGACACCGGTCCGGAAACGGGTAATTCTGTCTGCAATACCGTCTCCGGATTGAACGGATTCGGATACCCGGTCAGGAACGGAAAGGGACCGGGAACGGCAGCGGGGTCCTGAACAGAAACGGGAATTGATCCGCCGGAGCTTAATCCGCCAATATGACCAACCCAATGCGTTCCCCTGCAGATGTCATACGCCGTTACTGTTAAATACCAATGATCCCAGACCGCCCAGGTTTCACCGGAATCGCGGGAGTACACGACAAAAAAATCAGAATCAAAAACGTAAATGCCCGAAAGTTCACTGCCGTTTACCCGAAGCTGCCTGACGTCGCCTTTCAAAAACCGGGTGCCGCACCATGCCCACGTTGCACCGTCATCCTTCGACCGGTAAATTCCGTTCGAAGTACCGGCGAAAAGGTCTGAACCCAGCCTGGCAAAGGAGTGAATATCCAGAATTTCACCCAATGCCGTATCCAGTTTTGACGCTGCCCATTCCGGATTTCCCGGTTTTCTTCTGAATACATAATTCAAAAAACCGGATGTCATCAGGAACTCGGATCCGGTAAAAAAAATCTCGGATATGTTCTGCCGGCCGGTATCCTCTGCCCAGGCTGACCAGACCACAGGCTCGGTTCCGGGCCAGCGGTACAATCCGGCGCCGTCAGTTCCGGCCAGAATCCAGCCATTTCCGGAAATCAGTTTCAGAACCCGTTTTGCCCCGCCGACCAGACCCGGATTCACCGGAACCCAGGTTTTACCCAGGTCCTGGCTTCGGTATACACCGGCTGTCATGGTTCCGGCATACAGCCAGCCGTTATGAAAGACGAAGGTATTGATTCCGCCGGCATCCGGATCGGTTTCACCGCCTTCCTGCCAGTCTTTTCCGGCATTGACAGAAAACCAGGATGAACTCAGTCCGCCCGCAACCAGAGTATCACCGGCAGCATAAACAGAATATACCTCAGCAGAACCGATATCAGAGACGGGGACCCATCCGGCAAAGGAAGTCATCGGGAATAAAAGAACCCAGTTCAGGAACCGCAGCCTCATCACATTTCCTCTAAGTTTAAAAAAGAGAGTGATTTACGGAAAAAACCGGGGATAAGTTTCAGGCAAGCAAAGTAGTGGGTTTGGCCTTACGGGTCAGGACGCCATTCAGGAAAAAGGGATTCGGCAATTCCTGCCAGACCGGGCTTTCACCGGGAGTGAGGGTGACCATCCGGTTCACCGGAAATTCCTGCCAGGAGGAATCCCCCGAATTCAGTTTTTCTGAAGCGGCAATAAATCCGCCGGGAAAGGAGGGACCGGAATCCGAAAAATAAAGAGAAGCCGTTTTCTCAATGTTGGTATACCGGGTGATGCAGACGACCCGGCCATCGGTTACGGCCAGATTCAGCACCAGATCGGTACCGAACTTCAGGGCAAGCCGGTTCAGGCGGTTAAAGAGTTCGGTCATCGCTTCCGGCATGGAAAACGCCGGATTTTCCTGCCGGATGGAGAGATAAAGTCCGAAAACGTGTTCAGAATCAGTGGTCCCCTGCAGGTTTTCATAGAACGGATCGGTGATCTGTTCCCGGATGGCCCGCATGAATCCTTTTCTGAACTCAGAAATAATTCCGTTGTGCATGAACAGTTCATTTCCCCACTGAAACGGGTGGGAATTGGCCTGATGGACAGGAAGCCCCGGTGAGGCAGCCCGGACGTGCATAAAAATGGTTTCCGAGAAAATTTTTCCGGATATCCGGGGCAGATTCACGTCATGCCACAGCGGTTTTTCTGATGTCAGCAAGGCGGGTTCCGGCCCGGCTTCCGGGTTGTACCAACCAACCCCGAAGCCATCACCGTTCAGTGCTGCAGCAACCATTTCACGGGGCTTTTGTGCCTGCTGAACAAAATTATGCGGCTGGCTGTAAATGACCTGATGAAGGGAGATCCGGGGACCCTGGTAAACGGCTAAACGGCACATGAAACTTGATTCCGCCAAACTTGCTTTCTGATTTCCCGGGCAAGATATTAAAATCACGCCTCAGATTAAACCAGATTGCAGGCAGGAAGGACGGAACAGATGAACCGGGAGCATCATGAGTGGACCAGTTCACGGCTCGGCAGATCGATGGACCTGCTGGTATTCGGGCATTCGGGAGCCCCGGTGATTGTTTTTCCAACCAGCAAGGGCCGGTTTTATGAGTATGAAGACCGCAATATGGTCAGTGCCCTTTCCTGGCATCTCGATCAGGGCTGGATCCAGTTATTCTGTGTCGACAGTGCAGATGCCGATTCCTGGTATCAGTATGGGGCACATCCGGCTCACCGGGCCTGGATGCACAACCAGTATGATGAGTACATCCGGAATGAAGTCATCCCGTTTATTCAGGTCAGGAACCCGAATCCGTACCTCACCGTCACCGGCTGCAGTTTCGGCGGTTATCATGCGGTGAACTTCGGTTTCCGCCACCCGGATGTGGTGAAGCGGATCATTTCCCTTGGCGGAATTTTTTCCATCCGGGATTACGTCATGGGTTGGTGGGATGAGACCTGTTACTTCAATTCGCCTGTTGATTACCTTCCCGGAATCCATGGACAGCAACTGGACCTGATCCGGCAGCAGAAGATTATTCTGGCGACCGGTGAAAACGACATCTGCCGGGGATACAACGAGTCCTTCGTCCACCAGATATATGAAAAGGGAATCTGGTACACCTTCGACAATTACCCCGGCGCCGGACACGACTGGCCCTGGTGGCAGGACTGGATCCGGACCTATCTGGCTCCGTGAAAAAAAAAGTCCCCGGGCCTGAGCCTTCCTTGCGGAAAACTGCAAACCCGGGGGTTGTGTGTGTGAGGGGTCCTGTTGCCCGATTCATCCTGTCAAGGATGGTGCCGGAAGCCGTACAGCTCCCGGCTGGGGATATTCCGGTTTATTTCACCAGAATCATTTTCTTTGTAATCACCTGGTTTCCGGCTTCCAGACGGTAGAAGTAAATACCGCTTGGGTTGGATCCGGCATTCCAGGTAACCCGAGTTTCTCCGGCTGGTTTTTGCCCAACAGCCAGAACATCCACCTGCTGACCCAGTGCATTGAAAACACTCAGTCTGACCGTTTGTGCGGAAGGCAGAACAAATGACAGAGTGGTTGACGGATTGAACGGATTCGGATAGTTCTGGTTCAGAGTGAAAGAAGTTGCCAGTGATCCGGCCTGATCGTCAACATCAGTATAAACGAAGGACTTCAGGCTTGACCAGTTGGCCGTCCAGTTCACCGAACCGAAAGCACCAACATAAGCAGCAGACGGATCGAAGAACCCGTCAGCCGGCGGGACGGCAGCACCGGCAAAGACCGGAGAATTCGGGGATGGTGTCGGATTGAAGGAAGAGGTGCTGAACGGACTTACCAGACCGGCTTCAGTGTTCTCTGCAAAAACCCGGTTTCCGTTGGTTACTGTAAACCAGTTGCTGATGTTGATTGAGTTGTTTGATTTGGTTGTATCCAGTGATTTGCTGACAGAACCGGCAATGATACTGTTTTTAATCCACCAGGTACCGGCTTCGGCCTCATTGGCTGTGGTTTTTCCGTCCATCAG
>JAKLJL010000004.1:11585-275451 GCA_023151185.1 Bacteroidota bacterium
TGCATTCCCCGTTTGTAATTGGAATTGAAGGTCGTGCTTTTGGTTTCGGCAGGACCGATCAGCGTTACGTTATACCAGGTCGGTGAGGTTCTGGGGCTGCTGGTTGAACCGGTTGCATCGTTGTCTGATTCAAATCCGTTCGATCCGGAAACATCTGCAATTTCCTTATCCCGGATGCTGAGCAGAAACTGAAGTTTCCCGCTGAACCCGAAATCGGTGTCAAAATCATCATCCAGTCCCTGATAGGCGATCAGGTGTTTGGCATTGACCGTTCCGCCGAACCATTCGAAGGAGTCATCATTGGCCCAGGAAACCTGAACGTAGTCAATGGTGGTTCCCCGTCCGACACCGCCGAAGGTCAGTCCGTTGATTTCATTGTTCGGGGTGAAGGCAATCCCCGCATATTCAATCCGGACATACTTCAGGACACCGCTGTTATCCTCCGGATCGCTTCCGCCGTAGCTGTCGCCGGGACCTTCGATTGAAGACGTTCCGCCGGCAGGATTGATAGGGGCTTTACCCAGCAGGATAACACCACCCCAGTCACCACGGGCCGGTTCGACTGATGAACCCGGTTTGGCAAACTCTGAAGTGAAAACGATGGGGGCATATTCTGTTCCTTCTGCGATGACTTTTCCGCCCGGCTTCACGATGAATGAGCCCTGGGTGGCATTCTCACCATAGATAATGGTTCCCGGCTGGATGGTTAACTCGCCGCCGGATTGCACCCGGACAAACCCTTTAAGAAGGTAGGATTTGTCTGACGTCCAGGTAACCTGGCCGGTGATATCGCCCGAAACTTCGACGATCTGGGGCTGAGCAAAGGCAGTGCCTGCCAGCAGCATCAGACCGGAAAGAACAGATTGCAGTTTTTTCATTTGGATGACTCCTGTTTGGTTAATCTCAGAACCGGTAAGAGATCCCAGCGGTAACCGTTCGGCCTTTGTTATACCGTTCAGCATCTTTATCCCCGACAGGAGATTTCTGAATCTGAACATAGTCTTCGGCCAAAAGATCTCTTATTCCAAGCTTCAGATCGAAGCTTTCTGCCAGCAGGATCCCGAAAGAAAGATCCACCTGGTTACGGGGCATTTCAATAACATCGCCCAGCCCGGCAAAGCCGACTTTGGCAATTTTCTCGCCGACCCGGTTCCAGGAAACAGAACCCGAAATACCGTCGGTTGTGTTGTCATAGTATAAACCGGCATTGAGCACATAGCTGGCCTGTCCCTGCAGCGGCCGGCTCGAAACCTGAAAGCCTGAACCGATTCCTTCAACTTTGGAGTCGATCAGAGACCCGTTTCCGACAAAGGAAAGGTCTGTCAGGAAATCAAATCCGAGGGTGAGTCCGATGTTTTTCCTGACTTCAAGCTCGGCGCCGAAGTTTTTGGCTTCAGTTGCGTTATCGAAGGTCCGGATGGGTTCAAAGGAAGAGGCCGATTTGTATACCTGCTCAATGGGGTTTTTAAACTGTTTGTAGAATAAACTAACGGCAATCAGTTCGCCTGGGCCGGTAAAAAACTCGGCCCGCAGGTCGTAGTTTGTAATGGCAGCTTCTTTCAGCGAAGGATTTCCCTCGACCAGTTCATTGGCCAGGAAGTCGAAGTACTGGAACGGTGCCAGTTCCCTGAATTCGGGACGGGCCAGAGTCCGGCTGGCAGCGGCCCTCAGGTTAATGTCCTCTGAAAGCAGGTAGGTCAGAGAAAGAGCCGGCAGAAAGTCCTGATAGTCAGAATTCAGATCAACCGGGTTGCCCAGAATATCGGTGGTTTTCATTTTCTGGGTTGAGCTTTCGTACCGCAGTCCGGTAACAACCTTCAGGTCTGAAAGCGGTTCAAACTCGGTCATGGCATAGACAGCAGTTACAGTCTGGCCGGCATCATAACTGTCTGAGGCTTTGGTATCTTCAGAGACGGCAATTCCCTTTGACGGATTCAGGTTAAAATATTTTTCCTGAAAAATGGTTTCGATGGTGCTGCTCAGGATCGAATCGGGAATTCCGGCAGTGTTTTTAAAAGCAAAGGAACGGGCATCGAACTGACGGTCTTTCCGGTCAATATTAAATCCGGCCTTCAGGTTCGGAAGGCTGGGGTTCTCAAAAAATTTCAGGGTTGCATTTGACCCGAAGCCCCGGCTTTTATCATCCAGACTTCCATAAAACCGGGACGGATAGGCATTGGTCATATCCAGGCGTTTTTTCCCTGCCGGATCAACCAGATCATCAAAATAAACGTACCGGCGCAGATCCGGTTCATTCCGGTTTGACTGGGCAAAATTCAGGTTCCAGTTCCAGTTCAGTCCGCTCAGAACCATGAAACTGTGGCTTCCCATTAACTGGCTCGACAGCAGGTCACGTGAAACATACCGCATCGCAGTAACTTCACGGCTTTGGTTTGAGGAAAAGTAATCACCTTCGTAAAAAGTTGACTCATCATCCGTATTGACGGAATACATATTTTTCAGGCTGATTTTGTTGGTCTGGTTAAATTTCCAGCTTGTGTTCAGCATGGCATTCCAGTTTACCGACCGGGTTGAGGTCATCCCGGTGTAATCATACCGAAGGCCTTCAAAGGTGTAAGCTGCCTTTTTGATCACATCACGGTTTTCATAAGACTGCCCGTAGCTGGCCGAGGCATTGTACCCGATGATATGGTCTTCACCGAGTTCATACTTATTTCCCATGTTCAGCTTAAAACTGTTATTGTTTAACGCTGTCTCCGATTCGGATCCCCAGTTATTGGCGAAAGATTTCGAAATGGCGGCCAGATCGGGAGTGGTGCGGTTCAGTTTGGCATCGGGCACTTTAGACGGGAGGCTCCGGGTACCATCATCGAAGCCCAGATAATCAGTTTTTCCGCCCGAATAGGTTCTGAACTTTTTAAACGTGGTCATTGAATTGAAGCTTGAGGAATATCCGCCGTCAAGGATAAATTTATCCGGGAATTCAATGGTGCTGATTTCGACCAGACCGCCGCTGAAGTCTCCGGGTTTATCGGGAGTAAAGGATTTTGAGGTGATCATGTTTTCAACCAGACTGGCCGGGAACAGATCATAGGAAAAACTTCTTTTCTCCGGATCGGTACTGGGCAGACTGGCGCCGTTCAGAAGGGTGTTGTTATACCGTTCACTGACCCCCCGGATGTAGGCATACTTCCCGTCGGCAATGGTAACCCCGGTCATTTTCTTCAGAATTTCAGTTCCGTCTGAAGAATTGGTTTTCTTGATCATTTCAGCACTGAGTCCGTCAACGATATTGACCGAATTCTTCTGGATTTTCAGCAGGGAAGCCTCGGTGTTTTTCAGAGCTTCTGCCGTAACCACCACTTCCTCGATTTCGGTAAAGGCCGGCTCGAGAGACAGCGACAGGGTGACGGGTTTATCTGCAGAGATCAGCACATTGCTGACCGTCATGGTTTTGTAGGAGATGTAGGAGACGGTAACTGAATACGTTCCGGCCGGAATGTTTTTAATGGTATATTTCCCATCCAGATCCGTGGAGGCACCCAGTGTGGTTCCGGTGATCAGGATATTGGCCCCGATCAGCGGGTCATTGTTTGAATTGTCGGTAATAGTCCCGCGCAGGGTTCCTTTTCCCTGGGCAAGAGCTCCTGCAGCAAGCAGGAAGACAGAAAGAATCAGAAACAGTCTGGTTTTTAACATGAATTTCCCTTAGTTTACACACACAACACATGACTTCCCCTCTATCGAAGTCAGGTGCAAAGGTCCGGAAGTCAATTAATCTGAACGTGAAGGCGGGATTACCATTTTGTGAACAATGCCCGGTTTGTTAACACTGGCATAACAATCCGCCAGACTGCAGGGCCTTTGCCATTTTGAATTTTCGGCCTAATTGGGTACCTTTCGGGTTTAAATGCGGCTTTCAGAACAGATCCAAAACCAGATTGAACGGGAACTGACCGTTACCACCAGCCGGTCGCAGGGGGCAGGCGGTCAGAATGTGAACAAGGTTGAAACCCGGGTGACCCTTTCCTGGAACCCGGCAGAAAGTTCAGCCTTTTCAGCCGATCAGAAAGAGAAACTTTCAGCCCGGATGAAGGTACGGCTGACTGCAGAGGGAATTCTGATGATTTCGTCGCAGCGGCACCGGTCCCAGATTCAAAACCGGGATGAAGCCCGCAGACGGCTTTTTCATCTGATTGAAAAAGCCCTTCAGCCAGAAAAGCCACGGATTGCTACCGCACCGACGGCAGCCTCGGATGCCCGCAGGCTGAAATCCAAACGGAAACAGTCAGAGATCAAAAAAAACCGCCGGTTACCGCCCCGGTCTGATGAGTAGGGAGATACAGTCCATGAACCAGTCACATCTGCAGGTTCTCAGAGGAGATCACGAACATTGTCTGGCCCTTGTCGAGGTTCTGAAGTATGCCCGTGAAGAAAAAGACCTTTCACGCCATATCGAAAAAGTTCAGAATTTCCTGATGAAATGGCAGGATGATCTTGATCAGCATTTTAAAAAAGAGGAATCAGTTCTTCTGCCTGTTTATGCCCGGTTCGCTGCCATCGATGATCCTGATTTTATCCTGATGTTTTTCCAGCATGTCGAGATCAGAAAAACGGTCTTTCAGCTCAGTGAACGGATCGAAGCCGGGCAGCGGGCTGATGATCTGGTGGCCGACCTGGTTCAGCAGATGATGGACCATGTCGAACATGAAGAAACGATTCTTCTTCCCAAAATGGAAGCCACCATTCCGGAAGATAAACTGCGGTTTATTGCTGAAAACATGAGAAAATGGTGACCTTCCCGGGTCTCCCTCTGCCATGTGGCTGAACGATATCCGAAACTCCTTCCCCCGGAACCGCTGGTCCAACCGGCTTTCTGACCGGATTGCCCTGTCTCACGATGCCGGTTTTTATTCCCTGATTCCTAAAGTCATTGTCCATCCTGAAACGACGGATGATCTCGTACGGCTTTTCCAAATAGCCGGGACCCACAGCCTGCCGGTTACGATCCGTGCGGCGGGAACCAGCCTTTCGGGTCAGGCTTCCGGCACCGGAATTCTTGCTGATATTTCAGGCGGGTGGAAATCGGTAACCTACCATTCTGACACCCGGACGGTTACGGTCGGACCCGGTGTCATTGCACATCATGTTAATCTGAAGCTGAAACCTTTCGGACGGAAAATCGGTCCGGATCCAGCTTCGGCTCAGGCGGCCATGATGGGAGGCGTTCTGGCCAACAATGCCTCGGGAATGTGCTGCGGTGTAGCTCATAATTCCTACCATTCTCTGGTCCGGTTAAAGGCTGTTCTGCCGGATGGGTTCCGGTTTGATTCGGATTCTGACGCCTTTCATCCGGTATTCCCGGCCCTGCTGGACATTCAGAACAGGATTTTGGCAGACCCGGTTCTTGTTGATAAAATCCGGCAAAGCTTTCTTCTTAAAAACACTTTGGGATACAGCCTGAATGCCTTTCTCGATGCCCGGCGCCCGCAGGATATTCTGGCCCGGTTATTCATTGGCTCGGAGGGTACTTTGGGATTCATATCCGAAGCAACCCTGAAAACCCTTCCTGACCTTCCTGAAAAACTGACGGCCCTGCTTCTTTTTCCTGATCCGGCTACCGCCTGCAGGCAGATCGGACTTCTGACTGATCTGGGCGCGGCGGCTGTTGAACTGATGGATTACAGATCCCTTTGCTGCATCCGGCCCTTTTCCGGTTCCTTCCGGGATCTGCTTTCTGACCTCCCGGCCGGAACAACGGCCCTGCTGACCGAGTGGGAGGTTGGTTCACCGGAAGAGTTGAACAGACTGAACGAAAAAATCCGGGCAGCACTGAAAAAACTGCCGGTTAGCCGGGAGGCCGTTTTGGTTACTTTCCCTGATGACCGGGCGGAACTCTGGAAACTGCGCAAAGGGTTGTTTCCCACAGTCGGATCTGCCCGCAGAAAAGGAACAACCGTCATTATCGAGGACGTGGCTGTTCCGGTGGACCGCCTTGCCGAGGCCGTTGAAGATCTGGAAAAGCTGTTCCAGACCTATTCCTATTCAGAGGCCATTCAGTTCGGGCACGCCAAAGATGGAAACCTTCATTTCGTAATTACCCAGAGTTTCAGCTCTTCTGAGGAAACAGACCGGTACCGGCGTCTGATGGACGATGTTACCCGGCTGGTTTCCCGAAAATTCGGCGGTTCTCTGAAGGCCGAACATGGCACCGGCAGAAACATGGCCCCTTTTCTGGAACTGGCCTGGGGTCCTGAAGCTGCCGGAATCATGAGGGAGATCAAGAAGTTGCTCGACCCGGCCGGAATTCTCAATCCGGATGTTCTGATCAGTTCAGATCCTGAAATTCACCTCAAAAACCTGAAGCAGCTTCCCGAAACGGATCCCGAGACCGATGCCTGTATGGAATGCGGATTTTGTGAACCGGTCTGTCCTAGCCGGAATCTGACTCTTACCCCCCGTCAGAGAATTGTCATTCGCCGGTTTACGAAGCAGTTGCCCGAAGCAGATGCCGGTGAACTGACCGAAGACTTTGTCTACGGCGGAATTGAAACCTGTGCCGCTGACGGGCTATGTGCAGTCGCCTGCCCGGTCGGGATTGATACAGGAAAACTCATGAAACGGCTCAGGACTGAAGCAGCCTCCGGTCCAGCTCAGAAAGCCACCGGACTTCTGGCCCGAAACTTTAAACTGGCAGAAACCGGTACACAGGCTGCTGCTGCCGCCCGTCCCTTTGTTAATCTGGTCGCTGAAGCAGTCAATTTTTACCGGCCGGGAAGCCTTCCGAAATTACCGGTTAACCTGAAACCGGCCGTAAAACTGCCGGCAGAAACCCGGGATGATGCCGATGCCGTTTACTTTCAGTCCTGTATTTCCAGAACTATGGGGGGGTATCCGGATGAAAAATCACTCGGCGGGATAATCGAAGAAGTGTGTTTGCGTGCCGGGGTCATTCTCTCGGTTCCGGACACCCGGGGCTCGTGCTGCGGAACGCCCTTTTCCTCTAAGGGTTACCCGGATGCGGCATCAGCCGTTTTTGCAGAAACCATTAACCGGCTGTACCATTTTACCCATTCCGGGAAAATCCCGGTTCTGGTGGATACAAGTCCCTGCACCCAGACTTTCCTGAACCCCGGTTTCCCCATGAGTCCGGAAACAGAGAACCAATACACCTGCCTGACTTTTCTGGATTCGGTCACCTTTCTTGCCCGGACCGTTTTACCCCGGCTTACTGTTTTCCGGAAGGTTGAATCGGCCTGGTTTCACCCGGCCTGCTCGGTGGTGAAAGCCGGTTTGCTGCCCGATTTAATTGCCATTGCCGGACAGACCTGCCACGACGGCCGGTTTCCTGAACCTTCTGGATGCTGCGGGATGGCAGGCGACCGGGGGTTATGGCATCCCGAACTCCCCGAAAATGCAATGGAAAAAGAAATTGCCCAGTTTAAAGAAAATCCGGCAGCCCGGTATTTTAGCTCCTCCCGGACTTGTGAATCCGGACTGGATCATCACTCCGGATTTCCATTCCGTTCTCTCTGGCATCTGGCAGATGAGGTCAGCAGGCCATGAGTAAATCCCGTCTTTCCAGGCTGAGCCTCTCGGTTCAGACCAATTTTCTGACACAGGGCCTCACCATGATTCTGGCAGTTGCTGCCCTTCCTGTCTACATTCAGGGTCTGGGTGAAGCCGGTTACGGAATCTATTCTTTTCTTCTGATCTTAATCGGCTACCTGTCTTTTCTGGATCTCGGGCTGAATGCAGGCGCCGTTCGGTTTGTCGCCGAAGCAGTGGCAGCCGGCGACCGTGAAAAAGTCAGGAAAGTGATCGGGACCATCAGCCGGGTGTACCTGTTTACGGCCGGCGCAGGATCTCTGACTCTGTTTCTGGGTTCCGGTTTCATTGCCCGGCATTTCCTCAATGAAATACCCGAAGACCTGATCCCGGAAGCAATCTGGTTCTTCCGGTTGGGGGCCATGGCCTTTTTCCTGAACCTCTACAGCATTTTCCTTGGCGGACTTCAGACGGCCGTGCAGAAACAGTATCTCTCCAACTCCATCCGGTTTACCGGCGACAGCCTCAGACTTCTGTCCGGTATGGTTCTGATTCTTTCGGGATACGGACTGGTGCCGGTAATTTTGTCCAACATTTTTATTAATCTTGCCGTGGTGATCCTGCTGCTGAAATCCGCAAAAAAGGAACTCGGCCGGTTTTCCTTGTTCCGTCCTTTCGACCGGACTGTTCTCACCGAAATTTTTTCCTATTCGGGTGTGGTTCTTGCCGGAACTCTGGTTGCCCTTGCCGGAACTCAGGCAAACCAGATCCTGATCGGCTATCTGCTTCCCGTCGCCATGATTGCATTTTACTCAGGAGCCTACGACACCACAACCAAACTGTATTTCATCCCTAAAAACCTCTCTACACCACTGTTTCCGCTTTGGCTTGAAATGAAAACCCGGGGTGAGATCGGGAAAATTGAACTTTTGCTCTTCAGGGCTCTGAAATTCATTGGTCTGGCCGTCATTCTCCTTCTGGTACCGCTGGCACTGGGAACCAGGAGTCTGCTAACGGTCTGGATCGGTTCTTCATTCTCTGATGGGGCTTCCCTTACCTTCCTACTGCTCCTGCCCGGAATTCTGGTCAGTTCTCTCGGGTATATTTTCATCCCGCTGGCCTATGTTTTTGACCTTCAGAAAAAGGCCCTTGTCTTCCAGTCGGTTCAGGCGGTTCTGAATGTGGTGCTTTGTCTCCTGCTGATTCCGGTTTATGGGGTAGCCGGTGCCGCTGCTGCCTTTTCCCTGACGCAGATTCTGACCGTTCCGGTGATGGGATGGGTCCTCATCCGGGAATCTGTCAGCCTCGGGCAACTCCCGGTTTTTCTGACCGATTTTCTGAAGATTTCTGTGGCTGGACTGGTTTCAGCCGGGGTGTTTATAGTGATGGGGAATTTTTCCCTATCCGGTTGGCCAGAGGTTATTTTCCGGTTTTCAACTGCATTGGCCGTTTCGGGAGTGTTTTCTTACTTTTTTGTCCTGGATGCTACAGACCGGCAGTTTATCAGCCGGTACACACCGCTCAGGCTTCCGGGCGGATCAAAACCAGCCGGGGAGAATCCTGAATGAAGCTGCTCGCCATTACCTTTGGCAGCCGGGATCATGCCAGTTCAAGAACCCGGGTCTACCTGTACCGTCCCGGGTGGGAACGGGCTGGCATATCGGTCCGGGTTTTACCGGAACGGCCGGTTTCAGGATCCGGTTTTTTTTCACCGGTCTATTCCGCGGTCTACAAAAGACTGCACCGGATCCGGCGGGTAGTTGCACTGGCGGCCGGCCGGTGGGAGGTTATTTTCGTTCACCGGGTTTTCCTTTCCCCGATCGAAAGACGCATTGTTTCCTTCCGGAAGATTCCGGTGATATTTGATTTTGATGATGCCATTTTCCTTCAGGATGCCCGCAGCCGGGCTGCCACTCTGGCGATGATCCGGCTGGCAAAGCACGTCACGGTCAGTGCACCCGGGCTGGAAGCCTTCACCCGCCGTGAAAATCCGGACTGCACCGTCATTACAACTCCGGCTGATACCGCCATGTTCTTCCCTGCCGAACCCGGACCTGTAAAGGAAACGGTTACCATTGGCTGGACGGGCTCACCCTCCACCTTCCCCTACCTTAAGAAGTTGTTTCCGGTGCTGAAATCGGTCGCAGGCCAGTGCCCCGAAGTCCGGTTTCTCTTTGTCGGAACCGGGACCACTGACTCTCCTGTCCCCGGTCTGACCCGTAATGTATCCTGGAGTGAAGCCGGAGAACCGGAACTCCTCAGGCAGATGGATATTGGAATTATGCCGCTGCCGGACGATGAATGGACACGGTTTAAAGGTGGATATAAGTTATTTTTGTATTTCTCAACCGGGATTCCGGCCGTGGCATCACCGGTCGGAATCAACCGGGAAGTTATTTTGCCGGGTGAAACCGGATATCTTGCGGACACCGATAAGGACTGGCAGGACGCTCTCATCCGGCTGATCCGGGACCCGGAAGAAAGAAAAACACTTGGAAAAAATGCCCTCAGCCAGGCAAAGGCACTTTACTCGCTGGATGCCTGTACACAACAGGTGATAACTATACTGGAAACTCTGTATGACCACCGCCGATGAACTGAAAGCCCTCGTCAGAAGCCGGACACCGGGAATTATTGAACTGGGCTGCGGTCCGAACAAAAAACCCGGAATTATCGGAATTGATCAGTTCCCGCTGCCGGGGGTAGATTTTGTTACCGATCTGGAACACGGACTTCCGTTTCTGGAATCGGGCTCAGCAGATGTGATCATTTCGAGGCATGTTCTGGAACATATCGAAAATTTTCAGTTTCTGATGGAAGAAATTCACCGGGTTCTGAAACCGGGCGGAAAGAAGGAAGTGATCGTTCCGCATTTTTCAAGTCCGCAGTTTTACTCTGACTTCACCCACCGGCGCTTTTTCGGTCTCTACTCCTTCGATTATTTTTCAGATCCCGGAAAAACCGGTATGAAACGTAAAGTCCCGTCCTTTTATTCCACACTCCGGTTTCGGATCGTCCGCCGGAAGCTGGTCTTCAAATCACACGCACCGGTCAGAAACTGGATCCGCCAGATTTTTACCCGGCTGTTTAACCTGTCGGCTGGTATGCAGGAATTTTACGAGGAAAACCTTTGCTATCTGATTCCCTGCCAGGAAATCGAGTTCACCCTGATTCCGGAAAAATCTGCCGATGACCCAGCCTGATAACCGGCAGGTTCTGCTCTATATTTACCCGGCCGGATCCTCTTTTGTGACAAAAGATATCACCATGCTCAGGGACAGGTTTACCGTTCTCACTCCCGGACACACCTGGGAAAACAAGCGGCTTTTACCCCTGACGGCCCTGATGCAGCTCTGCTTCCTGATCACCCGCGGGCAGAAAGCCGCCGGAATCTTCGTCATGTTCGGCGGATACTGGTCTTTACTTCCGGCCCTGTACGGAAAGCTGCGGGGAATTCCGGTCTGGATCATTCCCGGAGGAACTGAATGTGTTTCATTTCCGGATTTAAATTACGGAAGTTTGCGAAAACCCCTTCAGAAACGGGTTATCGGGTGGTCCTTCCGGCTGGCAACCCGCCTGCTTCCGGTAGATGAGTCTCTGGTAGAGTCTGAATACCGGTTTTACCGGCCGGAACTTTACCAAAGACAAGGAATCCGGCACTTTTTCCCGGATCTGAAAACCCCAGTTACAGTCATTCATAACGGATTTGATCCCGGCCAGTTCAACCCGGGAGATACCCCGAAACAGCCGGGAACCGTCATCACGGTGGCCGGTGCTGCCTCCCCGATGCGGGTGAAGCTGAAAGGGCTTGACTATCTGACTGAGGCAGCAAGACTGCTTCCCGAACTCTCCTTTACACTGGTTGGGGTGGAACGGCATCTGCTTGCCGGTTTTGAGCCCATCCCTGCAAATGTCCGTATTTATGGTCACCTCACCCGGGAAGAATTTTCAGTTCTTCTGTACCGGTCAGAAGTGGTCGTCCAGCCGTCTCTTTCAGAAGGGTTTCCGAATGCGTTGTGTGAAGGGATGCTGGCCCGGTGCTTTCCGGTCTGTTCGCCGGTTGGCGGTATGCCGGGAATTATCGGAGAAACCGGATTCCTGATTCAAACTCCCGACGCCGGAAATCTGGCATCGGTTCTGAAAAAAGTTTTTTCTTTGCCGCCCGGTCAGCTTGCCCTGAAACAGGAAGAAGCCCGGGACCGGATCAGGTCCCTGTTTCCCGTCAGTCGCCGGAAGGATGCTTTTGAACAGGTTATTCTGGAGGATACTACCGGATGAACCCGAAATCAGTTCTTCCGTCAGGGAGAAGAGGAGCCGTCAGGTTCTTTCTGATTCTTCTTGCCGGCATGTCAATTCTGAGCTGTAAGCGCCATATCGGCTATCAGCAGTTTCCGCCGGGGAAAATTCAGGTGATTCTGGATTCGGCTGTTTTCGTCCGGGCAGGGCTCCCGGGGTTTCACCCGTCAAGTGCCGTGATCTCACTCCGGGACTCTTCCGGAAATCTGGCTGCTGAAAACCTGCAGACGATTCTGTTCAGGAACGGGGCAACCTGGTATTCCCTCCCGGTTGAACTGCCCCCCGGAACTTACCGGCTCACCCGGTGTGTCATTGCCCCGGCAGCCGCAGACACTTCCGGTAATGGGGAACGGTCACTGGTCATCCTTCCGGATAAAAATCCGGTTCTTTTGCATACCCGGCAGGTTTTATCAGTCTACCCGGGAAAATCCAGATCGGATGCACTTTATATCATCCCGCTGAACCACGCCATCCCCAACCTGAAGAAGGTTAAAACCCGGATATTTGCCCGTTTCGATGACCCGCTGATGGATTCTGCTTACTACGTTCCGGTTCCGCTTCAACTGAATACCGGCTCCGGAAAGGTCAGCCTGTTTTTTTCTTCGGGACTTCATCCTGTTCAGACACTGATGGTGAACCGGGCAGACTCACTGTTCACCATTTCACTGACTGATCCGGTATATGATTCAGTAAAAACGATTGTCCCGTTGTCCAGACTGGCTGCCAGTTTCACCTCACCGCTGATCCTTCCTGCCCATCCCAGAAAACATGAGCATAAAACCAGTCTCGCCCGGTTTTCGTTCAACGGCAATATGAATCCGGAAACGGGGAGTAAACTGGTTCCGGTAAATCATGGCACCTCATTTTACAAAGACCGGTTCGGACGGCAGAACTCTGCACTCTGGCTGAATGGATCCGGGTTTCTTTCGTACGGCGACATTCTGAATGAAGTCCGGATTCCGGCTACGGTTTCTGTTTGGGTCAGGTTGTTTAAAAGCCCGCGGGATCGTATCGGCATTCTCTTTCACACCGATTATCAGATGCCGCAGTTCAGATGGGAGGGAATTTCCCTGTCCGTACAGAATGAAACCCTTGTTGCCGGGTATGGAGACGGAAACGGTCTGGGCAGGCAATACCGCCGAACTGTATCCACCGCTTCACAGTTGCCTGTCTTTGAATGGTTCCACCTGACTGTTGTTCTGAAAGCAGATAACCGGCACCAGATATATCTTAACGGTGTGCCGGTGAAGGTCACCTACTCTGGTACCGGAAGCCGGCTGAGTCACAGCAGTCTGCCGCTGATCATTGGCTACAATCTTAACGGCCAGCTCGATGATCTCGGGTTTTTCAACTATGCCCTTTCCCAATCTGCAGTGGATTCCCTGTATCGTTCAGAAAAAGCAGACCCCCGGCAGAAATAATCTGGCTAAACAGCAAAAGAGTCAAAAAATCATCAGTGGCGAAAACTCCTCACAGCGGTGATTTACTGCATCTGATTCGCTAACTTTACAGAAACTAATTCTTTCGGGGTTCCCATGTCTAAACCGGTAAAATGGACACTGATTTTCCTCTCAGTTCCCGTTGCACTTTTCCTTCTGCTAGCCATTGCAGTTAAACTGATTATAACCGAGGATTTGATAATTTCAAAAGCCGCACCTGTACTTGAGCAGCAGCTTCACCGGAAAGTGACCATTGGCGGGGCCGGTGTTGAAGTTTTCCCTTCGCTTGCAGTCGTAATCCGGAATGTTTCGGTTGCCGATGACCCGGCTTTTTCTGACCAACCGTTTCTGGCCTTCACTGAATTCAGGCTGGGAGTCAGGTGGCTGCCCCTTCTGACCCGTTCAGTCGAAATCTCTGAGGCCGGTATCGACGGACTTTCAGTTTCGGTGATTAAAAATCCGGACGGCAAATTTAACTTTGACTCCATGATTCCGGCCGCAGATTCTTCTGCAGCCTCACCGGATTCAACAGCAGGATCCGGTGAGCTTCCGGTTCAGTCCATTGCCCTGAATGATATTTTCCTGACCGGATTCAACCTCACATTCGAAGACTTCCGGGACCGGTCCTCTGTATCCGTTAAAGATCTCAATTATCATCTTTCTGTCGGGTACACCACCGACTCTCTGGATCTTGCCCAGTCACTCGAAATCGGGGGAATTTCTTATTCTTCCCCGCTTGGCGAACTGCTGAAAAACCTTCCTGTATCATTGAACCAAAATCTCTCCCTTTCCATTGCTGAAGGAAACCTGAAGCTCAGGGAAACCGATCTGAAGGTGGGCAATCTGGCAGTGAGCCTTACCGGGTCGGTGCTGCACCTGAAAGATTCAGTCAGGACTCTGGATCTTGCACTTTCAAGCGGTGAAACAGACCTGAAGCAGTTTCTGAGTCTGGTTCCGGCCGATATCGTGAAAGACATCACCAAAATTGAAACCAAAGGAACCTTTTCCTTTTCTGCCACTGCAAAAGGAAATCTGGGCGGCGGAGCCATTCCGGCAGTTTCCTATTCTTTCAGCCTTGCAGACGGATCAGTTCAGTATGCCGGATTCCCTGCGGCTCTATCGGGTCTTACGGTGGACGTTACCGGAACTGAAAATTCAGTGGATCTGAAAACACTTTCCGCCTCGGTGAAAAACTCTTCCTTTTCTGTTCAGGCCCGGGTAACCGATTTTAAAAACCCCGAAGTCGGGATGAACGCAAAAGCCAATCTGGTTCTGGATGATGTAAAATCCTTCTATCCGTTGGGGGATTCCATGTCTGTGGGAGGCAGTATTTCGGCAGATATTGCCATTAGCGGACCGGCCCTGACTCCGGGGAAACTTAAAGGCTCCGGTCTGGTCACGTTTTCAGACCTGAATTTTTCCAAAAAAGGGACCCTGCCAGGCGGAATTCAAAGCATCAACGGCTCCTTCGAAATCAATAATGACAGGGCAGAACTTAAAAAGCTGAAAATCAGTATCGGGACATCAGATCTGGAACTGAACGGGAAAGTTGAAAATTACCTCGGTTTTATTTTAAATCCGGATTCCTCCCGTCTGGTTCCGTCGTTCACGGCTTCCTTGAGTTCACAAAACTTCAATGCTGCCGATGTCCTCGATATGTCTGCCCAACCCCAGCCCGAAAAGGAGCAGCCGGATACGGTTAAGTTAAAAGTTCCGCAGCTTCCCAGGGTCGAAGGCCGGTTCCTGGCCACAATCGGCAAATTCACCTTCACCGATATCGTGGCAACCGGAATTACCGCACAGGCCGACATCCGGGATCAGGTGATTACCCTGAGCAACACCCGGGCAGGCATCGTTGGCGGAACGGTTAAGCTGGATGGTAAGGTCAGCCTTGATCCGGTGAAAGGTGTTCTGTTTGATCTTAATACTGACGTTTCGAAACTTCAGGCTGCCGACATGTTCAGAATGTTCCCCTCTATCGAGAAAATGGTCAATATGGCAGCTTATCTGAAAGGGGATGTGTCGGTGAATGCTGTTTTCAGGGGGACTCTCTCCGATTCACTGACTTTGGTTACACAAACCCTGTACGGCCTGGGTTCTGTTGCGCTGGGTGCGGGATCCCTTTCCGGACATCCCATCCAAAACGGACTGGCAACTTATCTGGGGGCTACCGACTGGCAAACCCTTTCGGTTTCAGGCTGGACGGCAGGGATGGAGATTAAGGAAGGAAAATTGTACCTCGACAACCTGAAAGCCTCGGCAGGAGAAACAGAAATATCGGGTGACGGATGGCAGGCACTCGATCAGACAATCGGGTATGAACTGACACTTGCGCTGCCAAAATCCCTGACGGGGAAACTGGAATCCACGACTTATGGAAAAGTGGCTTCGGCTTATATGACCGATAAACAGGGCCGGGTGATTACTGACCTGAATGTGGGTGGTACCTTCACCAGCCCAACCATCAAACCGGATCCTTCCCGTTCAGCCGGACGTGCAAAAGATGCGGTCGTGAATCAGGTTAAACAGGAAGTCAGCCAGAAAGCGGAAGAGGTTAAGTCAGAAGTTCAGTCAAAAGTTAACGAAGAAGCTGAAAAACTGAAGGCCGAGGCCGAGAAAAAGAAAAAGGAAGCCGAACAGAAGGCTGTTGAAGAGGCTAAAAAGAAACTGAAAATCAAGTGGCCACTGTAAAACCACGGATTATTCGGCTTAGTTAACAACCACAGTACCGCTGCTTGGTGATTTTTTTCTCAGTCAACCGGCAGAGAGTACCCAAAGGAAACAGTTGGGATGAAATAAGTATCCCAGATCTTATGCCGGTCATTATCGTAAAACCTTTCACCGATTTTGACCGGCTGGTTTGTCCCTCCCTGGGGGCTTTTCAGATAATATAAGGCTCCGATACGTGGCGTAACGTAAAATCCCTTCGAAAAAAAGTAGACGTACCCAAGTTCAACTCCTACCAAATCGGAATAAAGTGGCTTTGAAATCCGGCTTTCTTTTTCTATAACCGTTTGCTTTTTATTGTGATACATCACCCGGGTAAAAAATCCGGCATCCGTTTTCCCGTTCCAGAAATAAGAATAGTGAAGTGAAAGGATGTAGTCCACACGAAGGTCAAATCCGGTTGGTTTTCCACTGAAAAAGGCAGCCGGGGCGTTAAAGTGCTGTCTTCCCAGTTCAATACTATGTGGACCTTTACGCAGCCCAAAGTAGTGGGTAAATCCGCCGGTAAAAATCAGCAAACCCAGATCTGTTTCAGAAAAAAGTTTCAGCCTTGGGGTGCTGGTCTTTACTGAGTCTGGATTTTGCCCAAAGACAGTATAGGTAAGCAGTACTGTTAGGATGGTAATGAGGGAACGGCTCTTCATGCGAATTCTCCTTGTTTTGATTTTTAACAAAGATATTCACAGATAAACCGGTGGAGACAGGACATTTGTCCGAAACAGAACCGGACAGTTTGGAGTCAAATGGTAAATTCGTAATAACTGGTCCTGCAAAGATCAGTATCCTGCTTTTCCGTATAATTTCCCCGCCACTGCCTGGCTGCGATAACCGAAAGTGCTTCGGCAAGAACTTCAATTTCTTCACGGGTATTGTAAAGTCCGATCGTAGCCCGGATGGCACCAGGAATTTTTGCTGCTTCCCCTTTTACCAACTGGTCCCTGAGCAAAGCCGACTCTTCGGGTGTTACCTTCAGAAGATGATGCAGCAGCGGATGGGCACAGAAACAGCCGTTCCGGGTTGCAATGGCATACTCATAATTGAGGATTGTTGCCGCCAGCTCATGGTAAACACCGTCTATCGTAAAGGTCAGCACACCCGATTTGGTTGCAGCCGTTTTCGGTCCGTACAAAGTCAGACCGGGAATGGCCGTCAGCTTCCCGATTGCAAAATCAGTCAGTTCCCGTTCATGTTCCCTCACGTGATCCATTCCGATATCCTTCAGATAATGAAGGGCTGCCCCAACAGCAATGGCACCGGCAATATTCGGTGTACCGCCCTGATGCCGGTCAGGTGACTTGTCAAAAAATACATCCTCAGCCGTCACATATTTCACAGTCCCGCCACCGGGCATATAAGGTGGCGCAGCATCAAACACTTTTTTCGGGCCGAATAAAAACCCGGAACCCATCGGGGCATAGGCTTTATGACCGGCTGCAGCCAGAAAATCAATATGCTCAGGATGGTCATTCGGCCTCACATCAATACTATTATGAGCCAGTAACTGTGCCGCATCAACCAGAATATAAGCCCCGTGTTCATGTGCAAGCCGGGCAATTTTATGAATTTCAGGATAGTAGCCGGTCACATTGGAACACCCGGTAACCGCTACCAGCTTCACATGATAAGCTCTGAGTTTTCGCTCCAGGTCGGCGTAATCCAGGGTTCCGTCTTCCGTCGCACCAACATGAACCACCTTTCCTCTGGCCCGGTGAGGCAGGTCATTCGAATGATGTTCGAGCAGAGTGGTCAGGGTCACACCCGAAAGATGTTCAACCATGTGCCCGGCCATATCCAGAGCCATTGTGGTATTCTGGGTATACATAATGCAGTTTTCGGACGGATCCCCATGAATAAAATCCAGTATGATTTCAGAAACCTGGTCAAACAGATCGGTCGACATGATACTCAGGTGATGGTGGCCCCGGTGCACATTGGCATAATAGGAAGATAAAAATTTCTGGTATTTCTCAATTACCGGCTGCGGGGCATGGGTTGAAGCCCCATGATCCATATAAATGAGAGGTTGCGGGTCAGGTTTTCCTATAACGGGAAAGGTCAGTCCGGTCACCGGAAAGTCACTCCGGATTTTTGCAGAATCAAACATCGTCGTCTCTGTCAGGGAAAAATAGTACGTCGTTCATCGTTGTCTGGATAAAATCAAGCAGATCCGTTCCAGGGGCACCCGGTTCCAGTTTTTTCAGTTCCTGCTCCAGTTTCCGGCGGTACCGGCTGGTCTGCGCTTCCTTCACCTCCGGATTCGCAAGATGAAGGTTCCAGTAAAAAATACAGAAGTTCTCGATCAGCCGCCGGGTCACTTCCCGGGTCACCCCGGCCTCCTCACAAAGCTGAAGTGAAAAAGCATACAACGGGAAGGACGGCGTGTAAGCCAGTGTCTGCCCGTTTTTCATCCGGTACCTGAATGAAGGAATCCGGATCTTGAAATTCAGTTCATCAATAAAAGCAAATTCGTACATCGCCTGGTAAAACAACCGGTTTAGGATCAGACGGGCTTCCTCAGGGGCATAATCCGGCATTTCCCGGCCTTCTGGACCGGTCATGCCAAGTACCTGATCAGAAGCTTCAAGAATCTGTTCCTCTGACCGGGAGGCGCCAATAACGACCATCGCCTGAAACAGATCCGAAAAAAAATGAAAGGACTCCGAGTCGGATGGAAAAGGAAGGGAAGGCTTGTCCTGAAAATAATAGGGAACCGCACCCTCAATAAAAGAGGAAAGTGCATCCAGATAGGCCCCGGCATGCCGGTCCTGAAGACGGACAATCAGTCCCTGCTCCATAGTCGGACTGTGTGGCAGTGTCAGATGCCGGATTTCGAGTGGTCTTGCTCGCCTGGCCAGTTTACGGCGCATTCCCAATACCTGTTTTTTTGTGCAAGATACAACCGGATTCAGGGAAATAAAATCAACCCCGCCCGCCAAAACAAACGGCACCCGCAGCTCAACCCCGAAAAAAAAACCTCCTCCCTTGACAACTCCGGTTTCCTGATTTTATCTTTGTAAACACAATATGTACAATATATAGTTATGGCCTATTCACTTTCGTTTTCAAAGTCTATTCTGGTTCTGATTTTTATCTCGGATAAAACCCGACGGGGTGAGACTGAGTTTATTTCGACGAAAATCATGAGTGACCTGCTCAGTATCCCCAAACCAACCCTTTCAGTGATTCTCTCAAACCTGATGCGGGCAGGAATTTTGTATACCAAAGAGGGGGCAGGCGGTGGCTTCAGAATGGCAAAGTCAGAAGACCAGATTACCCTGCTCGACATTCTTCTGGCCATCGAAAATGAAAAACCGCTGTTCCAGACCGAATTTGGAATGAAAGCTTCGGGCGATCGCCCAGACAGGGCCAGAGTGTTGGTATCCCAAACTCTGAAAAACGCTGAGTCTCTGATGAAAGATGAACTTAAAAAAACAACCCTGAAAACTCTGCTGGGGTCAATGTAAAATTTTTTATCCATAACAACATATACATAATATATAGTATATTAACCAAAAAAAGGAAAAACAATGAAAACACCTCTCATCTGCACCCTCCTGCTGGCTTCCGGTTTACTCACCGGCGGGGTTCAGCAGTCTGCCGCTCAAACCTTCACCGAAAAGTCAGTCTGGTCTGCCGAAACCGATCCGGCCACCTTTCTTTTCTCCGGATTCGCAGTTCACCTGCGGGTCAAGCCGTCTTTCTCTGAAAACTGGGTTCTCGGTGCAGGAACTTATGCCATGGATCTGCCTTCCCTGATGGTCGATCTGAACTCTGAAAATAAGGGAAAGGGCTGGAAAGTCAGGATCGACGGGGCCTTTTCACTTTTCAGTGAATATTATTTCCGGGAAGCCAATACCGGCAGCTTTATCGGAGTCCAGGCCGGATTTCAGAATTACCGCCTGACAAACAAGCAGACCGGATCGAAGGGAGTTTCATATAATCTGCTGGTCCTGATGCCTTCTGCCGGGTATACCTGGAGACCCTGGGACGGCTCCTTCTATCTGAAACCCTGGCTGGGGCTCGGGTGGGTCCCCAAACTGTCCGGCCGGACTACTCTGGGAACTCAGCAGTATGATCTTGCTCCGGTAACGGCGTTTGCAACTCTTCACACCGGATTTACCTTCTGAAACCGGTCCGGCAGCGGTCAGCCAAAGCGGTTTCATCTCTGCCCAGGATGACTTGATCCACCCAAAGTGTGTAACAAGTCGTAACAGATTGACTTCTGCCGGATTTATTTTCAGATTTCTGATGTTTTGAGCTCAAACCAAAAACATGATGACTAAATTATTTACCCTGATCCTGATCAACCTGACAGCAGCTTCTGCCTGTTCGTCACAGGAACCCGTTATGAACACGAAAAAACACCACACCGCAACCGGTTTCAGAAATACCGACTCCCTCATGGTCGACAAATCCTTCAAGGATCTCGTTTCCTGGATGTGGAACCGGCAGACGCCTGACCCGAAACCGTTTCCTGTCCTGAGCCCGGACTCGACTTTTCTGAGATCCAACCAGACCCTGCCAACCCTGACCTGGATCGGGCATTCCACTTTTCTGATCCAGATCGACGGCGTCAATATTCTGACGGATCCCCATTTTTCTGACCGGGCCTCTCCGGTTTCCTTTGCAGGGCCCAGACGGTACACCCGGCCGGCATTGACCATCGAAAGCCTTCCCAGAATCGATGTGGTCCTGATCTCGCACGATCATTACGATCATCTGGATCTGCCCTCCGTTGTGGAGTTGTTCTCACGCCAGCCGGATAGCCCGCCTGTTTTTCTGACCGGACTCAAGGTTAAGGCCCGTCTGGAAGATGAAGGCATAACCACGGCTCAGGAATATGACTGGTGGGAATCGGTTTCTCTGGCCGGATTTACCTTTCACTGCGTACCGGTTCAGCATTTTTCGGGCCGGAGCCTTACTGACCGGAACTCGACCCTGTGGTGCGGCTGGGTTGCCGAGCGGAACGGATATAAAATTTTCTTTGCCGGCGACACGGGGTATTCCGAAGACTTTAAACTGATTCACTCCCGCTTGGGTGACATGGACCTGTCCTTCCTCCCGATCGGAGCTTATGATCCCCGGTGGTTTATGAAATCACACCATGTGGCACCCGAAGAAGCAGTTCAGATTCATCAGGATGTTCACTCCCGTCAGTCCGTCGGGATGCACTGGGGAACCTTTATCCTGACGGATGAACCGGTGGATGAGCCTCCGGTCCGGCTTCGGAAAATGATGCTGGAAAAGGGCCTGGATCCGGAAAGTTTTGTTGCCTTTCAGCACGGGGAAACCCGGATACTGACCCTGCCGGTTCCTGAAAAACAAACGGCAACCGCCGAATCTGCGGTGACAGAATGAAAGCCGGCCGGTTACTTGCCGGAGGCATGATTCTGCTGCTCGCCTCCTGCCGGCCGGAACCGGCACCCAAACCCGGTTCTGCAGGAACCAACGATTCCATCCCGGAAAAACCAAAAATTCTGTGTCTGGGGACATCCCTGACAGCAGCCTTTGGGTTGAAGCCGGAAGAAGGCTGGGTTGCCCTCATCAGAAAGAAGACGGACAGCCTCGGATACCCCTTTGGCGTTGTGATGGCCGGTGTTTCGGGTGAAACCACTTCCGGACTGCGGTCCCGGCTGGGATGGATGCTCCAGGGTGACATCCGGGTGGTTATTCTCGAATCGGGTGCCAATGACGGTCTGAGGGGAACTGAACTGAGCCTGACCCGGAAGAATCTGGCAGCCATTGCCGATACCCTGCGAAGCTGCTATCCGGAAGTAAAAATTATTCTGGCCGGTATGGCTGTCCCGCCCAACATGGGTCCGGCTTATACAAAGGAATTTGCAGCAATCTTTCCCAGGCTGGCCAGTGAGAAAAATCTGACCCTGATTCCGTTTTTGCTTGAAGGAGTCGGCGGGAACCCCGCACTGAATCTGCCGGATGGAATCCACCCGAATCCTGAAGGACAAAAAAGAGTTGCCGAAACGGTCTGGAAGGCATTGAAACCGGTATTGGACTCCGGAAACGGAACTCCCCTGAAATGACCGAAACCACCGGCGTTCCGGTGGTTTTCTGAGTAGGACTACATTCTTTCGGGAGCAGTAATCCCCAGAATATCAAATCCGTTTTTAAGGACGGTTTTGGTTGCAGCACACAGGGCAAGGCGGGCATTTCCCAGATCTTTCCCAACACCGATCACATAGTTGGAATGGTAGAATTTGTGGAACTGAGCCGCCAGTTCATTCAGGTACACGATCAGACGGTGAGGTTCGTAATGAGTTGCAGTCAGGTAAACTGTTTCAGGAAACTGAAGAAGTAACCGCATCAGATCCAGCTCATCCGGATTCCCCAGCGGTGCCAGGCTGGTTTCAGCAGTCCAGGTAAGTTCACCCGCATCTTCAGCCTTCCGGATGATTGAGGCGATACGGGCATGTGCATACTGCAAATAAAAAACCGGGTTTTCATCGGTTTCCTTTTTCGCCAGATCCAGATCGAAATTCAGATGGGCCCCCATCGACCGCATCAGGAAGAAGAACCTGACCACATCAGCCCCGGCTTCGTCAGTCAGCCAGTCCAGTGTTATGAAATTGGCCTTCCGGGTCGACATTTTTACAATCTCCCCGGCCTGTGTAACCGTAACAAACTGGTGAATCAGAACCGTAATCATTTCCGGATCATAGCCCAGAATCTTCAGCGCCAGAAGAACATCGGGGTAGGTTGCAATATGATCAGAGCCGAATATATCCACAACCTGATCGAATCCCCGTTTAAACTTCTGAATGTGGTAGGCAATATCCGGCAGCCGGTAAGTTGGTTCACCGGTGCTTTTTACCAGAACCTTATCCTGTTCGTTTCCGAAATCAGTGGTTTTAAACCAAACAGCACCATCCTTATCATAGATGACCCCTTTTTCTCTGAGAAGGGCAAGGGCCCCGTCGACATGGCCGTTTTCATACAGTGAGTTCTCGTTGTAATAAACATCATGATGAATGCCCAGACGGCGGCAGGAGTTTTTGATATCTTCAAAAATAACCGACTCGGCTTTGTCTTTGAACAGGGTTACATCGTCGAGTGTTTTCAGGGAAGCTCCATGTTCCCGGATCAGGTCACGGGCAATGTCCCGGATGTACTCTCCCTGATAGTAATCTTCAGGAAACGGATTGGAGTCACCCAGTTCCTCCAGATACCGAAGCCGGACGGAGTCACCCAGAACCCGCATTTGACGCCCGGCGTTATTGAAATAATACTCCCGGACAACCTCATACCCCAGCCATTCCATCAGATTGGCAATCGTATCACCGAGAACTGCCTGGCGTCCGTGGCCAATCGTCAGAGGTCCGGTCGGGTTGGCCGACACAAATTCGACCATTACCCGTTTTCCCCGGCCTGTTTCATGACGGCCGTAGGTTTGCCCCTGTTTCAGCAGGTCTGAAACGCCGGTCAGGTACCAGGCTGGCTTAAACTTGAAATTAATAAACCCGGGACCGGCAATTTCAGGCTTCCCGACCAGAGTCTCCGGAAGCTGAAGATGCTCCAGAATCTGCCGGGCAACAGCCTGCGGATTGGCTTTCTGGCGTTTGGCAAGGGTAAAAGCCACATTGGTGGAAAGATCACCGTGGTCCTGATTTTTGGGAATCTCGAAATACAGATCTTCGGCGGAATAGCTCAGTCCGGCAGAGGACAAGGCCTTTTCCAGATGGGATTTCAGAAAAGTTTTCATGGATTAATCGGCCTGGGAAGGGGTAAAAACAAGACCTTTGGGCGTATCTGTCACGGTTTCATACGGCGCATCGCCCCAAAGCCGGTCCAAACCGTAAAACTCACGGGCATCTTTATGAAAAACATGGATGACTACATCGACATAATCCAGCAATACCCATTTCAGATTCTGAAGACCTTCTACGTGCCAGACTTTCCAGCCGTTCTGGAACAGGCCAACTTCGACCGCATCGGCAATGGCCTTAACCTGAACATCCGATTCGGCAGTTGCCAGAACAAAATAATCAGCCATATCCGTCAGCCCTTTCAGGCTGATAATCTTAACATCAAGGCCCTTTTTATTCAGAACAGCCGTTGCAGCAAGAACTGCATACTTTTTGGCTTCTTCCTGAGTCTGGGTTTTTTTAACTTTCTTTACGGTTGGTGTTTCACTCATTTTTTACTGAAGGGTGTTAAATTTTTAAAGTCTTTTCCGATGACGAGAGTCAGATCGGCGTAATATTCATAACTGATCTGGGACAGTACCCGTGCGGGGATAATTCCCAGAACTTCGGCAAGTTTATTGGCTGCTGCTTTATCTCCGACCCGGTCCAGAACCACCGAATGTTCAGCATTGAACGAGGAGTAATTGCCCTTTTCAACCACGTCAAATCCCTGCTGCCGAAGGTAAGAAATAATCTGATCGGTTATTTTCGGCACCCCGTTTCCATTGAGTACCTGGACCTGGATAACCAGTTTCGGATCAATTTTCTCCGGGTCCAGACGGGAGGGATCAGACGGCGGATTCGAAAACCGGATGATCAGGGAGACAACAAAAAACAGGCAGAGCAAAATAGCCAGACCAAGGGTGGCGTTTACAATCCAGGGTTTCTTGGGTTCCGGAAAAAAATCCGGCTTCGGAAGTTCGGGTTGAGGCTGCGGGTCCTGGTAATCAGACATTCAGGTCAGTAACCGTAATACCGGCTCCAGACATCATATTCAGAGTATCCGCCAAACCGGGAAGTGTACGGATTACGGAACAGTGAATAACCGCCGGGAACCTGACTGAAGGCAAAAGTGAACAGCATATTGTCGGCCGGGCGGTACTGAAGCATCAGATTCTGAAGGTAAACCTGAGCACTTTTCTGCTGGGGTCCGAAAGTTTGGGTACCAAACGGGTCATGAGCAACGCCCACATCCATCCGCATGATCACCGGTGCCTGAAAATGGTAAAGAATCGTATTGGTATACAATCCTTCGGTCAGGTTTTGTCCCCCACCGAATGAAGAAACACCAAACGAATAACTGTGATGCATCTCCAACCGGTTCATATCAATCAGGTTCATCATGCTTTGTGCAGGCTTGAAAACAGACGGCCCGGTCATAGCAGGCGGGTTGTTCACACGCTGCCCGAGACCTGCCTGAACAGAGACAACCAGCAAAAAAAGAATAAGTCGGAGTTTCATACGCAGTAAGTTAACAGTTTCCTGCCGGATTTTCAAGCCGGATGGGGTTATTCGTGATCAAGAGCCGTTGCTGAATCTCCCGGAGTTTTGGTTTTTACAGCCGGCCGCTGAGCGGACCCGGTTCCCAGCCCGACAACCTGAACCCGGTTTCCCGATCCGGCATCCTGACGGTTTGAACTGCCGGGCATCAGTGCACCGGTTTCTGAAAGATAGGTACTGAAGGCCTTATCTTTTCTGGCCCGGGCCAAAAGGTCGTCTGAAGGACGAAGCCCGTTTCTGAGGGCATACAGCAACTGATTGGCTTCAATTATGGACAGTTTACTTTCAGATCCGGTAAGTCCGGCAATCTGAACCCGGCTTTCTGCAGGCATAGCCGGAGAAAAAACCGGGCGCCGGGTTTCGACCACCGCATACCGGGGTTCCGGCTGGGTCAGAAAACTTTCGGGGACAACTCTCGACAACCGGGGAACGGTCAGGCGCAGGCTTCTGACGGTAAAGGCATCGACCGGTATCAGGGCATATTCTTCCCGGGAGGAATCCGAAAGGTGAACCACGTCAGATTTTTCGGGCAGAGAAATCAGCAGTGAGGTTCTGGCTGCCTGTGCGGACCGGTTTCCGAACCGGGTTTGCAGGGCTTCAATCTGACCTGCCAGATTCTGTTCAGAAAATCTGGACAGAGAGGTCTGTAACTGATCTTTCAGTGAAAAAACGGAAGGATGAATCAGTAACCGGCCTTTGGAGTCAATCAATAAACCGGCCGTTAACCGACCGGCAAAAACCCGGAGTTCACGGGTCAGCTCTTCCGGCGGACGGGAGGTGAGAAACCGGGAAATTTCTGCGGAAAATTCTGACCGGATGGAATCTTCGGACGGATCTGCGGCTGAAACCAGCAGCCCGGGGATTCCGGCATCATTTCTTACAATCCGGACAAATTCAGTCCGGGCTGCATCAACCGGAACGGATTCCTGTTGAAGGAATCCAAGCATTTCGGAAGGCTCGGGCGCAGAGATCAGGGTCTGAACGGTTTCCTTCGCCGGAAGGGCCGTCAGCAGAGGAGCCGACGGTAATTCCGGATCCCCGGAAAGAAGAACTGAATAGACAAGAACTGCACCTGCGCCCGAAGCCAGAACCCCGGCAAGTGCCAGACGGCCGGTATTCCACCGGGGTTTCACCGGCTGACGATCAATTTTTTCCATCAGCCCGGCATAGAAATACGGATTTGCCGGGATTTCCTTTTTAAGTTCGGCGCCGGCTTCCTGAAGAAGTGACCGGTGAAAACCAACATACTCCCGGCATCCGGAACAGTCATTCAGGTGCCTGCTGACTTCACCGGCCGACTTTTCATCCAGCCGGTGATCCAAAAAAAGATCCAGCCGGGATGAAAAAAGATTACAGGGCTTCATTTTCGTGTTCTGCATCGTTAAGTGAATCCTGACTGAAAAAGGGCTGGATCACTTCCTTCAGTGCCAGCCGGGCCCGGTTTAACCGCGATTTAACCGTCCCAAGTTCAATATTGAGCACTTCGGCAATGTCTTCATAACTCATATCCTCGAAGTCACGGAGCACGATGATTGCCCGGTGTTTTTCAGAGATTTTCGACAAACCCCAGCGAACCAGTTCAACCCGTTCTTTTTTCAGCAGAGCCTTGTCGGCCGATGGATTCAGTGCCACCGGATCAAGTTCCATTTTTTCAAGACTGAAAAACCGACGGATTTTTCTTCTGCGGATCTCGTCGCGGCAGTGATTTACCGCGATCCGGTAAATCCAGGTCCCCAGATTGGACCGGTGCTCAAACCGGTTGATTGAGGTATAAACTTTAATAAAAATTTCCTGGACAAGGTCATCCAGCAGTTCCGGATCCCCTAAAATGGAATAGACCAGCCCTCTGACCTTCTCCTGATACTGACGGACCAGTTTTTGAAAGGCCTTCCGGTCACCTGACTGACAGGCAACTGCAAGCTCATAATCGGGACTGTTTTCATAACTGACAGGTTCATCCAAAACTGCGGCCCGGACATCCATAGGTAACTCCTTCAGATCCTGATCTTGTTCATTTTTCATGTTTTTGTCGCATTCAGTCAGTCAAGGTTCCGTCTGGTATACCGGATTTTCACAACCCGGGTTTCAAAGATAGACAAGCGGACAGGATAGTTTCCTTCAGAAAGCGGGCAGGGATCCTTTTTTTACCCCGCAACGGGGAGCACCGGATTCACTGCAATACCCGAAATCATGACCCCCCGCCGTTTCAGGGATTTAATTTCGAATCCGGCCTGTACAAGATCAAGCTCAGTCCGGCGGTTCAGGTGGCAGCCGGCTGCCAGAGAAACCCAAACCGGATGAAACCAGGATGCCAGTTTTCTTGCCACCCGGCCTTCCGGCTCAACATGTTCAAAAAACCGGAGTTCCGCACCGGGTTTCAGGATCCGCCGGACCTCTGAAAGCACTTTTTCAGGACTCGACACCGAACACAGGGTCAGGAACAGGACGGCAGCATCGGCTGAAGCCGAATCCACCTCGGGCAGGTGTTCAGCTTCCCGAAGGTGGTGAATGACCTGCGGGCCGCCAGACTTCCGCCGGGCAAGAGCAAGGAGTTTTTTCATTCCGGGATTCGGGTCGGCCCCGATCACCACCCGGACTTCCGGCGGGTAGTGAGCCAGATTCAGTCCGTGCCCGATGCCGGGTTCAAGAACTGTACCCTGCAATCCGGAAAGCGTATTCTTCCGGAAGCGGTTAAATTTAAGAGACACCAGCCATTCAAGCCGGGGATACAGATGAGTCCGGTAAAAATTTTTCATTGGGATTGGATGCGCACTTCGGTTCAGAAATGTCAGCGGCTGAGTAAATCCCGCAAGGCTGGTTCAAGTTCGGGGTAACGGAACTGAAACCCGGTTCTGAGAAGTTTTCCGGGCATCACACGCTGCCCTGTGGTCAGGACTTCCGCAACCTCTCCTTTCAGAATCCGGAGCAGAAAACCCGGAACCGGAAACCAGGACGGCCGGTTCAGTACCCCGCCAAGCGTCCGGCAGAATTCCGCCATGGTGACCGGAACCGGTGCCGTTGCATTAACTGCACCGGACAGATCCGGATTTTCCAGGGCCTCTACCAGAATTGCCGCTTCATCCTGCAGATGGATCCACGAAAAATACTGGGTACCGGGCAAAACAGGTCCGCCGGTATAAAGAAGAAAAGGCAGCTTCATTTCCTTTAAGGCCCCTTCTGACGGATCCAGAACAATACCGGTTCGGACAACCACCGTCCGGGTGCCGGATTGAACTGCTCTGAGGGATTCGGCTTCCCATTCGATGCCGACCCGGGCCAGAAAATCGGATCCTGCCGGACTGATTTCGGTTAAAATCCGGTCATCACAGGGACCATAAATGCCGATGGCGGAACCTGAAACAAACACGCCCGGGGGCTTTTCAAGCTTTCTAAATGCCTCAGTCAACGCACGGGTACCCGTAACCCGGCTGTTCCGGATTTCCTTTTTATAGGCAGCCGTCCACCGACGGCCGGCTACTGATGCCCCGGCCAGATGAATGACGCCGGTAACACCTTCCAGTTCTGATCGCCAGAGTTCCGGCCTCTCAGGGTTCCAGGTTACCCAGTGATCTGCCCACGGGACCGATTCCCGGGCCTGATCTGAATCCCGGCTGAAGACTACGACCCGGTATTGCTTTTCTTTCAGCAGCCGGGTTACTGCTTTTCCGATCAACCCGGTTGCACCGGTTACCACAACTGTTTTCATTTCTTTCCTTCTGACTCCGGCTCCTGCTGATGAATCCCGCCCGGGTCACCGGATTAAACACAAAACCTGCTAAATCCTGTTCCGGATTGAGGGGGATCACGGATTTGGCCTTAAACCCGGAAAACCTGCCCTGCATCACAGGATGAACTTCCCGTTAAAAGCATCTTCGTTAAAAAAGGCAGTAAAAATGAAAAATCTGATTCAGTCTCTTTTGTTATTTCTCTTCTCGGCAGCATTACTTGTTTTTTCGGATACCCTTAACCCGAAACCTGCGGGAGGCACCGACAACCCTGACCTTCAGAAACTCAGAGGTTCGGTTATTCAGGAACCGTAAACCACTCTCAGAATTCCCAACCGCCAGGTCATGCCCTGAGCTGTATTCCTCCGGCTGATCAGCCCGTCTGCACTTCCGAACAGGCTCCAGGCCTCCGCAACCTGAGCTTTTATCTGAAGAGAGACCAGACCGTAGCCGGTTCCGTTTGCCGAACCGGTCAAGGGTGAATCGGTTGCACGGATCAGGCCGAGAGGCCATTTCCACCGGTTCCAGAGCCTGACCGACCATTTGGCCCGGTCGTATCCCAGCCCGGCCCCGGCAAGCAATTCGTGATTTTTTGGGTCTTCCCTGAAATTGGCACCGGCCTCAAACAGAATGGAAGCTTCCGGTAAACCGGCAGGATGCCAGGTCCCCGAGCCCAGAGCCAGTTTCTGGATTTCACCCCAGCCTGCGGGGACCGGATTATCCAGACGCCCGGTATCCCCAACCGGAACCCGAAGGACCAGAGAACCGGCCAGCATCAGATTTATTGCGGGACGGATTCCGAATGAAACAGAAAAAAATCCGTCACCTGTCCCGATGGTTTTTTCGGGACCGTACCCCAGACTATTCCAGACGGTCCATCCTGCAGACATCCGGGTTGTTTCTGAAAGCACCCAGGCACCGCCGGCCGAGAGTGACCGGGAAATGACTTCGGGAACTGAATAGGAATTTCCACGGTAATCCCATGCTGTCTCTGAAGAAAACCCCGAAACTTCGGCAGACAGGGATAGCGTTCCTGGCGATCCCAGTGTTCCGCCATCCGGCAGAAATACTAAAAATTGAAGCAGAAGAACTCCGGCACTCATTTAAACACCCTTTTCAGAACCGGGCCATAAAAACTTGTGAAGCTGAACCTGAAACCGGACCGGAAGACCGGAGTCAATTACCCATTTTGCCAGCAGGGCCGGTTCTACTTCCTTCCAGATCGGCGAAAACAGAACCGTCCATCTGAGCAGATTCAGTTCGGTCACCTTTTCAACCGACCAGTCGAAATCGGCCCGGCTGCCGATGACAAACTTAAGTTCATCCCAGGGCTGCAGGTCACCGACAAGCGTGTAGTCATTATTTTTCATCATCCCGGAGGACGGCGTTTTAAAATCCACAATTTTCCGGACCCGGGCCGGTACTTCCCGGATGGGCAGACTTCCGGATGTTTCGAGCAGCACTTCATATCCTTCATCCAGCAACCGCTGCATGAGACTCACTGAGCCGGACTGAAGCAGAGGCTCACCGCCGGTCAGTTCAACCAGTTTACAGGGAAATGCTCTGATCTGGGTCAGAATCGCCTCCAGGCCCTGATCTTCTCCTTCATAAAAAGCATATTCCGTGTCGCAATAGGTGCATCTGAGATGGCATTCAGTGAGACGGATAAAAATACACGGCCTTCCGGCATGGGTACTTTCACCCTGAACGGAGTAATAAATTTCATTGATTTTCAGTGTTTGCATGCTGTTTTTTCCTGAGTACCCCGGACCAATTCCCCGGATCTGATCCGGATATTCCTCTTCCGGCGGGGATATTCCGTTACTCTCTTATCAATTTTTTCAGATCATCCCGGCTCAGAGTGGCAGACGGCGTAAACTCCGGTCCGGACAGATACCTCATCAGGCTGGATTTCAACTGACGGGCTGCGGGGCGGTTTTCAAGATCCCGGGTCAGGTCAAACGAACAGATCATCAGTTTCCCGTTACCGGCTTTTGCTTCGATCAGGTAACCCAGCGGGGTGTTCAGAGTGTACGTGTCAATTGCCCGGATGACCGGCTGAACAGACGGCTGAAGGGCAGAAAGCGACATCGGCCAGCCATTCATCACCAGATCCCACCACTGCCAGTCTGAGTGAAAGGCCGTTGGGAACGTTCGGAAGGCCGGATGATCCGGATCCACCAGAATCCCGAGTGTATGGGCCTTCTGAGGCCATTTAAAGGTTGAGTTCCAGAAAACCGGTGTGAAACAACTATCCCTGAAATTCACCAGTGACCGCCGGTCTGCCAGCAGTAACACCGTTTCCCCGTTCTGCAAGGCCTCCAGTGCCTGATTCAATTCGGTTCCCTTAAAGACGGCAACCTTCGGTTTTGCGGAAACCGGCTCTGCTTTGGGATAAATCCAGCAGGACCACGAATTCCGGATTAAAGTTCCCGGAACCGAAATCACCAGTTCAGCCTGTACTGCATCCGTAACCGATCCGGTTGAGATCTGAACAGAGCCGAAGCTGGTCAATCCGCCGGCCGGAACTGTTGTTACGGGCAGTTTTCCCGTTCCGATTTGCTTCCCGGTCCGGGTTGTAAAAGTCCACTCCGGCTGAATTTCCTTCAGGGTCTGATCCGAATAATTGGCAATTTCAGCACCGAATGAGAAAGTTTCTCCAGCTGTCCAGACCCGTTTGGGCAGGCGGGCCAGCGGAACAACCGGTCCGCAGTATTCCCGGTGAATTTCGGGAGAAACCAGCCCTTTCGATTCTCCGAAATCATTCAGAATACCCACGATGGAAATCCACTGATTCTGATAATCTGCCAGGCCCAGAAGCTGGAATCCGCCAAAACCCGGTGTCCGGAACGCCGATTCGATTTCCTCTTTGTACAACAGGGCAGCAAGTTTGCCAGATGCCAGCGAAAAAGACCCGGCAAGCGGGAAAAGTCCGTTTTCTTTCAGCATTTTCTCGATACGTTCGCCGTTGGTATTTCTGAGTGTTCCGTTAAATTTTGCATTGTCTTCCATCCGGGGAAAACTGGCCCACTGCCCGATTTCATGGGCAATCAGCGGCGCTTTAACGTCTTTCAGCCCCGCCCGGTAATCATGGGTTGTCGCCGGCTGGGTCCGGTTGAACCGGCTGGCAGAAATTACATCCCCGCCGCCCCAGGTAATCCCGACAATGGGGTTGAAAAACGGCCAGTCGGGTGACGGATCATTTCCCCATGCCGAAATGTAAAAATCGTCGGTGCAGGTCAGGCTCAGCGGATTCGACGTGCAGGCGACCAGATGGCGGGGATCCCGCTGCCTGGCCTGCCCGGTCAGCCGGCGGGTTTCGACATTGTGGGTAAAGGCCTCATTGTTCAGCGACAGCATCCCAAAGGACGGATGGTTCCCGTACGTATCCAGAATCCGGTTCAGTTCAGCGTAGGGAATGCCGCACAACTCGGGCTGAAGAATCAGACCGGTCTCATCAGCAGCCTCAAATGCCGCTTCAGGCGGGCACCAGGTATGGAACCGGACATGGTTCAGGCCATACTCCCGGTAAATCCGGAACTGCTTCAGCCAGGAGGCCTTGTCCATAAAGGTATACCCGGTCAGCGGAAACATATTGCAATCGACTGTTCCTCTTAAGAAAACCGGAATTCCGTTCAGGGTAATCTGGCGGCCGTTGGTGCCGATTTCCCGCATCCCAAAGGTGAGGATTCTTTCTTCTGTCTCTGTGCCATTCCGGCGGATTACGGTCCGGAGTTCATATAACCCGGGCGAAAACTCTGACCAGTATCTGACCGGTTCGGGGACGGAAAGTGTTCCTGAAAGTGAGTCTGAAGTGACCGGAAAGGACCGGGAGAGAAGCCAGGCCTCCTCCCCCTTTTTCCGGAGGGAGACGGTAACCACCGTTTCTGATCCCCCGGGTTTTCCGGCAAATCCGGCCCGGAACGTGATTTGGTTTTTCCGGATATCGGGGTAAACCTGAACAGACTGAATGCAGAAGTCTGCCGGTTGTGACTGAAGTTCAATTTTGCCGATAATACCATTCCAGAGCATCCCGATGGAGGTTACCACATGATGTCCGTACTGGCTGTACCGGCTGTCATCCGGATTTACCAGAACCGTCAGCCGGTGAACCCCGGGAACCGCATTTCCGGTGATAAAAAGAGAATGCGGATGGCCGTATCCATACTCACTGCTGACCGGAACACCATCCCAGAATGCCTGACTGGCACCCTGGAGCCGTTCGAGAAACAGAGTCAGACGGCGGCCCCGCCAGGATTCAGGAACCGTCACCTCACGCTGAACCCAGAAAGCACCGTCATACCGCAGCCGTCGTTCAAGTCCGGATGTCAGTACCGGAGATTCCTGCAACAGGGACCCGATACCGGCTTCGTCGGTGGTTCCCGGAAGGTGAATCTCATCCTTCACCCGGAACGGCAGATTCCGGAAGTAAAGCCGGTTCAGCAGGGCAACCGAATCGTTTGATGGAAGACGGCGGGCATACCATTTTTCAGAAATTCCGATTTTAACCGGCCAATCCCTGTAATTGCCGTCTAAGGTAATGCGCCACTGCCCGTCAAGCGGAAGCGTCTCCTGAGCTGATGCCGAAAGTGGAAAAAGGAATAAAGGAAGAGCCTGAAACAGGCGGAGTCTGAGGGTGGTCATGGCGGAGTCCTTGATTGCGATTCAAAGGCGGAACTAAAAAAACAGACCCGTTTACCCCCTCCGGGGTGGAAACCGGTCAATGGAATTTACTTTTTTTCCCGCATCAGTTTTCTGAACTGAATGGCCAGATTCAGCAGGGTCAGGCCGGTATGCACATTCCGCTGCAGCCGGTACATGGCTTCATCAACCGCCTGAAGACAGACCGAAAGATCCAGCCGGGAATAGTCCTGATACAGTTTATCAAACCGGGCTGCCAGATCTGGACGGGTAACCGAACCGGGAGCACCCGATTTAACCCTCAGAACATCCTGAAAAAACCAGGTCAATGCCGTCAGACAGGCCAGAATACCGTCTTTTCCCGATTTTTCCCAAACCTGATACTGGTCGTAAATGCCGGGCAGATTTCCCTGATACACCGATGTGAGATAGGGCGCCAGTTCAGAATAAAAATCCACCGCATCCGTTTCGGCAAACCGGAGGGCAGCCCCAAGCTGTCCCTGGCACATGACCGCCCAGGCCTTGGCTTTTGCAGCCGGAATTCCCTGTTTTTCGAGGAAGGACTGAATATCAGCCGGCTGAACAGGATCCAGATTTAACCGCTGGCATCTGGAGAGAATGGTCTGAAGCATGGATCCGGTATCCGAAGAACATAAAATGAAGTAGGTTCCTGCCGGGGGTTCTTCGAGTGTTTTCAGGAAGGCATTGGCAGCTTCTTTTCTGAACCGGTCGGCCCCGAGAAAAATAACGACCTGCCGGTTGCCTTCGAACGCCGGGCGGGTCACCAGCTTATTTACATCCCGGACGGAGGAAATGAGGATATCGGCTGTTTCAGGAACGTCAACGGGGACGAACGGCTGATCACTGAATCCTTTCAGAACTGCCCGGTACTCATCGGTTGTAGCCGATGCGGTAGACGGAAAGAAAATGTGCAGGTCAGGATGGGTGAGGTGGTGAAATTTCTGGCAGGCCGGGCAGGCACCGCAGGGGGCATCCTCCTTGCCGCAGAGAATGGCCTGAGCAACCCACAGGGCTGCAGCCTGGAGCAACCCGTCTTCACGGCCGGTGATCAGCAGTGACTGGGGGGTTCTTCCGTTTTGGAAAGCAGTCCGGACGGCACCGGTAAACCGGGACTGCCCGGGTAAATCGGCCGGCCGGATCAGCATATCAGAAAAACGTCAGCAGGTTGTACGGATCATTTCCCCTGCGGGTGATATCGAAGAATTTTTCCTGGATTTTCAGGGTAACCGGAAAAGATCCGTTGCCAACTTTGACTTTATCCACACTTCGGATCGGAGTCACCTCGATGGCCGTTCCGGTGTAGAAAATTTCGTCTGCGGTGTGGATAAAGCCTCTCGGAATGGAGGTTTCGACGACTTTGTATCCCAGATCGGCAGCAATGCGGAGGACAATATTGCGGGTGATCCCGATCAGGATGGAGGATCCGATACCGGGGGTGTACAGCGTGTCACCTTTTACGAAAAACAGGTTGGCGCCCGATCCTTCAGAAACCATCTGGTGCTGGTCGAGCATAATGGCATCTGCATACCCGTTCTGGATGGCATCAATTTTGGCAAGCTGGGCGTTCAGGTACCCGCCACCGGCTTTGGACAGCCCGGGAACCGTATTCGAGGTGATGCGGGTCCAGCTTGAAACGTGCACATCCACGCCGTTTTTCAGGGACTCTTCACCGAGGTAGGCCCCCCATTCCCAAACTGCAATCAGGGCATCGACCGGGCAGGTCAGCGGATTGACACCCAGTTCACCAAACCCCCGGTACAGCAGCGGGCGGATGTAACAGGCCTTCAGGTTATTGGACCGGATGGTTTCAATGGCGGCCCGGTTGAGTTCTTCGACAGAATAGGGGGAATCGGTCCGGTAAATTTTTGCAGAATGGACCAGGCGTTCCATGTGTTCGGTCAGGGCCAGTACAGCCGGACCTTTTTCAGTATTATAACTGCGGATTCCTTCAAAAAAGGAGGAACCATAATGCAGCACATGAGAGAGAACGTGAATCCGGGCTTCGTTCCAGGGGACTAATTTTCCGTTCATCCAGATGGTATTCAGTTCTTTCATGGCAGCACCTTGTTTTTAAAAGCTAATTGAGCGAGGAAGTTAAACAGGTGTCAATTTTACCCGAAAAATGCCAAAGATTCAAGCCGGAGACCGGGAAAAAAGGACCCGGGACGGAAATAAAAGCAGGAAACCCGGCCGGGCCCGGCAGATTTCCCGGGACCCGTCTGCCGGGAGTCAGCGGGTGGGGGTTGGGGTGCTCCTGAATACAGGCAGGATATATAGACAAATTAAACCAGGTATAAGCCGAGGCATACGGGTTCAACGGGTCGGGTGACAGGAGCCGCCTGGTTTGGGGGTTCCGTCGATGGACGGATTTCCGCTATGCTTCAACAGTCAGTCTGGCTTTGTAATTATAGAGATCCAAATCGGCGTCACATTTTCCGACAGTGGCCGAAATTTCGGTTTTACCTCACCCAGCCCGGTATAGGTGAAGTTACAAACAATAAGCCCACTTTTTTAGAGTAAACCGCATCTCCAAACGGAGAGTATTCATATAATTCTACCTTCCGGTTGGTTACTCCTGTTGCTGCATTTAAAACTACTTTTGTAGTGCCAAGGATTGAATTGAACCTGCGGTCACTGAGCGAAGCCGAATTGTCGAAATAGGGTCTTTCAGAATGAAATATTCATTTGGAGTAAAAACTAGTTTTTTATTTACTCATTTAGCAGTTGAATAAAATGTGACTTTAGAAAAAAATGCATTAATGACTGTTTTACTTAAAATCTGTTTTCAGGTTCAGAATGACTCCCAAAAATAAAAACAAATTGGAACACCTGCCATTGTTGAAAGTATTATTTTCATAAATGATAATTTTCTCCATTTTAAATCTTTCAACGTAAATAACGAACTTACAGCAATGTAATTTGTCAACAAAAGAATATTTTAAAACACTAAAGGCTTCCCCATTTAAGTCCTCCATTGTTTCCTCTTCATTTAGAAAATCCCCAACTGTGTCCCTTGTTGCAACGCCTGAGATTGAGTATTTAATTGATTTATCAACTCTATAACTTTCAATATTAATGAACAATGTATCGGAATTAATTTCAGTAATTTCAATATTCTGAATTAAGGAATCGTTCTTAAATTGATAGAACTTTTGTGTTGAAAAAATACCATTCGCTAAAATATTAATCGAAAAAATAAAATTATAAACTAAAAATACGAATGAAGGTAAAACAATAAATGATGGCTTCATTATATTCTCTTTCTTATTTTGGCCAATAATAGTTTACGACGTTAGTTTTTTTATAATAACTATCAAGAGTTTTAACTTGATTTGATTGGTTTCCACCATATAAACTGATAAATCCTTCTTTAGCTCCAGGCCCAATGTAAAAACCAACATGATATTGTCCATCTTTCAATGTTAGAGTAATGCAACCATACCTTGGCTCAGTTAAAACAGTTCCCCAAGTGGCCCACGATTCGGCTCTACCGCTTCTTGTACCCGAATACCCTGCATTTGTCATGACCCAATTTGCAAAAGCTGAACACCAACCCCAGTTTAGAGTTCCAGGAAGCCCAGATAGTTCTGTTGCATCAAAATATTCGATAATTCTTGGTGAATTTTCATATTCGCCACTTGTAGATAAGATCTCTTTAACACCACTTTCTTTGAGTGCAATTTTCATCCAATCCGATGCATTGACCTCATTACTTTTCTCACTAACAACTTGTGTACTTTGTAAATCAGGCAACCCGGCTACGGGTAATTGTTGGGTCCTGTGCTCAGGGAAAACCAACCTTAACGTGTGGAGTGCCGGGGTTGAAATTATGTACTCTGGAACTATTTCGCCATTATAAGACCTCATCAGTCTATCATGAGCTGCCAGCATATCTTTATGAATTCCAAATGGAGTTGTGTTTTCACCTCTTGCCCGGGCACCATATGTCGCATTGGATGGGGCCCAATACATTTCCCAATTTAATTGCCACTGCAAAAAGTAATCTAATCGACAATCATTATCAATTTGCTGCTGATTTGTGAGTGTTGAATTCATCCCGCTTGGATCCACAAGAGAGATTGGGTTATTCCCCACATAAATATAAGGCGAGGCATACTGGTTCAAGGGGTCGGGAGACAGGAAGCGCCTGGTCTGAGGATCATACAACCTAGCTTTGTAATTCATAAGACCCAGATCGGCATCCCATTCCTGCCCGGTGTAGGTAAAATCGGTTTGTGCAGTCCCAACAAGTTTTGAATACAGAACCTCACCAAATGCTGCATACTCATACACGCCAACCGTTGCTCCCGTTTGGCCATTGTAAACCACACGCACTGACCCGAGGTGGTCTTTCTGCATAAAATAGTCGACTGAGCTCTGCCGGAGGGCAAGAACTCCGTTAAGGCCATAAATATAGTGTTTGATGGTCTCCGTTCCGTTCACACCGGTTTTTTCCCGGATCTCAAGAGGCGTACCGTCTGCTGAATTCAGGTAGAGGCGGTATTTGGTGGTACTCCCGGTGGTCGTTTCCTTCAGCACTCTTGCGCCTGAACTTTCATAGGAAAGCTGGACCGTTGAAAGGGTAATTCCACCCGATTTCTTAACAGCAGTTCCTAAAAGATTGGAATAGGCATCGAATGTGTATTCATCCACCACAGCAGGAGAGCCTTCCCCGTCATCGTAACTGCTTGTTTTTAAAAAGCCCGAATTGTCGAAGGTATTAGTCCATGAGGTTAGTGAATTGCTGTTACTGAATGTGGATAATCTGGAATTACCGCTTTGATAGAAGTAGACCAGCGGGTCTGCACCCTTTGATGCGTTCAGGATATTACTGTTCAAATCGTAAATTGCCGTTAGCCCACTACCAACCCCCAGGTCTCCCTGTGCAAGATACGAATTGGAGGATACATAGTCAGCAGCAGTTAACTGGCCGAGCTTATCGTAGGCATACCGGACTGTATAATTGCCCGGTGTACCGGTTACAGACAATCCTGAATAGGAAAAGGCGACAGATGCTATTTTACCATCCTTATAGCCCAGATTGTCCCCATATCTTCCGGTAGTGTAAGTAAGGGCTTCATTGAAATACCCCCCGGAGATTCCGGTCAGCCAGCCCGGAGAGTTGTAATTGTATCCAACAGCTTTATTAACACCATACGTTGCCTGGTTTTCCTGTGAGAGCTGGCCCGTTAACATATTATAGGTATATAGGGCATAATAATCTGCATCCGATGGTGTCCCGACGGTTTTCAGTCTTCCAAATTCATCATAAGAATAATCTACCTGGTGCCCGGATGGGTAGGTTATCCGGGTAATCTGGTTCAACAGGTTATAGGTATAACCTGTCTGGTAAGTTACCGTTGTAGAATACCGGGTCACTTTTTCCTTTTTTGTTACCAGCCGGTTAAGACTGTCATACCCATACTGCTCATCGACTTCTGCCAGTACATCCGTATTGGTATTGAGCAGTTTTCTGTAAAGCAGTCCTCTTACACCCAAAACCCAGGTTGTACCATTCCAATCGTAATCATAGAAGGATTTAATTTTCCATTTTGAAGAACTTACCGGGAAATTGGCGTTATCAGCCTGGAGAATTACTGTATTCCAGTCCAGGGAATCCACAATCCCTTCTTCAACAATTCTGTTCAAAACATCATACTTAAAGTACTTAACCTGATCCAATACCCCACTGTAATTTTCACCGGAAGCCTGAAGAATAAACCGGAGGCGGCCAAGTTCGTCATAAGCAATTCGCCCGGTACCCTTTTCCTTGGTTGTTGAAGAAACCAGGAGGCCACGGTTATCATAGGAGTAGGTTTCAATATACGAATCTGCAGGAGTCCCCTGGGTTGGGGGTGTAAAATAGTTGGGCGTAAAGACTTTGGTTACCTGACCTTTTGCATTATACTCATATTTTGTTTGCTGAAACTCGCCATCAATGTAATTTACACTGCCTGTTATATCAAATCTTCTTAACCCTGAATGGGAGGCCACAGTGTAGGAAATATATAAATCCAGCCCGGGAGTTGCCTGGTAACTACCCGTAAATGTGCCGCCCCCGGTTGTTTTGGAGACCTGTTTTGTATAAATATCCCCACCTCCTGGTGTTGTCCCGATTTTAAATTCGCCGGAGTAAGTATCATTTTCATCAGCGGTACCCACCACGTTAAATGAGACCGTCCAGGAGATGGTCTGATTCCGGTAATTATGAATTATTTTACTACCGGTTTCCGCACTGGTAAGGTTAGACGCAAAAGTATATCCGCTTGTAAATTCTTTTAGCGGCCCGACTTTGTCGCCGATTTTTTTCCCTGAAAAATCAAAAGCCGAATACGTATAAATTCCATCTTCTGGTTTATAGGCCGCACTGATCAGATACTTTGTCTCATCATCGCCATTAAACTGAACAATATTGGCATCATCCTGATATTTCATTTCAGGGCGGTCACCATTTCCTACCTGAAACTCTGTTCCGGGAAGACCTGCTTTTAATGCCCTAGAAAAGGGGGATTGCTCATAGACGGTTCTGAAATAGGGATACCCACCATCGGATGGATTTGAACTGAGAACAGTCCCGGAGATGGTATTATTTACCCAATTGTAGGTCGCATAATCAGTTTTGTAACCAAACGGAACTAATGAACCCGTATAAAGTGCCGGTTTGGGTTGAATGGCTGGCCGGTTTGCGCTATCATAGATTGGTCCTGATACCACCAGAGACCCCCCGTTGTCAACCTGGGTCTGAATCAGGTTACCCGAGGCATTGTAATATTTCATTGCGGCAACCGGTTTAGACACCAGTAGCAGGTTATCTATTGAGGCTACCGTTCCCGCAGTCAAGGTGATCTTTAGAGTCCCTGAAATTGAAGACGGAGCCAGATAGTTCAGCGTTAATCTGCCATCTGCAAAGAATAGCAATTTATTAGAAATAACCTGGAGATACCATTCTTTACCGGCGGTTACCATTGAAGCGGTTGACACCACCGTGCCGGAACTGTTTTGAATCAAAGACCAGGTTCCGTTATTTAAACGGACAGAGTAATCTCCAACCGCCAGCTTAACATCATAGGCGGCAGATTCCCGGTTTAGCCAGAACCTGATTCCGGCATTTGAAATTGTGGATGGCGTGTAGGTTACATCGCCCGCCACTGTAGCCGAATTGTGGTAGAGAGTCCCGGATTTCCGGGAAAAATTCATCAGTGCCCAGTCGGTATTGTCATAATTAAAATTATAAAAACTACCCCCGTTTTGTGCAGAAACAGTCAAAGCAGAGTGGGGATCCCCAGATGAATAGGATGTCGAACCAGCCTTTTTCAAGGTATTGAACCCAGTTGTAAAACCTCCAATCAGCCCGTTGGGATCGGTCCCGGAAAACGCGTCCAGAAAATTGTTGTAATAAAGAAAGGAGGTCTCCTGATTGTTCCCAAGCACCGCAACCGGCAGTGTTAGCACCGAATCCAGAACGGTAACGGATGAGACGGAGTAAAAGGGCATAAAGCGAATATCATCAACAACAACCGAAGCCGTTGTATGATCATTGTAAACATATGCCCTGAGGCGAAGCGGGGAGGTAACGCCTCCTCTGATTGCACCCAGATCGGCAACCACTGAAAAATATTTCCATTTGCCTGATGTATTGGTAATGGGAGCAGAAAAAAGACCCGCTGCAGGATAAACGGTATTGTTATCTCCGTCTGCTTTAGAATGCAGAACAAGTGCAGCACTTCCATCGGTATATCCGGTCTCTGTTTTTACCCAACAGGAAAAAATATATTTACCATTTTGATCACTTGGCAGGAAGTCGCGTGTTGGGCCAAAAATTCTACCGGTTGTTTTTTTGGCAAGTTTGACCGCATACTTTCCGGTGTGGCCGTTTAAAACCAGATCATTTATCCCGGTGCCATAAAGTCCCCAGAAGTCATTTTCTGCAGAACCTGATGCCGAAACGCCTGAATCAAATCCAGCATAAGAAGCATCCCGGCCCACGCCGGAAGGCAAGCCTAATGTATTACGTGAGGCATTTGTAAAAGAAGCTACGGGGTATTCTTTATCAGGGGTATACTGGGTTGAAATAAATTTTTCCTCGATATTTTTTGTTTCAGAGACCTGTCCTGAAGGGGTAATACCCGTTATCTCACGTGTTTTCTGCCAATAAACTGAGCTTGGTTCGGCTGCTCCTTCCCAACCGGAGAATTCAGGCATCTGATCTTCGCCACCGATAAACCGGTAGGTCTTCCAGGGGTACATTAGCCCAGTACCAGTGTTTGCCAAAAGGGTAATTTGGGCCCTGGTGTATTTTTCTCCATTTTTGTTAACCTGTAATACCGGAAGGTTTAGAAGATTAATATTCCATGAAGCTGAATATGCCGGATATGAATAAGACAGGGTCGTTGATAAAATGGACTGATCTGAATTGATCAGTTCTGTTTTCTTTAACCGGAAAAGAGGACGACCGGTAGACTGTTCCGCAGTATCCCAATAATATTTGGTTACAATTTCTGCTGACCCCTTTTTCGTCTTTTGCTGATTCATGTAAACAAAATCAACTTTTTTACCAAAAACTTCCGGCTGGTTCACCGTGTAATAATTGGTTACCGATTCAAGAAGACGGTTGTTGCTGTCATAAATTTCAGTTTTTAGTGGCCGTCCCAACAAAAGATCATAGTATTGGTAGCCGCCATTCCATTCTGATTTGGGTAGTGGAAAAGACGACAGGTAGTGGACATCATTCCGCCCGGTGTGGAAGTAGTGAATGGTTTTTCCACCAGTCGGGGGTATTACCGTCGTCTTGTAAAAATAGCCCTGCTGGTAGCTGGAGTTAAAACCACCTTTTTCCGGATCAAATTCATATGACCAGGTAATTTGTTTGTACCCGTCGCTGATCGTTACGGCACTTGCAACAATGGCGGTATAACTACCCGTCATTTGGTACTTCCCGGCCCGGTCAAAGGTATAGGAATCATTAAGCACAGTGGTACCGGTTTGAAACACCTTCCCCAAAGATTTAAAAAAGTTGCCTACAACCTGAACCTGAATGAGTGAGTTATCCTTAATGAAAACAATATTCCCCCGCTTACGGTTTGGCAAATTTTCATTTGGAAAACTTGCTTCCGGACTGTCGGTTAGATTATAGGCAAAGAAGTTGTCAAAACCTAAAGTTGGATATTTAACAGGGATTGTCCAAGACGGTTCGCTAAAATCCAGGTCAAAGGGATACTCACTTACTTCACCAATTAAAGGCCAGTTCATTCCACCATCGGTACGATACACTTTTTGGAAATTCACCAAAAAACCTTGTCCGGCTGCAAATGCATAGGTATCAGCCAGAATTGTAGAAGTCGAATCAACAAAGGATGATGTGGCGTAATTCCATTGCCTTTTATGAAAATAATTATTTGCGTCAACCCAGAATAGTTTAAACAGGGGGCCAGGCTGAATGCTGAAAAAATGTGGAAAAAATTCCGACATTGCAACTGTAAAGGTAGCCCCAGTTTTTACAAAAACTTCGCAAATCTTTCCCTCATTTGCTGTAAAGACCACCATTCCGTCCCGGAAAACGAATTTCCGGCCTGAATAACTGTTATAAGAACTGGACACATTAATTTCTTCCTGGTGAATCACATTATCTTTATCCGCATAGGTGTAGAAATAGATATGATCATTTCCGGGAAAGCCATAGACTGACGCAGTAGTACTATTTTCAATTAGAAATGGGGTTCCTTCATTAACATTGTGGTAGGCTGTTGTCGTATTCTGCTTCCAGGAGCCACTGTTGTCCCGGTAGAAATAAATAATTTTATCCGGTGCATTATTATTTACCTGATAGATTCCAAACCCATTCGGTGAGTTGGCAAGAATCTCATAATTCTGTATCCAGTCAGAGCCGGTTCGGTAATAGGTGTTGTAGGCGAATGCCGCATTATTATCGGCCCTGAACTTGGTCCACTGGTTATTCTTTAACTCAAAAATGATTGTTTTTCCGGTATTCTCACCGACTAAAGCAAACCAGTCATCTCCCTTTGCAATTTTTAAATGATTATTATTGTTTTCCCAATGTTCGGTGTAATCGACCTGATCTTGCTCCCCAATTATAAGATCCTGATCACCTCCCTGGTTATAAAAATCCTGAACAGACCAAAGCCCATTTGAGTTTTTTGTTATAAAAATTACCCTTTTCTGTTTAATTGACCAAAAATAATTGTAAACGATGGCATAATAGTTTTTCCCTGCAAACAGTGAAATGTTATAAATCTGATCATCCCCAAAATCTGTATGCCAATGTCGGTCAATTAACCCGGTAAATTCGGTTGTTAAAACAGTAGTGAAATATCCGTTAACTTTTTCGCACAGGTTCAGGCATAATTTCCCACCGGCGCTTTCCTGCTTTTTAACATAAAGAACGCTGTTTTCTCCTTCAATCATATCATATTCATCAGTTGGATAAGATGCCGGGGGGAACCGATGTTCGTTTTCTGCATTATTTATAATTTGACCAGAGGAAAACGTTTTTGTTGTGTAGGTGAAGGTCGTTATTTCACCCAAAGGAGTGGTAATTGTTTTTAAGTTACAGAAATCAGCCAGATTAGAAACGGTTCCATAGCTAAATACTGTTGAAGGGTTTGTCTCATTAAAATAATTTGCTTCGCTTAAGCCAACCAAGACTCTTTTGATTTTTGCCCCAGTCCCGATAAAGTCATAGCTACAGGAAATGGTCTTTCGTTTTACTGAATTATTTGAAAACACCTCGAATTTTGAGATATATCTCGGATTTGAAGGCTCCTGATAAAAATACACCGGCAAATCCCCGGGTTGATTGAGTTTAAGTTCGTTACTGGTTTTATCCCCATAAGTTATCAACAACCGGTTATCCCTGTTGTCTTTTATTTCTGAAAGGTTTTGATATCTGGTGAACAAATTTCCTGTACTTTGCCCGATTTGTTTTTCCTGAATCTCGTAGGAAAATGTGGTTTGGTTCCCAAATAAATCCCGAATTGTGTAGAGGGACCACTGAATTGCTACCTGTCTCTGAATCCGGGTGCTTCCGTTGAACACTTGAGCTGTCGGAATAAACTGATCATTGGTTGTGACAACCCATACAATTGAATTTCCCTTGCTCTTTTTATTCTCCCCGTCCGTATAATAACCATTTACATGACAATCCATATAATAGCCATCCACTCCTCCGAACGTAAAAATGACCCCCTGATCACCCACAACCTCCCACTTATCAATCAATTCGTCGTAAAAGTAGGTAATCCTAAAAGCGGTCCCCTTCTTTGTTATTAAAGAGAGTTTTTTATTAACTGGATCATCGGCTACAACCTGAAGGGCGTAACTATTCCCCCCAATTTCCAGAAAATAGTCGTCATCTGCCATCACAGCAGTTCCTTTTGTGTCCCGGCGTACCGAATTAATTGTATATGACCAGCCAACACCAAGTACACCTGTCGGATTTTCCAAATTATCCCGGTTCGCAACTCCATCTATCGAGGAGTGACTTCTGTAATTAATTGCAAAGGAAATTCCTGAGTTACCCTTTCCTTCAGTTTCGGCTATCGGGTATGAAAAACTGACCTGGCCGGTAAACATATCAACTGAGTTAACTCTGCTTCCTTCAAGACTGCCCTCACTGCTAAAACGGGCATTTGAAGAGGGGCCCACCAGTGCAACTTGCCCAAAAACGCTCATAGGCAAACATAAAAGCACTGCACTTTTTAAAACAGAAAGATAAGACATGGTAAAATTCTCCAGAGGATAATTAAATTCGTTCTTAATATTGTAATACTATTCAAATAACTATTTCAATAATAAGAATATCATAACCTTAAATCAAGCTAACAAAAGCGTATAATTCATTTCTAATGAATAAACGGTGGTCTTTACTTTGTGCTTATCGACTACGATCCCGACATTGCGCCGTTGCCAGGACACCCTTCCCTTCAAAAACCAAAAAGGGCTGTCACCGTTTCCCGGGCAGCCCTTTTTTTGAAAAACCGGAGGTTAACACCGGGTTATTTGACCACGAACACCCGTGCGGTATATCCCGGAATTGAAACTTCCCCGGCGGGAGAGAACGGAATCACCTCACCGGTCAGGGCATCAGTCAGGGAAATTGCCCCTCTGAGGTGCGGGGCAACCTGGCTCAGTTTCAGAGTTCTGGAAAACCGGTTATTGTTGGCCGAAACGAGAATCCGGTCCTGATCCTGATGCCGGATATACGTATAGACATTATCTTCCGGGCGGAAGTGAACCATTCCGCCATCCGTCAGGGCCGGGTGATCCTTTCTGAGCTGAATCAGAGTCCTGGTCAGGTTGTAAAAACAGGTTTCCGTTTCCGTCCGTCCGGCAGCCGTGAAAACACTCCGCTTATCTCCGGCCCAGCCGCCGGGCATTTCAGCCCGGATGTCGCCGTGTTCCTGTCCGCCAATAAACCCAAGTTCAGTTCCGTAATAAATCTGCGGAATCCCCCTGAGGGTCATCAGGACCGTTATCCCCATTTTAGCCTGGTCTTCCTTCTCGCCGGTCTGGTACATAACCCTGGGCAGATCATGGTTATCCAGAAAAGTCAGCAAAAGTGCCGGATTCCCATACAGGAAATCCTGAGTCAGGGTTTCATACAGCCGGTTGAACGATTTCTCTCCGCCGAAAATCTCCTTGGTTGCCCCGTACAGTCCAAAATCGGTTACCGACGGCATGTGGGTATTTAACCGGGCTACCGGAGAGTCTTTCTGATACAGGGAGACGTAAACCGGATCTTCAATCCAGACTTCACCGACAATGTTAAACGATGGATATTCGGTCAGCACCGACTGCACCCATTTGGCCTGATACTCCTGAAAAACATACGGGAAAGTATCCTCACGGATTCCGTCAATCCCCAGATACTCAATCCACCAGAGAGTATTCTGAATCAGGTAAGTGGCCAGAAACGGATTTCTCTGATTCATATCGGGCATATCGAAGACAAACCAGCCCTGACGTTCACGGGCTACCGAGGCAGAATCCTGATAGAGATCGGTCAGATTCGATTTGATGTGGCGGGTCAGGACGTACTGATCCGGCGTTCCGTTGATCCAGTCAGGAAACGGATAGTTCTTTACCCAGGGGTGATTAATCCCGATATGATTATTGACGTGGTCCAGGATGATTTTGAGGCCTTTTTTTCTGGCTTCATCAACCAGTTTGCGGTACAGTTCATTGGTTCCGAACCGGGGATCCACCTTATACAGATCAGTGGCCGAATAGCCATGGTACGAAATGTTCCCGTTGTTTTCGATCAGCGGATTGATCCAGACCGCCGTGACGCCAAGGTCCTTCATGTAATCGAGGTTATTAAGGATTCCCTGTATATCTCCCCCATGACGGGAAAGTCCGTCTTTGCGGTTCAGTTCATTTTTATATCCGGCCACGACATCATTCGACGGGTCACCATTGGCAAACCGGTCGGGGGTGATCAGATAGACAATATCCTTCTGGCTGAATCCGGCATATTTCCCCTCACCGCTTTCCCGCTGGCGGAATTCATAGGCGGTTTCCAGCTTATTCCCATCCTTCAGGGTAAGAGTCAGGGTATAGGTTCCCGGCTGGGTTTCAGGCGAAACCGTCACATCCACAAAAACATAGCCTTTCGACTGAGTCGGGGTAACCGCCGTCACCTTCAGGAAGGGTGAGTTCCATACGGCTGAAGCCACATCCAGATCCCGGCCGTAAACCATAAGCTGGACCGGACTCCATTTCATCCCGACCCACCAGTTCGGCGGTTCGATGCGGTCAACCCGGGCCTGAGAAAAAGCCGGGGCGGCGTTCACTAACAACAGGGATCCCAGCAGGAACCCCATAAGCAGACGGGAACGGTTAAACAGGGTCATAAGACACTTCAGATTAGTGAGACAAAAAAGTTAAAGCTGCGGAAGAACACTGAGAACCGGAATGACCACCGAGGCCCCAAGCTGAACAGACCGGTCAGGAGACCAGCCTTCAAGTTCGTTCGGGAAATTGTGGTTATCGATAAACGGCATTTCAACCGTGGCAGAAAGACAGTTGAACCGCTGGCCCACCCAGTTGGAGGCAATGGTCAGATTCGCCTCGCCCGGCTTGTCCTTCTCATAGCCAAACACATCCTGCATTTCGGGATTGACGGAAATCCATTTCTTCAGAAAGGCAGATTCAAGTGAGGCCAGTTTTTCGGAATAGGCAGGGATTCCCTCGCAGCAGGACAGGAAATTGTAGGGGATGGCTTCGTCGCCGTGAATATCCAGGAATAAATCGACACCGGTTTCTTCCATTTTCTTGCGGACCCAGAAAACTTCGGGACTTCTTTCGGTTGACGGTGTTTCCCATTCCCGGTTCAGATTGGCACCGGCTGCATTGCTTCTGAGGTTGCCGTGGATGGCACCATCCGGATTCATATTCGGAACCAGGTAAAAGACCGCTTCATGCAGCAATTTTTTCACTACCGCATCGTGCGGATCGGATAATTTGTTGATCAGCCCTTCCATGAACCATTCGGCCATGGACTCACCGGGATGCTGGCGGGCAATGACCCAGATTTTTTTCTTATGGTCATCGGGCTCGCCAAAAGTTACCAGATTGATGTCCCGGCCTTCGACTGTAGACCCAATATCCGAAACGGTACACTGGGCCGACTCCTGGGCGAAACTGATCAGGTCGAGATGCCGGTCCCAGGAATAGGGGGCAAAATAGGCAAAAAAGACGGAATCCAGTTCGGGTGTAAACTGAATTTCGAGTGCTTTTCCGTTAAAATGAGTCGGAACCCGGAACCAGTTTTCCCGGTCGTAGGACGCACACGCCTTATAAGGTCCCCATCCTTCAGGATAGGAGGAATCCCCGGCATTGACGATGGAAATTCCGCACCGGATTCCCCGGACGCCCTGAAGACGGAAGTGGAACCACTGAAAAAAATCGGAGTTGGTGTCCTTCCGGATTGCCAGACGGATATCGGAAGAATGGTCAAGGGAAAGAACTTCAATATTTCCACTGTCGAATTGTGTACTGATCTTCATGGGGTCGTCCTTTTTTGATTGCTGGAAGCAGTAAAAATACTGAAAATAAGCCATCGGGGGCAGAGAATCAGAAATTTTTATCCGAATTTTAATGGATCAGACTAACCGTTGCCGGGCCAGTTCCCCGATTCCCAACCTGCTGCCCGGTGTGTGCAGGTGTTCAGCTTTTAACTTCAGTTACCGCCTGCACAGGAACCGAGACCCAAACAGTGGTACCCCTTCCCGGTTGGCTTTCCACCCGGATGGTTCCCCCCATCTGCCTGACCGAATTATAGGTCTCGAAAAGACCAAGTCCGGTTCCTTTTCCCGGCGGTTTGGTCGTAAAAAAGGGATCAAATATTTTTTTCTGATTCTGTTCGGATATACCGGTACCGTTATCGGCCACAGAGAACTGAAGCTGACCCGGTTCTGACCGGGCTGTTACGGTAATTTTACCGCCGTCACCGGTCAGCATTCCCTGGATGCCAGCCTCCTCAACCGCTTCGGCGGCATTCGTCAGGATGTTGTACAGAACAATTTTGATGGACTGACCGTGGACCATATCTTTTTCTTTCAGTTCAGACTGCAGGGAAATGCGGATGGACGGCCACCGGGCCCCGACTACTGACAGAATGGCCCTGAGCTGATCCTCGGCAGAAACTGACCGGTCAAATTCTTCGCTTACCGAGAACCAGGACATTTTCTCAACAATCAAACGAATCCGGCGGACGCCTTCAAAGATGGATTTAAAGGAGCTGAGGGCTGGTTTCAGGTGCTCTTTTTCCGGTTCATCCAGCGCCTGGGTAACAGTCATTTCGGCCATTTCAGCATTGAGCTGAATGATCGTGAGCGGATTGTTGATTTCGTGGGCCAGTCCGGAGGTCAGTTCACCCATTGCGGCCATTTTCTCGGACTGAACCAGCATGGCCGTTTTCACGGCAACCTGGTTTTCAAGTTCCCGGTTCCGGGATTTCAATTGTTCGGTGCGGTACCTGACAACAAAGACCACCAACCCGGTCAGGGCAGCCAGATAAACCAGAAATGCCCACCAGGTCCGGTAATATGGCGGAAGTACTCTGAAGGTAAAGGAGGAAGCCTCACTGATCCGCCCGTCGGGATCCATGGCCTGAACCATAAAGGTATAGAGTCCTTCCCGCAGGCCCGAGTAATCCCGGATTTCTTCAGGAGACCAGGAAGACCAGACCGGTTCCCCCGTCCGGGTGCAGCTAACCCGGTACCGGACACCGGTCCGGTAGTTATAAACCGGTGAGGTGTAAACAAACCGGAGGCGGAATTCGCCAAACCGGAGTTCCGGGATGTCACCGGTGTAATATCTGCCCGCCAGAACCGAATCCTGATTCAGAATCACCTGACTGACCGTGGGCTGATACGAAATTCCCCGCATTCCGCCCACCTGCCCCGGCCTGAAATGCACCAGATAATCATCAATTGCCATCCAGACTGATCCATCGGGGTCGCTGATGAGGGAAACAAAGTTTTTATCCCACGGGTTCATCAGGTTTACCGGTGCCGTTACCAGCTTGCCGGCTGGTGAGACCGTCAGAACGACTGAATCATACTGGCGTCCGTTGGTCGTTTTAATCCACAGGCGGCTTTGTCCGTCGGGGATGAGGGCATAAATTCTTCGGAACGATTCGGGAAGCTGGGAATTGAATTCCGCAACAGGGGTAAATTCAGCCCCCTGAAGTCTGAATAGTCCTTCAGAAGAGCCGCACCAGACTTCATCGCCGGTTACCGCCGGCAGTAAAAACAACCCTTTCCGGCCGTTTGCTTCAAGCTGGAACCGGCGGGGTTTGGAAAATGCAGACCTGAGACCTGCTTCATCATCAGCAGTCTCCACACAGAAAAGTCCGTCAGAATCGGTACCGAGCCAGATTTTATCCCGGGTTACAGCCATTCCGGTGATCAAATACGGGAAGGCAGAAATGGGGCCCGCATCCACCCACCGGCCGTTTTGTTTCTTCAAAATCCCGGCCCCGTAAAACCGTTCGTGATAAACGATCAGATCCGGAACGCCGGGAACGGCTGCAAAAAGATCAACCCCGCGGTCCATGACCGGTTTCAGGGACTTTCCGTCAAAGGAAACCGTCGAATTGGCCATCCCGGCAAGGACTTCACCGCCCGATTTGAAAATGGCGTGAATGACCTCCGGGTTCGGACTGATTTTTTTTGCTTTCGGAAGCCGGTCGGGGGTATTGGTATCCGTCTCGTCAAGTTCAAAAAGTCCGTGCGAGGTGCCGACAATTTTCTTCCCGTTCAGGGATTCGACCAGTTGGATGTTGCCCGAAAGGCCCGACGTCCGGTCATAAATGATAACCGGCAGGCCAAAGGAGATGCGGCTGATTCCGCTTTCATGCCCGATCCAGAGTCCGTTTTCCTTATCCAGATAGCTGAACAGGCCGAAGCTGTCAGTCAGGCCGTTGGCTTCATTGTAAATCTGGCGGATTTTTCCGTCAGAATCCGTAATCAAAACTCCGTTGAAAAAAGTGACCAGGGCAAATAAACCGGATTCCAGACGGCTGATGTCATAAATTCCGGCAGATTTCAAGAGTTTCTGATCGGGAGAGTCTATCAGAGTTGCTTTGCCGCCAGTGTACCTGAAAATGCCGTCGAACCGGGAAAAAATCAGTAGGCTGCCGCCGGGTCCGGGATGAATTCCGTTCACCTTCAGGTCCTTAAAAACCTCAGTCCCTTTCAAAAAAACCAGAGAATCGCCTTCGAGAGTATAGATTCCCAGACCCGCAATCCGGAAATAGGGCTTATCCCCGATAAGGGACAGAACATCGAACCGGTCTGCAGTGCCGGGTCTCTGAAAGACGGTAACGGACTTCCCGTCGTACCGGAAGAGATATTTGAAGGACCGGAAGTAAACGAAATTGCCGGAAATCCTGACTTCCCAGACTTCTTTGAAATCCCGGAAGTTTTCGGGAACGAGATCCATCAGGCTGTGATACTGCATCCGGCCGGAGGCATCGGGAAGAAGATAGCCGATTTCACCATAGGAACCCACAAAGATTTTATCCTGGCTGTCGATATCAATCCAGAACGGCGTCAGGTTTTCTTTAATGGGGATAAGTGTCCAGGTATGACCGTCATATTCCAGAACCCCGTTTTCGTTGGCGAGATACATAATACCCCGGCTGTTCTGGGCAATGCACCAGTTCTGCCGTCCGGAAACGTACTGTGAAAACCGGATATTCTGAATGTACGGTTTCCCGGTCTGAACCCATGCCGGTGACGGATCTGCCTGAAGCTGAAGAAGAAGGAGAAAAAGTAGAAACTGCATTGATCTTAAATTACAATTGTGCAGAGTTAAAAAAAAGAAGTCTCCGGTTTTTAACGGGTTTAAACAAAAAAACCAGGCTTTCGGCCTGGTTTTTTAAGTTAACGGATCAACTGCATTTTTTTAACTGCCGTTCCGGATGAAGACGTCACCCGGTACCAATACAATCCGGTTGCAGCCATCTCACCCGAGTCTGTTGTCCCGTTCCAGGTCACCGAATACCGGCCGGCAGTCTGGAATCCGGCGAGCAGGGTTTTAATTCTCTGCCCGGTTACCGAAAAAATCACAACTTCTGCTGAACCGTCTTCCGGAAGGTCAAGAGTAAACCGGGTTCCCGGGTTGAACGGATTCGGATAATTCTGCCCGAGGGCAAATTTTTCAGGAACCGGCTGGTAGTCGAGTACCGAAATCAACCCGAACTGATGTTCTTCACCACTTAAATCGACCGATTTGATTGAATAGGTCACCTGTACCGGTTCTCTGGACGAAAATTCATCGGCCATCCGGTATTCGGTCCGGCTGGAAGACCCGGATTGGGCCGGACGGAGCAAAGCCTGATTAACCAGGACAGGGGGTTCACTTCCCAATGACCTGAAGACAAAAAACCCGGCATTGTTGGCTTCGGACTCCGTTGTCCAGGAAATTGAAATTTTCTTCCCGTGCTGAACTGCCGAGAAGGAGCTGAGTTCAACCGGCAGGGAATTATCCGCCTTGTCGCTGCCGGCGGTAAAGTCACTGAATCCGGTCAAACCGGACCGCCGGATAACGGGTGAGGCATTGGATCCGGTCGCGGCCACATGGGTGCCAGCAAGAGTCCAGGGGGAGGAGGAATCGGTCCGTTTCAGCAGCCTGAGCTGGGTATAATCGGTTACTCCGTTGAAATTTTCACCCGTCAGAGCCAGATCATAGGTTCCGCCCGAAAGGCCGTTTCCGGCCGTTATTGTCCAGTATCCGGTATTGGCTGTTGCGTTGATCACATAGCCGCCGTCACTGACTGGCAGACCGTTCATTCCGGCAGAATGACTGACGAAGGCAGCCGTGACCGTACCGGCTGTGGTCGGTGCAGAGGTGAAACTGAGATCCACCTGGGTGTTGGCAGTTACGATCCCGATCGGGAAAATGCGGTTCGATGCGGTTGCCGTTCCAAACCATCTGCGGAATTTCCCGAAAATCCGGCCGGAGGAATGCACCAGCGTTCCGGTAACCGATCCCGAAGTCCCCAGAATCAGGACATTGGATCCGGTTGATATATTTCCGGATGTCATTGTCAGGGTACCTGAAACCGACGGATTTCCCGACAGGGTAAACCCATCACTGTCATCCAGTTCCAGGTTTTCGAACAGTCCAGAACCCATGATGGCGGCAGCAGCAGTATTTCCCTGCATCAGAATCTGACCGGGTCCGGTTTGGGTTCCGTTAATTGAAACATCCCCTTTAACCGTTACCGAATTGGATCCGGTATTCAGAACACTGCCGGCACCGATCGTCAGGTCATTTTCAAGGGTCAGACCAGCCAGCAGGGTTACGCCGCCGGCAGAAACGTTGGTCACCGAGAAATTATTAAGGGCGGTTATCCCAACCGGAATTGAAATTCCGGATGCCGAGCCGCCTGCAATCAGGGTAGAGGTTGTCCCGGCAGACAGGTTGGCCGTTGTTCCGGCAAGCGGGTTCCGGATTTCAAGCGACTGGGAACCTACGGTTAAAGATCCATCGGTCAGAGTTAAAATCCCGGCGACAACTGTTGATCCGTTCAGGGCAGCACCGGCTGCATCATTCAGTTCCAGATTCCCAAGCGTGACTCCGCCAACTGAGTGAGTTGCACCGCCGGTGAGCAGAATTTTACCCGATCCGGTATGTACACCCAACGTTCCGGTGACATCTCCGTTGACAGTCAGGGTATTGGAGTTATCATCCAGGGTTCCCGAAGTCAGGGTCAGGTCACCCGTCAGGGTTTTGGGGGTGGCGGCTGCAAGTGTGATGGAGGAACCGTTCTGAACTGTCACGTTTGCGGGTCCTGAAGAAGAAGGCCACTCGCCGGATGTCGTTGTATAACTTCCGCCGTTGTTATAGGTGAGCGAACCTGATGCGCCGTAGGCTGCATTTGACGCCGAGCCGACACTGGTTTCAACAAATCCGTTGGCGTTGATCTGAAGTGTTCCGTTCACGGTAAAAGTCCCGTACCTGGCCATAATTCCCCGGTCAAGGGCCAGAATGGAACCTGGATTCACCGTGATGGTATAAAATTTTCTTCCGAGTGTGGCTCCGGTAACTGACCGGGTTCCTCCAACCGACGCCAGAGCACCGGATACAACCAGCGAAAGGTCATTTCCGCCACCAACATCCACACCGGTAATGGTTCCGCTGCCGTTGACCAGAAGCTGGGAATTTGAACCGGACAGGGTCAGGGAATGCGCTGAAGACGATTGAAAATCACCGCCATCAAGGGTTAACGTTCCTTCGACATCAATATTGGCCTGAAGCACCCGGGTTCCGGATTCCAGAGTCAGATTGTAAAACGAAGACGCAGAGCTGATGTTTCCGGCATCCCGGAAGGCAACCGTGCTGGTCCCTTTGGTAAAGGAGCCCACAGACCAGTTTCCGAAAGTTGAAATCGTACCGGAGTTTGCCGTCAGGTTCGTGAAAGCCGGAGCAGAAGACCCGTCGATCCTGGCTGAACCGGAGAATACAACCGTACCGGTTGACGGAGTGAAGGTCCCGTTATTGGTAAACCGGGCGCCATCCGAAAAAGTCAGTTGGCTGGAGGACAGGTCCAGACTTCCGCCAGAAATGACCAGAGACCCGACCGAGGCATTGACATCCAGTGTGACTGCATGGGAAATGCTGACTGAATTTCCGGAAGAGGGAATCGAACCTCCCGACCAGGTAGAGGCCGAGTTCCAGTTTCCGCCGGAAACGGAGGTGTAGTATTTTTCTGCTGCTGTATAATAGGCAGAAAACCCGGAAAGCCCGGAGTAACTGACCTGATTGTTCAGGACATCCAGGCTCAGGGTGCCGCCGGTTTGTTCTGACCAGGTGGTGCCGTCTGCCGAGTTATACAGGACCAGGTTGCTTTCGAGCAGATAGTTCAGTTCGTTGGTCTGATCGTAATTCAGAGTCAGAGAAGTTCCGGTATTGTTCCCAAGGCTGACAAAATAGTACCGCTTCAGGGAAGCAGCGCCGGAAACTGACCGTTCTGTGTGATACCGGCGGATCTGAACAGCACCCGGATCGGAGGAAGTTGTGAGCAATAACCCCAGTCCGCCGCCGTTATAATTGGTCAGGGTCACACCCGGAGTTGCTGAAAAGGAGATATATCCGGTTCCGGAGCCGTTAGAGTTCAGGACTGTTGCACCGGGAGATTCGGAAAGGCTTGCAGCAGATGTCAGCGTCAGGATATTATTTCCGTTCAGATCCAGATTTCCGGCCGTCACTGTCAGGGCAGAGGTCACCGTGAGGTCAGAAGCAAGAGAAAGCAGGCCGGATGACGTCCGGTTCAGGGTCAGGCTGCCCAGCGAGTTTGAGCCCGGCGTGAAGGCCACAGTTCCGGCAGACCCGGTTCCGGTCACCGATAAACTTCCGGCACCGCTGACCGAAGTCACGGTTCCCGAGGTTCTGGACATCACTCCGGAAACCGACAGGGTATTGGACCCAAGTGCCAGTTCACCGGCAGTCAGGATCAGGGTTCCGGTTACAGCAAGGTTGGTTCCGAGGGTTATTTTTCCGCCGGAAGTTCTGTTGACGGTCAGGGAATTGAGGGTTTCTGATCCGGTTGTAAACCGGATTGTTCCCGCATCACCGGTCCCTGCTACCGATACTGTGGAGGAAGCAGATCCGGTGATGGTTCCGGATCCTGAAATTCCGCCAGCCGAGACCGTCAGGGTATTTCCGTTAAGGGTCAGCACATCTGATGAGGAGTTGAAGGCCAGGGCATTTCCGCCGGACGGGGCGGTCGCAGTCAGATTGGTTCCTGAGGCCAGAGTCAGGTTGGTGACATTGCCGGCACCGCCGATCAGGACGTAAGGAATGGTAACTGTTCCGGATCCGGTCTTCGTCAGGGTCTGAACCCCCTGTTTCCTGAAAAAGATAGCCCTGTTGTTGGGTGTAAGAGACCCTGAGCTGCCGATGGTGACATCATTGAAGGTGTAGAAATCACCGCCCGAAGACGCCGAAAGTGTCAGGGTGCCGTCAATCTGGGAAGTCCCCAGCACGGTCAGTCCGGCGGTCATGGCCGTTACATTCAGGCTCAGGGTTGACCCGGCATCGACCGTCAGGTTCCCGGCCATCTGGCGGGCGGTTCCTGTTCCGCCGTTCCCGAGATCCAGTGTGGTCGAGTTACTGATCTGAACATGGTACGGATATCCGGCACCTGTTGCAGCCGACCACTCGGTTGCCCGGCCGTAGGTCGTTCCCGTGTTGTATTTGAGTACCGATCCGGAGGCAAACGTGGGGGCATTCGTGGCAACATATCCGCCGTTATTGATCTGCAGCGTGCCGTAAACTGTACTCAGTGAAATCCCGAAATTCAGTCCGGAAGTCAGCAGGACGGTTATGCCTGAACCGAAGGCAAGAGTCCGGCTATTGGTTGAGGTTACGGTTTTGGTTCCGGTCACCGCCAGGGTTCCGGTTGTCCCGCCAATGGTTCTTTCCGTCCCGCCCGTTGAACTTCCGGCAAGAAGGTTGCCGCCATTACCCGAAAGCGTGAGGGTGTGCCCGTTCAGATCCATCTGACCGTCATTTAAAATCTGCAGGACATCGCCTGTGGTCCCGGCAAGAGTTAAATCAGTTCCTAAAATCAGATTCCCTGACGGCTTATTGACAATCAGATAAGCCAGACTGACAGCAGCCGTATTGGTTAAAGTCTGCCCGGAAGTTCCGGTAAAAAAGACTGCCCGGGAATTGGCGTTGAACGTACTGCCGGCAGCAAAAGTTAGATTCCCTGCTGAAACGAGGTCACCGCCGGAATTGGTTGAGAGGGTCAGCGTTCCCGATACCGAAAGATCTCCGGTCACCGTCAGCGTATTGGTCATTGTCTGAAGGCTGACGGCCGAACCCGATGCAATGGTCAGATTCCCGCCGGTAGAAAACGCCGTTGATCCGGATCCCAGATTCAGGGTCGTGGATCCGGTTACCACGACATGATAAGGCGACGTCGTGTTCCATTCTGAGTTGCGGGAGTAAGCCCCTCCGGTATTGTAGGTCAGGGTGGACCCGGATGAATAAACCGGGGCGGTATTGGTATAGCCGCCGGCATTGATCTCGAAGGTACCTGTTACGGTAAAGGTCCCGTTATTGGTCAGACCGTTTGTGGTCTTAAGAGTTGAACCTGAGTTCACCGTCAGATTTCCTGATCCTGAAATGGTTCCCCCGTTGATGATGGCATCCTGATCGAGGGCTACCACATGACCGATTGAAACTGTCCCAATCGAAGTGGCTGTTGGCGGAACCTGATTGGCATTCCAGGTGGAAGAAGAACTCCAGTTTCCGTTCTGAACGGTTGACCAGGCTTGTACCGTGTAGGAATAGTTGGAACCGGCAGCATTTTGTCCGGCCTGATTGTAAATATTCAGGGAAACGAAGTCGGCGGTTGAATGGGTTGGGGTTAGATTGGGGGTGGTCAAAATATAGAAATCAACTGTTCCGGACTGGCGGGCGGGAATTACAGCAGTCCCTTGATGGCTCCCGTCCAGTGAAGAAATCTGAACAAAAGAAGAACTGGTCCACCCATCTGTTGTATATCTGAGGTAAAGCAACTCCCCCGAATTCAATGCTCCGGCCATGGTAACGGTGACTGTAACCTGCTGCCCGGCATAAACAGAGGACGGTGACTGCGATACAGATGAAATCGCCGTGGGATTGTAACTGGTTTCCAGCAGGGATAAATCATTCGAAGATCCACTGTTTTCACCAATGATCAGTGTGTAGTAGTTGAACTGGGTAACGTTGAAATTTATGTCACTTGCACCGTTATAAACTGCACCTCCCGAAAGAACAGTATTTACTGCCAGAGGGGTTGAATTGTTTGCAGTCCATTTAGGAGAGTAATTATCAGAAGCATTATTAAACAAAAGGGTTCCGGTCCCGGTGCTTCTTGATGACTGAATTCTGAAAAACCGATGGCTGCCCCGGTCAGTCAAAGTCCCGATGTTATTGTTAAAGCCTCCGTTTGCTGCGAAATCTCCTTCAACAAATACGGGTTGTGAAAAAACCGGAATCGTAATGAGAAATACCAAAAGCAGTGTGATTCCTTTTGGCAAAAACTGGTTTATCTTCATCCAGCAAACTCCTTTAGTCTATAACCGGAAGCTGAGGCAACTGCTCAGAATACCGGTCCCATTCTTTTTCAAAAAATAAGTATTTCAGATTCTCCATCCGCTCAGGAAACAGAGTCCCGAACAGGTGGTCGGTCTCGTGCTGAATCACGACCGATTTAAATCCTTCAGCGATAAAGTCCAGGTCATCCCCATTCTGATCCTGTGCCTGAACCTGAATGCGGGTAAACCGGGGAACAGCACCCCGTAACCCGGGTACAGACAGACACCCTTCCCAACCCAGCCGTTTCTCCTGAGTCAGCGGGGTGATAACCGGATTCACCAGGACAAGAAGCGGAATTTCATTTGCCTGCGGATACCGGGGATTTCCCTTAACTTCAATCACCGACACCTGAAGCGGCACATGAACCTGAGGTGCAGCCAGGCCGGCACCGGAGTATTCTTCCATTGTTTCGATCATATCCCTGATCAGAGACTGGAAGCCAGGGGTTCCGAATTGTTCGGGTTCTACCCGGTCTGCAACCCGTTTTAACACCGGATGGCCCATCCGGGCAACTTTTAAAATTGACACATGTCCTCTATTTTTACCAGGGCTGAAAAACCAGAATCGCAAAAATAAAACAATTGGATGAAATCCGGTACAATTCATGACGTCGATTAAGATTCAGACTCCCTTTTTTGTGAGGACCGCCACATTGGATATTGCACGGGAGCTCCTCGGGAAACGCCTGGTAACCCGGATTGACGGGCTCCTGACCAGTGCCATTCTGACTGAAACTGAAGCTTACCTTGGGGTAAAAGACCGGGCTTCCCATGCCTGGAACGGCAGAAAAACAGCCCGCACAGAGGTCATGTACCAGACCGGCGGTATCGCCTATGTTTATTTCTGTTACGGGATGCACCACATGGTGAACGTGGTTACCGGTCCGGAAGGATCACCTCACGCGGTTCTCCTGCGGGCAGGGATTCCGGATCAGGGACTCCATCACCAGCTTCACCGCCGGGGGAAAACCAAACCGGATAAAACCCTTCTTGGCGGACCCGGATCTCTCTGCAAAGCCCTGGGAATTACCCGTGACCAGAACCGGGAGCCACTTTCAGGTGACCGGATCTGGCTAGAAGATACCGGACTTATCTTTCAGGATCCGGCGATTCTCACCGGCCCCCGGATCGGTGTGGAGTATGCCGGTGAAGATGCCCTCCTGCCTTACCGATTCAGACTTCATCCCGATAGTCTATCCCGGCTCTTTCCATCCGGTAAAACTACAGGCTGAATTTTACCGGAAAATGAAGGCAGCATTATGGTATCCGGCAGGGCACCTGTTTCCTATTTCAGCAGTGTCATTTTTACTACGCCGGTTTTCCGGGTGGTTTCCAGTTTAAGGAAATACACACCCGACGGCAGGGTCTTTCCGGAAAAATTCAGTGTGTGCCATCCGGCCGGCTTCAGTTCATTCCTGAGCAAAACAGCAACTTCCTGTCCCAGAACATTAACGATTTTCAGTGTAACGGTTCCTGCCTCAGGAAGTCCGAATCTTACCCGGGTGTCAGGATTGAACGGATTCGGGTAATTTTGACTGAGGATCACTTCGGCCGGCAGTTCAGTCTCTGAAACCCCGGTTCCGCTGTGGCCGATTCCCTTCAGCGCCACCTTGACCACCGGCAGATTGACTGCTGCTGTATGGATGTAAAGTGTATCGGTAATCATCGTTTCACCCGGAACCGTAAAGGAAACAGTCAGATCCAGAGAATCCAGCGGCGGAATGTTTCCAGGCTCTCCCGGCGTAATGATAAATGCCTTTGAATTGTGGTTCAGCGAAATGACCGGCAGAATATCCGTTGAGGTATTTTTCAGTTTCACCTTCCCGGTGACGGTTTCACCGCCTGATCCTTCCAGAACCAGCGATAACGGACTAACGGAAATAGTTGGCTTGATGACGTAAATACAGTCATCACTGAAACTTCCGGTTTTCAGGGAATAGGCACACGAGGCAAACGGTCCGCCGGTAAGTTTGGAAAAGTCGGGGTTGAATCCAAGATTTTTATAGGAATCGGCAGTACCCGTTGCAGTTCCCGGTATCGTCACATTCGAAAAATATCCGTTGGCAGACAGAATAAATCCGAACGCCGAGAATTCATCCAGATTTTGACCCAGAGCTGACCGGGCAATGGCGAGTTCCAGGCCCTTTTTCTTAAGCCCGGCGTTGTTTACCGCATACCGGAAACTGTTATCCGGAAAAACAGGACTTCCCTTCGGACCGGTGACCGTTGCAGATCCATCCAGCGGTGCACCATTTGCAGCAGTGGCAATGACCGCCCCGCCGGTTGATCCCTGAGGTCCATAACGGGCCAGAGTGACCACTGATTTCTGGGAAACGGCCAGCAGAGACAGAGCAAAATCTACTTCAAACCCCATTTTATAATTCTCGGATTTCGAATCCAGAGTCGAGTCGCCGATCTGCAGGTAATGTCCCGATCCCTTCACGTTCCCCAGCGGAGTTCCGGGCGGTGCACCGGCAACCTGATCAAATCCGAACATCAGACCCAGTCCGTCCCCGTTGGGGTTCGACGGGTCAAGTACACATTCCAGACCGAGATAGACCGAATCTTCGGTTGCACCCAGGTACAGGACAGTAAAATCCTTGCCGGGACCAAACCCTGAGTTGGTATTTTGCTTGGTCGCTACCAGTTTGTAAAACGATTCAGACAGGTCACCATCCACCCGGAAGGACACAATGACCGGCTTCGGCTCAACGGTAAACGTCACCGTTTTGGCATTATCTGCCGGGATCTGGTCGCCGGGCAGCGATACGGAGGCCGTTGCCTGATAAGTCCCGGGGGTCATGTTCTTAAATGCCGGAAATGTCACGGCGGCAAAATCCTGTCCGCCGGCAGAACCGATCACAAGATCTTTCCTGAAAACTTCAGCACCGTCTTTTTTAATCTGGAAGGTAACCGGAATAGAGGTTTTCCGGAAGGTGGACTGGTTTTCAATGGTGAGCACTGCCTGGGCAGAGTCGCCTTCAATAAAGGATTTGTTCAGTCCCTTCAGTTCAAAAACAGCGGCATTGGTGACGAAAGGCGACGGATAGTCGGTTGGAACCCAGATGTGGTAACTGTTCTTTTTGGTTTTGACTAAAACCCGGTTGTCGGCATAGACCTGAAGCGTATCCGGTGAATTCCCTGTCACGTCATACAGTTTCCGGTTTCCCCAGTCAAACGCCGAAACCCAGACGCCGATGTCATACTGATCAGAATTATTCAGGGCAAAGAGAACTCCGGTTTTACCGCCGGAACCATACCGCCGCATGACATAAACCCGTTTCGGATCTTCGGAAGCATTCCCCGGCCAGAAAGGTGCAAATCCGTCGGTGCGTGCAGTCAGAACCTCGTGCGCCCCCGAAACAAAACTCTTCCGGATGGCCAGCAGTTTATTGATTTCATCCCGCAGACCATACCAGTAATAGTCCCGGTACCAGACGGTTGCATACCCCGGGTGGGTCATCAGGTGGGCATAGGCAAGAACTTTTCCGCCAATAACCGGAGAGTGTCCGTCGCCGGATACCTTATTTTCAAAATCCAGCCGGTCGAAATCATGGTTGTCGACAAACGTGACCACCCGGTCCCCCGGCGCACCCTGGTTCACCAATCCCCGGGTATTGAAATTCCGGACGTCGTAATTCGGGCCCGCATCCGAGAATTCCTTATACCCGAACCGCATGTTGAAATCAAAGACCGAGGCCTGCTTCTGGGTTCCCGACATTTTGCCCAGCCAGTCTTTCAGGCGGCCCGTATCCCCGTCATACAATTCCCCGACCGAAAACTTTCCTTTCATGGCACCGGAATCCAGCCACCGTTTCAGATAATTCCAGTGAATCCCTTTAACGAAATCGAACCGGAATCCGTCCAGATTCAGCCGGTTGGTCAGCCAGTTACCCCAGACGATCAGACTGTCACCAGCCGGAAGCGGATTCCCATCCCAGTCGTGAAGTGCCACATCGTAGGCGAACGTATTCTTGTAAAACTCGAAATACCCCCACTGTGATCCGAAAATATCGGACGTGTTATCCGGATTGATGGCTCCGTTCGGGTAGACGTACTGGCCGCCGTTCCCCGGCGTACTTGAAAACCGGCCGGAGCCGTTCTTCAGGGAAAAGGCGGTAAAGGAAACCCGTTTCGGCGGGGTGAAGGAACTGTCATTCTGGGTGTATAGGGAACCATCCCAACCCACATACCGGCCATCGACCAGTGAAAAGGGGAAGTAACCGATGAACGGATTCTGCTCAGGGGATCCGCCGGACCGGTGATTCAGAACAATATCCATGTATACTTCAACACCATTGGCATGGAGCTGGTCAATGGCATTTTTCAACTGGGTAAAGGTCCCGTACCGGGTGGGGATAAAGGCGCCAAACCCCGAAGTCTGGTCACCGCCCCGGCTGTCAAATTCCCCCAGGTCAAAGTAATCGTAGGGAGTGTATCCCACATCCGACCGGCCGGCATTTCCTTTCGAGGGCGGTGGAAACCAAACCGATTTGATTCCTGCCCGGGCAAGCTGAGGTGCCCGCATGGCCAGTGAATCATACCAGGTACCGCCGGGATAGGTGTTCCAGTAAAATCCCTGCAGCAAGGTCGGATCCTGTGCCTTTACCAGCAGGGGGGAAAGGAAAAACGCCAGAAGAATCAGTTGTTTTTTCATATCATCACCAGATGTCAGGAGATGTAAAGATACAACTTATGCCGGAAAGTTGGGAATAAAAGGAGAAAACCAGCCGGCCGGCTGAAGGAAAGGAAACGGCAGGGCAATGGGCACCTTTATACAGCCAACCAGTCCCGGCGGTAACTTATTTTTACATAAAAAGACATTTTGGTTGCTTATTTGAGTCCGGGTTTCGCATATTTGATCAGAACGCTTAGGATTGACTGATGACATTAACTCTGGACTATACACCCATCAGCTGCAGCTGGCACGACCGCCTGATTCAGGCCTGTGAACGGAGGGAATCTCTGCTTCTTGAGATTTCTGTCGGGGATCACCACCGGGAATTCCGGTTTATCCCGGTTGATATTTTTACCCGGGACTCTGCCGAATGGCTGAAGTCAGATCAGGGAGAATTGATCCGGCTTGACCGGATTGTATCGGTAAACGGAGAACCTCTGGCAGGCGTCTGCCAGATTTAACCGGCAAAATTACTGATCAGTACACTGGGTCCTGGTAAACACCAGATCCGGAATGTCTGTTAAAACCAGGATCAACTGGTCTTCTGTTAATCCTGACTGAATGGCCCCGCTTAGCTGTTTTTTCTGCTGACTCTTCTTACTTCGCAGTAGAAAACCCAGATTTTTAATCTGTTTCCCTGCAGCTATTACGGGACTGCATCCGCCTGAATTTGGTCCCTCTGCCGTCAGTACCCACCTGTTGCTTTTAATCCAGACCGGCGGATTTTGTGAATTCCCCCAATCGATCAGTTTTCGGCTTATTGAACTGTCAAGAGCATCCGGGAAGGCCATCCGGCAGAATAGTCCCCTTCTTTCCAGATAGTCCAGCATCTGTTCGGGATACCGGATCAGGTCCATCGAATCCAGAATTTCTTTTCTTTCTACAGCAGAAAATTGAGCCTCGATCAGAGTATCCGCCCAGGGTGTCACCGTCAGCGACGGAAAGGAAACCACAGTACAGGTTTCCTCCAGTGTGTACTCGGTTTCCAGAAGATCTGCCCCGGTTTTGTAAAAAACAGCGTAGGGGCGATCCAGAAATGAGGAAAACCGCAGAATCCGGTTAATCACCTCCCGGCCGGTTGGCTTCCCGGCATTTTGCGGGTAGGTCTCGGGTGAAAGTCCTGCAGAACCATCCGTCAGATCCCGGTTACAGGAAGTTAAAAGAAGCGATAGCAGAAGGGGGAAACCGATGCTAGCTCTATTCTTCATAGCCGTCCTCTCAGGTTAAAACCAATGGGTCAGAAATTTCATGCCAGATGGTTCGGATCCGGGCTGCCTCAACCGGCTTTCCGTTTGACCGGCAAAGTTCCTCCAGATCTTTCAGAATGGCCAAAATGGCCGGGACCAGGGGGGATTCTGCCGGGAGTTTCAGTTTCAGTTCCGAAATCAGTTCTTCATCCGGAATCAGATGAAGGCGGTCTGCCAGCGGATGGGAAAAAACAGCAGCCATATCCCGGTCGGGAATTCCCAGACGCCGCTGCCCGAAATCTTCGGTCAGATCCCGGCACCAACCGGGGACCTGACCGGCGAAAACCCGGTTGATCAGCAGAACAAACTCACCAAAAAAGACAAGATTTTCCGGTCTTTCCTGCTCAGCAGCCCGGGCCTTCTCAGGCTCCGGTGTGACGGTGCGGTTTTTTCCGCCAAAATTCAGCACCAGCGAAACCAGCCAGTATCCCAAAATAAAAGCGCCGGCAATAATCAGCCAGAGAGTCATTCAGTACCCCCTGAGGCTTTAAGCGGTATTTCAGGGCAGTCTGAACAGGTTTCCCTGCTTGAAGTATAAACCGTCAGACATCTCGGGCAAAAATAAGCACCGGTGCCGGAAATCTGGGGTTGGGGAAAATTTCCCAATTGGCGGATCCGGTCCAGAAGCTGATCATTCATCCAGCGGATGGCGGATTTAATTTCCACGGGCTGACCGGATGCCGATACCGGCCAGGACAGATCCCGGATCATCTCCCCGATCACCCGGTCTCTTGACTCACCGGCAAGCAGAATCTGTGCCGCCGCTGCCGGATGAAGTCCCTCCAGCGCACGGGCCGAAATCCGGTCACCCGACCGCAGGGTATAGAACGGAGAGATGAGTAAATGCAGGAACCGGCCGGCTTTTACCCACCGGGACGGAATCCCCTGACCGGGTTTTTCTTTTTTCCAAACTGTAACGACCTGAATCAGATGCAGAAGAAGTCCGCCGGAAAACCAAATAATAGCTGTTTCGGCAAACCCGAAAACCAGAATCAGAGCCGGAAGCACGACAAAAAGAAAAATCCAGACGATACTGGTAATCCGGTTAACGACAGCCACCGTTTGATCGGCAGCCGTAATCTGCTTTCTCCCCCGTTCTGTTTCGAACCTGAAACTGATTTCGTCCTGAATACGCCGTTCCCTGGCCGGAGAGGGCAGAGATTTCATGGTTCTGAAAAACAGGAGCCAGCGGCTGGCTTCGGCCTCGTTCAGACAGTCAACCGGGGGGAACCCGTTCAATGAAAGTTCCCGGCCGTTTTGCCTTACATCCTGCAGGTCTGGCCAGTGAATAAAATGTACCGGGTCCCGTTGCGGTCTGAGCCCGGCCGGAGTCAGAGGCGGGAGAAGGGCAATTCCCTGTGGTGAAAAGGCAAACGGCAGGTGGGCTGCCGGCATCAGGCGGCCAAAAGGCGGAACCGGAAATCCGGCCGCCAGCCCCTTTTTCTCATTTCCGAGAAACTCAAGCGGAGTCCCGGCAGTGACCTTTCCGCCCGGCCAGACCCGGAACAGAACAGAATAGTGGGTTAACCAGACTGAGCACTCGGCCAGGTAAATCAGAATCAGGGCCGGAATGACCCAATCGAGTCCGGCCATGAATCAGGGGGTCTCATCCGGAGTCTGACCCGGTTCAGATTTTTTTTCCTCTTCCTTCTTCTTTTCCTTCCGGCCGGTCAGGAATTTCCAGACGGCGGAACCGGCGGCAACCAACCCGACTGCAATCAGTTTCCAGAACGCAACAAGCGCCTTTAAGATTGTATTGAAAAACCCGGATTTAACCGCCAGTGCCGCAGCACCACCCAGCACAAGAGCTGTAAGTCCGTACTCGGCAATTTTATCACCTTCCCGGAATTCAGCATATTTATTTCCTGAAGTGAAAGAAAAACTGTCGAGCGATTTTCTGAAAGGTTGAAGGTTTTGGTGATAGTTTTCAGGTCCGGTTACCAGGGTAACTTCCATCACACCCTGGCGGCCAAGCAGTTTGATGGTATGATTGATGAACACCGAACTGCCTTCCGATATCCCCCGTATGGCATATTCCAGATTGTTGGTTACCGGGTTGTAATTCGGTGCCGTTGCCCAGCCCAAAATAGTCATTTTCGGAAAACCCTGCTCGGCCCGGGCTTCATTTGCACCCTCCATGTTTTCCTGCATGGCTTCCATCATTGCCGTTGAATCAAGGTCGTCCTTTTCATCATCTTTCACGTACCCGATATCGGAGTACTCGAAAACCGTCCACCAGCCGTCAACCGTATCCAGCACCATCCCGACTTCCTGCCCGGAGGTCAGGTTCTGATTGTACACCAGAAATTTACGGGCATCATCGCCATTGCCGAAAATCTGGTGCTCCGACAGGGTGATTTCGGCCAGTTCCCCCATCAGAGCCTTTCCTGGTCCATACTGCCAGCGGATCGGACTGGTTTCGGTTTGGGTTGTATCCTGTGCAAAAACAGTCAGGGTTGAGAAAAGAAGTGCAATTGTCAAAACCGGCTTCATAAACGCCCTTTGGGATGTGGTAATTTTCACAAAAATGAGACCCGGTTAATCTGAAATCAACCGGCCTGTGCAAGACCTGAATTAAATAGCTGTTAGAACGGCCCGCTGGCCCGTTGCCTGCTGTCTTGCCACAAACCTGGTTTTCGCTTATCTTTTCGGAAAATTCTGATCGGGAGGGATGGATATGGATGGAAGCTGGATGTCGCTGATTACCTTCGTCCTGGTTGTGCTCATGATTTCGGCACCTGTTGTTTTTGTTGGATTTATCTACTTCCGGAATAAATTTCAGTCCGGCCACTCCATTCTCAGAAAGCATCCCCTGCTGGGGACGCTCCGGTATCTGATTGAAAAACTGGGACCCGAATTCCGGTTTTACATCACCGATGCGGATAACGAAGGCACACCCTTCAGCCGGAATCACTTTACCGCCATTGTCTTTGCTGCGAAATACTGCAAAACCGTTATCGGATTCGGATCCAAACGGGATTTCAGTCAGCCCGGGTTTTACCTGAACAACTCCCTTTTCCCCAAACAGAATTCAGAATTGAAGGTAGATAATTCCTTCAGTTTTAAAACCCACAAATATGAAGTGGTGAGTGAAGGGATCTTTACCAGGAAGCAAACTTCTTCCTGGGTTGACGTCCGTCCCTGGCAGTTGACTGAAGAAGAGGCTATTCTGTTCGGCCCGTCCCGCAGAACTCCCTATGCGGCAAAAACCTGGTTTGGCTGTTCTGCAATGAGTTACGGCTCCCTCGGCGCCAACGCCATCGAAGCCATTAACCGGGGCCTTGCCCTGACCGGGTCGGGCTGGCACAACACCGGTGAAGGCGGAATTTCGCCGTTTCATCTGAAGGGCGCCGATGTTATTTCGCAGATCGGTTCCGGGAAATTCGGATACAGGACCCGGGACGGAAAACTGGACTGGAATCTGGTGGCTGAAAAGGCCCGGATCCCCGAAGTGAAACTGTTCGAAATTAAGCTTCATCAGGGAGCAAAAATCAAGGGCGGGCATCTGGAAGGAGCCAAAGTGACTCCGGAAATAGCTGCGATCCGGAATGTCGAAGCCTGGAAAACCATCTCCTCACCCAACCGGTTCGATGACTTTAATTCGGTAGATTCCCTGCTCGACTTTATAGAAAAATTTCAGGACGTTTCGGGAAAACCGGTGGGAATAAAAGTGGTGATCGGGAGTGATGTTTCGCTTGACGACCTGTGTCAGAGAATGAAAGACCGGGGAACCGGACCCGATTTTATAACTGTGGACGGCGGGGAAGGCGGATCCGGGGCAACCTATAAGGAAATGGCGGATACCATGGGGTTACCGGTCTTTTCGGGTCTGGTTATTGCTGATGATACCCTTCAGAAATACGGACTCCGTGACCGGGTTAAGCTGATTGCCTCGGGGAAACTTCACAGCGCCGACCAGATCTGCATTGCTCTGGGTCTTGGAGCCGATGCGGTAAATATCGCCCGTGGATTTATGATCGCAGCCGGATGTATCATGACTGAAAAATGCCATACGGGGCAGTGCCCTGTAGGTGTTGCAACCAATGACCCTGATTATATGAAGGCGTTGGTGGTTGAGGAGAAAATGTACCGGGTGGCCAATTATGTTACCACCCTCCGGGCTGCCTGTTTCTCTCTGGCAGCCGCCTGTGGTGTCGAATCTCCCGTACAGCTTAACCGCCGCCATGTAGTTTACAAGTACGGTGATTACCGTACCATTCGGGCAGACCGGCTGTTTTCAGGCACTGCACCTCTGAATTAACGGGCTGACCTCCTGCTCCTGGTCCAGATCTAACATTAACCTAATTTGATTTCTGATAAAAAAACCGGAATTTTGGTCTTCATCCGTTTAATTCATCAGGAAATCTGTCTAACATGAGCCGGAAAAGTCTGTTAGTCTTCTCCTTTTTGTTTTTTTCTGCCCCTCTCCTGGCAGCCGAAGTCCTCGATTTTGCATTGGTTTTCAAGTCTCTTATCCAGGACAAATCCCTGATATCCGGCTATAGACGGACTGTCTTCAATCAAAACATTGACCTGATCGGGAGGGTTGACCCCTTTCTGATCCCGGTTTACCTCGAAATTCTCAATCTGCCGGATTCGGACCAGAAAGCCCGTAAGCTGACCCGCTTGAATGACCGGATCAGTTTTATGAGTTCCCGGTTCAACCAGCATCTTGATGACTTGAGTCTGCTTGCCGGAAAAGATTCTTCTCTGGATGATAATACCTTCAAAAAAGTCCTGGACCTTCTTGGTAAAATGCGGATTCGAATCAACAACCCCTCAGGCCCGGATTCCACAGCTTTCCCATTGGATTCGGATGATTTTTTCCCTGTTTATCTTTATTTAACCGGCAGACCCGGTCTTTCCCGGTTACCCGATACAGATTACCGCAGTTTGGTCGGGTCCCTGTCTTTACAGGCAGCGAAAAATCTGGTTGATCTGCTCAGGATTGCAACTGAACTGAAATCCATCCGGGCTGAGGACATTGCCTATACTTATCAAATAAACTGGGCCTGGACCGAGCATCACAAACTTAAAGTAATTCTTCCTGCCGCAGCCTTTTACCGGGCCCTGGCAGCCAGCCTGAACCCAGCACCTCGGGCGCAACCCAATGAGTGAAACAGATTCAGTTTTTTTATATTCAATTTACCCTTAAAACCACATTCTGACCTGATAAACACATGAACCTCTTCCGATTTTCATCCCTTAACATCGTTTCTGTTCTGGTTTTTGCCGGAGTTATTTCCTTCTGGTCTGATAGCACTGCCCAACCGGATTATGCCCGGATTTACCGGCGGTTTTTCGAAAACAAAACAGTGATAACCGGAGACAACCGGCTGGTTTTCAACCAAAAAATTGAACGCCTGGGAAAAGTCAATCCCTACCTCATTCCCGGTTACATCCGCCTTTTGAATAAATACCAGAACACACAGGAAAACCCGGATTATCAGGCGTTTGACAGAATCCGCCGGATTTACGAAGCCAAATTCAACCGGGATCTGCGCCGGGAACTGGATGATCTGGAAGCCGATGAAACCATCCCTTCCATAAAAAAATGGACTGTGGCCCGGGATATTAAGAACATCATGGTGATCGAAATTCCCGGATCACCCGGCGACACAGCCACACTTAATCCAGAACCTGGAGATGCCTTTAAGGTGGCCCTTTTTTTAAGCAAAAACTCTGAGCTGGCTGAAAACTCGTGGACGGATTACCAAAAAATGGTGGATTCTCTTGGCAAAGAATCCATCACGAAAACAATCCTTGGATTCAGGGCGGCAAAAGCCGACCCCACTTTTGAATCCGACCAGATTATTGCCTCATGGACAAATTCCTGGTTCTGGCGAAACCAAAAGAACCTGCAGGAAAATGACCTTCCGGAAAGGCTTTACCGTCTTCTTTCCCAAAGGGAATCAGGTGCTGATTATTTTAACTGGCTGAAATCGAATACTATACTCAGAAAAATAGATCCCGGAAGCTACCACCTCACATTTTCCCTAAGTTTCGGTCCGGGCTTTCTTTCAGATGCAGATCTTGGAACCTATACACAGGATTTTATCGCAGTTACCCGTGTGACACCCTTTAAAGCCGAACATCGTGAAAGCAATTATATGGGTTACACTCAGCTATGCCTCAGGTGGACTGATTCAGACTATCCACTGAATTCGCTTAATTTTGTTGTATTTGGCTCTGCAAAAAACAGCCCGCTTAGCCATGCTGAAACGTGGAAGGAAGTCTATTCGTCAGTCGGATCCGGTCAGTACCGTGACGATTATAATTATTCGTTTCAATGCACAAACGCTTCGGCAAGCTGGAAAACTTTCAGTTGGGGAATTTTTCTTCCGGCATACTCCTGGAAAGGGGTCTCGGCAGAGGCCGGGTTTATTCAAACCAGGTCTTCAGTAACTTATAAAGGGCAACTATCCTACACGCTGTTATTACAACGTGTCGAAATTGAAACCGGACGGGTAGTTATTAATTACACGCCATATAAGAATGAAACGAAATTTGAGGAAAAAGTCTCTACGTCAGAAACCCGTTTCGCCTACCGGATCCAATGGAAAACCCCCTGGTTTCTGGAAACGGCAATTACCGGTACTTCCGGATTTTGGACGGCAACAGCAGGAATCCGGCTTTCAACCAATTAACCCGGCAGGAGTGTTACCTATGAACTCGATTTTTCTTTCCCTGGCTGTAATTCTGGTGGCAGTTCCGGGATTTTCACAAACCGACTTCAGCCGCCAGATTTACTGGAACCAGATTTTTAAGCCGGTTCTGGGAGAAAAAACCTTTCAGTCAGACAGTGAAACGAACCGGTTCAATCAGGAAGCCGGGCGGCTTGGAATGCTGAATCCGGATCTGATTTACCTGTTTATCCGGTCTGAAAGGGAACCGGAGAGCCGCTATCCGGACCTGCTGAAGACCCAGATCAGAACCGAAATCCTGGCACATAATTCCTGGGTTCAGAACGAACTTGCCGATGCTGAAAATGATCCGGCTTTATCCTGGATCGAAAAAAGAACTGTTTCAGATTTCCTGCAATCGGTTGTACTGCCGGTTCCCGGGGCGGGGTCCCTTGAAACCAGCACCCCGGCACTCAGCCCGGAAGATTCAGTTCAGCAGGCTTACACCACTTTCCTGTATTACACAGAAAGATCGGGGATCCGGTTTGATTCTGCGGAAAATTACCGGGAACTGGCACTTTCGGAACAGGAAAACCGGTCCAACCGGATTTATAATCTGCTTCTCGCATTAAAATCAGGCACTTTACCTGAGTCATCTGTGAAAAACAACCTGATTCTTTCCGGACTTTATTCTGTACGGGCATCAACTCAGTTTTCAGGACCAGACCGTATTTATTCGATTCTCGCCTATTCCAGATCCATTTTGGATCGTGGCTCAGATGAAGATTCAGGTTACTTACTGATTCCGGCATTTTCTGCACTTCCGTTGCCGGTAAAAAAGACAACCTTTACCGCAGGTGCAGGAATTCAGAGCCCCACACCCCGCACGGTCTGGACACCGGAGATTGATCTGATGTATGCCGGAAAAAAATATAAGCCTGTACTCTCTGCCAGAGGACCCTGGTGGTTTATTTCAGGCGGCATGATTCTTCCATGGAAAAAGGACTTGCCCATTTGCAGGTATTTCAGAACCGATGCCCTGGTAAGCCTTGGATTGCAATTCCCAGATTTACCCGAGAAAACAGAACCCATTTCCTCTCCGGATCCGTCAAAAAAGAATATTCTGAGAATGGTTCCTGCGGATGATAACTCCCGGATACTCCGCTGGCAGACAACAGTACTTATTGCTTCGGATGCTGGATCACTTGGTTTTCTGCGGTTCGAGGCAGGAGTTCTTGCCTCCTTTGAACAAACTGGCATGAAACTGGAAACCCGGATTAAAAAATACATTGACACCTATTCAGTTTCAGCCAACCAGAAAATCAGCACCACCGAACTTTCAACCAATTCAACCAAAGTCAGTCTTTCAAAATCGTTCACTGCGTGGGATTTTTCTCCGGTCCTGACCGTTCACACCGATTTGTTCGGATTTACCACGCTGACAACCCGGGTGACTTATGACCGGGTTATGTTTTCGCTGGAAGGATGGTACCCCTGAACAACAAAAAGTCCGGACGGGCCGGACTTTTAACATCAAAAACCAATTTTGATTCAGGCGGAAAGGGCAGCGGGAGCCAGAGGAAGTCAAACCGCCACAGGCAAAACCGGTTCAGTTTCATTCCGGGTTTCAGCTTAGGCTGAACCGGGCACCCGGGTCACTCAAAAATCAATCCGAGCAGTTTTCCCTGCTGTCCTTTTTCACCACGGGTCAGGTCCTGAACTGTTTCACTTCCTGTGGTGACCGGGAACCCGGCTTCTTTTAGCTTCACAATTAACTCAGCCGGATCTTTTTTTGCAATGACAGCCAGTTCCGTAACCGGCACCGTGCTCAGTGCCCCCACAATTTTCTGGACCGGCGGGCGTCCGCCCTGTTCCTTTTCACCCCAGGAAAAAAATGAAAAGGCCAGCAGAAGTACAAAAAAGCCAATCAGACTCAGGGCAATTCTGGCCCGGAAATAACCTGCAAAGGGTTTCCAGTTGACCACAACGTGGAAGACTACCCCGGCAACGAATGCCCAGCTGAAATATTCATGAGCCACTTTATTAAACTGGGAATCCAGATGAAAAAACATCAGAATGCCGGTTACAGACATCAGAATAAACGACCCGATAGTTAGCGGGGTAGCCCAGCTTTTCCTGAAAATCATGACAAACTCCTTTTTAAATTGGGTAAACTGACTCTGAACGTGGTAGTAAAATCCGGAATGCGGATGATATCAACAGAACCGCCATGCTGATGGATAATTTCCCTGACCAGACTCAGGCCAAGTCCGTACCCGCCGGTTGCACGTGTCCGGCTTTTATCCACCCGGTAGAAAGGTTCAAAAACTGACTGCAGGTCTGAATCCGGAATTCCGTCACCGTCATCCGAAATCCGGATTTCGGTCTGGGGCCCGCCGGAAATCACGTCGATTTGGACCTTTGACCGGCCGTATTTAACCGCATTTTCAGTCAGATTCCGGATGGCAGTTTTCAGACGGTCATGATCCGCTTCAATCCAAACCGGTGATTCCGGAAGAGTTATCGTAACTATTTCCATCCCGGACAGGCCTTTGATGAACGCCGGCAGTGCTTCGTTTAATGAAAACCGGGAATAATTCAGACCGCCGTGCGGACTTTTCAACCGTTCTGTTTCGAGCAATTCGGTAATCATCCGTTCCATTTCACGGATATCAGAGCTGATCAGGTCGGCAGCAAGTGTTTTATCAGGAAGTTCAAGCGCCACTTTAACCCGGGTCAGCGGCGACCTGAGCTCATGACTGACATCAAGCAGCAGCCGGTCACGGGCCCGGATCATTTCGGTAATTTTCTCTGTCATCTGGTTCAGCGTCTGCGAAATCACCCCGAATTCATCATGCCGGCGTTCCTTGAACCGGACGTCCAGATTGCCGGCACTGATTTCCCGGATTCCATCCATCAGAAAATGAATCGGGCGGAGAATGTACCGGATCGCCATAAAAATTCCGGCAAGGACCAGTAGCAGTGAAGCGAACAGGGTCAGAATTTTTTTCCAGTCCGGATCGAAAAGCTTCCGGCTGTCGGGTTCAAAAAGCCAGGTCAATTCGCCGGTTTTATACAAAACCAGAAACCGGCCGTCCCACTCGCCATAGGTCAGTTCATCATAATTTCTGGCCCAGTCTGCGCCATCGGCAGAGTGAATAACCGGCAGATCCCGGTGGGTAGCCCAGGTGGACCCGTCGGGATAGACCACCCGGATGGAGACCATCAGGTGCCGGCTGAGATCACGGGCCTTAACTGTATCGGGCGGGTTCCCGATATCCTGGGAAACATAGGCCAGATACCGGATGGCGTGCAGTTTCCAGGGCGGGACGGAAGAGTTGATCCAAACCGACCGGAAAAAACCGAACAGGATGCCGAGGATCAGGATTCCGGCAATGAAGAGAATGGCCGTCAGGCGGAAAAAAACCGATTTCTGAATTTTATGTTCCGGATTCATCCGGAAAAAATGGCGGTGTTTCATTCGGATTTCCAGGGCATGAACTGATATCCGGTTCCCCAGACCGTCCGGATCCAGGTTGGCGATTTCGGGTCATCATTCAGTTTGGTTCTGAGGCGGCTGACGAGAATGTCCATGGTTCGGTTGGTGGCGTCCCACTCAAAACCTCTCAGGTTTTCGAGCAGATCATCGCGGCTGAAGACTTTACCCGGCTGTTTCATGAGCAGAAGGAGCAGGTCGAATTCGGCCGTAGTCAGATCCAGAAGATCACCGGCCAGCCAGGCTTCCCGGCGGTTCAGATCAGCTTCGAGCGGACCTGATTTCAGCCGATCACCGGTTTGAAGTTCGGGCTGGCGCCTGAGAACGGTCTGGATCCGGGCAACCAGTTCACGGGGCTCAAAGGGTTTGGGAAGGTAATCATCCGCCCCGATTTCAAGACCGACAATCCGGTCAGTCACATCCCCCCGGGCTGTCAGCATAATGACGGGAACTGCCGATGTTTTCCGGATCGTCCGGCATACTTCAAATCCGTCCATTCCCGGCAGCATCACATCCAGTATGACCAGATCAACCGGTTCAGCGGCAAGACGTTTCAGTCCGTCTGCCGGATCAGCCGAGGCAAGAACAGAGAAACTGAATCCGGCCAGATATTTCGTCAGAAGCTGATTCAGCTTTTCATCATCATCAATGATCAGAATGGTTTTTGTCATTTCCCAAGATACTCAATTTTCTTTACCGCCGGCTGATCAGGGAACAATCCAGGATCTTTTTTCTGAGGTATGGGCGCTGAACACACCCAATTTAACCCCTTTGATGTTGGATTCCGGATTTGCCGGTGCAACTCCGCCGGGAGCCCGGCCCGAATTACTGCCAAAGCTGTTGAAATAGGTGTATACGGCCTCGTCGATGCATTGCAATTCAACCGTCAGGGTATCGCCGGATTTCAGTTTCCTTTCCGGATTATTCAGGATAACTGACATCCGGCGGCCATTCATAATCCGGTCACTGTTCACATAATTGGCATTCTGCATTTCCCCGTTGATCCGTTCTGTAAACCGGTAAAAATTCTTTTGATCTGCCGGATCGTTCAGCCAGGCAATGACTTCGTACCGGTATTTCTCGCCGCCTCCCGAACCGGGCCCGATTCCTGATGCCTCCTGCCGGGTAACCGTCAGGCTGTCGAAGGGAACCTGATCGGGCAGGGTGGATTCTGCTGTCAGGACTTTGCCTTCCAGATCAACTGAAAGCAGATAGGTCTTCCGGCTGACAGCCGCAAGTCCCGGGGCAGAATACACACCGGGCGTTACTTCGGTCAATGTCACCCGGGTAACACCATCCGAAAGACTGACGGCAGCACCAGAAACCGGGGGAAAGCGGTTGGGTGAATCAAACGGGACGGTTCGGGTGATCTGAACCACCGATACGTCCCGGCCAGCCTCGACGGTGCCCTCAACGACTGTTTCTGGCTGGGTGCTGTCCAGATCCAGATCAATGACTTCTTCACAGGAAAAAAGAAACAGATTTGCAAGGGATAGGAAAATAAGAGGTGATTTCATACTTAAAACCTGAAATTATAGGTAATGGAAGGTGTAAAGGTAAACAGGTAAGTTTTAACCGCCCGGGTTTTCTCCGGATTGTCTGGGTCAACCTCAAAGTCAATGGTATAGGCATTTTTCCGCCCATAGGCATTGTAAAGCGAAAAAGTAAGGTTATGATCATAGGTTTCGGTTTTGGACAACTGCCAGGTGGCCCCAAGATCCAGCCGGTGATAGTCGGGCATCCGGTAGCCGTTCCGTTCGGTGTAAAAGAATCTGACCGATTCGCCGGTCAGATATTTTCCTGACGGAAATGTGGCTGCATTTCCGGTATTGTAAACCCATAAGGCAGAAAAGGTCCAGGTTTCCGAAAACTCATACATCCCGACAATGGCCAGGTCATGACTGATGTCCTGTTTAGCCGGATACCAGTTTCCGTTACTGATTTCCTCAATCTTTTTCTCTGTCACTGACCAGGTGTACCCGATCCAGCCTGTGAGTTTTCCGGTTCGCTTTTTAAGAAAAAACTCAGTCCCCCAGGCTCTGCCCTGCCCGAAAAGCAGTTCCCCCTCGATTTTATCATTGGCTCTGATTTCGGCTCCGTTTTTCAGATCGACCTGGTTCTGCATCCATTTATAATAGGATTCTGTGCTGAATTCGTAAGTATCGGCAGCAAAATTCCTGAAATAACCCACAGAAATCTGATCACTGATTTCCGGCTTGATCCGGTTTGAGGAGGGCAGCCAGATATCGGTTGGGTGTGAAGAGGTTGAATTGGTAACGAGATGAAGATTCTGGGAATTCCGGGTATAGGAGGCCTTGACCGATTGGGTTTCATCAAGCACCCAGGTCATATTTACCCGGGGTTCGGCAACCAGATAGTGTTTAACCGGCTCACCGTCTGAATACCGGGTGGTGTCCGTTACGGATCCTGAGGCAGAATAGGTATAAAAATCACCGGGGCCGGTCAGGACAAATCCTGACAGGCGAAGCCCGTAATCCACTGTAAAAAACAGATCCGGTTTCCAGGTCATGGTGGCAAACCAGGCATGTTCAAGGGCCCGTTTTTTCTGAAGCCTGATGAGGGATGTTGTTTCATCGCTCAGCAGATCGACCTGGCCGGGTGTTATCGTGTGATGGGTGCTCTGAAATCCGAACCGGAGGGTGTTTTCTGTGTTGATAAAGTAGTGAAAATCCTGCTTCACACTTAGATTTTTGATAACTGAGGTTATCCGGAAATCATCACCGCCGCTTCTCGTTTCGACCTGATAGTCAAAGTCAGAGAATACCAGAGACGTATTGCTGAAGAGACTTCCTGTCCAGACCCGGTTCCACCTCAGGGTTCCCGTCCGGTTTCCCCAGTCAATTCCGAACCGGTTTTCAAATCCGACCACATCCCGTCCGAAGTATCCCGAAAGAAAGATCCGGTCTTCATCGGTAATCTGGTAGTTGGCTTTCAGGTTCAGGTCATAGAAATACAGGGAATTGTCTGAGTTATCAACCAGGCTGTAAATCAGATCTCCGTAAGTCCGCCGTCCGGAAATCAGAAAAGACCCCTTTTCTTTCACAATCGGACCTTCCAGATTCAGCCGGGCTGAAATCAGCCCCAGCCCGCCGCCAGCTTTAAACTGCCGGTTATTTCCGTCATTCATTTTCACATCGAGAACCGAGGCCAGTCTGCCGCCGAAGTCAGCCGGTGCGGTTCCCTTGTACAGGGTCATATCTTTCACGGCATCGCTGTTGAACGTCGAGAAAAACCCCAGAAGGTGACTGGCATTATAGACAACGGCTTCATCCAGCAGAATCAGGTTCTGGGATCCGTCACCGCCTCTCACGTACATCCCGCCGTTTCCCTCTCCGAGTGATTTAACTCCGGGTGTTAACTGCAGGGTTTTCAGCATATCCTGTTCGCCAAGAAGGACGGGGATTTTTTTTACTTCCTTCATTTCGAGATGGGCAAGCCCCATATCGGTGCTGAGCACCTGCTGGTTTCTCCGTTCGGCTGTCACAACCACCTCAGACAAGGATACCGACTCGGGTTTCAGACTCACCGAAAGCTTTCGGGAAGCCTGGCTCAGGTCGATGGTAACGTCTGCCTGCTGATACCCGACGTAGGAAAACCGGAGTACAAACCGTCCTTCCGGCAAGGTCAGGGAATAAAAGCCATAAGAGTTCGATGCAGTCCCTTTTCCCGGGTGATCTTTAACCAGAACGGTGGCCCCGATCAGGGTTTCGCCGGTTTCGGAGTCTGTTATATGCCCGCTGACGGTCTGAGTGGTCTGGGCCATGGCCGAAAAAGTAACAGGAAAGAAAAGAATAAACAAAAGCACAGATTTTAACATAAAAATTCCCGGAATGTAGCTTAAAACTGGGGTGTAAAGATAAGCCACCCGGGTTTTTCCCGGATGGCTTTCCGGATTATTTCTTCAGGAGGTACCCGTTGATTTTTTCCATTTTTTCTTTGAGTTCATTTTTCTGATCGGGGGTCAGAATGGCATAAAACTCAGCAAAGCCGGCCGTCAGTTTGGGGATTGCCGCCGACAGTTTCTGCTGGGCATCTGTCAGTTTTCCGTTCAGTTTTTCCGGATTGATCTGGTCGGCCTGTACCTGCCCGTAAAGTTCTGACCAGAGATCCTTTTTCATGGCATCCATTTCGGGCAGTGAGGTCTGGATGTTTTGCACAATTGCTTTCAGTTTCACTTCCTGTTCTTTGGTCAGATCGAGTTCTGAACTGATTTTATCGGTAACCCGTTCTGCACGGTCTTCTGGTGTACAGGCATGACGGTTGCAGCCAAAGAAAAAGGCTGATCCGAACAGGGCGGCAAAAATGGGGAGTGCCATCCGGCGGTGTTTGCGAAAAAACATGGTCGTATCCTTTCAGTTTTATTTTGGGGAGCTTCATGCTCCGGATACAAAGTTCCGGACTCTGCCCGATCCGGTCTTTTCAGATCTGTAGAAATCTGTATCGAAATGTAACACATCCTGCGGTTTCTGCCGGCGTTGGCCTCCGTTCCGAAATGTATCACTTTCCTTCCGGATTTTACCTTTTCCTTTTTCGGGGGAATCCTGACTTTTGCCTTCCGGCAGACGGAAGGAGATAAGCAAATGCCGCATCAGAAGGACTGCAAACCGGAACCCGGATTTTTACAACCGGCAATTGACCTAAACGCCTGCGAAGGCAAAGGGCCGTGTATACCTGCCTGCCCGTATGGCGTCCTGGAACTGAAACTTCTGACCGGCGGTGAGTTCAGGCAACTTTCTTTTTTCGGACGGATAAAAACCCGGGTCCACGGCCGGGAAAAGGCTGCGGTGAGCTTTCCGGAAAAATGTCACGCCTGCGGAACCTGTGTCACGGCCTGCCCCGAAAAGGCAATTACCCTGACCCGTTTTCTGCCCTGATTCTTCTGCCCGGTTCACATGACGGCCACCGGGCTCACAGCTCAACCCTGACCTGTTAATTAAAAAAGGAAGACAATGGTCACCTCCATACTTATCATCGGCGCAACCGGAAGGCTCGGGAAACCGGTTGCAGAACACCTTATCCGGGCGGGATTTAAAATCACCATTCTTAGCACAAATCCGGAAAAGGCCAGGAAACTTTTCCCGGAAACCTCAGTAGTTGCAGGGAACCTGAACGATCTCCCCAGTCTTGAAAAAGCATTTTCAGGGCAGGATGCCGTTTATTTGAATATTTCGATTACTTCTTCCGATTCTGAATCCGGATGGAATGCTGAACGGGACGGAATGAGAAACGTGATTCAGGCAGCCAGAAAAACCGGCATTCAAAGGATCGGCTATCTTTCGTCTTTTATCATGAACTATCAGGAACCTGGAAAACCCCGCTGGTGGGTTTTTGAAAGCAAACGGGATGCTGCCGATCAGTTAATAAATTCAGGGATTCCTTTCTTTTTATTTTATGCCAGCAGTTTTATGGAAAATTTTACCGAGGGAATAAGACAGGGAACTACCTTTAATCTTGCCGGTAAATCGGTTGTGCCCATGCATTTTATTGCTGCCGGTGATTACGCTGAACAGGTTTCCGCAGCCTTCCGGCTGGATACATCCGAAAACCGGGAGTTTTACATTCAGGGCCCTGAAGCATTAACGATGGATCAGGCAGTGAAAATTTTTATTGATCACTACCCAAAAGAAAAGCTGGTGATGAGAACTGCGCCAATGGGTCTTTTAAAATTCCTTTCCCTGTTCAAAAAAGACCTGAAATTCGTCGTTGGGCTGGTTTCGGCACTCAACAACTATCCCGAAACGTTCCGGGCAGAATCCACCTGGAAAGAACTTGGAAAACCGGAAACCAGAATGAAGGATTTTGCAGCCAATGCCAGATTTTAAAGTCATTCTGATAACCGGTGCAACCTCCGGAATCGGCAAACAGGCTGCAATAACGCTTGCGGGCATGGGATTTACCGTTATTGTAACGGGCAGGAATCCGGAATCGGGCCTTGAAGCTATCACTGAAATCTGCCAGAAATCGGGTCATGACAGAGTTTTTTTCATTCCGGGTGATTTATCCGTTCATTCAGGTATCAGGTCAGTTGCTCAACGGTTTCAGGAACAGTTCAGCCGGCTCGATGTGCTGATTCATAACGCCGGATATGCCGGGGATAAACGGATTCTGACTGAGGACGGATTGGAAACCGGATTCGCAGTAAATGTGGTGGCACCTTACAGGCTGACGGTCCTGCTGGAACCGGTCCTGAATGCAGCCCAGGCTTCCAGAGTCATCTGTCTGACCGGCGGATCTCATACGGCTGGGATAGACGTGAACAATCTGCAGAGCGAACTGGGATTTTTCGGACTGAAGACCTACTCTCAGAACAAACTGGTCATGATGTCGGTGATGCGAAATTACCTGAACCACCGGCCCTGGAACCGGTTTACCGTCAATATCTGCTATCCGGGACAGGCATCAACTTCAATGACAAGGAGTGTGACCCCGGATATGTTCCCGGTCTGGTTCCGTCCGTTTTTCCCGGTTTTTCAGTTTTTAACCCGGGATGACCGGGGAAAATCAGCAAAAAAGGCCTCTGAATCAACCGTTTTTCTTGCCGTTTCCGAATCGGTTTTCGGAAAGTCGGGACTCTATTTCAATCCGAAATGCCGCCAGGTACCGTTTCCTACCGGTGGAAATGACCCCCGGCTGCTGCCGGCTGTCTGGTCCCTGCTGGATGAACCGGCCGGTTAACCGGCTTACGTTTATTTACCGGAGACCGGACCCCCAACCGGAGGTCCCGGTTTAAATCCGCCTTTACGGCCTCAGAACTTCAAGAAAGACCGTATCTGCCAGAGCCGAACCAAAAACTCCGATTCCATCTCCTGTCAGGGCCATTTTTGGTTCAACAAAATTACCGTCCTGATCCTGAACATCCTGATGGGTGAGGTAGAAACTCTTGGCATTTTTCTCCATTGCATAGAAAATGACCCGGTACCGGCCGTAGAACGCACAACCAAACCAGTCAATGTTCAATTCCTGATGATCCGTCGCCGAAAGCGGTGTTACCGTGAAAACGGATTGGTACTTCAGTGAATTCAGGGTTTCCTTTACATCAGAGGAATCCTTTTCCTGAACTTCGACATACCGGTTAACCGGCGAAAAAATGTAATTCCGGATGTCAGCATCCAGGGCCACAATGCTGGCTGCATACAAATCGATGCCTTCAGACGTCCTGAAATCCAGCTTGAATGCCTTGTAGCTTCCATCCGGATTTTTTTCATTGTACCTGATCGCCCCCACTACAGACTGATCCGGATTCAGCCGGAATCCAGCTTTCGGCGTTGTGGTTTCTGATGAGGTCGAAAGTGCTTTGCCGTCGACTGTTGCGGTTACGTCAATCCGCCAGGTTTCGTCAAAACCGACCACCCAGTCTGTTCCCGGATAGGAAAAGGCCAGGGCTTCCGGATTGAAAACCAGAAGCTCTGACCGGCCGTCAGCAACACGGGTCAGCCGCACGGTGGCATCCTGCAAAACCAGATTTTCGACAGGTATGGGTTTGTTCAGCCTGAAATTCCGGGTTATCCGGATATTGGATGGGGCCGTTCCCGGAAACAGATACCCTTCAACAACCAGTTTGGGTGCGTAATCCGACTCATCCAGAGAAACATCCGGGTTACCGCAGGAGGTCAGAAGTGAAGCAGCAGAAAGAATCAGAACATTAAGAGTTTTCATTGGGGTTCTCAGAAATTAAAGGTGATACCAATGGTGGGAATCAGAGGAAACATAGAGACTTTTTCAATTTTCGGACTGACCTGCGTGGTTTCCCTGCTGTCATCCGAGTAGGTAATGAACCAGACATTCTGGCGGTTTCCCGCATTAAAAATCTGGAGATAGGGCGCCATGGACCAGGTTTCATACCTTTTCTCCCAGGTCAGACTGATGTCGGCCCGGATGTAATCGGGCAGACGGGAGGCGTTGATTTCTCCCGGGTAAAGGGAAAACCCGATGTTTCCGCCACCTTCCTCCAAACCGTCGGTGCCGGAATCGGGAAGGGACCCGGCCAGATAGGCAGAGGCCGGTGTCGTAATCGGCTGACCGGTCGAATAAACAAAGTTTACACCAAGAATCCACCGGCTGTTTTTGGTTTCGGGAGTGGTTCCCCAGAGGGCAGCCCAGGCTTTCTCAAGTTCAGTATTCAGAATCCCGTTAAGGGTATGGCTTCTGTCGTGGCGGGGATGGAAGGTTTTGCCCCGGTTGATTCCGCCGAAAGTGTAATCGGTTGAGCTGTAGGTATACCCAATCCACCCGGTTGCAATTCCGAGATCCTTTTTCAGCAGAGCTTCAAATCCGGTACTGGTTCCGTTTCCGGTGTTAAACAGACCCCGGGTCGAGGTGTAAAGAGTCCGGCCCTGATCATCATGCCCTTCAGAAACAATATCCGCCAGGAAAAATTTCTTATAGGCATTCAGATTCCGGTACGTTTTATAAAACACTTCTGCCTGAAGGGTTACCCCGTCCGAAATCACCCGTTCATAGCCCAGAATATAGTGATTTGACCGGGAAGGCGGGATGTATTGGTCTGAGGTTACCCAGATGTCTCCGATGAAAAACCGGGGAACCCGCTGGATGTACTGGCGGTAAACGCCGGCAGAAAGTTTGATGTTCTGCAGGTCGTCAATGTTGTATTTGGCAACCAGCCGGGGAGAAAAATCGGTGAAGGTTTTATCCGCCACAAAGTGGTCGAGCCGTAACCCGGCTTCGAACAGCCAGGCATCTGCCGGTTTGTACTGCTCCTGGATGTAGCCCGAAAGGTGGGTCCGGCTGTCGTGAATATCCACATAAACATCCGAAGATTCACTGAGGTAGGTTGGTTTCAGAAATTTGGACTCGAAGCCGAACCGCAGGCTGTGTTCCTGTGACCAGGCATACTCGAGATTGCCTTTGACGGTCAGATCTCTGATTTTATTGATTTCGGTGAAATTGACCTGTTTGAAGTTCAGTTCAGAATCGAACTGGCTGGCCGTGAGCCAGAAATTGGCAAAAAGCGTTGGTGAAAGAACCGAAAGCCATTTCAGTGACCCGGTTTTGTTTCCCCAGTCAAAAAGCATCCGGTCTGACTCTTCCGCATCCGGATTGAATTTGAAATTGAGATAATCCCGTCCGCCAAAGTAGCTTACCGTCAGTTTGTTGGTTTCATTCAGGTCAATCAGCGCCTTCAGGTTTCCGTCAATAAAATAATAATCGGGGACTTTTTCCTTCAGGCTTTCTATCTGCCCGATGGTTTTGTCGAAATACGTCCGGCGAAGCGAGCCCGAGAGACTGCCGTACCGGCCCAGCGGAATCTGAACAGTTGATTTTGCTGAAAGAAGACTGATGTTGGCGGTGCCGGTAAACTGGTTCCGGTTTCCGTCCAGATTGGTAACATCTACCACCGACGACAGCCTTCCGCCGTACTCAGCACCGAATCCGCCTTTCGAAATCACGACATTTTTAATGGCATCGGTGTTAAATGTCGAGAACAGACCGAAGGCGTGTTCTGGATTGTAAATATCCGTTCCGTCGACCATGTACAGATTCTGGTCCGGCGTGCCGCCCCGAACGTAAACCTGTGAGGAAAAATCTGAGGCAGGCACAATTCCCGGCAGGGTCTGGAGTGATCTGAGCAGATCCGGCTCTACAATCTGGGGAATTTTCCGGATTTCAATTCCGGTAATTTCAAGCTGGGAAACGGGTGTGTCAAACAGTTTTTTAATGGTTCCTGCCGAATCGGCCGTCACAACAACTTCCTTCAGGCTGATCTGATCGGGAGACAGATTGAAAATCAGTTTCTTCCCGCCCAGGTCTGCGGCGGTGATCTCCCGTTTTGCCGGCCGGTATCCGATATATCTGACTTCAAGAGTTCTGAATCCTTCCGGAAGATCGGTCAGGGCAAAAAATCCCGAAGTATTGGTAGAGGTCCCCCGGGTTGTTCCCGACAGCAGAACCGATGCCCCGATGAGGGCCTCGCCTGTTTCTTTGTCATAAACAAATCCGGAAACAGAATTTCCCGGGATCAATTCAGCCTGAACCGCACCGGTAAACAGAAGGATCAGACAGGTTAGCAGTGGTTTCACAAAAGCTCCTTTCAATTTCGGATGTGCCCGGTCGTACGGGTTTTGGGGATCAAAGGTGGCAGAAAAACCCCGCTGCCGCAGGTACTTTCATCCCGAAGTGTCAGATTTCCGGCCTGAACTGTCGGCGGAACCGGATGGGCGGGACCGGGAAAACACGACAGGCACACCCGACACTTGACCTGCCTTTTTTACCGGTTCAGCAGGAATCAGTCCCGGCTGTTTCAAATTCCTGCCTATCTTTGACGTGTCAGTGAACCAACATCCGGTCGTACCATGAAACTCTGGGGCCTCTTCTTTATCCTGTTTACCGTTACAGTGACGGTTTCGGCACAGGTCTTCCTGCCGGTGCCCTCCACCGCCCGGTATTCCTATGAGAAACCGCCGGTAGGTCCTGACGGAACTTTTGTGTTTTTCACAGAGGGAGTTTCAACCATCACCTGGACGGCTGAAAAGGCAGAAATCCCCGAGTTGATTGCCAACCAGCAGGTATTTATCCGGTTCAGCTTCCCCGATTCCTTCCGGATTCCGGCTCCCGTGCTGTACCTGGAATCCAGACTGCTCCGGTTCGAAGTTTATCAGGGAAACAAACGGCTGGCAGTTCTACCCGATTCGGCACTGATACCGCCCGGCGATCCGGGCTTTTATCTCATTCCGATGGATTCCTCGCTGCTGGATCAGCCGGTGATTTTAGCCATCCGTTTCTCTGGTTTTCTGGAGCTGGGAAATCTGGATGAACTCAAGGCAGGCTCCCGTGAAAACCTTCTTTTTGAAGCGCTTGAAAAAGTCAGAACGGAATTCTGGGGCCGGTTTTTCGAACTTTCCATCGGGATTCTGCTTCTGGTCACCGGGTTTCTGACCCTGTTTATTTACCTCTGGTATGACAAATCCCGGCGGTCACCGCTGGTCCCGTTCATGATGATCTGCTTCGTTTCAGCAGTCGACTACCTGGTGATGACCAGTGAACCGTTTATTTCGCTGAGCCCGGTTCTGTATTCGGCCTACCTTGTTTTCGGGCTGTCGCTGAATGTGGTCCTTCCGTATCTCACCACCGTTTTTTTTGAAAGAAACTACGGACCCGGCTGGAAAAACAGCATCCGGATCCTGAAAATCATCCACTTTCTGCTGATCCTGCTGTTCATTCTGGCCTTTTTCTTTCCCCGGTATATGGTCACGGTTATTCTGATCCCGCTGGTGCTTTCCTTTGTGGATTTCATCTTCTTCTTCCAGACCTTTTACCTGAAAAAAGACAGAACCTGGAAAACCAGTGTTGTTTTTGGCGGATTCTTCGTTACGTTTCTGATGGTATTGTTCGATTTCATCCGGTCGATCCTGATCGACCCAAGCCAGAGTTTTACCTTTTTCGGACTCGGATTCATAACGCTTGCGGTGGTGCTGGCCTGGGAACAGTTTGATCTTTACCGGCAGACTCACACCACTGTTGAGAAAGTGACCCTCGAACTGGAACATCAGAAACAGGAACTTCTGGCTCTTAAGAATGAACAGGTTCAGTCGCAGCTTCATGCCCTGAAATCCCAGATCAGTCCGCATTTCCTGTTTAACTCGTTCAGTACCCTGCTCGGTCTGATCGAGGAATCTGCAGAGAAAGCGACCCGGTTTGTCGAGTATCTGGCTCAGGTTTACCGGTATGTTCTCGTCAGCGGAAGTCAGGATCTGGCAACTCTGGGCGAGGAAATGGAGTTTGTTCAGGCCTACCGGTATCTGCTGGAACAGCGTCACCAGGACGGACTTTTCTTCAGATCTGAACTCGCTGATCCGGATTTGCAGTCCATGATTCCCGTTCTGACCCTTCAGCTTTTAATCGAGAATGCCACCAAGCACAATACCCTGTCCGCCAAAAAACCGCTTCACATTCTCATTAGAACAACCGGAGACGGCTATCTGGAAGTCAGAAACAACCTTCAGCGGAAAACCAGCTTCGGGGTTTCTACCGGAATCGGTCTGCCCAACATCCGGGAACGTTACCGGTTCTACACCCATCAGCCGGTTGAAATACTCGAGACAGAAACCGAATTCACCGTCCGGGTTCCCCTGATTGTGAAAGGACAGACTCAATGACCATTCTGATTATTGAAGATGAACTTGCCAGTGCCAGCCGCCTGAAACGCCTGATTCTGGATTACGACCCGGACTGCCGGATTCTGGCGGTTCTGCAAACCGTAGAAGATGCCGTAAAGTGGTTCGCCGGCTCACCCCCGCCCGATCTCATTTTCATGGATATCCAGCTTGCAGACGGACTTTCCTTCGAAATTTTCGATCAGACCGAGGTGGTGGCCCCGGTCGTGTTCACCACGGCGTTTGATGAGTTTGCCCTCGAAGCTTTCAAAGTCAGCAGCATCGACTATCTCCTGAAACCGATTGAACGGCTGGCCCTGGAACGGGCTTTTCTGAAATATTCCCGGCTCGAAGCCGGATTTCTGGCCAGACAGAATGAAAAAATCCGGGCTGTGAAACTGAAATCTGAATCCGGCACCAGCCGGTATAAAACCCGGTTTCTCGTCCGGTCAGGTAAGTCTTCGGTTTCTCTTCCGGCAGATCAGATCGCCGGGGCTGAAATCCACCTTCAGGTTGTCTTTCTGATCAGTTTCGACGGAAAACGGTACCTGACCGACTACACACTCGATGAACTTGAACAGGTCCTCAGCCCGGATGACTTCTTCCGGATCAACCGGCAGCACCTGGTTCACATTACCGCTATCCGGAAACTGGAACCGTACTTTAACAGCCGCCTCAGTCTGACCCTGACAACAGGATTCCAGACTCAGGCCATTGTTGCCCGTGAAAAAGCCGCTGCCTTCAGAAAATGGCTTGACCGGTAAACCGGAACTTCTTTCCTCTTTCGGACCCAAACAATAGATTTCTTCTATCAACTGATCAAAATCATCTATTTGATCTATTTCCGAAACCTGCCGTACCTTTGTTCTGTTCAGTTTACAACATGTCTCATCAAAACAAACCAAAGGATAACACCATGTCTCAAATCGGAAAAAAAATTGTTGACTTCAAAGTTCAGGCTTACGTGAATGACGGCTTTAAAACCGTTACCACCCAGGATGTACTGGGCAAATGGTCTGTATTTTTCTTTTACCCGGCTGACTTTACCTTCGTCTGCCCGACTGAACTGGAAGATCTGGCCAATCTGTACGAAAAATTCAAAGCACTCAATGCTGAAATTTATTCGGTCTCAACCGATACCCATTTCGTACATAAAGCCTGGCACGATGCCTCAGAAACCATTAAGAAGATCAAGTATCCGATGCTTGCCGATCCGACCGGTGTGATTACCCGGGGCTTCGACGTCTACATCGAAGAAGCTGGACTTGCAGAAAGAGGAACGTTTATTGTAAATCCGCAGGGCGAAATCGCAGCTTATGAAGTCGTTGCCGGTAACATCGGCCGGAATGCAGATGAACTTCTGCGCCGCCTGAAAGCCCTTCAGTTTGTCGCCAGCCACCCCGGCGAAGTCTGCCCGGCCAAGTGGGATGAAGGAAAATCCACTCTGAAGCCCAGCATTGATCTGGTAGGAAAAATCTAAACTCAGACCATCCGGGAGGGAGCCTGCCGGCTTCTTCCCGGAATTAAAAAGGACAGGTTATGTTAGATCAGGCACTTAAATCGCAGGTAAAAAACCTCTTCGACAGTCTCAATCACCGGTACACCTTTAAAGTGACCGTCAGCCCGGATCATACCTCAAAAGAGGAACTGATTGCGCTGCTTGCGGATGTCGCCTCCTGTTCAGAAAATACGGATCTGGTGGTTGAAGACGGTCAGGGACTTTCCTTCGTGATTCTAAAGGACGGAAGTCCATCGTCGGTTGTTTTTAAAATGGTACCGAACGGTCACGAATTTACCACCCTGCTGCTGGCTGTTCTGAACCAGGACGGAATCGGGAAAAATCTCCCCGACGAGGTCATCACCCGGCGGATCAGGGGGTTAAAAGGTCCGGTTCTGATTAAAAGTTATGTCTCACTGACCTGTACCAACTGCCCCGATGTGGTTCAGGCACTGAATGTGATGTCTTTTTTAAATCCGTCAATTCAGCATGAAATTCTTGATGGCGGACTTCATCAGCAGGAAATTGACTCTCTCGGAATCCAGGCCGTTCCGTCTGTCTTTGTTGACGGAGCCCTTTTTCACGTCGGCCGGTCCACTCTTGGCGAACTTCTGGCGAAACTGGAAGAGAAGACCGGAGCCCCGGAACTGCCATCCGGACAGGAAGTCCGTCAGTTTGATGTTTTGGTCGCCGGTGGCGGACCTGCCGGTGTGTCGGCTGCAATCTATTCGGCCCGGAAGGGATTTTCTGTCGCCATTGTGGCAAACAAGGTCGGTGGTCAGGTCAACGAAACCCTGGCTATTGAAAACCTGATTTCCGTCCCGATGACGACGGGGAGTCAGCTTGCTGCCAACCTGAAGCAGCACATGAGTGACTATCCGATCACCATTCTCGAAAACCGGCTGATTGAAAAGGCCGAAATTAAGGATGGAATGAAGCATCTGACCACTTCGCTGGGCGAAACACTGGTTGCACCTGCCCTGATTATTGCCACCGGTGCCAGTTGGCGCCGGCTGAACATCCCGGGTGAAAAGGAACACATCGGTGCCGGTGTGGCATTCTGTACCCACTGCGAAGGACCGTTTTTCAAAGATAAAAAAGTCGTCGTGGTCGGCGGGGGAAACTCAGGGCTTGAAGGTGCAATTGATTTATCTTCCATCGCCTCAGACGTAACCCTGCTCGAATTCCTTCCCGAACTGAAAGGGGATCAGGTTCTTCAGGATAAGCTGAAAACCAAATCAAACGTCCGGATTGTCACTTCGGCACAAACCCTGAAAATTGACGGCACCGGCGGCAAGGTTTCCGGTCTGACGTTCAAGCACCGGGAATCCGGCCAGCAAGAACACCTCGCCATTGACGGCGTGTTCATTCAGATCGGGCTCAGTGCCAACAGCGATGTATTTAAGCCATTGGTCGAAACCAACCGGATCGGAGAAATCCTGGTGGATGCCCACTGCCGGACGTCTGTTCCCGGCATTTATGCAGCCGGTGATGTTTCGATTGTTCCCTACAAACAAATTGTCATTGCCATGGGTGAAGGCGCCAAAGCAGCCCTTTCTGCCTTTGAAGATACCATCAAGGGTGAGCTTGGCGTAAAGAAGGAAGAAGCTGTTACGGCCTGAGACAACCCTGCAGCACTGCCCCTTCGGTTCCGGGACCTGTCAGAGACTCTGCCTCCCTGATGGGTCCCGAAGGAACTGCCGGTTCCCGGAAAGTGTTCAGGCGGAATCCGGAATTAAATCCGAAAGGACGCATTTATGACTAAAGGACGCCTCGAAGCTTTCAGCGATGGTGTGCTGGCCATCATCATCACCATCATGGTGCTTGAACTGAAAATCCCGCACGACAGTTCACTTTCAGACCTGCTTCCGCTGGCACCCAAATTCCTGAGCTATCTGCTCAGTTTCGTCTTCGTGGGAATTTACTGGAATAACCACCACCACACCTTTCAGGCAGTGAAAAAGGTCAACGGCGCCATTCTCTGGGCAAATCTTCACCTCCTTTTCTGGCTGTCCCTGGTCCCGTTTGTAACCGGCTGGATGGGAGAAAACCATTTCGATACCCTCCCCGTTGCCGCCTATGGGTTTGTTCTGCTGATGGCCGGATTTGCCTATTGCCTCATGATTCAGTCGCTTGTTGCCCATCATGGCCCGGCATCTGAACTGGCCATTGCACTGGGAGCCGACTGGAAAGGGAAATCCTCCCTGATTGCTTACCTCATCTCAATTCCTCTCGCATTTGTCAATGAGTGGATTTCTTTCGGCCTGTTCGTCTTTGTCGCCGTTATGTGGTTCCTGCCCGACCGGCGTATTGAGAAAGTGCTCAGCAAGCCATAAACCGGCTTCCGATAAACCGGCTCAGTTCCGGTTTTTCATTTTTTGCAAAGCAGAATAACAGGTCTGTTTCACTTTTTCATTGACCTGAAAAAAATTGGGTGTTACCTTCAGGAAACCAAAATGAGGCCGGCCATGCATAAACCACTCCTTGTAACTCTTGTTTTTTCTGCCTTTTTCCTCCGGACAGGAATCTGTTCAGCAGGTGATAACCTAAGTCCATACTTTTCTCTCGGAACGGTAAAAGAAAAACCCGGCAAGATATCCGACAGTCTGAAGACTGCCATTCAAACCGCCATTACAGGCCAGGGGTTCGATGTTCTTGGGTCTTATTCCCCTGCCTCCAGCCCGGGATTGTGGGTCATTGCCTTTACGAATTCAGACATCCGGGCTCTTGCAGTAAAGGCTCCGGACCGTGGAATTTTAGCTGCCGCACAACGGATCGCCGTTATCAAGGACGGATCAACTGCAGAACTGACTGCCCTGAATCCGGACTATCTCTTTACTGCATATTTCGGAAACCAGATCCCGGACCTTCAGAAACTGGCAAAACCGGTTTACCTGAAAATTGAAACCCTCTGGAAAGAACTGGGAAACCAGAAAAAACCCTTTGGCGGCTTACTGGACCGGGATGACCTGAAGGAGTATCATTACATGATGGGAATGCCCTATTTTGACGATCCGGTTGAACTCGGAAATTATGCTTCCTTTTCTGCCGCCGTTGCAGCCGTTTCGGGAACCATCAAGAAAAATCCGGCAGGACTCCAGGTCGTATATTCGGTCATTGATGAAAAAAGCAAACAGGCCGTTTTTGGGGTCGGACTGACTGATCAGGAGACCGGAGAAGGTCACTTTTTGCCCATTATCGGGAAACGTCATTGTGCTGCCCTGCCGTATGAACTGGTGATTTCGGGTTCAAAAGTCACGATGCTGCACGGCCGTTACCGGTTTGCACTTTACTGGCCCGAACTGACCATGGGCACTTTTACCAAAATCATGTCAACACCCGGCGATGTCGAAACCAATATGCAGAAACTGGTTAAATAACCCATGATTCTTCAGGAAACCTACTCCCGTCTCATCAGCCGGTTCGGGATTGAACCGGACTCCCTGACTCTATCTGATTGCCGGATCGGCCAGCACATGACCGCCGTTCGCCTGTCTGACGGAAGTGTCGGAATTGCCGGATCGGTTTCGGATGATCTGTTTCACTGCGACCGGAAAAACCGGGATTTCGGGGATTTTACTCCGGGGAAAATTTGCGGACGGAGTGTTGCAGATCTGTTTTCCAGGGAAAGCCGGTCCGGAATTCAGGCAGCTCTGAAGTCGGCAGCACTCAATGCTCTGTCCGATCAGCCCCTGAGAAGCGGCCGGTATCTCATCCTCCCGGATACAGACCCGGCTGACCTCCCGGATCTTGCCGGAAAAAAGGTCATTACCATTGTCGGGGCTTTTCACACCTACATTCAGCGGTTTTCTGAAGCAGGTCATCACATCAATGTTCTGGAATTGCGCCCGGAAGCCCTTTCGGATGAACACCGGAAGTTTTACGTTCCGGCTGCCAATTTCAGCCAGGTCATTCCGGATTCCGATTTGCTGGTGGTTACCGGTCTGACTCTTGTGAACCAGACTTTTGCAGGGCTCCTTGCTGCAGCCGGACCTCAAACCCGGATCATTTTAACAGGGCCCTCTGCCAGTATGATCCCGGATGTGCTGTTCGAAAAGGGTGTGTCTTTTATCGGGGCAACCCGGATCACTGAACCCGACCGGGCTCTGGATATTATCGGGCAGGGCGGTGCCGGGTATCATCTGTTCCGGTATTGTGCAGAAAAAATCTGCATCGTCAACCCGGAAAAATAAAACTTACCTTTTCCTGGGTTACACCAGCGGTCCGGCAGCTTCTTCGGCTGCCAGCAGGACCGACCGGTCGAGAACCAGTTCATAGCAGGCGTGGATATCCTCAGAAAACAACCGGTCAGAATCGGCATGCCGGATGTGTTCCCTGACTTTACGGTGAGCAGCCTCAACCCCTTTTCCCGGTTTTTTCGGCGCCCGGAAGTCCAGTGCCTGGGCTGCACAAAGTAATTCAATTGCCAGTACATTCCTGACATTCTGCAAAATCCGGTACAGCTTTAAAGCCCCGACACTGCCCATCGACACGTGATCTTCCTGCCCAAGAGAAGTAGGAATGGAATCAACCGAAGCAGGGTGCGTGAGAACCTTATTTTCGGATACAAGTGAAGCCGAAGTATACTGGGGAATCATAAACCCGGAGTTAATTCCGGTATCTTTCATCAGCAGGCGGGGAAGTCCGTCGGGACCCTCCAGCAGGAGATACTGGCGCCGTTCCGAAATTGAGGCAAGTTCAGCAAGGGCAATGCCCAGATAGTCAATCGGTAACGCCAGCGGCTGCCCATGAAAATTCCCGCCTGAAATAACGGTTTCCTCATCAAAAATGAGCGGGTTATCCGTTGCCGCATTGATTTCTGTTTCCAGAATTTCCCTGGCATGGCGGAAGGCGTTCCGGGAAGCACCGTGAACCTGCGGAACGCATCTGAGGGAGTAAGGATCCTGAACTTTGGGACAGTTTTCATGGGACTTCAGGATTTCTGAATCTGCCATGAGTTTTCTGACATTCGCGGCAGACTCAATCTGCCCGGGATGCGGACGAACCTGATGAACCCGTTCGTCAAACGGACGCAGACTTCCCTGATAAGCCTCAAGCGACATGGCCGCCACAACATCAGCCAGTTTTCCAAGATAAACCGATTCCATCAGGCAGTAGGCCAGATACCCCGACATAAGCTGGGTTCCGTTAATCAGGGCAAGACCTTCCTTTGAGCCCAGCTTCAGGGGTTCGATCCCGAGTTTATCAAGAATTTTCCGGGCCGGGCCGGTCTTTCCCCTCCACTCAACTTCACCAAATCCCATCATCGGCAGCACCAGATGCGCCAGCGGTGCCAGATCGCCCGATGCCCCGACTGAACCCTGAGACGGAATGACCGGCGTGATATGTTCATTGTAAAACAGGACCATCCGTTCAAGGGTTTTCAGACGGACCCCCGAGTATCCCTGCGCCAGCGAATTGATTTTAATCAGCATCATCAGCCGGACAATTTCAGTGGGGATTTTTTCCCCAACACCAACTGCATGGCTTAAAATCAGGTTTTCCTGTAGTTTTTCCAACTGACTGGCCGGGATCAGCACCTGGCACAGTTTTCCGAATCCGGTATTGATGCCGTAGAAGGGTTCCTCCCGGGTTTCGATATGATCCACATAGGAACGGGAAGTCTGGATCCGGGAAATGGCCGTCTGGGAAAGTGAAAGAGTCAGATCAGAAAGAACCGACCGCTCCAGGTCGGTAAGAGTCAGTGGCGTGTCGCCAAGGGTCAGGGTCATGGTTTGCTCATCAGGTAAAAATAAAGCCAGTCTGCAGGTCAGGCATACCGGCGGTAATCAGCAGTTAAAACTGAATTGAGTTAAAGAAGTCTTCGGCTTCCTTTCTGAGGGCTTCTGCTTCTGCGGGTTTCCCCAGATGATCCAGCGCTTTTGCCCTGCACCTGACTGACCGGTAAAACTGGCTCAGGTTCAGCGCCTTTAAAATCGGAGCGGCCTTGTCAAAAAATCCGACCGCATCCTGGTACCGCCCGTTTTTTCCGGCAATTTCACCTAAAATCCGGTACGAAACGCCCTCAAATTCCCGGCTGTGGCTTTTAACGGCCAGATTCAGTGCACTCCGGGCTTGTTTTTCGGCGGCAACCGGTTCACCCGTCAGCGAATAAAGTTCTGCCCGTTCCAGATAAAGAAGAGGTTTAATGTAGTTATACTGGCACTGATCGGCAATGGAATGGACTTCATCGAGCAGGGTGTTGGCCGGATCGGGCTGTTCCTTACCGGTGAAAAACTGAACCCGGGAGGCCAGAACCCGGGCAGTCACCTGCGGATTTCCGATTTCACGGGCAAGGGACAGGGCTTCTTCCAGATACGGTTCAGCTTCATCCAGCCGGTTAAATTCCAGCCTGATTTCTGCCAGATTGTTCAGCGCCATGGCTTCAGATTCTTTATCCCCGATGGCTCTGGAGATTTCAAGACGCCGGGTCAGGTACTGATTGGCAGTCTGAATATCCCCGATCCGGTAATAGATCTCTGCCAGATTGTTGTAAACAAATCCGGTTTCCCGTTTCGGTGCGGACCGGTCGAGAATTTCAAGTGCTTCCCGGCCGGCACTCAAACTTTTCTCATAATCCCCGATAACCCGGTATATCCAGCATTCTTCACCGAGAAGCAACCCATACAGGGCAACATTGTTTGAGATCAGCTTTTTCCCGCGGGCAAGAGTTGTCAGAGATTCGGTGAATTGACCTCTGAAATGCTGAATCTTGGCCATGAGATGATAGTTGTGGGCCACTTCATAATAATTCTTCCGGCCTTCCTGAAGTTTGACCGACTTGCTCAGCCGCTTAAAGGCCTCGTCATACCGGCCAAGGAACTGCAGAATTTCGCCTTCTTTCTGGACCATGTCGGCAAAGGCGGCTTCATTGAAGGTGATTTTGGCAATTTCCCGTGCCCGGCTGAAAAACTGGTAGGCCGATTCATAGGCATAAACCTGTTTGGCCTGGAGGGCACAGGCCATTGAATATTTATAGGATTTTTCCCATTCAGCAGCGAGGTAATAATGATCGGCAAGCTGTGCATAGTCGGCGGTAGCATCCAGATTTTTCTCGAGGGCACCGGCTACCTGAAGGTGAAAAGCCCGCCGCTTCTTTAAACTCATGGCATTATAAACCACCGTTCTGATCATGGGGTGGCTGAAAATCAGAGTCCGGGTATCCCGGCCGTCATGCCCCTCGGTCAGTACATTTTTGAATCTAAGCGAATCGATCAGGGACTGAACGTGCAGGTCATTACGGCCGGAAAGCAGCCCGATCATGTCCTGCGGAAGCTCCGTCCCGATGACCGACAGAAACCGGGTAAATTCCAGTTCCTCTCGGGAAAGGCCTTTCAGTTCACCGAGAACCACATCCTGAATGGTAGAGGGAATCTCGAAGCCCTCGGTAGGAAGGGCCCCCTTTTCAATCCGCTTGATTACTCTCGGATTCCCGACCAGAAACTTGGCCAGTTCGACGATGTATAACGGATTTCCTTTCGAGATCTGATAGATAAACTCGATTCCCTTTGCCGGAAGCCGTTTAAAAAACTTGAATTCCTGGCAGTAACCGGCTGTTTCCTCGAGGGTAAACGGCTGCATCCGGTGAAACCGGACTGCACCGGCGTTCTTCAGCTCAAGGAAGACCGTTTTTTTATGGTCGGATACTTTCGGATTCTCCCAGTCCTGCTCCCGCATGCTGACCAGAAACAAAATATTCCGGCCGGCAAGATTGGCACTCAGATACCGGATAAAGTTCCAGCTGCCAGAATCGGCATCATGGAAATCTTCGAACCAGACAATCAGAGTTGTTCCCTCGGCGAGTAAATCCAGAAAGTGAAGAATGGCCTCAAAGAGGGCATAGTCAAACTGCTGCGACGGCGATGTAAACCGCAGGTTGGCAAGACGTTCGGCATCCAGTTCGGGCAAAAACTGGAATAATTCCCTCACATCGGCTTCATTCAGCTTGTTCATCAGTTTGTAAAACTTTTCCGGGTGCTGATAAAAGAACCGGCTCAGTGCCCGTTTGATCAGGTGATACGGAGCCGGAATTCTGACGTGATGCGCCATCCCGAGCAAAATAACCGGATCCATTTTATCCCGGGTTTCCTGAAGGAAATAATTGATGGCCTTGGTTTTCCCGATCCCTGCCTGTCCTTCAAGAAACAGAATATTCCCCTTAAACAGAACAGCATCCTTCCAGACCTGTTCCATCAGGTCAAGTTCATCGGCCCTGAAGGAAATCTTGTTTTTCAGCGGGAAGTGATACTGGGAGGGAATGTCACCATCCGAATCCACAACAGGAGTCTGCAGTTTTCTGGCAGTTGTAAACGACTGTCTGGCCCGGATGTAAATATCTTCGAGGGAATCAGTCCCTGTCCGGCGGGTGGCCGAGGCAACATTCAGGCGGGCTGTAACAGGTTTCGGATCGCCCGGGACGGGAACCTCGAACCGGTGTCCCATAAGGGAGGTAACAAATATTTCAATGGTCTGCGGCGAAGAAACCGTATCAATAATGACAAACTCATCCCCCGACCGTCTGAAAATAAGAGAACCCGGAAAGCAGTCAGTTTTCAGGTACCGGGCAACTGTTCTCAGAATCTCATCTCCGGCAGCAACTCCGTGTCGCAGGTTCAGGTTGCCCAGTCCCTTTATATCGGCTATAATGACCGCCAGATGAGCCGGAGTCCCGATCTGGGGCTTCGGATCAGCCAGAAAGGCCAGAAATTCGGCTTTTCCCGGAAACTGAGTCACTGAATCATGTGTCGAAGTCATGGCTGCTTTCCTGTTGTGACGGACGGTGGCAGAACTCTGCCGTCAGGCACCCGCCGGTTTCATTTCTGCATGAAGTTTTTCGGTTCGTTCCTGCAATTTAAGGGCATCCAGCATCTCCCGGATGTCCCCGTCAATAAAATCCTGAAGATTGTACAAGGTAAGCCCGATCCGGTGATCGGTTACACGGCCCTGAGGGAAATTGTAGGTCCTGATTTTGGCACTGCGGTCACCGGTCGAAACCATACTTTTCCGGTCGGCGGCAATTTTTGCCTGCTGGTCTGCCAACGCCTGTTCATACAGCCGGGCCCTGAGGACTTTCCAGGCTTTTTCCTTGTTTTTTATCTGAGAGTTTTCATCCTGGCACGAAACAACGAGTCCTGTGGGAATATGGGTCAGGCGGACGGCGGTCTCGACCTTGTTCACATTCTGACCACCGGCACCACTTGCCCTGAAAACATCCAGCCGGACGTCATTCAGGTTGATTTCGATATCCACATCATCTGCCTCGGGAAGTACCGCAACAGTCGCTGCCGAGGTGTGAATCCGGCCGCCGGCTTCGGTTTTAGGCACCCGCTGCACCCGGTGGACACCACTTTCAAATTTCATGGTGCCGTACACTTCCTCGCCTTCGAGCATGAAGACCACTTCCTTCAGTCCGTTCAGACCGGTGTAACTCGAATCCATATTGTCAATTTTCCAGCCCTGCCGTTCGGCATACCGGGTGTACATCCGGTACAGATCTGCAGCAAACAAACTGGCTTCCTCACCACCGGTCCCGGCCCGGATTTCCACAATGGCATTTTTGGTGTCTTCTTTATCCTTAGGCACCAGAGCAAATTTCAGGTCGGTTTCCAGCCGGCCGAGTTCTTCCCGCAGCGGACCCAGTTCTTCCTCGGCCAGTTCCCTCAGTTCCCGGTCTTTCTCGGTCCGGATCAGCAATTCTGTCCCTTCAACATCCGAACTGACTTTCCTGAATTTCTGATACAGAGCCACAACCGGTTCCAGGTCCTTCAGTTCCCGGCTGAACTGTCTGAATTTTTTCTGGTCGGAAATCACTTCCGGAGTCGACAGCAGATCCGTCACCTTTTCCTTGCGGTGTTCAAGATCTTCGAGCCGGCTCAGAATAACATCGTTGAACATCAGGTCGCCGCCTCTGACGGGTAACACCGGGTGTAGGTGGTTTCCTCATCCTTCAGCAGGGTCACCGGATCCAGTCCAAGTGCACTTTTCAGAGAAACCAGGGCCACTTCAAGCTGCCGGTCGTCGGGTTCCTTTGTGGTGATGTGCTGAAGCCAGAGACCCGGTGCAACCAAAACGCGCCCCCAGGCAGTTTCTGTATGACGGGCAGAAAACTTGATGATCTCATAACTGAGCCCGCCAACAAGCGGAATCAGCGGAAGGTGCGACAGAATCCGGATCGGCAGGTTGATATAGCCAAGAAGCTGAATAATCAGCGCATCCACAAAAGCAAACGAGATAATGGCCGTCACCATCACAATCAGCAGAAAAGACGTTCCGCACCGGGGATGCAGAGTTGTGTAGCTTTTTGCCCGGTCCAAATCAACCGATTGCTCCATTTCAAAGGCAAAAATGGACTTGTGTTCCGCTCCATGATACTGAAACAGCCGGAAAACATCGGGAAGCATCGAAATTCCCCACATGTATAAAAGCAGAATCGTCACCCGGATTCCCCCGGAAAGAAGGTTAAAGGAGACAGCACTGTTTTCGACATCGAACAGCCAGGTCGTGAGAATCAGCGGAACGGCGAAGAAGACAGCAACGCCCAGAATCAGGGAAATCACCAGAGTCAGAACCAATTCCCAGTTCGAAGCTTTCTTCACTTCCTTGCCTTCTTTTTCTGCTTTGGCCTTTTCCTCTTCCTCAACGGCGATTTCCGCAGACCAGTTTAACATCCGGATGCCGAGGATCATCATTTCAATCAGGCCGACGGCGCCCCTGAGTACCGGTGTTGCCAGCCAGGGCCGGGTCTCAAGCCAGGACCGGAAGACTTCCCGTTTGACCACAATGTCTCCGTTTGGTTTTCTGACGGCTGTGGCGACAGCACCCGGGGCCCGCATCATCACACCCTCCATCACGGCCTGCCCCCCAACCTGCATCGGTTTCTCCGGATCGTACTGAATCGGGAGCGGACACGCCTTTTCCCTGACCTGTTCTTTCATGCTTTCTTTCTTCCTGAAATCAATAATAATAATCGTTTAGATTGTTCAAACGTCCACAATTTGAAGGAGAAAATCAACCCGGCATAACCCCCGAGCACCAGCAGCTTGACCCAGAACGGCAGCAGGTGGGTGATCTGATGCCAGACCGCCAAAGCCCAGAAGGGCAGACTTACGGCTGCCAGCACCAGCAGGTACCGGCGGTCGAGGGGAATGGGTTTCAGATTCTGGCTCTGACGGACCATCAGGCTGCTCATGGTTACGTAACACAGCATCAGGGTGATGGCAGACCCCAGAATTCCCAGAAGCGGCAGAAGTATCAGGTTTCCGGCAATCGTCACAGCAACTCCCGCAACCATAACCGATAAAATTTTCGTGGTCCTTTTTTCGAGATACAGACCAAACGTGAAAAAATAGTATATCCCGTTGAAAATGTAAGACAGGATCACAAAGGGAACCACCTGCAGACCGAACCAGTACGACGGCGGGATCAGGTGATACCCAAGAACCGAAATCCCCAGGAAATCATCCATGAAAAAGGCCAGCAGAAACCCAGAGAAAACCAGAAAAATCAGAAACAGGTTAAAAATGCCGGCGAAAGATTTTTCCCAGCCGGCCTTTTTGCTTTCATTCAGGAAAAACGGTGTCCAGGCCATGTTGAACATCTGCACGACCAGCATCATCACAATACCGAGCTTATGCGCTGCCGAATAAAAGCCGACCAGATCTGAGGAGGAAAACCGGGCTGCGGGATACAGACCGGCAATGGTTCCGGGATCCAGTTTCTGAATAAACAGACGGTCGGCCACTTCGTTGACCATGGAACCGAAGCCGGTCGGAATCAGCGGAAGCGAGAAGGCAAAAAGGGTCACCAGGGTTTCACGGCTGATCTGAAGCCGGAAAGAAACATGCCGCCGGGTTAAATAAACTGACAGGATCAGGGTGACGGCCGAGGCCAGCGCATTGGCATAGAAAACACCGGCCAGTCCGGTTTTGGCAATAAGGAGAAAGTAAAAATTACCGGCCAGATTGACCAGAATATTTACCAGTTTTACTCCCGAAAACGTCAGACTGCGGTTATCCAGCCGGAGGTCATTCTGCGGAACGGCACTCAGGGCATCCAGAACCAGAATCACCACCATCCAGATAACCAGATTGCCCAGAGACTCCGGGAAAAGAAACACATCGAGCAGCAGCGGACTTCCGGCCAGCAGAATCACAGAAAAAACGGCAGCCAGAGTCAGAATCAGGGTTTGAACGGTGGAATACAACCGGTGCCGGTCCTGGTCGGTTGTATCCGAGGCAAACCGAAGGTAAGCCTGCGGCAGCCCGAACAGAAAGAGAATATTCAGAAACGCCATCAGTGAAAAGAAGGTACTGATGATGCCGAACTCGGCCGGGAGGAAAATCTGGGTATAAAACGGCGTCAGGAGGAAGTTAAGAAACCGGGCCAGAATGGTACTGATACCATAAATCGCCGATTCCTTTGCCAGGCGCCGGGATGCAGAACTCATCCGTTCACATCATCCTGAAAAGCCATAACGGCCAGATCGTAGGATTTCGGTCCGAATCCGGCAATGACCCCTTTGCAGACCGGGGCAATCAGCGACCGGTGCCGGAAGTCCTCCCGGGCGTGAACATTGCTCAGGTGGACTTCCACGGTGGGAATTTTCACAGCCGAAACGGCATCCCTGAGGGCCACAGAGGTGTGGGTGTAGGCGGCAGCGTTCAGAATGATGCCATCGGCATTTGCCTGCAGCGCCTGATGAATGGCATCGACGAGGCTGCCCTCATGATTCGACTGGATGAAGGTGAACTCCACCTCAGGAAACCGGCGTTTCAGACCGTCGGTAAGCTCTTTCAGCGTCAGGGTGCCGTAAATTCCCGGTTCCCGTTCACCCAGAAGATTTAAATTCGGCCCGTTGATGACCGTGAGTTTTTTTGCCATGACTTCATCCGGTTTTTCCTGAAAATACGGATTTCGGAGGAGAAGGCGAAATGAATGGGGGAAACCGGCATCCCGGCACAACAGACCGGGAAAAAGAAAGGGGGGTTTTCAATTGGGACGGGGTTTTATCTGGATAAAACTGACCGGCCTGGCAACCCACTTACCAGACCGGTCTTCCTTTCGCCTCGACTCGGGATCTTGGAGAAATAAACACACTCATTCCGGCACCAGCTTATTGGGGAGTTAAGCTGCCGGAACCACCGGCCAAACGATTACATATTTATTTTTGCCGTGACAATAGTAGCAAAAAGCGCTTCCAATGTCAAGACAACAAACCAATATATTTGTTATTGTTTATGAATTTTTGAGGAGTTAATTTCAATCTGACACGGAACTGCATTCCCGCCTTTCCCTACCGGGCTGGAGTCCCCTGTACTTAATCCAGCACTAAAATTGTGGAGACAATTACCCTTTCGCCCTGGGGCCAATCAATTTTGAGTTTGATTTAGGTATGAGCTAGTGATCACTCACGGGTGTATTGTCTCTGGGACACGGCAGTACTATTTCAGTTTGGGAAAAACCGTAAAAGCTTCCCCAGATTTTTTTATTCCGTTCACGGGTTAGGGAAGAATCTAAATCCAACCCTGATTCCGTTAACTCATAATAGAGAGTCGGATTGTAGAAACAGGAGTCACAACTACTGCAGGGTGATTCTGAAATGTTTAATAGTCCTGCAAATTCCGGCTTTCCGTCGTTGTCGGTATCACAATCACTGCTTAAAAAATCGGGGTACACTTCCAATTTAATCAATTTGGAGTTTTCAAAATAAAAACCCGCTGTTTTATTTAAATCAGGCGCATCAAAGACAGTAATTAATACCAACTCATTGCCGTTTTTAAGTTTGAACACTCTATGATAGGTTTTTGAATTGAAAAAGTATTCAGTTGTGCCGGTATCGGTATAAACTAATTTTTTACCCTTCCAGATTTCTATTCCGGAATAAGTCAGCAGAGAATCAACTTTATCTTCGGTTACAGGAATTACGATTTTAAATTCATCTCCCAGCCTGAATTCCTTGTTTAGATGGGTAACCCTGCTGCAATTTACGAGCGAAAGGCAAATAAAAAGGCTCAGGACATGTTTCATAATTATGTTCCTGGGATTATTAAAAAAAGAACCTGAAGTCTGTGAAAATTAGAAACCTGAACTTGCTGCACCCTGAATCCGGGTCTTCTGAAAGTACCCTGGCTGATAGCCATCCGGGCACGTAATCAACAGGCCTGACAACCCACCTACCAGACCGGCGCACCTTTCTCCATGACCCGGAATTCTGGAGAAAAAATTACACTCATTACGGTACATGCTTTTTGGGGAGTTAAGCCGGAACCCCCATTAAAACATTTTTCTGAATTCAAAGCAAAATGACCTTTCGAATATCAATTAAGTACTTCTCCATGGGGGCCTGTCCTTTAGGTTAGCCAGGCTAGGACTTTAATACACTTTTATGAACACTCTCCTTGCTATCTTCAATTTATATAACTTTTTAGTTTAAATAACTTATTATCATTCCTTAGCCACTACGTCCTGTATCCTTACAACAAAACAGTCTTTTGTTTTATATACCCTTATAAAATATTTCCCAACAAAGTCATAAAAACAATAATAACTGTCATCATCCTTTAGATTAAAACGGTGAAAATCAGTTTGAGTTTCATAGAGAATTAATTCCTCACTCAAATCCCAATAGTCAAATCGGGACAGACGGTCATTTTGTAAAGACGATTTGGAAAGCTGGAAAACGTTTTCTCCGTGTCGTGCTGTCAGGTTCCCAGAATTAGAAACAGAAAATACTTTGAGCCCTTTGGCAACTTCTATACTATCCAGTAATTGCAACTCCAGATTAAAGAGATAACAATACTTCCAAAATTCTGAGAGGCAATATAATGTATCATTTGAGATTAGTATGTCACCCACATCCTGGTAGTTATTTACCACTTGACTTTTTGTTATTAAGTCCCCATCGTAATTAAATTTTAAAATTCGATTTTCAATTGTATTCGAAACATATAACTCTTCCTTATAAAAACAGGCTCCATTAATCCCATATGGCTTACTGCCTTCTTCTGTAGGGTCCCCTATTTTAATTTTTCCCATATCACTGTTTTCAATCACAATTGTTCTGTTAAATTCCTGTGCAAATACGCAATAAGGTAAAATCAGGAAAATTATAAAATAACCTAGTCTTTGTCCCATTTATAGACCCCCTTCAATGTAAGCCATGTTTTTGGGCTGGAAACGTTATATGTTGTTGCTTGCGGGCCACTTGTTTTATCAGTTGGTTTACCAAACGAATGTAATACAGTGAAACCGATTACATTTCCATTTTCATCCTTTTTAATATCTGTTGCAACCCCAATGTGATCAAATTCACCATCCGCTCCTTCATGGTTTGACCTGTTTGTTTTAAAAACAACATAGTTGCCAGCCTCAATTTTATTTACATCAACCTTTTCAGTTCCATCAACCAATAACGCAACTCCATTTGTAACAATTTTCTTTCCATCTGAAGACAAAACACCCTCTTTCCCTGCCATTTGGTTCCCATTTCCCGCCTCGGCCTGAGCAGAATTTACAAGCCCAGAGCAATCAGTTTTTGCTCCATCTTTAACTTCGCTTGAGCTGACTATTTTTGTATTTGTACCGTATGTTCCACCAGGATTATTTTCAACAAATGAATTCATTGCTGCAACTAAATTCGCTCGCTGAACTGAATCCATTCCGGTTGGGTCAACTGCTATAATAGGATTATCTCCCATTCCCACAAAAGGATTACTTGACTTGTATCTGTCCGCATGAGGATCTACCTGTAAAAACCGGCCCAATTGGGAATCATACAACCGGGCTTCGAAGTAGTCATAACCGGTTTCCTGATCCCGCTCCTTGCCCTGGTATTTAAACTTATCCTGGGCCGGAAGCTGGGTGGTGGTGCTTTTCAAGGTGGCGCCAAACGGGTAGTAATCCTCAGTACTGACGACCGTTGCCACAGTTCCGTCATCCCGGAAGGTTTGCCTGATGTTGCCCAGATGATCCTTCACCCAATAATACCGCTTCCAGGTTCCATTTTCAAGGCGGGACTGGCCGACTGTTTCAGATCCGGCAGTCATGAGGGAAACATACTCTATGGCTGCAGAACTGTTCTTATACTCAGCCAGAATGGCTCCGGCGGCATCCCTGACGTACACCCAGGTATCCGGGCCGACCTTTTTCCAAATCCGCTGGCCTGAAAAATTATATCCGTAATACACCACTGATCCATTGGTTTTGGTTACTTTTTCGGGCAGATTCTGGCTGTTGTACGTCAGTTGTGATATCCCCCGGTTAAGATCCTGTACCAGATTTCCGTTATTGTCGTATTTGAAACTGATCCCGGCCTCTGACAATGAAATGTTATCAAAGTAAACCGTCGTTCCGGTCGCCGCATTGTCCATGACAATCGCCCGGGCATACACAGCATCTGCCGGGGCTGTCAGGTTTCCTGTAAAACTGGTCCAGGCGGTTGCTCTTCCGGTACTCAGTACGTACTGAACTGAAATCCGGGTAAAGTCCTGTCTCAGCCATTCAATTCCGGCATAGGCATTGGGCTGAACGGGAATCTCATCACTGTTAACCGCCACCCCTTTATACTTTCCGGCAAGGGTATAAATTCTTCCCGGGATAATCGTCTGGGCCTTCGTCCGCATACTGGCACTTGTGGTGGTGGAGCTTGCAGAGGTCTGCGGTGTCAGTTTCAGGATCAGATTCCCCGACTCGCTGACAATGCTGACGCCTGAAGCAGGGTCGGTACTGTAAAATCCGGTTTGGTCCCAGATGGCAGACTGGGGACGGGCACCAGCCGCAACCGGGTACTGGGAAAAATCTTCTGTAAAACCGGCAAAAGACTGATTGATCAACGCCGACGGACCCGAAACAGAATTGACAGTAGTTTCATAATCATCGGTCCGGGCAGTTTTAACCTTATCAATAACATTCAGAAGACGGGTTCCGGCATACTGATACACCAGATTATCCAGCTCAGTGATGACTTTTGTGGTTTGATCCCAGGTTTTCTTTATCTGGCTGGTCATATTTCCCATCCCGTCATACACATAGGCCGAATTGTACCGGTCATTCCTGGTGTTCTGGACACCAAAGGTCTTAACCCCCGTCAGCCGGTTCCAGTTATCATAATCGAAACCAAAACCCAGAGTGTCACGACAGGTTACCGGATTAGTATCCAGGACATCCCGGTTCACCGTCCGGATAAAGGAAATGTTTCCATTGTAATTCGGCTGAACTCCGGCCGGAAGACCTGTTCCGAAATAGTATAGTTCCTCACTGAAGCCGGTCGACTGCGAATTGATTTCCCTGAGCCACCCTCTTACATCCTGAATAGAAATCTGATTAAAAGTACCAGTGGCATTCGTTTGGATAACTGAATTTTCGTTTGTGCCATAGGTGTAAGTCCAAACGACCGAATCAGTTCTTCCTGCATGAATCTGGCTGATTTTTACCGGCCGGGACAAACCATCATACCAGAATCTGCGTTTGGACAGCAGCTTTCCGCTGAGAGAAGCTTCCCAGGATTTTAATTTTCCCTGATAATCGTACTCTTTGAATTTCTCCGTTTTGGTAACTGTATCTGAAATTTCGGTCACTGATTTGACCCAGCCTTCGGGAGTATAGGAATAGTAAGTCCTGATGGCTCTGAATTTCCCGTCCGGATTCGGGGAGTACTCAATTTTATAACCGGGTTTTCCCAATCCGTTTTCAAGTGAATATCCATGAACGGTACGGGAGATATCATAGTATATTTTTGTCTGCACCACATGGCTTTGCCCCAGGCTGACAATCGAAGCAGCCGGCTTATCCAGTTCTGCTTTTGACATAACTGAGGTCGGGTGGATGTTCTGACCGGTGATTTGCGGCCAGTTTCCGTTGTCGGCATTGGCAGCAGTCCAGTTACCGGCAGAAACAATTTGGCCCTGCTCGACCGGACGAGACAGATAATCATATTTGAAATAGGTCATTTTACCTGCAACAGACTGGTTCGGGTCAACTGAAAACCGGAGACGTCCATATTTGTCGTACATAAATTCAAAGTCCGGATTGGCATCAGCATCTGATTCTGCAAGCCCTGCTGATTTCAGTTTGGCATCATGGAACGGCGTTTCTTTTTTCAGGATATTTCCAAAATAGTCGTACCGGTACTGGGTTTGGGTCCCATCAGGATGTGTCACTGATTTCACCCGTCCGTACTGATCATACCGGAGGGATACTTTTTGCTCCAGTTCGGCGTCCTGATAAGACCAGACAAAACCGGATACTCCGCCCAGTGAAACAAGATCCGGTAAATCAAGGGCCTCCCAGACTTCCATTTCATACAAGCCGGGCAGGATAAAAAGATCCGTCGTAAAATCCGAAAGCGGACCTTTAAACTCATGGATCACTTCTTTTGTGTCATGATTTACATACTTAAGTGTTTTTCCGGCCGGAAGGCTGGTGATTTTAATCCGTTGCACCTCACCCGGCTTTACCCGGAAGTAATCATAGCCGGCATTCAGGTTCGTTTCAGGTACATCCAGAGGAGTTAAATCAATGTCCAGAACCGGGACATTTTCGTTTTCACCGGTAAAAACCATCCCCGCCTCTTCTGTTCTGCCTGAGTCGGGATAGCACGCCAGATTCACTCTTAATTTGGCCGGATTTGTAACCGGAATTGCAATTCCGGATTCAAGCTCCCTACCGGCAAGATCAGTTTTGACAATTTTCATGACCTTTTTATTTTCATCTGCCGTTACGGTGTAATTGAAATCTCCGTTCCGGTAAGTCTGAGTCATTTTAAACCGGTTGGCTTTTCTAACTCCGGCCCCGGGAAGCCAGGACATCGAATAATGCCCGCCTATTGATTTACGTGTAAACGAATAAGGATAGTAGCCGAAACTGCTTCCTGCTTCAGGGTCATCATCCAAAACTGCAATTTCAGCCAAATTAAATCCCGGCCGAAATTCTGGGCTTTCAGTATCCACATATTGCGAAAAATCTGAAAAAATTGCCGTTTTTAATCCACCCACCCCCCAGTATTCTCCACGAATGCTGCCACCTCCCGAAATATAAGGAAGGTAGTCCAACCCGCCCGGCTGATGATAGGGAACGAATGACCCTGCAGGCCGGAAATAAAGGTCAAATAGTGGTTCGGTTACCTTAGAGAGGTCGGGAGAACCTGTCACTTTTTGAATTTCCCCGAAGCCATCATAATAGGATGCGGCTCCTGCCCAGTCATCCGGATTTCCTGAGTTGAATAACCGGGTAGCTGCCCAAAGCCAATTATCCGAGCCCAAATTACCATTATCCCCCTCACGGATAGCATTGTAGGTGGATTGTTTTAGTTTTGCTCCGTTCCTGAAAACTTCATAAGGCCGCCCCGCTTCGTCATAGGTGAAGGTCATTTGCAGATTTTGATGTTGAACCCAGGATAGCTGGTGCATCGGGTTATATTTTGCAGAAAATGTGGTAATGATAGAATCTGTCAGCGTAAGGATCTGTCTCGCAGTTGGTTTATACCAGTTATCCGGTGCCGGAGCATTCACCATCTGATTGGATGAATTACCAAAAAAGACTTTTTCTTTAATAAACGGAGTTTTTGTTTCTGTTGGCTGGCCAAAGGAAGTATAGGAAGTAACCTCCGCCAGTTTCAGCCAATCCTGCTCATCTGTCACAACTGGCTGAGTCCATCCCTGAAATGCAGCAGGCTTTTCCTTTTTTGCCAGCCAGGTTTCCTTGGGCAGAAACCCTGACTCAGAACTATAGGAATAGGTGGTTATTTTGTGAGACAGGAACGTAATTTCAATTCCTGAAGTAATGGTTTGACCTTTAACCGCCTTTTCTACCTCCAACCAGGGAAATTCCCAGGAAGAATCTATCCTGCCGGTTACCATTAAAAACCCGTCGGACTCCATTCCCGGGGTTTGGAGCAGGTTTTGATCTGTCATCCCGGTGTACCAGGTTCTGGCAGGTCTTGAAAAGCTGAATTTGAATTCAGTCTTATTGGTTTCAGCATTATAACCAGCCCAGATAGCCTCACCATTTTGTACCGAGCCGTCAAAAGACGTAAATTTCATTCCGGATAGTGTCCATTTGGGAAAGTCGAAGAAGTCCTGGGTTACGGTCGATTTTGGCCGGGTATCCAGTGAAACATAACCACCCAGCTTCCACCCTGGTGGTTGGGTAAAGGGCATCGTATTGATGTATTGAATGGCGTTTTTCCTGTTGGAAAAGGTTTTTCTGGACAGGACAGCCTGTCCGTCTGAGTCAGACACTTTTGTTTTCTCAAAAAAGATATCATCATGATTCGAAGTAAACAGCGAAGCAGAAGACTCAGAAGCCCCGTACGGCCCGATTACCAAATACTGATCCTGCCCGGTCAGCGACCATTCGGTTTTTTGATTGGGCAAGCCGGTCTCTGTTACTTCCATTGATTTAAACCACAATTGATCATCGACGGCTGAGTTCCGTGAAGCCTTCCTGGCATTGGTTGGAAGCGTGATCGGTAATTGCTGACTGGTCTGAAATGAAGGGACAAACTTAATTGCCGCCGATTTTTCAAACCCCATTTCTGAGGGTAATCCTTTAAAAACGGGATCATGAAAGGTAAAGATTTTGGAGATTATTTTGTGAGGGGATATTAAATCACGGGATTTAATCGCAGCAACCACCGGCTTATAAAAATAGGTAACATATTTTAACTGAGCCGCAAAATAGCTGGGAGAAACACCGATTATTGCAGCAAGTGAAGTTAAATCAGCAGGTATTTCCGGATACGATTCTTCTCCGAAATAGGTTTTTGTATCCACCAGAAAAGTCCCGGTGTTTTCTGTTTTTCTCTGCCAGAAACCTTGCCAATACAATCCCCTGACTGCATACTGGTCCGGGAGTGTTACCTTGAAAAGATTGTAGATAATTGTATCTTTTCTGCCATTCGGCAATGAAATTCCGATCAGTTGTCCCCTTCCGGGTTCAAGGTGGTTTGAATACAGTGTTTTTGAATTTTTATAGTATCCGTTGATATCCCATTGGGAATTAAAGGGCTGATAGGGTCTTTCCCCTTTCTGATGATACAAAAAATGATTAAAGACGAACGTTCCGGTGTAACCGCCCCGTCCAGCATACTCAAAAACCCATGGCATCGCAACAGGCTCACCGGTTGGTTTTATTTTGCTGATCTGATCGAGGTAAGTTCTCATTTCCTGAGAATAATGAGTCAGATAAACCATTTGATCAGGATTCCAGGTGTTACCTGTTCCCTTCCGGTCAAAACTGATGGAACTGATTCTTTTCCTTGTCACCGGAAAGCGGTCCAGATCTTCAACATCATCATAGGTTTTATTTGTCCACCGGATTTGGAATTGAGTCGGGTCACAATCCTCGTCGGTTTTAAAATCAAACGTGATTCTTTGATTAGCCGTTTCAATTGAGGTCAGGTATTTTTTATGGCTTAACGCGCCGGCATTTAATTCTGTAGCACAGATATGTCCGCTGTCTCCCCAGGGAAACTCAACAAATTCCCGGAAATTGTGCCCATAAATAAACCGGATGGATTTTTCGGAAGAGGTCAGTGTTTCCAGTTCCGGATTAACCCAACTGCCGACGCATCTATCGATCATCCATGAAATCCGCCAGGTGCTGTAATACAGGGACTTGGCTCCATTTTTACCGACAGAGAGTTCCTCTGACGGGTCCTTAAAAACATATTGAACCCCGTTTTCATCCCGGATAACAAACGCATAGTAATCATAGACCACCGACCCGTATGGATCATTATTTCTGTTATTTACCCCGGCAAACCTCCGGCATTGAACCAGCTTTCCGAGGACACCGGTTTTTTTATAATATCCCCTTATTTTCCAACTTTCGGTACCCAATGAAGTAAACTCATCATAGCCTTTATCTTCGGGGAGTTCCCAATTGGTGATAATGAATTTGGCCGACCGTCCGTCCGGAAGGGAGACTGAATAAATATCCCGGTACTGATCCCATAGATTGCTGTCCAAGTTGGTGGGAAAGTCTGGTGGGGTCTTCTGATAAAGATTGTCGTAATCGTCAATTACATCGGAAGGAGTCAGCGCAGGGTCCGTCATAAATCCCCCCTGAACACTCCGGGTAATTGTGCCCGGGTTCCACTTCCAGCCAAGCCCTATCCATCCGGCAGGGTCTGCATATTTGATATCACTGTTGTAAGAGAAAGTAACGGATGTACTGATTCCGGATGGAGCCGTCAGAGAAAAAATGGGAACCGAGGTTACAAAATTTCCATGCGGATCAGTATCTCCGGTTTTATATTCCGGAAAACTGAACGCTTCGGGCTGGAATTCATATTTTTCGTAATTTCCGGGTGCACCAACCTGGGCAATTGCCGGAATTACAGAATATACCAATGCAAACACAGCAGAAAAAAGGGACTTTTTCATACACTGAATCCTTGTTTTGGAAATGGGGGCAGCAATTTTATAATCGGGATCAAAGCCGGGGGAGTTTGCCCGGTACGCTGCGGTTCCCTGGAGACCGGAACCGGCGAAACCGGGCTTAATTCCTTTCGTTCTTCCGAACTTTGTGTTACAAAATTAGGAAAGAGAAAGAAAAGATACAATAGTTTTTAAGGTTTCTCCCTGCCCTAACTTTCATCTTCATCTTTGTCACAGCAAAAACCAGCCAAAACAGGCTGATTTTGCAATCTGTACTTTTTTATCAGGATTCCGTGGGGAAATATTCCCTTAAATATTAAGAAAAAAAGTCCGGGGTTTATCCGGTAATCGTACTGATAACCAAAGAAACAGCGAGAATGTAAACGTTTACATTAATTTTCTTCGGAAAACCGGCGGATCAGGAGCCGGATCGGGAACCGGAGGAGGAAGCCGCCAAGAAGCGCCGGGGCAGGGACCAGAATCATCCAGACCAGAACCGCCAGCCAGAGGGCACTGCCCAGCCCGGCCAGCATCCCCCAGAAATCTGACCGGAAGCCGGCAAGCAGGGTCTCGGTTGTAAACGGAAAGGATCCGGTACCGAACCAGGCCGCCCCAAGGGCAAAAAAGGGAACCAGGAGCAGAAGCTGCAGCGGGTAGACCAGGTAATTGACCAGTTGCAGAACCGGTTGGTTCAGCCGGAAGGCAGCCCCGGCCAGAAAGCACAGCAGAGTCGTGGTTCCGATAACCGGGAAACAGCCCAATGCACTGCCGGCCGCCAGGGTCCACCCCAGTTTCTCGGGAGTTAAGCCGGTTTTAAGCTGGGTAATCACCAGGCTCCGGGCAGCCGTGAGGCGGTTTCGGAAACTCACCGGGGAACGACTCCCAGCACGGCCTTTACTGCCAGCCCGCCATTGCTGAAGCGCAGTTCTTTCAGGTTCTTCCAGGGGAACCGGGTTTCTTCGGGAACGATCAGGCACCAGGTCCAGCCGGGAAAGCCGGTATAAACCTGATGGAAAAACTGACCGAGGACCGCTTCTGAACCCGTAACGGACCCGATCCGTTTGCCATACGGCGGGTTACTGATAATCAGCCCGGGTTCCGGCCAGAGATTCGAAATCGCCGCCGCAGATTGGACCGAAAGCTGAAGTTCGGATTTTACCCCGGCTTTGGCGGCATTTTTCCGGGCTGCTTCCAGGGCTGTTACGGAAAGATCAGATCCCACGGCAAGAAGTCCGGCCGGATTTTCGGACCGGGACGGCTTCAGTTTTCTGAAGGCCGGTTCCTGAAAAAATGGTGCCGACTGAAATGCCCAGACCCGGTCTTCACCGGGAAAAGGGCCCGACCGCATCCTGAGGGCTTCGAACAGGAACGTCCCTGACCCGCAGAACGGATCCAGAATCACCGGGAACCGGTCAGCCCCGGCCCACTCCAGAAGTCCGGCCGCCAGGGTTTCGCGCAGGGGGGCTTCTACTGAAAAAGGTTTATATCCCCGGCGGTGCAGATGGTCGCCGGTGGTATCCAGACTGACGGTGCAGATATCATCCAGAAACCGGATGACGACCTGCAGAGGGGCTTCTTCCCTTAGAGAGACAATCTGTTCCGGCCATTGACGGTAATATTCCCGGATGGCATCCCCGGTGGTTTTGGCGATATTGCCGGTGTGGTGCAGGCGGCTTTCGCCGGCAGAAACCCGGAAGGAGGCAACCGGATTCCGGCCCAGAAACAGTTCCCAGGGCAGGCGCTGGATTTTATCAAACAGTTCGGGGTAAGATTTGCAGGTAAAGGTCCCGATCCGCAGAAGAACCCGGCCGGCAACCGGTACCGACAGGTTCAGGCGGTACATCCAGGACAGGTCACCTGTCAGAGTCATGCCGCCTTTTCCCGGTTCAGGGGAACCCGGTGTACCCAGCGCCAGAATTTCCTTTTCGAGGATAAATTCAAATCCGGGCGGGCAGGAAACATAAAAGGTCTGGATCTCCTTCAGCAGATGCCGCTTCAGCCGCCGTTCAAGAGCCCGTTCAGTCAGCCCGTTGTTCTGGCCTGTCATGAGAAAAAGACCAGCCAGGCAATAGTGAAGTAAATGGTGAGGCCCAGAATGTCATTCAGGGTTGTAATAAACGGGCCTGAAGCCACTGCCGGATCGATATTGAGTTTTTTCAGAAAAATCGGAAAAACCGTTCCCATCACCGAGGCATTCATCATCACGAAAATGAGGGCACCGGCAATCGTCAGGGCCATTTTCAACGTCCCGCCGCCGATCAGACTGGTAATGAAAAGAATGATCCCGCAGGACAGCGAGATCAGGCCGGCAACTCCGATTTCCTTCATCAGGCGTTTTCCCACATCCGACAGCCAGAGTTCTCCTTTGGCAAGACCCTGGATCATAATTGAAGTCGTCTGAACACCGGTAGAACCGCCCATGGCCATGATCAGGGGAATGTAAGCATAGAGAACCACCATCTGGGCCAGGGTTGCCTCGAATCCCCGGATCACCATTCCTGAAATCATTTCGCCGAACAGGCCGATGAGCAGCCAGGGCAGGCGGGCCATAACAATGCGCAGGGTTTTATCCGAAAAATCTTCTTCAACGACCCCGGTGAGACGCTGAATGTCTTCTTCTGCTTCTTCCCGGATAACGTCCACAATATCATCAATGGTAATCTGGCCGACCAGAACCTCATTCTGATTCAGAACTGCCACGGCGACCAGGTCATGCTTCTGCATAATACGGGCAACTTCTTCCTGATCCATGGAAACCGGCACCGAAATAAAGTCAGTATCCATCACCTCAGAGACTTTTTTATAGGAGGGTTTGATAATCAGGGACTTCAGATCGAGTGTTCCGACGAGAACTCCGGCATCATCGGTCACATACAGATCATACACATCCTCAATTTCCTCGGCCTGTTTTTTCACTTCCATTATGGCATCATAAATGCTCGAGGTTTCATGGATGGAAATAAACTCCCGGGCCATAAGTCCGCCCGCAGTGTCTTCCTCGTACTGAAGCAATTCTTTCACTTCACGCGAGTCTTCTTCGTCGATGGACTCGAGTACCGCTTCGGCAACCTCTTCGTCGAGTTCCTGGATCACGTCGGCAGCATCATCCGAATCCATTTCGTCGATAATGCTGGTAATTTCCTGTTCCCCCAGACTGTCGAGGATCAGGCTCCGGCTGTTGTCACTGAGTTCAAGCAGGACTTCACCGGCCAGTTCATCATTGAGCAGTTTAAACAGGTAAACCGACTCATCCGGCGTAAGGTGATTCAGGATATCGGCAATTTCGGAGGTGTGAAGATCGAGAAGGATATTCAGCAGGCTTCCGTCATCTTTATCCGTCAGCATATCCTGAATATCTTCGATCAGGCCCTGATCAATGATCAGCTGGTCATCAGAATTGAGTTCCGGATTCGCATCCGGCGGAGTCTGCAGGTCTTTTTCTGCCATACCGGTTTCTCCTGATGGGGTTAAAGGGTTGAAGGAATCTGCATTCCGGCAATTTCATCTGTCAGCCGGACGAATTCGGCAACCGAGAGGGTTTCTGCCCGGCGGGAAAGATCCACCGAGGTAACCGGCCGGTCCTGAATCAGCGGTTTCAGGTTGTTTTTCAGTGTTTTCCGTCTGGCGTGAAAGGCTGTGCGGACAACTGTCCGGAACAGGTCCGGATTGCCTGGCCGTTCCGGCGGCGTTTCATAAAAGGTCATCCGGATAACGGCAGAATCAACCGACGGCGGCGGAAAGAAAGCACCGGGCGGAACCTGAAACAGGAGTTCACACCGGGCCGCCTGCTGAAACTGAACACTTAAAATTCCATAGTCCTTGCTGCCGGGCGCCGAAATAATCCGGCGGGCCACTTCCTTCTGGATCAGAACCACACACTCTGCAACCCGGTCCTTCAGATCCAGAACCCTGAACAGGATCGGAGTGGTAATATAGTAGGGAACGTTCCCGATAACCGTTGTTTTTCCTTCCGGATTCAGCCAGGACTCCGGGTCAATTTCCATAAAATCACCGGCCAGAATTCTGATTTCCGGACCCAGTGATTTATACAGATCTTCCACCGACCGGCGGTCCAGTTCAATTCCTGTATATCTGTCTCGCCAATCGGGATATAAAAACCGGGTCAGGGCTCCGGTTCCGGGACCGATTTCGGTTAAGGTTCTGCCGGGTGCAAATGCAACGGTCGCAGCAATTTTCCTGCAATAGTGGTCGTTGTACAGGAAATGCTGACCCAGACTTTTTTTCGGTGCGACAGAAGATTTCATGATTCCCGCAGTGATTTGATGACCGGTTGGCGGGCAGACGGGCAGACTCCGTCCGGCAATAAAAAGATGGCCTGCTGACGGCTTGCAAAAATCCGGTTTCACCCGGCAGACAGGTTTGCAGCCGGTTCGGGTTGCCACCCCGGCAGATCTCTGCAAAAGTACGGAAGGATGAGCCGGATTAAAACCCCCCGTCGGTACCGGAAGGAAACCGGCAGAGAAACAAACATTAATTTTTAACCTGAGATTTGAAATTTTATCTCCGGATTTTGATATTTGTGCCACCTAATCCCGATAAAAGGTTTAATAATGAAAGCCAATACCGCAAAGTACCTGCTGGTACTGTTTCCTGTTTTAATTTCCGGATGCAGCGCCTTTGAGTTTTTCCGGCAGGAAAATTTATCACCGGCGGCGATCGGAAGTCCGGTTCCCGGTAAAACAAACCGGATTCCGGATCCACCCGAAACCGGATCCTGGATAAAGCTGGAAATCCACGATACCGCACTTGTTCTTCTGGAATATCCGTCACGGCGGGTTTTATTTACCCTCTCTCCTGAAGATTCTTTCAAAATCAGCACCCAGGTCAGCCAGATTCTGGTTGCGACTCCGACCAGTGAAACGATCCGGATTCCGCTGTCCGTTCCCGGAAAACGGCTGCCCCGGTATCAGTTCAAACCCAAATTCAAACCCAAGAGTGACCACCGTAACCTCTGGGACTTTGCAATTGCCGGCGGGAATCTGACGATTTTAACGGATCCGGATGCAAAGCTTTATCTGGGCGGGCAGTTTCTGGGAACCGGGTCGACAACCGTTTTGGTCAGGCCCGGCAGCTATTCGGTACGAATCACCCGGCACGGAGGATTCCAGAAAGACGACCGGATTAGTCTTGCCGAGGATGAAAATAAAATTCACCGGGTTACAACCCGTCTTAACACGTCGTCCTCAGCTATTTATGCCCTGGTACCGGGTTCTGAACATTACCGAACCGGCAACCGGATTGGCTTTTTAACTGAATTCGGGCTTTTCAGCTCTTCTGCCCTGCTGCTTGGCGTTTCGGTCTCTGACCCTGGAATTTCAGGAACTTCAGCAGGAAAAATCCAGGCAGCCGCTGGGGCCGCTGGTTTGCTGGTTGCTTACGGAGCCGCCTTCTACCCGCTGATCGCAGAGCCGGAAAATGAATTTTTTGCTGTTCCCGAGTCTTTAGATGAGAAAATCCGCCCCACGGCCGGAAGAATCCGGATTTGGGAATACCAGTTTAAGGAGGAAGACTAAATGAAGAGAAATTTCTGTTTGTGGCTTGCCGGGCTCAGCCTTGCAGCAACAGGATGTGAACTGCCGGTTGAAGAACTGAAGTCCCTTCCCGAAAAACCGGTTGCCCATGAAACAACTGTAACTGTGCGCCATTTCGCAGGTACACAGGAAGTAAAAAGTGACACTGTCGTCATATTTTCATCCCGTTATTTCCGGCTTGGAATTACCAACGACACCCTATGGGCTGATCAGGTAACGTACAAACTGCAGGGTAACACGCATGAAGGTGTTCTTCCGGATGCCATTCTGCCCGTCTCACCGACTTCACTGCAGGATGGAGATTACCCGCTGAATTATACCATTTTTTATCTGCTCAGAGATAGCTCGCTGGGATCTGTCTATAACCTATCGAGACGGACTTTCAGCAAAACTATTACCCTCAGGGTCATGAACCGGATGGATAATTACCAACCGGTTTTTTATTCCCCTGTTTTTGATACCGGGGCTGTCCGGATTTCCTGGTCATATTATAAAAGCCCGAATTTTTTTAAGTATGAGTTTTTTAATTCGGCGAACCAGCTAAAAACCATTAATTCGCAAACTGATACTACCTATTCTGATCCGAACTATTATGGGAAATTCTCCTACCGGCTGGTGGTAACAGCCGGAGCAACCAGCCTGATCAAAACTGCCACGGTTCGGGATACTGCCTCCATCCACCTCACTGCGGCCAGCCAAAACCCGGATAAATCGATTACTCTGGCATGGACCCGATACCGGCAATATACCAATCTGAGTTCGGTTGTTGTGGAATATTCAACTGACGGAATCAAGTGGACGGATTACAGCACGCTGTCTGTAGCGGCCAGGAGTGCGACATTTGCACCGGCCGGAACAAATGCCCGCTACCGGGTTTCTTACCGGAAGCAGTTCTGGGACGGTCCGGAGACGATGGCAGTCACGGGTGCCTCGCCGGTATTCACAAATTAATTTCCAGGACTATATTATGAAAGTTAAAGCTGTTTTTTTATTTGCAGGTGTCTCCCTGCTGCTCACTTTTACTGCCGGTTATGCACAGGTACCGGTTGCGGTAAAACTTTCCGGCGGTACGGATTATTACCAGAAGGGTGCGTTCCGAAACCTTGAAACCTCGTATTCGGATACCTGGTCAGATGCCGGTTACAGGACAACTGTTTCAAACCCGCTCGGTTTTAGCCCGTCTGCAGGTCTGTCGCTTGTTCTGTTGGATTCTTCCTGGTTATTTCCGTCGGTTTTCATAGAAGGCATGAGCCATCTCCATTCCATGGGAATTGCCGATTATTCTGCAGAATTCAGATTAACTACCCAGATTTCAGGAATTTATACCGGGATTGGGTTTGCGGGAAATTTCTTAACTCCCGGTCTTTACGTTACCTGGAGAACCGGGCTGATCAGTGTAAAAGCCAAATCGGCTGAAACCTTTGACTCGAAACTCAGCAAATTAGACGGACTTGGAGCCAAACCTGAATCGGTTGAAAAAGTTCTGTTCCTGTTTGCCGCAGAGCCTGGGCTCAGCTATGAACTACCTGTGGTTCCCGGAATTGCAGTCTCTGCCGATTTATCCTGGCTGGTAACTACTTACAGTTCCTTTTCCCCGTCATTCCATCAAAAAGATATGACTTTGTATAAGGCAGAAAAACTCACACTTAATTTCACGGGATTCCGGGCAAGAGCCGGAATAAGCGTGAGTCTGAATCGGTTTTTTTAATAAAAAAGGCGGTTGACCCGCCTTTTTTATTTACTTTCTGTCTGCTGTTAGTCCAGGCCAGTCATCAGACCGGAAGGGACTTGCCGGCAGACCGGCCCGGTTAACCAGATTGACAACCGGGTACCCATCCCACCCATACCTGACTGCTGCCGGCCTGGGTACAGCCGGGTGTTTTAAATAAACCCACTCACCGTCAATCCAGGTTTTTGCCCAGCGGAACACTTTGTCCGGTCCGGCGATGGCAAACCCTTTCGGTGCATAGCCATCCCTTGTCCTGAGACCCTGACCATATTTAAAGTGAATCCGGAGAGTATCCTGACGGATTTCAACTGAGTCTGCCACCGGCCCTGAAGCCAGGGTGGTATCCCGGTAAATCAGTGAAGCCGCCTGAAGAGCCAGTCTCCGCCCGACTTCCTGTTTGTTTTTCGGATGAATATCCAGACTGTCACCGATATCAATCGCCACTGCCATCCCGGTTTTAGGAAGCTTTAAAGTAAACGACTGTGCCTCACGGAGTTCTGCCCAGTCACTTTCAGCCGGTACCCAGCGGGGAATGGTAAAATTTGCAAGCTGAACAAAGAAAAACGGGATGTCACCGGCATTCCATTGGTTTCTCCAGTCGGTGATCATATCTGCAAAAACACGGCGGTACTGGTAGGCCCGGGTCACATTCGACTCTCCCTGATACCAGATGATCCCTTTAAGCGGATACGGAATAACCGGGGCAATCATTCCGTTAAAAAGAACCGTAACCTGGTTGGGATCATCAGGAGAGGCCGGAGCTGTTGGGAATTGGTTTCCGGTATAGCCGATGGCATAATCCCAGGAACCTGCCAGCGAAAGCTGTTCACCTGCCGGATTCTGGATCCAGATTTCACCGGGGTTTGCCCAAAGACCGCCGCCGCCGCCGGTATCAATTACTCTAAGGGTCAGCCGGTGGGTGCCCGGTTCTGCTTTGGCGACAACATAAGTGCGCCACTTTTGCCAGCCGATTGTGGTTCCCAACGGCTGATTATCCCAGAATGACTGATCGGCGTCATCAACCGGACCAAGGCGGATGATCAACCGCTGACCGGCCCAGGCTTCCGGTATCGTTACCGATTTTCTGAGCCAGACAATTCCGTCATGCCCGGGAAGTCCGTTTTCTTCCCAGTTTCCGGGAACCTGAATGGGTTTCCAGGTTACCTTTGATCCGGGATTGAGAGCCGAAAACCCGATCCGGTCCATCTTCTGAGCAGAGTCCAGCCAGGTTTTTTGTTCAAGTCTGAAAAGAGAGTCAACACCGCGTTTATCCAGAAACTCAAGTTCAGAAACGGTCTGAAGCTGGCGGCTGAAATCCGGATTCAGGGAAAGTGCCGGTTTGCTGGTCCAGGCTTCCGCAACAGTTCCGCCCCAGGAGGAATGGATAATCCCGACCGGTACCCCGGCAACCGGCTGAATTGACCGGGCAAAGAAATAGGCAGTTGCCGAGAAACCGGGCACTGTTGTTGAATCGCAGGACTGCCAGCCTTTGGTAACCGGCATTTTTTCAGGAGAGTAAGGAGTATTTCGCTCAATGGTGATAAACCGGATTTCAGGGTGGTTCCCGTTCCTGATCTCCTCGCGGTAATTCAGGACTTTTCCCCATCCTGCAACCGGCATTTCCATATTGGACTGCCCTGATGCAAGATAAACATCCCCTGAGATCAGATCAGAAACAGTAAAGGACGAATCCGCAGAAAAAACGGTCAGTGAAGTGGTGTCGCCGGTTTCTACCGGAGCAAACCAGACTTTCCAGGTAGAGTCATCTGCAGCAACGGTTGTCCGGAATTCGTCACCAAGCTGAACCCGGACGGTTTTGCCGGGCGAAGCAAGCCCCCAGACCGGAAGGTCAGTCTGGCGCTGAATCACTGCATGATCGGAAAACAAAGGAGTCAGTTTTACAGTCTCTGCCGGTTCAGGCTGGCAGGCTGCGGCAAAAATAAAAAGAGGAAGATAACGGTACATGGCTGGATTCCTGATGAAGTATACACTGCAAAGGTAGGGGATTGTCTTTAAAAATGCAGACGGAGCCACAGGGCCATAAAGAAAAAAGGCCGTTTCCTGCATGGAAAACGGCCTCTGGATCCTTAGTTAAAAGGTATAGGCAATACCAATTGCAATCACTTCTTTTAATTGGACAGACCGCCCGATTGATCCGTCATCTTTTTGAATCCGGATGTCGTCATCATAAACAGCCTGGGCAGAAACGGAGGCATTGATGTACTGGTTAACTTTGAAGGTGAGCAGATTTTCAAAGTTGACATCCACATAACTCAGTTTATCATAAGCAGAAAACAGATCCAGTTTCGACAGCCAGGACACATTTTCCATCAGATTTTTCTGGTAACGGGCATTCACATAGGCTCCGAATTCATACAGGGCATTTTCCCCTTTTTTTACCCCGTAAGCCCCAACCGAGTTCAGTTTATCATCCAGAACAAAAGTGGCCTTTCCGGTGGCTGGTGTCATAAAAACCTGCAGATCGGGAATCCCCCGGTAATCAAAACCCAGTGAAGCGTTTACATACCCAGGCGACATAAACCGGGAGACAAAAGTGCTCACTTCCTTACCTGCAACTTCCTCATATTTGTATCCGGCATCCAGTTGGGTTTTCAGATCCAGAAGGAAAGTCAGATTCCATTCAGGAGTCAGTGACCGGCCGAATTTAGTCGTAAAGTTAAATTTGTCGTCGCTTTTTCTGAGGCCTTTATCTCCCTGTTTGATGACCCCATAAGCCAAATCAAGGTTATTGGTCCAGAGATAATCGGTAAATTTCTGTTCTGCCGCATATGCCAGAATTGCGGTTGTGGCCAGTGAATTTTCGCCACCGGCAGACCAGTTTGACAGGGCAGACTGGGCAAAATTAACCCCTGCAGTTCCTTTGGTAACCCACCCGGCGGCAGGTTCCTGAGCAAAAGAGGTTCCGGCAAAAAGGGTGAGACAAAGCAGGGTGAGCAGTCGGTTCATGGTTTCTCCTGATTAGGGTTGAAGGATTACAAAAAGTGATGTCCGGATCCGGTAATTTTACGAATTTACATTCTTTTTCCGGAATTTCAGTGAATTTCAGAGTAAAATGACCTTAATTAGGATCCGGCAACAGCACTCCGGCAAAATCGGTGCCAGCAGTTTACGGTCACTTAAAAGCCGGCACTTTGCTGTTGATGGCCGTCACACGCCACTCATAATCCCCCAAACGGGGGATTTTTGACCACCCGTATCTCCGTATTTTTAACTGTCACAAAATCGAGGGAGATAATACAATGAAAAAATGGTTTTTAGTTACTGCGGTTCTGACCAGCCTGGTATTTTTCTCAAGCTGCAGCGACGATGGGGATGATTCAGCTGATGACTCCTCAGGTGTTCCGGCAACTACAACCGGAGCCGGAACGATGGGGTGTAAGGTTGATGGAAATAAATGGGTTGCCGGGTATAGTGTCCCGACACCTGGTGTTCCGTCAGCATATGGTGTTTCTTCAGGCTCCTATATTGTTGTTTGGGGTTATAAAGTCAATATCAACACGGCTACTCTTGAAAATACGACTGAAACTATCGGACTTTATGTTTCTGCCACCGAACCGGGCACTTACAACCTGACTTTCGGGACCGGAATCAATTATGGTGTTTACGGTTTAACGCAAACTTCAGGAACCGGGACAGTTACAAAAAACCTGGTCTATGTCACCAATGCAACCAATGCGACCGGTACCCTTACAATCACCAAGTATGATAAAACTTCAAAAATTGTTTCCGGCTCTTTTAGTTTCAAGGGAGAATATACCGATCCAAAAACAACTGAGAAAACCTATGTTAACATCACAGACGGAGTTTTTGACATAAAATATAATTGATTTTGCCTTGTTCCTGCCTTGTTTGTTGAAAGCCCGGGTGATGAGCCCGGGTTTTTATTTTCTGCTCCCTTTTGCATCTTTCAGGACCACTCCCGAAATTCCTTCATTATGGCCCGTTTAACCACTCAGTTTATCTGCCAGTCCTGTGGCTCTGTTTCTCCCAAATGGATGGGAAAGTGCAGCGATTGCGGCGAATGGAATACCCTCATCGAAGAAGTTGTCGAAACCGGGAAGAAAAAAGTGGATTCCATCCACCAGAACCGGATTTCTGCTACACCCGCCCAAAAACCCTCAACCCTGGCCGAAATCCCCCGGAAGGAAGGCGAACGGATGCAAACTGCCTTTGCAGAGTTCAACCGGGTGATGGGTGGCGGCATAATGAAAGGCAGTCTCATTCTGCTGGGGGGTGATCCCGGTATCGGAAAATCAACGCTGATGATGCAGGTGGCAGGCTTTCTTGAATCCGGAAAGGAAACCATTTTATATGTTTCTGCCGAAGAGTCGGTCCACCAGGTCAGAGGCAGGGCAGAACGCCTCGGGCTTGAAAAAGCACCGGTTTTACTGTTGGCTGAAACCAATCTGAATGAGATTCTGGTTCATGCCCGGAACATCCGGCCGGCTCTTCTCATTATTGATTCCATCCAGACGGTTTATCTGCCGGATATAAGTTCCGCACCAGGCTCGGTCTCACAGGTCAGAGAATGTACCTCGGCAATTATGACCCTGGCTAAATCTGAGCACATCACCACCTTTATTACCGGCCATGTAACCAAAGACGGTTCTATTGCCGGACCCCGGGTTCTGGAACATCTGGTGGATACCGTCCTCCAGTTCGAAGGTGATCGGAACCATCATTTCAGAATTTTGAGATCCCTGAAAAACCGGTTCGGATCAACCAACGAAATCGGGGTTTTTGATATGAATTCCCGGGGGCTTAAGGAAATCCTGAATCCTTCAGAAATTTTCCTTTCTGAATTTTCGCAGGGAATTACCGGTTCGGTCATTTCGGTTACGATGGAAGGAACCAGACCGATCCTGCTCGAACTTCAGGCATTGGTAACCAACTGCAATTACGGCTTTCCCCAGCGGAACACCAACGGATTTGATCAACGACGGATGACCATGCTGCTGGCGGTTCTTGAGAAACGGCTCGGAGTCCCGATGGGAACCCAGGATGTCTTTCTTAATGTCGCCTCCGGATTAAAGATTGATGACCCGGCGGCAGATCTGGGAGTCTGTACGGCCATCCTGGCCAGTTTCAGGGAATGGTCGGTTGCGCGGGATGTTGTCTTTATCGGAGAAATCGGGCTCGGCGGCGAGATCCGGTCCGTTTCGGCCATTGATCAGCGCCTGTCTGAATGTGCAAAACTTGGATTTAAACGAATTGTGGCCCCGAAATCCTCACTGAAGGAAGCAGACCTGCCAGCAGGAATTGAGGTTATTGCCGTCACTCATATTCAGGACGTATTCAGGCAGATGGAAGACTGGCTTGCCGGAATATCCATGTAACCCGAGGTAAGTCAATGAAACGAATCCGGATCCATCATCCCGGCGGCCCTGAAGTTTTAACTGTCGAAGAAACACCGGTTCCCGCACCCGGACCCGGACAGGTCCTGATTAAATCAGAAGCCGGTTCGCTGAACCATCTGGATCTCTGGGTCAGAAAGGGATTACCCTTCACGCCTTATCCGTTAACCCCTGGGAGCGACTGTGCCGGTACGGTTCACGCCTGCGGGCGTAACGTTACCCGGTTTAAACCTGGCGATCGGGTGGTTGTCTCTCCCGGTTTTGGCTGCCGAACCTGCCCTCACTGTCTGACCGGGGACGATAATCTGTGCCGGGACTATCATATTTTCGGAGAATCGGCTGACGGCCTTGATGCCGGATTTGTCACGGTCGATGAGCACCTCGTTTTCTTATTACCCCCCGAAGTTTCCTTTTCCTCGGCAGCAGCCGCAACCCTGACTTACCTCACAGCCTGGCAGATGGTTGCCGATAAGGGACAGGTTCGGCCCGGTGACTCGGTGTTTGTCTGGGGCGGAAGCTCAGGAGTTGGGTCTGCCGCTATCCAGATTGCACGACATCTGGGTGCTGTGGTCTATTCTGCTGCATCAACTAAGGAAAAACGGGAAGTGGCATTGGCCTGCGGTGCTGAGGCTGTCTGGGATTATAAGTCAGGATCTGTTCTTTCGGAGGTTAGGGCTCTAACCGGTAAACGCGGCGTTGATCTGGTAATTGAACACACCGGGGCTGACACGCTGGGCACCTCGGTTCAGATGACAGCAAAAGGCGGGAAAATCGTCACATGCGGCGCTACAACCGGATGGGATGCCCGCCTTGATCTGCGGCATATCTTCTTCAGGCAGCTTTCCCTTCTGGGATCAACCATGGGCAGACAGGACCGGCTTCCGATTATCCTGAATCTGATGGCTTCGGGAAAACTCCGGCCGGTCATCGGCCGGGAGCTTTCAATGTGGGAGATAAAATCCGGCCATGAACTGCTTGAAGGCGGCCAGGTTGCCGGGAAAATTGTCCTGATTCCTTAAATCAGAATTCCCAGATTCACGTAGTACTGTTTAAAGACCGACTCTTCCTTTGGTTTCAGGTACGACCCTGCGGGATACATTGATTCCTTATCTTTGGTCGAGGTTGAGTACCCGACTCCAAGGTTGTATCCGCCTTCAAACACATATTTAACATCCAGTTTAAAGGCTGAATCTTTCCCGTACTGCTTCCAGGCATCGCTGAAATCATACGGCGATCCGAAAGCTGTTTCGGCATAAACCGGACCGTAACTCCCCGACAGGGCAAAAAACTTCAGCGACCGGTTTGAGTAATCAGCATTGTGACCGGCTTCCGTTTCGGCATAAAAATAGTATTTAGCCCCGACCGTAACCAGATCATTCACCGCATATGACGCCTGCAAGCCCCAGGCAAGTCCGAAGGAAATCATAAACTCTGATTTGGTTTCGGCCTTTGGGGTAGAGCCGGTAGTAAACGTGTTCTCCCAGGATCCCAGATCAGAATCTACCCCAACGTAATCGCCAAACCGAAACGCCCGGTCAGAATCATCCCATAAGAAACCCAGCATGGAGCCATGGGTATGAATGTGGAATAAATTGCTTTTGATTTCATTGGTTACCGGTGCGGGATAATTGGAATAGTCTTCCGAAAACGTCCGGTAAGAGTATCCCAGATCAACAGACCAAAGGCCCTGAACCTGAGCCATCAGACCAGTTGGACTGGTTAAAAGAAGGAAAAGAAGCAGTGGGGATTTTTTCATCAGTTGTTTCTCCGTTTTTAATTTTCACAGGGGAAAACAAAAGATGTTTTGGTGTGATTCCCGAATCCTTAGATCAAGTTAAGAAGTCACCGGAAGGGTGTCAACCGGATTGGGGGAATCCGGTTGACACCCTCAGGGGTTACCCTGTTACTTTCACGACGACCAGCGTCATATCATCATGTGCCGGTGCCAGACCGGTGAAAGCTTTGAGTCCGGCAAAAATTTCTTTTGAAATTTCGGCTGCAGACTGGTTCTGATGATTCTGAATCAGTGATTCGATCCGGGCAGCCCCGAATTCATCACCGGCTTCATTCATTGCCTCAGAAAGGCCGTCAGAAAAAAACACCCAGATATCGCCGGGCTGAAAGGGGAATGAAAGCTCCTGCAGATAGCCTGGGAACCGGCCGGTTCTTGAAATCCCCATGGCAATGCCGCCGGGAAGGTGACGATCCACTCTGTTTTCGGCTGATTTAAAATGAAGAATGGGTAAATGTCCTGCCCGGCAAACGGTAATTTTTCTGCCTGCCGGATCGAACTGACCGGCAACCAGGGTGATAAAATTTTTCCGGTCATCAAGGGTTGTCAGAGTGTTGGCATGAATCAGAAGATCTTTCAGAGTACTTAGCCCTGAACGATTTGCCGAATTCATAATTCCCTGAATCCTGGCAGCCATCAGGGCAGCCGAAACACCCTTTCCGGCGACATCTCCAAGAACAACCGTCAGCGTTGATGCCGGGTCATCCGGTTCTGTCATCAGAAAATCATAATAATCTCCTCCAACCTGAGAGGCCGGTTCGTATGTGCCTGAAATATCCAGATTCCGGACTTGGGGAATGGTGGCCGGAAGCAGACTTCTCTGGATTTTCCTTGCCAGATCCAGTTCCTGTTTTAACCGTTCATTTTCTAGAGTTTCCTCTGCAAGGCGGGTGTTTTCAACCGCAACTGCAATCTGCCTGGAAAGAGATTCAACAAACTGGATGTCAGTCACATTATACATTTCTTCAGACCGCTTGGGGCCCAGGAAAATAAGTCCAGCCTGCTTTTCCTTAAGCTGAAGCGGAGAAACAAACTGGATTCCGGCAGATTTCAGAAGTGGCCGGCAGACAAGTTTATCGGACGGAACCGGTGACTGAAGCCCTGCCAATTCGGGAAAGCACTCCGGATGGTTTAGCTCTCCGCCGGGGAAATCCTGAATTCCGGATTCTCCTGTAAGGCGGTAACCATCGGCAGCCCGGACCATAATAACTGCCGATTTGAGTCTGAGGTGCTGAACCAGTTCCTCGCTGAGTGCCTGCCCGAGATCAGCCAGGTTCAGCCGGGAAGCCATTACTTCCGAAATTTCGGCGAGTGCCAGGCGGTAGTCAATGTCATCTTTCGAGAAGAACCGGGCCAACCGCCGTTGAAGGAACCGGCCGGTTAGATACAGCAGAATGAAAACCCCGATTCCGGCAAGAATAAAAAACGGACGTTCAGAAAAGCCGGGAGTCCTGGCACCGCCGGCCTTGATTTCCAGTGCAGTCGGTGTAAACCGGAAGCCTGCATCCCCAAGGTTAATCTGGGTCACCAGATTGGTTAGGGAAAAAAACGTAAAAACCAGTCCCATGATCAGCAGGAACATGAGTGAATAATACTGAACATTCCGTTTCATGATCCGGGTTATCCCGAAAACCCGGAACCGGAGGATCAGGTAAAAATAGCCAAGAGGAACAACCAGAAGCAGAAAAAGAAGATTATTAAACCAGGAATAACCCAAAAAGGTGAGAAAAATGGTCGTGAAAATGACGGTTCCATACACTCCCCAGATCCAGTTGATCACTCTTCCCGGCCTGGATTTCCCGGATTTCCTGAAAAAAATAACTGAATAGGTAAACATGAAAATCAGAAATCCGGCAATCAGGATCTGGAGATACAACCCCGAATCCGGAATCCGGGCTCCGTTGATCAGCATTTGGATCAATGCGGTAAAGGAGACCAGAAAAATTGCCGAAATCAGATAAAACAATTTCAGATGTTTTCTTTTCTGATCATACTGCGGATGCTGTTCGGGAAAAAGAAGACCAAGATGAAACATCAGCGGAAGTCCGGCAAAAACCATCTGGGCACTCAGGTTCTGCAGACTGGCCCGTTCGACCATAAATGCTGCAGAAACCGGAACTGCCATGAAAATAATTGCTGCCGAAAACAACCAGGCCAACGGGTTTGAAGGAACTTTCCAGGCCACAAACAGAGCCAGTATCATCATAGCCAGAAAGGTAAGGGCAGAGGCAATGGTTCTGACGGAAACCCCGATAGTGGCAGCCTGAACATAAAGAATCAGTTTCTGCCCATCCCGGATGACTTCGTATTCCATGACAGAGCCGGGTTTGGCCGACCGCAGAATGGCATCTGCCTCAAGCTCACCTTTAAACCGCTTTCCGTTGATGGAGAAGATCAGATCACCCCGCTTCATTCCGGCACGGTCACTGGCGCCACCGGCAGAAACAGACGTCACAGTAACCAGACTGTCCTTTCCTGAAAAAACATTTTCGTCGGTTACTGTTTTTACTGCCCGGCTGACGGAATCAAAGTACAGATTCGAAAACCCGACAGCCCAGACAATAAATAGAATCCGTACCACTCTGGGGCTGTTTTTAAAAAATTCAGTCAGGTATTTCAACTCATCTCCGGATAGGTGAACGGCGGCCCGGGTTTTCATCCGCCCGGACCGTGAAGTTATTCGGAATCAGATTCCCTCAGGTTTCAGTGGCTTTTCAGTTCTGCGGGAAATCGCCTTTTTATAAACCTGCAGGTACTTGCCGGCAGATTTTTCCCAGGAGAAATCGGCTTTCATTCCGTTTTTAACGATCTGGGCCCATTCCTTTTTATTATGATAAACCAGAACGGCCCGGTGAACCGCATCCAGAAGGGCTTCGGGGTGCGGATTGGTGAATACAAACCCATTTCCGTTTTTCCGTCCTTCAAGCAGAGACTGCCCCCAGTCGACAATGGTGTCTGCAAGTCCGCCGGTTTTTCTGACAACCGGGACGGTGCCGTACCTGAGACTGTAAATCTGATTCAGGCCGCAGGGTTCATACAGTGATGGCATCAGAAACAGATCGGACCCGGCTTCGATCTGATGCGACAACTGATTATCGTAACCGATGTGGACACAAACTTTTTCCGGATAAGCCTGATGCAGGTCTCTGAACAGGTTTTCATACTTTGGCAGCCCGGATCCCAGGACCACTAACTGAATATCCATCTGCATCAGTTGCGGCAGGATGGCTTCAATCAGGTCAAACCCCTTCTGGTCGACCATTCTCGAGATCATACCGATCAGCGGTACGTCGGCCTTAACCGGTAAATGAACCCGTTCCTGAAGAAATTCCTTATTTTTTGCTTTTCCCGCAAGCCGTTTGGAAGAATACGTCTGAACCAGAAACTCATCTTTTTCAGGGCTCCAGATTTCATAATCCACCCCGTTCAGAATCCCCACCAGATCCTCTTTCCGGGAATTCAGGATCCCGTCAAACCCGGCGCCATATTCAGGCGTCAGGATTTCTTCTGCATAGGTTTCACTGACGGTCGTGATAATATCCGAAAATAAAAGACCGGTTTTCATGAAACTGAACATGCCCCAGAATTCATACGGTCCGCCCGGGAAAAATTTGGTTTGGTCAAGCCCGGCCAGATAAACGGTATCGGGATGAAATTTTCCCGGATACCCTATATTGTGGATAGTAAAAACGGTTCCGGTTGATGCAAAAAACGGATCGTCCTTATAAAAGGTTTTCAGATATAACGGGATGAGCCCGGTCGGCCAGTCATTGACATGGATGACGTCAGGTTTCCATTTCATCCGCTTCATAATTTTCAGAACGGCCCGGTTAAAGATGATAAACCGCTGGTTTTCGTCCGGGTCATTGGTATAAATCCACCGGTTGTCAAAAGCATGGGCACAATAGACAAAATTCACTTTCGTCTGGGTGCCCGGCAGGGTTGTCTGGTACAGGTGAACTTCAAAATGTTTTTCACCAACGGGGACGCTCAGATCGTCGATCCGCCAGTTGATTTTTATTTTGTGTGCATCTTCGGGGATGGAGGAATATTTGGGCATAAACAGCATAACTTCACAGTCATGCTGTTCGAGGACTTTGGGCAATGCCCCCAGGACGTCACCCAGGCCGCCGGCTTTGGCATACGGGACGGCTTCTGAAGAAACCAGGGCAATTTTCAGTTTGGAACCGTTCAAAATTCAAACTCCGGACTTGTGGATTCAGGCAGAGATGGAAGGCCCGACCCCGGGCCTTGCCTCCAAATTACTAAACCCGGACCGGAATGTCACCCGCAGGCCTTAAATTCTAATCGTTCAATCTACCTTGAAAATGATATTGGGGATCGAAACCGATGACTTTGATCCGGTAATATCAATCAGGTCCTTGTAATCCTGCCGAATACCCGAAGACCTGACAAGCTTACGGGTTTGATTCACCAGAATTTCACCTTTTTGAAGCTTGATCTCTGAATTGAAATTTCCGAACCGGTTCGATAGCTTTTTCTTTTTGAGTTCCGTAACCGGGGTCCAGTTTTCAGGCGTAGTAATCCGGATATTTTTTACAAAAACCTGGTCCTCGTAAATCCGGATCGGGGTTGCACGGGAGTCCTTTTTCACCAGATAGGATTTCTGGCTTGCCGGTGCCAGCAGTCCGGCCGTTTGGAAAATGACTTCCTCTGGGGTGACTGTCACCAGATTTTCAATGGTATAATTGATTTTAATTCTGAGAACACTATCCGGGTTCATCAGGTTTTCAATCGAGTGCCCGGTAATTTTCAATTCACCCTGGTCATAGGTCAGCAGATCCTTCAGATCTTTTTCGATATCCTCTTTTTTTCTGTCGAAATTCCGCTTCCGGAACCTGTAGGCGATAGTTCCTTTTAACGTTTTGGTTTCAGAAACCGTAACGAGACCCTCTTCGGATATGGCCACAGAATAGTCTTCAATAATGAAATTTTGGGTTTCCTTGGCAACAGGAAGAATGACCACTTTGGGCCCTCCTGCTGAAACAGAATTCTTGTTTTCCTCTTCCCGTTTTTTCTTTTCCATGTAGGTTTCTTCCCGCTGAATCAAAATAGCCGGCTGCCCCTGATAGATATCGGGAATAAAACCAAAGGACAGGAATTTCTCGCCGGGGAAAACCACAACTTCCTTTTCTTTCAAGTGAATTTGAATTGCTGGCTCAGAGAATTCCTTTCTGGCCACAAAGTTGATGTCTGCCAGCCCTTCATCTCTGTCATGCACCAGGATGAAATTGGATTGAATTCCGACCGCTTTCAAAAGAACGCCCAGTAGACTTGCCTTATCAATACGATCACCCGCACTGTCTTCCAGCATGGCATTGTAATTCAGTTCATAATCTTTTTTTGACGTTTTAATATTGTCGCGAACCCATTCGGTCAGAATCCGGGCTTTGCCTTCCTCATCTGAGGTTCCTTCAGTCAGTTTCAGCGCAAGATCAGTGGCCCGTCCTGACCGGCTGTCGTATTCGCCGTTAGACAGATCGGATAACCACCGGTTGAATTCTGACCAGGAGGGAATTTTTGAATGATAAAGAATTTCCAGAAACTCACCTGATTCCTTGAAGTATGGTGTATAGGGTTCATCTTCCTGAAAAGACTTAATATTCTTTTCGGTATACTCCACAATATTGGCCTTCAGGTTCTTGTCATAGTAAAAATTCATCAGGCTTTTAGGGGTTCCTGTGTTTTTATATTTCAGGCCATCCGGATTATCAGTTTTAAAAATCAGTTTAAAATTGAAGAGCTCAATCGGCAGGTCGTATTGAAATTTCATAAAAAGAACTTCCTGGTAATAGCTGTCGGCCAGGTATTCAAAGTTCTCTTCAATAATCGTTCCCTTCGTAATATCCGGATAGGCCAGTTTTAACGTAACATTTTTTTCAGAGTCAGTTGTCCTGATTAAATCCTTTTTGGTAAATACCCTGACAGTTCCGTCCGGTTTAATTGTCCTGAAAGACAGTGCTGTCAGGGAGTCTTCTTCATCCAGTGTGAGTGAAAAGGTGGTTAAACCCTTGTTGTCCGGGTTCAGAACAACGTAAGATCGTTCTCTTAAGGAGTATTTTTTAAAATTATCTGCCTCGATCCGGTAATTGTAGGTCAGGTAAACTCCATCATTCCCCGAATATTTTTTTTCATAGTCCTCAATTTTGAGAGTATAGGGTACTTTTTCACCCTGCGTAAAAAGGGTAAGACGGGTAGCCCGTTTAACCTCTTTTCCACAACCTGAAAAAACCGCCAGTAACAGTAATGAGGCGATAAACCAACTTAATCTTTTCATTGAGCAGAACTCCCTTCTTTTATTTTAAAAATAATGTTTGGAACCGAAAATGCTGACTTCGCACCGGTTAGGTCGACAAGAGCCTTAAATTCATTTTTATCTCCGTTTGACCGAATGAGACGGCGTTCCTGCCGGATTTTAAGAAAGCCCTTACCGCTTTCTGTAGTCGAATTGAAGGTACCGAACTGGTTTTGCAGTGCCCTGTTCTTCAGGTCAGAAACAAGTTCCCAATTTTCCGGGACTTTAACCGCTATATTTTTTACATATAATTGATCTGCCTTGATACTGATCGGGGCGTGCCGGTTATTATCATCAACCAGATATCTTTTAATTGATGCTGGTGACAAAAGGCCCCCGGTCTGGAAGATGATTTCTTCGGGTGTAAGGGTAACCAGGTTCGAAATCGAGTATTCCAGAGTTAGCCTCAGGGTTGAATCCGGGCTTTCAAGATTGTCAATTTTCTGATTGGAGATCAGTACTTCACCCTGGGTATAGGTCAGAAAGCTTTTTATTTTTTCCTCAAGTTCTGCCCCTTTGACCTGTTTAAGCTGGTTTCTCGCATAAAATGCCATAGAGCCAGAGAGTGATTTGGTTTCCCTGACCTGAATCGTCCCCGCTGTATCAACTTCGACCCAGTAATCTTCGGTGATCACATTTTGATCGCCGGCCTGAACCGGCAGGGTGATAAAATCCGGGTCCGAAAAGCGCTGCTCTTTATTTCCCTTCCCGCCACTGACCGACCGGACAATCATAGCCGGTTGACCCTGGATCTGATCTGGGAAAAAACCAAACGGAAGAATTTTTACATAAGGAATGGAATATATATCCCGTCCGTCAAGATGAATCTGGACGGCTGGTGTTGTAAATTCTTTGTAAGCCACATAATTTCTGTCAAACGGACCTTCATCCTGATCATGGACCAGAATATACTCGGCCTTGATTCCGGCTTTTCTCAAAAGTTCAAGAACAAGACCCGTAATGATAAACACATTTCCTTTTTTTGTTTGAATGACATCATCAAAATCTTTAACCCCGTATTCGTTCACCGGTTCAATATTGTCTCTAACCCAATCACTGATTGATTTTGCTTTTTCATAGTCGGTGGTTTTTCCCTCCGTCAGCTTTTTGGCTGTCGAGCTAACCCTGAGCCCGAAAACCGAAGATGCATCGGCGCCGAACTTATTAAATGAAGACGCAATCTCGCTCCAACGATGCTGATAAGCAGGGAATTTTTCGAAAACCAGATAAAATTCAGAGTAATTTGCCGTTTCCTTAAAGTAGGGAGAATAAGGCTCATCCCGGAATGCTGTTACGCTGGTATCCCGGAACACAACAATCTGTTTTTTAGATTTTGGATCCAGAGTGGTCTCGAGCCGTGCCCGGGAATTTCCGGCATTTTTATACACAATCTGCTCTGGTTTTGGATATATAATCCGGGTTTCCAGAGTTTCTGAAGGCCAGGAGGGGGTGTAGGGAATAAAAACATTGGAATAGCTGCTTAACCCTCCGTACGAAACCTGAATTTCGTAGTTTTCCTCAATTATAGTCCCTTTGACACAGTCCGGATAGGCCAGTTTGTAACTGATATCTCCGTCGGAAGCCTTTTCGGCTCTCAAATCCTTAAAACCAAAAACCTGAACCTTTCCATCGGGATTGACCAGCCGGATTGAAACTGCCTTGAGTTTGCTGCCGGATTGTACATTCAGATTAAAGGAGGCCAGGTTTTTATTTTCGGGATCGAGCAGAATGTAGGATCCTTCATAAAGAATATGTTTATCTGCTGTATATTCATGCGTCGTTTTGCGTTTCAGATAAACAGCTGCCTCCCCCGGATATTTTTTTTCTATTTCTGCGGTACCTTCCGGATAGACCACCTTATCTGCAGGGGAAAAAGTTGTCAGTACCGAAATTTTGGGTGAGGTGCAGGAAAAGGCGCTGATGGAAATTGAAAAAAGGAAAAGGCGGACATGCTTTCTCATTTTGGCTGAGCCCCGGTTATAGTAAATAATTGATTTTTATTCTTCAGCCAGTCTTTCGAGAATTTGAGAAATGCTGCCTTTGGGCTTCCTTCATAAATAAACCGGTCCGATTTCCACTCGCAGTTCAGGTTAAACAGGTCGCCGGTTTGGGTCAGGGAAGAAGTGTAAGAGACACCCTCCCCTTTTAATTCAAACGGAGTGGCCGCCGAAGTCCTTTGTTTTCCTTTCAGGGATAACCTGAGGGAAAGCCGGGATGGGAAACTGGCAAAAACCGGATGGTAGTCCTTCTCACGTTCAATGAGGGAATTGGTCATCAGCAGGAACGGGATTTTGGGAAGATACAGCTTCGTGGGTGACTTGATAACAGATTTGGCAAGATCTGCATGAAACCTAAATCTGGATTCTCCCTGGTCAGACGGCAGTTCATCTATTGAACTGAACCCGGTATTCTGCACAAATGAGGAAAGAATATCATTGACCAGATTTTCCAGATCAAAGGAATTCTTGTCTTTTTTTGCATACCGGATGTAGGTGAGAAACCCCCTGCTGAATTTAACTGTACCAGTTGCAGCAGATAGGGAATCCTCATGGGCAGAAATCTCAATTTCAGCTTCAAGAATTCCGGAACCGAAGGGAATTTGTGTCAGCTCTGGTTTTTCAGGATCCAGAACCAGCGCCTTACTGAACAGAAGATTGGAAGAAACGTGGCCGAATTCACCGGTTTGATCCGTCGGGTCAAAATACACATACCCCTGATCTGTTTTAATTGCATTGATTACGTGGTTGAAATTTTCGACGTATACGAGGTCCTTTTGGGCAACCGCATCTGTACTGACCAGCACCGGATAGACTTTAATTCCGAGATAACCGGCCAGATCCCGGATCAGGAAAGCCCGGTCTTTGCAGTCACCATATTTTTTTTTAAGTACATAGTGGGCATCATGCGGGATAATCGAGTGTCCGGATGAACCATCAGCCAGATACCTGATCGATTTTTGTACCCAGAGAAACAGTTTTTTAACCTTTTCTGCCGGGTCCGCAAGTTCTTTTGTCAGACTGTCGGCCAATGCCTTTCCCTGAAGATTCAGGGCGGGCCGGTTTTCGAAAGACCGCAAGTACCAGGAGGCAAAACTTTCAGGGGTAAATCCGTTAACCGGTTTTTTCCGGATGGTAAGTTTGGGGTAAACATAGACCCGGGTACTGCTGAACGGATAGTAGGATCTGGACTCTTTCAATCCGGAAAAGGAATGAAACCGGAGGGTCGTTTTTTCTTTTTCACGTCCCAGTTCATACCCAACCGAGTCACCGGTAAAAATAAAATCGAAATCGACATACAAAGATTCCGGGTGTTCGATAGTAATTGTATAACCCGACACAGAATCCTCTTCTGGGACCGATATCACCGGAAAAAATACCAGGTCCTTAAAACTGTAACTGGTTTGCCATTCTATGGTTTTTCCCTTTTTTGACTGCTCCTCGCTGAATCCGATAAAATGAATCTTGCTATCCGACATAAAGGAGTCCCCGAAATCGGCAGGTCTTGAGTAATACTGATTACTTTCAAGGGATGAGCCGTTTGCCCATCCTTTCACCTTCATTTTTTCGGCGTAATAAGGTTCATAAAAGGAAAACAGAAAAGTTTGTCCTTCCCTTGACTCCAATATTTCAATCCGGGTTTTAATTTCTTCGGTAATATCCCACTTGCCTGATCCTGAAGCAGATATTTCATAAGCTGAATTGATTCTGTAAACCGCAGCCGGACCAGAACCCCATGCACAGAAAAATCCCAAAAAACCAAAAAAACTAAGAACGGCTCTCATTTTTCCCCTCTGGTAACTAAATGTCAGGATTTTATTACACTGAATTACAAAATACTTTTCATTTTAATTCTTAAGCAAATTTCAGGACCTCATTCCCGGATAATTAATACAGACCTAATGAAACCGCTTTTTCTAATCTGCCCCCCAGGACACTTCTGCCCTGGTTTTTCATCCTATACCCAACCGGAAGGAACTTGCTGAACAGAATTCCGTTGTTACGAAAGGCTTTTGTATCTTCGCATTCTTTACACTGAATTAAAAGTCTATGAAAAAAATTGTTGCCCTGCTGACTGCTCTATTAACCTTTCTGCCGGCTTCCGCCCAGAAAACAACCGACATTGTCAAATTTACCCCCGGGAAAGCCACCATTAATCCCGAAGGCCGTGTTTCCCTTCGGGTTCAGGCCGAAATTCTTCCGGGCTGGCATTTATATTCCACCAAGCTGGCTGATGGCGGACCGGTTGCCACTTCGTTCTCACTCCCCGATGGCGGATCCCTTGTTTCGGTTTCTGAATCTTCACCCGAATCTGCCTACGACCCGAATTTTGAAATGCAGGTTGCCTGGTTTAAAGAATCTGCTACCTTTGATTTGATTATAAAGCCGGGATCCCAAACCGGTAACCTGAACCTGCAAATCCGGTTTATGGCCTGCAATGATAATGTCTGCGCACCACCGGCTAAAATTAACCTGTCCATTTCTTATCCTGTCAGGGAAGGAACCCCTGCTGCGACAGAAAAAACTGCCCTGGTTCCGGCTGCTTTTATACCCGATACCGTAAAAAAGACCGAAATTCCGGCAACCGGACAGGAACCCGTACTTGCCGGAACGACAACAGACGGACTTTCACTCTGGGCTTTTATCTGGCTGGCCATGTCAGTCGGGGCACTGACTTTGCTCACGCCGTGCGTTTTCCCTATGATCCCGATAACCGTTTCCTACTTTACCAAACGGCAGGAAAAAACCTCAGGAACCGCCATCCGGGACTCGGTTATTTTCATGACTGGAATCGTTCTCACGTTTACTTTACTCGGGTTTTTTCTGGCGGTCCTGTTCGGTGCTGCCGGAATTACCAACTTTTCAACCAATCCCTGGATCAATCTGGCTGTTGGGCTGCTGTTTGTCTTTTTTGCACTGAATCTTTTCGGCCTGTTCGAAATCGGGCTCCCGGCTTCGCTTCAAACCCGGCTGACCCTGGCATCTTCGGGAGGCGGAATAACCGGCATCATTCTGATGGCACTTACGTTTACGGTTACCAGTTTTACCTGCACCATGCCATTTGTTGGTACCATTCTGGTCTCTGCTTCGCAGGGTGACTGGTTCTTCCCGGTTGTGGGGATGCTGGCGTTCAGTTTTGTGTTCTCCATCCCGTTTTTCTTCCTCTCACTGTTCCCCTCCTGGATGAACCGGTTGCCAAAGTCGGGCAACTGGATGCTCTCTGTCAAAGTGCTGATGGGGTTTCTGGAAATTGCTGCTGCTTTTAAATTTTTCAGCAATGCCGATTTGGTGTATCAATGGGAAATCCTCACCCGTGACCGCTTTCTGGCTGTTTGGGCTGCTATTTCTCTTGCCTCGGCTCTTTATCTTTTTGGGGTTTTCAGACTGGCCCACGAAGCAGAAGACACCGGCGGGAAAAGTCCGGTACGGATTCTGATCGGAATCTTCTTTCTTTACCTTACCTTCGACTTCACGGCCGGAATTTTCGGAAAGCGGCTGGGTGAACTGGATGCGTTCATGCCGCCGCAGGACTACGGAAGAACTCAATTTGTAACCGGTGGGGTCAGTGCAGGCAATCCTGAGACTGTGAAACAGGGACCAGTCTGGCTCTCCTCTCTGGAAGAAGGTAAAAAAGCATCTGCCCAATCCGGAAAACCGATTTTCATTGACTTTACCGGATATACCTGCACCAACTGCCGGTGGATGGAGCAGAATATCTTTACCCGGCCCGAAATTTCTGCGCTGCTGAATGATTTTGTTCTGGTTAAACTCTACACCGATGGTGACGGTGCTGTCTATGAGGCCAATCAGGCCTTTCAGGAAGCTAAATTCGGAACCGTGGCTCTTCCGCTTTATGCGGTTTTAACACCTGAAGAAAAGATCCTCGGTAAATTTGAAGGCATGACCCGGAATCCGGCCGAATATGAATCCTTCCTGAAATCGGTCCTTCAGAAATAGAATGGTCTGCACAGGTGACCCTCCTGCAAGACAGCCGGCGGGTTCAAGTTGGGCACCCGTGTTCCCCTGACGAAACGTGAAATTCAGATTATCGGTCAATCCTGTGAAAGCCTTTGTATCCTGCCGGAGGTCCCGCTTCGGTTTCCCCGGATTCAGCCGTAAATTCTCACCAAAATTGCAAAAGTTTACTGATTTAATTATTATTCACGCCGGAGTTTAATTTTTAATCTACTTTGGTGAAATTCTGGAGAAACCGATCCGGATTACCAGAGAAACAAAAGGAGTTTTTCATGCCCAACCTTTCCACCCGGGAATCCTGGGGAACCCGGCTCGGACTGATTTTTGCCGTAGCAGGCAATGCTATTGGTCTCGGCAATTTTTTACGGTTCCCCGTTCAGGCAGCAGAAAATGGCGGCGGTTCCTTTATGATTCCGTATGTGATCGCCTTTATTCTCATCGGGATTCCTCTGATGTGGATGGAGTGGGGCATTGGCCGGCTGGGCGGAAAACACGGACATGGATCAACTCCTGGCATGTTTTCAAGACTCTGGAACCATCCCGTTGCCAAGTATCTCGGGGTTCTTGGGCTGATTATTCCCTTTGTAGTCCTGATTTATTATGTCTTTATTGAATCCTGGACCTTTGCCTACTCTGTTTTCAGCCTCACCGGAACGTTTCAGGAGTACATGACCCAGCACAAAACCGAAGGATCTTCCGAACTCCTGCTGATGAAGAATTTCCTTCAGGGTTATACTGGAGTTGAAAACCAGGCCTTTTTTGCGGGCACGACCCTGGCCTGGAGTTTTCTCTCGGTAACTCTCGTCGCAAATGCCTGGATTCTCTACAAGGGTCTCAGCGGCGGAATTGAATGGTTTTCGAAATGGGCCTTGCCAATGCTGTTTGTCTTTGCCATTATTCTCGTTATCCGGATTTTTACACTGGATGCCATTCCGGGAAGCAACGGAACGGTATGGCAGGGATTGGGGTATATCTGGAACCCGGATCTTTCCCGGCTGGGGGATGTGGATGTCTGGCTGGCGGCGGCCGGACAGATCTTTTTTACCCTGTCGCTTGGAATGGGATCCATCCACGCCTACGCCTCTTACCTGAAACCCAAAGATGACATTGCCCTTTCTGGACTTGCTACCGGTATTACCAATGAATTTGCCGAAATCATTCTGGGAAGCTGTATTGCCATACCGGTGGCGGTTCTCTTTTTCGGACTGTCTGAAACAATTACCATTGCGCAGGGCGGAAGCTTTAACCTGGGGTTTGTCTCGATGTCGGTTATTTTCAACCACATTGAATACGGTCAGTTTTTTGGTTTTATCTGGTTTTTTCTGCTGTTTTTTGCCGGGATTACCTCTTCGGTGGCGATGGGTCTCCCGATTATTACCTTCCTGAAGGATGAGTTTCAGCTCAGTCATAAAAAGGCGGTCTCTATTTTGGTCGGTCTGACTGTAGCCTGTGTGATACCGGTTGTGCTGTATAATCGGTTCGGATATCTGGATGAGCTTGATTTCTGGGCAGGAACGTTTATGCTCGTGCTGTTCGGTGCCGTTGAAACCATTCTGTTTGTCTGGGTTTTCGGGATTGACAAAGCCTGGGCTGAAATCAATCAGGGGGCGGCAATGAAAATTCCGAAGGTGTTTTACTTCATCATGAAGTACATCACCCCGACCTTTTTGATCGTCCTTCTCGGCGCCTGGATTTACAACTCTGCCTGGGACATTCTGATCTATGAGAAAAGTGCCGGTGGCGGATCGGTAAACCCTGAAAATATCGGGGTTGTTACCGCTGCAAGGGTTTTTATTGTAGGCTTTATTCTTCTGTTTGCTTATCTGATCTATCTGGCCTGGAAACAGCATGCCAAAAAAGAGGTGAAATCATGACCGCTTTAACCTTTCTGCTGCAGACGGCTGCTGCCGAAGGCCTTACACCGGCCGGTATCGTTTTCCTGACGGTCTGCTGGGGGCTGTGTATCACTGTTATGGTAGCTTCCTTCTATAAAATCATGAAGCTTGGCAATAAAATTGAAGAATAGCCCCGCTGAATTCCGCCACCTGAAATTCATCCGGTGGCAGTTTTATAGTGCCGGAATTTATGGACTGCTGGTTTTAATTCCGATGTTTTTTACGGAAGCCCAAACCGGAATCGACTATCCACCGGAAATCACTCATCCTGAGTTCTATTACGGTTTTATCGGGACAGCAGTCGCCTGGCAACTGGTCTTTCTGCTGATTGGATCTGATCCGGTACGGTTTAAAAAAATAATTCTGGCAGCCTGGGTCGAAAAATTCTCTTTTGCCATTGCTGGATGGATTCTTCTTTCTCAGAACCGGATTCCCGCCCCCCTGTTTGCCGGAAGTCAGATTGATCTTATTCTCGGTATTTCTTTTATCTGGGCCTGGTTCAGGATTCCGGATGCCTGACGGAAGTTACAGCTCCTTTCTGATTTCCTGACCGATCCGGCAGTCCAGGCATTTTTTCTGAAGGCACCAGTTCTGGTGCAGGTTCAGAAGTCCCCAGTGAAGGGTATACGTCCGTTCCTGTAATCCGAAAATCTGCCTCAGACTTTGGTCCAGTGCAATTTCCTGGCGGTGCGGCCAAACATCGCACAGGGTTAGAATCAGGTCCTGAAGATCGGTTCTTCTGAACTCTCTGGCATACAGATACAGCACCGGAAGCCAGGTGTTAAACAGGATAGCCTCCCGTCGTTCCTTTCCTATTCTTGCCTCACCGTCTCCCGAAGGCGTCAGCAAAGCCATCAGTTCAGGTACAATTTTTTCTGACCGCAGTGCCATATTCATGCAGGCATCCAAAGTCAGGATCAGTGGCTTTAAAAACCCGGTATGATAAAACCGGCCGGTAAGTTCGGCGGCCGCCTTCAGTCTTTTCTCTGGCTGGTTAGCTGCACGTACCGACTTGGTTTTCCAGTCACCGGCATGAAAGACCGGCCCGCGGCGAAGAATTTCCGGGCGGATAAGGTCTGGAAAACCAGGTTCAAATTCCGGGTCCCGTTCCAGTCCTGCCAGAAAAAGCCACTCAGCGAGCAGAACCTCCCCCGAGCCCTCAGTCAGATCCGGCCAGTCGGTTACTGGCAATTCCCTCGAAAGCCGTTCAAACCGGGTGGTGTTCGACGGGTATCCCAAAGCCCTGAAAAGTCCTTCGAACAGCATCTGATCCCAGACATACCGCTTTCCCTTCAGATAGACCGGGTTAGCCGTCAGTTGCTTAAGCCGGTTGGCATACCGGTTCACTTTACCGATCAGCGACTGATGCCCAAGTTCTGCCGTCCAGGCCCGGATTGCAGCAGCAGAAACCAGGCGGATGCGGCCTTCACAGGGGGTTTTCCGGGTAAAATTCAGTTTATCCTCAACCGTCAGCAGGCTAAGCAGATCCTGAAATGTTAAAAACCGGGACAGTGTCAGGTGCGGAATCTGCTTCCTGGTTCCTGCCGGTACGGATGTATATCCGGGAAGGTTGTACCAGGAAACGTGGAGAATGCAGGACTGGTAGGCCGGGTCTGCCGGATGGTGATGGGTAAACCAATCCTCAGACTGGACATGAAATTCGACATGACCGGTTACCGGCCGGTTACCGATCAGAAGTGTTGCATCGAGAAAGTCGGGACCATTTGACCGGTTTTCGGATCCGGGATGATGGATTTCTACCGGGTCACCGGCATCGGTGGATAAAGTTTTGCCAAAAAGGTATCCTGAAGACCACAATCGGGCCAGATACACCTCGGGAAAGGCGGAAGCAGATGTCATGGAAAACCTGTGTTCGTTTCGGAATCTGCTTCAAAAATAGGAAATCAGACTGAAATTGTAAACCGGAAGTGATTGATCTGTTCCTGATACCAATGAGCCTTCTGGTTAACGATCCGGTTGAAATTTTCTTCACCGGAAGCGTAAAGAATATCCCGCCCGACATTGATCAGGGCACCCCGGCTGTGACGGTTAACCGCATTGCGGACTGTTTTCCCGAGATCACCGCCCTGTGCCCCAATACCGGGAACCAGAAAGGGAAGATCCCCGACCCGGTCCCTGAGTTCTTTCAGGTCCTCAGAGTGGGTTGCACCGGTTACAAGTCCGACGTTCAGCAAACCATTCCAGGAAACGGCTTTATCAGCCACTTCCTGATACAGAAAGTTCCCGTTTTCCAGTTTCAGCCGCTGAAAATCAGCAGATCCCGGGTTACTGGTCAGTCCCAGCAGAAAAATTCCCTTGTCTTCCCGCCGGATAAAAGGCTGAACCGAATCGGATCCCATATAGGGCGCCACAGTTACACAGTCGAATTCAAATTCATCAAAAAAAGTCTCGGCGTATTTATCCGAACTGTTCCCGATATCCCCGACTTTGGCATCGGCAATCCTGACAGCATGGGCCGGAAGCAGTGGAAGCAGGGCCCGAAGGGTCTCCCACCCCTTTTCGCCCAGAACCTCAAAAAATGCAATATTGAATTTATAGGCGCAGGCCGTGTCTTTCGTCGCCTCAATGACCGCACGGCAGAAATCAAACACCGGATCTTCCGAATTCATCAGATGCATCGGGATTTTTGAAAGATCCGGATCCATTCCAATACAGAGCAGACTGTTGCTGGTCAGAATCGCCTGATCGAGCTTTTGATGGTACGTCATGATCCCTGCTTCCGGTCAGGCTGGTTCAATGGTACTGAACCGGGTGTAGGGCCTGAGCACCTCCGGAATGGTCACCGAGCCATCTGCATTCTGGTTGTTTTCCAGAAGGCTTACCATCAGGCGGGAAGTCGCCAGTCCGGATCCGTTCAGGGTATGAACAAATTCGGGTTTTGAATTCGCATCCGGCTTAAACCGGATATTGGCCCGGCGGGCCTGAAAATCCTGGAAATTGGAACAGGATGAGGCTTCAAGATATTTGTTTTCAGCCGGGGACCAGACTTCCACATCATAGCATTTTGCAGCATTGAAACTGAGATCACCGGTACACAGCAGCAGAATCCGGTAGGGAACCTTCAGGGCCTTCAGAATATTCTCGACATCATTTACCATGCTTTCCAGTTCGGCATAGGACCCTTCCGGATTGGCAAATTTGACCAGTTCAACCTTGTTAAACTGATGAACCCGCAGAAATCCTTTCGTCTCTTTTCCATAAGATCCGGCTTCTCGGCGAAAACAGGCCGAGTAACCGCAATATCTGACTGTCAGATCTTCAGCTTTGAAGGTTTCGTTCCGGTGAAGGTTGGTGATGGGAACTTCGGCGGTCGGGATCAGATAAAGTCCGTCTGCCGTAATAGTATACATATCTTCGGCAAATTTCGGAAGCTGCCCGGTTCCCCGCATTGACTCTTCATTCACGACAAACGGCGGGAAAACTTCCTTGTAGCCGTGGTTCGTGGTGTGGGTATCCAGAAAAAAGTTAATCAGTGCCCGTTCGAGGGCCGCACCCTTTCCCACATAAACCGGAAATCCGGAGCCCGAAATTTTAGCTCCCCGTTCAAAGTCCAGAATGCCAAGCCTCTTACCCAGCTCAATGTGATCAAGCGGTTTAAAAGTACCGGCAAAGGTTCCGGTTTCCCACCGTCTTACTTCCACATTATCTGCAGCGGAAGAGCCTTTGGGGACGGAATCATGCGGGGCATTCGGTGTATAGAGAAGCAGGTCATTGATCCGGGTTTCAACGTCAGACAATTCTGAATCCAGGTCCTTGATCTTATCAGAAACGGTCTTCATTTCTGCAATCAGATGATCGGCATTTTCTTTGTTCTTCTTTTTTGCTGCAATGTCTGCGGTAACTGCATTCCGGGTGGCTTTCAGAGATTCTACCTCTCCGATCAGCTCTCTTCTCCGGACGTCAGCTTCCAGAATCTGATCTATTTTTCTCGGGTCATCCAGTTTGGATTCAATTTTGGCTTTGTAGTAGTCCGGGTTTTCACGGACAAGTTTCAGATCGAGCATATCAGAGGATTCCTGCGTTTATAAGTTGCTGCCTGAACCGGATCAGGCCTTCATCGGTTGTTGAAAATCGCATGCCGAGTTCTTTTTCGGCTTTGGTAACAATAAGGCCGGAATTCAGCGGCCGGGGTGCGGGCTGGTTCAGGCTGGCGGTCAGAATCGGGGTGATCAGGGAAGGGTCAAACCCAAAATGCCCGGCAAGTTTAACTGCAAAATCGAACCGGCTGCAAAGATCTGAACCGGCTGCATTGAAAATTCCGGACTTGTTTTTCAGGACTCCCCGGTAAACAGCCTCGGCCAGATCTTCAACAAGAGTTGCGTTTCCGGTCTGATCAGTAACAATGGTAACCGGCTTTTTTTCCTTCAGCATCTGAACCAGCCAAAGGGCAAAATTTGACTTGGTACCGGTTCCGAGCCCGTAAACCACCATCGTTCTGAAAATCAGATGACCGGGACCTGAAGCGATGCATTCATTTTCGCTGGCAAGCTTTGATTTTCCGTAGTAAGAAATCGGATTTACCCGGTCGGTTTCCAGATAAGGCCCATTTTTACCGTCAAAAACGTAGTCAGTCGAAATGTGGACCAGTTTAATATCCCGGGCTTTCGCAGATTCTGCCAGATTTCTGACTCCGTCCACATTGATGGACTGGCAGGCTTCCCGTTCGGTCTCACATTTGTCCACATGAGTCATGGCTGCACAGTTGATGATGACCTCCGGCTGAAAATCAGCCACAAGTGCCCTGACCGCCTTCCGGTCAGTAATGTCCAGTTCCTGGTACCGGCAGACAAGATCCTCACGGTTTAATTGGGTTCCTTTGGCTGATGCCAGAATTTCGAACCGGGTGTCCCCGGCAAATATCGCGGTCACTTTTTGCCCCAGCAACCCGTTGGCACCGGTTATCAGGATTTTCCTGAAAGGAGGATTTTCGGTCATCTGAATGCTCCGTTCACTAACAAATAGTCCGCCTTGCCGGAAAACCCCTGCTTTTTGGCGGCCTGTCCGGCCAGTCTCATTGCCGTCGACAGAGATTTTTTTAAACTTTGGGTCCTGATCATCTGATGGGTATATACCGAACCCAGAATATCCCCGCAGCCCACTGCATACCCATTTTCAACGACCTGCTCAGGCCTCAGGATGTGACTGTGAATTGTGGTCAGCACTTTTTCCCAGGCAACGACACCCCGGCTCCCCTTCGTAATCAGAAAAAAGCGTACCTGTCCTTCAAAAAATGCCATTTTCAGCAGTCCTTTTTCGGTTGTTCCGCTTCCCAGAAAAAGCATCTGCAGTTCCCGTTGGTTAACCTGTACCGAATCAACAAACCCGAAAACCTGCTTCAGTTCCAGTTGAAGACCAGCCGGATTGTTTTTAAATGAAGCAAACAGCCGGTCCGTTCTGACGTGCAGATCCAGATGGATAAAGGCTTTCGGATACCGGCTCCTGAGAGCAGCCAGATCCTGAATTTTCAGATCAAACCCGGTCTGGAAATTGATATAGACGGCATCCGGTTCGGTTTCAGGCAGGTGGTTCAGGTTAATGGGTTGTTCCGAACTGTGAATGGATTCGTAACCGGGATCCTCATCCGGCCGGTAAATTACCCTGACCCTGTCATTTTTTTCTTCTGACGGGTAAATCCCGGATGGATCTGCGTGCGGCAGACGGGCCAGTTCCTGAAGAACGGTCTGATACGAGTCCTTTTCAACGGGGAAAACCGGAATCATACGGTCCCCGGTTTCCATCACCGAAGAAAGGGCAAAAAGGGAATAGGCAATGCCGCCGGGTTCATACTTCAGCGATCCGGCATCAGATTCCAGCCCGTCCCAGCAAAAATGTCCTAAAACCAATATGGTGGATGAACCCATAACCCGCTGCAGAAATCCTTAAAGATACAATTTGTGGCGGATAAGAAAAACCGGTTCTCAGCGAAAACCTCCCGGAAGCCCGGACAGGCTGGTACGGTCAGCCGTCCGGAAATTGGTAAAAAGCAACCTAATTTTTAATTTTACTGAAAAGGAGTTCCTGTGAAAACCCTGATTGCTCTTCTGATCCTGGCTCTGGTACCGGCTCTCAGCCTGGCCAACCGCGCAGATTCACTCACCACCCCACCGGTTGTTTTTATTCAGGAAAAACAGGCCCGTGTGTTAAAAAATCCGGATCCCTTTTATTCGGGCACCGTAACAGTACTCAGGTTGGGACAACGGGTTGAACTTCTCGACTCGGCGGGTACGTTTTACCAGATCCGGCTTCCGGAGTCTGACCTGACCGGCTATGTGTCTAAAACATCCGTTTCAGGAAAAATTCCGGATCACTCTTCTGCAGGCTGGTCGCTTGAGCAGGAACCGGCCGTTAACGTTAAAATAAAGAGCGCCGATCTGATTCTTGCAGTTATTGCACTGGGCCTCGCCTGGGATTACGGCACCACAACCTCAGATATGAATAAGACTCTTCAGAAAATTGAGGATAAAAAGCTCAACATCGAAGTGGATCATCTTAAAACATCGAGAACTACCAAATTTACTCTTGCGGTTCTGTTTGGCCTGGTTGGTGCGTATGAACTTTGGAATGCGGTAACAATTGAGTAACACTAACTTTTTTCCCGATCCTCCCCCTTCTTTCGGACTCCTGTGATCCCCGGCGTTTCTATCGGTAAATGACTTTCATTTCACCGGGAAAAATTTTACTTTTAGTTACTCACATCCGGGTGTGGACAGGGATGTGGACGGCGGTGGGTTCAGTGTGAATAAACCGGCCGTTTGGGTTTCATTCTGAACCGTCTGTGGACAGCAGTGGATAACTGGCCGGTTTTCCACAGGCACATCAGAAACCGGGCGTGGATAAATCTTCGCCGGAAATCAGGTTGAATGCAGAGATTTTCAGGAAAGTAACGGGGTTATCCACATACCCACAGCCTCAGCAAACGACTTACAACAAATTTTCTATATTCTTATCTTCATTATTTTCCTTCTCGGAGAACAAGCACATGAAATTCAAAGTCAATTCCACCCTCCTTCTGAAAAGCCTCAATAAGGTGAATAGTGTCGTTCCGGCCAAGACTCCGCTTCCCATTCTTGAAAATATCCTGTTCGACCTCAGGGGAAATGACTTAACACTTTCTGCAACCGACCTCGAAGTCTCGATGACCACCGTAGTCTCTGTTTCCGGCGGACAGGACGGCAAGGTTGCCGTTCCGGCAAAACGCCTGATCGACACTCTGAAAGCCTTACCCGAAACCAGTCTGTCTTTCGACATCAATGATCTGAATCAGATTACCTTTTCAACAGACCGCGGAACGTATAAGCTGGCCGGCGAAAACGGTGACGAGTTTCCGGGAATGCCCGACCTGGAATCAGGATCTACCGTCAGCATCAGCAGCAAGCAACTGGCCAGAATGGTCAATCACACTTTATTTGCTGTTTCGACTGATGAACTGCGCCAGGCGATGATGGGGGTTTTGTTCCAGATTTCGGAAGATGAATTCAAAACGGTTGCCACCGATGGCCACCGGCTGGTAGCCTTTTCCTATAAGGGATTCGCCACAACCGAAAAACGGAATTTCATCATTCCGGCCAAAGCACTGAATATTGCCCTGAAAAATATCGACGGTGCCGAAACACCGCTGACTGTTGATGATAAATTTGTCTCCTTCCGGTTCGAGGAAGGGGTTCTGACCTCACGGCTGATCAAAGAGAATTACCCGAATTACGAGGCCGTTATTCCGTCCGAAAATAACCGGAATATGGTAATCAATAATCATGATCTGAAGGCCGGCTGTAAACGGGTTTCGCTTTTTGCCAACAGCAGCACCCACCAGATCCGGTTTGCCATGAGCAGTGAACCGCTTAAAATCTTTGCCGAAGATTATGATCAGGGACGGTCGGCAACAGAAAATATTGCCTGCCTGTTCAGTGGTGATGCACTTGAAATCGGATTTAATGCCATCTACATCCAGGATGTGCTGGACCATATTGCAACCGATGAAGTCCGGTTTGAATTTTCGGGACCTACCCGGGCCGCCGTTGTTCTCCCGGCAGAGCAGGAAGAAAACGAGAACATCCTGATGCTGGTGATGCCGGTCAGAATCAACAGCTAAACATGTTCCTGACTGATCTCGGGGTGGCCGGTTTCCGGAACCACCCTGACTCCCGTCTGTCTTTCTCCCAGAATGTCTCCATTTTTTACGGCCGGAACGGACAGGGTAAAACCAATCTGCTCGATTCGGTTTATTTTCTTACCCTGACCAAATCTTTCCAGGTTAGTTCTGATCTTCTCTGCATCCGCAACGGCGATCCTCATTTTACCCTCTCCGGCAATTTCAGGTCAGATTCCGGACTGGTCTCAGAAATCCGGACTCAGGTTTTCCGTCCGGAAGGAAAACAGATTTCACTGAACGGCCAGAAAATAACAGGATCTTCCGATATCATCGGCCGGTTCCCAACCGTTTTGTTTTCCCTGGAGGACCGGCTCATCACCATGGGATCTCCTTCCGACAGAAGAAAATTTCTCGATTCCGTTTTATTTCAGACCAGTAAAGTCTACATCGAAGATTCCAGAAAATTAAAGAAAACCATCCGCCAGAGAAACGACCTGCTTCAAAGTCAGGGTAAACTCACCCCTTCTGCAATCGATCTGTTTGATATCTGGACCGAAGAACTGATCCGGAATTCTGCACCGGTTCTCAGGCGGCGCCTTCGGTTTCTTCACCAGTTCAGGCAGTTGCTTTCTGTTCTTTATCAGAATGAACTATCCGGGTTCGAACAACCTGAAATTGAGTACAAATCGGATGAAACCCTTCTGGGGTCTGATACAGATGCCGAAGCCTGGCTCAGGGAGCAGGCCCGGCTTTACCGGGATCAGGAACTGGACCGGCGGACAACCCTCATCGGCCCGCAGCGGGATGATCTCCTGATTCAGCTGGATGGACGGGAAACCCGTTTTTATGCCTCACAGGGACAGCATAAACTCCTGCTTCTGGCCGTCAAAATTGCAATGTGGCACTATCTGAAGGAGAAAACAGGCGAAACCCCGATTGTTCTGATCGACGATATTTTTTCTGAACTCGACAGCGAACGGCTGAAAGTAATTTCCGGCTTTCTGCCAGCTCTCGGGCAGGTACTTATCACCATGACAGACCGGGAAAAACTGGCTCTTGACGGGAACTTCGGGTTTTTCAGGATTGAAGACGGGCGGGTTTATGCGGGATAAAAGCCGGACCGGAAAGCTGATTTCGATCCAGGATCTGATTCAGTTTTACAAGAATCATACTCTTGCCGGAAAAATCGTTAAAAAGTACGATGTTCTGGCGGAGTGGCCCAAAATCGTCGGCGAAAAAATTGCCGCCGAAGCCTCTGCAGAAAAGATTGAAAATAAAGTACTTAAAGTTTCAGTTCTGAATTCTGCATGGCGTCAGGAACTGACCTTCAGAAAACGGGAAATCCTTGAAAAAATTAATACGTATTTCGGTGAAGAAATTGTAAAAGATATCCAATTTCGGTAAATTATCAGGTTATTTTCCAAAAAAATTTGAATTCAGGAATTATGGCAGAAATTGAAGAAAATGCAGTCCAGGCTGCCGATTATGGTGCCGATAATATTACGGTACTGAAAGGTCTCGAGGCGGTCAGGAAAAGGCCGGCAATGTACATTGGTGATGTCGGAATCAGAGGACTTCACCACCTGGTTTATGAAGTCGTTGATAACTCGATTGACGAAGCTCTGGCCGGATTCTGTACCGACATTTCAGTTTTCGTCCACAAGGATAATTCCATCACCGTTGAGGACAACGGACGGGGAATTCCGGTCGATATCCATAAGGAAGAAGGAATTCCGGCTCTTGAACTGGTCATGACCGTTCTTCATGCCGGCGGTAAGTTTGATAAAGATACCTATAAAGTCTCTGGCGGACTTCACGGCGTCGGTGTATCCTGCGTGAATGCCCTTTCCGTAAAACTGGTTGCAACAGTTTACCGGGATGGTAAAACCAGCCAGATGGAGTTTCAGAGAGGGATTACCCAGGGAAAACTGAGGGATCTCGGCCCAACCGAAAAACGGGGAACAACCGTTCACTTTTTACCTGATCCTGAAATATTCCAGGAATCTGTTTACCATTCGGATATTCTCCTTGACCGGTTAAGAGAACTGGCTTTTCTGAATCCGGGTCTCAGAATCAATTTTATTGATGAAAGAGAATCCCCCGAAGCCGTCAGTTCATTCTGTTATGAAGGCGGGCTGATTGAGTTCGTTAAATACCTGGATGAAAACCGGACCAGCAAGATGAAAGATCCGGTCCAGGTTCTGGGCGAGAAAGATAATGTTCAGGTTGCCATTGCCTTCCAGTACAATGACTCTTACAATGAAAACGTCTTCTCGTATGTGAATAATATCAATACCCACGAGGGCGGAACCCACGTAACCGGATTCAGAAAATCACTCACCCGGACCCTGAATGCTTACGCCTCAAAAAATGACCTGATGAAAAACGCCAAAATTTCCCTGACCGGCGATGATTTCAGGGAAGGACTTACGGCAATCGTATCTGTGAAAGTACCAGAACCACAGTTCGAAGGTCAGACAAAAACCAAACTGGGAAATTCCGAAGTTCAATCGATTGTCGAAACACTGGTCAATGACCGGTTGTCAGAATTCCTCGAAATGAACCCGTCAGTCGGAAAATCTATTCTTGAAAAGGTGATCCTGGCTGCACAGGCCCGTGAAGCGGCACGGAAAGCCCGTGACCTGACCCGCAGAAAATCTGCCCTGGACAGCATGACACTTCCCGGAAAACTGGCCGATTGCTCAAATGCCAATCCGGCTGAAACAGAACTGTTCATCGTCGAGGGAGATTCGGCCGGCGGATCTGCAAAAATGGGCCGTGACCGGCGCTTTCAGGCAATTCTTCCGCTGAAGGGAAAAATCCTGAATGTTGAAAAATCACGCCTCGACCGGATTCTGGAAAATGAGGAAATCAGAAATATCGTTACTGCCATGGGTACTTCCATCGGGATGGATGAATTCGATATTTCCAAACTCAGATATCATAAAATCGTCATCATGACCGATGCGGATGTGGATGGTGCCCACATCAGAACACTTCTGCTGACGTTCTTTTTCAGGTATTTCAGGGAATTGATAGTTCAGGGGCATATTTACATTGCCGATCCGCCGTTATATAAGGTTAAAAAGGGCAAGTCCGAAAAATATGCCTGGACGGAAGAAGAACGCGATGCGATTGTGAAAGAACTTGCAGGCGATTCGGGCAAGGATTCCAATATTGTCATCAACCGGTTTAAAGGACTTGGTGAAATGAATCCGGAACAATTATGGGACACCACCATGAACACTGAAACCCGGACTCTCCAGATTGTGACAATGGAAAATGCCACTGAAGCTGATCATATTTTTTCAATTCTGATGGGCGATGTTGTAGAACCCCGCCGTGCCTTTATTGAGAAAAATGCCAGATACGTCAGAAACCTGGATATCTGACCCGAAACCCAAATTTTTAAGAGCTGAATTTAATCTATGTCCAACGATCGTATCAAGCCAAATCCTATCGTCGATGAGATGAAACTCTCATACCTCGATTATTCCATGTCTGTGATTGTGTCCCGGGCGCTTCCGGATGTCAGAGATGGACTTAAACCGGTTCACCGCCGGGTTCTTTTCGGAATGAATGAACTTGGAATGGGTGCAGGAAGAGCTTTTAAGAAATCGGCCCGTCTGGTCGGTGAAGTACTCGGTAAATTCCACCCGCATGGCGATTCCGCCGTTTATGATTCGATGGTCCGGATGGCTCAGGATTTCTCACTGCGGTATCCGCTGGTCGACGGTCAGGGAAACTTTGGTTCGATTGACGGTGATTCTGCAGCGGCCATGAGGTACACCGAAGCCAGAATGAAACGTCTGGCCGAAGAAATGCTGAAAGATCTGGATAAGGAAACAGTTGATTTTCAGCCGAATTTTGATGACTCACTCGAAGAACCCCGGGTTCTTCCCAGTGCTGTTCCCAATCTTCTGATCAATGGATCGTCAGGGATCGCTGTCGGGATGGCGACCAACATTCCGCCGCACAATCTGGGTGAAGTTATTGATGCCCTAACGGCGTTGATCCTGAATCCGGAGATCGAAAACTCGGATCTGATGGAATTTATCAAGGCTCCCGACTTCCCGACCGGTGGAACGATTTACGGAATGGCAGGTGTCAGAGAGGCTTACCGGTCCGGCCGAGGCCGGTGTGTCATCCGGGCAAAAGCAAATTTTGAAACCAAACCCAACGGCCGTGAATCCCTGATTATTACCGAAATACCCTTTCAAACCAACAAAGCTTCGATCATTGAGAAAATTGCCGAACTGGTTAAGGATAAAAAGGTCGAGGGTATTTCCGACATCCGGGATGAATCTGACCGGGAAGGAATGAGAATTGTAATCGAGCTGAAGAAGGATGCCATGGGAACGGTCGTCCTGAATCAGCTTTATAAATATACCCAGCTTCAGAACACCTTTGGCATTATTATGCTGGCACTGGTAAATGGGGTACCACGGGTTCTGTCTCTGAAGGAAATGCTGCACTACTATCTGGAACACCGCATGGAAGTAGTGGTCAGGAGAACCCGGTTCGACCTGAAACAGGCAGAAAATAAAGCTCATATCCTCGAAGGATACCGCATTGCACTTGACCATCTGGATGAAGTCATCCGCCTCATCCGGAATTCAGCAGATACCGAGACTGCCCATTCAGGACTGATGAGCCAGTTTGGCCTTTCCGAAATTCAGGCAAAAGCCATTCTGGATATGCGTCTTCAGCGGCTTACCGGACTGGAACGTCAGAAAATTGAAGATGAGTACCGTGAAATTATGATTCTCATCGGGAAACTGAAGGAAATTCTGGACTCAGATTCCATCCGCTGGACGATTATCCGGGAAGAACTTGCAGAAATTAAATCTAAATATGCCGATGAACGCCGGACGGAAATGGTTATTGCGGATGATGAATTCGACATGGAAGACTTGATTCCGGATGATGAAGTCGTCATCACGATCTCTCACAATGGGTTTATGAAACGGGTTCCGATTACCGAATACCGGTCACAGAACCGGGGTGGCAGGGGAATTACTGCTGCCTCTGTTGGAGACGAAGATTTCATTGAACACATGATTGTAACAACCAATCATAATTATATTCTCTTCTTTACCAGTCACGGCCGGTGCTACTGGCTTAAAGTCTGGGCTGTTCCTGAATCCGGCCGCCAGTCGAGGGGAAGATCGATTGCCAATCTGATTGAAATGAGGGAAAACGAAAAGGTAGCAGCCTTTATCACGGTTAAAAATTTCGATGAACCGGGTTTCATTATCATGGCAACCCGCCAGGGTATCATTAAAAAAACCGATCTGGAATCCTACAGTAATGTCAGAAAAGGCGGTATCATTGCAATTAATATCCGGGAAGATGATGAACTGATCGAAGCCCGGCTGACCAACGGCAATCACAATGTGATTATCGGAACCAAAAATGGCAAGTCCATTCGTTTCCATGAATCCGATGTCAGGGATATGGGCCGGACGGCTACGGGGGTAAAAGCTGTCACACTGGATGATGAAAATCAGGTAATCGGGATGGTTACCACCGACCGGAGTGACTCTTCTCTGCTTGTCGTAACAGAAAAGGGAATGGGAAAACGGTCCCCGCTTGAAGAATACCGGGTTCAGACCCGGGGCGGAAAGGGAATTTCAACCGTAAAAGTAACCGAAAAAACCGGAAATCTTGTTTCAATACGTGAAGTTGATGACACCCGTGACCTGATGATCATTACCACACAGGGAACCATCATCCGGCAATCCTGTGATCAGCTCAGAGACATCGGTAGAAATACTCAGGGTGTCAGGCTGATCCGGCTGCAGGAAGGTGATTCAATAGCCTCGGTCGCAGTTGTTTTCAAGGACGAGGAACCTGAAATCTTTGACCAGGAGCCTGGAGAAATTTCAGAATAGATCTCTAAAATGCCGGTTCATCCGGCATTTTTTTTGTTTTATCCCTTCATTCCGGCCGATTTCAGCGAATTAATGTAAATTCCTTGTATTTTTACTGAATTTCCCGAAATGTCTGGATGTGAACTGGATGCGAAAGTGGTCTTTTCTGTTTCTCTGTTGGTTTTCGTTGGCCGGACTTTCCGGCTGCACGCCTGTGCAGACTCAGATTCAGGGCGCTTCGGTCCGGAAAGCGGAGCGGTCCTCCATTGAACTGCAGATGGTTATCCAAAGTCATTTCGATGAACTCAGACGGATTCACAGGGAGTTATATCTTGAAGGGAAGCTGGGTTTCAAGGAGGGGATTGTGATTTTTCAGTTCGAAATTCTGCCGGATGGTTCCGTCGGCCAGATCAAGGTAACGAAAAATACCTTTTATCCGGATATTGGTGAGGTCATCGGAGCCGAAATAAAAAACTGGAAATTTTCCGCAATTGAGTCCAGTCTGATCCAAACCATCGAAGTTCCGTTAGCCTTTACAGCAGAATAAAAAAAAAGCCGGTCTTTCGAACCGGCCTTTTTTATGCTTCAGATCTCAGCAATCATAGTAGTAAGCATACTCGATGGGGTGCGGATAGAGAGAAGCTGGTTTTACTTCTTTTTCCATCTTGTATTTGACCCATTGTTCAATGACTTCTTCCGGGAAGACGCCGCCACGGGTTAACCAGTCGTGATCAGCTTCCAGGTTTTTCAAAGCTTCGTAGAGAGAAGCCGGAGTTGATGGAACATTGGCCAGTTCTTCGGGCTTCATGTCATAGATATCCTTATCCAGCGGATCGCCGGGGTGAATTTTATTGATCACACCGTCGATACCGGCCATTGCCATGGCGGCAAATGCGAGGTAAGGATTACAGCTTGGATCCGGACAGCGGAATTCAATCCGTTTTGTTTTGGCAGAATCACCGGTTACCGGAATCCGGACGGAAGCTGAACGGTTCCGTTGGGAGTAAGCGAGATTAACAGGTGCTTCAAAACCAGGAACAAGACGGTGATAGGAATTCAGGGTCGGATTCGTCAGGGCAAGAAGGGCCGGGGCATGTTTCAGGATACCGCCAATGTAATACAAGGCTGTTTCACTGAGGTTTGCATATCCGTTACCAAAGAACAGTGGCTTACCGTCTTTCCAGAGAGACTGGTGACAGTGCATACCAGAACCGTTATCACCCTGAATGGGCTTGGGCATAAAGGTAACAGACTTACCTTCATTGTAGGCCACATTCTTAATGACGTATTTAAAGAGACTGATGTTGTCTGCACAACGGGTCAGGCTGTCGAACCGGATTCCGATTTCACACTGACCGGCAGAAGCAACTTCGTGATGCAGAACTTCTACCGTCAGACCAACTTCCGATAAAACATTCGACATTTTCATCCGCAGGTTGGCCAGTTTATCCTTTGGTGCAACGGGCACATAACCTTCTTTCACCCGGTTTTTGTAACCGAGGTTCGGAGCCTCATCGCGGCCGGTATTCCAGGCAGCTTCTTCAGAATCGACTTCGAAATAGGAATAATTCGAAGCAGTGTCATACTGAACATTGTCAAAAACGAAAAACTCTGCTTCCGGTCCGAAATAAATCGTATCGGCAATTCCGGTCGACCGGATGTAAGCTTCGGCCTTTTCTGCAATTCCGCGGGTACACCGGTCATACCGTTCCCGGGTGACAGGATCATAAATGTCGCAGAACAGAGAAAGGGTCGGCTCATCATAAAACGGATCAACAAAGGCAGTTACCGGATCCGGAATCATCAGCATATCCGATTCATGAATCGATTTCCAGCCCCGGATTGAAGATCCGTCGAACGGTTTTCCTTCAGCAAAAGTTTCTGCTGAAAACTGGCTGATCGGGTAAGTGATGTGCTGAAGGCTCCCGATAAAGTCCATAAACTTAAAGTCAACAAACTTTACGTTTTTCTCTTTAACCAGAGCCATAACTTTGGCGATGGCTTCGTTTTTGCTCATGAGTGCTCTCCTTAGGTGATTAAAAAATCATTCCGGGAGGGGGATAACCGGGGATTCCTTGATCGTTGACAGAACGATACTGGTTTTTGTCCCGTGAACACCTTCCCAGGATTGAATCTTGCTCAGAAGCCATTCAATTTCAGACGTATTTCTCACCTTGATTTTCAGAAGATGACTGCCTTCGCCGGTAATTGAGTGGCATTCAGTTATATGTGCCGTGCTGGCAATGTTCTTGATAAAGGAGTCGTAGTACCGGCTGCCGTCAACATTCACAATGATGAAAGCACTGATATCGAACCCCAGTTTTTTGGCATCCAGAATAACTGAATACCCCCTGATGATTCCTTTGTCTGTCATCTTCTTCATCCGTTCACTCACGGCCGGAAGAGAAAGGCCCACTTCAGCAGCAATTTCATTGCGCCTTCTGCGGCCATTGTCCATCAGAATCTGAAGAATCTTCAGGTCAATCGAATCTAATTTTTCAACGTACATATAACTGTTTCCTGTAAATTTATTAAGTAAAAAAGAAAAAAACAAGGATATGTTTAAAAAAGTCAGGAAAACAGCAATATTGCCTTACTGATAAAGGTTTCGTTTAGTTAAAACAGTGTTTTCCGGCGATTTAATGCGATTCTGAACACAATCCAATATCACAATTTACGAAAATTATTTAAATTGTAAATAGTAAACAGCTAAAATAATAAACTCCTGGACGATTAAAATCCGATTAAAAACGGATATCAGGATCCTTTGAAAATGAGAAAAATCTTTTTCGGATTTAATGTGGATAACTTGTTTGTAACTTAGGCAGATTTGGATGAAGAGCAAAATCAATTCATTCCGAAAAAGTAATAATTTAGATCTAAACCTAACAATTACAACCTATTACAGGTTCATCAAGAGATGTTGATAACTTTTTGATTTCCACTTTTCGGCTCTACAGAAAATGTTGAAATTCACCTCACGAACTGTAATTTTGCCTGTGTTGTGCGGTGAAGGTCCGTGATGTCCTTTTTGGGCCTGTTTCACCCCGCTTTCTGCCGTTTCCGGTTGGTTGTGGTCCGGGATCAGCTCACCAGTTTATGCCGGGTTTTCCGGCTGCCTGCATCTCGGTCGGGTTTTATTTACCGACCGGGAACCTGCGGGTTTTTAATTTCATCGGAATAATCAAAATGACAGTGAATGGTTCAGACGCTCGGGAAGTCTGGAAAAAATGCCTCGCCATTATCAAAAAGGAAACGAATGTTCAGACCTTTAAAACCTGGTTTGAACCGATATCTGCTGTTAGCCTAAACGGCAATGAACTGATGGTGCTGGTTCCCAGTAAATTTCATTATGAGTGGATTGAAAGTCATTTTGTCAATGTCCTCAGAAAGTCCATCACCCAAACCCTGGGGGCCTCTTCTGTTTTAAAGTATCAGATTTCAAGAGATGAAGAGGAACTTGCCGCCGAGCCCACCGAAATGCCGGTTGCTGAAATCCGCACTCCTGCAAAACCTGCTCAGGAATTGCCGGTTAAGCTTCAATTCGGATCCACACGGCCGGTTTCGGAAGAGCCCGTGACCAGTAACCTGAATGAAAAGTATACGTTTGATACGTTCATCAAAGGAGACAGCAATCAGCTTGCCCGGGCTGCAGCTTTTGCTGTTGCAGAAAATCCCGGCTCAAACAGCTTTAACCCACTTTTTATTTACGGCGGCGTCGGTCTGGGAAAAACCCACCTGATTCAGGCAATCGGAAACCGTGTGGCGAAATCCGGGAAGGTTAAAAATATTCTTTACGTGTCCTCAGAACGGTTTACGGTCGATTTTGTAAATTCCATCCAGCATAACAAAGTTTCCGATTTTTCTGCTTACTACCGGAATGTAGATCTTTTAATGGTGGATGATATTCAGTTTTTTTCGGGGAAAGAAAAAACACAGGAAGAATTTTTCCACATTTTTAATACCCTGCATCAGACAGGGAAACAAATAGTTCTGACCTCTGACCGCCCGCCCAAGGATATGAAGTTTTTTGAGGAACGGCTTCTGAGCCGGTTTCAATGGGGACTTGCCGCCGATATTCAGCCCCCGGATCTGGAAACCCGGATTGCGATTCTGAATCATAAAGCGGCCCAGCAAAACTTTTTGCTGGAATCTGAAGTAGTTGAGTTTATTGCCATGAATGTGACTCACAACGTGCGGCAGCTTGAAGGGTGTTTGGTTAAGCTGATGGCCCAGTCGAGTCTGACCGGCGCCCATATTAATCTGGGTATGGCCAGAGAGGCCCTGCGGGATATCATCAAACCATCCAAAATCAATTTATCGATTGAATCCATTCAGCGGATTATCAGTGAGTATTTTGGAATTTCTCAGGACCTTCTGATTGATGGTACCCGGAAACAGGAAATTGTAAGGGCCCGCCAGATTGCCATGTACATGGCCAAGGAATTTACCCAGTCCAGTCTGAAGACCATCGGGAATCACTTCGGAAAAAGAGACCACTCAACAGTAATCCATGCCTGTGAATCGGTGAAAAACCAGGCCGAAACCAACGAAAAATATAAAAAGACTCTGGACGACATCCGCCGGAAAATAGACATGAGTATGTAATATGAAATCGAAATATTTTCTGGGGATTGCCGGAAACATCGGTTCCGGAAAGTCATCGCTGACTACAAAACTGGCTAAACAGTATCAGTTCATGCCGTTTTATGAGTCGGTCGAGGATAACCCCTATCTTCCCGATTTTTATAAGGATATGAGCCGGTGGTCTTTTCATCTTCAGGTTTACTTTCTGAGTTCCCGGTTTCATCAGCAGAACAAACTTGACCGGATGAAGCAATCCATCATCATGGACCGAACCATTTATGAGGATGCTGAAATTTTTGCAAAAAATCTGAATGTCATCGGGATGCTCGATGAACGGGACTATTCAAACTATCTGGCTCTCTATGAAGAAATGACGTCCTTTCTGAAAGTTCCCGATCTTCTTATTTACCTGAGAGCCTCTGTACCCACCCTTGTCAGACAAATACAAATGCGGGGAAGAGAATATGAAGCTTCGATTTCAATTGAATATCTGAACCGGCTGAATGAACTCTATGAAACCTGGATTCAGACTTATTCAAAGGGACCGAAACTGATTATTGAAACCGACGATCTTGATTTTGTGAATGTTGAAGAGGACTTCGGGAAGGTTCTGAAAATGGTGGACGGCCGCCTTTTTGGTATGTTTCCAGAGCCCTGACTGGTAAAATATCAGGTAAAAAACCAGAAAACCTTGCGGATTGGTGGAAAAAGTGCTAAATTTGCGGTTCTCTGAAAAAAGTGTATAAACGGAGTTTTTAAGATGAAAAGAACATTTCAACCCAGCAACCGGAAAAGAAAAAACAAGCACGGATTCCGGTCCCGCATGGCAACCAAGAACGGACGCCTGGTTCTGAAAAGAAGAAGAGCCAAAGGCAGAAAGCGTCTGACTGTCAGCGACGCCAATTAAAACGGCAAAGGGTTGAGCCATTAACTCATTTGGCCTTCCCCGAAACCGTATCCTCCGGGGAAAAACTGTCTTCGGGCAAATTTATGAAAACGGGACTGTGCTCAGCAATCCCGTTTTTGTTTTAAGACTATTGAAGATTCAGCCGCCGGATGCCGGCTTCGAACCTGTTCTTGCCGGGTTTTCGGTCAGTAAAAGGAACGGGAATGCAGTTTTCAGAAACAAAATGAAGCGCCGGATGAGAGAATGGTACCGGTTAAACCGGCATCAGGTTCTTCTTCCCGAACCCGGATGGCAATTGATTCTGGTTTTTAATTTCCGGAAACGGCAGCGTAGCGAATGTTCTTTTTTTCAACTCGGACAGGCAATGTTGGACCTCATCAGGCAGGTTAACCGGATCCATGAAGTTTCTCCTGATCTCCCTCATTAAATTTTACCGGATGGCGATTTCACCTTACTTCCCGCAATCCTGCCGGTTCACGCCGACCTGTTCACACTATGCAATGGAAGCTATTTCCCGGCATGGCTCAGGTAAAGGTTTAATCCTGAGTATTCACAGAATTTTTAGGTGTCACCCTTTCTCCAAAGGCGGACATGACCCTGTACCCTAAATCGGAGTTACCATGGATCGCAATAATATTATCGGACTTGTACTGATTTCACTGATTTTTGTCGGATGGTTTTACTGGTCCTATTCCCAGCAGGCCGAATTGGCAAAACTTCAGCCGGTCAAACAGGCAACAGATACGGTGAAAACAATTCAGGATACAGTAAAGACTGCTGAACCCAATGGAGTTCCTGCCATCGTTTCCCCGGTGGATTCCTTGTTTTCCCGCAATGATACGGTTCAATCTGTCAAAGTAAAGACTGATGATTATGAGGCTGTTGTTTCGGGTAAAGGCGGCTCAATTCTGTCCTATAAAGTTCTTCACTACCTGCACAACGGGCATCCGGTTGAGTTAATATCCGAATCTGAAAAGGGGAATCTCAACTATCAGATCAAGCTTCTGGATGGAACGGTAATCAATACCCGGGAGGTGAACTTCCGGCTCATGGCGGGTCCCGATTCGGTTACGCTGGGTGAAAAAGATTCCGTTCAGATTGCTTTTACAGCAACGACTGTAAAAAATCAGGTGATCCTTCTGATGTATACTTTTCATGGTTCCGGTTATGTAATTGATCATAAGGCTGCACTGAAAGGGTTTCAGGGAACTGCCGGAAATCAGCAGATTGAACTGGTTTGGAAAAATGGAATTGCCTATTCAGAGCCGGACAAAACTTCGGAAGCCGGTGCTGCGGAAGCCTTTTTTCATGCAGCCGAAGACCACGACTACCTGAATGCCACAGATTCAGAACAGGATGAAGAACTTGTCTATCCAAAGCAAATTCAGTGGACGTCCATCCGGTCAAAGTATTTTGCCGTTGCTCTTGAGAACATCGATAACAAAGCCAATTCGGCCAAACTCTGGGGACGGACATTTCTGGATAAAGAAGGTAAACCGACAGAGATCTACAATATGGCCCAGTTTGTTCCCTTCAACAGTGAACCGTATTGGGAAAAGGCCACCCGGATTACTTTAACACCGCTGGACTACTATTACCTGAAAGGGCTGGATAATGAACTCCAGTCAATGATGTCTCTCGGGATTCCCTATCTGGTAAAACCAATTTCCGAATATTTTGTTCTGCCGCTGTTTATATTCCTGAAGAATTTTCTGCCCTCGTGGGGAATTGTCATCATCATCTTCACAATTATCATCAAACTTCTTCTGTATCCGCTGACTCAAAGCCAGACTCAGGGCTTCAAGAAAATGGCAGCCGTTGCGCCATTAATGAAGGAAATCCAGGAAAAGTATAAGGATGATAAAGAGAAACTGCAGCAGGAAATGCTGAAACTCTATCGTGAACACGGGTATAACCCCATGGCCGGGTGCCTGCCGATGCTGCTTCAGATGCCGATCCTTTTTGCATTATACACCGTTTTTGCAAACGCCATTGAATTCCGCCAGTCAGAATTCCTTTGGATTTCAGATTTAAGTCTGCCGGATGTTCTGTTTAATTTGCCGTTCAGTATTCCCATGTACGGGCATCATGTTTCTTTATTTGCTCTTTTGGTTGCCGGATCTCAGGTTATCCAGATGAAGCTGCAGCCTCAGACCGATAAAACACAGGCAGCGATTATGATGTGGGTATTCCCGGTTATGATGCTGCTGATCTTCAATAATCTGTCTTCCGGACTAAATATGTACTACTTCCTGTTTAACGTTTTGACCCTTGCCCAGCAGTGGTTATATAACAGAAAAGAGTCAAGCCTTCTTTCGGATGTGACAACTCCTGCCTCAACCAGGAAATGACCCGTCTCGATGACCCGATTGCTGCCCTGGCGACCCCGCCGGGGGTCGGCGGACTTGCTGTAATCAGGGTTTCGGGTTCCGGTTGCATTGGCCTTATTGCTCCCCGGTTTAAATCAAGGCGTCCACTTACTGAGGCCGGGTCACACAAGGTCACCTACGGCTACTTCCTTTCGCAATCAGGTGAACTTCTTGATGAAGTTCTGGTGACTTGCTTTAAAAGCCCCAAATCCTTCACAACACAGGACACTGTAGAAATCTCCTGCCATGGCGGCCCCGTCGTTGTACAGGGAATTCTTACCGAACTCGTTAATTCGGGAATTCGGCTTGCCGAGCCGGGTGAATTTACCAAACGGGCCTTTTTAAACGGGAGAATTGATCTTGCTCAGGCAGAATCGGTTGCCGATCTTATTCACAGTTCCGGGCAACTGTCACGCCAGGCCGGATTGTTCCAGTTGGGCGGCACATATTCTGACCGGCTTAAAAAAATAAGACGGGATTTACTGGATGCCATTGCCTTGCTGGAACTGGAGCTTGATTTTTCGGACGAGGATGTTGAGTTTGCATCCAGAGAAACTCTGGAACGGAAACTGAGTGATATTGCCGGTTACCTTGACCAGCTAACTTCCACCTATCTGACCGGCCGGTTTATCCGTGAGGGTGCCAGGATTGTAATTGCCGGAAAACCAAATGCAGGGAAGTCAACCCTTCTGAATTTACTTCTTGGTCATGACCGGGCAATCGTTTCACCCCTTCCCGGTACAACCCGTGATACCATTGAAGAATCTCTGACGCTGGACGGAATTCCCTTCCGGATTATTGACACTGCCGGTCTCAGGGAATCAACGGACCAGATTGAAAAAATCGGCGTGGAGAAAACACTCGAGAACATCAGGCGGGCCAATATTCTGATCTATTTGTTTTCGCTGAACGAGGGCCTCGCCCCGGCCGAAAATGAGTTTCTGGACCAGGCTGTATCGGAAAATCCTGAACTTGTTGTCCTGTTGACCGGCAATAAGTCGGATCTGGTTCAGGACCATCCGGAGGCGGGAAACAGATCCGTTCTGCGGATAAGCGCCCTGACCGATTCCGGTATTGAAGTACTGAAAGAGAAAATAAAAGCTGTGGTCACCCGTGGACGTTCACTTTCGGAAGCCTCTGAATCTGTAACCAATACCCGTCATTATCAGGCACTTTCAAAGGCCTCTGATGCGATAAAGTCAGGAAGACAGGGAGTCCTGAACGGAATCAGCCAGGATTTTATTTCCTCCGATATTCGTTATGCCTTGGGTCAGATTGCTGAGATTACCGGTGAAGTAACCACCGACGATATTCTGAATCATATTTTTGCCAACTTTTGTATAGGGAAATGACGTGTTTGCGTGGGATGAACAATATGATGTAATTGTTGTGGGGGGTGGACATGCCGGGTGTGAAGCTGCCTGGGCTGCTGCCCGGATGGGGCAAAAAACACTGATGGTGACCATGAACCTGAACACGATTGCCCAGATGTCCTGTAATCCGGCCATTGGAGGAACTGCAAAAGGACACCTCGTCAGAGAAATTGATGCACTTGGCGGAATCATGGCCCGGATAATAGACCAGACCGGAATTCAGTTCAGAATGCTGAACCGAAGTAAAGGTCCGGCTGTTTGGTCTCCGCGGGCCCAGGCGGACCGCACCCGGTACGGTGTTGTGATGCGTGAAACCCTCGAAACCCTGCCAACTCTGGAATTCAGACAGGATTCTGTTTTTGATATCCTGATCGAGAATCAAACTGTTAAAGGAATCCGTACTGCCCTGGGTTTAACCATTTATGCAAAAACGGTCGTCCTGACGACCGGCACGTTTATGAATGGAACCATGCATATCGGGCTCACGAATATGAAAGGCGGGCGAAGCGGGGAAGCCGCCAGTTTTGGAATAACCGACACTCTGACCAGGCACGGGTTTGTTTCAGGCAGACTTAAAACGGGTACGCCACCAAGAATTGATAAACGGTCTGTTGACTATTCAAAAGTTGAGGAGCAACCCGGAGATAACCCGCCTGAACCATTTTCCTTTTACTCACCCGGGATTACCACTCAGCAGATATCCATGTTCATGACCCATACCAATGAACAGACCCATGAAATCCTGAGGACCGGGTTTGATGAAAGTCCCATGTTTACCGGCCGGATCCAGGGAATAGGTCCACGATATTGTCCCTCTATTGAAGATAAAATTAACCGCTTTTCTGAAAAGACAAGTCATCATTTGTTTCTTGAGCCGGAAGGTTTGAGCACGAACGAAATGTACATCAACGGGTTTTCAACTTCTCTGCCGGAACAGGTGCAGTTAAAAGCCTTAAAAACAGTCCCGGGTCTTGAAAAGGTTAAACTGATCCGTCCGGGGTATGCGATAGAATATGATTATTTTCCGCCGTTCCAGATCCGGCTTTCAATGGAGACAAAATTAGTCTCAGGACTGTTTTTTGCCGGCCAGATCAATGGAACCTCAGGATATGAGGAAGCCGCGGCACAGGGATTGATGGCTGGAATAAACGCAGCTTTAAAAGCAAGGAGTGAGGAACCGGTCATATTAAAAAGGTCAGAAGCTTATATTGGCGTCATGATTGATGACCTGGTTAATAAAGGGACAGATGAGCCCTACCGGATGTTCACCAGCCGGGCTGAACACCGAATTGCCCTCCGGCAGGATAATGCTGACCGCAGGCTCATGGAGACGGGATTCAGAATTGGAACCATCAATTCTGAAACTGTTGGGATAATGCGGCAAAAAAAGGCATTTATTGAGGACTTATTTTCCCGTTCAAAAACTGTTTCAGTTACACCGGATCAAGTCAATGACTATCTGAACCGGATCGGCAGCAGTCCGATAGAGCAAAAAACACGGCTTTCTGACCTGTTAAAACGTCCGGAAGTCGGGATTGAGGGAATTATTTCACAAGTTATTGATATTAAAGAGTTTATAAATAATAATAACCGTTTTCCATCCTATTTGGCCGATGCAGAAATTGAAATCAAATATGAAGGATACCTGGCCAGAGAAAACGAACAAATCGGGAAGATGAACCAATTTGAAACCCTGCGGATTCCTGAGCAAATCAAGTATGAGGCGATTAAATCTCTGTCCACCGAGGGTCGCGAAAAGTTAAAAAAGATAAAACCGGAAACTCTCGGACAGGCAAGCCGGATATCGGGAGTGACGTCTTCTGATGTAAGTGTGTTAATGATCTATCTGAGGCACTGATGGACTTTGTTTCACGTGAAACACTTGAAAAATGGATTTTCGTTGAATCTGGGTATCTTGAGGAATTCAATGAAAAGAACCGGATGGGATTAACTTCAGACCAACTTGAGCTACTCCTTGCCTATGCCCGTTTTCTCTGGGAGACGAATCAGGTTATCAATCTTGTCTCCCGAAAGGATGAAATAAATATTCTCCGGAAACATATTTGCCACGGCCTGGCCCTTTCCATTCTTTCCCGGGAGTATCAGTTTAAATCAGTTCTGGATCTTGGTACAGGTGGCGGTATTCCCGGAATCCCCTATGCCATCACACATCCTGATACTTCTGTCATTTTAATGGACTCCATACAAAAAAAAATTACAGCACTCGAGTCCTTTATACAATTGACCGGACTTAAAAACACCAGGGCAATCAGAAGCCGCTCAGAAGAGTGGAAGCAGGATCAACCTGTGGATGCTATCTTCTCACGGGGTGTTGGTACTCTGAAGGATATGCTGAACTGGACGAAATCTCTAAGGAAAAATTCTAAGGGAATGGTCTATTTATTTTTAAAGGGCGGGGATCTGGAATCCGAGTTTTCAGAGATTGCGGGTTTTATGAAGAACGAGATTCATAATGTTCAGGTGAAGCCAGTGACCTTTTGGGGTGCCGACCAAATCGGAGAGGACAAATCACTTATCATTCTGGAAACAAAATGAAAAACCGCCGGGACCTGATGGGAGAGTTGGTGAGGCTTCAAACAGAAACAAGTCCCGGGATTGGACGTGACCTGGAGCTTCAATCCAATGAGGATAATATTGCCTGGTTTGTTGAAGATTATTTGAAGGCGTTGCCGGTTATCCTGACGAAAAAGGTTCAGCTTTCTGCCCTGATTGATTCAGTCGCCAGAGCGGTGTATGTGGGAAACCGGATATTTTATACTGGGGCTGGTACCTCGGGACGGTTGGGAGTGTTGGATGCATCAGAGTGTCCGCCTACATTTGGCCTGGCTGCAGATGTATTTAACGGACTTATAGCAGGTGGAGAAGAGGCATTGCGAAATGCGATAGAAGGGGCCGAAGATAACCGGGACCAGGCGGTTTCTGATTACCATACTTGTGGAATTTCCCCAAATGATGTTCTGATTGGAATTACCGCTTCAAGCAGAACCCCGTATGTACTGGCCCAACTGGAAACTCATTTTCGTTTTGGGGGCAAAACCGGTTTAATAATCTGCAATGAAAAACCGGCCACCGAATATCCATTTGTAACCTACCTGGTTGATTTGCCGGTTGGACCTGAGTTACTGACAGGATCTACCCGCCTGAAGTCGGGGACACTTACAAAAATCATTTTAAATATGATCAGTACACTTTCAATGGTTCAGGTTGGGAAAGTGTATAAAAATTATATGGTTGATCTTAAGGCCACAAATGAGAAACTAAAGGCTCGTGCGGTTAAAACCTTTATGGAGTTAACCGGAGAGGGTCCTGATTTTTCAGAGAAACTGGTGGAAGAGGCAGGATTTAAGCTGAAAACCGCTCTGGTCATGTATTCCAAAAAGTGTACTCCCGCAGAAGCAGACAGGCTCCTGAAGAAGGCCGACGGGAGGCTTAGAAACCTGATATGACCGGACTCAGGGATCGTGTTTCACGTGAAACATCCAAAGCGGCTGAGGCCTTATTTACTGGCCAACCAATATCGGTTTCCTGGTCGTCCTGGTTGGCCTTTTTGTTGGATCAAGTCTATTCCAAAATACAGGGCCGTTGTCTGGTCGTGCTACCGGAAGATTCCAGAATTCCAACCCTTGTGGAAGATCTTGAATCGCTCAATCCGTCTTTATATGTGCTCCATTATGAGGAGCAGGATTGGGACCGATTGTATTCAGAAGAGACAGAATTACGGTTGATCAGTGAACGGATTGAGGCTCTCCGTATATTACAGGACCGGGATAAGGCTCTTGTTTTCCTTTCTGCAAAAAGTCTCCTGACGAAAGTCCCTCCGCCAGCTAATTTCAACCGGGAAAAATTATATCTAAAAAAGGGTGGGTCGCTGTCCTTTGATAGGCTGATTGCTATCCTGGCCGACTTCGGATTTAGCCGGGAAGAAATGGTATTCAGGCCGGGCGATTATTCAATCCGGGGAGGAATTGTTGATATTTTTAGCTTTGGAAGCGAAAATCCGGTCCGGATGGAATTCTGGGGCGATGAGCTTGAGTCACTCAGAAGTTTTGATGTTAAAACTCAGAGAACACTCGGCGAAATTGAGCAAACAGTAATTTATCCCAATTTTAATCGGGAGAAAACGCTTCGGGGTCAGGTTTGCATTCTTGAGTATCTGCAACCGGATGATTATCTGATCTTTCTGGATGATGATCATTGCCAGCGAATTATAAAGGAGTTCAATCCGGAGGAAGTCAGACGGCGAACCGGTAATAATCAGTCTTTTGCCTCGCCCGCTGAGCTTGCTGAATATGATGCCTTGATACCTGTAAGACGGTGCCGGGTCGATACCGGAGAGACTAAAAGAATTATTCCACAGTCCGAACTCTTCATTGATGAGGGTAGTTTTCCTGATCAGGTTTTGGATTTTGCGAACCTGGGATACCAGGTCTGGGTTGGTGTAGATCAGGATTCTCAATGGGAGCGGATTCAAAATTATCTCAAAAAACAGGATCAGATTCCGGAATTGTTTTCCTTCAAGCCTTCCCTGCATGAAGGATTTCTCGATACGGCATCGGGTGTTGTGGTACTTTCAGAACATTTGATCTTTTCAAGATTTAGAAGAATTCAAAAACGCCATCAGATCCGGGTTAACACCTCCGTAAAATTAGAAAATCCGCTTGACCTGAACCGGGGTGATTTTGTGGTTCACGAGGATCATGGAATAGGGAAGTACATGGGTCTGACCAAAATAAAGGTTGGAAACAAACTGGTTGAAGTTATAAAAGTTGAATACATTAACGGAGACACCCTTTTTGTAAATGTAAAAAAGATTGATAAAATCCAGAAGTTCTCTTCCAGAGATGGAGCGGCACCAGGGTTATCAAAAATTGGCGCACCGGAATGGCAAAAGAAAAAGGATCAGACACGGGCAAAAATTAAAGAAATTGCCCGTGACTTAATTCAGCTTTACAGTAAGCGAAAAAAAGAAACTGGCTTCAGATTCACTCCGGACACTCCCTGGCAGGCTGAGCTTGAGGCCTCCTTCATGTATGAAGATACCCCTGATCAGCAAAAAACCTGGGCCAATGTGAGGGAGGACATGGAGGCACTTAACCCAATGGACAGGCTTGTTTGCGGTGATGTTGGGTTCGGGAAGACAGAAATAGCCGTCCGGGCAGCATTTAAAGCAGTACAGGACGGGAAGCAGGTGGCTGTTTTGGTGCCCACAACGATTCTGGCGCAGCAACATTTTACAACATTTTCATCCCGCATGAAACAGTTTCCGGTGCGGATCGAAGTTCTGAGCCGGTTTAAAACGGCAAAGGAGTCGAAACAGATCAAAGAAAACCTGTCCGCCGGAAAAATTGATATACTCATTGGCACGACCAGCCTGATGGCCAGTGATATCCGGTTCCATGACCTTGGTCTTCTGGTGATTGATGAAGAGCATCGTTTCGGTGTGAAGGATAAGGAACGGATCAAAGCGTTGAAGGTCAATGTTGATGTTTTGGCCATGAGTGCAACCCCAATCCCCAGATCCATGCAGTTGAGCATGATGGGTGCCCGTGATATTTCAATAATTGCGACACCGCCGGTCAACCGGATGCCGGTAGAGGTGACACTTCAACCCTTCAATGAACAGAAGATCAAAGAAATCATTAACGAAGAATTGAAAAGAAGCGGCCAGATATTCTTCATTCATAACCGGGTGAAAAGCATTTACAATCTGGCAAATTATTTGAAGCGCCTGATGCCGAGGTTGCGGATCCAGGTGGCTCATGGCCAAATGAATCCAAAGGAATTAGAGGAAATCATTGTCGGCTTTATTAACCACGAAATAGATTTGCTGTGTTCAACGAATATAGTTGAGTCGGGAGTGGATATTCCGAATGCCAATACGATTATTATTAACCGGGCAGACCGGTTCGGACTTTCAGAGTTGTATCAGTTAAAAGGGCGGGTGGGAAGGTCAAACCGGAAAGGGTATTGCCACTTATTGATTCCGCCGTTTGATATGATAAAAAAAGATGCAATCCGGCGGCTTCTGACCATTGAAGAATTTACTGATCTGGGTTCTGGATTTAATGTTGCCATGCGGGATTTGGACCTGCGGGGTGCAGGAAACATATTGGGTGCAGAACAATCCGGCTTTATCCACACCATCGGTATTGAATTATACCATTCAATACTGGAAGAAACGATCCTTGAATTAAAGGAAGAAGAGTTTTCTCATCTGTTCAAAAAGGAAAGCCGGACCTTTCTTGTTCGGGATGTTCAGGTTGAAACGCCCTTTACCTCGCAGTTTCCAGAAGATTACATCGAGAGCGTCCGGGAAAGATTCGATTGGTACAAACGTCTTTCCCAACTGAAAAAAACCGACCAGGTCAAGGCGCTGGCTGAAGAACTCAAAGACCGCTATGGCCCCCTTCCAGAAGAAGCTCTTAGTCTCATTGGTGAAACCCGTCTGAAATTAGTTGGAGAAAAAATCGGGTCTGTGAAAATTTCTGCCGGTGCATCCGTGCTTGAGCTAACCTTTCCGCCAAAGGAGCATCTGTTTTTTAAGGATCACTATTTTGAACACTTGCTTCGCCAGCTTTCAGCCGTAAAGCAAAAACACCAGTTCCGTGAGGTAAAAGGAATTTTAACTCTCTCGATCGGGATTTCTGAACTTTCCGGTTTGCCAACTGAAAAATGGTTCGAAAAAGTAGAAGATTTTCTTTCACCCCTGGTTTTGGTCTGATTTTCGGATCAGGATCGTTTCACTCTTTTTCCTGAAAAATTAAGTTATCCCATTAATTTTATTATACTTACCTTCATAAAGAACTCGTTCAGAGTTCCGCCAATCACTTCTTCCTGACCATTACCACACTTATATGAAAATCTGACCGCCTGAAAATTCAACCCCCAGGTGATTGAAAAATCGGTTACTGTATATTTATAACCTGTACATTATTATAGCCCCTAAAAGGCCGTCCTGCCGAAAACAAGTAAATTGAAAGGGCCCTTCAGACAGAATGATTTTAATTGACTTTATTTCGTGAAATGGTGATTTTAGTTGCTAAGTGGGTAAAAGTGGAGAGTTGTGGTTAATTTGGATAAAAATTTCGGTTTCATGGGTGAGTACCAGTATTCCCTTGATAAAAAGGGTCGGGTAAGTCTCCCCCAGCGGTTGCGGAAAAACCTGTCTGCAGACCTGGATCGTGTTTTTATCATTACCCGAGGATTTGAACAGTGCTTACTGCTGTATCCTGAAAAAACCTGGCAGCAGATTTCAGCTAAACTTGCAGAATTCAGTTACATTGCATCTCCGGATAACAGAGCCTTTATCAGAACCTTTTTATCCTGGGCCAATGAACTTGAACTGGATGGTCAATTCCGGTTAAACATTCCTCAGCGGCATCTTGAGTTTGCCCAGATTTCAGAGGAATCTGTACTGTTGGGATTGATGGATAAAATTGAATTGTGGAATCCGGTGCGGTACCGTGAGTACCAGGCGAAGATGGGGGCAGATTATGAAACCATCGCCGGTAAAATCATGGGGCTTTAATGGTCTACCATCTGCCGGTACTGGCAAGCGCCTGTATGACAGGTTTAGCAATCAAACCAGATGGTCAGTATGTAGATGGCACCCTGGGTGGGGGTGGTCATTCTGAGCTCATTCTCGGGCAACTTGGACCTGGGGGAAACTGTGTCGGCTTTGATGTCGATCCGGATGCCCATGCTTTTGCGGCGAGGCGGCTTGAACCGTTCGGAAACCGGTTCATACCTGTTCAGGCGAATTTTTCGAGAATTCCGGAAAGCCTTTATCGGCTGGGAATTGACTCGGTTGACGGGATACTGCTTGATCTTGGCGTTTCATCCAGGCAACTCGACAATCCGGATAAGGGATTTACGTTCAGGTCAGAGGCCCCGCTTGATCTGCGGCTCGATCCGGACCGCAAGATTACGGCAGCCGGTGTGGTCAATACCTATCCGGAGGAAAAATTAATCCGGATTTTCAGGGAGTACGGCGAGGAAGAATTTGCCCGTCTGATTGCAAGGGAACTGATCAGGACCCGGCAATTGGCACCATTGAAAACAACCTCAGATCTGACTGCCTGCATAGACCGGGTCATTTTTGCAGACAAACGCAAAAAAACCTATGCCCGTATTTTCCAGGCACTCCGGATAGAAGTCAATGAAGAACTGGCCGTACTGAAAACAGTCCTTGAAAAATCGCTGACGGTGTTAAAGCCCGGAGGCCGGCTGGTTGTAATCAGTTATCACTCTCTTGAAGACCGGCTTGTTAAAGAATTCATCCGGGAGGAAGCCAAAACCTGCGTCTGTCCGCCGGGAATGCCCGTTTGCACCTGCGGGAAAACGGCAAGGCTGAAACTGATTTCCAGAAAAGCGATTCAGCCTTCAGAAGAAGAAATTGAAGCCAATCCGAGAGCCAGAAGTGCCAGACTCCGGGTTGCAGAACGGATGTAACTTGAGTGAAGACACGTCGGTCCGGGCGCCAAAACCGAAAAAGAAAAAGAGCCGGATCCAGCAAAAAGTTGAAAACACCAAATCCATAACTGTAATCGGATATGTGATTGTAATTGTAGTTGCCCTGTTCCTGTATATCTCGAATACTTTAAAGGTTAGGGATCTGCTGGCAGAGAACAGTAAACTTAAGGAGGATCTGGCGAGGGAACGAACGGTCAGTGACAAGATCCAGTCACAGGTCAATCAACTTGAATCTGTTCAGCGGATTCAGGATCTGGCAGTCAGAGACCTTGGGCTTGCACTTCCCCAAAAACCTCCGGTCGTTATTCAGGTCAGGAAAAGTGAACTTTCAAAATTAACGGAAACCCCCTGATATGGATCATACGGATCCTGGATTTCCAGAGAAGCAGAAAAGCGGAATTGCCCGGACGTTTATCGTCTACGCCGGTTTTTTCATTTTTTTTCTGATGATCATCGGCCGGATGTTCTACATTCAGGTCATCCAGGGTGGAAAGTATCAGGAAGCAGCCCGGCAGCAATATGAAGAACGGCTGATTCTTAAGGCAAACCGGGGGATTATTTATGACCGCCGGGGAATACCGTTGGTGACCAACCAGATCCAGTATTCCTATGGAATAGACCCCTACATGACCCGTGCAGAAGAGGCACCGGTTATTGCAAGGAAATTTTCAAAGATTTTTGGAAAGTCCTACAGCGGGTATCTTGAAAAAATCAGGACTAAAAAAAACTTTGTCTGGCTAGAAAGGGGAGTTACCCCAGAGCAGAAAAAGCAGCTTTCGCTTGAAAATTACCACAGTATTGTTGAACTGAAGGAACCAACCCGGTTATACCGGTACAATGAAAAGGCCGGACAGGTACTGGGATTTACCAATATCGATAATAAGGGAATTTCGGGGATTGAGCTGTCGTATGATTCCTGGATCAGAGGCCGGGATGGGTACACGATCATGCAGCGTGACGGACGGGGGCAACTGATTCCTGCAGCCGATTATGCCCGTCAGGATCCGCAAAACGGGAAAAATGTGTCAACAACTCTGGATATTGTGATTCAGAGTATTGTAGATGAAGAATTGGCAAAAGGAGTTAAAGAAGCCGGAGGATCTGCCGGGATCGCTGTATTTGTAATTCCGCAAACCGGTGAAATTGTTGCGATGTCGAACTTTCCGGGTCTGGATCCGAACCATCCGGAAAAGGCTGATGTGGAAAATACCCGGATCAGGGCCATTACGGATGTCCTCGAACCCGGCAGCACGTTTAAACTGGTCACTGCAGCCGGGGCATTTGAATATGGCCTCAGAAACAGCCGGGACAAGATCAATGGTGAACGGGGAACCTGGCTGTACAAAGGCGAAAAGGTCATTGATCATGAACCGCTGGGTACAGTAACATTTGAAGAAGGGGTGGTTCAGTCGAGCAACGTGGTCATGGCAAAGACCGGACTTTTGATTGGCGAGGAAAATTTCTACAAACTGGCCAGAAATTTTGGATTCGGAATGGAAACCGGGATTGATATCGCCGGTGAAATTCCCGGTACTTTAAAACAGCCCAATACCTGGTCTGGAATTACCCTTGCCTGGATGGCCTTCGGATATGAAGTTCTGGTTACACCCATCCAGATGATGAATGCTTATGCTGCAATAGCCAACCGCGGGCAGCTAATGAAACCGTTTGTGGTCAAATCAGTTTTTGATGAAACGGGAAAAGTGGCGTTTGAAAACAAACCAACCCTGATCCGTCAGGTGATCACAACCGCCACAATTGACACGCTGATACCCATTTTGGTAAAGGTTGTGACAAAAGGGACTGCAAAAGCAGCCAGAATTGAAAACCTGCAGATCGCCGGGAAAACCGGGACTGCAAAAAAAGTCATTTCCGGAAAATATGAGAAAACCTATATGGCTTCCTTTGTCGGGTTTTTCCCGGCAGACAGACCTCAACTTGCAGGGATTGTGATAATCGACTCTCCTGAAAAAGGCTTTTACGGCGGGGCAGTCAGTGCGCCGGTTTTCGGCAGAATAGCCCAAAGGCTGATGTCGAATTCGATTCTGGAACGTCCGGCAGAAGCGGGTCTTTCGGCTGATTCTCTTTTCAGCCGGGCCATTTTGCCGGATATGCGTTCCTGGAGCGCTGCAGCTGCACGGGCCTGGCTCGAAGATTTTGGAATTGAGCCCGATTTTGTTAATGAGGAATCCGGGTTTATTGTACAGACCGAACCGGCAGCAGGTACCCGCCTGGTTCCGGACCTGGAAGTGAAGCTGGTTACTGCCGATCAGGTGAAAACAACCGGCGGGCCTTCCCTGGCGGATCTTAAGGGAAAATCACTCCGTCAGGCAGTGAATATACTGCAGAGTCAGGGTTTTCAGGTAAAAATTCAGGGCAGCGGCCAGGTTGTGAAAGCAGAACTCTCAAAAACAAATTCAAAAACAGTTACTCTTTTCGGACGTCAGGACGACAGAAAATGACCCCCAAAAACGGACACTGGTTAGAGTCAGTTCTTCAGCTTCCGAAAGGTTCTCTTTCTGAAGGTACACTCATTTCCGGACTCGCCTATGATTCCCGGAAAGTGGAACCCGGTTTTCTGTTTTTTGCTGTAACCGGGTTTCAGGCAGATGGGAATGTCTTTGCAGGGAAGGCAGCCGAATCCGGCGCATCAGTTATCATCAGTGAACAGTCAAAACCCGACTCACTGGATTTCAGAAACTGGATTCAGGTTCAGTCTGTACGGAAAGCCATGGCGGTTATTTCCAGATCCTTTTATGATGAACCTGACCGGCGGTTAAAACTGATTGGTGTTACCGGGACCAACGGGAAAACAACAACTACGTTTCTGATCAGGCAAATCCTTGAATTTAATGGACTTAAAACCGGTGTTGTTGGTACAACCGGTGCTTTTTACGGCGATCTGGTGATTCCGCTTTATCACACAACCCCAGAGTCGCCAGATTTATGCCGGATTTTAAAGGAAATGGCTGACAGCGGGGTTGAAGCTGTTGCAATGGAGGTTTCTTCACATGCCCTGGTTCTTGACCGGGTGACCGGGCTTGAGTTCCGTGCAGCAGTTTTTACCAATCTGACCCATGACCACCTGGATTTTCATAAAACACCGGACGCCTATCTTGAGGCAAAAAAGCTTTTATTTGACCGGCTGCCTGTACAGGCGGAAGCACTTTTGAATTCGGATGACCCGGCCTGGACAAAACTGGTATCCGATAGCAAGGCAACGGTTAAAACATATTCGTTAGGTCAGCCAGCTACGTTAACTGCCCGGATTCACCACTCGGATATCAGCCGTCAGGAAATTGAAGTTACCGAACTGAATCAGGAAAGCTACCGCTTTGCCTATCCGCTGGCAGGACAGTTTAATGTCCTGAACGGACTGGCAGCCTGGCTGGCGGCCCGGTCGCTTGGACTGAAACCGGAGCAGATCACCGGTGCGCTTTCTGAAGGAATTCAGGTTCCCGGCCGGTTTGAAAAGGTCATGACGGTAAAGGGTTTGGTTACCGGTGTGGTAGATTACAGCCACACGCCGGATAGCCTGCAAAAAATAATCGAAGCTATCAACCTCATTAAACAGCCCGGTCAGACTTTGATTACTGTATTCGGATGCGGTGGTGACCGGGATAAAACAAAACGTCCGGTTATGGGACGGCTCGCCGAGTCACTTTCGGATTACACCATTGTGACCAGTGATAATCCGAGAACAGAAGATCCGTCAGAAATTTTAAAAGATATTCTGGACGGGATGTCCGGAACGCAGTCTGAATCTGAGCTGGACAGACGCCTGGCGATCCGGAAAGCAGCACAGCGGGCCCGGCCCGGTGATATTATTCTGGTAGCCGGAAAGGGGCACGAAACCTACCAGGAAGTTCGGGGTGTACGTCACCATTTTGACGATCGGGAAGAATTACGGGAGGCATTGATGCTGTATGGCTGTTAAACTGCTGACCATTGACGAATTTTACCGCACGGGCGGTGACTGGACCGGAACCTTCTGCGGCCGGCCGCTTCAGAAAGTAACCCTGGATTCCCGTGAATGCGGGCCGGACTCGGTATTCTTTGCCCTGCCCGGAACCCAAACAGACGGTCATCAGTATATTTCGAAGGCAATCAAGGCGGGTGCATCGGTTATTGTGTATTCAGACCCTGCTTTTGACCGGGAATTTATCGGAACCGAAACGCTGGGAATCCGAACCGACGATGGCGTTTGCTATATGCAGGATCTGGCGGCCCGGGTCGTCCGAAAGGTTAAAATTCCGGTTTTAGCCCTGACCGGAAGCAACGGCAAAACCACAACCAAAGAAATGATATCTGCCGTTCTGGAAACCGGATTCCGGGTTCATAAAACCAACCGGAATCTGAATAATCATCTTGGCGTTCCGCTGACCATTTTTGATCTGACAGCAGACCATGAATTTCTGGTTCTGGAAATGGGAATGAATCATGCCGGCGAAATTGCCAGGCTTTGCGAAGTCGGGATGCCAACCTCTGGTCTGATTACCAACGTTGGCACGGCCCACATCGAGTTTTTAGGCTCACAGGAAAACATCGCCAAAGCGAAAACAGAGCTTTTTGATTATCTGCGGCGGAATAACGGGTTCCTCTATGTGAATGCAGACGATCCGTTTCTCCTGAAACGACTGACCGGAAATAATAATGCAATGTCCGTTTTTTACGGCATTAAAAACCGGGAAGCCAAAGTTAAGGCCTATGATGTTCAATTGGGTCAGAATAATGCCTATCAGTTTAACTGGAAGGATGTCAGAACCGGGAAAACGGGTTCCGTTCAGCTTTCTATTCCCGGAATGCACAATGTTCTGAATGCACTGGGTGCCATTGCTGCCGGCCTGAAAAATGACATCGCCCCAGAGGCTATTGACCGGGCCCTTTCCGGATTTAAACCGGCAGATAAACGGATGGAACTGGCGAAAGCCGGTAAGATTGACTTGTTGATTGACTGTTACAACGCCAACCCGGACTCCATGAAAGCTGGTCTTTCTGCCTTTAATGAGTTCCGGTCTGAAGGAAGAAAAATTGCAGTTCTCGGTGATATGTTTGAACTGGGCAGCCATTCAGAAGCGATGCACCGTGCAATCGGCAAGGCGATTCTGCCACTGAAATTTGACGGAATCCTGACAGTTGGGCAAAGCAGCAGGTTTATATCGGATGAACTTAAAAAATATTCCTGCGAGTTGGGAGTTCATCATTTAGAAACCCGTGAAAATGTTATGGGCTGGCTCGATTCGACCTTGAAGCCTGGTGATATGGTATATCTGAAAGCTTCCAGAGGGATGAAACTGGAGACCATCAGCGATTTTTTAACTGAAACCTTTGGCGGAAAAGAATAAGAGGCGTTCATGCTGTACTGGCTGGCAATGTGGATCAATGAAACTTTCAATCCGCCCGGATTTGATGTTTTCCGGTTTATTACTTTTCGTGCAGGTCTGGCAGCGATCACCGGTCTGGTGGTCGGGCTTTGGCTTGGTCCCAAATTTATTGCCTATCTCAGGAAATTGCAGATCGGGGAAGAAATAACCAAAGACGGTCCGCAAAGCCATTTTTCAAAGGCCGGAACGCCTACAATGGGTGGACTGATCGTCCTGACGTCCATTTTGGCCGGAACGGTTCTCTGGTCAGATCTGACCAATGTCTATGTCTGGCTGATCATTCTGACACTGGTCTGGATGGGAACCGTTGGGTTTATTGATGATTATCTGAAATGCATCAAAAAATATCCGAAAGGTCTGGTGGCCCGGTATAAAATTATGGGGCAGGTTGGATTGGGTCTCATTGTCGGTCTGGTTCTATCTCTGGATCCGACTTTTTCGAAAAGCCTGACTCTGACCACCATTCCCTTTTTTAAGGATGCAACACTGGACTACGGCTGGCTGTACATCCCGGTGGTTATTTTTATTATTACAGCAGTTTCAAACGCCGTTAATCTGACCGACGGCCTTGACGGACTTGCTATTGGTGTTACAGCCATTGTCATGATTCCGATTGCCATAATGTGCTATGTGTCGGGCAACGTCAAGTTTGCCGACTACCTGGATATTATTTACCTGGCGGGATCGGGAGAACTTACCATTGCCAGTCTGGCCATTATCGGGGCGTCACTTGGATTTCTCTGGTATAATTCGAATCCGGCTCAGGTTTTTATGGGAGATACCGGAAGTCTGGCACTTGGCGGTGCTTTAGGGGTCATCGCCATTGTGATCAAAAAGGAACTGTTTCTTCCGATTCTGGCCGGGGTATTTTTCATGGAGACCATTTCAGTGATTTTGCAGCGGCTCTATTTTAAATACACGAAAAAGAAATACGGAGAAGGACGGCGGATCTTCAGAATGGCACCCATCCATCACCATTTTGAACTTCTTGGCTGGCCTGAAACAAAAATTGTTACCCGGTTCTGGATTGTTGCCATTATTCTGTCACTGACAACCCTGGCCTTACTCAAACTGAGATAATTCATGTCACTGTTGACTTTTGAAAATAAAAAAATTGCGGTTATCGGCGCAGCCCGAAGCGGAATTGCGGTCTCCTTCTTTCTGGCTTCCAAAGGGAATCAGGTTCTTCTGAGTGATATGAAAACTCCTGAAGGTGCGCCTGATCTTGAGCAAAAACTGATGGCTGCCGGCATTTCCTGGGAGTGGAACGGACATACTGACCGGGTTTTCGGATCGGAGGCTCTGGTTATTTCGCCCGGTGTTCCGGGAAACGTGCCGGTCATTGTATCCGCACAGGAAAAAGGAATTCCGGTTGTTTCAGAAATAGAAGTTGGTTTCACCTATTTCCCGGCACCGGTTATTGCCATTACGGGAACGAACGGGAAAACCACCACAACCTATCTGACGGGTCATCTGCTTGCTTCAGCAGGAAAGAACCCACTGATAGCCGGGAATACCGGCACCGCTTTTACCGGAACATCAGAAACCTGGCCCGTAATTACCCACGGAGTCCTGGAAACTTCAAGTTTTCAGCTTGATCATATCAGCCGGTTCCATCCGTCAGTATCCATGATTCTGAATATCACGCCTGACCATCTGGACCGGTATAAAACCTTCAATCATTATGCCCGGTCCAAATTCAGGATCACCGAAAACCAGACTGAAAAAGACATTTTTATTTACAATGCCGATGATGAAATCATCACCCCGTATCTGAACGAAGTGAAAGCACAGAAATGGCCGTTTTCTGTAAAAAAGCCCCTCCATTTTGGTGCCTGGCTCGAAGATGACCAGTTGGTTCTTCAGATGAACGGCAAAAAGGAAGTGATTCTTGACCGGAAGGAGCTGGCCATTCCCGGAATTCATAACGTGGCCAATGCACTTGCAGCGGTTCTGGCGGCAAAATCACAGGGGCTTTCGAATGATCAGATTGCCGTCGGACTGAGCTCATTTACGGGAGTAGAACACCGGATCGAGTTTGTGAGAGAACTGAACGGCGTCCGGTATTATAACGACTCAAAGGCAACCAATGTAGATTCACTTAAAGTTGCTCTGACTGCCTTTGACCAGCCCATTATTCTGATTGCCGGCGGAAGAGAACACGGGAATACCTATAAAGATGTCGGGGATCTGCTTAAAAAACAGGTCAGACTGGTGATCGCAATCGGTGAAACTGCCGAAAAAATTCAACGGGATATGCATCCGTACGTCAAGGTTCTGCCCGGAAGTCTGGATTTTGCCTATGCCGTAAATCTGGCACGGAATGAGGCAAAACCGGGTGAGGTCGTGCTGCTCAGTCCGGCCTGCAAAAGCTTCGATATGTTCCGGGATTATGAGGATCGTGGCCGGCAGTTTAAACATCTGGTGAACGGACTTCAGTCATGACAGACCAACTCCTGACATCAAAACCGGAAAACCAATGGCAGCAGGCAGATAAACTTCTGTTCTGGGCCGTTCTTGGACTTTTGGGTTTTGGTGTTCTGGCTGTTTACTCAGCTTCAGCCTCGATGGCGGCGGCCAAGGAGCACAGCACTGAGTTTTACGTTTTCAGGCACATCGCCAAAGTTGTTGCCGGGGTGGCGGTAATCTGGATTCTGAGCAAAGTGGATTATCACCTGTATGCACGGTACTCCAAACCGCTGATGATGATAGCTGTTTTCTCGTTGTTCATTCTGCTGGTTACCGGCGGATCAGGTGAGAAAAAAGGGGCTGCCCGGTGGTTCGAATTCGGTCCTGTCAGTTTTCAGCCGTCTGAACTGGCAAAATGGACCCTGATTTTGCATCTGTCGGTTTTAATGAGCCGTAAATCGGAGCTGATGGATGATTTTAAACGGGGAATTCTGCCGCTGCTGGTCTGGATCGGGGCAACTGTGATGCTGATTGCCCTTCAGCCGAATTTTTCTACGGCAGCCGTGATTTCTGCGATCAGTGTTCTGCTTTTGTTTATCGCACGGGCCAACCTGAAGTTTCTGATTCCGGTTGGGCTTGCAGTCATTCCCGTAGCAGCAGCTTATGTGATGCTGTCTCCCTACCGTCTGAAGCGGATCACCATGTTTCTTTCGGGACATGAAACCGTGAATTACCAGTTGGCCCAGGCCATCATTGCACTGGGAAACGGCGGGTTTTTCGGTGCCGGAATCGGGCAATCCAAACAACGGGATTTCTTCCTGCCTGAGCCTTTCAATGATTTCATTCTGCCGATCATCGGCGAGGAATACGGCTTTATCGGGGTGACGGTTTTACTGAGTGTTTTTGTCTTTATCATGATCAGAGGAATTAAAATCATTAAACGGGCCCCGGATCTTATGGGAATGTATCTGGCAGCCGGAATCGTCATGACCATCAGCTTTTACGCCTTCGTCAATGCCGCCGTGACCTGCGGACTTTTCCCGACAACGGGATTACCGATGCCGTTCATCAGTTATGGCGGAACGAGCATTCTGTTCACCTGTGCTGCAGTTGGCATTCTGCTGAACATTTCAAAACAGGGAACTGAACCGATTATCGTTCCCGATGAGGAGGAAGCAGAATGAAAATTCTTCTGGCCGGTGGCGGAACCGGTGGTCATGTTTTTCCCGGAATTGCAATTGCGCAGGCACTGAAGTCTTTGAATCCGGAGGCTGAACTTGTTTTTGCCGGGACGAAAACCGGTGCAGAAGGCCGGATTGTTCCGGAACATCAGTACCGACTTCTGCCGGTCGAAATTGCCGGATTCAGCCGGAGCAATATGCGGAAAAATCTGACTTTTCCGTTTAAGCTGATCAAAGGTTTCTGGGACTCGTACCGGATTTTACGGGACGAAGATCCGGATGCAGTCGTCGCAACCGGCGGTTACGTCTGCGGCCCGATTACCCAATTGGCTCAATGGGCCGGCATCCCGACCTTTGTTCAGGAACAGAATGCTGTTCCCGGGTTCACCTCGAAAAAGCTGAGCCGGAAGGCTACCCGGCTGTTTATCACCTATGAAGAATCCAGATCCTATTTTTCAGGGGTAAATCCGGAAAAGATCTCCTGCCCGGGAAATCCGGTACGACTGACGTTTACTCCTGTGGAAAAATCCTCGGCTCTGGCCTTTTTCGGGCTTGCGCCCGGAAGAAAAACAATTTTGATCATAGGCGGATCAACCGGGGCAAGGTCTGTCAACCAGGCCGTTCAGTTAAGTTATCAGGACTGGCTGAAGGCCGGATTTCAGGTCATCTGGCAAACCGGAAAAACCGGTGAGGAATTGCCGGAACTGGCAGTAACCGATTTGGGTCTTGTTCACCGGTCAGTTTTTATCCGGGAAATGAATCTGGCATATCAGGCGGCCGATCTGGTTATTTCACGGGCAGGGGCAACTTCTCTTGCTGAAATCACCCTTGTCGGAAAACCGTCCGTTCTGGTTCCGTTTCCATTTGCAGCAGATGACCACCAGACCAAAAATGCCCGGGTTCTCGAACAGGCCGGTGCTGCGGTCGTAATCAAAGATCAGGAAGCTGCAGAAAAACTAAGCCAGGCGGTAACCGGCCTGCTTTCTGCGCCTGAAAAAATGGCACTTCTCTCGGGCAACGCCAAAAAACTGTCTAAACCCGATGCTGCAAAAACAATTGCCCAACTCATTTTAACCTCACTTTCAAAGGGGGATTCTCATGGCTGAAAGCCGGATTTTCAAACGGAAACTGGAATTTGTTTACCAAAGTCTGTTTATCTATCTGATCGGGTTCGGTCTGTATCTGCTGCTGAAAGGGCAGGTCGACGGGGGATCGTTTACTTTTATTTACAAGGATCCGCTGGTTATCCTGTTTACGGTTGTTCTGGTGTTTGTAATTGGTTACCTGCTGTTTTCACTGTTCGAACAGCGGCAGATTGTCATCACCGATAATTCAGTTTCCTTCAAAACCCGGCTGAAAGAATACGTTTTTCCGTTTTCGGATATTCTTTACATCAAAATCGGGCGTCCGAAACATATCAGAACTCCTGAAGAAGGGAAAATTATCCGGATAAAAACGAAAAACCGGCGACGGGTTCTGATCATCAGGGTCATGAACTACGAACGGTCAGAGGATCTCAGGAAAGAAATCATTGCAATCCAGCAACGGATTCACCCCAAACACAAGGTTTAACTGTGACAGAGAAAAAAAGAACCATTTTCGGCCAGTTCCGCCGGATCCACTTCATCGGAATCGGTGGCATCGGGATGAGTGGGATTGCCGAGATACTTTTAAATAAAGGATTTACTGTCTCCGGTTCAGACGCGAGCCTATCACCCATTACAGATAAACTTCAGGACCTGGGTGCAACCATTTTCAAAGGGCATCATGCCGGGAACGTTAACGGGGCAGATGCGGTGGTCTTTACTGCGGCCCTTCAGCCAGACAATCCTGAATTGACAGCAGCCCGTGAGCAAAAGATTCCCATCATCCGCCGGGCAGAAATGCTGGCCGAACTGATGCGCCTGCGGTTCGGAATCGGAATTGCCGGGACGCACGGCAAAACCACAACGACTTCGATGACCGGGATGGTGCTGACTGAAGGCGGTCTGGATCCGACAATAGTTGTCGGCGGTGTGGTGAATAATTTCGGCAGTAATGCCAAGGTCGGTCAGGGAGATTACATTGTGGTCGAGGCAGATGAATATGACCGCAGTTTTCTGAAACTGACTGCCACCATTGCAGTGATTACCAATATTGAAGCTGAACATCTGGATATTTATCAGACCGGATTACCTGAAATTCAGGATGCCTTTGTTCAGTTTGCCAATACCGTTCCGTTTTACGGTCTGGTTGTTTGCTGTCTGGATGAGCCCCATGTTCAGTCCATCCTGCCAAGAATTGAACGGCGGATCATGACCTACGGTTTTTCCCTTCAGGCCGATCTGAAGGCACTGGATGTAGAAATCCAGGGGACACAGACCACCTTTAAAGTGGACTACCGGGGCACTGAACTGGGAAGCGTAACCCTGCAGCTTCCCGGACTTCATAATGTTAAGAATGCCCTGGCTGCGATAGGGGTCGGTCTTGAACTGGAAGTTCCGTTTGCCCAGATCAAATCCGGGCTCGAAAAGCTGGGCGGCATCGGGAGAAGATTTCAGATGCGGTATGACCGGGATTTTCTGGTGGTGGATGACTATGCCCATCACCCCAGCGAAGTGGGTGCAACCCTGCGGGCGGCACGTGCCGGTTACCGGAAACGCCGGATTGTGGCAGTGTTCCAGCCGCACCTTTACACGAGGACCCGCGATTTTGCCGGCGATTTCGGACGGATTTTTCTGGAAGCAGACAAAGTCCTGGTCACCGAAATATACGGCAGCCGGGAGCAACCGATAGAAGGGGTCTCCTCTGATCTGATCATTCAGGCAGCCCGCCAGTTCGGGCACCGGGATATTTCTCCTGTCCAGAAAAAGGATCTGGAAGAGACGCTGGCCGGTCTCGCCCAGAAGGGCGATATCCTCGTTTTTATGGGTGCTGGGGATATATCAAAAATTTGCGGAAACTGGGTCGATAAGTTAAAAGAGCATCATGCTGTATCTTGATGAACTGACGAAAACATTCCGGGGAGAGATTCGCCTCAGCGAACCCCTTGCGCCGTATACCAGCCTGAAACTGGGCGGCCCGGCCGATGTTTTTCTCATCCCCAGAACCAAGGAGGATGTCATTGAAGCCGTCAGGTGGATCCGTAAACATGGCCTCAGACATTACTTTCTGGGCTACGGAACCAATATTCTGGTCAGTGATGCCGGTTTCAGAGGAGTGGTTGTACGTCTGGCAGATACCCTCACCGAGATCCGGATTCAGGGGACAAAAGTCTATGCAGAAGCCGGGGCAAGTCTGCCCCTTCTGGTTCTTGAGACAATAAAAGCCGGTCTGGCAGGGCTTGAATCGCTGGGTGGAGTTCCCGGGACTGTTGGCGGGGCCCTTCTGATGAATGCAGGCGCCTACGGAACAGAAATTTTTGATGTTGTTGAAACAGTCGAAGCCATACACGGCAGCAAGGTATTAAAATTTGACCGGGAGGATATCCACTACGAATACCGGAAAACCAATCTGGATCATGATTTTATTCTGTCGTGTGAACTTGTGCTGAAAAAGGGAAACCGGGAAGATCTTCTTGAAAAAAGAAAAAACCTGCTCCAGAAACGCCGCGATTCCCAGCCTCTCGAGGTTCCGAATGCCGGAAGTATTTTCAAAAATCCGCCTGGAAAATTCGCAGGTGCTTTAATTGAATCGGCCGGATTGAAAGGACTGCGAGTCGGAGGATGTTCGGTCAGTACGAAACATGCCAATTTTCTGGTTAACGATCAGGGTGGTACGTCATCCGACATGATCAGCCTCATTGAAGCGGTCAGGAAAGGGGTGCTCGATCAGCATGGGGTCAAACTGGAGCTGGAAGTTAAAAAGGTAGGATTTGAATGATTTCCAGATGGTTAGCCTTTTTAAGTCCGCATGAAGCAGCCGACGAAGCCTCCAGACGGAAAATCAAGCTGCGGATTGTGATCATTCTGGGACTGCTTCTTCTTCTGTTTCTTCTTCTTGCCGGTGGCTGGTACTGGAAAAATCACCGTACGCTGTCCAAATATGCGGTTGAAGGCAACAGGGAAGTCACAGAGGCAGAGATTATCTCACTGGCCAAAGTTAAAAAAGGAACCCGGTTAAGTCTGGTTTCACCGGCTGTGGTCAGAAAACGGCTGAAAAAAAATCCGATGATCGAATCGGCCGATGTCCGTGCTGAACTGCCGGGAACGCTGGTTATCGAAGTCAGGGAACGGGAGCCGGTGGTCCGTCTGGAAGGTCAGGTATCCGGAATGCTCGATGGAAATGGCTACGGGATGCCCATGAAACGGAAAACGGTTTATGATCTGCCTATTCTGACCGGCATCAGGAAAACAGATTTTGACTCTGCCTGGGGGCAGATAAAACGGCCGGAACTGCGAAAAGTGGCTTCAGAACTGAATAAACTTAAAAAGAAGGTTCCGGCGGCTTACAACCTGATTTCTGAACTGCGTCCGGCGGATGATCAGTCGGTCTGGGTTTACACATTCGACGGCAGTGTCCCGGTTTTGGCAAGCATCCGGAATCTGGCCGGGAATATGATTGTGCTGAAAAGCTTCTGGAACCAGGTGGTAACGGTTTCAGGAAAGGAAAGATTTACCTATATCGACGTCCGGCAGGACGGTGTGATTGCGACAAAAGAACAGTGAGGGCATTGATATGAATGAAAAAATTGTAGTGGGCCTGGATATCGGGACAACCAAAATCTGTGCGATTGTCGGCAGTGCAGATGCCAAAGGAAATGTAAACATTCTGGCGATCGGCAAAGCGCCATCAGACGGACTCAGCCGGGGAGTTGTAACCAACATTGATAAAACGGTAAAGTCCATTCAGCAGGCCATTGAGGAAGCCCAGAATATCTGCGGAATGGAAATTAAATCGGTCACCGTCGGCATTGCAGGCGACCACATCCAGAGTTTTCAGAGCCGGGGTGTTATTACCATTTCAGGTCCTGAAAAGGAAGTCAGTGAAAAGGATGTGAACCGGCTTCTCGCCGATACCCGCAAAATTGCCCTTCCGTCAGACCGCCAGATCATTCATGTGATTCCTCAGGAATTTATTGTGGATGGTCAGGATGGTGTTGCCGACCCGGTCGGCATGACCGGCGTCCGGATGGAAGCTAACGTCCATATTATCACCGGCATGGTTACGGCAATCCGGAACATTGAACGGTGTGTCGAAAAGGCCGGTCTTCGGGTCGATGATATTGTGCTTGAACCGATTGCGTCCTCACTTTCAGTTCTTACCCCGGAAGAAAAGGAAGTCGGTGTGGCTCTTCTCGATATCGGCGGGGGTACAACGGATCTGGCGATTTTTGAAGAAAAAACCATCCGGAAAACGTCGGTCATTGCCATTGCCGGCAAAAAGGTAACCGATGACATCCGGCGGGGTCTTGGGATTTTGCAGGATCAGGCCGAGTTGCTGAAGCTGAACTACGGGGCAGCCCACATGAGTGAAATTGTTCAGGATGACCCGTTACTGATTCCCGGGATTTCCGGCCGGGCGCCGAAGGAAGTCAGCCGGGGAACACTCTGCCAGATTATCCAGCCCAGAATGGAAGAAATTCTTGAAATCGTCCGGGATGAAATTCAGGCGTCCGGTTTTGGACGAAATCTTTCAGCCGGACTGGTCATAACCGGCGGTGGGGCCATGATCCGGGGCGTGACCACCCTTGCGCGGGAAATTACGGGACTTGACGTTAAGATCGGGGTTCCCATCGGACTCTACGGCGGGATGATCAATGAGGTTGAAAACCCCATGTATGCCACCTCCGTCGGGCTGGTTATTCACGGGCTGAACAGCGGAAAGGCCTCGCAGGCTATTTCCCGGCAGGCACTGAAAGAAATGGAAGACTCCCTGCCCGAAGAGGAAGAATCCCGGCGGCCAGAACCGCCAAAGCCGGCAGGGAAAGGGAATTTTATGGATAAACTAAAGGGTTGGTTCGAAGAACTCTGAACCCACACACATTTTAAAAGTACAAAATCGGATCGGAGTGCAGTTATGCCTATTCAACTGGATGATATCGTAGAAAACGGCGCCAAGATTAAAGTTATCGGCGTAGGCGGCGGCGGTGGAAATGCCGTGAACAACATGATCGAGCGGGGGATCAGCGGAGTTGGTTTTATTGCCTGCAATACAGATAACCAGGCCCTGGAAAAATCTCCGGCTCCGGTAAAAGTCCAGATCGGGAAAACTTCTACCCGGGGGCTTGGAGCTGGCGGTGACCCCGAAAAAGGCCGTCTGGCCTGCGAGGAAGATAAAACCGAAATTGCCCGTCTGGTAGAAGGAACCGATATGGTCTTCATTACGGCCGGGATGGGCGGCGGAACCGGTACCGGTGCAGCACCGATCGTAGCAGAAATTGCCAAAGCCTCGGGTGCCCTGACCGTCGGGGTGGTAACCAAACCCTTCCTTTTTGAAGGCGTCAGGCGGAAAAGTCAGGCCGAATCCGGTATTGAAAACCTGCGGCGGAATGTGGATACCCTGATCGTGATCCCCAACAACCGGCTGATGGCGGTTACAGACCGGTCTGTAACCCTTACGGATGCCTTTAATATTGCCAACAACGTTCTGTATGATGCCGTTAAGGGAATTTCGGACCTGATCAACATTACCGGACTTGTTAACCTCGATTTTGCTGACGTCAGAACAGTCATGAGCGGAATGGGAGATGCCCTGATGGGAATTGGCCGGGCGTCGGGTGAAAACCGGGCAGTTGAGGCGGCTCAGATGGCTATTTCGTCACCGTTGCTCGACGGAATTGATATTTCGGGATCGCAGGGAGTTCTGGTGAATATTACCGGCGGAAAAAACACTACCCTGTATGAAATCAATGATGCCTCGACGGTGATCATTCAGGCAGCAGGTGAAGAAGCCAACGTGATTTTCGGGTCGGTGATTGATGAATCTCTTGAGGATGAAATCATGGTAACGGTAATCGCAACCGGATTCAACAAGAAAAGGGCCCAGGTTCAGCCGCAGGCACCTGCCCGGCCCGCTGCACCTCAGGTCCAGACTCCGAAAGCTCCGGCGCCGATTCTGAAAATGAATCCGGAAGAGAATCAGGTCACCCTGCCGTTCCCCGATCCGGGTAAAACCGGATTTCAGGGAGGACTGGAAGGCCTGATTCCCAAGGATACACCGGCTTATGTCAGAAAAGGGATTGATATCAGCAGTTCGGGAGAGCCCCGGGAAACCCGTGACCGTATTTCGAAGGAAGATCCGGATAAACCGGCCTTCCTGAGACGGATTATGGATTAAGCAAAAGGGCGGTTCAACCGCCCTTTTTTATTTCAGAAGTGTCATTTTCCGGGTTTCGACCTGGCCGTTCCAGGCAACCGACCAGAGGTAACTGCCCGACGGCAGATCAGAAAAGTCGAAGGAACGGCTAAACAGTCCTGCCGGAACTGTTTCTTCTGCCAGAGTCCGGATGGTCTTGCCCTGAATATCCCGGAGATAGATCACAACCCGGCCGGTTTTCGGAACCGAAAAGGAAAGGGTTGTCGCCGGATTAAAGGGATTGGGGTAATTGTCATTGAGTGAAAATCCGGAGGGATTTCCGGTCTCACCGACACCGGTCGATGAGGTTATGGTAATGGATTTCTCCGGGGCATGATTCCACTGATCCCCGATACTGTTGCCATTGGCATTTACACTGTTGGAAGTGGCATACAGGGTGGCTGTTCCTGCTGAGGCGGGTGCTTTGTAGATAAAGTCGAAGGTGACCGTCCCTGAAACCGGTGCTTTGGGTGAGACGTGGGTCAGTTCACTTCCGATAGTCTGCAGCCCGGAACCCGGAGTCAGGGTACTGCCGGCTGAGGCTGCAATATCCACACCTGCTTTTGCCAGAGGTCCGCCGGTAACTGTAACCGTAAAGGCAGCCGTTTGCCCGGCGGCGACTTCCGAAGGTCCGTTGATAGACACGGTCACATTACTGCTCTGGCTGCCGTGACAGGAGCATCCCTCTCCTCCGGTTTTAGTGGTCAGGCCCGTCATCCCGGTACTGTGAGCAGAAACCGTCCAGACAAAATAGCCGGTTCCGGCAAAAACGAGAGCTGCTGCAGATAGTTTAGTGGTCGAAAAATACCTCATCCCGGATCCTTTCTAATTGATTTCTAATCTAATATGAATCAGGAATTCTTTGTGTGCAAACCGAAAGCAGAAACCGGTCAGATTTTGTGATGAAAATTGCCGGGCGGGATCATTTACTTCAGTAATGTTTTTTTTGGGGGCTAAAGGAAAAAGTGGGACTATTTCAATCGGGACATTTTGAAGCGGAGGTTGTGCCGGGTCCTAAAATTGTCCTTTTAAAATCATTCATTGTTATTTTAGGTTATATCGTTTTTAAAAATTATACTTAAAAACAAAGGCTCCCTGCCAAACACGTCTTTTCTGGGCACCTGATTCAATTTTGTCCTTCGTGTCTTGTACATCCCGTTCATCCTTGTAATAGCAGATCCCAGAGCCAAAGCCAATGCCGGAGCTAAAAGACTGGGAAAAGTTGAATAAGTACAAAACATCAACCTGAAAATACTTTTCGTCAGTAAAATTGACCGGTCCAAGCCCGGCCCAATATTTTCCGTAAGTGATTTCACCCGAAAGATTAGACCTTTTACTAAAATAAAGTCCATTTATGATTTTAACATCAACCCAGTACCCATTTATAAACAAGCCGGAGGAAAGCTTCAGATTCACCGGATGATTCAAAATGGAAAACAGATGTTTTTGAAAACCCAGTTGAATGGTTGGTAAGCCCAAGCCCAGAGTGAGTGAGTAGTTTGCTGAATCGGCGTAGGTATACTTCATAGATCCCAATGCCATATAATCAGGTAAATGTAGTCCTATTGAGTGACCTTTATCAATCCAGGCTGACTCATAATTCAATAGTGGGTAAAAGACATTAGATTTGTATTGGACCAATAATTCTTCTGCGGAAAGCGGAGAATTAAATAATAGGAAAAATAAACTTACAGAAAACCACTTCATGTTTATTTACTCCCAAAAAAATATGTGATTGTGCCGGCAAGCTGCCAGGTCATTCTATTTTTATGAACTCTATGGTAGGTATTTAATTCATTTGGATCAGGTTCCGATTTTGTATAAAAAATGTTACTAACCCCGATTCCGCCTCCTAAATCAATTCTTTTCCAAATTTTATTTGTCATGTAAAGACCATATTGGACATATTGCTCGACAGGGCTGTCCATGAAATCGCTTGTGTGGCCCCCGATTGTAAAATCAGTTGAAATAGTCATTGAATTAGTTTTATAAATTCCAACAATGATTTTGCCGTCTAAGTTTAATAAATAGGCCAATGCGGTTCCTCCCGATATTTTAAGGTTAATTGGCATTCCATAAAACTTAAAAAGAGTCTTCTGAATACCGAATTGTAAGCTTGGCAACCCAATGCCAACGGAATAGGATACATTGTCTTCATAAGAAATGATATACCGCACTGATCCATAAGCAAAATAGTCAGGAGCCTGAAGTATAAACTGATTTTCGTCCCCAATAAAGGCGCTTTCATAGCTCATAATAGGCCAGAACACACCACTTTTGTACCAATTTGTTGTCTGGGCAAAATTAAGGTTTGGAAAAAGGCAAATACAAAAAACACTAAAAAAGTTCGACAGAGAAAAAATTGTTTTCATCATTCAGCTCCGGCATAGGTAGTTGGTAGAAACAGAATCCCGGGATCCTGATCTGACAAAAAGGAGTTTAGCACGACCACATTTTCACCGGAATCATCCTGACCCACATAGTGAATGGCCTTCCACCATAAATCGGTATCCACCTGCACATCCTTTGCCAGATTTCGGAACTGTTCATAAAAAAAGGTAGAAGTGAAATTCGGGACATGAGTGTCCATGGTAAATGTACTCATCGATGACTTGGAAATTCATAGGCAAATTCCCGACACAGGCTATGAAATCCAAATATATTTTAATATTATATATTAAGTTTTTATTAAATAAAAAGCCAATATTGGCAGGTATCCGAATCAGTTTAACTTTAATTCCCGGTTAGAATTTGCCCTTTGCCCGGCATTCCGGATGATTTCATCTTTTTACCGGACTATTTTTGCACCGCAATAACCCAAGCTAAACAGGAGATTTTATGTCATTCCGGATTGAAACAGATTCCATGGGAGAAATTCAGGTAGAAAATTCCCGGTATTGGGGGGCCCAGACTCAGCGGTCTCTGCAAAACTTCAAAATAGGCCGGTCCCACTTTCATCCCGATTTCATTGCCTCTCTGGCCATGGTAAAAAAGGCCTGCGCCACCGTCAATTTTAAAATCGGGAAACTTGAGAAGGATGTTTATGAAGCCGTTGTTCAGGCTTCAGATGAGGTGATTTCCGGGAAGTTCAATGAACATTTTCCTCTGGTGATTTACCAAACCGGCTCGGGAACCCAGACCAACATGAATTCGAATGAAGTGATTGCCAACCGGGCCAATGAAATTCTGGGTTTCCCTTTGGGATCCAAAAAACCGGTTCACGCCAATGATACCGTCAACAAATCCCAATCTTCGAATGATGTCTTCCCGACGGCCATGCATGTTGCCGTTGCCCGGTATACCGAAAGCCATTTCATCCCCAAACTGGAATCCTTAATCCGGGTCTTTGAAGAAAAGGAAAAGGAATTTTCATCCATTATCAAAATCGGACGGACTCACCTTCAGGATGCCACCCCGATTACCCTGGGGCAGGAATTTTCGGGCTATGTTGCCCAGATGAAAACGGCTCTGGCTCAGATCAACCTGGCCAAGGATTCCCTGCTGGATCTTGCAATCGGTGGAACTGCAGTCGGAACCGGCCTCAATGCACCGAAAAACTTCGACAAAATGGTTTGTGATGAACTTGCGTCCCTGACCGGACTGAAATTCCGTCCCAACCCGAATAAATACCAGGGACTTGCCGGGCATGAACAGCTTGCCTTTTTCCACGGGTCACTGAAAGCCCTGGCAACCGGACTCATGAAAATCGCCAACGACATCCGGTGGCTGGCATCAGGTCCCCGGGCCGGAATCGGTGAGCTGAATATTCCTGAAAATGAGCCGGGATCCTCCATCATGCCGGGAAAAGTCAATCCGACCCAGTCTGAAGCCATGACCATGGTCTGTGTTCAGGTTTTTGGAAATGATGCGGCTGTGGGATTTGCTGCCTCGCAGGGTAATTTTGAACTGAACGTGTTCAAGCCGGTAATCCTTCATAATGTGATGGAATCTCTGGAACTGCTGGGAGATGTCTGTGATTCATTCGAGCACAATTGTGCTTACGGAATCGAAGCCAATCTGCCAAAGCTGAAGGAAAACATGGAAAAGTCGCTGATGCTGGTTACGGCACTGAATCCGTACATTGGCTATGACAATGCTGCGAAAATTGCCAAGAAAGCCCATAAAGAAGGTACGACTCTGAAAGAAGCCGCCCTGGCGCTGGGACTTCTGACCGAAGAGCAGTACAAAGAATGGGTTGATCCGGCCAAGATGGTTTAAGGGTTTGATATCTCCCTCCGGGCCCCGGGTGATTCGACCGGAGGGAGACTTTCTGAAAGTCCGGCCGCTGATGGATACCGAGCGGCACGGTTCTGGTTCTTCATGTTATTCCGATACGACTCACTGCATTCGCCACCCGATGACCGGTTCTTCCCTCCGCCCAAAATCCGATCCAGTCTAACACCAGTAGTGACCCTGAGTTTTTCCACTTATTGTTATTATCGGTAATAATTATTACCACTTATGATAGTTTGTGGTTATTTTTTATGACCACTAAGGGTGGGGTTAACGTGAACAAAACCGATGTGCTTAAGGAAATCATTCTTGAATTCCTTGAAAGTGATTTACAACAAAAAGCAGAACGGTAGCTGAAGTTTTCACATCTGACAGGTAAAGCACCTATATTGATTGGTGTCCGGCGGTGCGGAAAATCAACATTTATGTATCAGATTATTAACCAGTTGCTTCGGGCCGGGATCGATAAATCAACTATTCTCTTTTTGAATTTTTTTGATGACCGCTTACATTTTTTGCGGGAATCGGGCCTTGAGATCATCAATGAAGCGTACTTTTCATTGTATCCCGAAAAAAAGATACGCCAAACAGTCTATTATTTCTTTGACGAAATACAAATGATTCCCGATTGGGAGAATTTTGTAGACCGTGTCATGCGCACCGAAAATTGTGAAGTGTACCTCTCCGGATCGTCTGCAGTCATGTTGTCCCGGGAAATTGCAACTCAAATGCGGGGGCGTTCGCTTTCCCGGGAATTGTTTCCATTCTCATTCAGTGAATTTCTGAGAGCAACCGGAGTGGTCTGGAAATTTCCGGTTTCCCCCGGAAAAAGATATGAAATTCAAAAGGCATTTGATTCTTTTTGGGAAACCGGTGGGTTTCCTGAGGTGATCGGCTTACCGCCTTTACTTCGGATAAAAATTCATCAGGACTACTGGAACGGCATTTTATTCCGCGATCTGATTGAACGGCACAATATTTCGGCACCGCGCGCATTAACCGATCTGGCACATAAACTGGCCAACAACATTGCCTCCATGTATACAATCAACTCCCTGACCGGTTATTTAAAATCGTTGTGACATAAAGTACCAAAGACAACCGTTGCCGATTTCGTGAACTGGTTTGAAGATTCGTACTTTTTATTTACTGTTAAGCTTTATGATGCCTCAGCGAACAGGTCCAATGTAAATCCAAAAAAAATATACTGCATTGATCATTCAATGGTCAGATCGGTCTCATCCGGAATTTTAGTAAATTCGGGGCATTTGCTTGAAAATCTGGTGTTTAATGCATTGAGGCCGGTTGCACCGGATATCTTTTATTATCGAACCAAATCCGGAAAAGAGGTCGATTTCATTTTAAAAAGGAAAAGGGCACCTGGGAATTGATTCAGGTATCTGAGACTTTAAGTCAGGAACAGACCCGACGCCGTGAAATTGTTGCATTGGATCAGGCAATGAGTGAAACCGGGGTACAGTCAGCCACAATTGTAACCCGGTCGGAAGAAGATGAATTTTTATCAGATGCAGGTCTGATCCGCATTATACCTGCATGGAAATTTTTACTGGAAACAACATTAACGGCCAACGTGTCAGTATAAAACTGAGATAAACAGAACCCGAAGACCGGTTACCCCGGTCGGCGGGTATCCCCCAAAAACCGCCAATCACACTCCGGCAAACTTCCACAGGCAACTCTCCCGGACAGCCAATGCAAATTCAGAAAACCAAGGATCAGAAATCAGGGCTGACTAACTTCTTTCCTGTGCCGGTAATAAGTAAACAGCATTTCAGCAGAAAGAAGCCAGTAAAGTCCAACCGTGGCCGGGTGAGAGGTCAGTAAAATCGGGATAATGGCTCCCTTATGAGAGTAAACCGAGAAGGGAAGAAAAAATAACAGAAGTCCGCCGGCGAGAATCCATTTCGGATGCAGGGTTTCCCGGTTGATCCAATAAATCAGACCTGCAAGTATCAGAGAGAGAAGCGAAATCCATTCTGCATAGTCAGTGGTGAATTCCAGCCTGGAATCCGAAAAGGAGAAAGATACAGGGACGAGGATTAAAAAGAGGAAACTTCCATATTTCAGGTTTTTAAGTGCAGTCATAACAAAGCGCCTTTCGTTTTGGTGATTTGCAAGTTTACGCCAAAACAGGAACGCAGTACTACCACCCGGCGGTGGATTTTGGGTGGAGACCGGGGGTGGAATTTTTTCTCCACCCCAGTCATGGGCGGATCCGAACCTGGACCGGATTTCATCCCGTGACCGGGTTCCGAGTGTTTTATTCAGGTTGTTGATGTGGGTTTTAACCGTACTGACTTCTATAAACAGATTCTCAGCAATTTCCTTGTTCGACTTACCGGACAGAATCAGATCCAGTATAATCCGTTCCCGGCCAGAAAGTTCTGACCTCATCCGGTCTTTACTGCCTGAACCCGGCAGACGGGGCAGGCGGTCAAGATGAATCCAGATCCGGGCTGAGTAGATGGCTGCGAGAATGAGGAGGATTCCCACCCAGGGCTGGTCGGTCCAGAACCACCTGACGGACTGATTGTGAAAGGAAAATCCGGCAGCAGAGAGCACCAGAACCAGAATCAGTCCGGACAGGATTTTTTTATTCCTGTCTGCTGAAGTGGCTATAAATGAGGAAAATAAGTGCTTCATTAATCGTGTATCAGGGTCTATTTTTCATCCTCAATCCGGATTCCCAGTCCGGCAAGGCCGTCCTTGGCCCGCCGGTGACTGTTGGAATATTCCTTGATGGTCAGGATCTGGCGGAACCGTTTTTCAGCTTCTTCCCGAAACCCGAGCCGGACCATCAGATTGGCCCCGCGGATCATGCAGTACACATAATAATTTTCAGTTTCCCTGTGGATTTCGGGTTCCACCGGTTTCAGGGCTTCTTCGTAAAAGGTAAAGGCCAGTTCCGGGTTATTTCTGCTTTCGGCAATCAGTCCCCGGATGTAATAAATGTATCTGAGCTGATGCGGGAAATAAAACGGCTGGTTTGAGGAGATGCGGGCTTCCATTACCGCCATGCAGGAATCGGCATCCCGGTAATCGCCGGTTTGGTAGGCCAGGCTGCCACGCCAGTAAAGAAACCGGGAATTCCGTGGGTATTTGATACTGATTTCCCGGAAATACTTCAACGCCTGAAACGGATCCTTTTCCTGTCCCGAATAAATCATCCCGAGATAGTATTTAGCCTCGGTCTGGGTAAAAAGCCCGCCTGCGGCAGCTTCCTTTAGCAGATCAAGGCCTTTTTTCCGGTCGCCTTTGGGGTAAAACCAAAGCAACGGTTTAACCATTGGGTACTCTTTCGGGATGACATCGGCATAGTAGTAATAAACGCCGGCACCGAATTTGGCATCTCCGTTTGAGTACTTTCCGTCGATAGCCTCTTCAATTCCGTCCAGTGCTTTAATACCAAACCGGGCAGCAGAAAACCAGTTTTCCCGGTTTCCGTAAAGCCGGGCCTTGAACCCGATTGCCCCCGATTTGTAAAAGGCGGCAATGGTTTTGAGGCTGTCTTCTTCTTCGATTTCTTCGCACCGGTCAATCACCTCATCCATTTTTGCCTGAAATTCCCCATCCAGAAACGGATTGTAAATATCCACAAATAGCTGAACCCACAGGTTCATACCCTGCAGGAAGTATCCCTCCGGGCGATGGGGATATTTTCCCTGCCAGATTGCCAGGCGTTTTTCGGCCCGAACAAACTCCATGCTGTACATAAGATCCACAATGGTGTCAATTTCGGCTTTATCCGGCGGAATCCAGGTTCGGTCCTGGGCGTGCAGAAAGGCTGGGGAGAGAAGTAAAAGGAAAACGGCAGGGAGCAGTTTGTTCATACAGCAACGACTGTCAGGGTTCAATAAACCTGAGGAGTTCCTGGGCCCGTTCCCTGAGTTCCTCTTCATGCACGTTTTCATCGGTTCCCTGAAGACGGACGACATAACCGGCACGTTCAAGGAGGGATTTTATCCGGCTGCCGTCGAGAACACTCAGCTTGATTTCGATCCGGTGCACATCGCTGCCACGGCTGGCAGGAAGCGAGTTCAGTGACAGAATCCTGGCGTCATTATCCTCAATAATTTTAATCACTTCGGCCACAGAATAATACAGGGTGGAAAAATTCAGTTCAAGAACGCATCCGATCTCATTAACCGACAGCAGGTCGCCGGTTACCCCAACCAGTTCCCGTTCTGTAACGCATCCCAGATATCTAAGATCCACATCCAGAACCGGAAGCAGGTCATGCTCAGTATGACTGAACAGCCTTAGAGCTTCATAAACCGAGTCTCTGAGGGTCAGGTGAACCGAGGTTTTTTCAACCAGATTTTTTACTGATGGCGATACCAGACGTTTTCCCTGCGGTGACGGCTTCCGGGATTTGTTCAGATGGGTCAGCAGCCGTTCATCAGACAGCATTCCGGAAAACAGACCCGAATCGACAACCGGCAGTGACCGGATGTGATGGTCCTTCATCAGGGACAGTGCCTTCTCGGGCAGTTCATTTCTGCTGATGGCGGGGACGGTGAAATTAATTACATAGTCAATGGTCATAGGAGCCCGGGGAAAAGCCCGTTCGTTAGTCAGTAAATCCGGTTACTTTACGGTAGTTTACATTAAAACAGTAAAAGTGTCAAGAAAATTCAGATTTGCGCCTTTTTCCATCCTGAAAGTGTGACCGGGGCCGTCCTGCGGTCAGAAAAAGGAGTGACCGATGTTCAGGTAGACATGAACCGGTCCCAGGCCAATATCGGGTGACGGCACTGAATAGATCCTGAAGGCCCTGCCGGCTGCGACACTCACCGGCCCGATCGGGGTTGCCAGAGTCAGTCCGAATCCGAATCCATGTTTCATATCCGAAATTTTAATGGTTTCCTGCTTCTGCCAGACATTTCCCAGATCATACCGGGCATGAAGAATCACATCAAAAATAAAAGTGCTTGGGGTGAACCATCTGAGTTCGAGATGAGAAAGAAACATTTGCCGGCCTGCAAGGTCAAACTCCCGGTACCCATAAAAAGAGGAGACACCGCCTGCCATGAAATATTCCTGAACCGGAAGGCCGATATCAGCACTTCCCAGATCGACACGGGGTGTCAGTGTCACCCTTGGCAGGAAGGGAAGGGTTGCTTCGAGACGGGCATATATTTTACTGTACGTCAGATCGGACCACAACCGTTCATTTGAGTTTTCATAGTAAAAATCAAAAAATTGACCGGTTTGGGTCATTGTCGGGTCATTCCGGCTGTCGAACTGGGTCTGAAGCCGCAGGGTGGTTAAATGATTAGAGTTTTCGCCGAAATCGGGTTCTGTGTAAAATCCGGAAAGCTGGGCCATTTTTGAAAATTTCCGGGTCAGTTCCAGGCGGATTTCGCCGTATCGGGCAAACTGCCGGCCGAGTGAAGTTGCGACTGAATAGACTTCCCGGTTGGTTTCCCCCTGAAGAATGGCCTTTGGGGTTTTCCGGCCGTTTTTTTCGGTAAACAGATAGTCGTAGTGCAGACGGATCAGACTTTCATATCCGATCCGGGTTTCGGCAGAGAAGAAAGATTCCAAAATCCGGTCACTGTGATAGAGCAGTTCTCCATTGAAATTCCGGTCACCGCCCATCAGTGTTACCCCCAGTTTATTTCCGGCGCCGAACAGATTTTCATTCCGGATGTTCAGCAGATATTGGGTGTGGTAGGATTCAGATGCAGAAAGGCCGGCTCTGAGGAAAACCGGCAACTTTTCCTGAACCCGGTAGGTCAGCAATGTACCCTTTCCGGTCGGTTCTGCCAGCAGACTCACCTGCTGGAAAAGATCGGTTGAGGAAAGATTATCCAGAGAAAAAGCAATTTTATCCTGACGGAACAATTCTCCCGGCCGCACATTGGCTTCTCTGAGAATGGTGGATTTCCGGGTCAGGGTATTGCCGGTCACGGCGGTTCTGTCTACATACCCCTCCTCAATCCAGACGTCGAGATGACGGGTCTGCGGCTCATACCGGAAGGAATCAATCCGCGCCAGCGGAAAGCCGGCTTCCCGGTAAACCGAAATCAGTGCGGAAAACCGGCGGATCAGATCCCGGTTGTTGACCGGCCGGTCCAGTACGGGTTCAAGCAGCGGTTCAATCAGGCGGCGGGGAAGAAGATTAACCCGGTTCAGGCTAATAGTCGAAATCCGGGGGAACCCGTGTGCCAGCAGAATAAAGCCCGAATCAGCCGGAACCAGTTCGTAATTCTGAACCCAGCCGGTACTGCTTAAAATCCGGATTGCTTTCTGGAAATGAACGGGAAAAGTAAAAAGTCCGGTTGGTAAACTATCCCGGATTTCCGGGTCCGGAAGTACGGCCGAAATTTCCTTCCCGAACCGGTGGGTTCTGAAATCAATCAGGGTATCAATCAAACCAACAGCAGATTTTGCCTGCTGGTATCCATCCTCAATCACCGTATCCAGCCGTGAAAAGTCAAATCCGTCAAACTCTTTCAGTGAAGAGGAAATAACCACGTCCGATTGGTTCAACTGGAGCTGGTTAGACAGTTTCATCATGATGGCCACAACCTGGTCAACTGTATGCCACGGTGCTTTGACGTCGGAGCCGGGCCTGAGGGTTCCTGTGGCATCGACCGAGATAACCACACCGCAGCCAGCCTCACGGGCAACATCTGCCGGTATGTTGGTCAGAACGCCGCCATCCACCAGCCGGACATCCCCGATTTCATACGGTGTAAACAGCAGCGGGAATGCCATGCTTGACCGCATAGATTCCATCAGACTGCCCTCGCTGAAAATGTACTTTCTGCCGGTTTCCAGATTGGTTGCAACCGACCGGAACGGAATTTTTAGCCGGTCGAACCCACCGATGGGGTGATACGGGGCCATCAGCGTCAGTTCGTTCAGTTTGGTGGTGAGCTTCTGTCCGGAAGAAACCGCCAGCGGAATCCGGGGTTTCCATCCGTCCAGTTCAAGGGTGATGAGTGTCCGGTCGAGCAGTTTTTTCTGGCCAAGGAAAACATTGCTCCGTTCAACGTCACTTTCAAGAGCCAGCAATTCCTGCCAGTTCAGGGTTTTCGCCAGAACTTCGAGATCGGCTACACTGTAGCCCGAAGCATACAACCCGCCGACAATACTTCCCATCGACGTGCCAACAACAAAGTCAACGGGTATCCGGTTTTCTTCGAGGGCCTTCAGAACTCCGATCTGGAAAATCCCCCGGGCGCCGCCACCACTAAGAACCAGCCCCACCTTCGGTCCCAGCGAGGTTTCCCAGGTAAAGGGAGACATCTGGTCCTTGCGAAGAGCAGTCTGGGTGTGGCCCGTACCGGGAGTAAGCAGTCCGGCAGCAATCAGAACTGGAAATAGGAACCGGGCAGATAGTTTCATCCCGTTAAAGTAGGATTTTCGCCCTGAAAAATCGAATTCAATCCGCCTGCCTGCACGAAAATTCGCTTAAAACCGGTACAAGTTGTAATTTGAACTGAAACAACCCGGATGGGACAACCCCAAACTCTCCTGTTCCCGAACCGGTAAGAACGAACCCAGGTGCCATGAATTTTCTGAATCCACTTTTTCTTGCCGGACTTTTTGCAGCTTCAATTCCGGTGCTGATTTATCTTTGGTTCCGCCGGAAAAAACGGATTACACCGTTTCCCTCCCTGTTTCTGTTCAAGCGGATCGAGCAGTCCTCAATCCGCGCCGTGAAAATTACCGAACGCCTGCTGCTTTTGCTCAGGATTCTGGCGATTATATTTCTGGTTCTTGGTTTTACCCAGCCGCTGATCACCCCAACTGAGACTGAGCAGCCGGCAGACGGAATTCTTGTGGATGAGTCTCCCTGGATGATGATCAGGGGAACGACTGATGAATCTGAAAGCATCAGAAGCCGGATCAAACCCTGGATATCCGCCAGACTGAACCGTTTTCCCGAACTGAAGGTTTACTCAACAGATTCCCTTGGCGGATACCGGTTTCAGACTGCCGGTTCTTCCCGGCCGGTGTCCTGGTTTCACTCCGTCCCGGAACTTCCGCCCGGCGGCCGGTGGATGGTTATATCAAAAAAGGGATCGCCGGTTCTGAAGAAACTGGAAGAAAAACTCGCTGCCGATTCGCTCAAATCTGTCACAGTTCTGGCTCTGGAAGATGAAGCCCTGCCCCGGAATACCGGGATTCAGTCGGTTTCTTTTGATCCGCTGATCTGGCAGCTTAATGCTCCGAATCCGGTTACCGTGATGTTGGGGCACTCAGGAAAAGAACCCGGTCCGGCAGATCTTGATCTGTTTGTTGATGATCAGTTCATTCAAACTTACCGGATTGATACCCAGCCTCCGGTGACCCGCATTCAGGTTCCGGTTCAGGTTTCTTCACGTGGCTGGCACTCGCTTACCCTGAAGCTCCGGGTTTCTGATTTTGCACCTGACAATGAGTGGAACGGCGGATTTTACCTTCCGGAGCGGATTCCTGTAACCCTTACCGGCAGCAGCGGACTGGCAGGATTTTCTACCAGTCAGTTTCTGTCTGCGGCTGCCGGGACCGGGGTTCCGCTGGCACTTTCCGGTTCAGTTGTTCAGGCAGAGACCGGCAGTGTCTGGATGAAATCCTCCTCAGCCGGGACTTTGGATCAGTATCCGGATGCAGCCGGTGGTCTGATCTGGTTTCCCGATTTCCAGAATCCGGAATCCGTCAGCCGGGATCTTGCTGCAGCAGGTATTCCGGTCAGCCGCCAGATTCCCTCTGAAACCTGGCTCGGGAGTACAGCAAACGACCCGTTCTGGTCCTTTCTTTCAGAAAAGGGGCCCGGAGTTCATCCGGAAGCCGTTTCATTCGGGCTGATTGAAGGAGCCATTCCTCCCGGTACCGTTGTTCTGGCCCGGAACGAACAGAACAAACCTCTGATTCTCGCCAGTTCCTTCAGGTCCAGACCGGCGATTCTGTTTCTTACCCAACCCTTCCGGGCGGGCAGTATTCCGGCCCCCTGGGCATTGGCCTCCGTGCTGCAATCGGTCCTGCGTCTCGGGTCCCAATCTTCCGGTGAATCAGGGTTTCATGCCTGGACGTTTCAACCCGGTTCCCGCCCGGGCTATCCCGGCACCGGCGGCCGGGTCGGTGTCAGGCTGGCTGAACGAAACTGGACACTGGAACTGACCGGAAGTCTCCCTTTAACCCTTCCGCCTGAGTCGGTCCCGTTTCCGGGACTCATGACCTTTACAAGAGAGGAAAAAACCCAGGCGGTTATCGGAATTAATGTACCGTTTTACCGGGCCGCCGGTAACCTTTCCTCACGGTTTGATGTTATAGACTGGCAGGAAAGCACCGGTCTTCCTGACGGCAGGTCTTTCTGGACGGATTCACTTTCATTTTTCTTTTTCGGACTGGCACTTCTGTTCTTTTTACTTGAAACCTGGATTTCAAAAGGCAGGAAGCCAGCCTGATCCGGTCTTGCCGGATATCAAAAAAAACGGTATTTTTCTGCATGCTCACCATCAACTCATTTATCAGTCTGTCTGTCATCCTGAATTTTACCGGATTTGGTATTTCGGCCGGGCTTTTATTTTTTCTGCTGTATAAAAAAACGAGGCTGCAGCCGGTCACTTTTTCCTGGTACTCGGGGCTTCTGTACGGACTTCCGTTTTTCCCGGTTATGCTTCTGGTTCTGGGGTTTGCTGCAACCGGTTCAGCCCTGATTCTGGATGCAGAACTTGTCGTTCCGGCCTTGTTTTTTACCCTGAATTCACTTCTGCTTTCCTCGGCTGGCTGGCTTGCCGTTCAGAAAACCCTGACCCAAACCCACCTGATTCTGAATCCGTTTTTAAAATCGGCTGAAATTCCGGTTACCGATATCACCGATTATTTCTTTAAAACCACCGGATTCGTTTCTGAAGTGACCCTGCTGGTTAAAACGGATAACGGAATCAAAAGAAAAAGCTTCCTGCTGCCCAGCCGGTATGTGAAACTATTCGACCAGATTCTTGATCAGAGAATGAAACGCCGGTTACCCGATCCATCCGAAATTCTGCAGAAAGTACAAAAGCTCAATTGAGTTATCTCTATACCGATCCGCAAAAAGAAAAGGCCATTCTGGTTGGGATTATTACCGACGGCACAACCGAAGCTGAAGTTCTCGAAAATCTGGATGAACTGGAACGCCTGGCCGATACAGCCGGTGCCCTGGTAACCTCCCGGATTACCCAAAACAGGGCTGCACCAGAGCCCTCCACTTACATCGGAAGGGGAAAACTCGAAGAGCTTGCTGCCCAGAAGGAGTACGATCAGGCAGATCTGGTTATTTTTGATGAGGAGCTTTCACCCCGGCAGGTAAAAAATCTCGAAACCTTCCTGAAGTGCAAAGTCATGGACCGGACAGGGCTGATTCTGGACATTTTTGCTTCGAATGCCCGGACTTCTGAATCCAAGACCCAGGTCGAAATGGCCCAGCTTGAGTATATGCTGCCCCGGCTGACCCGGATGTGGACTCACCTAAGTAAGCAGAAGGGCGGAATCGGAACGAAAGGCCCGGGGGAAACCCAGATTGAAACAGACCGCCGGCTGATCAGAATCCGGATAACAACGCTTAAGGAAAAACTGGCCAAAATCCAGACCCAGAAACTGACCCAGAGGAAAAGCCGGAATGAACTGGATCAGGTTACCGTTGTCGGGTATACCAATGCCGGAAAATCGACTCTTATGAATATGCTGACCAATGCCGAAGTCCTGGTCGAGGACCGGTTGTTTGCAACCCTTGATTCAACTACCCGGCTTACTTTTCTGGATTCCAACAAAAAAATTCTGCTGACCGATACGGTCGGTTTTATCCGGAAGCTGCCGCATCACCTCGTTGCCTCGTTCAGAAGTACACTCGATGAAGTCAGAAATGCAGATGTTCTGGTTCATCTGGTCGACCTGTCCCATCCGAATTTCAGGGAACATATTGCTGCCGTTCATGAAACCCTGAAAGACCTCGAAATTGACAGCAAGCCGGTTCTGCTGGTGTTCAATAAAGTTGATCAGGTACACGATCCGGAACTGCTGCACCAGATCCGGATGGAATATCCCGGTTCTGTGCTGGTCAGTGCTTACCGGGGAATCAACATCCCTGAACTGAAAAGCGAACTGCTTCATGTTCTCGAGAACGGCTATACCGAACTTACCGCCGAACTGCCTCTCGATGCCTCTAAGGCATTGGCATTTATCCACTCGATCAGCCAGGTGAAGGAAATCCACTATACTGAACAGGTCGTCCGGATCCGGTTCCGCCTGAATAAACGTCACGAAGCCGGAGTTAGAAGCATGCTCGACTCCTATCAGCGGGCAATCCTCATCCAGTCGTTTCAATGACCGGACCCCGTTCTGTTCTCGTTACCGGCATGACCGGACTTTTAGGTCCCTGGTTAGCTTTTACCTTTCGGGCAGCAGGCTGGCAGGTGACCGGGATTTCACGCAGGCCGGTGCCGGGAAGCACGGTCAGTACCTTTTCTGAAAAAGAACTCAGAACCGTGATTTCAGATTGTCGTCCGGAATTGATTCTGAATGCAGCAGCCATGAGCCAGCCTGCTGAAGCAGAACGGTCTCCTGAAGAAGCAGAAAAATCCAATATCCGGCTCCCGGTTTTATTGGCCGGGCTGGCCCGGGAAGCCGGTTCCCGGTTTTTTCACTGCTCTACGGATCTGGTTTTTGACGGACTTACCGGAGGTTATTCTGAAACCGATCCGGTTTCGCCCTGTCACGTGTACGGAAAGACAAAAGCTGAAGCCGAACGTCAGATTTTCACCTCAAACCCTGATGCTGTCATTTTCCGTCTGGCACTGCTGATCGGGTTTTCTGAAGACGGGGCACATGGTTTCCTGGATTCTTTTTCCGGTTCATTAACTGCCGGGAAGCCGGTTTCTGCTTTTACCGATGAATTCAGGACAGCAGTTCCTGTAAAGGTTGCTGCTGATCTGTTTCTTCTGGCTGCAGAAAAAAGGATCCTTCCGGGACTTTATCATCTTGCAGGGGATGACCGGCTGAACCGGTATGAACTTGCCCGGATACTGGCCCGTCACCTGGGTGCACGTGAAGACCTCATTAAACCGGCCGTTCTGGCAGAGTTTACGGGCAGCCCGGCACGCCAGCCCGACGTCAGTATGAGAAACCAAAAACTGAAATCGGCCCTCGGAATAGAAAAAATACCCGGTATCATCCACCCTGATGTGCTCAACCGCATTCCGGCCCGATTTTAATTCCCCGTTGCCTGTTGTACCTTTGTGGTAAAGAAAGGATTTCAGAATGGATACGTTTAAAATCTCAAAAATATTTCATTGGGAAATGGGACACCGCCTGCCGTTTCATTCCCGTGGCTGCCAGAATATCCATGGCCATTCCTATGAAATGAAAGTGGAGCTGGAAGGAACAAAAAATGATCAGGGCATGATTCTGGATTACAGTGATCTGAAATCGGCAGTGAAGCATATTATCGATAAATGGGATCATTCCTTTCTGGTGGATGACAAGGATGAGCTTATGCTCAACTTCCTGAAATCAAACGGAATGAAGTTTGTTGTGTTCAAAGGAAATACAACAGCCGAAAACCTGGCCCACTATCTCTGTGAAGTTCTGAAAAACATCCTGGCATCCAACAAGAATCTGGTGGCCATCGAAGTCACCGTCAGGGAGACCCAAACCTCTGAAGCCGTTGCCTGGAGGAAATTCTGACGTGACGGCCCCGGATAGTCCGCCGGCCTTCAGCGGTAAGACCGGGGTTCTTCTGGTTAATTTGGGATCTCCGGATGCACCTGATACTCCGCCGGTCCGGAACTACCTCCGGCAGTTTCTTTCCGACAGCCGGGTTATTGACCTGCCTGCTCCTGCCCGCTTTCTTTTGCTGAACCTGGTTATTCTGCCGTTCAGGTCACCCCGTTCAGCCCATGCTTACCGGCAGATCTGGATGCCGGAGGGGTCACCGCTGGTGGTTCATACCCGTAACCTGACCCGTAAAGTTGCCGCTGAACTGGACCGGATTTCTCCCGGAAAGCACCGGGTCTTAGCTGCCATGAGGTATGGAAACCCGTCACTGAAGGCAGCATTGGATCATTTCCGGGAAGAAGGGATTCACCGGATCTTTCTGCTTCCGCTTTTTCCCCAGTATGCAACCGCCACCACCGGCAGTCTTCTGGCCGAAATTTACCGTCTGGCCGTCACCCGGTGGGATCCGCCGGAACTGACCGTTCTGCCGCCGTTTTTTGCAGAGTCTTTTTTTACCGATGCCGTAGCGGCCCGTGGCCGGGATTTGATCCTTACTGACCGGCCGGACCATATCGTGTTCAGTTTTCATGGAATTCCGGAAAGGCAAATCAGGAAATCAGATCCGGATTCGGAAATCTGCCGGATTTCTGACGGGTGCTGCTCGGAAATTTCGGAACGGAACTTCAGATGTTACCGTGCCGCCTGTTTCGAAACCGCACGGCAGATTGCCGGCAGGCTAAACCTTCAGCCCGGCACCTGGACAGTCGCCTTTCAATCGCGTTTGGGACGGACGAAGTGGATCGAACCCTACACGGACAGGGTCATCCGGGATCTGGCCGGAAAGGGACATAAACGGGTTCTTGTTTTTTCACCCTCTTTTGTTGCCGACTGCCTCGAAACCCTTGAGGAAATCGGACTTCGGCTGAATGACGAGTTTCTCTCGTGCGGCGGCAGTTCCCTGACTTTGGTACCGTCACTGAATGACGGCGATGACTGGGCTGCCGGGCTTGCCGGCTGGATTTCATCCCGGATTTCCTGACAGGTTTCAAAAAACCACTGCTTTCCTCTTTTTTTATGGGCAACCGTTCAGGCAGATTGGTTTCCCGCTGCCCGGTTTTGTATTTTCCGGAAAATCCACCGACCATGGAGTGCTTATGCTGTCAGAAACCCTGAAGACCTCAAAAGATTACATTGCCCTCGAAGACCATCTGGGCGCCCATAATTACCATCCGCTTGATGTCGTGATCAAAAAGGCCAAAGGCATCTGGGTGTGGGATGTGGACGGAAATAAATATATGGACTGCCTGGCCTCTTACTCGGCCGTTAACCAGGGCCACTGCCACCCCAAGATCCTGAAAACCCTGACTGCCCAGGCTGGCCGGGTGACGCTGACTTCACGCGCATTCCGCAATGATAAACTGCCCCTTCTATACCAGAAACTTTATGAAACCACCCTGATGACTCAGTTTCTTCTGATGAATTCGGGCGCCGAAGCGATTGAAACGGCAGTTAAGGCTGCACGTAAATGGGGATATACCAAAAAGGGAATTCCTGAAAACCAGGCCGAAATTATTGTTGCTGCCAATAATTTCCATGGCCGGACAACAACCGTTATTTCCTTCTCAACCGAGCAGCAGTACCGGGATGGGTTTGGTCCGTTTACACCCGGATTCAAAATTGTTCCCTTTGGTGATGCTGATGCCCTTGAGAAGGCCATAACTCCCAATACGGCAGCCTTTCTGGTTGAACCGATTCAGGCAGAAGCCGGAATTATCATCCCGCCCGAAGGATATCTGAAAGCAGTTGAAAAAATCTGCAAAAAGAACCGGGTACTCCTGATTGTGGATGAAATTCAGACCGGACTTGGCCGGGCCGGCCGGTTTTTTGCCCACTATTATGAAAAAGTCGTTCCGGATATGATCGTTATCGGAAAGGCACTTTCCGGCGGATATTATCCCGTGTCGGCTGTGCTGTCGACACCCGAAATTCTGGGAGTGTTCAAACCGGGGGATCACGGATCCACTTTTGGCGGAAATCCGCTGGGATGTGCAGTTTCGGTTACCGCACTGAATGTAATTCTTGAAGAAAATCTGGCCGAGCGGTCTGCTGAATTGGGCGCTTATTTCCTCGAAAAGTTACAGGCGATCCGGAATCCCAAAATCAAAGAAGTCAGAGGCCGCGGACTTTTAATCGGTTTTGAACTGACGGTGAAAGCCCGCCCGCTGGTCGTCCGCTTGCAGGAACTGGGCATCCTCTGCAAGGATACCCACGAGACGACCATCCGGTTCACGCCTCCGCTGGTCATCACCCGGGCTGAAATAGACTGGGCAGCAGAACGGATAGAAAAGGCCCTGAAAGTTCTCGGCTGATCAGCTTGCCGGTCAGCACCACGGGGCCCAGCAGAAACTGATCAGCACCCGCAGCCGGTCAGTTTCTGTTCAGTCCATCCCTTTTCCTGCCCGATTCACCCTTCCGAAAAGAAACCCGTCCCTTCCTCTGTCATTCAGATTCAGTTTCCCTGCCATTTTGTCTATCTTTAAAGCTATTGAAGATGAAATGGTGAGTATGGAAGACGCAAAAGGGAAAGTCTATTTCGAAACGTATGGCTGCCAGATGAATTTCAGCGATACGGAACTGGTTGCAGGAATTCTGGCCAAAGATCACTACGAGGTTGTTCAGGATATCAACGATGCCGACCTGATTTTTATCAATACCTGTTCAATTCGTGACAATGCAGAACAACGGGTTTTTTCACGCCTGCAGCATCTGAGGGGGCTCAAGCGGCGAAAGGGGAAGGAACTGGTTGTCGGGGTGATGGGCTGCATGGCCGAACGCCTGAAAAAAGATCTGATCGAGAAGGAAAAACTGGTAGATGTAGTCGTCGGCCCTGATGCGTACCGGGATGTTCCCCGGCTGATTCAGATGGCTAAACTTGGCGAGAAGGGAATTAATACCCTCCTTTCCCTCGAGGAAACCTACGAAGACCTGACTCCGTTGCGCACCGAAGGCGTCTCTGCCTGGCTTACGGTAATGCGCGGCTGCGATAATTTCTGCACGTTCTGTGTGGTTCCGTTTACCAGAGGCCGTGAACGCAGCCGGCCGGTCGGTTCTGTCGTAAGCGAAACTGAACTCATGTCCAGAGAAGGACGGATCCGGGAAATTACCCTGCTTGGGCAGAATGTGAACTCCTACAACGACAATGGCCGTCAGTTTGCCGACCTGCTTCAGGCGGTTGCCGCAGTCGACAGGTCCATCCGGATCCGGTTTGCAACTTCCCATCCCAAAGACTTTTCTGACGATGTTCTGAGGGCAGTCAGAGATAACGAAAATATCTGCAAATACATTCATATCCCGTTTCAGGCAGGTGCTAACCGGGTTCTTGAAGCTATGAACCGGACGTATACCCGTGAAGAATATCTGGACCTGATCGCCCGGATGAAACAGATGATTCCCGGCGTGTCGGTTTCGACCGACGTCATGGTGGGGTTCCCCGGCGAAACCGATGAGGACTATGAACAAACACTGGATCTGATGCGGCAGGTCCGGTTTGATACCGCCTTCATGTTTAAATATTCACCCCGTGAAGGAACGAAAGCCTGGAAAATGGGGGATACGGTTCCCGAAGAAGTCAAAGCCGACCGTCTTCAGAAACTGATTGATCTGCAGGAACGGATTTCTTACGAAAATAATCAGAACCGGATCGGCACAACTGAATTTGTTCTGATAGAAGGTGAAGCCCCGAGAGGAGACGGATTCCTGAGAGGGAAAACTGACTCCAATATCTTCTGCGTTTTCCCCGGCGAACCCGGAATGAAACCCGGCGACCTTGTCAGAGTCAGAATCACCGGAGCAACCGGGCATACCCTGAAAGCTGAAGTTCTGAAAGAGGAACCTGTCACGACCTGAAACGGAAATATGATGAACCGTCTGATTTTTATTCTGACCTTTTTACTTGCCGGTTCAACCGGACTGCTGGCTCAGGAGTATGTTTTTATCCAGCCGCTGACCGATATGCTCGATCAGGGGCGGGCCGGTGAGGTCAGAAGGCTACTGCCTGCTCTGACGGCAGAACACCCGGGAGATCCGGGTATTGAGTTCCTTCAGGCTGTTTTTATGCCCGATGCAGACGAAGCGGTTTCTGTTTACCGGTCTGTGGTCGAAAAGCATCCCGCCTCCTTTGCAGCCATCAAATCGGCTGAACGTCTGGTAAATTACTACACCCAGAAAAATGATCCTGCCTCCGCCCGTCAGTATCTCGATTTTCTGGGTAAAGAACCTGTTCAGGCCGTGACGGTTATTCCTTCGGTTCCCGCAGAAAAACCGGCTGCGGTGCCGGTTAAGGAAACACCTCTGCCAAAATCCGGAAAAAAGGAACCGGTTAAAAAGCCGGCCGCAGAAGAAAAACCCGCCGCTGCCCCAGCCGGGAAATATTTCATTCAGGCGGGTGCCTTTGCGATGATGAACCAGGCCGATAAAGTGCTCAAAAAAGCCAAAGCCAAAGGATTTTCCGGCAAAGTGATCAAGGAAGTTACCAACAACAAGATTTTCTACAAAGTCAGAATCGGCCCCTACCCGACCGAAGAAGAAGCCGAAACCGGTGTCAGTCTGCTCAAGACAAAGCTATCGATCAACGGTTTTGTTGTGGAAGACTGATGGGATCCGTTCGGATGACCTTTACCGGAACTGCATCCGGATTTCCGGAACCCGGCCGTTTTTTTTCGGGTTATCTGGCAGAAACCCAGACCGGCTGCCTCCTGCTGGATGTGAATGAGCAGTCGGTGAAATCTCTGGTTCACAGGTTTAAAGACACACCGGATCATCCTTTTTCCTGTTTTATCTCACACACCCATCCTGATCACTGGCCGGGCCTGTTTCTTCTGATCCAGTTTTTTCATCAGATCCGGCGGACGAAACCCTGGTACTTATATGTACCGCCCGAGCTTGACGGGAAGGTTGGTGAACTGGCCAGACTGCATCACCTGTATCCGGCCAGACTTTCTGTTTTTCCTGACATCAGAAGCATAACCGGTGAAACCATTCCGGCTTTACCTGATCTGGAGGTGCAGCCGGTTGAATCTTCTCATATGGATAAATACCGGGACTGGTCCGGAAGTCAGCCGTGCAGCAGCTTTGGCTTCCGGCTGGTAAATCCGGAAACCGGCAGACGGATTGTCCTGACCATGGATGTAGGATCACCGGAGGATGTTCTCCGGCTGGCCGGCGACAGAAAACCTGAATTTCTCGTTCTGGACGGAAGCCACCTGTCACCGGCAGAAATCCGGGAACTGGCAACCCGGCTGGATCCGGTGTCCTGGATGATCAGTCACTATGATCTGGGTCTGAAGCAGGAATTTCCCTTTCATTACCTGGCCGGAGACGGACAGGAACTTGAGGTTATTTTATGATATCCGCAGAAGAAATCAAAAACAGATTCGACATTATCGGCAACAGCCGTCAATTAACTGACATCCTGAAGCTGATTCCCCAGATTGCCCGGACGGATATTTCAGTCCTGGTTACCGGCGAGTCGGGAACCGGAAAGGAGGTGATTGCCCATGCCATTCACGGACTTTCACCCCGGGCCAATGACAAACTGATGATCGTGAATTGCGGTGCCATTCCGGAAGGAATTCTCGAATCTGAGCTGTTCGGTCACGAAAAAGGGGCTTTTACAGGCGCCATTGAAGCCAGAAAAGGGTACTTTGAACTGGCAAATAACGGCACCCTGTTTCTGGATGAAATCGGGGATATGCCGTTGGGTGTTCAGGTAAAACTGCTCAGAGTTCTTGAGAGTGGTGAATATATGCGGGTCGGGTCCTCCCAGATCCGGAAAACGGACGTCCGGGTAGTTGCCGCCACCAACAAGGACCTGCTCTACGAGGTTCAGGCTAAAAAATTCAGGGAAGACTTATACTTCCGTCTGCGGGCGGTACAGCTTCATCTGCCGGCACTTCACGAACGCCGTGAGGACATCCCGCTTCTGTTTCAGGCGTTCTGGCAGGAATTTGCCAGAAAGTACAACATCCATCCAGCAGGACTTACCCCTGATGCCCTTGATCTTCTGGTGAATTATCATTGGCCGGGAAATGTGCGGGAACTCAGAAACCTGGCAGAAAGTGTTCTGGTTCTGGACGGAACCCGTCCTGTTGACGGGACTGTCATCCGGAAGTACCTGATTCAGAATTCACAGAGTTCCGCTTCACGTCTGCCGGCAATTCCGGATAAATCCGCGCCCGGGCATGAGAAGCTGGAAATGGAATATGTGTACCGGATGCTGCTGGATCTGAAAACCGAACTGCTTGATATCAAGAATATTTTACGGCATCTGTCCGCCCAGCAGCCGTCGGTCGGGCCGGTTGTTACCGCTGCGCCGGTTGTTTTTGATCCCTATGCGGGAAAGCTGCTTCCGGCCGCCCAGGGGTTTACCGAATTTCATGTTGAAAAGGAAACTGAGGCCCAGAAACCGAAGGAAGAACAGCCTGTTTCTCTGACGGATATGGAACGGAAAGCGGTTGAAGAAGCGTTGGCCCGTCATGTGGGCAACCGCCGCCGGGCCGCCGAGGAACTTCAGATTTCTGAGCGGACACTTTACCGGAAAATCAAGGAATTCGGTCTGGAATTGTAATTTTAAAATGGTTTTCATTTTAAAGGAAGCCAGCTGTGGAAAACCCTGGGAATATTATATTATAATTAGTAATGTTTATCATTGTTAATATCTGATTCAGATTTTCCCCGAAAAAGTTTATACTTGGCCTCACTTTAATCCGGAGTACTCCATGAAGAAAATTTTTTCCCTGGTTTCACCATTATTATTTGTAACCTTTTCACTGTCGGCTCAAACGGGCCCAGTTGCTTCCTTTCATTTTGGATTCCCGTTATCAGGCACAAACGTTGGTTACCAGTTTGGCAACCTGGTTCCTTATGCTGGTATTGATTTGATCAGATTATCCTGGGATGACAACTCCGAAAATGAATACTATTCAACTGACTATCAATCACATAAGTTGTACTTGGCAACGAAAAGGGACCAATCATCAAACGGCTCAGTCTTGCTTGTCATTCCAAAAGTTGGCGCCAGATTCTACTTTTCAACCGGAGAAACGGGATCAATTGCCTGGTATGTAAAGGGCGATGTAATGAAAATTATCCCCAGCTTTGAGGGTGAAAATCGGTCATCCTATATTAGTTACCTGCCCAACGGTACTATAAATTATCAGGGATCAAGTAAATCAAAAATGACGAATGAGGAAAAAGAACGTCAGGCAGATATGATCGATTACTGGGGGTTTACAATTGGTACCGGTGTTGAGTACTTTTTCAGCAACAAATTTGCACTTGGTGGCGAATATGGTATTCGTCTCTTCTTGAATGAGTACAAAGATGACCATGATGAAACATTTGGCGACTCATATTATCAGTACAGAGATAAATCAAGCGATGAAGTTTCAAATGCCCTTAATTTAAGTTACACTGAGGTCACTCTAAACTATTATTTTGGAAGGGAATAATCTACCCTTCTATTTCCGGCCGGTGGGTGGCATAGGCAACCGCAATACAGTAATCCTGAATAACCTGGATGCCGTTTGCTTCCAGTTGTGCCCCAACCTCTTCACTTGATATTCCCTGCTGGAACCAGACAACGCCCGGCAGGGGATTCATCTTCAGGATATCTTCAACATGAAGATGAAGATGTTCAGAAGCTCTGAAGACATCCACAATATCAATTTGTCCCGGAATTTCGGATAAAGTGCCATAAACCGGTTTATGGGCAATGTAGGTCCCGGCGAACTTCGGGTTCACTCCCACCACATCAAATCCTTTATCAATCAGAAAATGGAAAATCTGATTCGAGACCTCCATATGTCCGGGTTTTAACCCTAAAACAGCAACCCGTTTATGGGTTTTGAGAATTTCGGGAATGGTATAGGGCTTCTTCATGTCAGACCTTTGGTTGAACTGATTAATTCCGGGGTTTCCTGTCTTTCTTACAGAAAATCTAGCGGCCGGTGCCGGAAACGAACCCCTGTCTCCTCTTCGGCAAACCGGCGATAGTCAGAGACATCGGCATCGAGCGGGGCAACGACACTCATGGTTACTTCGGGGATGACGGATCTGGCGTCACGGGCAAACTGAATCATTCCCTGATAAAACCCTTTGCCGGCAGGTAGCCGCATGACTGAATTGTATTCGGTTTCATCCAGGGAATTGAGACTGATGGATATTTTATCGACCAGTCCCTGAAGTTCAGGAAGAATGTTCCGTTTGTGGATCAGGTTCCCGTGACCGTTTGTATTCACCCGGATGGTGGCCCCTTTTGCTTTTAACACGGAGGCAATTTTTTTGAGTTCCTCCAGCCGGATCGTCGGTTCCCCGTATCCGCAGAAAACAAACTCCCGGTAGGCAGACGGGTCGGGAATCTGGCTCAGAATCTCGTCAGCAGTCGGTTCCCGGTCAATTTTCAGATTGTATCCCTGAATGGTGGCATTGTCCTTCCGGTCACAGAAAACACAGTCGGCAGAACACCGGTTGGTCAGGTTGATGTACAGATTGTGACCGATCGGGTATGTCGTTACCGGTTCCGGCTTTTTCCCGATTCCGAATAATTTCCAGGTATTAAAGGTAACGTTCCGGTTAATATCGGCTTCGGTCACCTGATACTGTCCGGCAAGGAACCTGGTTACCAGGGTAACGTAGGCCGGTTCATTCCGCTTTCCTCTGAACGGATGGGGCGAAAGGAAAGGCGCATCGGTTTCGGTTAGCAGCCGTCCCAGTGGCAAATAGGGTAAAATTTCCTTGAGTTTGCTGTTTTTAAACGTGACCGGTCCGGCAATGGAGATATAGAACCCGGTTTTAAGCGCCTTTTCAAGAAACGGACGGTCCCCCGAAAAACAGTGAAATACGCCCGTCAGACCGGTTCCTGCATACTCAGTCAGAATCTGGATCAGATCGTCATCTGAATTCCGGTTATGGATAATTACAGGTTTCTTAAGCCGGAGGGCAAGCTGAAGCTGCTGGTGGAAAAACCGTTTCTGTTTTTCGGTGAAGGACTTATCCCAGTAATAATCCAGCCCGATTTCACCTACAGCCACCATTTTAGGCTGGGAAAGGAGCCGTTCCAGCTCCTCCAGATACCCTGTTTCATCCGTCTCTTTCACATCCGACGGGTGGATTCCCGCTGCACCGTACAGATTGGGATACTGACCCACAAGTGCCGCAACCCGTGCAGAGGTTTCAAGATTGGTTCCCGGGACCAGAATCGTTCCTACATTTTCAGCTTCTGCCCGTGCAAGAATTTCTTCCACCGGTTCCACATAATCTTCCCAGTACAGGTGCGCATGGGTATCAGTTGCCGGCCAGTTCAGTGTGTTTTTTTCCATTTAAAATAAAGATACCGGAATTTCAGTAATATGTCATCCGCCGGGTGCGGCAAACCTCACCAAAATGCCAGAAAAACTTCCATTTTCTGCTTCCAATTTTTCTGCGGATAACCTGTGGATAACTTGTGTGCCGGATTCTCACTTTTAACATGATGTGACGTAAATCAAATAAAATCAAACGGTCAGGGCGGGATGCACGAAAAACACGATTTTCTGTAAGTCATGTAATAACAATATTTTGAATGAAATATTCCGGATTTAGGTGTCAGGAATTGACTTTTAAAAAGAGAATCGGTATGCGCCCGGCCGGATTTCCGGATTTGTGGATAACCCGTGAATGAATTTCCTTCTGCACAAATCTGACTTCACCCGGCGAAAATTCTATATTTGTAAAACTGAAACCGGTCTTTTGACTGAAAAAACGAGGAAAAACGTGCCAAAACGTAAAGATCTTTCGTCAATTCTGCTGATTGGCAGCGGTCCGATTGTCATCGGCCAGGGGTGCGAATTTGACTATTCAGGGACCCAGGCCTGCACGGTTCTGAAACGGGAAGGGTACCGGGTTATTCTCGTCAACAGCAATCCTGCCACCATCATGACCGATCCGGAATTTGCAGATGCGACTTACATTGAACCCCTGACGGCTGATTTTCTCGAAAAGGTGATCGAAAAGGAAAAACCCTCTGCCATCCTTCCGACCATGGGGGGGCAGACCGCCCTGAATCTGGCTGTGGAACTTGCCGAAAGCGGTGTTCTGGACAAATACGGGGTTCAGCTCATCGGGGCCAACCTGAAGGCCATCAAAAAAGCTGAAAACCGGTCCGAGTTTAATGAGGCCATGAAAAACTGCGGGGTAAAAACCATTACCGGCCAGTTTGCCTATACCCTGCAGGAAGCCCTGAAAATTGTTGAAAAGATCGGGTTCCCGACCATTATCCGGCCGTCTTTCACGCTGGGCGGATCAGGCGGCGGTATTGCCTACAACATGGAAGAGTTCCGGGAAATCATTCACCGGGGCCTGACTTTGTCGCCTACAAGTGAAGTCCTGGTCGAAGAATCCGTCATCGGCTGGAAGGAATATGAACTTGAAGTGATGCGGGATAAAAAAGACAATGTGGTGATTGTCTGCTCCATCGAAAATTTTGACCCGATGGGGGTTCATACCGGCGACTCCATTACCGTGGCTCCTGCCCAAACCCTGACAGATAAAGAATATGAGCGCCTCAGGGATTATTCAATCCGGATTATCCGTGAAATCGGAGTTGAAACCGGCGGATCCAATATCCAGTTTGCTGTGAACCCCGCCAATGGCGAGGTCAGGGTTATTGAAATGAACCCCCGGGTTTCACGGTCATCGGCACTGGCCTCGAAGGCAACCGGATTCCCCATCGCAAAAATTGCCGCCCGGCTGGCGGTGGGCTACACTCTGGACGAAATTCTGAACGACATCACCCGGGTCACACCGGCCTGTTTTGAGCCGACCATTGATTACACGGTTGTTAAAATTCCCCGGTGGGATTTCGAAAAGTTCAAGGCAGTTAAACCGAAACTGGGTATCCAGATGCAGTCGGTCGGCGAAGTCATGTCTTTTGGCCGGAATTTCAGGGAAGCCCTGAACAAGGCAATCCGGTCTCTCGAAACCGGCCGGATGGGATTGGGCGCAGACGGAAAAGACAAATTTGATCCCCGGACCATGGATCCGTCAGAAAAAGATCTGTTTATTTCGGATCTGAAAGAAAAACTGGCCGTTCCCAATCCGCAGCGATTGTTTTACCTGCGGTATGCCTTCCAGCTCGGTTATACAACCGAAGACGTGTTCCGGATCACCGGCATCGATCCCTGGTTTCTCCATCAGATTCTCGATCTGGTCGAACTGGAGGATCAGCTCAGCGCCTACACCGTGTAATCCGGTGTGCACCCGGGAACCCTAACCCCGGAATCACAGTACAAGACGGTATCAACCCGAAAAAGGAATTCCCATGAAAACGCTGACTTTCTTACTGACCACACTTCTGACTGCAGCCGGCCTGACCGCACAGGACCAGACCAGCACCCAGTCTGACCGGACGTCCGTTTCGGTTACTATCTATAATGCCGGGATGGGTCTTGTCAGAGAAACCCGAAAAACCGATTTGAAAAAAGGCATTCTGTCCCTCCGGTACGAAGATGTAGCCTCACAAATCATTCCCCAAACCGTCCGGATTAAATCACGGTCCAATCCGGATAAGCTAACCGTTTTTGAACAGAACTACGAATATGATCTGATTTCCTCGGGCCGCCTGATGGATAAATACATCGGCAAAGAGGTGAAATTGTTCAGGCTGAATGAGAACGGAACGGAAACCGAATACAAAGCAAAGCTCATTTCCAACAATGACGGGCCTGTTTATCAGATCGGAAGCGAAATTTCACTCGGCTTTCCGGGCCGGGTAGTTGTACCGTCGATTCCCGATAATCTGTTTGAACACCCAACCCTGATCTGGAAGCTGAATAACCAAAACAGCGGCAGCCAGGAACTTGAAGTGTCTTACCAGACCAACGGCATGAACTGGTCTGCTGATTACATTCTCATACTGGATGAATCCGAAAAAACCGCAGACCTGGCCAGTTGGGTCACTCTGGATAATCAGTCGGGTGCCCGGTTCGAAAATGCCACCCTGCAGCTTGTGGCCGGTGAAGTGAAACGGGCGAATGAATATACGGTTACGGCCTATGCCCCATTGGCAAAGGGAAGAATGAATGAAGAAATTTTTTCGTCAGATTTGAGAGCACCGCAATTTGAACAGGAAAATCTGTCTGAATATTATCTCTATACGCTCGATCAGCCAACCACAATCGGGATGAACCAGACCAAACAGGTTCAGTTATTTTCAACCGGCGGGGTTTCTGTACTGAAGCGGTACATTTTTGAGAATCTGCCCATGTATTCAGGTGAGGAGAAAAATTTCAATAAAGCCGAAATCCGGTATGAATTCAAAAACTCGAAGGATAATCAACTTGGGCGGCCGTTGCCGAAAGGAACCATCCGGGCATACAAAGCCGATTCGAAAGGCCGTCAGCAATTGCTTGGTGAAGACCTGATCGACCACACCCCGAACGATGAACTGGTTAAAATCACAACCGGTGAGGCGTTTGATGTGGTAGCAAACGGTAAACAGCTTTCCTATGAAAATTTCAGTATCGGGTCTGGTTATCATGCCGATTATGAAGTCAGCCTGAGAAACAGAAAAACCGAAGATATTACCATCCGGGTATATGCAAATCTGGCCGGAGACTGGAAAATAACCGAATCAAACCACAAGGCCGTGAAGGAGTCTGCCTTCAAAGCTTATTTTGATGTCCCGGTCAAAGCCGGTGCCGAGGTGAAGCTAACCTATTCGGTCAAAGTCAGCTATAAGTAACCCGGAATGCCCTTACAGGTGGCGGCTAACCGGGCAGAATAACCACCCGTGGCCCTTCTTTGCAATTAAGGGAAACAGGAAACACACTTAACGTACAGGAATAAAATGGCATCCATCCCCAGTGATCTGCTGCAGAAAGCCAAAGAATATGGCTTCAGCGACAAACAGCTTTCTGTTTTGCTGAAGGCGACAGAAGATCAGGTCAGGCAGCGCCGGCTTGAAGACGGTATTGTTCCCGGATTTAAATCGGTGGATACCTGTGCGGCCGAATTTGAGGCTTACACGCCTTACTTTTATTCGACCTATGACGGGAATACGGAGCCCAAACCTTCCGGACGGAAAAAAGTCATTATCCTGGGAGGTGGCCCAAACCGCATCGGACAGGGAATTGAATTCGATTACTGCTGTGTGCATGCTGTGTTTGCCCTGAAGAATAAAGGGTTCGAAGCGATCATGGTAAACTGTAATCCGGAAACAGTTTCGACGGATTATGACACGACCGACCGGCTTTATTTTGAACCGCTGACGTTCGAAGATGTTATGAACATCATCGATTTTGAAAAGCCCGACGGGGTCATCGTGACATTTGGCGGGCAGACACCGTTAAAACTGGCCCAACGGCTGTATGATGCCGGCGTTCCGATTCTGGGAACTTCGCCCGAGGGAATTGCCCTGGCCGAAGACCGGAAACTGTTTGGAAACCTGATCACCGAAATCGGGATTCCTGCTCCGGAGTGGGGCACTGCCTTTTCGTTTGAAGAAGCCCGGGTCATTGCAGAAAAAATCGGGTATCCGGTGCTGGTCAGGCCGTCGTTCGTTCTTGGCGGACGGGCAATGCAGATTGTGAACACCACCTCTGAACTCGAAACTTACATGAAATTTGCGGTCGAGGTAAGTGATGAGCACCCGGTTCTGATCGATAAATTTCTTGAAAACGCCACAGAATTTGATGTGGATGCGGTTTGCGACGGTGAAGATGTTTACATCGGCGGAATTCTGGAACACATCGAGGAGGCCGGTATTCACTCCGGGGATTCAACTTCAGTTCTGCCCCCGCAGTTTGCCACCCAGAAACTGGATGTGATCCGGGAGTACACCGTCCGGATAGCCAGGGCGCTGAAAGTTGTGGGTCCGCTGAATATCCAGTTCGCCCAGCAAAACGGCACTGTTTATGTTCTTGAAGTTAACCCGAGAGCATCCAGAACGGTTCCGTTTGTTTCCAAGTCGACCGGCGTACCGCTTGCGAAAGTTTCGGCCCGGATCATGACCGGTGAAAAGCTGAAGGATCTCCATTTGCCGGAATTCACCTACCGGGGCTACATCACGGTCAAATCATCAGTGTTTCCGTTCAGCAAGTTTCCTACTGCAGGGGTTTTCCTCGGTCCTGAAATGCGGTCAACCGGCGAAGTCATGGGAATTTCACCAAACTTTGGGGGGGCCTTTGCCAAAAGCCAGCTATCCGCAGGGAACCGGCTTCCGAAAAAGGGATCCGTGTTCATTTCGGTTAACGACCGGGACAAAGGAGACCGGCTTCTGCAGGCGGTTGACGGATTGGCCCGGTTCGGATTTAAACTGAAGGCCACCCAGGGAACGGCTGGTTATCTTCGGGAAAAAGGGTATGAGGTGGAGACAGTTTTCAAAGTCAATGAAGGCCGCCCGGATATTGTGGATATGATCAAAAACGGTGAAATCGCCATGGTTATTAACACCCCGCTCGGGGCTTCTTCCCGGTTTGATGAAAACGCCATCGGTTCTGCTGCCATTCTGCACCGGGTTCCTGTCATTACCACGATTTCAGGAGCCCAGGCTGCTGTAAAGGGCATTTACCGGACACTCGAAGAAAACTGGGTGGTCAGGTCCATTCAGGAATACTACCGGTACGATCAGGTCTGAGGAATTTCAGGCTGATTTTTGGCCGGAAACCTCACAAAATTAAGTTTCTGCTTCCGCTATTTTTCTTTCTTATTCCATCTGCCCGGATGAAGGTTAGAAATTCATTGGGATTTTCGGGGAATCTTTGAAAAACCTGTGAATTCCCGTAATTTCGAGTCCGCTTTTTATATTCCAAAACAGCTGATGACAGATTAAGAAAGGCATGAAAGTGGAAGCAAAATCAGAGCTGTACACCCAGCGGGTCCGTGCAGGAAAAAGAACCTACTTTTTCGATGTCAAATCAACCCGCCAGTCTGAACACTACATCACCATAACCGAAAGCAAACGGGTCGGCGAAACCGATTATGAAAAACACAAGATTTTCATTTACCGGGAAGATTTTGAAAAGTTTCTTGATGCCCTCAACACCACGGTTGATTTCATCAAAAATGACCCGACCCAGCAGAACCTTCCGGATCACTTTTCCCACCATTATACAGAAGAAGTTGAAAAAGTAGTCTGAAACTGGTAACTTGCAGTTTATGGAAAATCAGATTACTCAATTTGGCTATGTTCTTATCTTCATGGTCATCGGGGTGTCGTTTGTCGGAATTGGTTTTTTAACCTCCTGGCTTTTACGTCCCGACCGGCCCAACGATGAAAAACTCTCCTCCTACGAATGCGGTGAAGAGGTTGTCGGCTCAAGCTGGGTGCAGTTTAACATCCGGTTTTATGTTGTGGCCCTGATCTTTATTCTGTTCGATGTGGAAGTTGTTTTTCTGTTTCCCTGGGCAACCGTTTTCAAAGAATTCGGAACCTACGGGTTTCTCACCGGACTTTTCTTTCTGGGTGTCCTGATAGTCGGTATGCTGTATGAATGGCGTAAAGGCGATCTGGAATGGGTCCGTCCTCATCCGGTGATTCCTTCCCTTGAACCAAAACAGATCAAAGCCAGACAACTCCGTGAAGAAAAGCCGGTAACTGAACCGGATCCTGCAGCAGCAGAATAATTTTATCAATTGGACGTGTATGGGATTACTGGATAAACAGATTGACTCCGGCGGTGTGGTGATCACGACTGCCGAGAACGTTTTGAACTGGGCCCGCCTGTCATCCATGTGGCCGATGGGATTTGGTTTGGCCTGCTGTGCCATTGAAATGATGGCAACAATGGCATCAAATTATGACCTGGACCGGTTCGGGATTATTCCCCGTCCGTCACCCCGCCAGTCGGATGTGATGATTGTGGCCGGTACGGTTACTTTCAAAATGGCCGAACGGGTGAAACGTCTGTACCAGCAGATGCCTGAACCGCGGTATGTGCTGTCAATGGGCTCCTGTTCCAACTCGGGCGGACCGTACTGGCAGCATGGGTACCACGTGGTAAAATCGGTCAGCCGGATTATCCCGGTTGATGTTTATGTTCCCGGTTGCCCGCCCCGGCCCGAAGCCCTTATTGGCGGCCTGATGCTGCTCCAGGAAAAAATCCGCAAGGAAAAATTCGGGGTGAAGCATGAAGCCGTCTGAAATCGTTGACCTGCTGAAACAGCAGGAATTCGGGGATAAAATCCTCTCCTTCGAAGAAAACACCTTTCAACCCGGTATCCAGATCAATCCGCTGTGGATCGAGGACATTTTTTATTTTCTGCGGGATGATGACCGCCTTGCTTTTGATTCCCTGTCCTGCCTGTCGGGGGTGGATTACGGTGCCGGAAAAGAACTTGGGGTTGTTTACCATCTGTTCTCCATGAAACACAACCACTGGTTAGTTGTGAAAGTGAAACTGGACCGGGAATCGCCCCACGTCCCCACAGTTGAGCACATTTACAAGGCAGCCAACTGGCATGAACGGGAAACGTTCGATATGTACGGAATCGTGTTTGATTTCCATCCGGATCTCAGAAAAATTCTGCTTCCCGATGACTGGGAGGGGTATCCTCTCCGGAAAGATTATCAGGTTCAGGAACTGTATCACGGAATCAAAGTTCCCTTTTAATCCCGCACCGGGTATTTCCGGAACGGGTCTTTTCTTAAGAAATACATAACCAGTGACAGTATGCCGCATTTAAAAACTGAAGAAATGATCATGAATATGGGTCCGCAGCACCCGTCGACTCACGGCGTGCTCAGGCTCGAACTGGTCACTGACGGCGAAGTGGTGAAAAGCATCACCCCGCACATCGGATATCTTCACCGGTGTTTCGAAAAGCACGGCGAAGAACTGACCTACCCGATGATCATCCCGTTTACAGACCGCCTGGACTATCTGGCCTCGATGAATAACAACCATGCCTTTAATCTGGCTGTTGAAAAACTGCTGAATCTCGAAGTTCCCCGTAAAGTCGAATTCATCCGGGTTATTGTGGCAGAACTTCAGCGGATTGCTTCACATCTGGTTGCAATCGGGACATTTGGTGCCGACATCGGTGCTGTAACGCCCTTCCTCTGGACCTTTCGTGACCGGGAAGTCATTCTGAATTTATTCGAAAACCTGACCGGTGCCCGGATGCTGTATAATTATATGTGGCCCGGCGGCGTGGCCCGTGATTTCCCGAAGGGATTCCGGGAAGAAATCGGTGCGTTTATTACCTATTTCAGGCCCAAAATCAGGGACCTGAATAACCTCCTGACCGGTAACCACATTTTTATATCCAGAACGGCCCATGTCGGGGTTCTTCCTGCTGATGTTGCGGTGAATTACAATTGTACCGGCCCGGTTCTGAGAGGATCGGGTGTGAAATGGGATCTCAGGAAGAATGATCCGTATTCCATCTATCCGGAATTTGAATTTGATATTCCCGTCGGTCAGGGAACCATGGGAACCCTTGGGGATACCTGGGACCGGTATTACATCCGCTGCCAGGAAATGGAACAGTCACTGAATATTATCGAACAGGCACTGGCCAAATTCCCGGTTGAGGATGCCACCGACGTTCAGGCTGCTGTTCCCCGCCGGATAAAACCCCCGGCCGGAGAAGTCTATGCCCGTGCTGAAAATCCCCGCGGCGAGCTGGGATTTTATATTATTTCGGATGGCGGAACCAAGCCGTTCAGAGTCAGAGCCAAATCACCCTGCTTTGTGAACCTGGCTGTTCTGCCGGCTTTGGGCAAGGGAATTATGGTTTCTGATATCGTTGCCATTCTCGGTTCCATCGATATCGTTCTCGGAGAAGTGGACCGGTAAGCTCCGGGCCGAAACTATTCACCTTTAATTCCATTTTGCCATGCATGATTTAGTACTGAAAACTCTGGGAATCGGCGATCTACTGGCCTGGCTGGGTGTTCCGGACGGGAGCCTGGTGTATCCGGTTGTGGCGTCTGTTTTTCCGCTGGTCTTTCTGATCATCTTTGCCCTTCTGGCGGTTTATGCCGAACGGAAAGTCTCTGCCCTGATTCAAAACCGTCTGGGACCGATGGAAACCGGCCCCTGGGGACTTTTCCAAACCACTGCCGATATTCTGAAACTGATTCAGAAAGAAGATATTACCCCGAAAGCAGCAGATAAAATTCTGTTTTTCGTGGCTCCGGTTCTTGTTTTTACCGGAACCTACGCCTCTCTGGCCGCCTTTCCCTGGTCAAGCGGTTTTGTGGGTGCGGATCTGAATGTGGGGATTTTTTACCTGCTGGCAATCAGTTCCCTGGTAGTTGCCGGACTTCTGATGGCCGGCTGGGGATCCAATAATAAATGGTCCCTTTACGGTGCCGTCCGGTCAACAGCCCAGATTGTGTCGTATGAGATTCCGGCCGGACTGGCCGTTCTGACTGCCATTGTGACCACAGGAACTCTGAGCATGAACGGGATCATCCGTCATCAGGAAGGAATGTGGTTCGGACTTCTGTTTCAGTCACCGTTTTTATTCGTTGCGTTTATCATTTACCTGATTGCCTCTCTTGCCGAAGTTAACCGGACACCTTTTGACCTGCCTGAAGCAGAGTCTGAACTGGTCGGCGGGTATCATACCGAATATTCCGGGATGAAATTTGCCATGTTTTTTCTGGCAGAGTACGGCAATATGTTTATCGTTTCGGGCATTGCCGTTGCCGTTTTCATGGGCGGCTGGCTGACACCCTGGGGAACAGAGCCTTCAGTCCTGATGGGCGTTGTCTGGATGATTCTGAAGTCTTTGTTTTTTGTGTTTTTCCAGATGTGGCTGAGGTGGACGCTTCCCCGGTTCCGGGTGGATCAGCTCATGTATCTCTGCTGGAAAGTCCTGATTCCGATTGCCTTTGCCTGTCTGATCGGTCAGGCGGCAGTCGAAGTGTATCTGTAATTTAACGGGAAAGTGAACACGTGGGTTACTTTAAAGATATTTACCGTGGAGTTTCTTCCACACTGACGGGGATGACCCTGACTGCCAGAGAACTGGTACGTCCCGATCATATCGTCACGATTCAGTATCCGAAAGAAAGCATACCGGTCCCCGAAACCGGCCGGTACCGCCTTCATAACAATATTGATGAGTGTATCGGATGCAATCAGTGCGCAAATGCCTGTCCCGTAAGCTGCATTGAAATCAAATCCTTTAAACGGATGGACAAGGATGTCGAAACCGTAAAAGAAACCCAGAAAAAAAGGCTGTGGGTTGAGCAGTTTGATATTGATATGTCGAAGTGTATGTTTTGCGGACTGTGCACCTGGCCCTGTCCGACCGAATGCCTGACCATGACTTCGGTTTATGATTATTCAGCCTACGATTTTAAAGAGCATATTTTTAAATTCAGCAAACTGACACCGGCTGAGGCTGAACAGAAAAAGGCCGAGCTGGAAGCCTGGACGGCTGAACAGGCTGCCCTGAAGGCGGCTGCAGCAGCAAAAAAAGCAGCAGAAGCACCAGCAGTAAAACCCGAAACACCGGCAGCTCCACCTGCTGAAAAGCCTGCGGAAGGATAACCCATGGAAGTTGCTATTTTCTGGTTGCTGGCGGTGATTATTATAGCTTCGGCGGCGGCAACTGTTTTCTCGAAGAATATTATTTACTCTGCCTTCTCCCTGCTTTTTTCCTTTCTGGGTGTCGCCGGGATTTATGCCATGCTCAGTGCTGATTTTCTGGCCGTAACCCAGATCATGGTCTACGTTGGCGGGATTCTGACCCTGATCCTGTTCGGGGTGATGCTGACCAACCGGATCACCATGATGAGCCTGAAAACTGATGTCTTCAATTTCATTCCCGGTCTTACGATTGCAGCCGTAATGCTTGCCGGTTTGCTGTATGTCATCTGGGTAACCGGAACCTGGGCCAGTGACTCACCGGCTGCCTGGGATACTACGGTCGAAACCATCGGAACCCTGACGATTACCCGGTTCCTGCTCCCGTTCGAAGTGGTTGCCATTCTGCTGTTGATCGCTGTGGTAGGCGCCTCCTTTATCGCCAGGAAAGACAAACAAAAAATACAATCCTGAAAAAAGGTGTAACGCATTGGAATCTTTAACTTTAAATCACTTCCTGACACTGAGTGCTGTCCTGTTTTCACTGGGGGTATTCGGGGTGATGACCCGCCGGAATGCGGTGGTGGTCCTGATGGGAATTGAGCTGATGCTGAACTCGGCCAACATCAACCTGATCGCCTTCTCAAGGTATAACGGGAATATGGACGGGCAGATGCTGGCCATTTTTGTGATCGTTCTGGCCGCTGCCGAAGCTGCAGTAGCTCTTGCCATAATTCTGAATCTGTACTCCAACTATAATACGGTCAACCTCGACGAAGTTGATCAACTGAAAGAATAGACTGATGACGCAGGAAACATTAATTCAGGCTGCCATTGCCGTTCTTTTACTTCCCCTGGTCAGTTATCTGGTTCAGCTTGCTGCCGGAAGGCGCCTGCCACGCCAGGGAGACTGGCTTGCAACGGGATTCCTGGGCCTTGCTTTTGTTCTGGCCTTAACCATTGCGCTTTATTTCCTATCGGCCTTTGACCAGACATTGGTTTATTCGGCCAACTTTCAGTGGCTGAATCTGGGTAAAGACTGGTCCATCCAGATCGGGCTGAAGCTGGATAATCTGTCAGCGGTCACACTGGCAATGGTAACACTGATCTCCTTTCTGGTCCACCTGTTCTCAATCGCCTATCTGCATGATGACGACCGGTATGCCACCTACTTCGGTTATCTTGGATTGTTTACCTTTTCCATGCTCGGGATTGTTCTTTCGGATAACCTGTTCAGCATGTATATGTTTTGGGAACTCGTCGGTCTTTCCTCTTATCTGCTCATCGGATTCTGGTTTCACAAAAAAGAAGCTGCTGCTGCTTCGACCAAGGCATTTGTGACCAACCGCATCGGGGATATCGGAATGTGGCTGGGGATTCTGATTCTCTGGAGTCAGTTTTACACAGTCAATCTGGATGAAATTGCATCCGGTATACAGAACGGACAGTTCACCTTAAGTACCGGCTGGCTGACCCTCGGCGGAATCCTGCTGTTTATGGGGGCCGTCGGGAAATCTGCACAGTTTCCCCTTCACGTCTGGCTTCCGGATGCAATGGAAGGCCCGACCCCGGTTTCGGCTCTGATTCACGCAGCAACAATGGTTGCCGCCGGCGTCTATTTCATCGCCCGTGTGTTCATCATTCTGACTCCCGATGCCCTGACGGTGATTGCCGTTGTCGGGGCATTTACTGCTTTTATGGCGGCCACAATGGCGCTTACCCAGAACGATATCAAACGGATTCTGGCGTATTCAACCGTCTCCCAGCTTGGCTATATGATCATGGGGCTTGGAGTTGGTGCCTATTCGGCTGCTGTATTTCACCTCTTCACCCATGCCTTTTTCAAGGCAGCGCTGTTTCTGGGTTCAGGTGCGGTAATTTATGCCATGCACCATGAACAGGACATCCGGGAAATGGGCGGATTGCGGAAAAAACTGCCCGTCACCTTTGTAACCTATCTCATTGCAACTTCTGCTCTGGCCGGGCTGCCGCTGTTTTCGGGCTTTCTCTCTAAAGATGCCATTATTGCCGGCGGATGGGGCTGGGCTTCCTTCCAGGGTGGCGGATGGTATACCCTGATTCCGTCGCTGGGCCTGGCTGCTGCCCTGCTTACCGCCTTTTATATGGGCCGGCAGGTTTTTCTGGTCTTCTTTGGCGAACCCAGAAATCAGGATAAGTTCGATCATGCCCACGAAGTTCCTGCTGTAATGTGGATTCCGCTGGTGGTGCTGTCTGTTTTATCTCTGTTTCCGGTTTTCAGTCTGAATCCGCTGGCAGGTGACTCCGGTTGGTTCATGAACCTGATTCCGTCTCTGCAAAGTGTTGTCCCCGGGGTTGACGGGGCAGCCCGTCTTGCCGGTCTGGCTGAACTGACTCACCATGCTCACTGGACAACGGTTGTTTCTTCGATTCTGATGACCCTGACCGGTCTGGCAATTGCCTTTGTTATTTACATGAAAAAAGCCGTTGATGCAGACAAACTTGCCGCATCACTGCGCCCGCTTTATCTCATGAGCTTCAATAAATGGTACTTCGATGAACTTTACGAAGTTACCGTTGTCAGAGGAAATATTGTACTTGCCAAGGTTTCAGCCTTTTTTGATACGTTTGTTATTGATTTCCTGGTGAATGTGACCGGGTTTATTGTTGGATTTTTTGGCCTGCTGGTCAGAAAGTTCCAAACCGGGAAGGTACAGTCTTACATCGCATTTGCCGTCATCGGCATTTTGGTCTTTTTCGTTTTAAAAGGGATTCTGTAAACCTGACTTTCAGGACGGAAAACCGGTTCTTTTGATGGATGCCAGTCCGGCCTTTGCCAATTTGCCGGTCTGTGAAAGGATTACCGAAAGGAAAACCGTTACGTGATACTCAGTGCTTTGATTTTTATTCCGATGCTGGCAGCTTTGCTGCTCATCCTGGTTCCGAAGGAAAAAACAGATCTGTTCAGGTGGATTGCACTGGCAGCATCTTCCATCCAACTGGTTCTGGTGGCGTTTCTGATCCAGAATTACGATCAGTCCCTGGCGGGGATCAACCAGGCAGAGACCTATCAGTTTGTCGAAAAATTCGACTGGATCCGGGTTTCAGCCGGTTCATACGGGATTCTGGAAATTACTTATTTCCTCGGCGTAGATGGACTTTCCCTCCCGATGCTGATTCTGACGGCTCTTGTCGGTCTGATCGGGGTAATCTCCAGTTTTACCATTGATAAGCACGTCAAAGGCTACTTCATCTCTTATCTGATTTTGCTTTCGGCCATGACCGGTGTCTTTGTTGCCCTCGATTTCTTCCTGTTCTATCTGTTCTGGGAACTGATGCTGATACCCATGTATTTCCTGATCGGAATCTGGGGCGGACCCCGGCGGGAATATGCAGCTATCAAATTTTTTCTCTATACCTTTATTGGCTCACTGCTGATGCTGCTGGTCATTATCGGTCTGTATTTCAGTTATGTTACCAATCCGGGTGCTGCGCCAGAGCAAATGGTTCATTCCTTCAGCATGGTTTCCATGATGAATCAGCAAAACCTGCTTCCGGGGTCACTTTTATCTGCCGAACATTGGCGGCACATTGCCTTCCTGCTGATGTTTCTCGGGTTTGCTGTTAAAATCCCGATGTTCCCGTTCCATACCTGGCTTCCCGATGCCCACGTCGAAGCACCAACTCCCATTTCGGTAATTCTGGCCGGTGTTCTTCTTAAAATGGGCACATACGGTCTCGTCAGGGTAATGATGCCGGTTTTTCCGGAATCCTGGCTGTATTTTGCCTGGGGAATCGGACTGTTCGGAGTGATCAATATCCTGTACGGCGCACTTGCAGCAATGGGTCAGACTGATCTGAAAAAACTGATCGCCTACTCGTCGGTTTCCCACATGGGATTTGTCCTTCTCGGACTTGCAAGTCTGTCGACCGAAGGGGTTACCGGTGCAGTCTATCAGATGTTCAGTCACGGTCTGATTTCTGCTATGCTCTTTTTAGCTGTAGGCGTGATTTATGACCGGGCCCATCACCGTGAAATTGACGGTTTCGGCGGACTGGCCAAACAAATGCCGGTTTATGCCGGGTGGACTCTGTTTGCCTTCTTTGCATCACTGGGATTGCCTGCTTTGAGCGGGTTTGTTGCCGAGGCCCTGGTTTTTATGGGGTCCTTTTCACAACCCGTTACCCAAAACCTGGCAATTGTTTCGACACTCGGCATGCTGATCACTGCAATTTATTACCTGTGGACCTACCAAAAAGTTTTCACCGGTGAGTTGAATCCGAAATACGCCGGCTACCCCGATCTGACCGGCCGGGAACTGACTATGCTTTCGGTTCTTGGTGCGGCCATTCTTATCGCCGGAATTTACCCCTCTTTACTGACGGACCTGATGACCAGTTCCGTCAATCATCTTAACGATCTGGTAAAATCGGCAGGAACTGCATCTGCCGGCTTGAATTAAGGATTTCTGCTGATATGAATCTGGATGCTTTGATAACCTACACTCTCACCAGCACAGCCCTTTTACAGCCCGAGCTGTTGGTTGCAGTTGGACTTATGCTGATTCTGGTGACCGACCTGTTTCTTAAAAAAACAGTCCAAAAATGGATTTCAGTTCTGTTTTTCCTGGTGATGGGACTGGCTCTCATTTCTCTGTCCCGGCAGTCTGAAGTGCAGGCTCAGGTATTCTCAGGAATGATTTCAATCGACGGTTATTCCGTATTTTTTAAGTACCTGTTTGTTGTTTCGGCACTTCTGGCGGGAGTGATGAGTTTGTTTTCTGAAGAACTGAATCAGAACAGGCGCCGTTTGGGGGAATATTTTATCGTCATGACCGGCATGGTTCTGGGCATGATGCTGATGGCCGGTGCTGCCAATCTTCTTATGATGTTTGTTGCCATCGAACTGGTTTCCCTGTCTTCCTACATCCTGGTGTCCTACCTGAAAGATGACAAAATCTCGAATGAATCGGGTGTAAAGTACATTATTTACGGTTCCTTTTCTTCCGGGTTGATGATTTACGGTATTTCCCTGATTTACGGAATTACCGGAACACTATCTCTTTCCGAAATGAATGCCGTTCTGCAGAATCCGGCCGCCACCATCGACCCGGTTACCCTGACGATTGCCGTTCTTCTGGTTCTTGGTGGTTTGGGGTACAAAGTCGCTGCTGCCCCGTTCCATTTCTGGGCACCCGATGCTTACCAGGGTGCACCAACTCCGGTTGCTGCTTTTCTTTCTGTTGCTCCGAAAGCAGCAGGATTTGCCATGATGCTCCGGTTTTTTAAAACGGTCTTTTTTGGATCGGCAACACAGGATGGATACGTTCCGCTTGCTTCACTTGACTGGGTATCAATTCTGGCGGTCATCTCGGTTCTGACCATGACCATCGGAAATGTAACCGCCCTGTGGCAGCAGAATGTCAAACGGATGCTGGCCTATTCGTCCATTGCCCATGCCGGATACATTCTGATGGGAGTTTTGCTGCTGTCAGACTCTGGTATTGCAGCGATGATGTTCTATCTGGCCTATTACCTGATCATGAACCTCGGTGCCTTTTACGTGACGATGCTCCTGGGTGACCGGGTTCAGTCTTATGAACTGGATGACTGGCGCGGGCTGGGATTTCGTGCGCCGGTACTTGCGGTACCGATGGTGATTTTCCTTGCCTCCCTGATTGGCATCCCGGGAACGGTTGGGTTTACCGGCAAGTTTCTTCTGTTTGTGGCTGTTCTGCAGCAGGGAAGCCTGTATTTCTGGCTGGCTCTTATCGCCGTTGCCAATTCTGTTGTGTCTGCATTTTACTACTTCAAAGTTGCCAAAATCCTGTTCTTAAAAAAATCGGCAGATCCGCATGCAGAGCCTGTAACAGCTCCCGTGCCGGCCGTTGTGCTTCTTTTCGTTTTTGCCGTTCCCACAATTGTTCTGGGTATCTGGTGGTCACCCCTTTATAACTGGGCCATGGCTTCAGTCAGGATGATTACCGGCTGACAGGATTCGGTTTTATGAAGGTGAAAGGCTGTTCTTGACGGACGGCCTTTTTCGTTTTTAGGGAAACCCGGTAACCAATTTCCGCTGGGACTTTGCCGGGTAAGTCAGTCAATTTTAAACCAAATCAGGGAATCTTATGAACGTGAGGTCTTTTCTGCTTGCACTGATCCTAGTTTTATCTGTTACCGGATATGCTGAGGAGGGAATGTATCCGCTTAGTGAGCTTAAAAAACTAAATCTGAAAAAAGCCGGTATTCAGCTCACGCAACAGGATATTTATAATCCGAAGGGAATCAGTCTGGTTGATGCACTCGTGTCTGTCAGCGGGTGTTCCGGCTCGTTTGTCTCGGCTGATGGTCTGATTATCACCAATCACCATTGTGCCTTTGGTGCCGTTCAGGCGGCGTCTTCCACAGAAAATGATTACATCACAAACGGATTTCTTGCCGGTTCACGGGAACAGGAAATTGAGGCCCGGGGCATTACCGTCCGGATCACAGTGGGATACCGGGATGTTTCTTCAGAAATTATCCGTGCGGCAGAGACCGCCGGCTCACCCGCTGACCGAAACAAACTGATTTCCGCAAAAATGGCAGAACTGGTTAAGGCAGAAGAGACCGCATCACCGGGAATTAAGGCCGAAGTCAGTGAAATGTTTGCCGGAAAATCTTATGTCCTGTTCCGGTATCAGACCATCCGGGACGTCCGCCTGGTTTACGTTCCGCCAAGAAGCATCGGTGAGTTCGGCGGCGAGTCAGATAACTGGGTCTGGCCGCGCCATACCGGCGATTTTTCATTCCTCAGGGCCTATGTGGGTAAAAATGGCGAGCCAGCACCCTATTCAGCAGAGAATATTCCGTTCAAACCCAAAAAATTCCTGAAAGTAAATGCCTCGGGCGTGAAGGAAAATGATGCGGTTTTTATTTTGGGATATCCGGGCAGAACCTTTCGTCATCAGCCTGCCGGATTTATGGAAATGCAGGAAAACTTTGACCTGCCGGTTATTTCAGAGCTTTATGAGTGGCAGATCAGAACAATGGAAGAGGAAAGCCAGAAAGACCCTGCTGTTGCCATCAAACTTGCCGCCCGGATCAAGAGTCTGGCCAATGTGATGAAAAACTTCAAAGGGAAGCTGAAAGGGTTAAACCGGCTAGAGTTAACCGCAGCCCGGCAGGAAGAAGAAAAGCAGCTTCAGACCTGGATTGAGGCAGACCCGGCACGGAAGGCCCGCTTCGGTACACTTATCGCAGAAATCAATGGGGTTTATGCCGAAATGCAGGGTGAGGCCCTAAGGACACTTTGGTTCCGTGAAGTTTACCGGTCCTCAACTCTCCTGAATTTTTCCAGAACACTGAACGAACTGACAAAATGGTCGGGCCTGGCGGACTCGCTCCGGCCTTCCGGGTATCAAACCAAATCCTACCCGGCGATAACCGCCCTGGTAACCCGCCTTGACGGAAATCTGCATCTGCCGGTTGAGAAGGCGTTTCTGAAGCGGTTACTTCAGGATGCGCTGGCCTTGCCTGCCGGATTGCAGGTTGAGGCAGTCAGGGAATTGGCCAGTCAGGTGAATTCAGGATCAAAGCTGGATTCACTGGTCAATGAGTTTTTTAAACCGGAAAATCTGATTTCAGCAGACGATATCAGAAGTATTCTTACCGGAAATCCGGTGCCGGCAAAAACGACACCCTGGCTGAAACTGGCGGCCGGAATCGAGGCCCAATCAGGTCCGCTTGCGGCCCGAAGGGAAGCCTGGTCAGGAACCCTGAACAAGCTTCTTGCAGATTATGTAGAAGTTAAACAGCAGTGGAAAGGCGAAGGCTTTATTCCGGATGCCAATTCAACACTTCGGTTTACTTACGGCCGGGTGAAGGGGTACAGCCCGGCAGACGGATCCTGGTACCACCCGGTTACCCATTTGGCCGGTGTACTTGAAAAGGCTGCCGACAACGGTGACTACTTCATGGAAAAGAGACTCCAGGTTCTGTATTCAGAGACTGTTGCTGCCGGGAAAAACATGCCGGTCGCTGTATTGTACAATACCGATACAACCGGAGGAAATTCAGGCAGTCCGGTACTGAACGCAAAGGGAGAGTTGGTTGCGGTAAATTTTGACCGGTCTTTTGAAGCCACTATAAATGACTATAACTGGAATGAATCTTACAGCCGGTCGATGGGTGTGGATATCCGCTATGTTCTTTGGGTGACTGAAAAAGTTGGCGGGGCCGGCTACCTGCTAAGCGAGATGGGTGTTCCTGGGGCAGGAAAAAGGTAACAAGGCCAGGGGGTTATCTGAACCAGATCAGGATGGCTCCCGAACCGCCCATGTCAGGCGGGGCAGTCTGCCAGCGGTCAATCCGCTTTTTGTAGGTCCCGTTCAGTTCTTTTTCGATCATGGGTTTGATCCTTGCCTGAAAGCGGTCAGACCCCAATCCTTTTCCGGTAATGACGAGAGCCTTTTCAGGATCGTCCTGAACCAGACAGGTTTCCATAAACCGGATGAATTCTTCCCTTGCTCCGTCTACCGTAAGAAGGTGCAGATCCAGAACAGGCAAGGCACTTTTTTTTCTGAAACTAACCGGGCTGGGTTTGTCTGCTTCCTTGGGCTCCGGTTCCGTTTCTGCCATCATCCGGATGAGTTCTTCTCTGGAAACTTCGGGTATTGACCGGGAAATTGCCCGTGGTGCCGCCGGATCCTCCTTACCCCGGTTTTGGTTTTTTTTCTGTACCGGCTGGTCTTTGGGTTCTGCAGGAAGGTACTCTTCCATCAGTTTTTTCAGATCTTCACCAGTCATCAGTATCGCCTGGAATCTTCACAGACATGACAGGTCCAGTACTTTCCTCTGGGAGGCTGTGGATGGTCGTCCGATTCAAGAAAGTCATTTTTCCTGTGATAATGCCATGCCTCGCACAATTGCTGCCAGGCGGCCTTGTCACCGGCGGCAGATTTAAACTCAAAGAACTCATATTTCGGATGGATGAGCTTCTGAAGTGTTTCGGCAAGATCGGTCTCTGCCATTCCTACCCGCTTCACGTCTCCTCTTTTGTTCATGAGTTTAAAAATACCGGGAGTTTTTGGTGGGATGGCTTTCGTAATTTCTTCCGGATTTAACGGATGCATCATGTCTGGAAATCCTATTTTCTGAAGTCGAAATAAAAACGGGCAGTGGCTCTGAATCCGCTGAAATCGGAGGCACGGGAAAAAACTGAGGCCTCATCTGTTGCGTTAACATTCGGCGCAATATCCACCCGGAGGTCAAAACTGAACCAGTTGTGGCTTTCGGGAAGATAAAGGAAATTCATTCCGAGAATAACGGTTGCAACGGGGTTCCAGTAATAGTAAGACAGGGCTTTGGTGTCAAGCTCAGAAGAAACCCCGCTGACACCGTCCTGCCAAACCGTAAGGGCAGTAAGGCGGCCGGTTTCCCTGACCTTCATGACCCCGGCTCCCAGGCCGAAATAGGCATACCGCAGGGGTAAAATGACAGACCGGTAATCACTGTAAACCAGACTGATCATAATAAGCTGATGGTCGACCGCTGCATCGGTGACAGACCGGGTTTCGATACCCGTCAGAGAGCCGTTTGTCCGGTACCGGTCAGGAGGAGTATACGCCACATCTGTATTCATCTGGTGAAATTCCCAGCTGGCTTCGGCCAAAATCCCCGACTTGTACTTCCAGCCGGCCTGTATACCGAACCCAATAAATCCGGGATAGGAACTTTTGGTTTTTCCGTCGAACAGAGTCCCGAAATTGAAATTAAACCCGGCAAAAAGATCACCGTACCGGCTGGTTCCCGAAAAAATGGGATGTACAGAGGATAGCTGAAGTTTCTTTTCAAAAAAGTCGGTGGTATCAACCGAGACCGAATCCCGGGGAACAATCAGGAGCCGGAGAGAATCGGTCTGGGCCAGACTTTCTCTTCCCGTAAGTAAAAGCAGAATAAGAAGTAAACCCGCTGATCTGATCATTTCCAAAGATAGGATAATGCCGGAATCCCGACAAGCCGCCTGAAAGTAACTTCCCGGAATTTATTGCCTTGTTTAGATGAATTCCAGATTGATTTGACTTTTGGGACAACAGTCTCTAATTTAGAATAATTCTAAATATAGTCTTGAGTTTGCCTCGATCAACCAACCCTGCCTGCCGGTCCTTAAAGCGCCGGCAGGCTATTTTTTAGCCAGTTCGGGCGATTTTCGGGTTCATTTTGGGTTAATCCTGCACTGAATTCGCCTATGAAACTAAAAACTCCTACCTTTGTGGCTATTCTAAAAAACAGGTTTGTATGCAGAGACGGGATGATATCCGAAATATAGCCATTATTGCCCACGTAGATCACGGCAAAACCACCCTGGTAGATGCGATTCTCCAGCAGACCGGGACGTTCCGTGAAAATCAGAAAATTGAACGCCGGGTCATGGATTCCAACGACCTGGAACGGGAACGCGGAATTACCATTTTCAGTAAAAATGCCTCCTTTCACTACAAAGACCACAAAATTAACATTGTTGATACACCGGGCCACGCCGATTTTGGCGGCGAAGTGGAACGGATTCTCTCCATGGTGGATGGCGTTCTGCTTCTGGTTGATGCTTTTGAAGGACCGATGCCCCAAACCAAATACGTCCTCAGAAAATCCCTTGAGGCCGGGTTAAAGGTTCTCGTTGTTATTAATAAAATTGACCGCCCCAGAAGCCGTCCCGTAGAAGTTCATGACATGGTCCTCGATCTGTTCATTGAACTGGGGGCCCATGAAGATCAGCTTGATTTCCCTTATGTGTTTGCATCGGCAAAACAAGGGTTTGCCAAACACAAAATTGATGATCCGGATGAAACGATTTTCCCGCTGATAGACAAAATTATTTCTGAAATCCCGGCACCGGTGGCGCATGTGGAAGATCCTCTTCAGATGCTGGTGACTTCGATTGATTATAACGAATATCTGGGCCGGATAGCCATCGGGAAGATTTACAAAGGGTCCATCCGGTCGGGTCAGCAGGCAGCCAGAATCAAAGCGGATGGAAAAACCAACACGTACAAAATTGCCCGTCTGTTCGGATTCGAAAAACTGACCCGGGTCGAAATTGAATCGGCTTCTGCAGGAGATATTGTTGCACTTGCAGGAATTGAAGACATTACCATCGGTGAGACGATTGCCGATCCTGAAAATCCGGTAGCTCTGCCGTCGATTACGATTGACCAGCCGACCATGACCATGAATTTTATGGTAAACAATTCCCCGTTTGCCGGCAAGGAAGGAAAATTTGTAACCAGCCGCCACCTCAGAGACCGGTTGTATAAGGAACTGCTTTCGAACCTGGCACTCCGGGTAGAAGACACCGAATCTGCCGATGTATTTAAAGTCTCGGGCCGGGGTGAACTTCACCTGTCGATCCTGATTGAGACCATGCGGCGTGAAGGCTATGAGTTTGCTGTTTCTGCCCCAGAAGTGATTCTGAGGGAAATTGAGGGTAAGCAATGTGAACCGATCGAGGAGTTAATCTGTGACGTTCCGGAAGGCTCGATGGGTGTGGTTATCGAAAAACTGGGACAGCGGAAGGCAGATATGATGAATATGCATCATATTTCGGATACGGTGATCCGTCTGACGTTCCACATCCCGACCCGCGGACTTCTTGGCTACTCCAATGAATTTAAGACGGATACCCGCGGTGAAGGAATTATGACTCACACCATTCACGGCTATGAACCGTTTAAAGGTGAAATCAAAGGCCGGAAGGCCGGTGCCCTTATTGCCATGGAACATGGAGAGGCGGTCGGTTATTCTCTGTCGAACCTGGATGACCGGGGAATCTTTTTCATCAAGGTTGGTACGCCGATTTACCCGGGAATGGTGGTCGGTGAAAACTCCCGTGAGTTTGATATGGTGGTGAACCTGAATAAAAACAAGAAACTCACCAACATGCGGGCTTCCGGTACCGATGAAGCACTGAAAATTACCCCTCCCCGTCTTCTGACCCTTGAAGAAGCGCTTGAGTGGATCAATGACGACGAACTTATTGAGGTGACACCGCAGTCCATCCGCCTTAGAAAGCGGGTCCTGGATGAAAACGAACGGAAAATCTGGGAAAAACGACGGAAATCGGCTTCTGAAGTATAGGAAAAAGGCTGCCCCGGAAAGGCAGCCTTTTTTTTACCGCTTTCTGAGGATCAGCCAGCCTGCAGCTCCGGCAAGAAGTGAGCCTGCCACAATACCGGCTTTGGCTGCATTCAGAACATCACCTTCGGGAAATGCCAGTCCGGCAATAAACAGCGACATGGTAAAGCCGATTCCGGCAACCGCAGATACCCCCCAGATCTGGCGCCAGGAAACTCCATCCGGCAGACCGGCCAGATTCATCCGTACAAAAATCCAGGAAAAAAGGAGAATTCCCGCCTGCTTTCCGGCAAAGAGACCGGTAAGAACCCCGATACTCACCGGATGAAACACAATTCCGGAAAGGCCGGACGAAAAAGTGATCCCGGCATTGGCAAGCGCAAACACCGGCATGATCAGCCAGGTGACCCAGGGGTGTAGCTGATGTTCGAGGCGCTGGGCGGGACTTTCAGATTCCTGAATAACCGTTTTCAGGGCACTGAGAGCCGAGGCCTGCGTTTCCTTCATTTCTTCACCCCGCACTGGCTGAACGGAAGGCTTAAAAAAAGAGATCAGCCGTGTGAAGGTGGTATAAATCCCCTCACGGTCAATCCGGGTAGTAGAAGGAATTGTCAGGGCAAGCAGAACGCCGGCCAGTGTCGCATGAATTCCGGATTTCAGAAAGGCGGCCCAAAGGAAAAATCCGGCAAAAAGATAAAGTCCGGGAGCCCTGATTCCGATGCGGTTAAATACAACCAGAACCAGAAGTATCCCCCCGGCAGCCGCAAGACTGGTCCAGCCGATATCACCGGTATAAAACAGGGCGATAACCAGCACCGCACCCAGATCATCGATAATGGCCAGAGCTGTCAGGAAAATTTTTAAACTCAATGGAACCCGGTTTCCCATCAGAGTCAGAACACCGAGGGCGAAAGCAATATCGGTTGCCATGGGAATTCCCCAACCGGCTGTAAAGGGAGTATCCCGGTTAATCAGAAAATAAAGTCCGGCCGGAAGGATCATGCCGCCGATGGCAGCAGCAGCCGGTAGGGCCGCCTTTTTAATGGAGTTCAGTTCGCCATACAGCAATTCCCGTTTGATTTCCAGCCCGGCAACAAAGAAAAAGACCGCCATCAACCCGTCATTGATCCACAGAAAAAGGGGTTTCGAGATGACAAAGGTACCTGCCCCGAGCGTAACCGGAATGTGAAGAAGCCGGTTGTAAGAATCGGAAAAAGGAGAGTTCGCCCAGATCAGGGCGGCTATGGCGGCAAGAATCAGTAAAATTCCGCCCGAGGCCTCGATGGCGGCAAACTGCTGAAAGGGTTTCAGCAGATGATCAACCGGCCGGCGTGAAAAGGGGGTAAGTTCTGATGGAAAGTTCATGAGGCTCCTTTGGTGACTTACCGGTTAACACCCAAGTCTGATCCGGGATTCCGGAACAAAAAAAAAGCCGTTCCAACAGCTTGAAACGGCTTTGGGGAAAAATCCGAGGGGATTATTTCAGAACGGGAACTTCATCCAGTTCGTGCATGAGCCGGCGGAGGAGGGCCTCCTTGCTTTTCAGATAATCTCTGAAATCCATAGAATCAGTATGGGAAATTTCCATCCGGAGATCGTTGAAATAAGACTGGAAAATATCTTTCAGAAGTTCGGCTTCTTCTGCGGTAAGTTCAATATTAAACATGGCTATAACCTCTTTCTTCACTTTCACTTGCGATTTTGCTCTGTTGGCTGTTTCCAATCAGACCAAGTGCAAGTTATCCTTCTTTTTTTTCTGGTGCAACCGGTTCCAATTAAAGCATAATTAGAGAAATTCAGACAGAAGAAAGAAAGCGGTCAGAATTCTGTTCACTTTTTAATGCTCAGGACCGCCGGTTTCCTTGCCGGTAATCTGGCTGACGGCATGCGGAATCAGAGGAAGAAGCCACTCTGTGCAGTCTTTGCTGCCTTTCGGACTTCCCGGAAGATTCACAATCAGTGTCTGGTTGTAAACGACCGCAGTCCCCCTCGATAAAACGGCGAAAGGAGTTGACTCCTGAGATTTTCTTCTCAGGAACTCTGCAATTCCCGGAACCGGTTTTCCGGCCAGGCCTTCGGTTGCTTCCGGGGTCACATCCCGGGGTGACAATCCTGTTCCGCCCGATGTCAGGATCAGATCTGACTGGGAGGAAAGAACAATCAGGGTTTTCCGGATTGCCTCATAGTCATCCGGAATAACAGTTACGGTAACGAGCCGGTAGTGACTTTCACTAAAAAGCGGCAGCAGGGCAGGGGCTGTTTCATCCATTCTCCGGCCGGTATGAGCCCGGTCAGAAACAATCACCAGTGAAACGGAAATTTTTTCAGCAGCCATTTTCGGGTTTGTTAACCTCAGGTAAAGTGATTCCAGCCCTGCTTTTCAATCTCAGTCCGGGTTCCTTCTGCTTCTTCGAGGAGAAGGGAGTCCGGTTCAGAGGTGATTGCCCCGATAATGGAAAGTTCTTCATATTCTTCAATTACGGTGCGGTGTTCAGGAGAAACAGTCATCAGCAGTTCATAATCCTCGCCGCCGAACAGAGCCCACCTGACAGCTTCCTCATCAAACTGATCGGCCAGTTCCCGGATCTCACGGGTAACCGGAATGCTCAGTTCTTCCAGAACTGCCCCGGTTCCTGACTGGTGGCAAATATGAAAAAGATCGCCCGCAAGTCCGTCACTCAGATCAATCATGGCCGTCGGGCGGATACCAGCCTGTTTCAGCCAGGTTAAAACCCCGGTCCTGAGTCTGGGGGCAATATGGCGTTCAATGCACCAGGAATGCCGGTCAAGTGTGGGGGCAAAATTATCGGGATCAGACAGGTAAAATTCCTTTTCCCGCAGAAGTACCCTGAGTCCGGCATAACTGCGCCCGGGATTTCCGGTAACGACAATCAGATCGCCCGGCTTTGCGCCGCTGCGGTAAACAAGGTCATTCTTTTCTGCATACCCTGTAACGGTAACCGAAATGAACAGGTTGGCCGAGGAAGCAGACAGATCACCGCCAATAACCACAACATGATATTCCCGGCAGGCTAAATGAACGCCTTCATAAAACTCCTGCAGAAGTTCCACCGAGATTTTCTGTGGAAGGGCCAGGGCAAGGGTGAGATACTGAGGTGTTCCGTTCATAGCCAGAATATCGCTGACATTGACCGCAACCGTTTTGTAACCCAGATGCTTCATTGACTGAAAGGTCAGGTCAAAATGAATTCCTTCGACAAGGCAATCGGTCGAAATGAGCTGTTCAGCTCCGGCAGCCGGATGAAATACTGCAGCATCGTCACCGATCGCTTTCAGAACATCAGAATCCTGAAGCGGGACCCAGGTTTTAATTTGTTCGATCAGGCCGAATTCGCCAAGAGAAGAGACGGGAGTTTTGGACATGGTTTTTCTGATAAACGGGGTAAAAAATACCGGCCGGAAGGTATTGGGAACCTCCGGCCGGAAAAGACAGGCTCAGGGTTCAGCAATAAGGCCAAGTTTGACCGGCTTTCTGGCCCCGGTCACTTTAGGCAGGTTCCCGAACTGATTCTGGGTTCTTAAAAACCCGAGAACAGCAAAAGCAATTGCTTCCTTGTAAACCGCCGACACTCCGGCTTCATCGGTAAGCTGGATGACCGGTTTCCCTTTAAAGGCAGCCGAAATTCTTTCCATCAGGAACAGATTCCGGGTTCCGCCGCCAGAGGCGTAAAGGCGTTTGGGGAAAACAGCAGAATATTTTTTTACTCCGGTATAAATAGCCTGGGCAGTCAGTTCGGCGGCGGTTGCCAGAAAATCATGCTTGGTCGCTTCTGCGGGAAAGAGATCCAGCCAGTTTTCAATCCAGTCTTCCGAGAAAAGCTCCCGGCCGGTCGACTTTGGAGGTTCCTTTTTAAAGAAAGGATCTGCCATGGCGGCTTTAATCATTTCAGGAAAAACCTTTCCGGTCGCAGCCAGTTTGCCGTCTGCATCAAAAGGTACTGAAAAAAACCGGTTGGCAATATAATCCAGAATGATATTTCCCGGACCGCAATCGAAACCGGTGGTCCACTCGTTTTCAGCCAGAAGGGTCAGGTTGGCAATGCCGCCAATGTTCAGGACAGCACAAGGTGCCTGTGACGAAAACAGCAATTCGTCAACTTTCGGAACCAGAGGGGCTCCCTGGCCACCGGCAGCAAGATCGGCCTGCCGGAACCGGAAAATGACGGGAATATCCAGTTCGGCAGCCAGACGCTGTCCGTTCAGAATCTGCCAGGTTCCCCGAACCTGATTGGTTTGCGAAACAGGGTCCGGATTATGGTAAATAGTCTGACCGTGGCAGGCCAGATATTCCGGCTTGATCATCAGGCCTTTCTGGTGTTCTCTGAAGGAATCCCGGTAAAAATCGGTAACCAGTTCTTCAGCTCTGAAAAAATCCTGAGCCGACTGGGATTTTCCGTTGATGACATCAAACAGGAGTTGTCTGAGTTCAGCAGGGTAAGGAATTGAGGATCCGTGGAGAAATTCAATCTGGAGCGGTGGATTTTCCATTCTGATCTGGACTGTCACCCAGTCGACTCCGTCCATTGACGTTCCCGACATGGCCCCCGATAGAATCATGTACTGTTTCGGTTTTATCAAAGGTTTCATTTTTTAAGCCATTCTGCTGCTTCGCGGGCGTGATAGGTCAGAATAAGATCTGCGCCAGCCCGTTTAAAAGCGGTTAGTGATTCCAAAACACATTTTTTATAGTCGATCCAGCCATTCAGGGCGGCGGCCTTCAGCATGGCATATTCACCTGAAACATTGTAAACAGCTACCGGAACCGAAGAAATTTCTGCAACAGCCTTCAGAACATCCAGATAAGGAAGTCCAGGCTTAACCATGACCATATCGGCACCTTCGGCAATGTCGAGGGCAACTTCACGGAGGGCCTCCCGGCTGTTGGCAGGATCCATCTGATAGGTTTTTTTATCTCCCTTTTTAGGTGCGCTGTCGAGGGCATCACGGAACGGGCCATAAAAGGCGGAGGCATATTTTGCCGAGTATGCCAGGATTCCGGTCGTTGTGAATCCGGCCGCATCCAAAGCCCGGCGGATAACTTCAACCCGTCCGTCCATCATATCTGATGGTGCCACACTATCAGCACCAGCCTGGGCCTGGGCAACCGCCATCCGGGCCAGAACAGGCAAGGTTTCATCATTGACAATGTCGCCGGCTTCGTTTACAACGCCGTCATGTCCGTCTGAACTGTACGGGTCAAGGGCTACATCCGTTATGACGACCAGTTCTGGGAGTTCCTTTTTTATCCGGCGGATGGCGGTCAGGTACAGTCCCTCAGGATTGACCGATTCTGTCGCCATTTTATCTTTTTTGGAGTCATCGAGGGCGGGAAAAAGGACAACCGCCTGAATACCCAGCGAGACAAGATACCGGCACTCTTCAAGAAGAAGATCAGGCGAGTATCTGAAAATTCCGGGCATAGAAACCACTTCCGTTTTCCGGTTGGAACCGTCCTGAACAAACAGAGGCATGACCAGATCCTGTACCGAAAGTGTATGTTCCCGAACGAGAGTCCGGATGCCTTCACTGGCCCGGTTTCGTCTTCCCCGGATGAGCATTTTCTCTCCTTTTTTTGCAAAGTTAGGATATTTTGGATAATATTTGTGCCATTTTATTGTAAATAGGCTAATTTTATAAATTTTAACGAACCTGCAACCGGATGTCAGAGGCAGGCGTAAAACCGGAAAACAATTTAATTAAACGGAGTGTTATGAAACGTCTTGTTCTTGTTCTGACCGCTGCTGCGTTTGCAGGTGCCGCCCATGCCCAGGATCCTCATTTTACAATCGGAGCCAATGTTACTGTCGCCAACCCGCAGGGTGAATTTGAGAAAGTAACAGCAAACAAAAACATGTGGGGCGGGTCGGTCGAAGGGTTTGCCGGTTTGGGCTGGGCCAATATCGGATTGAATCTGGGATATCTGTACCGGGGAGGGGCAACTTCTTCCAAAGCCCTTTCAACTACTCTGAAGGTCAATACTGACGAGGACATCACGAACAGTTTGTTTAATCTGCAGTTGGTGGGCCGGCTGATGTATCCGGAAGGCATGTTCCGGCCCTATGTGGAAGGGTTTGCCGGCGGTTCTTTTTTCAGCACATCAACATCGGTTAAAAACCGGGATACGGGCGAAGAAATCGTCAGTGATACCAATCAGGAAGATTTAACAGGGTGTTACGGGTATTCTGCCGGAGCACTGTTTAAAGTCTGGGAAGATCAGGCGAACGTGATGAACCTGATGAAACCCGGTACCCTGTTTATTGACTTTAAAGTTAAAAATACCTTCGGCGGAAATGCCGAGTACCTGTTGTCCTCCGAAGATATTTATTTTGACAATTCCTCCAGCACCTGGAAAACCAAAACCTCCCAATCCGAAACGGATTACCTGTCCTGGCATGTTGGTGTTTCCCTGATTTTCTGATGATTCGTTCCCGCCGGTCCTGCCGGCAGGAACTGACCTTCCCCGAAAAACTGCCCGACACCTTAATTCTTTGTAATCCTGCCCCAAAAGGGGGATTCGAAGATTAAAATCACCTTTCTGTTTTGTTCCCATTTAAACTCCGTGTTAATTTTGTCACAAAATCGACACTCATTTTCAGAAATTCATCGAACCAGATAAGTTCAGTTTTTGAAGTTTCAGAAAACAAGCTAAATTTTTCGCAGTCAGTGCCCGGTTCCAGATCTTGATAACCTTCCGGAAGCGATAACCCGGTTCCGGAAATGATACCCAGAACACAAACTCCGGATAAAACAGAATATGCGGTTTTCACCTTCTGCCGTGGATTTTTTTCTGCCGCAAAGCCCGGTTTTTAATGAACCCGGATTCCCTGACGGAATTCTGCTGTTCAGAAACGGCCGGTTGGCCGATTTTAACCGGACGGCAGGCGATCTGCTGGGTCTTTTGCCTGAAATTCTGGATTCCCCGCCGGATCTGAGAGAATTAATTGCTGCACCTGATTTTGCTCTGACCGAAATTCTGCTGCCAACCTTAACCCAAACTGCCTTTACCAATTTACAGCTTCATCTGAAAGGAACCGGTTCCCGGCTCCTTTGGGCTGATGCCTATCTTAAAATCTCCCGGTCAGAAGAACAGGACCTGCTGGTGATTCTGTTCCATGATATCTCGGCCTTCAGGCAGGTTCAGGAAAAACTGACTTTGATCTATCAGGCCATCCAGCAGTCAGCCGATACCTTTGTTATAACCGATCTTGACGGCCATGTGGAATTTGTCAATTCAGCCTTTACCCAGGCAACGGGTTACCGGCTGGATGAAGCGCTGGGGAAAAATCCGCGCGTGCTGAAAAGCGGGAAAACCCCGAAGGAAGTGTTCGACGATCTCTGGAAAACCATAAAATCGGGACGGGTCTGGAAAGGAGAGGTCATCAACCGCCGGAAAGACGGCTCATTTTATGAGGTTGAACTGGTTATTGCCCCGTTTTTTAATGAAGAAGGGGAACTCTCGAAATTCATCGGCTGTCACCGGGATATCACGGCCAAGAAAAAAATGCAGGAAGAACTGGTTTTCCTTGAAAAACTGAGTGTTGCCGGTGAGCTGGCGCCTAAAATTGCCCATGAAATGAACAACCAGCTGGTGGTCATCAGCGGAAAGGCACAAAAGGCGCTGTTCCTGGCCGGAAATCCCGAGAAATCGGCTAAAGCGCTTGAAGAAACCCTGGCCGAAATTGAAGCCATGGCCCGACAGATTAAAAACCTGATGAATCTGGGAAAGCCGCCGGTGTTTGAAATCAGGGAATTTTCGCTCGACGAAGTTTTTACCCATTCCATTCAGGCAATCGATACGACCGGACTTTTAAAACACATTACCCTGAACTGGCATACAGATCAGCAAAACCACCGTATCCGCGGGGATTTTCAGTCACTGTGCCAGGTAGTGAACAATCTGCTCATCAATGCAAGTCATGCCATGCCAAGACCCGGAAGGCTTCATCTGGGCGTTCGCCGGAACGGGAACCGGATTGTCGGATTCATCTCGGATAACGGACACGGCATCCCCGAAGAAACCGGAAGGCGGATTTTTGACCCGTTTTTCACCACAAAAGCAGAGGGCAAGGGAACCGGCCTGGGGCTGGCAATCAGTAAACAGATTGTGGATGCCCACAAAGGTGAAATCTGGTTTTCGAGCCGGCCGGGAAAAGGTACTATTTTCTTTCTGGAATTCCAGGAAGTGATCAACTCTGAAGAAACCGATAAGGATTCAGGCTATGTCAGTTAAAATTCTGTTTGCTGATGATGAACCCAAAGTCAGAGCTACGGTAACCGATATTCTGGAAACGCTGGGATATGAGGTGACGACGGCAGTCAATGGCTCAGAGGCCCTGCAGAAACTGGAGAAACAAACTCCCGATCTGATCATCTCGGATCTGGAAATGCCGGTTCTGGACGGGTTGGGATTTCTTCGGGAAATCAGGAGCCGGCCGGTGCTTTCTGACGTTCCGGTTCTGATTCTTACAGGATATTCTGAGCAGTTTTTTTCCTGCATTCAGTCGGGAGCAGATCTGTATATGCTAAAGCCGTTTATGGATATGAAACGGCTGTCCAGAAAGATCCAGAGAATTCTGGACCTGCATGCCCGGCAGGCCCCGGTTGACTCGCTTCAGAAAGACCTTCCCGATATAGAGGTGGATGAACTTCTGTCAGCTCTCAGGGTTACAAAATGGTCAGGCACAGCCCTTGTCAGATTTAAAAAAGAAAAAGCAGTGTTCGAACTTCATTCGGGTCAGCTGACCATTCTGACCTGCGAGGGTAAAACGGATGAAGAAGCGTTCGAACATGTTCTGGAGTGGATGCCCGGCAGCTACACGCTGGAATTCCTGCCGCAAACAGTGAAAAAAACCGAAGAAACGGAGACTCAAATGGAAACCCCAGATTTAACCAAACCCGTTCCCATTGGCAAAGATACCTGGTGGGTTGGCTACCGGAACCCGGATACCATGCTCCAGATGAATGTATATCTGAGAGTATTCAAAAGTGATAAAGGACGTATCAATTATGTGATTGACCCTGGTGCCCCGGTTGACTTTCCAGAAGTCAGTCAGAAAATCGGGCAGATTATCGGGGATATTTCCAAAGTCGGGGTAGTGAGCCTGAACCATCAGGACCCGGATGTATGCATGAATACGGTTTACATCAAAGCTGCCAATCCGAAACTGCTCTACATCTGCACCGAGGATACCTGGCGTCTGGTTTATCACTATGATCTGGATCCGAAGAATGTGAGAATGGTCAATAAGTTCAAAGATTTTGAACTGAATTTGACTACCGGCCACCGCATCAAATACCTGCTGTCGCCTTACTGCCACTTCCGGGGTGCGTTTTTGACATACGACCCCGAAACCCAGATTCTGTATACCGGAGATCTTTTTGCCGGACTCAGTTTGGGAGACCGGATCAGGAACCTCTGGGCAGACGAAAAGTCCTGGGAAGGAATGGCCATGTTTCACCGGATCTATATGCCGTCAAACAAAGCTATCAAACTGGTGATTCAGCAGATCAGAAAACTCTCTCCCAAAGTGAAAATGATTGCGCCTCAGCACGGGGATATTATCCCCGAAAACCAAATTGAGTTTTTCCTGTCCTCCCTTGAAAAACTGGAAGTCGGTGTCGATCTGCTGAAAGAAGAAACCGCCAAAGAGGATACCCGGCCGTATGTGGATGCCCTCAATGAAATTCTGGAGGGGACGTATAAACGGATTGCCCCCGAAGTTGCCGCTGCACGGATTCAGGCCGATCCGGTTTTAAAAACCGGGATGACCCTGGCCGGCGGAAAAGTGACTAAACTCGAAGGGACAGCTCAGGTTCTGGTGGAACGGATGATTACTGCGGTTCTGGCCGATGAGCCGGTTGCTGTTTCCAATTACATCAAATCGCTGGTCGTGAAAGCCCTGGTTATGCGGCGGCTTCCTGCCGTTACCATTAACTGGGAAGGCAATGAATCTGAGACCGTTATTGACCAGACCGTTTAAAACCGGTTCTATGCCGGGGTTCCAGCCGGACCCCGGCCACTGAATCCAAAACCAAAAACAGAAATGACCAAAAAAGAGGCACCAGAACCCGGCCGGGACCCTGAAAATGCATCCGGTTCTCCACCGGAACCTGCCGGTTTGCCTGCCGGTCACTTCCGGCTAATTGCTGATTTGTCGCCCGACTGGATTTTCTGGATGAACCCGGATAAAACTCCGGTTTACTGCTCACCCTCCTGTGAAACTCTAACAGGATACCCGCCTGAAGCTTTTCTTTCGGATCCTGCTTTGTTTTTTTCGCTGATTCATCCGGATGATCAGGAACAGTTTAATTCCCACTTTTCCCTTGCTGACAGCAGCCAGAAGCCAGGAAGCTGCCGGTTCAGGATTCTGACCCGGTCCGGCGAAGTAAAATGGATTGAGCATACCTGTACCCCGGTTCTGGACAGCGGCGGGCAGTTTTTGGGGATGAGGGGCAATAACCGGGATGTTTCATCGGTCAGGAAAACAGAATCCGAACTGGAGCAGAAAGAAGAGCTCCACCGGGCTTTGTTTGATGCCGCCAATGACCTCATTTCGGTTTACACTCTCGAAGGCCGGTTTATTTACCTGAATCCGGCTGTAACTGCACTTTTAGGATATACACCTGAAGAGGCTTCACGGCTGTCGGTTTTGGACATTATCCCGCCTGATCACCTGGAGGCTGCATCCCGCAGGCGGGAGAACCGGATAAACCAAAATACCGATACCTACCGCTACGAAATTGACCTGTTTCACCGGGATGGCCGCCGGGTACCGTTTGATGTGAACTCTTCTGTTTTTAAAACCCAGGAGGGAGAACTGCTGAATCTTTCGATTGCCCGGGATATTTCAGATCGGAAGGCAGCAGAGAAATTACTGGTCGAAGCAGAAGAGAAATACCGGTCGCTGGTCGACAATCTTCAGGAAGGAATTTTCAGATGTACGGCAGATGGCCGGCTTCTGATGGCAAACCCGGCCTTTTACCGGATTCTTAAACTCCCGGTTCTGGAGGGCGATTCCCCTTCAGTCCTTTGCCACTATGAGGATCCGCAGGCACGGGCCCGGCTTATGGACCAGCTGGTTACCACGGGTCATGCAAGCGGATTTGTAAGCAGGGTCAGTTGCCGGGATGGGTCTAAAATCTGGATTTCTGAAAACATCCGTCTGATCAGAACCGATGACGGGACGCCCGGCTATCTGGAAGGAACTCTGACCGATATTACAGCCAAGATGGAAACCGAGGAACGGCTCAGAGAAATTATAACCGAGTTCGGCTCCCTGACCGAGGCCATCCCGGATGCAATTTTTTTCAAAGACAGCGAAGGCCGGTGGCTGATCATCAACTCGGCTGCAAAAGCACTTTTCAGGCTTGGCGAAACCCTCTGGCAGGGGAAAACAGACCTTGAACTGGCTGACCTGAACCCAGAATTCAGGCATGTTTATGAGGCCTGCATCCAATCGGATCAACTGGCCTGGAAAGCCGGGCACCGGATTGATGTCGTCGAAACCCTGGCGGATGAAACCGGCCAGCTTCACTATTTTGATACGACCAAAATCCCCCTTTTTGATGAGGGTAAACCGGTCGGCCTGGTCATCATCGGGCGGGATACAACCCTGCAGCGCATGGCTGGGGAACGGATTCAGGAGCAGGGATTTCTGCTCGATCATGCCAGTGATGCCATTATTGTGACCGACCTGAACCGGAATATTCAATACTGGAATAAAGGAGCCGAAAAACTTTACGGCTGGGTGCTGGCAGATGTTATCGGGCAGAATTTTGAGAAACTGACCGTCAAATCGGATCCGGGTTACATTGGCGCTGAAATTCCGGAATCCCAATGGATTGGCGAACTGGTTCAGTTCAGCAGGGACGGGGAAGAACTGATAACGGAAAGCCGCCAAAACCGGATTCTGGGAGCCGACGGGAAAGCCAAATCGATACTGTACATCAATTCGGATATTACCGAAAAGAAAAAACTGGAACGGCAGTTTCTCCGGTCGCAGCGGATGGAAAGCATTGGCCGGATGGCCAGCGGCATTGCTCATGATCTGAATAATATTCTGTCCCCGATTCTCATTTCGGTCCAGAGATTCAGCGAACTGCACCGTGAAACCGAGCATCAGAAATGGATCCAGCTTCTCGAGACCAACGTCAACCGGGCTGCGGGACTCATGAAGCAGCTTCTGATGTTTTCGAGAGGTGCCGAAGGAACCCGAATTCTTGTCCGGCCGGAGGACATCCTCCGGGAAATAGAGAAAATTGTCCGGTCAACCTTCCCCAAGAATATCACCATAATCTGCCGGTTTGCCGAGGAATTATGGCCGGTCCTGGCGGATTCCACCCAGATTCACCAGTTGCTTCTGAACCTGTGCGTGAATGCCCGGGACGCCATGCCGGAAGGCGGAACGCTGACCCTTGAGGCTGAAAATGTGGTTTTTCATGAGGATTATGTTTACCGGACTTCTGAAGGACGGCCCGGGAATTACATTCTGATCAAGGTCTCGGATACCGGAACCGGGATCCCGCAGGGCATCATCGACCGCATTTTTGATCCTTTTTTCACCACCAAGGACCTGGATAAAGGAACCGGGCTGGGGCTCTCTACTGCTGCTGCCATCACCAAAAGTCATAACGGGCTGATCAATGTTTACAGTGAACCCGGTTTCGGAGCACAGTTTAAAGTGTACCTGCCGGCAGTTGGTGAAACAGTAACTGACCAGACAGAAGAAACAGCCCGGGTTGCCTATGATGGCAAAGGAGCTGCTGTTCTGGTTGTGGATGATGAAGAACCGATTCTAAGCATGCTTTCTGCGGTTCTGGCGGATTATAAGTACACCGTACTGACTGCAACCGACGGCATTCAGGCAATCGGGATGTTTACCTCCAGACCGGATATCCGGGTCGTGATTTCAGACGTCAATATGCCGAAAATGGATGGTCCGACCCTGATCAGAACATTAAAAGCCATCCGGCCGGAAATTGACATCATTGCAACCAGCGGACTTACCGACAGGGAAATAACCCGGGATGACGTCCGCCAGATGATCCGGTGTTTTCTTCAGAAACCCTACCGGACAGAACTTCTTCTTGCCGAACTCCACCAGATCATTTCAGAATAACCCACCTTTACTTGAACTGCTTTGCGTGATCATTAGAATTGATCTCAATTTATTTTACTACATTGTGTAGTTGTTTTGTATTAAACTATTTTTATGGATATTATTGTCTGTGTATTATTGTGATTTAAATCACAACATCAGCACAACCTTACGCTTTGTAACAAGTTTTGGTTTTTTGTTTGTGTTTTTTCGGAAAAAAAGTAATGTAAAAAATGATGTACGCCTAAAAACCAATTACACTACAGTGAATAATATATGAAATCCATAATTGGCATGGTTGTTGATAAAAACGTCCTTGAACTTTCACAAAAACAAAAAATGAATTGGAGAAATTATGAACGTTCCTGAATTAGAAAGAATTCTTGGTGAAATGCGGACAAACGTTCCAGACGTTGAATCTGCTGCCATTATCTCATCTGATGGTTTGGTTTTGGTCTCTACCTATGGGCAGAATGCCAGATATGATGAATCCAGGGTTGGGGCCATGGTATCAGCACTGCTTTCTCTTGGAAACAGAGCCTCAGTTGAACTTGCGAGAGGGACACTGGAGCAGGTACTTGTTAAGGGTGCAAATGGCTATGTGGTCATTGAAAGTGCCGGTCCGGACACCGTTCTGGCGATTGCAACAAATTCAAATGCAAAACTTGGAATTATATTTTTTGAAACAAAGCGGTTGACTGAGAAAATTGAAAAAGCCCTGATGTGATGTGAAGTGCCCCAGCAGGTAACTGCTGGGGCACTAAATAAAAATTAAAGTGCTAGTTATGTTTATTCAAGTCGGGTCTATTTTATGAGTTTTGAGCGATTGTATCAGTTTAATAGAATTTTGGATCATTTCGCATCAGACCAATTTTTGTCCGTACATATTTACCCAACCTATTCAGGGAGATTTTCAGAAGTAACATTCAATGTGTCGAAAAATCTTGCCTACTTCGATATTGACCCTTCGCTTTTTAGAAATGCTTTTTATGAGTATCTGCAATCCAATGGCTCAATTGGCATATCCAGACAAAAAATTGAATTTGATGTTGAATATAAGACCTTGATTGATATTGAAACCCTTGTTTCAAATACCATCAGATCCTATACAGAATCCGAGCTTTTTACAATCTTGGGTTGGAAAAAAGAATTTTCAATATACCAACCAGAAAACCGGAAAAATTTGGGATATGGAAAATTCAGATCTCAAATCGATGTTCTGGTTTACTCTTTTTGTTTTAGGACAAAAAAATCTATAACTGACATTATCAGAAACTTACCGGGTCAACAATCACTGGAGATTTACCGGTCGGCATTAACACTGAGCCTTCTTGGATATCTCAAAATTGAGGACTCACACAATTCACCCGAAAGAGTTGAAAAAATGGAACAACCTAAAACTCTTAATGACAATCTTCCACCAGTAAAAGGTACTACTGAAAATAAGAATGGCGATAAGACGCAACTCCAGGCGAATGCTCTGAAACGTCTCTTTAACAAAATAATGAGTATTTGAGCTGCATGACTACAGACATTCAATATCTAAAACTGGTGATTAGTGGATCGGTCAATGCTGGAAAAACCACCTTCATCCGGACTATCAGCGAAATAGAACCGATCACGACTGACGAATGGGCAACAGAAGCAGAGGTTCGTGAGAAAAAAGCGATGACCACTGTGGCACTCGATTACGGCCGTCTTACGGTAGATGAATCGCTGGTGCTGAATATCTACGGAACCCCGGGTCAGAAACGGTTTGATTTCATGTGGGAGATCCTTTCTGAAAACGCCTTCGGGGTTATTTTTCTGGCAGACAGCACTAACCAGAAAGATATTGAAGCAACGAAGGAAATTATCAGCTATTTCAATACCCATATTTCACTACCCTACATTGTTTGTATAACCAAACTTGATTTACCTGAAACAATGGGATTTGAGGTCGTGTCAAACTATTTACTGGAAGCACGGTGCACAGTAGTCCCCTTAAATACGACAGACAGAGATCAGGTAAAAACTGCACTTTTAACTCTTTTATCAGAAGTAATCAGCAATCTTGAACAATAATACAGGAAAAAGGAATGAGCAATCTCATTAATCAGGACCCCAATATGGCTATTTTTGACTTTTCAGACGATTTAAAAAATGGAATTAATGCGATGGACGAGGAGCACCAGTTTCTATTCCAGGCAATCAACCATTCCTATGACCTGCTTATTAAGGATAAACAGCAAGCATACGCCTATTTTAATGATGTTATTCTGAGTTATGTGGATAAACACCTGACCCACGAAGAAAACATCATGCGGAAAAACGGATACCCAGAATTTGACCAGCACCTGAAAGCCCATGATCTGTTCAGGAAAGTGGTCATGGAACTGGTTCCGGCTGTTCAGGCCGGCGACCCGAAAGCCTTCCGGGAAGTTTACTCCATTTCGATGGGCTGGCTGATCGGGCACATTGAAAAAGTAGACAGCAAGTACGGAAAGTGGTTTGCTGCCCAGGGCCTGACCGGTAAAATCAACGGTGAAGAAGCAGTTAGTCAGTTATAGACGATTTGATTTTTGTTAATTGAATTCTATGAACATTTTACTCATTGATGATGACCCGATGGTTCATGCGGTCATCCGGAAAATCATGGCGATGAACGGTTTTGAGCTGGTTTCAGCTCAAAACGTTCAGGAAGGTATTGATAAGCTGAAAACTCACGACATTTCACTTGTCATTTCAGATGTAATGATGACTGGAATCGACGGGCTGTCTTTTCTTTCAATTCTGAAAAAAGACGGTCAATTTCAATCTGTCCCTGTCATTATAATAACCAGTAATTTGGACCCAGTTCTATCATCACAGGCATTAAAACAGGGTGCAGCCGGATTTCTTACCAAGCCGGTTTCTGAACAGGACCTGGTTAATCTTGTTAAAACCTTTGCTTCTTTAAAAGGTGAAAGCACCGGAATTACAATTACCGATGATTTTTTAAATAGGAAAATACAAAAAATCACCTCTACCCTTACCCATGATGTTCTTTCAAATAACACTAAAACATCCACAATAAACTTTGTGAACTGTTTAAATGAATTGTTTGATTTTTCGTCAATTGCCTTTTTTAAGGCAGTTGAAGACGACAAATATGAGATTACTGTTGAGGGGGGAATGTTAAATTTCCCTGAAGAATTCAGACAATTTAGCGTTAATGATACACCCAACACTACCCGTGTTTTTCAAAATAAAACCCCTGTTTTCAGTAACGATGTTTTACGGCATCCTGATGCTATCTTAAATTCCTGGGCTCAATATTTTTCATTGGTAAGTGAAGTGATTGTTCCATTTTACAGGTACGAGAGAAAATTTTTCAGCCAATCCAATTCTTCAATGATAAAAACACCTGATATTGTTGGCCTTTTCTGGGGTTTTAGAAATTCAGTAATTTCCTCCAAAGAATGTGAATTGTTGATTAAAATATTTAATCAGGCAAATCCGGTCTTATTTGATTTGAACAGGCATATTTTAACAGGTGAATTTTAAATGCAATTGTCATATAGGGATAATTATATCCGTTAGTCTTGTTTGGTTTGGATATGGACATCAATAAACTAAAAATCTCGCATTTGGTTTGGCGAATTAATTTCAGGTCAATGATTTATGGGGGAAAGGGGACAGTTGAATTAAGTTCAAAAGATTATTTCCTTAAGTGCCCAATTGGAGTTTGGCTGGATGAGGTTAAGGTAAAATATTTCGTGAATAGCGAGAATGGAAGAAAACTCATACGTGAATATGAGGCATTAAACCAGAAAGTTGAAAGCGCATTTAATTTGTTTATAAAAGGGCGTTTTGAGGAAGCCAAAGTCGTTGCAGATGATTACATTCAGGCTTCCAACCGGTTTCTTGAGTTTCTGGATAGCCTTTCAACCTCTGATCTTACTAATTTTGATGTCACTTTAAGACCACTACAGACTGAGAAAATTTATTGGGGACCGGCCTATGAGACTTCTTTGTTGCTGATCGACAGCCAACACCGTCAACTGGTCAATATTGTAAACAAACTTTGTGATCTGGTAAATGAATCTCCAAATGTTCATATAGAGGCGAATTTATTTGAAGATCTTGAATCGTATATGGTTATCCATTTTTCTACGGAAGAGTCGATGATGGAAGAAATCGGTTATGTTGGAACGGAAATTCAAAAGGAAAACCATAGATTGTTTATCAAGTCAATCTACAATTTTAAACAGCGATTTAATGAGAAAAAGGCACCATTAACAGACCTCATTGGCTTTTTGGTGAATTGGTTAAACAGACACATTCTTGAGGAAGATAAGCAGTTCTGTAAAGCATATTTAGAAAAAAGTAAGATCTTTAATTAAGAGGTGACGAATGTCAAAGGGCATGTTATTGATTTATATGAACGACCATATTCAGTATATGATGAAGATTATTGCCACATTAAAAAATGATGGATCATTTCAGGGTTCTGATCCGCATATGTGCCGTTTTGGAATTTGGTATTACGGTGTTGCAAAGGATGAAATTCTATCACTTAACAGCAGCGAAGCGGTTGAAATTTTCAATTCTCTTGAGGCTATTCATACAGCATTTCACCTTGCTGGTGAACAGGGGTTGAATTCAAAAAACAAAGGGGATCAGAATGGGGTTGAAAAAGCAATTTCAGATTTATCAACCCTGTCGAACCAAATTGTTACTAAATTTTTGCAGTTAGATAAATTCTAGATAGGTCAAACTGAGTTATTCAAACTGTTTAGTCAGTCGTAATTTTACAATTTGTAGGCAAATGGATTGTGTTTTCTGCTGACTATTTGGCTTGCGCTTCAAATATGATGAATGGGTGGTGATGGGAGAATGGTAACTTCTTCAGATTTTATTACTGAATTTGAGCAATCCCAGATTTCTCATTTATTGTGGCGGATTCAGTTTTCGTATTTCCTGACCGGGAATCCGGCCGAAAAGGAATTTTCTCCCGAGTATTTTTTTCTGGAACCCTGGTTCGGTGATCAGGCCCCCGGCCAGATTACGGGTGAACCTTCCTACCTTGCGGCACAAAATCTTTTCCTCCAGCTTAAAAAACAGGTTTCGGATCTTGTCCGGCTGAAAGAGACAGGTGATCCGGACAAACTCGATGAAAAGCTGATTGCCTTTTACTCCCTTTCAGACGAACTGCTGTCGCATCTTGGCCAGGCCTTTTCTGGTGCACGGGAAGTGCTTACGCCGGGTAAGGACCTGCTGGTTTGGGATACCGACTGGGATATCGGGGTTCCCGAACTCGACGGGCAGCACCAGTCTCTGGTCTCGGTTATCAACGATCTGAACCAGGCAATTCTGGCGGGAAAGGATGGAGAGGTTCTTCAGGACATTTTACGCCGTCTCGAAGATTACACCCGTCTTCATTTTACGACCGAAGAAATTTACATGAAATCGGTCCGGTTCCCCGGTTTCGACCAGCACCGGGAACGTCACCAGGATTTTATCAACTGGCTGGTCAGATTCAGAACCGACATCCAAAGTCATCAATTGAATCCGCAGGATTTACTGAGCTTCCTGTACGGCTGGCTGATTTTCCATATCCGGAAAAGCGACCGGGAAATCGGTGAACTGATTTCTGCCTCTGAAGGACTGTCCGCCGGGGGCTGATTTCCGGGTTCTGCACAACGTTCCGGAATGTTGTATTTTTGCTTTTTTCCGGAGAGTTATGATTCTGCTCAGTTTTTTTCTTCTGCTTCAGCCGGCCGGTTTGCCTTCTCCCGATTCTTCCCTTATTTCAAAAGCCAGAACCATCTGCCAAACCGCCATTCTGGTTGATGGTCATGTAGATACACCAAGCCTGCTGGATGAAAAACCCGGCACAGATATCGGTGCCGGAACGTCTCCCGGAGAGTTTGATTTTAACCGTGCCCGTTCAGGCGGTCTGGATGCGCCGTTTATGTCGATTTATATCGACGGCGACTATCAGGCAACACCTGGCGCCTCACGGAAACGGGCAGAGTTTCTGATTGCCGTAATGGATAGTGTGATTGCCGCCAATCCCGGCCGGTTTGCACATGCCTTCTCACCCGGCGACATCCGGAAAAATGCCGGGAAGGGCCTGATTTCCCTGCCTTACGGAATGGAAAACGGTGCCGGACTGGAAGAGGATCTTTCTCTGGTCCCGGGCTTTTACAGGAAGGGAATCCGGTACATTACCCTGTCTCACGGGAAGAGAAACCGGATTTGTGATTCCTCATACGATGAGGATAAGGGCTGGAACGGACTTAGTCCTTTCGGCCGGGAGGTGATCAGGGAAATGAACCGGGTTGGAATTCTGGTGGATATTTCGCACGTCTCTGACTCGGCCTTTTTCCAGGCGGTCCGGCTGTCCTCGGCCCCGCCGATTGCCTCGCATTCCTCCTGCAGAAAATTTACTCCGGGTTTTGAACGGAATGTTTCGGATGAAATGCTCCGGGCGCTTGCGGCCAAAGGAGGCGTAATCATGATCAACTTCGGTTCTTATTTTCTGACAGAAGCCGGGAACCGGTACGGCGACAACCGGGCAGCAGCACTGAAAACCTATATGACTGCAGCGGGAATCAAGGATCAGAACGATCCCAGAGTGAAAAAGGAACGGGCCCGGTGGATGAAAGAAAACCCCTACCCGTTTGCCAGGGTAAAGGACGTGGCTGATCACATTGATCATGCGGTAAAAATTGCCGGAATTGACCACGTTGGTATCGGGTCTGATTTTGACGGAGTTGGTGATTCCCTGCCGGTCGGACTCCGGTCGGTGAAAGACTATCCGGTGCTGGTTGCTGAGCTTTTAAAACGGGGATATTCTGAAAATGAGATCCGGAAGATCCTTGGGGAAAATTTCCTCAGGGTTTGGGAAGAGGCCCTGAAAGTGGCTCAGGAAGCCTCTGGAGGTGGCATGTGAAAGCGGTAAAACTAAAAAAAGTTCGGATCCGGGTTAAACGGAACCGGCCTGATCCCGGTTCATCACCCGGCTTGTTCCGGATTGGGGAGCAGTCGCCTGCCACCCAAATCCGGGCTGTAACCTATTCGCCGGCATTCTGTTCGGAAACAGAAATAACGGTTCAGAACCAGGTTGACCGGCTGGTTGCCGGGTTGTCTGCTGAAGCCGGATCCCGGGTCTGGATCGATATCTGCGGGTTCCGGGATGAACCACTGGTCCGGTCCGTTTTGTCGGCATTTTCCATCCACCTGCTGGCAGTCTCCGACTTATTCAACTCGCCGCAGCGCCCAAAGTGCGACGATTACGGTTCATTTTTGCTGATCATTGCCCATACCGTTTCCGAAAAACCAGACAGTCAGAGCCGTCCGGAAATGACGCAGGTGGGGATTTTGGTAACCGGTCAGGCGGTCATCACCATCCGGGAAACGGCACGTGAGGTTTTTGATCCGGTTTTGGTCAGGCTGCAGTCAGGAAAAGGACTGATCCGGTCAGCCGGTCCGGGATATCTGGCATACGCCATCCTGGATTCTCTGGTTGACCGTTACTTTCCGCTGACCGACCAGTATATGGATCTGCTGCTGGCACTCGAAACCGAAGCCATTGTCCGGAGCACCCACCAGCAGCTTCAATCGGTGCATGCCCTGAAAGCCGAACTGATCGAACTGAGGCGGTTCATCCTTCCGTTAAAGGATGTTGTCAGCACGCTGATCCGGAATGACCACCGCTGGTTTCCGCCGGAAATAAAACTTTACCTGCGCGACACACACGACCACATGCTCGAAATTTCGGATCTGATGGAAATGCTGCGGGATCTGTCGGTTTCGGTGATGGATCTGACCACCTCCTCCATCAGCAACAAAATGAATGACCGGATGAAGGTCCTGACCATTATCACCACTGTTTTTACGCCGCTGACCTTTTTAGCCGGACTTTACGGGATGAATTTCAGCCCGATGGCACAGCCTTCTCCTGACAACCCGATGAATATGCCTGAGTTATTTTTACCCTGGGGATATCCGGCAGTCCTGAGTGTGATGCTGCTGCTGGCGGCGGGAATGCTGTCAGTCTTCTGGTGGCGGGGTTGGTTTGGCCGGGGCCGGTAGCATCCCGGTCAGCTTTGGGAGATAGAAATACCTTCTGCCAGACGGAATCCGAAATCATAATTCAATTCTTTGATTCCTTCATCCCGGGTCTTTTTCTGTTTTTCCAGAATGGCTAATTTCTGATAATATGCCCGTAACACCAGATCAAACTCCGGATTTTTCAGGCGGGCCAGAACAGCATCAAGCTGATCAGATTCTCTGCGGTCGTACAGCATGGATTTGTCGCCGGCAATCAGGGCAAGGCGGTGTTTGCAGACCCGTTTCCAGTCACCGTGAGGGCAGTCACATAGAATCCGGATTTTCCCGTCATAGAAATCAAACGTCACATTGTAATAATGACTGAACGAGCTTTTTGACTTGAGTATCACTTTCATTCTGCACCATCCTCCAGATAAATCCGGCAGTCAGATTTTGTCGGGCAGAACAAAAGTAGAAGAACCGGATGAGAAAAGAAATTGAAGGGTGATTAAGTTTGGGTTAAATTATTCAGATTAAAATATGACGAATGTTAAATTAGTTAATTGACGGCTAGAAAAAAATGAGGAGAACCAGAGAGGTAAATTCCGGTTTTTCAGGCGGTTACCAGACGTCAGGCGCAGTACGGGACGTCAGGACTTTTCCCGGTTAAGGAGATCTTCGAGTTCTTTTCTTTTTTCCTCAGGAAGGGAGACCGGCGGAGTGGTGCCGATGAGTAGTTTTTTCAGGACCGTATCCAGACTTTTTAGCTGCCGGTAATACCGGTCGCAGGCGGTGCAGAACAGCAGGTGGAATTTCAGCCGGACTGACCGGCCTGCCGGCAGATTTCCATCAATTTTTGCTGAGATCAACGGTCCTGTGTCTTTACAGGTTCCGATGATGCGGTGGATCAGAGTCATCATGAGGTGAAGATAAAACTTCCCGCCGGAAAAGAAAAACCGGCAGGAAGTTCCTCAGGAAAGCCGGTTGGGATCACTTCCTTTTTCCCGCCTGACCGAAAACCGCATCCAGACTGAAGGACCCTGCACCAGACTGAACCAGAACCAGTAGCAGCAGGCTGTAGTACAACGGAATTTCAAATCCGTTTGCGGATGCCTCGAACCCGTTTGGAAGGTGAACCGTTGCGATGGCAACGGCCATTATGACCAGCAGCGGAAATGATATCCACCTGACCAGAAATCCGGAAACCAGCAGAACGGCACCGAGTGTTTCGGTTCCCCCGGCAAGCACGGCCGAAAGATAGGGGAACGGGTATCCCATCGATCCGAACCAGACAGAAATGCCCTGCAGGTCCATGAGTTTTGCTGTTCCGGGTCCCCAGAAACCGTAACCGAGAACGATCCGGATGGCCAGAAGGCTCCAGGGCTGAAGGCGGTTGCCGAACGGGTTAAAGAAAGAAGGGTAAAGTGTCATTGTTTTTCCTTTGAAATGCGGGTTAAAAGGTTTTTGGATCTGAATAAGGTAAATAACCGGGTCATCGCATCCCGGTCCGGAGATATACCGGCCAATTTGTAAATCCGGTCTGTGATGTCTTCGCAGGATCCCGGTTCATTTCTGAGACATTCGGCGGCAAGAGCCCCAACCGGCTGAAGGTTGATAAACTGAACCGTCAGGGAAACAGGATCTCTGAACAGAAGAAGAAAGCAAGTCTCCGGTTTCAGGCCGGGACCAGCCGTCCGGAAAACCGGGTAGTTCAGCACCAGAAGTTCATGATCGGGTATGAGGGAGACTTTTTCACCGGTGCGACCAGTGGGTGCTTTAAACTTCCATCCCGGCTGATCCGGCCGGTTGAAAAGCTCCAGTTCAATCCACTCCATATTCAGGCAATCATCCAGCCAGGGATACCCAAGGCGGACACCGGTGTTTTCATTCCGGTGAAATTCAGCGAAGTTTCCGGCAATTTCCCACAGACGGGGTGAGTGCAGCGGGCATTCCCGGATAAACAACTCTGTCAGATCATTCCACACGGTTTCCGGAATCCGGCGTTTGCAGATCGGGAAGGCCGTATCCACCATATCCGACAGAATGGACCGGGTCAGGGTGCGGTACAACGTCAAACCCGGCTGCCAGCTTTCCGGGAACCCTTCAGGATAAACTCCGGTCCGGATGAATCCGGCCATGCCGCCGGTGATCCGGGAAAGGCGGTCAGGATGCAAATTGAACCTCCCTTACTTCGGTTTGGATCCGGCGGATCCGGTTCATTTCTTCCCGCAGGCGGGGCCAGGCGGGAATGTTAAAATCACGTTCGAGCAGGATGGGGACTTCCCGTGACAGGGTCTCAAGAGTGAGTTTCAGCAGATCGTAAACCGGATCGGCAATGGCCTCACCGTGTGTATCCAGAAGAAACCCGTCAGGCTGTTTCAGATGGCCGGCAATATGGAGGTACGAGACCTGTTCAGCCGGGAGTGACCGGAGGAACGCCGCCGGATCGTATCCGTGATTCACCGAATTGACGTAGACATTATTGACATCCAGCAGAAATCCGCAGCCCGATTCCCTGAGGACAGCCGAAATAAAGTCTGCTTCGGTCATATCGGCTTCGGTAACCAGATAGTAGGACGGGTTTTCAAGAATCAGCGGGCGTTCCAGAAAGTCCTGAACCTGCCGGGCCTTGACGGCAATCCGGCTTACGGCTTCTTCGATCATGGGCAGCGGAAGCAGTTCGTACAGATGGGCATTCGAGACCTGACTGAAACTGATATGGTCAGAGTACCTCACGACCGGTACGTCTTTAAAAAACTGTTTCAGGTCAGCAAGAAAATCCCAATCCGGTTCATCAGGACTGCCGATTGACAGGGAGAGTCCATGGCAAAAAATGGGATACTGTTCGGCAGCCTTTTGAAGCTGGCGGTGATAATATCCGCCGGTTTTCATCCAGTTTTCCGGGGCAAACTCAATAAAATCAGGTTTATCCTTCCGGACCCGCGGCAGGGTTTCTGAAAATTCCTTTCTGAACCCGATACCAACCATATTATCTCCTTTCGTGCCGGAAAATCCCGAAACCCAGCAGACCCGTGAAAGTGGTCTGCTGGTCCGGAATGAGTCTGTCCGGTGATCAGTTACCGCATTTCCCTTCGCCGCATTTGGCATCTTTGGCTTTACCGGATTTGGCGTCCTTTTTGTCTGTTGATTTTTTGGACCCGGTTGTGTCGGCAGCGGCGCACTTATGGTCCTTCGATTTGGATGCCCCGGCACCGCATTTAGCCTCTTTGGCTTTGGTAGTATCGGCTCCGCATGTGCTGTCTTTCGCTTTTGAGGCAGCACCAAAGGCCATTTCGCCTGTAAACTCAGACCGGAGAGCAGCCCTGGAACCTAAATCGGATCCGTAAGGCATAGCATTAAGAGGCGAGGCAAGGGCAGCAGCGACAGCACAGGCGAATAAAACAGATTTTGAATTGGCGGATGAAGACATGAAGGTTCCTTTCAGTTGAGGGTTTCAGTTTGGCAGAGCACCGGCTCTGTTACTGTCTCTGTCGTCAGAAAGGAGAAAAGGCTTACAGATTTTGAGGTTAAATTATTTTAAGCCGTAATAATTCACTTCGAGGCAACGCCGTACCCGGTGGCGGGCCCGGTGAAGCAGAACCCAGATGTTGCTTTCGGATATGGACAGTTCCAGGCAGATGGTTTCGGCAGGAAGGTCATCGAGGGTTTTTTTCTGAAAGGCCAGCCTCATGAGATCAGGCAGGCGGGAGAGGCATTTCATCAGAAAGGCAATAAACTCGGAGGATTCGGCGGCCTCCTCAGGATTGACAGTCCAGTTCTGAGGAATGGCTTCGGGACGCCAGTTCCCGTCTTCGTCATAAACGGCAGATTCGGGAAGATCACTTTCAGGCAGGACGGACTCACGGGAATAGACGGTCCGGTAATGGTCCTGGATTTTGTTTTTTAGAATAGCCGTGAACCAGGTTTTTGGTGCGGATCGTCCCGAAAACTGCGTCCGGCTGCCGAGTGCAGCCAGAAACGTTTCCTGAACAAGATCAGAGGCAACACCGGCGTCCTGAACTCTGAAAAAGGCAAAGGAATAGAGATAGTCGCCGTAAAGGGCAACCCAACGGCCGGGATCGGGTAAATTTGCAGGGTTAGATCCGTCAGACATGAGTGCAAGATAATGGGTTTCGGGAACAGGAAAAAGCAAATGGTGCAGACAGACAGGCGGGAAGAGAAAATTGCAGCAGAGTCAGGGAAAAGAACCCCTGGGGGAGCTGTCTTCCCCCAGAGGACCTGACAAACCTGTTTTACCGGATCATCGGCAGGTACTTTTCCCGGTTCTGCCAGAGAGTCCAGAGCAGAATGGCCAGCAGGATCCCCACCAAAATCAGCCCGGATGGGGCAAAGAAAATGTGGGTCAGCAGAATTCCGAGCATGACCGGGAACAGAATAATGGCCCCGAGTGCCCGGGTTTTCGGCAGAATGAACAGGATTCCGCCGGTAATTTCGGCAACGGCAACCAGCGGCATGAGCCACCCGATTACCGCAAAAGCCTCGTTGGCTTTTACCAGTTGGTCGGGCAGATCGGGTGGAACGGGAATGTAATTCAGCACTTTATTCAATCCGGCATTGATAAAAATCAGACCGAATAAAAAGCTGATTGCAAACTGGATTTTGTTTTTCATGGAAGCATCCTTTTTTCGTGTTGTCTGAGAACACCATTCAGGTGCTGCGAGTTTCGGGGGAAGGTCAGAAAGAGGAAAACCCGGCCTGCAGGAAGCAGACCGGGTGGCCGGATTATCCCAGAATTTTATCGTTCAGGAAGGACGTTACCTTGTCCAGAGAAATCCGTTCCTGTTCTCCGGAATCGCGGTACCGGACGGTAACGGTCTGATCTTCTTTGGTTTGATAGTCAACCGTCAGACAGAACGGTGTTCCGGCTTCATCCTGACGGCGGTACCGGCGGCCAATGGCTCCGGATTCGTCATAGAAGACTTTCCAGTTTTTCTGAAGATCCCGGAACAGGGAATCCGACAGTTCTGCCAGGCCGTCCTTTTTGACCAGCGGAAGAACGGCAGCCTTGATCGGCGCCATTTTGGGGTGAAATCTCATCACCACCCGGGTTTCTCCGCCAAGAGTATCCTCATCATAGGCATCTACCATGAACGTCAGAACGGACCGGTCGCATCCGGCTGATGTTTCGACAATGTAGGGAATGTATTTTTCGTTGGCTTCCTGATCGTAATACAGCAGATTCTTACCCGAGTATTCCTGGTGGTTTTTCAGGTCAAAGTCGGTCCGGGAGTGGATGCCTTCAAGTTCCTGCCAGCCGAAGGGAAATTCATATTCAATGTCATAGGCGTCTGAGGCATAGTGAGCCAGTTCAGTAGGTCCGTGCTGGTGGAACCGGAGTTTCTCTTTGCGGATTCCGTTTTCGAGATACCAGTTGAACCGTTCTTCACGCCAGGTGCTCATCCAGTCGTTTTCTGATCCGGGCTTGATGAAAAACTGCATTTCCATCTGTTCAAATTCCCGGGTTCTGAAAATGAAGTTGCCTGGAGTGATTTCATTCCGGAAGGCTTTGCCGATCTGGGCAATCCCGAACGGGAGTTTCTGGCGGGCAGATTCCCGTACATTGTGGAAGTTAACATAAATACCCTGGGCTGTTTCCGGCCGGAGGTAAACAATGGCGGCGGCATCTTCTACCGGACCCATAAAAGTTTTGAACATGAGGTTAAATAACCGGGGTTCGGTGTAAGTATCCCGGGTTCCGCAGACGGGACAGGGTTTGCTGAGATCAATTTTATCGGCACGGAAGCGGGATTTACACTGTTTGCAATCCACCATCGGGTCGGTAAAGCCATCCACGTGGCCCGAGGCTTTCCAGACGGTGGGGTGCATCAGGATCGAGGCATCAATTCCTTCGATATTGTCATGCTTCTGGGTCATGGCTTTCCACCAGGCATCCTTGACATTCCGTTTCAGTTCAACGCCGAGGGGGCCGTAATCCCAGCAGGAATTCAGTCCGCCGTAAATCTCACTTGATTGAAAAACAAATCCTCTTCTTTTGGAAAGCGAAACCAGCTTTTCCATTGTATCCTGGGCCATGAAAACTCCTTTTTGGCAGATGACTGGATATCACCGGCCGGGTTTTTAGTTAGTATGTATAAGCGAACCTTTAATTTCGTCTAAATCCGGCAGGAATTCAAGGAGAAAGGGGAAATGAAGGAGTGTTACACGTTTATCCGGTCGTTCGGGTCTACGGGGTAACGCTGTGGAAGCACTCACACCGGTTCCACAACGAAGCTACAACGAAGCTACCTCGAAAGACGGATACACTCAGGGTACAGGAAAGAGCCGTTGACAGGTGGAAGTTCCACACCAGCTCCCAATAAATAGCCAGGGATTTTTACCACGAAAGTCACGAAAAGCACGAAAAGGGAACACTCTCCTTCTTTTTCCCATGTGCTAATTCCGCCAGGTTTATGGTACCGGCTTTTTGGGGCAAAAAATTGGGCACTGCGTGACTGATTTGGTAAAATGAGCCAATTAAACCAGCTTTAGTTAATTTCTAATGAAGTTACAGGCTGTTGCAGTTGGTTAAGAAAGGAAAAAAACAAGTAATATTGCATAAACAGAATTCAATAGTGCACCCTTGTCAGAGGACTGATCCCGGATGAAACACCTGATCCCGTTGCTTATTTTATGCTTTTTACTTACCGGATTTACCGGTTGTGAAAAACCCACTGAACCCAAAGACACCCCAGAACCGGATACGACGAGTCACAACTTTGTGTGGCGGGTGGATACACTGGGCGGGATTTTTTCAACGGCAATGAGTATCGAGATTGTAAATGAAACTGAAATTTATGTTGGCGGTGAGTTTTTTGTTTACCCAAACCCGAAAGACCTGTCGGTTAGTGACCGGTACAATCTGGCAGTCTGGGACGGAAAGAAGTGGACACTTAAAAAAATATTGTTTGTGGGGTATAATAATGCACCGGCAAGTACCGAACCTGTGAAAATTATTAAATGGTTCGAAAATGGTCATCTTTTATTAGTTAGTAATTATAATTCCTTTGCCAAGTTTAATGGTAAAAGTTGGACATCCTTTTACCCGCCTGTAACTGGTACAGATAAAAAATACTGTTGGGCACGATCCGAAACGGACATTTACTTTACTGGCCATAATGGAAGTTTCGCCCATTATGACGGAACGACTTTTACCGTTATTCCAACCGGGGTGACCAATCACTTCATAGATATCTGGGGGGATGATACGCATGTCTGGATTACCAGTGATGACCTATCCTCCCCGGCTTTTGCCTTTGGAGAAATTAAAAATAATAAAGCCCG
>JAKLJL010000005.1:0-201116 GCA_023151185.1 Bacteroidota bacterium
TCTAAAGGAGGGGTTAGGGGTGGTTTGGCTGTTTTCTCAGAACCAAAAGAAAACTGCCCAGTCAGGCACCCAAAGTTTGCAGTTTTAATTAGCAGAATCGCGCCGTGCAGCGTGGGAGACGTTTCGTGTGTTTCAGATCCTGACCGAAAAACCACAGAACCCGGGAGTGTGGAACAAGCCATCCGGTCAGGATGTGGGGGCAGGCGGGAAAAGGCAAGGAAACGGCGGGTTCGATTCTGCACAGGATTTTTGGGTACTTTTTATCCGTAAAAAGGACCTCCCCGAAGGGAAAGAGAGTATGAGATTGCCGGTCCGGCGTTTCGCCGGATGGATGGGGACTTTTTTAAAAAAGTCCCGCAAAAACTTAACCGCCCAGCCGCTCTATGACTTGTGACTGGCGCTCCGGTCCTGAAAAAATCAAAACAAGAACGATGATCTGAAGTATTAATTCCCGCTCACAGACACTGATTTTTTATAACCGGACACTTCGCTGGTCACTGCGTCGACCCCAAGACTTCGTCGCGGGCAAGCGGCTGACGGCGGAATAAAAAATTCTAACTTCGAGAGCCTCAATGTACGGGGTTTTAGTGTCCGGAAACTACGCAAAATCCCGCTCTGCAACTTTACTGGGACAAATCCGTACTGACGCAGGCTCCGCCTGCCCGGTTGGTTGCCGGACGGGGACGGATTATTTTTGCCAAACACCAATCCGGAAGGAAATGAAATGAAATCTGTTCTCCTGCTTCCGGTAGCCCTCTCTCTTTCGGCTGCTCTGGTTTCTGCCCAGACCCGTCTGATCGAAAAGGTTACCAAAACCGGCGATGAAATTGTCATCCCGTACGAAAAATATGAACTGTCCAACGGACTGACCCTGATTATCCATGAAGATCATTCGGATCCCGTCGTTCACGTCGATGTGACCTACCATGTCGGGTCTGCCCGTGAGGAAGTCGGCAAATCGGGTTTTGCCCATTTCTTTGAACATATGATGTTTCAGGGATCGGATCATGTGGGGGATGACCAGCATTTTAAAATTGTTTCTGAAGCCGGCGGAACCCTGAACGGAACGACCAACTCTGACCGGACGAATTACTTTGAAACACTTCCCTCCAATCAGCTTGAAACAGCTCTCTGGCTTGAAGCAGACCGGATGGGTTTTCTTCTGGATGCCGTAACCCAGCAGAAATTTGAAATCCAGCGGTCCACCGTTAAAAATGAACGGGGGCAGAATTATGACAACCGGGCTTACGGAACGGTTTATGAACGGATTGCCAAAGCCATGTACCCGGTGGGTCATCCGTATTCCTGGTCCACCATCGGCGATATTGAAGACCTGAACCGGTCGGATGTGAATGACCTGAAACGGTTTTTCCTTCGGTGGTACGGACCGAATAATGCAACACTGACCGTTGGCGGAGATGTCAATCCAAAAACTGTTATCGCCATGGCTGAGAAATACTTCGGTCCGATTCCAAAAGGTCCGGAAGTGAAGCCCCAGCCGTATCAGAAAATCACTCTCGACAAGGACCGGTATATTTCCTACACGGATCCGTTTATCCGGTTCCCGGCACTGGTGATCACCTTCCCGTCGGTTCCGAACCGCCATCCGGATGAGGCTCCGCTGGATATGCTGGCGGATATTCTCGGCGGCGGAAACAATTCCATTTTCTATAAAAACTTCGTTAAAACCCAAAAAGCCGTTTTTGCCTCTGTGCAGAATCCCTGCCAGGAACTGGGCGGCCAGTTCATGATTCAGGTCTTTGCCATGCCGGTTCCGGGTCTGTCGCTTGCCCAGCTTGAAAAAGACATCCGGGCTTCGATTGACGAATTTGAAACCCGGGGTGTGACCGATGAAGACCTCATCCGGTACCGGAATCAATATGAATCCCAAACGGTCAACGGACTGACTTCTGTGGCCGGAAAAGTCTCCCAGTTGGCAGCCTATCAGACCTTTACCGGGAATCCGAACGGAATCCAGAAGGAATTGAAACGGTATGCCTCGATTACCCGTGAGGATGTAATGCGGGTGTACCGTGAGTACATCAAGGGACAGAAGGGAGTGGTGCTTTCTGTTTTAACGCCCACTATGGAAGGGCAGGCTGCTGCAGCTGATAACTTTACCGTTTCCCGTGACGGCTATGTTCAGCCGGTTGATCCGGCTTACACCGGTCTGACCTACAAAAAACCGGTCAATGAATCTTTTGACCGCAGCAAACAGCCGGTCCCTTCGAAAGCACCGCTGGTTCCGGTTCCCGAAATCTGGCAGCATTCCTACACCAACGGGATGGAAATCATCGGAACGGTTGCACCCGAAGTTCCGGTTGTCACGATTACCCTTACGCTGGACGGCGGTCATAAACTCGATGCGTTAGCTCCCGAAAAGTCGGGTCTGGCTGTTCTCACTGCAGCCCTGATGAATGAATCCACCCAAAATTATACGACTGAAAAACTCTCGGTTGAACTGGAAAAGTTAGGCAGCAGCATCACGTTTTCTGCCGGAACCAAGTCTACCGTCATCACGGTAAACAGTCTGAAGAAAAACCTGGATGCAACCCTGGCCCTGCTGAATGAAAAACTCTTCTCGCCGCTTTTTTCTGAAGACGATTTTGCCCGTGTGAAACAGCAGCAGATCGAAGGAATCAAAGCTGCCGCCAAACAGCCGGCGACGATTGCCTCTCAGGCTTTTGCCCGCCTGACCTACGGGGATGGCAGCATTTACGCTGTTCCGGATGCGGGATATCAGGAAACAGCCGAAGCCATTCAACTGGCTGATGTGAAGGCGTTTTATCAGAAATGGTTTGCGCCTGAACTGACCGATGTGGTCGTGGTTGGTGACATCACCCAGAAGGAATTCATCCAAAAAACCGGTTTCCTGGCCAACTGGAAAAAGAAAAAAGTGAAACTTCCGGAGATTCCTGTTGCGGCAAAGTCAGAAAAGACCAAAGTTTTTCTGATGGATAAACCCAAAACACCCCAATCTGAAATCCGGATCGGATATCTGACGGATATGCCGTGGGATGCAACCGGCGAGTATTACAAATCCACCCTGATGAACTATCAGCTTGGAGCAGCCTTCAACAGCCGGATCAATATGAATCTGCGGGAGGATAAAGGCTGGACGTACGGTGCCCGGTCTTATTTCACTGCAGATGAAGATCCCGGGTATTTCGTGGCCGCTGCCGGTGTCCGTGCGGATGCAACCGACAGTTCCGTTGCTGAGTTTATGAAGGAAATTTCGGGGTATGCAGCCGGTGGTCCGACTCAGGAAGAACTGGTGTTTACTAAAAATTCCATTGGTCAGGGGGATGCCCGTAAGTATGAAACACCGGATCAGAAAGCAGGTTTCATCGGCCGGATTCTCAAGTACAAACTGACTCCGGATTACGTGAAAAAGCAGAACCAGATTCTGGAATCGATGACAGCCGGTGAAGCGGCAGCCCTGGCAAAGAAGAACCTGCCGGCTGATAAGCTGCGGATCGTGGTGGTTGGCGATAAGGAACTTGTAAAACCCGGACTTGAAAAACTGGGTTATGAAATCGTCGAAATTGATGAACGGGGAAAAGTCATTTCCTACGACGTTCAGAAAGACAAAACGAAATGATTGTCCGGGGTTCCCGGTTGCAGGTACCCTGACTGTACTGTGACCCCGTAACGAGTCTTCAGATTCCCGGCGGCAGGTTAGCTGCCGGGAGTTTTTTCCATCCTTTTTTGTCCCCGTCCGATTCCTTCAGCCTTCGTTGAAACTTGTTTTTCGTCCTGCTATCTTCAGCAGGCAATCAACTTGCTTTTTCCACCATTCCATCCGAAAGGACACGTCCATGAAACTCCTGATTATGCTGATACTTTGTCTTTTTACCGCCTCGGTTTCGCCGGCACAGTATATTTCCGTCAAGGGAAAATCGTTCCTCGATCCGGCCGGAAAACCAATCCTGCTGAAAGGCACCAATCTGGGAAACTGGCTGGTTCCTGAAGGTTATATGTTTAAATTCAAGGATACCTCTTCACCCCGGATGATCGGTCAGGTTATTACCGAACTGGTCGGCCCGGAAGAAGCAGAAAAATTCTGGAACGCGTATTACGGGACGTACATTACAGAAGGGGATATCCGGCAGATCCGTGCACTGGGATTTAACCACATCCGGGTGCCGTTCAACTTCCGTCTGGTGATGGAGGAAACCGGACCCAAAACACTCAAGCCGGAGTTTTTCGGGCTGATGGACCGTCTTCTTGGCTGGTGTGAAAAGGAAAATCTGTACGTGGTTTTCGATATGCACTGTGCCCCCGGCGGACAGACCGGCGACAATATTGATGACAGTCACGGATTTCCCTGGCTGTTCGATTCACCTGACCAGCAGGACCGGGCAATCCTGATCTGGGAAGAATTTGCCCGCCGGTATCAGGACCGGAAAATCGTTATCGGGTATGATCTGCTGAATGAACCGATCGCCCATTATTTCAATGCGGATACATTGAACCCGAAACTCGAGCCCCTGTACAAAAAAATGACCGCCGGAATCCGGAAATATGATAAAAACCATCTGATTTTCCTGGGCGGGGCCCAATGGGACAGTAATTTCAAGCCGTTCGGACCACCGTTTGATGATAAACTCGTGTACACTTTCCACAAATACTGGACCGCAACGGATGTTTCAGTCATTCAGGATTATCTTGATTTCTCTGAAAAATATCAGGTTCCGCTGTGGATGGGGGAATCCGGTGAGAATACCGATGAGTGGATTACCGAATTCCGGAAAACGCTGGAGGCAAATTCGGTAAGCTGGTGTTTCTGGCCCTACAAAAAGATGGATGCGACCTCGTCACCGGCAACCTTTAAAAAACCGGCTGACTGGGATTTACTGGTCACCTACGCCGAATCTGACCGGTCGAATTACGGAAAAATCCGGGAGAAGCGACCGGATCCGGCCAGGGTGAGGAAAATTCTGGCAGAACTTCTGGAAAACTGCAAAGCCGACCACTCGACGGTCAATGAGGGGTACCTAAAGGCTCTTGGGCTGAAGTAACAGCCGGCGGGAAGGGAAATTCAGAAGGCAGAAGACAGGAGTCAGAAGACAGGAGTCAGAAGACAGGAGTCAGAAGACAGGAGTCAGAAGACAGGAGTCAGAAGTCAGAAGACAGGAGTCAGAAGTCAGAAGACAGGAGTCAGGAGTCAGAAGACGGTAGACAGGAGACAGTAGGTGGTAGACAGTAGATAGTAGGCAGTAGGTGGTTCTGGTGGCTGTCCTTCGGCAGGCTTGGTCCCTGAGCTGGGTCGAAGGGCAGGAACCGCTCAAAGCCACCATTAGTAACCGGGCACTTCGAGAGCCTCAGTGTCCTTTTCCCCTCCTTTTCTAAAGGAGGGGTTAGGGGTGGTTTGGCTGTTTTCTCAGAACCCAAAGAAAACCACCCCATCAATCGTCCAAAGTTTGCAGTTTTAATTAGCAGAATCGCGCCGTGCAGCGTGGGAGACGTTTCGTGCGTTTCAGATCCTGACCGAAAAACCACAGAACCCATGAGTGTGGAGCAAGCCATCCGGTCAGGATGTGGGGGCAGGCGGGCAAAGGCAAGGAAACGGCGGGTTCGATTCTGCGCGGGATTTTTGGGTACTTTTTATCCGTAAAAAGTACCTCCCCGAAGGGAAAAGGTGGTTTTGAATGTTAGGTCCGGCGTTTCGCCGGAAGGATGACGAATGAATACCTATTCGAATTTGGCGGTTGCATTTCCGCACGGAAGAACGGCATTGGCATAACCGGAAATTTGTAGCCGTGCGGATTTTGTGATTTTATTCTTTCCCCCGGGGCTGACGCCCCGGGCTACCAGGATGTCACCCCTCCGGGGCTGAGGGCACTGTTGCGTCGGGGCTGAGGTTGCAGGTCCGGCGTTTTGCCGGTTTGTTGCCAAACCCAAAGAAAACCACTTCATCCGTCGCCCAAAGTTTGCAGCCGAATTAGCAGAATCGCGCCGTGCAGCGTGGGAAACGTTTCGTGCGTTTCAGATCCTGACCGAAAAACCACAGAACCCGTGAGAATGGAACAATCCATCCGGTCAGGATGTGGGGGCAGGCGGGCAAAGGCAAGGAAACGGCGGGTTCGATTCTGCACAGGGTTTTTGGGTACTTTTTATCCGTAAAAAGTACCTCCCCGAAGGGAAAAGAAATTTAAAAGGCAGGAGTTAGGAGACAGAAATCAGGAGACAGAAGTCAGGAGAAATCCGAACACTTCGAGAGCCTCAGTATCCGGGGTTTTTGTTAAAGGTACTTAGATATCGTGTCATCTCGATACGACTCACTATGTTCGTCACTCGGTGACCGGGGTTTTCAGTCATTAGATGACTGGGCTACCCGGTCCCTGAGTTTATCGAAGGGTGGGTACTTTTTATCCGTAAAAAGTACCTCCCCGAAGGGAAAAGGAGTTTTTGAGAGTTATCGGTCCGGCGTTTTGCCGGCCTGCAATCTGGCAGTTTAACGGAATCAGAATTTACGCTTAATGGAGCACAGAAGAACGGATTCAACTGCTGGAAGTCAGGTAAAGGGAAATCTTCTGGTGGCGGTCGGCGATCATCACGGAAAGGCATTTATTTTCATGGGAAAAGTGCCAATTAAGAACCCGTCCGTTCAGGTCAAAACACCGTCAACTGCAACTGCTGAAATAAAAAAAGGCTGCCATCCGGCAGCCTTTTGGGTGTCAGCCAAAGACGGTCACGTTACAGAATCGTGACGCCGATATATTGTGCCTGTCCGTCGGGAGTTTTGACCTTGAGCAGAACGGCATCTCCCTTTTCTTTTTTCGACAGAGCCGAATTGACATCGTCCACCGATCTGACTTCCCGGCGGTCAACTTCAACAATGACAAGACCGGGCGCAAGATCCGAAAACCCGTTCTGTTTTGTTTTATTTACCATCAGGCCGGTTTCGGTTTTGTACTTGGTCATTTCAGCTTTGGTCAAGGGTCTCAGGTCAACTCCCAGTTTGCTCACCGAGGCATTCTGGGCGACGGCTTCATCCTCACTGTCCAGACCGGATTCACCCACCGAGGCCAGCGAGCCAAGTGAGTTGCGTTCAACCAGTGTCAGGGTGAAGGAACTTTCCTTCCCGTCCCGCCAGATGACCATTTTTACTGCATCACCAGGGCGCTTCGAAGCTACAATTGCCTGAACCTGACTTCCCGAGGAAACGTCGGTCCCGTCAACTTTTAGAATCACATCTCCCTGTTTGATGCCGGCCTTTTCAGCAGGACCGTCGGCGACCACTTCCTGAACCAGCACCCCTTTTCCTGCAGCCAGCCCCAGCGCCTTGCTCAGTGTTCCGTCCATTTCCCTCATGCTAACGCCAACGAATCCACGCTTAACCTTTCCGTCCAGAATCAGATCTGTGGCGACTTTTTTAGCCAGATTCACCGGAATCGCAAATCCATATCCCTGATAACCGCCGGTGCTCGAAGCAATTGCCGAATTGATCCCGATGACAGCACCGTTCATGGCAATCAGCGGTCCACCTGAATTCCCGGGATTGATTGCAGCATCCGTCTGGATGAAGTTCTCAATTCCGTACCGGTCGCCGATGATGCCGATGTTTCTTCCGAGGGCAGAAATGATCCCGGCTGTGACCGTTGAACTGAGGTTTTGGGAAAGCGGGGTTCCGATGGCAATGACCCAGTCACCCACCTCCAGTTTATCCGAATCGCCAAGCGGCGCAACTTCCAGATCTTTGGCGTCGATTTTAATCACGGCAAGATCCGTTTGCGGATCCCGCCCGATCAGTTTGGCTGGGAATTCACGCTTATCAAATAAAATAACCTTCAACCCGTCTTCATCGGCCGATTCGACGACGTGGTTATTGGTCAGGATGTACCCTTCATCCGAGACGATCACCCCGCTTCCCGATCCGACAACCCGCTGGCCGCCGCCATTGGGCTGTTCGTTTTGCGGATAGTCCGGAAAAAACCGTTTAAAGAATTCGTCATTCCGGAACGGATTTCCGTTGGTTTTTGCTGTGCCTGAGACCTGGATGTAAACCACTGTCGGCAGCATTTCTTTCGAAACGGCCCGAAATCTGGGACTCGGATCAGGGATGTTGTCAAATTGCTTCAGATCAAAATTCCGGTTACCGAGAAGAATCGTTTTCCTGTCGTCACCGAGGGCTGCCAGTCCGGCAGGCACCCAGTCCATTTTCATAAAGAACAGGGCGCCGATCAGAACCCCGGTGAGGATCAGGGTCATGTTTTTGAACAGAGACTTTTTCATGGTGGATGTTTCCTTATAAATCTAAATGATACCTGAGATGTTTTTCCATCAAATGTTCAAGTGATTCATACTGAAGGCGGTCCGGTTCCGAGGCAGGCGGGGAGATCTGTCCGGGGTAAAGCCAATGACCGATCAGTTCAATCACGGGCGTTTCGACGGCAGCATCGGTTTTCATGTTCCGCCTGCAGTCTTCACAGTAAATCTGCCCGGTCGCAGTCGAAAATCCAACCGGCTGCTGAGGGTCAAACTGCCCGAAGGGTTTGGAACAGGAACCGCATTCGAATGTGTTGGGTTCCGTCCCGTTCAATTGGGAGAGTCTCAGGTAAAATTTGGCAAACAGGGCAGGGTGAAGGGTTTCAGCGGAGCCCAGTACCGAAAGGACCCGGACGGCCAGAGAAAAATAAGCCCCGGCATCCGGATGCGGAATCTGGATTTTCAGCAGCCAGTCCAGAATCCGGAATCCGGCCATCATCCGGTCATAATCGGTCAGAAGCAACCGCCGGTGACCCGAAAGACTGGCCTGGGATAAATTCTGCAGGTCACGGCCGGGTTTAAAATGAAGAATCACTTCAAGTTCGGCAAGGGGTTGAAGCAGGTTTCCGTATTTCGAGGATCTGGACCGGGCTCCTTTGGCAATCACCGAGACTTTTCCGTGATCAGGCGTCAGCAGAGTGGCAATTTTGGATGTATCCGAGTAGGGAATTGTCCTCAGTACCAGAGCCTGGGTTTTTACCGGTTCACTCATACGATCGGTCCATGCCGGTTACTCCCACCGGAGCAGGGTGGTTTCTTCCGGATGAATCCAGTCGTGCGAGTCCGGCCGGAGAAGTGCTGAAATGCGGCGGTTAACGGATGTTTTCTGACGGAGGGCAGCCCGGATTGCATCCAACTGCCGCCAGGTTTCCTGATAACCGGCCCGGATAAGCTGGTCAAACTGGGCATAGTCCGTCCAGTCGGCATCCTGAACGGCAGGCCGGATCGTCAGGTCAGCTTCAGAAGTCAGAACCGACTTATAATTCGACTGAAGCAGGTCATCCTTCCTCATGATAACTTCAAGTCCGGTTGCAGGCGGTTTTGCCAGAATTCCGGGATCCTTCGAAACATCCACTGCCAGAATCAGATTCATTCCGTGGTGGCAGAGAGACCGGGCAGGAATCAGGTCGGTTACTTCACCATCAACCAGAAGCAGATTCCGGTACCTGACCGGTGGCATCATGCCGGTGATCGAGGCACTGGCAACAACAGCCGGAACAACCTGGCCGGATGTTACCGCAATGGAACTGCCCGAAATCAGATCGGTGGTGAAGGCGGCAAACGGAAGTTTCAGGTCTTCAAACCGGTCATCAGCCGGGAAGAAAAACCGGATCAGGTCTTCAAATCCATCCCCGTTGTAATAAAAGGGTTTGGTGAAAAAGTTTCCCTTCATCGTCAGCGACCGCACGGCTGACTTCAGGTTTGACCATAACGATTCGTCCTGTTTTCCAAAGGTGGAAATGAAGGCGTTTTCCCTGAATCCCGGCCAGTTAAATAATTCCTGAAAGGCTTTTTCGGTTGATGCTGCCGATCCGGTTTTGGCATATATGGAGCCGACAAATGCCCCCATACTGGTGCCGGCAATATGGGTTGGCCGGATTCCTGCCTGTTCCAGGGCTTTCAGTACGCCGATGTGGGCAAAGCCCCGTGCGCCACCGCCGCCAAGGGCAAGAATGATCCGTTGTTTCATGCCGGTGAAGATACGGAAAAACACGTCCGGCCGGAAATGATTTCCGCCGCCTCCTGCCTTCATCCGGCGGAATCTTTCGGATACTCTGCGGGAAATCGTATCTTTATCAGGTAACTCTGGTCACTGCCTGAATGTTCGTGAGGATTTTATGACACTTCCCGATCTGCCGGTTGACTCTCTTTTCTCACAGGTTTTTTCTTCAGCCTGGCGCAACCGGATTGAAAAATTTTTTCTGGTCTTTGCAGTCGTCGGCTTTTTGATCCACCTGGGACTTATTTACCTGAATCTTACAGGACTTGTTCCGTTTCCTGAACCGGTAAAATCGGTTTTCCATGACCCGATCTCGTCTTTGTATACCCCCTTTTCGTTTATTCTGGCCTGGGAAGTTTATCTGCTGGTTTATTACCTTCCCGAATCTCTCACCATTTCCATCGGGAAACTGTATGAAATCACGGCTCTGATTGTAATCCGCCGGATTTTTAAAGACATTTCTCACCTGACGCTGACCGAAGACTGGTTTTCAGTCAGGGAGAATGGTCTGTTAACCGCAGATCTTGGCGGAATTCTGGTTCTGCTGCTGCTGATCTTTTACTACTACCGCCTGCAGAAAGCCAAACCCAAACTCCCGGCCGGAGAGGCCTTCGCCAAATTTATCCGGTTGAAAAAGGCATTCAGCATTCTGTTGCTGCCGGTTCTGGCGGTTTTGTTTCTCTGGAGTTTCTGGAATTGGGGAACTCTTGCCGCTGACTATATCCGGAACCCGTCTGTGATTCTCCCGGATGTAAATTATGTCTTTTATCACGATTTCTTTACCCTGCTGATCTGTGTGGATGTGCTGCTGCTGATTATCTCCTTCCGGTACATTGAACGGTTCAGTCAGCTGATCCGGAATTCGGGGTTTATTATTTCCTCGGTCCTGATCCGGATATCCTTCAGTTCTGACGGATTTCTGACTATTATCCTTACCGTAACTGGTGTCGCATTCGGTGTAGCCATCCTCCAGATCTTTAATCTGATGGAGAAACCCGGGCCTTCACCGGCAGGGAAGTGACCTGAATGACCTCCTCTCCCCGGCTTATCACCCTTGCATCCCGGATTTCGGCGGCCGGTCACCCGCTTGTTACGTCATCCCTGTTTATACTGGTAGTTTGTCTCCGGTCAGTTCCCTGGCCCGATGCTTTCCTGCTGGCCTTTTCAGTGCTTGCTGCAATCAACCTTCCGGTTGCTGTATTCACCTGGATTCAGATCCGGAGAAAAAAATATTCCGATTTTGACGTTTCTGACCGCAGAAGCCGGAATGGATTTTATCTCTTTCTGCTGGGTGTTCTGGGAGTTGCTGTTCTGATATTAATTCTGACCGGTCAGCCCGCTGATCTCACCCGGGGAGTCGGTGGGTTCACGCTTCTGATGGCCGTTTCGGCGATCCTGAATTTCAGGATGAAGGTTTCGATGCACACCGGCATTTCGTTTTATTTTGGGGTGATTTTAACCGGGTGGAGCTGGGGTGCAGGAATCGGTTTCCTGGTTTTTGCCGGTCTTGTGGGTCTGTCGAGGCGGATTACCAGAAGGCACACCGGTGCCGAAATTCTGCTTGGGATGGCGCTGGGAATTGCTGCCGGGGTGGGGATTCTGCTGAACTGACCGGCCGGCAGATGGTAATAACTAACTGAACGGAACCGGAAGCAGACTTCCGGTTCCGGCAAAGGTCAGATTTTTGGAAAATCGGCCAGGTCTTTGATCCCGGATTTCAAATCTTCAGGTGTCAGGTAGTGATCTTGAAGTTTCCCGTCAAAATAATCCTGATAGGCCTGCATGTCGAGAAACCCATGTCCGCACAGGTTGAACAGAATAGTTTTCGACTGTCCTTCCTCCCTGGCTTTCCGGGCTTCACGGATCACCTGGGCAATCCCGTGAGTGGCTTCCGGAGCAGGAATAATGCCTTCAGCCTTTGCAAAGGCTATACCCGCCTGAAAACATTCCAGTTGCTGAAGGGCAACTGCTTCGACCAGATTGTCCCGAAGAAGCTGGCTGATCAGTACACTGGCCCCGTGATACCTGAGTCCGCCGGCATGAATCGCCGCCGGGCGGAAGTTATGCCCGAGGGTGTACATGGGCAGAAGAGGGGTATACCCGGCTGAATCACCAAAGTCGTACCGGAATTCCCCCTGTGTCAGTTTCGGGCAGGAAGCCGGTTCAACCGCAATTGCCCTGACTTTTTTGCCGTGAAGCAGATTCTGACGGAGAAAGGGAAAAGAAATTCCGGCAAAGTTGGAACCGCCGCCCAGTGGCGCAATAACGATATCAGGGAAATCACCGGCCTTTTCCATTTGCAGCAGACATTCTTCGCCGATAATGGTTTGGTGCAGAAGCACATGATTTAAGACAGATCCCAGAGCATATTTGGTATCGGGATCCTGAACGGCCATTTCAATAGCTTCAGAAATGGCAATTCCAAGGCTGCCGGCTGTTTCCGGATCACTGGCCAGTATCGTCCGCCCGGCTTGTGTGCGGTCAGAAGGTGATGCATAGACGTTGGCACCGTACGAGTTCATAATTGCTTTTCGGTAGGGCTTCTGCTGGAAACTGATCCTGACCATGTAAACATCACATTCCATTCCGAACATACTGCAGGCAAAGCTCAGAGCCGTTCCCCATTGACCGGCTCCGGTTTCAGTGGTGATTTTTTTTACCCCTTCCATTTTATTGTAATAGGCCTGGGCAACTGCCGTATTGGTTTTATGGGATCCGCTGGGACTTACACCTTCATACTTATAATAAATTTTGGCCGGTGTGTCGAGCAATTTTTCAAGACGGTGGGCACGGAACATGGGAGTAGGCCGCCAGATTTTATAAATTTCCCTGACCTCTTCTGGAATTTCGATGAACCGCTCCTTCGATACTTCCTGCTTAATCAGTTCCATCGGGAAAATCGGGGATAAATCGGCAGGACCCACCGGTTGCCGGGTTCCCGGATGCAGAGGTGGCAGAGTTGGATTCGGCATATCAGCCTGAATGTTGTACCAGTTACGGGGAATTTCATTTTCAGAAAGCAGGATTTTATTGGGTGCTGACATGGAAAATAATCCGAAATAAGTGAAATAATGATGATTGGCGATGGATCTGCCGAAGAAAAACAGGATTTCTCCGGTTTGAGACTATCCTGTACGGTTTTATCCCGCAGAATTCTATAAATATACCTTTTCTGAAGTAAAACTGAAACTTTCTAATGAAAATCACCTGTTTTTCTGCGGGAGGGAAGAGAAAACAAAGCAGAGCCAGAAAAAAATTAAATAAGTAATCTCAGAAAAAATATGTATAATGCTTGCACATACAAATATTAATACTTACATTTGTCCATGAATGAGATAAAAAGCAGTTACTGCAGGTGTTTATATTACTCGGCAAATGCCCTTGCCCGGTCTATGTCGCGCATGGCCGATGAGGCTTTTGCCAAAACAGGCATTGCACCTTCTTATGCTTTTTTGCTCATGGCAGTGAACCGGAAACCCGGTGTTCAGCCCGGCGAACTGGCAGAAACCATGATGCTGAGTCCGTCAACCGTCACCCGGCTGATCGAGAAACTGGAAGCTAAAGGCTTTTTAGTCCGCCGTCAGGAGGGGAAGTCGGTTTTTGTCAGTCCAACACTCAGTGCTCAGGAACTGAATCAGGACCTCATGACTGCCTGGCAGGGGCTATACGACCGGTATGTTTCAGTTCTCGGCGAAGAGACAGCCCGTCAGTTAACCACGGATATTTTTTCTGCCACCGAAAAACTCGATACCTCAGACTGATTGATTATTTATAAATGTATGTACAAACAATAAAAAAGGAGAAAGAAAAGTGAAAGTAGGAATTATCGGATCCGGCGTTGTCGGACAGCAATTGGGACTGGGATTTCTGAGTCTGGGATACGAGGTCAGAATCGGAACCCGGAATCCGGAAAAATTAGCTGACTGGCTGTCGAAGGCCGGGAAAAATGCCTCGGTCGGGTCGGTTCATGAAGCAGCAGCTTTTGGCGACCTTCTGGTTCTGGCAACCAAATGGCAGGGAACTGAAATCGTGCTTCAGTCATTGCCGGTTTCGTCTTACCGGGATAAAATTGTCATTGATGTAACCAATCCGCTTGATTCAAGTCAGGGTGGTGTGCCGCGTCTTGATGCAACCGAGGATCTCCCCGGCGGACTGAAAGTTCAGAACTATCTGCCAGAGGCAAAAGTGGTGAAGGCATTTAATCACATCAGCGCCTATATCATGATTCAGGCTCCCCGTGAAGAGGGTGTTCCCGATCTGTTTATCGCCGGAAATGACCCCGAAGCCAAGAAAGCGGTTTCAGAGATTGCAGAAAAGTGGGGATGGAACAGTGTGGTGGATATGGGTGATATTCACTCGTCCTTCTGGCTCGAAACCTTTGCTATGCTGTGGATTCAGTTCGGATTCAGGTACAATAACTGGACCCATGCGTTTAAACTTCTGAGAAAATGATGGCAAGGATTGCAGCAGTAACCGGTGCCGGAAAAGGCATCGGTCTTGAAATTGCCAGACAACTGGCGGCCCTTAAATTTACTGTTATCCTGACGGCACGGAATGAGGGACAGGGAAAGACTGCGGCGGCCGGTCTGACCGGAGATGTTCACTTCATACCGCTGGATGTGACGGATGATGCTTCCATCAGCCGGTTTGCTTCACGGGTTGAGGCAGATTTCGGACGCCTGGATGTTCTGGTCAATAATGCCGGAATCATCAGCACACCGGCCGGATTCAGTTCTTCTTCCACCCAGGAAATCCTGAAGGTGATGGAAACCAATCTGTCCGGACCGGTCAGGGTGACCAAATCGGTTCTTCACCTGCTGAAAAAAAGCAGCGATGGACGGGTGATTCACCTCTCAAGCGGAATGGGATCCCAAAAAGATCTCCAAACCGGTGGATACACGGGTTACCGCCTGTCGAAGTGGAGTCTGAACGGACTGACCCAACTCATGGCGGCTGACCTGAAACCGGACCGGATTCAGGTTTTTTCCATGTGCCCGGGATGGGTGAAAACGGATATGGGCGGCAGTGCAGCACCCCGTAGTGTAGAACAGGGTGCTGATACGGCAATCTGGCTGGCAACTTCATCCGAGCCGGTATCCGGCGGGTTTTACCGGGACCGAAAACCGATATCCTGGTAACCGGCCTTTACCGGATGACTTCCGGGAGTGGCTGTCCTTCGGGAACGAACTTCATTGAAATGGAATTGACGCAGTGGCGGGTATTTTTGGCGGTAAAGCGTTCCCCAAGGAATACATGACCCAGATGCCCGCCACAGTTTCTGCATAAAATCTCCGTCCGGTATCCGTCAGCATCAGTTTTTCTTTCAACGGCTCCTTTGATTTCATCGTCAAAACTCGGCCATCCGCATTCTGAGTTGAATTTATCTTTCGACAGATACAACGGTGCATTGCACTGACGGCAGATATAGGTTCCGGGCTGCTTGTTGTCGGTAAACTCACCGGTAAAAGCCCGTTCGGTTCCTTTGTTTAGTATCACCCGTGATTCCTCTGGAGTCAACGGGTTGTATCTGGGTTTTTGCACTGGCATAGACTGATCCTTTTTTTCCTGAAGCCGGCCTGTGAATTCAGCCTCCGGTTGCGGAAGTTTTGCACAGGAAACGGCCAGAATGACAAGCAGGCTGGTGTAAGTCATTTTATCCTCATTTAAAACACGAACCGGTATAGTTCTGTATCTGTTTGGTCGTTCAAACACCAAAAACCTTACAGATCCGGTCGGGTAATTCTGGAGATTGGCGGGACAATCGGGTATTTTTGCAGATATGAAAAAGAAACCGAACCCAGCACTCCCAGAAAGCTATAAACCGGATTGGGCTCCGGAAAATTCCAATGACGCCTTTGCCGTCCGGGTGGTAACCGGCCGTGAAAGCCACCATGACGGTTTGCCCGGACAGTCCCGGACTGTTTCCGGTCACCCGTCAAAAAAACGACCGGAACTCTCGGTTGATGACCATGTGGCCGGTGTACTTGCCAATGACCGGACTGTCCTTGCCAGAACCATCACCCTGATCGAAAGTTCTTCTCCATCTCATACCCAGAAGGCACAGGAAGTCCTGAACCGGTTACTGCCCCGAGCCGGAAAGTCTCTCCGAATCGGGATTTCAGGCGTCCCGGGTGCCGGAAAGTCAACTTTTATCGAAGCGTTCGGGCTTTATCTTATCAGCCAGGGGCACAAAGTTGCCGTACTGGCAGTAGATCCGTCTTCATCAGTAACCCGGGGCAGCATTCTGGGGGATAAAACCCGGATGGAACGTCTCAGCCGTGAATCCTCAGCCTTTATCCGCCCGTCGCCGTCCTCCGGGACATTGGGCGGTGTTACCCGGAAAAGCAGGGAAACCATTCTGGCTTGTGAAGCTGCTGGATATGACGTGATTCTGATCGAAACGGTCGGTGTTGGCCAGAGTGAAATTACCGTCCGGTCGATGGTGGATTTTTTTCTTCTGGTTATGCTGGCCGGCGCCGGCGATGAACTGCAGGGAATCAAGAAAGGCATTATCGAAATTGCGGATGCGCTGATTATTAATAAAGCGGATGGCGACAATGAAACAAAGGCAAAAGTTGCCCGTGCTGACTATTCAAGAGTGCTTCATTTCCTGACTCCGGCAACCCGTGGCTGGAAGACAGAAGCCTATACCTGTTCTGCCTTAACCGGTGCCGGAATTCCGGAAATCTGGCAGGTCATATCAGAATTTGCAGGTGTGACGGGGCAAAACGGCAGCTTTGATAACCGACGCCGTGAACAGGCACTTTCCTGGGTGATGCAGATGATAGAAGAAACCCTGAAGGAAAGGTTTTACCAGCATCCGGGGGTTAAGCAGGCTGTTGCCGGGATTGAGCATGAGATTCTGCAGGAAAAAATTCTGCCAACTGCGGCCGTCGACCGCTTGCTCGGAATTTTTGACGGATCACAGAAAAACCAGTGAATCCGGTTAGTCCTGTCCCTTCCGGCTGCTGAATTCTCTTCTCAGTTCATCCTTTAAACTGAAATCTACAGAGAAAGCCTGATTTCCTTCCTTTGCAGGAAACCAGGCTTTTTTCTGAACTTCACACCCTTTTCTTCCCGGATCACAGGGGTCCGTCAGTTTAAGACAGTCTTTCCCGTTCAGATCCAGATGCGGGCAGGTAAATGTCATGATTTCTTCTTCTTACCTTCAGTGGGTTTCTTTGAGGTCCTGGCTTTTTTTTCTGTTTTCTTTTGATCTTTGCCGGTTTCCTTTTTCTTCCCGTCCGTCTTTTTCTTTCCGGCTGGTTTTTTGGAGGAAGCGGTTTTTTTTGTTTTTTCAGAAGCAGTCAGATTCTGAACCAAAACCTGATACCTGAATCCGGATTTGGAAATCAGGAGAAAACCAGCCTGAAGATCCTTTTCAATGGCTGCAACCAGTGCAACCGGTAAAACTTCGGAAGGATGATCGGCTGCCTCGGCAAGCAGCCTTACAACCTCGAGCCAGGTTACCACTTCTTCGGCAGCTTCTTTGTTAAACCAAAGAACATCCTCATGAAGATTGATCTGAAGAAGGGGTCTTACTGAGTCAAGTGTAAGAGCAGCAGGCAGGCTTTCTTTTGCAGGTACCGCCGGTTTTTGGACCAGCCGGTGAGTAAAGGCCGAAATCGTTTTCAAAAGCTGGGACAGTTTCCAGACCTCATGGTCCCCGAAACCGGCCTCCCTGAGACTCCTCACAAAAACTTTATCAAGGTGGAAGGCTTCAAGCGAGGGCTGCCCGTCTGATTCTCTAATTTTCAGAAGATCAAGGCCGTAACTGTAGGTCCAGGAAAGGAAAACGGGCCAGAACTGTCTGCGGGTAATCTGGTCGGAAACAAATCCGGCCAGTGTTTGGGTACCGGCACCCGGTTTCAGGTGCGAAAGATCGATCAGTTTTCTGAACAGGCCCGAAAGAGTTTCATAAAATCCGGCGGGCAGGGTATGTTTTCCAAACAGGAAATCGGCACCGTCCACCAGATGGCTCAACTTTTCAGTGAAAGCCCGTAAAATAGCCGATGCCGGCTCCATGGTTGCGGCACCCTGAGCCAGATAGGCAATGCTTCCCGGATTAACAGCCTGCCAGTATGATTCAAATATGGGTTTCAGTTTCATTTCGATAAGGGCATCTTCAATTGAATGAACACCCTTGCCGGCAAGGTAGTTACAGATATCCCGGTAGGGCATGGTTTCTGAGTGGGTGACGGTTCGGAATTCCCAGAAAACATGGTATTCGTAGGCACCAAGTTCAAAGTAAAGTCCCCGTTCCCAGATTTCCCGTGTTGGCCGGATAAATTCGAGCCGGCTGATCTGATCCCGATAAACGGTAAAACTGTCATCCGAACCAACCGGTAGCCCAAGCCCCTGCCCCAACACCCGCTGAGTCATGTTTCCGTGATGATCCAGAAATGCTGCAGATGACCGGATCCATCCGGAAACCGTACTGTATTTGTTGTGGTAAACTACCAGGGCTTTTTCGTAGCCGAACTGGTTGCTGAAGGCAAAAACGTCCTCAGAAACGCCGTGGCTGGTGAAAAAGTCATACAGCAGAAAATGGTCTACTTCGGCAAAGAGATACCGCTTTTTCAGCACGGGGACAAGTTCACGGTAGTGACGGTCAATCAGCCACTGGTCCGGTGATTCATCCTTGTAAGCCTTCCGGTATTCCATACCGTACTTTTCGGCAAACCCTTCAAACTGTCCGTGCCCGAACATGGGCAACCCGGGAAGGGTCGCCATCATGAGGGCAACTCCGAAATATTTATCCCCTTTGCCAAACTGATTGACGGCTGTTTCTTCATCCGGGTTGTTCATGAAGTTAACATACCGTTTCAGAATCTGCGGGTTAAATTCCAGTGTATTCTTGATGAGGTACCGGTAATTCTGGTTATCCTCTTTTTTGAACATGTGCATAAAAGCCGAGTTGTAAACCCGGTGCATGCCCAGCGTTCTTACAAAATAGCCTTCCATCATCCAGAATGCTTCTGCCAGCAGAAGGGTGTTGGGGACTTCAACCGCAACACGGTCAACAACTTCCCGCCAGAATTCCACAGGGAAAACCCGGTCAAAGTCCTCTTTCGACATGGCATGTTCTGAACGGGAGGGAATATCGCCGCCGGTACCCGGCAGCGGAAACCATAACCGCTGGTAATGTCTTTTTGCCAAAGTCATGGCAGCATCAAACCGGATAACAGGAAACATCCTGGCTACATGGAGAATTGTCTGAATGACCTGTTCCCGAACCTCGGGCAGCAGGTAGTTCAATTGTGCAGTATCATTCCAGGGAAAGCTGGTTCCATCGTTTCCGTGAAGAATGTACCGAACGTCTCCTGTCCAGCGGTCGACCCGTTTAAAGCAAACCGCAGCATCCGTCCGGTCCCAGTAACCGTCTTCAATATATAACCCCACACGGGGGTCGTTACTCAGGTCAGTTCCGGTAAATTTGTAGTTTGGATAAGGCGGGTAAGGGAGTGAAACAAACCATTCCGGATGGTTGATCACCCAGGTCGAGTCGATGCCCATATGATTGGGTACCATATCACTGGCCAGCCGGATTCCTCTGGCGGCACACCGGTTTCTGAGGTTTTCATAAGCACCGTAACCGCCAAGGTCCCAGGCAATTTCGTAGTCATAAAGGGAATAGGCCGAGGCAACTGCCTCCGGATTTCCGTTGATCTGCTTGATCCGGGCAGAGGCAATCGACCGCTGCCACAGCCCGATGAGCCAAAGTGCAGTAATTCCCTTTGATGCCAGACTGTCGAGTTCCTCATCCGGGATATCGGCAAGTGTAGTTATGGGCCGCTGATAACTTTTGGTAAGCTGATCCAGCCAGACAAATGAGGATTTGGCAATCATAACCACCCTGGGCATCCAGTCCTTGTCAGGCGAAAAGGCCTCGGGCTCATGTTCGTAAAGATCCCCCGAAAACTGAGGTGCAGAAACGTCAATATCCTTGCTGACATTCCAGCCACCCTGTTTAAACAGAAACCATTTACCTTCTTCCTTGATGTAATCCATGCTCACCAGCAACCGGGTCCAGAATGGTGAGCTTGCCAGAATACTTCCCCAGAATTGTTTGATGAACTCAAGCTGATCCATCAGGGAATTGGGAGACCGGCGGATGGGTTCGTACAGCAGATCGATCAGGTTCTGGTTAGACGGACCGAATTTTGGCTGGGACTCAAAAAATTCCTTTACCGACCCGATCACGGTAAGGTAGGCGGTGTTTTTTTTCAGTTCAGTGTCATGGATGATTTCAGAAATGGGCTGATAACCGGGGTTTTCATTATTAAGCCAAAGCAGAATGATTTCTTCGGTAAGCCACTGCCGGTTCGGTATTCCTTCGGTCTTCCCGGAAAGGAATTTTTCTTTGGTAACTTTCCCGGATGCCACGGCCGGTGGCGGAAAATGATCGATAAAGACAGACAGCAGGCGGGTAGTTTCGTCCTCGCCATGTTTTTGGTCGAGATACCCGACCAGATCTTTAAAGGAGCCGGGAGCCAGTTCCTGGCGGTAAACCTCCAGGACAAAGTGAAGGATCTCGTGTATCAGCCCCATGGCATTCAGTTCTGACGGATTGACAAACTTTTCTCCCTGGCGCCGGGTATTCAGTTTCTCGGCCAGAAGTCTGGATTGCTGGAAATTGAGGAAAATGACATCTCCCCTGACCGAAAACAGATCATCCGGAATTTCATATTTTTTTCGGGATTCTTTCCGGGTGTGGAAGTAAAAAACCGGCTGAGAAAGTTTGCGCATAACGGCTCCTTTAACCTGTCCCTAAAGATAACGATGGTTACAGGATGGGTCAACCTGAAAATACAAGACAATGGAATCGGTTTTCGGGAAGGTTGTTCATCCGGATGCAGCAAATAAGGTTCGGCAGGGACCTGATTCAGGGTTTCAGGTTGGTCCAGAAATACAAAACGGTCGGGATGAAGAATCCGGAAGTGAAAGCTGAGCCGGCCAAAAGGAATCAGTGAAGCAAATCAATCTTCCAGGTCGGGAAGGGCATTCTCAAGCCCCGTTCCTTTTTCCCAGTCAAATAAACTTGCCTTGTTTAATGCAGCAATCGAAAGTTGGTAATCCATTCTGGCAGAGAGAACACTTGTTTTGGCCTCGGTTAGCCGCCGTTGGGCTTGTGCAAGATCTTCTGAACTTAACGAGCCTGACCGGAATTTCTGATAGGAGATATCATAGGATTTTTGCGCAAGTTCAACCGTTTTTTCCAGAATCTTTAGCCGGTCAGCCGATTGCCGGTAAGATTCCGTCAGAAGTCTGATTTCAGTGGAAATACTTCGTTCTGTTTCCCGCTGGTCAATCTGTTCCATTTCAAGTCCGGCAGCCTGGCCAGCAGTTGAAGCCCGGTTCTGACCCCAGTCAAAAATAGGAATGGTCAGGTTCAGCGATACCTGCCGGGTTTTGTCCGGATCCAGAAAAGCTTCTCCCAAAACCGGGTCCTGCCGTTTTAACCCGATTTCAAAATTCAGGTCAGCTCTGAATTCCCGCTGGGCATCTGTTTCCTCAACAGCCATTTCCTGCAGGCGGACCTGGCGCCGGGCATTTTCAATTTCCGGGCGGTTTTTCAGTGCGGTTGGTAAAATCCGGTCAACCGGAATGTCTATGGTTTTGGTATCAAACCCGCCGGGGAGGGTTAACTTGTCGTCAAGTGGCAGACCCAATATCAGCTTGACCTGGTTTTCGGCCTGGTTGGCTTCGGTTTTTCTTTGAAGAACCGAGTTCCTTGCCGATGCAAAATCCACTTCCAGTTTCAGTTTGTCGACTTCTGCAATGATCCCTGCATCATATTTTTTCTGGGCAAGTTCCCAGGAGGCCTGGGTTTGCGATAGTTCAGACTCGGCAATCAGAACAGTTTGTTCTGCCCGGTACCAGTTAAACCAGGCCTGTTTGGCCCGGTAAAGCACATCCTGCTGGGCGGTCAGGTATTGCTTTTTCGCCATTTCGAGAGTCAGTTCGGCACGTTCCAGCCCAAATCCCCGGCGGTTGTAGGTAAAAAGAGGTTGTGAAATCCGGAGTCGGAGGTCAGACAGGTAATTGGTCTGGGCCGTTCCGTTATAGGTTTGTCTGAACTGACTGAGTCCGCCAACCAGGGAAACATCGGCATCCGTCCAGATAATGGGCTGGGTTAGAGTCAGCTCTGAGCTGTAGGTGACATAATTCTGACGAACGAAGGTATATTTCCCGGTTTGGGGATCACTTACCCGGTTAATGTCGTTGCTGATATAAGGTACTGTGCTTTTCAGGTCAAGGGTGCTCCAGAACTGCAGGCGGGCACTTTCGTACGAAAACCAGGACTGGCGGAGCTGAAGAAGGGCCTTTTGCATGGCCGGTGATTGTTTTTCGGCCAGACTGACTGATTCCTCAAGAGTTAACACTGTTTGACTTTGAGCCTGAAGCCAGACAGGTAAGCCGAAGATCAGAGTAAGGAAAAGTCTTGAGTTCAAACGGGAATGTACCTTATTCATACCTGAGGCTTTCTACGGGGTCTTTTTCTGCTGCCGTTTTAGCCGGGTACCAGCCAAACACAACTCCGGTCAGACAGGCAACAGAAAACGAAATGAAGATTGAAGAAAATGTAACAATGGAATCTATTCCGCCATAAACCGAAATCAGAAAGGAAATCAGATAACCAAACAGAATTCCCAGAATTCCGCCAACCAGACAGAGAACCAGGGCCTCGATCAGAAATTGCCCCACAATGTCCTTCCGGGTTGCACCGATTGCCCGCCTGATCCCGATTTCACGGGTTCTTTCAGTAACCGAGGCCAGCATAATATTCATGATGCCGATTCCGCCAACCAGAAGGGAAATTCCCCCGATTGCCCCCAGAACAATATTGAAAATCTGCCTGGTTTTCTGCTGCTGGTGGATGAGATCCAGCGGAACAATGATTTCAAAATCCTTGCTGCCGTAATGCAGCCGGTTCATTACCCGGGTTACCAGGTCCCGCACAGGTTTCAGGAATTCTGCCGATTGAACCTGAAGGGTGATCTTATCCAGTTGACTTTGCTTGCCGCCTGCCTGGCCATCCTGATTTTGTCCTCTCCGGTTATCTTCATCCTGCCGGTTCAGAGACGGGTTCTGATACCTGAGCATGAAGGAGGTGACGGGGATGTAAATATCCATGGTCGGATTCCGGACACCCAGGTCGGGTGCCTTCTGGCCGGAACTGACTGTAACCGGAGCCGTAACCCCGATTATTTCGAACCAGACACTACCTGCTTTCAGCTTTTTCCCGATTGGGTTTTCGGTTTTAAACAGCTTGATTTTGACGTCTTCCCCGATCACCGCAACCGGAGCATGGGTGAGCAGATGGTGATCCGAAAAAAAACGGCCGGCGGTTAGTTTCAGGTTAAACATGCGGGCATAGTCAGGACCTGTTCCGACGAGTTTGACTTTCCCGTGATTCAGCCGGTAAATGGCTTCGGTTTCTGTTTCGGTTTCGGGTGTGATTTTCTGGAGACCGGGAACCGTTTTTTGAAGTATTTCAAGATCTTTCAGGGTTAAACCAGATGAAAAATTGGTGGTTTCGGTTCCGGATTCCGGATTTGACTGAATGGTTTTGTTGCGGATGATGAGGTTATTAACACCGGTAAGTGCCAGTTGGTTCATGATTTCCTTCTGGGCACCTTCTCCGATAGCCAGCATTGCAATGACCGCACCCACACCGAATACAATCCCCAGAATGGTCAGTAGGGACCGAAGTGCATTGGCTGAAAGGGCATCCAGCCCAACCTGAAGGCTTTCCTGAATCTGCATCTCAGTTAACCTGGGATCCGGTTTGCTCCGGATTGCTGAGGGCTACCTCATCTCCTTCCTGAAGTCCGTCTGTTATGACGATATGAGTATCATTTTTTGATCCGGTTTTAACTTCAGTGCGTGAAAAACCAAATGCTGTCTTTTTGAAAACAAAAAACTTCCCGCCTTCTTCGAAAACTGATTCAATCGGGATGAAGAGTGCAGACTTTAGCGTTTCAATGACGATTTCATTCGAAGTCGTCATTCCCGGTTTCATGACCGAATCCTGTTTTGCAATTGAAATAACCACATCAAAAACCTTGGCACTTGAGTTATTTCCTTTGGGTTTGCCGACCGAGGCTACTTCAATCACATCTCCATTGTAAGAAAACTGGGGGAATGCATCCAGTTTAACGTTGACTTTCTGGGCTTTCTTGATGCGTGAAATATCCACCTCGTTAATCTGGGTGGTCGACTGCATGGCACTGAGGTCGGGAATCTGCATGATGGGCTGATTGGGCCAGAGCTGGCTTCCTTTTTCAATTTTCCTGCCGTTGGACCAGTTTTCTTCATACACCACCAGGCCGGGAATCGGGGCTTTGACGGAAAGCTTTTCCAGTTCCTGATTCGTGGAATTCAGGGCATTCTGTGCCTGCATGATTTTCAGCCGAAGCTGGGAAAGATCGCTTTGTCCGACGATTTCTTTCGACTTTTGGTTTTGGCGGGCCCGTTCAAGAGCAATGGAATCCTGCTGGAATTTTAAAGCAGCCGATCTGCGTTCCATTTCTGCGTCAAATTTGGACCTTTCGAGCTGAAGTTTGGAAAGTTCAAAAGCCAGAATCTGGCTTTCAAGGTTGGCACGGGCTTCTTCCCTGTTCGATTCATCCTGAGCCAGAGCCTTTTCCATATCGGCTTTCAGAATGTTGAGTTGTGCATCATTATCCTGCTGCCGTTTCAGAACTTCACCCGGTTCAAAAACGGCAACGAGATCACCTGCCATTACCGTACTTCCTTCCGGGACCAGGTAAGTCAGGGTCATTGCCCCCCAGCCAACTCTGGGCGTGACAACTGTGGTAGCATTGGCAGCTCTGATTTCACCAGGCTCAGTGACTGAAACCCGGAATTCCCCTTTTTGAACAGTTCCTGTCAGGATTACCGTTTCCTCCTCCATTAAAAACGGGTAAATAAGCAGGGAAATCAGGCCTGCCGCAGCGGCAATCAGGTACCATCGTCTGACCGGGTGGGTCCAGTTTCTTAATATCCAGGGGGAAATGAGGGTTCGAAGAACGGTCAGTACAGAGGTCAGCATGGTTATTCCGGTCGGTTCAGTTCAAATAAATCAGTAACACGGCAATAAAAATTGCCGGCCAGGCGGCCGAGAGGCTTTACTTTTTCGACATTAATCCGGAAGTTGGAAATAACATCTTCCCGGATATGGGCCATGACAACTTCGCCGATAATCAGGGAGCCGCCGCCGGGCCCGTCGTTTCCTGCAGGTACAATTCCGGTTAACCGGCATTCGAAGGAAATTGGTGATTCAAGCACACGTTTGGGTTTTACCACTGATGAATCGGCAGGGGTGAGTCCAGAAAGCAGAAATTCATCCTCCTCCGGCGGAACGTCAGCAGAGGTCCGGTTCATCTGCTCAACAAAAGATTCGCTGACAATATTGACGACATATTCACCCGTTGCCTCAATATTTCGCAGAGTGTCCTTTTTTTCACCCAGCGGACCCCGTCTGAGCGGGCAGAAAACCAGTGTAGGCGGCAGAGTGGCAGCAATGGTAAAAAAGGAAAATGGAGCCAGATTCAGCCGGCCTTTTTCATCCTGGGTAGAAACAAAAGCAATTGGTCTGGGAAGGATGCTTCCTGTCAGAATTTTATAGGATTCAAGCTGGGTCAGATTTTTTGGATCAAGTTGCATATCGGCTGGATTTTGTAAAAATTAAACTTATCATTCCTTTCACTGAATTACAAACCGGGCTGACACAGATTACATTTTTTGACTACCTGTAACTGTTTTACTCAGACTCCCGTAAACTTTCCTGGGTGCGGTTGCATCCAAACTGTCAATTTTTAAAAGGAGTTTTCTATGAAACGATTTTTTATCCTGATTGCAGCAGCCTTGATTTTTTCGGCTGAATCAGACGCACAGGTCCTGAAACTGGTCGCAACCGACACCTTTCATGGTGCAGGCCTGGGCGGTTTGCTCTGGACAGGGTCTGCAGCACTTGGCGGCGTTGATAATCTGGATGGGCTCGGCCCGAGTGTGGGTGCTGGAATTCTGATCGGGACCGGTATGGGGGTATTTGATTCCTGGCTGGTACTGAATAACGGGAATCCGTACCGGAACGGGATTCTGAAAAGTACCGGAACGTCCATGGAAATTGTAACTATGGATAGTTTTTACGGCGGTCTCATTGGTGGAATGGTGGGTGTAGCAGCCGGACTTATCAATTCAGATTCCAAATTTCTGAATAATGTCACAACAGGATATGGATACGGGGTTTGGGCCGGGATGGCATTCGGGATCGTGGATGCAGTTGCGCTTGCATCTCCCAGCCGGAATTCTGGTGCAGTAATTGAATATCAAACAGACGGAATCCGGATCGCAGGAATTGCCCCGGCTGCAACCGTAGTCCCCGTTTTATCTCCCTCTGGCCCCAGAGCAGAGGTTGTTCCTTCCCTCAGCCTTCTTTCTGTCACTTTTTAAATCAGGACGGAAGTGCGCCTGTAAGCCGAATTCTGTTCATCCTGCCGGTTGCCCTCCGGCCGGCAGGTTTGGTTATCATTGATCTGTTCACGGCATTGCTGCCGGAATCAAGCGGCCTACCCGGAAGCAGAGACGAGCAGCCCCGTTGCTTCCCTACATGGCCTTGCTTCTGCCGGGGTTTACCAAGCTGACCCTGTTACCAGAGTCACTGGTGGTCTCTTACACCGCCGTTTCACCCTTACCCCGGTTTTCACCGGGGCGGTCTGTTTTCTGTGGCACTTTCCATGGCGTCACCGCCTCCCTGCCGTTAGCAGGGCGGCATGCTCTGTGAAGTTCGGACTTTCCTCCCATTTTGAAAATGAGCGATAACCCGGCGCACTTCCGGTTGCAAAAATACAAAAACGAATTTGGGATCGGGCAGGAAAGCAGGAAAAAGAAAAATCCGGCAGATGCAGAACCGATCTGCCGGATTGGGAAAGTTATTTCGCGGGTGTTCCGTTAATGAAGGAATCGTAAAGGGTTTCAGAAATCAAAAAACGGCCGCAATGCTCACAATGAAAAATTTTATTGCTCTTTTTGATTTCGGCCTGGCGCTGAAGCGGGATTACTTTAAAACAGCCGCCACAGGCACCACGGTTAATCTTCACCACAACTTTCCCGTCACGGGCAGACCGGATTCTTTCATACTGATCGATCATTTTCTTTTCAGTTTTTTCAATCAGTTTCTTCCGGTCGGAAAGCAGAATCCGTTCTTCATCAAGAGTATCCCGGGTGATGTCTTCAAGCTGAGCCCGGCGGTCGGCAAGTTCCTGTTCCAGATGGGCAATTTTCGGATCGGCCACATGGCTCACTTTTGAAGATTCTTCCTTGTGGTTTCTGATCTGTTCGATCTTCTTTTCCATTTCTTCAATCTGCCGCCCGATGGAGTCAATTTCTTTGGTCAGGGCATCATATTCCCGGTTGTTTCTGACTTCGAACTGCTGGGCTTTATACTTGGCAGTCTTTTCCCTGGCGGCATCAATCTCAATCCTGAGGGTATCAATCTGAAAATCTGCATCTTTCAGAAATTTATCGGCCGATGTCAGGGACGTCCGGATGCCTTCCAATTCAGCTTCAAGATCCTCGATTTGTTCGGGAAGGTCCCCTCTTAAAATTGTAAGTTCATCTAACTGCTGATCTAACCGCTGCAGCAATACGAGTGTTTTCAGATTTTCCACTTTGGCTCCCCCTGACTGAAATGATAATGAATCGGATTGGTGTTAATTTCTGTGATATCTGCCGGAATCTCCGGGAAATGGATTTGCAGGTAGTCCCTGACTGCACCCAGCGCCGGGACCTCTGTTTCGTAATGGCCTGCGTCCAGAATGCCGAATGACTCATCGGCGAGGAAAAACTGGTGGTACCGGATGTCAGCAGTAACCAGGCAGTCTGCACCCGCAGCCCGGGCCTTTCCGATCAGGTCAGATCCGGCCCCGCCGCAAACGGCTGCTTTCCGGATATGCTGGTCCGGGTTTCCTGAAAACCGGATCCCTTTTGCCTGAAGCTGCCGGCCGGTGAATTCAGCCCATTCTTCAAGGCGCATGGGTGCTGGCAGAGTCCCGATGCAGCCGGCCCCAAAACCTGTTGACTGATTTTCGGTCTGCAGGATCTGATAAGCAATTTCTTCATAGGGATGCGAAGCCCTGAGGGCACGCAATACCTGGTTTTCTGCCCAGAATGGATAAATCATTTCAAGCTTGGCTTCATCCGTTTTTTCCAGATTAAGCGGGGACCCGGTCACCGGTGAAGAAAGTGCATTACCCCGAAAGGTTCCGGTTCCGCTGTGACTGAATGAACAGTGGGTGTAATTCCCAATTATTCCGGCGCCGGCATCCGAAAGCGCTTTATGTACCGAGTCAAGATTTTCTTTCGGAACGTAGACTTCAAGCTTTCGTTCTGTTTTTTTATGCGGATCCAGAATTGAAATTCCGGTTAGACCGAGTGCCCGGGCCAGAACTGTGCTGACGCCGCCGAAAATAAAATCCAGGTTGGTGTGAGCAGAATAGACGGTAATGTTATGTCTGACGGCTTCGTAAATAAGAGTTCCGGTGGGGGTATCCGGGCTGATTTTGGTTACTGGATGAAAGAGAAGGGGGTGGTGAGAAATAATCAGGTTGGAGTGGGTTACCAGGGCTTCCTGAAGGACTTTGGGGGTTAGATCCAGACAGATCAGAATTTTCCTGATTTCCTGTCCGGTATCCCCGATCTGAAATCCGGTGTTGTCTTTATCCCAACCGGCTTCAGCGGGTATCCATCGGTCTAGTTGTTTGATTACATCCCTGATTTTGATCATTTAACAGAAAAAAAATGCACGGTTTAGGCGTGCATTCTGAAAATCTGGCCTTGCAGCCTTGAGTGCCCAAGAAGGGATTCGAACCCTTACACCGGAACCGGCACTAGACCCTGAATCTAGCGTGTCTACCAATTTCACCACCTGGGCGGTTTAGAGATTACAAAGTTACAATCCGATTTGGCCTCAGTCAAGATTTAAACAGAACAAAAACAATCCGTTAATCAGAGTTCTGAGTTAGGACAGGGACCAGTTTTAAAAATAAAAATAAGCCTTTTCGGTAAAAAAGTAATGAATTCTGGTTCGGGTTGTTACTATTTTACCTGCCGGGTTTCGGGGGTGAAAACCCGAATGATCCCCAAATCTGGTTTATACCTCTATTATTACGGTATCTACCGCAAAAGACTTTATCCAATCACCATAGCGGGTGATCCAGGACCCAATCCGGCCTGGCCGAATTTCTGAAAAATTTAAGTTGATTTTTTGGCACAGGCATTGCTACCTTTGTATCGCTAGCCGACGGTAGTTCTTCATACGTCGGTTATCACACCTAAAAAAGCCTCGTTTTAAAAGCCTACCTTATACTCGGGATCAAAGCCGGGCTGTGCAATGCAGTCCGGCTTTTTATTTTCCGGAAAATTGAACTCAACACCCGGTACGAATGTTATCGAAAAAAGCAATCCATCACTTTCTTTTTAATCTGATTTTCATGATTTTGCAGTGATGCAATCAGAGTCAGCAGAATAGATTCAGAAAAGGAATTCAGTTTTATGTCAGAAACAGCCTCCCTTATCCTCGGAGACAAAACGTACAGCCTGCCTGTTGTAACCGGAACAGAAAATGAGAAAGCCATCGATGTTACTTCCCTGAGAAATACCACGGGGTTTATCACCCTGGATTCCGGGTACATGAATACCGGTGCAGCCATCTCAAATATTACCTATCTGGATGGTGAAAACGGGATTCTGAGATACCGGGGGATCCCGATTGAACAGCTTGCTGAAAAATCAACATTCGTTGAAACTGCCTATCTGCTGATTTACGGAAAACTTCCAAACCGGGAAGAACTCTCCAAATGGTCTCAGGCACTGACCGAGCATTCGTACATCCATGAGGATATGAAACACTTTTTCGACGGGTATCCGTCGACTGCCCACCCGATGGCTATTCTGTCATCAATGGTGAGTACACTTTCAATCCACTATCCCTGGGCGCTTAAATCTACTTTAAATGCTGAGGAAAAATACCGGATTTTTGTTCTCCTTCTTGCAAAAATGAGAACAATTGCAGCTTACTCATACAAAAAATCAATCGGTGAACCCTATATCTATCCGACCGATGATTTCAGCTACTGCGCCAATTTCATGAATATGATGTTTGCCCACCCAAGCCGCCGGTATCAGGTCAATGAAACTCTGGTTAAAGCGCTTAACCTTATTTTTGTCCTTCATGCAGATCATGAACAGAACTGCTCAACCTCTACAGTTCGGCTTGTTGGAAGTTCACGTGCGAATCTGTTTGCCACTATCTCTGCTGCAATCGGGGCACTCTGGGGACCGCTGCACGGGGGTGCCAACCAGGAAGTAATTGAAATGCTGGAACAGATCCGGGATGATGGCGGAAATGTTAAAAAATGGGTTGAAAAGGCTAAGGACAAAGATTCCGGATTTCGGTTGTATGGGTTTGGGCACCGGGTTTATAAAAACTTTGACCCCAGAGCCAATATTATTAAAAAATCGGCCGATGAAGTTTTAAATGCGTTGGGCATTAACGACCCACTTCTTGAAATTGCCAAGAAACTGGAAGAAGCGGCCCTTCATGATCAGTACTTTATTGATAAAAAGCTGTATCCGAATGTGGATTTTTATTCCGGAATTATCCTGAAGGCAATGGGAATTCCGGTTAATATGTTTACTGTGATGTTTGCCATCGGCAGGTTGCCCGGTTGGCTGGCTCACTGGAAGGAAATGGTCGAAGCTCCTGACTTTAAAATCGGGCGGCCGCGTCAGGTCTATAACGGCCCGGCATTGAACAGCTACATTCCGCTTGATCTCAGAAAGTAAAAAAAAGGCCGGTTAAACCGGCCTTTTTTTTACTCATACCTGAGTGCAGATATCGGATCCAGATTTGCTGCTTTGTAGGCTGGGTACGATCCGAATAAAATCCCGACCAGACTGCAGATGACCACCCCGATAAAAGCCCAGAACCAGGGGAAATAAGCAGGAACATCAATCAGAAGAGAAACCAGATTTCCGGTTATGGCACCAAAGGCAATACCGGCAATTCCGCCAATCTGGCAAATAATAATCGCCTCAGAGACAAATTGAAACAGGATATTGGGCCGGGTTGCACCAACCGCCTTCCTGATCCCGATTTCTTTCGTCCGTTCGGTTACCGAAACCAGCATAATGTTCATAATTCCGATTCCGGCAGCAAGCAGTGCAATGAACGAAATAGCAGCCGCAGCCAGTTTAAAGGTACCGGTAAACTGGTTGAAGTTTTCAATCAGAGAATCGTTGCTGAAAACCGAAAAATCGTGGTCGTCGCCAGGCTCAAGGCCACGTGCAGCTCTTAACAGCCCGAAGCATTCATCCATGGTGGCTTCCATCAGATCCGAGGATTCTGCCATAATGGTGATATGGAGGTCGGGAACGTTTCGACCGTAAACTTTAAAAAAGGCGGTGATCGGGATTACGACCAGATTATCCTGGCTTTGCCCAAAACTGGATCCTCTTGCCTCCATGACACCGGCAACCAGGAATTTTTGCCCCTTCAGCACCACGATTTCGCCAATCGGGTCTGAAGCCGGGAATAGTTTATCCGCAACATCATGACCGAGAATGATAATCTGGCGTTCCAGCCGGACATCTTCTTCTGTAATAGACCGGCCGCCTTCAATGTTGTAGCTGTTATTCGGGAAAAAGGCATAATCTCCGCCGGCAATCTGAACATCTGGCTTGGTGTCCTCGAACCGGGATTTTACTTTATCTCCGAAGCTCCAGGCTTCCAGGCCAACAAACTTAGCAAGACGGCTTCCTTCCTTGACAGCTTTTCCCTGTTCGTAGGTAATTGGCCGGCGTTTCGAAAGATCCCGGTTGTTGGTGTTGATACCCGAATCATATTTCTGAATCTGGAAGGTATTGGCCCCAAGCTGGTTCAGGCCCGATTCGATGGATTGCTGAAGAACACCAATTGCGGTCATGACTGCAATGATTGAAAAAACCCCGATTGAAATTCCGGTAAGGGTTAGTATGGATCTGAGTTTATTGGCTCTGACACTGTCGAGTGCAACTGACAGGAGTTCTTTGGCATTGTTGATCCGGTTTTCCAGATTTTTATTCATATCTGAGGGCCTCAATGGGGTCTTGCTTGGCAGCAGAGTTGGCAGGAAGAATTCCGGCAATCAACCCGACAACCAGAGATAAAAAGAGAGAAACCAGAACCACTCCAAGTGGCATTTCGGCTACAAAAACTGAACTGATGGCAAACTTCAGGACGGCGGAGATGGAAAGTCCGATCAAACCGCCAATCAGGGAAATGGTCATCGCTTCGATGAGAAACTGAACCAAAAGAATCTTTCTGGTAGCCCCAAGTGCTTTCCTGATACCGATTTCTCTGGTTCGTTCTTTAACCGAAACAAACATGATATTCATTACCCCGATCATCCCTACGATCAGGGAAAGACCGGTAATAAAGATACCAACTCCATAAATTCCTGCACTGATCCCGTCAAGCTGCTGTTTAAAGGCTTCCTGCTGGTTAATGGCAAAATTATCCTCTTCTGCAGGACCCAGCCGTCTGAGTTTGCGCATGATGTAAGTCAGTTCGCCCTTGGCGTCTTCAATTTTCTGTTCATTCTTGACCTTAACCGAAATGGTGATGCCCCGGCGGATTCCAAAATACTTTTTGAACGTTCCGAAGGGAATCATGACCTGGTTATCCCGGCTGAACAGCCCAAGGAATTTCCCCTGTTTGGCCAGGACTCCGATAACAGAATAGGGCTGTCCGTTCAGAACAACCTTTTTCCCGATGGGATCATCCCGGTCGAAAAGAGATTTGGCAACTTCAGAGCCCAGGACGATGACACTTCTTCCTGCTGCATTTTCCAGTTCGGTGAAAAAACGGCCTTCAGCCAGGTCTGATCCGGAAACCTTGAGTTCGTCTTCAACCACACCGTTGACAAAGACACCGCTGACACTGTTTTCATTAAACTTGACATCACCGCCTGCACCTGCTCGGGGAACCACAAAAAGGGCGTGCTGTGATTGTTCCCTGATCTGGGTTATATAAGACTCCTGAAGCTCAGGCCGGTTTCTGAAGGACCACCAGTCATCCCGGTTGGCGAACCAGGGAAACTTCTGGATGTATAATACATCGTTACCGATCATCGTCAGGGAAGATTGAAACGCATTGTCGATACCGCTCATCATCATGTTCATTGAGGTGACCGAGACAATACCAATCACGATACCCAGTGTAGTAAGAAGAGACCTGAGTTTATTTGCCCGGATGGATTGGAGGGCAATCAGGACACTTTCCTTCAGTTGAAGCAGAAATAGATTCATTCAGCCGGCTTTCAGTAAATCAGGAGTGGGCCAGTTCGAGGTGTCCCTTCTGGACATCATCAGTTTCAATTAGACCGTCTTTTAACCGGATAATCCGGCGGGCATGGCGGGCAATATCTTCTTCGTGGGTGACCAGAATGATGGTATTGCCTGCTTTGTACAGATCTTCAAAAAGGAGCATGATTTCTTCACCGGTTCTGGAATCAAGTGCCCCTGTTGGTTCATCAGCCAGAATAATGGCCGGTTTGGTGACCAGTGCTCTGGCAATGGCGACACGTTGGCGCTGACCACCCGAAAGTTCGTTTGGCTTGTGGTGAACCCGGTCACCCAACCCAACATTGGTCAGAGCATCCATAGCCCGTTCCTTCCGTTCAGAAGCAGAAATTCCGGCATAAATCAGCGGAAGTTCAACATTGTGAAGTGCATTTGAACGGGGAAGCAGGTTGAAGGACTGGAACACAAACCCGATTTCCTTGTTCCGGATTCTGGCCAGTTCATTGTCCGTCATTGCAGAAACATCGTGCCCCTTAAAGTGATAAATCCCCGAGGTCGGTGTATCCAGGCATCCGAACATATTCATCAGAGTAGATTTTCCTGATCCTGACGGACCCATGACCGCAACGTATTCATTTTCGTGAATGTCGAGGCTTACACCCCTCAGGGCATGAACTTCCTGAGTTCCCATGACATACACTTTGGTCATGCTTTCGATGTGAATGAGAGTTTCTTTCATAGGGGGATTCCGTTATTCTTTCTCGCCGGAGTCAGCCGGTTTCTTTTTGGGGTCTTCGACCTGGATTTTGCTCTTGTCGTTCAGTTCTCTTGAAATGGCACGGTAAGATCCGGTAATGACAGACTCCGTTCCGGTGAGTCCTGTTTTGATTTCAATAAACCGGTCATCGCTGATCCCGGTTGTGACCTCAACCGATTTTGCCAGGCCATTATCTGAAATGAAAATGATCTTTGGCGGATCCTTCATTGGCTTTTCTGCTTTCTTCTCGGCAGACTCTTCTTTGGGTTCAGAATCAGAGGATTTGATTTCTTTCCGGATGGTTACGGCCTGAATCGGTACTGCCAGAACCTGATTTACCCGGTCGGTCTCTATATCGGCGGTGGCAGAAAGCCCGGATCTGAACTCCTTCGACGGATTCAGGATTTTGATTTTGACAGGAAAATTGGTGACCTCTTCCTGAGTGCCAAGTCCGGAAGTGACCGGCGTATGGGCAATTTCAGTCACGATCCCGTTAAAGGTTTTTCCCTTGAACGCATCAACAGAAATCCGGGCTGTGTCGCCAAGCGTGACATTGACGACGTCATTTTCATTCACATCCACCCGGATTTCCATCTTGCTGAAATCGGCTATCCGCATAATTTCTGTGCCGGCAAACTGGGAAGTTCCCACAACCCGTTCTCCTTTTTCGACCAGAAGACTCGAAATGATTCCGTCAATCGGGGAATAAAGGCTGGTTTTGTTCAGGCTTTCCTGAGCCTGATCAACTGTTGCCCGGGACCGCTTTATGTCAGCCTGTGCTGCCAGATTGGTTTGTTCAGCAACTTCAAAGCTGGTTTTTGCTGCTTCCAGTTCAGAGTCGGAAACCAGTTTTTTTGCAAACATTTCCTTTACCCGCTGATATTCCTGGCGTGCTTTATCGAACTGCGATTTGGCCGAATTTGCCTGAGACTCAGCAGCAGTCAGGCCGGCTTCACTCTGGGCCATCTGGAACTTGTAAAAATCGGGTTTTATCCGGGCAAGAAACTGTCCTTTTTTAACTTCCTGCCCTTCAGTAACTGCCAGTTCAATGACCTCTCCCGAAACATCCGGAGAGATTTTGACCTCGATCTCAGGATAAATTTTCCCGGATGCAGTCACAATCTGGGTAATATCTTTTTTAGTTACCGGTTCAGCGGTAACAACAATTCCCTTATCCTTTTTCCCGAAAACCGCAAACAGAACTGCAATCAGGATCACGGCTCCGAGAATGGAGAAAATGATAATTTTTTTCTTTGTGGAACTCATGGGCTGGCTCATCGATCTTTTTTCTCCTTCAGGTTCAGCGGATGGTGACGTAATCTTCTGGGTTCAGGCTGCCGATGTAAAACTCGAGCACCTTTTTCTGGAATTCCAGTTGGAATTTGCTGGTTGCCAGATTACTGGCAGCCGAAATGAAATCTTTGGTGGCACTGGCCAGTTCCAGATAACTTCCGGCTCCGACATTGTATCTTTCCTGGGCAGTTTCTTTAAGCAGTCCGGCAGCTTTGTATTGTGCTTCTGAGGCTTCATAGGCTTTTTTGTAGGATTTGTAATCCAGCCAGGCCTGCTTAACTCCGATCTGAATTGTCTTTTCGAGTTTTTCCAGGTCATATTGTGCGTTTGACAGGCTCACATTGGCTTGTTCGACCATATAATTGGTTTGGAACCGGTCGAAAAGCGGAATCGAAAGCGTTAGACCAACACTGTAAGCTCTTTGATCCTGAAGCTGTTTGGAAACCTCAATATCCAGAGAACTGGGTGAGGTCCCGTTCGCACCCCAATTCCAGGAAAGGTCCAGAGACGGGCCATAACCGGACCATGCCTGCCAGACTGCATTCTCTCTGGATTTGATTCCGACTTTGGCAGCCTGAAAGTCAGGGCGTTGATTCAGTGCGGTAGAAAGAAGTCCTGCCAGGGAGTTAAACTGATCGTCGTTTTTCATTCCCTCAAGCTGCGGAGTTTCTATATCATATTCCTGGATTGGATCAAGTGCAAGCAGGGCAACCAGATCACTTTTTGCAAGATCAAAATTCTTCTGTGCATTGATGAGATTCAGCTCGGCGTTTGATTTTGCATATTGCTGGTTGTACAGGTCAACCATCGGCCGGGATCCGAGGCGGGTCATTTCCTGAATTTTCTTCAGTTGTTCCTCCTGAAAGGAAAGGTCCTCTTTCGCTATTTTTAACAGTTCCTGACGTTGAAGGACTAAAAGGAAATTGCTGGTTACGTCCAAAACAGTTGTCTGAACATTCCGGCCCAGTTGCAGCTTGGCTGATTCAAGGTTGTATTCTGCATTTTCAAAACCTTTCCAGTCACTCAGGCTGTTGAAAAGATTCAGATTTGAACTGAGTCCCCACCGGTAACTTCTGGTTTCCTGATCCTGAACCGGAAGTGTTGAAGCAATAAACTGGGACCCATTTGAGTAAGTTGCACCCACAGAAGCACCAAGTGACGGCAGAAATGCGCCTACAGACCGCAAATAATCGGCTTTGGCTAGACTTACATTCTGCTTAATTTTCTGGAGATCCGGGTTTTTGTCAACAGCAAGCTGAACGGCCTGATGAAGGCTGATTTTGGTAGGTGCGGTTTGGGCTCCTGCAAGTCCGGCTATCAGCAGGAAAAGGGAAAGAAAAGCGGTAGATTTCATGGAGTCAGATCCTGATGCTTTTAAGTGATAGAATAAAACAGTTGGCTTTAACGGAGACAGAAACTGAAAGTTTCATTCCTGAGTAAAATCGGACAACGATCGGATATCTACAACAAACCCGGAAAGAAAACCGTTTGCAACTCACCGATTTTTTTTTCATTTTTTAAGTTTACAGTAAAACAGGAGAACACATGTCCACATCATACGGACTGCTTAAGGGGAAAAAGGGAATTGTTTTCGGTCCGCTGAATGAAGAAAGCATCGGCTGGAAAATTGCTGAATCCATTTACAGGGAAGGCGGTAAACTGGCCATATCCAATATTGCAACTGCCCTCAAGTTGGGAAATACGGCTGCACTTGCCGAAAAATGCGGCAACGCACCGCTGCTTATTGCAGATGCGACCAATGATGAAGAGCTTAAAAAATTATACACCGACTTAAAATCTCAGTTCGGAAAGATTGACTTTCTTGTTCATTCGGTGGGAATGAGTGTAAATATCCGTAAAAATATTCCCTACGAAGAAACCAATTACGGGTTTTATTCAAAGGCACTTGAAGTTTCTGCAATTTCACTGCATAAAGTTGTCAGGTATGCACTTGAAGCTGATATTCTGAATCCCGGGGCCAGTGTGGTTTCCCTGACTTACATCGGGGCACAACGGATTTTTTCAAAATATAATGACATGAATGATGCCAAAGCACTTCTTGAATCAATTGCGAGAAATTTTGGCAGCCGGTTGGGCGAGCAGGGCATCCGGATCAATACGGTTTCCCAATCACCAACCCGGACTTCAGCGGGATCGGGAATTGCCGGGTTCGACGGAATGTATGAATTTGCCAATATGGTTGCACCATTGGGAAATGCGACCGCCGAAGAATGTGCAGATTATGTTGTTACTCTGCTTTCTGACCTCACGAAAAAGGTAACCATGCAGAATCTGTTCCATGACGGAGGGTTCTCAACGATGGGGATTTCGGATAAACTTTTCGAAGTTCTTGAAAAATCGATGAAAAGAGAATAAAAAAAAGGCCGTTCACTGAACGGCCTTTTTTTTGGTTTCTATTCCTGCCCGGATTCGGAAATCCCTTTTTCCGGCTCTTCCTCAATCACATAGTTCTGCCGGCCGATTTTCTTTCCAAACCAGATTGAAAAATCATCCAGCAACGAATAAACCACCGGCACAACCAGCAGGGTCAGCATGGTTGAGGTGATCAATCCGCCAATAATAGCCTGCCCCAGAGGTGCCCTGCCTTCTGATCCCTCACTTACCGCAAGTGCGACTGGCAGCATTCCGAAAATCATCGCCAGTGTGGTCATCATAATCGGGCGCAGCCTGATTGGTCCGGCTTTCAGAAGAGCTTCGGTCCGTGAATATCCTTCATGTCTCAATTGATTGGTAAAATCAATCAGCAGAATGGCATTTTTGGTTACCAGCCCGAACAGCATGATAATTCCGATCATTGACATGATGGAAATTGTACTGTTAAAGGCAAGCAGTCCCAGGAACGCACCAATCAGAGAAAGCGGAAGCGAAATCATAATTGACACCGGCTGGATAAAGCTCTCGAACTGGGATGCCAGAATCAAATAAACAAATACGATGGCAAGAACCAGAGCGATGAGCATGTTTCCGAATGATTCCTTCATCATTTCAGCCATACCGATGGAGCCGACAAAATAACCAGGCGGGATTTCACCGGCGGCCTTCATACTGTCAATTTTGGCTTTCAGAAATCCGTCTGCCTTCCCCAGATATGTCCCTGCAAGGTTGGCAGAAACCAGCACCTGGCGCTGGCGGTCATACCTGGTAATTTTTGAAGGACCGTAACCTTCCCGGATTTCGGCAACAGTAGACAGGGGAATAAACATATCCTGACCCTGGGCATTTTTGTTTTTTGATTTGATCATGACCTGAGATAGTTCATGATAATTTTTCCGGTCTTCCGGACGAAGCTGCAGGCGGACTTCATACTGCTGGTCTCCTTCCTGAAAGTCTGAAACCTTAACGCCGTCGACCATTTGCTGGATGGACTGGGCAACTGCAGCAACATCCACACCGGCATTGGCTGCGGCATCGCGTTTCAGGTAAATCTGAATTTCAGGTTTATTCGGTTCATAACTGGTTTCCAGGTCCACAAGTCCGGGAGCATTTTTGAACTGCTCCATGACCTTGTCGCCAAGTTTCTGGGAAACCTGGATGTCGGGACCCTGAATCGAAATCTGCATCATTTTCTGGGGAGGTCCAACGTTTGACGGGAGCCCGAACCAAAGGGCAACCCCAGAAATATCCCTGATTTCATTTCTCATTTTGTAAATGAGGTTAAAGACATCAATATTCCGTTCTGCCTTGGGTTTAAGTAAAACCAATACCGAAGCCACATTAACTGGCTGGTTGGATCCGCCGATTGTGGTATAAATATTTTGCACTTCAGGATACTCGCGGAGTTTTGCTTCGAGTTCAACCGTTTTGGCAATTGTTTCCTGTATGCTGGTTCCCGGAGGGGCTTTGATGGTCACAGTAAATTTGCCCTGATCCTGATTCGGCATAAACTCTGAGTTTACAAAAAAAGCGGAGGCGATGCCCAGAATAAATGCCACAGTTGCCACAATCATCGTTAAAATTTTATGATTCAGGGCCCAGAGAAGGGTTGCCTTATATTTAACGTTCAGCCAATCGAATACCACATTGAAATAGTAATTGAATTTCCAGTACCATTTTGAGTCTTTGGTCAGGTGAACTTCCTTACCGAGCAGCCTTGACGACAACATGGGGGTAAGGGTAAAAGCAACAAACAGAGAAACCAGCACAGCAACAGAAACCGTTATCCCGAAGGGGAAGAAAAACCGTCCGACGATACCTTCCATGGTGGCTACCGGGAAGAAAACAGCTACGAGTGAAAACGTTGTAGCCATTACTGCCAGAGCAATTTCCTTCGAGGCGCTGATGGCTGCTTTAACCCGACCTTCGCCGTGATCAAGGTGCCGGTAAATATTTTCAATCACCACAATTGCATCATCAATCAAAATTCCGACGGCGAGTGAGAGAGCCAGCAGGGTCATGAAATTCAGCGAAAATCCAAACAGGTTCATAAAACCAAAAGAGGCAATGATCGAGGTTGGGATGGCCAGTGCAGAAATCAGGGTCGAAGCCCCGTTCGAAAGAAAGAAGAAAATAATGACCACTGCCAGAATCCCGCCGACCACGATATCTTCTTCTACGGCATGAACTGAATTTTTGATGTATTTTGATGTATCCTCAACCAAATCAATTTTGACCCCGTCACGAACCAGGGCATCCTGAATCTGAGCCAGAATTTTGGTGACTTCGGTGGCAGCTTCAACCGTGTTGGCATCCGATTGTTTGATAATGTTGATTCCGATTGCCGCTTTTCCGTTATAGGCAGAATACGTTCTCTTTTCAACGCTGCCATCTTCAACTTCGGCAACATCACCCAGTCTCACAACCCGGGTCCCGATGTTTTTAATTACTAATTGCTTCATCTCTTCGGGGGTCGCAAACCGGCCGGCAGTTCGTACAAGAAGTTCTCTTTGCCCTTCATTGATCCGGCCGCCGGGGAATTCCATGTTGCCAGCCTGAACTTTCAGCGCAACATCCTGCATTGATAAACCGAATCCGTTAAGTTTGGTCAGATCCACTTTTATATTAATCTGCCGGGCACTCCCCCCTAAAAGATCAACCTGCCCCACCCCTTTGGCGGTTTCAAAGCGAGGTTTAACTATTCTTTTTACATATTCGGTCAAAGCCTGCTGGTCAAGAACATCAGAGGATACCACCATGCTCACGATCGGGGCCGCACCCAGATCAACCCGGAGAACTACGGGATCTTCGACATCTTTCGGTAATTTGTTTTTAACCAATGCAACCTTTTCCCTGACGTCCTGCGAAGCCGTCACTGATTCAACTTCAAGTTCAAACTGAATCACGATCTGGGAAACACCTTCCTGTGAGGTGGAGGTGATGTGCCGGATTCCCGAAATGGAGTTGACAGATTCTTCGATGATGGCGGTTACCTGGGTTTCGACCTGTTCCGGCCCGGCACCGGGATAAACCGTTGTTACGACCACAATCGGGAAGTCGACTTTCGGGAACAGTTCCATTTTCATTTTGGAAATTCCCAGAAGCCCGACAACCACCAGGGCCAATGTGACCATCGTAATAAATACGGGTCGTTTTATTGATAATTCGGCTAAGTTCATTTTTTAATCCTTAAAAAAGGTTCGGTCAGTTTTTTACTGCAGGGCTGACTTTATCGCCGTCTTTCAGCAAAAGAGTTCCGGTCGTTACAACCAGATCGTCCGGCTTAATACCTGACAGAACGGTTACTTTTTCGGTGGTCCGGTAACCGGTTTTAATGTTGACAGAATAAACAGAGGAATCCGGTTTCATAATAAACACCGATGGTTTGCCAAGTTTGGCTCCTAAGGCAGAAACCGGAAGAATTAAGGCGGGTTCTGTAGTTTTGTGCAGAATATTCACGTTTACATACAAACCGCTGCTGAAGTTCTGGGTTGAATTCAGACGGATTTTAGCTTCGAACGTCCGGGTTGCCGGATCGGCAGACCGGGCGATCTCAGTGATTCTGCCGGATGTTTTTACCTCCGGATTGTCGGCGAGGCTAACCTGAACCTCTGTGCCTGTTTTAACTTTTGGCAGGTCAGTACTGGTCAGCGAAACAGAGGTTTTCAGTGATGAGATTTTTGAAACGGTGACCAATGAAGCGCCCGCCGTGACAAAGTCACCCTCATTAACAGAAACTGCTGTTACAGTTCCGTCGATCGGAGATTCAACCTGAACCATATTCTTGACATTGTCAAAATTGGCTTTTGCCACATCAAGCTGGGTTTTGGTTTGGTCCAATGCCTGTTGGGAAATGGCTCCGGCAGCCAGCAGATTTGCATTCCGCTCATACGTTTTCTGGGCAAGTTCAAAACTGGATCTTGCCTGCTCGAACTGAACCGAAGCAGTTGCCAGGTCGAACCGGATCAGCACGTCACCTTTTTTTACCTGCTGACCGATAGTAACCGGAATGGAGACAACCGTTTCTGAAACTTTTGCCCGCAGAACAGTTTCTTCTTCACCCGAAAGGGAGCCGGAATAGGAAAGAACTTCGGTCAGTTCACCGGTAACGGGTTTTTCAACATCAACCCGTAATTCAGTATTTTTCTGTGGTGTAACCGTTTCAGATTGGCCTTTTTTACCGCATCCCCATAAGGTCAGACCAGAAATCAGAGCCGTAAGTAAAATGAGTGTCAGGTTTTTCATGTGTGTTTCTTTCAGTTAAAGGTGATTATTCCATTCCGGTCAGGTTTTGCCATTCCGCTTTGGCAACCAGGTACTCATAAATTGCCTGAGCCTGGTTATTAAGTGTCTGATTCAAGGCCAGTTGGGCATCAAGGATTTCAAGCTGCAGGCCGACTCCGTTCTTAAACCGGATCTCAGCAATTGACAGGGCTTTTTCGGCCTGGGTTACTGCCTTTGTCTGGGCTTCATAGCGTTCTCTCGATTCTTTCAGCTTTAAGGCAGACTGTTCAGAAGCAAGAACGAGGGCTTTTTGGATATCAGTGCGCTGAAGGTCAATTTTCCGGACATCCAGTTCTGCCTGCTGAACCTGATAATACGTCTGGAATCCAGAAAAAATCGGGACGGACAGGGTTAGTCCGACAGCTGCCGAATTAACCCAGTTATAACTATTAAATTTAAAATCATTTGCCTGGGTTTGCCGGCTGAGTGATCCGAATGCATAGAGACTTGGCCAGAAATTGGCTTCTTTGATCGCAACATTCAGCTCAAGCAGGTTTTTTTGGATTTCAAGCTGTTTTAAGGCAGGGTTGTTCTGGGTTACAAAATCAGACCCTCTTAAAATCTCACTTTCCGGAATAATCTCCAGTCTGAATTCATCCGACGGGAATAGATCCTGATTACTTCCGGTAATATTTTTCAGATTCAGAAGAGCTAACTTCAATCCGTTCTGGGCCTGAGTTACCTGGGGTCTGATGTTGGATAACTGAACACTCATTCTCAGTTCATCAAATTCACTGGCAACCCCTTCCTTATACATAGCCTGAACGTTTTTATAATTGGCCTCAGTAAGAGCCAGCATTTTTTCAGCCACTTCGGAGTATTTTTTTGCCAGAAGAACTGAGTAATATGCTTTCTTAACATCCAGGATAGTTTTCAGCTTTGAACTTCTAACCCCTTCGGCACTGTAGTTCTGATAGACCTCGGCAACTTCGAGTGCGGTTCCGACGGTTCTGGAAAATAAAGGCTGATTCAGGGAAACAGAACCGACAAAGGTATTGTCTGAGCCGATTTCGATCGGATTTGTTTTTCCGCTTGACGGGTTTGAGAAATCCGGTAAATAAAAAACAGGTTTCTTCAGATTCCGGGTATATTGAACAGAACCGGTAATGGAGGGCATTGCCAGGCCGTAAGCTTCACTGATCTGGTAATCAGCCTTTTCCAGATCAGACTCAGCCAGTTTGTAGGCATTGTTATTGTTCAGGGCAAGGTCAATGGCTTCACTCAGGGTCACCTTTTTAGGTGTCTGAGCCTGTGTTGAAGAAATCCCGGCAATAATCAGGACCGGCAGAATGCCGGCGGCCAGGATTCGGTTAAACATCATAGGGATAGTCTCCTATTTTTTTTGAGTGGGTTTAATTCCGTTCAGCAGGACGCTTGCAAACAGCTTGCTGTTTGCTTCTGCAACATCGAGATCCGGTTTGGTAAAACCGTCGATGCAGCTTTTCCGGTAAACTGAGTACTGCATTCCCCAGAAATACGTCATCATCATCGCAGACAGTTTCAATGGATCCATTTGGGTAAATTCCCCGGTCGTCATCCCGCCGACAAAGACCGAGGCCAGAATTTCTGCTTCCTTTTGCCCGAACCGCATGATGACAGTATGATAATGATCACCAAGTTCTTTCCAGAGATGAAACGGCAGGTTGGACTGGTGATACCGTCTGATCCGGTCGAATTTGACAGTCAGATAGGCGAATAATTTATCCTCTGCAGCTTTGTGTTTTTTCAGTTCTGCCAGCAGTTCGGTTTCCATATCCTCAATTTCAAAGGTGATCACTTCATTAAAAAGATCTTCCTTGCTGGAGAAATAATGGTAAATTGAGGCTTTTCCCATGTTACTTTTTTTGGCAACATCCTCCATTGAGGTAGAGGCATAACCCTGCTCAAGAAAGACGGATCTGGCAGAAAGGGTTAATTGTCTTTTTTTATCGTCCATTAGTTTCGACTGAAATTTAAAAATATTCGAACATTTTACGGCTGCAATTCAAACTTGTTGCAAAGTTACCGGATGTTTTTTATAGAAAAAAATACAAAATGCAGATTAATGTACTGAATTGTGTGAAAAATTGTCAGAAAAGTTAAGGAAGTGTGTTCGAATATATTTGTGTTTTATTCGAACCTGAACAAAGGCGGGAATTAATAATCGTGAAGAAAAGTTCCGGATTAGCGGGAAAGCCAGGAAATCAGGTTCCGGTTGCAGGTTTCCAGAATCTGGTGAACCAAATGAAAGCCGTCAACCCCGCCGTAATACGGATCGGGGACTTCTTCGGCATTTTTTACATCGCAGGGTTCCGGGCCGGATTCCCATTGGCGCATCAGGAAAACCTTTGCTTTTTCTTCGGGGGTGGCGGCTTCTCTGAGAACATGGGTATAATTACCGCGGTCCATACAGACAATGATGTCAAAATCAGCAAAATCAGTTCTTGAAAATTGCCGGGCACGATGATTAAGGGTGACGCCGTATGAGGCTGCAACTGAAGCGGAAGTTGTGTGGGGTTTTTCACCAATATGATAGCCGGCTGTCCCTGCACTGTCAGACTGGAGTGCGCCGGTCAGTTTCAGATTCCGGATCTGGTGGTTGAAAACCCCCTCAGCAACCGGCGACCGGCAGATATTTCCCAAACACACAAAAAGCACTTTTTTCATGAGCTTATCCCTGAAGTTTCTGCTGCTGCTGAAGTTCCTGAATCCGGTTCAGGTAATGGTCCATCGATTCAGGTTCCTCTTCCATCAGCATCCGGTAGACTTTAATGGCCTTTTCAAATTTTCCCTGCTGGGCAAAAATTCCGGCCATGGTTTCGCTGGCAATCAGGATTTCATCGTCCTGGTCTTCGGTAGCTTCGAATTCCTGATGAAAATCTGCCCCGAAAGGATTTTCTGCCGGTTCAGCTTCTTCAAAATTGTACTCAATGGTTTCTTCCTGCGGTGATTCGGAATGGGAAAAGTCAACTGCCACAGGGTCATCTTCCTCGACCAGAGAATGCGGATCGATCAGGTGAACAGGTTCTTCAGCCTCATCTTCGATAGGGGCAGGTGTTGGCAGCAGTTCATCCAGTGTCTCTGCAGACGGTACTTCAGGTCCGGCCGGGTTCACGGGTGTTTCCTGAAAACCAGAATCTACAGACTGGGCAATGTCCTCAGGTTCCGGGCCGACCAGGATGGCACCGGGCGACAGGCGGCTGTACCAGTCGGGTGCAGTTTCTTCGGGAAAATATCCAAGCTGGTTATACCGCCGGGAAATTCCAAGCAATTTGTCATAAAGAGGGTGGTCGGTACTTAACGAGGGCAGAAGCCGGGCATACATCAGCAGGGGAGTTTCGTAGTCGGGAAAGGAATCAAGGAAACTGACCATAATTTCCTCAGCTTCACCGTAATTCTGATTTCGCAGGCTGTCCTGCAACTGACGGATTTTTATCTGTACTTCAGAAACTTCCATGTTGTCCTCTTCCTGAATTTATCGCCGGGTTACCAGTTGGAAACCACTTTTGAGAAAATATCATCTGCCAGTTTGGTGATGACTTCCTTTAACGCTTCCTGTTCTGCAGTCTGGTCACCAATGGTATAGTCTGACCAATTTTCAAAACTGTTTTCCCAGATTGTTTCTTTTTTAACCAGATCCCGGTAAATAACCGTTACCCGAACGGATATCCGGTTTGATTTGACTGACTGTCCCTGGGAAATTATATACGGCTGGTTGCTGTAAACAAGAACAGATCCTTCCAGACGGCAGTCGGCAACCTGCTGGGTTCCCAGTTCAAAGGAAGACTGCGTTGTCAGGCGGGTTGTGACTTCATTGGTAAGGTCATCCTTCAAAGTGACCAGACCTGAAGAACTTTTGTCCTGAAAAGTTGGAATGTAGATCCGCTTTAAATGCGGGGGGATCGATGCCCCGGTAAACGAATAGATTCCGCAGCCTGTGACCAGTGCTATGCCCACTGCCGCAGCCAGAATGAAGTAAAAAAACTTTTTCATCCTGCAAAAATAACCATTCAAAATCTGAATTCACTTTGCCCGAAGGTATTTTAAGTCACACATGGTTACCGGATACCCAATTCTGGCCATATTCCGTCAATTTTTTTGATTACCGCCGGATCGTTGACCACTTTCCAGGGCCAGTCTCTTGTGAAGCCGCCGTCTGCCGTTTTGGTGGTTGAATCCCATAACATTCTGCTTTCCTTCCAGGAGTAGCCGTAAACTCCCGGTGGGGAAAACGGTATTTTCCTGATCCTGATATCCCGGACCGGATCAAGATGATTTAAGGCAATCCACCAGCAGTGAAACGGCGAATTCAGGTTTTCACCGTCATCAAGCAGAATCACCCATTTATTCCATCCGTCCAGATCTGAATTGAGGATTTCTTCTGACAACCGCTGTTTTTCACCGGGTGAAGCAGTGTTAACCGAGATAAAAACCGGCGAGTAAACGCCATCATCTCCGGTTTCAAAATAAGGGACTGAAACTCCGGTTACTCCCGGGAGAGACCAAAACCTGTTTTTTGCACGTTCAAGTGACTCTGCAACTTTTTCGGGGCTGACTCCCGGATTTTGCGGAAGATTCCGGCCTTCACCCGGCCATTTCGTGGTAGCATCGATGAGTAACTTTCCTGCCCAGGTGAAAAACTGGGACGCATGATCCAGAGCATCAACAGGCCCCCGGGTTTCAGCCAGGTCAAGGCCAAAATCGGCCTGTTTCATGACTTCACGCCAGCAGGCGCCCGAATTCCCAACTGGTGCTTTTTCGTCCAGAACAATAACGACTTTTGAAAGCATCATCAACCCGAGTCCGACAGATCCGTGAAGAATTTTCCAGGCATGTCCGGGATACATTTTTTTTGCGGATAGGAAGACCAGGTTATGGAATACCCCTTCAGGTGGCAGTGCATAATCAGTTACTTCCGGCAAAACCACCTGCATCAGCGGAAGAAAAGCCCGTTCAGTAATTTTTCCCAGCCAGACATCTTCGACAGGCGGAATGCCAACAATGGTTGTCGGGTAAATTGCATCCTTCCGCATGGTAATGGCGGTGACATGGAGTGCCGGGTAAAGATCAGCCAGAGAGTAAAAGCCGGTGTGATCGCCGAACGGACCTTCCACCCGGAGCGGTTCATTCAGATCCACAAATCCCTCAATCACAATTTCTGCATGGGCCGGGACCTCAAGATCGACTGTTTTGCATTTGACCAGGTCAACAGCTTTTCCTCTTAAAAACCCCGAAAAAAACCATTCATCGACATTGGGCGGAAGCGGTGCGGATGCTGAATATAGTGTTGCCGGATCACCGCCGAGAACGATTGCCACCTCCATTTTCCCGCCGGATTTTTTGAATTTCTCATGATGGGCAGCCCCGCCTTTGTGCCGTTGCCAATGCAATCCGGCGGTTTGTCCGTCGAACACCTGAACCCGGTACATCCCGATGTTCCGCATCCCGGTATCGGGGTCCCGGCTAACAACGGCGGTAAGGGTTATAAATCTGCCGCCGTCATCCGGCCAGCACTTCAGAACCGGTAGCCGGGTCAGGTCAGCCTTACTCCCGGTTAAAACCACCTCCTGAACCGGAGCCTTTTTAACCAGTTTGGGTGCGTATTTCCGGATTTTAGCAAACTGCAGAACTTTTTTGATTTTCTGGTTAAGGGTTTTCGGCGGGTCAAGCCGGGTAAATTCCCGGATCCGGTCTCCGATTTCATCCAGTGATTTTACCCCAAGTGCCCGGGCTGTTCTTTCTTCGGTACCAAACAGATTGATAACCAGGGGAAATCCGTTCCCGTCAGGATTTGTAAACAGCAGAGTAGGAGAGGTTTCTGTGTTTTTAAAGCTGCGGTCAGCTATTTCCGTAATCTCCAGTTCAGTACTGACTGGGGTGCTGATTTCCTTCAGTTCACCGCTTTTTTTCAGGTCCTGAAGATAATCTCTTAAATCTTGATAGGGCATAAGGCTCCGGATTTTTCCAAAAATAAACAGCAAGAGCCGGGACTTCAGTTTCCGGAAAGAAAAAATTGGTCATGAGACTCCCGGGCTGAACGCAGTTGAAAGGCTGAAGGGGTCAGGCAGGTTAGAGAAAAATTAGTGATAAAATACTCCGTAATCCTTAATTGGGTGGATTTTTATGCCTGAACTGCTCTTTTTCCGGAATTCTTAGAACCTGATTAGAAAAGAGGACCAAAAAGTCATTAACAGATAAAAGAGTATTTTGTCGCGACTCGTGTTGCAACATATATCTAAGTTAGGGATTAACCCCCGGCCTTCAAAAAATGCCGGAACTTTGTATCGTCAAAGGAAAAAAGGAGACACCCATGTTACTGAATCTGTTACTTATCCTTGTTATCGGCAGCGGAAGTGCCGTTGAATCCAAGCTGGATTTTGTAGCAAAACCCACCAGTGTGATGATCATCAAAGGAACCTCGACTTTGCATGACTGGGAAATGAAATCAACCAATGTTGCAGCAGATGCCACAATTTCTGTTGACGGCAATCTGGTAACCAATATATCCAGGTTCAACGGCAGTCTCCCGGTTGAATCTTTGAAAAGCGGGAAAATGGGAATGGACGGAAATGCCTATGATGCCTTAAAGTCTGAAGACCATCCCCGAATTGATTTTTCGATGAAACAACTGGACCAGATCGATCCGAAAACAAAAACCATTACAGCCCTGTTTAAAGTTACCATTGCCGGTGTTACCCGTGAAATGATTGTGAAGGGTGTTCTTGCAGAAATCAATGATAGTTTTCTGAGAATCAAAGGGGAGCAGTCCCTTCTGATGACTGACTTTAAAGTTGAACCACCGTCATTTGCTTTCGGCACTGTGACTACCGGCGATAAAATTGTTCTGGCTTTTGATCTGGTTCTTGCAAAAAAATAGCATTCAACTCAAACCGCCCGGGAGAATACCCCCGGGCATCAACAACAACAAGGAAGGTATAACCATGAAACGTTCGCAACTGACCACCCTTGCAATTGCTGCAATGGTAAGTATTCCGGCACTGGCTTTTGCACAGGGCCAACCTAAGATTGATAACATGAGATCGTATGATCAGGACGGCATCAACGTATTTGAAGCTCCAAAAGACAATTCCACTTTTGATGGCCTGAAATACCGTTTCGGATTCAGTTTTGTTCAGCCATTTCAGATGCTCAGTCATAAAAACTCAGTATCCAAAATTGACTCGATTAAAACAGGTGCTACCTATACAAAATATGATGTCTTGAAGCTTCGGGATATCGGTGCAGATTTTAACAATGCCGTTGCCAACATGAACATTGACGTTCAAATGGCAGAAGGGGTCAGACTTTCCCTTATTTCTTATATGTCTGCCCGGCACCACCAGGAAACCTGGGTAAAAGGCGGTTATATCCAGTTCGACAAACTTCCTTTCCTCCCATTTGATATTTTCGATGATCTGATGAATTACACGACGATCCGTGTTGGTCACATGGAAATTAACTATGGTGATGCTCACTTCCGCAGAAGTGACAACGGAAATGCCCTTTACAATCCATTTATTGAAAACTACCTGCTGGATGCATTCTCAACTGAAATCGGCGGTGAAATTCTGGTTCGTCATGAAGGTTTTCTCGGTTTGATCGGGATTACCAACGGTGAAATCAAAGGGGATGTTACAACTCCTGATTACAAAGCCCCAACTTATTACTTTAAAGGTGGTTGGGATGGAAAATTGGATGAAGACTTACGTGTTCGTTTAACCGGTTCCCTTTACACCACAGATAAATCTGCAAACGCCACTCTTTATGATGGTGACCGTGGCGGCTCACACTACTACTATGTCATGGAAGCTGAAAACATTCTGGACAAAACTGCCAATACCAAAACTTCTGCATCTGCTACTTCCCAATTTACCTCCGGCCGTATCAACCCAGGTCTTGACAGCAAGATATTTGCCTGGGTAATCAACCCTTATGTGGAGTTTATGGGCCTTGAATTATTTGCAAATTATGAAGTTGCTAAAGGAACCTTAAAATCAGATGAATCAGCATCAACTGTTGCAGCAACCCGTGCACTTCAGCTTGAGGAGAGAGAGTGGACCCAAATCGGCTTTGATGTGGTCTACCGTTTTGGAGAAGCCAAGAATTTCTGGGTTGGAAGCCGGTATAACACTGTAACCGGAAAACCTTATGGGTTTACTGATGATATAACTGTTGACCGTATTGCCGGTTCATGCGGCTGGTTCATGACCAAGTCGATTATGGCAAAACTTGAATATGTTCAACAGACCTATTCTGATTATCCTGCCAACAGCATTCTGAATGGCGGTGAATTCAGTGGATTGATGCTTGAAGCCGTGATTGGGTTCTGATCTTCCTTTGACACGAAGCTGACCCATTTAAAAGGGCTGCCCATCCAGGCAGCCCTTTTTGTTTTGTGACAGGTCCGGTTGCGATACGGCCAGAAAATTCCGTATATTTATCCGATTTTTTTTAGGAAAACGATCAGAGAAAAACAGTCCTTTACTTCCGGCTCCAGATTTCCTACCGGGTTTACCCGGATCCTGTTTCCGACTTTTATCCAGTCAGCCGGGTGTTGAAAGACCTGTTTTGCAGCAAATGACTGCCAGTGCCTCTTCCTTCGTTGTTCCTTTTACAGGCCGCACCAGACTGACAGGCATGAATCAAATTCTTTTGCCCGGGAACCGATGATTTCCCGGAGAAAAGCCGGACTTTTACCCAGTTGATTTTACGAATATTTCTGACAAGTACTGATTCTCCTTTCTGCCTCTGACTGATGCCTGCCGGAAACAGCCCCGGTTCTGACCGGAATTCTGTTTCCAAAATCCCTCCGGACTGGTTTTCCTGACCGATTTCCGCCGGAGTCTAACCAACCGGAGTGGTGATTGCATCGCTTCCGGCATAAAAAACCCGCAGGTTTCCCTGCTCAACCCTTTGCCGGTTGCGGTCTTCCGATCCGGCTGCAGTATTGGAGAATAATATGAATTCACCTCAAAATAAACCGGCGCCTCCCCCGGCGGTTAACCGTTTTAAAGTCAAAAAAGAAATTTTCATCAATGTCAACGAGAACGAAATGCGGATTGCCATTACCGAAGACAACCGGATGGCAGAGCTTTACGTCGAAACTCCTGATAAAGTCAGAACCGTTGGGGATATCTATCTTGGAAGAGTTCAAAAGGTCATGCCGGGAATCCGGGCTGCTTTTGTAGATATCGGCCAGCCGATCGACGGGTTCCTTCACTTTTCTGATGTTGCCAACAATACCAGCGAATTTTCTGCCCTCATCGGTGATGAAGAAGGAGATTATGACACCTCCGATTCAGACTCGGATGACGAGTCTGACGGAAGTAAACCCCAGGACCGTCAGAGGCAGGGAAGGCCCAAAGACAATCCGGACTTCATTCCTGACCTCGAACGGGATCAGGAAATACTGGTTCAGATTGTCAAAGAACCCATTGCAAAAAAAGGCTCCCGGATTACCACAAATCTGACACTGGCCGGACGGTTTGTGGTTCTGATGCCCTTCTCGAAAACCATTGGGGTTTCCAAGAAAATCTACAATTACAAGGAAAAACGCCGGCTCAGAAGAATTGTTTCTGAGATGCTGACATCTGACCTTGGCGCCATTATCCGGACCAATGCGGAAAACGTTGAGGAGGAGATCATCCGGAAGGATATTACCATCCTCATCAACAAGTGGAAGGGAATTCAGGACGAACTGAAGGACGCCAAACCTCCGAAACTGGTTTATAAGGATGCAACCATGATTTCATCGGTCATGCGGGACCTTCTGAATGACCAGGTCGACCGGATCGTGATTGATGACAAGAAAACCTACAAGCAAATCAAATCCTACATTTCCTGGACCGCCCCGCATCTGGAAGAATGTGTATATTATTACAAAGGCCGGGAACCCATTTTTGACGCCGCCGGAATTGAAAAGGACGTTGAAAGTGCCTTTTCCAGAAAAGTCTGGCTGAAATCCGGCGGTTACATCATTATCGAGCAGACAGAAGCTATGGTGGTAATTGATGTAAACAGCGGCCGGTATGCAGCTAAAAAAGAACAGGAAATGAACTCGCTGAAAACCAATCTGGAGGCTGCGCGGGAAATTTGTCATCAGCTCAGACTCCGGGATATCGGCGGAATTATTGTGGTGGATTTTATTGATCTTCAGGATGAGAAGAACAAGAAAAAAATCTACGATGAACTGAAAAAGGAATTTAAAAAGGACAGGGCGAAATCAAATGTCGTTCCGATGACAGAATTCGGTCTGATCCAGATTACCCGCCAGAGAATCCGTCCTTCGGTTCTTGCAACCATTTCAGAAGCCTGCCCGATGTGTGCGGGCACCGGACTTGTTCAGGCCAAGTCTAATACCATCACCAGTATCGAACGCTGGATTCAGCGGTTTATGGCAGCAACCGGTGAACGGAAGCTCGAGGTGAAAGTGCACCCGACAATGGCCGGAATTCTGAATGCCGGATACATCTTCTCAACCCGGTATAAATGGATGTTCCGCTACCGGATGCTGATCCGGATCGAGCAGGATCCCGCCATCCACCTGAACGATTTCAGAGCTTTTTCTGTAGCAAGAAACCTGGATGTAACCGATGAGTTTATGACTGAATCGGGCGATGACCATGAGGATCACCGGCACGACTGAGAATAAGGGGCTTTCGGGCCCCTTTTTTATGCCCAGATTTCAGGAAAACGGTTTTCATCCACATTCCCTCCTGAAAGAATGATTCCCGTCTTTTTTCCCCGGAACAGGTCGGGGTATTTCAAAACAGCAGCAAAGGGTACTGCCGATGAGGGTTCAATACTCTGATTCAGGTTCACGGCAAGCAGATAAAGTGCCCTTCTTATTTCTTCTTCTGTAACCAGCAGAATATCCGCAGCCTGATCCCGGATGACGGGGAAGGTTTCTGACCCCAGCGAGGTCATCAGTCCGTCTGCGAGAGTTGGGTTCCCGGTTGGTGGCTGAATGAATCCTTTCTGAATTGACAGCCATGCGTCATTAACAGCCAGGGGCTCGGCTCCGTAAATTTTTAATCCGGGGTTAATACCATGTCCTGCCAGAAGGGATCCGGAAAGAAGACCACCACCGCCGACCGGTGTCAGAAGGCATTCCAGATCCGGGACTTCCTGAAGCAGTTCAAGTGCTGCCGTTCCCTGGCCGGCAATCACCATTGGGTCATTTGACGGGTGAACGAAAGCAGCACCGGTTTGGGCAATCACCTCCTTCAGTACCCGTTCCCGATCTTCCTGCCTGGGCGAGCTGAATGTGATTTTCCCTCCCGCCTCTCTGACGTTTTTTATTTTGACTTCAGGTGCGGTTTCGGGCATGACAATGTAGGCCGGGATTTTTAAACTGGCCGCGGCAAGGGCAAGTGCTGTGCCATGATTTCCGGAGGAATGAGTAGCCACTCCCTTTGCCCTTGCGGAGTCCGGCAAAGTCAGGATGGCGTTGAGTGCACCTCTGTATTTGAATGAACCGCCTGTCTGGAGGTTTTCGCATTTAAATACCAGACTGGATTTTGCCACTTTATCTATATGCTGATTCGAATAAACCGGTGTTCTCATTATTTGAATCGATATCCGGTTCAGGGCATTCTGAATTTCCTGAAAATTAAATTCTGAATTCATTTTTCCTAAAAGTTAATTTAAAGCACCGGTTTCAGTTTGCCGATCAGGATTTCATAGCCCATACGTGACAAATGAAGGTGATCTTCCAGATACAATTCCCGGTGGGGAGTGCCGTCAGCGGATAAAAAGTCGGTCCAGACAGGAATGAACAAAACATCTCCCGGTAGCCGGTTTTTCAAAAGACCAATAAACGTTTCATATCCGCTACGCCTATCCCACCGGGAAGGACTGGGTTTTGGTGACAGAATAACGATTCGGATTTAAGGAAAATCGGATTTCAGCCGGTTCACCAGCCTGACCGCTTCAGAGGCGACGGAATCGGGAAATTCCCCTTCTGCCAAATCATTGTCTCCTTCATAAATTACGATGGTACCCGGTTTGTAGGGTTTAATAACCGTGCTGTACCAATACAATAAGTCTGAATATTGAGACCCCCCAAAGGCTGTATTGAACACCAGCCGACCCGGGAAGTCATCCTGAACGTTTTTCCAGAGAGTAAACGTTGAACTTCCGGTAAAAAGAATCAGGGAATCTGCGGACTCTGGCGGCAGTACCGTCCGGCTCAGAAGGTCGATATCGGCCCGGAAGCGTTCAGGATCCTGTGCGGAAACAGAAACTGTGTAAAAAAGGGAAATAGAAAAGAACAAACTGAATGGTTTCATAACCTGTCCGGATTTTCTGGCAAGGTCCGAAAAAAATGGGAATATCAAAAGTGAACCTTCTGTTCCCCGTTGTTAAAATCCGGAAAAACCAGAACCCGGTCCCCGTCCTTAAACACCCGGAAGGGAATTCCAAAACAGGTTTGAAGGAAAGCGGGTGAGAATGAAGTTTCCCGGGATCCGCCATCCAAAACCTTTCCACCTGTTACAAAATAGAAATGATCTCCCCAAACTGAGGCGAGATTCAGGTCATGAAGAACTGCAACAATGGAAAACTGACCGGTTGACAATGATTTAAGACGGCTCAAAAGGTGATTTTGAAAAATCAGGTCAAGATGGGCTGTTGGTTCATCCAGAAAAAGAACGGCAGGTTTCTGTGCCAACACCCGGGCTGCCATGACCAATTGCTGCTCACCGCCGGAGAGGCGGGTAAACTGCTTATCGGCAAGATGACCAATATCCAGATCTCTGATAGCCGACTCTGCCAGTTCTGCATCCTCAGCAGAGGGGGAAAACCCAGCCTGACCAGTTCTGCCGGTCAGAACAACCTCCCGGACTGTGAAAGGGAAAACCGGCTGGTGAAATTGAGGAAGGTAGCCAATCCGTCTGGATTTCTCCTTTCCGGAAAGGTCCGAATGGGAAGTTCCGTGGATTAAAAGAGTCCCTGCTGATGGCTGAAGAAGCCCGGAAAGCAGTTTGAGCAGGGTGGATTTCCCTGATCCGTTTCTTCCGAGAATGACCGAAAACCGGTGGGAAGGTATTTCGAGAGAACATCCTGTAAAAACCGGTTTTTCCTGATAGCTGAATGAGATGTTTTCAACCGATACGGCAGGAATACCTAAACCCATCCTGTACTTCCTTTCCTGATCAGCCAGAGGAAAACCGGAGCACCCAGAATCATGGTGAAAATTCCGATCGGGACCTCGAAGGGAAATAAACTTCGGGAGGCGGTGTCAATTATAACCAGAAAGGTGCCGCCGAGTGTAAAGCTTGCCGGAATCAGTTTTCTGTTGTCCGGTCCGGAAACCATCCGGATCATGTGCGGAATAAAAAGACCGAAAAGGCCGATTATTCCCGCAACTGAAACAACCGAAGCCGTAACGAGGGTCGAGAAAATCAGAATAATCCGTTTCTCCCGTTCGGGGGATAACCCTGCCGACCAGGCTTCGTCATCCCCAAGAGCCAGTGCATTCAGGCGCCAGCGGTACAGAATGAGACCCAAAACACCTGCAGATACGGGAAGGACAATGAGTCTGACCTGTTCCCAGGAGCTTTGGTGAAGGTTTCCCATCGTCCAGTGAACGATGGTCTGAAGTCTGAACGGATCGGTGAGAAATTGAATCAAAGTTAAAAAGGCAGTAAATACCCCGGAAATGATTATTCCTGAGAGGACCAGAGCAACCGGTTGGATTGTATTGTTTCGGGTTGCCAGCCTGACACTTGTCCAAACTGCAAGAAAGGCAAACAGAAATGCCGAAGCCGTAACCGGAATCCAGGGAAAGGCGAGACCAAGTGCAGCACCAAATGCGCCGCCAGAGGCAATTCCCAGCAGATACGGATCAACCAGGGGGTTTTTAAAAATGGCCTGAAGGCTGGCACCCGAAATAGCAAGTGCGCCGCCTGTAAAGAATGCCAGCAGAACACGAGGTATTCTGACGTCGGTTAAAATGGACTGATATAATGCAAAATCAGCCGTTACTCCGGAGCTGGTATCCCACCAGCCGGTCCAGTTGCCCAAAAATTCTACAGGCGTCAGGATGGACGAGGGTCCGGTAAAAACTGCCAGCGGCAGAATGATCACCGGAAGAAGATTAATCCAAAGGAAGGTTTTTACCTGCCGGGCCATAAAATCGGGTGTTAAAGGTGGATATCCAGGAATCAGAAAGTGCCGGATTCTTTTCATCAGAATGAAGAAAGGAAGCAGTAAACTGGACGGCAAGATGATATTTCAAGGTCCAGAAATCACAGTAAAAGGGAGAAGGCAACTCATAAACTGCCCTATTCTGAACAGCCTTTACTTTCCTGATTTCGGGAAGGGAGAGAACGGTTTCAGGATCCCGGTTAGGATCTGACCACATCAGAATAACATCCGGATTTTCGACAAGCAGGGTTTCAAGGGAAATGACGGTATGTTCCAGGTTGACTGAAATGCAATTTTCACCTCCTGCAAGTTCGATCAGATCTGTTACTGCCCCGGGACGGCCCGAGGTTTCGAGTAAGCCCTGATTCCAGGTAAAATAAACCTTCGGAACCGGTTCATTTTTCGTTCGAACCTGTGCAGTTGCCTGCTGGTCAGACCATTTTAGCAAAGAATCTGCACGTGCCACCCGCCCGGTCAGAAGGCCAAAGTCCCGGATTTCCTTTTCAATATCCTGAAAGGAGGAAATAAAAACTCCGTATACCGGAACGGACTGACTTTCGAGCAGGGAAATGGCTTCTTTTTGCTCCCGCCAAATGACGACCAGATCCGGTTTAAGTGCCAGTACAGATTCCAGACTGATGAAATCCCAGTTTCCGGGAGCGGGGAGTGAGTTTTGGCTGATTCTGGGGTCCAATACAGAATAGTACTTTTTCAGCGGATCCTGAACTGCAGACAGCGGAACCGCAGCAATCTGAGGCTGGGCTTCAAGCATGTAAAAGCCGGTTAAAGCGCTTTCGATGAGACAGACAATGCGTTCGGCCGGTTTTTCCAGCCGGATCGCCTTATTCCTGAAATCCGTCACCTGAATTGCCGAAGAAGTGTAGCCCGGGTGTTCCGGCGGAGAGGGGTTTCCCCATTTTCCGAGAAAGGTCAGTCCGATCAGAACCACCCCAAGGACTAAATACAACCCGCCGGATTTTTTCATAAGCTAAAATGTTAGCTGAAGACCTGCTGTCAGTGCACGGCCAGTATCTTTAAACTGCCAGGGCATGTCAAACTGATTATCGGTCAGATTATAAACGGAACCGGTCAGATTTAACCGGGATTTTTCCGCACGGAAAACCGTCCATTCCCCTGACAAAGATACAACCAGTCCCTGATCATAGGATTGCCTGTCTTTTTTGGAAAGACTGTCAACTATTTTCCCGGAATAATGAACCACTCCGGTCAGTATCAGATTCAAGGGTTCCAGGTTAACGGTTGCACCGCCGTTCATCGTCAGGTCGGGAACAAACGGAACATCAGACCCATCCTGATCCGGATTTCTGGGGTTTTCAACGGTTGTCTCCGTCCAGGTGAGGGTTGAAAAAACAGTCACCTCCTGAATGGGCATCACCCTGATTTCAGCTTCCACGCCACGTGCAGTGGTCGTCCCGGCATTTACAGACTGACTTCTGGATGGATTTTGGCTGACCGAATTTTCGACAATGGCATCAGTTACGGTAGTATAAAATCCTCTGATGGATGTGAAAACTTCGGGCATAATCTGCAGGTTCATCCCTCCGTCAATCCCAATACCTGATTCCGGTTTCAGGTTTTTGTTGGGAACCTGACCATTTGAACTGCTGTCAGTGAGCTGAACTGCAGTTAGCGTTCCGCCAACCGATTTCAGCCCGGGTGCCATGAAGGAACTCCCGGCGTTGGCAAAAACCGAAGCATTTTCTGAAAGATTTACTTTCATCCCTGCTGACCATAAGACGGGAGTCCAGGATTTTTCTTTTTCACCTGGAATTCCGCCTTCAAGGCGGTCGATTAAATATCCTGTATGGTTAATCCTGATCCCGCCACGGAAAACCAGATTATCTGCCTGAACTTCTTCCTGAGCATAAAATCCAACCTGATAACCTTCGGCTTTATTACCTGTAGAACGGGTGGCTCCGGGTTTTTTTGACCAGGTTTGGTAGTCGGCCAACTGGAAATCGGCTCCGGCGGAAAGCGTGTATCCGTGAAAATGTTCCCATGAAAGGGTGTTCTCTGCCAGAATGAAATGCTGGTCCACTCCGTTCTCAGAATCCAGATTCCGGATCCCGGTAACCGGGTCTGCCTTGTCTTCCTGTCCCTTTCTTTCAGTATATCTGATGCCGGTGTTTATCTGATAAAACAACCCCTCATTAAGTTGGACAGAATATCCGGCGTTGATGAGGTCGTATTGATTCTCAAACTTGCGGTGTTCACGCCCTGCGTCGCCTGAATGGTTGGCCCGGTTGGCGAAGAAGGTTACTTTTTTGTTTTCGAAAGGCAGTGTCAGACCGCCATACCAGATTTCTTTGCGGTATTCAGGATCTTTGGTCATGTTCAGCCAGGAGCCAGGCGATCCGTAATTGGTATAATCTGATGATTCAAAAAAACCACCGGCGATTACAGAAGCTGACAGCAGATTTTGCTCAGTAGAAAAACCACGTGAAAGGGTGTTGAAAGAACCAAATGAACCGGCAAGAACTGTCCTGGGCTCGCTGACTACTTCCTTCAGAATCAGATTAACGGTTCCGGTAAGCGGACTTTGATTTCCGGCAAAATCCTGGGATAAATAATTCGGATAGAGGACTGAGGCCGGTCCCCTCTGAATTTCGATCCGGTCAATGGCAGAAAGTCTGAGGGCCTGCACATCGGTAAAGGCATCAATCGGAAGTCCTCCCAGCATAAAAGTGGAATATTTCGGACCGATTCCGCCGTAGGCGCCCCAGTTGGCATCATTTCTGGACAACACTTTTACCGAGTTACCCGGGACAAATTGCAAAGCCTCAGCAAGATTACCTGTCAGGGCCGGAATGGCCTGAAGCCCTTCAGGGGAAAGAACATCGATTTGCTGAGTCACATTTCCCCGTGATTCAGGAATTTTTGAGGCGGTTACGACCACCTTTTGACTGTAGATTCCGGCATCTAAGGTATCACCGGCAGTTTGAGCAGATGCAAACCCTGAAGATCCCAACAAGCCTGAGAAAATCAGTGAAAACCGGGTTAACTTTTCCATGAGGGTTTTCCTTCTGGTATTACGAAATGATAAAAAAGTGTGATTTGGGTATAAAAAATATCAGCCGGGTTCCGTCATGACCAGTTTCCCATGAGTAATTCCTTTGATGGCCAGTATTCCATCGGCAAGCTGCCTGAGCTCAGTTGCATTTCCTTTCAGTGAAATTGTTTCAAGGCAGGCATGGTGCGAAAGGTGAATGTGCTGGGTAGCCAGAATCAGGTGGTGAAAATCATGCTGAACGTGGGTCAGTTTTTTGGATAAATCCCGTTTGTGATGATCGTAGACCAGCACAAGAGCACCGGCAACAAGTTTATCCTGATCCCAGCTTTCCTGTACCAGTGATTCGGTTACCAGGCTTCTGATTGCCTGTGACCGGTTGGGGAATTTTCTCTCGGCAACAAACCGGTCGAGAGCAGTAAGCAGGTTTTCCTCGAGAGATACACTGAATCTTTTTGTTTTCATGCTCACACAAAAGTTTAGTTTTGTGTTACGAACTTCAGGGAAATTACAGGAAAGATCAAGAAGGGAAGGGAAGCCTAATTCAATTTTAATCCCGGATCAGGACTTTCCGGCGGCACGGCGCAGACGGTCATTTATTGCCCTGCCCAGCCCGGTATCAGGAACCGGTTCTGCGTAGATAATGGAAAGGTTTTTCCCGTCCAGTTCATAAAGTCCCTGGAAAAGACGGCTGGCACCTTCAATCAGAGATTGTGATTCACTCAGACGATAAGTGACAACCTCCGGATCTTCAGGGACGTGGGTCCAGGAAATAAAACCGGTTCGCGGTCCGCTTAGGTCCTCGCCATTCCAGAGTTTAAACCGGGTTCCCGGACTGTAATGAACAGCAAGCTGGCCGGGTGCATCAGGCGACTCATGAAGGATGGAAGTCCGTTCTGTAAGGCCCGGCAGGACGGCTTCAAGGTCTTCGAAAGATAACCCGCCATGACGAAGCAGAACCGGTGTTTTTTCTGCAAGCGAAATAACGGTGGATTCAACCCCAACGGTACAGGGTCCGCCATCCAGAATGAAATCAATTTTGCCGGAAAGCTGAGCCTGAACATGGTAGGCAGTTGTTGGTGAAATGTAATTGAACGGGTTGGCAGACGGTGCAGCCAGATACTTTCCGCTGGCCCGGATCAGGTTCCGGGCGATGGGATGTGCCGGCAGGCGGATGGCGACGGAATCTTTTCCCCCCGTTGTCAGATCAGGAACTTCCTTCCTCTTCGGGAGGACCAGTGTCAGCGGACCCGGCCAGAATTTGTTGATCAGCAGTTCTGCTTTTTCAATGGGATAAACGGTCAGATAGTGCAGATCTTCCGGCTCTGCAATATGGATAATCAGCGGATTGAAAGTCGGGCGGTTTTTTGCTTCGAAGATCCGGCTGACGGCAGTTGGGTTCAGTGCATCACCGGCAAGACCATAAACAGTCTCAGTTGGCATGGCGCCGATACCGCCTTCGGATAGAATGCTGCCCGCCTTTCGGATCGTGACGTCGTCTGGTGTCCAGACAGGGGTAAGTGCCGGCAGGTTCATCAGTGAAAATTTCCGATCCGTCTGGTCCAGTTAATAAATCCGGTATGTGTATCCGATTTCAAAACCCCGAAGTAGGCAATGAGGATCAGATAAGTTCCGAAATAAATCCCAAAAATCCATCCCATTTTATTCAGGGTTTCAACGGGAATGAAAATTAAAAGCAATCCGGCTGTTAGCGAAAACACCGAGGCAATCAGAATCCGGATGAGTTTTTTAGTAGGAAAAAGAAAGTGGTAATCACAACTGAGCAGTTGCTGAATCAGGATGTTGATTCCTGCCCAATAAAAAAAACCGGAAAAAATCAGGGCAAAGGAAAAGCCCCACGGGCCGGTCAGGCTGGTAAAAAAAACTGAGGCCAGAATGAAACCGGCGGCAGAGGAAACAGTGATCCAGGCAAGTTCCTTTTTTCTTCCCAGAAGAACCAGCAGTTCCGCCATCGGGTTTGTCAGGAAATAACTTCCGATTGCCAGAAACGACATGGAAACCAGCAGGAAAATCCAGTTAAATCCTGCCGGAAGCCGGGGAAATTCAAATTCGACCAGCGGAGTCAGGATGAGCAGAAGAAACGGTACAAAGGAAAAGAAGGTCATGATATGCCAGACATTGAGGTGACGGGCATATAAAATAAATTGATCGGGCAGATTTAACCGGATGAAATTCTTGAAGATGAGGCTCCAGAGTGCCATTAACTGGGTTAAACCGGTAAGAATTACCAGAAAAAGGAAACTTCCCAGTGTCCAGATGAGGCGGTCGTACTGATCCAGAAAAAGCCAGGGAATCCAAAATACAGAAAGCAGAAACAGCCAGTAAACCGCATCAGCCTTAAACAGATTCAGGTACCCGGTAAAATTTCTGAAAAAGTTCTCTCTTCCTGGAAGGAAAAGATCGAGCAGTTGAGAATCGAGCAGGAAAAAAATAAACAAAATCAGCCTGATCACTGCCGAAAGAAAAAGAAGTTTGGCAATCATCAGAAAATCGGGATGAAAAGTCAGCGGAAAAAGAAAGGATGACACAAAAGTAACGGCAGAAAGTACCCTGATTGCTGCCGGCATACCCGATCGGCTGACATGGGCAGATGCGGTTTCAAATAAAAGGGATGGAATCAGCAGAGCCGTAAATCCGGCTGTCCAGAATAAAGAAGGAACCTGGAGAGTTTTGGTACCGGTAATCAAAATGACCAGATAAATCCCCAAAAACAGACACAAAACAGCAACCGAAAAAATCCAGGAGAATAGAAATGCCGAAGTTAGGCTCCCCGGTGTTTTATACTCAGAAAGAGGGGTGTGGTGGATGAAAAAAATGCGGCGGAGGACGGCTTTTACTGATAGAATCAGGATAAAGGAAGTGAACAGAAGTCCGGTAATCCCGGAAGCTTCCTCCGGCGGAAATAATTTAAAAACAGCAAGTGCTGCCGCCGTCCAGAGAAGGGATAGGAAGACATAGTCCAGAATTTCTCTTCTGACCCAGGTCAGATAGTGGCGGGCATGCAGCATTGGTAATTCAATCCGGAAAAGTTCTTCAGGTCAGAACGGTTTAATAATTTCCCAGGTTTCCCAAAGTCCGTGGTCATCAAGGGACTGGCCCTTGCGGGTCATTCCCGATTTTTCAAGAACCCGTGATGAGGCCGGATTACCCTGGAGGGCCCTGCCGGTAATCTGGAAAAGGCCAAGAGTCCCGAATCCGTATTCCAGACAGGCTTTTGCGGCTTCGGTGGCATAACCGGATCCCCAGTGTTTTTTTAAGAAGCGGAATCCGAGATCAACCATTCCGGTTTCGGGGTGGAATTTTAATCCGCACCAGCCCAGCGGGGCGCCGGTTTCTTTTAAAATAACCAGCCACCTGCCCATTCCGAAGTCCTGATATCCCGTATATCCCTCTAAAAACGTTTCAGCTTCACTAACCGAAGCGAATGGGACGTCGCCGGTGAACAGGAGTACTTCCGGATCCAGATTCAGTTCAAACAGAAATCCGGCATCAGCAGGAACCATTTCCCTGATTATCAGCCGGGATGTTTCAGCAATCTGGTTTCCCACTTGTCCTCCGGGGGGCAATTATTCAAATAAGCCTATCTGGTCCTTCTCGTCCGGGTTTTCTGCCTCCGGACCGGCAGACTCGCCGGTTTCTGCAGATGCATCAGGTTCAGCAGGTTCTGCAAGATCATCGGCCGGACTCAGCATCCTGACTGAAATAACCGGAAACTGACTCAGCCGGTTCCCAAGAGCTTTCCACCCTTTCACATCCATCAGGTCGGCCAAACCCAGTTCTTCGGTGATTTGTTCCTTTGATTTTCCTTTTTCGTAAGTCAGCGAAATCTGGGGTTCTGAAACAACCGTTACCGCAATCAGTTTCGATTTTTTGTCATCACCGATAAAGGAAAACCGTTTATCCTGAGTCTGGGTTTCGATCTGAAACCGTTTTACGAAGTAATTTTCCTGTGCGCCTTCGTAATAAACACAGGAAATAATGGTTTCGGCATGGAATTTCCGGATAATTAAAACCTGTTCCGGCTCATACCGGTTGGTGACTTCATGCGAAGTCAGTTCATATGACCCATCTTTATAAATGACGAGAATGGAATCATTCGTATTGTAATTACCTATCCATTTTCCGCGGCCATCCAGATTCAATCTGCCAACGACGGCATCATACCAGACTTTTCTTGCGCCGAACGAGGAGGGGCCTACTGATTTCCGTATGATTTTTTTTACCGGCCAACGGGTAAGAATATTCCCCATCGACTGCCGTCCCTTGATGCTCAGGTCACCGAAATCATAGTCAAAGACCTTGATTTTCGCCCTGCACCCCTGCGATAAATTCACATTGACAATTTCGGATTCCCCGTTTGGATTCGAAGTAAAGTACAGAATTCTGGAATCCTTGGTTCCTTTTGTAACCGGATATTCCCGGTCGCGGGTAATGGCTGTGACCGCAAACCGTTTGGCAAAGGCAAACCCGGTTTCACCATCCAGATAAACAATATTGTAAATCCGGCGTTCATCGTTTTTCTTCCAGACATCAACATGAATGATGTCCTTTCCGACAAATTTTTTGTCTTCGATCCGGGTAACCTGCATGGTTCCGTTCTTCAGAAAAACAATAATATCATCCATATCTGAGCAGTCACAGATATATTCGTCCTTTTTCAGGCCGTATCCAACGAAACCATCTTCCCGGTTAACATATAATTTCTGATTGGCAATGACCACCTGGCGGGCTGCAATGGTATCAAAAGTCCTGATTTCGGTTTTTCTTTCCCTTCCGGCACCATATTTTTTCAGGATATTCCTGTAATAGTCGATACTGTATCCGATCAGATGGGCCAGATGATGCTGAACCTGACGGATTTCATCTTCTAATGATTTTAATTCCTCGTCTGCTTTATAGGAATCGTATTTTGAAATCCGTTTAATTTTGATTTCTGTCAGTTTCAGGATATCCTCACGGGTGATTTCCCGCCTGAATAATTTTTTGTACGGATCAAGGCCCCGGTCGATGGTTTCAAGTACCGATTCCCAGGTTGTACATTCTTCAATATCCCGGTAAATTCTTTTTTCGATAAAGATTTTTTCGAGGGATGAAAAATGCCATTTTTCCTGTAATTCCCTGAGGGTGTTTTCAAGTTCAAGTTTCAACAGATTAACGGTGTGGGCCGTATTGAATTTCAATATTTCGGTCACACCCAGAAAGGCAGGTTTTTCTTCGGCAATCACGCAGGCATTGGGTGATTCTGAAATTTCACATTCAGTAAAGGCAAATAAGGCATCAATGGTGACATCCGGTGAGACACCCGGGGCCAGTTCTACTACGATTTCGACATCTTTGGCGGTATTGTCGATGACCCGTTTGATTTTGATTTTACCTTTATCGTTAGCCTTCACGATCGAGTCAATCAGCGAAGCAGTCGTTTTTCCGTACGGGATTTCCCTGATAACCAGTGTTTTCTTATCCAGCTCCTCAATTTTCGCTCTGATCCTGAGCTTGCCTCCTTTTTTGCCGTCATTGTAATTGGTGACGTCAATTAATCCGCCGGTAGGAAAATCCGGGAAAATAACCGGTTCCTTTCCTTCCAGAATGTGAATACTGGCGTTGATCAGTTCGCAGAAATTATGCGGAAGGATTTTAGTGGAAAGACCGACAGCAATTCCTTCAACACCCTGGGCCAGAACCAGCGGAAATTTTACCGGAAAGAAAATGGGTTCTTTTTTTCTGCCGTCGTAAGAAAGTTGCCAGTCGGTAATATCTGCATTGAATAAAACTTCAAGGGCAAATTTTGAAAGACGGGCTTCTATATACCGGGCTGCTGCTGCCGAATCACCGGTTCTGGGATCTCCCCAGTTTCCCTGGCAGTCAATCAGCAGGTCTTTCTGCCCCAGATTGACCAGTGCCGCCGTAATCGACTGGTCGCCGTGCGGATGAAACTGCATGGTCTGACCGATAATATTTGCGACCTTGTGGTACCTTCCGTCATCCATTTCCTTCATGGAATGTATGATCCGCCGCTGAACTGGCTTCAGTCCGTCGTAAATCGCCGGTACGGCACGGTCCAGAATTACATACGATGCATAATCGAGCCACCAGGAATCAAACATTCCCCGGATGTGAGTCATCTCATGAAGTTTTTCACTTCCGTTTTCCGGAGAAAACGGTTCATTCTGATCAGTTGAGCTCATGATCAACCAAATCCTTTTCAATTCTCAGATTGTCGATAATATAATTCCGCCGTTCGGGGGTGTTCGTCCCCATATAAAACTCAAGCAGTTTGGGGATGGGAGTTTCCTTGGTCAGAATAACAGGTGCCAGGCGGATATTATCCCCGATAAAGCCTGAAAATTCATCCGGTGAAATTTCTCCGAGGCCTTTAAACCGGGTGATTTCAACCCCTTTTCCCAGTTTGTTCATGGCCAGTTGTTTTTCTGTTTCATCGTAACAGTAAATGGTTTCCTTTTTGGTTCTGACCCGGAACAGCGGGGTTTCAAGAATAAACAAATGTCCGTTTCTGACCAGATCCGGGAAAAACTGCAGGAAAAAGGTCAGGAGAATCATCCGGATGTGTTTTCCGTCTTCATCTGCATCGGTGGCCAGAACAACCTTGTTATACCGAAGGTTTTCGATTCCGTCTTCAATGTTCAGGGCATGCTGAAGCAGATTAAGTTCTTCATTTTCATAAACATACTTCTTGGTCATCCCGTAACAGTTCATCGGTTTTCCACGGAGACTGAAGACCGCCTGGGTTTCTACGTTCCGTGATTTGGTAATCGAACCCGAAGCCGAGTCACCCTCGGTTATAAAAATGCTGGACTGGTACCGGCGGTCATCTTTACCTTCATTCAGGTGATACCGGCAGTCCCGCAGGTTTTTATTGTGCAGATTTGCCTTTTTGGCCCGTTCATTGGCCAGTTTTTTAATTCCGGCAATTTCTTTCCGTTCCCGTTCAGACTGGGTAATCCGTTCAAGCAGAGCCTGTGCCGTTGACGGGTTTTTATGAAGAAAATCATCCAGTTCTTTTTTTAGAAAATCGGCCACATAGGTTCTGACAGACGGGCCGTCGGGCCACATGGTCAGGCTGCCGAGCTTTGTTTTCGTCTGACTTTCAAAAACCGGTTCCTGAACCCGGACGCTGATGGCTGAAATGATCGAAGCCCGGATGTCTGACGGATCAAAATCCTTTTTGTAAAACTCCCGGATCACCTTAACAACGCCTTCCCGGAAGGCGGCCAGATGAGTACCGCCCTGGGTCGTAAACTGACCGTTGACAAATGAATAATGCTCCTCGCCATACTGATTGCCATGGGTCATGGCAACTTCAATATCCTCACCCTTCAGGTGGATGATCGGGTACCGCTGGGTTTCAGGTTCAACCTTCCGGCTGAGCAGATCAAGAAGACCATTGGCAGAATAGAATTTTTGCCCGTTGAAATTAATCGTCAGACCGGCGTTCAGAAAGGCATAATTCCACAGCATTTCATCCAGAAATTCGGCGACGAAATGAAAATTTCTGAAAACAGTTCCGTCCGGAGTAAAGGTGATCAGTGTTCCGTTCCGTTCGGTTGAGTCTGTTTCCCTGTGATCCTGAAGCAAAATTCCTTTTTCGAATTCGGCAATTTTAGTCCGTCCGTCCCTGACCGACTGCACACGGAAGGCACCCGAAAGGGCATTGACTGCCTTGGTCCCAACGCCATTCAGCCCAACTGCTTTCTTAAATGCACCCGAGTCATATTTTCCGCCGGTATTAATTTTGGAAACGCAGTCAATTACCTTCCCAAGCGGAATACCCCGGCCATAATCCCGGATTCTGACCGATTGGTCAGTGACTTTGATATCAATGGTTTTCCCGTAACCCATGACGTGTTCATCAATGGCATTATCCATGATTTCCTTGAACAGAACATAGATACCGTCATCCGGGGCAGAACCGTCGCCAAGTTTCCCGATATACATCCCCGGTCTCAGCCGGATGTGTTCCCGCCAATCAAGCGATTTTATACTGTCTTCTTCGTATCTGACTTCACTCATTCCGATTTACTATCCTGATGCCCGGGATGACCCGGTTTGGTTTTAGGCAAACGTCAAATATACAAAATACCGAATTAAAATACAGTAGTTTCCTGAATTTAAAATTCCGGGCAGTGTTTCAGGTGTGGGCTGTGTCATGGAATTTTAAGAAAAACTAAAAAAAACCGGTCGCCCGAAACCCGAAACTGAAGAAAAAGTGTTTGGAACATGGTAATTCGTTTGGCTGGATTAAGAAAAATTCTTAATTAGCAGAATTTTGCCTGACCTGCCCGGAAAGTCCGTGCAGGAAGGAGAAGACCAGAATAACTCGGTACGCATGGAAAAAAGACGACCCCAGTTCAGCCGCATTTTAACCGGAAGCAGGTCTCCGGTTATCGGTGATCTGATGCTGTTCCGGATCCTTCCGGTTGTCATGTCCGTTATTTTACTGCTCGGCTGGGTTTTTCATTCTGTATTTATCCCCGCTTCTTCAGACAGCCTTTCGGCCCGCCTCATCCTGATTGGTCTGCTGATTTCCTTTTCGGTATCCACCTTTTTGAGCCGGTTTGCCAGGCAGAATGCCCAGGTGATATTTTCAGTTCTCTTTTCAGTTTGCAGTCTCTGGATTCTGGTGCTGAATTTCCAGAACGGATTTAATATCAGCTACAGCATCGGATTGTTTTTTATTTACCTGATTTTTGCTGTCTCCTTCCGGTCCCTTAAACTGCTGGCCCTGTATTCGGTCATTATGGTATGCCTTCCGGTGATGGGAATCCTTTTTTCGGACCAGCCTTTCGAAATTAAATCGCTTTACATTACCCTGATTCTGGTCGTTATGATTACCGGCGGGATTCTTCTGGGTATCAAAATGACTTACCAGTCAGAAAACGAAATCAAAGCACTGGTTCTTTCTGCCATATTCAATGAATCGTCCGATTTTCTGATTCTTGCCGATCCTGAATCACTCGAAATCCTGGGCGGAAATAATCTGGCAGTAAAGACTTTCGGAATAAATGTTTCGGACCGGAACGGGCAGAAATTGCCCGGATTTTTTGCCTGTCCGGAATCCTGGGACCGGTTTTCTGATCTGAATTTATTCGATATGCGGGTTCATCATCCCCTGAAAGAATTCTGGGCAGATATTTCCGTGAAACCGGTTAAATCTGCCGAACAGCCATTTTTACTCGTCAGGCTTACCGATATCAGTCAGAAAAAGGGTGCAGAAGAGACCGCAGAACGGTTTGCCATTCAGAGAAAACGTCTTCTGGAAACGGCCGGTTCGATGCTGACCATGCTGAGTCTCGAAGATATTTTTAAACAGATTTCGACTGCCTTGAGTGAAATTACACATTACAATCTGTGTGCGCTGTTCTGGACTGAACCAAATCTGAACAGTTTTAAACCGATTGCAGTGGTAAAAAAACATCAGGATGCCTTCCCGATGGAATCCTGGACGGTGCAATACGGAAAAGGGCTCATCGGCAGTATTATTCAGGAAGGCAAAAGCCAGATGATCAATAATTGTCATCTGGATCCCAGATCCATTTATCCGGCCGGATATATTCCTGAAAAAGAGCATTCAATTATCATCCCGGTAAGAGTAAAAGGTGAAATTCAGGGAATCTTTACGGTTACCAGAAATAGCGATGACGTTTTTTCTGCCGATGATTTTGAACTGATCCAGCTTTTTATCACCCATTCCATCGCGGCAATTCAAAATGGAATTTTATTTGAAGAGGCAAACCGAAGGGCCCGTCACAGCCAGTCGCTGATGGAAGTGACCAAGGCTATTATTTCGACTTTTGAAGTGGATCAGCTTCTCGATATGATTGTTGAAAAAGTTCTGGAACTGACCCAGTCACAGCATGGAGCCCTGTTTCTTTTGAACGAAACGACCGGCATACTTTCTATCGGTGCCTCAAGGGGAATCAGCCCGGAAGTGATTCCGCTGATGAGGTTTCCGGTTGGCGATTCAATTGCCGGATATGTGGCCCAAACCGGCAGGGGAATGCTGATTCAGGATGTTCAGAGCCATCCCAGGTTCAGAATGATTCCGCAGTTGGAACAGTTCGTATCGATGATTTCCATCCCGCTCATTTCAAAAGGAAGAGTCATTGGCGTCATGGGCGTTGACCGTCTTCAGGGTGAAAAATTCTTTCAGGATACCGATTTTAAAATTGCACAGGATTTTGCGGATCAGGCTGTTCTTGCACTCGAAAATGCCCGGCTGTTTAATCAGATCAATCAGTCAGAAAAAAAATACAGAACCCTGTTTGAAGAAAGTGAAGATGCTGTTTTTGTTTCTTCTCTTGACGGTAAATTTCAGGAAATCAATCCGGCCGGTGTGAGTATGTTCGGATATGAGTCGCGCGAGGAATTTCTGAAAATGGATATTTCGCGGGATTTATATTTTTCGCAGGATGAAAGAAATGCGTTGGTTGACCGGATTCTTCGTGACGGATTTGTCCGGAATTTTGAAATAACACTGAAGAAAAAAAACGGATCACCGGTTACCGTTGTTCAGTCTACCAATCTGGTTCGGGATGAAAATGGAAATGCCGTTTTTTTAAGAGGAATAATCCGGGATATCACCGAACAGCGGAAATTGCAGCATCAGTTATTTCAGTCCCAGAAAATGGAATCACTTGGGCAGCTTGCCGGTGGAATGGCCCACGATTTCAATAATATTCTGGGCGGAATTATGGGGTATGCTTCCTTTATGAAGTCCCAGCTTGGCCCGGGGTCACCATTTATTAAATATGTCGAATCCGTCGAAAAGGGTGCTGAACGGGCTGCAGGGCTCATTGCAAGGCTCCTTGCCTTTGCCCGGGGCGGAAAATCAACTCCGATCGCAGTGAATTTAAATCAGCTTGCTGCAGAGTCCCTTTCTATAATGGAAAGAACGTTCGACAAATCCATTGAATTGAACTCTGTCCTTCATCCCGCCATTCAGCCGGTTTTGGGAGATCCGGTTCAGCTTCAGCAGGTGATCATCAATTTGTGTGTGAATGCCCGGGATGCGATTTCCGGTAAAGGTATTATTGAAATTGAAACCCATGAAATGAGTTTTGATTCCTCTGCCGAAATGACAACAGGTCTTATTCCGCCGGGTAACTATGTGGTGCTTTCAGTTTCTGATACCGGAACGGGTATGGAGTCTGAAATTCTGAGCCGGATTTTTGAGCCGTTTTTTTCGACGAAGGAAACCGGAAAAGGAACCGGTCTGGGGTTGGCAATGGTGTACGGGGTTCTTCAGAATCATCAGGCATTTCTCAATGTGACCTCGTCGCCGGGAGTCGGGTCCCGGTTTGATGTCTTTTTCCCGGCACTGAATTCTGCCCTGTTACCCGCACCTGACGCCAGTCCTGAACCAGGGTCCGGTCCTGACGGTGCCGGAGTTTCGGCAACCGGATGTATTCTGGTTGTGGATGATGATGAATCCATCCGTGAACTGGCATCAGATATTCTAAGACATTTCGGATATGAAGTCCTTACGGCAACAGACGGGCTGGATTCCCTTTCTGTTTTTGAAGCCAGTCAGGATAAAATCAGCCTGGTTCTGATGGATGTCATGATGCCAAGAATGAGCGGAATTGAAGCTTTTCAGGCATTGAAATCCATCAAACCAGGAATTCCTGTTATTTTTTCAAGCGGTTACAGCGAAAATGATGCTCTGGAAACGCTGGTTCAGGACGGACTTGCCGGGTTTATTGCAAAACCCTACCACGTTGGAGAATTCATCCGGATTATCCAGGATTATCTTTCGGATAAATAACGAACAATTTCCCTGCAGAAATCGGGTAAATCATCGGGCCGCCTGCTGGTTATAAAATTGCGGTCACAAACAACGGGTTCATCAGTCCAGCTTGCGCCGGCATTTACCAGATCATCCATAATTCCCGGTGTAGAGGTAACTGAGTATCCTCTTACAATTCCGGCTGAAACCGGGATCCAGCCTGCATGGCAGATAAAGGCAATCAGTTTTCCTGACTCCTGAAACTGCCGGGTCAGTTCCCTGACTTTTGGCACCCGCCTGAGCTGGTCCGGTGCAAATCCTCCGGGAATAACCAACGCATCGAAGTCCGGTTCATTCAAAGAAAAAAGGGCAGCATCAGATTTGCAGGGATAACCATGTTTTCCCCTGTATATTTTTTTTGCTTCCGGTCCCGCTACGGTTATGCGGGCTCCTTCTTCAGCCAGTCTGAGTTTGGGATACCAGAGTTCAAGATCTTCGTAAACGTCATCCACAAACATCAAAATCCGTTTACCATCCAGCTTTTTCATATTTTGTCCTTTAACTCCGGATTCCGGATACTAATTTCAGACGGAATTTTAATTCCGCACTTCCTGTTTTTATTCAGATTTTGTGAAAATGATCACACAGGAAATAAATTTCACGTATTTTCAACGGATTTTTCGGGAAAATTCTTTAAAAAACAGATAAAGAGAACAAAATACTGTTTACTATCGTGAAAAAAGAATTAAATTTGTACTTTACACTGAAATAAGTGAAATGATAAATTATTTAACCAAAATAACCTGCATTTTTCCCCGCACCCGCATTTCCATTTTTATAGGACGGAATTCCTGAAATGAAACCTGCTGTCCTTTTTGTTGATGATGAACCCCAGATTCTGGATACCCTAAAAGATATTTTCTCCAATTTTTACACGGTTTACACCGCAGAAAATGCACAAAAAGGGCTGGATTATTTAGGAAAATTTTCAATCCAGGTGGTTGTATCTGACCAGAGAATGCCCGGAATGACCGGAACGGAATTTTTGAAAATCTGCAAGGATAAATATCCGGATACTGTCAGAATTCTGGTTACCGGTTTTTCTGATCTTGATCTGATTATCGAAACAATTAATACCGGTGATATTTTCAGATTTATTTCTAAACCCTGGAAAATTGAAAAACTAAAGGAAACCATCGATCTGGCTGTTCAGCTTTATGATCAGGTTAAGGCAGTTAAGCAAAAAACTGATCCTGCAAAACCGGCCAGTCAGGTGCAAACGGTAGTTCCCGTTACACCCCGCCCGTCGGGACTGCACCGCAAGCAGCATTTACTTTTTGTTGATGAAAATCAGGTTCAAATCTCCAATTATCAGGAATTATTCGCACAGGATTACATCGTTCATTCGGCTACATCAGCAGAAAAGGCGTTCGAAGCCCTTGCCCAGTTTCCGGTAGCTGTTTTAATCTGCGAAGCCCAGATCGGTGAAACAGACGGGATTGATTTTATTTCAGTGATCCGGGATGACTATCCGAATGTTGTCCCCATTTTGCTCACTGATATCAAGGATATTGAACTGGCAGTCCGCCTGATCAATGAAGGCCGGATTTTCAGATATTTTATCAAACCTTACCGGAAGGAACATTTTTATTCCGAAATGGAAAAAGCTGTTGCCCAGCATTTAAACTATCTGAACCGGCCGGAACTGAATATCCGGAAAATTGAAGATGATCTTATTTCGCCAAAAGAAGATAAAAAACCGCAGACTTTAAGTGAGTCTCTGAAAATGACCCGTGACCGGCTGAACCGCCGGGTAGGATATTAATCAATTAAGTAAAAAAATAGAGTTATCATTTGAAAAGTATTTATTTGCTGCGTCACGCACAGGCCGAAAAAGATGAACTTAATTTTTCTGACCGTGACAGAAGTCTGACGCCAAAAGGTGAAAGTGATTGTAAAAAGGTTCTCATTCAGGCTAAAAAAGCCGGAGTCCTGCCCGGGTTAATCCTGACAAGTCCTGCACTGCGGTGTACCCAAACGGCTGAACTTGCAGCCGGTATTTTATTTGACTCGACCCCATCCATCCAGATTGCCGAGCCTCTTTACGGAGGTCAGGAAGTGGATTTGCTTGAACTGATTCAAAAATTGCCAGCCTCTGTTTCCAGGGTTCTGATTGTTGGACACAACCCTGATTTAACCACTGCTGCCGAAGTGCTTACCGGAAAAATACTGACACCCATCCCCACATCCGGTCTGATTTCCATCGAATTTCAAACAAACAACTGGACAGATTTACCACCGGGAGAAGGAACCATCACCATGCTTCAAACACCAAAAATCAAAACAACCCAGGAGTACCAGTCAATTAAAACGGTTCTATCCGAATCAGTTTTGCCTGCACTTAAGGCCCATCTGGAATCCCTCGATCCCAGAGTCAGGGCACGGGCAGAAAAGGCAATTGACAGTACTTTGGGTAAGCTTGCCAAAAAACTGATAAAAGCTGCAAGGCCTGAAAAACCTGCTGCGGCTACGGCAAAGGCTAAGAAAACTGCAGCAACCGGATCGGCACCTGCCAGACGTGGCCGGAAGCCGGCCGTAAAACCTGCAGCACCGGTGGTTTCTTCAGAACCCAAAAAACGTGGCCGTAAACCTGCAGCGGTAAAAGCTGAAACTCCTGTAGTTGCCACAGAACCGAAAAAACGCGGCAGAAAACCGGGTGCAGCAAAAGCAGCCAAACCGGCAGCACCGAAAACACCGGGAAAACGTGGCCGTAAACCCGCAGCGGTAAAAGCTGACACTCCTGTAGTTGCCACAGAACCGAAAAAACGCGGCAGAAAACCGGGTGCGGTAAAAGCTGCCAAACCGGCAGCACCGAAAGCACCGGGAAAACGTGGCCGTAAACCGGCAGAGAAAAAAGCTGAAACTCCTGTAGTTGCCACAGAACCGAAAAAACGGGGCAGAAAACCGGGTGCAGCAAAAGCAGCCAAACCGGCAGCACCGAAAGCACCGGGAAAACGTGGCCGTAAACCTGCAGAGAAAAAAGCTGAGAATCCTGTAGTTGCCACAGAACCGAAAAAACGGGGCAGAAAACCGGGTGCGGTAAAAGCTGCCAAACCGGCAGCACCGAAAGCTCCGGGGAAACGTGGCCGTAAACCGGCAGAGAAAAAAGCTGAGAATCCTGTAGTTGCTTCAGAACCGAAAAAACGGGGCAGAAAGCCTGGGGCAGCAAAAGCAGCCAAACCGGCAGCACCGAAAGCTCCGGGAAAACGTGGCCGTAAACCGGCAGAGAAAAAAGCAGAAGAACCTGCAAAAGTGACTGCACCGGCCGAAAAAAAAGCAAAGACACCGGTAAAAAGTAAACCGGCAAAAGGGGGAAAAGGCAAAAAAGCCAAACCGGCCAAATCCAAAACACCGGTAATTCCGAAGGCAGCACCCGAAACGGCACCTGCCCCGGAATCCCAAAGTTAACCCACACCCAGGCCGGCAGATTTATTCTGCCGGTCTTATTTTACCACATGCACCTGATCAGGAAAAGGTCTTCAGAAACGGAACAGTTGGAATGGAAAAGAACCTGAGTTTGTTCAAAGAACGTGAAATCAGCTGGCTTTCTTTTAACGAGAGGGTCCTGCAGGAAGCCGGTGACCCCACTGTGCCGGTAATTGAACGCCTGAAGTTTCTGGGAATCTTTTCTTCAAATCTGGATGAATTTTTCAGAGTCCGGGTGGCAGTGCTTAAAAGGATGGTCAACCTCAGTAACCGGTACACCAAAATGGTCGGGAAAAAGCCTGAGGAAGTTCTTGGCGAAATCCAAAGAATAGTGATCAGTCAGAATAAGCGGTTTGATAAAATATATGAAGAAATTCTGAAGGAACTTGGCAGCCGGAATATTTTTATCATCAATGAAAAACAATTGACCGAGACACAGGGCGCACTGGTCAAAACCATTTTCAAACGGGATATTCAGCCGGCATTGGTTCCGATTATGATCGACGGAATAGCCGAATTCCCGTATCTGAAAGATAAATCCATTTATCTGGCGGTTGTTTTAAAAAATAAAAAGGCGAAATCAAAAACGAAATATGCCCTGATTGAAATCCCGACACAAATATCCAGGTTTGTGGTTCTGCCAGAATTTAACGGGAAACAATTTATCATTTTAATTGATGATGTAATCCGGTATTGTCTGAAAGATATTTTTTTCATTTTTAAATTTGACGAAATCGCTGCCTATACCATTAAAATGACCCGTGATGCAGAACTGGATCTGGACAACGATGCAGTCATCAGCTACATAGAAAAACTTTCAAAAGGAGTTAAAAAACGCCAGAAGGGGAACCTCGTCAGGTTTATTTATGATGCTTCCATTCCGGATGAATTGCTGTCCTATATTTTTAAACGCCTTCACCTGACAAAGAAGGATAATGTCATTGCCGGCGGCCGGTACCATAATTTCAAGGATTTCATCCGGTTCCCGAAAGTGGGTACTTCCGATATGCGGTATGCTCTTCCTGAACCGCTTACCCATCCGGCACTGCCACATGGCACCAGCCTTTTTGATCAGATCAAAAAGAAAGATATTCTGCTTCACTACCCGTACCAGTCTTTCGATCATATTCTGGACCTGCTCAGAGAAGCCGCCATTGATCCGAACGTCAGATCAATTAAAATGACCCTGTACCGGGTTGCCGATAAGTCGAATGTGGTCAATACCCTGATCAACGCTGTCAAGAACGGAAAATCAGTGACGGTTGTGATGGAGCTTCAGGCAAGATTTGATGAGGAAGCCAATATTTTCTGGTCGAATAAACTTGTTGAAGAAGGCGCCCGGGTTATTCACGGATTCAGAAGTACCGAAGCGGATCTGCGTGAAAACCAATATAAGGTCCATTCCAAGCTATGCCTGATTACCCGGAATGAGGGCAGGAAAGTGGTTCGGTATGCCAATATCTCAACCGGTAATTTTAATGAAGATACCGCCCGGTTGTACTGCGATGACAGTCTTCTGACCGCCAATGATGAGATCACCGACGAAGTAGCCAAGGTCTTCGACTCATTTGAAGATCACGTCAAAATTTCAAAAAACCGGTATAAACACCTGCTTGTTTCGCCCTACAACATGCGGTCCCGGCTTGAAAAACTGATCTGGACGGAAATTGAAAACCACGAAGAAGGAAAACAGGCCTGGATTACCCTGAAGGTCAATAATCTGGTCGACAAGGAAATGGTTTCCCTTTTAAAGGATGCGGTCTCGAGAGGAGTTCCCACCCGCCTGATCATCAGGGGAACCTGCTCCCTCGTTCTGCCGGATGACCGGGAAACTAAAAATTTTCAGGCCATCAGTCTGGTCGACAAATATCTCGAACACAGCCGTGTTTATGCCTTTTGCAATGGCGGTGACCCGAAATACTTTCTGACTTCTGCTGATATGATGACCCGGAATCTGGATCAGAGAATTGAAGTTGCCTGCCCGGTTTACGACCCCGATTTACAGAAGGAACTTGCAAAAATTCTGGAAATTCAGCTTCACGACAATGTGAAAGCCCGGCTGATTGACAAACACCAGTGCAACCAGTACAGAAAAGGCTCCAAAAACGCAAAAACGGTCAGGGCACAGGACGAGATCTACTCTTATCTGGCATCAAGGAGACAATCTGACTGAGTTATCTTGCAACGAGTGCCAGGTTCCCGAGAATCAGAACAATCAGGAACAGGATTCCGGTTACAATTCTGAAAAATGAGCCGGCAAATTTCATAAGTCCTCCGATGGTTGGCCGGATCTAATGAAAATCCCGTGCCGGAATCCAAAACCCGGCATTTGCCCATTTATAACAGGTTAAACTCATCAGGTGTCAACCGGCAGAGACATCTCTGCACGTAACCTGTAATCAAATGATGACACAGGAAAGGGAACTGGAATCCGATGAAAAAAGTTGCAAAACCTCTTATTTACCTGGCCATCCTGGGCATTCTGTTTCTGGTTTTCAGGCTGGTCACCGGGCCCGGTGAATCGGAACAGCCGGCAGAGTCCAGATCCGGACAGAGGGGTAAGTCTGACAACCTGCATCTGATTACCTGGAATCTGTTTAATTTCGGAAAATCGAAAAGTCCGGCGGATATTCAGTTTATTGCCGGTGAGCTTCGTGATGCTGATGTGGTGGCCGTTCAGGAAGTTTCAACAGGACCTGCTGGTGCCCAGGCAGTTGCTGCTTTGGTGGATGAACTGAACCGGACCGGATCCAGGTGGGACTACACGGTTTCGGATCCGACAACCGGTGATGGATCTGAACGGTATGCTTTTCTCTGGAAACCGCACCGGTTAAGCCTGAAGGGCAGGGCACAACTTGCCAATGCCCTGGAATCCAAACTGAACCGTGAACCTTACTTTGCTGTATTTGAATTTGAAGGGAAGGAAGTTGGAGTTGCCAGTTTTCATGCTGTTCCCACTGCAAAAAAACCAGAGACAGAAACTTCACTCCTCGATGATCTCATCCGGGTGACCGGGAGAAAGGATCTTCTGATTGCCGGTGATTTCAATCTGTCAGAAAAACATCCGGGTTTCGATGAACTTAAAAAGGCCGGCTGGATTCCGGTTCTGAAAGGAACCAAAACCAGCCTGAAAATGAAGAAAACAGAGGAAGGACATCTTGCCAGCGAATATGACAATATCTTTTACAATCCGGCAGTGATCCTGCCCGTTGAAGCCTCTGCGCAGGATTTTTCAGAAAAGTTTCCGGTACTTGAAAAAGCCAGAAATATTTCAGATCATCTGCCAGTTTCATTTTATTTCAAGGTTAAGTAATGAGTCCATTTATCCGGTTTGCAGATGCCGTTGACCGGTTAACAGAAAAGACCGGTTCTGCAGTAAGCTGGCTGTCAGGGGTGCTGGTTGCCGTTGTATGTTTCGATGTTCTTACCCGGTATCTGTTTAATTTTACCAGTACGGGAATGGCAGAACTGGAATGGCATTTATTTTCGGTTCTTTTTCTGATTGGTGCGGGCTACACACTTAAACATCAGAAACACGTTCGGGTTGATGTTTTTTATCATACCATGTCAGAAAAATCAAAAGCCTGGGTTAACCTTTCCGGGCATTTGTTTGCCCTGATTCCGTTTTCTGTTCTGGTCATCTGGTCTTCCTTTCCGTTTGTGGCTTCTTCCTTTTCTCTTTCTGAAACCTCGCCGGATCCCGGCGGACTTCCCTTTCGGTGGCTGATCAAGGCCATGATTCCGGCTGGATTCAGTTTCCTGATTTTACAGTCTTTGGCCGAAGTTGTCCGGCAGATTCAGATTTTAACCGGAAATCCGGAAAAGGAGACACCCGGTGATCATTGAACTGAATCCCCTGAGTTTATTTGCTGTTCTGTTTGTTCTCCTGCTGCTGGGGTTCCCGGTTGCATTCACTCTCGGCGGTGTGTCGCTGGTGTTCGGTTTTCTGACCTTCGGTCTCGATTTTTTTAATCTTCTTCCGATGCGGGTTTGGGGTGTCATGAATAATTATGTTATGATGGCGGTCCCCTTATTCGTTTTTATGGGGGTCATGCTTGAAAAATCAGGACTGGCCGAAGATCTCCTCGAAACGATGGCTCTTATTTCGGGGAAAATCAAAGGCGGCCTTGCTCTTTCTGTTCTGTTTGTCGGACTGCTCCTGGCAGCCTCAACCGGGATTGTTGGCGCCACGGTTGTGACTATGGGGATGCTGAGCTTACCGACCATGCTCAAGCGGGGATACAGCCCTGAGCTATCTGCCGGAACCATTGTGGCCTCGGGGACACTTGGCCAGATCATTCCGCCAAGCATTGTTCTGGTTCTGCTGGGTAGTGTGATGAATGTTCCTGTCGGAGATTTATTTATCGGAGCACTGGTTCCCGGTTTTCTGCTGTTTGGACTTTATCTGGTGTTTGTTGCAGTATTTGCCTGGCTGCGCCCCGGGTCTGCACCGCCGATGCCGGATGACCTCATGGCCCGGTTTACCGGGAAGGAAAAATGGATGAGGATCGGAAAGGCATTCGTGCCGCCTGTTTTTCTGATGATCGCTGTTCTCGGAACCATTTTTACCGGCATTGCCTCACCGACCGAGGCTGCAGCAGTTGGCGCTTTGGGTGCCACTTTGCTAACCCTGTCCCAGGGGAAACTGACAGTGCTGACTCTGAAGCAGGTAATGAAGGAAACAACTTTCCTGACCAGTATGGTATTTATTATTCTTGCCGGTGCTGCTGCGTTCGGTCTGGTTTTCAGGGGAATGGGTGGCGACCACTACCTTAGTTCACTGATTCTGGGGTCCGACCTGGAACCGCACCATTTTCTTCTGATTGTCATGCTGGTGGTTTTTATTGCAGGGTTTTTCATTGATTTTATTGAAATCTGCTTTATCATCGTTCCGGTTGTAGCACCGATCTTCCTAAAAATGGGAGTTGATCTGACCTGGCTTGGGATTCTGCTGGCGGTAAATCTGCAAACTTCCTTTCTGACACCTCCGTTTGGTTTTGCTCTTTTCTACCTTAAGGGTGTAGCTCCGCCCGAAGTGACAACCCGGCATATTTACAAAGGAATCATTCCCTTCATTCTGATTCAGTTGCTGGTTTTATACCTTGTCATGGAATTCCCTGTACTTGCGACCGGTTTGATCGGACTGACCGGCAATTAGCCTGGGAAGGATAATCTCTGAAGCAGTTCCCGGCTGATGGATTCTCCCTTATTCCTGCCATACCACAGGTGAAGATCTTCGGTTATTTTTTCCTTTATCACCCCGTCAGTTTTCGATTTCAAAACGAGTTCATGTGCTTCAGCCGGTCTGGGGCCCCACCGGAAGATTTCGTTCCCGTCTGAGTCAAAACAGATCAGAATGGGGATCGATCTGGTTCCGTTGGTCAGATACAATTCCATAATTTCGGGATGCTGATCCCGGAGGAAGATCCGGAAGGTGATTGCCGGATTGATTTCCGCCATCCGGATGAGGTAGGGAAGATTCTGTGCAGAGTCACCGCACCAGGGTTCGGTTAGTACAACCCAGGTTTGCGGGGTTGCTGCAGATCTGAGTTTTTCTGCCAGCTCAACCGGGACAGTATAGGTTTTGAAGATCCGTTCTGACCGTTTCAGGTTCAGGTGAGTATACCGGATCCTGTCTATGGCTTCGGGTGAAAGTTCCGGCGTAATTACAGCCTCTGCTGCCGAAATAAAAAGTTGCCGGTATTGGTCAGGAGTCAGCGCAGCAGATAGGGCTCCGTCAAACAAAAATGCAGGTTTTTCCATGATAGTCCTCCCGGGTATCAGAACATCTGCACCCAACATCCGGTTTCCGGAAACAGAGATTTCCTGAATTCAGATATAAAGAATCCGCCTTGTTTCTTATTTTTAAATTCTGAATCTGAATTCACCGTAAGTTTACATCCGGTTAATCAGGGGTGACTCTGTGGTAATAATCGGAATGGATTTTTGCAGAACCACTTAATTTTTGAGATTGAATGACCGGACAGGCCTCCCGACCCAAACTGCTTTTAATCTGCGGATCACTGCATCAGACAATTCAGATGCACCTGATATCAAAAGAACTGCCCGGATTTGACTGCTATTTTACCCCGCATTATGCCGACGGCTTTACCGAACTGATCAGAAAACTGCGGTGGACAGAAATGTCGGTTCTTGGCCGGAAACATTATGACCGGTGCATGAACTATCTTGAAAAACACGGGCTTGAGGCAGATTACCGGGGTGAAAAATATTCCTACGATCTGGTCATTACCTGTTCGGATATGGTGATACAGAAAAACATCCGGGATAAAAAAATAGTGGTGGTTCAGGAAGGGATGACCGATCCGGATGAGTTCTGGTATTACGTTGTTCTTCTGATTCCCACCCTTCCCCGCTGGGCTGCCAGCACAGCAATGACCGGGATGAGTAATATGTACGACCGGTTCTGTGCGGCAAGTGAAGGGTACAAGTCCCATTTTGTATCCCGGGGTGCTGATCCCGCCCGGATAGCAGTGACCGGGATTCCCAATTTTGACAATGCAGGAAAATTCCGGAAAAATGAATTCCCCTACCGGAATTTTGTTCTGGTTTGTACTTCAGATTCCCGTGAAACTCTGAAAATCGAAAACCGTGCTGCCTTTATCCGGAAATGTGTCCTGATTGCTGGGGGACGGCAACTGATTTTTAAACTGCATCCGAACGAAAACTTCCGGAGGTCCATCCGGGAAATTACCCGGCTTGCTCCCGGCGCAATTATTTACACCTCGGGCAGTGCAGAAGAAATGATCGCCAATTGCGATGTTCTGATTACCCAGTGGTCATCGGTCGTTTATGTTGGCCTGGCACTTGGCAAGGAAGTTTATTCCAATTTTGATCTGGAAGATTTGAAACGGAAGCTCCCGGTTCAGAACAATTCTGCTGCCCGGAATATTGCAGAGGTGATCAGAGAAGTGCATGAGGATCCGGCTGTTATCAATCCGAAGAAATTGAATAACCGGCTTTTTTACTACCGCAGGTTTTTAAACCTCTTTAAGAAGGCAGCCAAATGAAAATTCTGATCATTGTGCAGGCCAGAACAGGATCTTCCCGGCTGCCGGGTAAAATTCTGATGCCGCTGGCCGGGAAGCCGGCTCTCCAGAGACAAATTGAACGGATTCAGGCTGTTCAGACCCCGGCAGACCTGATTGTTGCCACCACAACTGACCCGTCTGATGAACCCGTCAGGGAATTGTGCAAAAAACTCGGGGTTTCCTGTTTTTCGGGACACCCGACAGACCTTCTCGACCGGCATTACCAGGCGGCACGGAACCTGGCTCCGGAAGCCGTTGTCAAAATCCCGTCTGACTGCCCGCTGATCGACCCGGCTATAATTGATGAAATATTCAGGTTTTTCCTCTACACGGCGGGTGAATTTGATTATGTCAGCAACCTGCATCCGGCGACCTGGCCTGATGGAAATGATGTTGAAATTATGACGTTTCAGGCACTCGAAACCGCCTGGAAGGAAGCCGAACGCAGCTTTGAACGGGAGCATTGCACACCCTTTATCTGGGAAAACCCTGACCGGTTCCGTATCGGAAACGTTATCTGGAATTCAGGCCGGGATTATTCAATGACTCACCGGTTTACCCTTGACTATCCTGAAGATTACGCCTTCATCCGGGCGGTCTATGATGAACTTTGCTGGCCGGGATCAGAACTGTTCGGACTTGAAAAGATTCTGGAATTATTGTCCGGAAAACCAGACATTTACCAGTTGAACCAGGCGTATGCCGGAGTAAACTGGTACCGGAATCACCTGACAGAATTAAGGACGATCCGGCCGGATCAAACCAGAACGAACTAATTTTACTCAAAATGACACCAGAAATCCAACAACACCTGAATTCCCTTGCACTCTCAGTGAGAGAACATATCATCCGGATGGCGACAAACGGCGGCTGCTTTATTGGTGCCTCATTGTCCTGTGCTGACCTGCTGGTTTACCTGTATGATCAGGTTCTTTCTGTTTCACCTGACCGAATTTCGGATCCGGACCGGGATTATCTCCTGCTATCAAAAGGACATGACGTTCCGGCCCTGTACGGAACACTTGCCGAAAAGGGATTTTTCTCAGCCGACCGTCTGAAAAACCATCTTCACACTACGGATTCAATTTACTGGCATCCGAACCGGAACGTTCCGGGAATTGAATTTCATTCGGGTTCATTGGGACATTTGATTTCCGTTGCAGCCGGCATTGCCCACGACATTAAAATCAGGGATGGAAAAAACAAGGTTTACGTCATTCTGGGTGACGGGGAACTGAACGAAGGTTCTGTCTGGGAAGCCTGCCTGGTTGCTGCAACACAGAAACTGGATAATCTGGTGGTGATTGTTGACCGGAATGAATTTCAGGCGAACGTCCGGACGGAGGAACTTCAGCCGCTGGAACCCATCGGGCCCAAATTCTCGGCTTTCGGATGGTCAGTCAGACGGATCAATGGACATGATTTTGATGAACTGGAATCCGGATTTTCCCAGCTTCCCGCAGAAAAAGACCGCCCGACTGTCATCATTGCAGATACCGTCCGGGGAAAAGGACTTCCGTCCATCGAAAAACGGGCTGACCGGTGGTTCGTCAATTTTTCACATGAAGAAGTTGAGCAGTTGCTGAAAGAACTTCACGGGGAACACAAAACAGTTCTCACTTCCGAGACATTAATGGTGAGGTAGGGGAGGAAGAAGACAGGAGACAGAAGTCAGAAGACAGAAGACAGGAGGTGGTTCCGGTGGCTGAGGCTCTCGAAGCCACGAGGAGGCATCCGGACAATTCGGGACCCTCTGTGTCCGGAACGCGGTCAAAGGATTGTGGCTGGAACGCAGAAGACAGAAGGCAGGAGTCAGAAGACAGAAGACAGGAGTCAGAAGACAGGAGTCAGAAGGAAGAAGACAGAAGACAGTTTTATAAATTCCGGATTTTTTACAGATTTAAAATTAAAAAAAGAACTTATCATGCAAACACGGTTTCTGGGACAATTAAAAACATCTGCTTTGGGTTTGGGCTGTATGGGAATGTCTGAATTTTACGGCGCCACCGATGACAAGGAATCCGTTGCGACCATCCACAGAGCACTTGAACTTGGCGTCACTCTATTCGATACATCGGATATGTACGGTCCGTTCATCAACGAAGAACTGGTTGGCCGGGCAATCAAATCCAACCGTGAAAAAGTTGTTCTTGCAACCAAATTCGGAATCGTCAGAGATCCTGCCAATCCGGGAATCAGAAGCATCAGCGGACGGCCGGACTATGTAAAATCTGCCTGTGAAGCCAGTCTCCGCCGTCTGGGCGTTGATACCATCGATCTGTACTATGTTCACCGGATTGATCCAACGACACCAATCGAAGAAACGGTCGGGGCCATGAGCCGGCTGGTTGAAGAAGGAAAAATCAGATTTCTGGGACTTTCTGAAGCCGGAATTCCAACCATCAGACGGGCACACAAAACTCATCCGATATCAGCACTTCAGACCGAATACTCTCTCTGGTCACGGGATCCGGAAGATGATCTGCTTTCGGTCTGCAAAGAACTGGGAATCGGATTTGTGGCTTACAGTCCGCTCGGCAGAGGATTTCTGACCGGACAAATCAAATCTGTGGATGATCTCGCAGAAAACGATTTCCGCCGGTATTCTCCCCGTTTTCAGGGAGAAAATTTCCAGAAAAATCTGGACATGGTAAAACGGGTTACCGACATGGCGGCTTCAAAAGGATGCACGCCATCACAACTGGCTTTGGCCTGGGTGCTGGCTCAGAGTGAAACCATCGTTCCCATCCCCGGAACCAAAAGGCGGACGTATCTGGAGGATAATTGCGGAGCCGTGAATCTGACGTTAACACCGCAGGATCTCCGGCATCTTGATGAAGTAGCTCCGAAAGGTGTTGCCGCCGGAAACCGGTATCCGGATGCTGCCATGAAATCCCTAAATCTGTAATTTATATTCTAACTGCTGGCTTCTGTCTTCTTACTTCTAACTTCTTAAAACAATGACTTACGAAGAAATTTTATACGATTTTGTTCAGAAAGATGACCGGCTGATCGTGATGACGGCTGAAAACCGGGCGGCAATCCGGAACCTGCCCCCCAAACTGGGAAAACGGTTTATGGATGCTGGAATCTGTGAGCAAACCATGATCGGAATGGCGGCCGGACTTGCTCTCAGAGGCCGGATTCCCGTCGTTCATGCTTTGGCGACATTTCTGACATTGCGGGCTTTCGAGTTCATCCGTACTGACGTTGGAATCGGGAAACTGCCGGTTATTCTGGTTGGCGGAGTTCCGGGTTTTCTTTCTGACGGAAACGGACCCACTCATCAGGCGATTGAAGATGTTGCCATCCTGCGGGGAATCCCGGGCATGCAGGTTTTTTGTCCGTCTGATGCTGAAGAACTTGCTGCAGGCATGCCGGCAATTCTGGAATCGGGCAGACCCTGTTACATCCGGTATTATGCAGGTCCGGCTCCGGTGAAACATACCGCACCTTTTGAACTGGGAAAAGCAGAAATTCTCGGTAAAGGATCGGATATCACCCTGATGACGTACGGATTTCTGCTGAAGGAAGCCGTCAAAGCTCAGGCGATTCTGGAAAGGAAAGGATATTCAGTCGGACTGATCAATATGAGAATGCTGGCGGATGCCGATAAGGCCGCCATCATTTCAGCAGGAAAATCAACGAAACTGACGGTTACCATTGAAGATCATTTTCAAACCGGCGGGTTGTATTCCATCGTCTCTGAAGCCTACATGGAATATCTCTACGAAAACGACTGGGGATTTTCTTCCACCGAAATTATCCGGGATAATCCGCCGTTTAAATACAATTATCAGGAAGATTTCCGGCTGGCGAAGGTATTTCCGGTTGCCCTGAATCAGAAATGGTTTAAACCGGCACTGCTCGACCGGGTGCTTGATTATGAAGGCTTCACCGGAGAAAAACTGGCAGAACGGATCGAAACAGAATTCTTAAAAATCAGGTAACAACAAACTGACTTCTGACTCCTGTCTTCTGATTTCTAATTCAATAGTCAAAAATTAAAAATTTAAACTTACCAAACATGCCCAACACCGTTTCTTTCAATCCGTCCTATCCTGTAATAACCGAATCGGATAAACTTTACCACCGGGCAACCGGACTCATTCCTGCCCTTACCCAAACGCTGGCAAAAGGTCCGCAGCAGTACGTTAAGGGAGTTGCTCCCAAATATCTCAAAAAAGGAAAAGGCTCCCACGTCTGGGATGTTGACGGAAATGAATTTATCGATTACCAGATGGGAATCGGACCGCTTTCACTGGGTTATTCCTACGACGTGGTTGATGAAGCGATAAAGGGACAACTGAATGACGGCATCACCTTTTCTCAGATGCATCCGCTGGAAGTTCAGGTTGCCGAACTCATCCGGGAAGTGGTGCCGAATGCAGAAATGGTCCGTTACAGCAAAACCGGTTGTGATGTCACCTCTGCTGCCATCCGGGTTGCACGGGCTTACACGGGAAAGAATAAAGTTTTGTGCTGCGGTTATCATGGCTGGCATGATTGGTACATTTCCGTCACCGACCGGAATATGGGAATTCCCCAATCCATTCAGGATATGACCTTCACGTTTAATTACAATGATATTCAGTCGGTCCTCGATTCCATTGACGACGACACCGCCTGCATCATTCTCGAACCCATCGTTTTCGAGGCACCGAAAGATAATTTCCTGCAGAAACTCCGTGATCTGTGTGATCAGCACAACATCCTGCTCATTTTTGATGAAATGTGGACGGGGTTCCGTCTCGCCATTGGCGGTGCTCAGGAGTATTTTGGTGTAAATGCTGATCTGGCCTGTTTTTCCAAAGCCGTGGCGAACGGAATGCCCGTTTCCATGCTGACAGGAAAAGCGGAATACATGAAGTTGCTGGAAAAGGATATTTTCTTTTTTACTACCTTTGGAGGGGAAGCACTGTCTCTTGCTGCGGCAAAAGCGACAATAAATGAACTCCGTGCCCATAATGTACCTGATTATCTGGCAAAGCAGGGAAAAAAACTGCGTGAAGGATACAATTCAATTGCTTCTGATTTGGGGATGGAGTACACCAAATGTACAGGATTTGACGTCAGAACGATTGTTACGTTTGATGCAACCGCCGGAAATCCGCTTGAAATGAAAAGTTTGGTTCAGCAGGAGCTTATCAAACGGGGAATTCTCTGGGGCGGATTTCACAACATGTCGTTTTCACATACCGATTCTGACATTGAGTACACCCTGAAAGCCTACCGGGACGTGTTGTCTATTCTAAAAAAAGCTGTTGATGAAAAAAATGTTTCAGGTTACCTGAAAGGTGAACCAGTCGGACCTGTTTTCAGAAAAACATCCAATTTCAATATGAAACCGAAAGTGAAATCCTGATATGTCTGAGTCTCTTTTTTCACTTAACGGAAAAGTAGCTGTTGTGACCGGGGCACTGGGTCTCATCGGGCGAGAACATTGCAAAGCACTGGCAGAAGCCGGGGCTCATGTTGTTGTTGCCGATCTGGATGACAGATCCTGCCGGTTATTTGCTGCTGAACTTTCACCTGAGTCAGTCGGAATTGCCGTCAATATTACCGATAAGGAATCTGTCATCCGGTTAAAGGATAAAACTCTGGATACTTTTGGCAGGATAGATATTCTGGTGAACAATGCTGCCATCAATGATCAGTTTGAAAATCCGAAAACCACCGCCGACCTGTCCAGGTTTGAAAACTACCCGGTAGATCTTTTCCGGAAATCCCTTGATGTAAATGTGACCGGAACGTTTCTTTGCAGTCAGATTCTGGGTACAGAAATGGCCAAACAGGGAAAAGGCTCCATTATCAACATTGCATCTACTTACGGCATGAACGGACCCGATCAATCTATTTACGTCCGGCCGGATGACAGCCAGCCCTTTTTTAAACCACCGGCATATACAGCTTCTAAAGGGGCAGTGATTGCGTTTACCCGGTTTCTTTCCGCATATTGGGGCAAATCGGGTGTCCGTGTCAATACTTTGACACCTGGTGGCGTTGAAAACGGTCAGGATGAGTATTTCATCGGGAATTATTCAAAAAAAACCCAGCTTGGCCGAATGGCTTCACCAACCGATTACCGGGGTGCCATTGTTTTTCTTGCCTCAGATGCTTCTTCCTATATGACAGGTGCCAATCTGGTTGTCGACGGCGGCTGGACGGCATGGTAAAAGAACAAATGTCAGATAAAAGGAAAAGGCCGGACATGGAATCACGGGTTTCGGGAACCTGCCCGTAACCGCAACCAAATTTGGCCCCGGCCTTATGAAAAATAATCATCTTTACAAATCTGGAAACTGATGATAAAGCTAAGTGAAACAGAACTGAAACTACGTGCAGGAAGAATCAAACTGGTTCTGACGGATAATGACGGCGTCCTGACGGATACCGGTGTTTATTATTCTGACCAGGGTGAGGTCATGAAGCGGTTTTCCATCCGTGACGGAATGGGTGTTGAACGGTTGGGTAATTGCGGAATTCAGACTGCGATTATAACCGGCGAACTTTCAGGTTCGGTGAAAAAAAGAGCCGAAAAACTGAAGATGAAGTTTCTTTATCTGGGTGTAAAAGATAAAGCCGCCATGCTGCCTTCCATCCTGAAGGAAACCGGATGTGACCTGTCTGAAGTGGCCTACATCGGGGATGATGTGAATGATGTGGATATTATCAGGCTGATTTCACCGGGCGGGCTGACCGCATGCCCGGCAGATGCCATGCCCGTGATAAAGCCACTGGTTCACTATCACTGCCAGTTTCCGGGCGGGAACGGGGCCTTCCGGGATTTTGCAGAATGGCTGATCGGATTAAGAGGATAGAAAACAATTTCAAAGCTTCCCTCCTTTAAAAAATGAGGGAATTTTCGCTTATCACTTTGTAATTTATACTTCTATATCATAGTCCCTTGCCGCTGAAATATAGGTGTGTGCAGAGGGTTAACGGTAAACCCTTAACTCAAAGCAAATCGGAGATTACATGAAAAAGGCTGAAATCAAAATCGGAAACAGATGGGTTGGGGATGGCCATCCGGTTTTTGTCATTGCCGAAATCGGGATCAATCACAATGGCTCTCTGGATATTGCCAGAAAACTGATTGAAGGAGCAAAGGCTGCCGGGTGCGACGCTGTAAAGTTCCAGAAGAGAACGCCAGAAGTCTGCGTTCCGAAGGATCAGCGGGATATCCTGAGAGATACACCCTGGGGCCGGATGACCTACATGGACTACCGGTACAAAGTTGAATTCGGGTTGGAAGACTATGCAGAGATTGACCGGATCTCCAGGAAAAACAACATTTTATGGTTTGCCTCCTGCTGGGATGAGGAATCGGTTGAGTTTATGGAGCAGTTTGATACTCCCCTTTACAAATCGGCTTCAGCGTCACTAACCGACCACGACCTTCTGAAAAAGAAAAAGGCGACCGGAAAGCCGCTCATGATTTCGACAGGGATGTCCACCCATCAGGAAATAACCGATGCCATCGACTGCCTGGGTCTGGATAACCTGCTGATTGCCCATGCAACATCAACCTATCCGTGTCCGCCGGAAGAATTGAACCTCAGAATGATCCACACGCTTAAAAACCTCTATCCTTCTGTACCGATCGGGTATTCAGGGCATGAAACCGGGCTTGCCCCCACCTGGGCTGCTGTTGCACTTGGGGCAACCTTTGTTGAACGCCATATTACCCTCGATCGGGCGATGTGGGGAAGTGATCAGGCTGCCTCTGTTGAACCTGCCGGATTTGCCCGCCTGGTCAGCAACATCCGCGATATTGAAGCTTCTCTGGGTGACGGAATTAAACAGGTCTATCCGTCAGAAATGGGTCAGTTGAACAAACTAAGGCGGGTGAAACCCGGAATTCTGAATTCCTGACCGGGAGGGTTCCAGGAATCCAGGATTTGAAATCCGGGAAAAAATTCTGAAATTAAGAATTTGTTTCAGGAAACTGTATGGATTCCCTTCAACTGACCTCACTCCTCTTTCTTATTGCTGCCGGTCTCCTTTTTATCGGGTTGGAACGGTTTTACCCTTATTCTCCCGGACAAAAATTCTTCAGGAAAGGCTTTTTTACTGATTTTTTCCTGTATGCACTCCTTCAGTCGTGGGTTCTGGGGATGCTGATATTCTGGCTGATTCAGTGGGTGGATTCCGGCACAGGGCTTTCCAGATACCGGTTGGTCTCAGACTGGCCGGTCTGGGTTCAGTTGCTCTTTTTTGTCGTCCTGCATGATTTTTACATATACTGGTTTCACCGGTGGATGCATCACTCTCCGGTTCTCTGGCGCCTCCATGAGGCCCACCACTCACCGAAGGAAGTTGACTGGATTGCCGGCATGAGAAGCCACTCACTTGAAATCTGTATCAACCAGACCATTGAGTTTGCGCCGATGGTTTTACTGGGTGCTGCACCCGAAGTGGCAGTGCTGAAAGGTACGGTCAGTGGCGTCTGGGGAATGTGGATCCACGCCAATATTAATGTTCAGTCCGGTTTTCTGCACTATCTCATTAACGGACCTGAAATGCACCGGTGGCATCATGCGGCAGAAATCACCCGGGGCGGGCTGAACTATGCCACCAAATTTGCCTTTTGGGACTGGATGTTTAAAACCGCCTGGCTGCCCGGAACCCAGAAGCCGGCTGCCTATGGACTGGCCGACGTTGACTTTCCGGACAATTACGTGAAACAGCATTTGTTTGCTTTCCGTAAATTCTGATTTTAATTTTTACTCAGGTCTGATTAATCAGGAAATCCTTTGCCAAATCCTGAACTGGAAATAACCATTCTCATCAAGGGAATCATTATTGGTTTGTTCGTCTCACTGCCGGTCGGGCCGATCAGTGTGCTCGGCGTCAGACGGATTTTACTCAGAGGTCCGTTCTACGGGATGATGACCGGTTTCGGTGCAGCCACGGCAGATGCCGTTTATTGTTTTATTGCTGCCTTCGGGCTCACTTTTATTGCAGATCTTCTTCTGAAATACAACACAGAGTTCAATGTTTTCGGTGGAATTTTTCTGATCCTGTTCGGACTGAAGATTTTTTTCTCGAAAATGCCGGGGCAGGTGGTTGTTAAAGAGGATAACACCAATGGCGGTTATTCCGGCCTGCAGAGAACCTTTTTTTCTTCCTTCCTGATTGCCTTTACCAATCCGATCATGATTTTATCCTTCCTGGGCATATTCGCCGCCTTGGGAATAAATGCAATCAGCGGAAGCCTCTGGCATGTGCTGATTCTGGTTGCCGGGGTGTGGGGTGGTGCGGCAGGGTTCTGGTTTCTTTTCAGCCAGGGCATCAATAAAGTCCGTACAAAATTTACTCTCGAATCCCTTCACCGGGTCAATATGCTCAGCGGTTTGGTTCTGGGTCTGTTCGGGATTGGTCTTGCCGTTTCAGTTTTGATTGATTAATTACACCTGGGGGAAGAAAAATGAGCCGGCGCCACTTTTTAAAAACAGCAGCCATTCTTGCCGGAACCGGGGCAGCCGCTGCGCTTTCCGGATGTAAAATCAGGTTTCAATCGTCAGAACAGACTGCAGCAGCTTCCGACCAAACCTTTCATTGGCGCCTTGTGACAACCTGGGCTCCGCACTTTCCGGTCATGGGAGAAGGCCTTGATCTGTTCTCGAACTGGGTTGGGCAAATGTCGGGCGGGCGGTTAAAAATACAGGTTTATGGAGGCGGCGAACTGGTACCGCCGCTCGAAGTGTTCGATGCCGTCAGTCAGGGAATCGCTGAAATGGGACACGGCGCATCCTATTACTGGTCAGGAAAGGTACCAGCAGCCCAGTTTTTCTGCACCGTCCCCTTTGGTCTGAACGCCCAGCAGATGAATGCCTGGCTTTATTCGGGAGGCGGATTGGCTCTGTGGGAAGAAGTCTACAAACCGCATCATCTGATTCCGTTCCCGGCCGGGAATACAGGTGTCCAGATGGGGGGATGGTTTAACCGGGAAATTAAATCGGTGGCAGATTTCGGGGGATTAAAAATGAGAATGCCCGGTCTTGGCGGAAAGGCCATTTCCAAACTCGGTGCCACAGCCCTGCTTTCTCCCGGATCAGAATTGTACACCAACCTGGAACGAGGGGTCATCGACGCCACAGAATGGATTGGCCCTTACCATGATTATCTCATGGGATTCCATAAAATCGCAAAATACTACTACTATCCGGGATGGCACGAACCGGGACCAACCCTGGAACTGATCGTGAATGATTCGGCGTTCGCCCAGCTTCCGCCTGACCTTCAGGAAATTGTAAGGACGGCTGCTTTCAGACTCAATCTGTGGATGCTCTCAGAGTTTGAAGCGAAAAATGATGAATATCTTCAGAAAATCCGTCAGGAAAAACAAGTCAGAATCCTTCCGTTTCCAGATGATGTTATGGCCCAGCTACGGGTAAAGTCTGCAGAAGTTATTCAGGAACTGACTGACCGGGATCCTGCAAGTAAAAAAGTCTTTGATTCCTGGTCGGCTTTCCGCCGTGCGATTACCGATTACAGCCACTTGTCTGAATCTGCCTACTTCAGTCTGATCTCCGGAAATTCAACCTCCATTCCCTGAAAAGCACCAGCCGTCCGGTTGACTTTTCTGCTAGTATGGATTTATATTTATCGTACACGATATAATCGCAGGTGATATTATGAACTACCTAACCCGCAACCCGGTTTTAAAAACCAGTTTACGGATTCTGCTCGGCATACTGATGATAACAGCAGGAACCGGTCATCTCACCTTCCAGAGGCTGGAATTCCAGGCACAGGTTCCAGATCTGATTCCGGTCGGCAAAGATTGGGTTGTTCTTGCCTCGGGTGCAGTTGAAATTTTACTTGGACTGATGCTGGTTTTCTGGCACCGGCGGAAGGAGCAGATTGGTGTAGCACTTGCTGTCTTTTTTATTCTGATATTTCCCGGGAATATTGCGCAGTATCTGAACGGAACGCCCGCATTTGGACTGGATACTGACTTCAAACGGCTGATCAGGCTGTTTTTTCAGCCAGTTCTGATCCTTTGGGCGTTATGGTCATCGGGGGCACTCGAAGCCTATTTTTTCAGAAAACCTGTCCGGCAGAAGAAGTCCGGATTTTACTCTCTGGAAGCGGTGGACCTGAATGGAAATCCGGTTAAAATGAGCCGTTTCGAAGGCAATGTAATCGTGGTAGTGAATACCGCCAGCCGGTGCGGATTTACACCACAGTATGCCGGGCTGGAAAACCTATATCAAACCTACAGGGAAAAAGGATTGGTCATACTGGGCTTCCCCTGTAACCAGTTCGGCAGACAGGAACCCGCCAGTGACAGTGAAATCGGTGAGTTTTGCCGGATTAACTACGGTGTCAGCTTTCCCGTGTTTTCTAAAATTGAAGTCAACGGTTCTGAAACCCATCCGGTGTTCCGGTATTTAAAGGGCGAACTTCCCGGAGTCCTGGGTGGTGACATCCGGTGGAATTTTACTAAATTTGTCCTGGACCGGACAGGGAGACCGGTTAAACGGTTTGCCCCCTTTACCAAACCCGAATCCATCGAAGGCTTTCTTCAGAATCTGCTGAATCATGACTGACGGCGAAAAATTATTACTGTCCAACCAGGTTTGTTTCCCGGTTGTAGTGGCTTCCAGGCTGATTACCCGGGTTTATTCTCCCTTTCTTGAGGAACTTGATCTGACGTACCCTCAGTATCTCGTGCTCCTGGCCCTGTGGGAAACCGACAGGCAGACTGTCGGGGAACTGAGCCGGAAGCTTTTTCTCGATTCGAATACCTTGACTCCGCTGCTGAAACGGATGGAGGAGAAGGAGTTGGTTTACCGGAACCGGTCTAAGCAGGATGAGCGGAGCGTGGTTATTTCTCTTTCTGAAACCGGGATCGGGTTAAAGGAAAAAGCGGTCTGCATTCCGGATCAGATAATCCGGTCGTTAGAGGGAAGTTCGGTCAGCACAGAAGAAATTTTGAAATTCCGGGAAACACTCGGGAAGCTGATTGCCATTCTGGATAAATAACAAAAGGCCGGAAATCCCGGCCTTTTGACGGAAGGGTTACCGCCTGCGCCCGCCACGTTCAACCGGGGTTGAAAGGATGGACTGAAAAACCTCTTCAGACAGAATCGATGGAGTATACTTTTCACCAGTAACTTCAAGTGCCTGATAAAATCCTCTGATGTGGTTTCTGGAACCCCGTGTCAGATTGTCCTTAACCCAGAGTAAATCGGCAGCAGTTGTGGTACTGAAGCGGTTATCCAGATCTGCAATATCCGTTTCCTCGATCAGAAGCCCGGCTTTCAGTGCTTCAGGTAAAGACTTGCTGCCGGCAGCCGTAAGGGCTTCATACAACGCGGCAAGATCAGGATCCTGAAAGACACCGGGTTGGGCCCCGGCAGCCGGATCAGGCAGGTTATACCGGTTGAGCAGTACCAGAATTGCGTCGGTGTGGCGTTGTTCAGAAGATGAGATAGACGAAAAGACATCCAGCCCGTAAAGAGTATAAAAGTAGGAATAAACATCCCTGGCCAGTTTTTCTTCTTCCCGCATAAAAGTCAGGGCAGGTTTATCCTGGTCATTCAGGGTTCCGGCTTCGGGAAGCCCCGACAGGAATTGAGCTTCACCCGGGTAATAATCAGGTTCAGTGGTCGAAGACTCGCAGGATTGAAATCCGGTGCCCAGGATCAGCAGGTGGATAAGTACGGTCGTTTTCATAGGAACTCCTTTGTTTTGGTTATGGCCGGATGAATTGCAAAGTCAATGCCAAACCGGAATCCCTTTTTTTAGCCCAAAACTGACGTATTCTGCAAGTGTAGACCGCCCGGGAGGACGAATCTGCGACGATCCGGTCGGTTCCGGTCAGATTTTTTTACGGAGGGTATGAAGGTGTGCGCTCAGTCTGAAGGCAGCCGATGTCAGAAAACCCGGGGCATGCTGGATTAAAAGTCCCTGCCGGATCTCACAGCCGAATTTTTCTTTGAAATCAGAAATACCGGGTGTATTTCCCCCACCCAGATCAAGGGCAGAAAATCCAAGCTCACGGGCTTTTTCCAGTGACTTCCAGACCAGATGATACCCAAAGGGTTCACGGGATGCCTCCCGGTCCATTGCCGAGATCCAATCCGTCATCCATCCGCCCGGGTGGACCAGCCACAACCGCCATCCCAGAGTTCTTCCTGCCGACTGGTACCGCAGTGCAAGGCAGGAGCGTTCGGGCACTTTTTCCAGAATGGCTTTCAGTTCGGGTGCAGAAACCGGACTTTTCAGACCATGGCTCCCGTAGGTTTTTGCCAGAAGGGCAAGGTCCTGAAGAGTTAATTCAGCAGGCGAAATCCAGGAAAATGTTCCGGAAACCGGTTTTTTCAGATTGCGTCTGACCAGTTCGGAGGCCTTTTTTATCTGTTCGGCAGGATCAGTCACCGGAAGCCAGAGTCCCCTCTGAGGTGAACTTGGCAGGGCGGGATCAGGATAGCCGCCGGATGTGTAGGCAAAATTGAAATTGTACCACGAGAGCCCTTCCCTGAAAAACACGGGCATCAGGTCAGCGAATCCCGAAAGGCCTTCAGGGCTGAAAACCGGAGAGGAGAAATACAGCATCGGATGTCTTTTCGGATAAATCATCCAGAATTTTCTTTCCGGTTTCCAGATCAGCCCGGCCAGCCGTTCGCCGGTTCGGTGAGACCGGATCTCAGTCAGCCTGAAACCAGTTCCCCAAACTGCACAGAATGCTTCGGCAGTGTGAAACCAGGATCCGGTCTTCTGAGAACAGACCCAGGAATCCCAGTCTGCCGGAAGTTCACCATCAGAAAAAGATTGAACAGAAAATTCAGACATCATTCTGCAAAAGTAAGAAGGCCAGATGGTGATCGCTATTGAAAATGGGAATTGCGGAGAGGAAAAATCAGGGAACCAGCCAGGTCCCGGTGAATCCGTTATTCCGGAAAACAAACCGGGCTCTGAAATGACCGGCAACGCCCAGTCTGAGCCAGTCGATTTCTTCTGCGGTGAAATGGATGACACTGAAGTTTTTAAAGGCAGCAGCCGGAATGCCGTGCTCAACACCCGGGAATGCACTCAGCGGGTCATCAACCGGGCTTCCCGGAATTCCATGGGTTGCATAATTGATTTTGCTCTCGGGGGGAAGATCAGCCCAGAATTCTTCAAGTTCTTTTGTTCCGGCTTCGATCCGGGCCGGTCCGTTAAACCTGATCTGAATTCCTTCCTGCGGGTCGTAAAATAACAGAGAAATTTCGGGGTACTGCATTATCTCGTGGCTTTTTGCCGACCGGTTGTCCGAAAAAACCTGAAGCTGCCGGCTTTCCCGGTCAGAAAACCGAAGGATTACAGTCCGGATTTGCGGTCGGTGGCCGTCATAGGTTCCAAGAACAGCCCGGCGGAACGGGTGTTTGGGAAGGGTGCTGCCCAGTTCAACCGAGTCCCAGGTCGCATCAAGAATATGGTCCAGTTCCGAAAAAATCATTCTGTGTATCAACTTTCCTTAACCTTCGAAAGATAGAAACTGACTTTATTTGAACCAATCTGTTATATTTGCGGAACGATTAAAATTCAGTTACAGTTACCAAACCTTCTGGAGCAGACGATGAAAAGTCATCCGTTAACCCTGTTGATTCTGGCCGGTCTGGCCGGGAGTTCCTGTATGAAAAATAAACTTGACTACCCGGTTGCCACCCGGTCTGACGTTGTGGATACCTTGCACGGAATTGCTGTTCCTGATCCGTACCGGTGGCTTGAGAATCCGGATGACAGTGCAACGGTTGCCTGGGTTTCTGCAGAAAATAACCTGACCCGGGCCTATCTGGATTCGGTCCCGGAACGGGAAAAAATCAAAACCAGACTTACTGAATTGTGGAACTATCCCAAATTCTCGGCTCCAGGTAAAAAAGGTTCCCGGTATTTCTTTTCAAAAAATGACGGACTTCAAAGCCAGGCGGTCCTATACTGGCAGGAAGGTGCAGACGGAGAACCCAAAGTGCTTCTTGATCCGAATTCTCTGAGCAGCGACGGGACCGTGGCTTTGACCCTGACTTCGGTCAGCGAGGACGGTGCTTTTCTGGCTTACGGATTGTCGGGGGCGGGAAGTGACCGACAGGAGGTCAGAATTCGGGAAGTCAGCTCCGGAACCGACTTACCCGAAGTGATCAAGTGGTGCAAATTTACTTCGATCGCCTGGTTACCCGATGGATCCGGATTTTATTATAACCGGTTTCCGGCACCCGGAACTGTAAAACCGGAAGATGAAAACCGGAACAACAAGGTATTTTTCCACCGGCTGAAAACTTCTCAGGATCAGGACCGCCTTGTTTATGAGGAAAAAGAAAACCCGGACCGCGGATTTTCACCAGGTGTGACGGAAGATGGAAAATACCTGATTCTGTTTGTCTGGCAGGGAACGGATCCCAGAAACCGGATTTACATCAAAGATCTTAAAAAAGAGAGCCAGTTTGTAAAGCTTTTCAATGCCGGGGATGCCACCTGGTCTCCCATTCATAATGAAGGCTCAAAATTCTGGGTGTTCACCAATCTGAATGCACCGAAAGGGAAGGTCATCACTCTTGACCTGGCCTCTCCCGAACCGGATAACTGGCAAACCATTCTTCCCGAACAGGAAGATGTTCTGGATTTTACGGCGGTAGTAAACGGACAGCTTGTAACCGGGTACATGAAAGATGCCCACCATGAACTCAAGGTTTTTTCCCTTTCGGGTGAGTTTGTTAAAGAAATTGCCATGCCGGCAGCAGGAACCGTTTCTGTAAGTTCTTCGAAAAGTTCAGATCAGGAGATGTTTGTTACCTTTACTTCTTTTACTTACCCGTCAACTATTTTCAGATATGATTTTTCGAAAGGGAGTCTGACCCTTTTCCGTCAGCCGGAAGTGAAATTCAACCCGGCCGATTTTGAAACCCGTCAGGAATTCTACATTTCCAAAGACGGTACCCGGATTCCGCTGTTTATCGTTTTCAAAAAGGGAACTCCGCTTGATGGATCTGCTCCGGCCCTGCTTTATGGATATGGCGGATTTAACATCAGCATGACCCCTGGATTTTCTCTTTCCCGGCTGATCTGGCTTGAATCGGGCGGTGTGTTTGCAATGGCCTGCCTGAGAGGCGGAGGTGAATATGGTGAAGCCTGGCATCAGGCCGGAATGCTGGAGAAGAAGCAGACGGTTTTTGATGATTTTCATGCGGCGGCAGAATATTTAGCAGCAGAAAAATATACTTCCGCTTCCAAACTGGCGATCCAGGGCGGAAGTAACGGCGGTCTTCTGGTGGCTGCTGCCATGACCCAGCGGCCGGAACTGTACGGCGCCGTAATCTGCCAGGTACCTGTGATTGATATGCTGCGGTATCACAAATTTACGGTTGGCAGTTACTGGATTCCGGAATATGGGAATGCCGTGGCCGACAGTACCCAGTTCAGGTATTTAATGGCCTATTCACCGCTTCATAACATCAGAGAAGGAGTCGAGTATCCGCCAACCCTGATTACCAGTGCAGATACAGATGACCGGGTGGTACCGGCACATGCCAAGAAGTTTGCTGCAACCCTGCAGCATGTCTATCAGGGATCAAATCCGGTTCTGATCCGGATTGAGACCCGTGCGGGTCACGGGGCCGGGAAGCCGACAGGGAAAATGATTGATGAGGCCTCGGATATTTTTTCATTTCTGTTCAAACAATTCGGGATGAAACTCTGATCCCGACGGTCAGACCAGAAAGAACTGAGTCGGATATTTTCTGGCCGGAAGCCCGTTACGGATTCCGGTCAGTTCGTTTTTCCACCTCAGATATTCCAGATCAAGTTCTGCCGGCGACATCAGATCCTGCAGAAAGGGATATTTTCCTGTTGAAAGTGCCGGATTGAATACAGACAACTGGATCCGGTCTTTCTGATCCAGCCCGAATGTGCTGATCATTTCCATTGAATCGCTGAAATGCCCGTCCCTGAATTTTTTACCGCCCAGACCCAGAAGGAAAATCAGTTGAAGAGAAAATCCGGAAGCCTTTAACCGGTTCACCAGTAAAGTAAACTGACCGGATTTACCTGGTTTCCCGACGGCTTCCATCAGCAATTCGTTTCCTGACTCAATTCCAATGGCAATATCCGTTACACCAGCCTCCCGGATGAGTTTCCACTCATCTTCCTCTTTCATCAGTCCGGTAAAACCGTCAACAAAACTCCCGATCCTGCTAACCCGGAATCCTGGCTGAAGGGCTTTCATATCCCTGATCCAGTCTTTCAGGGTTTCAAGCATCAGAATTAACCTACGGTTTGGAATTGCCAGTGCATTGGCTTCACCGATAAAAATGTCACGGCGGGCCGAAATCCCATCCCCGAAAAAACCGGAAATGTCAGACAGGTGACTTGTCAGTACCGGAATGTTCCGGATTTGAAAGGGTTTATCCTTGTAGAACGAACAAAATGTACAGTCATCATAACTGCAGCCCAGAGAAAAGTTGACCACCACCGACTGGTAAAACTCTGGAGGTAAAATCGGAATATGCCCCCAGATACGGGAAAACTCGGCGGCAAAAAACGGAAGGTTTCTGGCAAATAAAACAATCCGGTGCAAAAATTCAGAAACAGGAAGCGGATCGGTATCAAATGAGGCTACGGACCAGGCCGTTTCAGGAATCATCCGCCAGGATTCCCATTCTGCCAGCCATTCCTTCCACCAGAATCCTGCATCTGACATTGGCAGGAACCGGTCATCGGCCTCAGTTGCTCCTGATTTGAACAGAATTGTTCCATCAAGCCCGATACGGTAATGGTCCCCATGATTGAAATGGCCGATCAGTCTCCCGGAATAGTCAAAGTGAAACTGTCGGGTGGGGTCTGTCAGAATACTGACACTTACCGTTTTGAAATGGATGCTGGTCATGGTCTTCAGGCGGTTTTTTGCTTCTGGCTTTGGCTTCTTTTCAGACGCCGGTTATTTTCAAACTTCTTTATTTCGCCGGATAACTGCAATGGAGCCGGTCGGAATGTAATCAACATCTAATCCGCAGTCTATGACTTACCAGTTTGAGCCGATCGGGATCCTCCGGACTCCCTTTTCTGATAAATATGCTGCTCCAAGACAGCCCGGACTTGAAGGGATCCGGTCAGAATCACGGGTTATTTTAAATCCGGACAGCAGGTTGCGGGCCGGACTTAAAGATCTTGACGGATTTTCCCATCTCTGGCTGATTACCTGGTTTGACCGGGTTTCAGGCTGGAAACCCCTGGTCCTGCCCCCCAGAGGAACCTCCTCAAAAAAAGGAGTTTTTTCCACACGGTCCCCGCATCGGCCAAATCCGATCGGACTTTCTCTGGTCAGACTGATTGCAGTAGCTCAAAATGAACTTCTGATCGGCGACTGTGATCTGCTGGACGGAACACCGGTTCTGGACATCAAGCCGTATCTTCCGTTTGTTGAATCTGTTCCGGAGGCGAAATCAGGCTGGATCGGAGAGAAAATTGTGAGTGGTGAGGTGCCCCCGCTTTTCACTCTTGAGTTTTTTGAAGCTGCCCGTGAAAAACTGGACTGGCTGGAGGCTGCCGGACTGACAGGATTCCGGGAAAAGATTGTCCAGGTTTTAAGTACTGACCCGGGTCCGCATCCCTACAAAAGAATTAAACCTGCAGGCCCTGATCACTTCATTTTAGCCTGGAAGGACTGGCGGGTCCTTTTTTCCGTGGTTCAGAAAACAGTTCGGGTGGAAACGATAGTCACAGGATATAATCAGGAGACCGCCATGCCTGAACTTCACCGGCGGTTTAAGGGAAGGTTTCCTGAATGAACCCGGTTGAAGACTGGATTTTCAGGCTCCCGCCTGACCTGCAAAGTCTTGCTGCGCAGGCAAGAGAAATTATCCTGAACCAGAATCAGAAGATTTCCGAAAAAATTTCATTCGGAGTTCCGTTTTATTCCTATCTGGGTTGGATGGTTTATATCTCAGTTCATAAGGGCGGGCTTGATATTACCTTTCTCAGAGGCCATGAGCTATCCGATACTCACCAAATTCTGGATGCCAGAAACAGGACAATGGTAAAAAGTCTGCATATTCCGCCGGGTCATGTCATCCCAACCGGTATCCTCAGAGAAACGCTTCAGGAGGCAATGCTGCTGAATGAGGAAACTCCTGACTTAAAACCCGGTCAGTCGAAAAAAAACCGGGAAAGGGAAGGAACCAAAAAAAGGCTGACTTCGTTAGGGGAGGATTAGAAACCAAACCCTTAACTTTGAACCGGAGCTACCAATGGCTGTTACTTTACCTGCGTTGCCGTATGCAAAAAATGCCCTTGCCCCTCATATTTCTGAGGAGACCCTCGACTTTCATCACGGAAAACACCACAATGCCTACGTGACCAACCTGAATAATCTGATCAAGGATAGTGATCTCGACAGTGCCGATCTGGAAACCATTATTAAATCAGTTGCCGGAGATCCTTCAAAAGCTGGCCATTTCAACAATGCTGCACAGGTCTGGAACCATACTTTTTACTGGAACTCCATGAAACCAAACGGTGGCGGAAAGCCAGCCGGGGACCTTTTGAAAAAAATTGAGGCTGATTTTGGCAGTTATGAAGAATTTGCAGCTCAGTTTAAAACTGCAGCAACCACCCAGTTCGGTTCCGGGTGGGCCTGGCTGGTGCTTGAAGGTGGTAAGCTGAAGGTTACCAAAACCGGAAATGCTGATCTGCCGATGGTTCATGGGCAAAAAGCCATTCTGACGATCGACGTGTGGGAGCACGCCTATTACGTTGATTTCAGGAACCGCCGCCCGGATTATATTGCTACCTTCCTTGACCACCTGGTTAACTGGGATTTTGCTGCTGCAAATCTCGGATAATTCTGCATTTTAAACCGGGTCTGGAGGCTAAATCCGGGCCCGGTCCACTTTTTTCCTCACTTGTGCTCCCGCTGATTTTGCCCCTGGGAATTCCCGGCCACTGACCCCAATCACCTGATTTTCCTGTATCTGCCTTACCAACTGACTCCAGGTTAGCCTGAGTTTTTTAGGAACCGGGTAAGGACAGTAGTATCAGAAAGTTAGGCCAAAACAGGATAAATAAATCTGTAACTCTCTAATGTTTATTTAATAGGTAATAAGTGGACTAATAAGTCTATAAGCTACCATCTTTGAAAAAAATCGGGATGGATATGAAAAAATGGATACTTGCCGGGTCGTGTTTTTTGATGACGCTGTCAATTACCGGTGCGCAACCTTTACCGGGTCAGCCGGAAGAAGGCGTTGTCTTATTCAACAAGAAGTGTACAGCCTGCCACGCCATCGGGAAGGTGGTTGTTGGTCCGGATTTAAAACCAGCCGGATCAAAGACTGATGGGGATCTGAATCTGGCCTTTAACCGGATGGAGCCCATGGCAGGAACTCTGTCACCCAAAAACCGGGCTGATCTGATGGCCTTTTTCAGGGCAGGAAATCTGGATTCCCTTTTGAACCCGCCCAAAAAAGCAGGAATAGCTGAAATTTTACCTGGAAATCCTGAAACCGGCGAGGCGTTGTATTACGGGGATAATCGACTTCAAAATGGTGGAATGGCCTGCGTTTCCTGTCACTCCTCGTTCCGAGACTCTGGGCTTGGCGGCGGGAAACTGGGTGTTCCGCTGACCGGGGCATTTTCAAAGTTTGGCGGAACCGGCCTGACTTCAGCAATTCAAAGTGCTGCATTTCCCACAATGCGGGAACCGTACCGTATGCATGAAATTACCCAGGCAGAGGCTGAACACCTGGCTGCTTATCTGCAGAAAAATGACCGGGTACCCGAGTATTCAGACCGGTTTACCTTTTTGTTTTATTCAGTAACCGGAGCATTGGGTGTATTCGGTCTGCTGGGAATTCTTTACAGAAACCGTCTGATCAGCGTTCGTCAGACGGTAAAACAGTGAGTTGAAAGGGAATGTGAATATGTCATGGATTCAGGATATTTTAAATCCGGATGCCCGAACCTGGGAACAGTTTTACCGGAACCGCTGGCAATACGATAAAATTGTCAGAAGTACACACGGGGTAAACTGTACCGGTGGATGCAGCTGGAATGTCTATGTTAAAAACGGCATTATCACCTGGGAAATGCAGGCCCTGGATTATCCGAAAATTGCACGGGACATTCCGCCCTACGAACCCCGGGGATGCCAGCGGGGAATTTCCTATTCATGGTACATCTACTCTCCGATCCGGGTGAAGTATCCGTACATCCGGGGAGTTTTATACGATATCTGGAAGCAGGCAAAGGCGGCCGCAAATGGCAATCCGCTCGAAGCCTGGAAACTGATTCAGGAATCAAAGGAGCTTCGGGAGCGATATCAGAAGGCCCGCGGAAAAGGCGGACTCCGGAGGTTTTCGTGGGATGAAGCCAATGAACTGATGGCTGCCGCAAATCTGATCACCTCACAGAAATGGGGCACCGACCGGATAATCGGTTTTTCACCGATTCCGGCAATGTCAATGGTATCCTACGCCTCCGGAGCCCGGTTTTTACAATTGATGGGCGGGGTTGCTCTCAGTTTCTACGATTGGTATTGTGATTTACCGCCGGCTTCACCCGAAATCTGGGGTGAACAGACAGATGTTGCCGAAAGTGCTGACTGGTTCCACTCCAAAATGATTGCTGTTGTGGGATCCAATCCGTTTATGACCAGAACCCCGGATGCCCATTTTCTGGTCGAAGCCCGCCATAACGGTGCAAAGGCGGTCGTCTTTGCGCCCGATTTCAATATGACCTCCAAAACTGCTGATGAGTGGATTCCGATTCACCAGGGGCAGGATTCTGCCTTCTGGATGGCCGTTGGACACGTGATCCTCAGAGAAAAATTCGAAGAAACCAGGGTTGCCTACTTTGATCAGTACTGCCGTGAAAAAACGGATATGCCGTTTCTGGTAAAACTTTCAAAAATGGAAAATGGCACCTATTCAGCAGGTTCTCTCCTGCGTGCGGCAGAGGTCAAATCGACGGCAGGTGAAGAAAATGCAGACTGGAAGACCTTTGTTCTGGATAGGAAATCCGGAAAACCGGTACTTCCAGCCGGGACTTTAGGGTTCCGCTGGCAGAAGGAAAAAGGGAAGTGGAATCTGAAGCCAGAGGATGCAATTTCCGGTAAGGAAATTGAGGCCGCACTCACGGTTAAGGGGGCTGAAGATGAAGTAGTCACGGTAACGTTCAGTGATTTCTCAGAGTCATCCAATGACAAAACGGTCTGCCGTTCGGTTCCGGTAAAGAAAGTTAAGACCCTGGCCGGTGACCAGTTGGTTACAACAGTTTTTGATCTGATGATGGCTCAGTACAGTGTTAGCCGGTCGGGAGACGATTCAACTGTTTCCTATGACGACGAAGAGGTGCCGAATACGCCGGCCTGGCAGGAAAAGTTTACCGGTGTTGACCGTGAAATTGTCATCCGGTTTGCCAGAGAATGGGCTGCAACGGCTGAACAAACCAATGGAAAATGTTCTGTCATCATCGGGGCAGGTGCCAATCACTGGTATCACAATAACCTGATGTACCGGGCACCGATTTCTGTGCTGATGATGACCGGGTGTGTGGGGGTGAACGGAGGCGGATTGAATCATTATGTGGGGCAGGAGAAACTGGTTCCGCAAACGTCCTGGGGGCCAATAGCCTTTGGCAGTGACTGGGGTGCACCTCCCCGCCAGCAAAATGCTCCGTCCTTTCACTATATCAATTCGGACCAATGGCGGTACGATAAGCCATTCGAAGAAATGTGCTCAGTGTCTGATCCGTCACATTCTATGGCTGGTGGACACACCATTGACAGGAACATTCAGGCAGTCCGAAATGGCTGGCTTCCCGGATACCCCCAATTTTCGAAACCCAATCATGTTCTCATTGAGGAAGCCAGAAAAGCTGGTGCCACGACAGATGAGGAAATCATCGCCTGGACGGTAACTCAGTTAAAGGAAAAAAAACTCCGGTTTGCCATCGAAGACCCGGATGCCGAAGAAAACTGGCCGCGGCTGTTTTACATCTGGCGGGGAAATGCCCTGATGTCTTCTGCAAAGGGGCATGAGTATTTCCTGAGGCATTACCTAGGTACCCATGATAACGCAATCGCAGATGAGATCACCGAAAAAGACGTTAAGGAAGTGACCTGGCATGATAAACTCCCGGTAGGGAAGATGGATCTGATTGTAGATCTGAACTTCCGGATGGATACCTCTGCCCTTTATTCGGATATCATTCTGCCTGCTGCAACCTTCTATGAAAAGAATGATCTGAATTCAACGGATATGCATTCATTTATCCACCCGCTTCAGGCTGCAGTTACACCCTGTTGGGAATCGAAACCCGACTGGGACATTTTCAAGGGAATTGCCGAAGCTACTTCACGAATGGCCGGAAAATACAATCTGCCGGCTTTTAAAGATTTGGTTGCAACACCGATTCAGCATGACACACCGGGTGAAATGGCTCAGCCCAAAGTTAAAAACTGGAGTGAAGGCGAGTGTGACCCCATCCCGGGAAAAACCATGCCGAACTTCAGAGTTGTAGACCGGGACCCGAAAACAATTTTCAACCGGTTTATTTCTGTCGGACCAGGAATCCGGAAAAATGGGCTTGGTATGCATGGCATTCACATCGACGTGCAGGATGTTCATGACCGCCATTTGGCTGACTATCCAACAGAAAAATGGGGCGGAAATGAGTATATCTCTCTCCGGAAGGACAAGCTTGTCTGTGAGTTCATTCTGGCTTTTGCAGCCGAAACCAACGGCGAACTGGCTTACCGGGCGTTCGAGTATGAGTCCCATAAAACCGGAGTTGATCTGTTGGATCTGGCGGAACCCACCCGGGGACTCAAATACACCTTCGAGGATATTGCAAACAATCCGCGGCGGGTTTTGACAACACCGTTCTGGACCGGTTTTACAACCCAGGGCCGAACCTATTCTGCTTACACACTGAACAACGAACGAAAGGTTCCCTGGCGAACCCTGACCGGCCGTCAGCATTTTTATCTGGATCATGAAACCTACATCGCCTATGGTGAACACCTGCCAACTCATAAACCGGCTGTAGATGCAGTAACGTACGGAGATTTAGTCAACTCTTCTCTGAATGGCGATCCGGTAAGTCTGAATTACATCACCCCTCACGGAAAATGGGGAATCCATTCCACTTACGGCGATACGCTGCGGATGAAGACTTTAAGCCGCGGGGTTGAACCACTCTGGATCAATAACAAAGATGCTGAACTTATCGGTATACAGGATAATGACTGGGTCGAAGTTTACAATGACAACGGAGTCGTCTGTACCCGCGCCTGTGTAACCCACCGGCTTCCGCGTGGCATGTGCATGATTTATCACTCACCCGAAAGAACCCTCTCGGTGCCCAAATCGCCCGAAAGAGGAAACCGCCGGGCCGGTGGGCATAACAGCCTGACACGGGTTCGGCTAAAGCCCCTGTTCATGATCGGCGGTTATGCCCAGTTTACCTATGCCTTTAATTACTGGGGCCCAACAGGTGTTAACCGGGAAACTCAGGTTCTGGTTAAAAAACTGACTGATAAAAGGTTTTAACCGGAAGGATTAGGAGAAGAAAATGACTATCAGATCTCATGTTTCGATGGTTTTTCACCTGGATAAATGTATCGGCTGCCATACTTGCTCGGTTGCCTGTAAAAATATCTGGACTGACCGAGACGGTGCCGATTATATGTGGTGGAACAATGTGGAAACCAAGCCCGGAACCGGTTTCCCGGTTCAATGGGAGAACCAGGAAAAATATAAAGGAGGTTGGAAAGTTGACGGCGGAAAGTTAAAACTTCGGTCGCAGTCTAAATCTGGACATTGGTTCAACCTCTTTTACAACCCGAATCAGCCCGGACTTGACGAGTATTACGAACCCTGGACATACCGCTATCAGGATTTGTTTGATGCCCCTGCCGGGACTGATCAGCCTACTGCAATACCGGTTTCCAAAATTACCGGAGAACCGGTTGAAATTAAATCGGGGCCGAACTGGGACGATGATCTGTCGGGTTCACCTGTTTATGCGATGAACGATCCGAATTTCGGTGAACTGACTGTACAGGAAAAGGAGCAGCTTCTCGAAGTTGAAAACATCGCCATGATGTACCTGCCCCGGATCTGCAACCATTGTACCAATCCGGCCTGTGTGGCCGCCTGCCCATCGGGCGCAATTTACAAACGGGGCGAAGACGGCATTGTGCTGATTAATCAGGATAAATGCCGGGGTTGGCGGGCCTGTGTGGCAGCCTGTCCGTATAAAAAAATCTACTACAACTGGAAAACAGGCAAATCAGAAAAATGTATCCTCTGCTATCCCCGGCTCGAAACCGGACAGGCACCAGCCTGTTTCCATTCCTGCGTGGGCCGGATACGGTACATGGGGGTAATCCTGTATGACGCGGACCGGATTGAAGCTTCCATGAAGGTTCCCGATCAGGATCTGGTTGAATCCCAGAGAAGCCTGATCTTAAATCCTCACGATCCTGAAGTGATTTCAGAAGCACTTAAATCCGGGATTTCCCCCGAAACAATCGAAGCAGCCCAGAATTCGCCGGTATACAAATATGTCATGGAATGGAAGCTTGCTCTTCCCCTTCATATCGAATACCGGACGGCCCCCATGCTGTTTTACGTACCGCCGATGCTGCCGGTTATGGGTCGGGTCGAAAACGGGAAATATAATCATACAGTTGATGAATTTTTTACCGGAATTGAACGGGCCCGGATGACCATGGAGTATCTGTCGAATCTCTTCAGTGCCGGCAACAGGGAAATCCTGACCTATGCCATCCGAAAAATGCTGGCGGTACGCTACTACCGCAGATTCCGTGAAGCAGCCGGTTTCGATCTCGACCGGGTTAAGGAAATTCTGGCAGCAGCCGACTGCACCGAGGACCAGGCCAATGCAATTTATGAAATGACAAGCCTGCCTACCGTTGAGGAACGGTTTGTTATGCCCCCGGTTCAGCGGGAAATGGCGATTCAGCCGGTCTTGGATCCGGAAGTTTGTAAAGGGTGCACGGGTTTTGGTTCGGTAGCCTCACCTGAAAGGGGATTATAAAATGGAATTGAATATCAAAAAAGAAGTGTCTGAACAATCCCGGCAGGTGTTTAATCTTCTGGCCCGATTGCTTGACTATCCGGATGAAAATCTTCTTGAGTTAATCAAAAAGGTCAGTTATCTGATATCCGTCAGCCAACCGGTTCCGGATGAACTTCTGGAGAATTGGCAGCGGTTTGCCTCTCATGCGGTAGCAACTAAGTATACCGGAATGCAGGAAGTATACACCGCCACCTTTGACCTTAATCCGGTGTGTTCCCTGTACATTTCCATTGGGCTTTTTGGTGAGGAAAACTTTAACCGGAGTCTGTTTATGGCCCGGATGGTGGATGCATTCAACATTTATCAGTTTCCTCTCAACCCCGGCGAATTGCCCGATTCATTGCCGGTCCTTTTAAAATTTATGCCCTTTATCACTGAGCATGAAAGAAGGGAAAGCTTTATCCGGGACTGTATTCTGGCGCCCGCACAGGAATGCATCCTAAAATTGTCAGAAAAAAATAATCCGTATAGTGCCGCATTCAGACTGATCGTTCATTTTGCAGAACAGGAAATTAACCAGGAGGCTGCTCATGTTTGATTTATTTCTTTTGGCCGGGTTGCCTTACCTCGCCGTTTTTACTTTGGTTGCCGGTTCTCTCTGGCGATTTTTTACCCGGAAATTTACCTATTCGGCACTTTCTTCCCAGTTTTTGGAAAATAATGCAGTCTTCTGGGGATCCCTGCCCTGGCATCTTGGGCTCGGAATTGTTCTGGCAGGCCATACCTTTGCCTTCTTATTTCCGCAGGTTTTTATTGGAATTACAGGATCAATCTGGATGTATCTGCTCGAGGTCACCGGCCTGGTGGCATCGGTAACTGCATTTGCCGGGCTGAGTGTTCTGCTGGTCAGGCGCCTGCTTACAAGCCGGATCGCCGCAGTAACTACATTCATGGATGTAGTCATCTTACTGTTTCTCATTTTCCAGGTTGCACTCGGTATTCTGACTGCGGTACTCTATCCATGGGGCTCGGCATGGGCCCCGGGCACTTTCAGCCCCTATCTGTGGAGTCTGGTATCGTTCTCCCCCAACATTGGGCTGGTCGGGAACCTTCCGGTTGTGGTGAAACTGCATCTGGCCGGCGCATGGGTTTTACTCCTTTTGGTTCCGTTCAGCCGTTTGGTTCATGCCTTTTCACTGCCCTTCCGTTACTTTTTCAGGCGTCCGCAAATCGTCGTCTGGAATAAAAGGTACTAAAACTCAATTCAAACATATTCCCTGAGAAAAATATGAAAACAAACCTGTCTGACTGGCAACCGGAAAATGAAACCTTCTGGAATGAAACCGGGAAACTAATTGCCAGAAAAAACCTTTTCATATCAGTTCCAGCGCTTCTGGTGGCTTTTTCAACCTGGATGGTTTGGAGCATTATCACGGTTCAGATGAAAAACCTCGGTTTTCCATTCGATGATCAGCAGTTATTTAATCTGTCGGCCATTGCCGGATTGGCTGGTGCAACACTTAGAATTCCCAATGCCTTTCTGATCGCCATTTCAGGCGGAAGAAATGTCATTTCTCTGACAACGGCCTTGCTTCTGGTACCTTCCCTTGGTATCGGAGTGGCCCTCCAAAACCCGGATACAACTTACTTCACCTTTATTGTTTTGGCAGCATTATCGGGAATTGGCGGTGGCAATTTTGCTTCCTCTATGTCAAATATTTCATTTTTCTTCCCCCGGAAGATGCAGGGCTCTGCCTTGGGTGTAAACGCCGGGATCGGAAATCTGGGAGTTTCAGTCATGCAGGTTCTGGTCCCGCTGGTAATGACGGCCGGGATTTTTGGCGCCGCAGGCGGGACTGGGTACGAACTGTCGAAAAATGGGGTTGTTTCGCTGGTTTACATTCAGAATGCCGGTTTGGTCTGGGTGCCAATTCTGGCTGTTCTGGCACTTGTTACCTGGTTCGGAATGAACAACCTTTCTGTTTCTGAGCTGAGTTCGACTCCGCAGGCACTGATCAAGGTGATCGGGTTGCTCCTGATCGGGTTTTTAGGAACGGCAGCAGGAATCTGGCTGATGTTTTTCCTCAAATGGAGCTTGTGGATTGTTTTACCCATGACCATTCTTTTTACCCTCGGGCTCATGAGATTGATACCAGGTAAAATTCAGGAAAGCCTGAAAAAACAGTTCTCAATTTTTGGTAACCGCCATACCTGGGTGATGACCATTTTATACATCATGACCTTTGGTTCTTTTATTGGATATTCAGCAGCATTGCCGTTGTTAATTAAAATTGTTTTTGGGACCCTGCCCGATGGAAGCCCAAACCCGGCCGCACCCAATCCGTTTGCCTATGCCTGGCTTGGCCCATTGGTCGGATCCCTGATCCGGCCGGTTGGTGGCTGGATGTCCGATAAAATCGGAGGTGCAAAGGTTACGTTTTGGGATACAGGAGTTATGGTTATGGCTGCAGTCGGCGTAGCCTGGACAATTATTCTGGCACGGCAGGCGGCATCACCTGAACTTTATTTTACCCCGTTTCTGGTTCTCTTCCTCCTCCTTTTTGTCACAACCGGAATCGGTAACGGGTCTACCTTCCGGATGATTCCGGTCATTTTTGAACCAGCACAGGCCGGGCCGGTTTTAGGCTGGACGTCAGCTGTTGCTGCTTATGGTGCCATGATTGTTCCCAAAGTCTTCGGGGAACAGGTTAAATCTGGTACACCCGAGTTTGCATTGTATGGGTTCTCGGTTTTCTATGTGATCTGTTTAGTTCTTTGCTGGTGGTTTTATGCCAGAAAAAATGCAGAAAAACCATGTTGAAAGCCGGGCAAATGGGACTGGTGACAGGTTAAAAAAAAGTAGGAACACTAAAAAATAAATTACAAAAACCCATTCAGTCTCAGTTTATGAGTGGGGCACGTGAAAAACAAGTTCTGGAAAAAACAATGACAGAAGATCCGAAAGCAATTAAAATACTTATTATGAATACCCTTGCCTTTAGCCTGTGTTTTGCAGTCTGGATGCTGAATGGTGTTCTGGTTACATTCCTGAGTGCAAATGGTGTATATAAATGGACCCCGGTTGAAATTGGTGTTCTGATGGCAATTCCCGTCCTAACAGGTTCACTCGTCAGATTGCCTGTTGGTATCTGGACGGATAAATATGGGGGACGGGTTGTTTATTTCTGGGTGCTGATGACCTCTGCACTCGGTTTGGTATTTCTGCATTTTGCCTCGTCATTTTCCGATTTTGTTATTGCCTCGCTGATTTTTGGTCTTGCGGGGACGGCTTTTGCTGTCGGAATTGCCTACACGTCTGTCTGGTTTTCTTCGAAGCACCAGGGGTTGGCACTTGGGATTTTTGGCGCAGGTAATGCCGGATCGGCGCTTACCCTGTTGGGAGCGCCAAAACTGCTCAATTTACTGACTGAAAACGGAACCAATCTTGAAGGGTGGCGCTGGCTGCCAATTATTTATGCTGCCATAATGGTGCTGATGGCAGTTGTTTTCTGGCTTTTTACCGAGAATAAACTGACACCGCATGGGGCAGGTAAGACGCTGTCACAGCGATTGGCCCCATTACGGCACATGCGGGTTTGGAGATTTGGTGCTTATTATTTTCTGGTTTTTGGAGGCTTTGTCGGACTTTCCCAATGGCTGGTTCCGTATTATGTGAAAGGATATGGGGTTTCGCTTGTTTTTGCCGGTTTGCTTGCTTCCGTTTTTTCTTTTCCTTCAGGTGTAATCAGGGCTCTGGGTGGGTGGCTTTCTGATCATTTTGGAGCCAGAAGGGTCATGTATTGGGTACTTGGTGTAACGGGCTTTTTTTGCTTCATGCTTTTTTTTCCGCAAATGACCGTTCTCTCTCCAGGGAATGGCGTTACGGCTTCCGAACCCGGTAAAATTATTGAACTTTCTGAATCTGAAATGACGGTTCTGAACCCGAAATCCCAGAATAAAGTAACTTATAAATTGTCCGGTACTCCGCCTCCAGACCTGAATTCAGTTTCGGATCATCATGACACAGAAAATCTTATCTGGCCCTCCATGGTTTCCTGGCAGTATTTTGCAGATAAACATCCCGGAGCAAATGGTGAGGTGCGGGCATTTCTGATTGGCGATGAGGTGAAAAAAGGTGAACTTTTGATAAAAGGCCAAACAAGGGTCTATTTTCAGGCAAATATTTACATATTCACCGCATTTGTCTTTATAATTGGTATTGCAATGGGCATTGGGAAAGCAGCAGTTTATAAATATATTCCGGACTATTTTCCCGAAGATGTTGGCGTTGTTGGCGGAATGGTCGGTGTTTTGGGTGGGCTCGGCGGATTTTTTACCCCGATCATTTTTGGCTGGATGCTTCAGACTACAGGAATTTGGACCACAAGCTGGATGTTTCTGGCATTATTTACCTTTGCCTGTTTGGTCTGGCTGCATCTGGTGGTTCAGAAAATGATGAAACGGGAGGCACCATTTCTAAGCCGCAGGATAGAGGCAGAACGGACCAAACTTGATACAGACTGATTCCATTTTTATTTGCTTCGGTGGGTAACTGGTTCAACGAAGAAAAAGTTTTCTGATGTTTCCCCTGTCAGACAGTTCTCCCAAAAAACCAAAGGCTTTTCTGCACCCCGCTTCCAACACTGAGGAAAAAACCGTAAATTTCTGCCGGAAGTAAAGTCCGCCGGGAATTCTTTTTCCCGTTCGGAAGCTAATATCAGGAAACTCTTTAAACAGAACAGTCTATGATCCGATTTCTGACCGCTGGTGAATCTCACGGCCCCGCCCTTACCGGGATAATTGAAGGAATACCGGCTAATCTGCCGTTGACCGTTGATGACATCAATCTTCACATGGCCCGCCGGATGAAGGGCTACGGCCGTGGCGGCCGGATGAAAATTGAAACGGATCAGGTTGAAATTTTATCCGGTGTCCGGTTCTCAAAAACATTTGGTGCTCCCATCACTTTACTGATTAGAAACAAAGACTGGGATAATTGGCGCGAGCGGATGAAAATTGAAGGGGACGGTGCAGGAATCGGCAGGATAACCATTCCAAGACCCGGGCATGCCGACCTCGTTGGGCTTTTAAAATACCGGTTCACTGATATCCGTCCGGTTATAGACCGGTCAAGCGCCAGAGAAACGGCAACACGTGTTGCAATGGGTTCGGTTTCCCGCCACTTCCTGAAAGCGTGCGGAATAGAAATTGGATCCCATATCGTGGCACTTGAAAAAATCGGGTATCCTGAACTGGAAGCACCGGCTGAAATTTTGGAGCATCTGGTGGCAAAGGGTGGTGAAGCCTTATGGAAAAAGGCGGATGAATCCGAAGTCAGATGTCTGGATGATAACCTTGGCAACCGGATGAAAACACGGATTGATGAAGCCAGAGAAGCCGGGGATACACTTGGCGGAATTTTTGAAATCATTGTGACGGGTTTACCGGCCGGATTGGGTTCCTATGTTCAGTATGACCGGAAACTGGATGCACAACTGGCTGCTGCAGTAATTTCCATCCCGGCAGTGAAGGGTGTTGAAATTGGGTACGGATTTGCGAACGCCCAGAGACCTGGTTCAAAAGTTCATGATCCGATTGTTTTAAAAGAAGGGCAGTTTTCCAGGAGCACAAATAGAGCAGGCGGAACGGAAGGGAGCATGACGACTGGAATGCCTCTGATTATCCGGGGTGCTATGAAACCCATTCCGACGCTGATCGATGCTCTCCCTTCTGTTGACCTGGAAACCATGTCTCCGGTGAAGGCCCGGGTTGAACGGTCTGATGTGTGTGCCCTGCCGGCAGCTTCTGTAGTTGGAGAGTCGGTTGTGGCAACTGTCATTGCCAATGCGCTTCTGGAAAAATTCGGCGGCGACTCCCTGGAGGAAGTTCTCGAACGGCTGCGGAAATAGGCCGGTAAATCTGGAAAAACCTTGGGGTTCAGTTATTCCCGGTTATAGCCTTCAGCAAAGTTGAATTCCAGGTTTTCTTCGAAATATCGTAGGCGCCGAACCCCGAACCGAATTCCCAGTAAGCCAGGCTGAATGCATATTTCTTGCTTTCGGTTCTGACTTTTGCAGTCCAGTTTGCTCTCGACAACAGATCACCTTTTGAATAAGCACCAAATTCCCCGATGTGAACCGGTCTGGATTTAGCAACTGCCCAGTTTGAAATGGTCTTAAAATCAGTTTCAAAATTTGTCTGATCTGAACCCGAAGGCCAGAGCCGGCCGGTTGGAAGAACTGGCGAAACCCATTCTGCACCCTGATGGGTGAATTCAAACGGGTTATAATAGTGAATCGTAACGATCAGATTCGGGTCATTCGGGAGCACCAGCTTGGTCAGAGCCCCGATTCCTCCCCATTCTGCAGTACCAACCAGAACGGTCCGGTTCGGGTTTTCAGCCCGGATTACAGTCAGTGCCTCAGCCAGATAGGTGTTCCAGAGTTCAGCAGTCAGGTTTTCGTGAGGCTCATTCAAAATTTCAAAAAAGACCTCTTTGGGCATGTTTTTGTAACGTGCTCCCAGTTGTTTCCAGATCGAAAGGAATTTCGCCTTATGCTCCGCCGGTGTTTTGTACAACTCATCGAAATGATGTATATTGATAATAACTGACAACCCGTTGTTCAGAGCTGAATTCAGGATGTTGTCAATCCGGTTTTTAAGAAAGGTTTCATTCAGGGTGTAGGGAGCAGAGTTGCCTGTGTAGGCAGAAAACCGGACAGGAACCCTGACATGCGAAAATCCGGCAGCTTTAATAACAGGGAAATAGACATCTTCCTGCAGAGTGAGACCCCATTCGCCTTCAGACGGAGCTTCAAGCATGTTTCCCATATTCATCCCGGTTCCAAGCAGGGCATTTTGTTCGGTGACCGAAACCGGATTTAGAATCCCGCCGCGGTTCAGCGGATCGGTTTCATCCTGAGAAGACTGGTCTGAACTGCAGGAAAGCAGTAGGGCAAAGGGCAGGAGTCGGAGGGTAAGTTTTAACACAGGCAAATTCCTTTCCGGGTCAGAAAGAAATAAAGGTAACGGGAACTTTTTAAAAAAAAAAGGCAGATTACTCTTTAAAAAGAATTGCCTGGTTCCGGCCGTTCTTCTTGGCCTGATAAAGAGCCGTATCTGCAAGAGAAATCAATACCTGCGGGTTGTTCTGCTCATGCCCGGGAATTACACTGGCAATTCCCAGGCTGATGGTTACATGGTCGGCCGTTTCTGAATACTCGTGCTTTACTTTCAGATTTGAAACAGCCGATCTCAACCGTTCAGCCAGCATCTGAGCCGCATCACTTGCTGCCCCCGAAAGCAGAACAACAAATTCCTCCCCTCCGAAACGGGCAACCAGGTCACCAGGCCGGTTTCCGGTTTTAGCTAAAACAGCCGAAACTTTTTTCAGGCAGATGTCTCCTTCAAGGTGGCCGTAATTGTCGTTGAAATGCTTAAAAAAATCAATGTCGATCATGATCAGCGAAACCGGCGTTTCAGTCCGCCGGGCGCGGCGCCATTCTTCATTTAGGGCTTCGTCGAATCGTCTGCGGTTGGCCAGATTGGTCAGCCCGTCGGTTTGGGTCATTTCTTCGAGACGCATCTGCAGGTTAATGATCCGTTCAGCAACACGGATCCGGGCATGAAGTTCGTCTTTATCGACCGGCTTCCCGACAAAGTCATCTGCACCGGCATCCATTCCCTCAAGGTAATTTTTCCGGCCGGAAAGTGAACTGACCAGAATGATGTAGGTATAATTCAGTTTCTGGCTTTTCCGGATTTTTCTGCAGAGATCAACCCCAGAGATTTCGGGCATCAGCCAGTCAGAAACGATCAGCGGAAAGTGGTGGTTTTGATAGAGTTCCCAGGCTTCCCGGCCATTATCCGCAGTGAAAACATCATGACCGAACGACTGCACCATAATGGAAAGCAGGTTCAGCATGTGCACATCATCTTCAGCAATCAGAACTTTCATTACCGGTTTCCTGTATCGGGTAAAAAGTGACAAGGTACGCACAGATTTGTTTCAATTTTATGTCTGAAATCACCGAATCCGTCTTATTTTCAATGAATAATCAGAATTGACATTGTCACCTTCCCCCGTTATCTTCATGCGACTTTCCACCCTTTAATTCAAAAGGAATTTGTTATGGCCTTAGATGCACTTGGAATGATTGAGACCAAAGGTCTGGTCGGCGCAATTGAAGCTGCTGATGCAATGGTTAAAGCTGCCAAAGTAGAACTGATCGGAAAAGAAACAATTGGTGGCGGATTTGTTACTGTCATGGTTCGTGGGGATGTCGGTGCTGTTAAAGCTGCGACTGACGCCGGTGCTGCTGCTGCAGAACGGGTAGGCGAACTGGTCTCTGTTCATGTCATTCCACGGCCTCATGCCGATGTTGAACTGATCCTGCCGAAACGGTCCTGATCTTAACTTATGACCGATTCTGCACTTGGTCTGATCGAAACCAAAGGGCTCATTGCTGCAATTGAGGCGGCTGATGCCGGACTTAAAGCTGCCAATGTCCAGCTTCTTGCCCGGTACAAGGCAGATGCAGCTCTGGTGACTGTCGAATTCATAGGCGAAGTGGCCGCAGTCAGGTCGGCAGTTGATGCCGGAAGCCAGGCTGCAGCAAGAATCGGAACGGTTGTCAGCACTCATGTGATTCCCAGGCCAGCAGCCGAACTTTTTACTGAACTGACCAGAACTGAAAAACGAAATCTGGTTGTGGCTGGTGCTCCGGATGTATCCGGAGTGAATCCCGGGGTTACCCTTTCAGATATTGAAGCGATGCCGGTGCGGGAACTCAGAAATTTTGCACGGAATTTTGACCAGCTTCCGATTAAAGGACGGGAGATTTCGGTGGCAAATAAAGAGCAACTTGTAGAAGCTTTTAAGAGTATTCTGAAATAAGCAAGTAAATGGTCGTTTTAATGCCGGTTTAATGCCGTCTTAATAACTGATATACCTGAAATTGCATTGGATTTAATGAAAAGCCAGTCGGAATGACCGGCTTTTTTTTTAGGGGTGCTCCCGGTTCTCGCGGGGATCACCAGGTCCGGGCCGTTCCTCATCAGGTGGTGGCACGGGACCCGGACCTCTGTTCCGGAAATCCCGTTTTTCCGGACCACCGGGCCGGAACAACAGCAAACCGGTTAAATGTTCAATTTCCCGGCCGGGAAGTTTCTGCTTCAACCCGGTTAAAAGACCGGCCCCATCAACCGAAATACTTTTCCTGATTGAATAATAGTGATCGATCAGGAGAAGCAGGGAATCTTTGGAGGGTACCTCACCTGCCATCAGTTCAAAGGATCGGCGTTCAATCTCTCTGAGCTTCAGGTCCCGTTCCATCAACGTATCCCTGAAGGATTCAAGTGTGCTCCTGACCAGTTCCCGGTCCTGATCGTTCAGCCCCGGAATCATTTTCATTGGTCCTTCTCTGCCGGGAAAGTCGCGTGGGGCCGGTCCCAGAGTAAAGTGCCAGGTTAAAGTCCCCAAAACTGCAATATTCAGTACCGTCAGCAAGATGCCGATAAACATCCAGAGTTTAGTTTTCACTTTGTTCTCCTGCCAGAGATTGTAAAACGGTTTCCAGATCAGTTCCGGCTTCTGAAGAAACTGTCAGATTGGAATATTGGTTGTAGCGGACCGAAGAATTGGACACAGTGAAAAACCAGTTCCCAACTAAAATCCCGGTTACAACGGCTGCAGCAGAAAGCCCTGTAGTCAGAAAAAGAGACCTGAGATATCCGGTATTTTTTCCTTTCGTAAGGGTTCCTGTCAAAATCCGGTCTGCAAGGTCAGAATCAGGCTCCAGAAAATGAAGAGATTCAGGTGCAGGTGACCGAAAAACCTCTTGCAGAAACCTGGCTTCTTCCTGGCATTCGGGGCAGGTGTTCAGATGGTTCTGAACTGCCAGACGGGTTTTTTCATCCAGCGTTCCTTCAAGGAAAGCCGGCAGATTTGTGTTTACATGGGTTTGTTTCATAACTTATCCGGTAGTATCAAAAGACCAATAACACACTCCTAAAGGTGATGTTTCCAGGGCTTGAGTTTTTCAGCCAGTAATTTTTTCGCCCGGAAAATCCGGGTTTCGGCATTGCTCAGACTGATGCCAAGGGTGTCGGCAATGGTCTGGTAGTCCAAATCCTCATACCGGTTCAGAACCAGCGGAATCCGGTATTGCGGGGGAAGACTGCTGATAAGAGACTGAATAACCTTTTCCCGTTCTTTGTTTTCAAGGGTTTGATCGGGTCTTCCGGGACTGGCAGGTTGCCAGGGTGCATGGCTGTCGACCGGCTCTTCCCGTTCCTCTGCATCTTCAGTCAGCAGGTCAAACCACTGAAATTTCCGTTCCCGGTTCAGGTGATTCGTGATGTGATTCAGTGAAATCCGGTAAATCCAGGTGTACAGGCCGGAATCTCCTTTAAAGGTCCCGAAGTTTTCCCAGACTTTCATAAAGATATCCTGGGTCAGATCCCGTGCAGTTGCCTCATCTCCGGTCATCCTGAACGCCAGATTCAAAATCGCCTTACCGTACTGCTGGTAAGCAGCACGGAACTGAATCTCGGCATCAGTTGACAGTTTCAGTGCATTCACGGACCGGTTTCCTTTCGTCACATCCGGTTAGACCAGCAGGCCGGGGAAAACTTGCAGGAGAGTCAAAAATTATTTTTCTGGTTTCCACCGCTGCTGAAACTGATCCCTGAGCCGGGTTTGGCGGCTGGTCAGGTCGATGGGTGCTCCTTCGATGAATAAATACTCGACCTGGCTGATCACTTCGAGCGGATTTCCATCGACCACCAGTATGGAAGCAGTTTTCCCCGGTTCAAGCGTTCCCGAATGATCAGAAATTCCCAGAATCTCTGCGGGATACCGGGTGATGGATTTCAAGGCTTCGGTTTGACTCAGACCCGAACCGGCTGCATATCCGGCCTCGTGAGGTAAATTCCGGAGATTACTTTCAGAGCCGGACATATCGGAGTTCAGATTGGCGATGGCAAAGGGAATTCCGTTTGCCTGCAGCAGTCCGGGAAGCCGGTAAACCTGATCGTAGGCATCATCTCTGTTTTCCGGAACCGAAAATACCGACCCGACGATGACCGGAATCCGGTTTCCTTTCAGAACATCCAGACATTTATGGGCTTCACGTCCACCTACCAGAATCATTCTGACGTCCTGTTCTTTGCAAAACCGGATTGCAGCGAGGATCTGAAGTAAATCATCTGCCAGAATGAGAACGGGTTCTTTTTTATCAAATACGGGAAAAAATCCTTCCCATTTGGAATCATAGGACCAGGAACTGCTTTTCCCGGCCAGTTTAGCCTTGCGGTAAGCACGGGCTTCTTCAAAGGCTGATCTGAGTTCATCCAGATTTTTCTGAATCAGCTGTTTTTGTTCTTCGGCCGGAGTTTTGATCCACTGTGCAGAAATAACGGACATCTGCGGCCAGTTAATGACCAGTCCGGCATTTGCCTTGATCAGGGTCTCTTCCCAGGTCCAGCCGTTCAGTTTCATTATTGAGGCATGACCTGCTATGAGTCCGCCAACCGGTAGGGTCAGGTTATATGCAATTCCGTTGCTCCGGGCTACCGGAATCAGTTCACTGTCGGTGTTATAGCTGACCTCTGACCGGATGTCAGCATTGTTGCTGCCGGTTTCGGCATGATCATGTGTCTGACGAACCAGTTCGAATTCCCTTAATCCCAGTACGGAACCGGCAGCAAATAAGGCCGGATACACATTTTTCCCTTTAACTGAAATTATTTCTGTTCCTTCAGGAAGGTCAACCGACGGTCCGGCTGCTATGATTTTGCCGTTACTGAATAAAACCATCCCGTTTGGTATCGGGTCGCCTGCCATTGTATAAACCGTTCCGCCAACCAGGGCAATCGGATGACCAGCAGTGCGGGCAGCGGGGTTTCCACCTGAAAGTGCCGTAGCCGGAATCAGAAAAATCAAAAAAGAAAACAGCTTTTTCATTTCAGGTCTCCCCTGGTTATTAAACCCGTTTCATCATAAACTTCCAGACACCGGTTCATTTTGGGGCGGGTTATTTTATCTTTTGAAATTTTTTCCATAGGGACGCCCGAGTTCAGAATTTTCTGGATCAGAGCCTTTTTCATCCGGTCTATTTTTTCCTGATCGGCTTTATCCTGCTTCCGGTCAAAATAAAGGCGTCCGTCAATCCAGGTTTGGTCGGGCCGGCTGAAAGTGGACAGCGGATTTCCGTCCCAGATAACAAAATCGGCATCTTTCCCGGTTTCCAGGCTCCCGGTCAGATGATCAATTCCCAGATTGATGGCAGCGTTCAGAGTGACGTACCGGATGGCCTTTTCGGGTGGAACGCCTCCGTATTTAACTGCCTTGGCGGCCTCGGTATTCAGCCTCCGGGCAAGTTCATCTGAATCTGAATTAAATGATACCACCACGCCTTCCTGTTCCATCATGGGGCCGTTGTAGGGAATCGCATCAATCACTTCATATTTATAAGCCCACCAATCAGAAAACCCTGAACCGCCTGCCCCGTGACGGGCCATTTCGCCGGCCACTTTATATCCTTCGAGGATATGCTGGAATGTTTTGACTTTGAAACCAAGTTCATCCCCGATTCTGATCAGGGCCAGAATTTCGGACTGTACATAAGAATGGCACTGAATCCCACGCTTCCCATCAAGAATTTCAGAAATGGCCTCAAGTTCCAGATCTCTGCGGGGTTTGGGTTGGTCCTGGTTTTTCTTCCACATTTCCCAGGCCGTTTTATATTCTGCTGCCCGGATGAATTCATCCCGGATGACTTCATAAACACCCATCCGGGTTTTGGGGTAACGGGTATTGTCGTACCGGTTCGACTGCCTTGGATTTTCTCCGAGAGCAAATTTAATACCGGGGAAGGCGTCTTTGAATTTGAGATTTTCTGCCGGTTGTCCCCACCGGAATTTGACGATCTGGGTTTGACCGCCGATGGCATTTGCCGACCCGTGCATCAGATTTGAGGTTGTAACGCCGCCGGCTAGCTGCCGGTAAATCGAAATATCGGTTGGGTCTACCACATCTCCGATTCTGACTTCAGCCGAAACACCCTGGCCGGTTTCATTGACTCCGTTTGAAATGGCAGTATGGCTGTGGGCATCTATAATGCCGGGTGTCACATGTTTTCCGCGGCAATCGAGAACCAGTGCCCCGGCCGGTGCCTTTAAATTTTTACCGATCTGACTGATTTTGCCTTTTTGAACCAGAAGATCCGTTTCTTCCCGGTTTTCATCAGGTCCGGCAGTCCAGAGAGTTGCAGACTTAACGAGAACGGCAGAAGGCTGCTCAGGTTCAGAACCTTCCCGGCCGTAAGCTCCGAAGGGAAAAGTCAGAGGGAAGGATGCCTTTTCGACCGGCTGTTTTTCAGCAGGAACCAGTGTTGATGCTGAATCTGACCTGGCGGGTAAAAACTCGGTTTCAGAAGTGCCATCCGGCCAGAGAAGGGTCAGATCAAGACCGGTTTTTTCTGCAGACAGGGAAATGACCGAAATGCCCGGTTTCCCCAGAGAATCAGACCGGAAACTACCAGACAGCACACTGTTTTCCAGTTTGACCTGACTGATACTGAAGGATTTCCTTTCCCGGTCCAGAGTTATTCTGGTACCGGATCCGGATCCCGAAATTGAGACCAGGTTTGTACCCGTGGCTCTTCCGTAGGTTCCTTTCGGTTCTGCCGGCAGGTCGCTGCTGCCTGTAATTTTAATTCCCTTTATCCAGAGGTCGGTAATAACGGTTTCAGATGAAAAAACAGATCCTGTTGCGATAAAAAAAGAGGCAGTTTTTCCGGGTTCAAGCGATCCGTGAGTTTTGGAGATTCCAAGAAGTGCCGCCGGAGTTTCGGTCAGTGCCCGGATGGCATCCGGTTCAGCCAGGCCCCGTTGTACAGCCAGTCTGAGTGCAGAAAGAAACGCAGAACCATCTGGTAACCCACGGGTTGTAAAGGCAACAGGAAATCCTTCCTTTCGGACCAGAGCCGGGTTTTCAGGGGCAAAATCCCATTCAAGAAGTTCCTCAAGTGTGGCGTTCAGAGCCTTTTCGGGTGATGAGACATCCGGGGCTTTAGGAAAGTTCAGCGGCAGGATGAAGGGATGTTTCGGGAAGTTTCCGGCAGATTTCAGCCATTTGAATTCCATTCCCGACCCAACAAATACGGGTGAAAAGCCAAGTTCAGCCGCCAGCCGTTCGAATCTGGGAATCTGGAGTTCGTCTGTGGTGACACAAAAAAATGCCGGTTTGGTTTTTGTTGCCCTGATCAGTCTTTCAAGTGCTGCATCCTGGGCCGGAAGCTGATTTGCACCGGGATTTTTTTTCCAGGATTCCATCCTGCTTTCATACCAGGCAGCATCAAAAAATGTTTGGCGGATGAGTGCAATTGCACCCATTTCTGAGTTGGGATCGGGCCCGGCTGACGGGGTGGCAAGTGACAGACTCCAGGCAGGAGGTGCAGGAACAGCATCTTTTCCGGATCCCTGCAAACCAAGGTCCAGAACCGCACTTTCTCCCCGGAGCAATCCGTCTGAAGCAAGAAAACAGGCCGTTGTAAATCCTGCTGACCTGAATTTCCCGACAATTTTCTCATCAGGAACTGCAAAATCAAAAACTGAAGTTTCCGGCTGAATATTCGGATTCCATTTCCGGGGTTTCAGGGTGGTACCCGGGGGCAGGATGGTTTTTGTCCAGTTTAAAGCTGCCGGTTCAATCCAACCGGCATAGACAGATTTTCCTGTAAGATCAATGACCCGTGCTTCGTCAGGGATGGGAATACCGGATCCTGCACCGGTGATTACGCCACCTCTGAAAACCAGGGTGCCATCCTTGATTACCACCCCGGGTTTTATGTACAGATCGGCATGGATGAGGGCAAAACAGTCAATCCGTTCGGTTTGAAAGGGAGAAACAGGAGGAACCTGTGAAAAAACCAGATTCATCTGAAAGATCAGAAAAAGACAGAGCCAGTTAAGTTTCATCGGTTGAATTTGACCTTATGATAATAAAGTAAGCAGTTCAAGTTAATCAACCTGCATCAGGATGGCAAAAGAGGGCCCTGAATTCAGTAAATCCGGTTTAGGCAGGTGGTTGGGCTGCCCGTCTTTCATGAACAGGACTGTTTTACCTGTACCTTTGCAACCTGAGGAAAGGCTTTCCGTAAGACTTTCCCAGACCTACAGGAGGCACTATGAAACCCATGTTCCCGGCTGTACTGACTGCAGCATTTCTCACCGTGACGGTGACCGTTCCACTTTCTGCTCAGGAAAAATCTGACAGGAAGCTTGAAAAACGAATCGAAAAACTGACCGAAGAACTTTCAGAGAAAATGACCGAAATGGCCGAAAAACTCGGAGATCTTCTCGACGATACTCAAAAAGAATCAAACCGGGATCTTGAAGCCCGTCAGAAAAATCTTCAGAAACGGACCGAACGCCTCCAGGACCGGTTGCGGGAACTTGAATCTGAGGAAGATTCTGAAGGAAAACAGGATGAACTTGAAGCCCTGAAAGAAGAACTGAACTCTGCAGAGTCTGAACTTGAGGCCCTTCAGGATGAAGCAAAAGCCAATGCAGATGCCCTTGAAGATGCTCAGGAAATGTCGAGGTATATCAATGATAAAACGGTTGAGGAAGGTGAAGTAATCCCCAATAAACTGATGGTGATCAACGGGAATCTGACCGTTTACGGAACCATTGAGGGAGATGCCATTGCCGTTAAAGGGGATGTGATCCTGAAAAGCACTGCCGTTATCAACGGGGATGCAACGTCCGTCGGTGGCCGGGTAATCCGCGAAGACGGTGCGAAAGTTACCGGAACGATCAATGAAGTGAAATCGGATACCGAAACCATGGAAGGCCGCCCGAAAGGCCGTCCCGGAAAACAACGGGGTGTTTATCCTCAGATTGATCCGGAAAAACAATATAAAAACCTGGACAAGCGGTGGACCAACGGCCGTTCGATTGATTTTGATAACTGGTGGTGGGATGAAGAATCCGTTCAATTGACTTATAACCGGGTTGACGGACTTTATTTTGGCCTTCAAAAGGAGAAAAACTACTATTGGAATGACAATCGTAAGTTTTCTGTCCACGGATATCTGGGGTATGGATTCGGAAATTCCAGCTTTCAGTACAAAGGAGCCTTTGACCGCTGGATCAATGATGATTACCGGACTGAAATCGGGGTTGAAGGATACGATTTTACCGAGCCGAAAGATGACTGGAAAATGACCCAGGCAGAAAACTCGGTGATGGGTCTGGTTGCGCGTGAAGATTTTCTTGATTGGTACCGGGTTAAAGGTGTTGGGTTCCATCTGAGCCAGTATTTCACTCCGGATGCCCGGATTACAGCAGAATATCAGACCAGAACTTATTCCAGTCTTGAAAACTCGGTTCAATGGTCGGTTTTCGGCGGGGATAAACGATTCCGGCTGAATCCTGCAATTCAGGATGGTGAAATCAGATCGATGATCTTTACCGGCGAGCTGGATAAAGTCAGTGATTTTGGCATGAACCGGAAAGGCGTCTATCTGAAAGCCTCCGGTGAACTTGCAGGTGGCGGGTTAAAAGGGGATTACAGCTATAACCGGATTCTTGCTGACCTGAGAGGCTATACCAGTTTTTCTGAATATGACAATCTCGGTGCTCATCTGATGGTCGGCAGCGGTGACGGAAACCTGCCGCTTCAGAAAATTTTTGAGCTTGGCGGCCCCGGGTCTCTCGATGGGTACCGGACCAATGAATTTGCCGGCAACCGGATGGTACTGCTGAAACTGGAAAACCTGATTCACAGCGAAGATCTGCAGGATGAGCTTCCCTCGCCGATTGATGATCTGAATCTGCTTCTCTTTACTGAAGTTGGTTATGTAAACGGCGTAAAGCCCGGTGAGAAAATGTGGGAAGGTTTCGACATCCGGACAAATTCCCTGAAAAACAGCATTGGGTTCGGTTTTGCCAGTGAAGATGAAGATTTCCGGTTTACCCTTGGCTGGCGGACAGACAAAGGCGGAGATCCGGTTCAGCTTATGGTGCGGTTCAGAAAACCCTTCTGATCTTTTTTCCTGGCTTTTTCCTCAGACAGGCTGCCCGGCAGCCTGTTTTTATTTTATCGGGACGTGATGACCATCACCCGGGATCCCGGTTTTCCTGCAAGTTTTTTTAATTGGTTTTGTCAGACCCTTCAGCCCAGCTGGAAATAGGCAACTCAACCAACACAAAAAACGAAAAGGATACGATGATGAAGAAAAACCCCTTAATCCCCAGAATTTTCCTCCCGGGTCTCATTCTGGTTCTTGCTGCCTGCAGTGATCATATTACCGGAAACAACGACTCTGATTCTGACGGAACAGGTTCAGTTCTGGAATCCTTCAACAGTGAAGTGGCTTCTCAGGGAACTGTTGCCATTGACCTGGGCGATGCTGTTGGCCTTATCGGGCTTGACATCGGGCCGCTTCCGCATGATTCAACAGGAACCCTGGCTTTGAATGCACGGATAATCGTCTTTGCTGATACGGCCGTTCAGGCACATCCCTTTAAGTCGGGCGGTCTGGATATCGGAACCGTGACTCTGACTCACAACGGGCAGACCCTGACCTTTTACCAGCATACCGTCAGAGAAGGCGGTGTTGTCTATGAACTGCTGCCAAAACCTGAAAAGGGAGTTAAGCCAACTCCGGTTGCCTTTGCTGCCGGAAGTCCGGTGATGCTGACTGTTTCAGGCACTGCCTCCTTCCCTGCTCAATCCCTTGAAATTACACCGTCTTCTGTTCTCTCGATCTCAAACCTGGAAAATGGCGCAGCCCTTCCATCAGGTTCTGATCTGACGGTGTCCTGGACGGGGTCAGCTTCCGATTCCCTGGTTCTGCGGATTCTGCCGGCACCGCCTGCACCCGGAACCCAGCCTTGTGATTCCGCTTTTGCAAAAGGTGGCCCGGGCGGAAAAGGCCCGAAAGACGGCCCTGGTGGCAAAGGTGGCCCCGGCGGTAAAGGAGGTCCTGGTGGACCAGGCGGAAAAGGTCCGAAGCCGCTATTTGAAATAAAATTAAGTGCAGCAGCAGGTTCTTACACGCTTGCATCTGCCGACCTGACCACCCTGCTTGGCAGCTTTAATGGCAGTGCGGTGATTGTAGACCTTCATCAGAGAAGCCTTTCTGATATTACCTCTTCTGCAGGAATGCTTAAAGTTCTTCAAAGTGTTCATGACGGAGTTCTTTTGAAGAAATAATCGTGACCGGCAGAAGGTTTCCCTCGGCTTTCTGCCTGTTTCTCCGCAAAAAAAAACCCGGTTAAAGCCGGGTTTTTTTTATCCGTCAGAATCAGCAGCACAGATTACTTCTTCTCTCCGGATTTTTCACTTTTCTTTTTTCTGATCACCTTTTTAATGATAATGGTTTCGGTGCTGTCACTCGTGTCACCGCCTTCGACATCTTCGAGAATGACGTCCATATCACAGTCTTTCATTTTCCATTTCATGTTTTTTGAAAGTGCAGAATCCCCTTCCATCACAACCGTTTTCCCGTCCTTACCGTCAACAGAAACAAAAATCATTTTTTTCCTGCCATCAGTGGCGGCCTTTTTAAATTGAACCGTCAGGTTTTCATTTTTTCGGGTCAGTTTTACCGTTACCGGAGTGTCTGCTTTCAGTCCGTCATACCAGTCAGAGAGCTTGCCGGCACTTGCAAACGATTCGCCGTTTGCCGAAATCAGAAGATCGCCTTCCATCAGTTCCGCAGACGCCCCCGTTTTTGATTTCTCCGGAATTGCATCTGCGGGAAGAACGGTTTCAACTGCAATTTTACCATCTTTGCCTGTAAACAGAGCTCCCAGTTCGGGAATCAGGGCCGTTTCAAGTTCAGAACCTCCTTTTACAATCCGGATGGTCTTCTCCTGGGCAAAGGAGGAGGTAAAGGCGAGAAGTGCAGCAAGCAGCAGGGTAGTGAGTTTCATGGTGTGATCCTTTTTTTTTGTTTAAGTTGAACGGTACAAGTTTACGGCGGATTTTCGTAAGGCGTGTTAAAGGCTGGAAAAAGGTTTGTAAAGAATGTAAAATGATCGGCAGGCAGGGTAGAATTCCGTTGAACGTGCCGTAGAACGACGGTAACTTTGCTCCAGTAAACAGGAAACAGTATGAACTTTTTTCAAAATTACGTCCCTTCCTTACTTCGCCGGAACAGCGGATCAGGTGACCGGAACAGACTGCTCTGGGTTGCCGGACTTTTCTTTCTTTTTCTGCTGACTCTTCTTTCTGTTCTTCAGTACCGGTGGATCGGCCAGTTGAATGAAACCGAACGGGACCGGATGAACCGCAACCTGAAAATCAGCCTTGAGCGGTTCAGCGATGATTTTGACCGGGAATTCGGCCGTATCTTTTCTGCCTTCGATGCGTTCCAGTCCGATGCGGAAAGTGCTGAGAACCTGACGGCAGAATGGACACTTTACAAAGTAACTGCACCTTTTCCCGAACTGATTCAGGATATTTATCTATCCGAAATGACACCTGGCGGGGAGCCCGGTCTGTTCCGTCTGGATACTCTTGAACGGGACTTAAAGCCACTGGAATGGCCTGGTTCCTTTTCTACGCTTAAAGAAAAAAGCCGGATCGAAAATAAAGGTGACCGGCAGCAGATTTACTCCCTGTATCAGGGATTATTTTTTCAGGATTCTCTGGTATTTCTGGTCATTCCCGATGCCGGAGCTTTCGAAAAACTGGGCCAAACCGGGAAACGGGGTCCTGTTACTACGGTACTGGTCAGGCTGAATCAGGCTTATATGAAAACCGTCTGGATACCGTCTCTGGCCAGGGATTATTTTTCAACTGACGGATCCCGTGACTATGATTTTACTATTCTGGATACGGTATCAGGAGACCAGTTTTATTCAACACGCCCAATCCAAACCCCTGACTTTTCCTGGCCGGTTGCCAATGTCAGAGCACGTGATTTAATTGTTCTTGCCGGGAATACTGAACCGGCGAGACGGATTGAACGGGTGAAGGAAAAGCTAAACCATCTGACCAAAATTAAAACCTTCTCCTTTTCATTTTCGTCCGGAGAGACAACCCGGGTTCAGATTAACCGGGTTCCGGCGGCAAAAATTCAGGGGAATTCCAGGTCCGGAAATCCGGATTCCAGGGAAATTCCCGTCACAGTTGGCGTGGTCACCCATCCCGATGTTTTACCGGCTATCCCGGATTCAATTCCGGGGAAAATTGCGGTTCCTCAGGTCCCGGTCTGGGTTTCAACAGGAACCGGGCCTTCTTCCGGCGGAAGTTTTTCTGTATCGGTACCCGATTTTCCTGAAACGGCAGAGGTTCCTGCAGAGGCGCCCGGGATTCTGACAGAAAATTTCTTTGGTCCCGAAACGGACCTTCAGCCCGAATCTGGCTGGGTTATTCAGGCTGCACACGTGGCAGGTTCACTTGATGCGGCTGTCAAAACGATCCGGATGAAAAACCTTCTGATCAGCACGGGAATCCTGCTTCTGCTCGCCGGAAGTATGGGTTTTTTACTCGTTTCCAGCATCCGGGCCTGGAACCAAAGCCGTCAGCAGATCGAGTTTGTGGCAGGAATTACCCATGAACTCAGAACACCGCTGGCCGTTATCCGGTCAGCAGCAGAAAACCTGGCAGATGGGGTTGTTACCGGCAGGGAATCGCAGGTTAAATACGGCAGGCTGATCCGGGATGAGGGGAAACGGCTATCCGATATGATTGAACAGGTTCTAAACTTTTCGGGAATACAATCCGGCAGGAAAAACTGGGTTTTTACCCGGTTGGATGCTGCCGAAGCCCTGACTGAACTGCTTCCGTCCCTTCAGGAAATGGCTGATACCCGGTCCATCCGGCTTGAAATTCAAACCGAAGAAAACCTGATGATTTATGCTGATAAAAAGGCTTTCCAGACCATTCTCAGAAACCTGATTGAAAATGCCGTAAAATACAGCCCGGATCACACGGTCGTTATTCTTCGTCTTGCGGAAGAAGGGGCCTCAGTTGTACTGACCGTCCGGGATTTCGGACTGGGAATTCCGGATGAGGAGAAAAGCAAAATATTTGAACCCTTTTTCAGGGGAAAAGCGGTAACCGAAGCTCAGATTCATGGAAATGGTCTTGGGTTGAGTCTGGTTCAGTCGTTGGTAGCAGTCCTGAAAGGAGAAATCTCAGTAAAAAGTGAGCCCGGGAAAGGCAGTGAATTCCGGGTTTCAGTTCCGTCCGAAAAGAAGAAAGGAGAAAACTGATGCCCCGGATTTTGTTGGTTGAAGATGAACCCGGGTTGGTTCTGACCCTGACTGACCGGTTAACTGCCGAGGGTTACGACGTTACCCCTGCGACAGACGGTGAACAGGGTTTCCGGGCCGGACTTGAACAGGTTTTTGATCTGATGATTCTGGATGTGATGCTTCCGAAGAAAAATGGCTTTGATCTCGTTCGGGATTTCAGGCAGAAGGGAATTGAAACTCCTGTATTGATGCTGACTGCGAGGGGGCAGGTGGTGGATAAAGTGGTTGGCCTTAAACTCGGTGCCGACGACTATCTGACCAAGCCTTTTGATATGATGGAACTGACGGCCCGGCTCGAAGTTCTGCTCAGGCGCCGGAATTCCCAGCCTCAGGATGGGGACGGTGTTTTCCAGTTCGGATCTTTGTATTTCAATTTTAAAAAAGGTCAGATCCGCAAGTCGGGTAAGCCGGTTGAACTGACTGCTCAGGAATTCAGGCTGCTGCAGTATCTGGTTACCCACCCCGGTCTGGTTATTTCCCGTGATGAGCTCCTGAAAGAAGTGTGGGGGCTCGATGCCAGTCTGACCACCCGCACAGTGGATGTTCATATGTCCTGGCTGAGGCAAAAACTTGAGGAGAATCCCAAATTCCCGGCCAGAATCCTTACGGTTCACGGCCTTGGTTACCGCTGGGAAGGGTGAGTTCAGTGGTCAGCTGAAGGTATTAAGGGGTAAGTCGAGCAACGCGAAGATCCCGATCCATTTCAGGGTGTTAAATCGGGTGGGGGAAGATGCTGACGCTGTACGTGGTACCTTTTACGTTGTGCGGGATCCGTGGAACAAAAATTCAAATTGAGCGAAGGGATATCTATGGAATTACCCTGTGGTTCGGGTAATCTCTGGCAAACCGTAAGTTGTAAACGGTAAGTTATTTGGTTAACTTTAAATTATTAACCTGATCAAATGAGCTGATGTCCCGACAAATTTCACTCCTGAGTCTGAATGTTTTAACCATTTTTTTGCTTGCTTTATTTTCATCCTGCCAGTCTATTCAAAATATAGACCATACATCACCTGAATTTTATAGTAAAATTAAACGGATCGGAATCTGGATTAAACCTGGTAATGACCCGGAATGCGACCGGTTGTTATCTAATTTTATCGAGTTGGATTGGATATCGAAAGGGTATCAGACGGTAAATCTTAATCGTCTTGCAGGACTGAATAATCAAAAAGGAAATGACACTTTATTTCTGTGGTTAAAGAAGCAGGAATGGATGCCAACGGTTGAAACTATTCTGATTGCAGAAGTAACATCCAAATGGGTTAGTAAGGATCTTGGGTTTTTTGAAAACAGGGGAACATATATGTTCCGTTCTTTATCAAAAAAGTTTGCTGATTTGCCTGAATTTACTACGTCATTTGCACTGTTTAACTGTGAAACCGAAAAATTGGTTTACCTCCAAACAGAAAGGGATACATGCCATTTTTTCAATACCGAAGGGTCTTATCATAAAGTTATATCCGAACCAATTAATTATCCGATAAAAGGGCCGTTTCCCGGGTTTTTAACCAAGTACCTATTTTTTTAAATTCTAAAAATTATGAAATAAAAGACACACTTTGGATCTCTGTTTATGGTGATAGTTTGTATAGAAAAAAATTCCCGGACTGGAAAGACAAGATCCGGCTCAGAGTATTACTTGCAAGCGATCTCATGGAACGAAGTTTTAATACATCAATCGGGATTAAAGATTTTGTTGAATGGAAGGATACTTTCAATATTTTTATTGAACATTCGTATGGAAACCTTGAAAAAGCTGCTGAAAAACAAAAAAAGGTTTTTTCACTTGGCTATTCTTTCAATCCAAAATTCAGTGAGAATTGGAATCAGGATCATAGTGTGGGTGTGGCCGGGGTTTTTGACCGGAAAATCATGGTAATAAGTCAACCCTCATTTCCTGGTATGGAGATTTGGTCTCCTGTTGATGAGGCATTGACAATTGTCCACGAATTGGGCCATTCATTAGGGGCAGTACATGTTTCTGATTCAAATTCAATTATGTATCCTGCAATAGGAAGAGCAGGATTTGATTTTGATTCATTGAACACCCGAATTCTGACTATTACCCTGAATGAACTTGATTTTGATGAAACAAAACGCCTGATCAGTTACCTTTCGCTGATGAATTCATTCTTTTTATCCAAATTTATTTCAGAAGAAGCATGCTGTGTTTATTCACTGGGAGCAATGAACGTCTTTGAGCAATTTGCCGGGATGAAATTTATAAATGAAGACCCGATTATAACGAACAATACGGTGACGCAATACATTTCGGAAGATTCATTTCGGTGGACACTACTTGGGTATATTTATCTAAAGGCCGGTTATTATAATCAGTCAGTTTACTGTTCAGAAAAAGCATTGGAAGTAAATCCATCTTTGAAAATTCCCGCTGAAGGTATTAAAGTTTCGAAAAAATGGATTGAGTTTTTAAAAAAACCAAATTGAATTCTTTCCCTCAATACAACAAAATTTGTTCTCCCAATAAATTCCAACCAAAAATTTAAAGTTTTGACTTTGTTCTTCATAATTTTATTTTTTGCAAACTTTTCTTGCTCCTCCTGTACGTCACTTTTTCGGTTAACCAGATTGAATCCTTTCATACAGAAAAGAAAAGCAAGGTTGGTGTTTGGGTGAATGGTTCAAAAACTGATCCGGCAAAAAGATTTTTATCAAATTGTATTCAGCTGGATTTGCTTGCAAAAGGATAAAGTCCGGTAGATCTAACTCTTCGTGCCGTTACGAATGGTGATACGCTATCAGATAAAACTGCCGCATTGACCTGGTTGAAAATGCGTTCCGGTTTCAGAAGTACCTGCCGGATAATCCCTAAAAGTTTCCTTCCTGGCAGATAACGCCTACCCGATGACAGCCTTTCGCTGATGTTTTATTCTACCGGATTTCTGTCCATGGAAATTGATTCGATGAATTACGCCATAATCCGGCAGGTTTTCAAAGTTCCGTTAGATCAGTGTGCTGAAAAGGAAAAAGTGATTTTGGCTGCAGCCGGGAACCAGTTTTTCAAGTCGGCCGAAAATTCAAGACTTCTTTTGACGCAGTTTTCCTGTGCAGGCAACTCGTTCTTTTTTTTGCTTTTTCAGGTTTTGTTTGCAAAATAAAATTGAGTAAATTTACCAGCCTCGGACTTTAAACTTACTTCAGCCTGAAAGCCTTTATGATCCCGATTAAACGGTTTTTTATTCTGACTGGTTCGGTTTTAACCTTGTTTCTGCAATCCTGCCAAACCGGAAACCAGATTCAGGTTTCCTCTCCGGATACGCTGAAGACCCTGACCTCTATCGGGGTCTGGGTCAATAAAGGAGAGGACCCTTCTCTGGATCAGGTGTTAAAAAATACACTTCTTCTGGAATTGATTGCAAAAGGGTATCAGGTCAGGGATCTTTCTGAAACCGGTTTGCAGCCAGAAAACCACCTTACCGCCGGTTCACTCCTGAAACAACTGAAACTGAAACAGGGCTATTCCCGGCCCGATCTCATTCTGCTGGCAGAGGTATCCGCAAAACCGGTAAATATCATCCTGAGTCACCATGAACAGGTTTATGCAGAGGGAATTGCGGTTTCGGAGCAGTACCTGACTTCAACTGAATTTAAAGCAAAATTTTACCTGGCTGATCCCGTTTCAGAAAAAGTCATCATCAAAGGAACCCTGGCAGATACGGGAAAGTATGTTGGGGAACGGCAAGGCGGAGTGTTTTTCAAGCCTGAAGCAAGCTGGCTTCCGCTGGCAAGAATGACCTCAAAGGTTTTGGAAAGCGTTCCGGTTTCAGAAGCATCTGCCAGTTTACCTGCCGGATATTCGCTGAAAGTTTCCTTCCTGGCAGATAACACCTACAGAAAGCAATTTCCCGACTGGCGGCAGAGACTAAGACTACGGCTTCTTTACGCCAATGATCTCATGGTCAGGCTACTGGGAATCCGGCTGGAGGCCGGTGATTTTTATGAATGGGATTCAGAATTTCAGGGCTCGCTTGAATTTTCACTCAATGACCTTTCAAAAGCAATCAAGGCGAAGAGAAACGAAATATTTGCAGGGGTTACGGTTGACCGGGAACTGTCCCGGTTTATCAGTTCCCGAGATAAGCTGGGTTTAGCCAAACTGAATGGCCAGCACCTGGTGATGACCGCCCATCCGTCATTTCCTGGGATGTCGAACTGGAATCCAATCGAGGAAGCACTGACTTTGGTTCATGAAATCGGCCATAATCTGGGTGCCGTTCATACCGAGGACAGCCTTTCACTGATGTTTTCTTCTGCCGGATTTCTGTCTATGGGGATTGATTCGATGAATTATGCCATTATTAGGCCGGTTTCCAAAGTTCCGTTAGACCAGTATGCGGAAAAGGAAAAAGTGTTTCTGGCTGCAGCCGGGACTCAATTTTTCAAATCAGCCGAAAATTCAAGACTTCTTTTTGATGCCATGATGGGATCCCTGATCAATTTCCAGCTTACTTCAGGTGAGTACATTCTTTACAGTGATACGGTCACGACCCATAAAAAATTCTCGGCCCTATTCAGTCATGACGGATTAAAATGGTGTGCACTCGGCAGCTTTTATCTGGAAACCGGGCAAAACAAAAAAGCACTGTTCTATCTTAACCGGGCACTTGTCCTGCATCCAGGCAATGAGTTTTTTATGCAAAAGGTCAGAAATGCAGAATCGAGATTGGCATTAAACCCGGAACCCAATCCGCTTTGGGAGGACCAGCCCAAACCCCCTGTAAAGACACCATCACAAAAGAAAAAAAAGCAAAAGAAATAAGTCCCCGCATACACCCGGATTCAGAATCCGGGTGTATCTGAATTCCCCAATTCAATCTGTAATTTGGCATTTCATGGAAAATGCCTGCAAAATTATGTTCCCGGATTTCGGAAACAATGTAATTTTTTAACAATTTTACTTCTGATCAGTTCAAATCTGGGAGTGAGTGCATTAAATTCAACCCCTGCGAAAAAAAGCAAGACTGGTGACAAAATAAATGATCATTTTGAAGACCTTTTCAGTTGGACTTTCAATTCTTGTCTTAAACTCCTTATATGCCCAAACCCATCCGGGACTGGAAACTGCACTCAAACCCGACGGAAGTCTGAAACAAGGAATGAATGGTTGTTTTGATCCAAAAGGATACACCTTGACTTATGGAAAAAACGGGGAGCCCTGTTTCGGGAAAGAACAGGAACTCCAAAACGGAATACCAGGTACCTGGGATGCTTTGGGCGGTATTCCGTCTTTAGACTGCGCAGTTTATGCCATCGCCATTTCCGGGGAAGATGTTTATGTAGGGGGTGGGTTTCGAAATGCTGGAGGGAATCCGGATGCTGATTTTATAGCCCGCTGGGATGGCTGGCAGTGGCAGGCCTTAGGATCAGGTTTAAATGGAAGTGTAAATACGATTTCGATCTCAGGAAATGATGTTTATGTGGGTGGTGACTTTACCGATGCCGGCGGGAATCCGGATGCAGATGGAATTGTCCGGTGGGATGGTGTGAGGTGGAATGCACTTGGAACCGGAGTAAACGGGTGGGTTAATTCCATTGCTGTTTCTGGAGTTAAGATATACGTGGGGGGGGATTTTACTGGTGCAGGAGGGAACCCGGATGCTGATTACGTGGCCATGTGGGACGGTCAACAGTGGCAGTCCCTTGGAGTTGGTATATTGGGAAGCCGGGTAGAGACTTTGGCCTTATCTGGGAATGATGTTTTTGTTGGTGGATTTTTTACAAATGCCGGAGGAAATCCGGATGCAGATTATATTGCACGGTGGGATGGTGAAAGGTGGAATTCTCTAGGAACAGGACTCAATAATAGTGTTTACGCGATTTGTATTTCCGGAAATGATCTTTATGCAGGTGGCAAGTTTACAAACTCCGGTGGGAACCCGGATGGTGATTTCATCGCCAGATGGGATGGCCGGAATTGGCAACCTCTTGGTAAAGGGTTAAATTATTATGTTCGGGCCATCGCCATTTCCGGATCAGATGTGTATGTTGGAGGTGGTTTTTCAAATGCCGGTGGAATTCCGAAAGCAGATAATATTTCCCGTTGGGACGGTGAAAACTGGCAGGAGATTGGAACCGGGGTAAATGATTGGATCCAGGCAGTAGCCATAACTGGGAGCCATTTGTTTGTTGGCGGATACTTTACTGAGGCTGGTGGGGCTCCTCATACCGGTTTTATCGCAAGGTGGGATGGAAACCAGTGGACTGGGTTTGGAACGGGGATGACAGGTAATATTCTTTCCATTGCCATATCCGGCACTGATGTTTATGTGGGAGGAAGGTTTAAAGATGCTGGTGGTAATCCTGGTGCCGATTATATTGCCAAATGGGATGGTGAACACTGGCAGGCTCTTGGTTCCGGTTTGAATGGAGGAGTCTTTGCCATTGTCATAACCAGTTTTGGAGTTTTTTGTGCTGGTTATTTTTCCGACGCCGGGGGGAATCCTGAGGCTGATTACATTGCAAGATGGGATGGCGAACAATGGCATTCACTTGGAACCGGGATAAATGGTTTCGTTTATTCCTTAGCAGCATCGGGGAGTGATTTGTATGTAGGGGGTGGGTTTACCGATGCTGGGGGAAATCCGGATGGTGATTTCCTTGCACGTTGGGATGGCAGCCAATGGCATTCACTTGGAACCGGGGTGAACGGTATGGTAAATTCTATCACAATTGCAGGAGACAGTGTTTTTATAGGTGGAGACTTTACTGATGCCGGTGGTATACCGGATGCTGATCATATTGCCAGGTGGGATGGTCAGCAGTGGTATGCACTTGGGGCGGGCTTAAAAAACTCCGTTTACGCAATTGAAGTTTCAGAATTGGGCCTTTATGCAGGCGGAGCGTTTACTGATGCGGGAGGTAATCCTGATGCTGATCATATTGCCCTTTGGGACGGGAAACAGTGGGGTGCCTTGGGGATTGGATTAAATGGGGATGTGAATGCAATCGCCGTATCCGGGGCCGGAGTATATGCCGGTGGTTGGTTTACAGATGCCGGAGGGAACACGGAGGCAGATTTCATTACCCGATGGAATGGAAAAAGTTGGCAATCACTTGGAAAAGGTGTAAATGATTTGGTGTATTCTCTTGCGGTTACTGGAAACGAGGTATTTGTAGGAGGGTGGTTTACCAATGCTGGCGGGCAACCCTGTGCCTCTTTTGCCCGTTGGAATATGTTAGAACCGCAATCCGTTAAGAAAAAGAGCCAAACCCCTTCAGAGATGATACTTAATTCTGCTTACCCCAATCCGTTTAATCCATCTGCACATCTTAGATTCAGCATTCCGGTTTCAGGCCATGTTACCCTTGGTGTTTATACTTTATTGGGTCAGAAGGTTGCGGAAGTTGTAAACGGATTCCTACCGGTGGGTGAGCATGACTTTGAATTCAATGCAGACGGGTTAGCCTCGGGTGTTTACCTTTACCGGCTCCAGACAGGATCCCAAATTCAGACGAAAAGGATGATTTTGATGAAATAAGTTTTCAATCCTTCAATTTTCCTATTAGAACCGGATTGCAGATCAACTCAATTTCGAATGCAGTTTTAAGCAGGCAACAGGTGGAAAATCATTGATTTGAATCAGTAAGAAACCGGCTTTTCAGTCCTGAAATTTTGAAAAACCGGATGGTCAGCAATCCTGCCGAGACGGTGAGTCCAACAGAAAGTCCGGTCCAGATTCCCACCGCACCCCACCCAAGGGTAAACCCCAGCCACCAGCCAACCGGAAGACCGAAAATCCAATAAGCGACAAACGTGATCAGAGTGGGAATCCGGGTATCCTGAATTCCTCTCAGAAGTCCCAAGCCAACCGCCTGAACACCGTCGGAGATCTGAAAAAAAGCCGCAATCAGCAGAAGGTCAGATGCAACAGCAAGAACAGTTTGGTCACTGGTATAGACCCAAGGCAGCCAGTTCCTGAAAATAATGAAAAGCAGGGCAAATACTGACATCAGGGCTGCGGTCATCAGGAGAACATGGGTCCCGGTTTCCCGGATCATAGCCGGGTTTTTCTCTCCGTAAAAAAATCCGGCCCGGATGCTTCCGGCCGCCGAGAATCCGGTTGCAGCCATGTAAGTCAGGGAGGCCAGGTTTATGGCAACCTGATGGGCAGCGAGGTCTTTTGTGCCGATCCAGCCGATAAGGACAGAAGCTCCCGAAAATGCGGCAACTTCAAAGACATACTGAAATCCGGAAGGCAGACCGACCCTGAGGAGTTTCTTTGCCGACCCAGCAGAAAACCGGTAATGCTCGATAATGGGTTTAAACGCGGCCAGACTTTTGACCTGATGAAGAGTTATCCAGATCAGAATCAGCATAATGATCCGGGAAACCAGGGTAGCCCAGGCAGCACCTTCCAGCTTGAGTTCCGGGAACCCCCAGTGCCCGTAAATCAGGGCATAATTCAGAATGATGTTAAAGACCAGGCCGATCCAGGTAATCACCATTGAGGGACGTGTGTTGCCAAGTCCGTCAATATACTGACGGTAAACCTGGAAAATCATCAGCGGGATGATGGAAATTCCAACAATTTTCAGATAGTCCCGGCCCAGTTGGGTAAGAACCGGATTCAATTGCAGCAGATCAAAATTTTCTGCAATCAGCCAGGTCAGAACCCAGAGAATCAGGGAAAAGGGAATAACCACCCACAATCCGTTTGTCAGCATCCCCGGGACCAGGTCCCGCCGGCCGGCACCCAGTTTTTCGGCAGTTAGCGGAGAGATTGCAAAGGTCAACCCAAGCCCCACGACCATAATCAGAACGAAAACTGAATTGGCTACACTGGCTGCAGCCAGATAATCTGCACCAACCCGGCCTACCATCAGGGTATCCGCAAATCCGAACAGCATATGCCCAACCTGCGAGACCACGACGGGGCCTGCCAGTTTGAGAAGGGTTCGGAATGAGTTTTGAGTAGAGTCAGAAAGGGTCATGGCGGTGAAAATCAGAAAAAAAGATCAGGATGACAACCCTGAAGGAAAAGCAGATTGAAATTAGCTGCCGGATGATTTGAATTTTTACCTATGCTATTCTATTTTTAACGTTCTCTTCAAAAAAGTAAACTGTGTCTCTAAAGACACCAACAGGAGTTTTGACGTTATGGCTGTTTTAAATCGCATGCGGAACCACATGGCCCTTGTACTCTGGTTTCTGGTTATCGCATTTCTTTTACTTATTGTATTTGAATGGGGTATGAGTTATACCGGCGGTTCATTTTTCTCTGATGCTCAGGATGCCGGGAAAGTCAACGGAAAAAAAATCAGCCGTCAGGCTTATGGCGAAGCAATCAAAAACCTGACGGACCAATACCGCCAGAGAAACAACACTGAGCCGGATGCTTATGTTGACCAATTAATTCAGGATGAAGCCTGGAACCAACTGGTTCAGCGGGAACTGATGGATGAAGCGATCCAGTCTGTCGGACTTAAAGTGACCGATGAAGAACTTTATGCCTGGGTTAACTCAGACAATCCGCCGCAGTTTATCCGCCAGCAATTCACCGGTGAAAACGGACAGCTTGACAAAACCCGTCTGAAGGAAGCCATGGATAACCCTCAGAACAAGGAAATCTGGAAAAATATTGACCAGATGCTCAGAGCTCAGCGGGTTGCAGAACGGTATCAGAATCTGGTCGGTCAGTATCTAACTGTATCCCCTGTAGAAACCAAGTACCGGTACACCGGCGACAATGGAAAAGTATCTGCACAGTATATTTTCTTCAATCCGGCTACAATAACCGATTCCACTGTTGCGGTTTCGGATGATGATCTTGAAGCTTTCTATGAAAAAAACAAGGAAGAGTTTAAGCAGAAAGAAAAACGCCGGCTGAAATACGTCGTATTCTCTACCCTGCCGAGCAAGGATGATTCATTGAATGCGCTGACCAGTGCTCAGAAGCTGGCTGAAGATTTCAAAATCAATACCAACGACAGTTTATTTGTAACCCGGAACAGTGAGAAGCCCTGGACCAATGACTGGATTTCACGGGGTGATCTCAGTGAAGCTCTGGATATTGTTTTCGATGCGGCCGCCGGCAGTGTTCTTCAAATCAGAGACACCGACGGTTACCACGTTGTGAAAGTCCGTGAAATTAAAAAAGGCGAAGACCAGCGGTTCCGTGCCCGCCATATTCTGGTGAAACCGGTTGGTGCAACAAAAGAAGATACCCTTGCCGCACTTGAAAAGGCAAAAACATATAAAGAACTAATAGCCAAAGAAAAACTGCCCCTTGAAGAAGCATTCTCTGAACATGCCAGAATGTACTCTTCTGATGGTTCTGCCATGAAAGGCGGAGATCTGGGCTGGTTTAAATCCGGTCAGATGGTGAAACCTTTTGAAGATGCCGTCAAGTCCGGAAAACCCGGAACCATGGTCGGTCCGGTTAAATCCCAGTTTGGATATCACCTCATTTATGTAGTTGGCAAAGATGACCGCCAGGTTAAACTTGCAGATGTTTACCAGCCCATTACCGCCTCAGGAAAAACCCAGCGCCTGGCACAGACCAATGCTGAAGATTTTGCTTATATGGCAACTGAAGAAGGGTTCGAGCAGGAAGTTGCTGCCAGAAAACTCGATGCAAGAGTTTCGCCGGATATTGACAAAAAGGCAACCCTGCCAGGTCTTGAATTCAGCGGAAATCTGAATTCCTGGGCATTCAAAGCCAAGGTTGGTGAAGTTTCTGAAGTGATCAATCTGACCGATAAAATTGTAGTCGCCAAGCTGGATTCTGTATCCGAAGAAGGGTATCAGCCGTTGAACGATCAACTGAAAGCTTCTCTGAAAAGCCGGGTCATCCGTGAGAAAAAGCTGGATCTGGTTCTCGAGCAGGCCAATCAGGCCTACCAGAAAGCCGGTTCAAATCTTGATGTCATCGCAGCCCTGAAACCGGAGTATGCCCTTAAAACTGCCGATAACTTCTCCTTTAACGGAGTTGCACCCGGAGTTGGACGGGATAATATTTTTATGGGAACTGTATTCACCCTGACTGAAGGAATGGTCTCAAAGCCATTTAAGGGAGAACGGGGTGCCTACATTGTGAAGGTTGTGTCAAAAACTGAAGCTGACCTGACCAAACTTGATGCTGAAAAAGACCGGATTGCCAGCCAGATTTCTGCAACCAGGAAAAATGAAATTGTGAACGGCTGGGTTGAAGGAATGAAGTCAAAAGCTGAAATCGTGGACAACCGGGATTAAGTGAACGGAATCTGATTTCAGTCTGGACTGAGAACTGCTTTTCAAGGGCAATCGTTCACCTGCGGTTGCCCTTTTTTTTTATTGTCTCTATGGAAACTTTTAAAAACTATCCTCTGGAATATCACGAAATCGAAATCGGGCAGAAAACCTACCGGTTTGCCATGGTCAGAGATTCCTGGCAGTTGCTCGATAAAATCGATCCGGAAGCCTTCAGAGAGGATGAAAAAATGCCCTATTGGGCTGAAATCTGGACCGGAAGCATCCCGATTTCAAGATTTCTGGTTAGCCAGGCATTTGCAGCAGGATCAACTTTTCTGGAAATCGGCGCCGGAGTTGGTGTTATTTCAGCGGTCCTTTCTGCAAACGGATACCGGTGTGTTGCAACGGATTATGACGAAGATGCCCTTGGATTCTGCAGGCTGAACGGGGAACTTAACGGAAGCGGAACGTTACTGGAAACCGCCTTTCTGGATTGGCGAAAGCCGGATTTGACCGAGAAATTTGATTATATTGTCGGATCGGATATTGTTTATGAAGTCCGGAATATGCTGCCTATCCTGGATGTGGCAGAAAAAAATCTGAAACCGGGCGGAACCTTTTTCTTTTCGGACCCCGGCCGCAGGCCAATGGAACATCTGAAAACCCTGATCAGGGAAACCTCTTTTACCATGACTGCTGTTCATTCTGAACGGATTCAGTTCAGGCACACTGACCAGGAAGTCACAATTTATGCGATCAGAAAATGACGGCTCATTCCTTACCTGACCGAATTTACCTGACTGGCTTTATGGCCGTAGGAAAGTCGACCCTCGGCAGGATTCTGGCCAATACCATCGGGTATGATTTTGTGGACCTTGACCACCAGATTGCTGAACAGGAACACCTGCCGGTTGTTGAAATTTTCAGACAGAAAGGGGAAGCCTATTTCCGGAAGGTTGAATCAGAAACCCTTAAGGAAGTCAGCACCCGCAGCCGGATTCTGATTTCACTTGGAGGCGGCACCGTCTGTTTCGGAGACAACTGCAGTTTCATCCGCCGAAGCGGAATTCTTGTCCACATCAAAGTTCACCCTGAAACTTTATTTCTTAGAATCCGGGCAAAAAAAGACCGGCCTGTTTTTCTTGATGAAACAGGACAGATGCTTCCGGATGAACAAATCCGGCAGAAAATAAAAGAAATGATGGAAAAAAGGCTGCCATTTTATACTCAGGCCCATCTAACTTTTGAACCCCAGGATCAGCCGGTTGGTCAGTCAGTCGATCAGCTCAGGTTTGCACTTGAATCCTGGCAGGCAAAAAATCAAAAACCGGCATCCAAATGACCCGATTTTCTTACTCTCACTCTACAGGTTCAACCACCGTTCTGATCAGCCCGGATCTGGATTTCAGCGGTTTTTTTTCGGAACGCCCTCCAGGTAAACGGATTGCAGTTGCCGATGAAAACCTGGCTGCCGTCCTGAAAAACACGCACCCCGGTTTGTTTTCTCTTTTTGACGGAGTGATCACCATTCCGGAAGGGGAAGAGGCGAAAAGTTTTCTGGAGTTTGAACGGTTGATTTCCCTTCTTGCTGCTGCCGGCGCCGACCGAAGAACAACCCTTGTGGCAGTTGGCGGCGGGGTTACCGGAGATCTGACGGGATTTGCTGCCGCAACCTATATGAGGGGAATCCCCGTGGTGCAAATACCGACTACTCTGCTTTCCCAGATAGACAGTTCCATTGGCGGAAAAACCGGAATTAACCTGACTCCGGGTAAAAACCTCCTGGGTGCATTCTGGCAACCTGAAGCGATCCTGATTGACCCGGTCTTTTTGAAATCACTGCCCCTCCGTGAAGTTTATTCGGCACTTGGTGAAATGCTGAAATATTGTGTCCTTTATTCCGGTTCTGATTTTGCTGAATTTACAGAGATGATTACCACAACTCCGGCTGCCAGTCTGATTCAGAACTCTGACGGGAAGCTGACCGCATGGATTGAAAAATCGGTCAGGTATAAAACTGCGGTTGTTGAAGCAGATGAAAAGGAACAGAACATCCGGGCATTTTTAAATCTTGGCCACACACTCGGGCATGCAATCGAAAAGCATTATGGGTTTGATGAACTGAGACATGGCGAGGCCGTCAGTATCGGAATCTGGTTTGCATCCTGGCTTTCGGGAACCATGGGTTTACTTGATGAAAAAAGTATCGAAAAAATTAAATTCTGTGTTCAAAGCCTGGTTCCGCGGAAGCCGCAGCAGAAAATCTGGAATCAGGAAGCGGTGATGTCCTACCTTCTGAAAGATAAAAAGAAAGAATCTGATGTGCTGACCTTCATTCTTCCGGTTAAAATCGGGAAATGTGAACGGGTAAAACTGACTGATTTTGCACTTCTGGATGACCGGATCCGGGAATTCAGAAAGCAGGAACTGCAATGGGACTAAGGTTCCTGACCGGTCTGGTGCTTATTTCTCTGGTCCAGACACCGGCTTTTTCGCAGGAATTTGCCGTCTGGATTGCCACGGCGCACAGTATTGACTTCCCCAAAACAAAAGGGGTTGAAAATCAGAAGGCAGAACTGAGGGAGCTTGTTCAAACAGCAAAAAGACGAGGAATCACAACCCTGTATTTCCAGGTCAGGGGCCGGGGGGATGCTTTTTACCGGTCGGCTGTTGAACCCTGGTCAGAAGAACTTACCGGGACATTAGGTCAGGATCCCGGCTGGGATCCGCTTTCAGAAGTTTTGAGTGAAAGTAAAAAAGCCGGTATCAAAGTTATTGGCTGGTTCAACGTTTATAAACTAACCGATGCCTCGAATCAGACTAAAAGCAGAGGTAAAATCCGGCACCTGACTGAAAGCCATCCGGGATGGGTTCTCAAATCCGGCTCTGAACGGTTTTTAAATCCGGGTATTCCCGAGGTCAGGACTTATCTGGTTTCGGTTTTATCCGATTTACTGAAAAAATATCCGCTTGACGGAATCCAGTTGGACTTTATCCGGTATCCAACAACTGCCTTCAAGGATCAGGCGGCGGTAAAAAAATATAAAAAGAAGGGTGAAACAACCGAGGACTGGCGCAGGACCAATATATCCGAAACCGTCCGGATTTTATCGGAAGCTACGGCCAGATTGAGGCCGGGAAGCGAGTTCAGTACTGCACCGCTTGGGATCTGGAAAGAAATCCCAGGTGCAAAGGGACTTCAAAGTTATTTTGATGTATATCAGGATAGTCAGGGGTGGGTCTCGGCTGGATATCTGACCGCAATTATGCCCCAATTATACTGGCCTGCGGGAAACATCCCGGATGGAACGGGTGCCCGGACAAGCCCTGATTTCAGGGCTCTGGCTATTGACTGGGTGGAAAAATGTCCGTCGGTCAGGGTACTTCCCGGAATCGGACTATACAAGGAACCCGTTTTCAGGCAGACAGAGGAATTGGTTAAAATTGCCCTTTCAGCAGGAGCGGCAGGTGTTGCCTTCTATTCCTGGAGTCAGTTTGTAACCCTTCCTGAAGGGCTTCTAACTGGTTTTGTCAGGAAACCGGTGTCTGAACAGACCCTGCTTTCAGAGATCAAACCGGATGTTTCAGAAGGAGAGTTTCCGGTTTCCCTGACCCGCCTAAGCAAGGACCAGCGTCTGGCCAGATTTTCTGCCGGACAGCAGCAGGCCCGTGGCTGGGTGGTTCTGTCTGCTGCCGGCGATACGTTAGGTTCCGGTAAATTGACGGGCATGGCAAGTGAACTGATTAAAACGCCGGCGGGAAGCAAAAAGGTCATTTTTATTTTTTCGGATTCAACCCAAACTGAATTAACTATCGGAGACTGAGTTGGTAACCTTTACAGAAGAACGCCTTCAGGCCCTTTTTAATGAAATGAAAAACCGTAAAATCGGGGTAATCGGCGACCTGATGATTGACAAATACATCTGGGGGGACGTGGCCCGGATCAGTCCGGAAGCACCGGTTCCCGTAGTTGAGGTCACCGAAGAGTCGGAACGGCTGGGCGGTGCCGCAAATGTTGGGTTGAATATTGTCGGTCTCGGCGGACAGTGTGTTCTGATCGGAGTAGCCGGAAATGATGCGCAGGCCGATCTCCTCCGGTCGGTCATTACCCGGCAGGGTATGGATGCCGGCGGTATTGTGACCGATCCGTCCCGGCGGACTACGGTTAAAACCCGGGTCATTGCCCAGCAGCAGCATGTTGTCCGGATCGACCAGGAACACCGCCACCCGATTGATTCTGCCACCGAAGCCAACGTGATTGCCTACCTCGAAAGCCACATCCAGGAACTCGATGCTCTGATCCTTGAAGATTATAACAAGGGTGTTCTGACTCTGAATCTCATCCGGAGAGTCATTAATCTTGCCAATCACTACGGAAAAATGGTTATGGTAGATCCGAAAAAGAATCATTTTTTTGAATACCGGAACGTAACCCTGTTTAAACCGAATCTGAAGGAAACAAGTGAAGGATTAAACCGCCGGCTTTCAACTGATGAAGAGGTTATTTCTGCCGGAAAGGACTTATTGGACCGGCTGAATTCTGACTATGTCCTGATTACCCGGAGTGAAAAGGGAATGTCGCTGTTTAAAAAGGACGGTTCACACCAGCATGTTGAAACCAAGGCCCTGCATGTTGCCGATGTTTCGGGTGCCGGAGATACCGTTATTGCCACCCTGACACTCACATTGGCAGCCGGCGGGACCATCGAAGAAGCCTCCTCATTGGCAAATCTGGCAGGGGGGTATGTGGTTGGTGAAGTCGGGATTCTGCCGGCCACACCGGATAAGGTTCTGGATTTCTGGAGGAAAGTGAAATGATTGAACCCGGGAAAATTCTTACAGTCAGAGAGTTTCTGCCTATCCGCCAGGACCTCCGAAAAGCGGGAATGAAACTGGTTTTCACCAATGGTGTTTTTGACATTCTGCATAAAGGGCATGCCGAATATTTGCTGAAAGCCCGGAATCTGGGAGATGCCCTGGTAATCGGCCTGAATTCGGATTCTTCCGTCAGGCGGATTAAAGGTGAGAAACGCCCGATTAACCCTGAAGCAGACCGGGCTTATTTACTGGCCTCCCTGAAATGTGTTGATTTTGTGGTTTACTTTACTGAAGATACCCCGTTTGAGCTGATATCAGAGATCATTCCGGATTATCTCGTCAAAGGTGCCGACTACCGGATTGATCAGGTTATCGGTCGTGATGTCGTCGAGGAAAATGGCGGGCAGGTGCTGACGGTTGAACTGACCCCCGAAAAAAGCACAACCAATGTAATTGAAAAAGTGCTGAACGTTTACGGATCAAAATGAAAGACTCCCGGCCTTGGTAAAATCCATCTTCCGGATTGCCTCTTACCTCGGACTTGTAACAGCTTACCTGCTGCTGACCGTGGTTCTCCTGAGTTTCATGATCAGTCAAACCGACTGGTTTAAGGAAACCCTGAGAGAAACCATCACTTCCGCAGCAGATGAATCTCTGAACGGAACCCTCCAAATTGGGTCAATCGGTGGCAATTTTGTTTCGAGACTTACGCTTAATTCTGTTGCACTTTCAGACAGCACCGGTGATACTCTGGTTTCCGTGAAATCGGTGTCCCTCAGGTACATGCCCCTTTTCCTTTTATTCAAAAGTATCAGCATTTCAGATTTGACGATTTCAGATCCGGTTTTCAGATTGAAGGCCGATTCATCCGGGCAATTGAATTTTGCTGCCCTGCTTAAACCCTCTGCCCCTGATACCAGCCAAACTCCGGGGTTTAATCCTGGCGACTGGCTGGTCTCCATCAAATCCTTTGCGGTTAAAAACGGCAGTTTCAGCTTTCACACTGCGAATCACCGGGAAGTCCCGTCTGGTCAACTCGACTACGGGAATCTTGATTTCAGTGAGTTTGACCTGTGGATGTCTGCCGGATACAGTGCGTCCAGGGGATCTTTTCTGATTTTAAAACGGCTGACTGCAACTGAACGTATCTCGGGATGGCGCCTGAAGGACCTTAATTTTAATCTGGATTTGGCGGATGATAAGCTGAAACTCAACTACCTGACTCTTCAGACCGATTCCAGCCTGGTAAAGGTTTTTTCTGAAATCCGGTTCCCCAAACCGCTCCGGCTGGACTCAACACTGGCAGGAAATTATTTCAGTTCCCGCATGATCACTGAAGTTTCCCTGGAGCCATTTTCCTTTTATGATCTGGAAATGTTTCTGCCGGTTGTTAATATGCTCAATGGTTCGGTCACAGGAAAAGTAAGGGCAACCGGTAATCTGGACACCTTAGTGGCAGAACAGATCCGCCTGAATATCGGAAACCATACGGTTATAGCAGCAGAAGGACAGTTGGTTCACCTGCTTGCTGGAACCGATCTGAAAATGAACCTGAAAGTACCCCGGTCTGAAGCAGATTATGCGGATATTCATCAGTTACTGCCTCTTTACCCGATTCCTGATTTTTCGGCTGCAGGTATTATCTCCTTTACCGCCGCATACCGGGGTAAACCCCTTAACTTTACCGCAGAAGCAGCGGCGGAAACACCTGAATCGGGATCCTTTGGCGGAAATGTGTCCTTTGATCTTGAAGGTGGAAACCAGTTTTATGACGCTTCGTTTTTTACAGACCAGCTAAACCTTCAACCCGTTTTGTGGAACCGGAGTGAGTTTGCCTCGGCATTAACTTCAGCCGGTCAGATTTCAGGCTCCGGATTTTCACTTGAGTCTCTTTCTGCCGGGGGGGCGGTAAAAGTAATGACCTCCAGATGGAATCAGATAGAAATTGAATCACTTCTGCTCCGGCTGGATGCAAAAGAAAAATCGGTGAATCTTAAAGCTGATCTTCTGGGCCCGTTTGGGCAGATTTCTGCAGAGTCCCGGTTGTCGGGTGAACCGGGGAATCTGCAGGTAGAAACCGTTCTGAAGGGGACGGAGATAAACCTTGCCGGGCTTCCGGGAAATCTTCCTGTCTCAAAACTCGACTTTTCTTCCGAATCCGGATTTGAATTCGGGGATACACTCTTTGCAGATGTTGACTTCCGGTTCAGTCGGGTCGAAGTTGACGGTGATGTTTTCGGGGCGGCACATCAGGAAGCAAGACTTGAACTGAAACCCGGTCAGATGGCCAAACTTGGTTTGGCGGGAGATTGGGTGGATGCCTCAGTGACCTCGGAGGGTGATCCTCTTTTCTGGGGAACCCAGTTTTCTGAGGCGATCCGGTCTGTAGCTTCCTACCATCCCGATTCACTGCTTTTTGGGCCCCAACCTGTCCTGCCCGCTGCCCATGATTCGCTTACCCGGAAGCTGAACTGGAAATTCCAGGTTAAAAATATCCAACCGGTTCTTGCTCTGGTTTCGGCCGGATCTCTGGCTCTGACCGGAAAAGGGGAAGGAATGGCGCTGGTAACCGGGAAGACCGGAAGCGGTCAGTTTTCGCTGAATCTGGATTCGCTTCTCCTCTCTGACCAGTTAAAAATTGCGGGACTGGACCTTTCCTTTTCGCTGGATTCGGTTTCGTTCCCCCATGTTATTGAAACGGCAGCAGGTGATCTTAATGTAAATGCCCGGCAACTGGTAACGGCAAAGCGGAACTGGGGTCAAACCGAAATGGCCATCCGGCTGGAAAACGGTACCGTTGAATTTGGTGCAAAACTCAGTGATCCTGATAAAGTGCTGTCGGGCGAACTGGGCGGAAATCTGATTCTATTTCCTGATTCCATTGAAACCAATCTCAAAACGCTCAAAGTTGAAACTCCGGCTGGCAACTGGTTACTTCCGGCACCGTCCCGGATCGGGGTTTCAACCGGAAGCCTGACCATTTCTGATTTTGAACTCCTGTCCAAAACTGCCAGGGTTGGGGTTTCAGGCCGGTTATCTCCGCAGGGAAATACATTGCTTGCACTTTCAGGAAATGCTTCCAGCATCACGGATATTCTGTCTCCTTTTATAAAAGAAACCGGTCTTCTTCCTTCCGGGAAGCTCTCAGTCAAGGCAATTCTGTCAGGGAAACTGACCGAACCAACGCTTTCTGCTGAAGCAAAGCTTCAAAATATCCGGCTTGGAAATCAGGAATACGGAAACCTGACTTTGAACTCTACTTACGACGGCAAGTTCCTTTCGGTTGACGGTGAAATGGGATCAACCGGCCGGAATCCGTATCTGACGGTCAGTGGTTACCTGCCGTTTTCATTGAAGAAAACAGAAACCGACAATCCGGAAGAAGCAGATCTCACACTCGAAACCAACCGGTTTGATCTGTCTCTGATTAAGGGTCTGATTCCCGGAACTGCTGAACTGACCGGTTTCTTCAATGCCTCGGTTCACCTTACGGGACCGACGGATTCTCCTGAACTTTCCGGTTCGGTTTCCCTTGAAAACGGAACCTTCAGGCACACGGCAAATAACGTCCGGTATATGAATATCGCCGGTTCCGCCACGTTAAAGGATGATCTGGTCAGAATAACCACCCTCGATGCAGAAACAGAAAACGGCGGAAAGGCAAAACTGTATGGTTCGTTTCTCCTCCGGAATTACATCCCCAGAGAAGACTATAATCTCAGTCTGGTTTTGAACGGTATTTCGGTTCTCGACAAACCGCAGACCAATGCCTCCAACTTCGACGGGCAGATTGAACTGATTGGGGTACTCGGTCTGAAAGGAAATTATACCAATTCTTCACTGAGAGGAAATCTCAGAATTAAAAAAGCATCCCTGAATATTGTGGCCGCCTCGGCAAATGTGCAGGCGACCAACGAAGATTCCTTTATTTCGTTTACCTCAGAATCAGGAAAGAAACAGGAGGCATCCCGGTCAGATTCCGCAATCAGACTTACCGTTCCTGCTTCAAGAAAGAAAAAGGAAAATGGATTTTCGGCGGGACTGACTTCTTTTGTTCAGATTGATGCCAGCCAGAATGCCAATCTGTCAGTTGTACTGAACAAGGCAACCGGTGAACGCCTGATTACCGAACTGAACGGAAACCTGAACATGCAATACCAGCAGCAAAACCTGCTGACTACAGGTGTATTGAATGTGCAGACCGGAAAGTACAATTTTTATACTACTCAATTTGATGTTGATCAGGGCGGAAAAATCAGTTTTTCGGGGAATCTGCTTGAACCGGAGGTTGATCTTGTTGCCCGGACGACCATTACCAGACAGGTAGCCGACACCAATATTTCGGAAGTCAATGTTATTTCACTGGGAATAAAGGGTGGAATTTTTGAACCTCAGCTTACGTATGACATTGCTTCGAACCGAAACGGAGTTGTCAGGTCGACGGCGGATAATCCGGATATGAAAGACAAAGCCGCTGCCAATATTATTTCACTGATTCTGGTGGGACAGTGGTTGTATGATCCGTATCTGGAAGGGGTGTCCACAGCCCAGTTTAATCTTGGAAATGACCTGACCAGTACCACAATCAATGCCGGGTTTGGGGTTCTTTCCAATCATATCGGCCGGTTTCTGTCGGGTGTTGATAACCAGATCAGGTATGTTAATTTTCAGGTTCACAATACCGGCGGGAAGACTGAAAACATCGGCGGGGTTTTTGTTTATGATATTGCAGAAAATTGGTCACTGACCGGTGGACTGAATTATAATTTATCTGATCAGAGAACAACCCTGACCGGAAAAGATAACACCTCACGGCTCGGACTTTCCTGGCGTTTGGAAAATAAACTGACACAGAACCTGAGCTGGGATATCTTCCAGACTTATGATCCTTATGCATTCGATACCCGTGATCAGATCATCCGTGGGGTTTCTCTGTTTTACAGAACAAGCTTCTACCGGTGGGGTGAACTCGTGAAGAAAGAAGATGAACTGACAAATGAAATCAAAAAATCCGAAAAGCAATCTCAAAACGGCAATCCTCCGGTTTCTGGCAAATAAAAAACCGGCAGGCTACACAGTAAGTCAAATCACACGGGCGCTACGCCTTCCGCCAAAAGAAATGGAACGGTTTGTGTCAGAAGTGATCAGTGAACTGGTCACCGACCGGAAAGTTTCGAGGCTTCAGGGAAAAAAATTCGGAATACCTGAAAAAGAAGTTTTTGCCGAAGGGATTCTTCAGGTTACAAAAAGCGGAACCGGTTACGTTCGGCTGGATGAAGCAACAGAACTGCTGATAGCCGAGAAAAACCTACGGAATGCACTTCATGAAGACCGGGTGAGGGTCTCCGTTTTTCCCAAAAAACCAGATTCCCGGCCCGAGGGCGTCATTACCGAAGTTCTTGAACGGTCCAGAACCCGGTTTGTTGGTGTTCTGGAATCCGGAAAAGGATTTGCCTTTATGGTCCCTGATGATCAGCGTGTTCACCGCGACTTTTATATTTCCCCCAAAAACCTTGGGAAGGCAAAAGCAGGTGATAAGGTGATCATCCAGATGGAAGACTGGAAAAATCCCAATTTTAATCCGGAAGGACGGGTTATCGAAGTTCTCGGCCGGGCTAAAGATCTGAAAGTTCAGGTAATCGCCGTCGCCCGCGGACTGGATGTTGCCGACCGGTTTCCTTCATCCGTAGAGACGGAAGCGGCCTTGTTCCCCCGTGAAATCACTCCCGATGACCTCGCCGGCCGCCTCGATCTCAGATCAGAGGCGGTATTGACCATCGACCCGGAAGATGCCAAAGATTTTGATGATGCAGTTTCCCTGAAAGAACTGGATAACGGGAATGTGCTCCTGGGAGTCCACATTGCCGACGTAAGCCACTTCGTCAGGCCGGGGACCAAACTCGACCTGGAAGCTTTGAAACGGGGAACCTCGGTTTATCTGGTCGACAGAACCATCCCGATGCTCCCGGAAGTTCTGAGCAATAACCTGTGTTCCCTCGTTCCCGGGCAGGACCGCCTGACTTTTTCAGCCATGATGGAGGTAACCCCTGCCGGGACGGTTAAATCGGCAGATTTTCATAAATCGGTAATCCATTCACAACGCCGGTTTACCTATGAGGAAGTACAGAAGAGCCTTACAACCGGGACCGGAGACTTTGCACCGCTTTTGCAAAAATTGAACCGGATTGCCAAAGTTCTGATGCGGAAACGGTTTAAAAACGGAAGTATTGACTTCGACTCGCCTGAAGCAAAATTCCGGTTCAATGAAAAGGGAGCCCCGGTCGAAATTATTAAAAAGGAACGGCTCGACTCCCACCGGCTGATCGAAGAACTTATGCTTCTGGCAAACAAATCAGTGGCCGGGTTTTTTACCGGTTATCTGAAAAAACACCGGAAACCGGCTCTTTACCGGGTTCACGACCGGCCGGATCTGGCCAAACTGACGGCCCTGCAATCTCTGGCCGCAGGTCTGGGGTTTCATCTGGATGTTGGAACAGAAGATGAAACCGGGTTTTCACTTCAGCGCCTGATGGAAGAAGTAAAGGGAACTGAGGCCGAAAATGTGATCAGTGAACTGGCTGTCAGAAGTATGGCCCGGGCAGCCTATTCTCCCGAAAATATCGGGCATTTCGGACTGGCTTTCCGGGATTACACCCATTTTACATCGCCGATCCGCCGGTATCCCGATCTGATCGTTCACCGTCTGCTGCAAGCCTATGCCATTGAGCAGAAAACGGAACCGGTTTATCAGGTTCAGTACCTGACTGCAATTTCAGAACGCTGCAATTTGTCTGAACGGAAGGCAACAGAAGCAGAACGTGAATCGGTTAAGCTTATGCAGGTTGAATATATGAAATCGAGGATTGGAGATGTGTTTGAAGCCATTATATCGGGGGTCACCCAATTTGGCTTATATGTTGAAATCAACGATCTTCTTGTCGAGGGAATGATTTCTGTCAGAGACCTGAAAAAGGATTTTTATAATTACCAGGAAAATACCTTTTCTCTGGTGGGGGAACGAACCGGCCACACGTATAGATTGGGGGATCATATCCGGGTTGAATGCGCCAATGCCAACCCGGCCAGACGAACCATTGACTTTATACCGGCCTGAATGCTTTGAAGGAAAGAATAATGAGACAATTTCGGATTTATGCACTTTTAGGTTTTGCTCTTTTCTGGTCCCAACTGGTATCAGCCCAGTTTCAGTTCGGGCAGAATAAAGTTCAGTACAAGGATTTCAAATGGAATTTTATCCAGTCAGATCATTTCGACCTTTATTTTGCAGACGGGTTTTATCCGCTGGCGGAATATGCCATCAACGAAGCTGAATCTGCCTACGTCAGAATTCAGAAAGACTTCAAATACAGTTTAAACTCCCGGGTTTCCTTTATCATTTACGGCTCTCACAATGAGTTTCAGCAAACCAACGCTATTCAGGGATTTCTGGATGAGGGAATCGGCGGAGTAACCGAACTTTTTAAAAACCGGGTTGTTCTTCCGTTTCAGGGTGACTATCACATGTTTGCCCATGTCATCCATCACGAACTTGTTCATGCTGTTATTAACGATATGTTTTATGGCGGCAGCATCCAGAACATCATCTCCTCGAATATTCAGTTTACTATTCCCCTTTGGTTCAATGAAGGTCTGGCCGAATTCAGTGCACTCGACTGGGATTCCAATACCGACCAGTTTATGCGCGATGCAGTCATGAACACCTACCTGGCCCCTATTCCCCAGCTTTCAGGCTATTTTGCTTACCGTGGCGGACAAAGTGTCTGGTATTACATCACCCAGAAATACGGCCGTGAAAAAATTTCTGAAATCCTGCATAAAATGAAATCAACCCGCGATGTAGAACAGGCTTTTCAGAGTTCGATCGGGTTAAACTTTGAAGAACTGTCTGACCGGTGGGAACATGATCTGAAAGTCAGATACTGGCCCGAAATTGCCAGCAGAACCGATCTGACAACGTTTTCAAAACGCCTGATCAACCACCAGAAAGATGGATCCAGCTACAATACGTCACCGGCGATTTCACCCCGTGGCGATAAAATTGTTTATATGACCGATAAAAACCGGTATATTGATCTGTTCGTCATGAACTCACTCGACGGGAAGAGTGCCAGAAAACTGGTCGACGGTCAGAAAAGCCGGGATTATGAAGAACTTCACCTGCTGACGCCCGGAATCTCCTGGTCTCCTGACTCAAAAAAAATTGCGGTGGCTACCAAAGCCGGCGGTGATGATGCCATCATGATTATTGATGTCGAAACCGGAGATGATGAAAAAATTGAAACCGGCCTTACCGGTATTTATAGTGTGGATTGGAGCCGTGACGGGAAATTTCTGGTTTTTCAGGGACTGACGCTGGGCGTTTCCGATCTATATCTGCTGGATATGGAAACCCGGGCAGTAACCAATCTGACCCAGGATGCATTCAGTGATATGGAACCCGCCTTTTCACCGGACTCTAAAAAAATTGTTTTTGTTTCAGACCGGATGGACTACACCCAGGAACAACTGAGTTCCGGAAAATTGAAAATGAATCAGCTTAATCTCAGATCCAGAGACCTGTACGAACTGGATCTGGATACCAGACAGGTTCGCAGGCTGACAAACACTCCCGGTGTAGAAAAGTCGAATCCGGTTTATGCCCGTGATGCAAAAAACCTCCTGTTTATCTCGGATGAAAACGGGGCCTACAATATCTGGCATCTGAATCCGGAAAACCTGAAAACCCGGCCTCTGACCAACCTGCTGCAGGGCATTCAGCAACTGTCGGTAACTTACGACGGAAACAGAATGGCCGTTTCGGCATTGAATAATGCAGGATATGATATTTACACGATCAACAATCCGCTTGATCTGAATGTTGAAGGCGATTCGCTGATCCCGAACCAATGGGCCAAATTCAGGGATGCCCAAAAGTTTGATTTTACTGCCAGTGAAACGGAAGTTACCCTTCCCATGCAGCCCGATTCGCTTTCCGGATTTGTTTTTGCACCGGCCGATGGCACTCAGCCGGCTTCTGCAGACACAATCAATTTCCGGGATTATCAGTTCTCTGTCACACCCGATGCCGTACCCCAGACTGAGGAAACCATTGCAGAGGCCAATATTCAGTCCGGTCAGACCCGAACCGAAGACGGCGGGTATGTGATCAACAACTACAAACTGAATTTTTCTCCGGATATGATTTACGGGAATGCTGAGGTAACCTCCCTTTACGGCGTTTATAGCCAGACCAACATGCTGTTCAGCGATATGCTGGGAAATCACCAGATCTTTTTTGCCACCAGTCTGGTTCTTGATTTAAAAAACAGCGACTTCTATCTCGCCTACTATTACCTGCCGAAACGCGTTGATACCGGTATCTTTGGTTTTCATTCCAGCCGTTATTTTAATCTGTATTCAACTGAAGATGACGAGGTTTATTTTTACCGGTACCGGTTTTACGGTGGCGGAAGCACCCTGTCCTATCCGTTTGATAAGTACAACCGGGTCTCACTCGATCTGGGCTATTCGGTTTTGAGCCGGGAAAACATGGATTTACAGAATAAACCTGAAGAAAGTACCTGGTTTATCAACCCGAAGCTGCAGTTTGTTCACGATATGGTTTTGTGGGGGCCTACTGCACCCAACACCGGAACCCGGTATGGGGTTGCGGTTCAATACGTTCCCAGGCCCTTTAGTGACGATATTTCCTTCCTGTCATTTTCCGGCGATTACCGTACCTATTTCAGGATAACCGATTACAGTTCATTTGCACTACGGGCTGTCGGGGCACTTTCTAATGGTAAAACGCCCCAGCGGTATTTCATCGGCGGGGTAGAAAACTGGATCAATGTGAATTATGGCGGACGGACGAATTTCCCGATCAGGAATCTGACAGATTATGTTTTTGCAGAAGCCGGACTACCGCTTCGGGGTCATTTTATGAACGAGCAGAACGGAACACGGTACTTTATCACCAATGCAGAACTCCGGTTTCCCATGCTTTTCTGGATTCTTCCGGAAGTTGGAGCCGGAAATTTTTTCATGGGAAATATCTTCCTCGATCTGGGATCGGCCTGGGATAATTCTGTAAAATACCAGCCATTTGGTAAAAACAAGTCGGGGGAATGGGGATTTAAAGACCTGCTGGGTGGAACCGGCTGGGGGGTCAGAACCTATTTTGCCTACTTCCTGATCCGGTTTGATATGGCCTGGAGTTTTGATTTCCGGCAGAGTTCCAAACCGAAATATTACATCTCACTTGGCGGCGATTTCTGACGGGTGGGGTCTGTTCTTGCCGATTATCTGAGACGGCAATCCTGGTTGCCCGAACCGGTTACCCCCATACCGGGTTGCCCCGAAATGGTAGTTGTCATTCCCTGTTATGCCGAACCGGAGCCTGAAAAAACGCTTCTCTCCCTCATTTCCTGTGAAAACCCGGGGTGTGAAACTGCCGTTCTGTTTGTCATCAACCGGCCGGAAGGGGAATCGCCTGAAAAAATCCGCCTGAATGAGGACGCCGGGATCAAACTGGAACAGTGCAGGAAGCTTCTTCCGGACTGGCTGTCTCTTACCATCCTGGTACCACCCCCTTTCCATTCCTCAATTGCCGGGCCAGGCAGCGCCCGGAAAACCGGCATGGATGAAGCAGTCAGGTGGTTCAGCGAAACCGGCCAGACAAATGGAATTTTGATTTCTCTGGATGCGGATTCCCTGGTTTCACCCAATTATCTGACTGCTATCAGATCCCGTTTCCAGGTACCGGGCACCCGGGGCTGTTCGGTTTATTTTGAACACCCGCTGACCGGCGGACCAGAACGTGAGGCAATCGTCCGGTACGAACTTCATCTCAGGGTCTTTATCCACTTTCAAAGACTGGCCGGTTATCCTTTTGCCTTTCAGACCATCGGGTCTGCCTTTGCAATCCGGGCAGATGTCTACGCAAGGGCCGGTGGTATGAATAAACGGAAAGCAGGCGAAGACTTTTATTTTCTCCATAAAATCATTCCGGATGGGGGATTCAGTGATCTGACCGGAACAACTGTTTTTCCATCGGCAAGAAAATCAGACCGGGTTCCCTTTGGGACGGGCAAAGCTGTTTCTGACTACCTTACGGCTGGAGACTCAGACTATCCCACCTACCATCCCGACATATTTCTCACCCTTGCAGAACTGGTTTCATCAGGCCGAACCTGGGCAGAACTTCCGCAGGAAGTCCGCCTTGCCTCAGCCGGGAAATTACCGCAGATTCTGCAGCCCGGCCGGGAACAGCGGAAACTTGATGAGGTTCTTCTTGAAATCAGCAGGAATTCCTCATCACCTGATGCTTTTAAAAAAAGATTTTTCAAATGGCTCGACGGATTTGAATTCCTGAAATGGGTTCATCTTCTCAGAGACCATCCGTTTGGTAAAATCCCGGTAGGTGAGGCAGCCGTGACTCTTCTCAGGAAACGAAACATCCCGTGTCTGCCTGGACCCGCAGAGTTGGAAAGTTTACTGACTCTTTTCAGGGAGATTGACAGGCAAAACCGGTTTCCGGCTCCGGGATTGTGAGAAATCAATTGGAATTCCGGGTTTTCGGTTAAGAAGGATGATTTCACCACGGTTAAAGGTTATTTTTGACAAATCTTTTAAAATTCTGATCGACCGAAACAGTTAGATTCAATTTTGTTACTCAACTACCGGGAATGATATGCTGGATATACAGAAAAAACTGACGAATTCGTTTTATGCAATGCTTAGCCTTCCGGCAACCGCCGTAGGTTTTGCCCTTTCAACCCAGATTGCAGCATTAAGCTGGATCCTCAGTAAAAATTATAATCTGGATATTCATCAGGTTGCCTTTGTCTGGCTGGCCGGTCCGCTGGCCGGTATTTTTGGGCAGGTCATTGTCGGAATGATCAGTGATAATGTCTGGTTTCTTGGTGGCAGGCGCCGCCCCTTCATCATGGTTGGCGGAATTGTGGGGGCCTTGATGTTTCTTGCACTACCTCAGATCGGTGTCATATCTGAAGCAACCGGCATTACCAATATCATTCTCATTGCCTCAATTATTGCATTACTTCTGGATCTTTCCATTAATGTTACGTTTAACCCGGCCCGGTCTCTGATAGCAGATCTTACTCCTGAAGGCGAGAAACGGACCAGCGGTTATATCTGGATGCAGATTATTTCGGGGGTTTTTGGTGTATTGGCTTACTTCCTTTCTGTCCTGTTCGGAAATGAAACCCTCCTTCTGATTGCCGCAATTCTGGTATTCATTTTTGCTGTATTCCCGGCACTGTTCATCGAAGAGAAAAGAGAACTGGTCGGTTCTCATGACGAAGTGTCTTCGAAGGTTACCTTACCACAGCTCATCAGAATGATCTATCCGTTATATGGCTTCCTTTTATTCGGGGTATTCAGCCTCTTTTTTCACTTTTTCCAGACTGAGCTTGCCGGAATTCACAACTGGCTGCTGACCGGCAGCCTGGTCTACACGGTTCTGGTCGGAATTTACCTGATCAGAAAGGGGAAATCGGATCAGTCGGATGAAACTGAATTTAAGAAAATCATGCTGGCCCATACCTTTACCTGGGTTGCCTTTCAGTCGATGTTTGTCATGACCGGATTTTTTATTGACAAGCAGATTATTCCCAACATGGATCTTTCGGCCGTGTTTGCCAATCAGTTTGCAGAATATCTGACCGGTGAAGTTCAAAGCGCAGACCGGACAACCGGCAATATTGTTTCTTTAGGATTTTTGATTCTGAATGCAATCGGTGCCCTGTTCCCGCTGGTTCTTTCCTTCTTTGCCAAAAAATACGGAAGGGTTATGACCTACACGTCGTCATTGGCTTTCAGTGCGGCGGGTTATTTTCTGATTGCCTTTTATGCTACCGCTGAAGTCGATTTTTATCTGGGGATGTTCCTGGTTGGCTTCGGTTGGGCAGCGGTTATTTCAATTATTTTTTCAATCGTCACCGAACGGGTTGATCAGAAACAGATGGGCTTGTTCATGGGGATTTTCAACCTTGCAGTGGTCCTTCCGCAAATGATGAGCCAGGGGGTTGCCAATCTGATTTCCCAAACCGGCAATTACCAACTGCTCTATATTCTATGCGGACTTTTCATCGTCATTTCGATGGTATTCTGGTTATTCGTGAGGGAACCCCGGTCAACCAGCCGGCAGACTTCGGCGCCAGCCGGCCATTGAACCTGAAAACGTTCACTCTGGTGTTTCTGAATCCGGAAATAACGGAGTGAACGGTTACCGGCCTCATCCCTGAATTAACTGGCTTTTGATCAGATCAGATCAACAATGCTGCCAAAATCAGGGTCAAACAGACGTTTGTACATCCGCGTGGCGAACTTATCGGTCATACCCGCCAGATAATCACAGATCAAACGTGCCTTTTCTGCCTCAGTTTCTGCCAGCAGAAGACGTTGTCTTAATGCTGGCGGTGCAATTTTAAATCCCTTTCCTTTCACTTCCTCTTCCATGAGTGCTGAAAACAACCGGTTCAGCATCATATTCCCTTTATATTCGAACTGCTGGAGCTGGGGTGAAATGAAAACCAGATCTGCTGCAATTTTTTTATACAGAGACGATGTTTTGACTGCAGGTTCAGAAACCGTGATTCCGAAGGACCATCGGTTGGAAAGTGAAGAAACGCTGTTTTGAACAGGGATCAGAGAGACAGATTGAATAAAGTCGCCCATTTTTTTGGAGAAAAACCGGTGGAGGTCGCCTTTTTTTAACTGCCGGGCAAGGTCATCAAGAGCCTGTTTCTGCTCAGGATCAAGGTTTTGTCCCTCAGCCCAGACCATGACCCTGTCATGAGAAATAAACCCAGCCTGGACACCGTCAATGATGTCGTTTGCAGAGTATGCGGTATCATCCGCCCAGTCCATGATCTGGCATTCAACCGATTTAAGTCCGTTTTTATCCTTTGGCGCAGATGGAAGTGAAATTCCGGGGTACAGGAAGTCCAGAACTGGTGCCTGGTCAGGATAAAGAAAATGATTTTTTGGTAATTCCTGGAAGCTCGAAAGAAGAGCCTTGTATTTTAAAATGCCATCTAAAAACCCGCGGGTCGGGTTTAAGCCTCGGCGGTCACTTCCCTCACCGTAAATGGTTGAGGTCAGGAGCCTCAGGGTTTGGGCATTTCCCTCAAACCCACCGAATGTTACCATGAGTTTGTGAAGGCTTTTTTCGCCGGCATGACCAAAAGGCGGGTGCCCCAGATCATGTGCCAGACAGCAGGCCTCTACAAGAGACTCATCCAGATAAAATCCGGAATCCAGATCCTGACTGGTTCGGTTCAAAAACCGGGTAATCGACCGGCCGATCTGGGCAACTTCAAGAGAATGTGTGAGCCGGCTCCGGTAAAAGTCATATTCCCCGGATAAAAAGACCTGGGTTTTTGCCTGAAGGCGGCGGAAGGCAGAGGTATGAATGAGCCGGTCCCGGTCAATTTCAAACGGTGTTCTGAAATCAGTTTTTCTTGGTCCGTCCGGGCAGGTGTAATCAAACTCAGAATAAAATAAATTTTCAGGTGTCATTTTTTCCTGATGATAAGAGAATAAAGCTGACTTTTACCTAAAATGAGCCGGCTTAGACGGTGCAGAAACCAATATCCTCCATCGGCGGTGTAATATCTGAGAAAATGGTGATGAAATATCTGGGTTACCGAGAATTTTCCTGTGCTTTCCAACATCAGTTTTAGGTTTCGCAATTCTTTAACCGAATGATTATACCAACCGCCGGGGGCAGATGAAGAAAAATTGGATGGATTCAGTACCCACAGAGTTCCTTCTTCCTCAACGTAAGCCCCGAAAATAGCCTGGAGGCGTGAACTGAGTTCAGACAGATCCGGGGTATTCAAAACAGACAGTCCGATTGCAGAAACCACATCTCCGCGGTAAAGTCCCGCAGGTTCAAAAACATCATCCCGGTAAAATGATAACTGGGGAAGCGGATTCAGATGGGTTCCCGTATCAACGGCCTTCTGGATAAAATCCAGACCGGTTGCCTTTGTGAAAAAGGGAGCCAGAATGTAGGTTTTAAACCCGATTCCGCAGCCGATATCGACAAGTGAGCAGGATTTGTTAAAGGGAATCAGCCGTTTGGTTTCCAGTTCTGCTTTGATCCTGAGGAGGTGGGTTTTCTCCTGAGAAAATCCCGTGAGTGATTCAAAGCCGTTATACCAGTCGCTGTAAAAGTCGAGAAGTTCTTCCCGGGTGTCGAGATTCAGTTCCTGAGCCACATTTTTCCTATATTTAAACTGAGCTGGAGTCCATGAAAATTGTATTTTTTCTGGGGCAGATATTCATAGTATTTTGCCTGGGTTGACTGAGAGATCCGTTCGACCGGTTTTCTCATCAGCACAACACCGCCTGGCAGGTTCTGAAATGAGTATTTAAGGGTTACCCCCTGAATCGTCGTAAAATTCATTCCGAAATCGATCCCGAAGCCTAAAAATGCAGTTACTCCCGTTTGCCATCCGCCATCACCAAGGCCAGAAAAACTGTCGCCCTTGTACGGGTAGAGGTACCCGAACAGCGGGCCGCCGCCAGCAGTAACGTAAGGCCTGAAATTATCAACAATATCGTCTTTAAAAAGACGGCAGGTTACCGAAGCTGTAAGAGGTAATAGAAGCAGTGAGTTCACTTTATTCGGTGTGTAGGAAACTACATCCGGGTTCAACGGATCGCCGTAATACTCGTACTGTTCAAATTCACGGTCTTCTTTCCCGGGGGAAATTTCAATTTCAGCCTGAGTGCTCCAGGTATCATCGATCTGATACCGGTAAAATCCGCCGATACCAAATCCATAACTGGTAATAAATAGTTTGAAGGCGCCACCATGGCCCAAGTCGGAAATTTGGAGCGGTTTAACAGTCCGAACAGTTTGGGTGCCCGGGGTTGAACCGGTACTGATGGGTTGAGTGAACCCGGTAACCGGATTCAGGAGTGTGAAAATCAGAAGAAATGCTGAGTAAAGGACCTTCATTTTTTTTCCGTTGGTTAATAACTAATCTTGTTTACGGCTAAGGGAAATCAATTCCCTGATGCCGGGTGCGGAGATCAGGAACCGGGTGACGGAATCCAGAGTTTCCGTCCCGGTCAGTAAACTGGTATGGCTGGCACCCGGTATGACCAGCCGTTCCGGCTTATTATCCGCAGGGGCAGCCAATGCGAGTTCATTCTGCATCTCTGCTGGAATCCGGAGGTCGTTTTCTGCTGCAATTAAAAGTGTTTTGGCACGGATTTCGGGCATATAAGTTACCGGGGCCAATTCCCTGAATGGATGTCCGATATGGCGTTCGGCAATCCTGAGCAGCAAAAAGCCGAAGGGAAACATGGGCACCTTTGCCTGACGGATATCCATACAAAAAATATCACGGGATGAGGAAAAAGGGCAGATGGCAGCAATGGCTTTAATGCTGGAATTACGGGCTGCAAAAATCAATCCGGCAGAAGCCCCTAAAGAATGCCCGGCGACAACAACCGGATTTCCCGGATAAAGGGTTTGAACGACACGGAAGGTTGCAGACAGGTCTTCTGCATATTTGAAAACAGACATGGGCGGATCGACATCCGATTCGCCATGATTTCTCGCATTCAGCGCAAAAACAGTAAACCCGGCCTTCCAGAGGGCATAGCTCACAGGCCAGAGGAAGGAGGCATTGCGTGTCCACCCATGGGCAACAAGGGCTATAGGTGCAGTGGAGTCGGGTTGTTTCAGAAGCCAGGTTTTCAGGATTTTCCGGTTCTCAGTCGGGTAATACAGGGTTTCATAAGAAACCTGATGGAGGGCCGGCAATTCCTGATTAGGCTCCAGTTCAATCTGGAATGCATTCAGAAATTTTCGCCAGGCCAGTGCCAGATACAACCCGCTCAGGACAAGAATCGCCAGAATTATTCCGGTTAGCAGTATCATCAGAATCCGATTTTCTTTTTTGCCGGTTTTTTCTCGGCCTCTACGGCTCCGGCAGAAGTATGTTTATCGCACGGGACGGTTGGGGCAGTCAGTTTGGTGAATACCTCAATATAAGTATCCGGGCAGAATTCGGTTGCAATTTTCTTTGAATCCCGGCAGATTTGCAGTTCAAATACTCCCGGTGGCTTGATAAAGTTAGCCTTTTCGAGCCGGATGTCGGGCCGTTCATAAACTTTTTTCATGAATTTTGCCCAGATTGGCAGGGCAGCCCGTGCACCCTGTCCGAATTCCATCGACTGAAAGTGAATTCGGCGGTCGTCATTACCAACCCAGACCGCAGCAGTCAGATCGGGTGTAAATCCGCAAAACCAGGCATCTCCGTGTTCGTTGGTGGTCCCGGTTTTTCCGCCGGCCGGGCCGTAAAATTTATAACGTCCCCGGGTTGCTGCCCCGGTTCCTTCGTTCATGACGGTTTGAAGCATGCTGGTGGCGATGTAGGCAGTTTCTTTTGAAAAAACTTCCTGAGATCCCAGCGAATTTTCAAGCACCACATTTCCGTTGATATCTTCAACCCTGAGAACTGAAACCGGATCAACATGAACGCCTTCATTCGGGAAGGTTCCGTAAGCCGAAGCCATTTCAAGCGGTGTGACTTCACTCGAGCCAAGCGCAATGGAATTTACAGCCTGAAGTCTGGATTTGATTCCCATCCGCTGGGCATACTGAACCACGTCTGAAGGTTTGGCAATTTCGATTACCAGCCGGATAGTGATCAGATTGAGTGACTGTTTGAGGGCATCCCTCAGGGTTGTCATCCCCCCAAAATCGCCTTCCGAATTTTTAGGTGTCCACCAGCCTCCGGGAACGGTTGGGTCCTCGATGGTGATCGGCTGGTTCAGAACTTCATAGGTTGGCGGGTATCCTTTATCAATAACAACGCTGTAAATAATCGGTTTAAAGGAAGAACCCGGCTGGCGTTTCGCCTGACTCACGTGGTCGAATTTGGTTTTGGAGAAATCCTTACCGCCAACCCAGGCTTTAACAAATCCGGTATGCGGATCAAGAACCACAAATGCCGCCTGCAGCCACCGTTTTTCATTTTTCAAACTGTCCATAAAGGCTTTGTCTGCCCGCAGACGTTTCATGATCTGGGCGGGGTTTTCTTTTTTCTGGACGGCATTCTGGTAAGGTGTTGTTTCCTGGACAAGGATGGAAACCAGTTCCGGATCCCAGGTAAAGGTTTTATCAAAATAGACCTGAATGGAATCGAGATGTTCTATAACCACGTTGTTGGCAATGTCCTGCATTCTGGAATCAATGGTGGTATAAATGCTGAGTCCGTCATTGTACAAATTGAACCCGCGGGCATCCCCCTCATCCTGCAGATATTGCCTGACTTCCTCGGTAAAGTAGGGAGCAAGTCCCATGTCGGTAACTGAGGTAAATTTCGTCTCAATCGGGGTTACAATCAGTTTCTGGTAAGCATCCTCAGAAACATACCCCACTTCTTTCATATTGTACAGAATCAGATTCCGGCGGTCTAGTGCTTTCTGTGGCCGTGAAATCGGGTTGTAGGAATTGGGTGCCGGCAGGATGCCGACCAGAGTTGCAGCTTCCAGGATATTCAGGTCTTTGGCGTTTTTACCAAAGTAAGTCTGGGAGGCCGCCTGGATGCCGTGTGCGCCGGAGCCGAAATAAACCGTATTCAGGTACATCGAGAGAATTTCACTTTTGGTGTAGGTTCTCTCGATCTGTACAGCGGTATAGAGTTCCCTGAGCTTCCGGGTGTAGGTCTGTTCTGCAGTTTTGAGGAAAAGGGTTCGGGAAAGCTGCTGGGTAATGGTACTGGCCCCCTGCTGAATGCTCAGAGTGGCTACATTTATTCCCATGGCCTTTATCGTTCTGACCAGATCAAATCCCCAATGTTCGTAAAACCGGCGGTCCTCAGAGGCCAGAAGTGCATTAATGGCGTTCGGCGATATTTCACTCAGCGGAACGATCCGGCGGTTGGTGTTAAAAAACCGGTGAATGACCTCGCCGTCATCTGAATAGACAACCGAAGCCATTTCAGATTTGGGGTTTTCAAGCTCTTCCAGACTTGGCAGGTCCTGAAACGCCATGATCAGCACAAAAAGGAAAAGTCCCGTCACTACCGGGATTCCGATCCAGAGACTCCGTTTCATCCGCCGTTCAAATTTGAGAAACTTGCTCACAGACTTCCGGTATTCCGGGTTGTTGAAATACTCATCCTTATTGATACCGTTTTTGTCGGATAAAAGATCTGACATGGATTATTTTTTCTCCAGAGACAGTTCAGATGCCAGGATTCCGCCGTTTGCCAGGCGGAGTTCAATATGCGTTCCGGTAAAGACCCCATAACTTCGGTGGTGAAGCCACTCTCCCAGATTGACATAGAGAGATTCAGACGGACTAAGGGGTAAAAGTTTCGGAATATGCCGATGACCGCAGACAAAATAGTCGTAACCGGTTTCGGATGCCAGACTTCTGGCATACTGGATCAGGCGTTCCTTTTCACCATAATCAATTTCATCTGTCGTGTAATGCCTGCTGGTTCCGCTGGCCCATCTTGCCAGACCGATTCCCCAATCCGGGTGAAGCTTCAGGTACATCCACTGGCTCCAGCGACGGGTAAGCAGCCACTTCAGGGCCTTGTATCCGGTATCCCCGGGCCCCAACCCGTCACCGTGGGCGATTTCAAACACCTTCCCGCCGATTTCAGTTCTGAGTGGCTGGTACCGGGTGGTAACCCCAAGTTCTTCTGTGAAGTATCTGCCCAGCCAGAAATCATGATTTCCAGAAAAATAGGTCACCGGGAATCCGCCATCAGTCAGTTCTGCCAATGCGCCGAAAAGACGGGTATATCCTTTAGGCACCACTTCCCGGTATTCAAACCAGTAATCAAAAATATCCCCAACAAGAAACAGGGCATCCGTTTCCTGCCCGGCCTGTTCAATGATCCTGATCAGATCGCGTTGTTTGGATTTTTCCGTGTCCGGATTTTGGATCCCCAGATGAACATCAGAAATGAAAGTTGCCCGTTGCAGCGGCATGCTTCTCCGGAAAAAAGTTAAGTCAGTTAAAATCGGAATTTATTCCGGATTAGTCCACCAAACGGTTAAAGTTCCGGTACAACCAGTTTAAGCCGGAAGTAAACGGTTTCATCACGTCGAACCGATACTCCTTTGGTTTTTGCGTAACCGGCACCGAACCTGAAGAAATCTTCCCCGAAAGAAAGTTCACCTCCGACCGAGTGAATATTGGTATTTTTCTTGTCTGTCCGCAGGTAAGCACCATCTGAAAAAACAGTCACTGCCACATTGCTGACAGGAAGAATCAGCAGAACCAGGGGTGTTTTCGGTGCCAGCAGATAGGTGAATTCGGTCTGGTTCCAGAAAACCTGATTTCCTTCTATATCCTCCTGCAATCCTCTCACCGTCCGGGTAAACCCGTAGTCTCTGGGCACATCAACACCGTAAAACCGGTCAATTCCAACCGGATACCTGGGGGCTTTGTTCCCTGACTTCCGGATGACTGAAAATTTGGTGATGATGCCCAGGCGTTCCAGATAAAGGTTTGTTCCGGCAGTCAGGTTAAAGTTAAAGACTGAAAAATCATAAACTTCATCCATTGACCTGAACAGAGAGGCATCGGCACTGATCCGCCGTTTTTCAATAACAGAGTTATAGGTTGACGGTACCCGGTAAGAAAATGCCAGAGTCGCCGAGGGACCGTAAAATGACTCGCGGTCGGGTAAACCCGGACTTTTTTTCTCATAATCCCGGCGGCTGAACAGAAACCCGGCGGATGGGGTCAGGCTTAATCTGGGATTTCCTGAATATTTAAAGGTTCTGCCCATTGTACCAGACACCAGCCACTGCTCGGCATCCAGATAGTCTTCACCGGCAAAGCTGAACAGGGCCGGGCCGTGAAATAAAACGGTTCCAAGCGAAATATCAGAAACAGTAAGCATCCATAACGCACCCAGTGTGAATTTCTTTGCAGGTTCCCCGAACGGAATTGCAGCAGTTACCTGAACAGCCTGCCGCTGCAGAGCCTCAAGCCATGTGGTACTGAATGCCAGGCCAGATTCTGATCCGGTTGTGTAAGGAAAGGCCAGACTGGCTATGTTCATCAGGCTGTTTTGCGGATCCGGAAGGTCGGTCCGTTCAGAAATAGTCAGAACAGTATCCCGAAGATGCTTGACATCTCCAAACTCCGGCGACCTGCGGGTCCAGGCTGAGACCCGGTTAGTTTCCGGGGTAATTCTTTCGGCTGGATTGAGGCTGCACAAGCTGTCTGCGGGAACCGAAACAAAGGCGGTTTTTCGGCCAGGCTTCCAGTAGGAAAGAATCACCTTCCCTGATTCCCGGTCAAGTCCAGAGACCCAGTATTCACTTAAATCTTCAAGAACCGGTCTTACCTTCCCTGTATAGGTGTTCAGAACCGCCAGAGACGGGTGCTCCTGAAAATACCGGTTGAACAGAATCAGGGAATCATTAACGGATACCGGAAGGCGGTCATCTACCGGGTCATTGGTCAGAAGGGTAAATTTTCCGGTTTCAGGGCTAATTTCTGCCAGATCACGGTTCCCGTTTGGCTGCTGGATTTCGGCGAGGAGTGATTTCCCGTCCGCAGAGACAGACAGCCTTCCAACCGGCCAGGGGGTAACTGAAAGAGTCTCCGGCTCTCCACCGGCGAACGGGTACCAGACGATCCGGGTAAAATGACTTTCTGATTCAGGAAGTACCAGCCCTTCCCTGAATAGCGTTCCCAATACAGCCCGTACATTTTTGGCAACGGTGCGTTCGAGTTCAGTATCCAGATTCCGGACCGTCCAGGAGGTTGTCTGGGTTTCCTGATCGTTTGCAGCAGACACAAATGGCCGGCCCCAGGCTATCCATTCCTTATCATCCTGAATCAGAACCTGGGTTGATACATCCGTCGAAACTGTTTCCAGAATGTCAATTCCTTTCTTTTTCTGACGGATCAGAGACAGGGATGAATAAAGGTGATTGGGGGCCAGACGGGATACGGTAAGCCAGGTAGAGTCAGCCAGATTGACGGGCAAAAGCTGAGACTGGGAATAACCGGCAACAGGAAGTCCGGTATCAAAAGAGGAAACAGGAAGTGAAGCATCCCGTGATCCGTAATAAAGAACCAGATGGCGGTGAAACCGGGGAAAAATTTCAGCCGGGGTGGCGGCATAAACTGACTTGAAGGCTTCATCAAATTCATACAGAAAATCGTCCGGTTTGTAGTGCATGAGTTTGATCAGGCTTGAATCCCCGTACTGATCGGCCAGAAACCGGATAAAGGCGTGACCAGAGGCATACAACAACCGGCCATCTTCAAGAGAATTCATCGATTGGTAACTCAGCGATCCGTCAAATACAGCATTTTTAACATACAGATCACCCCGGTAGGCATTCCAGTACTCACTGTAATACTGGGCAGTTCCTTCCCAAAACCATCTGGGTACATCTGAAATGGTCAGGGCACCAACCCATGGACTCAATTTTCGGCTGACTGCCCGGAAGGTAACATGGTGGACCAGTTCATGGGTCAGCACCTGGTGGTACCAGCCAATGGTACCCGTCCAGAACGGAATGTACATCGAGGAAAGGGAATAAATGACCACGGTATTCCCGATGGCAAACCCATTTGTAATATCCGGGGCATCCGTCAGAACAATCCGGCATGGAGATGAGGTAAAGTCTGATAAAGGAACTCCCGTCATTCTTGCGATCTCGGGGATTGAAAGCTCAGCAATTTTCAGCAGAGAATCGGCAACTGTTTCATTGCCTTGTAAATATTCGACATAGCTGACCTTGCCGCTGATTTTTTTCCAGTCTGAGGCCGTGGCCGTAAGTGACAAAAAGAGAAGGGAGACAAGAAGAAGAAACCGAAGACAAACAGTCATACAGCATTCCGGATAGATAAAACTCTGAAAATGTTTAATTTATCGGAAAACTGCAAATCGGGCTTAGGGGAAACCGGCAGGGGAGCACCTGCCGGTTATAATGGGTTAAAGAATTACGGTAAATCCCATCAGGAATAACAGATCTTTTCTTGTAGTTTGAATTTGATCAGAGAGTGAATAACTATTTGCAGGATTGGTTTTATTTTCCCAGTTCCATACCTGATACCGAAGTTCATTCCTTAAAGCAATTTCTGGTGTCAGGTAATATTTAAATCCCCCGCCTACCGAAAAGGTAAAAACCTCTGGCCCTTTGGTGACTTTGATGCTGTTTGAATTTTTAACCGGGACCGAATTGGCAATGCCAACACCCGGTGCAATGAAAACCATGACTTTCTCATCAATTAACGTGTTGTAGGATCCATGTACTGCGCCAATCAGAGAAGGGGCAAAATGATCTTCAACTAAAATGGACACCTCTGGTTCAATAGCAAACGCATCAGTGATAAAAAACCCAAGCCTGCATTGAAGAATTCCGTAGTTCTGATCATTGGTCTGGGTTTCGCCTGCAATTTTTTCTTCCGTTTTAGAAGAGACAATGGTTCCGGAAAAGGTTAATTCCTTTTTCCTTTCCACTGGTTGTGCAATAGCAGATACCGAAATAAACAGAAAGCAATAAAACAGTGCCAATTTTTTTATTTTACCTTCCTTAGTGCTTTGTATGTCAGGAATTACTCCAGCTAGGGCGATTCATGCACAAAATTACAGGGCCACCCAAAAGAAACGAAAAAGTGAACATGTTATATCGCCGCCTAATCCATTTCTAATTTCATTTCAGGAATTTCTGTTGATTCTCATCCGTTCGATAGGTAAATTTATATGGACTTAATCTAAAATACACTTATGCAGCAAGCAGATAAATATCTGACCGAGGCCAACGAAATCCTGAGGCTTTTTTTGAAAAACCGGGGTTACCGGAATACGCCTGAACGGTATTCGGTTCTGGAAGAGTTGTATTCTTCTGAGGGGCATTTCAATGCAGATGAATTGTATCTGAAGATGAAGAATAAAGGTTCACAGATCAGCCGGGCCACGGTATACAATACCCTTGAAATTCTGGTTGAATGCAATCTGGTCGAGTGCCATCAGTTTGGTCAGAATCACATGCACTATGAACGGGCATTTGGGTATCGCCATCATGACCACCTGATCTGCACGGGGTGCGGTAAAATAATCGAGTTCAGCATGCCTGAAATTGAAATGCTGCAGGATGAAGTCTGCAGCCGGTTATCGTTTAAAGCTGAACGACACTCGCTTCAGATTTTCGGACGTTGTGCTGACTGCAGGGAAAAGCAAAATTAATCCGGGTGGTGCTTCCTTCCGTCTGGAACCCGGTTCAAAACTAAGAAATTTAATTTAACGACAGATTTTTATTCCATGGGTACCCGAAGTTTAGATCAACTGGTAATTGGTGAAACGGCCGTCATTCATTCACTGGATCCGGATAGCCCGGCTTCTGTAAGGCTGATGGATCTGGGGTTCACTCCAGGACAGGAAATTCAGGTGCTCAGCAAGGCTCTTCTTCAGGACCCGATTGCGATTGCCCTCAGGGGAACCATCATTGCAATCAGAAGAAGGGAAGCCTCATGTATAAGGATCTGAACGGAACGGATCATCACATCCACCAGGATGAACGGGTGATCATGCTGGCCGGCCAGCCCAATACCGGCAAAACAACTCTCTTCAATGCCCTGACCCACTCCCATTTTTCCACGGTCAATTATCCCGGTTCTACCGTTGATTATTCGGTCGGTGAACTTCGTGTTCAGGCTCCGTTTAATGCCCAGATTATTGATACGCCGGGAATTCTGAGTCTGACTCCGCATTCACCTGATGAAGAAGTATCAGTTTCATCTCTGTTTCACCACCCTGATTTCGGCGTCCCGGATGCAGTTATCATTCTGGCCGATGCAACCCAGCTCAGCCGTCAGATTTATCTTGCCGGCCAGGTCAGAGAAGCCGGTTTTAAATGTGTCATTGCGGTTACGATGACCGATCTCCTGAAAAAACGGGGTTTGAAGCTTGATACGGGTAAATTATCCGTTCTGACCGGGATTCCTTCTGTTGCTGTCGACGGGATCCGCAAAAAAGGTCTTCAGGAATTGGTTGCCTCACTAGAAAAAGTCCTGTTTTCACCCCCATCTGCCATTTCAAGACCGCAGGAACCGTCACTATCCGAAATTCAAACCCGTTACCGGGCAGCAGAGGAAATTGAACAGGCTGTAATTATTCCTGTGGGCGACAGCACCCTTGAAGAAGCCCTCAGGCTGGCAAAACCACGTCCTGATCCGTTTACGGTAAAGCTGGACCGGGTTTTTCTCCATCCGGTTGCCGGGCTGCTCCTGTTTTTTCTGATCATGACCGGATTTTTTACTGCCATTTTCTGGCTTGCAGCACCTCTGATGGAGTGGGTGGATACCGGGTTTGCAACTCTTGCCGGACTTGCAGCCGCCACGTTCAGTCCGGGAATGATGTCTGATTTCATTTCTGGCGGACTGATTACCGGTTTTGGGGCTGTTATGGTTTTTGTTCCCCAGATTATGATTCTTTTCCTTCTGATGACCTTTCTGGAGGATTCTGGATATCTGGCCCGTGGGGCTATGCTGGTGGATAAACCGCTTGCTGCCATCGGGCTCAACGGCAGATCTTTTGTTCCCCTGCTTTCCGGATTTGCCTGTGCCATTCCGGCCATGATGGCTGCCCGGACCATTCCGAATCAGCGGGAAAGACTCCTGACCATTCTGATTATTCCTCTCATGAGCTGTTCTGCCCGGCTTCCTGTTTATGCCCTGCTTTTGGCGTTTCTGATTCCGCCTGATCAGGCCTGGCTGGCAGGTTTGGCTCTTGCTGCTTTATATCTTGCCGGGTTATTCAGCGGAGCAGTTGTTTCTGCCATTCTCAGCAAATGGACCCGGCAGACTGAAGAGTCTTCCTTTATTCTGGAACTCCCAGCTTACCGGATTCCTCAGGTTTCCATCATCCTCCGGAATACGGTGTACAAATCCTGGCTTTATCTCAGAAAGGCCGGAGCAACCATATTGGTTATTTCAGTGATGATCTGGGCCCTGACCTATTTTCCCGGCGGCTTCGAAAGCCCGGAAAAGGCAACTGAAATCGAAAATTCCTGGGCGGCTAAAATCGGGCAGTGGATTGAGCCGGTCATGCAGCCGCTGGGTTTCGACTGGCGGGTTGGGGTTTCGCTGATTACCGCGTTTGCTGCACGGGAGGTGTTTGTTTCTTCACTTGCACTTACGCTGAATGTAACCGGTGATGAGGAAAGCCTTCAGGGATCCATTTTGTCGTCTATGTCGCAGGCGGTTAATGAAACAACCGGGTTGCCCCTTTTTACAACTGCAACAGTAACCGGGTTATTGTTTTACTTTATTCTCGCCATGCAGTGTGTATCAACACTGGCGGTTGCAAAAAAAGAAACAAATGGCTGGAAGGTTCCCCTGCTTCAGTTGAGTGTTTATACAGCAGGAGCTTATGCTGGTGCCCTGATTCTGGTTCAGGGCCTCCGGTTTGCGGGAATTCAGTAACGCCGGCCGGGGTTTTACTCCTTATCCAGAGATCCAAGATCAAGATTTTCGAGATCATCGCCAAGCGATCCTGTCAGATCACCAAAAAAGTCGAAACCTGAATCATCCTTGAAATTATGCGCTTTGGCATCTGCAGGTTTGGCTTTGGGCCCGCCACGGTCAATATTCAGATCCTGAATGTACTTTTTCCATCTCGATGAAACTGAATCGAGCAATTCAATTTTCTCAAGAGTCAGTACTTCCTCTTCAAGAGCAATCATTCTGAGTGATTCAATTGCCTGAAGCGCATCCTCAATATCCTGGCTGTGTTTTCTGATCCAGGTGTAGGTACCTGAGTCAGATTCGAGAACATCGGCAACCAGTTCTGCAATTTCTTTCATCTGGCCTTGTTTGGAAACGTTCAGGGAACTTTCTGTCATCCGGAAAGCACGGGCCATTTCAATCCGGACCGGGTCATTATCTTCGCGCATCAGGGTAACAATAAACCCTCTGACGGCTTTAACAACACCCGGAATTTCATCCCGCAGGAACTGATCCATAAACTGATTCCGGATGTCGTCCATCGAAACGGTCGATTTATCCAGTTCCTCAAGCTGTGTGAAGAGTTGGGTCTGTTCTGCAGACTGAATCAGCATATCCGTATTGAAATCCAGATCCTGATACATCTGGTTCCAGACTTCCTGAGCTGCCTGCAGCCCGGATTCTCTGAGGGTCAGAATAGTGTTGGTGAATCCCTCCTTCCAAACGGCATAGAGAAAGTCTTCAAAATAAGACTGTTCTTCCGACCGTTTAAGCGGGTTTGCCTTTCCGAACAACTGAAGGTAGGTTTTGAAAATCGGAAAGTCGGGCAGAATCCGTTTGGAATCGTTGGCAATACTGATCAGTTTCTGTGCCGTTCCCAGAATGGTGCCCATCAGAATAGTCTGTTCCAGATCCTTCAGTTCACTTTCGGGCAAAGTCGAAAGATGCTCCTGCCAGCTTGCAGGAAATTCGAAAAGATCCTGGATCTTCCGGCGGTTCGTATCGGTTTCTTCAACCGGCTGGTGCAGGCTGGTTTGAATGCGGACCAGGTCATCAAAATTGGCAAAGGGTGGGTTTTCAAGTGTCTCTGAACTGATTCCCCAGCGGTGACTGACGTCCTCAAGAAACTGGACTTTGGTCGCCAGCAACTGGGCATGCCTGAGTTGAAGGTATCCGACAACCGGTTTCAGATCTTCAAGAAGGGTTTTTCCCTTCAGGTTTTCTGGAGGTTCCGGATAAGTTTTATACCGGGCCATGACTTTTGAGAGTTCAGAAATAAACCCTTTGGCTTCGCAGTAGGTTGCAAAATCACGCCGGTCTTCCAGCGGAGAGGAAACTGTGGGTGCTGTTGCACCAAGATCGGAAAGAACGGTAAAGAAAAGGGATTTCACCCGGTTCAGATCTTCCCAGATCATCTGCTGAAAACTTAAATGATTCAGGAGTTCAGGGGTCAGAAAATCCTGGTTCAGGTTCATAATCTGGAGAAAACGGGTAGCAGAGACCGAAAACGCATCAATTGAAATCTGATGGACTGATTTTCGTAGGGCATTCAAAGCTGATTTTTCGAATTCAGCCTGAACTTCCTGAATGGTTTTTCCTGCCACTGTGTGTTTTCCCCCGGCTTAAGCCTGCCGGTTGACCTGAAGTTTCAGCAGGTCAATCCGGTTTTGTGTCGCTTTGATAATTGTAAATGTAAAACTGCCGATGATGATTTTCTCGCCGGTATGCGGTATTTTACCTGAATTGTGGATGACAAATCCGCCAACCGTTTCAAAATCGCCCTGATCCATTCCGATTCCGAATTTTTCATTCAGATCTTCGACAAGGGTGCGGCCAGAAACCAGAAAGACCGAGTCATCCAGTTGTTTTAAAAGGGTGTCATCAGTATCGTACTCGTCCTGAATATCCCCAACGAGTTCCTCGATCAGGTCTTCAAGAGTGACCAGACCAGCGGTGCCGCCAAATTCATCAACAACAATTGCCACCGACGTTTTTTTGTCTCTGAATTCTTTCAGCAACTCACCTGACCGTTTAAATTCGGGCACAAACATGACAGGACGGATAATTTTCTGGAGGTTTTCGGGATTCAGGAATAAATCGTGGGCATGGATAATTCCGGTAATATTATCAATTTCTTCATCAAAAACCGGAATTTTTGAAAATCCGGATTCCAGAAATGCAGCCACGCAGTCCTGCAGGGAGGAGGCCTGATCAATCGCCACAATATCTGTTCTGGGGATCATAGATTCTCTTACCCGCTGATCCTTGAGTTCAAATACATTCTCAATCAGTTCTGATTCATCCTGGTTAATCGTTCCGGTCGATTTTCCTTCTTCCAGAATCATCTCAACGTCTTTAAAGTTGAAAAACTGGTCGTAGGACTCTGGCCGGATACCGGTAAGCCGGATGAGAACAAGAGAAGCATTCCGGCTTACCCAGACGACCGGGTAGAGAAATCCGTAGAAAAACCGGAGGGGAAACGCCAGGATAAATACAAGCCGGTCAGCAAACTGACGGGCAATGCTTTTTGGCAGAATTTCACCTGCCAGAAGCAGAAGTGTGGTCGAAATCAGGGTCTGAACCAGAATATCCGAAATTCCAAATGACTGGATCAGGAAGAAAGACATAAGGGTAGAATAGGCAATGTTGATGAAATTATTGCCGACGAGGGTAGTGGTCAGGAAGTTTTCCGGTTTATTGACAAACCAGGAAGCCAGTGAGGCGCCGGTTTTACCCTGCCGGTGCCTGATCTCAATTTTGAGGCGGTTGGCAGTAACAAATACAATTTCAGAGCCTGAAAAAAAGGCACTGAGAAGTAACGTTCCGGCTATTGCCGGAAGGATCCAGGACGTATACTCCATTATTTCTGCCTGAATTTCGGGGTTCGTTTTTCCAAAAAGGCAGAAAGACCTTCTTTGGCATCTTCGGTGACTGCTGAAAGGGCAAAAAGTGAGCCTTCCCGGGCAAGTCCTTCACATAAAATTGAGTCAGAGGCATTTACCGCCTCAATTGAAAATTTAATGGCAATCTGGCCTTTTGATAAAATTTTACGAAGAAGGGCAACCGATTCAGGCAGAAGGTCATGGGCAAAAACGACTTTATTGACCAGGCCGATCCGGTAAGCTTCCCGGGCATCGATCATGTCGCCGGTCAGGATCATTTCCATGGCACGGCCTTTCCCGATAAGTCTGGGTAAACGCTGCGTGCCGCCATACCCTGGAATGAGTCCAAGGTTCACTTCCGGCTGACCGAACCGGGCATTTTCTGAGGCAACCCGAAGTGTACAGGCAAGTGCCAGTTCGCAGCCGCCGCCTAGCGCAAACCCGTTTACCGCCGCCACAACCGGTTTTCCCAGGTTTTCAATCCGGTTTAGGACACTTTGCCCGCGTGAAGTAAAATCACGGGCGGTTGAAGGTGATAAGGCCTGCAGTTCGCTGATGTCGGCCCCGGCAACGAAAGACTTTCCGCCGGCGCCGGTTATAATAACCCCCTGAACAAAATCATTGCTGGCGATTTCATCCAGAACGGCTTCCATATCCTTAAAAACCTGACGGTTCAGGGCATTTAATTTTTCCGGCCGGGTGATGGTGATCGTTCCGATACCGTCATCCACTGAATACATCAGGGTTTCAAATTTCATAATTCAATCCTTCCGGACGGGTCAGTTTTGCCATTCTGCCACAAAAATATTCGTGCTGTGCGTTCCGCCGTTGTTCCGGTTTGAGCAGAAGACCAGCTTTTTACCATCCCGGGTGAACATCGGGAAACCATCAAATCCGGGTGAGAAAGTGATCCGGACCGGCTCGGTTTTCCCTTTAGAATCCACACTGTACAAATCAAAATTCCGTCTTGAAACCGGGTCGCCGAGGTTGGATGAGAAAATAACGTGCTTGTCATCCGGGGTGAAGAAGGGAGCAAAGCTGGCCATTCCGGCATGGGTCAATTGCTTTTTATTGCTTCCGTCTGCATCCATAATCCAGATTTCAAAATTCATTGGCCGGATGATATTTTCGGCAAGAAGGGCCTGATAGTCCTTTTTTTCGCTTTCGGTGGCAGGATGGTAAGCGCGGTAAATAATTTTCTTTCCGTCATGGCTGAAAAACGGTCCGCCATCATATCCAAGTTCATGGGTCAGCTTTTTCAGGTCAGATCCATCGGTATTCATGGTGTAAATATCCAGATCGCCATCCCGCATTGAAGTGAAAACAATTTTCTTTCCGTCGAAAGATAACGTGGCCTCGGCATCATAACCCGGCGTGTTGGTCAGTTGCTGAACGTTGCCGCCATCCGCATCAGCCGTGAACAAATCAAACGACGGATAAATGGCCCAGACATACCCTTTCGAATAATCTGGCGGGGGAGGGCAGGCCGATCCGGCACCGCGGGTAGAGGCATAGACGATCCGGTCTGTGCCGTACATGAAATAAGAGCAGGTTGTTTTTCCGCCACCGGCAGATACCTTTTTTACCTCTTTTCCATCGAGTGTCATAGTGAAAATCTGGTCACAGGGAGTTGAATCGTTCGAAGACTGAAAGATAAGACGGCTGTCATCTGCACTCAGGTAAGCCTCTGCATTTTCACCTTTGAAGGTAAGCTGACTGATCGATTTAAAGTGGGTTTCGCCCGGGAAAAGCACCCGGCTATCCGGCTCCTGGCCGTACAAAAGTCCGAAAGTCAGGGTTAAAAGTGATGCAGACAGAATAATCCGGCTCGCCATATCAATCTCCGAAAAACAAAGTAGACTAAGTTCAGTTTTTATTGTAAGTTGTAAAGCATACTAAATAAAGGATTTCCGGTGAACAAAGCAAACCCGGTTGATGGAGAACTGCCTTCCGAACGCCCGGTGAACCCGTTTTCTGTTCAGGAATGGCAGAAGGTTCTGTTTCATCTTGAATCTGCCGCCAAAACCGGAAGCCGGGATTCGGTTCACCAGCTACGGGTCGGATTAAGACAACTGCTGGCCTGTATTGATTTCCTTGATCTGGAAGGAACTTCCCGCCTTAGAAAGCAGATAAAGTCCTGGATGGCCGGACCCGGGAAAATAAGGGATCTGCAGGTTCAGCAGAAATTACTCCATCCCTGGTTCACCTCCTACCCGGCTTTGGCCGGTTTCGACCGGTTTCTGGATGACCGGATAAAAAAAATCTCCGGGAAGGCCTGGCTGCCGTCCCAACGGGAAATCAGGGAGGTTCATGATTTGGTTCTGACGTTGATTCTGGAGCCTGCAACCCGGCTGGAATTTTCTGACCTGTATCAGTGGAACACCCGGTTTTTGTCTACTTGCCGGCAGGTCACTCTGGAAATGAGAAAGACCGATTTTTCGGATGAGGATTCGTTACATTCCCTCCGCCTCGTTGTAAAAAAGGCAAAATACACATGCTGGATTTTAGATTATTTCCATCCGGTTCCTTCAGAAGAACTGGACCGGCTGTCTTCGTTCCAGAAAAAACTCGGTAAAATTCAGGACCTGTCGGTTTTATGTGCCAACCTGAGGGTGTTTATCCGGAAAAATAAAAAGTCAGCCAAAAGCCTCAGAGACGTACTGGGGCTTCTTGAAGAGGAACTGGTCAGCCTGAAAGCTCAATTCAGGGACAGCGTTATCGGGCCTGTTTGACAGGATTTCCCGGATGTGATTTAAAAAATTCCCAGATCAGCCGGGTTGCTTCAGGTGCCTTAACCGGTTCATCGCCTGTCAATCTGCCTTTTTTTCCTCCCGGCCAGGAATGTCCGCCTTCAGCCAGGGTAATTAAAACCACCTCTTTTCCCGTTCCGCTTTTGAAAACTTCCTTCCGGAATCCAGCAGAATCCACACTTTCAGGAACCGGGTTGCATCCATTGGCTTTAACCCAAAACATGACGGTTTCCCCGACCGGGATCCAGTCCTTTTTTACCAGAGATTCCGGCCCGATGCCGCCTTCGAAGGGAACGTGCCGGTCGGTCAGGGAATGAATGGCAAGAACCGCAACCGGACCGGCCGGATGTTCAGGCAGAGAAGCGAAAGTGGCTGCAACGGGTGCAATGGCTGCGATCTGACCGGGATGTTCAAGTGCCAGACGGTAAGCCATCATGCCGCCGTTTGAAATTCCGGTGACAAAAACCTGCCCGGGTTTAACCGGGAATCTGAGAGACATGGTGTCAATCAGGGCAGAAAGAAATCCTGAATCATCCGTTTCATTTTCCCCGGCATATCCGCAGCATCCGCCGGAATTCCAGGTTAGCAGCCTGTTCTGCAGTCTGCCCGATCCGTTCGGAAAAACCGTAATAAATCCTTCCCGGTCACCGGCTTTATCGAATCCTGTCATTTCACGGGCATTGTCACTGTTGCCGCCGCCGCCATGAAGCACCACGACAAGCGGATATTTTCCGGATTCCCGGTAACCCAAGGGCAAATGAACAAGTGCCGTCCGGGTTTCAGTACCGTGGTTCATGACCATGATGAAATCTTCCTTCATCCCGGTGTCAAAAAAATCAGTTGCCGGCCGGTGTGACCTGAAAAATGAACATCCGGCGGTGAAAACGATCATCCCGGAAAATAGGATCCGGCTGATTTTCATAAGGTCTCCTGTCTGTGCATCCCGAAAATAAACAGGCTTTTTGGGAAATTCAGATGGAAAACCTCCGAAATCACCGGTACGTCACTTTTCCTTTTGGCCGGGCGGGCGAGTATTTTTACTTTTTTACTTAATTGCCGGTTAATATCCATGCCTGTTCAGCCTGTTGCCATTCCGGAATATCTTCGTGCAGACCGGCATCTGGTCGCGGTCGATTGTATCATTTTCGGATATCAGGACGAAGATCTGCAGGTTTTGCTGTTTCCTAGAGAAATCCAGCCGGAAGCCGGAAAGTGGTCACTGGTGGGCGGATTCGTCCGGGAAAAGGAATCTCTGGATCTTGCTGCCCGCCGGGTTCTGGACTCTATAACCGGACTCACTTCCATCCGGATGTACCAGGTCGGGGCTTATTCTGATCCCGGCCGTGATTCGGGTGCACGGGTAATCAGTGTTGCTTTTGCTGCTCTCGTTCCGGTTGACCGTTACGACCGGGAACTGGTCAGAGAGCATGGCGCCCGGTGGTGGCCGGTCAGTCACCTGCCGTCTCTGATTTTTGATCACCGGCAAATGACAGAAGATGCACTCGGGTTCCTCCAGAAACTGGCTGATTCAGAACTTGCCGGCCGGGATCTTCTTCCCGACCGGTTTACTCTGGTTCAGATCAGGAAACTCCATGAAGCTATTTTCAGAAGACCCCTGGACCCGGGAAATTTCAGAAAAAAGGTTCTCGGGATGAACGTGCTTGAAAAAACACAGGTAAAAACCACTGCCGGTTCCAAAAAGGGGGCTTTCTTTTACCAGTTCAGGAAGGGAAAATGAATCAACAGCCAAACAACCCGCTGCATGGAATTACACTTGAAAAAATGGTGACTGATCTTTCAGAAACCTATGGGTGGAAGGAATTGGGTGAGATGATCAGGATCAATTGTTTCAGGGTCAACCCCAGCGTCAAATCCAGTCTGGCTTTCCTGAGGAAAACACCCTGGGCCCGGCAAAAGGTCGAAGATCTGTATGTGGTCACCCTCCGGGAAAGAAAATCCCCGCCAGGGGACGCATCCCCCGGTCAGGACTGAATCAGTTGGCCGGCTGGCGGGTCAATCTGAGCAGAAGGACATCCCGGCCGGGGATAACGGCAGAAAGCGGTGCTGCGGTTGTTCCGTCATCAGATCCCGTCCACAGGTTTTTAATCCGGTAGGTTGAGGCAGCCAGGTTAAGATGAGTCCCGGTTCCTTCGTTTATGATAACCTTTTCCTTCCAGTCGTAAGTCAGAGAGAACGGTTCCCGGTTCCGGTTCAGAAAACACACTGCCAGATCACCGCCGGTTAAAGGTTTTGCAAAAACCTGAAGACTGTCATCCGGGCCGTCGAACTGAAATCCCTGAATTCCCAGCGGATCCTGATCAATGGCAATCACTTCCCGGTTCAGCAGAATCTGCCGGGTTTCCCGGCTCATCCTTCCCAGATCATTGCCGGCAATCAGAGGTGCTGCCAGCATACACCACATCGAAAAATGCGCCCGGTCTTCATTAACCGGCATTCCGTTCCCCACTTCGAGCATATCCGGATCGTTCCAGTGACCGGGTCCGGCATATTTTTCGAGACCTTTCTGCTGATCCAGAATCGCCATAACTCCCCAGGAGGACCAGTCTCCGTGGCTGACTTCCCCTTCAAAGGTGTTGTATATATCCCCGGTTGTTCGCCATAAATGCCCGACATCCCCTGCCCATTCCCAGGGTTTGGAAGTTCCCCATTCACATAAGCTGAAAACGACAGGCCTTCCGGCAGTCTGCAGGGCATCCCGCATTGTCGTATAGGCACCACGGGCAGAAAGTCCGTCGGTATTGCACCAATCGTATTTCAGGTAATCAACTCCCCAGGAAGCATAAGTTACTGCATCCTGATACTCATGACCGCGGCTTCCGGGATGACCCGCACAGGTTTTATTTCCGGCGCAGGAATAAATACCAAACTGAAGTCCTTTGCTGTGAATATAGTCGGCCAGGGCTTTAATTCCGTTCGGAAAATGAACCGGATTGGGTCGGATGAAGCCAAGACTGTCACGGGTTCCGTGCCAGCAGTCATCCATAATGATATAGGTATATCCGGCATCCTTCATTCCTGAAGAAACCATGGCGTCTGCCATGGATCTGACCAATGAATCGGATACGTTGCAGGCGAATTTGTTCCAGCTGTTCCAGCCCATCGGCGGGGTCTGGGCCAGGCCGTGAAATTTTTGAGCACCAACGGCTGACGTCAGCCCGAGTAAAACGGTAAGCAGGGCAATTCTCATAGGGTTTCCTTGTTTCTTCCTGAACTCAATGACGGTTCCTGAAGCAAAGATAGTAAACTGGACTTCCGAATAAAAGTACCAGGTACTTTAAATAATACCCTGATCAGTCAGCCGACGGTGGTAATTGATCTGACCCAGGTGATACGACAGGTGGGTAAGCAAATGAAGCAGCATGTGGTCATGTGTGACAGTTTCGCCGTGCTTTTCAAGCGGATAGGGTTCTGTCATCAACCTTTCGGGAAGGGAAGAAAGAACTGAATTGACCATTTGCCGGGTTTTCTCCAGATCTGAAATCAGCACTTTCCGGTCAATTCCGGTTTGGGAAAACTCCAGGTCCCGTTGCCGGACGTATCCGGTTTTCCCCAGAACAGCACCGATAAAATGGTTCAGGTTTCCGGTCAGGTGAAGAGCAAGATTTCCGGCCGGATTCAGAATTCCGGGTGCCCGGTACCACAACCGGTTTTCATCCCGGTAAAGGTCCAGTTCCTGAATAACTTTTCCGGTTTCCCGGTCAAACAAAGGGGTAAGGGTCGAAATCATCTGGGTTTCCTTCTGGTGATCATTTCAGAAAAGATATCAGAAAAAGAGAAAGGAACCAACCGGCGGGGAATGAGATTATCCGGGCGATCCCGTCCAGCGGCACCAGATCTGGTGGAGTTTGTGGATCGAGGTTACCGGCTCGGCAACCATCAGGATGCAGGTTCCCGTGATCAGGTCCAGGTTCAGGTCTGCAGCAACTGACTGAGCCGCATCTGATTCGCAACCGGGTGTCAGCCATACCCGGCGAATGCCGGCTGTTGCAGCCTGTCTAAACAAACCGGGAACCTGATCGGGTTTAACCGAAAAGACAGCAGCAGTAGCTGCACCCGAAAACTCAGCCTGGCAGGGAATCCCATGAAGCAGGGATTCGGTTGGGTGAATACCGATTACTGTATAACCCCGTTTTTTCAGGTCAACTGCGGCAAGTGAGCCAAATTTCCGTGGGTTTCTGGAGATACCGGCAAGAAAGAGGGTTTTTTCTTCTGTGAAAGCTTTCTGCATGGATTTAATCATGATATAAGGAGGAGAATATCTGTAATATAGGCTTTAAAAACCGGATTTTCACCGGTTAAACTGTCAGATTTTCAGATTCAAGCGGGACGTGGTTGTGCCGCTGAAAGTCGGTTGACCATTCCTTAAAGATGGGGTCAAACATGAGTCCGTTGGCTGCGGCCACCGCAGAAAGCCATTCCTGTTCTCTGGGGTGGATGGTGTGATCGCAGTACCCGAGGGTAATGCCGTCCCGGATGAACAGGCGGGCAACTTCCTGTGAAGAGAAAACCGGCGGTGCATCCACTATATGTTCATTGATGAGAATTTCCCTGACAGCAGTCTCACAAAATTCAGGTTCAAAACCCAGCGATTGCCCGATTTTCTTCATCAGGGCAAATTCCGGCTCCGTTACTTCTGCATCCTTCCGGGTTAGCAGCAGAAGGCCTTTGAAATACAGACTGCGGTCAAGAAGAGAAATTTTCATTTTCCGCCTTTCAGGTTGCGACAAAACAACTTAATTGATTGAAAAAACTCAAGCCGGCGCCGGTCAATCAAACAAAATCTGGGCCCGGCCGCCTGGCCATCCTGTGTGCGCTTTTTCCGGCTTCAGATCCAGAAGAATCCGGTCACCTGCCCATTTTGCGGATCTTGCAGCACCCTTCCCGCCCTCCGGAATCAGTTCCAGACCGGTTTTTGTCTCACGGATGCTTCCGGTTTCAGTCAGTATCAGTCCGGTTGACTTTCTCTCGTACCCTGTAACCCGGGTGATCCGGGAACTCAGTTTCAATTCGTACCGGGTATTCCTGTCCGACAAAATCAGACTTCCCGAAGTTCCCGATTCTGTAATAACGGAATCATACTCCGGATGGTCCACACTGACAGAAATCAGAGGAGCCTGCAGGCTGTTAACCGAGGAAAGGGTGAAAATAGTGAGGGGAACCGGGTCTTCATCCTGGGAATTGGTGACGCACGAGACCAGGGACATTAAAATCACAAACAGGGAAAACAAATAATTCATAAGGACCTGAACACTCTGCCCGGGGGAAAAATTTCGGACAGTGAGATAATTTCTTTGATAAAGGGGGATTTTTCGGGAAAACCGGCTGAAAGGTTTCAGTGACCGGCTGGTGGTGTGACCTGCATCGCATCGGGTGAGTTCAAAAGTCCGGCCAGCCGGGAAGCCTGCTGCTCGGTGACAGAGGTGGTAAAACTGATTCTGAGCCGTGCCGACCCTTCGGGAACGGTTGGCGGGCGAACGGCCCGGACGTCGAATCCGGACTTCCGGCACAGACCAGCAAGGCGGATGGCTGCTTCATCCGGGCCGATCAGAACCGGAACAATCATTGTTGAAGACCTTCCGGTAGACCAGTTTCCTCCCTCCTTCAGTGAGTGTCTGAATCCGGCAGCCAGTGACTGAAGGTACCGGCGGTCATCGGTCATCGGAATTACCAGCCGGATGGCTTCTGCGATTAACCCGGCCTGAAGCGGCGGTAGAGCAGTCGTAAAAATGAAATTTCTGCATTTATTTACCAGATAATCCCGGATTGGTTTCCGGCAGGTGACAAATGCCCCGAAGGTTCCCAGAGCCTTCCCGCAGGTGTGTATGGTGGCAAGCGGGTAGCCGGTCATCCCGGCCTGCTCCAGAACCCCGGCTCCGGTCGGACCAAAAACTCCGGTCCCATGCGCCTCATCTACAATCAAGTGGCAGCCGTATTGTTCACAAATCAGCCTGAGCCAGTGAAAGTCGGTTACATCCCCATCCATGGAATAAACCGATTCTACGATGATAAACCGGTTGGCTTTTACCCCGGTATACTTTTTCAGCCGGCGTTCCAGATCTTCGAAATCCTGATGTAAAAACCGTTCGGATTTGGCTCCGGTTGCCCGGATCCCATCCACGATGCAGGCATGGTTCAGTTTATCCGAAAAAACAAGGTCTTCCTTGCTGATCAGGGTTTGGATGACACCGGTATTGGCATCATATCCCGAGTTAAACAGCAGTGCGGCTTCTGAATTCTTCCAGGAACAGATCAGGGCTTCCAGTTCTTCATGAAGCGGATGGTTACCCCCGAGCAACCGGCTACCGGTGCTTCCGGAAGGTAAGGTTGGGGCAAGTTCACGGGTTTTTTCGATGAGGACGGGATGGCGGGAAAGGGATAGATAATCATTGCCGGACAGCGAAATGCCCTCTGTCTGACTCAGAGACCGGAACCGGCCGGCTTCTTCAAGACCGGCAAGTTCATCGGCAATTCGGGAAAAAAACGGATCTCTGAACGTCATGGATGCAGTTTTCAGATCCTGGTCTTAGTCTTTGCAAAGTTCAAGTTCGACAGCGTGGAGTGGCTGGTTTTTAAGTCCCAGTTTTTTAAGAAGAGACTGATCCTGGTCAAAACCGGGGTTTTCTGTTGTCAGCAGCGTTTCTCCGGTAAAGATAGAATTGGCCCCGGCAAGGAAACACATCGCCTGGGCTTCTTCGGTCAGGGTGAGGCGGCCGGCAGAAAGGCGCACGTTTGAAGCGGGCATGGTAATCCGGGCAACGGCAATCATCCGGATGAATTCAAAGGATTCAACCGGTGGTCGGTCACCCAGAGGGGTTCCTTCGACAGAAACCAGTGCATTGATCGGGACCGAGTCAGGATGTTTGGCCAGGGTTGCAAGGGTATGAATGAAACCGACCCGGTCTTCGGTTGATTCACCCAGACCGATAATGCCGCCTGAACAGACCCCGATGCCGGCTTTCTGAACATTTTCGATGGTCCGGATCCTGTCTTCAAACTTCCGTGTGGAAATGATCTTCCCGTAAAATTCGGGAGACGTGTCGATGTTGTGGTTGTAATTGGTAAGTCCGGCTTCTGCAAGTTGCTGAGCCTGTTCTTCGGTTAACATTCCAAGTGTTACACAGCTTTCCATGCCCATGGCATTCACCTGGCGGACCATATCCAGAACCTGTTCCCAGTCCTTACCGGGCCGGGGCTGACGCCAGGCAGCACCCATACACAACCGGGTCGATCCGTTTGCTTTGGCGATCCGGGCTGCTTCAAGAACCTCTTCGGTTGACATCAGGGGAGTCCGGTCAACCGGGGTGTCATACCGGGCCGACTGGCTGCAGTAACTGCAGTCTTCCGGGCAGCCGCCGGTTTTAACCGAAACCAGGGTTGACCATTGAACTTCATGGGGATTGTGGTAGTTTCTGTGGACGGCTGCGGCTTCAAAAACGAGATCCAGCAGCGGGCGGTTGAATAAGTCTCTGATTTCTTCCCGGGTCCAGTCGTGACGGACGGCATTCATCTTCACTTCTCCTCTTCAAATTTCCGGGCAGGTTCAAAGGACCCGGCCCGGGTGATGCATGTAAATTTAAGTGGAGCAAAGGTACGGGGAAATCCCTTTCCGGTCAAAGGGAAGGGATTAGACTTTGGTTGGAGGTCGGGTTATTCTGCTGAGGGAGCAGATTCTGAAATGGCTTTATCCAGTTTGTCAATTTCAGTTTGGGCTGCTTTCAGTTTTTCTTCTTTTGCTTTGGCCTCTTTCTCAGAAATCCTGCCTGCTTTACGGTCAGAGCTCAGTTTTTCTTTAGCTTTTTTGACTTTTTCCTTCAGTTCTTCAGATTTCTGCTGTGCTTTTGCAAGGTCCTGTTTTTTTACCGGACGGATGAGTCTGGCCTGTTCAGCCCGGTTTTGCCCGAATTCCTTTCCCTTTAACGTATCCTTCCGGGTTCCGAAGGCGTTTCCTTCGGGTTTATGATCTTTCCGGGGGCTGGTTCCAGCTTCTTTTCGTGGTTTTTCCTGTGGTGACGGATGGTCCTTTTTGCCTTTCCCGGGGTGGTGAGAGTCGGCAGACTGGGAAAGCCCCTGCGAAGACCCTAAAATCAGGGAAAGGAAAATGACGGGGAGAATCGGTTTCATGTCAGAGTCCTTTCAGCAGGTCATTTACCCGGGCTTCGGCAGCATCGGTTTGTTGGTTCAGATCAGACAGGGTGTCTGCCGGGACTGAAACTGTGTCCGGTTTGACTGCGGCAGTTGAATCTGCATCCGCCGGTGGAACCGGTGTCTTTCCGGAACATCCGGCAAGAACTAAGAAAATCCACAGAACTTGTTTGGTGTTCATCTTTATTCCTTTCTGAAAATGAAAAGGTACTTCCATTTATCCGGAAAAAAAAGAAATTCAGCTTTAAGACGGGCAGCAGTCAAGAATCGTGGCGATGGCTTCCGCCCGGGTTTTTACCCCAAGCTTCCGGTAAATAGCTTTCACGTGACTGCGGATGGTTTCGTGGCTAACGAACAGCCGGTTGGCGATTTCCAGGTAATCACGGCCCGAAAAAACTTCTCTGAACACTTCCCGTTCCCGGTTGCTGAGATCCAGTTTTTCAATTCTGGAATCAAAAAGCTGTGTCAGGGAAACAGGTTCCTTCGGTGAATCGGGAACCAGGTTATCCTGATTGAACGGGATGTTATTCATCATCAGGAAGGTCTTTAACTGTAACACGTTCTCGGGGTGAACGGCAAAGTAAATCAGTGGCTGCTGACTTGCAGTCTGAGGCTGCGGGGATTGAACTGATACTTGAGTTTGCATAGTCATTGTCCTTTTTCGGTTAATTCTCCTGATGCGGTCTGCTCGACCCGGGCAGTCGGAATACCCGGTTCTGAACAGGCGGAAAGGATCTGGGAAACAGCCTCGGGGGACAGGCTGCTGTGCAGCAGAACTCTGGAGACCGGTGGTGTTAAAGACAGGATGATTTTAACAGCCTGGCCCGCATCATCGGCGGTAAACAGGGCAACAGCCTCACCTGAATAAAAAAAACGGGCGTTTTTAAGTACTTCAGTATCGGCTGCCGCCAGTAAAATCCGTTCTGACTCCATGGTTCTGATTCCCTTCCGTCCGGGAAGAAATGAAAAAACCGTGCCGGAGTCTGATTCAGGCAGTCAGGCGGTCCCGGTGGGCCGGAATTACGGATGAGATCCGAAAAGTGTAATCAGTTGGTTACAGATAGGTGTTAAGCGGTGTTGTCAGAGGAGATCACCCCTGGCGGTTGAGCAGTTGATGAAGGTAATTTCGGGAAATACCCAGAATCTGGGCAGCCTGGCTTTTATTGCCGCCCGACCTGGCAAGGGCTTTTGCAACCAGTTCCTGCTTGTATTCCGAAACCAGATTATCAAAATCCATTGTTTCGGAAACCGGCTGGAGAGGTGATTCTTCCAGAATTTCTGCAGGCAGATCCTTCTGCCGGATCAGATTGTCTTCGCAAAGAATAAGGCCGCGTTCAATCACATTTTCCAGTTCCCTGATGTTGCCCGGCCATTTATATCCCAAAAGACTTTCGAGTGCCTCATCCGTAATCTGACAGGGGCCCAAACCGTTCCGGGTTCCGATTTTGGCAAGAAAATGGTGGACCAGAGCCGGGATGTCGGCCCGTCGGTTTCTGAGTGGCGGCAGATGGATGGAGATGACGTTCAGCCGGTAATATAAGTCTTCCCTGAATTTCTGGCTTTCCGTCATCAGTTTCAGATTCCGGTTCGTTGCCGCAATAACCCGGACGTCGATCGGGACCGGACTTTTCCCGCCCAGTACATCTAAAAGACGGGATTGAAGAACCCGCAGAAATTTACTCTGAAGGTCAGCATTCAGATCTCCGATTTCGTCAAGAAACAGGGTGCCGCCGTCTGCCAGTTCAAATTTCCCCGGTTTTCGGGAATTGGCGCCGGTGAAGGCTCCCTTTTCATATCCGAAAAGTTCCGATTCAATCAGATCCGCCGGAATGGCGCTGCAGTTGACGGCAACAAACGGACCGGTTTTCCGTTTTGAATGGTCGTGGATAGCCCGGGCAATCAGTTCCTTGCCTGTGCCGCTTTCGCCCAGAACAAGAACCGTGGCATCGGTTGCTGAAACCCGGCGGGTCATTTTCAGGATGTCTCTGAATACGCCGGATTGCCCGGAGACTCCTGGAAACCGGAATTCGGGTTCTGCCTGCTGCTCAGTCTTTTTAACCAGATCATTCATCTGTTTCAGAAGCCTGATTTTGGGTGCCAGCATCTGGCAGAATTCCATCAGATCCTGATTTTTGGAAGCATCGAAATCACCGGTTTGGCGGTCAAGGTACAGGATGGCGACAGAAAGGCCTTCGTCCGAAACGGGAAAGCAAAGAACAGAACCGATCTGGAGATGACGGATGGACTGATACTGAAATCCGGATTTTTCAGGTGAAACCTGGTGGATGGTTCCCGAAGAAAGGGTTTCCCTGAGAATGGTTTTACTGATCTGGGAGTTGGGATCTTCAATTTCCCCGGTTGAAATACTGCGGGCGGCATACAGTTCCAGATCACCGGTTTCTGACAGACTGGCCAGAAATCCACGGTCGGCACCCGTCATCCGGATGAGGGAATCCACAGCAAAATTGAGCAGGTTTCCCAGGTTTTTTTCGGCAAGGATCGATTTGGCCTGTTCAAGACGGCGGGCATCTGCCGGGTCTGGTTTACCGGCCGGTTCGGGTGTTTTTTTAAGGGCGGCTTCAAGCCGGACCAGTTCAGTAAACAGTTTCATGGCCGCCGGTTTCAATTCGGGGCGCAATGCCGTTTGCTGATCCAGTTCACGAAAAGCGTCGTGAAGATTTTTTAGCAGATCCTGTACTGATGCCACTGCCGGGTCCTTTGTTTCTGCCCGAAAAATAGCCACTCCCCGCCACAGACTCAAACCCGGATGCAGGAATAGCAGAGAGACCGGGGGATTTCTTTTTTTTCCGGATTCCCCGTGAAAAACCATTCAGTGCTTTCACCGTGGGGGCGGCCTGCATTCCCCTCTGGTCTGAAATTGGTTATCTTTGCTGTCCTGTTCCGGAGGTAAAATGACGGTTAAGCAAAAAATTGAGTTTCTGACAACAGCGTTTGCAGCAAAGTTTCCCGATCCGCAAACCGAACTGGAGTTTTCTACACCGTATCAATTGCTGATTTCAACTCTGATGGCGGCTCAGGCAACTGACCGGCAGGTGAACATTATAACCCGGTCCCTTTATCAAACTGCGCCAACTCCCGAACGGATGGTGGCATTGGGGGAGGATGGAGTTGCTGATGCCATCCGGTCGATCAATTACTATAAAACCAAGGCCAGACACATTGTGGAAACCAGCCGGATTCTCATCGAAAACTTTGGGGGCAAAGTACCCGAAACACTCGAAGATCTGCAGTCTTTGCCCGGCGTTGGCAGAAAAACAGCTTCGGTGGTTCTGATCTGTGCCTTTGGCAGTCCTGCTTTCCCCGTAGATACCCATGTTCACCGGGTTTCTAACCGGTTGGGTATCGCCAGGTCTTCAAACGTAAAGCAAACAGAAGAGAAGCTCAGAAAACGGATTCCGGCTTCCTTCTGGTATTCCTTCCATCACTATTTGATTCTTCATGGGCGGTACACCTGCAAAGCAGTTTCACCCGCCTGCAGCCGGTGTGAAGTTTTTTCGGTGTGCGGGTATCCGGCGCAGCAGAAAAAACAGACTCAGAAAAAAAGGGCTCCGGAAGCAGAAAATCACCAGTGAGGGAATCCCTCGGTCCGGTCAAGCCACAAAACAGTTCAAAAACACCTGGTTTGCAGTTTCCGGTTACACCTCTCCTGATTGACCCGAACTAACCGCCAGAGGAGCACTTCCGGGCATCAGCAGGCCTGCTGCCGGGAGAAAGGCAAACACCCGTTTCAGGTCAATTCATCCCGACTCCTGTCTTACCATCAACCGGGAAAAATCCGGCAGGCCCGGGGTCCGGTTGAAACTGGATTGCTGCCCCGGTCTCTAAATTGATTTTACCCCCCTCCGGTCGTACTTTTAACCTTTTTTCCGAAAAGTAAAATCCCTGGAACCGGCGTGAAAAAACTGCTACCGATTTCTCTGTTTCTGACCTTTGGACATTTGGGCCTTGTTGCCCAGCAACCCGCTGTTAAACCGGCATTTGACCCGGGATTGTCTTCCAAAACCCGCCAGATAATTCCGCTTGGAGGTGACTGGATCCGGTCTGTGGAAGGTGAAAAACCTGTCCTGAGAAAAATTCCGTTTACCAGTCCCGACCGTGAAATCCTGACGTTGAAAAAATCAGTGAATCCCGGTGACCTTTCCGGCAGGTCGGTATCAGTTGTGACAGGCGGAGTCAATTTTCTGTACAACCTGTATGTGAATGATCAGTTTGCCGGCAGCCGTCAGGGTGCTTATTCTCCAGCCCGGCTCCCGCTTTCACAGGAGTTACTCAAGCCGGGTGAGCCGTTGTTTTTCCGTCTGGAACTGGATGGAACCTTAAATTATCATTCTTCATTGCCGCTTGCAGGGCATCCTGGTGACCCGAGACAGATCAGCGGTATTTTAGCTGCACCGTATCTGGAAATTGCCCCTTCCATTTCGGTCGACCGGGCAGACCTGAATCCCGTCTACACCGGAGCAGGACTTGTTTTTCATCCCGTTGCAGGAATCCGGACTTCCCGGTTTGTTAAAGGCGGGCTGATTCCTGCCGGGAAACCGGCTGCAATTTCTGTCTGGATTACGGTGACTGAAAAGTCCACACCTTCAGTACCTGTTTTTCAGTCGGTTCAGACAGCAGAGGTCCTGCCCGACCGGGTAAATGAAGTCATTTTCCCTGCTGTGCCTGCAGCCATCAAACTCTGGGACCCGGCGTCCCCCGATCTGTATTCCGTTTCGGTGACAGTTTTCTACAATGACAAGCCGGTGGATCAGATTTCGTGGACAACCGGGTTCAAATCGGTTTCTGTTTCTGCCAATACGGTCGTTCTGAACGGGAATCCGGCTCCCGTTCGTGGCGTCAGCTATCTCGAAGAATACGGTGACACCGATCCGTCAAAAAGAAAGGCCCGGCTGGTTTTTGATCTGCGCCTTATCCGGTCGGCCGGGATGAATGCGGTCCGTTTTTGGGGGTATCCGCCATCCGACCTGGCACTTTCAGTTTGTGACAGTCTGGGGCTTCTGGTGTATGCAGAATTGCCGGCTGTCAATATTCCCGTTTCTGTTCTCGAAGAACCTGCCTTCAGCCGTCAGATGGAAGCCGGCTGGACAGATCTGCTGCTCAGGTTAAAAAGCCACCCGTCGGTTGTGGCAGTTGGAACCGGCGGCCCCTTTACCAGTCAGCATAGCCCCGAATTTCTTGACCGCCTGGCTGTCGATGGGAAAAAAAGTGCACCCGGAATTTTGTTCTATGCGGTAACTCAGGATCCTGGATTTGCACTGAGACCTTCACCATACGACATGGTCGGGTTTGACCTAACCGGGATGTCGGCTGACCGGTTTACTGAAGTCACGTCCAGGTTTTCTGAGATGAAAAACCCGTTTATTGCCGCTTTTGGTATGGAAATCCGCCCGGGAAATCAGAACGGATACAGTGATCCCTCCAGCCTTCAGGCTCAGGCGAAATACTTCATGGACCGGATCAAGCTGCTCGAAACCATTCCCAATACCGGAACTTTTGCCTTTACTTTCCGGGATTTTACTTCCGAAAGCCCCCGCCTGGTGTCTGGCGGAACGAATCCGAATCTGGTTACCACCGGACTGATCAATTACAACAACACATTCCGGCCTGCCATGGATATGATCAAAGCCTTGTACACCAACGAGGTTGTGTTCAATCCGCCCGTAGGGAAGTTCAGTTTCGGTGTTCAGGTGGTTTACCCGATCACCGGCGTGATCATTATTTTCTTTTTCTCCTTTTTCTACAGCTCAAATAAACGGTTCAGAGATAATCTTTCCCGGTCATCCCGCCGGTCATTCAGCTTCTTTTCGGATGTGAGAGACGGCAGAATTATGGTCGGTCTGCAGTCGACCGGACTTCTGTTCCTGCTGATTTTTACCGTTGCCGGCTTTTTCCTGAGTTTGATTTACTCTTACCGGTCTTCGGCCTCATTCGATTACCTGCTGTCGGTGCTGCTGCCGTTCAACTGGCTTAAGGATCTGCTGATTACCTGGGCCTGGAATCCGGTTTACGGCATCCCGCTGCTCAGTCTGATGATTCTGACCAAACTCCTGGTCATGGTTTTTGCAGCAAAAGTCATTGGCTGGCTCATCCGGATGAGACTCAGTTTCTCACAAATTCTGATTGCCATGGTCTGGTCTCTTGCCCCGGCACTTGTTCTGGTTTTTCCGGCTATGCTGAATGAACAGTTGGTCCCCCGGTTTACTGACCTGACTCCGTACCTAGTTCCGCTGATGGTGGCCTTCCTGATCTTTCTCCTTTTCCGCGTTTTGAGAGCTCTCCGGATTGTTCTGGTGGCAAGTCCTGCAAAATTATATTCTCTCGCCTTCGGCGGACTTGCCCTGCTTTTCGCCGCAACCTGGCTCCACTACGAATACCATTATAATTTGTCTGCCAGTCTGGCCTGGTGGTTCAGTCAGAAAGCCTGGTAAGATTTTTATGTATTTAAGTAAACTCGAAGTTCACGGTTTTAAAAGTTTTGCCCAGAAAACGCTGGTCCGGTTTGACTCTGGAATTACCGCCATTGTCGGACCCAACGGCTGCGGTAAAACCAACGTGGCCGATGCCATCCGGTGGGTCCTGGGCGAGCAGAAAGCCTCGACACTGCGGTCAGATAAAATGGAAAACGTCATTTTCAACGGGACACGGTCACGGAAACCGCTGGGAATGGCCGAAGTGTCTCTTACGATTGAAAACACCAAAAATATCCTCCCGACCGAATATCAGGAAGTGATGATTACCCGCAGGCTGTTCCGGTCAGGCGAATCAGAATATCTCCTGAACAAGGTTCCCTGCCGCCTGAAAGATATTGTTGATCTTTTCATGGATACAGGAATGGGCCCCGATGCCTATTCAGTTATCGAACTGAAAATGATCGAGGATATTCTGTCTGAACGGTATGACGACCGCCGTAAACTGTTCGAAGAGGCAGCCGGTGTTACCAAATACAAAGCCCGCCGGAAGCAATCGCAGCGGAAACTGGAACAAACCCGGCATGATCTTGAACGGATCAATGATATTATTGTCGAAGTCCAGAAAACCGTCGGGACACTGGAACGCCAGGCCAAAAAAGCTGAACTGTACGAAGTTTATAAAAGTGAACTTCAGAAACTCGATCTGGAATATGCCGAAAGGGAATATGCCCAGATGAACAGCCGTCTGGTTCCGCTTAAACAGCAGTTAGAGCAGATTTCCGATGAAATTCTGGAAATGATCACGGGAATTGATTCGGGTGATGCCCAGATTCAGCGGATGAAAACCGATGAACTCGAAATGGCCCAGGCACTTTCGCTCCGCCAGAAAGAACTAAACCTCACGGATGAGGAAATTAACCGGGCAGAAAATTCAGTTTCTGTAAACAAAACCCGCAAAACCGGACTCGAAGCCAACATCCAGCGGTTCAACCAGGATAAAATCGAAACAACTGACCGCCAGAAACTCCTTCAGGAGGAAATCAGAACTGCCGGTGATAAAATGGCGAACTGGAAAAGCCTTTCAGAATCAGCCGAAACCGCCTGGACTCTGGTTCAGGAAACCAATAAGTCCTTCGAAATTCAGTTGGCCGATAAACGGAAAGAGGCCGGTGACTTTAACGCACGGCTTCAGGAACTGAACCGGGAAATTATTCTTCGCCAGACCAGCCAGGAAAAGGCCAAGGCCCGCCGGGATGCTGCACAAAACCGGGTAGAATCTGTCAGAAAGTCCATCGAAACCCAGAATGAAGGTATCGAAGACCAGACTGCCGAGTGGGATGAACTGAAATATGAAGTGAAAAAATCCCAGAACGCACTTTTAGAAGCAGAAAAAGCAGCAAAAGACCATGCCCTGAAACTTAAAGATCTGCAGGAGAAAATCAGTGAAGCCCGGTCTGGACTTTCTGCGGCTGAAGTCGAAATTCAGGCGGCAAAACACCGGCTGTCTTTTCTGAAATCGGTGTTTGAAAGTTTCGAGGGAATTCCGGAAGGGGCCCGGTTTCTGCTGAAATCAGGCCGGTTAACCTCCCCAGGCTCCTTTTCGGATGTTATAACAGTTAAGGAAGACGGCTGGCTGCCGGCTGTAACCCGGTGGCTGGGTGACCGTGCAGGGCTTCTGATTGCTGCCGATGAACAGGAAGCCCTGGGTTTTCTCTCCCAATTGAAAAAAGAAAAGAAAGGCCAGGCCGGTTTTTTCCTCCTGAACCGGATTAAAAAGGAAACTCCTGAACCGGCACCATCCGTTCCGGGATGCACGCCGATGGTGAATCTGATCAAGACGGATGCCCGGTTTGAACCATTGGTGAATCTGGTTTTCTGGGGTGTTTTCACCGCAGATTCAGCAGAGGAAGCTGCCCGTCTGAATGAAGCCTGGCCCGGTTATACCTTTTTATCTAGGGACGGAATTGTCTTTTCTGACCGGATTGCAGTCCGGGGGGGTGAATCGGCCAATGAAAAACAAAGCCGGATCGGGGTTGCCGAAAAAATCACCCGGGCTGAGGCCGAAATTACCCGTCTGACCCGGGAGAAAACGGAAAAACACAATCAGCTTACAGAATTGCTGTCCGCCGAAAATTCACTGAAATCCGAAAACCCGGATGCAGCCGTTATCCGTCTCAGAAAAGAAACACTGGAACTTGAACGGAAAGCAGCCCAAGTCGGCGCCACGGTTCAGGCCGGAACCCAGCGGATTGAAGCAGAGGAAGCTGAACTTAAACGCCTGGATGACGAAATTGCCGGACTGAATGAACAGCTTCAGGAAATCCAGCCCGAAATTGATGAGTATTCGTACGAAATCAAAAAACTTCAGAAAACCAATCAGGATCTGAATTCGGCTCTTACCTCACTTGAAACTGAATGGATGACCCATTCCAGACAGGCTCAGGAGGCCAGGGCGAAACTGGTGGACTTTCAGGGTCAGCTTCAGAATGCCAAAAACGAACAGAACCGTCTGGTGGCTTCTCTGGATGAACTGAACCAGTTTTTGATCCGGCGGGATTCCGATATCTCGGCGGCAACGTCCGAAATTACCCGGATTGAAGAGGAAGTCCGGAAAACTGAATCTGATCTGATCGGACTGCTCGGTAAACGGAAGGAATTCCAGGTTGGGATTGAACAGGCCGAATTGCAGGTTTCCCGTCAGAGAGGTGAAATCAACCGGCTTGAATCCGTGTTGCGTGACCTCAGAAAGAAAAAGGATGATTCTGTTGGTCTGGGGCATGAACTCGACAAGAAACTTCAGGACCTGAGTATCCGGATCGAAACGCTTCAGAACCGGATCCGGGAAGAATATGCTCTTGAACTTGAACTCAAATCCTTCACCGATGAAGCAGAATTTGATCTTGCCCGTCTCGGTGAGGAAGCCAGGCGGTACCGGGAACGGATAAAAAACCTGGGGCAGGTCAATACCGGTGCCCTGCAGGAATATACCGAACAGAAAGACCGGCTCGATTTCATGATCCGCCAGCGGGATGATCTGACCAAAGCCGAAGCTGATCTTCAGCAGATTATTGAAGAAATCAACCAGACAGCCCAGCTCCAGTTCCAGACGGTTTTCAGCCAGATCCGGGAAAATTTCACCACGACCTTTTCAACCTTGTTTGAACCGGGGGATGAAGCAGACCTGATTCTGGAAGATTCTCCCGATGCCCTTGAGGCAAAAATTGAAATTATCGCCAAACCCAGAGGGAAACGTCCCCAGTCGATTACCCTCCTTTCGGGAGGTGAAAAAACCCTGACGGCTATTGCCCTCCTGTTTGCCATCTATCTGGTTAAACCCTCTCCGTTTTGTATTCTGGATGAAGTGGATGCACCTCTGGATGATGCGAATATTGACCGCTTTTCCAAAATTATCCGCAAATTCAGTACCGATACCCAGTTTATCATCATCACTCACAACAAACGGACCATGGAAGTTGCCCAGATGATGTACGGGGTTACGATGGAAGAAAAGGGAGTTTCAAAACTTGTCTCGGTGAAGTTTGATGAGGAAAAACCGGCCTGATGACAGATCTTCCAGAAAAAAAAATCATGGTTCTGGCCGGTGAGCCATCCGGAGAAAAGCACGTCGCCGGAATTCTGCGGGAACTGAAGCTCCGCCATCCCGGTATCTCCTTTTTCGGGATGGGGGGTGACGGGATGCAGGCAGAAGGGTGTGAATTGCTGTATCATGTGCGGCAGACCGCAATTATGGGGTTCACCGAAGTGGTCCGGCATCTTCCGATGATTCTGAAAATGAAAAAAGACCTCGTCCGGGCCCTGGACGAACGGAAACCGGATCTGGTCGTGCTGGTTGATTACCCCGGGTTCAACCTGAGATTCGCCGAAGAAGTTAAGAAAAGGGGTGTTCCGGTTGCCTGGTTTATCTCTCCGCAGATCTGGGCCTGGGGGAAAGGCCGACTGAAAGATATTCAGCGCCTGGTCGACCAGATGCTGGTCATCCTCCCGTTCGAAAAAGATCTTTATGAAAAAGCCGGGGTTCCTGTCGAATTTGTTGGGCACCCGCTGATTTCACAGATCAGGGTCACTGAATCTGCTGCCGGTTTTTTTGAAAGGCAGGGTCTCGATGACAAGCTTCCGCTGGTGTCTTTGCTTCCCGGAAGCCGCCGTCAGGAAATTGCCTCTCTTCTGCCGGTTATGATTGAAGCGGTAAAACCCCTCGTCCGCAACCGGGAAATCCAGGTGGTGGTATCCGGTGTTCCCTTTGTTCCCCGGGACCTGTACCGGCCGGCCGAAGAAGCCGGGGTGAGAGTCATTACCGGTGATGTTCATTCCCTGATGTCGTTCTCACAGCAGGCAGTCGTTGCCTCGGGAACCGCAACTCTGGAAACGGCTCTTTGCGGAACCCCTCTGACGGTTGTTTATAAAACGTCCTGGATAACATATTTTCTGGGACGGTATCTGGTGGATCTGAAGTGGATTTCTCTCGTGAATATCATTTCAGATGAATCGGTTGTTCCTGAACTGATTCAGCATAAAGCCGTTCCCGAAGAAATCAGGAAATCAATTCAGCGGTTTTTGGACCCCGGAATGGTGGCGTCAACAAAATCCAGACTGGCCCGCCTTCATGATCTGCTCGGGCAGAAATCAACACCTGCTGCCGGTGCAGAAGTACTCAGCAGGATGCTCCTGTGAAGCGGTTCGGTACAATCTGGTCACTTCTTTTCCTGCCACTAACGGTACTTTACAGTCTGGTTTCCTGGATCAGGTTCAGCGGTTACAGATCAGGGCTGTTCCGGTCAGAAAAACTGCCGGTCCCGGTTTGGTCGGTCGGAAATCTGACAGCCGGTGGGTCGGGAAAAACACCGGTTACCGCCTGGCTTGCCCGGCTGCTGACTGCCAATGGACTCAAAGTGGGCATCATTTCAAGAGGATACGGCCGGAAAACGACAGGAACGGTCTGGGTTTGCCGGGAAGGCACACTGATGGCAACAGCAGAAACCGGTGGCGATGAACCGGTTGAACTGGCAACTCTGATTCCCGGTGTTACGGTTGTGGTCAGTGAAAGACGGGTTGAGGCGGGAAGGGAACTCCTCCGGCAGGTTCCTGTTGATCTGATTCTGGCGGATGACGGATTTCAGCACCGCAGGCTTTTCCGGAATCTGGATATTCTGGTTCAGGATCTTCCGTCATTTCTTTCAAACCGGTTTCAGCTACCCTCAGGACGGTTCCGCCAGAATTGGAAACATCTGGCTGCAGCAGATGTGGTGATCTGGACAAAAGGATCATCCGGCCAGGTCGCTGAGGCAGAAAAAATAGCTTCTCCGTTCCTCCCGGGAAAAACCCTTCATGCCGTAGTGAATCCGGAACCTGCCGTAAACCCTGTTTCAGGAAACCGGATCGAAGAGACTCAACTCCCGGTTTTTGCCTTTTGCGGAATTGCCTTTCCTGATAAATTCTTTGACTCAGTCAGGGAAGCCGGGTATAATCTGGCCGGCACAAAATCCTTTCCCGATCATTATCCCTTCACTAAAGAGAATCTGACCGACCTGGCCCGGCAGGCTGAATCTTCCGGTGCGGTTCTGCTGACTACTCTGAAAGATTATCACCGCCTGACTGCCACTCCTGAAGGCAAGTCCTGGGCCGGATCCTGCCAGGTTCATGTGTTACCCCTTACCCTTGCCTTCCCGGGAAAAAGCTCTGATGCGGGTGATTTTTTCCTTCAGCTTGCTGCCAAATCCTGATACTGTCTAATAAAAAGAAATCCGTAAAAAATCAACCATCTGATTTGAAAAACAGAATTAAATTTTTTATTTTCAAAGGTTAAACCGGTTCAGGTGATTCCGGTATACTGGTGGGCAGGTGCCGTTGCGTGAGGTTCAGAGGTTCGTTTTCCAAAACTATCCGGGTGATGTTTTCCGGAAGCACCCAATAAGAGGCTTAAATGAAATTATCCGATTTTAAATTTAATCTGCCAAAAGAACTGATCGCCGAATTTCCTCTCGAAAAAAGAGATGAAGCCAGAATGATGGTGCTGAACCGGGATAAACATGCCATCGAGAATAAAGTTTTTAAGGAAGTCACCGGCTATTTTAAATCCGGCGATGTCCTGGTTCTGAATGATACCAAGGTTTTTCCTGCCCGCCTGTTCGGATATAAGGAAAAAACCGATGCCCAGATCGAAGTATTCCTGCTCAGGGAACTTGATCATAAAAATAAACTCTGGGATGTGGTAGTCGACCCGGCCAGAAAAGTCCGCATTGGCAATAAAATCTACTTTCCCGAAAACCTGGTTGCTGAAGTCATCGATAATACCACCTCCCGCGGAAGAACCATCCGGTTCCTGCACGAAGGCGATGACATTTTTGACCTGATTATGAAAATCGGCCATACCCCCTTGCCGCCCTACATCAAACGGGATGCCGTCGAGTCCGATAAAGATGACTATCAAACGGTCTTTGCAAACCATGTCGGCGCTGTTGCTGCCCCCACAGCCGGACTCCATTTTACCCCCGAACTGATCGAATCCCTGAAGGCAAAAGGCGTTCAGATTGCCTATGTGACCCTGCATATCGGGCTGGGAACCTTCCGGCCGGTTGAAGTTGAAGACCTTACCAAGCACCGGATGGATTCAGAATATTATAAAATCCCCGAAGAAACTGCTGCCATTGTTAATAAAGCCGTTGCAGCAGGGAAAAAGATTGTCGCCTGCGGGACTACGGCGGTCCGCTGCCTGGAGTCGAGTGTTACTGCAGACCGGAAACTGAAACCAAACGAAGGCTGGACGGATAAATTCATCTTTCCGCCCTATGAATTTAAAATTGTGGATCACCTGATCACGAATTTTCATCAGCCGGAAAGCACCCTTATTATGCTGACCGCTGCCTTTGCTGACCATGATTTTATTTTCAAAGCTTACCGTAAAGCCATCAAGGAAAATTACCGGTTCCTGAGTTATGGCGATTGCATGCTGATTCTCTGATTGGATTTCCGGTGAAAGCATCGGTCGTTATTGTTGCAGGCGGGCAGGGTAAACGGTTCGGTTCGGATATCCCCAAGCAGTACCTTCCGCTGGGTTCCGGAACGGTTATTGAACAGACCATTGCCAGATTTGCCGGTACAGGAGTGTTCTCCCGGCTTATTCTGGTTGCTCATCCCGACTATCACCCCCTGGTTTCTTCCCTGATGACAAAGTCTTTCCCCCAATCCGGGTTCACTCTTGTGCCTTCCGGTAAAGAACGGATGCATTCTGTTGCCAATGGCCTTGAAGAAGCCCTCAAAGACAGTGATAAAATCCTGATTCACGATGCCGCCAGGCCTTTTATTCAGCCTGAGGACATTCTGCGCTGTCTCTCTGAACTCGATCTTTGGGATGCCGTTGTGGTTGGCGTTACGCCCAAAGATACCGTCCGGAGTGCAGCACCGGATGGGACCTCATCCGGAACGCTTGATCGCAGCAGGTTGTTTCTGGCCCAGACTCCTCAGGGATTTACCCGTAAAGCGGCCTCAGCCGTGCTTGCAAAAATCAGACAGTCTGATGAAATTGGAACTGATGATGTGTATTTTGCTGAACAGGCAGGAATTCCCGTTCGTCTGATTCCGGGAAGTTACCTGAACTTTAAAATTACAACTCCCGACGATCTGGCTCTTGCCGGCGTTATTATGGAGCATTATGAATCTGTTTTCCCTCAGAACCGGCATCGGGTATGATGTTCACCGGTTGGTTCCTGACCGTGATCTGATCATCGGCGGCGTTAAAATCGACTTTCATCTGGGTCTGCTCGGGCATTCAGATGCAGACGTTCTGCTTCATGCCATTACCGATGCCTTGCTGGGGGCTGCCTCTCTGGGTGATATCGGACGGTGGTTTTCTGACAAGGACCCGAAATGGAAGGGAATTTCCTCCCTCTATATGCTGTCCGAAGCCGGGAAAATGCTCCGTCAGAAACAGGCTAAAATTATCAGCATCGACTCGGTAGTAATCTGTGACCGGCCAAAATTGCTTCCCTACATTCCTGATATGAAACTGAATATTGCCTCTGCACTTGATGTTCCTGCTGACTGTATCGGTATCAAGGGCAAAACAAGCGAAAAACTTGGATTTGTCGGGGCTGAAGAGGGAATTGAGTCGTATGCAACCTGTCTGCTGGCGGTCGGGTCATGACCGAATTTTTTAATGATCTGATTGCTCAGCTTTCAGAACTCAAAGATACCTACATTTACCTGACGATTCTGGTGGTTTCCTATCTGGAAAACATTTTCCCGCCGATCCCGGGCGATCTTCTGATTATTTTTGCCGGGTACCTGGTCGGAACCGGCGTGATCGGGTTTCCTGAAGCCCTTGTTTTCTCGACATTGGGCTCCTTTCTTGGGTTTATTCACCTTTACGGAATCGGCCGGTGGCTGGGTGATTCCATCATGTCAGAGAAAAAACTGACGTTCCTTCCTAAGGAAAGAATCCGGGACGTTAACCGCCAGTTTCTCCGGTTTGGATACTGGCTGATTATTTTCAACCGGTTTCTGGCCGGAACACGGGCTGTTATCTCCCTGTTCGCCGGCATCGGGAATCTGTATCTCTGGAAAACATCTCTTGCTGCTATTCTTTCTGCTCTTGCCTGGAATGCCCTGCTGCTGTTCCTCGGAAAACTTCTGGGTAACAGTTGGCGGAATGTTCTGGATTACCTTCAGTCCTACTCCCTCATCGTGACGGCGCTGATTGTCCTGGCCGGTCTGGTCTTTTTACTCCGCTGGATTTTGAAGAACAAAAATTTGAAAAAAAATTCCTAGCCGACTTGCTTTGCAGAAATTCGGTTGCTAAATTTGCAGTCCGTTTATTTAAAGCGGCAACGGGATATATGCTGGCATAGCTCAATCGGTAGAGCAACTGATTTGTAATCAGTAGGTTGCGGGTTCGAGTCCCATTGCCAGCTCTGTAAAAGGAAGAATTCAGGCGCAGGTGGCCGAGTGGTTAATGGCAGCAGACTGTAAATCTGCCCACGCAAGTGTACGGAGGTTCGAACCCTTCCCTGCGCACAAATTCCCTGCGGGAGTAACTCAGTGGTAGAGTCACAGCCTTCCAAGCTGTTGGTCGCGGGTTCGAGTCCCGTCTCCCGCTCGATGTTATCCGGTCAAACGGTTAACTTTGGGTCTTAACAGGCTCTTAATATACTCTCAAGATCGCTTGCGTAGCTCAGTTGGTAGAGCACGTCCTTGGTAAGGACGAGGTCACCGGTTCAATCCCGGTCGCAAGCTCTCTAAATTAATCAGCACTCTCACTTCTTTATATCCAAAGGAGACCATCGAATGGCAAAGGAAAAATTTGACCGTAGTAAACCGCACGTGAACATCGGAACTATTGGTCACGTAGATCACGGAAAGACCACTTTGACCGCTGCAATCACCAGTGTGCTTGCCAAAGATGGTCTTGCAGAAACCCGGAGTTTTGACTCCATTGATAATGCGCCTGAAGAGCGTGAGCGTGGAATTACCATTGCAACTGCTCACGTGGAGTATCAGACCAAGAACCGTCACTACGCCCACGTAGACTGCCCGGGTCACGCTGATTAT
>JAKLJL010000005.1:201126-201416 GCA_023151185.1 Bacteroidota bacterium
GCCGCCCAGATGGACGGAGCTATTCTGGTTGTAGCTGCAACTGACGGTCCGATGCCCCAGACCCGTGAGCACATTCTGCTTGCCCGTCAGGTAGGCGTACCGCGGATCGTTGTGTTCATGAATAAAGTGGATATGGTAGACGATGCGGAACTGCTTGATCTGGTTGAGATGGAAGTCCGTGAACTTCTGACCATGTATGAATTCCCGGGAGATGATATTCCGGTAATCCGAGGATCAGCACTTCATGCCCTGAACGGCGATCCTGCCTGGGAAAAGACAGTACTTGAGCT
>JAKLJL010000006.1 GCA_023151185.1 Bacteroidota bacterium
GGAACCGTGGGAACAGGCCGGATTGAACGCGGAATCATCAAGGTTGGTGAAGAAGTTGAAATCGTGGGCTTTGGTCTGAAGAAGAAATCGACAGTAACCGGAGTTGAAATGTTCCGGAAGCTTCTGGATGAAGGTCAGGCCGGTGACAACGTTGGACTTCTGCTGCGCGGTGTAGAGAAGGAAGAACTGGAACGCGGAATGGTTATCTGTAAGCCGGGATCCACAACCCCTCACAAACGGTTTACCGCCGAAATCTACGTCCTGAGCAAGGAAGAAGGCGGCCGTCATACACCGTTCTTCAAGGGTTACCGCCCGCAGTTTTACTTCCGGACCACCGACGTGACCGGGGTAGTAGAACTACCTGAAGGCGTAGAAATGGTGATGCCTGGCGATAAGATCAGCGTAACTGCTGAACTGATTACTCCGGTAGGGATGGAAGAAGGTCTCCGCTTCGCAATCCGCGAAGGTGGCCGTACCGTCGGTGCCGGTTTCGTAAACAAGATTATTGAATAAGGTCGAAGACGATGGCTACTCAAAAAATCAGAATCAAGCTGAAATCCTACGATCACAACTTAATTGACAAGTCGGCAAAGCGGATCATTCAGACCGCAAAGTCAACTGGCGCTGTCATTTCAGGACCGATTCCGCTTCCGACCCAACGATCATTATATACGGTTCTTCGTTCTCCTCACGTTGATAAAAAGTCACGTGAGCAGTTCGAAACCAGAAGCCACAAAAGAATCATCGACATTCTGAACCCTTCAAGCAAGACAATTGATCAGTTGCTGAAAATTGAACTTCCTGCCGGCGTCGATGTTGAAATCAAATCCTAATTTAAAAAGTCAGGTTAAAACATGTTAGGACTTATTGGAAAAAAAGTGGGGATGACCAGCATCTTTGATGATAAAGGTCGTCAACAGAATTGCACTGTTATTGAACTTGGGCCCTGTACGGTTGTTCAGGTTAAGAAAAATGAGACAGACGGATACAATGCTATCCAGCTCGGATTCGGTTCCAAAAAGGAAAAAAATACAACAAAAGCACTTGCCGGTCATTTTAAAAAAGCTGGTGCTGATGTAAAGCAAATCCTGAAGGAATTCCGGGTTGATGAATTGCCGGAAGTTGGTGCTGTTCTCAATGTGGATCTTTTCAAAGAAGGTGAATTGGTTGACGTAGTCGGCAACTCAAAAGGCCGTGGATTTCAGGGTGTTGTGAAACGCCATGGATTCAATGGCGTTGGTTCCAGAACACATGGTCAGCATGACCGGGAAAGAGCACCTGGATCAGTTGGTTCATCTTCCTATCCGTCCAGAGTTCTCAAAGGGCTCAGAATGGCCGGTCAACATGGTGATACACGGGTGACAACCAAAAATATTCAGGTTGTAAAAGTTATGCCGGAATCAAATCTGATTCTCGTAAGAGGTTCAGTTCCTGGTGCAACAAATTCCTTTGTACAAGTTTTAAAAACTTCTAAATAAGAATAAGTGAAATCCGATGGAAGTCAAAGTATTTAAAACCAACGGACAGGAAGCCGGAAGAAAGGTCACCCTTTCTGAAGAAATCTTTGCTGTCGAACCGAACGACCATGCAATTTACATGGATATTCGTTCAATCAGAGCTAATGAGCACATGGGGCTTCACAAGGTCAAATCCAGACGCGAAGTCAATGGCGGGGGTAAGAAACCCTGGCGGCAAAAAGGCCGTGGAACAGCGAGAGCCGGTACAACCCGTTCAGGTGTTTGGGTTGGCGGGGGCTCGATTTTTGGACCTGTCCCTCATGATTATGTGATTGGTATTAATAAGAAGATGAAAAGACTTGCTCAAAAGTCTGCTCTGTCCTATAAAGCTGCCGAATCATCACTGGTAGTAATTGAAGATTTCTCGGTTGATAAACCAAGCACTAAATCGCTTGCATCCATTATTAACAATCTGGCTCTTTCTGCAAAGAAGGTCCTGTTGGTTACTACCGGTTCTGATAAAAATCTCTATTTGTCCGGCAGAAACCTCTCAAAAGCCAGTGTTAAACCGGTTACCGATTTTTCAACCTATGATGTTGTCAATGCAGATGTGCTTCTGATCCAGGAAAACGCACTTGCAGGACTTGAAAGGCTGACAAAATAAATGAAGACAATTCTTATCAAACCCCTGCTGACTGAAAAGCTCACTCTACTTCAGGAAAAGCAAAACAAATACTCCTTCCAGGTTTCAAAAGATGCTAACAAAATTGAAATCAAAAAGGCAGTTGAAGAAAAATACAGTGTTACCGTTACCGGCGTAAACACTTCGCTGAAAGATGGAAAAGTTAAAATCCAAATGACCAAAAAGGGACTCCTTGTTGGGAAAAAGGATGATTTGAAGAAAGCAGTAGTAACCCTTAAAACAGGTGATTCTATTGATTTTCTTAAAAACACTTGACAAACAAGTATCCATTCCTTACCTTTGATGCTCTTCCGAAAAGGAAGAGCATTTTTTAGTACACATTTCGTAGCAGGTCCAGGACAAAACGCTGCCTCAGCAAAACCTATCTGGATCGCAAATTAACAGTAAAATTCGCTGGAGTTTCTGAATGCCTATCAAAAGTTTCAGACCAGTAACTCCGTCACTCAGGTACACTAACGTAGCTGCGTTTGACGAAATTACTACTGATAAGCCGGAAAAATCGCTGTTGGCCCCGAAAAAGAAAAGCGGGGGAAGAAATAACACCGGTCACACGACTTCCCGATTTATGGGTGGTGGCCATAAGCAGCATTATCGTATTATTGATTTTAAACGCAATAAGGTTGGCATCGAGGCCAAGGTTGCAACTATTGAATACGATCCAAACCGTTCCGCGAGAATTGCTCTATTGAATTACGCAGATGGCGAAAAGCGGTATATTCTGGCTCCGGATGGCCTTAAAGTGGGTGATTCAATCGTTAGTGGTCCGACTGCCGAAATTAAGGTTGGAAACACTCTGCCTCTGAAAAATATTCCGGTTGGTGCTGTAATTCACAATATTGAATTGAAAGCCGGTAAAGGTGGTCAGATGGCAAGAAGTGCCGGTACATCTGCTCAGCTTGCTGCAAAAGAAGGCGATTATGCGACTTTGCGGTTACCTTCTGGCGAAATGCGTATGGTTCGGAGCGAATGTTTTGCTACTATTGGTTTGGTGAGCAATGCAGATCATTTTAATATTTCGCTGGGTAAAGCAGGGCGCTCACGCTGGCTGGGGAAGAGACCCCATGTTCGCGGTGTTGCAATGAACCCGGTAGATCACCCGATGGGTGGTGGTGAAGGAAAGACTTCGGGTGGTGGTCATCCTGTTTCGCCATGGGGACAAAAGGCTAAAGGTCTCAAAACCCGGAAGCGCAAAAATCAATCCAATCAGTATATCGTCAGAAGAAGAAAATAATAGACGGAATCGGATAGAATATGGCAAGATCGCTTAAAAAAGGTCCATTTATCAGCGAAAAGCTTCAAAAAAAGGTAGATGAACTGAATTCAACGGGTTCCAAAAAGGTAATTAAAACCTGGAGCCGCGCCAGTATGATTTCACCTGATATGGTCGGGCATACTTTTGCTGTTCACAATGGAAATAAATTTATTCCGGTTTATGTTTCGGAAAATATGGTTGGTCATAAACTAGGTGAATTTGCACCAACCAGAACCTTCCGCAGTCACGCTGGCAACCGGTAAGATCAAAGGATTTTGAAACATGGAAGCAAGAGCCATTTGTAGAAATGTAGGCAGCTCGCCTAGAAAAATGCGCCTGGTGGTTGATCAGATCAGGGGTAAAAAGGTAGAAGAGGCGCTGAATCTTCTGCACTTCAATCCGAAACATGGTGCAAAAGTTGTAGAAAAGGTACTTCGCTCTGCAATTGCCAATTTTGTCAACAAGTCAGAGGGTACACGAGTTCAGACTGAAGAACTGATGGTTGTCACTGCATTTGTTGATGCAGGCTCGGTGGCGAAGAGAGTGCAGCCTGCACCTCAGGGTCGTGCTTACCGCAAGCGTAAAAGATCAAACCATGTCACTATTATCGTTGCAGATAAAAACTAGGAGTTTACTTTGGGTCAGAAAACTAACAGCGTAGGCCTGAGACTTGGGATTACCACAAACTGGGAATCTCAATGGTACGACGAAAAAGAATTTGCCGAAAAGCTTCACGAAGACGAGAAGATCAGAAAATATGTGAAGGCCCGTCTGAAAAAGGCAGGAATTGCCAGAATTCAGATTGAAAGAACAGCAAAGCGGATTGGCTTGACAATTTCGACTTCCAAGCCCGGAGTGGTTATTGGTAAGCAAGGGTCTGAAGTTGATAAGCTGAAAGAAGAAATTAAAAAGCTGACCGGAAAAGAAATTAATATTTCAATCAATGAAATCAAAAGGCCTGAGCTTGATGCTGCCCTGGTTGGTGACAACATTGCCGCTCAACTCGAAAACCGGGTCGCATTCAGAAGAGCAATGAAGACTGCAATCTCATCAACAATGAGAATGGGTGCCGATGGAATCCGGATTATTTGTTCTGGACGGTTGGGTGGAGCCGAAATGGCCAGAACTGAACAGTATCGTGAAGGCAGAGTGCCTCTTCATACACTCAGAGCAGATATAGATTATGCCCGGTCAACCGCTCATACCATCTACGGTGCAATCGGGGTGAAAGTCTGGATTTGTAAAGGCGAAGTTATCGGAAACCGGCAGGATCGGTAATCAGTAATAGGGAATTTGCGTTATGTTAATGCCAAAAAGAGTTAAGTATAGAAAAGCCATGCGTGGCAAGATGAAAGGTAATGAAACCCGCGGGGTTGAAATTGCCTTTGGATCTTTCGGTATCAAGTCCCTTGAGACAGCCTGGATTACAAGCCGGCAGATTGAGGCTGCGCGGGTTGCAATGACCAGAAGAATGAAGCGGGATGGGAAAGTCTGGATTAAGATTTTTCCTGATAAGCCTGTAACTAAAAAGCCTGCTGAAGTCCGGATGGGTTCTGGTAAGGGAGCTCCTGAATTCTGGGTTGCCCCGGTTAAACCAGGACGTATTCTTTTTGAAGTGGACGGCGTGTCTGAAGAATTAGCACGTGAGGCACTTGCACTGGCTATGGCTAAGTTGCCTATCAGAACCAAATTTGTGGCACGCCATGATTATGTCGCAGCCGAAAGTGAAGGTAAATAAATGAAAAAGCATGAGCTTAAAAACCTGGGCGAATCTGATCTGAAAGCCCAGCTTGCAGAGTCAAAAAAGCAATTGTTGGAATTGAATTTTCAAAAAACAATTTCACCTGTTGAAAATCCGTTGCGGATTCGCAACCTTCGCCGCGAGATTGCAAGAATTGAAACTATCCTTTCGGCAAAAAAATAATCAATATCAGGAAGTTTTGTTCTCATGACTGAAAGAAACAGCAGAAAAGAAAGAATCGGGAAGGTCGTCAGCAATAAAATGGATAAAACCATTACCGTTGCAATTGAACGCCGTGTCAAACATCCGATTTATGGAAAATACTACTATAAGACCAAAAAACTGATGGCCCATGATGAAGAGAATTCTGCTGGCATTGGGGATTTGGTAAAAGTTCACGAGACCCGGCCTCTGAGCAAACAGAAACGCTGGCGGCTTGTCGAAGTTATTGAAAAAGCAAAATAAAAAGTCTCAGGGGAAATCATGATTCAGGAAGAATCCAATCTTGTTGTCGCCGATAACAGCGGTGCAAAAAAGGTACGCTGTATCCGGGTTCTTGGTGGCAGCGATCGCCGTTATGCCTATGTCGGTGACCTGGTTGTTGTCTCTGTTAAATCTGCCATTCCAGGCGGAACCGTAAAAAAAGGTGATGTTTCCAAGGCAGTCATCGTGAGGACAAAAAAGGAATTCAGACGTCAGGATGGCTCCTATATCCGGTTTGATGAAAACGCTGCAGTTCTGATCAACAATCAGAATGAACCCCGGGGAACGCGTATCTTTGGACCTGTTGCACGGGAACTGCGCGAAAAACAATTTATGAAAATTGTTTCTCTTGCTCCGGAAGTAATTTAAAGAGAGTTGAGAATAATCCATGTCAGTTAAATTGCACATAAAAAAGAATGACACTGTTCGTGTTATTACCGGGAATGCCAAAAAGACCTTAGGAAAAGTTCTGAAAGTTTATCCTGAGTCTGGCAGGGCGATTGTTGAAGGTGTGAATATCAGAATCCGGCACACCAAACCAAATGCTACCTACCCTCAGGGAGGTCGTATCGAAAAGGAAGCTCCTGTTCATATCTCTAATCTGATTTTGGTTTGTCCGAAATGCGGTGCGAATACGCGGGTTGGACACAAGATGGTTGCTGAAGAAAATACAGGGAAACTTAAAAGCCGCAGAGCATGCAAAAAATGCGGCGAATTAATTGACTGAGAAGGTTTATGAAACCACGTTTAGCAGAAATGTATAAATCGAAAGTTGTTCCTGATCTTATCAAGAAGAACAACTACAAGAATGTAATGGAAGTGCCTAAGATCACCAAAATCTCAATTAACATGGGCCTTGGTGCTGCAACTCAGGATGCAAAAATTCTGGAAAATGCAGTTAAGGAACTTGGCATTATTGCTGGGCAGAAACCGGTTGTGACTAAAGCTAAAAAGGCTATATCAAACTTCAAACTCAGAGAAAATATGCCGATCGGGGCAAAGGTAACCCTCCGTGGTGATACCATGTATGAGTTTCTGGATCGCCTCATTAATCTTGCAATGCCAAGAATCCGTGATTTTCGCGGGGTTTCTGACAAAAGTTTTGATGGCTTTGGAAACTACACATTTGGCGTCAAGGAACAGATTATCTTCCCTGAAATCAATGTAGATCAGGTTGACAGAATTGTTGGTATGGATATTACCATTGTTACCACTGCAAAAACTGATGCTGAAGCTCTTGAATTACTCAAAGCTTTTAGTTTTCCGTTTAGAAAAAGAAACGAAAATTAATTCCTGTACAGAGGTACAAGTTGGCTACTAAAGCAATGGTTGCTAAAAGCAACAGAAAACCCAAATTCAGCACCCAGTCTTACAACCGGTGTAAAAACTGCGGAAGACCACGTGCCTTTCTGAGAGATTTCGGAATTTGCCGTATCTGTTTCAGAAACATGGCTTTGGATGGTAAAATTCCTGGCGTTAAAAAGGCCAGCTGGTAAAAGCACAAAAAGGGGATTGAAAGAATGTCAATGTCAGATCCGATCTCGGATTTTTTAACCCGGATCAGAAACGCACAAAAAGCCCGTCATCGTACTGTTGATACTCCGGCTTCCAATCTGAAAAAAGAAATTGCCAGAATCTTGTTTGAAAAAGGTTACATCCTTAAGTATGTGATCATTGAAGACGGGAACATGCAGATTATTCGCATTTTCCTGAAGTATGATTCTAAGAAAAACGGAACCATTACCGGTATCCAGAGACTTTCTAAACCAGGTCTCAGAAGATATGCCGGAGCAGATGAACTTCCGAAAGTATTAAATGGACTTGGGCTTGCAATTATTTCTACGTCCAAAGGAATTCTCACCGACAAGGAAGCACGGCTTCAAAATGTGGGTGGTGAAGTGCTCTGTTACGTTTGGTAGGAGATTTACATGTCACGTATAGGGAAAAAAATAATCAACGTACCCGCTGGTGTAACACTAAAAGTGGGAAAAGAATTAGTAGAAGTAAAAGGTCCCAAAGGACAACTAAACGTACCTTATGACCCTGCTATCAGCATTTCACTGGATGGTTCGGTTGTGAGTCTTTCCAGGTCCTCTGAAGATAAAGATATCAGGGCAAAACACGGACTTTACAGAGCTCTTCTTCAGGGTGCTGTTACCGGGGTGACAGACGGATATACCAAAAAACTGGATATTGTAGGTGTCGGTTACAGAGCAGAAATTAAAGGTAAGTTCCTTTTCATGGCTGTCGGATACTCACATCCTGTGTATTTTAAGGCACCTGACAACGTTAAAGTCGAGGTCCCTGCACCCACTCAAATTGTGGTTTCAGGAATTGACAAGCAGCTTGTTGGTCAGGTTGCTGCAAAAATCAGAGCAATCAGAGAGCCAGAGCCTTACAAAGGCAAAGGAATTAAGTATGACAAAGAAGTCATACGCAGAAAAGCTGGTAAAACAGCCTCCAGATAACAAAATATTGAATGACCAGTCCATTCAAGTAAAACAGGTAGTATTATGGCATCATTTTCCAGAATTACAAGAAGAAACCGTATTAAAGTTGCAGTCCGGAAAAAGGTTCGCGGAACTGAGGAAAGACCGCGACTCTGCGTTTTCAGAAGCAACAGTAACATTTACGTTCAGATTATTGACGATTCCAAAGGAGCAACTCTTCTTTCAGTATCGAGTCTCTCTAAGGAATTAGAAGGTCAAATCAAAGGCAAGAAACCAGTTGAGGTTTCCCATCTGATCGGGACTGAGACAGCAAAAAAGGCTCTGGAAAAAAACATTAAAAATGTCGTTTTTGACCGGAATGGTTTTCTTTATCACGGCCGTATCAAAGCAGTTGCAGATGGTGCCCGTGAAGCCGGACTGAACTTCTAATTAAATCTATCGAATTTCGGAGATAATGACTTGAAAAAGTTAAAAGCAAATGAACTCACTCTGAAGGAAAAACTTGTCTACATTAATCGTGTGGCAAAAGTAGTTAAGGGTGGTCGCCGGTTTAGTTTTACCGCTATTATCGTAGTTGGTGATGGGAATGGACACGTTGGTATTGGTCTTGGAAAAGCAAATGAAGTAACTGATGCCGTGGCAAAAGGTACTGAGGATGCAAAGAAAAACCTGGTAGCTGTTTCCTTGTATAAAGGAACTATCCCCCACGAGATTAATGCAAAATTTGGTGCTGCTAAAGTTCTTCTGAAACCAGCTACACCTGGTACAGGAATCATTGCAGGCGGCGCTGTCCGTGCTGTACTTGAAAGTGTTGGAGTTCAGGATATCCTTTCAAAATGCCTGGGCTCAACCAATCCGCACAACGTAACAAAGGCCACGCTTCAAGGCCTGCTGAGTTTGATGGATCCATCAGTGGTTGCAAGAAAACGCGGAAAAACATTAAAAGAAGTTTTCGAGGGTTGATCAATGTCAAAAATTAAAATTACGCAGGTAAAAAGTGCAATTGACAGACCTGCCACTCAAAAGAAAACAATAACAGCACTTGGTCTTGGCAGAACAAATTATTTCAATATTGTTGAGGACAGCAAGGCTGTCCGTGGGATGATCGGGAAAGTTGCTCATCTCGTTAAAGTAGAACCGGTTAAGTAAGTCTGGATAAGAAGATGAAATTACATACGCTTAAGTTTGCAGATGGATCCCGTAAAAATCGTAAACGCGTTGGCCGCGGACAGGGGTCTGGCCACGGTGAAACTGCATCCAAAGGGGTTAAAGGTGCCAGGTCCAGAAGCGGCGATGTTCAACGCGCCTGGTTTGAAGGCGGGCAAATGCCAATCCAAAGACGGCTTCCCAAATATGGGTTTAAGAACCGTCACCGGGTTGAATACTTACCGGTTAATATTAGCCGGTTCAATGATTTTGTGGCTTCCGGAACTGAATTTACCCCAGATACCATGTATAACCTTGGTATCATTTCCCGGAAAAATGCAGTGATCAAAATTCTTGGTAATGGTGAGCTAAAGGGAAAAATCACTGTTTCTGCACATGCTTTCAGTGAGACAGCTAAAACCAAAATTGAAGCTGCCGGCGGTAAGGTAAATCAATTATGAGCAAGTTTACCGACGGAATAGTCAATGCATTCAAAATCCAGGAATTACGGGACCGTATCCTTTACACTCTGGGAATGGTTGTTGTATTCCGGATTGGTTCCCATATTACCCTGCCTGGGATTGATGGGTCTCTAATTGCACACCAAAACAATGGTGCCGCAAACGATCTTTTCGGTTTGTTTGATATGTTTGTTGGCGGAGCTTTTTCACGGGCTTCAATTCTCGCATTGGGTATTATGCCCTACATCTCAGCATCAATTATTATTCAATTGATGGGTGCTGTTGTTCCTACTATTCAGAAAATGCAGAAGGAAGGCGAAGAGGGCCGAAAAAAGATTACTCAATGGACCCGGTACGGAACTGTAATTATTGCTGCTCTGCAGGCCTGGGGTATGAGTGTTCAGCTGACATCCAGAACCGGTATCGGCGGGTCCTCTATTGTTGTTGATCCGGGTGTTTTGTTCACTGTATCAACCGTTGTCCTCCTGACTGCAGGTACTGTATTTGCCATGTGGATTGGTGAAAGAATCACTGACCGCGGAATTGGAAACGGAATATCCCTTCTGATTTTCGTTGGTATCGTGGCTCGGATGCCGGTCAATATTTACAATGAATTTCAGATTATTGGATCTGGCGGACAAAACCTTCTTATCGAAATTATCATGGTTGTTTTGCTGGTGTTTATCACTGCTGGTGTCATCGCAATGACTCAGGGTACAAGGAAAATACCGGTTCAATATGCCAAAAGGGTTGTGGGCAAACGAACCTATGGCGGTGTAACACAGTTCATTCCGCTGAAAATCAATACTGCCGGGGTAATGCCAATTATCTTTGCTCAATCCATCATGTTTATTCCCAGTACGATTATTTCGTTTTTTCCTGAAAATGAAGCCTTTCAAACTATGGCAGTTTATTTTCAGCATGATGGTCTTGTATATAATGCTGCTTTCGCCCTCATGATTATCTTCTTTACATATTTCTATACCGCAATCGCTTTCAATCCAACTGATGTTGCTGAAAATATGAAGAAGCAAGGTGGTTTTATTCCGGGGATTCGTCCGGGTACTCATACAAGTGAATTTATTGACGGTATTTTATCAAGAATTACCTTACCGGGATCTATTATTCTTGCTCTGATTGCCATTCTTCCGGCAATTGTCATTCAATTCAATGTAACACCTGGGTTTGCTCAGTTTTTTGGCGGAACCAGTTTGCTGATCATGGTTGGTGTTGCATTAGATACCCTCAAACAAATTGAAAGCCATCTTTTAATGCGCCATTACGACGGACTGATGAAGTCCGGACGGATGAGGGGCCGTAAATAAATAAATGATTGCCATATATACGGATGAGGAAGTTTCCCTTATCCGTGCTTCTGCAAGGTTGGTGGCAAAGACCTTAGATTTTCTGGAACCTCATATTTTACCTGGGGTTTCAACCTTGTTCCTTGACAAATTGGCTGAAGAGTTTATCAGGTCCAATCAGGCCATCCCTGCATTTTTGGGATACGGTGGACCAAGAAATCCTTATCCGGCAACCTTATGTGTTTCTGTAAATGATGAGGTTGTTCATGGTATTCCCGGGGGACGGTACTTGCGGGATGGAGATATTGTTGGGATTGATTGCGGCACGATACTGGATGGTTTCTATGGAGATCATGCGAAGACTTATCTGGTTGGTCATTGCGATGATAAGGCAAAAAAACTTGTTGAGGTTACTCAAAAATCGCTAGAAATTGGAATTTCAAAGGCGATTGAAGGAAACAGAGTAAATGATATCGGATCCTCTGTTCAAAGTTATATTGAATCGTTTGGGTACTCTGTTGTAAGGGATTTGGTCGGACATGGAGTAGGCAAAAAACTTCATGAGGATCCGCCGGTTCCAAATTATGGTAAAGCAGGAACCGGAGCTGTTTTAAAAGCTGGGATGGTTCTTGCAATAGAGCCGATGATCAATGAGGGAACCTGGCGTGTAAAAGTTCAGCGGGATGGCTGGACAATTGTGACAGCAGACAAAAAGCTTTCAGCCCATTTTGAGCACACTGTTTTAGTGGGCAAGGAAAAACCAGAAATATTATCACAAACATAAGTAATATGGCAAAAGAAGGTCACATAAAGGTAGATGGAGTAATTGAAGAAGCACTCCCAAATGCCAATTTCAAAGTAAAACTTGAAAATGGACATGAAATTCTTGCACACGTATCCGGCAAGATGAGAATGCACTTCATTAAGATTCTTCCCGGAGATAAAGTCTCAGTTGAATTGTCTCCCTATGATTTAACTAAAGGCCGTATTGTTTATCGTTATAAATAACAGGATGAACCATGAAAGTCAGAGCTTCTGTAAAGAAAAGATGTGATAAATGTAAGGTTATTCGCCGGAACGGGGTAATTCTTGTTATCTGCGAAAACCCAAAACACAAACAACGTCAGGGATAAAATAAAGAGAGAGGAGAATAACTTTGGCTCGTATAGCTGGGGTTGATTTACCTAAAAACAAAAGAGTTCTCATCGGTTTGACGTATATCTTTGGTATCGGCAAAACCCGTTCTGAGCAAATTCTTGCCAAGGCAGGGGTAAATGAAAGTAAACGGGTTCACGAACTCACCGACGATGATGTCAACAAGATAAAAGAGATCATCAACAATGAATACAAGGTTGAAGGACCCCTCAGAAGTGAGGTTCAGCTAAGTATCAAACGGTTGATGGATATCGGTTGCTATCGTGGTATCCGGCACCGGAGAAGTCTGCCTGTCCGTGGTCAACGGACAAGAACCAATTCCCGTACCAGAAAAGGTAAGCGGAAGACGGTTGCCAATAAGAAGAAAGCTACCAAGTAATCGTTAATCGGGAGAAACATTTTGGCTAAGCAAACCAAAAAAGTTAAGAAAAAAGCTTCCGTCGAAGCTAATGGGCAGGCTCATATTCAGGCTACCTTTAATAATGTGATTGTTACTCTGACCGACAGCTATGGGAATACAATTTCCTGGTCCAGTGCAGGTAAAAACGGATTCAAGGGTTCTAGAAAGAACACACCCCACGCTGCACAGGTGACTGCAGAAGCTGCTGCCAAAGAAGCTTATGCACTTGGGCTTCGCAAGGTTGAGGTTCTGATCAAAGGTCCTGGTTCAGGACGTGAAGCGGCTGTTAGAAGTCTCCAGACTTCTGGCCTTGAGATTCAGGTGATCAAGGATATCACTCCGATTCCTCATAACGGCTGCCGCCCTCCCAAAAAGAGAAGAGTCTAAACAAATATCTGTAAACCTTTCAGCCATGAAAGGGAAGAAGGATTTTTAATTCGGAGAAAAAATGGCAAGATATACTGATGCAGTATGTAAGTTGTGCCGTAGAGAAAAACAGAAACTGTTTTTAAAAGGCGCAAGATGTTTTACTGCCAAATGTGCAATTGAGAAAAGAAATTATGCACCTGGCCAGCATGGTCAGTCCCGCAGATCTAAATTTTCTGAGTACGCACGTCAGCTTCGGGAAAAGCAAAAGCTTAAAAGGATTTACGGTCTTTTAGAGCAGCCTTTCAGATTGATTTATGAAAAATCAAACCGTCAGAAAGGTATTACCGGAGAAAACCTGATTGTAAACCTTGAAAGAAGGTTAGACAATGTTGTTTATCGTCTCGGGCTGGCTCCATCCAGAAATGCTGCCCGGCAATTGGTTCGTCACCGTCATTTACTTGTGAATGACCAGCTTGTCGACATCCCGGCATTTTCAGTTAAACCAGGGGATGTAGTAAAGGTGAAGGAACAGTCAAAAAAGATGGCTTCCATCCATGATTCTGTTTCCAAGATTAAAGATTCTCAGCTGCCTGCCTGGCTAGAAATTGACAAAGCCAATCTGACAGGAAAATTCCTTTCTCTGCCCACCCGCGCAGAAGTTCAGATTGAGGTTAATGAGCAGCTGATCGTTGAATTGTACTCCAAATAAGACCTGACCCGGTCAAGAGCCAGAAAGGACATGGTTTTATGAGTCAAAATTATTTGCAAATGCCGGATGGGATTCAAATTGATGATTCCAGCCGTACTGCGACTTATGCCCGGTTTGTAGTCCAGCCTTTGGAAAGAGGTTTTGGAGTTACGATTGGGAACAGCCTTCGCAGAGTGATGATATCCTCCCTGCAGGGTATTGCTATCTCGAGTGTAAAATTTGAGGGAGTTTCCCACGAATTTTCTACAATTCCGGGTGTAGTTGAGGATGTTACGGATATTGTTCTTAATCTTAAGCAGGTCAGATTCAAATCCGAACTGCAAAAATTCAACAAGATTTTTATCAAGGTTAAGGGTCCCTGCACTGTTACAGCGGCTGATATTCAGAAAGTAACAGATGAGGTTGAAGTATTGAATCCGGGACAGGAAATTCTTACTCTTAATACTGAAAAGGCCATTGAATTCGAAATCAGGCTTTCCAAGGGAAAAGGATACGTATCAGCTGAAGAGAATAAAACTCCCGATCAGTCAATCGGAGTTATTGCAGTTGACTCTCTTTTCTCACCGGTAAAAACAGTTACTTACTCGATTGAAAATACCCGTGTCGGACAAAGAACGGATTATGAAAAACTGGTCCTCGATGTTCATACGGACGGAAGTGTAAGTCCTGAAGATGCCTTAGCACAGGCTGCAAAGATCATTAAGGACCATCTTGCCTTTTTCCATGGGTTTGACAAGGGTTCTGATGAGAACGTTAAGAAAGAAAAAGTCTATGACGAGGAATTTCTTAATATCAGAAGAATCCTTAAAACGCCCGTCGATGATCTGGAATTATCAGTCCGCTCCCATAACTGCCTGAAAGCTGCAAATGTTAAAATCCTTGCAGACCTTGTCAGGAAGGATGAAAGCGAAATGCTTAAGTTCCGGAATTTCGGAAGGAAATCTTTAGCTGAACTGACAGAACTGGTTCATGTTAAAGGCTTGTCTTTTGGGATGGATGTTGACAAGTACCTTGAAGATGACGAAGATTATAAAGCAGGAATTAAATAAATGAGACACAGAGTTTCTGGAAAAAACCTTGGTCGTAAAGCCAGTCACCGCAAGGCAACTTTAAATGCTTTATGTACTTCATTGTTTTTGCATAAAAGAATTACCACTACCGTAACCAAGGCAAAGGAAGCCCGCAGGTTTGCTGAGAAGTTGATAACAACTGCAAAAGCTAATGACCACAATGCTTACCGCGAAGTCTTTAAATCAATTAGAAACAAAGAGGCTATCAAGCAATTGTTCTCTGAAATCGTGCCGAAAGTTGGCAGCAGACCAGGTGGATACACCCGGGTTGTCAAGCTGGGGCAACGGTTGGGAGACAGCGCCGAAGTTGCTGTTCTGGAACTGGTCGATTTTAATCAGACCGAAACAAAAGCCTGATTTTTAAACCCGTCTTCTGACGGGTTTTTTTTTGTTTCGGGGAATATCCCGACGTCTCACTCCTTTTTTCTTATTATGAGAATCCGTATTTTACGCAATGGATTCTTTAAACCTGCAACTGGAATTATTAACTGCAACACCCCGCACAGTAAAACTTGAGCCGTTTTGTCAAATTGGATTTATCGGAAGATCCAATGTTGGAAAATCTTCCCTGATCAATCTTCTTACAAAAAAACAACAGGTCGCTCATACCTCCTCCAATCCGGGAAAAACCAGGACCCTGAATTTCTACAGAACACAGTATCCCCTATACCTGGTTGATATGCCTGGATATGGCTACGCCAAGGTTTCCAAAACCGAACGGGAAAAATGGGGAAGAATGCTTGATGAGTACTTTAGTTTGTATCAGGAAAGACTCCTTCTTTTTATTTTACTTGATTCCAGGCACCCACTTCAGCCAGCTGACAGAGAATTTCTGCTTTACATCCGGTCCTTTTCAATGTCTAAAGTTATTTGTTTTACCAAGATTGATCAGTCCGGACAAAAGGACCTGGCTGTAAGCAGGAAAAGTCTTGCCCAGTTTTTTGCCACAACAGGGACTGAGTATCAGGTACTTGAATCCTCATCAAAAACTTCAAAAGGTAAAAAAGAACTGTTAAGTATTATTTCTGATTTTCAGACTAATTATAAAGGATAGAGAAATGAAACCAAGATTATTTACTCCTGGGCCAACACCTGTTCCTGAGAACATTCAACTGCTTATGGCCCGTCCGATGATTCACCACCGGAATGAAGATTTTCAGGAATTTCTTTCTGCCTGCCACACCAAGCTGCAATATTTGTTTCAAACAACCTCTCCGGTTGTTATTCTTTCCGGTAGTGGTACATCCGGGATGGAGTCCCTGGTAAGCTCAGTTTTTGGTCCGGGTGAAGAAGCCGTCTTTGTTAACGGGGGAAAGTTTGGCGAAAGGTGGGGTGAGCTTCTAGTTCATTACCAGATTCCAACCTATGAAATAACCAAAAACTGGGGAACGCCCGTTACTTCTTCTGAAATTATATCAGTTCTAGAGGCCCATCCGAAGGTATCAACGGTTTTTCTGACCCATTCTGAGACATCTACCGGAACCTTTACTGATATTAAAACAATTACCCTTGAGGTAAAGCAAAAATTTCCAGAGGTAAAAGTAATCGTGGATGGCATTACTTCAGTTGGATCTCACGAGTTAAAAATGGATGAGTGGCAACTGGATGCGGTTGTTACCGGATCGCAAAAAGGTCTTATGATTCCTCCGGGATTGGCATTGGTTGCAGTCAGAACTTCTCTGGTTGAAAAAATCAGCACGTTCAAATCAAAGTCCTTTTATTTGAGTTTACAGGATGCACTTAAGGCTCATTCTGCAAATGATACTCCCTGGACACCTGCTGTTTCTCTGATCATCGGATTAAAATATGCACTTGAGATGATTGAGGAAGAGGGTATCGAAAAGGTTTGGGTCCGGCATCAGATTCTTGGGGAAAGCGTGAGAAGGGGGGTAACAGCGCTTGGTTTGAAATTATTCTCTGAATCCCCTTCAAATGCTGTGACTCCTGTTTTTCTTCCGGAAGGAATTGAGTGGAAAAAATTCAATTCACATCTGAAAAAGAAAGATGGAATTACAATTGCCGGGGGGCAAGGGCCATATACCGGTAAAATTTTCCGCCTGAGTCATCTGGGTTATTATGATGCGTTTGATATGATAACCATCATGGCAGCCATTGAAAGAGCTTTATCTGCATCGGGGTACAAATTTACAATCGGGGCCGGAGTTGCAGCAACCCACCACTTTTTATTGGAAAATCTGGAGAAATAATGAAAGTACTAATTGCGGATGCGGTTGATCAGCGGGTAGAAGGCCTCTTCAAGTCTGCCGGAATTGACTGTGACTATAAGGCCGGAATAAAAAAGGAACAACTCTTAGACATTATCGGTAACTACGATGGCCTTGTGGTCAGGAGTTCAACGCAGGTTACACCTGATGTAATTGACCGTGCTGGTAACTTAAAGATCGTTGGCAGGGCAGGGGCAGGTGTAGATAATATTGATGTCAAGGCCTGTTCGAAAAAGGGGATTCTTGTTATGAATACCCCGGGCGGGAACACCATTTCAACGGCTGAACATACCTGTGCACTGATTTTAAGTGTAGCAAGATGGACCCCTACCGCATTTCACGATATCCGGTTGGGAAAATGGGAGCGCAAAAAATGGACCGGAACGGAGCTTGATGGGAAAACCCTTGGGATCATCGGGTTGGGTAAAATCGGTAAGGAAGTCGCCTCAAGAATGCAGGCATTTGGAATGAAAACCATTGGCTATGATCCGTTTATGAGCAAGGAGTCTGCCACGGGAATTGGTATTGAATTGTTTACTGTAGACGAAATATATTCAAAGGCCGATTTTATCACTTTCCATACCCCTTTAAATGCAGAAACAAAATATCTGTTTAATGAGAAATCGCTGCAGTTGGTAAAAAAGGGTGTAAAAATTGTGAATTGTGCCCGTGGGGGAATTGTTCAGGAACAGGCAATTGTATCCGGACTGAAATCTGGACTACTGGGCGGGTATGCTGCAGACGTGACCGAGACGGAGCCGCCAACCTTTCAGGAACCGCTTTTTTCAGAAGAACGGGCTATTGTAACTCCGCATCTTGGGGCATCAACTGAGGAGGCCCAGGAAAAAGTTGCCATTCAAATTGCAGAGCAAATGATTGACGCCTTTGCCCAAAAGGATATAAAGGGGGCCGTCAATGGTCTTGCTCTTCAATTTGCCTTTGATCCGGATTCCAAACCCTATGTTGAACTTGCCGAAAATATCGGTCAGATTCTGGGTCAGATTGAAAACAGTTCTTTCCGGAAAATTGAGTTTATTTATGGCGGAAAGTTGCCCTCCAAATTTTCTGAAATTCTGCTGAATGCAGCATTGAAAGGAATTTTTTCCAACAAAACAACTGAACCTGTTAATTATATCAATGCCCGGCTTTTTGCTGAGGAAATGGGGATCCGCTTTTCTGAATCACGCCAGACATTGGGAGTGAAGGATTACACAAATAGTCTGCAGGTATCCGTGGAGTATGGAAATGGCAAGACCAGGTCTGTTGTTGGCTCTGTGTTTAATGATACAGAAGGCCGACTGGTTCGGATCGATGATTACGATATGGAAATCAAGTTTGAAGGCGATTTTCTTTTTTATGAAAATGAAGACCGCCCGGGAATGCTGGCTCAGGTTGGAGCAATATTAGCCGAAAGTCAGGTCAATATTGGGTCCCTGGTCCTTGGACGGAAAAAAGAAAATAAAAAGGCTCTCACTGTTTTAACGGTTGATTCAGGACTTGATGAAACAATTCTCAAACGAATTAATCAGGTACAGGGCGTTATTTCTTCAGTTTACGTCCGCCTGAACTGAATTTGTATAACCCCAGGGGGTTACACAGCTCCCTGGGGTAATTACCTTCCTTCATCCTGCCCTCCCACTCACTCACCCGATAGGGTTTCTTCCGAAACTGATCGTACAAAAAAAATCAAGGACGAAATTTTTACGAAAAAGTTTCATTGATTTCAAGTGCCCTCTGAAATATGGAAGGGGTTTTCCTGTTCTTTGGTATCATTAAGTTTTACTTTTTATTGATGTCAAGGATATAAATTCTACTGAAAGTGCAGGATTTTAAAAGAAAAGGAGGTTAAAAGATTTAGGAGTGGGTTAGGTAATTGTTGCAAATGTAAGGCCAAACTTCAAATTAGTCATTATTGAGTAACAAAAAGCCAAACATGGAGAAAAATGCCATTTTTCCCCAAATGTACTTGATAAAGTTCTCTTTTCAGGTTAATTTGACTCCGATTAACATTTGATTAAATCTTATGTTGATAGATTCTAAAGCTCAAAGGAGGAACAATGATTAGAAAATTAGTACTACCCGCAGTTGCAACACTTGGAATTGCAGTTGCAGGTTGTGAGGAATACGAAGCACCTGAAATACCAAATTCAGGTCCTACGGTAACGGTTGACGGTATAACTGCCGGAGCATCTGTTTCAGATTCAATAAAGCTGGAAATTACAGCTTCTGATGATAAATACACCAATTCTCTTGGAATTTTTCTTTATAATAAAGATGAAGAAAATTCACTTGAATATGGGTATGGTTTTGCCAGAACGTCTATTAACAAACCTGAAGTTAAGTTGAATCATAAACTGTCAGTTTTGACAAAACGGGTGGTTGATGGAAATTATGATCTGGTTGTTGAATCAGTTGATGTTCAGGGTTTGTCTGACAAAAAAGTCTTTCCGATAACAGTTGCCGGCGGAGCTTCGAATGTTGATACCATCACAACCTTTAAAATTGAAGTTTGGGATTCGTCAGCTCACAAGGCATTGTCACCGTTTTTCAGTATCAAAGACATGAAGCCCTATTCACAGGCATCGTTAAGAAGTGCAACCAATCTTCCAAAGATTGACATTGTTCTTGCACGTATTAATGGTACTGCGAAGTTTTTCTCACAGGCAGAGGCAAAAAAAATCAATGCTGCTGAAAAATTTACTGCAAAAGATTCTCTTGGTACAAAGGAAGTCAGTTTTGTTCTGACTACTCTGACCCCCGCACAGGTTGGAGCGGTAAAGACCTCGACTGAGATCAGGAAAATTTATAACGACCAGATTGCATTGACTCCTGCAACTTCCGCTGTTGATGTTTCAGGCGGAAAAGTCTATGCATTAAAAACCGAAACCGGGGTCTATGCTTTACTTCATGTTGGCTTTATCAGCGGGACCAAATCCAAAATCACCGGATATTTCAAGAGATTTTATCCCTGAGTCGGATTGGTTAGCTATCCAACAAAGAAAATTTAAACTGGAGGAAGAAATATGTTAAAAAAATTAGTGCTTCTGGGGTTAGCCGCTTTACTGGTTGCTCCTGTAGTAACGATGGCCGGAGTTACCGGTAAAATTACGGGCCGGGTTACTGATAAAAAGACCGGTCAGCCGCTTGAACTTGCCAATGTTGTTCTGCTTGGAACTCAATATGGCGCCTCTACAAACCGAAATGGACAATACACAATTCTGGGTGTTCCTGCCGGTAAGTATGATATCAAGTTCGCCTATCTGGGTTACAGTGCTGTTACCGTAAAGGAAGTCATGGTTGCAGCAGACCTTACCAAAACCGTTGATATGGCATTAAGTGAGCTTGAAATTGAAGTTGGTGAAATCGTGGTTCAGGCAGAACGTCCCCTGTTTGAGAAGGGCGCAACCAACTCAGTAAAAGTTATTGACAGCGACCAGATTGCCAATCTGCCCACAAGAGGGATTGAAAACGTTGCCGCTCTTTCTGCAGGCGTTGCAAAAACTGATAACTCGGGCGGAGAAACCCGAAATGCAACACTGAATATCAGAGGTGGGCGTGGAAATGAAACTGCCTACATCATCGATGGGGTCATGGTAAACGACGCCGGGTCCGGTGGTGCATCCGGGCAGATTGCTCAAAGTGCCATTGATCAGATTTCTCTTCAGGTTGGGGGATTTGATGCAAAGTACGGACAGGCAATGTCCGGGGTTGTTAATACAGTAACCAAAACCGGTTCTGACAAATATGCTGTGGGTGCCGAGGTGATTACCTCAGAATTCACAGATAATTTTGGTTATAACCTTTACAGTTTAAATGCAAGCGGTCCGGTATATGGGATAAAAGATCTCAGTTTCTTTGGTTCTATTGAAAGAACCTGGGTTAAGGACTCCAACCCCCGTTTCCCGCAGGAGACTGCACGTAGAGATATGGAAGGTGCTATTAACAAGTACTCTGCAAAACTGAATTATAACTTTTCTTCCGGCCTCAGGTTTACGACCTCTTTCCATGGTTCTAACCGGCTTGACAGAAATTATATTCACACCTATTCCAAAAATAACTCGGCTCATAATCCCCGTGTAATGAATAATGAGTGGCTTTTAAATCAAAAGATCAGTTATACTCTTGATGAAACCACCTTTCTTTATCTGGATGTTCATATGAGATATAATGAAGCCAAGCGTGGTGATGGGGTTTGGTTTGACAACATTGATGCCTATGGGGATACTACTCTTGGTCTTCAATATTTAAGACAGCTTGCACAAACCCATCCTGCACAAGGAGGGAATTATTCCCTGGATAATGGTGGTGTCTTCCATGAATTAAACAGAATTAATAACGGGTTTGTTTTAAGTGCATCCGATTATATTGGCGGTGCTCTTAATATAACGTCCCAATTGGAAAACCACATGATTGAAGCCGGTGCTGATTATAAAGTTTACACTTTCCGGACTTACGGACTTTCCCCTGTTGGCTATGCCCTGGATAAGGATACCAAAAGCCCGACGCTTCGCTTTTATGAAAATTACGGACGTGCATACGGATACGATATTTATGGAAACAGAACTGATAATGGCGATGGGGTAAATACCTTTAACCCACTTTATCCTGTTGAAGCATCCGGTTATATTATGGACAAAATCGAGTTGAAAGATCTTATCTTCAGCCTTGGGTTCCGGGTAGACTACTTCGCACCAAATGGAAAAATGGTGAAAGATGTCAACGATCCGCTTGGTTCCGAAAATAAAATGGACCCATCAGATTTAGTCGATCAGGATGATTTCCTATATGTTTCTCCTCGTCTGGGGATTTCCTTCCCTGTAACAGAGAACATGAAATTTCATGCCCAATATGGTCGCTTTGTGGCCCGTGCTCCTTTGTTTGATATCTATGCTTTTGAGCCACGCCTCCGACTTTTGGAAAATGATGCCAAACTGGAAGCTAACAACGGGCATGTCAAACCAGAAAATACGATTCAATATGAAGCTGGTGTCAATTATGCTTTTGCCAATGTTGCATCAACAGATATCACCTTCTTCTATAAGGAAGTCAGAGACCTGGTGAATGAGACGATATTCAGATCTCCAAAAGGTGATTATTATTCGACCAGCAATATTGACTTTGCGACTATCAAAGGAGCAAGTGTTTCCCTGAACACGAGGCGGTTTGCTGATTATCTGATGTTTTCTTCGAGCTATACCTACCAGATTGCTGAAGGAACAGGATCTTCATCCAATTCCAACTTTGTGGCTGCCTTCCGGTCAAATGTTATTCCGAGACAGGTTAACCTGCTTGATTTTGATCAACGCCACACCTTCTCAGCAGGTATGGATGTCAGAACCAAGAAGGATGACGGGATGGAAATTGCCGGATTTAAACCCTTTGCCAATCTGGGCGCAAACCTTGTTATGACCTTTAACAGCGGTCGTCCTTACACCCCTATTGAGGCTTATGATGTTTACAATGGCGGTGGTGCTCCAATTACTAAAACTGTAGGCACTGTTAACTCTGCGGTAGGTCCCAGCAGTTTCAGACTGGATGCCAAGATTGACAAATCATTTACGCTCGATTTTGGTGCTACTTCCGCAAAGCTGAATTTTTACGTTTGGGTGCTGAACCTGCTTAACAATGAGAACGCTATTACAGTTTACCGGGCTACTGGTAGTCCTGAGGACAGTGGTTTTCTGCAAACACCTACCGGCCAGGATGCAATTTTGCAAAATGCCAATCCTGAACTCTATCAAGCTGACTATAAGAAATGGGAAAAAGACCCAGAAAATTATGGTGCAGCCCGGCAGATTCGTCTTGGTCTGAGACTGGACTGGTAATCAGTAAATCTACATTTGAGGAGTAAACAATGAATTCTAAATTTTTCAATATCAAGAAACTGCTGGGTTTTTTGCTGTTGATTCTTTTTGCGGTGTCTGCACTGGCAAATAAAGGATCTGAAGGCACATCCGGCAGTAAGAAACTTTCCAAAACAAACGCATACGTGAATTTTCAGTCACTGGATATCAACAATATCCTGATCTATTTTGAAAATTCCGGAAATATACAGGATCCGTCTGGAAACTGGTCAATCGAATTTCCTAAAGGATCCGGCAAACACCCGATTTTTGCTGCAGGGTTTGCCCTCAGCGGCTATATTGACGGGGATTTGAGTACTGCCTGGATGGCTTCTGCATCCCGGATCGAGGAATGGCAGCCAGGTCCAATTATTAACGGTCATCCGGATGATCCGAATAACAACCGGTACCGGGTTTACAAATATACCAAGGGCGACAGCCCGGCTGCGAACGGGGACATCGCCCAATGGCCGGTTGATCTGGGGGCTGAATACGACGACCTCAATAACAATGGTGTTTATGACCCGGCAAATGGTGATAAACCGAGATTATTGGGAGATCAGATGGTTTGGTATGTCATTAATGATGGCATTGCACCCTCTGCCCGTCTGAGCGGCTCCAAACCAATGGGAATCGAAGCTCAGGTAACTGCGTTTGCCTTCCAGCAGTCCAATGATCTTGGAAATGTGGCCTATGTTATTTACAAGTTCATCAACAAGGGAAGCAAAACAGTTGAAAACGCCATCTTTTCTGTTTGGTCGGATCCTGATCTTGGAGACGCCGAAGATGATTTGGTTGGCGTTGATTCTTCCAGATCACTTGCTTACTGCTGGAACGAGGGAAATAATGATAAAACCTACGGGGCAGCCCCTCCGTCCTCGGGTTATGACTTCTTTCTGGGACCCAAGGTATTTACCGGAAATCCTTCTGATACAGTAAAAATTCTGGGAAAACCGTATGTTGGCTATAAACAATTGGTTATGGACTCCTTCGTGAAATACGTCAGGGGTCGGGTTGATCTGCCAGATCCGGGTACGATTGACGAAGCCAGATACTATCAGGAAGGCTTGCGCTATGATGGCCGCCCATTTGAACCGTTAACCGAAGGTATCGGGGGTACTGCCAATGACAATCCCAGAATTGTGCACCCGGGTTATCCTGAGTTTGCATCTGGCTGGAGAGACTCAAAAGGTCAGGACAGACGGATGATGATCAATACCAAACCCTTTACACTTGCAGAAGGTGATACTCAGGTTATCGTTGTGGGGTATATGGTTGGTCAGGGATCTGATAATGCTCAATCCGTTGCTAAACTCAGAGTGGTGGATGATTTCGCCCAAAAGGTATTCAACGCAAACTTTAAAGTTGCCGGCCCTCCCCCTGCACCCAAAGTAGTGTCATCCAGAATTGATCATGAAGGAAACATCAATCTTACCTTCCTAACCCCGGAATCTTATAATGATGTTCAAACCGATGATCTTGGAAATAGAAAAGTTTTCAAGGGCTACAAGATTTATCAATACAGAACCGGAGAATATTCGGATGTTGTCGACGGGGTTGCCAATAAAAAATTACTCCTTCAGGTCGATAAATCAGATGGTTTCGATTTGATTTATCAAACTAGTCCGGATGGAATTACTGCAAGCCAGGTTTACCAGTCGAAAACCAAATTCTTAAAGGATACAGATTATACATCCCAAGATGGATATTATAACTTTACCCTTACCCGTGATGCTTTTACAACGAACAGATTTATTGAAGGAGAGACCTATTATTTTGGCTTATCCTCCTTCAATGTCGAGGTTAATAAAATAAAGGCAATACGTGATTCCAAGGATTCAACTAAAATTCTGGGCTGGAAACACCCGGAAGAGCCAATAAATGAATCAGGGGAGTTCAAGTATTCTGTAATCTATAAAAATATGGTTACAGCTCCATTTTTTATTTCCGCAAATGACAGCAGCCAATTTGTTAAAAAGGATGCTGGAAATGGTACAGGATTAGTTTATGTAGATGTTATTACTCCTGATTCAGTAAAGGATAATGAAATTTACAAACTGGATTTTTATTACCTGTCCAAAGACAGCCTTGTTTGGCGGGTAAAAAATTCTGCAGGGGACACATTGCTGGATAAACGAGCCTATTTTTCCAGCGCAATGACCAATCCAATTGTTGATGGACTTTCAATTCGTGTTGATGAACCTGTTCATAAAGTGAAATTAACCGAATATAATAATCCATCGAACCCTGGAACGGCTTCCTGGGTTAGCCAAAAAGCATACCGGACGCTCACAGGAGCTGCTGTTCTGACTGAAAGCGCTGTAGCCCAAAACGGTGGATTTATCAAACCAATCGAAGGATCGTCTCCGGTTGAATACACTAAAGTAATTTCAAAGCTGAAGTCTAATTTGGTACGGGATATTCAGATTGAATTCACCAAGCAAAATCCTTCTCTGGCCTACAGATATCTGGCCGGCGTCAGTCAGGTTGCCCAAAATTTCACACCTCCAGCCTACCAACCTAAATCTCTGGTAAAAGGGGCTGCTGATTCAGCCGTATGGGCAGGATTCACAAAAGGAACGACTGATGCACCCAACACTGGACGTCTTAAAGCTACAAGAAAACCGGGTGTAGGAATTGTTTCTCTGCCATTCAGAGTATGGGACAAAACCGGAGGAACCCCCCGACAATTGAAAATCGGTATTCTTGAGTCATTTGCATTAGGGACTCAGGCTGATTTTGTAAATGGTAAATGGGACGGAAAAGCAGATGCAAAGGAAGTATTATTAATATCTTACGATGATTATGATGCCAACCTTGCCATGCCTGCAGATTCAAACCATCTGGATACCTACATGACTTACCTGTTCAGAAATAATTCTGTAACCGGTAATTTTATGATTGCCTGGGAAGGAATCGGGGATACAACTGCTTTTGTTGAAGGATCTACCTTAACTCTTAAAACAACGGCATTTGGCCCTGAAGACAAATACACCTTATCTGGTTTCACCAGTGAAGCAACTTATTATGAAGAAAACAAAAAGTCATCCTTTGAGAAAATGACCATTTATCCTAACCCATACATGGGAGACAATTATCAGGAAGTTAGTTCAAATGAACGGTTTGTTTCCCTTCTTAATGTTCCACGCAAGGCCACAATCCGGGTTTATAACCTTGCCGGAGAGTTGGTCAGAAAACTTGAAAAGGATGATGCATCCTCCTTATTCCGCTGGGATTTGAAAAACTCTACAGGTTTATTTGTCGCATCCGGAGTTTACCTTATCCATATTGATGCACCGGGCGTTGGTTCAAAAGTTCTGAAATTCGCCCTGGTTCAACGTCAAGAACAAATCGGAATCTACTAAGTTGCAGGAGACTTATACCATGAAAAAAATAACAACATTCTCACTCATCCTGACACTGGTAGTTTCTATTGCCAGTGTCAGTTTTGCTGGCAATAAAGCCAGAACCGGTACTGCCGGCGGAACTGAGGTATTGATTCCGGTAAGTGCTAAAAATCTTGCACTTTCCAATTCCTTTACTTCCAGCCTGCAGGGGATTGATGGCGTTGCTATTAACCCTGCCTCAATTGGCCTGATGGCAAAAAATGAAGCCATTTTCAGCTCTTTAAACTATGTTGCCGATATCAATTTATATTATTTCGCAGCAGGTTTAAATTTTGGAGATGCCGGGAATTTTGGATTTTCAATACGTTCTCTTGATTTTGGAAAAATCGATAAGACAACGAATTCAAATCCGTATGGTACCGGGGAAACCTTTTCTCCAACTTTTGTTACACTGGGTGTTTCTTATGGACGCGAGTTAACCGAGAATATTCAATTCGGTACAACGTTTAAATATGTTCATGAGAGTATCCTGAATGCAAAAGCTGGAGGTATTGGTCTGGATATTGGTTTTCAATATTCAGGATCTGGTATTTTGCCCGGGCTGAATTTTGGAATTGCTATCAAAAATCTTGGTCTGAATAAAATGAATTTTGATGGACAAAGTTTAGCCAATACTGAAGCAAGAACAACAGGTGCACCAGCAAATGCTGCAAAGGAGAATTACAGGACTCCGACCGAGTATTTTGACCTTCCGTCCTCATTTGAATTCGGCTTGTCTTATGCGGTTGAACTTGATGACCTCCAATCGGTTACATTCGGAAGTAATTATATAAACAATAACCTCTCGAATGATGCCTACAATTTTGGTGGGGAATATAATTTCCAGGACATGCTGTTTCTTCGTGGTGGGTACAGTCATTTACCAACTGCTGTTGACCATCCGTTTGGAGCCACCTTTGGAGTTGGGTTAAAGTATAATGTCGGTTTTGATCTGACTCTGGATTATGCTTACCGTCAGGTTGAGTATTTTACGGATGCAAACCAACTGATTTCGGTTAAAATCGGTATTTGATTTCTGAATTACCGGGTGGGATGCTCTCACCCGGTTTTCCTGCCTTTTTCTGCAAAATCCTCTGAGTACGTTATGAAACCCTTCTTTCCGCTTATATTATCCCTGTTTTGTTTTACCCCTACATTTGCACAGAATTTTGTGATTTTACCTGGCATGACGGTGACTGAAATGTCTGATTCTGTGCTGACTCTCGTCTCGGAAGATCAGGTTTTGGCAGACTTAACTGCGAACGACTCTCTTCATTTGTCTTTAACCGCTCTTAACGGACCGGGTGAATTTCTTAAAAAGGAGAAAATCTCAGTTCCTGGTCAAATAGGGAGCAATAATTTCCTTTCCAAGAAGGAAATGGAATTGAAATGGCCAAAAACAGCTTCTCAGGTTCAACTCAAACTCACCAAAGACCTTTCGGTACCCGGCAAAACCTACTCCACATTCCAGAACCTCTGGGCATCCAAATCAGATTTTGGCATTGCTGCCCTTGATTTCTTCTCAGTTCGGGTTATTGAAAAAAAAGAATTTATTTTTTTTCGTGATCTGTACGACTTTGCCGAAGACTCCCTCCTTTTCAGAGTTTTCTTTAAACCCAATACAACAGAATCAGGAAAAATCACTTTATTGATCCGCCTTACGATGGGAGAAGATGTTGTAAAAGCCAAGAAAACATATTTATCGTATAGTACAGGGGTATCTCAATTTAAACTTCCTTTGGGTAAATTTCCGGATGAAATTGAATCCGGCGGCAGACTTTCATTTTCTGCAGAAGGATATGACCAAAATAAAAACTTAGTTTTTTCATTTGACCAGATTTCCATTTTTGTAAAGGGTTTGCCCAAAAAGGGAGAAAGAACAGTAAATGCTGATGATCCGTACTATCTTGCTGCATATACCGATCCTGAGTTAGAGAATTTTGGAGAAATTTCACTGTTATTTTCCAATTCAACTGAAAGATCACTCTACAAAGGGTTAAATTCCCAAACCGGAAAGCGAAAATTCCTTACAGCTTTCTGGCAAAAAAGAGAACAGCCTGAAGAAAAATATTCACCTAATTTTGAGGTGCTGCAATACCGAATGAAAATTGCAGCCGTGATGAAGCTGGAGTATTTAGGGACAAAATACTGGAATACGGATCGGGGAAGGGTTCTCCTGCAATACGGAATTCCGGATGAGATCGAGAAAATGCCATTCGGACAATCCAATTACCCGGTACAATCCTGGACATATAATGATATCGAAGAGGGAGTTAGTTTCTTTTTCATTGATTACCAGCGAAATGGAGAATACCGTCTGGTGCACAGTACCAAACGGGGAGAGATTTACAACCCTGACTTTAATTCATCCAGGGAGAATACTGACGTTTTGGAGCAGCGGTGATTTTTTCAGGAGAAGCTGGTATGAGACCCATTTTTGCCTGAATTTAAAGTAAACTGTGTTGGTTTTTAATCCTTAAGTGCAGACTTTTAGTCATCATAAACGGATTAGCTCCATGAAACTTTCCTGTCTATTTTTTCTTTTCCTTCCTTCATTTGTTTTTTCACAGGTTCCAACGGGGCAGCTTTTTATAGTTCAGGACAGTTGGGGAAGGTCTGGGGTAACTCATACCTGTTACGGATTCATCAGTCAAACTCTTGCCCAACCGGATACAGCCGATTTATTTCTATTTTCCAGATTGGTTCAGGTTGATAAAAAGTTACTTCTTCTGCAACCAGTACCTCTATCCCTGATCCAATTCTCAAAAGTTTTTTCCCCTGATGTACACATCGATTCCTGTATCATTAAATTGAGATCCGGCAGAAATCTTCAGTTCAGGGTTACACAATACATCCGTACTCAAACTCCTCAGATTAATTTTTCTCCTCTACTTACTTTTCAGCAAAAGCGGACACCGGGGCAACCTGTTTACAAAATTCCTGCAAATTATTTTAACCCAGATGCCGACTCACTTTTTATAACATCTTCATCTGAATTTTTTCCTGGCGGGAAGGGTAACCGGCTTGGATATCAGATTAATATGCTGTCTTCAAATCAGGATACAGTTCTCCGTTTTTACCAGAAAATTCCAGATTCAATACTTCGGATAAATTCAATTGCCTTATCACTAAAGAAAATTCCATCCGGGAAATATGATCTCAGGCTAAATTATTTAATTAATAACACTGTTGTGGCTCAAACATCGGCAGGCCCAATATTTATACTGACCACCGAAGCCAACAGGGAAAATCCTGTGTCTGCACAATCAAAAACAGAAACAAAATCGATTTTCAGCTCCTATACTGAAGAAGAACTGGACATGCTGGCAGACAAGGCAAAATATATTGCGACAATTGAAGAAAATCAGTTGTACTCGAATCTGAGTTCAATTTCTCAAAAACAAAAATTTATGACTACATTTTGGGAAAAGAGAGAAGGGGATGTCCAGAATAATTTATATAACTACCTGGAGAAAATTTCCTATATACAATCGGCATATGGAATCTCTGGAAAGCAGGGATATAAAACAGACAGAGGCAAAATATTTCTGAAGTATGGGCATTGTGACGATGTTTTTGTTTCAACCTCCAAAATGGGGGTCAAACCATTTGAAGTTTGGTATTACCCTTATTTAAACGGGCAAAACAGTGTCTATTTTTACTTTGTTGATCAAAATGGATTTGGTGATTTTCAATTGGTTCATTCAACTGCACTCAATGAAGTTTATAACCCTGAACTACTGAAACGGTTGGGTATCGACCCTACAAGCTACCGGGAATAACAGGTGTTTACTTTTTTATCTGCATTTTTCAGGGATGTTTCTCTTGCAGAAACGGGAGTTTTTGGAGCAAGGGCAGGTGAGGCTTTATTCCGTATCTTCCCTTTCAGGAAGAAAATAATCCGGGAAAACATTGATCATTTCCTGGTATGGGCTGGTCGGGGTCAAATGGATACAGACTCTTTGATTCTCGAAAATTACCGGCACATGGGGATGATGTTTTTTGAAAATTTCTGGTTAAGAAATTTTCGAAAGGAAACCTACACGCATTCCGTTCAAACGGATTTCCCGCCAGATCTCGAGACCGGCCTGAAAAGTGGAGTCCCGGCTGTCATTCTTATCGGACATTTGGGGAATTGGGAGCTACTGGTAGCCGGGATGCCGCTTTTAACCGGTCACCCGGTTACATTTATCTCAAAGAAAATTAAAAACCGTTCTGTGAACTGGTTTATGCACGCACTCCGGGAACAGAATCTGAACCGGATGGTGCCGACGGCAATGGCACGTGAGGTCATCAATCAGGAACTGGCTGCCGGGAAACCAATCGGGCTTGCAGCAGACCAGAGTGCACCATTAAAAAGTTACTGGAGTTATTTCCTTGGCAGACCTGTCCCGATTTTCTTAGGTCCGGCCTCATTTGCTCTGAAACACCGGGTCCCCATTTTTTTTCTTGCTCCAATCAGGACGGCTCCAGGAGAATTTACAATCAAAGGCGAAATCATCCGAACAGATGATTTAAACCCTGCAGACAGAGAAAGCCTTTATATTCTGACCGAACGCCACACCCGGATCCTGGAAACCTACATCAATAAATTTCCAGAGCAATATTATTGGATTCACAAACGCTGGAAACACTCAGAAAAAGCATCTGATTATTTACCTGCCTATACAGCATTTCACACCACTGGATATTAGAAAAACAATATATCATCCGGCTCGGTACTGTACTTCCAACTTATTTATTTATTTTTGTAGACACGGCTTGATTTGATGTTCCTTTTGTATGTTTGAAAAGCCCCTATGAAAAAAAATCTCCTTTCCTTTCTCCTTTTCTTTTTCATTTTTTCCTGCGGAAGCGAAACTGATATCAGTGAAACTCCCATCCCCTACTCGAAGGGAGTGGATAGCTTGACTCAGGAACCATCAGACACTCTTCCCGGCGAAACCCTGCAGGACTCCGCTGTGGTTGTCCGGCTGGATTCAGTTGTGACCGACTCGACAGAGGATGGCTCAGAGGAAGAGACAGACCAGGTGGAAACTGAAAGTCAGACTGATACAATAAAAGTTTCGGTTTCTGATGACAAGAAAACAGATTCTGCGCCAGTTGTTAAACCTGAGTCCAGACCTGTTAAGCCAACCACTGCAAAACCCACCGGCCCGGCTGTGCCCGATCAGAAAAAAGAGGCGGGTTTCAGGAAACTCAGCTCAGATGCTTACAGGATGGGTGAAAAGCTTTCCTTTGATATCCGATATGGGATCATTCTGGCAGGAACGGGTATGATGACGGTTGACCGGGAATTTTTTTACCAGAACCGAATTGTTCAGCGGGTTTTGTTTGAAGCAAAATCAACTCCAGCCTATTCCTGGATTTATAAAGTTGAAGATCAGTATGTGACCTATCTGGATAAACACGGAATTTTCCCCTGGAAATTTATTCAGAAAATCCGGGAAGGCAGTTATAAAAAAGATAATGAAGTTGAGTTTGACCAGTTAAACGGCGTAGCGGTTGAAAAAGGGAAAACCTACAAAATACCTCCCTATACCCATGATATTTTAAGTGCATTTTATTATTTCAGAAACATTGATCTGAAAAATGCAAAACCAGGAACTTATCTGAAACTCAGTAATTACTCGAAGGGAAAAGTCCACCCGCTTGATGTACGGATAGTCGGTTGGCAGAAAGTAAAGGTGCCTGCCGGTACCTTTAATTGTGTTGTCCTTGAACCTTTGGTAAAAGCCGGCGGTCTCTTTAAAAATGAAGGGACACTTTTTGTCTGGCTGACCAATGATCAGCTCAAAATCCCGGTTAAAGTGGAAACCAAAGTTCTCATTGGTTCCATCACCGTTGAACTCTCAAAAGTAGAAGGGGTTAACCGCCCGATTCCGGCAAGGACAGATAAATGAGTCAGCCCGAAGTTCAAACTCAAACCTGGTTTGGTTTAGCCGAACAAAAACTGATTTCCCCCAAACTGCTGGCGTGGATTAGTTTACCTTTGATTTTTGTTGTCTACCAGGGCCTTGGAGCAGTTTTAATGCTGCTGACTGGTGGGGGTAACCTTTTGGAAACAATTTTCCTTACCCGATTAAATCAGGGGCTTTCACAGATTTTTTTTCTGATACTTCCGGTTTTCTTTTTAATCAGGCTTCACACCCGGTCCGTTTTGGAATTCACCTTCCTGAAAAAGGGAATTCCGGTACAGGCTACAATTTTAATCCCGCTGAGTATTGTGTTTGTGCAGCCTCTTGTCCTCTCGATAGGTGCTGCTGAACGGCTGATTCCCTGGCCTGATGCCATGATTCAGTTCAGAGATCAGCTTGATACCATGATGAAAGCTCTGGTTGGCAGCCAGTCTGTTTCCGAATTTCTTTTTGTAGCCCTTATTGTTTCGGTCATTCCCGCCTTTGCCGAAGAATTTTATTTCAGGGGTTACCTGCTCAGAAATTTTTCACGGGTTTACCGGGGCTATTCTGCTGCGGTTCTTACCGGTGTTCTTTTCGGGTTGTTTCATTTCAATCCGTTTCAGATAACCGGATTAATTTTATTGGGTATTTATTTTTCCCTGATTGTATGGTATTTTCAATCATTATGGGCTGGAATCCTGGCTCATTTTACCCAGAATTTCCTTGCTGTGCTGGTGTATTTTTTAGCAGAGCAATCTACCCTGGCCGTACCATTGGATGACCCGGATTATCAGTTTCCTCTTCCTGTACTTCTGGTGTCGGTATTTTTGACATCAGGATGCATCTGGGGGCTTTTCAAACTCAGAAAAAGCAACTAAGCCGGAGGATATATGCGTTACTGTCCTGAATGCGGATATGAATACAAGCCGGAAATCAGGGAATGCCCCGATTGCGGGACTGAAATCCTGGAATTTGAAAGCGAAACCTGTGAGGCGTGCCAGGAAGAAACGGCAGATCACCAGACGTTTTGCACGCATTGCGGAAATTTCGTAAGTGGCCCCAGAAAACTGCAGTTCGTGATCAAGACACAGGAACGGGATGTTGTGGCCGCCTGCTGCATTTGCGGAGATTGGATTCATGAAGGCCACGGCAAAAAGGAAGGAACACACTGGTTTTGTGATGCCGATGACCATTACCAGGTTTATGAAGACTGGGTTGTGCTAAAGGTTACCTCACAGGATTTCCAGGCTCATTTTTTAAAGGCCGCACTCGATTCAGCCTCGATACCTGCCATGATTTTCAATCAGAAAGACAGCAGTTATGTGACGACTGCCGGAGATCTGGCCATTATCAAAATCATGGTCCCCAAAGACCACCTGGCCGAAGCCGAAGAAATTCTAACAGAGTTAAATCAACACGAGTCTGAACAGGAAGAATAAATGAGTAATCTGGTCACGCGGATCCTGACGGCGATTGTTTTGGGTCCGCTTGTTCTTGCGGGAATTTTTCTCGGGGGATATTTTTTGTTCGCAATTGTTATCCTCATCAGCACAATTGCAACGTTTGAATTTTTCACCATGGGAAAGGCAAAATCCATCCATCCGAACTTTCTGGCCGGACTTATTTTCTCGGTCTTATACCCGGCCAGCTTTTTCTTCGGGGAATTTCCGCTTACTCCGTTTGAACTTGCCGGGTTTTCTGTTTTTCTGGTAGCCCTTTCAGAGTTGTTCAGAAATAAACCCAATGCGATGCTGAATTCGGGATTTACGGTATTTGCATCAGTCTATATTGGGATCGGAATCGGCAGTTTTCTGGGATTAAGGCACCTGATTGCCGGTCCGGTTTTTGACAGTCCTCTGGCCTGGCTTTGTCTTTCCGTAATTGCCAGTATCTGGATGTGCGACTCCTTTGCCTATTTTGGCGGTCGCCTCCTGGGTAAACGGAAACTGTTTGAACGGGTCAGTCCAAATAAAACCTGGGAAGGTGCCATTTCGGGCCTGATTGCCTCTGTACTGACGAGTTGGGTAATGGGGGAGTACACACCGCTTTCCGGTTTAAATCTCACCACTGCCGAACTTCTTATTCTTGGGCTGATTCCGGGAATATTCGGCCAGGCAGGGGATCTGGTTGAAAGTCTTTTCAAGCGGGATTCCGGGGTGAAGGATTCTTCTCATCTCATTCCCGGTCATGGCGGAATGTTTGACCGGTTCGACAGTTTGCTGGTTACGGCACCGGTCGTTTTCGCCTATATCAACACCATTATCTGATACCGGGGAGATTATGTCTAAGCAAACCAATCTGGATGATCTGATTACCCGACTCGAGGAAAAAGAGAAGGAAGCCTCGATAATTTATGCCGATGAGGAAACCGAACAGGTTGTCATTTTTGAATTGGATGGGGCACTTTTTGCTTTTCCGGGGCGGCATGTCATTGAAATTGTTCCTTTTGAATCCCTCACCACCATCCCGGGATTACCTCCGTATTTTTCCGGACTGATTACCCTCAGAGGTACTGTTGAGGCAGTTATCAATCTGAAATTTCTTTTGGGGCTTCCTGCCGAATCGGCTGTTTACGGATCCCGGATTTTATTTCTGAAATATGACGAGCAGATACTTGGTGGACTTGCAGATGTGGTGTTTGATGTTGTTTCAATCCCCAAAAGCGGAATTCATCCGCCTCTGGAAACTCTGGATGAAAAAAAGGCGGAGTATATTATCGGAGAATTTGACTATCGGGATAAACAGGTGGTTCTGATCAGCGGCGCCAAACTTTTTGCCAAAATCACAGAGTTGAGCAAAGTGTGAAATGAGTAACTCTTTCCTGGTTTTTAAGGTTTACTCGGGGGTTTACGCCATCAGTACGGGAGATATTTACCGGATTGAACGGTTTGACCGGGAAAATGTTGAATTCAATGGAGAGGTTCCCTCTTTTTACCGGGTTGGAGATTATGTTATTACGCTTGACTGGCTGACAGAAGCCGCCGTCAGCAAAGAAAATCTATTTGACCCGGACCGGCTGATCCTTTACCGGACTGCTTCAAAAATCAGGGGAATTCCGGTTACAGAACTGCAAAAAGTAGAGACTTTGGATGAAGTAAGTTCCTATTCGCTTCTGCCCAGGTTTTTCAGGCGGGCAAAGGTCCTGAGCTGGATCAACCTGTTTCTAACCTCAGGAGAACGGATTGTTCCTGTATTAAACCTGGAAAAGCTGCCGGAACATGATTTCCGGACCGCAGATGCTGCACGGAAGAAGGAGAGTGTATGATCCGGACCAAAAGTATACAAACAACCCTGCTGGCCACCATTTTATTCCTGACCGTTATTCTGATTGCGGCGGTTTCCTTTTTTGCACACCGGGCAGCAACCCAGATCATCAATGACGAGGCCGATAAACTTTATTCCCAGAAGGTACAGAGTTTTTCTTTACAGACCGATACTTACCTTGAGGGATACAGGAAACTGCTCGAACATCTTGCCGAAAATAAACTGACCCGTACTATTCTGGCTTCCCATGATATGACCGATTACCAGAACCGCCGGTCCGACCCGGACTGGGTTGCGTTAAGAACACAGGTCATGATTCCGTTCGTTCAAAAAAACCGGGAATCCATCCATCTTTTATATGCCGGCAGCGAAAAGCATGGTGAAAACTACCGTCATAATGATACAACCTACAAAACCAAATATGATGCACGGCTACGGGTTTGGTACAGGACGGCTCTCAAAAAGGATGGCATTGTTTTTACCAATTACCCGTCAGCAAACAGGAAACGAATTGATGTCACGATTTCAACACCGGTAAAGGCGGATGACGGCCGGTTGCTGGGTGTGGCAGGAATGGACCTGATCACTGAAAAAATTTTTCAAAGTCTTAGCCAGGGATTTCTGGATTCGGCCTCCTTTGCTTTGGTTCTGGATTCAGCCGGTGCCATTTTGTTTCACCCTGAGCAGCGGATTCTTTTAAAAAACATATCGGACTCTTCATTGGGAATGGGGGGATCTTTTGTGGAAATGGGACAGACTCTGATCAGAAACAAATCAGGGAAGGTTTCTTACACAGATTCCCTGGGAACAGAGTGGATTACTTACTTTTCACCGGTGGGCACTACAGGCTGGATTGTTGGGATCGGGGTCCGGATGGATGTACTTCATGCACCGATACAAAGCCTTGTCAGAAACATTCTGATTATTGATTTCATTGTTCTTGCACTGGTTCTGGTATTTTCGTGGTTTATCACCCGGCGTCTGACCTCCTCACTTGGATTAATTGTTGAAAACCTGAGGGTCATTGCGACAGGAGAAACCAGTCATCACCAGAAACTAACCATCAATACCCATGATGAATTTGGTGATCTGGCTCATTGGTTCAATACATTTGCAGATCGCTATGAGGCTATGTTTGAGGAACTCAGAAAAAAGGGAAGTGAAATATCGGCTCTTTCTGCACAACTGAATCAATCGATGTCGCAATTAAATGCTGCTACCGTCGAGCAATCTGCCGCTGTTGTTGAAACGACCAGCACAATGGAAGAAATGTTCCATGCCAGCACCCGGATTTCTGAAAGTTCTGATTCTACTCTTGAGGCTGCAAACCGAAATCAGGATACGGCCCGTGAAGGGGTTGAACTCATCCGGACCTTCGTGAAGAAAATGAGTGAAATTGACCGGCTGAATCAGGAAAAAACTCATGACATTCTTCAAATGAAGAAGAAGGTGACCCGGATTAATGAAGTTATGGGGATGATCAGAGGTATTAATGAACAAACCAAGCTGATCAGTTTTAATGCCTCTCTCGAAGCTTCAGGAGCCGGTGAAGCCGGAAAGCGGTTCACTGTAGTCGCAAATGAAATCAGACGGCTGGCCGATACAGTTCAGGAATCCATGGAAGAAATCAGGGTGATGACTGATGAAGTCCAAAGCCAGACTCAGTTGCTGATCAAAGGGGCAGAAGAAAGTAACCGTATGGTGGCATCAGGGGTTCAGTCATCGAGAGATGTTGAACAGCACTTCAATTCAATCTTTACCGAAGCACAATCGGTAACTTCAAACTCACGGCAAATTTCCCAGGCAGCCAACCAGCAAAAAGTAGCTTCTGAGCAAATTGTGAAAACATTGCATGATATTTCACAGGCGATCAACCATGTCGTCGGTATGACAACCGAAGTCGGACAAATATCCAGAGAACTGGAATTGATTTCTTCTGTATTTTCCAATTTTGGCGCCGAAGATAAAGCAAGGAACCAGGCATGACCCTCAGGACCAGAATTCTTTTTTCTTTTACAGGACTTACGGCTGTCATTCTGTTGACAGTTTCAATTCTGGTCAATCAGGCCGCCACCACCCTTACGCATGATTCCCTGGATAAATACAGGGCTTTGAAAACAGAGCTGGCAGGAACCGTAGCAGAACGGGAACTCGCTTTCCGATTGGAGCAGGTCAGGCTGAATGGGATGCCTGGAGCAGAATCAGAACAGGCCGGAATTCCAATTTTTCAGGTTTTTTCTCCCGAAAAAGCACTTCCGGTTGGTTCAGACGGATGGCTGTTTGATTCAGTTTCTGGCAAATGGCTGTATCCTTTTTACCCTCAAAAAGACGGCCCCGGTGCATCATTTCTTGCCTTTAACCCGGAGAACCTGATCCGGTTCTGCGAACCGTTTCTGACTGATACGTCTCTGAAACTTCAGATTCTCGGGCCGGGGAATCTGGTTTTAGGTGCCCGGGATACACTTTTTTCCCGGTTCCTGGGCCGGGATCTGCAAACCCCGGATTCATCTCAGGTTGATTTCGGGGCCTATATTCACCATACCCGCGGACGGGTTCAGAACCTGGATGACTGGAATGACCGGTCTCTTTTTATCTTTCCGCTGGACGGAACTCCTTTCCGGATTCTGGTGTCGGTTTCCAGTTCAGAAGAAACTGAAACTGCAGAGAATCTGTTTTATCTGATCGCCCTTATTAACCTGGTCCTGTTTCTCCTTTTAACGCTTTCAGGATTTTATGTCATCCGGATTGTAACTGGCCCGGTGAAGGCTGCAACCTTGTTTATCCGGGATATTACAACAGGCAGATCCAAATTATCCGACCTCAGCAGCACAGGAAAAGATGAAGAATTTAAATTACTGGACCAGTCGGTCAGCGACCTGTATCTGTCACTTTCCTCTTCGGTTGATCTGATCAAGAAAAACGGGATTGAACTGAGCATGATGACAGAGGAAATCAGAACGAACCTGAATACCTTTTCTGAGTCTGCAGTTTCCCTTTCTGCTGCCGTAACGCAAACCACCAGTGCCATGGAGGAAATGACAGCCTCGAGCCGAAATATTTCATCCACGTCATCCGAAGTGGTTCTGATTGCAAAAAATTCGCAAAGCCGGGCTCTCGACGGGCTCGACGGATTCAGGCAGTTTGTGAAAAAAATGGAAGACATCCGCCAGAAAAATGAACTCAGGTCCCAGGATATCGGTACTCTGGCAAAAAAAGCTGCACGGATTACCGAAATCATGACCATTATCAATCATATCAATGAGCAGACAAAACTTATAGCCTTTAATGCAGCACTCGAGGCGTCGGGTGCTGGCGAAGCAGGAAAACGGTTCTCGGTCGTTGCAAATGAAATCAGGCGCCTTGCCGACAACGTTCAGGAATCGACTGAGGAAATAAAGTTGATGATCAGCGAAATTCAGCATTCTGCTGTTGAATTGATGAAGGGCACTTCAGAGGCAAGTGGTTCTATTCAGTCAGGGATCGTGCATATCAACGGAATGGTTGGGACAATGGAGACCTTCGTTAACGAAGCTTCGAATACAACTGAAGCTGCCCAGCAGATCAGTTATTCAACCCAGCAGCAATTAAGTGCGGCCGAAGAAATCGTTACAACTCTTCATGATGTATCGGTTACTGCAACCCGGTTTGCCGAAATCAGCAACTCATTGGCCAGGACTGCCGAAAGGTTAAATGCAATGTCGGTTCAGTTGGTCGAAATGACAATCGTAAACGTTCAATAACTTTAAATTAAACCATGACTTCAAAACGAACCCGGGTTCTGATTGTAGATGATTCGCCAACCGTGCGGGATATCTTCAGAGCCATTTTTGAATCAGATCCGGATGTTGACGTTATCGGCGAAGCTTCAAATGGAGAAGAAGCCATTGCTTTTGTCGGGAAAACCAGACCCGATATTATCACAATGGACGTCTTCATGCCAAAAATGAACGGCCCTGATGCAATTCAGGCAATAATGGCAACAAAAGCAACCCCGATTCTGGTTGTCACAACTGCGAAAGATGCCACCACTGCCTTCCAGTGTCTGAACAAAGGGGCACTTGAAGTTATTGAAAAACCGGATTTTGCCTACATCCAGAATGAACAGAAAAGAAAATTTCTGATCAGCAAACTGAAATCCCTTTCTGCTGTACCGGTGGTAACACATCTGGCCGGTAAATCCAAAATCAAAAAGGAATTTGTAAAACCTGATTCGGGAAACCGGCGGATTCTCGCCATTTGCTCCAGTACCGGCGGACCCAAAGCCCTTTCAGTCCTGCTGAGTCAGCTTCCGGCTGATTTCCCCTGTCCGGTCGTGATCACCCAGCATATGTATGAGGGATTTATTGCAGGCTTGGTCGAATGGCTTCAGACTACAACTCCGTTAAAAGTGAAGGTAGCTGAACAGGGTGAAGTTCTGGCACCGGCAACAGTTTATGTAGCCCCAACCGGGAAACACCTTGAAATTACCCTGGCCGAATCCGTTAGGCTGACCGAAGATCCGCTGGTTGAAGGACACCGTCCGTCCGGCGAGAAATTATTTTCAACCGTGGCCAATGTGTACGGTTCCCGTGCGGTTGGGGTTATCCTGACCGGCATGGGGGGTGACGGAAGCCATTCACTCGGGATGATCAAAAAAGCCGGCGGGCTGACCATTGCCCAGGATGAGAAATCCTGTGTGGTTTTTGGTATGCCGCGGGAAGCCATCCTGAAGGGAAATGCGGTCCAGATTCTGACACTCCAGGATATTGCGCCTGCCGTTCTTCGGCACCTGGCCCATCAGAAAGCAGGTGTATAAATCATGCTGACGGCTGTTCAGATCCAGAAATTTGCAACCCATATTACCGACCGGTATGGCATTGTGGTTTCCCGTGAACAGCAGGGATCTCTTCATAAGTACATCGATGACCGGATGGCTTATCTCGGATATCAGTATTTTGATGACTATCTGTCCTGGCTCATGTTTAAGGCAAATGAAACTGAGTGGGAGCAATATATCAGTCTGATCACCAACAATGAAACCTATTTTTTCAGGGAACCGAATCATTTCCGTGTTTTGGATACCCAGATTCTGGACGAACTTCACCGTCAGGTTCCACCTGACAGGAAAATCAGGATCTGGAGCTGTGGTTGCTCCTCGGGTGAGGAAGCTTATTCAATTGCTACTTTGATTAAAGACAAATTTGGTCTGCCGGCTTTGATGAACCGGTTTCAGATCCTTGCCTCTGATCTGGATCAGAAAATTCTGCAGGCTGCTCGGGTTGCTGAATACGGGCGCAATTCCTTCCGGGTAAAGGAGCACGCCTATATACTTTCCAACTTTGAAGAGTTACCAAGCGGGCGGATGAGACTGAACCAAGAATTGAGCTCCCGGGTCGAGTTTTTCAGGTACAACGTTTGTGAAGATACTGATAAAATTGCACAGCTTGAGGAACCGGTCGATCTGATTTTTTTCAGAAATGTTTCGATTTACTTTACATCAGAAACACTCCGAAAAGTTCATAACCGGCTTCAGGATCGTCTTACACGGAACGGTTACATGTTTGTTGCAAGCTGCGAAACCATGCTTCACGATCTGGGACAGCTAAAACTTATTGATCTTGGCGGCGCATTTCTTTTTAGAAAATCGGCAGGTTTTCAGGTTCAGGAGCCAACCAGGCAATCCCAGAAATCAGGGTCCGCAAGTGCCGGGCAGCCCCAACCAGGCAAGGAAAGTTATGAGACCCTTCTTGCCAGAATCCGGGATCTGATTGACCACCGGAAGCCGGGAAAACATACAACTGAAATAAGAGCAGTGACCGAAGTTATTGATACGGTGAACCAGGCCATCAGTCAGAATCAGGAACAAATTTCTGGCCTGGCACTGCTTCGCCTTCAGGAAGATTTATTTGAAGAGGCTGTCAGACTTCTTTCTGCAAGAAAGGATGCCTCATTTACTGACCTTTCAGTTCTGGCGTATTCTCTTATCTCGCTTGCCAGATTCACTGAGGCTGAAAAACCGATAACAGAAATGATCCGGCGCGAGGAATTTAATCCGGTTGGGTACCTGCTTGAAGGTCTTAATTATAAATACCAGGGAAAAACGGATGCCGCAATTGTTGCCTTCAGGCGGTCAGTTTATCTTGACCTGAACTTTCCGACACCGCATTTTCATCTGGGAAATATTTACCAGCAGACCGGCAAATGGACTGTAGCCAAAAGTGAATATGAGCTGACTGTTAAACTGATTGGGAAAAAACCAGCTCAACTGGTTGCCTTTAACAAGCCAGATGTTTCTCTGGACTACATTTTATATGCCTGTCAGAAAATACTGAAAAATTACTCACAAGAAGTGAATCAAAAGGTGAACTGATGCAATTGAACCAGGCCATGTTCATTGATAAATTCTGCAATGAGGCAACCCAGGTCAAAGAGAAAATTGAAACTGCTTTGGCCGCATTAAATGAAAACCCGGAAAATACCGATGAAATTCTGGTGATCAAACGGGCCAGTCACAGCCTTAAAGGTCTGAGTCTTATGCTGAAATTTACTGCAGTCGGGCAGTTAATGGCAGCATCTGAACAAACCAGTGAAAAATATGCAAGTGCAGGAAAGGGTGCCGACCCCGATTATCTTTATCTTGAAATGGAAGTATTGACTGCCCTGGATGAATCTATTGACAAAATCAGGGCAGGTTCAGGAAATGACCTGAATTGGGATGAACTGACTGAAAAGCTGAAACAACTGTGAGGCCGATTTCATGGCTGGAATAGACACGTCCAAATTTGCCCTGCGGTTTTGTGCTGAAAGCCGGGAAAAAGTTTCCGGAATTCGTGCACAACTGCAAACAGGCCCGCTTCCTGACTATCCGGATGCACTCGATCAGATCAGAAAGCTGGTGCATTCGCTGAATGGTGTTGCCAATATGCTCAAATTCAGCACAATCGGGCAAATGGCTTCAGAACTGGAAGGCATTCTGAAGGCAATGGTAGAGAAAAAAACCGAAACCAAAGCCTGGGCAAACTCTCTGGTTGATAAATTTGCAGACATTGTGTCTTCTGAAATTGACCGGATCTCTGCAGATCCGAAAGCTGAGCAGTATTCGCACCCGTTTCTTGAAACTCTGCGGAAAATCAGTTCAGGAGAAGAGTATTCTGGTGAAGCACAGGCTCCCCGGACTGAAGACCAGAGATTCAGCAAGGAACGGTTCCTTAAAAAATTCATTCAGGAGGCAGAAGGGTACATTCAGGACCTCAAAAAAATTCTGGACTCGGTGAACTCAACACAGGATCTGGAGCAAAAGCAAACCGAACTAAAAAACATCGTTCATGCTTTTAAAGGATCTTCCAGATTGCTGGGTTTTAATGACCTGCATCAGAATCTCGAAAAACTGGAGGAGTTTTTCATTGAAAATATCAATAGCGGACGGGTACTCCCTTCAGGGTTCAGGGCAGAATTCAGGGAAGTTGTTGACAACCTGAACGCCTCTCTGATGCGGATTGCCGGCGGAGAAATTGAATCTGTATCCAACCCCGATCTTACTGCCAGTGTCAGCCGGGTAATTTCCCGTGAACCGGCAGCACCTTCAAAACCGGTTGTTCCGGAAGGACGGGTGAGTCCGTTTATGAAACCTGCTGAACCCCAGCAGGAAAAACCCCGGCAGCAGGCAGACATTTCACAGGCGCCGGCCAAGAAATTTGACAGGTCCATTTTTATAGCCAAGTTTGTTGATGAATCCCTTGAGAACACTGACCTGCTTTCTGACGTCCTGGTAAATTTTGAAAAGGCTCTTGAAGATCTGAATCTTGCCAAAGAGTGTATGCGCCTTGCCCACGTTCTGAAAGGCTCTGCCCGGATGATCGGGTTTAAGTATCAGGGCGGACTCCTTCACAAGATGGAAGATCTTCTCAACGAATTTGTAAACGGGGCAATCAAACCAACCGATTTTCATATTGAACTTCTTCTGGTTACAACCGATCACCTCAAGGAAAACCTGCAGACTATTAAACGGGAGCAGACCGAATTACCAGCCCATGCCGGAATTTCTGAATCGTTGGACAATGCCATTGCACAAAAGCCCTTTGCCATCCCCAAAATTGAAAAACCGGATAGTCAGGCTGTTCAGCTTTCTGATGAAACTGCCGCCAAACCGGCAGAAACAGGACCAAAACCAGTTTCTCAGCCAGAAAAAAGAGACTACCCGGATCGCCGTGACCGCCAGGAAGACGGTGGTGACGGGATCAACGTCAGGAAAATGGGAGATACTATCCGGGTTAATACGGGTAAGCTGGATGAAACCATTAAACTGGTTGGCGAACTGTTGATCAACCGGCAGCGGTCCCAGATCCGCCTGAATGAGCTACAGCATCTGAGACGGTTGCTGAAGGGATTTGTTTACCAGATGACCTCCCATGTTCAGGGGTTGGAAGATGAACAGTCGCGGGATCTGTTGCGGCAGTCTGAACGGATTCTCTCCATGCTTGAAGGGCAGGCTCACCGGCAACGGGAAGATATGGCTTTTCAGGATTTGATTATCAATGAACTTCAGGGTAATACCATCAAAATGAGGATGGAGCCTCTGAGTGTTATTTTTAACGCCTTCCCCAGAGCCATCCGCGATATCAGCCGTAGTCTGAACAAACAGGTCGAACTCGTCATTCAGGGCGATGAGACTGAGCTTGACCGGAAAATGATTGAAAAGCTGACCGATCCGCTAATTCATCTGGTCCGGAATGCTATCGATCACGGAATAGAATCGCCGGAAGAACGGCAGGTCCTGGGCAAGCCCATGAAGGGCCTTCTCAGAATCAGGGCCCTTACCGAGGGCAGTAATATTGTTCTGATGCTTCAGGATGACGGACGGGGAATTGACCTCGAAAAGATCAAGGAAAAGGCACTGGCGAAAAAACTGTTCGAAACGCCGGAAGAACTTGATGCCCTGAATGAAGTTGAAGTGATGAAACTCATCTTCCTTCCCAATTTCTCGACAGCGAAAATCATTACAGACCTTTCTGGCCGGGGTGTCGGTCTGGATATTGTCCGGAAAAACATCGAAGACCTGAAAGGATTTATTTCGGTGGATTCCATCCCCGGAAAAGGAACCACATTCACTATCAAGCTTCCGTTAACCCTGACAACCCTGCGGTCTCTGATCTGCCAGGCCGGTGGTCAGAAATGGTCCATCCCGATCAATTCGATCAAACGGACTCTGGTCATCAGGAAGTCAGAGGTGATCAGTGTCGTCGACCGGGATGCGATCCGTCTGGATAATCAGATCATTCCGCTTGTCCGGCTGTCAAAAACCCTCGGGTTGAACGATCCTGACGGATTTCCGGAAAAACTGATGGTCATGGTCGGCTATTTCGGTAAGGAACAGATTGCTTTTATTGTCGATGATATCCAGGAAGAGACAGAAATTGTCATCAAACCGATTCCTGCCCTGATCAAAAAAATCAGAAACATCAGTTCGGTAACTGTTTCACTGAACGGTGAAATCATCCCGATCCTGTTCATGCCCGAACTGATTGCCAGTGCCAAACTGGTACAGGAAGGCCTCAAAGAACCGGTAATTATCAGCCGGGGTAAGGAAAATACCCGGACTGTTCTGGTTGTGGATGATTCGCTGAACACCCGTGAGATTGAGAAAACCATCCTCGAAGCCTACGGATATAAAGTCGAAACTGCCCGGGATGGTTTGGATGGTTATGAAAAGGCAATGGAAGGTACTTACGACATCATCGTGAGTGATCTTGAAATGCCGCGCCTGAACGGATTCGGATTTATTGAAAAGTTGCGGCAGCAGGAAAAATATAAGCATATTCCGGTCATTATTGTGACCAGCCGAGAAAATGAAAATGATAAACGGAGGGGAATTGAAGTTGGGGCCAACGCCTACATCATCAAGGGATCCTTCGATCAGACCAGTCTGATAGATACAATTGAAAGTCTTTTAGCCTAACGGAGGTTTACGGTGACCTTACGAAAATTTTTAATCTGGGCGCACAAATACGGTGCCTTCAACATTTCGGCTATTTATTATTTTTCTGCCTTTTTTCTGTTTACGGCAATTTCTGTCGTTACAGCATTTCTCATTTTCGGTATCGGTGTCATCAGCATCCTGTTTACTTTTGGCGTTTCATTTTTTACCGCCTGGGCGATGACTGTTTTTTACAGAAAAATCACAGGTTTGGTTCACACAGTCTTTTCGGAATATCAGCGGGATGAAACAACCCGGATCCAGATCTCAGGGACCAATGAAATCGGGCAGGTGGTGGCTCTGGTTAACGATATGCTTGAAAGAAATTCCGGCCTGAAGAGCCAGCTTGTTCTTGCAAACCGGAAAATCAATAACCTGATCGAAGCCCTCAGCGGGCAGCTCAGAGAAAATGCAGAGGTTTCTGCTACCCAAAGCAGTTCTATTGCCGAAACAACCGCAACGATAAAGGAACTGGCGACATCAGCAGAAAAAATTGTTCAGGAAACCTCGACTGTTGTTGGTCTGGCAGAAGCAACCCAGAACTCGGCACAAAAGGGGACTCTGGCAATTGCGAATATGCTGGAGCGGATGAGTGAAATCCAGAATGAAAATCAACGCCGGATACATGAAATAGTCATTCTTGGCCGGAAGGCTCAGGAAATTGAAAAGGTTATGGATATAATCAATGACATAGCCTCAAACACAAAAATCATTGCATTCAACGCCGGAATTGAAGCTGCTTCTTCGGGGGAGGAAGGGAAAAGATTTGGAACAGTTGCCTCCGAAATCAGGAAATTAGCCAATACGGTGGCGAATTCGACCAATGAAATACGGGATAAAATCAAGGAAATCCAGAAAACGACCAATGAACTGGTTATTGTATCCGAAGAAGAAACCAAAAAAATTCAAAGCGGGGTTGATACGGCCCAGACAATGGTTAAAGAACTGACCGAAATTCTGGATAAAGCAGACCGGACACTTGATTGGGTGAAGCAGATTTCACTTGCAACCCAGCAGCAGTTAACTGCAAGTGAACAGGTGGCCCTTGTTCTTCATGATATTTCTGACGGGGTGAAACGGTTTTCTCATGCAGTTAATCAGTCAAAAGAAACGTCTGATCAGCTTAGGGTGTTATCGGATGATCTGAAGGGAATGATCCGGTAACAGGATGATTCCAGGCAAATTCAATAATAATCCGGTTAAAACGGTATGCTGAAACCCATTAAGCCATCCAAAAAACAGGCCCCGGTCAGAGAACGGCCGTTGGTTCTTATTGCGGATGACAGCCCGACCGTTCTGGATATCCTGAAATTCATTCTGGAAACAAACGGGATGGATACCCTTCTGGCTACCAATGGTGTTGAAGCCGTTCAGGTTATGTACCGCGATCTGCCAGATCTGGTGATTCTGGATCTTGAAATGCCGAAAATGAGCGGGTATCAGGTTTGCAGACTTTTAAAATCGGATCCGACTGTTTCGTTTGTTCCGATTATTATTCTGACGTCGAAATCGTATAAACAGAATAAGTTCTGGGGCCTTTATTCAGGTGCTGATGACTACCTGACCAAGGACTTTGAAATTGACCAGTTGGTCAGCCGGGTTAACTTTCATTACAATAACCGGGGTAAGCTGGTAGAGATTAAACCGGTTCAGTCAAAGACGATCAAAGAAGAAGAGATTATCGAGAATGTGAATGAGGCGCTTGATCAGAAGCTATTTGAAACTACGATAACTTTTGAAATTGCTCAGGTGGCTCTTTCTGCAGGAACACTGGAAGAAAAAATCGGTAAGGTTCTGAACCTGATGAACCGGGTGTGTGATTTTACAGTGGCCAGTATCTTTGTCGTTGAAATGGGCCAGGGCCGGTTGTTTCTTGAAAACCCCGGAATGGCGAGTGAATCCTATATTTTCAGTCACGTAGAAGCGGTCATTTTGGAATCGCAGAACCACGACATGAAATTTGATACCCAAAAGGTCATGATCAACCAGTGGGAGACCGGAAAAGACAGGGGAACCCAGTACAATAACATCCAATCGCAGGTTTCCTTTCCGCTTAAAATAAGAGGAGTGACACAGGGTCTGGTCACTTTCACTCACTTTTCATCGGGTATGTTTCCTGATGTTGTGTTTCACCTGCTGAAACGGGCAGCAGACCAAATGGCTCTACTTGTTGACGAAGCAATTTTATTTAATGAGTACAGTAAACTGAGAAGTGATCTTTTAACCCATGCTACGAAAGTCTTTTCCGAGGTGATGGCGAACGGACGGGAAGTAGAGAAGCTGCTGAATAAAAAATTAAACTCCATCTCACCCTGGATTTAAGGAATTCTGTTATGGCAAGAGAAATACCCAAAATATTGATTGCGGATGACAGTCCGACCATTGTGGATATCATGAAATTCATGCTTGAGGCAAGTGGTTATGAAGTTGTGACTGCTACCAACGGACTCGAAGCCATTATTGCGGCTTTCAAGGAAGATCCGGATCTGGTCCTTCTGGATGTGGAAATGCCGAAAATGAACGGCTACCAGGTTTGCCGTTACCTGAAAGAAGACCGGCACCTCAAGCAAACTCCCATCATTATTTTAACCTCTCACGCCCAGAAGAAAATGCGGTTCCTTGGCGTCTATACCGGGGCTGATGAATATATGATCAAAGATGATGATCATGAGCAGCTTCTGAACCGGATCGAATATTACATTAACCGTAAGAAATCGGGAGCCGGACATTTACGGGAGCCCCGTTCCCTTCAGGTCTCCGATGTTTCGGTGATGGAAACAGTCAATTCCATCCTCGATAAAAAACTCATTGAGTCGACCATCATCAATCAGGTTGGCCGGCTTGCAGCCAATCTGGACCGCTTCGACCTGGTAATCAATTCCATTTTCGGACTGATTGAAAAAATGGAAGAATTTGATTTTTCCGCAATCCTGGTCAATGAAGTGGGTGGTGCTCAGCTTTACATCCAGACCCAGCGGTCCATCCCGCCAGAACTGGTCGAAAAATTCCAGGCGAAAGTACTCCAGAGTGCCCTTCACAATGAAGTGATCATGGATTCTGCAAAGGTGACCACCAAATTAATCCCCAGGACAGAAAAAGGTGAATTTAATCTGGGCGATAAACGGGCCACTGCTGCAAAGGAAGGAAATCTGAAATTTCAGGATAACGTTCTCAGAAGCCGTCAGGAACCGGTGGGCATTCTGGCAATCGGAAATTTCTCTGAAGAACCTCTGCATAACGACATTGTTGAAACAGTATCCATCCTGTCGAATCATGTCGCCATGCTGCTCGATAACTGGCTTATCTGGAAACGGTTCAATGATGTCAACCTGACCCTGAACGTACGGCTTCTTGAACTGAATGTCGAAATCCTTCATGAACTTCAGCTTCTTGCTGCCAACCTGACCAAATGCCGGAATCTGGAGGAAATAACCCAGACTGTTATCCGCCAGGTCCCCAGAATCATCAGAAGCAATAAAATCAGTCTGATCATCCGCCGGAAATCGGGCAACGATTTTAAAATTGAATCTTTTGGAAAATGGGGCGAAGATTCCAACAGTCTCATTTTTGATATTATTGTGGAATGGCTGGTTAATGAGCAGCTCAATAAAATCACCAATCAATCCATTATCAATGATCTTGGCAAAGTCAGGTTTTTCAAGGAACACAATCTGGATAAGAACCTCTGTTCCAACATCCTGACGGTACCTTTATTTATTGGTGATGAAAAAACAGGATTGATTACTCTGTTTGACCGGATGGAAACCGGTCAGTTCAGCCAGCAGGATCTTGAAATTCTGAAATTTATTTCCGGCTTAATTGCCCTGAGCCTGAAGGGAACCCTTGATCAGGATTATCAGGCGCCGGACAGCATGATGACCAACGTTTACAAACGGTTTATGCCCGATGAAATGGCCACAACAGTCATTCTGAATCCGGAACTTCTGGATATGGAAGGTTCGGTCATGCACTCAACCGTTCTGTTCATTACAGTTACCGGCGGAACTTCTCTGCTTGAACATCCGGATACCAAACGGGTGGTTCAGTTCTACAATGTATTCCAGAATATGATGACCACACAATCCTTCAATTTTCTTGGCATTGTGGAAAAATACAAGGCAACCGGGATGAAATGCCTCTTCGGGATTCCATTTTCACAGAAGGACGACGCCGAGCGGGCGATTCAGTGTGCCATTCAGATGACTCAGGATTTTTCGCGCCTGAAAGAACAGTTTTCTGATCTTCCTGTTGAAGATACCGGCCTCCGCATTGTTATCCATTCGGGAGATGTGAGTTTTGCCTACATGGGCAATGAGCATCTGAGTGACTTTGTCTCATTCGGTAAGGAAATTCATGCGGGATGCCAGCTTTCAGACCTGATTCAGACTGAAGGGGTTTATATCACCGAAAGAACCATTATCGAAATTGAACATCCGTATGGTCTGAATCCGGTAGATCTGACCACCGATGCTGGTTTTCAGGTTTATCAGCTTGCAGAATCCTGACTGCTAAATTCGGATACTCTTTTCTGAAGGTTTGCTGCCGTTATCGCATGATGAGAGCAGTGCCAGACCGGTTCCCCGTTTTTAAACAGGATAACCTGTGGTGATTCATGACGGATTCCGGTTTCTGCAGCAATTTTTTGACTCAGCGGTCTCGAATCCAGTACATCGACCAGTAATACTTCCGGAAAGCCCTGGGTTTTTTCTGCAAGCTGAATTTCTTCCTCTGCCATGGCGCTGATTCCGCAACGGGGTGAGTGTTTAAACAGCATCAGGATCCCTCCTGCCCGAACTTCCGCCTCGAACAATTCCCAATTAACAACCGGTCTCATCTGTTCTGCCTTCCTGCTCATTATAAGTCTATCCGACTAAAATCAGGATTTAAAAGTCAAATCCCAACTGAATCCTGGCTGAATACCAAAAAAGAGACAAACGGGGCATTAAATCCAATAATTCCAAAATGTTCGGTAAAATGGGTTCATTAGAAATTTCTTTCGGGCTGTAGTTGCCTTATGAAAAAATTTAATCTAATTTTAACGATGGTGGCCTCTGTCCAAGACCTGTCAAGCATTCAAATCTGTTCAAATTTCACAACACATGATAAAAATTAGTCTAACAGCACTGGTGTTTTTGGTTTCAGTTGCTGTCCTCCGGGCCAATGAAAGCACCATCCCTGATACAACCTCCCTACCCATCGGAATAACCGAAAAAACCGGTCAGTTTATTCCCGATTCCCTTTGGTTTGTTACCGAAAACGGAGATTCAGTCAATCTGAAGTCTCTGATTGATAAGCCAACCGTTCTGGCTTTTGTCTATTTTGACTGTCCGGGAATCTGCAGTCCGTTGCTGGATGGTGTTTCGAAGGTGGTTTCCAGATCAGATATGGAAATCGGCAAAGAGTATCAGATCATAACCATCAGTATTGATTCGATGGATACACCAGCCAAGGCAAAACAGAAAAAGCATAACTTTGCAGAAAAAGTGAACAAACCGGGAATTGCCGATGGCTGGCATTTTCTCACCGGAAGAAACTCTGAAATTCAGAAAATTACCCATGCGGCCGGTTTCGGATTCCGTCGCCAGGGGAAGGATTTTGTCCATTCTGCGGCCATTATAGTTGTTTCACCCCATGCGAAAATCACCCGGTATCTGTTCGGAACTTATTTTCTTCCGTTTGACCTGAAAATGGCGGTCGTTGAAGCTGAAGGTGAACAAACCGGTCCGACAATCAATAAAGTGCTTCAATTCTGCTTTAATTACGATCCGAGCGGCAGAAAATATGTTTTGGATATAACCCGGATTACCGGCACCGTTATCATTTCACTGGTATCACTCATGTTTGTGATACTGATCTTCAAACCGAAAAAGACTAAACCAGAGGAAAACAAGGAAAAACTATGAGTGACTCCGTGTTGACAGCCGGTTCTCCCGGACACAAAAGAGAGCCCAGTTATCTTGAAATGGATACCGGGCACAAGGGAATTTTTGCCTGGATTCTGGCAACAGACCATAAGCGGATTGCCCAGCTTTACTTTTATTCCATGATGGTCATGTTCCTGGTCGGGGCATTGATCGGGGTTCTGATCCGTCTTGAACTGATGGCACCGGGCCGTACCATTATGGATGCCCAGACTTACAACGGCTTTTTTACCCTGCACGGCATCATCATGATATTCATGTTTGTCATTCCGGGGCTTCCGGCCGTTTTCGGTAACTTTGTGATGCCGATTATGATCGGTGCCAAGGATGTGGCGTTCCCGAGAGTGAATCTGCTTTCCTGGTACCTGTATGTGGCTGGCGGGATTATCGTTTTGGTCTCTCAGTTTGTTGGGGGTGGTCCTCCTGATGGCGGCTGGACCTTTTATGCACCTTATTCTGTGAAATCTGCTACCAATATCGGGATGGCGGCACTTGGTGCCTTCATGCTGGGGTTCTCTTCGATCCTGACCGGACTTAATTTTCTGGTCACCATCCATAGACTAAGAGCCCCCGGGATGGATTTCTGGAAAATGCCGCTTTTTGTCTGGTCCCTTTATGCAACCGGCTGGATTCAGATTCTGGCAACACCCGTCGTCGGAATTACTCTGGTCCTGATTGTATTTGAACGGGTATTCCAGCTCGGGTTTTTTGATCCTGCCTTTGGCGGCGACCCGATTCTGTTTCAGCACCTGTTCTGGATTTACTCTCACCCGGCTGTTTATATCATGATTCTGCCGGCAATGGGCGCAATTTCAGAGATTATTCCCACCTTTGCCCAACGGACAATTTTCGGATACAAAGCCATCGCCGTTTCCTCAATGCTGATTGCTTTTGTGGGATATTTTGTCTGGGGCCACCACATGTACACCAGCGGGATGAGTGAAACAGCCAAATGGGTGTTTTCCTTTATCACGTTTCTGGTAGCCATCCCGTCTGCAATTAAGGTTTTTAACTGGATAGCAACCCTGTATAAAGGCTCAATCAACATAGATACGCCTTTACTCTATGCAGTTGCGTTTATTTTTACTTTTATGATTGGCGGATTTACCGGCCTGATCATCGGATCGGTTGCACAGGACATTCACCTGCATGACACAACCTTTGTAGTTGGTCATTTCCACTACATTGTATTCGGCGGTGTTGGTTTTGCCTTTTTTGGTGCTCTACATTACTGGTTCCCGAAGATTTATGGAAAAATGTACAATGCAAAGCTGGCGAACATCGCCTGGGGACTCTTCTTCTTCGGATTCAATGTCCTTTATTTCCCGATGTTCATTGCAGGATATATGGGTATGCCCCGCCGGTATTTTGATTACCTGCCAGATTTTTACATTCCGAACCTGATTTCTACTATGGGAAGCTGGTTCCTTTATGCAGGAATTATCCTCATGATTTATAATCTGGTTAAAGCCAGAAGATCAGGGCCGCCGGCACCAGCCAATCCCTGGAATGGTGTGACACTTGAATGGCAGATTCAGTCACCGCCGACCTACGAAAATTTTGATGAAATTCCTGTTATTAAAGACAACCCTTACACGTTTAAAAAGGAAAGTGCACGTCATGAGTGATCATTCAGCTTCACCCGCACACGCACACGTTCACCGGGATGATACCGGCTCAAAGCTGGGGATGTGGTTTTTTATCTTTACAGAAATCCTCCTGTTCGGTGCCCTGTTCATCGTTTATTCGGTTTACCGGTTTAAAAACCAGGATGCCTTTCATGCTGCCGCATTGAATCTCGATACGGTAATCGGAACCATCAATACAGTTATTCTGCTTGTCTCTTCTGCAACCATCGCCATGGCAATTTCGGCTCTGCAGCAAAAAAATAAAAGACTGGCTATAATTCTGATGATCGCCACACTGGCGCTTGCCGGTGGGTTTCTGGTTAATAAGTACTTTGAATGGGGTGCAAAATTCCATCATGGTCTTTACCCGGGCGCTGAGCATTTGGTTTCTCTTGGGCCAGGGCAGAATCAGTTCTTCTTTCTCTACTTCTTTATGACAGGCCTCCATGCTTTTCACGTTATTGTGGGTATGGGATTCATCATTTTCGTGATGCGCCAGGTCATGCGGGATCAACTGACGTTTGACAACTACACCCGGCTCGAAAATGCCGGACTGTACTGGCACCTGGTCGATCTGATCTGGATTTATCTGTTCCCATTATTCTATCTCATTCATTGAATTCCCGGAGTTCTTACCTATGAGTCATGATTCGCACGAAGAAATTCACGTTACTCCTTACAGCACCTACGTTATTATTTTAAGTATATTGCTGGTGCTGACTGCAATAACAGTCGGGGTTATTCTGCTGGACCTGGGAGTCTTTTCCGTTACCGTTGCCCTGGTGGTTGCTACCATCAAGGCAGCACTGGTTCTGCTGTATTTTATGCACCTGAAGTTCGATAACAAGTTGTTTATTTCGCTGGTCGCAATTGTTTTTGCAATCTACACAACCGTTATCGCCATTACATTCATTGACTATCTTGCAAGGTAAACCTTATGTTCAATGGTACATCTCCCTTTGTTGACGGTGTTGATAACGCCTTTCTGTTTATAGTTGTTATTTCACTGATTCTTCTGGTTGGCCTCACTTTCCTGATGGTCTACTTTATTTTCAGGTACCGCAAGGAAAGAAATCCGGAAGCCAGTCAGATTGAAGGAAACGTAACTCTCGAGGTTCTCTGGACAGTAATTCCCGGTATTTTGGTTTTGCTCATGTTCTGGTATGGCTGGAAGGCTTATACACCGATGAGAGAAGTCCCCGAAAATGCTATGGTTGTTAAAGCTGTAGCCCGGATGTGGGCCTTTTCTTTCGAATATGACAATGGCCGTAAATCGGATAAACTGGTAGTTCCGGTTAATAAACCCGTCAAGGTTGTTCTTGAAGCTCAGGATGTTCTGCATGCCTTTTACATCCCGGCATTCCGGGTTAAACAGGATATGGTACCGGGTAACCCCCAGTTCGTCTGGTTTTCTTCCGGAAAAACCGGTTCCTATGATGTTTTTTGTGCGGAATATTGCGGAATGCTTCACTCTGCGATGATCACCAAGGTTGAGGTTGTAGAAGAAGCCGATTTTAACGGCTGGTACAATGGAGAAACCCTGGCATCAGATGAACCGGCTGGTCTTAAATTGCTGAAGGAAAATGGCTGCATAAGCTGCCATTCAACGGATGGAAGTGCACTGGTTGGGCCGTCGTTTAAAGGATTGGCTGGATCTCAGCGGAAGGTTACTGCCGGTGGTAAGGAAACAGAAGTTACTGCCGATGATGCCTACCTGATCAGGGCAATCAGAGAACCTTCTGCGGAAGTTGCCAAAGATTTCCCGCCGATCATGCAACCCTACTCCCTGACAGATGAACAGATTGCTGCAATTACCGACTTTCTGAAAACACTCAGGTAAAGCATGATCCGCAAGTTAAAAACTGCACTTGTCCTGCTGGCTGAACTGGGGAAGGTCAGAATTACATTTGCAGTCTCCTTTACCACAATCACCGGGTATGTGCTTGCTGCCGGCGGGTTTAATTCCGGGATGGTTCTGCCAACTTTCGGGATATTTCTGCTGGCCTGCGGATCTTCTGCCCTGAATCATTTTCAGGAACAGACCACCGATGCCATAATGGAACGGACCAAACACCGACCTCTTCCCTCTAAACAGGTAAGCCCCTTGGCCGTGATCCTGATTGCGTTAGTCTGGGTCATTTCCGGCAGTTGGATTCTGGCTGAAACTACCGGTTTTATCGGACTTCAGCTTGGGTTGCTGGCACTTTTGTGGTATAACGGCATTTACACGCCATTAAAGAGAAAATCAGCTTTTGCTGTAGTTCCCGGTTCTGTTATCGGGGCCATTCCGCCTGCTGTCGGTTGGGTTGCAGCCGGCGGTTCCGTTTCGGATCCCAGAATTTTACTGATCAGTTTTTTCTTTTTTATCTGGCAGGTTCCGCACTTTTGGTTACTTTCACTGAAATATGGCCATCAGTATGAAAAAGCCGGACTCCCATCTGTGACTTCACTTTATTCTGAATCCCAAATTAAAAGAATGACCTTTGTCTGGACTGCTGCCACAGCAGTCACAGCCACCATGATTCCATTTTTTGGTGTAGTTTCGACACTTTACCCGATTTTATTCATCTTACTGGCTGCTCTGTGGCTGATCGGGACGTTCTCTGTTCTGATATTCAGAACCGCATCTGAACTGAATCCGGGAAACTACTTTATGAAGATCAATTATTTTGCACTTCTGGTCATGGTTTCCCTGATTTTGGATTCGGTTTTAAAGGCGGTATGAAGGTCCGGGGTTTATTTTTTCATTTCTCCTGCTTAACTTTACACTTCTATACTGAAAAGGAAATATCTTATGAAAAAAATGCTTCTGGTTGTGACCTCGCTTGTCCTGATTTCGGCAGTTTCTCTGGGTCAGTCAAAAGATAAAAAAGCAGCACCTGCTGATGAAGGAAAAGGCAAGGCTCTGGTTCAAAAACACAATTGTGTTGCCTGCCATGCGTCAAAAGGGGTGGTTGCTCCAGAGTTCAAAGATGTTCTGAGTAAGTACACCGATGCAGATAAATTCCAGAAATATTTGGCAAAACCGGTAAAAAGCGGGAAGTTCCCAGGTGCCATGCCTCCGGTTACCGTTTCGAAAGAAGAAGCAAAACAAATGCTGACCTATCTTCAGGACGACTTGAAAAAATCTGCAAAACCTGCCAAAAAATAATCCAGCCGCCAGTTTACCCGGTTCCGGTGATGAAGTCATTGCCGGATTTTTTTCATTACGGAGGTTAATTTGGATACCTTTTTCCCAGGGCAGGAATCGTTTGCCCTCCCTGCTGCTCCAGGTCTGTTTAAATTCCTGACCCTGCTTGCAGGGGCATTTCATCTTTTACCGGTCGGTTTGCTGATTGGTACGGGACTGCTTGCCATATTCTTTCTTTTTTTCAGATCTGCTAACCCGGATGTTTACCGCAAAGGAGTTCAGCTAACATCCACAGCCTTACCTGCCTTGCTGACCTTTTCAGTGGTTTCTGGTGTGCTTCCAATGCTGCTGGTTCAGGTTTTGTATATGCAGACGTTCTATCCCGCCGTAATCATTCAATGCAATATCTGGTTTTTAAGTCTGATCCTTCTGGTCATCGGATTCCTCGGTGCCTGGTATTTCAGAAAAAACCACCTGTCGGCCCCTGTTTTTTCAGGGTTAGCTGGAATTGTAGTGGTTGGCGGGGCAGTGGTTGTGTCTTTTTTCATGACCCAGGCTTCAGTTCTGATGACTTTGCCCGAAGCGGTTAAATCGATGATTCTTGCAGGTCCCGGTCACCCGGCAGTTTATCAGGACTTACAGGTTACTGCCAGAATGACTGTTTACTTTGCTGTCAGCCTGGCACTGGGCGGACTTTTACTCAGCGGTTTCAGTCATTATTCCTCACAACCTGATGAAAACGAAAGCGGTGTACTTGGAAACATTGGATTCTGGACGTTCTCTGGCGGGTCTCTTCTTGCTGCACTAACCTGCGCATGGTGGATTTCAAGTCTTCCGGATGCAGCAGCAGATAAAATCTGGAGCTCCCATTACTTCGAACTGTTTGTGACTGCTCTGGTTTTTGCTGTAGTGTTTTTAAAAGTCTCACTGGCAATTCGGGAAGCAGGGGTCTATGTAATGGCATTTATTTCCGCATTTTTTGCCCTTTTTACGTTTAACTGGATGAAACTGGTTGCCAAGGAAGCTGCACTTGAGCCGGTTTATGTTTCTTTTGATTCCGTAAAAGTGCAGACAGATTACGGAAATCTGTTGCTCTTTATTTTCCTTTTGCTGGCTGCAATCGGATATCTTTCCTTTCTCACCCGGGTTTACTACCGGGCTTCACATTCAAACTCATAACAACTTAATTCGAAAGTTCAGTATGTCAGAATCATCAACTCCTCAGCCTGAACAGGCAAAAAGAAGAAAGTTTCTCACGTATTCTCTTCGCACGCTTGCCGGCGTTTGGGCAGCAGCCATCTTTTATCCGATTGTGAAGTACCTTTCTCCGCATGCCAAAGAAGTTGTCAAAGAAGTTTCTGAGATCAATCTCGGTGCAAAGGATCTTGCCCCGGGCCAGTCAGAATCTTTTGCCTTTGGTTCAAAACCGGCAATTTTGTATAAAAATGGCACAGGTGAATTAAAGGCAGTCAGTGCAGTTTGTACACACCTTGGCTGCACAGTAGTTCACAAAACTGATCTGTCGCAGGCCCCTGTGCCCGCCGGTCACTCTGGTGAGGGTTTTTTCTGCAACTGCCACCTCGGTGTTTACGACGCTGATGGTAAAAATATTGCCGGTCCTCCTCCCGCACCGCTTCCCCAGTACAAAGTAACCGTTGCAGAAAACGGCGACATCACCGTTTCCAAATCTTGACAGGAGAGTATAAAATGTCTGAACACCAAACTGACCAAAAGACAACTGCTCCTTCAGGAGTTCTGGGCTGGCTGGCTGACAGGTACCAGATTCAGGGCCTGATCGATTACCTTGCCAAAAAAGAGGTTCCTTCTTACCGGCATTCTTTCTGGTATTACATGGGCGGACTTTCCCTCATGTTCTTCATCGTCCAGATCATCACCGGAATTTTACTTCTGTTCTATTACACACCTGGCAAAGAAGCCCATGCCTCTGTCCAGTTTATTGTAGAAAAAGTTTCTTTCGGATGGCTGATCAGATCGGTTCACAGCTATGCTGCCAACCTGATGATCTTCTTCGTTTTCGTCCATATGTTTTCAGTTATTTTCATGAAAGCCTACCGGAGACCCCGTGAACTGACTTATATCACCGGGTTTATCCTGCTGGCCCTTTCAATGGGAATGGGCTTCAGCGGTTATCTGCTGCCCTGGGATGAATTGGCTTATTTTGCGACAAAAATCGGTATCAATATTACTGAATCCGTTCCTTTGATCGGACCTGTTCTTGGGGATATGCTGAAAGGCGGTCCGGAAGTTGGTTTTGACACAATCTCCAGGTTTTTTGCCCTCCACGTTTGGGGAATTCCGCTTCTGATGACCGGTGTACTTGGCGCACACCTGTTCTTCATCCAGGTTCAGGGGATTTCTGAACCGGATGGGTTTAAGGCACTTCCTGCTGAAAAGAAAAAATATGTAAAATTCTTCCCCACCTTTATGTATGACGATTTGCTTGTTTGGCTGATCGCTATAAATGGTCTGATCGTTCTCGCCGTCTTTTTCCCATGGGAACTTGGTCCGGAGGCCAATGTTCTGGCTCCAACTCCTGAGGGAATTCACCCGGAATGGTATTTTATGGCCATGTTCCAGATTCTTAAAATTCTTCCTAACCTCGGGCCGCTTGAAAGTGAGCACATCGGGAACATTATTTTTGGTCTTACCGGCGTACTCCTGGCTGCGATTCCGTTTTGGGGAAGTAAAAATGAAAGACTTGTCACCTATTTTACCATCGCAGTTCTGGCCGGCCTGGTGATTTTTTCCATTCTGGGATATCACGCCGTCGGATCTATTTAACCTGAGGATTTACACATGAATTACCCATTGTGGCAGGCCGGAGATTCTTTCTCCGGCTGGATTTATGTTCTGATCCATGCCGTTTTCACCGTCTCAACTCTGAGTGTGTTTGGGGGCGGAATTTATCTGGCACTTGCAGAATCAAGAAAAATCTATTCCCTGAGTCCGGAATACAGAGAATTTGTGAAACGGGCAACCGGTGCTGTGCTGTTTACCGTTACCGTTCCCGGCAGTCTGGCCTTTGTATCCCTATGGGTGATCTATATTCTGACGGCACCTGGAACTGCTGCAGTTCTTTCTGTACAGCTTTCCTGGATGTGGATCATTCAGGCACTGGCCCTGGCTCTTGAGGCTGCAACCGCTTTTGTATTGTATAAATCAGCAGGGAAAACTGAGAATGCCGGACATACTGATCTGGCCTGGAGTTTTGCTGCTCTTGGGTTTCTGACTCTGATTGTAACCAATGCAGCTCTCAGTTTCCAGCAAACACCGGGAATTTGGACCGATACTCAAAAGGCGGCAGATGCCTGGTTTAATGCCTCCTATCTGGCCTCCCTGTTTCTCAGATCACTTGTCTCCATCCAGATGGGAGGGGTTCTCGGTTTTGTCGGGCTTTCGCTGGTAGAGAAGAGTTCTGCTAAGGATGAAGCCGCATCCTGGACGGCTTCCTTTGTTATGTATCCTTTCTTCTTTCTGCCTCTTGGCCTGATTTGGTACTACTTCACACTCGATGAAAAGGCAACTGCCAACATCTGGACCGGATTCTCGGGTGTGAACACATCTGATTTTTCTATTCTGTCACGGTTGGTATTCCTTTCAGTTCTTGGAGCAGTATCCATTTTCTTCTTTGCGTTTGTAGGTGGAGCTCTGAATGCAACCGGATTTAAAAAGCCAATGGCTTTCTGGTTTATCGTCCTGGTTCTGCTAACTTCAGGAGTAACCGAATATACCCGGACATTACTTAATCAGCCGTATTCAATTTCCGGGTTTGCGTTCAATAATGGAATTAAGATCAGTGATGCTGAAGAACTGAATTCGGGTTTTCTTGCAAAAGCCCGCTGGTCAGTTGTTAAAGAGGTTACTGATGAAAATATCCTGGCAGCCGGAAAAGAATTGCATGACCTGCAGTTTACCGGGAATCCCGTTTCTGCCGGATTTGTTTCGCTTGACACTTTCCTGAAAGAGGCCAAAACGGTTCAGGATTATCTGGATTTTATTTCAATTATCCGGTGGGGAAGCGAAAATAACATTTATACCCAGAATCTTCCGCCGTTCTTTGGTTCGGATGCTGAAGCAAATGCACTTGCAACCTACCTGGCATGGAAAGCTGGGCAGTATGAGGCTACACCTGAGCAAACCGGCTTCTTTGCAAAATATTCAGCAAATCCGGCCTCGGTGGTTCAATAACTGAGTTCAGGAAGAGTTTTAATCCTGAGCTGGTCCTGCATTTTTTTACCTATAAGGCGGGCGGGAGCAGTCATTGCTTCTGCCCTTTTTTATTACTGGGGTTTTTCCCCGGTATTCAGAAAAACCGGATCCTGAATTTTTCACTGGATTTTTTTCGGAACAGAACCTGTCTTCTGACCAGCCCTGATGTCTTATAAGCAAATCTCACATTTGATACCTGCATCTCACGGCCAGCTTGAGGCAATTACCTTTATGACAGCCGACCGTACCAGGGCGATGATTGTCACGCATCCCCACCCCTTATTTGGCGGGAATCTGCACAACAAAGTTTCCTATTCACTTGCAGATGAATCCCGAAAAGCAGGAATCAGTGCCGTCCGGTTTAACTTCAGAGGAGTTGGTAAAAGTACCGGGCTATATGACAGTACCATTGGCGAAACCCAGGATTTAAGAACAGTTATCCACTATGTAACCGAATCTGCACCGGTTACCCGTCTGTATCTGGCAGGGTTTTCATTCGGCTCCCGGGTTATTCTAAATCTGCTCGAGGAAGGGTACTCTCCAGATGGAGTAATACTTGCTGGTCTACCCGTTCGATTTTTTAACATTCAGCCCTGTACTGTACCTGCAGATTACCCGCTTTTGTGTATTCAGGGTGAAAATGACGACTTCACGTCCATTGCCGATACCCGTAATTTTTTACAGAATTCACGATTCGGAAAAGCAGAATCCGTAACTTTACCGGAAACAGATCATTTTTTTACCGGCAAGATTCACCTGTTGAAACAACACGTTCAGACTTTTATTCAAACCCATTTTTAAGAGTGTGCTATGCCATGGTTTTTAGGGCTTCTGGGCCTTATACTTTTTAGTTTACCCGGAGCCATAATCGGGTTCATTATTGGACTTGTGATCCAGCAAAATATTAAAGTGAACGTCAGCCGGGGCCCGGGGGGCAGCTATCAACCGATGATGGAACCCGGGAACGTATTTCCCTACCGGGTCGAGGTTATGATTGAAAGTCTGATTGCGCTTGCTATGTACATTGCCAGGGCAGATCAGAAATTGTATCCGAAAGAGAAAGAAATTATCCGGTCCTTTATTCTCTCGGCCCAATTCGGACCGGAAGCTGCAGTTTCTGCCTATATTGATCAGGCAATTGACCGGTATAAAACTGAATTTATTGATGTTCATTTTCACGTCAGAAGACTTTCTCCTTTTCTGACGGCGCAGCACATTCAGGTTGTTGTTTTGCTTTGTGTGGATGTAGCCCAGGCGGATGGTAAAATTGATAAAGATGAGCTCAATTCACTCAGAGAAGTCTGCAGGGCATTCGGGCTGAATGAAACCGTCCTGGATCAGTTTATCACGAAAAAAGGGTTCTCAGAGAAGGAAGCCTTTGAGCAGTTGGGCCTTCAGCAGGGAGCTACACTTGAAGAGGTCAAAAAAGCCTACCGGAAGTTGGCGTTGCAGTATCACCCTGACCGGGTTCCTTCAACCGCAACAGAAACCGAGAAAAAGGAAGCCAATGACCGGTTCATTCAAATTCAGAAAGCTTACGATTTTCTGACAGAACGCCTTTCCTGATTGGGTTGTCTGAAGTTAAAGTAAAAAAGACAATGAGTCACCGGGTTCAATTTCCCGGACAGGGGTGTCTTTTCTGAATATCCGGACGGGTTTCGGCCCAAGAAGTTCAATTTTCAGGTCCTCAATATGCAGGGCACTTCCTTCCCGTAGTCCGGCTGCATAAACATCCGGGTTTTCTTCACAAAACTCGAGGAGCCTCTGCTCACGGGTTTCTCCCATGTGCGAATCTGGATGGGAATCCAGGTAATGCGGGTTGATCTGGAAGGGAACCAGATTCAGCGCACTGAAGGAAGCAGGCTGGATGATGGGCATGTCATTCGTGGTTTTGATCGTAGGGGATGCAACATTGCTGCCGGCACTCCAGCCCAGATAGGGTTTTCCTGCTACTACTTCCTTCCGGATCAAATCGAGTAACTTCTTCTCCTGAAGCATCGCCAAAAGTTTAAAAGTATTCCCGCCGCCAACAGCAATTGCATCTGAATCCATAATCAAAGCAGCCGGTCCCGGGACTTCATGAACGGAAACAATCCGGAATCCTAAAGGCTCTAAAGCCGTTCTGACTTTATAACAATAATCCTTGTAGGAAATGGTAACACCAGCCCAGGGAATAAAGGCAATGGTTTTGACTGACCCCGTGGTAAAGGAACTGATCCATTTTTTTGCATGATTCAGATAGGAATCACCCGGGTTGGTGGAATTTGAAAGTAACAGCAACCTTGCCATCGTAGGCTCCTGAGGGATTATTCCGGGACACTTTTCTCCCGTTCTTTCCATAAAAGCCACCAGGGAATGAACGGTTTGTTATGATGTTCGTAATGATAACCAAAAAAGTAACAGGAAAAAAAAGCCAGCAAATGGTTTTTTGGTAAACTGCGTGCCTTATGTGGATTATTTAACCTTCCCGGATTACGGTGCGGCAGGTAGGTGCCAAATACAAAGAGCTGAAATGTGCTAAGAACGGAAGGAACCACCCAGAATAGAATCAGGTTTTCCTGATTAAAAAAAACAGCCAGCAGGTTAAACAGAATGGCAACCCCCAGAATCTGCCAAACCGTAACATACTGCCGCAGGAACCTGAAATACCAGACCCAAAAAGACCCGGTTGAATAATCCGGATCTGAATCGGTAGCCGGGAAAAGATGATGCTGATGGTGTTTTTGATATAAAGTCCTGTAATTGTTGAACATGAATAAACTGGCGGCCAGAATGCCATACCCATGGTTGGTATTTCTGCTTGAGGAAATAAGGTGATGCATACCATCATGGGCAGTGATAAACAAACCCGTAAAAAGGTGCATCTGTACCAGTATCTGGAGCCAAAGCCAGGTATCTGAAAAACTTACAGGCCTGAGGAGACCGTATGCCAGGACTGAAAGCCAGCAGAGAATTATCCCGAGGGCAATCAGAGTTCCTTTGAACCGATAGGGGAGTTTAATTTTCTCAGGTCCCGGAAAAACAGAATTTACTTTCATAAAACAACAAACAACTGCGGGAGTTAAATCGTTCTCGGGAAAAAAAGCCGGGCTTTTAGCCCGGCTTTTGTAGGATCAGGGATTTTTGGTCCAGGTATAGGTGTTGGTTACTGCACCATTGTTGTCGTAATACGTCAGGGTTCCGCTGCCATCTGTTGCCCATTCTGCGTCAAAGAGCTTGACAGCGTTTTCACTAAAAACCAAGGTCCCGCTTTTATCTGCTTTGGTTGTTGCAGAATAGGAATCCGGATTGGAATCACTTGCAGAATCGTAAGTTTTCAATTCTCCGCTCAAGGTACCGGCTGTATTGGTTGACCATTCATAGGTAGTTTCAATAAAGCTGACTGTTGCACTTGTAAATTCATAAATCTTCCAGTTTCCGGACTTTCCGTCTTTGGAATAGGTGCCTTCAAACCAAAGGGCATTGGTTACAAAAAAACCTCCCATTTCACCGGTTGTAAAAAATTGGGTTGTGTAGGTTGCACCATTGTCTGTAACAACATATTTAATGGCTTCAGTGCCGTTGGTTTGTTGCCAGGTATAGGCGTTTCCGTTTTTAACCCAATTGTATCCTTCAAATCCGATGTAAAAGTTGGTTAAAAGATTCCCAAGGGAATTCATGGATTCCACAGAATATTTTACCTGCATTGCGTAGGTATCTGTATTCTTGTCACTGATGGCAGTTTCCATCAACGGGATAGTAACTTTAGCAGGGCCAGAGGATGTGTCCTCATCTTCGGTGTCTTTGCAACCCGTTATTGAAACAAGTGAAAGTCCGCTTACCAGTAGCCATAACCATTTTTTCATAGTGCCCCCGTATTGATTTAGATAACAAAAATACCTGTTTATCTGTTGGGGAATAGTGAATTAAATCACAGGGTTCGCTTTTATGGCATTGGAAATGGCCTTATTGGCTCACTAATTTGTGATAAATCGAGTGTTAGTGATGTTTCAATTTCGCCGGGTCCTGTTGATAACTGTCCATCCTGAAGAACTCTGCACCGGAGTCCGCCGCGGCCCTGAAGAAGTTTCAGAGTACCGGGTCCAAATGCAAAATCCATCCATTTGCAGGGAGTGCAATGAGCGGAACCAAAAAGCAAAATACCATTCAGTTTAAATTCCTGCCCGATCAGTTGATTCAGCGGAATGCCCTCAACCAAAATATTTCTCCTGAATAGCCCGGCTGAAGGATTTTCAGGCTTCAGAGTCCGGATCAGTTCCTGATAAACCTCCCAGGAAAAAAAGGTTATCTGGCCGTCATAATCCGGTTTACGGTTAAAAAAACGGTCACCCGGGATTCCTGATCCTTTGACTAAAGCTGCCGCTGTATGAGAGTGAACGGGATACGGGCCTGGAATTGGTCCTGGGTGTCCCCAGTAACTATGTCCTTCAGCGGTGAAAATGGAGTGGATGAAAACCGGAGTTTTTTTCATTCGACCGCCATTTCAATCACCCAAAAGGAAGCAAAGAAGAGAAACTGAATAATAAAAAGAAAATGTCCCGCTGGGTTCCGGGGTTCAGGTTTGAGTCTCCGGTAAAAAAAGTGCAAAGCCAGAGAAACAAGAAACCAGGACAGGTAATTCTGAACCGGTATCTGATTGCCTTCCCACGTCCAGTACTCAAAGGTCATAGCAACAGGTTCGATAAAAAAATCAGTCAGGACCATGAGTCCGGCGCCTAAAACGGGCTTTAGTTTCGGGTTGGATATCAGTTTATCTGTAATCGCGGCAGAGGTTACGAGCAAAATAAGCCAGTTTAATCCGATAAGGACAGGTGTTCCGGCTAGAGAAAACCCCAGGGTGGGACCATAGGAATAGGAACCAAAAATCAAACCGGTTGAAACACCAATGGCTTCAATCAGCCAGGTTGCCAGCCAGGTGCAGCAGAAAAAAATTAAAAAGCTGCGGTTTTGCCAGTTCTGGAAATAAAAAAGGACGCCTGCAGTCGCCAGCAGATGAAAGGGTACAAGCCGCTGGAAGAGTCCGGTCAATTCCGGGATATGAAATCCGGCAACTCCAACCAGGTGGAAGACCGCAAAATATCCTGCTGCGATCAGGATTCCACGGTCCGGCCTTTCCAGGTGATTGTCTTTGTCCATCGGGAAATAAATCCTTTAATAACAAGGTAAATAAGAAAAAACAGAAGTGCCGGTGTAGCCAGAAGGCTTTCCTGAACGGATCTGCCTGAAAGTTTTGCAATCAGGATTCTGGAACCGAGAAGAAGGCCCAAATCAATCCAGAAGAAAACCGGCCAGGGCAAAAAAAAGAAAAAAAACGGGGGTAAAACCAACAGAACCGACAGGATAGTGGCGCTGGCTGGCGTTCCGCCCAGCATGTCGATGGAATTTTTTGAAAAACCGTCAAGACTTTCCCTTAATCCGGAGTACATTCTGCAGGAGACCAGCCCGCCACCAAGCAGACAGGCTGCAGAAACTCCTTCAGACTTGACTCTTCGGGCAATACGGATGTCTTCTGCAACCGATCCCTTTTCGGCCTCATGATACCGGCCGGTCTGGTAAAGTTCACGTAAAAACAGCATCCACTGCCCGTTTGCTGCGGAAAGTGAGGAAAATCTGGTTTTTTTTACAAGAATCAGCGGCAGCAGGGAAAGCAAAATATGGTGCATGACCGGAACCACCATTTTTTCACCGGGTGTCCCCAGCTTCTGATCCGGAAAAACGGAAAGAAATCCAAGATGGCTCGTCTCCATAACAGAAAGGGCTCCGCCGATTGACCCTTTTTCTGGCCTCACATCTGCATCCAGAAACAAAAAGTGAGTTCCGGTTGCAACTAAACCCAATTGATGGCAGGCCCAGTTTTTACCGGTCCATCCTGCCGGAAGCGGCTTGCCTCTGAGAACTTTGACTTTGGGCTCATGCCGCCCGATGGTATCAGCTATCTGAAAGGTTGAATCTGTTGAATGGTCATCCAGAATCACAATTTCATGAAGGTCGGTTTTGAGATTTAACAGGGATTCAAGAGTGGCCGGAAGGTTTTTTTCTTCATTTCTTGCCGGAATCAATACAGAAACCCGGGCGGTTTCAGGAACGCCGGCACCTCGTAACCGGACAGGCGTCAGGAAATTGACCAGAGCAACTGCAAAGGAGGATATCCTGAAGAAAAGCAAAACAAAGGCTGCAATCCAAAATGCCTGCATACCTTTACACTTTCCTGTTCAAAGAACAATGGTGGGACTTTGCCTGAGAATAAAAGGACTGCCAGGTCTGCTGGTTTACCTCCTGCACGGGAACTGTAAAATCAAGATAAACTGAAACAGTTGGTTTTTTGCTGGTCCCGTAATCGGTAAAAAAAGCCAGATAGACCGGTGTTACCGGGTTCTTTACCCGGTCAAGGATAAACCTGACCCCGGAACCAAATTCAATAGCAGCTTCATGCTGAGACGAAATGGAACCCTGTGGGTAATAGAAAAGGCAATTGCCCGGTTCATTCAGAATCCGGGCGCAAAACTGAAGGGAAGCCAGGGCATCCCGGGTTCCGGGTTGGATTGAAAAGGCTCCGGCCCTGGTCATAAATTTCCGTGTTTTCAACTGCTCTTCCAGCATCAGAATAAAAAAGTGGCGGTCAAAGACGTTCTTGTTGACTTGCCAGGCCCAGAAACCATCCCACCAACTGGTATGATTCGACAGACAGAAAAGGCTGGTTCCACTGGGCAGAGTCCCGGTCTGGTAAATTCTGAACTGGTGGAAGTTGGTACGGATCAGAAAACGGATCACGGTGTTCCAGATAATCTTTCCGGCTGATGACTGATCAGGATAAATCAAAGTCCCTCCTGATCAGATCATGGGCAATTTGGGCAGAAAGCAGAACCAGCGGAATTCCGCCTCCCGGGTGGACCGATCCGCCGCAGAAATAAAGCCCCTTCAGGTCAGAAGAAAAGTTGGGATGGCGTAAAAAGGCAGAGAACCGGTTATTTGAACTGTTTCCGTAAAGCGCACCCAGATAGGAACCGGTCCTGGATTCGATTCCTCTGGGATCCAGAACCCTTTCGGTAAGAATATTTTGCCGGATCTTCCGGCCAAGTGCAGATTCAATGGTACCAAGAATTGCACTCCGTGCTCTCGGGATGAGTTTATCCCAGTCCTGCCCCCGGTGATGGGGCACATTGATCATGGTGAACCAGTTTTCCTTTCCGGCCGGGGCATCAGCAGAATTTTGCTTTGAACTGATGTAAACATAAACCGTCGGTTTGTCGAAAACTTCGAACCGGTCGAATAAATACCGGAATTCTTCTTCATAATCCGGGGAAAAAAAGATAGTGTGAAGATCAAGGTCAGGTGTTTCCTGGTTCATTCCCCAATAGAATATAAGAGCAGAACTGGACTTCGGCTGATTCAGGGTTTTTTCAGGCCACGGCCTGTCAGGAAGCAACCGGTGGTAGGCATAGTGGATGTCAATGGAGGAAACAATGACTGATGCCTGATGGTACTTTCCTCCTGCCAGTACTGCGGTGACCCGGTCCTGGTCAGAAACGATCCGGTCGGCGGGCTGGTTAAAGTGAAACCGGATACCCAGGTCGATGGCCAGGTTGTATAAGGCCTGGCTGATACTGATCATTCCGCCTTCCGGAAAAAAGGCCCCTTTGGCATGTTCCAGATGCGGAATGATATTCAATGTAGCCGGTGCCTGATAGGGATTGGAGCCGTTGTAGGTTGCATACCTCGAGAATAACTGAATGGTTTTCGGATCCCGGAAGATGCTTTTTATCGCTTTCACCATCGTCCGGCTGGTATCAAGCCGGTTCAGATTCAGCAAGGCCCGGAAGGCGGTTCCTGAAAGGAAAGTCGACACTTTATGGAGAGACTTTCTCATGAATAAATCAGCCGTTAACCGGTATATTTCTGCTGAACGATTTAAAAAGTGATGGACTGAATCAACAGAATCCACAGTTTTGGCGGCCAACTCTCTGGCAAACTCATCCGGTGTACTCCAGGCAGTCAGCCGGGTTCCATCCGGAAAAAAATACTGACAGGTTACCGGAAGCCGGTGGTAAGATAAATAGTCCTCACGCCGCCGTCCGGCAAGATGGAATAGTTCATCAACCAACTCGGGCATGGTAAACAGACTGGGACCGGCATCAAACCGGAAACCGTCCTGCCGGAATTCGGAGGCTTTTCCGCCTGGCCCGGGTGCTGACTCAAAAACATCGACCTCAAAGCCATCAGCTTTCAACCGGATAGCCGAAGCCAGACCCGATAAACCAGACCCGATAACAATTGCTTTTTTTCCTGTTGGCATCATACTGTGGCCCGATCAGGTCTTTTTCCTGAAAAGAAGTGGTAAAAAGCTGTATTCATCAGCAGAAGAAGCAACGAGTAAAATACATCTTCAACCGGTATCGTTCCAATCCGGAGTCCCAGATTTTCCTGGTTGTTGTACCAAACTACCGGCAGTGCAGTTAGAATACCATTGACGACCCAAAAAGGAACCAAATGAATCAGGAAAGTCAAGGCAAAATGCCCCATCCAGCCAGGTTGAAACCAAAAACCGGCAAACAGGAGTGCCAGCCCGGTAAGAGACAGTTTTACCGAGGTGTAAATCAGGTCGGAATTAAGCAAACCGGCCAGCATCAGAAAAAATCCGGAAACGAGAAAGACATATCTCAGCCAGCCGGGTCCCTGCAAACCGGGAAGATAGTACCGGGTTACTTCAAAAATGAACAGGCAGGCGAACGGGATGGAAAAGAAAAACATCACTTCTTCAACAGGTAGAACCCCTGCAAAAATTCCGGTTAAGTAATCCGGGTTAAAGCCCCAAACTCCCCAGACCGTAAAGACATAATCAAATCCGATAAAAAAAAGGGCCGTGAGTGTGAGTCCGGGAAAAAGTGCCGGCCATTTCCTGACAAAATGAATCTTTTCTTCGAATGAAAAAAGGAGGGGAAAAAGAAGGGTGGCAAAATTGATCAGGAGGTAGGTGAATTTCATTTCAATGAGTTCAGTTGAATAATCTCGGCTGAAGTGCACCGGTCTGAGCCGATAAGAAAAGTTGCAATATTCCGGATTAAGTCCGGACTGAGGGATTTCTTTTCCCTGATGAGCCCGGAAATAATAACTTTGCGGTCTTCGTTCAGATTTGGGCTTCTGCCCAGAAAGCCGGGCAGAAAGTGCTGCCAGGAAAACCGGAGAAACCGGATTTCAGGGTTATCCGGATCCTGGCGGATTGCCTCTGCCATAGTTTGTTCTGCCCGGTCGAGCCACCCCAGTTTTGTTACCGGATTCCACACATGCTTGGCCATCAGTGCCTTTCCGGCTGCCAGATAGGCGGTTTCAAGCGGATCAGGCTGTGGAATATTTTCCAGCCTTGAAATGAATTTCTCTGTCTGGTCCTGATCCGAAACACACTGGTAAAACTGGCTTCTGAGTGTGGTGAGTGAAATTTCTCCGGCAGCGGAATCCTGGAAAAAGAGGAAAACTATCACCGCAGACAGAAGGGAAACTTGACGGAATTCTGGGTCAGACATGACCAAACCGGGTTCTGAAATAGGCGACCGGAATCAAGGCAAATTTTCTGGAATTGGGAACCCGGACCCGGCTTTCCATAATTTCTGACGGAGTTGCCTGCTTTAATTTTTTAAACAGACTTTGGTAAAGCAGAAAGGCCAGATAAACGCCGGATTTTGCCCCTGATGGGAGTCTTCTGATGCCCGAAAGAGCTGAATCGAGGTCACGCTGTATATCCGTTTCAATCTGCTGTTTGGTTTCCTGATTGAAGTTAAGCTGGAAGTTGACTCCCGGGAAATAGGTTCTGCCCCTATCCTGATAATCATCCTTCAGATCCCTGAGAAAATTTACCTTCTGAAATGCAGCTCCCAAACTTCGTGCACTTGCCTTGAGTTCTGAATACTTGACAGAATCACCCTCGCAAAACACCCGCAGACACATTAACCCGACAACTTCGGCTGACCCGTAGATGTACTCTTCGTAGCCACGGGCTGAGTAAGTGGTTTTTTCCAGGTCCATTTCCATACTGTCTAGAAAGGCATTGATCAGTTCATGATCCACGCCGTACATATTGACCACATCCTGGAAAGCATCCAATACCGGATTCAGATGAATTTTTTGCCGGATCGCCTTGAAAGTTTCCTCTCTGAATTCCCTGAACAGATTCACTTTGTCGTAATCATGGAAAGTGTCCACAATTTCATCGGCATACCTCACATAGGCATAAATGCCATAAATTGGTTTTCTGAACTTCGGGGAAAAAGCCAGAATTCCCATGCTGAAAGAGGTTGAATAACGCCGGGTTATCAACTTCGTGCATTCATAGTTGGTATTTCGGTAAAGTGCTGTTGACATAGTCCTGCTTGCTTTTAAGATCAAACATGAATTCCTGCTTTTTCTGTTCCGGAAGGGACATATTTTTTCCTGGCATTTTTTGTTAAGAGACAGCATGGAATGTATTAATATGCAAAAAAATGAATAATTACTTGACTTGAATTCCGACCAGGCCTAACTTTGCATCATGACAGCAAAGAACAAACAAATCCATCTATCTCCTGCCCAACAGAGAAATTCTGAACGGATGCTTCCGTCTGATTTCCGCTTCAGGCGACCCGCAAGGGCCTGAAATTACTTTGTTTTGAAATTTATTTCACTCGGATTAATAAGTTAAGGTAAAAAGTATGATTTCTGTCGGAATCATTGGCAGCAGCGGGTATACGGGAAAGAAACTGATCTCCTTTTTGGCCCATCACCCTGGGGTGCAGGTCTTGAAATTGTATAGTTATTCAACTTCCGGTCAGGATTTGTATCATCTTTTTCCTGAGTTTCAGGGGGTTTTCCCCAACCTGCCGGTCGGGGCCCTTTCAAACCTGGACGAGTCACTGGATGTTTATTTCACCGCATTACCCCACGGTGAATCGATTAAAGTCATTCCCGGCCTGATCGAAAAAGGTAAGGTTGTCATTGATCTGTCGGGTGATTTCCGTCTGGATGAGCCCGCCCAGTATGATCAGTGGTATCACTTCACGCATTCAGCACCTCATTTGCTGTCTCAGAAAGTGTACGGCCTTGCAGATTATCACCGGACATCCTATACCGGGAAAAAGCTGATATCCAATCCGGGTTGCTATCCGACCGTCACCCTGCTGTCAGTGCTTCCGCTTGCTGAAGCTTTTGCTGATGATATTCTGACGGTGGCAACGGTTGCCTATTCGGGGACATCAGGAGCCGGGAAAAGCCCTAATGCCGATCTTCTCCTGTCAGAGATGGATGGGAATTCCCGGGCTTACAACCTGCATCAGCACCGCCATGAACCTGAAATCCTGCAGGAATTGCAGAAAGCCGGGATGTTTGCTCCTTTTTCCTTTGCAGTTCATTTACTCCCGGCCGCAGTTGGCATGTATGCCACCACCAGCATTTTTACCCGCAAAGCCCTTGATCCGGCCGAAGTCACTGCTGCCTTTGAGACCTTCTGCCAAAATCAGCCGTTTATCCGGTTCAGGAAGCAGATTCCCCAGATTAAATGGGTTACCGGATCGAATTTCTGTGACCTCAGTGTCTCGGTTCGGGGTAATTCCATTCTTGTTACCGGTGCAATTGACAATCTGGTTAAGGGGGCATCCGGTCAGGCAGTTCAGAATATGAATTCTTACTTCGGCTTCCATCCGGCAGCCGGACTTCTACCAAGTGAGGGAAACCATGTTTCATTTCATTCCTAACGGGACTATCACATCTGCCAAAGGATTTCTTGCCGCCGGTATTTACTGCGGAATAAAAAAGAAAAAACGGGACCTGGCGCTGATTTACTCTCCTCAGCCCTGTACGGTTGCCGGAACCTTTACTCTGAATAAAGTGAAGGCGGCCCCTTTGCTGGTTTCCCAGGCCGTGATCAAGTCGGGCGGTTTGGTTAAGGCAGTTCTGGTAAACTCCGGAAATGCCAATGCCTGCACCGGAGATCCCGGTTTCCAGGATGCTCTGGATTCACAGAACTGGGTTGCCGAAGAACTGGGCATTTCACCAAAGGAAGTCCTGATTTCTTCGACGGGTGTTATCGGCCAAAGATTACCCATGATGGTTCTGAAACAGGGAATAAAGGATATTGTTCCCATTATCTCGGCGATAGGCGGGTATGATGCTGCCGAAGCCATTATGACCACCGATACCAAAGAGAAACAATTTGCCGTTGAGATTCAGACTCCCGGCGGGCCGGTAACTATCGGCGGAATCTGCAAGGGATCGGGGATGATTATGCCGAATATGGCCACCATGCTCGGGTTTCTGACAACGGATGCCAGGATTGATAATCAATTGATCAAGGACCTTCTGCTCGAAGCCGTCAGCCATTCATTCAATAAAATTACCGTTGATGGGGATACCAGTACGAATGACATGGTGACCCTGATGGCTAACGGAGCGTCAGGAATTGAAATTCTCGCCGGGACCGAAACCTATTTCCATTTCCGTGAAGCTCTGATGGTTTTGACGAAGGAAATGGCCAGGCTGATTGTGGTTGACGGAGAAGGCGCTACAAAATTTGTAGAAGTGGTTGTGTCGGGAGCACATACGGCAGAGGACGCCGATAAAATTGCCAAAACGATCTGCAATTCACCACTGGTTAAAACAGCAATCCACGGACAGGACGCCAACTGGGGACGGATCATCTCGGCTGCCGGATATTCAGGGGCAGAATTTGATCCGGCTGAAGTCTCAATTTACTTTGATGACCTGGCTATTTTTCTTCCCGGCTACCGGATTGTGCTCGATGAAGAAGAAGCCCTGAAGCGCCTGAGTAAAACCGAAATTAAAATCACCGTCAATGTTGGGCACGGACCTTTTACCACAACCTGGTATACCTGCGACTTTTCAACTGATTACATCCGGATCAATGCGGATTACAGGAGTTGAAGTCAGGAGTCAGGAGTCAGGAGATTTTAACAGGTAAAGATAATGACATCAACAACAAATTTTCAAAATCTGGTTGTTTGGCAAAAATCCCATGAATTTGTACTTCAGGTATATAAAATGACTTCAAATTTTCCAAAGGAGGAATTGTTTTGCTTGACTTCGCAATTTCGAAGAGCAGCCGTTTCAATTCCTGCAAATATTGCGGAAGGATATAGAAGGAAAACCAAACTTGAAAAGGCTCGCTTCTTCAATATATCACAAGGGTCTATTGAGGAGTGTAAATACTACCTGATACTATCAAAAGATCTTGGCTATTTTAAAATGGCGGATGAAATGATTTTATTGGAAGAAATCAGCAAAATGCTGCATTCTTATTCTGAAAAGGTAACTGCGCAAAAGTAAAATTAAAGCTGGGTCAGTATTTAAAACTGACTTCTGACTTCAGTCTTCTGACTTCTTAACAAATTCTGAAAAGGTTACTGCGCAAAAGTAAAATAAAAGCTGGGTCAGTATTTAAAACTGACTTCTGACTTCAGTCTTCTGACTTCTTAACAAATTCTGAAAAGGTAACTGCACAAACGTAAAATAAAAGCTGGGTCGGTATTTGAAACTGACTTCTGACTTCAGTCTTCTGACTTCTTAACAAAAATACCATGCTCAACTTATTAAAACTCTCAGGCAAAGCCGTTGACGAATTTCTGACCAATCCGGTGTGGATGGCTGTTCTCAGGAAATTAACTTCCGGCGGAAACCACCTTGTCATCGTTCATGGTGCCGGAAAGGAAATCACGTCCTGGTGTGCGGCTTTTGGGATAACCTCTGAATTTGTGGACGGACAACGGGTGACAGACGGAGAAACAATGATGATTGTATCCGCAGTTCAATCCGGTTGGGTTAATGGCAAACTTTCGGCTAAACTGAATCATGAAACGATTCCGGCAATCGGGCTTACAGGTGCGGACCGGGGTTTGGTTACCGGCGAAATGACGGACCCGAGACTGGGACGTGTGGGAATTCCGGTTGTAACAGGAGATACAACCTGGGTATTGGATCTGGTCAATTCCGGAGTCATTCCTGTGTTTTCCAGCACCTGTCTTGGACGTGACGGCCAGCAGGTAAATGTAAATGCTGATTGGTTTGCCGGCTCTCTGGCATCTGCATTGAAAGCAGATGCAATCTATTTCATCTCAGACATACCGGGAGTTCTGATTGGCGGGAAAGTGAAATCTGTTCTGTCTCCGGCAGAAATTACCACCGGAATTGTATCTGGGGATATTACCGGCGGCATGATCCCCAAACTGAAAAGCAGCGAAGAGCTGCTGAAAAAGGGTGTCGGGAAGGTCTGGATCGGGCCTGGCTCGCCCGAAAGCTTTTTATCCCTGCTTGAAGGTAAGCCGGCAGGAACCTGGATTATGGAGAAAAAAAATGACTGAATCACATTTGTTGGGTAACTATAACCGCTTTCCGGTTGAATTTACATCCGGTGAGGGTGTCTGGCTGACCGATTCGAGAGGGAACCGGTACCTTGACTTTCTGTCGGGCATTGCTGTTAACGGCTTTGGAACCGGCCATCCTGAAATTACTGCCGCAGTTCTGAAACAGCTTAATGGAGTCTGGCATACCTCCAACCTGTTTGAATCGGCCGGTCAGAAAGAACTTGCTTCAGTTCTTGCTTCGAAGTCCGGTCTGGAGAAGGTTTTTTTCTGCAATTCGGGAACAGAAGCAAACGAAGCGGCCATCAAGTTTGCACGTAAATGGGGGCAGGGAAGATATCACATCATTACTGCGCAGGGCGGATTCCACGGCCGGACGATGGGATCCCTTTCGGCTTCCGGTCAGCCAAAACTCTGGAACGGTTTTTTTCCTCTGGTTTATGGCTTTACGTCGGTCCAGTTTGGCTCAGTTGAGGCAATCCGGGCAGCCATAACTTCCGAAACAGTTGCCGTCATGCTGGAACCCATTCAGGGTGAAAACGGGATACTCCTTCCGCCGGCAGGTTATCTGAAAGCTGTGAGGGAGGTTTGTGATGAGTTTAATCTTTTGCTGATTCTGGATGAAGTACAATCCGGTATGGGCCGGACAGGTAAATGGTTTGCCTTTCAGCATGAAGAACTAAAACCCGATATCCTGACTCTGGCGAAAGGAATTGCAAACGGATTTCCTCTGGGTGCCGTTATCTGTACTGAACCCGTCGGGGCCTGCATCAAACCGGGAGATCATGGGTCAACTTTTGGCGGAAACCCGGTTGCAGTTGCAGCAGCCCTTGCAGTTTCCACCCTGCTGACCGAAGACATTCTGGACGGAAATCTGGCTTTGGGTGAGTATCTGAGGTCCGAATTGGCTTCCGCAGACTTGCCTGAAATTGCCGAAATCAGAGGACTTGGGCTCATGACCGGGATTCAGTTAAAACCCGGCACGTCTGCGAGAGCCCTGGCGTCTTCTCTGCTGGAACAGGGAATCGTAACCGGTACTTCCGGAGACTCAGTTCTTCGCCTGCTGCCCCCTTTTCTGATCACCCGGACCGAAATTGACTTGTTTGTCTCACAACTGGCGGCTGTTTTTGAAGCCAGTGAATCACGGGGAGTTGCCGTATGAAACATCTTATTGACCTGACGGAATGGACTGCTGAAGACCTGGAGAAGGTTTTTAATTATGCAACGGTCATTAAAAACAACCAGAATTCAGGATTTAAACCGCTGGCAGGAAAATCGGTTGCCCTTTATTTCGAAAAACCGTCCCTGAGAACCCGGGTCAGCTTTGATATCGGAATCCAGGAACTTGGGGGAAACACCACCGTCGTTGAACAGTTTATGGCCGGAATCGGTACCCGTGAATCCGTTCACGATGTAGCCAATACCCTGAACGGATTTGTGGATGCAATGGTTTGCCGCCTTTTCAACCATCAGACTCTGTATGAACTTCGGCAATGGTCCGAAATGAGTATTATTAACGCCCTGACCGATTTTTCGCATCCCTGCCAGATCCTTGCCGATATCCTCACTCTGAAAGAACTCGGCCTCTGGAAGAATTCGCTGGTCATGACTTGGGTGGGTGATCCGAATAATGTGCTGCAGTCCTGGCTTGAAATTGCGCTTATGTACCCGATTACGGTGAATATTTCCAGCCCGGATATCCCGACTGAATTTGATTCGTGGTTTAAAGATCCCCGGATGAAAGACCGGATTTTCTGGATACAGGATCCCAAAAAAGCGGTATCAGTTGCAGATATGGTGTATGTCGATACCTGGATTTCGATGGGACAGGAAGCAGAAGCAGAGGCCCGGCTGAAGAAGTATGAAGGCTATTCGGTGAATCAGGAGCTTTCAGGCTATATGCCAGACCATGCGGTCATGCTTCACTGTTTGCCTGCCAAACGGGGGCAGGAGGTCGATGACTTTACAATGAATAAGTTTAAAAAAGTCATCTTCCACGAATCCGAGAACCGGCTTCATGTTCAGAAGGCGGTAATGGCCTATCTGCTCGCACCCGAAACGACTGAAGTATTTTACCGGCTCAAAACCGGACAGGCTTGACGGTTAAGGTATGTCATCCAAACTTCTCCGCCAAAATAAAATCAAGGAAATTCTGCAGAAATTCCATGTTGACAGTCAGGAAGAACTTGTGGGATTGCTCAGACAGGAAGGGATTGAAATCACTCAGGCAACCCTCAGCCGTGATTTCTCTGACCTGGGGGTCATCCGGGTACGGGCTGAAGAAGGCTCCAGGTATGTCATCAGCCATACCGAAACCGGCAGCCAGGTTTACAGGCTGATCCGGTATGAGATTCTGGCGGTCGGATCCAACGAAAACTGCCTGGTGGTAAGAACCCTTGCCGGGCGGGCGCAGGGTGTAGGCCATTTCATTGACCGGCTGAATAAAACTGAAATTCTGGGAACGATTGCAGGTGACGATACAATCCTCGTAATCCCTGCTTCCGTCAGGTTTATCCCCGACCTGGTCAGATTCTTTAATTCGCTGATGGATGAGGGTGAAGAGACCAGCAAACCTTGATGGTAATGGTATAAAAATCAGGGTTTTGCCTGAATGTCTGGGTTAACTGGATTGGTACTTAAAATTCCCTTTTGAAGGTAAATACAACTAAGGTGGTCCGAATTTAAACTCAGTTCTTTTGTGAAAAAAAGGGAGTTTGGTGGAACATCAGATTCTGATATCAAACCGGGACCGAAAAAAAGTGGAGAGTGAATAGAAACTCCGGAAAACTGACTTCTGTCTGCTGACTCCTGCCTTCTTTTCAGAAATTTACTTTGTGCCCTTCGTGGTAAATGAAATTTGTAATTTAATAAAACAGGAAAATAAAATGAGCAAACCAAAAATTGTTGTCGCCTATTCAGGCGGACTGGATACTTCAGTCATGGTTCAATGGCTGCATGACAAATTTGATGCGGAAATCATTACCGCTTCCGGTGATCTCGGTCAGCGGGAAGACTGGGCTGCAGTCGAGAAAAAAGCGTATCAGACCGGGGCTTCAAAAGCGTACATCGTGGATCTGCGTGAAGAATTTATGACCCAGTACGTCTGGCCTGCACTCAAAGCCGGTGCTTTGTATGAAGGACTTTACCCGATGGCAACATCAATCGGCCGTCCTTTGCTGGCAAAAATGCTGGCTGAAATTGCCATCAAGGAAAATGCAGATATGGTGGCTCACGGATGTACCGGAAAGGGGAACGACCAGGTCCGGTTTGAAGTGGGAATCATGACTTTAGCTCCGCATCTAAAAGTTCTTGCTCCGCTCCGTGACTGGGAATTTAAATCCCGTGAAGAAGAAATTGATTATGCGCTGGCAAAGGGAATTCCTGTTTCCGCAACCAAAAAGTCACCCTATTCCTACGATGAAAATCTCTGGGGAATGTCAATCGAGTGCGGAGTTCTGGAAGATCCCAAAGTTTCCCCTCCGGAAGACGCCTACCAACTGACGAAAAATCCGAAAAATGCCCCTGATCAACCTGGTGTTGTGACGATTGGATTTGAAGCCGGAATTCCGGTCAGACTGAACGGTAAAAAACTGGATGCCATTTCTCTGATTACCGAACTGAATAAAATTACGTCTGAACACGGAATCGGCCGGTTGGATCTGGTTGAAAACCGGGTAGTCGGAATCAAATCCCGTGAAATTTACGAAGCTCCTGGTGCAACGGTTCTTCATTCTGCCCACAGTGAACTGGAAAGACTGGTTCTCGATAAAGAGACCTTCCGGTATAAGGAGCACGTTTCGCATCAGGTTGCCAATCTGATTTATGACGGACTCTGGTTCTCCCCGCTTTTCAAAGCGCTGATGGCTTTTGTGGATTCCACCCAGGAACACGTTTCCGGTGAAGTGACCATCGAACTCTATAAAGGCAGCATCCGGACTCTGGCCAGAACGTCACCTTACTCCTTGTACAGTGAAACTCTGGCAACTTACACCACTGCTGATAAGTTCAATCACAAAGCCTCAGAAGGATTCATTGAACTCTTCGGGTTACCGTACAAAGTCCACTCTCAGGTCCATGCCGGAGTGAAAGCGGGCAAGTGAATTACCGGTGACGGGGGACTTGTGGCGAGGGACAGGTGAAGGAAATTTAGATTCCCCTCCTTCTGTTAGGAGGGGCGTCCCAACGGGATGGGGATATTTTATTAAGAATGATTCCTGTTTCGTATGTATTTTTGAAATAGTTCTTCATTCAAAATTTAAAATTCAACATTCCTAATTCCGGTGGTATCATGCTCTGGGGCGGTCGTTTTAAGTCTTCCATCAATGAACTGGCCATGAAATTCTCCTCTTCTCTGGATGTGGATATCCGGCTGATCGAAGAAGATATTCAGGGTTCCGTTGCCCATGTGACCATGCTGGCAGCGGTCGGGATTTTAACAGAATCCGAGTCGAAAACCATCCGTGATGGCCTTTCTTCCGTTCTTGCTGAGTATCAGTCGGGTTCCTGGAAGCCAACGGCTGAGCTGTATGAAGATGTGCATTCAGCTGTTGAAAGCCGTTTAACTGAACTGATTGGCTCTGTTGCCGGAAAACTTCACACAGGCCGCAGCCGGAATGATCAGGTTGCCACCGACGTTCGGCTTTGGATGCGGAAAGTTGCAGGTGAAATAATCCGCCTGAACGAAAACTGGCAAAAAGTGCTTGTAGCAAAAGCTGAAACCCATCAAAATACCATGATGCCGGGTTACACCCATCTGCAACGGGGACAGCCTGTTACCCTGGCTTATCATCTGCTGGTTTATACCGAAATGGCTGAACGGGATAAGGTCCGGTGGAAAGCCGTACTCGACGCGGTATCGCTGTCGCCGCTCGGTTCCGGAGCTCTTGCCGGATCAACTTTGCCGCTGGACCGGGATCTGACCGCACGTCTGATGGGATTCTCAGGCCCCACTTTGCATGCGCTTGATACAGTTGCAGACCGTGATTTCATGCTCGACGCACTTCAGGCTGCTTCAACCGGGATGATTCACCTGAGTCGGCTGGCAGAGGAACTCATTCTCTGGTCTACCAAAGAGTGGGATTTTGTCCGCCTTGCGGATGAAGTCACGACGGGTTCTTCACTCATGCCGCAGAAAAAAAATCCCGACATGGCTGAACTGATCCGGGCAAAAACCGGACGAACTACCGGAAATCTGATGTCCTTTTTAACGGTAATGAAAGCCTTGCCGCTCAGTTATAACCGGGACTTCCAGGAAGACAAACGGCTTTTGTTCGATTCGGTGGATACCTATTCAGACAGCCTTCAGCTCATGACTCTGATGATTGACGGAATGGAAGTGAAAACAGACCGGTTTATTGAAGATCTGAAACATGATTTTTCCCTTGCAACCGATCTTGCCGACTGGCTGGTTGTTCAGGGGATGCCGTTCCGGGACGCTCACCACCTGGTTGGCAAAGTGGTAAGATGGTGCGAAGACAACGGTAAATTTCTGCCCGAACTTACAGACACCGACCTGAAAACGGTATCAGACGTTTTTACTCCTGATGCGCTTCGTGTCCTTTCACCGGCAACCTGTCTGGAAAATAAAAAAACCACCGGCTCTCCGAATCCGGCTCTGATTTCCCGGCAGATTACAACCTGGAAGCAGCATTTAAAAATGTAACCGTTTACATCACCTCATTCAGGTTTCTTTTCCCATCCAGCAGCGGTTCACTAAAGTTCAGAACGGGATTCAGTGCAATTTCACAGTATGTAAACGGTTGTATTTTGAGAAAACCGTAAGGCAACTATCCCTTAACTTGTTAGGACAGAATAAAGCACGGCTTTAGTTTTTAATGTTTGTCATTCTGTCAAGTTTTGAATATGCTGATTTTGTGATCTGTGATAACGAGATAAAATTTTCTTTTTCCTATCTTTGAACCGTACAAAAGATGTGAGGCAAGTATGTCAAGAAAAGAAATTCAGGATCTGGTTGTCGCCGTTGTCCTGATTACATTCAGCTTCGGATTGCTGTATTTGGTTTAGGATAGTGACTGTCCCCAATCACTATGTTCCTGAACTTTGAGCTATAAAAACCCTGGTCCAAGCCGGGGTTTTTTGTTTTATCCCGAATTCTCTTATTTTTGCAGTTGTAGACCCGATCCCGGGTTCCTGATCTCTGTTCTGATCCCGATTCTGAAGGAAATGTGATGCTTTCTCAAACTTATTCGGCATCCACTGCCGGTGTTGATGCTTTTGTTGTTGAAGTCGAGTGTAACCTTGAAGGTATGATGCCGGGATTCGTAACGGTAGGTCTGCCCGATTCGGCTGTAAAAGAGTCGAAGGAACGCGTTGCCGGTGCAATTAAAAATTCAGGGTTCACCTTTCCGACGAAAAAAGTTACCATAAACCTGGCCCCGGCCGATGTCAGGAAAGAAGGCTCCGGTTTTGATCTCCCGATTGCAATCGGGATTCTGTCTGCTTCCGGGCAGGTAACGGCCACCGACCTGAATGAATTTCTTTTGCTGGGTGAACTTGCCCTGGAAGGAAAATTGAGACCGGTCAGAGGGGTTTTGCCGATAGCCGTATCTGCCCTGAAAATGGGATACAGGGGGATTCTGGTTCCCGAAGAAAACGGGGATGAGGCAGCGGTCGTGGATGGACTTGAAGTTTACCCGGTTTCTTCCCTGGCAGAAACAGTTGAGTTTCTGAACGGCAGCCGGAAAGATCCGCACCGGATCAATATTCCCGGTCTTTTTCATCAGGGATCGGTTTACCATGAAGACTTTGCAGATGTTCGGGGGCAGGAAAACGTAAAACGGGCGATTGAAGTTGCTGCCGCCGGCGGACATAATATCATCATGATCGGCCCACCGGGTTCCGGGAAAACCATGCTGGCCCGCCGGATCCCGACCATACTTCCCCCTTTAACGTTGAATGAAGCGCTGGAATGCACCAAAATTCATTCAGTGGCAGGATTGCTACCCGAAAAAACAGCCCTTTTAGCTTCCCGGCCTTTCAGAAGTCCGCATCATACCGTTTCAGATGTGGCGCTTGTTGGCGGTGGTCATCACCCCAGGCCCGGCGAAATTTCCCTGGCGCATCATGGTGTCTTGTTTTTGGATGAGTTGCCCGAGTTTCAGCGGAATGCACTTGAAGTGATGCGCCAACCGATGGAAGATGGACGGGTGTCCATCTCCAGAGCAGCCATTTCGGTTGATTATCCTGCCCAGTTTATGCTGGTCGCCTCAATGAATCCGTGCCCCTGCGGTTATTACACTGACCCGAATCACGACTGTACCTGCAATCCGAACCTGATCCAGCGGTATGTATCAAAAATCTCAGGTCCGCTGCTAGACCGGATTGATATTCATTGTGAGGTTCCGGCCGTCGGCTATCGGGAATTGTCGCAGAAAGCGCCGGGGGAACCTTCCCAGTCTATCCGGGAACGGGTTGTTACAGCCAGACTGAGTCAGTTAAAGCGGTTCGAAGGGAAACCGATTTATTGCAATGCCCAGATGAAACCAAAGGACATCAGGACTTTCTGCAAACTGGATGAGGCGGGTCACCAATTGCTCAAGGTTGCCATGGACCGGCTGGGACTTTCTGCACGGGCTTATGACCGGATTTTAAAAGTTGCCCGGACAATTGCCGATCTTGGCGGATCAGAAACCATCCGGGCAGAACATTTATCCGAAGCAATTCAATACCGGTCTCTTGACCGGAATCTGTTTAACTGACGGGGAATCTGACTCATCCCCGCAACTGTTTCATTGCCGTTCCCCAGTCTTCGAGGTGGTGAACGGTTTTGATTTTCCCGTTTTCAAGTGTGTGGATATCAATGGTCATGATCCGGAATGATTTGGATCCATCTGTTGGCAGTCCCATAAAATCGCCGTTTGGTGTGCCGGTTGCTTCGCTTCTGACGACGATTTTGTTACCCGAGATCAGAACTTCCTTCGGATCCCAGTTGAGATCCGGAATCAGAGTCCAGAAAAACCCGAGTTGCCCGATCAGTTGGGCTTTCCCCTTCGAATCAACAGACCCGTAAGAGACAAAATCCTCGGCCAGAAGTGGTGTTAAAACTTCCTGCGGGGTTGTTTCTGTATTAACAGTCAGCGCTTTCCGGTAAAAATCGAGAATGCTATTTTGGTAATCCATACGTTTTCCTTTTGTGTTTTTGGATACACCAAAGGTCTGGAAAAGCAGAAACCCGTTAAAGGTAGAATCGGGAAGAAGAATGATACTTTTCGGAATTTATCGGGGAAGTGTCTGACGGAAGTCAACGGGTGTCATCCCGGTATGTTTTCTGAAAAATTTGATAAAATTGGTTGGTTCATCAAATCCCAGAGAAAAAGCAATCTCCTTAACAGGTCCGGTCTGATGGGCCAGCAGTCTGCGGGCCTCCAGAATGACCCGGTCATCCAGTACCGACTTCGGACTTTTACCCAGAATTTTACCGGTTGCCTGCCCAAGCCTTTTTTCTGAACACAGCAATTTTTCTGCATAAAAAGCGACCGGCTTTTTTTCGGTGAAAAAATCTTCGGCAATTGCCCTGTAGGCAAGCGTTAAATCCAGATCTGTCCGCCCAAACCTGGCCGCCGGTTCCTGTTGACGCTTTTCACGGTCCGCCAGGAAAAGAAACTCTTTCAGCAGAGTATGCAGCATCTCTTCCTTCAGTTCCTCACCCGGCTCGCTTGTTTCCTCCCTGATCCAGTCAAGGATTCTGAGGAGGCGGGTTCTGGTTTTGGATCCCGGTTCAAGTACCGGATTTCCGTCCAGCGGGTGAAAAACCCGGGAAGTCCCCAAAAACCGGATATCCTCTGGACTCCTACCGAAAAACTGGTCAGTAAAAATAAGGACTTTTCCGCTGTACAGAGCTTTCAGGTCAAACTGATGGACGTGATTCTGATTCAGAAACAACAGCGACCCTGGCGTAACCTGGACCGGAATAAAATCGGCGGTATGAACCGGCGAGCAGTCACCGAAAACGAAAATGTGGAAAAAGTCAGTCCGGTGCGGAACCTTTAAAAAACCTTGATTCCGGCTGATAAGTCCTTCCAGGTCCACAATTTCGATCTGCCAGGGAAGTCCGGGTTTGAAGGGATATTTTTGGATAGGAGACGCCATATCCGAAAATAAAAGGATGAGGAGAAAAATCAAAAGCTTCGGGATGGTAGCCGGGCACGCCTTTTGCTTCGATAAAGATGAGAATCCTAATTGACCTGATCGCAGAAGGCATCAAAATGGCAAAAATCCGGGTGATGATCGTTGACGACTCCTTGTTTATCCGTAAATCGCTTAGAAAAATTCTGGAAAGTGACGGCACCTTTGAGGTCATTTCGGAGGCCTCGTCCGTTCAGGATGCCATCACAGAGTTTAACAGATCTGAGCCGGATTTGATCATAACGGACATCCAGTTGCTCGACAGCAACGGCATTGAATTAATCCGGTGGGTAATGCGGGTGAAACCGAAGCCAATCCTTGTTCTGAGTGGCGAAATCGATGAAACAAATTCACTGTATTATGAGGCTGTTGAACTTGGTATCATCTCGTTTATTAAAAAAGATCCGTCCAGAATAGCCGGAATTCTGGATTTAAAAACAACCCTTCTGAATTCAATTCAGGCGAAAGTAAAAAAGCAGCCAGTTCCGCCCCCCATCGCCGAAAGCAATCTGATCATGCCGGCAGGAACCCCCTCTGGCCGCCAGCTCATTCTGATTGGGGCATCGACCGGTGGCCCGCAGGCCATAGAGATGATATTAAGAGAATTGCCTGCTGGTTTTCCGCATTCGATCTGTATTGTTCAGCATATGCCCGAGGGGTTTACCGGGTCTTTTGCAAGACGGCTTGATTCATTGGCGGCACTTCCTGTTGAACATCCTGAGTTTCTCACCGAATTGAAGCCGGGCAAAGCCTATGTCGGGAAGGCCGGTTACCACATGAATCTTTCATCGCGGGGAAATTCACTCTGGATTTCTTTGAATGAAGATCCTGCTGATGCCCTTCATAAGCCAAGTGTTGATGAACTTTTTATTTCAGCGTCCAAAATCAAATCAATAACCGTTCATGCGTTTCTCCTTACCGGAATGGGCAGTGACGGGGCGCGCGGTCTGGTGACATTGAGGCTTTGCGGACATAAAACTTTTACCCAGGCAAGCGGGGAATGTGTTGTGGATGGAATGCCCCGTATCGGGAGGGAACTTGGCGGGGCAATCCGGGAAATGAAGCTGCTGGAAATCGCAAGATATCTGACTAACTTAAAATAGCCATTCTGGTCAAATTCTGACCGTTCCGGTCGAATAATGACCGGTACAATTTGGCGGATGGTCAAAAACCGGGCAGGGACTTTATAGAAAACCCGTCTGATTCACTTAAGCAAGATAAATAAACTGGCATTATTTCTGCCATACAGAATGAAATCTGATTTCGAGAACTAAACCTATTAACCGGAGAAAACATGAACTGGTTTCACAATCTTAAAATTTCACGGAAGCTTCTGGGCTCCTTTCTGCTACTGGCCCTGATCATTGTGGCACAGGGTATTTACAGTCTGAACAGTGCAGAAAAAATCAATGAATCAGTAGGGGAATTATATGATAACCGGTTGCTGCCTGCTGTTTACCTTTCGGATGTAGGGCAGTCTTTTAACCATCTTGTTTATGCAGATATGATGCTGGCAAGTTCCAGAAATACAGCAGTTCAGCGTGAATTGCGTACCGAAATTCAGGCTGATATGGAAACGGTTCAACGCAGGTTTTCACAATATTCTGACCTTTTGCATGATGATCGTGAAAAGGTGGAAATCGAGTCTTTTCGGCGTGATGTTGATAAATACCTTGCTTTGAGAAGCGAGTTTACCCAATTGCTTTCGGTTAGCCCGGACAGTGCACGGTCTTTCCTTCTTTCGGAAGAGTTTACTGGTTTGGTGGCCAAAATTGAAGCTGAAATTGATAAATTGAGTGAACTTCAGGGGAGTATTGGAAAGGAGTTTCATGATAATTCGCAGGTTTTGTATGATGAAACCAGGAATGTCATGGTACTGGTTATTGTCATTTCGGTTTTTCTTTCCGTCAGCCTCGGGATATTTATTTCCCGGGTCATTACCCTTCCTTTATTCAATGTGACCGAAATATCCAAAAAGATTGCAATGGGTGATCTTTCTGACCGACTGGTAAATAATTCCAAAGATGAAATCGGGGAACTGACCCGAAATATAAACCTAATGGCCGATCAATTGACCGGGTTAATTTCTCAGATCAAACGGAGCAGTCAGCAGGTGGCCTCTGCCGCCGATGAGATTTCTGCCAGTTCCGTTCAGGTGTCGAGAAGTGCAGAGTCCCAATCATCTGCAGCGGATGAAACCTCTTCAACCATTGTCGAAATTGCCAGCCAGATTGAGACGGTTGCAAAAACAACTCAGGCGCTTGCCTCGAATGTAAACGAAATTGCTTCAACCGTAGACCAGATGTCTTCGAATACAACAACAGTCGCAACAAAAGTGAATCAGGTTAACGACTTCAGTAAGCAGGCTGTACAAAAAACAGAGCTTTCCGGCCGTGAGTTAAAAGAGGTCATCCGGAGAATCGAAACCAAAAGTTCCTCTGTCGAAGATATTATTTCAGTCATCGAGGACATTGCAGATCAAACGAATCTGCTGGCCCTTAATGCATCGATAGAAGCAGCCTGGGCCGGGGAAGCCGGGAAAGGTTTTGCAGTTGTGGCCGATGCGATCCGGAATCTTGCAGAAAAAAGTATCTCTGCCACCAAGGAGATTTCGTCGGTGGTTTACGATATGAAAAGAGAGACCGGAGATGCAGTTCAGAAAACGGAAGCCATTGTTTCTGAGATTGTGACCAATGTTTCACAGACCTCCTCCATGTTGAATGAGGTCACTTTTGCCACACAGCAGCAAAGTGTTGGCGCCAGTCAGATTGTAAAATCAGTTGATTATATGAACAAAATGACTCAGGAAGTTGCAAACGCAACAAAAGAACAGCAAAACGGCGGGAATATGATCATAAAAGCAGTGGATAATATTTCCATTGCTTCACGGCAGAACCTGCAGGCGGTTACCCAGATGTCTAAGGCAGCCTCTGACCTTGCCGGTGAAGCAGACCTGCTTAAAAATCAGGTCGAAAAATTCAGACTGGCCTGAACCGGAATTCGTCATCCAAATTTTGAGGGAAATATGACTGAAAAAAATATTCTGGTAGTCGATGATTCCGACTTTATGCATAAAATGTATAATGTGGCACTTAATGCCGGTACCAATTACAAGTATAAAATTACCCATGCATACAACGGCAGGGAAGGGTTGGATCTGTTGTTCAGGGGAAACCAGTTTGATGCAATTTTTCTGGATATTAACATGCCGGTTTTATCTGGAATTGATTTTCTGAAGTCGGTCAGGGAGAAACTTCCCCGGTTTCCGGTTCCGATCATTGTTATCAGTACCGAAAACAAAGAGTCCGATATCAATCTGGCGACTGCACTTGGGGCAAAAGCCTATCTGGCCAAACCTTTTCAGCCGTCAGATTTACGCGACAAACTTGAGAAATTACTGGCAGGAAATCACCACCCTGCCTCTGTTTCCTGAAACAAGTACCTTGAGCAGGTTATGGACGAATTGCTTGAACTGAGAAAAGATTTTGCTGATGAAGCTATGCTGCTTTGCGACAAAGCAGAAAGCCGGCTGCTGCAAACCGCCTTTTCAGATACCTTTACTGCGGAAATTGAAACTCTAAGAAAAGATCTTTTGGGTATTCTCCATACCTTAAAAGGAAATTCAGGTTTTGTCATGCTCGAACAGTTGAAAACAACTGTTCACCGGGCAGAAGATCTCCTGAAGACAGTCCAGTCCTTTTCTTTGGATCAGGCCTTGAAAACCTCCCTGTTAAACCTGTTTGATTTCATCAGGGTGTACTGCAATGGGCTTTCAGAGTCAGACGTTTTCAATGAAGACAGGGCAGGTTCTCTGTTAGCCCGGCTCGGGGACGATCTTCAGCATAGCAAAACAGGACTTATTTCGGAAGCAACAGGCGACCTTTCTCAGAGTAGCACCCAATATCAGGCTGATTTTGATAAAGTGTCGGTTAAATATGATGACCTTGACCTGTTATTGAATCTGACTGGTGAGATTCTGGTCAGTAACCGGACTCTGGTCCAGCAACTCAGGTCTTCCGGAGCAAACCAGCAGGTTGATAATCTGATCTGGAATACCAACCGAAGACTTCTTGCCCTGCAGAATAAGATTATTGAAATCAGATCTCTCCCATTTTCTTCACTGACCAAAAAATACTCCAGGTTTATTTTTGATTTGGCTTCCGCCTCGGGCCATGCCGCAGAATTAATTGTGGTCAATGAAACGGCGCTGGTGGACCGTACCATTCTTGAGCGGATTCATGAACCGGTCATGCACCTGATCCGGAATATTTTTGCCCATGCAGCAGAAGAGCCAGATGTCCGGCTGGCCAATGGAAAACCTTCCGCCTTAACTATTACTTTATCCTGCACTGAAGGTTCAGGATCGAATACTATCGAGATCAGAGATGACGGACGGGGAATTTCTACTGAATTAGTTAAAAAACGGGCCCTTTTGCTCGGAATTCCGGTTCAGGAAACTGCTGGTGACAGGGAAATTTTATCCCTCATCTTTAAACCGGAATTTACTGAAAAAGATCAGGCAGATGACCTCAGCGGGAGAGGAATCGGGCTTTATGTTGTCCAGAAAACCATTCAGGAGATGGGTGGCCGGGTTGAGGTCAGTTCAGTACCGGGAAAAGGGACTTCCTTCAGGATGACGATCCCCAATATTTTCCTTTTGAAAGATGTTCTGGTGTTCAGACACAACCAAATGATCTACGGATTAACCCGTGACCGGCTTGAAAAAATTTCCTCATTTAAACCTGACGCTGTCCATTATGTAAATAACAGACCTTTTCTGGATCTGGATAACAAACTGGTTGAAATTCTTCCTCTGTTCGATCATGATGAACTGTCAGCAGCAGATAAATACTTTATTAAAGTAAAATCAAACCATTCTGAAGAGTCTGGCATAACCGCAGAAAAAATTCTGGGTTATCAGGAAGTCATCGTAAAAAGTATCGACCATTTATGGACCGGGCAAAAAAACCTTTCAGGAGTAGCACAGATAGACAGCGGTGAAATGGCCATGATTATTGATACAACCCATTATTCCAATTAAGAGTTTACTATGAAAAAGAAGAGTACAACGGTTTCAGAGCCGTCATTTCAACTCAAATCTGAAACTTATTCAACTGCATCATCAATTGCCCTTGAATTTGAAAGATCTGCTCCCGCACCAGAAACCGGTAAGGAAAGAACTTCAAAAATTTATGTCAGTTTCAGAGCTGGGAATGAAGAATATGCGCTTCCTATATTCAGTGTCAAGGAAATCCTTAAAAATGAGTATATAACCTTCATTCCCCATGCACCTGCAAACGTCCTTGGAATCATTCAGTTGAGGGGAAGGGTGATCCCGGTTATTGATCTCAAAAAAAGACTGGGGCTGAGCCAAAATGAATATCCAGAAAATGCAAAACTGATCATTTGCATTGTGGACAATCAGCAAATCGGGATCAAGGTTGATTCTGTTAACCGGGTGTTGAAAATCTTTGATGATCAACTTGAACTGCCGCCGGAAAAACTTTTAAATGAACATAAGAATACAATCCGCCAGATTGCCCACTTCGAATCGGGGCTGATCCTTCTTCTGGATGAAACCAAGCTGAACAAGGTGGATTTTCAGGCAGAACCTGTTCCCTGAACCGGTAGAAAACAAACCTGAATTTCCAATTTGCATTAGAAAATGAGAGCATAATATGGATAGTACTGATCTTGTTTTTGCCATGTTCGGGTCGCGGGATGCGCAAACCAGATCTTTAGCCATGAGGTTTGGCAAAGATCACGTTCCTGACCAGGCACAATTTGCAGAACTGGTTAAACTCGGACTTCAGGATTCGGAACCGGTTGTCAGGGAAGAAGCCCAGATGATGCTGGATCAGGTCAGAGAATATGTTGATCTGGAAGAAATGCTGAGAAATCCCGGCAATGCAGCTCTCAGGAATGCTGCAATAACCTATATGAAAGAAAAGGTTCCTGAAATGGAACCCCTGCTGTTAAGGCTTTTGATGGACTCTGATCAGGATATCGTGTTATTTGCAACCCAGATCAGTTCGGTAAAACCTACACAGGCGCTTTTACAGGCCTGTATGCCAAACCTTTTCAATCCGGACCCCAACATTGTTCAGTCTACTATAGAACTTGCCGTAAATGCGAAGGAAAAAAGGGTCATTCCCCAGTTACACAAAATTCTTACCCATAATATCTGGAATGAAATGGGAATTCTGGATGCACTGGTTAAGCTGGGGGACCCCCAGGTGCTGGTTTTACTGGATGACAGGATAAAGTCAAAGTCTGAATTTACCCTGATGGCCTTCGAAATATTCAGGGCAAATCCCAGTCTGAAACTGCTTAGAATTTTGCTGAACAATTCCGTTATCCTGCTAACAAGCCGGTTCCGGGATGACTATCTGCAGACCATTGTGGCCATGGCAGCAGGATGTGAAGCAGATTACCAAACACTGCAGGATTTTGCGGATGAGAATAAAAAGAAGCAGATCAATCTCAGGTTAAAGGTTGATAATTCAGGAAAAAGTGAAGAACTCAGAATTGCCACAGGGTTTCTGGTTGTATGGAATATTCTGGATGAATCAGGATGGATGGTTTCGGAATGGCTTGACCTGTTGAATCAGCATGAAAACGGAGCCTCCTTTAAAAGTATTCTGGTCGATCAGAACTGGCAGATGATTCTGGCCAAACTTGCCGCAGAGCCCTTCAGTCAGGCCGTATTCGATTATCTTTTGCTTAACAAACCAGAGTTAATTCCAGCCTACCTTCAGACCCACTATCCCAGTTTAAGACCCCGTTTAAATCTGATTCTTCAGGCATTGAATGACCTGGATATTCAGGTGCCGGGTTTTTTGCATCCAGTAATTGAGGAAGATCTGAACTTACTTTCACCAGAAACAGTGAGAAAACTCGTAGCGGTTAACCCCGAACTGGTTTCGCTTTATAAAAAACTGCTTGATGGGTTCGGCGAATCGGAAGAATTAATTTCGTCAATTTTTGAATGCTGTGATCAGTTTCCGGTTTTACCGGATGAAATCTTTGAGAGACTGACTGAATATGCCGGTTCAGGTGAGTTTCAAAAGAGGCAGGCAGCCGTTAAGGGAATTTTCCTTGCACGGGGAAGAAATTTGGCTGCATTGAAAACAACATTGGCCAATGACCCGGTTCTTGAGGTCCGCATCGAAGTTTATCAGTGTGCATTTCAGAATGCAGATTTTATGCTGATCAATTCTTTGAAAATATCTGACTTTATGGATCCCGTTGAGATTTTCTACCTTACCCGGCTGATAGGTGCCTCAAACAACCAGGAACACCTGGTTCTGCTGGAACTGCTTTATGATAAAACATCGGGTAATCTAAAAAATCAGGTTGAAATGGTCATTCACCAGATGAATGAACGGTTTCTGACAAAATCGGAATAACCCGGCAGATATGGAACTGAATATCATGAGAGGAAATGCCGGGCAGGTAACACCGCTTCAAATCAGAAAACTTGCCGAAATTCTGGAGGTAAGAACCGGTAATTATTTCAACCCGTCAAGAGAAGGAATTTTGGAACGGGTTTTCCTGAGCAGAGTCAGGGAACTGCTTCTGAATTCTCCTGAGGAGTATTTAAATTTCCTTGGAATTATTCCGCAATACCACACCGAATGGAAAGCACTTATTTCGGCAGTTACCAACAATGAGAGTTATTTTTTCAGGGAATACCATCATTTTACAGCCCTATCAGATTCAATCAGGTCTCATCATCTGGGTGAAAATCCGGCAGCATCCGTCCGGATACTGTCTGCTGCCTGCTCAGACGGGCAGGAGCCCTATTCCATTGCCATTTTTTTAAATGAGCTAAAAACCGAATTTCCCCTTTTTGATTATCAGGTCTATGCTGTTGATATTGATGAGTCAGCATTGACCAGAGCCAGAACCGGTCGGTATAACCGGTATTCTTTCCGGGAGGAAAGGGGGAACCTGTACAAGTTAAAATATTTTTCTCAGATTGGAGATGACTATCAGGTGGTGCCTCAAATAAAAACCAGAGTTAATTTTTTACAGGGAAACCTGATCAGCCAGATGCAGCTTTCCATGCTGCCGAAATTTGATTTTATTTTCTGCCGGAATGTTCTGATTTATTTCAGAAAACCACAGTTTGATACGGCAATGTCCCATTTGTTCAACCTCCTTGCACCGGGTGGATTTCTTTTTCTTGGGCACAGTGAATCGGCGTTGGGCTTTAATCCAATGCTGGCGCCGGTTTCTTTTGATAATTTTATCGGCTACAGACGGGTTGGACTTTAAACTAAAAAATTGATATCCGCATTCAGATAGAACCTTTACCAAAACGGGAGATAAGATGTCTGGGACTGATAAGAAAATACTGATCGTTGATGATGATCCTGATTATTTAATGGCCATGACTGCACTTCTGACGGCAAAGGGTTTTGGCAATACCATTGTTCCGCTGAACAATGGTACAGAAGTCCTTGAATACCTGTTTCCGGATAAGGAGGAAAATGAAATCCCGGTTATTCTGCCCGCACTGGTTCTTCTGGACATCAAGATGCCGAAAATTGACGGGTTGCAGGTTCTGGCCATCCTGAGAGATATTGAGAAAACAAGAAACCTCCCGGTTTTCATTGTCACCTCCTCTGAACTGGATACTGACTTAAAAACCGCAATGAAACTGGGTGCAAACGGGTACCTGACAAAACCGGTTGATCCTGATTCATTGGTAAAACTGTTTTCGGGGTACCTGTAATCCTGACTTGTTCAGAACTTCAGGGTTATAAACACCTATCAGGCTTGTTCACCTGTAAAATCCAGAGGGTAAAATGAGTTTGTTCAACACCCAAAACCCCGGGGTTGGCAGAATGCATCTAATTCTGACACTAACTGCCCTCACAGTCTTCTGGTTCGCAGATTCAGTGACTGATTTTTTCCTCTATCATTATTCCTCCCTGCCGCTTTCTTTTTTTCCGGAAAACCTGCACGAATGGGTGATGCGGATTTTGGTTGTTCTGGCCATTTCGGGTTACAGCCTGGTTATTTGGCTCAAGGGAAAAGCAACAGCCGAAAATATTAAAAAACTGAAAAACGAGGAAAACAAGTTCAGGGCAATGGCCGAAATTTCACCGGTTGCCGTCATTGTTGTTCATACACCAACAAACCGGATTGAATACATCAACCCAATGGTGACCCAGCTTTTCGGGTACCAACTGGATGAACTCGGGACGATTGAGGACTGGCAGATGAAAGCGTACCCTGACCCAGTATACCGGGCAGAACTGGGAGCTTTCTGGTTGGGAGAAATCGCCAAACAACTGGCTGGTGACCAAAATAAATCGCTTAAAGAAGTGGAAATAACCTGTAAGGATGGCAGCAAAAGGCAGGTACTTTCTACATTGGGTGCCGGTGAAGATTATATCTGGGTTTTTGGCCAGGATCTGACCGAGCAAAAGCGGATTGAGTACGAAAATGCGGTCAAACAAAAGCGATCTCAAAGTTTGCTGAAATTAACTGAGATTGACACAAATTCTCTGAAAACTCTGGTTGATGCTGCATTAAATGAGGCTATTTCACTTTCGGGAAGTAAAATCGGATATTTTTACTATTACAGTGAAGAGACGAACCAATTTACTTTGCATGCCTGGTCGAAAGAGGTCATGGCAGAATGCGCTGTTATTTCACCTCAGACAACTTATGACCTTGATAAAACCGGATTTTGGGGGGAAGTAGTCCGCCAAAGAAAACCGGTGGTTCTGAATGACTTTACCACCCACAATCCGCTGAAAAAAGGGACACCTGAAGGCCATGTCCGCCTGGAAAGATTCATGTCGATCCCCGTTTTTTCGGAGAATAAAATCGTTTCGGTTGTTGGTGTAGCCAATAAGGTGGAACCTTATACTGAGATTGATATAACAGAACTTCAGTTGCTGATGGATTCTGTCTGGAAAATTTACGAGAAAAAGGAACTCGAAATTGCACTGAAATCAAGTGAAGCAAACCTGAACCTGCTGGTTCAGTCTGCCAGTGATTTTCTTTATGAATTGCAGGTTACGGCTGAGTATGGACGGGTGTTTAATCCGGGTTCCGGTGCTTTGAGAGTTACCGGGTATTCACCGGCTGAATTCGAGAACTCACCGGATTTATGGGAAAAGGTCATTTACGACCTCGATAAATCACTCTATTCTGACTATCTGAAAGTGGTGATCTCAGGGGAGAAGGCCGGTTCACTGACCCACCGGATTTATCATAAAAACGGATCAGTCAGGTGGGTGGAAAACACTCTGACAATAAACCCTGTTGTTCCGGGCGGTACAGTTCTTTACGGCATGATTACCGATGTGACTGTTAAAAAGCTGGCAGAGGAATCTGCTGCAGAAAGCGGGAGGAGTTATTTTAATTTATTTAATTCCATAACAGACGGGATCCTGATAGTGAGTGAAAACGGTCTGTTTTATGACGTAAACGCCAGTTGTGAGAAAATGTTTGGATACAGTTGCGAGGAACTGGAAGGAAAAGGGTTTTCCTTTATTTCAGAGGCGGCTTCCGGTCAGGAATCTGCCATACTAAAACTGGTCATCTCGACCTTTCAAACCGAAAAAGTGAATAAATTTGAATTTTGGGGCCGCAATAAAACCGGCTATATTTTTCCTTCTGAAATTGTATTTGGAAAAGGCCATTATTTCGGGAAGGATGTTGTTATTGCCATAATCCGGGATATAACAGAACGGAAGGCCTATGAGGAACAACTGATCAGTCTGTCTCTGGCAATGGAACAAAGTCCGGCATCTGTCATCATCACCAATTTAAAAGGCGAAATAGCCTATGTAAACCGAAAATTTACTGAAGTCACCGGATTCAGTTCTGAGGAAGTCATCGGGAAAACGGCCAGTTTTTTAAAAGGGGAAGCTACCAGCAAAGGAGTTTATACTGATCTGTGGCAAACAATTCTCGCCGGAAAAAGCTGGGCGGGTATTCTTCAAAACAAAAAGAAAAACGGCGATCTTTTTTGGGAAAATGTCCTGATTTCGCCTGTAAAGGGAAAAGATGGACAAATTGTTCAGTATCTGGCGATTAAGGAAGATATTACCGAAAAACTGAAGGCCGAAGCGAAGTTAAAGCAACAGGCCATGTTCCTGAACGGGGCCCATGACGGGATTATTCTGATGGATCTGGATTTCCGGATTTCTTACGCCAATTCCGGATTTCAGACCATTTTCGGCTGGTCTGAAACGGATCTGCTCGGTAAAACGCCTGCCGGTTTGCTTTGCCCGGAAAAGGAGATGCAGGAAAAAAGAGAAAAGGCGAACAGAATGGTTATACAGACCGGCAACTGGCAGGGTCTGTTATCCCACCGGAACCGCACTGGAAAGGAAATTATAACCGATACCCGCCTGACTCTGATTCATGATTCAGCCGGGAACCCAACCGGTATTTTTGAAATCAGCAGTGATATAACCGAAAAACATCTGCTTGAAAAGCAATTTTTGCGTGCCCAGCGTCTTGAAAGTCTGGGAACGCTGGCAAGTGGCGTAGCCCATGACCTGAATAACGTGCTGACTCCGATTATGATGGCGGTCGAAATTCTTGAAAAGGATCATTCTCCGGAACGGATTGAAAAAATTGTACCGGCTATTGAAAAAAGTGCTTCCAGAGGAAAGAATATCCTTCGTCAGATGCTGACATTTGCCCGGGGTGGTGATGAAGAAAGGGAAATCGTAACCCCATCTTTTTTAATCCGGGAAATCGAGCATCTGATTGGAGAAACCTTTCCGAGGTCAATCTCAATTCAGGTTAAAATTGAACCGGATCTTGGCCTTATTTTAAGTAATCCAACCCAGATTCACCAGGTTCTGATGAATTTATGTGTGAATTCACGGGATGCAATGCCAAATGGCGGAAAACTGTTTATCCATGCCAGAAATGAAACAGTTACGCCAGAAACTGCTTCAAAAATTCTGGGCGCATCACCGGGCAGGTATATTGTCATTTCGGTATCGGATACCGGATGCGGTATCCCCCCTGACTTGATTGATAAAGTATTTGAACCCTTTTTTACGACAAAGGAAACCGGAAAAGGGACCGGGCTTGGGCTGTCGACTGTCCATTCAATTATTCACTCAAATAATGGGTTTCTGACCATTAAAAGCAAGCCGTCAGAGGGAACTGAATTCAATATCTTCCTGCCGGCAGTCTCATCAGGTGAACCACAGAAAAAACAGGGTCCGGCCCATTCTGTTCCAGAGGGAAACAGGGAAACCATTTTAATCGTGGATGATGAAGCCAGCCTGCGGGATATGGCACGCGATATTCTGGAAATCCATAATTACAAAGTCCTCACAGCAGAAAACGGAAACGAAGGTCTTGCAGTTTTTGCCCGCAATCAGAATGAAATCAGAGTTGTGCTCACTGATATCATGATGCCGAAAATGGACGGAAAAAAACTCATCTATACCATTAAAAAATTAAGTCCGGCTACCAGAATCATTGCCATCAGCGGACTTATTGAAGAAAAGGAAATTGAACGGGATACCAGCTTCTCTGCAGATGAATTTATTTCCAAACCCTTTTCCATGGATACGCTTCTGGATAAAATCAGCGCAGTTTTGAAAAATTAACCCGAGGAATGCGAGCATGAAAGCAAAGTCAACCCTGCCTGAAAAGAAAACGGAAGAAAGAGTTATCCTTCAGAACCTCACTAAGCACCTGTGGGGTCTCATCGGGTACCTTAAACAAACCGGGCATGATTCAAACAATAAAATGGCCACCGTTACAGCCACTCTTCAACTGGCAAAAATGCAAATTGGTGAAGAGGAACCGCTTGCCGGCATCCTGGATAAAGCAGGTCTGGCTGCAAAAGCTGCTGTTCAGAGTTTTAAAAAAATTCAGCAGGTTCACTCCTTTCTTTCCCCCATAACAGAAGAACTGGTTCTGAATAACCTGGTTTTATCTCTTTTTGAGGAGGATGAAACAGGTCATGATCTGATGCCAAAGCTCACGGTAACAGGTGAAGAACTCAGGGTTACCGGAGATCCGGGAATGTATTTGGCGATGATTGTTGCAGTGCGGGATGCTTCAACCCAATTGAACGGAGGAAACTCAGATCTGGTTTTTAACCTTTTAAAGGAAGGCGGTCATGCAGTTCTGAGAATGAAGTCCGGCGGATTTTCCGGGGTGGCTACTCCCTTTTCTCCTGTACAGGGAATTGAAGCGATGGAAACAGGTTCAGTTGCAGGGTTTGAACTGATGACTCTTGCCACATTAAGTAAGTTTGCAGGTGGCGGAATGGAATTTTCTGTTTCTGACCCGGGCTTTTTCCTTGAAATTCACCTGCCACTAAACCAAACAACCTTATGACCCCTCCGATTTCAATTTTAATCGTGGATGATGACCCGGTTTCCTCAATGGTACTCGATGCCGCACTTAAAAAAATGGGTTTTCAGGTTCTGGCAATTGAACCTTCAGGGGAAGAAGCCCTTTTGTTTCTGGAGAGAAATCAGCCTGACCTGATCTTGCTGGATATTGTGCTGAAGGGTGAATTGGACGGGATTGAAGTTGGGACTCTGGTACGAAAACTGTATACCATTCCGGTTATCTTTATGACCGGGCATGATTCCAGGGATACGTTTGAACGTGCCCGGATATCCGACCCGTTTGCCTACCTGATAAAACCGGTTAGAATGCGTGAACTTGCCCTGTGTATTGAAATTGCCATCCAGCGGAAGGCAGCCGATCAGGCCCGGGCCGAACGGGAAAGAAATCAGAGCCTGATTTTGAACAGTCTTCAGGAAGGAGTTCTGTTTTTCGATGGGAATTCTGTATTAAATTACCTGAATTCTCTGGCGGCATCCCTTCTTGGTATCCGGCCGGCTGATGCAATCGGGAAGACTTTTGATGACCTCTTTATTCTGGATGGACTGAAGGAAAACCAGTTTTTCAGTAATTTATCGGCAACGGGGGTTCCGGCAGAGGGGAAGGAATCCATTCTGATTGTCAGGAAAAATGAAATCCTGCTTTCTATCTCGTTTCGTGCCACTCCGTTAATCAGTTTATCAGGGGCATTTAATGGTGTCGTATTTGCCTTTACAAAACTAAGTCTGAACCTGGATCCGGTTGAAGCCATCCGTCAGAATCTTGTCGTCTATAAATCTGTTCTGAACGGAGTCAGTGACGGAGTGATCATTTACTCGGTTACTGAAGAACCCATGATCGTAAACCGGGCTTTTAAAGAGGTTTTCCTTCCCCCGCTTTCAGGTGTTTTTGATCAGTCCTTCGACTCACTTGTCAGCCTTTGTTTACAGGTTTCGGATGGAAAATTGGACCGGGTTAAACTGTGGGCAAGAGATCAGAAAGCTAAAATCCCCCCTCTTAAAAACCGGCCGGATGGCAGGGACATTCTGATCAGAACAACTCCGATAAAAAATCAGTTTGGCGAATCAATGGCACTGATGGCGGTGTTCAATGATAACCGGTTACTGCATCTTGAAGAATCGGAACGCATCCAATCGGATAAACTGAAGGCACTTGGCCTGCTTGCCGGCGGGATAGCACATGATTTTAATAATGCGCTTGCGGCATCATCCGGAATTCTTTCTGCCCTTCGTCTGGGTTTTTCTGGTTCTGAACCGGAACTGAATCAGCTAAAGAAGGCCGAATTGATTTTAAATCATGCCGGAAGTCTGGCAAGCCGGCTGCTTGTTTTTTCGGAAGGTGGCGTTCCGGTTAAAAAGAGATGTAATATCCGGGACCTGATTGAAAGGTCTCTGGCCAGCCTTGCCGGGAAAAAAAGAGTTACTTTCACCTTCCTGACTGACGGACAAATTCCGGAAATCGAGGCTGATCCGCGGTTGCTGGAGCAGGTCTTTTACAACCTGGCGAAAAACAGTGCAGAATCCCTGACCGACCGGGTTGTGAACCTCTGGATAACGCTTTCCACTGATCCACCCTCCGGGGCAGGCAGTGATCTGGCTCAACTGGCTGACTCCCGGATGGTGATTTCTTTCCGGGATGACGGATCCGGAATTCCAGAACAGAACTTGCCTTTTATTTTTGATCCCTTTTTTACAACGAGAAAACAGGATGGAATGGGGCTGGCAGTTGCCTATTCAATCCTTCAGAAACATGGCGGAGACTTATCTGTTCACTCTGAAGAAGGGAAGGGGTCCGTTTTTACCATCCGCTTGCCCGGACTTTTACCCCATTTGAAGAAAAGTCCCGAAAATCGGGTTTATCCGGCAGATTTCAGTATGAAGCCAGTCAGGATCCTGATTCTGGAGGATGAGGAATTTCTTCAGGAAGTTTTTGAAATGGTTTTCAGAAAACTGAATTACGATCCTGTAATTGCCGGTACCGGTGAAAAGGTTCTTCAGCTCTACCAGAACTCACTGGCTGAAAACCCCTTTGACCTGGTCATTCTGGATCTGGTTGTTAAAAATGGGATGGGTGGAAAGGAAACCATCAGCGAATTGATTAAACTGAACCCAGGGGTAAAGGCTATCGTTACCAGCGGTTATTCGAGTGATCCGGTTCTCTCTGATTTCAGGCGGTACGGATTTTCAGATGCCCTTGTAAAACCCTTTGAACTGGAAGAGGCTGATATGAAAATAAAAAGCCTGATCCGTCAATCCTGAAGCTTTTCCTTTAACGTATTCCGGGTAATTTTCAGCTTTTTGGCAGCAAGGGTCTTGTTTCCGTGGGTTTGCTCAAGCACATACCGGATGTATCTGGCCTGAATTTCTGCCAATGGTACAATACCTTCCGGTTGAGGTTGTTCCGGGTAAAACACTTTTTCTCCGGCGATTTTGGCCGCCTGCGGCGCCAGGTTCGGGAAATAGGCAGGTGTTACCGGATTGCCCCTGCTCAGAATTACAGCCCGTTCGATAACATTTTTAAGTTCCCTTACATTGCCGGGCCAATCGCAGGCTTCAAGAATTTGTTCAGACTCAGGTGTCAGAGAAACCTGAAGTCTGGACTCTGCAGCGAATTGGGACAGAAAATATCTGGAGAGGAACAAAATATCTTCTTTGCGGTCACGCAGCGGAGGAATAGAAATTTCCAGAACATTCAGCCTGTGGAATAAATCTGCCCTGAATTTCCCCTCCTCAACCATTTCCTTCAGATTCCGGTTTGTGGCAGCAATTACCCTGACGTCGACCTGAATTTCGGTGGTCCCGCCCAACCGTCTGAATGACTTTGATTCAAGCGACCTGAGTAATTTGGGCTGAAGCTGAAGCGGGAGTTCCCCGATTTCATCAAGGAACAGTGTACCGCGATGGGCTTGCTCAAACAATCCATGACGGGTAGTTTTTGAATCGGTAAACGCCCCTTTTTCGCTGCCGAATAATTCAGCTTCGATCAGGCTTTCCGGTATTGCAGAACAATTGATTTTTATGAACGGACCCTGATGGCGGGGGCTGCATCTGTGAACTTCTTCTGCAATCAGTTCTTTTCCCGTTCCGGTTTCACCGGTAATCAGAATGCTGGTTTTTTCGGTATTTGCAAAAAAATGGGTTGTCTGCAGGACTTCTGCCATCAATTCAGATTTGAAAACCAAAGTCCGGCCAGGGCTGGTAGTCATTTTATTCCGGAGGGTTGCCAATTCATTTCTGACAGCAATTTCACTGCAAACAGTTTCAATTCTGGCTTTTAACTCCTCCAGTTGGACCGGTTTAACAAAATAGTCCTGGACTCCTTTCCGCATAGCCGAAATTGCAACCGATACGTCTGTATTTCCGGACATGACCCAAATGACAGAGTTTCTATTGGAATCCCGAATATCAGGTATCAGGGAAAGCCCAGAACCATCAGGTAAATTCAGATCCAGCAGGACTAGATCAAAGGGCTTTCTGTTTAAGGCAAGCCGGGCATGAAGAAGGTCAGAGGCCCCGGTAACTTCATTGTCAGAATTTAAAAATGTTTCAAGCACAAACCTGAAGTCAGCCTGATCCTCGACGATTAGAATTGAAATCCGGTTTGAGTTCATCGGTTAGGTCCGGCACAAATAAAAAGTGAAATAAATAATTAACTGATCAGGTCACGAATGTTCTTCATAAAGATATTTAATTAAATGCTTTTATTGGATTAATTTTGGATAGGATCGGATCGGGAAGGTTTAAATTTAATTATTTTCCAATCGGGCACAGGGCGAAAAAAATCTGTCCGGCTGGTAAAGGAGTCAGAATGCTGTCGATCACTCACATCACTACCGCCTGTATTTTACTCGAAATGGAAGGATTCCGGATTTTGACTGATCCGGTTCTGGATCCGCCCGGGAAATGGTACCATCATGGGTTCGGTGCAGTTTCAAGGAAAACGTCAGGACCTGCAGGTTCATCCCAAAGCCTGGGAACTCCTGATCTGGTTTTGATCAGCCACCATCAGCATGGAGACAACCTGGATCCTGCCGGCTGGCAGGTTGCAAAAAAAGCACCACAGATTTTTTCCACGTGTTCCGCATCCCGTAAACTTCCAGGAATTACCGGGCTGAAAGAGTGGGAATCGGTTCCGGTTTGGAAACAGGGAAATCTGATTCTGACGGTTACCGCAGTTCCGGCACAGCACCATCCGGGATGGTTGCCCGGTTTCTTTTCGGGGGATGTGACCGGATTTGTGCTGGAATTTCCTGGAAACCCAGGATTGACGGTTTATATTTCGGGTGACACGACCTGGTTTTCGGGTATGAAGGCAATCGCAGCCCGTTTTCCTGAAGTGGACATTGCCATTTTACATGCCGGAGCAGCCGGATTCAGGTACCTGACCGGACCTGCCCGGTATACCATGAATGCTAAGGAAATCATCCGGTGTACAGAACTGTTCAGCCCCAAGGTTATGATTCCGGTCCATTCTTCCGGCTGGAGCCATTTTCTTGAATCTGAGCAGGATTTGTACAGGAGTCTTTCCTCTGCAACCCTGCCGGGTACAAAACTTCTTTTCCCCCAACCCGGTGTTAAAACTGAAATCTGGTGAGACTGGCTTTCTACCTTCCGGTTGCTTTCCGGATGGCGTCTCTGACGATTGGCTCCATCCGGGCATATCCTTCTGCATTTGGGTGGACAGCATCAGTTCCAAGCGCCGGAAGTAACCCGTTTTTGCCATCAGTCAAGACCGGGAAATAATCCGCAAAGACAAAACCAGAGGCATCTGCATAGGCCCTGATCCGGTTGTTCAGGTTCACAATGTCTTCAGACGGATGCAGTTCCGGCTTCCATGGATAGACCGAGGCCGGTAAAATGGAGCACAAAATCACCCGGATACCGTTGGCTTTTGCAAGTTCGGCCATGGATATGAGATTCTGAAGAACCAGATCCGGACTCACCGGCCCGTTGTTCCCGGCCAGATCATTCGTTCCGGCCAGAATCACGACTGCTGCAGGGTTTAGATTCAGGACATCCTGCCGGAATCGGACCAGCATCTGAGAAGTCGTCTGCCCGCTGATGCCCCTGTTAAGGAACCCGGTCCCGGTGAAAAAATCAGACCGCTGATATTCCCAGCCCTCGGTGATGGAATCCCCCATAAAAACAACCCGGTTTTCCCCGGGTGCCGGCCCGGACAAAGCTGCATTGTCCTGTTGATAATATTCCGTATTTGCCCAGGATGATTTCCGGATAAAGGTAAATCCGGCAAACTCTGCCGGATACCAGGCGAAGAAAAGTGCAGCCCCGCCACCCGCCTGATAGTACTCTAACCGGATGGAATACTCCTGGCTCTTTTTCAGGGTGAGTTTTGCTTTCAGTTCCGTCAGACCCTGATCCTTCCAGCCATCCAGAAGTAAGTTTCCGTCGATGAACAGCCGGAATCCGTCATCACCGGCTGCTGTCAGCCAATAATCACCATCTGCCTCCGGACGGATCACACCCGTCCAGCGGATCGAAAAATTATCGGTTCTGAGTCCCGGGATTCCTGGAGATTTACGCCATTGGTTGAGGACCTGCTGCTCAATCCGTGAGCTGACGGGAGAACCGGAAAGGGTTTTATTGTTGAAGTAGTCGGCTTTGAGCCCGGTGCTGTCGGTGCCGCTGTGAAGAAAGTACCGGGATTGCTGTGCCGGATTTTCTGTCTGCCCCGAAACGGTTAAGCAGGTAAAAAGTAAGCCGCCGGTGAAATGGAAAAAAGGAAGTTTCATGGTGGATCCCGAAAAAGGTGAATTCTAAACCGTTAACGGAATCAAAGCTACGAAAAAATAACCGGGAAAGAAGATTCCCTTTCCAGCAAGCCTGTCCGGCCGGAAACAGGTGCGATGGATCTGAACCTGCTTATTTCTTTCTTCATCCCAAAAAACTATTTTTACGCATTCACGTATTTACCCGCCTGCAAAACCAAAGGAGGATTTTTATGTCTGAGTCCTTGATGAAATCAAAAAAACTGCAAGTGCTCCTGGTTGTCTGGAGTGCAGTTTTTGCGCTGGCTCTGTTCAGTGCCGGAATTTCTGCCGGTCACTGGCTGCATTCAGTTACACAGTAATCCCGGAAAAATCCAGCCGTCTTTTCAGACTGATTTTCCCGGGTTTTCACAAACTCCATTAATTGGCACTCCATCTGCCGGCCTGTTTGGGCCCGGCTTACTGGCGTGCGGGAAAAATCAATGAACACCACTTTGTCTTCTACTACATCCGGCGATGCCGGAGCTTTTCAAACCGGCCGTATCCTGGCCGAACATCGGGACCGTTACTGGGTCCTACTAAATGAAACTGAACTGGAAGCCGAAATAACCGGAAACCTGCGGTATACCGCTGCGTCAAGAATAGACCTTCCGGTTGTTGGCGACTGGGTAACTCTGATGGTCCATGATGCAGATTTTGCCATCATTCATGCAGTTTTACCCCGCCGGGGGCTTCTGAAACGTCAATCTCCCGGCAAACCGGGTGAATTCCAGCCAATTGCCGCCAATGTGGATCTTGCTTTTCTGGTTCAGGCGGCAGACCGTGATTTTAACCTGAACCGCCTTGAGCGGTACCTGACCCTGACCTATTCAGCAGGGGCACGGCCCGTTGTAGTGATTACCAAAACGGATCTGGCAGGTGAGGAGGCTCTTCAGGAAATCCGGGCAGCAGTTTTCCACCGGATTCCGGATGTTCCGCTGGTCCTGATCAGCAACCAGACCGGTGAAGGATTCGGGGAACTGAACCGGCATTTGATTCCCGGGCAAACTGTTTGTTTGCTGGGATCTTCAGGTGTCGGGAAATCTTCTCTTGTGAACCGGCTGACGGGTGAACCCACCATGGAAACCTCGGGCATCAGTCAGATAACAGGCAAGGGACGGCATACCACAACCCGGCGGGAGTTGATCCGGTTGGCAGGTGGTGCTTTTCTGATAGATAATCCGGGAATGCGGGAAGTTGGCATCGGGGATGCAGGTGACGGACTGGAGCTTGTTTTCAGTCTGATTGAAAGGCTTGCTGCCGGATGCCGGTTTGCCGATTGTTCCCATCAGCATGAAACCGGATGTGCCGTCAGAGCCGCCGTTGCTTCTGGTGAACTCGATGAAAAAAGCTACGGCAACTTCCTGAAAATGGAAAAGGAACGCCGGTTTTTTGAATCCTCTGCTCTGGACCGGAAACGGAAAGAAAAAATTCTGGGACGTCTGGTCAAAGACTTTAATAAGAACGATTACAAGGGAAGGCGATAAATGGAAGTTATCCGGCTGAATGACAAACTGAAGCTATTTCTGGATTTCTGGAATCCACGGATTATCGGTGAACTGAATGGCCAGCAGGTGAAACTGGCTAAACTGAAAGGTGAATTTGTCTGGCATTCTCACCAGAATGAAGACGAGTTGTTTCTGATCCTTTCCGGAACTCTGAAAATTGAGTTCCGGGACCGGACTTTAACCCTGGCCCCTCTTGAGATGGTGGTCATCCCGAGAGGGGTCGAACACCGGCCGGTTGCAGATGAAGAGGTCTCGGTGCTTCTCTTCGAACCGGCTTCAACCCGGAACACAGGAAATCAAACCGGCGAACTAACCCGTGATGTCTTGGACTATATCTGAAATCCAAAAGGAAAATCACGATGAAAATTCATACCACCAATTATACCAATACCTTTATTCTGGTTGCTGATGACTGCCCGGTTGAGTCTGCCGAAGTTCCACCCCAGAAAGGAGACTCCAGATCGGTTGCCACGATTCAGTTCGAAAAGGTAGCACAAAATCCTTACCGGTATACTTCAGATGACGTTCTGTTTTCGGTGTATGCTGAAAAACAGGATCTGACCTCTGAAGAACTGGATGCGGCCCGGGAACAGTTCTTCTCAAAAGGGCAGCCCTGCTTCCGGGCGTCCCCGCTGACCAAACGGTACGGGTGGGGAGTTCATCACGATGAGCAGGGGAAAATGGCCATTTATCCGGTGGGATCCGAAGGCTACCTGAAGTGGTCACAGGCACCGGGAGTAAAGGTTCTGAAAGCCATGAAATCTGCAAAATAAATTAAATCTGAATCCGGTTTTCTCTGCCCGGGAAGGAAGGGGTTATCTTTGCAGGTATGGAACTGCCAGAAATTACCCCTGAACTCATCCTGAATGCCTATTGCCAGGGGATTTTCCCGATGGCCGATCCGGACACCGGCGAGATTTCCTGGTATTCCCCCGATCCGAGGGGCATTTTCCCGCTTGATGCCTATAAACCGAAACGATCCCTCCAGAATATTCTGAACCGGGGACAGTTCGAAATCAGGATTAACTCAGATTTTGAAGCCGTCATGCGGGGATGTGCTGAAAACCGGGAAACCATTTGAAAAAATATCAGGGGCATTTTAAAAATACAGAGACGCACCAGGGGCACGTCTCTTAAAATTTTAAATACTAAAAAAAAATCCCACCGCTCAGCGTTCTCATCGGTAGAATATTCCAATCATTTTAATAATTGAATTTTCCCGGTTTTGACTTCGGTTCCGATTTCAACCCGGTAGAAGTACGTTCCGGAAGCCAGGTTTCGGCCATCAAACCGGAAGGCGTAATCTCCCCGCTCATACGTCCCGCTGGCCAGATCGGCAACCAACTGTCCCACCAGATTGTAAACCCGGACTTTCAGTTCCTTTGCTTCGGTCAGGCGGACGCTGATCCGGGTTTCGGGGTTGAACGGATTCGGGTAAACAGCAACCAGTTCCCTGATTTCCTCTCCGCCGGTTTCCTCTGCTTCTGATTTGCTCATCCGGACTTTGTTACCTGAGGGATCAACCACCCAGACATCCCACTTCGTCAGGTCGGGGATAAACCGGATTTCCCGGCGGGTTCCGGCTTCATCCCGGTAAACAACCAGTTCAGACGTCCCGAAAAGTTTCAGGTCATTGACCGTTTCGGTAACAAAGCCGTCACCTTTTACCGCTACCGTCCAGACACCGAGTGTGTCAATCAGGATGGAATCGACCATGGATGGATCCAGATGAGCCGAATAGATCAGGGTATCGGTCAGTTGAACCCCCGAGATACTGAGGACAGGGATGTCCATGGAGCCGGTGGTGACCTTTGGTGCGGGAGTACCAGGCCATAAAACATCAGTGAGACCCAGCACAGATAACCCGCTTAAACTGTTTTCTGAAGGTGTAAAATCCACTTCACCTTGGAGTAATTTTTGCGCAGATGAAGCAAACGTACTGGTACTTTGAACCCAGGACGTTCCGTCATTGAGCCACAGGTAATAGCTGTAGTTGGGAACGTAGGATGAAACTGCCACTGAGGCTAACTTTTTTGATCCTTCGCAGGCCAGACTGATGGCCGAAAAGTCGCCGTAGGTTCCTGAAGTGGCCAGAACGGTAAAGGGCAGGGTCGATTCTGTGGTGTACCAGGCTCCGGTTCCCAGATCTTTTTTATTGGTTTGGGTGTTGGTCCTGACCAGAATCAGATTCAGATTCCCGTTTGGATCGACCGACGAAGCCATTGAAGCAAAGGAACCGGAGGAACTGGTGGTAATCATCTTTGCAGACGACCAGGTTCCGTCTGTTTTGAGTCTATAGCCAAGAACGGATGATCCATTTATCCAGACCACGTAAGCCAGATTACCGTTACCGGCAACCTGTATGGAAGCAGATTGCCCGGTAAGTGTTGACCAACTGCCCCAGGTAACTCCTGAACCTGTCAAGGTCCCCACCGATTTGTAGATGGTTGACCCAATTTTGGCAATTAGGGCAAGTTTTGGTGTGATGCTGTTAATCCGCACAATTTCAACACGTCCCGAAGGGATTCCAGAAAGAGCGGGAACTGAAGAACTTGAAACAACCCCGTTGATCTCATGACCAGATGTTAGGGTTGTGGTTCCGTTATTCAGAACCCAATACCGGTTATTGCCGTTGGCTGTTGCTGAAAAATTCTGAAGATTACTGATGGAACTGGAAACCAAAATTTCCTTCATATCAGACCCATTTTTCCGGTGCAGCCAGAGTTTGCCGTCTGAAACATACATGACCGAGGCCGTTCCGTTTTCTGATACAAACTGATTTCCCGTTACCCACCCGGTATTGAGAGATGCCAGCATAGCTTTGTAGTTGGCAGTAATGGTGGCTATTCCATTGGTTACAAGGGGTTGAGGTGCAAGTGAATTCGGATTGGTTAGTGGGTCAATATTGGTACCAGACCAATTCTGAAAAGAAAGGCAAAACACACCAAAGGATTTCATGGCATCTGCTTTGATCTGGTAGTAAGGTTTAAGAGGATCAAGATTGTTCACACGTTCATTTATAAAAATATCTTTTGCAGCAGACAGGATGTTAAAGGTGGTCTGGTCTTTGGTTTCCCAGGGATCCTGAAACCCGATACTGGTTGAAAAAGGCAGATTAATTTCCTGAATGGATCCGGAAGGAGTTAAACTGAAAAGAGGTTTCCGTTTTGATGACCTAACGGGTTGTGAAGCTAAACTTAAAAAATATTCTTTTGGTCTATAATCAACTGCCACCCCGTTCCAGTCATGGTGCTGCTCCCCGTTTGCCTGTGTATTAAACACAAATGAAGAGTAGGTTTCACCGGGTAATAAAAAGGTTGATTGATAGTCATATAGGTAATTATAGTCATTGATCGCAAATAAGTTTCCCGTAGTTCCACCATCAGCAAGACGTGTTTCAAGTTTAAAGTTAAATGGGTTTTCATTTAACATATACCTACCATGATAAACAGTCAGATTAGCATGCATCAATTTAACCTGATCAGGACTAAAATGCTGGGGAGTCGCATTCCAGTAGGACATAATATTTTGTTTATCTGGATTGTAGTTTGACTTATTACACTGATCCATACCCATTGTTCCTTCATAATCTGCTGGCGTATCGGCTATGCCATCGCCTGTATAAAGAGCGTTTACCTCACAACCATTCAGACCAGATTGATCTATATTCTCTTTGCCATTTTGCGTGTCAAAAGTATGCCAAAGCCCAAAAGCATGACCCAATTCATGGGGCCACCACTTACTGGCTCCATGACCCGTTAAAAAAATTCTGTTACTATATAACTGACTCAAGCCTAAACGGGATTCAAATGTACCATCTATGGCGATTAACAGAGCATGGGTTATATAAATATTTACTGCATTGGGATTGTGTTTTCTTGCAACTATTTGAATTTCTTGTAGTTGGGGTTTCAAAACCCAAAATTCAGGAGCATTAATTGTATCAAGTGTTACAACTTCAAAATTGATTAGGCAAGGTAGAAAAGCACTTCTCATAGCATCAAGATCAAGATTCATTTTTTCATCTGAAGTTGCAACCTCTCCATCCGAATTAACAATCCGGTAAATTGCAAGTTTTATTGTCCTGGTTTTTGTGGGTGTTTTTAAGAGATTGGGATCCCAAAAGGGTGTTTTACTTCCAGCCATTATTGAAAAAATTTCCAAGTTCTCTGAGCTTTTTCCACAAATTTGTGGAGGGGGAGACTGTGCATAGCCTGCAGAATTCAGACCTATAAAAAGGGTTAAAAATGCAAAACTCTTTTTCATTGATTCGTTCCTTCTGTTTGTTTGTGTTGTTGTTCTATCTTCTGAGAGACCAGATTAAAGAACCCTGACCTTCACCAAAACCATATCCGACTGCGAAAACCTGATGCTTACTGACTGCAATACTGGTCAACCAGGTTGTATTCATGTTGGCAATGGAGTATTTCCTAAATGTTGAACCGTTATAATGCCAAAGTACGCCAAGTACACCGGCAAAAAAGACATCATTGATTCCAGTTCCCCGCATACCGTTGACCTGATACTGAAAAAAACCATATAAAGCATTCCTTGGAAAAACTGTTACATTTTGAATTTGATCAATTGGTTGAATGAAAATTCTTGCTTCTGAGTTAACCCAAAAAACAATATTGTCAGGAGAGTAAATTGCTGAAATTCCTCTGCCATAACCATCAAAAGCAGATGGTTTTCCGGTTTCATAAACCACTTCAAACTGAGCACCATTTTTGCGAACCAAAACTCCAATCCCGGTTCGGCTTAAATACCCGCAAGCCCAAACTTCACCAGAGGGTGTTCCCCAGATATCCAGAAAATCAACTTTTGTTCCGGTTTCAATAAGGTGGAACTCTGAACCATCATACCAGGTCATTGAACCATTTGACCCGGCAAGATAAAACTGGTTTTTTCGGTTTCCCCACATTTTCTGGGGCGTGCCTTGTGCTTCAGAAATAATTCCAGTTAATAGAATAACACCGTCAGGTTTAATTTTAGCATAAGCGCCGTTTTCAGTAAATACCCATAAATTTTCACTATCATACCAGATACATCTGATAACCTGTGGTCTTGAACCTGATGGCCAAATCGGAAGTGAGAATGCAAATTTCTTCCATGTTTTACCGTTAAACATTGCAGCATTATATAAGGTTAAACCTCCATTAGGAGCAGTTGTAATATCACCCACTACCCAGACACAAGTATCGTTTACAATGGCTACATCCAAAAGGTTTGAACCCGCACATCCAAGTGTATCCAGCTTCCAGGTATAGGCATGACTGGTCGTATCCATCGTTCTTCCTGTGACCGGGTCACTTTTCAGGAAGGTGGTTTCGGTTTTCTTCCAGACAGCTTGCCAGGTGAAGGAAGTTGAGGGTGTTAATGCAGTGTCAATCAGGGTAGTATCCGGCTGGTGGAGGGAAAAGGTTTGAATTGGTTGAGAATTCCGGGCAAGAGTCAGGGAAGCCGGGTAAGTAATCCCGGCAGTGTGGAGAGAAAGTGTTGCGGAAGTTAAATCAGTTTCCTTCACTTTCAGTATGAGACTGTCGGTTCGGTTTTCGGGTCCGGTGCTTTCAGGTTCTTTGCAGGAGGTAAAGGCAGATAACAAAACAAAACTATAAATGGCTGGGATAAACAGGATGTAGTTTTTTTTCATATTTTGAATTTGGAATCAGTGAGGATGGGTGTAATTAAACTTATTTTTATGCAAGTTAACGGATGTCATTGGTAAATAGCAATAGACCTAATGGTATTAATATTTGTCACGAATTTAAAATAGTGGTACCGCTTTTTTTCGCCATAAAAGCGGTACCACTTAAAATAGTAGGCAGGGTACCTTTTTACCGATTTTCTGAAAAAACCAACTAATCAACCCCGTTCGGGATTGATTGCATTGCGTGTAACAGCGAACCACCGGATCCCTCGATATCAGTCAGTGGCCGTCCTTCGACTCTACTCAGGATACCGGGTTGTGAACAGTATCCATTATCCGTCGCTTTTTCTATCTTTGCAGGTATGGAACTGCCGGAAATTACCCCTGAACTCATCCTGAATGCCTATTGCCAGGGGATTTTCCCGATGGCGGACCCCGACACCGGCGAGATTTCCTGGTATTCCCCCGATCCGAGGGGCATTTTTCCGCTGGATGCCTATAAACCGAAACGGTCCCTCCGGAATATTCTGAACCGGGGACTTTTCGAGGTCCGGATAAATTCTGATTTTGAGGCAGTCATGCGGGGATGTGCAGAAAACCGGGAAACCTGGATATCCGAAGATATTATTGACTGGTACTGCCGGATTCATCTGCTTGGCTATGCACATTCGGTTGAAACCTGGTTTGAAGGCCGTCTTGCCGGTGGATTGTATGGCGTTTCAATCGGAGGAGCCTTTTTCGGTGAGTCCATGTTTTCACGGCAGTCAAATGCCAGTAAAGTTGCCCTTCACTATCTCGTTACCCGCCTTCGGGAGAAGGGGTTTATCCTGCTGGATACACAGTTTATAACCGACCATCTGGAATGGATGGGTGCTGTGGAAATCCCCAGAAAGGAGTATTTAAAACTCCTGAGCAAGGCCATCCACCTTGATGCGGACTTTATCACCTGACTCCTGGTTTTTTTTATCTGTCCTTTTTTTTATTTTTGTTGCTTTCCCGTTAACAAAATCCCGGATTTCTCATGAGAATGCTTGCTGTCTTCGTTGTTCTTCTGGTCAACTGTTTTACTGTGTTTGCCGGGCACCCGGATAGCCTTGCTGAAGCAGGGTGGAGCCTGGCCGGAAAAAATAATCTGAAAGAAGCCCAGGCTTTATTTCAGAAAGCACTTGAACAGGATCCATCGCAGATCAGAGCCAATCTGGGCATGACTTTCATTTTCGATTTACAGAAAAAATATGATCAGGCCTGGCCCCGGTTTCAGGCAGCGGCAGAAAAATCGGGTAATCCGAATGCCTACCTGTTTGCTGCATGGTCTACGGCCAAGGTGACCAATTCCTATTCAACCGCCCAAAAAAACTTTTCTGATTATCTTTCAGAGCTGATCAATACCGGTGATTCAACCGGTACTCTGACAGCAATGGCACGGGAGCAGTTGGGAAGGCGGGCCTTGAACCGGGGAAACTATGAACAGTCAGAATCTCATTTCAAACAGATGAATACAATCGAAAGCTGGCTTCTGGCTGGTCCTTTTGATAATACCTCCGGATCCGGTTTTGATAAAACGTACCTTCCGGAGCAAACCTTTGATCCAAAGATGAAAACCACCGGGCAGCTTGGAATTCCGGTTTCCTGGTTCAAAGTTCCCGAAATCCGCCGGGATAAATGGGTGGACATGACCTATTACTATCCGCAGGACAATGCTGTTTTTTATGGAAACGTCTTCCTCAAATCGGTAAAAGATGAGGTTGTTCACTTAAGGGTGGGTACTTCCGGATCGGTTAAGGCATTTGTCAATGGCAGGGAAATCATCTCGGTGGCCGACGAAAACAACAATGATCTGGATACCTATTGCGCCCGGTTTACCCTCCCTGCCGGAACAAACCGGCTGCTGATTAAGGTTGGGTATTCAGAAATCAGTTCCTGTAATTTCATGGTCCGGATTACAGATACAAAGGGGAAGCCGGTTCCGGGAATTGAACCTGTTCTTGAAGCTGATTCCTGGAATCAGTCGGTCCCGGGAGAAATTGTTCAGATACCGAATTTCTCTGAACTCTATTTCAGGCGCCAGATCAGTCAGAACCCAGACCGGCTTGAAAACTATTTGCTTCTGGCGGATGCCTGTTTGCGCAATGATAAAGCACCAGAGGCTGAACGGGTTCTGAAATCGGCATTGAAAATTGCACCGGATCAGGTTTTTCTTCTTGAAAAACTGATCGAATCCAACCAGCGGAATGAAAAGTCGGATGATAACCCGACACTGTTCGAGAAAATCGGAAAACTGTATCCTGACTACCCCGAGTATCAGGTGTATCGGTTTTACCGGGCTGTCAATAATGAAGAATATTCGGCTGCTGACGGATTTGCTGCCCGCTACGCCGACCTTTCGGGTAAAAATGAAACCTGGTATGAAATGAAGATCCGGCTCCACAGTGCAAAAAAGGAACAGGAAAAGGTCGATGAGTACAACCGGGAAGCCTTCGGGAAATTTCCGGAAAATGAAGATTTTCTGGGAGCCGTAATTCAGAATGAATACCGGGTAAAGCAGGATTATGCCGAATGTGAACGGTTGACCAGAGAGTATCTTGAAAAACGGGTTGATCTGGATGTTCTGAATCTGCTTTCGGCCATTACACTGACCCGGCAAGACCGGGATGGGTTTAAGGAAGCCTGGGACAGAACCTTTCTGCATGAACCGGTTGCCTGCGGGCGGTACAATGCTATGGCGGATCTCTGCCTCAGAATCAAGGATTTTGAAGCTGCCGAAAAGGCGATTGACAATGCCCTCCGGATTGCACCGTTTTCTTCCGCATTCTGGAAAAGAAAGGCTGAAATTGCCCGGACACAAGGGAAAACTGAAGTTGCATCTGAGTGTTATACTTCTGCTATCATTTACGATCCGCAGGATTATGAAGTAAGGCAAAAACTCAGGGAACTGAAAGGCCTGCCTGACCTTTTCGATACGTTCCATAAGAATAATATCGACAGCCTGATCGCTGCTGCACCGGCCGGCTCTGATTCTGAAGATGATGAAGCCCTGGTTCTTCTTGACGATACCAAGCGGGTCCTGTATGAAAACGGCGGATCTGAAGGACAGGTTGAATTGCTGTTCAAAGTCCTGAACGAAGAGGGAATTGAACGGTATAAGGAATACACGGTCAATGGAAGCGGAAACGGTGAACGGATTGATATTGATAAAGCTGTGGTCAGGAAACCTTCGGGTGATGAAATCAGGGCCGATATCAACAGCAGAACCATTGTTTTTAAAAACCTGGAAAAAAATGACATCCTGTATATTAAATACAAACTGAAAAGTTATTACCGGGGCAGTCTTTCGGATCAAACCTGGGAACACCTTGTCTTTTCCTATGACATCCCGGTCATCAATGTTTCGTATTCCGTTCTGTCTATGAATGACCGTCAGATTAACTGGAGAGCCATCAACCGGGATATCCAGCCCGAAAAACGAACGGTTTCCAACGGAACAGTTTATACCTGGAAAGTTCAGAATCTGAGTCCGCTGAAAATTGAACCGGCCATGTTGCCGATATATGATGCCGGGATCGGAGTTCAGGTCAGTACCATTCCGGACTGGGAATTCATGGTGAACTGGTATGCTTCGGTAACCAAAGATAAAACCCGGGCAGATGATGATATCAGGGAGGCGGTTGCCCGCCTGATTCCCGATATACCGGGCACACCTGATACGGTTAAAGTCCGCAGGATTCATGATTTCATCAAGAAAAACATCCAGTACAGTTATGTTTCATTCCGTCAGTCCGGATTAATCCCCCAACGGGCACGCGATGTCCTGAACACCCGGATGGGGGACTGCAAAGACATGGCAACGCTGTGTATTTCCATGCTGACCGAAGCCGGAGTCCCCGCCTGGTACACACTGGTGAATACCGTTGACGAAGGGTTCTACAGAAGTTCACTGCCGGGACTTTATTTCAACCATTGTATTGTAGCAGCCCAATATGCCGGAAAACTTCATTTTCTTGACCTGACGGCAGATAACTATTCTTTGGGCGTTCTGCCCGACGGGGATCTTGGAGCACTGGCCCTGCTGATAAAACCAGGTGAAAGGACCACTTTCTATCTGCAGGAACCGGTTCCGGAACTGAACCGGATCAGCCGGATTTCCAACGGAGTTTTATCTCAGGACGGATCGGTATCCATGAAGTACGAATCTGAAAGAATGGGAATTCAGGCCGCCTACCTTCGGTCGGCATACAAAGGGAAATCGAAGGATGAACAGATTAAAATCTACATGGAATCAAATTCGGAATATCCTCAGTCAAAAGTTAAGTCTCTGGACTTCACCGGGCTGGATTCACTGACAACGGTAGTAAAGGCCCTTTATGTTGTTGATATTCCGAATTTTGCCAAGGAAATCAGCGGATTCCGTTTGCTGACACCAGGTTGGTCAGAGTCGATTGGGTCAATGGAGTTGTTTACTGAAGAAAACCGTGAAAATGACCTGTTTATCCAGCACTCAGGATCAGTTGAGTCCGAGAAAATAACGTTTGAACTGCCTGCCGGTATGAAACCTGCCGAGCTGATCAAGGATCAGAACCTGAAATCCCCCTTTGGTCAGTATCAGCTTCAGTTCAGGTATGAAAAAGGAAAACTGACCGGGATCCGGAAAATGAAATACCTGAAATTTTTCATTACCCCGGCCGAATATTCTGAGGCAAGAAAATTTTTCAATCAGGTCAAGGAACTGGATAAAACCCAGATTCTGCTGAAAAAAGGTAAATAAAAAAAGGGTGGCTTACGGCCACCCTTTTCGTTTCTGGAAGGTTAAAGACCTTATCTGGTTTTAGCTTGACCGGTGCCGGTACAAACTCCGGTTCCAATGCCTTTGCCTGAACCTTTACTGCCTTTACCGGCCCCGTTTTTAGATCCTTTCGATCCGGATCCCCGGTTTCCTTTCTGACCGGAACCGGCATTGTCATTCACTCCGTCGCCGTTGGCGTCAACAAAGCCTTTGCCCGATTTTACCCCGGTGTAATCCGGATCCTGACCATTGGGGATGCCGTCTCCGTCAGCATCGGGAGCATTATCGTTGAATCCGTCGCCATTGGCATCAACAAACCGCGGGCCGTGGGTGACCGGTGCAGATTGGGCGTTTACCGTAGAAGCAGCGAAGAGGAAAAGAGCTGCAAGGGTGAGTAGAGTTGAGAAGCGTTTCATTGTCGTATCCTTTCGTTTGAGTTTTGCCCTGATGTGGATCATCAGGTTCTGGCTGGTCCTTATTCAACCGCCGTGCCAAAAAAGAATACTGCTTTGGATAAGGGTATTTAACCGTATAAAATATAACAGTTTAGGTTCTTGAAATTAAATTTCGGCAGGGTGATTAACCCGTGAAAGTGGGGAAATAAGTCCGTCCGTCAGGTCGCAGATACGACCAAACGGACGGATCCGGAATCAGTAAGAATACCTGAGATTCAGTCTGAAGGACCGCCCGGGTTCAACCACCCGGGTTCCGCTTGAGAACGGATCCCTGACGTAGGAAAGGTGTTTCGTAAAGGTCTCATTCAGCAGGTTTTCTGCTTCAAGGTCAACCCGGAAGGAAAAGAGAGTCCCCGAAATACCGGCGTCAACTTTATTCCAGGATTTGCTTTCGGTTTCAAGCAGACTGGAATCTACCCGTTTCTGTGCATTTTCCCAGGTATGGCGCATCCAGCCCTGCAGTGAATTCCACTCAGGCGATTTCACTGTAGTCATCCATTGAAGCGGTTGAATTTCAGTAAGTGGTTTGCCGGAAGACCGGTTCTCTCCATAGGTATAAACCAGCCTGGTTTCCGTAAAGGGTCCTGCCGCCTTAACCGTAATACCGGCCAGAAGGGCATTAATATTATCGAAGGTTTGATATTTTTGAGTTCCGGAAACAACTGAGGCCGGACTGACATATCCCAGAATATAACTCCCGAATAAATCGGCAGAAAGAAACGACCAGTGCAGATTGGTTCTGACGGTCGACCTGAAAGGCTGATCCAGTTCAGGATTACCCGTCCACCAGGGTTTGCCGGTCATTCTCTGAACTTTGACATAAAGAGCCTCTGCTTCCGGAATCTCAGCCGCAAAATCCAGCATTCCGCTTACGCTGACCTGATCTGCAATCAGACGGGTTCCCGTAACGGACAGGCCTGCAACCGGGTAAAACCGGGTATCTTTTGAATCTGCCCAGGCCTTCTTATAAAAGTCCAGATTCCTGGAATCTCCAAGCTGATATCCCGCAACACCGGCTTTTCCGGCAAAATGGAGTCCTGCAAAATCCAGTTCATGGGCCACGGTGCCGCCGTAAAGTCCAACCTCGGGCAGCAAATGGTTCTGAATGACCATCTTACCCATGTTGGCAATGAGTTTATTATCTGCATCCCACCGCCGGTAATAGACTTCATAAAAGGACCCGGTAATTCCAACGGTCAGGTTGGTCGCCTTGGTTTCCATCGGCATGGTCAGATAGGACGTCCGGAGTTCATTGTTCATCAGGTGGTCAGTATAATTCAGGTAAATTTTGTGACCGTGGAATCCCACAGATCCATTATAGACTGTCGAATACCGTTCATCCATCTGCAGGTAAGGAAAGGACACTTCTTCTGAATACATGACCGAAGTTCCGTACGACCAGTCACCGGTAACCCCGTAAACACCGCTTTCTGCAAACCGGTACTGAAAGTTTTGCTTATATCCGTAAAGATCCCGGAATGTTTTCCCCCCGCCGGTTTCGAAAGGGAGGCCAGTTGCAGCCCGGATGTTCAGCCTGTGGTTCTTTCCCTCGCCGGAAACCGAAAAATCAGTTTCAGTAGCCGCACCGGCCACCTGAGAAAACGAACCGTTAAAGGCCCAGGTTTCCTTCGGGATGGATCTGTGAACCAGAATTGCACCTCCCAGACCGGATTGAAGGCTGGTTGAGGATTTATCCATTTCAAGTGTTTCAATGTCAACCGGATTTATTCTTGAAAGTGGGGCATCCATGCGCATCGGGCAGGCGTTGTGATACCGTTCTCCATCAATAATCACGGTGTAATCACCCCGTTTCAGGCCATCTGCATAGACATCCTGAGCCAGAAATGACCCTTTCCGGATGAGGGTAAATCCTCCGGAATCCAGAACAGCCGATAAATTGGCTTTCTCTACCGGAAGCTGGGTTTTTCCCTGGCTGAATTTAACGCCGGTAACGGTGATGGGTTTGTAATAATAGGTTTTAACTGAATCCTGAGCAGATGCTTCAGCCCAGGCAGTTATAAAAAACAGGGCAATCAAAGATAATCGGAACATATAGTTTCCCGTTTGGTGGTCATTAATTTGGTAAAAGACTGTCATACAGCCTGTTCCGGAGTCTCCGGAAAAAAATTGTTACCCGGACATCTGATCTTCCTGATGCCGGCAGGAAAACAGAAAATCCGGGCACAGAGGCGGGATCCCGGATGGTCCGGAATCCCTGGAAAAAAAGTCTGCCGCTGGAATTCATATCAGCCGGAAACACCACGCTCCCTTACCTGAAGACAACAGGATACAGGACCGGGATATGCCGGCTTAAAATTTCAGAATAGGACAGCAGAGATGGTTTTCAGGCGGTAAGTACGGGAGGTTTGATCAGGGAAACCGGAAATCCGGCCGAGAGCCGCGGGGATTGTAATATTCTGGAAGTTGACAGGGAGGATACACAAAGACAACCGGATTGGGTGTCCTGATGAAGGTATTCGGCCGGTGCAGATTTGGAAAGCAAAACCGGCAGAGAAGGCAATCCGGCTTTTTCCTGTTCCTGGCCAGGTTCTGCTTCGGCAGACTTTACCTGTTTGCTCAGGTAGCATTTTCCATTGCAGCCTGTCTTTTTTTTCTCGCAGAGCAGCCGGGTAATTTCAGCCTGCTGATAGTAATACAATCCAACCATCACTGCAATCCGGTTGATGTGCAGAACCATCAGAAACAGGATCAGAAGTGGTAAAAGTTTAGATTTGGAAATAATACTGATCATTGCAGGGTTTTTTCTCCTGCCAAAAATAGGGACTAAACTAACCGGTGGAAATTAAGGCCTGCAATTCTAATCCGGTTATAATGAACCGGTACCTTGAATCTGCTCCTATGGTCTGCCCGGAGGCGGGGATTCAGCCTCCGGGTATCGGGTAAAACCCGTCAGTCCTTACCCGTTGTAGGGTTCGAAATCTTCCTTTGCCACGCCGCAGTCCGGGCAGCTCCAGTCTTCAGGAAGCTGCTCAAAGGGCGTTCCCGGTGGGATACCCGAATCCGGATCACCGAGTGCCGGATCGTAAATATGGTCACAGACGATACAAATGAACTTTTGCATAACAAATCCTTTCAAATTGGAGTGAAGGCCAAACCGGGGAAGAGACCGGCTGGCAGTGATCAGTGTTTTTTCTTTTTTTCTGCTTCAAGGGCAGCCAGATACCGGTCTGCATGAACTCCTTCGACCCGCTTCAGGGCACCGAACCGTTTCGCTGCTTTGGCAAACAGATCGGCATGTTCCTTCGATTCCTCTGCCTGTTCTCTGAATTCGGCTGCAGCAGCAGAGTCACCTTCGGCCAGAGCCTGTTTCTCGAATTCAGGATACATCTGCATATTCTCATACCGTTCGCCATGCTCGGCAAGTTCCAGAATCCGTTCAACTGTCAGGGTTTCAGTGGCAAAAATCAGATCCAGATGAGCAAAGGCATGCTGGGTTTCCTGGGCAGCCGTTTCCTCAAACAGGGATGCAATTTCCTCATTTCCCAGCTCCCGGGCCTTTTTTGCAAAGTAGAGGTACTTCCGGTTTGCCATCGATTCGCCGCCAAAAGCAGCTTCCAGATTCTTAAACGTTTGGGTTGACTTAAAAGCAGTCATTTCAGTTCTCCTTAATGGGTTTGACGGATCAAAGGTCCGGCAAATTCTGCCCATTGTAAATTCAATTCTGACAATACACCTGATCACTTTTTTTGATGGGACCCGGCGGATTCCCCGACCGGCTGGTCGAAACTTCCGACCATTTCGTCGGATTATGTTGGCTGCAGTCCAGTCCTCACCATCGGTAAACCGTTGGAAAACAAGAACCTGAGGCTTCGGCCAATTTCCGGCATCAGGCTTGCAACAGGTCTGGGTACCAGATAAAAGGAGACAACAATGAAAACCAAAGGACTTGTACTGATCGGAATGCTGATGGCCGGAATGGTTCTGACCGTTCAGGCACAGACTGTTAAACCTTCTGATGATAAATCCAAAATCAAACCACCGGTGGTTCACGGCCCACGGTTCGTCGATAAGAACGGGGACGGCTTTAATGACAATGCGCCCGATCATGACGGTGATGGAATTCCCAACGGAGTTGATCCCGACTATAAAAAGGCAACAGGAACCGGTTCCGGTTTTGTGGATGCCAACGGTGACGGAGTCAATGACAACGCCGGCCGCGGTCAGGGTATGGGCCGTGGCAGAGGTCAGGGAAAGGGAAACGGTCAGGGCATGGGCAGAGGTCAGGGACGTGGACCCTGTGCTCAGCAACCGGCACCGGTAACCACCCCGCAAGGCAAGTAAGAGAAGGAACCGGACGATGAAAACCTGGATTTTTATTTTCTTCACCCTGGCGGCAGCTTTCCTGCCCGGAACTCTATCCGCACAAACCTGGTTTTTCTCCGCTTCCGGTTCTACCCGTCTGACGGATCATCCCTTTGTGTTCCGGTACGATACCACAGCCTGGATTCAGGACCTGTCAGCCGAAGCCGGATATGAAACGGATTCCTGGTCCCTCTCCTGGGCACCCGCAGCCAGATTCATTTCGACAGATCCCGATTATAACAACCTGTCAGGCAACCTCCGGTTTGCCTGGTTCGCCACTGAGTCCTGGACGGCAGAAGCCGGACTCTGGCATCAGAACGGGGCTTCGGATGCACCCGGTCTTACCGTCCTGAATCCCTGGTCCGGTCTTTATTATCATACGGATACTGACCGGGGATGGACGGAGGCCGGCCTGACTCTGGAAGGAGCCTGGTATGATCAGGCTGAAGAACTGGATCAGCTTTTGCTGACCGGTTATGCAGAAACCAACCTGAGTTTCGAAACCAAAACCTCGGTAACTGCCGGAGCAGAAGCCGGAGTTAAATATTTCCTGACCGACTCTGACCAGACGGGAATTCATCTGGCCGATACAACCGAAGCCATCCTGCAGTCGGGTATTGCCGTTGAAGGAAACGGCCGGATGAATGGCAAATCGGGGCTGAACGGGGTATCCTCTGGTTCAGGCTCAGGTTCCGGATCAGGAGCACAGAGTTCACGGTCCCTGAAAAGTTTTGCCGGTCTGGCGGATCTCTGGGTTAAAGTCAGCCAGAATGTGACCGACCGGATTTCCCTGACCGGGACCGGATCGCTTCATTATTCCCTGACCGCTGCCGGCGGGAAAGGAAGTTCAGTTGCCTCTCTGGCCTCTGATTATACCGACGACAATTCAGGGTACAATTTCCAGTCGGCCTCGCTTGCCCTTAATTTCCGGTTGCCGGCCGAAGTCCTGCTGACGGCAACAACCAGTGCCGGATGGAAACAGTACCACTCACAGTTAGCCTGGGCCGGATCCGAAACCCTTTCAGAAGACAGCCGGTCAGATGAGTTTTATCACCTGCAGCTTTCCGTCGAAAAGTCTTTTGCACTTGCTCAGGACCAAACTCTGAAGATTGCTGCTTTTGCCGGGCGCAAAGTCCAGACGTCGACCAGTTACTGGTATGAGTTTGAGTCAGCCGATACCGGACTGACACTTTCCTGGCAGTTTTAACTCCCACCCAACTGACTCAACTTTTTTGTACCTTTGATCATGTCACTACGATCTGCCGGAAATAGTTTGCTTCGGATTAAGCCCTGGATGCTGCTGGCGGTGTTCAGCCTTCTCACCGTGCTGGCGGTTTGGAACGCAGTGAGTGAGTTTTCAGCCAGTCGGCGGGATCTCGAAAAAATCCGGCTGGAACATGCCCGCCTGCTCTCCGGCCAGGTGATTTCGGCCTCCAGGATGGCCCTGACAGCCGACCGGATCATGGTTGGCAGGATCCGGCAGCACCTCGAAAAAGTCAGATCTCTGCTATTCGCCGGTAAGTCTTCCGGACTGTCACTCCCGGCAGATACTCTTTATTCCCTGTCTGTCCCCGACTCCTTTGAAACCGGCGATGTCTATTTTCAGAAAATGATGACTGATACGGTGAAGAATAAAACCTGGTTTTTCACCGGGTGGATTACCAGGCCGGGAAGGGCCACAGTTGCCGGAATCGAAGCGACTCATTTGATTCATTTCCGACAGAAAACCGGACTTGCTTCGATGCTGAAGGAGCTGATGACCCACGACGAAGTGATCTATGCAGTCCTTCAGGATTCTGCCGATCTGCTGCTTTCTGCCTCGGGAACTGAAATCCCCATGCTGACAACCGATGAATTCAGAAACCTCAGCGGTTTGCCCGACAGTCTGATTCTGGTTCCGGTTCCAGGTCAGGAATCCCGGTTTGAGGCACAGAAAATGATTTCACTCGACGGCGTTCCGCTGGGTGTTTTCCGGCTGGGGCTGGATATGACCGCCTGGGATACCTTTTCGGGACGTCTTAGCCGCCGTTTGACCGTAGCAGTGTTGCTCTGGGCCGTTCTGCTGATTGCCCTGATCGCCGTGGTGCGTCTGCAGAACCAGCAGCGGCAACTGGCCCTGAGTCTGGAAAAACAGATCGCTGCAGAGGAACGACGGAAAGGACAGGCCGACCTGGCCGCCGGTGTGGCTCATGAACTCAGGAATCCGCTGAACGCCATCGGGATGATGGCCCAGCAGCTTGAAAAAGAATTTAAGCCGGTTTCGGATGAAGAAGAGTACCGGCAGCAAACCCGGACCATCCGGTCTGAAGTTCAGCGGATGGATCGGAAAATTACCGAATTCCTCCGGATTGCCAGGCCACGTCCGGCGGTGCCGGTTACCCTGTCGCTGATTGCCTGGTTCCGGGAAACCGAAACGGAATTTCTGGCCCTCGGGGCCTCCAAAAATATCCGGATTTCCCTGCAGATTTCCGGTTCCCCTGTTATTTCGGCTGATCCGGATCAGATCAGAGAAATTCTTCAGAATCTGCTGCTGAACGCCTGTGAATGGTCACCGCCCGGCGGTACTGTCTGGCTTGAAGTCCGGGAAAAAGGCGGGGAAGTCCGCCTGTCGGTTGCCGATCAGGGACCTGGAATCCCGCCGGAAAATCTGGGCCGGATTTTCGATCTGTATTTTACCACCCGTCCCGAAGGAACCGGCCTGGGCCTCCCGGTTGTCCGCCAGCTAGCTTCTGAAAACGGTGCTGAAATTCTGGTTGCAGCCAACCAGCCTGCCGGCACCCGGTTTACCCTGATTTTTAAAGGAATTGCGGATGACTGATTCTATTTTTTCCATCCTCGTTGCTGAAGACGAAGAGGCGCAACGGAATGCCCTTGTCCGGTTTCTCCAGAAACGGGGGTATACTGTTTTTCAGGCACCCGACGTCCGGCAGGCCCTGGATCTTGTAAAGTCTGAAGTGACCGATCTGATTCTGACCGATTTTAAAATGCCGGGCGGAACCGGACTGGATCTGATCCGCGAAGCAAAACAAATCTCGCCCGAAACGGATGTTGTGGTCATGACGGCCTACGGTAATGTAGCCGATGCCGTTGAAATGATGAAACTCGGCGCCTATGACTTCCTGACGAAACCGATTGATCTGGATGTTCTCGAAAACCTCATTCTCAGGATCCGGGAAAAACACAGTCTGAAGGCTGAAAATAAAAACCTGAAGGAAACACTGGAACGGAAGTATCAGCTTTCAGGGATCATATCCAAAAGTCCGGAAATGGAAGAGGTTCTGAATCTGGCAGCCCGGGTTGCCCCGAGCAAAGCTACCGTACTCATCCGGGGTGAAAGCGGGACGGGGAAGGAACTCGTGGCCAGGGCGATTCATTACGGAAGCCCCCGCAAGGCGAAACCCCTCATTACCATGAATGTGGCTGCGTTTAATGAGGGAACGCTTGAAAGTGAACTGTTCGGACATGAAAAGGGATCTTTTACCGGCGCTTCCCAGCAGAGAACCGGCCGGTTTGAACAGGCAGACGGCGGAACGCTGTTTATTGATGAAGTTGGCGATATCCCGCTTTCAGTTCAGGTAAAACTCCTTCGGGCTATTCAGTTCGGTTCCTTCGAACGGATCGGTGGCAACCAGCAGCGCCATGCAGATGTCCGGATTGTTGCTGCCACTCACCGGAATCTGGAGGAAATGATCCGGACGGGCGCGTTCAGGGAGGATTTATTTTACCGGCTGAATGTAGTCTCGGTCGACATTCCCCCGCTGAGAAAACGACGCACGGATATTCAGGCTCTTTCTGACCATTTCATCCGGAAATTTGCCGGAGAAAACGGAAAACCGGTGACCGGAATCAGCCGGGAGGCTTTCGATAAACTCATGAAATACGAGTTCCCCGGAAATGTGCGGGAACTGCAGAATCTGCTCGAACGGGCAGTGATTCTCTGCCGGGGCGATCTGATTACCACCCACGACCTTCCTTCTCTTTCCCCTGCCGATCCGGCCGGTGTATTTGATCCGGCAAGCCTGTCTGAAGGATACGAAAAGAAACTGAAAGAATTTGAAACCGCCATGATCCGGGAAGCCCTGCGCCAATCCTCGGGCAATCAAACTGCTGCTGCCCGGATTCTGGGGATCTCAGAACGTCATCTCAGATCCCGTCTCGAACGGCTCGACTTAAAAAAATAAGTGCAATACCCTGTAATACGTAAATAATTAACATAAAAAACCGGCACCGCTTGATCCTGTAAAATATCCGGCGTACATTTGATCCTTATGAAAGCGGATACAGACAACATGGATCATTTTCCCCCGGATTACTCCGATTCTCCTTTGTTTATGGTCATTCATGACCCGGTACTGCACCAGTTTCTGGCGATGCTGAATGAAAAGAAACGGGAAATGGAAGCCAGTCCCGGTAAAAAGCATGTCCTGCAGTTTACCCGGGGATATCTGGATTCCGTCAGGACCGCCTTTAAAAACCAGATTCTCACCGGCGAAAATCATCTTCACCAACTGGCCAACCTGTTGTCTTCCTGTTTTTTCAGGAATCAGTTTGAACTGCACAGCAACGTTATCGGGGTTCTGCCCGACCGGTCACGGCCGTTTCACATCCGGGAGCGGATTACCCGTGACATGCTGCTGTCCCAGACGGACCTGGATCTGGGGAATCACATGCTTGGGAACTTCCGGTATCACCACGATGCCCAATGGAAATCTCTGGTCCTCTCGGCCAATTTTGTGGAGTACATTCCCATGGACCGGGCTACTCATGGCATTAACCGCATTACTTCACGGGTGAAGGCTGAGGAGGAAATCTGGAATAAGGTAACGGATGAACTGTTTCAGATTGATAAAGTCCTCAGGCGGGATAAGCAGCTCAGGCAGTACAGCAAGTACATCAAGGATGTGTTTGGTGTGAAAATTGTCTGTGAGACCAAGGAAGACTGCCAGGCTGTTCACCAGGTTCTTGAGCAGGACCGTCTGATTCAGCTATCCTGGCTGGCACGGTCCCGGAATTTTGGTGAAAAAGTCACCCCGGTGGAATTTGTTGAAACCAAGGATTACCTGTTCTGCCCGCCGGAGCGGAAGAAAAAGACCGGCTGGGAAGCCCTGAAAAGTGTTGTCAGATGGCAGGGACATACTTTTGAAATCCAGTTTCAGCCGTTGGTGAATTATTATCTGGAACTGGATCACATGTCTGAGCCATCGCACCAGTCCTTCAAACTGAACCGGGATCAGGTTCGCCAGGAACTCAGCAGGTCCATCCCCTATTACGGATTTTACCGCAGCCTGCTGAAAATGATTTTCCTGAACCGGGAAATGTCCTTCGAAGTCGACTCCGTCCGGGTTGAAATCACAGAATAACAACCCTCACCGGTTTTGGGTCAGTTATTTGCCGGTCATCGAGCGACGAACAAAGTGAATCGCATCGGGCCCGAAATCTAATGACCTTTAACGAAGCCCCCGGACTCTGGTCCAACCGGAAGGTGCTTTACCGCAGGCCAAACCACTCCCCTAAAAATAAAAAAGGGGCCTCACGGCCCCACTGATTCACACCCTGACCGGCAGAGTTTATTTCCACCGGGCAGTAATCTGGCGGGCTAAGGAAACTCCCGCCTGGCGGTAAGATTCCTCCTCGGATAGACCTGCAGATTTCACCGTTCCTGAAAGCTTCTCCAGCGGGGTCTTATTCCCGTCCAGAATATAATACTCATAACTCAGCCGGGTGAAATAGTCCGGCCGGATGAAGTCCTCACCCTGCGTCCGTACCTGAACCATCAGGTAAAATTGCGGATTACCATTTTCGCCGAAACGCAGTTCAGTGGCAGTTTTCTTCAGTTCATCCCGGAAGGCACCGGTGGTCATGTTCTGTTTCTTCACCTTCGTGGAATCCTTAAACTGAATCTCAACCATGAAAGCCACATTCTGCCGGAAGGCATTTAATTCCTTTTCCAGATCCGCCAGATCCGAAAGCCCTGTAGACTGATTCAGAACCGAGAGATACTGATCCAGTTGCCGGATACGGGCTGCTTTTTTATCTGCACCGGCCGAAAACTTCAGCATGGCAATGGGCAGGCTACGGGCCTGTTCAAACTGGCTTTTATAGGCATCCAGTTCACGGGTGATGATTTCGGTCAGGTAAAGTCCAAATGCCGGTTTGTCCAGAATTGCCCGGGCATACCAGGTTCCGTCCTGCTGATACGTTTCTGCGACGGTCACATAGCTGAGCTGGTTAGCCGAGGTAATGAAGATATCTTCCGAAATCCGGTCGGTTCGTTCTGAAGAAGTTCCAGCTCCGGAATTGGTTTCCTTATACGCCGTACTCTGGCTCGACCGGGTTTTGATGTTGGTCTGGAAGAAATATCCCAGTTCCCTGACGGCCCGTTCCTTGGCTTTATCGATCGTGGCCCCTGTCCCGACAGCAGCGGCAAAGGCCATATCATCCAGGCCGGCCTGCGGTTTATTCAGCCAGTCGGGCGGACCGGCAACTTCTTTGGAAGAACTGCATCCTGCCAGCATCAGCAGGAAAAGGAGTCCGGATGGGAGGAGAAGGTTTTTCATAACTGCCATTTATCCTGATCAATGAATTTTTTGATTTTTTTCTGACCCTGCCAGATGATTTCGCCGGATTCAATATTGACAGCTTCCAGATCGACCTGGTAAAAAATGACCCTCTGGTTGTCATACTGGTCGATAATTGAGGAAATCTGGCCTTGCAGCATGACATCTGCACCGGTTTCGGCGGCCATTTGCTTCACGGTTTCTTCCCGGGCAAATTGCTGTTGTTCCCTGCGTTCATCCCGCAGTTCTTCCTTCTGGGGTTTTGATGCAACGAATTTTGCCTTCTGCGAGTTGATCACAGCCCGCTGGATGTCTTTGATGAAAATGCTGACGTCGATATGCTCAGCCGTTTTGTTCTTGATCGTCCCGACGGTGATGACGGGCTTGGTCCCGCCGGCAAAGTCCTGGTTTTCGAGCCAGGCTGAATTCAGGGCATCAGTTAGCAAATCTTCGGCGACCAAACGGGAATCGGTGTCATTCCACTTTCCGCTCAGATCAATCTGTTTGTCGCTTTCGACCCGGCTGACTGACCGTTTGGCTTGTTCTGTCGAGGTACAGCCCGCAGCCAGAAGTCCGGCTGCAAGTCCTGTAATCAGAAGGGATTTTGTGTTCATACTCATCTCCTGGAGCACTTATTTAGTTTTGGATTCCAATTCGTTGAACAGTTCCTGCATTTTGTTTTTCATATCCGCCCGGACTTCAGGATCCAGTTCATTCTGCTGATCAATGGCTTCGTGGATGTTTTCAAGTTCCACTTTGGCCAGGGCATACATAACCCGGGCATCCGGGTCGTAGTAAAAGTCGACGACTGAGACTCCGACCAGACTCTTGTTCACGATATTTTCGGTAACATTCGAGTAGACGTCGGTTGTCGTTCCCTTTTTACCCGAAGTGGACGTCGTGTAATTTTTTGAGAGTGACTTAATTTTGACCGCCAGTTGTGAGGCTATTTCAGCCTTGGCACGGTCACTGGCCTGCATTCTTGAGGCGGACCGGTCGGCGACGGAGGAGGATCCGACACCGTACAGGACGTTTTCATCGTCGAAGGCACCGGCGCCTTTGTTCACCCAGTCGGGGGCATCACTTCGTTGTGAAATCTGGGTTTCTTTAGCCGGGCCGCAGCCGTTCAGGAGGGACAATCCTGTCAGGGAGAAAAGAATCAGGAGCTTTTTCATATTAACCTCACGTTCTGTTGGTTGGACGTTTGGCTGTCTTCTACGGGAGGACCGTTAAAAGGTTGCCGTTCAGGATGAATTTCGGGCGGGGACCGAGTATTTTTGATCTATGGCACAGTCTTATATTATTACCGGTACCACGACCGGTATCGGAAAAACAGTGGCATCTGCCCTGCTCGTGGCGGCATTGAAGGCCCGGTACTGGAAACCGGTTCAGTCAGGACTCGAAGAAGAAACTGACTCAGAATTCGTCAGGCGGGTAACCGGATGCCCGGCAGAAGATATTTTACCTGAACAGTACCGGCTTCAGTTTCCGGCTTCACCGCACCTTTCCGCCGAACGGGAAGGAGTGGAAATCCGGCCTGAAACGGTCCGCCTTCCTGAGCCTGATCACCGGCCTCTGATTGTGGAAGGGGCCGGCGGACTGCTGGTTCCCTGGACCCGGTCGTATTTTCAGGCAGACTGGTTCCGGTCTGCCGGCCTGCCGGTGATCGTGGTGGCATCAACCCAACTGGGCACCATCAACCATACCCTGCTTACGCTGGAAGGTCTGCGGTCTAGGGGGATTCCCGTTCATTCGGTGATTCTGAACGGGCCTGAGCATGCAGATAACCGCCGGGTAATCACCGAATCCGGAAAAGTTTTGATTTCCGGGTGGATTCCTCCCGTCACCGGACCGGTTACCCGGGAGGTGCTGATTTTCATATTTTCTGACCATTTTAATTCTGAGTTATTCCGATGAGTTCCTGGATAGAATCCGGCCGGAAGCATGTCTGGCATCCTTTTACCCAAATGAAAACTGCCCCCGAACCGCTGCCGGTTGTCAGCGGGAAAGATGAACTTCTTGTTCTGGCGGACGGACGGCAGGTGATTGATGCGGTTTCGTCCTGGTGGGTGACGCTTCACGGTCATGCTAATCCGGTTATTGCTGAGGCTATTGCCCGTCAGGCAGCAACTCTTGAACAGGTTATTTTTGCCGGGTTCATCCATGAGCCGGCAGCGGTTTTAAGTGAACGGCTTTCGGGACATTGGGGCGGACATCTGACCCGGTCTTTTTTTTCGGATGACGGCAGTACGGCAGTGGAAGTGGCGATTAAACTGTCGGTTCAATACCGGCAGAATACCGGTGAACCTCACCGGACGCAGGTTATTGCGCTGGATCACGCCTATCATGGCGATACCCTGGGGGCCATGTCGGTGGGGGAACGGTCAGCGTTTACCGCTCCATTTCAAAAGCTGATGTTTGATGTCATCCGGATGCCGTCTCCGGTAGCCGCTTCCGGTCCGACTACCGCGGAACACCGGCAGATTGCCATGGAAACGCTGGTTTCCTATCTGGAGTATCATCATAATGAAGTTACCGCATTGATTGTGGAACCGCTGGTTCACGGCGCTTCAGGAATGCTGATGTGGGCGCCCGGGGCACTTCGGGAAATCAGGGACGTAACGGCCCGGTATGGAATTCACTTGATTGCCGATGAGATCATGACCGGTTTTTACCGGACAGGTGAACTTTTTGCCTGCCGCCATGAGCAGGTTATGCCGGATATTACCTGTCTGTCGAAGGGACTAACGGGCGGATTTCTTCCCCTGTCGGTGACGATGTGTACCGAGGAGATTTATGAAGCGTTTCTGAGTGATGACCGGATGAAAACCTTTTTTCACGGACATTCTTACACCGCAAATCCGATTGCCTGTGCAGCGGCTTTAGCCTCACTTGATCTGCTTGAAACGGAAGAGACCAGAAGAAAGGTGAAGGGCATCGAAGAGGTGCACCGGTCGTTTTTACCGGCCTATCAGGCACAACCTGGGGTGGCAGATGTGCGGGTGACGGGGACAATCTTTGCGGTTGAGTTTGCAGAGGCAACCCCGGGTTATTTTTCGGGGCTGGGCCCGAAACTGTACCAATTTTATCTGAGTGAAGGAGTTTTGTTGCGGCCGTTGGGAAATGTGGTTTACATTCTGCCGCCCTACTGCATCAGCCGGGAAAATCTGGAAAAAGTTCACCGCCTGATTCTGAAATCCCTTGAGTGGGTTCGTGAAGGAAATGCCCGGTGAGCTGGGTGCATTTGGAGGGCACGCATAAAAAGTTCGGGGAAGTTAACAGGAATAGGTTCTGAAGCCCACATATCTCCCCGAAGGATTAAGAAATTTGCAGTTTAGGTGTGCCACCAGATTGACAGGGTTTTTTAGAAAGAAAACCCCACTCCCATCGGGAACCTTGGCCCCTGAGCCTGCCGAAGGGCAGGGTACGGTGATTTCTTTTGATATCCAACCCTCCCCAATTCGACCCACCTTGATCGTCACTCGGTAACCGGGCGTGGTTTTGAAAATCCTGATTTCCGCCTCCCGACTATTTTCTCCTTCAGCAACCAGATTTATACCCCCAATCCAATAACGGAATGGCATTTCCAGCCGGACTGGTTGACCGGTGTTTTTTGTCATCCTCTGGATTTTCAGATTTCCATTTCAGACATTTAGTCAACAATCTCATCATTATGATCTTTTTCCGGCAATTCTTCCTTTTTCTGGCTTTGGGTGCAGTTCTGTTCCCACTTCCTGAGAGCCATGCGGCGGCACAGCAGGATTCCGTTTTGTCTCAGTTCGGAATTAAAACTGCAGACAGTTCTGCCGTCCGGATTATCAATTCCCAGGCCTGGTCCCTGAGAAGCTCAAATCCGAACTTATCCATTTTTTATGCCAGAAAGGCCCTTGAAATTGCCCGTGAACTTAAATTTACCCGGGGAACGGCAGTTTCGCATAACTACATCGGAATTGCCTTCCGAAACAAGGAAAACTACCCGAAAGCACTGGAAAACTTTCTGGAAGCACTTAAACTTGCCGAAGCAGATTCGATCACGTCCGAAATCGGATATGCCAATAACAACATCGGTGAGATTTATAAGATCCAGGACGATTACGACAAGGCAATTGCCTATATCCGAAAAGCAATGGCCGTTTTCCTGAAGGATGGCAATTCGGTCGGTCTGGCCTATTCTGCTGTTCGGCTGGGTGAAGTTTACCATGAAATGAAACAGTATGATGAAGCCCTTACCTATTATCAGAAAAGCATCGAAATCCGGCAAAAACTGAATGATCAGCGGAATCTGGGGGTCAGTCTGAACCGGAAAGGGGAGTTGCTTTCAGAGGAAGGTAAATTTGAGGATGCACTGAAAACCCTCGACTGGGCCATAAAAATCCGGACAGATATCGGAGACCAGGGCGGTTTGGCTGAATCTTACTGCAGCAAAGCGGTGGTCTTTCAGAACCAGGGGAAAATCAGACTGGCTATCGAAAATGCAGAAACCGGGCTGGATATTGCACGGAATTATGGTTCCCTTGCGTGGATACGGCGGGCTACCGAAATTCTCCATCAGTGTTATTTTATTCAGGGAAATTATCCGAAAGCCTATGATCATCTGCTGATCAATTCAAAAATCAGGGATTCAGTTTTTCACCGTGAACGGACGATCCGGATTCAGACCCTTGTCGAGAATTTTGAAGAGGAAAAACAAAAATCCCGCATCGATTTGCTGCTGAAGGATAAGGCGCTGAATGAAACGGAAATCAAACGGCAGCGGCTGGTGGTTATTTTTGTTGTCATCGGGCTGGGACTGACCCTGCTGGTTCTGGCTGTTCTGATCAGAACCAACAGTAACCGGCGGAAGACCAACAAACTCCTTCAGCTTAAGAACGAGGAAATCCAGCGGCAGAATAATGAAATTGAGCTTCAGGCAAAATCTCTGCGGGATGCTAACCAGCAGGTTCAGCTTGTTAACCGGCAGTTGCAGGTGTACAATGAAAACCTGCTGAAGGAAATTGCCGAAAAGGAAAAAACCGAGTTGCTCCTGATTCAGGCAAAAAACACAGCCGAACAGGCCACCAAAGCCAAATCAAGATTCCTGTCGGTCATGAGCCATGAAATCAGGACACCGATGAATGCCATTATCGGGATGAGCCACCTGCTGATCCGGGAGAACCCGAGACCTGATCAGCTTGAAAACCTGAATGTGCTGAAATTTTCGGCAGAAAACCTGATGGCTTTGCTGAATGATATCCTCGATTTCTCGAAGATTGAAGAGAATAAAATAGAACTGGAACGGGTCCCGTTTAACATCCGGGATCTGGGCCGGAATCTGATCAACTCCTTCATTCCCAGGGCAGCAGAGAAAAACCTGGCCCTCTCACTTCAACTGGATGAAAGTCTTCCGGATGGCCTGGTCGGAGATCCGGTCCGGCTGGGTCAGGTGGTGGGAAACCTGATCAGCAATGCCATCAAATTCACCTCAGAGGGAACAGTAACCTTTGCTGTCAGAACAATTGGTAAAACAACTTCCACGGCAACAATTGAACTATCTGTAGAAGATACCGGAATCGGAATTGAGAAAAGCAAACTCAATTCTATTTTTGAGACCTTCACCCAGGCCAGTTCATCCATAACCCGGGAGTTTGGCGGTACCGGTCTTGGTCTGGCCATCGTCCGCCGGCTGGTCATGCAGATGGGAAGTCAGGTTCAGGTAAGCAGTACACCCGGCAAGGGCTCCCGGTTTGCATTCGAACTGAAGCTTCCTCTGGCCGATCTGGACCTGGTTATGCAGGTGAAGGCGGTTACCGAAGAAGTGGGTGATCTGAAACGGGCCCGGATTCTTCTGGTCGAAGACAACAACCTGAATATTAAAATCGCCACCAAGTTTCTGACCCGTTGGAATGCCGATTACCAGATTGCCGAAAATGGGCTTATTGCCGTCGGGAAAATGAAAAAGGAACACTTTGATCTGATTCTGATGGATCTTCAGATGCCGGTTATGGACGGCTATGAAGCAACAACCCAGATCCGGCAGTTCAACTCTTCCATTCCGGTTATTGCCCTCACGGCTGAAGCCTCCTCGGGCAGCAAAGAACTGGTAACGGTTCATGGGATGAACGATTTCGTCACCAAACCCTTCAACCCCGAAGATTTATACCGCAAGCTGGTCAACTGGCTCCGGAATTCCGGATTTCAGGTCTGATTCCTCCCCGCCTATTCGTTTCTTCTTCCGGTTCGGAATTTATTTTCCCGATTCGTAATTTTATGTAAATAACGAACTTACAGGATACTTAAATGACTGTTGAAGAAAAACTGGACCGGATTTTACCCTTTGTTACCAATCCGGGTCGGTATATCGGGGGGGAGGCGAATCAGGTCAGGAAGGATCCTGAAACTGTTCTGGCATCCATGGCTCTGGTTTTCCCGGATGTGTATGAAATCGGGATGTCGCACAACGGAACCAAAGTTCTTTATCATCTGATTAACCGGGAACCTGATCTTGCGGCAGAACGGTCTTTTGCCCCCTGGAAGGACATGGCTGAAAAGCTGAAAGAAACCGGCCTTCCTCTGTACACCCTTGAAAGCTACCGCCCGGTCAGCAGTTTTTCGGCGATCGGAATTTCGCTTCAAACCGAACTGAATTTCACCAATGTCCCGTTTGTGCTTGAACTTTCGGGAGTGCCGGCCTTTTCAAAGGACCGGAGTGAATCTGATCCGTTTGTCATTGGCGGTGGCCCCTGCATGGCGAATCCGGAACCCGTTGCCGCGTTTTATGATCTGTTTGTCATTGGTGATGGCGAAATACTGGCGGTTCAGATCCTGAGGATCATCGGGGATGGACGAAAAAAAGGACTTTCCCGGCGGATTATTCTGGAGAATCTTTCTGCACTGCAGGGGGTTTATGTTCCCGTTTTACTGGAGATGACCCGGAATTCACGGGGAGAATGGGTCCCGGAAGCCGATTTTGCAAAGGGTAGTTTTACCGGATCGAAGGGGATCCGGCGGCATTGGGTCGAGGTTCTGAACCGGAACGACTATCCCGTAAAAAATGTCGTCCCCAATATGAATCTGATTCATGACCGGTTTTCGGTAGAAGTGATGCGGGGATGCACCCAGGGATGCCGGTTTTGCCAGGCCGGATACTGGTACCGCCCGAACCGGGAACTGGCCGCCGATGATGTGATTGATCTTGCCCGTGAAGGACTTGCTGCAACCGGTGAACGGACCATCGGCCTGCTGAGCCTGTCGACAGCCGATTACGGTCAGGCAGAAGCAGTAACCAATTATCTTCTGCAGGATGACGGATTTGAGGGAGTCGATCTGTCTCTTCCTTCTCTAAGGGCTAACAGTTACGGTCAAAGTCTGGCACAAAAAGTCGGGGCCATGAGCAACTCGCACAGTGCTACTTTTGCCCCTGAAACCGGTTCTGAACGCCTTAGGAAAATTATCAATAAAACCATCTCGGACCAGGATATGTATGAGGCTGCCGAGGGGGTATTTAAAAATGGCTATCATAACATTAAGCTGTACACCATGGTCGGACTTCCGGATGAGAATCTGGAGGATATGAAGGCTTTTTGCGGGCTGATTGAAGGGTTAGTCAGGATCGGAAAGAAATATAGTCCCTGGAATACCGTCCATCCGAACATCGGGATCTTTGTTCCGAAACCGTTTACCCCCTTTCAGTGGGTCGGTTTTATGGAACGGGAAAAGGTCATGTCGCACATTCAGTTTGTGCGTGATTATTTCAGGGGAAACAAAAATGTGAAAATCACCTGGTCAGACTGGGAACTGGCCCATGTTGAGGCTTTTTACAGCCGGGGAGACCGGTCATTGGCACCCATGATTTATGAAGCCTACCGGAAAGGACTGATATTTGAATCCTTTTCAGAAGGGTTTCAGTACACAGGCTGGCAGGAACTGTGGGAGCAGTTTGGCTGGTCTCCTGCATCTGCTTTCGAAAACCGGGATCTGGAAGCGGTATTTCCCTGGGATTTTATTCATGCCGGGACCTCGAAAAGTTACCTGAAAGCCGAGTACAAAAAAGCGTTCACGGTTACAGCCGATCCCGTTCCCGATTGCAAGTGGGGTGACTGCCAGCATTGCGGGATTCCGGGAAATTACGAAGACATCAAACTGTCGGGTTCTCCTGCAAGGCACATCGCCGGGAATCTGAGCTTTGAGGAGGTTAAAAAACTGGTTGAAGACCGGAAGAAAAAGCAGCATGAGATCCGGCATTACCAGATTCACTTCCGCAAAACCCGGCTTGCAAAATATCTGGCCCATCATGTTACCATCGAAATTTTTGAGAAGGCTTTACGCCGTCTGAAAATCCGGTTTCATTACACCCAGGGCTTTAATCAAAGGCCGGTGATTAAAAATATGGGGGCTCTGCCGCTGGGTATGGAATCGCATTCCGAAGTATTTCTGATTCAGCTCAGGCAGGATCTGGCTGGTGATCTTCAGGCCTGGGCAGACCGGTTTTCGGAAATCCTGCCGGATGGACTGGATGTTATTGCAATCAGGGAACTGGGTAATTCCAGGATGCCGGTCATTACTTCGGCAGATTACCGGGTTGCGGCAGAACTGCCGGGTTGCCCGGATCCGGAATTTCTGGTGAGGATGTATCAGGAAGGGTTTGGTGAGCTAACCGTTGTCAACCGGGAAAAGAGTCTCCGGGTTGGTGACGTCATTGAAAAAATCTGGGTTGAAGCAGGAAATTTATCTCTGCGGGTCCGGGCCAATTCATCCGGCGCAACGGTGAGTCCGTATGTTCTGGTGGCAGGTCTAACCGGTTGCAGTGTGGACCAGATCCGGGTATTGCCGGTTATTAAACAGTCCGTTGTGATGGAGGACTATCAGCCAAAGAGGAAAAAACTGCCGGAAACGGTCGGGCCCTCTCCGGCAGAAGCATCGTGATCAGGTCGTAAACAGGTACTGGAATTTCAGGAAAAACTGACGGGAATCCTGCTGGTACACTTCTTTTGCCGGGTTGTATCCGTGATTGCTGGATGCCCCGATGTAGAAGACACTGAACGGATTCAATTTGTAACTGACCAGAGGTTCAACCGAAACTACATCATCAAACTCGTTATACTGGAGCAAGACCCGGGCAGAAAGTTCTCTTGAAAACTGGTATTTCGTCCGCAGGAGGAACACATAACCTGCATAGTAGGCGTTTCCGCCATCCTGAAACAACTCAGCATAATCCAGGCCGGGTTCTATCACAATCTGATCTGTTGGTTTAATGGAGAGGAACACTCCGTAATTGGCGCCATCGCCGACGGATGGATTTGACCTGCTTCTTCTGATAAACCTTCCGAATTCAGAGTAAATACTTCCTGAAAAATATTGTGAGAACGAAGAATTGAGGTTAAACTGCCAGCGGTTTTTCTGACCGAACCAGGTATCAGCCCACCGTTCATTGTTCAGCATATATTCAGCACGGAAATTCGTCTGGGCCGTAAAATCAAAGTTGATGAAAAACGAAAGCCACTCATCCTTCAGGACACCGTCCAGATTATAAACCTGACCCGTGATGAACCCGGGCCCGATCTGATTGATCAGGTCATTTTCAGGGTAAAAGTTATACCGGTTCCAGAAGTACCATTGGTGGTAGTCATTCCGGTCAATGAATCCGTTATCAGCACGGAACCCACTCCCGGCATAGAGATACTGGGTCTCGAAATTGTAAGTTTTCGTATACCGGCTGAAATTCCCGATAAAGCCAATCCCTTCAAATTTCTCGCCGTTAAAAAGCACATCGTGCTTTCCGTCAAATAGGACGGATGGATAGTCGTTTACCGGTGTCATCAGGGTATCATTGGGTTCCTGTGTTTTGCTGAAAAGGCCCTGGGCCTGAAGGGTATAATACTCCCAGAATCTGTATGAACCGTCAAGCCCGGTAACCAGATTATATCCGTCTGCCTCGTTCAGCCGGGTGGTCACCAGAGCACCGAAGTATTTACCATCATCAAAGGCATATTTACCTCTTAGAATATGGGAAAAACTGGTTGTACCTGCCGCAAACAGGGTCCTTTCTTCGGTCGGTATCATGTACGGTGTCTGGGCATCTTTTGCAGTCAGGTAGACAAAATTCAGTTTTCCGCTTCGGCCGGTTAGTTTGGCAGTGAAATCCGGGTCGTTAATGCTACGGGTATAAATCACGGATCCCGGCGAGGAAAACAAATCACTGCCTTCCTGGAAAAATGGCCGCCGTTCAGGGAAATTCAGTGCAAAGTTGGTATTGACGTCAATTTGCTCAGCATCCGACTCAATCTGGCTGAAATCCGGATTCACAGAAACTTCGGCGGTAAGTTCAGGGGTTGCCATATATTTGACACTGAATCCGGCAGATCCCTTAACTCCATCATTTTCAAAAGCGCCGTTTTCATTTCTGGCGCCTGCCTGGTTCCCGATAAAATAGGGAAGCACTTCAACGGCACTGGGCCGGTTGATGTTTTTAATTCCCCGCAGTGTCCCGAACTGGCAGGGAAAGCAGGGATTGTCGCGGTCAATGGCTGCCCAGCTATACCGGTTACGGCTGTCGGCTTTGTGATCCCGCCAGATGGTTGCCCGCCAGACCTGTTCCTCTGCATCGGGGAACCGCAGGCTGCTGAAGGGTATCGCCAGTTCAACCTGGTATCCATTTCCGGTTATGAGACCTTCTGAGTAGTAGATGAAATCTGCACCTGCATCTTCATTGTTGGTTGTTGCGACCAGATCGCCCTGAACACCCAACGGATTCACGAAAAATTCATAATACCAGCTTGAATTCCCGTAAGTATCAATCAGAATTCCCATGTAATCATCCGAAAATATTTCATCCCGGTCACGAAGAGTGGCTCTGAGTTGGTCCGGGTCACCCTCGGCGATGAAGGCTATGTACAGATTTTTCTCGTCATACATCAGCCGGGCTTCGGTGTGAACGGGTGGTTTTACCAGATTTTTAGGCCAGTTTTCGGTGAAATTGGTTGCTTCGGCAGCCAGTTTCCAGGCTGGTTCGTCCAGATTGCCGTCGATGGTGACCGGTGACGAAATGGCTGGCAGGAAAAGGACTGGCTGAACGGAAGGGGTAAAGGTTTCTGGGGTGCCCTCCGGCGGATTCCCCGGCTGAAATGAGTCAGAAAGAAAAGATGTAAAAAGTAAAAGACCCGCCAGTGCTGTAAGCATTCATTCCCCCCGATTTTTTCCGCTGCAAGGCGGGGCTTACGCAGGAAGTCCTGTATAGTTTCATAAAAGACAATCTAATCTGAAATTAACGTTTTTATTTGAGAATTTTTGGTAACTTTTCTTTCGGAAAAAGGGCTGTTTAAACCGGTTTAAACCACTATTCCTGACCAGAACAGATGTTTACGCTGTAAGACCGGACTTTCAGAGAATTTTGTTTCTGCCGGAATCAGCCCGGACCCTGCCAGACCAGTTCGTTTAACCATGACAGAAAAGGAGGCCGCATGCCCGCCTATCCCGTCAAAATTCAACCGCCATCAGACGATAAACGTTGGGGGTTGGTAATGGCTACCATGAAACGGCACGGATACCAGTCGAATGCCGTTATCGAAACCCTTCATACCGTTCAGGAATCATTCGGATTCCTCGAGGATGATTCTCTCCGGTTTGTTTCAAAAGCGTTGAATGTTCCGCTGAGCAAAGTGTACGGAGTCGCCACTTTCTATCACTTCTTTACACTGAAACCCCAGGGCAAACATACCTGTGTCGTCTGCATGGGAACTGCCTGCTATGTAAAAGGTGCCGGTGAAATTATGGAAGCCATCTCACAGAAATACCACGTTCACCCGGGTGAAACAACTGAGAACGGGAATTTATCTCTGGTGACCGCCCGGTGCATCGGTGCCTGCGGACTGGCACCTGCCGGTGTTTTTGATGGTGAAGTCAGCGGAAAGCTGACCCCTGCCGATACTCTGACCAAACTTGCGAAATGGGAGTAAGCCATGACACTGGAAGAATTACAGGAAATTAAGGCCGGTGAGGAACTGGCTAAGAGTCAGAAAAAGAAATCTCTCCATGTTTGTGTGGCAGCCGGTTGTATGTCGCAAAATGCAGACGGGGTGGTGAAAGCCCTTCAGGAAAAGCTCCGGGAAAAGAACCTGGAAAAAGAGGTCGAAGTAAAGGGAGTCGGCTGCATGGGACTTTGTGCAGCAGGCCCGCTGGTTTCGGTTGAACCCGATAACCGGATGTTTCAGGAAATCAGTCCGGCAAATGCGCATCTGGTAACCGATAATCTGGAAATAGGGAAGAGAACGACCAATGATCTTCCATCCGATTCTCCGTTTTTTACCCGTCAGGTTAAAATCGTAACTGAAAACTGCGGTGTGATCAACCCTGAGAAAATTGAGGAGTATATTGCTGCAGATGGGTATCTGGCACTTTATGCGGTCCTTCATGACATGGAGCCGGCCGAAGTTGTCCAGAATATGATTAAGTCAGGGCTTAGGGGACGTGGCGGCGGCGGTTACCCGACCGGATTGAAATGGTCGACCGTATCGAAGGCAGCCGGCCAGAAAAAATATGTGATCTGCAATGCTGATGAAGGGGACCCAGGGGCCTTTATGGACCGGTCAGTTCTGGAATCTGACCCGCACAGAATCCTTGAAGGAATGGCCATTGCCGCCTATGCAATTGGAGCTGATGAAGGGTTTATTTACGTCAGGGCAGAATATCCGCTGGCCATTTCCAGACTGAAAACTGCCATTAAACAGGCAGAACGGAAAGGGGTGCTGGGCAGCACAATTTTTGGAACAACCTTTAACTTCTCGGTTTCCATCCGGCTGGGGGCTGGGGCCTTTGTCTGCGGTGAAGAAACTGCACTTATAGCTTCAATCGAGGGAGGACGGGGTACGCCAAGACCCAGACCACCCTATCCGGCCGAGTCGGGCCTTTGGGGAAAACCAACCCTGATCAACAATGTTGAAACGTTTGCCAATGTGGCCCCGATTATTCGGAAAGGAGCCGAGTGGTATTCATCTATCGGGACTGAAAGCAGCAAGGGAACCAAGGTTTTCGCCCTTGCCGGCCAGGTGGTCAATACCGGCCTGATCGAAGTTCCGATGGGAATGTCACTCCGTGAAATCATCTTCGAAATTGGTGGTGGGATACCTGGCGGAAGAAAATTCAAAGCGGTTCAGACCGGTGGCCCCTCCGGCGGGTGCATTCCCGAAGAGTTTCTTGACATCCGGGTGGACTATGAATCCCTGACGAAACTCGGTTCCATTATGGGGTCGGGTGGAATGATTGTCATGGATGAAAACTCGAATATGGTGGATGTTGCCCGGTATTTCATGGAGTTCTGCATGTCAGAATCCTGCGGGAAATGTGTTCCCTGCCGGGTCGGGACTGCCCAGATTTATGATCTGCTGACCCGTTTTGCAGAAAAGCAGGCAACTGAGTCTGATCTGGTTCTTCTTGAAGAACTCTGCGACGTGGTTAAAAATACCAGCCTCTGCGGTCTGGGACAATCAGCCCCGAACCCCGTTCTGAGTACCCTGAAATATTTCAGGCATGAGTACCTCGAGCGGATTCAGGCAGAAGTCATTTAAGGAGAGTGAGCTATGCCAGTTAACGGACAAATCAAAATCGTGACTCTGAAAGTCAACGGGAAGGATGTTTCTGCCCGTGCCGACCAGACCATTCTTCAGGTCTGCCGGGAGAATGAGGTTTTTATCCCGACCCTCTGCCACCTCGAAGGATTATCAAATATCGGGGCTTGCCGGCTGTGCATGGTTGAGGTTGCCGGCCAGAAAAAACTGTTGCCGGCCTGCACCACCACGGTGAATGAAGGAATGGAAATCACGACGACCACTGACCGGCTAGGACATTATCGCCGGATGATTCTGGAACTGATCTTTTCGGAACGGAATCACACCTGTTCAGTCTGCGTGTCGAATAATTACTGCGAACTGCAGTTTCTTTCCCAAAAACTCGGAATCGATCACATCCGGGTTCCGTACCGGTTTCCGAAATTCAACGTGGATGCAAGCCATCCGTACTTTGTTCTTGACCATAACCGGTGCATTCTTTGTACCCGGTGCGTGCGGGTTTGTGATGAAATTGAAGGGGCCCATGTTTGGGACGTTTCAGGACGAGGAATTCAGGCCAGAGTGATTACCGAACTGAATCAGCCCTGGGGTTCTGCCGAAACCTGTACCCAATGCGGAAAATGTGTCAATGTCTGTCCGGTCGGTGCCCTCAGCGATAAAGGCCGGTCGGTTGCAGAGAATAAAAAACGATCCGAATTTCTGCCATATTTAACCCAGCGCCGGAGAGAAAAAATATGAAAGCCAAAATTGCCACAACCTGGCTGGATGGATGTTCCGGCTGCCACATGAGTTTTCTGGATATGGATGAACGGATTCTGGCGATTGCAGACCGGATCGAACTGGTTTACAGTCCGCTGGTGGATTTTAAAACTTTTCCGGATCAGGTGGATGTGACCATTGTCGAAGGTGCCGTGGCTTCGGTGGATGATCTGAACAAGATCAAAAAAATCAGAAAACATACCCGGTTTCTGGTGGCTTTGGGAGATTGTGCCATAAACGCCAACGTTCCCTCCATGCGGAACCCGATCCCGGTCGAACAGATCATCAACCGGGCCTATGTCGAAAACGCCGTTATCCATGATGAACTGCCAAAGCATCCGGCTCTGCCTGATCTGCTTGCCCGGGTAATGCCGGTCCATGAAGTGGTTAAAGTGGATGTGTTCATCCCGGGTTGCCCGCCTTCGAATGACACCATTTTTTATGCTGTCGCCGAACTGCTCGACGGACGGATTCCTGATCTGACTGACAAAACCCGGTTTGGGGCATAAGGAGGATATATGCCAAAAACAATTACGATTGATCCCGTTACCCGAATTGAAGGCCACGCCCGAATTACCATTTATGTGGATGATGACGGTCAGATTTCGGATGCCCAGTTCCATGTAACCCAGCTCAGAGGATTTGAAAAACTATCCGAAGGGCGGCCGTTTACTGAAATGCCATCCCTGATGGCAAGAATCTGCGGTATCTGTCCGGTCTCGCACCTGATGGCCTCGGCCAAAGCCTGTGACAACCTGATGGCAGTTAAGGTCCCGGTCACAGGTCACAACCTGCGCAAAGTCATGAATATGGCTCAGATCATCCAGTCTCATGCGCTTAGCTTCTTCCACCTGTCCTCGCCGGATATTCTGATGGGGATGGATGCAGATCCGGCCGTGAGAAACATTCTGGGTGTTGCCGGAAAAAATCCCGGACTGGCAAAAGACGGAATCCGTCTGCGGCAGATCGGTCAGCAAATGATCGAACTCCTTGGCGGTAAACGGATCCATCCTGCCTGGGTTGTCCCCGGCGGAGTGAATGCCCCGCTTTCAGCAGAACACCGGGCAGACATGCTCCGGGTAATGCCCGAAATCAAGGAAATCGTCCGCCGTGCGCTGAATTGGTACCATCCCATGATGAAGCAGTACCATGAAGAAATTGCAGTCTTTGCCAACTTTCCGACTCTGTTCATGGGTTTGGTTAATGAAAAGGGTGAAGTAGAGTATTATGACGGAACCCTCCGGTTTATGGATTCTGCGGGAAATATCGTGGCAGACGGAATCAATCCTTCTGAGTACGACACCCACATCGGTGAAAAGGTCGAGGCTTACAGCTATCTGAAATCTGTATTTTACAAACCGATGGGATATCCGGGCGGAATTTACCGGGTCGGTCCGCTGGCAAGACTGAATATTGCCCGTTCCTGCGGGACTCCGTTGGCAGATGAGGAATTGCAGGGGTTCCGTTCTCTGCAGAAGGGGCCGGTTTCGAGTTCTTTCCATTACCATTATGCCCGGCTGATCGAGATTCTGAATTGTGCAGAACGGGTAGAAGATATCCTGAAAGATGACGACTGCATGAACACGCACGTCAGGGCTATTGCAAACCCGAACAGCTTCGAAGGCGTTGGTGTTTCTGAAGCCCCACGGGGAACCCTGATCCATCACTACCGCATTGATGAGAATGGTCTGATCAAATGGGCAAACCTGATTATCGCAACCGGTCACAATAACCTGGCGATGAACCGGGGTGTTCTGCAGGTTGCCCGTCATTATCTTGACGGATTGAACCCAAAAGAGGGGATGCTGAACCGCATTGAAGCAGTCATCAGAACCTTTGATCCATGTCTCAGTTGCTCGACTCATGCAGTTGGCCAAATGCCGATGCAGGTCGAAATCACAGGACCTGGCGGGCAGGTTCTCAAAACACTATCCCGTTAATCTTCCTCCGTCTGATGCATTCCGGGTTTATCCTGGGGTGCATCGGATTTTTAACCGGTATGAAAACTCTTGTTGTCGGCATTGGGAACCCGCTCAGGCGGGATGACGGATTGGGCTGGCTGCTTGCTGATGCGATCCGGATGAAAAATCCGGCAAATGTCGAAGTCAGGCATGAACTTCAGCTTTTACCCGAACTTGCAGCAGAGGTGTCACGGTTTGACCGGGTTTTTCTGCTGGATGCAGCCGTTGGTCTGGAACCGGATGATTTCCGGCGTTTTGACCTGGTGGTTGATCCGGTTTCGTCGCATCGGGTTCATGACTTTCCTGTCAGGGATCTGCTTGACCTGATGAAGATTTTAAATCCTGATTGGACTCCTCAACTTTATCTTCTTGCAGTTGCCGGGCAGGATTTTTCTGTTGGTGAAGGGCTGTCAGAAACCTGTTCAGGGATGCTGCCTGTCTGGCAAGAAAAAGCCCTGCAGGAAATCTTGCACTGATCCCGGGCTCCACCCTTTTTGATTTTTGCTGAAATTCCTTTCATATTAGAACGGCTCTACCTTTTTAGTTTTTCTATACAGGATCGGGATCATGAAACGATATGGTTTTCTTTTGGTTTTTTTAATGGTTTTAACTGAGGGGTTTGCCCAATCACCTCAGGGATTTCAGGTCTATACCTCTGCCGGTCAGTTTCGGGTGGATACGGGTACCGAAATCTGGAAGCCTGACTGGACGGCTGGAATTGCAGCTCCCGTTTGGACCCAGGATCCCTGGATGCTCCAGATTGCAGGTGAATACCGGTGGATGGATTACTTCGGAACAGGGCCTGAACCCCCCGCACCTTTTTATCGGGTAATAACTATAGATTCAGATCCAGGACACGAAGCAGCACTGGCACTCCGGCTTTCAAGGTCTCTCGGTATCTGGCAGGAGGTTCGGTTTCAGGCTTCAGCACAGGCCGGTTTGTATTCACTTTGGTTGTCAGAGGTAAAGGTAAAATATGAAGATCTGACCACCAGGCTAATGCCACCATTTGAGCCTGTTTCAACAGTTTCCATTCCTGAAATCAGAACAGGCGGACTGCAGTTTTCAGTCGGGGCGGGAGTATTTTATCCGGTCTGGAACGGAGTGGGCTTTACAGCAGAAACCCGCTGTGTTGCTCTTTCGGGGCAGAACTGGCTTTCAGAAAAAAATGCCTCCTCTGAGACTCAGTTCCGGATAGAGTTTAATCTGGGCCTTGCCTTTTAACACAAAAAGCCGGGAACTTCCCGGCTTTTTGTGTTAATTCGGACACAAGACCTGGCTGATTTTTAAACAACACTGAATTCCAACATTTGAAATTAGACCAAGAATACAGGGTGGTTGGGAAGGTCGTGTACGTGGCCCGGAGGATAAAGGTATGATGTTTGAAAAAAAGAATTAGAAATGGCTTATTATATTTGTTTTAGGAACAAATGTTGTGGATTTGTTGTCTATAATGTAAATTTGTTGCTACTATCCTATAAGTATATTCGAGAAAAACCATGCATGAAATAATGGAAATCAGAACGGATTTCTTATTTTCGACCCCTAATTTTTTAGAAGGCGCTGGTAATGTTATCAACCTTGCTGGCAATTATCATGAATACGCAGTGTCAGAAACTGGTGATGAAGCTGATAAAAAAGCTATTAGAAACGATTTTTTTGTAATCGGAAAAGATTTGTTCAACGCCATGATGATTTTTAAAAATCAACATATTGAAAAGTAGTAGTGAGTAATTTAGAAAAAAAAACAAGTGAGAGTGATTTTGTTTCATCTGAAGCAAATGAAATTCTTAAAGAGATAGATCCTAAATTACTTCAAGGTATTCCAGAGACTAAACGAAAAGACCTTGTAAAGGCTATTGTAGTGTCTGTTCAAAAAGTTACAAGTGGCCCCCTTCCAAACCCTGATGACCTTGTCCGCTATAATGAAATAATCCCAAATGGTGCTGATCGAATAATGAAGATGGCTGAGACTCAATTGAGTCACAGGATAAAACAAGAAAACAAGGTAATATCAAGTCAGGTTGGTCAAAGTTATTTGGGTCAGATTTTTGCTTTCGTAATTGGAACTACAACAATCCTTTCCGGTGCCTATTGTATTCTGAGTGGTTATGAGTTTGCCGGGAGTTTTCTTGGTACCGCCGGACTTCTTGGTTTGGTGACTGCGTTTATTCAGGGCAGACAAAAAAATCGTCAAAATATTGAGTCCAAAAACCCATCCAATAGACGCTGATTTCTAATTTTCCCACAATTTATCTACACCATTACTGAACACATTAACAGTAGGCCTCCCTTTCTTAACTTCACTTCCCCCGACAGGAAACCTTAACATAGTGGAGTAAGAATGAAAGATCCCCAAATCTTTGCAATTGTTCTGGATGCAGATTCCCCCAATCTGGACCTGGTGAAGGGAGACACTGTTGTCTTCAAGGTCAGTAATCAGTTTGCCTTCGGTGAGCTGGTTTTAGTTAAATCAGACCTCGGGCCGGTTGTAGTTAGTTTCCATGCCAAGCTGCAACAGGAAATTCTCGGTAAAGTTGTCCAGGTCAATCGAAGTGTTTGGCGACGTCCCCACAAGCTGGTCCTTCGTGAATTTGGAAATACTCAAGCTGAGTCAACCCGGATCCCATCCCTCGCGTCTTAACCTCAGCCCGGTGAATCTCCTCCAAGGTTCACCGGTTTTATTTCTTCCCGAATTTAACTTCGAATATTTTCCTTTAGCTGTGTAATAAAAACATAGCCTCGTATTAGTGAGCAACTTAATTTGCGCGCAGTTCTAACTGTTTAAGCAATGAACCCGTAACTTGATGATTAAAAAAATGACATAAAATTACATTAATTAATATGAAAAAAGGAATAAATAACTTAATATTGTAACTCTGTCCCGAAAATAATACTCTTAAAATAGGAGAACCAATGTTTAAATTTAGCTTTGTTTTTTTTCTAACAATTTTTGTTAGCTTCAATTTATTTGCACAAGATCCAATAATGCCACAATTTCAAAATGAGACACATTGGCTCGATCCTGGGGTAATTCTTGATAAATCAAATGTGGTCGTTGGTGAGTTTAACGGTGATGGTTGCGATGATGTTTTAATTTTGAATCCAATAACTAATGAGTGGTCTGCATATTATTCAAATGGTTTAAACGGTTTTAAAAGTGCAGTAGTCCTTTCTGGAGTCAATCAACCAAAGTATCAAGGTGTTTTAGTGGGTGACTTTAATGGTGATGGGGTTGATGATAAAATCGCACAGAAAAAAGGTACTGCAACTGATTTATCAGGTGGTTGGTGGGTGAACTTTTCGATTAGAAATGATAAAGGATTTAATTTTAACTTTAATAATCCAAGTGGAATTAATCAACGAGTCGTTGCCAATCCGTCATTGACAAATATTTATGGAAATGAAACAAATTTCTCCCTTAATTTGACGGGTGATTTTAATGGTGATGGAGGATCGGACCTTCTATATTGCCCACCAAGTGGAGTTTCCTCAGGAAGTTGGTATTTAATTTCGAATAAATATGTTGATGGAACAACTGGGACTTTTAACTCCCCACCGAGACTCGTTGCCACTGGACAAACACCGAGGTCAGGCGTTTTTGTTGCAGATCTTAATAATGATGGTTTTGATGATAAAATAACATATGTTCATTCAGGTACAAATGCTGGATGGTACCTTGCAAAATGGGATAATGAATTATTGAAGTTTTCCAATGAAGTAAAAATAAGTAGCAATATAGTAATGGATCCAAACAAGGTGTTTGTTAAAGATTTTAATGGTGATGGATATGCTGACATTTTATCGTTCAAAGAGAATGGAACTGAAAAATATTGGCAGTTAATGGTAAATAATTTTACAACAGGAACTGAAAGGTTTTGGCTTCCTTGGGATAGGGGCCCAGGTCAGGGTTGGAATGACGGTGTGTGGATTGGTGATTTTAACGGCGATGGATTTATGGATAAGGTAACTTTGGCAAATTCTAATGATCCTTATTGGCGTGGTTTTTGGGTGACCTTAAATAGTAATCCATCACCTAAACAGGTTTGCCTTTATTTTGAGACAATTAAGTTTCACTTTATTGACGACACTGGTCTATTAAATGATAATTGGATTGGTCAAGTTGATCCTCAAAAAACACCAGTAATCGGATGGGCACCGGAGATACCAACAACCACAGGATACTATAATTCTCAAAACGAAAATGTCTTATTAACCCAAATGAAAGTTATAAAAAAATTGGGAGTGGATTTTATTGCAACCGACGTAACGAATTGGTTTACACCAGATCATGACTGGATGGGGGAAAGCGGGATTGGTGGACTTAATTCCTTTTACACAAATCCAAAATATTACACGAGTCGTGAAAAGGGAATTGGTTTTGATACTCCAGGATCAAAAGGTGCACTTTATACCGCAAAAGTATTACGGGATAATAGTGCAACTCTGAATTTAAAGTTTGCATTCATGTTTGGGGCTGAACGATGGGGACCGTCCTCTTTTGCATGGTATGATTCGCAAAATGATCCAAAAGCACCAACGGGATCCAGTTGGTGGACGAATTGGAATGATCAGGATTTGCGTTATAATAATCTTATTAATTATGTTCGGGGTGAATTTATTTCAGATGCGAACTATTCTCAAATATATTATAAACACCTTGGAAAACCTTTGGTTCTTGAATACTTAGACATGGGGCGTGATTTACCAGCATACAATTCCTGGGTTTCAAATAGTTCTGCAAGTATGAGAAAAAGAATTAAGTTGAATGATTTCACCCAAAGGGATGTTATTTCATGGGGTGTAACTTATGGTTTGGTCGATGATTGGAATGTGTATACAAACAATTATTTATCTGGTCATGTTAATCGGGGAATTGATGTTCCAGGGCAATTACAAAGAAAATCCTGGGGCTGGGGAGGAGGTGCCAAAGATATAGATGCCAATGCAAATACTCCCATTCCAGTAAATGCAGAAGTAATGTCAATAATGCCTGGATATAATAAATGGAATACCACTGAAGGATTACAAGTTGAACGACAGAATGGCGATTTTTATAGAAAACAATGGGAGCAGGTCCTTAAGAATGACCCCAAACTTGTTACAATTTGTGCGTTCAATGAGTGGAGTGAAGAATCGGCGATTGAAGGCTGTGTTGGTGAAAACGGTTGGAAGGACAGACACGGCACAGACTGTTATGACTGGTACCTACAGATGACCCAAAAATACATCTATTTGTTTAAGTATGGTCAAATTCCAAACGATACTTACTTTACTGTAAATCGAAACACCTCGAAAATTTACTATAAAAATACTGTTGGGAACATAGTGGTCATTTCAAATTTTCCACATTTAAGAGCAGATATTAGTATTCCCAGCGAATGGTTGAATAAAAATGGGATTATCCTTGGACCTCCTCCAACATTAAAAAATATTTCCAAAAATAGTGCATATCCAAATCCTTTCAACCCTGAAACAACTATTAGTTTTGAACTTTTTGCCCAAGAAAAGGTTAAGGTTATTATTTATAACATCATGGGTCAGGAGGTTGCAACATTGTTTAATGGAATGCTTCAACAAGGTAAAAATGAAGTGAGATTTGATGGTTCAAAATTAAGCTCAGGTGTTTATTTTTATAAGATAATTGCCGGAAATCATTCTTTGAGTCAAAAAATCATTCTTCTTAAGTAACTTAAAAAACGAAAAGGCCCGCATTTCTGCGAGCCTTTTCGTATCTTTTCAGATAAAATTGACACTTATACTGACACCTACTTGTCGTAAGTTCAATAAAAACAAGCATCATTGTGGAGGTGGCGGGACTTGAACCCGCGTCCGGAAAGGTACCCATCAAGACATCTACGTGTGTAGGAGGTGTTTAAGTGTCAGATTTTCCCCGGACAGCTCCAACCGCTGAAAATCCCATCTCCTGATCTTATCTCACTGTACGGAGCGGGCAGTGAGAGCAGTCCGCCAAAATGACGCTGTTAAAATCCCGGCAGACAGAAGACCGTAACAGCGCGCTGCTTTTAATTAAGCTGCGTAAGCGTAGTTGTTTTCAGCATTTAAGCTGTACCGTCTTTTTTAAGAGCGTTTCGGTGAACTCTACACGCTTTCCTGACCAATACTCAACCCGTCGAAACCTGTCACCCCCGTTTAATTTTCGTTCAATGCTGCTGTAAACAGCTCATTCAGTTCCCCTGCAATTTTAACCACCCGTTTCAGGGTTTTCGCAGGCACATCCGTTGTGCGGGTAATGACCATCAGAAGAAGATCATTCTCAAGGTGATGAACAATCATAAGCCCGTTTTTGAATTCACTGGTTGCTGTCGAAATACCACCGCCGTTCAGTTTGCCCATCAGCCTGGTATGATAACGGATCAGGTCGGATATTTGACGGCTGAAAGCCGCATTATTCAGTTTCTGGTTACTGACCAGTTCAATAATCCGGGCAGAACTTTCAAGCAGACAAACTGTTTCGGCGCCATCAAGTTCAATAATTGAATAAAGAACCTCCCGCAGATTTTTTACCTTTACCTTCAGGTGATGGGTTGTCTGCGAAGTTCTGGTTCCGTTTTCACCCTCCCTCATTTCCGGAACAGGTACCGGTGCTGGTATCCGTCTGCTCATCCCATCAATTTCGGCTAGTTTTTTCTCAAGATCTTCATTCTTGTAAACATCGGCCAGGATTTTCCGGAGGATTTCGATCATCCCTCTCAACCGGTTGATTGAGCATTTCGGATCGAGTTTAATGCACATGTTCAGAGTGCAATAACCCAGGGGTTCTTTACATCCGGCACGGTACTGATAATTCGTTGTCGGCTCAAACCGGGAAATAATATCCGACCGGGTTAAATGAAGATTCCGCCTGGCGGATTCCTCCATGATAGCATCCCACAGGTACTCCTGAACCTCCTTCAGTTGAAGCGGATTGTAAACCGACATCTCGGAAAGGAAATCCTGTGGTTTTTTAACAAGATATCTGAGACGGGCCTTTTGCAGATCTTCGACCTGGTTTCCGGCAGGCGTCTGATAGTCATCAACAAGAAAAGCCATAACCCTCTGTTTTTTGGCTAAAATAAGGTGAAACAACCTCAGACACAACAAAATGAGAAGGTGTTTTGTTTCCTGCAAAAATCCTGCTGGCTCATTTTGTAACTTGCTGATAACCCATCCACCGGGGGAAGAAAGTGGAGGAAATGAGAGAAAACAAAAAAGGCCCGCATGCTTGCGAGCCTTCTTGTACCTTTCTCAGGAAATTTGACACCCGTTCTGACACCTACTATTCGTAAGTTCAATAAAAACAAGTGTCTTTGCGGAGGGAGAGAGATTCGAACTCTCGGTAGCGCTTTACAACACTACGACGGTTTAGCAAACCGTTGCCTTAAGCCTCTCGGCCATCCCTCCAAATTACAAAAACCTGTTGCCTGAATCAGTCAGCCGACTGTCATCCCTCTATCCACCATTTTAAGAAGAGAAATTCAGCAGCCAGTAAAAAACAACCTTCAGACTGCAAAAAAAGTATTAACCAGATGCGGAGAGCCGGGGACTCGAACCCCGAAGTGATCACTCACGGCGGTTTTCAAGACCGCTGCCTTACCAATTAGACTAGCTCTCCGAGATGTGATGAGCAAAACTCAAAACAGGAGTGCAAAAATACACCTGCCCAGCAAGTTTGTCAATCAAAATCAGGAAGATTTGCTCAGAGATTCCGCTCCGGAAATAATCTCCAGAATTTCTTTTGTAATGGCCGCCTGACGAACCCTGTTGTAGTTCAAAGTCAGGGTTCTTAGCAGTTCCTTGGCGTTTTCGGTTGCTGCATCCATAGCCGACATACGGGCTCCCTGTTCGGCTGCAAAAGATTCGAGAAGAGACTGCCAAACCTGCTGAAGCAGGTACATCGGGATCAGCTTTTGAATGATCTGTACAGGATCCGGCTCAAAAATATAATCAGCCAGAATTCCAGATTTCTCTTCCTGTGTTTCAGTTAACTGGAGAACTGGAAGTAATTGGTGAACAGCAAGCCGCGGTGTCATTACGTTTTTAAATTCATTCGAGATCAGGACGATACGGTCAAATGTTCCGGCAAGGTATCCCGAAGACAAATGGTACTGAATGGATTTTGCTTCTGACATGGACAGGTGCCCAAAAACCCCTGGTTTGGCCAGACTGACTTTATAGCCCCGTTTTTTAAAGAACTCTGAGCCAACCCGCCCGATGGTGATCAGATGAAGGTTCCCCGATTGATGCCAGGGTGCGAGTTCACCGTTGATAAGCCTGACTGCATTTTTGATGAGGTTCGAATTGAAGGATCCGCAAAGTCCGCGGTCTGCCGTGATTACAACCAGTGCAACCGATTTGATTTCGGCCCGTGGTTTTACCAGTGGATGTTCCTGAACCCGTTCATCCTGTACCAGATCAGCCAGTAAGGCTTTGATTTTTGCCGAATAAGGTCTCGAGGCCAGCATTGATTCCTGTGCTCTGCGCAGTTTGGCAGCAGCAACCATTTTCATAGCCTTGGTAATCTGCTGGGTATTTTTAACCCCTTTGATCCTTGACCGGATGTCCCGTAATGTTGCCATATTTGTCCGGTATTATTTCAGTTTTCTTTTAAATCCGTCAATGAATTCTTTGGCGAACTTCTTAAGATCGCCAGAAATCTGATCGGTCAGGGCTCCTTTTTTCAAACCAGCCAGAAGTTCAGCATGGTTCAGTTCAAGGAATTCGATAAACTCAGCTTCGAATTGTTTCAGGGCCTTAACAGGAAGTTCATCGAGTAATCCCTGAGTAGCAACGAAAATGATGGAAATTTGCTTTTCAACTGCCATCGGGACAAACTGATCCTGTTTCAGAATCTCAACCAGACGTTCACCCCGCCGCAACTGGGCCTGGGTTGCGGCATCCAGATCAGAACCAAATTTTGCGAAAGCTGCAAGTTCTCGGAACTGGGAAAGATCAAGACGGAGCGTTCCGGCAACCTTCTTCATCCCTTTTGTCTGCGCAGAACCCCCAACCCGGCTAACTGAAATCCCGGTGTTGATTGCCGGCCTTACACCCGAGTTAAACAGGTTAGACTCAAGGAAAATCTGTCCGTCAGTAATAGAAATAACGTTGGTTGGGATATAGGCAGAAACGTCACCGGCCTGAGTTTCAATCACCGGAAGTGCAGTCAATGAACCGCCGCCTTTAACCTTATCCTTCAGTTCCGGCGGGAGGTCATTCATGGTTTTAACCAATTCATCATTTTCAATAACTTTTGCAGCTCGTTCCAGTAACCGGGAGTGGAGGTAAAAAACGTCTCCGGGGTACGCCTCGCGGCCGGGAGGTCTTCTTAAAAGCAGGGAAACCTGACGGTAGGCAACCGCGTGTTTGGAAAGGTCATCATAAATACATAAAACGTGGCGTCCGGTATCTCTGAAATATTCACCGATTGTAACACCTGCATACGGCGCAAGGAATGTAAGCGGTGCCGGGTCAGAAGCGGAAGATGAAATCACAATAGTGTACTCCATTGCGCCGTTTTCCTGAAGTGTCGAAACGATATCGGCAACGGTTGAGGCCTTCTGCCCAATGGCAACGTAAATGCAAATTACGTTTTGACCCTTCTGGTTAATGATTGTATCGAGTGCAACAGCGGTTTTACCGGTCTGTCTGTCTCCGATAATCAACTCACGCTGACCACGACCGATCGGTATCATGGCATCAATTGCCTTAATCCCGGTCTGGAGAGGTTCCTTTACCGGCTGACGGTAAATAACACCGGGAGCCTTCCGCTCAATCGGCATTCTGACAACCCCTTTTACAGGTCCCCGGCCATCAAGCGGTTCTCCCAGCGGATTTAAAACCCGCCCGATCATTTCTTCACCAACCAGCAGGGATGATATGGTTTTGGTTCTTTTTACCAGGTCGCCTTCTTTTACTTTTTCAGAGTCAGCGAAAATAACGACCCCAACGTTGTCTTCCTCCAGGTTCAGTACCATACCGGTTACTCCGTTCTGGAATTCAACCAGTTCGCCGGCCATGACCTTTCTGAGGCCATAAACACGGGCAATACCGTCACCGACCTGGAGAACCTTGCCGGTATCATAAATGTCTACCCGGGTTTCGGTCCGGGAAAGTTCGTCCTTCAATATGGCAGATATTTCGTCTGGTCTTACTTCAGCCATTGGGCACACCTTATCTATAGGTTAAAATTTATTTTAAAAGGTTTTTTCTGATCAGGTCAAGCCTGTGTGTGATACTGGTATTGTAGACCGTATCACCGATCCGCAGAACCATTCCGCCTTTGATTTCAGGATTGAGGTGTTTCGTCAGAATCACATTCTTTCCCGTCAGTTTATTTATTTCGGTCATGAGCCGTTTTTCCTGTTCGGGGCTCAGATCAATTGCTGTTGTTACCGCAGCTCGGGCAATTCCGTTTTTTTCGTCGGATAAGGCAAAGAACTGGGTGATAATTTCGGGAAGCTGGTGTTCACGCTTTTTCTCAATGATCATACCGATAAACCGGCTGGTCAGTGGATTCAGGGTAGGGAAGGCTTTCCCGAAAACAGCTTTTTTTTCTTCGTTTGAAACCAACGGGTTGCTGATCAGTGAAAAAAGTCCCGAATGCGGTTTCAGAAACTCTGACATCCGGCTGAAATCGGTTTCTACCGATACAAGGGAACCCGACTCTCCGGCTGCCTGAAAAAGGGCACCTGAATATCTTCTGGCAATTGAATACTGACTCATAGGGTTCGGTTAGTTTTTGGACAGATGATCAAGTGACTGGTTGATCAGAGTCCGGTTTTTATCTGTATCCAAATTGGCTTCAATCACCTTTTCAGAAACAGCCAGGATGATGCCGACCATTTCCTGACGGAGTTCGGTCACCATGGCTGCCCGTTCCCGTTCAATTTCGGCTTTGGCATTTTCGATCAGTTTATCCGCTTCTTCCTTTGTTTTGTGAAGAGTATCGGCCTTGATCTTTTCGGATGTATCACGGGCAGAACGGACAATAATATCAGCCTTTTCGGTAGCCTCGGCAACGATCTGGTCGAACTTGGCCATAATTCTTGCAGCCTCTTTATTCGACTCCTCGGCCTTTTTGAAGGAATCTTCAATCCGCGACTGACGTTCTTCCAAAGCAGTGATAATGGGTTTCCATGCAAATTTCTGCAGGATAAACACCAGAAGAACAAAAGTTACAAAAACCCAGAAAATTGTTCCGGTATGCGGGTCAAGTAATCCGCCGGAAAGGAGAAAAAAGGCAAAAAGGCTCATAAAATCCCTGTTTGAGCTGATTGTTCAGAAAAAAGTGAAACCCGGTCAGGTGCTGACCAGGTTTTTGATCTACTTCTGCCGATATCTGACTTATTTCGTCAGAACGAGCAGGAACCCGATCACTTCTGCGATCAGTGCAACCCCTTCAATCAGAGCCGCAAAAAGAATTGCAGTTCCTCTGAAGTCACCGGCCATTTCTGGCTGACGGGCGCTGGACTCAATGGCAGAAGCTGCCAGTTTCCCGATACCGATACCGGCACCGATTGCAGCAAGACCACCGCCGACTCCAGCTCCAAGATAGGCGCCAAGTGATGCTAAACCTTCCATAAAAAACCTCCGTTGGTAAAAGATTAGTGTTTAAGTTAATGATGTTCTTCTTCGATGGCCATTCCGATAAAAACGCCTGACAGAAGGGTGAAAACATAAGCCTGTATCAAACAGACCAGAATTTCAAGCAGATAAATAAACAAGGCAAGCGGAACAGACAGAACGGCTACAAAATAGCTTTCAAGAATAAAAATCAGCCCGATAAAGGTGAGAATTACCAGGTGGCCTCCGGTCATATTGGCAAACAGACGGACGGCGAGGGCAAATGGCTTAGTAAAAATTCCCAGAATTTCCACCGGGATCATAATGGGATAAAGTCCGATAGGCACATGCGGAAGGAAAATATGTTTCCAGTAGGCTTTCCCCGAGAAAAGATGAACAACAAGAAAGGTTGTCAGGGCCAAAGCTGCTGTAACGTTGATGTTTCCGGTAATGGACGACCCGTAAGGCAACAGGCCCATGTAGTTCGAAACCAGCGTAAAAGTAAAAGCAGTTAGCAGATACGGCAGGAATTTCCGGTACTTTTTTTCACCGATCATCGGGCGGGCAACATCATCCCGGATAAATTCAGTCATGATTTCAATCAGGTTCTGGATCCCGTTGGGAACAAAGGCACCGGACCTGTTTTTCCGGTAGGTACTGGCGGCCAGCAGCACAACAATGAGAATCAGAAGTGAATTGAAAGCAAGAAAAACCGAGTGTTTGGTTGGTGAGAGGTCGAGGGAGAATCCGCCGATCTGTACAGGTTCCCATTTGGGCAGGGTAATGGTGCCAAAAGGTTCAAAGTCAATCTGGTCGCCGTCCACAATGTGATGAATAATAAAGTCTGCTTTGTTTTCCTTTTTTCCGGCGTCTCCGGCATGAACTGAATCGGCCGGTTCAGATGCAAAAGCAGCCAGATTTGCCATTGGTGACAGAGCCAGTGTAAAAGCCAGTAAAAACCTGATCATGATTCAGCCTGAATTTTGATTTTGGACTTCCGGTATAAAAAGCCGGTTTCCAGAACAGTAAAAAAGAGATAAAAAATTACCAGCCCGACTGCGAGTTCCTTCAGGTTCGCCTTTCCACCCAGATGAGCACCAACCAGAATAACAGCCAGAAGAAAGATTTTTGCCAGCATCAGAACGGTAATTCCATGCATGAGCAGTTTAACCGATTTCTTCATCAGCCGGGAAAGAAGGAAGAAGCTTCCGCCTGAAAAGAAAAACCAGAACAGCCCGCTGAAAATCAATTCAGCAGAAAGCCGGTTCAGAAAAAAAAGAACAGTTCCGGGTACAATCAGCAACAGAAGGGAAGAAACGAAATAAAGCAGATTTATCTGTCTTTCCCGAACCATTGAGAGATTGTCCTTTTAACCCCGGCATAACTGGTGTACAGTCCAGCAATGAACCCGGTTATTGTAAATACATAAAAACTATCAAAGTACTGATCAGCAAGGTATCCCAGAAGCCCTAAAACGAACAACCCGAGTACAATCTGGCTTGAAATTTCCCAGTAAAAACCCAGGTCACGTGCCAGGCTGCTTTTGGGCTTATCCGTCTTTTTTGGTTCCGTCATGACCAGGGGTTCCCTGAGTCATCAGACAGGTTCCGTCAAAAACGGCGCCTTCTTCGATGATCAGCTTTTTGGTAAACAATTCTCCGGAAAACCGGCTGGTGGACTCCAGTACGGTTCGTTCAGAAACAACGGCTTTCCCTTTGAAATTACCGCCGGAAACCAAACTCTTGGAAGATACCGTTCCGTCAATGGTTCCGGTTGATCCAACTACCAATCCGCCTTCGGCAATCAGATTCCCGTTCAGGGTTCCGTCGATCCGGATACTGCCTTTACTGGTGATTTTACCTTCGATAACGGTACTGACGTTGATCAGATTGATGTCTGAAGCGTAACCGGTATTTTTTGACGACATAGTGTTAATTCCGGACTTGAAAATAATCGACCGGGTTCAGACTGTTGCCCTTATGCCACAGTTCGACATGAAGGTGAGGGCCGGTTGTCAGCTCTCCGCTGTTCCCTGATAATGCAATGGCTTCACCTGTTGTTACCTGCTGGTTTTCTTTAACCAGAGAGGCACTCAGATGTTTGTAAACTGAGATAAATTCATTGGCATGCTGGATGATCACGGTATAACCTGATTCAAAGGTCCAGTCAACAAAAATAATTTTTCCTGAGGACATGGCCGAAACCGGTGTTCCTTTTTTAACCGCGATATCGGCGCCGAAGTGACTGATAACCGGTTGGACACCGCGTGTCAGAATTCCTTTAACAGGAGAAACTCCTGAAAACGGAGCGGCCGAAAAACCTGTTCCCTGACCTTCTTCAAAAGTTCCGGCAGAAAAATCAACCGACGACATGGCTTCACCAGTGCTGGGGTCTCCTTCGCCGGCACCCAGATCGGGGTGCTCCTCATCAACTCCCCCGGCCTCTGACCCCAATGCTCTGTTTTTTGTTACCAGGTCAGGAAAACTTTGCCCGATCACACCTTCTGGTCCGGGCTTGATATCCCGCAGAGTCGTATCCAGAGTATCCGGCTTCATCAGTTCCCGGAATTGGGAAAAGTAGTCCGTCCGCGATTTGACAAGGTTTTTCAGGGAATCTATTCTAAGCTTGTTCAGGGTTACATCTCTGGCATATGTCTGCTGATCGACCACACCGGGTGCCAGTTTGATCAGTGGCGTATACAGGGTGAGAGCTGCCCCGATTCCTGCAAAAAGTAAAAGAACAATACCCGCAACAACCCAAAAAACACCCGGTTTCAGGCTGATTTCAAATGGCCGCTTTGCGACCTTCGAGGTGTTGTAAACGATGATCTGATAATCAGACTGGCGTTTTTTTGGCGGTTGAAATTGCGACATTCAGTTTTTTCAGAGATCCACAAGATAGATTTAATCCAAAAAAAAGTCAATTTGGATGACCGGAAGAAACGGACCTGAAACCTCTCTTTAAAGCATCCAGTTGACAGTAACAACCGGGAGCTGAGCAGTGTTTTCCGGATTTTGGTATTTACGGATCATACCGGCAATTAAGAGATTCTCGGGAAAAATCCGGATGTCGGGTCCGGTTTGTGCTGTTTCTTCGTCATGGGCAATCCTTTTTCCGGCAAAATACCCGGCCCAGGTGCCACCTGCAAGGCAAATTCCGATTGTTTTCGGCTCTTCGATCAGCATAAAGGCACCAAGTCCCAGCAGCATTCCGCCATAGATAAACCGTTTGGCAAGCCTGACCTCACCGGCAGTGAAGTTTTGATTGCGGTTGTTGAGAACTCCGCCATAAAACCCAAGAACACTTGCGGTACCCAGCGTCCCTGCCAGAATCCTTTGGTCTGTGCTGCCAACTGCTGAGTGGATTCCCATCACAGTCAGAACTGATGCGAGATGGAAGTCTTCGACCAGCATGGCATCGGGCAGAGAAAGTGAATACCGGTCAAAACCAAAGAGATTGGGCGCCCACCACCGGGCAGACAGGCTGGTGGCGACACCAAGCCCGGCTAAAATCTGCATGGAACTCTGGTTGTCATTCGAGAAAACCCGCCCGAAGGTTAACGGCCAAAATAAAGAATAGAGCTCAGTTTTTACTGTCAGAAACTCGGTCAAAGGCCGGATTTCAGGCTGACTAAACCGTTGAAAGGAATAAAACCCATGAACAATTCCACCAACCGATCCCAGTGTGAGTGCCGCATCCATATTATCTGCTGCAACCCCGGTCATTAGCCCCTGGGCTATACCCGAAAGATGTCCTTCGATACTGCCGGAAACATTTGCCCTTGTCAGCCGTGAGTTTTTTGCGGTCTGATTCACCAGAAAGTAACTTCCGCCTGAAAGCAGAAAATAAAGCCCGGGATTATCTGCTTCCAGAACACCGTAAGGAACTGCCCAGGCATGAAAGGAAGAGACGTATCCGACATGGCCAAGGGTAAAATCAAATTTCAAATCTGACCGGCTTTCCTGAGCAACCGGCCCTGATTGGTTTGCCGTAAGGAGTAAAAGTGAGTCAGTTTGTGCGACCAGACTCCGGTATTCCTGCCAGCTAAGCTGGTCCCGGAACCTCAGGTTGTCTGTCTCTTTGCGAACCAACCACTCCCTGGAAACGCTGCTGTCCGGATTCAGAAACAGGACCATGGAAGTGAACCTGATTCCGGGTCCGATCCAAACAGAGGAAATGGACTGGTCCTCAGTCAGAATCCAGATAACCGGATCAGAACTGAACGGAAGCTGTTGTTGGGGCTGGGCATGGCCCATAACCGGAAGCAATACGATCCAGAGACAAATAAATGACTTCATAACCCCGATCCTTCTGTTGATCAAACGAAAATAGGAAAAATCAGGCTGACATAATCCGGCCGGTCAGAAATTTTGTCAGGAAAAATAAGGAAACCGCACCAGTTTTCTGTCAGTCAACAGGGAGAAAACAGGGGAAAATTTCCTGAACCTGTCATTCACGTAAAAAAAACAGCCGGATCATGAATAAAAAAAATTGGCACAGGGTTTGTTTGCCACCCCCTCCGAGTCTAACTGTCAGTATGAAAAATATCATAAGTGTAAGGATTTAACTAATGGGAAAGATTATCGGAATTGACCTTGGAACAACCAACTCGGTTGTCTCAGTCATGGAAGGGAATGAACCGATCGTGATTGCCAATGCTGAAGGCACACGGACAACTCCTTCAATTGTTGCATTTACGAAAAGTGGTGAACGCCTGGTTGGAAATCCTGCAAAGCGTCAGGCCGTAACCAACCCAATCCATACGGTTTACTCCATTAAACGCTTCATGGGCCGCAATTTCGATGAAACATCGAGCGAATCGCGCAATGTTCCCTATAAAGTTGTTAAAGGGGATAACGGTGGGGCCCGGGTTGAAATAGCTGACCGGACTTACTCTCCGGAAGAAATTTCGGCCATGATCCTGCAAAAACTGAAGCAGGCAGCAGAAGATCACCTCGGCCAGAAGGTTACTGAAGCGGTGATTACAGTTCCGGCCTACTTTAACGATGCTCAGCGCCAGGCTACCAAAAATGCCGGTAAAATTGCCGGGCTTGAAGTTAAGCGGATTATTAACGAACCAACGGCTGCTGCCCTGGCCTATGGTCTTGACAAAAAAACCAAAGATCAGATTGTTGCCGTATTTGACCTTGGCGGCGGTACCTTTGATATCTCAATTCTGGAATTGGGTGACGGTGTTTTTGAGGTGAAATCCACAAATGGAGATACCCACCTTGGCGGCGATGATTTTGATAAAAAAATCATTGATTTCCTGGCTGAAGATTTCATGAAGGAAAATACGGTTGATCTCAGAAAGGACCCGATGGCTCTTCAGCGGTTGAAAGAAGCTGCTGAAAAGGCCAAAATCGAACTTTCAAGTGCAGCCCAGACTGAAATCAATCTGCCATTCATTACGGCTACTCAGGAGGGTCCCAAGCACCTGACTCTGACCCTGACCCGTGCTAAATTTGAGTCAATTGCCGCAGACCTGTTCGACAGAACGCTAGAACCTTGTAAACGGGCCCTGAAAGATGCCGGACTCTCAGTTGACCAGATTGATGAAGTGATTCTGGTGGGCGGTTCTACACGGATCCCGAAAGTTCAGCAGCTTGTCAAGGATTTTTTCCGGAAGGAACCGCATAAAGGTGTGAATCCGGATGAAGTTGTTGCAGTTGGTGCCGCCATTCAGGGAGGTGTGCTTGCCGGGGATGTTACCGACGTTCTGCTGCTCGATGTGACACCACTTTCGCTGGGTATTGAAACGCTTGGTGGTGTCATGACGGTGATGATTCCATCGAACACGACCATTCCTACCCGGAAAACAGAAGTTTTTTCAACTGCCTCGGATAACCAGCCGAGTGTAGAAATTCATGTGCTGCAGGGTGAAAGACCAATGGCCGTGGACAACAGGACTATCGGACGGTTCCATCTCGACGGCATACCGCCTGCACCCCGTGGTGTCCCGCAGATCGAAGTTACTTTCGATATTGATGCTAACGGAATTTTGCATGTTGTTTCTAAGGATAAGGCCACCGGAAAAGAACAATCCATCCGGATTGAAGCCTCCTCGGGTCTTTCTGATTCTGAAATTGAAAAGATGAAACGGGATGCCCAATCGCATGCAGAAGAAGATAAAAAACGCAGAGAAGAAGTTGATGTTAAAAATCAGGCTGAAGCTTTGGTGTTCAGCACCGAAAAGCAGATCAAGGAATTTGGCGACAAACTGAGCGGTGAGGATAAAACCGAACTGGAAGGTGCCGTTGAGTCTTTGAAAAATGCCCAAAAAGGCGGCGACATTCAGGCTGTTAAGGCCGAAATGGAAAAACTTTCTGCATCCTGGCAGAAAATTTCGACCAAAATGTACCAGTCTGGAGCTGGACCTCAGGCTGAACCACAACCGGGTCCAACCCCGGGTGGTGCTGCGGGCAGCAAAAAAGATGACGTCCAGGATGCTGATTTTGAAGTTGTGGATGACAACAAAAAGTAACTTGACCTTCAACTTAAAAAACCCGGAAATTTCCGGGTTTTTTTTTACCTGATCAGAAGTAACCGGGCTGAAAAAAGGTCGTTCCCTGCCTGAATTTTTAGAAAATAGAGTCCGGATGATAAGCCATCAGCCAGGATCGGGAGTTCAGTTTTTCCCTGCCGTCCGGCGATTCCTTCCCTGCTTCTGACCCTTCGCCCCTCGAGATTATAGAGTTCCCAGTTAATCTGCCTGTCTTGCGGAAGGTTCAGGATTACTCTGGTTTCCGGATTAAACGGGTTGGGATAAACGCTGACCAGTTCTGCTTTTTTGGGGATTTCTGTTTCATCCACAGAAACCGGTTCACCCTGCAGAAAAGAGACGATTCTGGCATCATCCAGATACCATCCATCAAACTGGGTATAATTATCAGAAACAAACAAAAACCTGAGCCAGATCAGGGTATCGGGCCATTCAGACAGGTCAACGGACTCTTTAACCCAGTCCCGCTGAAACCCATCGTAATACGGTTCACCAGCTACCTGAGGGTCAAATCCTGATCCTGGGGACGTCAGCTTTCCGGAAAGCGGAGTCCAGATAATTTTATCCGGCGAGGCCAGAACCTGACCAAAATCCCAGTCAGCTTCAATTTCGAAACGGGTTCTGAACTGAAGTTCCAAACCGGATTTATCAACCGGCAAAGAAACCGGGTTTTTCAGGGTAACCGACCGGTTCGCATTATTGGGGTAAAGTCCTGCCGGACTTTCATGAATGGCATAGGGAGCACTGAATGGATTCTGGGAAGTTTGCTTCCAGCCGGCAGAAACACTCCAATAGCCAAGAGTCTGATCAAATGAATCTGAAAAGTAAACTCTGGGAATGCCAGTTAACTCAACCGGTGAATTCATCCTCAGTGTTTCACCGTTCAGAGAAAAAACCAGCGAAACGGACAGACTGTCACCCGAATGTGCCGATTCAGGGATTGTAAACGGAATAACCACCGTTTCTGAACTGTCTGGATCCAGTTCAGGCAGTTGGGCAGCCTGTATATTCTGGGTTAGAGTTCCGGATTTTAAAACCGGAATACCCTGCAGAGCCCGGAGTGAACCCCCGCCGATATTTCTGATTTTGAAAATTGCGCTGGCTTCTTCTCCGGCTGAGAAATATCCGTCACCCGAAGATTCTTTTAAAACGGACAATTCAACATAAGGAAATCCATCGGGTAGTTTAAGCGCATAAAAATTCATTTCCATGCAGGCCTCAGCCAACGGAATTATCCGGTTTGGCAATGGCCAGAAGCCATCCTCATTGGTTCCCACTTCAGGCGTAAGGGCAAAAACAGGTGGCTTGGAGTTCTTTTCGCCGTACATCCAGTCATCAGAATCCCCGTTGGTGAGGTATCCCACAGTCTGATCGCTGGTTCCTGCAAGAAATCCGTTGGCCCTGGTCATGACCTGGCTCATCAGATCAAATCTTACAGAATCGGGGGTTAAGTGTGACCGTTTATATCCCCAGGGATAAATCAGGAGGTTTCCGTAACTGTGGTAGTTGAGTGCCAGATAAAAGTTGCGGGTATTGCAAAAATCCCGGATTACCTGGGTTTCAGGTTCAGAAAAGGCTGAAGTGCCCCGGTAAACATTGGTTGACGGATCCGGGCTTGATCCTTCATCATCATATCCCCACCCGACTCCATAATTCCGGTTTAAATCGATTCCATAGGTAAAATCCTCATTCAGCCTCCGGTTCTTGCGCCACATTCCGCCACCACCCGGCTGACTGGTTTCATTGTAAACGTATCCATCCGGATTGACTACCGGAATAAAGTAAATCTCTCTGGAATCAACAAGTTGCCGGATTCCGGGGTTTTTGTCATAATTTTCGACGAGGTACAGAAGGAAATACAGAGCAGAGGTCATTCCCTGCGGTTCCCGGGCATGATGAAGGGCCGTAAAAAGGATTTCCGGTTCGTTTTCATCTGTTTCGGGGTGATCAGAAAGTTTCCAGACCAGAATATCCCGGTTTTCATAGCTTTTCCCGGCCGTAAAACCCTTGGTCAGAAGATCCGGGTGTGCCCGGGCCATTGAATCCAGAAGGGAAGTCACTTCTGCCAAAGTCAGGTATCCACCCATAGATCCGAATTTGAAGGAGGTGACCCGGCTGGAGTCCAGAGCTTTCGCCAGAAAAGGCTGGTTTTTTTTCAGGGCAAGGTGATACTCTGCTTCCCAGTTTTCTGAGATAATCCTGTGGGGAACACCAGAGGTTTTCAGTCGGGATGTTTCAAGCGGATCGAGGTAAAGCCGAAGCCCGGAATTTCCGTCAATACGAACTTTTACCGGATGGTCACCGGTTAATCCCAACCGGTTCAGTGTCACAAAATCAGCGGCAGACTGCGGGAAAATATCGACCACCCGGGTTTGGGACCAGCCTGTCTGGGTAAGGAAGCAAAAAATAAAAAAGGGAAGTAATTTCACCGGAGACCTCTGATTATTATCCTGAAAGATAAAAACCGGGAGCCAAAATGCCTATCCGGGGTGAAAAAACTGACAAAAACTGTGAACCGGGTCAGATAATTCTGCCGAAATCAACGGGAATCCGGAAAAAATTTCCATTCTTTTGCTCAATCCGTCATAAAAAATTCCGGCACAATGCTTGAATGCGATTCCGGAAAAAGGAGAGAAACATGAATCTTGAAAAACTGACTGAGAAAGTACAGGAAGCCCTGCAAACTGCGATTCAGATTGCTGGCACCCTGAACCATCAGGTCATCGAACCTGAACACATTTATCTTGGATTTGTTGCAGAGCCCGAAGGAGTTTTTTCATCAATGCTGAATAAACTCACAGGGTCAGCAGGGCAGTTGACCGACCGGGTCAGGGCGGCTGCAGATCAATTTCCGAAGGTTACAGGCAGTTCAGTGCAGCAGCCTTACCTGAGTCAGAATTCTGCGGCACTTTTCGACCGGGCGCAAAAGTTGGCCCAGGATCTGAAGGATGAATTTATTTCGTCTGAACATGTTTTACTTGCAATGACAGAATGCAAAACGCCGGTGGGTGAAGCATTGCGGCAATTCGGTGTTACCAATTCGGGAATTCTGCAGGCTTTAAAGGAAATCCGGGGAAATCACCGGGTAACAGACAAACAGGCAGAAAGTAAATACCAGTCTCTTCAGAAATATGCCCGAGATCTTACCGAACTTGCAAAAAAGGGAAAGCTGGATCCGGTTATCGGGCGTGATGATGAAATACGGAGGGTCTTGCAGATCCTGAGCCGGCGGACCAAAAACAATCCGGTTCTGATCGGTGAGCCCGGTGTCGGTAAAACAGCCGTTGCGGAAGGCCTTGCCCAGCGGATTGTTGCAGGTGACATTCCTGAGGGATTAAAGGACAAGCGGGTTTTTGCCCTCGATATGGGTGCCTTGATAGCCGGTGCAAAATTCAGAGGAGAATTTGAAGACCGGCTGAAGGCAGTTGTTAAGGAAATTGTTGATTCTGAAGGCGAGTTCATCCTCTTTATTGATGAAATCCACACCCTTGTCGGTGCCGGGGCAGCAGAAGGTGCAATGGATGCTGCAAATATTCTGAAGCCAGCACTGGCCAGGGGTGAACTTCGGGCGATCGGGGCCACGACACTTGATGAATACCGGAAACATATCGAAAAAGATGCAGCTCTCGAAAGGCGGTTTCAGACAGTTCTGATTGGGGAACCCGGAATAGAGGATGCCATTTCAATTTTGCGGGGGCTTAAGGAAAAGTATGAAGTCCATCATGGTGTCAGGATTACTGACTCAGCCCTCATAGCCGCCGTTGAACTTTCTGACCGGTACATTTCTGACCGGTTTCTACCGGATAAGGCTATTGATCTGATGGATGAGGCGGCCTCCAGGCTGCGAATGGAAATTGATTCCATGCCCGAAGAACTGGATGTAATTGAACGCCAGATCCGCCAGCTTGAAATTGAGCAGGAGGGTATTAAACGGGAAAAGGATTCAGCAAATGATTCCAAACTGGATCAGATCAGGAAAGAACTTGCAAGCCTTTCAGAAGAACGGACAGGGCTTAAAGCACACTGGCTGAAGGAAAAAGAAGTGATTCAAACCTTAAGGGAGCTGAAATCGGCAGTTGACACGGCAAAAACCCAGGCCGAATTGTATGAACGCCAGGGGGATTATGGTAAAGTGGCCGAGATCAGGTACGGCACAATCGTCAGTCTTGAAAAAACCATCCAGGAAACCAACCGGAATCTGGCCCTTCTTCAGACCGACAGAAAAATGCTGAAGGAAGAAGTTGAGGCAGAGGATATTGCTGAAATTGTTGCCAAATGGACAGGAATTCCGGTTAGCCGGATGCTTGAATCTGAACGGATTAAACTGGTTGAAATGGAAAATAGACTGGCAACCCGGCTGGTTGGGCAGAAAGAAGCGATAGAAGCGGTATCCTCTGCCGTCAGACGGTCTCGTGCCGGGCTCCAGGATGAAAACCGTCCGATCGGATCTTTCATTTTTCTTGGGACAACCGGGGTTGGTAAAACCGAACTTGCTAAAGCTGTTGCTGAATTCATGTTTGACGATGATCAGGCTTTGATCAGGATCGATATGAGTGAGTATATGGAAAAACATTCCGTTTCACGCTTGATCGGGGCCCCTCCGGGTTATGTTGGCTATGATGAAGGCGGGCAATTGACCGAAGCGGTACGGCGGAAACCATATTCAGTAATTCTGCTTGATGAAATTGAAAAAGCCCATCAGGATGTATTTAATGTCCTTCTTCAGGTTCTGGATGACGGACGGCTGACTGATAACCAGGGAAGAACCGTCAATTTTAAAAATACCATCGTGATTATGACCAGCAATCTGGGATCCCACATGATTCAGGAAGAACTTGCAAGCCTGACCGGACAAAACCGCCAGATCATTCTGGAAGACCTGAAGGAAAAACTGAACAGGCTTTTACGGCAAACTCTCCGGCCTGAGTTTTTAAACCGGGTCGATGAAATCATTGTTTTCCATCCGCTGAACAGGGAGGAAGTGGCAGAAATTGTTACCCTTCAGTTTAACCGGATTAAAGCACTTGCAGAAAAAAACGGTATTTACCTTTCACTGTCATCTGAAGCCAAATCTGCACTTGCAGAATCTGGATATGACCCGCAGTACGGTGCCAGACCGTTGAAACGGCTCCTTCAGAAAGTACTTGTCAATCCGCTTTCAGAGCATATCCTGTCAGGACGGATCAAACCCGGAGACTCTCTCGAAATTATCAGGACCCAGCAGGGAACCTTTGAATTCGGACGGGTCGAATATGAGAAAAAGGAGAAAACCCAGGCAACTGAAAATTAGAAGTTGAGTCAGGCTATTGATATTTAGTCTGATTAATGACTACCTTTCCAATTGGATTCAGTAAATTTGAAAGGAGAAAAAATGGAAAATATCAATATCTGGGCAGTTCTTGTTTCATCGGTTGCAGGTTTTGGACTGGGAGCCGTCTGGTACACGCCTGTTCTGTTCGGGAATGTCTGGATGAAGGAAACCGGCATGACCACAGAAAAGGCAAAAACAGCGAATACTGCAGTTGTCATGGGCGGAGGGTTTTTGTTGACCCTGTTTGCAGCATTCAATCTGGCAATGTTTTTTGGAGGTCAGATTGATCTGAACGGCGGAATTCTCTACGGGTTTCTAACCGGTATTGGGTTTGTTGCCCCCTGCCTGGGAATTCTGACTCTATTTGAAATGACATCCGGGAAATTGTTTCTGATCAATGCCGGGTATTTTACTGTAATGTTTACGATCATGGGTGCAATTCTCGGTGCCTGGCATTGAACATGTTTTTTACCGGCGGATTATTGATCTGCCGGTTTTTTATTCAATTCCCGGTAATATGCCTCTGATACCGGAACCGGAACCTTCAGCCGGGAGGCTATCTGAATAAATGAACCGAGGTAAGCTTCGAGTTCATGTTTTCTCCCGGCAGAGTAATCCCGCTGAAAGGAAGTTGTTGCAGAAAAGGGAGAATTCCGGGCAATCCCGAATGATTTTTGAAGAGCTGATTCCGGAAACTGAATCCCGGTATCCTTGGCAACACATTCAATTTCTTCCATGATCGAAATAAAGGCTTCAGTCGTTTTGGGGTTTTCCAAAACTTGCCCGATAGTTAAATTATGAGCAGCAGTAACGGCACTTAATGCCCCGATGAATTGAAATTTAAGCCATTTGTACCGGGTTGGGTGGTCGGTAAGTACGACAGAAATTCCGGCAGCAGAAAGGTAGGATTCAATGGGTTTCAATGGTTCCACTGACTCATTCTCAACTCCAAAAATCAGTTTCTGAACCGCACCCTGGCGCCGTATAACCCCGGGTTTTTCAATCTCCGAAATCACGTAAACCAATCCGTCACAACTGGTCCCCGGCAATTTTGCAGCCCTCAGTAAGTCAGTGTTTCCAAGTCCGTTCTGAAGCGGGATCAGAACCGATTTTTCGTGGCAGATACTGTTTAGTGCAGGGAGGATCTCGGGCAGGTGATAATTTTTTACCGCAAGAAGGATCAAATCAGCTTTCCCTGCTGAACCAGGATCGGGAACAACCCTGAGGGGAGAAATGATTCTGGAACCTTCATCCGTTTTCAGGATGAGTCCGTTTTCTGACATAGCCTTACCGTGTTCGCCTCTGGCTATAAAAACGACTTCCTCACCCGGGGTATTTGAATAGGCTTCCGCCAGAATCCCGCCAAAAAATCCGCCAACTCCGCCAGCACCAACAATTACAGTTTTCATTTTTCCACCCGGTTTAAAAGTGTAAGTTACCCCCTTCGGCATCCAATTTCAATGTGATTCCGGCAGAATTCAAAACCGGGTACAAACCGGAATCCTTCTTGTTTTATTCTTAACCAGCAACCAAATTGAAGGTGTGCCGTAGGATGGCGTTTCTTAAAAGGAGAAAAGAATGAAAAAATGGCTCGTTCCGGTTTTAATTTCCCTGGTGCTGCCACTGATAGCAGCAGCACAGAAAAACCCCTATTTCCAGCAAACTGCCGGGTATAAAATTCAGGCAGAATTATTTCCTGAGACCAAGTTGCTCAAGGGACAACTCGAGTTTACCTATACCAACAATTCACCCGATGTCCTGCCGGAAATTTGGTTTCACCTGTACCCGAATGCGTTTAAAGACGAAACCACACCCTTTGCAAAACAAATGGTTCAAATGAAACGGTGGGATTTTTCACTCAGCAAACCTGAGGAAAAAGGCTGGATGACGGCTGAATTTTCACAAAACGGATCTGTTCTGGCAACAGAATTTAAAAAAGATGCGATTGATGAAATCAAAGTGACTCTTCAAAAACCGTTAAACCCGGGCGAAACTGTACAGCTTTCGGTTTCCTTTGAAACCCGGTTCCCCAAGGTATTCAGCCGGATCGGGTATGAAAAGAATAATTTTTCCGGAACCCAATGGTATCCGAAAGTCGTGGTTTACGACGGGAAAGGATGGCATCCGGATTCGTACCTCGATTACGGCGAGTTTTACGGAGAGTATGGGTCCTGGGATGTAACCCTTACCCTGCCTAAACGGTTTGTAATTGATGCAACCGGAATCCTGTATCAGTCACCGCATGAAGCAGCTTTCATGGATTCCCTTGCATCCGTTCTTGACGGGTATTATGCAATTCAGGGAGCAGAGGCAAAAAAGGAATTTCGGACTAAATTTCTTGAAGAGGTTGAAAAAAACCGGGATTTCTCCGCCAAAAAAACTGTCAGATATAAGGCCGAAAATGTTCAGGACTTTGCCTGGTTTGCCAGTGAAAGTTTTCTGGTAAGAAAAGAAACCGGCGTTGATCAGGTTGTGAGTTATGCCTTGATCCAGCCCGACAACTGGGATGGCTGGAAGGATGCTGCCCGGTATGCGGTCGATGCTGTGAAGTATTACAGTTCCTGGGTAGGAGCCTACCCACACCCCAAAGCCTCTGTTGTTGACGGGTCTCTGCAGGCCGGTGGCGGAATGGAGTACCCGATGATTACGGTAATCAGTATGGAAAATGTAAAGGGGATGGTCTTATTGGATCAGGTGGTGACTCATGAGGTTGGCCATAACTTTTTCCAGGGAATCATCGGAAGCAATGAACGGGCCCATGGCTGGATGGATGAAGGAATTAATTCTTTTTATGAAATCCGGACACTGAATGCCAAATACGGGAAAGAGAGGTCCTTTATTTCAGATCCTGATTCTCTGGGCTGGGGCGGGATGGAAGACTTTTTTAGGCCGGTTGGATCGTCTGAGCTCTATACCTGGCTTCTTCATGGGCTCATGTGGCGGGATCTCGATCAAACCAATAATGTTCCCGCACAGGAACATATATGGAACGGAAATGCGACCATTACCTATTATAAAACGGCAATGATGATGTTTGCATTGAAGTATTATCTGGGCGATGACCGTTTCGACCGGGCGATGCAGTCTTACTTCAGCAAATGGAAATTTAAGCATCCGTACCCCGAGGATTTTTACTCGGCGATTTCAGAATCAGCCGGTGAAGATCTGAACTGGTTTTTTGAACAGTGGAACAATACCCGGAAGGTAAATGATTTCGTCATCTCTGAAATAACAACTGAAAAAACACCTGAAGGCTTTAAAACCACTATTCTGCCGGAAAATAAAGGGGAGATGGTCACTGCTGTACCGGTTTTTCTGATTCTGGAAAACGGAGATACCCTTATCGGGAAGTGGGATCCGAAAAAAAGTGAGTCAGTTTCTTTCTCTCACCAGGCAGAAGTTAAAAAAGCCGGAATCAACCTCACTAACGAGATTTATGAACTTGACTATACCAATAATTCCGGATGGCCCGAGTATAAATTCAATTTTCTGTTCGGAATTCCGGCATTAACCGGCTATGATGTGAATCTGTTCCCTGTCGTGTCTTATGAAAGCAGGAAAGATCATTTTCAACTGGGCGGCGGATTTTATTCCGGAAACCCGATTCAGGGAAAAAACCTCCAGTTCGGAACGGTTTATTATGGAATCAGTTCAGATTCCTGGGGCTACAGATACCATTATAAAAACCGGATTCCCCGGTTCCTGTTAAGCTATGTTGACTACGGATTTACTCTTTTTGATCAGGAAGGATTTAAACGTCAGGAAATTTATACCCGGGTAGTTCACAACCACCGGTTTTACTCCTCTTCGGCAGAGCTTTCTGCGGCAAGGCTGACGACGTATAATCTGGATTATATGAACAAGGCTGTTTACCAGAAGGCGGCATATACCGTTTTAGGGCTGAAACTGAAAGCTGCCAATTCATCACGGGAATATGCCTCGAACTGGCAGGGAACAGCTTCAAAATCAGTGAAAGTGAAGGACTCAGACTTCGATTTTACCAGGTTGGAATCTGCCTTTTATTACCGGTATAATTTCAGCCCTGAATGGAAGCTGTCTTTCCGGAATTACTTTGGTGTCCTGACCGGGACCGTGCCTGTTCAGGAGCATATTTTTGCCGGCGGAACAGCGGATCCCGGACGATACCAGATCGGGTTGCCCAGATCAGGCGGTTTTGGTGTGCTGGCTGGTTTTTCTGATGGCACCGGGATGGATATGACTGGGTACGGCACCAGTGGCAAATCAGCCATATTGAAGGGAAAGGCCGGATGGTCCAACAAAGTGAGCCTGCAGGTTCCGGGTAACTTTGTTCTTTTTGCCGATGCCGGAAATGTCTATAAAAACCTGGATTCTTTTGATGCCGGGGATTTGATTTATGATGCCGGAATCGGGTTTAAAATAGGTCCCCTTCAGCTATCCGTCCCCTTTTGGGTTTCCGATCCGTTCGAAGGAGAGAAGAACACAGAGTTCAGAGCCCACCTAACCCTGAATCTTGTGAATGAAATTCTTTCGCCGTTTGTCGATTAATTGCCAGAAACCGGCCCGTTGGTGTGCCCTGCGGGCCGGTTACTTGTTAAAGAGGCAGGTTTACAAACCGTTTTTCTTTTGCACTCAGATAAATTGCTTCAATCAGTTCAAGTGACTTTCTTCCTTCCCGCCCGTCAGTATTGGGGTCATGACCTCTGAGAAGTGCATCGGCAACATTTTTATAATAGCCCAAATGACCGAATCCGTAGACAGATTCGACTTTGTAGGATGAAGTTTCAACAGCCTTATCATCATCGTCATAACTGTCAAATTCCCAATGACGGATATCATTCACAGCAATTCCACCGATCCGGACCGTTCCCTTTTCACCCATGACTGTGATGGAGCCTTCGAGGTTTTTAGGGTAAGTCAGCATCGTTACATTCATTGTTCCTATTGCTCCATTCCGGTATCTGAATACGGCTGCACCGGTATCTTCAGCCTCTATTTTTCTGGCAAGTGTTCCTGTCATGGCGCTGACAGATTCAACAGGTCCAATGAGCCAGGAAAGCAGATCAACGTAGTGGCTTGCCTGATTTAAAAATGCCCCCCCATCAAACTCCCAGGTTCCGCGCCATTTTGCCGCATCGTAATAAGACTGCGGCCTTGTCCAGAATACATTGACCTCAACCATAAAAATTTTACCGAATCTGTTTTTGTCTATGGCCTTTTTAAGCAATTGGATGGTTGAATTCAGCCGGTTTTGCTTGACAACAAACAGGCGGACACCGGCCTGGTCACAGGCTTTGATCAGTTCATCAGCATCCTTCAGTTTGGTTGCCATTGGTTTTTCTGACAGGACATGAAAACCTTTCCGGGCTGCCAGTACTCCCTGGCGGGCATGAAGCCCGGATGGTGTACACAGTACAACCAGATCCGGATGCTCGTTTTCAAGCAGGGTTTCATAATTCAGGTATCCTTTGGCGCCGGTAAGCTGAACGGCTTTTTCCAGATTTTCCTGAACTGTATCACACACAGAAGTGATGGTATAGTCCTGTTTCAGGTTTAGAAGAGCTTCAAAATGTTTCTCGGAAATTCTTCCGCAGCCAACAAGAGCAACAGAAATGGATTTCATGGTTTGGTCCTGGTTGAGTCGATTGAATGGGTCAGAACGCCGGCAAGCTGCCGGGTAAGATTTTTTCTGGTAAAGGCTTCAATTCCGGTTTTACCACCCGGCGTTTTCATAAGGTCTTCCGGATTGGTTTCTGCTAGCCGGTGAGCATTTCCGGCCTGATTCAGCAAACTCCAGGCATCTCCCGGAATCGGCCCTGAGAATAAAATCGGGCAGCCGGTACTGAGATATTCAAATAATTTTCCGGTTAGAACATGTGTGTTTCCAGGTTCCTGATTAATGACCAGTAAAAGAGCATGGCAGGAAAATAATTCTTCCAGCGCCCGGTCATGCGGTAAATAGCCAAGAAGACGGGTGTTGGCTTCAAGTCCGTTTTCCCTGATCAGGGATAAAACTGAACCATCTTCACTTCCGGCAAATTTAAGTTCAAGGCGGGTTTTTAATTCCGGGTTGTCTGTTAACCATCTCCTGATCGTCCCGAATACTTCTGCCCAGTTTTTAACAGGATACATATTTCCGATGTACCCAATCACCAGTTTATCAGGTGGCGGTTGAAGTGTTCCTGCCGGTAAGTCCTCTTCATCATATCCGTTTGGGATAATCGTAACCGGCCGGGTGGTAATCCGTGAAAAATCAGTTTTCATAGACTCTGAGACAACCACAATGTCGGTGGCTGTTTGCAGGACTTTTCTTTCGAGCCGGTGATGGAGGCGGTCTGCCGGCAGGGTTAGTCTTAATTTCTGGTAGTAATCGATTCCTGTCCAGGGATCTCTGAAGTCGGCAACCCAGGCACATCCCGTTTTTTTAGAAATTGCCATGGCCGTCAGATGAACACTGTGAGGGGGGCCGGAACTGAAGATGACCGGAATTTTTTCTTTTTTAACCAAACGGATGCCTTCCGGTACTGCCGTGAACCGCCAAAGAACCCGGGCATCGGGAACGAACAGATTCCCCCTGATCCAGACCGAAAGTTTTTCTTTCCAGGATTCTTTAGAGGACGACCCTTTTTTTACAAAGGCAACACCGGTTTTTTCTGATTTTTTCATGCCGGTGAACAACTTATAACCGGCGTAGGGCTCGGGGATAAAGGTCCGGTTGATGACGGTTCCGGGAGGGATATCCTTTTCCAGAGATGGATCTTCGGCCGGAAACTCACCGTTTTTAACCGTCAGAATAAATGGTCTGAAACCGAATTGGGGCAGAAATTTACAAAATTTCAAAACACGCTGAACACCCGGTCCACCTGCCGGCGGGAAGTAATAACTGATCAGCAGAACTGGTACAGGGTCAGACATTTTTCCTGTTTCTGATTAAAATGACCAGAGCAGAAAGCACCAGCCCATATAATAAAATAGAACCGGTGTAACTCATTGTCAGAGAAGCCGGAACCATTTCAGGCTTGAATTCCAGGGCCACAGAGTGGGTTCCAGCCGGAACAGTAATTCCTCTGAATGCCACATTTGCTTCATAAACCGGCGTTTCAGTGCCGTCAACGTAGGCCTTCCAGCCGGCGGGATAATATATTTCTGACAGGAAGAGAAATCCGGATTCCTTTGAAGATGTTTTCAGCTCAATTTTATGCAGATCTGAGCTGACTTCGGTAACAGTTGCAAGAGAATCAAAACCAACTGCTTCTGGAAGGGATACATTCAGGTAAGTTACTTTTTTAGGATCCCACCCGGGTGTGTTCAGTTTGTCAATCCGGGTTTGGAGATCCCCGATGGTTTCTGTTTTTTCTGTGAAAAAATATTTTCCACGGTATCCGGTAAATTCCATTGCTGTCTGGCGGGATTCATCATCAATGAAGGCAGGCAGAAGCGGGCCGATCTGCTGATTCAGAGGCTGGGGAATGACCAGATACTTAATCCCGAACGCTTGCAGGATTCCCCAGTTAAACGGCAGTTGGGGGTCAGTTCCCTTGTAAAGGCACTGGTCGTAGATATTTTGAAAATTGGCCAGTTTGGCACCGTGGTATCCGCCAATAGACTGGTGGTAGTAATTAAACCGGGTACTTTGGAACAGGTTCCCGACCGGGAGAATCCGGAAATCGGATTTATCATTCAGGAGAAACTGATCAAGCCCGGATTCTGCGAATGAGGATTCGTAGGTTTTTTTTGATTTTAATTCTTCAAGGTACTGGCGGTTGTAAGCCCAAAGATCCGTCAGGATAAGAAGAAGCAGTAAAAATGCAAGCAGGTTTTCACGTATTTTTCCGTAGGCTGTTCCTATCAGTAAACCCATTGCAAGCAGATTAAAAATGAGGAATTTCCATACTGAAGCAGAACTTAATTCAGCCCGTTGCTGCTTCAGATAGTCAATTGTTTGAGCATCATATTGTGCGGTTTCGCCTGGTTTCAGAAAGGAAAGGGAACCTGAAGCAAAAAGAAGAAGGAGTCCGAAAGCGAAAACTCCGCCAAAAACCAGCCAAACCTTTTTCATATAAGCGGCAGGGCCACCTTTTTTCGAGGTTTCTTCAATAAATCCCCGTACCCCGATAACGGCAAGAACCGGAATCGTCAGGCTTAAAATGACCAATATCATAGAGGGGGTTCTGAACTTATTGAAAAACGGGAAATAAGTCATCATCAGGTTGGCCAGCACCTGAAAATTGCTTCCCATTGAAAGAACCCAGGTTATCAGGGAGATCACCCAAAGAGAAAGGGTTAGGCGATCCAGGGGGCGGGTAAAAGTCAGGGCGGCCAGCAGCAGCAGGATTGCCCCGAGGTATTGCGGGCCTTCTGTAAACGGCATCTGCCACCAGTAAAACGGTGAATGTCCGCCAAAGTAGTTCGCAGCAAAAAAGGTAACCGATTCAACCCAGTCAAAAGACCATGAAAGCGCATAATCTGCCGAAAGACCAGCAGATCCTGAGGCTAACGTTCCAGCCCGGATGGTAAACTTTGAGTATTCGTAATTTACCAGATACGGGAAGGCAATAGAAAGACCGGCAAGAAGAAATGCACCAGCAATGAGTATTCCGCCAAGTGACAGAGTTTTCCAGTTTTTTGCCTTGATCAGATCGAACAGCCATAAAATTCCGGGTACGGCGAGCGCCAATAAAGTATAATAGGTAATCTGCGGATGGCTTGCACGAAGCTGGAGGGAAAGAATCAGGGCAAAAAAGGCAGCCGATTTCCAGTTGATTGTTTTCAGCAGGTAGTTAAAACTCAGAAACATCCAGGGAATAAAGGCAATTGCCTGGAATTTTGTATTGTGGCCAACCTTCAGAATTATAATGAAGTAGGTCGAAAGCATGAAGGCAATTGCAGCAAAGGCGGCCAGATAGGAATTGGTTGTAAAAGTTCTTGCATATAAAAAGGCACCGATTCCCATAAAAATCAGATATGTGGCCCTCCAGTCAATAAGGAGGCTGACCAAACTTAACCCCCAGGAATCAAGCCCCGGAACGGGATTCGGGAGACTGATCATGTAACCGGGCATTCCGCCAAACACATTCGGGTTCCAGAGTGCCATTTCGCCGGTTGTTTTCACATAATCCATTAACACTCTGGCGGTTCCCAGCCATTGCTGGGTATCTGATGCAGGGAAGGTTTTTCCCTCAAACACCAGTGGAAAAAGGAAGATTAACGGAGTCAGAATGATAATGGCGATCGAAATCCAGAAATGAAAATCAATTCCGGAAGCACTTTGGCTTGAAGCTGATAGAGGCGCAACCGGAGTTGTTTTTACTTGTTTTGGCGTTGTTTTCACGGGCATTTTCCTGTCGATTTCAGGGTTTTGTTGCATGAACCAGGAGTCCGGTTCCAGTTTTCCACCGGATTGCAGTATCCATCTGGTGCAATATAAGGATCGGGATGAAGGTAATCAGGTAATAGACCGGAAGGAGAAGAATAAGACCCATCCAGATGTTGAGGATCAGAATCGGGTATTTAATAGCCAGTTTCCAGCTGATTTTCCCAAAGGTGCCATAGGTGAACCGGATGGAGTCTACCCGGAATCCGGCGGTTTCAAGTTTTTCTCTCATATCTTCGGGTGAATACCCATCACGGGCATGCTCCTCAATAAATCCGGTTCCGTGCTCATCGTGGTCATGGTCGGATCCGCCCTGGTCGCTGGGTGTCGAAATCAGCACCTGTCCCCCTTTTTTAAGGGAAGTATAAAAGTTGGCAAGTACTTTACGGTCTTCTTCAATGTGTTCCATTACATCCACACAAAGAATAAAATCGTAACTGTCCGGCGAGGTGAACTTAGTCAGATCAGCCTTGCTGACGGTAACCGGCAAATTCAGTTTCCGGGTGAATTCGCTAAATGACCTGATGTGATCTTCGTTCAGATCAACCGCATCCAGTTGGGCTGTCGGCTGGTTAATCGCCATAAAGTAAGAATACTGGCCGAATCCCATTCCAGCATCCAGAATTCGACGGGGTTTAAGCTGCGGGAAAATGGATCTGATGGCTCTTCTGATGTACCATTCCCTCAGAAATAAAGTCCGTAAAACATTGAAAAACAGAATTTTAAGTGGCGGTGAGTTTTTCAAAAAGGCAGAAAGACGAAGTTTAATCGGGTCGTATTTCATAAGATCATAGATTGAGTTTGGTTCTGATTGAATAAGAATCAGACCGTGAGTACATTTTTGTGATCATCTCGCCGATAAATCCGGTAGACATAAACTGGATTCCCAGAATCATCAGCAGCATTCCGAGAAAAAGAATCGGGCGTTTGGATATGGCAATTTCTCCCTGAAGCCATCCGATGGTCAGCCAGAGATTGATCCCCAGTCCGCCGGCAAGAAACAGAGATCCCAGTCCGCCAAAAAAGTGCAGCGGCCGTCTCATATACCGGGAAATAAACAAAACTGTCGCCAGATCGAGGAATCCCTTTAAAAAACGATCCATTCCGAATTTGGATTTTCCAAATTTTCTTGGATGATGGATGACCGGTAATTCAGTAACCTTAAAACCGGATAGATGGGCCAGTGCAGGAATATACCGGTGCAGTTCACCATAAACATGTACATCTTTGACCACTTCATTGCGGTAAATTTTGAATCCGCAGTTAAAATCATGCAGCCGGAGACCGACTAACTTTCCGGTAACGTAATTGAAAAGCTTGCTGGGAAGGGTTTTTGAAACCGGATCATGGCGGATTTTCTTCCAGCCGGAAACGAGGTCCCAATTTTCAGAAGTGAGTTTGTTTACCAGATTGGGGATCTCATACGGATCGTCCTGAAGATCAGCATCCATAGTAATCACGAATTCACCCTGTGCTTCACTGAAACCGACTGCAAGCGCAGCACTTTTGCCATAATTTTTCCTGAACCGGATCACCTTTACATTCTCGTGGTCGGAAGCAAGGCGGGAAAGTATCTGCCAGCTTTTGTCAGTACTTCCGTCATCAATGAACAGGATTTCATAACCTAGGTCTGCTTTCGTGCAGGACTCATGAATCTGGTCTCTGAGAATCCCCAGAGAGTCTTCCTCGTTGAAAAGGGGGATAACGATGGTCAGCTTTGCCATCGGGTAAAATCTCCTGTTTAGTAAACAGATATAAACCTGTAAGTTACGAAAAATAAACTGTTATGTCACTTCAGGAAGAGATGATCCGGGTAAGAGACTTGGGTCAGATTCAGTCCGTGTGCTTTTGCAGCCGGCCCGGAAGAAGACCGGGTGGAGTTCAAAAACAGATTTTCAAAATCCACCGGACTCATTCCATGCCGCATCGCATGGAGCTGGGCTCCGGTAAGTGCTCTGACCATGCCGTAAAGAAACCGGTTTGCCGTGATCCGGAACCTGAAACGGGAGTCTTCCCGGTGCCACCCGGCAGAAAGAATTTTGCAGACTTTTGTTTCTGATTCGTCGCCTGCTTTGCAGAATGAACTGAAATCGGATTGCTTCAGAATACAACCGGCATACTCATCAAGAAGTGAAAAGTGAACCGGCCAGGGATAAAACCATTCCTGGTGACGGTTTAGAGGTGAGGGAAGGGAGTTGAGTGTATACTCGTACGTTCTTGACAGGGCCGAAAAGCGGGCATGAAAACCGGAAGTAACCGCAAATCCCTCCAATACCGCCACCGGTTCATTCCCCAGTATTCCATTGATTTTGTGGACCCAGCGGTACAGGTCAAGTTCAGTTTCAAAATCAGCATGGAACCACTGACCCGAGGCATGTACCCCTGTATCCGTTCGCCCTGCACCCGAAATATGACTTGTAAATTCTGGATTTGCTACCCGGATTGCGGCTTCAAGAATGCCCTGTACTGTTTTTTTTGCCTTTTCGGGAGGCTGTATCTGCCATCCATTGAACGCACTTCCGTCATATTCAGTACGGAAAGCATACCGGAAAGCCATTTCAGAAATGGTAGTTGTAACTGACCAGAATTCCATTTCCCCACCGGCCGGAAACCGGATCAACCGGCGAAGCCCAGAGGGAAGCCGGTGAATCTGGTGAATTCATCCCGGTTGATTCCTTATCGCCGGTTTTAATCAGTCTGAGAACATTAAAGGCTGAAACTGCATGATTGATGAACACTGCGCCGACCACAAACGGGACTGCAGATCCGGCCAGATCAGCCTTCCGGCGTTTTTCCCGGTAGGTGAACCGGTCTGATTCAGAGTTCCATTGCCAGTAAAAGTCGGGGTTATTATCCGGAAAGGCGGCCTCAATATTCCGGTCCCGGCGCATGGCAAGGTTATAATCGAAAATTGAATTATAAGCTCCCATTGCCAAAACCAATTCCCGTGAAGTTTCTTTCCCGGTATAACCGGCCTTGTTCTCTGCATAGTTGAGGGCATTATTCAGAAGCGAGTTTGAATAATAATCCAGGGAGTAAACCCCAACAAGTAGAACAGCTTCTGTTGTCAGGAAATATTTCAGGTAACCGGTGTTACCCATTTGATATTCCCCCAAACCCGGGATGGCCAGTGAATACAGAATATATTTATACGATTTGGGATTTTCGGCTGGCTGTGCTGTAGCAGCCACGGAAAAAAAGGCAAAAAAAAGCAGTGAAAAAAGGTGTTTCATAGATCAGTGTGTTGTGTTTTAACTCTTCTGAAGATGGAAAGTGAAAATCCGGTCAATGTGACGAAGGTACCCAGCCAAACCAGTCCGATAAACGGTTTAACAGAGGCTTCAATAATAAGGCTTTCGGGTTTAGGGTTCAAGGCCATTAGATCTGCCCCTTCAACCAAAATCGTAATCAGCCCGTTAGAGGCATCAATGGATTTAACCAGCAGCCGAACCCCGGAGGGTGACTCACCCGGGGTTGACCTGGGGTTACGGTCTGCACCAATTGCATAAACCGCCGAGACAGAATCTTCTTTTCCGTTTTTACTGACCAGGAAATCCAGGCGGATTTTGATATCGTCCGGATTCATTGACAGGGGGACAAACCGGGAAAACGTGATTTTCAGGTCTCCAACCTGTTTCGATTCCAGTTTTTTAAACTGAATTTCGTTCGAATTGGCCGGTGTATCCTGTTTTTCGATGGTCACAGGTTCTATGTAAAGATCATAGGCAGGTCTTACCAGAATATCCGGGATTTTCATCCAGGCCTGAGAGTAAGTGCTGAAATACATAATAGGGAGGAGTTCGGAAACTGAACCATCCTTTTCAGCAAGAATTTTAAAGGCATCCCTTCCGTCACGTTCAGCAGGTCCCTGATAAGTCAGGTCATAGCCGAAAACGGAAACTTTTGTTCCCAAAGGCAGGACATATCCCTGAGATTCGTCATATTTTCCCGAAGAAATAAATCCCAGGAGGAGAAAGGCAATTCCAATGTGGGCCAGTGCCCCGCCTGCAAGCCGGGCATTTCCACGGATAATCCTGACGAGGACCTGAACATTTGCAAAAAAAGCAAAAAATGCAGCAAAGCCCAAAACTGCCATTCCGGCATCCCGGGCGCCTGAAAAGATTATGATCCCGGTTGAAAGAACAGAAAGTGTGACGGGCAGAATCAAATTGGAAACCAGTACCTTATATCCGGTTTTGGAAAACCAAAGAAGTTGCCCTAGGCCGATCAGAAGGGCAAGCACAACCGCCATCGGAAGTGCCAAAGTATTAAATCCGGTGGCATCGAGTGTGATCGGTTTTCCCCAAAGTTGCGAAAAAACTGGCAGGGAAGTGCCAATGATGGTTGCAATTGCCAACAGAGTGAGAACCAGGGCTCCGGCAATCATTGCAAATTCCCTGGAATAGATTTCTTTGGTATAAGCCGGTGCAGGCATCCGTTTCCACCGGTAAATCATCATGATCAACCCCATACCAGCGAAGGTCAGGATAAAAAGCAGGAGCTGGTTATAAAGCCCAAGGCTTGAAAAGGAATGAACAGAAAAATCTGCAAGGACACCGCTCCGGGTAAGAAACGTCGAGTATACCACCATGATGAACGCAAAAAGAGCCGTGAAAATGGTAAAACGTTTAAGAGTTCCGGTCTTTCGTTGAACCAGCATGGTGTGGATGCACGCAACCGTTGCAAGCCAGGGTACCAGTGACCCGTTTTCAACCGGGTCCCAGGCCCAATAACCTCCCCATCCCAGAGTTTCATAGGCCCAATAACCTCCCAGCATGATTCCGGTTCCTAAAGCAAGGGCAGACCAGATTGTCCAGGGCAAAGCCGGCCGGATCCAATCGTCATATTTTTCACGCCACAACGCAGCAAAGGCGAAGGAAAACGGGACCAGGGCCGAAGCAAATCCAATAAATAAAACCGGTGGGTGGATGGTCATCCAGTAGTTTTGAAGAAGTGGATTTAAACCCCGCCCATCCGGTGGGATAAAACCATCGGGAACCTGTCCGGGAAATGCCTCATAAATGGTTTTAAACGGGCTCGATCCAATGGTAAGATCGCCAACATGAATTCCGGAAATCATCGAGATCAGAAAAGTATTGGCAAGGGCAAATGAGACCATAACATAAGGCTCATACTCCTTTGACGATTGCATGACCAGTAGCCCAATAATACTCAGAAGAAAGATCCAAAGAATAAAGGATCCTTCCTGACCTGCCCAGAAAGTAGAAACCAGGTATTTTACCGGCAAATCAATTGAACTGTAGGAATAGACATAATTATACTGAAACTGATGGGTGGTTAAAAGGTAAATCAGGATTGCAAAGACGGCCGAAATCAGAACGGTTCCGGCTGCAAAGGAAACCCGGGAAACTGCAAGCCACTCAGCGGCTGACTCTTCTTTTTTGCGGGTTGTTATGAAATAACCCAAACCCGACAAGGCGAATGAGACCAGAGAAAACAGGACAATGCTTTTATAGATCATAGATAGTTAACCGATTTTCAGGACTGAAATTTTTTACCATCAGCCTGCTCGGACTGATATTTTGAAGGACATTTAACCAGGATCCGGTCAGAGTTGAATTCTCCGTTTTCAAAACTTCCTTTCACTACCACAGAAGTCGCATGTTCAAAGTTATTTGGCTTAGCCCCATGAAACGTAACCCGGCGGGTCTCACCTGATTCATCTGTCAGCCAGAAAATAAACGTGTTTTGTTCGGCCGAATAAAAATTTTCTTTCGACTGATCCCAGACACCTTTAATCTGGACCGCACCCCATGCGGTTTCCGCTCCTTTGAAATTGGTGTAGGGATTTACATTTTCCCTGAAGGCGAAAATTCCGTAAACCGTAAAGGCCAGGATGAACAGTCCGCCTGCCAAAAGCTTTTTATTCATGAGATTCTTTTCCTTCGTTCTCAAGTTCACTAACCCTGGCTTCGAGCCTTTTCAGATAAAAAAACAAAGAAGCCCAGATAATGCCAAGTATTCCGGCTACAAGATAGATTTCCATTTTAGACCCTTATTTTCAAAATTTGGATTTTAGAATCAGAAGCCGTGTTCTGATTGTGTAAAGCCAGTAGGCGAGCATACAAAAACCAAGAACAGACGAATACAGCATAACCCGGATCAGCAGATTGATACCGGTAAAAACCGGATTGTTTGCACCTCCGTCCTCGGGCGCACCCGGGTGAAGCCCCGGCAGCAACCTTGGAAGGATAAAAACCAGAAACGGCATCATCACGAAGGCAAACAGATTATAGGCTGCTCCAAGAAGTGCCCGTTTTTGCGGATCATCTACTGAAAGTCGGAGGACAAAGTAGGCTCCGTAAACAAATAACAGACCAAGAAACAGAGTTTGCTTTGGGTCCCAGTTCCAGAAGACCCCCCAGGTATAATCAGCCCAGACGGCACCGGTCACAATCGTGGTAATTCCAAACAGCATCCCGACAGAAGCAGCACTTTCAGCCTTCATATCAAACCGGAGATCCCGTTTTCTCAGGTACTGAAAACTATTCCAGAAACTGAAACATAAAATAAATACCATGGCAAACGACTGGGGAACATGAAAATAAATATTCCGGGCTGTTTCCTTCAGAATCGGGATGTAAGGTATCGGGAGCAGCATTCCTGAAATGACAATCAAAAAAATCCAGATGCCGGTGAACCATTGAAAAGCAGATGAAACAGGTTTCATACTCAGTCCCAGATAAAATCAAAAAGTATCAAAGAAGCGGTTAGGGTAATACCGATGTAAGCAATCAGCACAGAGAATGGTTCCCAAAGCAACCCTCCCGGATTTTCAAGTGTACATTTATGCGTCCAGGAAACTAAAGTCATGATCAGCGGAATAATCAGTGGGAATGACAGAACAGGAAATAGGGCACCTTTGCTGTCGGCCTGGGCCACCAGAGAAGCTAGAAATGTTGTACAGGAGGCCAATGCCGTAGCGCCAAGGAAAAAGCCGGAAATCAGGAAAAACCAGTTTACCCCGGGCGGGTCAAAGAAAAATACAAAAACCAGAGTCAAAACCAGGATAATTCCGTTTGACAGAAGAAAATTGAAAAGAAATTTGGCCAGAAAAATCTGAGAAGGTTTGGCCAGTTGCCTCAAAAAGTCGGCAGTACCCTGGTCCGTCTCAGCCACAAAGGTTCTTGACAGCCCATACATGGCCGAAAAGAACAAGCTCAGCCACATGAGTCCAAAAAATACCGGAGGACTCAGTTTTACATACCCGACTGAAAAGGCAATAAGGGCAACAGAAACAAGAACAAACATCAGAAGCCCGTTGATGGCAACCCGGCTTCTGAATTCAACCCTGAATTCTTTTTCTGTCAGGATCCAAACCGGATTAAAAAATGATTTCATTGTACAAAAATACCATGCGGGTCCGGGATGTCCAATCCCAAGGCATTAAACCCTTATTAGGGACTTATTTGTCGGTAAATAATGGGTTTTCCTGCCGGGTCATTTTCTTCACTGCGAGGATTTTTTTACCTTTAAATTACCTTATGGAGGTGTCTATTCCTGAAACAACCTATCAGGTGATCATTATCGGTGCCGGTGCTGCAGGTTTAATGGCAGCAATTTCAGCCTTGTCGGCCGGGGGACGCCGGATTCTTTTACTTGATACTTCAGAAAACCCGGGCGGGAAAATCAGAATGTCGGGTGGGGGAAGGTGCAATATCACCAATTCCAATCTGGACCTGAACCAGTACAGGGGTGAATCCGTCCATGCCATTAAAAAAGTGATTCTTGGATTTCCGCCTGAGAAAGTAATGGCGTTTTTTGAATCGGCAGGGGTGCGGACCAAAATTGAAACACCCTGGAACAAGGTTTTTCCGGTGTCCGACTCTGCAGAAACTGTTTTAAAAGCTCTGCTCCGTGGTTTGAAAAGGGAGGAAATCACTTTTCGCTTCCCCGAGAAAGTCGAGGCTTTTTTTATGGAGGAGGCTGGCTGGGTTGTCCGGACCAACCGGGGCCGGTATTGTTCAAAATCTGTCCTTCTGGCACCAGGAGGCTTTTCCTACCCCCACACCGGAAGTGATGGTAAACTTTGGGGCTGCCTGAGCCAATTGGGGATCACGATCCAGCAGCCGAAACCAGCCCTTACTCCGTTAAAAACCCGGGAATCGGATTTACATGATCTGGCAGGCCTGACTGTTTGGGTTAAAACAACGATCCGGGACAAGGGAAAAATTGTCTTTTCGGAAAAAAACTCCTTATTGCTGACACATGATGGATTCAGCGGTCCGGCAGCAATGAATGTCAGTGAATGGTTTTCTGATTCGGCTCCTGATCAGGCGACTCTTGAAATTCAATGGATTCCGGATCAGAATGAAACCGGAATCCGGAATTGGTTGCTCGGGGAAATAGCTGCATCTCCTTCAAAAAAAATGCCTTCCGTGCTGAAAACTGTTTTGCCGGAACGGCTTGCCATGGTATTTTGCAGGATGGCTGGAATCGGGGAGGTTTCTCTGAATCAGATCGGTAAACCGAGACTTTCTGGGCTGATAAAATTGCTGACAGCATTTACCCCGGATATAACCGGAACCGGAGGGTTTAAAAAAGCAGAAGTCACCTCCGGCGGTATCCGTTTTTCTGAGCTGAACCTTTCAACTCTTGAAGTCAGCCGGTTTCCAGGGTTATTTGCGGCCGGGGAAATTATCAATGTTCATGGTATTATAGGCGGATATAATTTTCAATGGGCCTGGAGCAGCGGATGGCTGGCCGGGCTGTCATCAATTAAAAGGAGCCAAAATGGCGGATCAGAATTACAGCGCCGTAAAATCGACAGTTAAAAGCGGAATTGGGTTCGGCAGTGCGCTGGCAATTACAATTTCATGGTCGGTAAACAAATCGGTTTTCTGGGCAATTCTTCACGGACTTTTCAGTTGGCTTTATGTTCTTTATTACCTGTTGGACAGCAACGGCTGGATTGGGATCGCGACAAAATGAAAAAGAAAACCGGACGGGCAGTTAGTCAGGCCGATTTTTTTGAAAAGGTTTACCGGGTAGTTGCAGAAATTCCGCCTGGAAGGGTTTGCAGTTATGGGCTTATTGCCGAATTTCTTGGAGCCAAATCTTCAGCCAGACTCGTCGGCTATGCAATGAATGGTGTTGGCGACCGCGATGAGATTCCAGCACACCGGGTAGTTAACCGGGCAGGGCTTTTAACCGGAAAATTTCATTTTGGTCACCCGGACACTATGAAAAACCGGTTGGTGGCCGAAGGTGTCGGATTCCTGAACGACGATCAGGTTGATTTCAGGAAGTATGTCTGGGATCCGATGGCAGAGCTGCCGTCTGCCTTCAGAATGCAGCTTGTCAGAGGATAATTCCCACTCCTGCTGTCAGGAATATCCACCTGGGATGGGTGAGAACAATTCCGCGGTAGACCAACGGTGTGCTTATTGTAATCTGTCCGTTAAAATAAAGTCGGCTGAAGGGGGCATAATACAGTTCAGAACTCAGGCTCAGTGCAGGCTGAAGTATTGAATGTTTCCTTGCTGTATCGCCGGTTTTAATCAGTTCATATATTCCTAAACCGCCACCGGCAAGCATACCGGTGTTTCGAGTGAGTTTGAAATGGTTATAGACCTGAATATTAACTCCGTTATTTCCAAAATAGTAGGAATTCGGATCAACCCCGTTACTGAGCCTCTGATCGGTTGTTTCCCACCGGTGGTAGTTCATTCCCAAAACCCATTCAGGTGAAATGTCCAACCGCAGGCAGCCTCCATAAGACCCGGTTAGCCCATGCTGGTCAATATAAGAGGAGCCACCGTTAAATTCGACAGAAAACGGCTGCCCGGATCCCAGAAAAGGGAACAGAACAAAAATTGAAAAAATAAGGCCATTGATCATAGATTACCTGATAATTGTTCCTGGAGGAATTGAGTCCGGAAGAAAAACCGGAATGAGTTTCCCGTCTTTTGATTCGCCGGCAAGGACCATTCCTTTCGATTCTTCGCCTTTAATTTTTCTGGGTGCAAGATTGGCCACAAGAACAACTGTTCTTCCGGTCAGCTCTTCAGGCGTGATATGCTGCTGAAGTCCTGCCAGGACCTGCCGTTCTTCCACACCGAGTGAAACCCGTAATTTTAATAATTTATCTGTTCCTTTGAAAACCTCTGCCTGAATAATTTTTGCTGCCCGTAAATCAGTCAATCCAAAAGAGTCAATTGAAATTTCAGGGTGAATAGCTTCTGCCTGATAAGCTTCTGTGACAACCGGGTCAGGTTTGAGCAGTTTCTCAACCTGCCGCGAAATGGTTTCATCTTCAATTTTGGTAAACAGGATTTCAGGTGGATTCAGGGCAGCCCCTTCTTTTAACCCGAAATAGGATGCATCTGTCCACGATGGCAGTTCTTCCTGCCGGCATTTCAGTAGCCTGAAGATTTCGCCCGATGTGCCAGGGATAACTGGCAGGAAGAGAATAGCCAGTGACCGGCAGATCTGAAGGCAGACATGGATAGTCGCTGCACACTTTTCCGGATCTGAAACCCGGGTCTTCCAGGGTTCGGCGTCATTGAAAAACTTATTTGCCAACCTGGCAACGGCCATTGTTTCCTGAACCGCTTCCCTGAAATGGTAGGTTTCATATAATTTCCCGATTTTCTCGGGAGCCTCACTCAGATATTTCTGAATCTGAAGATCTTCGGCAGATGGATTGTTAAAAACAGGAACCTTCCCGTCAAAATATTTATGGGCAAAGGTCAGTGTCCTGTTGACAAAATTACCAAGAATATCGGCAAGTTCATTGTTGTGCCTGGCCTGAAATTCCTTCCAGGAAAAGTCACTGTCCTTTGATTCCGGTAAGGTGCAGGCCAGTGAATATCTAAGGCTGTCGGGTTTGAATTCCTGGAGATATTCATGCAGCCAAACGGCGTAGTTTCTGGAGGTTGAGAGTTTTTTACCTTCAATATTCAGGAATTCATTTGCCGGGACGTTATCCGGCAGGACGAATTCACCATGTGCCATCAGCATGGCGGGGAAGACGATTGCGTGGAAAACAATGTTATCTTTTCCGATAAAATGGACCAGTTTCGTGTCCTGCCTGAACCAGTAATCCTTCCATTTATCGGGATTTCCCTGTTTTTCGGCCCACTCCTTGGTTGATGAAATGTACCCGATCGGGGCATCAAACCAAACATACAATACTTTCCCTGCAGCATCGGGTAAGGGAACATTGACCCCCCATTTCAGGTCCCGGGTAACAGCCCGGTCTTCCAACCCTTCTTTGAACCAGCCCTCACAATAATTAACTACATTATCTTTCCAATCCGATTTTGACCGGATCCAGGTTTGAAGTTGGTCCTGAAATTTTCCAAGCGGCAGGTACCAATGGCGGGTTTCCCTGATAACCGGCGAGTTGCCACAGATCTTGCATTTTGGTTCTACAAGGTCAGTTTGATTCAGGTAGGAGCCGCAAGCCTCACATTGGTCGCCCCGGGCCCCCTCCGAGCCGCATTTCGGGCATTTACCTTCAACATACCGGTCGGCCAGAAACATGGAATCATGCTCGCAGAATAACTGCTGTTCTGTTTTTTCGTTCAGGATCCCTTTTGAATTCAGAACTGTGAAAAAATCCTGTGAAGTCTTGTGATGAACCGGCAAACTGGTCCTGGAATAATTATCAAAATCAATCCCGAATTCAGAAAAAGCATTTTTCATCATGAGATGATACCGGTCCACGATGTCCTGAGGCGAAACCCCTTCCTGATCAGCTTTTATTGTGATCGGAACCCCGTGTTCATCAGAACCGCAGATAAACAGGATATCCCGTTTTTTTAACCGTTGATATTTGACATATAAGTCAGCCGGCAGGTAAGCTCCCGCCATGTGACCGATATGGACCGGACCGTTGGCATAGGGAAGTGCAGCGGTGACTAGAATTCGTTTAAATTGATCTGCCATAGGGAACTCAATAATAAAGTCTGCAAAAATACCGAAAGTCCGGTGGTTATACAATTCCCGGCGGGCAGATAGCGGTCACCTGAAACACCTTGTTTCAGGTGACCTGGTATTGATCAGGGAAGGAGGCCAGTATCAGGAAGAAAGGCAAACTGACTGTCATTGAAGAATAAATAGCTGAATCCGAAATTTACCCGGATGTCATCTTGAAAATGAGAGTTCAGGTTCAAGTATTGGAACCGGTTCGATCCATGTTGAGTGAGGTAGGAAAGTGAGGCAGTGACGGTGAACTGGTCTTCAATAAAATACCTTCCGCTTAATGCAGCAAGGTTTGAAAACGCATAACTTTTTTCCTGATATGAAAGGGGGGCCATGTTGGTGTGGGTGTAGGAAAGAATATCGTCTGCTGATACAATAACCCGGTCGGTCAGTTCATAGAGCAGTTGGCCGGAAGCCTTTGATCGGTACTGCTGATTGTAGGGATCCAGGTGGCTTAAACTGAATCCGGCAGATGTTTCAGCCGAAATGTACCAGCCGGTTTCAAGATTCAGTGATCCGGCGGCGGTAATTTTTACCTTTGGTCCTATTAAAAATGTTTCTGTTTTAGAACTTGCCTTGTTTGTCAGATTACTTGTGCGGTAAAATGTGGAATAATAGCCTGATTGAATCCCGCCAAGGATCAGGAAGCCTTCATATCGGGTGATTCGGGGTTCCCGGAGGGCATCCATGACGTATTCTTCCTGAAAGGATGAAAGTTTGGACCCAACTATTTCACCCAGTTGTGCATCAATTGCAGACTTGAGGTATTTGTAACTTAAAGCATGAACCTGACCATAGAAATTGCTTTCCTGTAGAAGCTGGGCAAGGGTTAGAAGTTTCTGGTCATCGAGGTTAGAAAGAATGGCTCCGGTTTGTTTTAATCGGTCATTGAGTCTGATTGCCTGAATGAGTGGCGTTATCACCCGCAACCTGCCAGAACCGAGATAAATTGTCAAATCCGAATGAAAGGAATTTGCCATCTGGAATTCATCAGATAAATTGCCTGACGAATTTTTGAAATCGCTTCCCATTTGGTTCGAACTGAAAACAGAAGAGTTTTGGATACCGTAAAAGTGATCGTTGCTGTCAAAATAGGTTGCATTATCAATGAACAGATCTACAGACCCTATAAGTCGGTTATCTCGTTGTTTGTACCAATTGTCACTTTCTGAAAATTTATTGCTTGAAGCAGCGGACATTTGTGAATTCTCCACCGACAGGTTTAAAGCCGGGGAAATCCTCAAATAAGTATCATCGCTTTGCCTCAGAAATCCGTAATTGACAGTGGTTTGTAAGGAATAGTCGTTGTTTTGGTATCGATCAGAATACTCGTCGGTATTATAATTTGATCCTCTGTTAAATAGTAGACCCGAAAAATTTCCATCCAATTTTAGCGATTGAATTTCAAACTGGTTCAGCTTGTATTGACTGAACAATGTTGGGTAGTCAGATTGGGCAAAAAGTGGTAATGAAAAAAGTAAGCAGAACAACCCGGCGGAAAGTTTCATAAGTTACTCATTTGGATAAGTTAATGGTATGGTTAAATATGGGGATAATTCTTAGGTAAACCAAATAAATAAAACCATAAAAAGACAGGACTGAGAACGGAAAGGGGAAAAACCGGGTATGGAAGGAGGGCCATGAACCAGGAGGGATTTGAAAGGGAAATCCAGGCTCAAATACAGGACATAACAAAACGACAAAAGCCACCTTTTGGGGGTGGCTTTTGATAAAAAAAAGCCGGCAGCGACCTACTCTTCCAGGTATGAGAACCAGGTACCATCGGCGCAGCAGGGCTTAACTTCTCTGTTCGGAATGGGAAGAGGTGTGACCCCTGCGCAGTAACTACCGGCAAACTTGCGACAAGAGACCGGACCAGGAGGCTTCGGGTAAGGGAAGCGGCCCGGGGTCCGGGAGTAAGAAGAAAACTGAAGTTCAGGGTTGAACGGATTAATTTCCGCTGGTTAAGGCCTGCGGAAAGGATTTCGGAAAGAAAGAAAAGACTAAGCCTCACGACTGATTAGTACTTCTCCGCTGCAGCTGTTACCAGCCTTCCACGTAAAGCCTATCGACCTGGTCGTCTTCCAGGAGTCTTCAGGGGGCATAAAGCCCCGGGGAAATCTGATCTTGAGGCGGGTTT
>JAKLJL010000007.1 GCA_023151185.1 Bacteroidota bacterium
CAGTTCACCGCTAGGCAGGATCGCAACGTTCGGGTGACGGCCAAATACCTCTGGGGCAAGTTCACCATTGATTTGCAGACCGGCACCCCAGGTAGCTCCCTGGTCGGTCGACAGATGGGCAACAATACGGCCGGAGCCGGACGGAATATCAGCATCCAGCGTTCCGCGGCGTTTGATTACCGCAATCGTGCCACTGGCAGCATCATAGAAAATCTGGTTGGTTCCTGCAGCCTGAAATGCATACGCATTGGCTGAGTTACCGATCAGAACGGATTCATTCACCTTAGCCCGGATACTGGTTGACACCACGTCAGTGGTTTCCCCTTTATCCAGTCTGGCTACTGCTTTCTGATTGTTTCCGGCAAATGAGGTTGCAGAACCTGCAACAAGTAAGGCAATCGTTAACGTTTTCTTCACTTTATTTCCTCCAAGTGTACTTACTCTTTACTTAATTTCCTCCAAGTGTACTTACTCTTTACTTACATTCAAACAAAGGTGATTTCCCTGAGTTCGGAACGATAATACTGACTCCGGTTCCAAAATCCAAAAACACCCGAAACGAATGACAAAAAAGTGACAGAAAAACCGCTTCAAAATTACAGTTGTGACACAATTTTACTATTTCCACCAGTACTTTCCACCGAAACGCTTCCAATAAGTGCCCGCAGTTCCCTTTCTTTTACCGACTTGTTCCCGGCAAATATAATAAGTTAATCACAATCTGCTTGTTGTTAAACTATTTAGGTATATGGCCTTTAATTCCTCATATATGACATACCCCCAAAATCAACCAGGTAAAACACTACCTGTGGAAGATTCCATTTTTAGGTCAATACTGGATTCCAAAATCAAACTGGCTTCGTTTTTCCTCTTGAAAAACAGGTAACCGAAGTCTTCCATTCTTTAATTTCCATTAGAACAGCCAGATTTGTGACATCCCATTCCTGCCTCCTGCCGGCTTCATTTTAAACCACCTGTCACCTTCAGGAAAACGCATCTGACAGAAAAAAGCCGTATTTTTACCAGATCAAATTCATATCCGGAAAAAGAACCCTAATGGACTTACTTCACCACTCCCTCTTCTTTTTGATTCTGATTATTATCCTGGGTGAAGCCCTGGGAAAAATCGAGGTTTTTGCCTTCTCCTTCGGGCCGGCGGCTATCATTTTTGTCGCTCTGATCTTTGGAAATTACGGATATATACTTCCCAAAGAATATCTGGATCTCGGACTTGTTCTCTTCATTTACAGCATTGGCACCCAGGCCGGACCGGGATTTCTGACTTCCTTTAAAAGCTATGGACTGAAACTGTCTCTGGGTGCTTTTTTTGTGGTCTTTTCAGGCTTTCTGGTAGCCCTGATCAGTGCCTGGCTGATGGGCTACTCAGGGGATATCATTGCCGGAGCTTTTGCCGGGGCTCTGACCTCGACTCCCGGTCTGGCTGTTGCCGTCGAAATGACAAAAAGTGCTTTGGCACCTGCCGCCTACGGATTGACCTACAGCTACGGCGTGATCGGCGTTATCCTGTTTATCAAGCTGCTGCCAAAACTGATAAAGGCCGATATCGCAAAAGAAGAGTCCGTTCTGAAGGAAGAAGTGGCACGGCAAAATCCGCCGGTCATTTACAAACATATCGAAATTACCAATCCGAATATTTCGGGAAAACTGGTCAGAGAACTGGGACTTAGCCGGATTGCCCCTGTTGCCATGACCCGATTGCTGAAAAAGGGCGCACCTGAGCCCGTTCTGGTTTCAGGTGAAACCCGGCTTGAAACAGGTGATCAGATCAGAATCGTCGGGACGGAGGATGATCTGGAACGGGTAATCCTGTATATGGGCAGAGTCATTGACGCCAAAATGGAATTCAACGGCAGTCTGCTGAAAAAACGGATTGTGGTATCCAAAAAGGCCTTTATCGGAAAATCCATCGGATCCATTAACTTCAATGAGGTGTTTAACGTGTCGGTCTCCCGGCTGACCCGGAACGGAATGGACATTCCGGCAGATCCTTCAACCCGGCTGCAGATGGGAGATGTAATTCATCTTGTGGGAATGGCGCCATCTCTGGAAAACATGAAAAAGCTGCTGGGAAATGATGTTAAAAAAGTGTATACCGCCAATATCATTTCCATCCTGACCGGGATATTTATCGGATATCTCATCGGAAAAATTCCGATTCTGCTTCCCTTTATCGGCGAGATTTCGCTGGGAACCACCGGCGGCGTCCTGATCATGGGACTTCTGCTTTCCGGGCTTCACCGGACGGGGCCGATTATCTGGGCGGTACCCGAAACCGGAAGTGCCTTTATCCGTGAAATGGGGCTTGTTTTATTTCTCGCAACTGTCGGGACTCAGGCTGGCTCCTCGATTGTGACGACCATCGAGACGATGGGAATTAACCTGTTTTTGGTCGGGATGCTGATTACAACCCTGACCATGGTTTCCGGATTTCTTTTTACACGGTATGTGCTCAAGATCCATTTTCTGAGAACGCTGGGGGTCATTACCGGCGGCATGACCAGTACACCGGGACTCGCCACCACAACTTCAATTTCCAAGACAGCCTTTGCTGCAACAGCCTATGCAACGGTTTATCCGGTTGCCCTGATCAGTAAAATTCTGGCAATCAAATTCCTGATCTGGCTGGCATGAAAAATTAGAAATTCAATTGTATTTTCAAAAACAGAGTTTCTTATTCAACAATTCTGGTTGAATAATAACTTGAATTTGTAAACAATACCAACTGATTCTGAACAAATTCAATAGTATTTATTTTCCTAGAGACTTTTAGAGAGAAAGTGTAATCCCCATTCTGAGTACTATATACATCGATTATACACTGCTTTTCCAACTGATCGTAATCGTTTAGCAAAAAAATAAAGCCTCCGCCAACGCAAAGGGATAATGCATTCAGAGGTGTTTTCTTGACAATAGAAGTGAACCCACCCATTTTATTTTTTTCGTTTATGTATTTTGGCAACGAAGTGAATCGAACTGAAAGGCGATTAAAAACGACATTTCCAACAGAATCAAATCTTGAAATTGTAGGGGTGTGCATTCCAGCGAATATGATTGTTTCATTTTCTCCACTGTCAATCCAACCATCTGAGTAAAACGGAAACGCCTTGTTGTTCTCAAACATGCCTAATTCTGAAGATTTAATTGCAACCTGATTAAAATTTTCACTTAAAGTTGCTATATGATATTGTGAATTCTCTACAGAAAACGATGATAAGAGAAATTTATTCTCAGAAATTCTGCTAAGTTTAAAGCTTGTAATGTTACTTTTAATATATTTCAATTTCTTACTTTTAAAATTATAGATTAAAAGTTGACTTGATGCATAATGAGAAAAAACAGCTATAGAATCGTTCAATATTACCATATCAGATAGGCCGACCATTTGAATTTGGGCAGATTTTTCATAAAACTCGAATGCTAAAACCTTTTTATCTTCAATTTCGTTTAAATTCCTTGTTGCAGGATTCAAAAAAAATAGTCTGTTTTTATATGAATTTGTCAGTTCAATCTTTAAATTGGAGTCTTCAGAAAACAATTGAAGACTATCAACCAAATTCAATTTTTTAAACTTTAGTAATGTCTGATTCTGCCTTAAAGCAGTTCGTGGGTTTAATTTCCACTTTTCCGAAAGGGGGAAAGACTCAATCATAACCTCCTTACTATAAAAATAATAAGTTAGTAAGCTGGAAATTATTAGTAGGGATATTAATACCTTTTTCATTTTATATCTTTTTTTAAAGATCGTTCTTCCTCCAAAAGGAAGAAGAACGTTGAGAAATCAATTAATAGCGTGTCCAGGACACATCACACCATTAATTACAACACCACAAACGTTAGTTGCACCCGAGCAATATTTGGCGCAGTCAACTAAGGCGTTAGCCTTTGTCGAGAAATCAAACATGCTTGAAACCGCAACAACAGCTACGGTTAACAGGGTAATATTAATGAACTTTTTCATTGTTTATCCTTTCGTTTTTTTGTGTGATCTTACCTTTCGGCGGTAAGTTGATGAATGAAATTAAAGAAACTGATAAATTTAACAAAAGGTGCATAAAATTCGGTCTCCCAGCATTAATAGAAACCCAACATCCACAATCGTTAACGGGGATGATATAAATATTGATTGCCATAACAATTGTAAATAAAAAGAAAAGGATACCATTACAGATTAGCCCCATTCTTCTAATAGCTGGAATTAGAATAAATATTCCAATAAATATTTCAATAATCGGTATGGTAACAGTTAGTGGAATAATAATCGATTCAGGCAAATATTTATATCCTGAAAGTGAAACTGAAAATTGAACCAAGTGAAACAACTTATCGGTACCAGAAAACAAAATAAATCCAGATAACAAGAAATAAATAAGGTAAGTAAACATCTTAAGGTAAACCGATATTTTGGCAATTATTGTTTAAATGTAATTTATCTAATATCAATAACGATGATATTATTTATATGTTGTCAATGTAGTTAATTTTAATATAAGTTGTCAAATGGATCCACGAAATTTATCAGTTTTTTTTAAGTTTCTATCATTTATGCCAAATCAATCACATTCAATTGAACAACATTTGATTTGAAATCTGTTTAGTTTATGCGGTTTTTTGAAAATGGTACCCATAGATTGGTTCACTTTGAGTTAATAAAAAAGGGAAGCTAGTGGCTTCCCTTTTTTTTGTACCGAGGGTCGGAATCGAACCGACACGGGTTATTCACCCACTGGATTTTGAGTCCAGCGCGTCTACCAATTTCACCACCCCGGCAATTATATTTTCAAACTTGTAGATTTAGCACATTTGACCGGATTATTCACCCATCCCGATTGAATCGGGACGCGTCTACCAATTTCACCACCCCGGCAATTATATTTTCAAACTTATAGATCTAGCACATTTGACCGGATTATTCACCCATCCCGATTGAATCGGGACGCCTCTACCACTTTCACCACCCCGGTTGTTCCAGAACTTTTATCAGGCCTGCAAAAATATAACACCGGCCCCATATTTCAAACACAGAACCGAAAATTCCTTACTTCAGTAACCCGACAACTTTAGAAGGCATCCAACCGGAATTACCGTTTTCCAGCCGAACCAGGACCCACCCTTCATGCTCATTTTCGGCGAAAAGCCGTGCACCGCCATGCAGAGAAAAAAGGGCTGGACCGTTATCAGCAGGCTGGCTCCGGGCCGCAGATGCCGTTAGAAGAACACCCGCCCGGGTGGTCGAATCCAGTAAAAAATAACCGGCCGAAACAGTCTGGAAAATCAGAGTAAAAGTCAGAAGCGACAGATACAGGTATTTTTTAATTCCGGTAAACCGGTTCATCCAGTTCAGATAGACCATCCCGGCGGTAACCAGAGAAACAAGAATCAGCAGAAGAACCGTCACCGTCATTTTCAAAAAGCCAAAACCGGAGAGAAAACTCATTTTCAGATTTGTCTGGGGCAAGACCGTGATTTTATCCTGAAGATAAGACTGAACCAGATCCAGATTTGACTGGGCATCTCCGTTTATTGGATCGAGCGACAGGGACTTTTCATAATAAAACCGGGCCCATCCGAAATCCTTCAGCCTGAAACAGGCATTTCCCAGGTTCAGAAATAGTTCAGGGCTCTCCTTTCCGTCCGATAAAATGGATTCCCAGGCTTTTCTGGCTTCCTGATAGTTCCCCGCAGTATAAGCTGCATTTCCCTGTACAAACAAACTGTCCGGGCTGGCATCAGCACCAAACGGGGCCACAACTAAAAAAACCACCAAAAAGAATCTGATCATGTAAAGTGCCTTTTTCACAAGTATTTCGCCAGCTCAGTCAGAATTTTCTCTCCGTTTTCAATCAGGTCATCTGCTGACTCCGAAATCATCTGAACCGGCGCAAACCGGTATTCATTCAGCCGGGTCAGAAACGATGTAACAGCCTCAAGGACTTCGGACGGAACCTGCTGGCGGTTCAGTTCTGCGAGGACTTCGTCAACCGTCCAGGCTGATTCTTCCAAACGGGTTCTTCTGGCAATAAACTGGCTGAAAACCCGGTGCAGTTCAGAAAGAACCGCTTTCATATCCCCACCCTCAGCCTGGATTTTACGGACCTGTGCGAGGGATTTTTTTGCAAAGCGGATGGCGTTTTTATGCCCGTATCCCAGAATATCTGCCCGTTCTTTCAATTGCCTGCGCCGGAACCAGAAAACCAACCCAAGTCCGCCCCAAATAACCAATACGGTACCGGTTCCCAACGCCAACAGATTCAACCGTGACCCGGTTTCGGTAAGGTTGGTTTCCGTCATGATAAAGGAAATATCCCGTCCGATAGCCCTGAAGTCATAGCTTTCACCGGTTCCTGCTCCGCCGGAGTTTGGATCCCCGGTTACTTTTACTGATTCTGAGGGGAATTCAACCTGGGTGTACTTTCCGGAAGCCAGATCGAAATAGGAAAATCCGGCTGCGGGTATTTCGAGTTCACCGGTTACCCGGGGGATAACGGTATACTCAACAGTCCAGGTTCCGGCCCCGCCGTTGGCAGTCGGATTAATCCGGACGGTTTCCTTTGGCGGATAGCTTTCGGCTGGAGGCGGAAAGTCCAGTTTTGGCGGAATAAAGTTTTTAAAGTTTCCGGCTCCTTCGAACGTCATCACAACCGAGACCGGCTGATTTACTGCCACTGATTTCCGGTCCACTTTCCGGGTCGCAACCAGCCGGCCGGTAAATCCGGAAAAATCAGACGGTGCCTGGCCCGGGTTTTTAACAGACAGCACCACTTTCGGGCTGGTGACGTTGATCTGGGCATAATCCTGAAACGGATCGGCCAGAAAATCATCAAATATGGATTGCCGGGAAGTTTTTCTCGGGCGGGCAACCTGCAGGTTTAAAACCAGCGGGGTAATGGTAACCGGTCCGGTTTGCTGCGGATACACGAGAATTTCCCGGATGGTGACCACACTGTAGGAAACCCCGTTGATCAGTTCCTGATCGGGCTGCTGATTCGGACGGCCCGAATTCAGATCCTCTGACAGGATACCCGTTCCGCCGGCATCCGTCACCAGATTGAGGTTGCTAACCCGTGTTCTGAAATACAGCTTATACCGGATATAAACCGGCTGGCCGGTTACCGGGACCGTAGTTGATGGAAATGCTTTCAGAAAAACAATATCGTCCACCGATGCAGCCTGACTTCCTGAGGGTGCTTTCTCACCGGCTTCGAGAACTTTCAGTGTCAATGTATTGGATGAAAATGTTTTACCGTTCAGGGTAACAACGGCCGGGCCGATGGAATAAGATCCGGCTTTTGTGGTACTCAGTGCCAGATTCTCGGAAACAGTAATCCGGTAAGATCCGTTGACAATTGAAATACTCTGTCCCGTGGAAGATTGGCCGGGAATCCGTTTTATTCCCTGCGGAAGCTTGAGTTCAGCCTTCGGGAGGTTCAGGTTGGAACCGGCAGATACTTCGATGGTCACCGGGATCAGGTCATTGATCCGCCAGGTAGTCTGATCACAGGAAATCTGAACTGTCAGCGACTGGGCTTCGGCCTGCCGGCCCCCGGAAAGCACCGCAACAGCCAGAACGGGAAGAACCCTTGCCATCAGACGGATTATAGAGTGAGAGAATCTGTTAATATTCATTGAATTCTTTTACAGAAGGACCGGCTACCAGTCTTTATCAACCTGTTTTCTTGACCGGCTCTGCATTTCCTTTTTCTTTAACAACGCTTCTTTTTCATTTTTCTTCAGGGCATCGAGTAACCGCTGAGCCTGTTCTTTTGGAATCTGGCTGACCTGCTGCTGCTTTTTCTGGTTCTGCTCCTGGTTTTTCTGATCCTGCTGCTTTTTGTCTTCTTTTTTGTCGTCTTTTTTCTGATCCTGGTCTTTCTTCTGATCTTTCTTCTGGTTGTTTTTCTGCTGTTCCTGCTGTTTTTTCAGCAATCTGGACAGCACTTCGAAATTGGCCCGGGCATCTTCATCTTCCGGATTCATCCGGATGGCTTCCTTTGTCTGCTTCAGGGCTTCCTGCAAATCTCTCTTCTGAAAATCGGCCACTGCCTGGTTGTAGGCAGATGCCGAGACATTTCCCGGTTTTTGAGTCAGGGATTTTGCATGGGCCCAGGCCTTTTCTGCTTCGTCGAATTTTCCCGATTTAAACAGGGCATTTCCAACATTGAAGGCGGTTGCATAATCGCCCGGGTTTTTATTGAGTTCGGACTGATAAATCTCCAGCGCCTGATCAAATTTACCCTGCCGGTAAAGTTCATCGGCCTTTTTCAGGCGGCTGATGTCCCCGCCCCAAAGCAGGAGAACCGAAATTAACAGGACGTTTATCATTTCTTTTCCTCAGATGCAGCAGGAACCAATAAAAATGAAACCAGAAAAAGAACAAGGGCAATGGCCAGCGGATACTGGAATTTGTTATCCAGATCAACGACTTCGGATGATTTGAAATCCGTTTTTTTCATGGTCCGGATAATGTCGGTCAGCTTATAAAAATCGGACTGGGTTGCCCCGATTCTGAAATATTCAGCACCGGATTCTGATGCCAGGCGGGCGAGTCCGTCTTCTTTAAGCTGGGTTGTCACCACAGTACCGGTCCGGTCACGTTTAAAATCAATAACTTTTCCACTCCGGTCCTTCACCGGAATCGGTCCGCCGGCAGGTGTACCAACGCCGACCGTGTACACTTTTATTCCGTTCTCGGCGGCAATTTTTACGGCTTCATCTGTTCCGCCCTCATGATCTTCGCCGTCAGAAACCAGAACCATTATTTTGGACTTTTGCTCCTCTGAATCTGTTTCCCCGATTGTCAGCGTCCGGTCAAAGGCATCTACGGCAGATTCAACCGGTGCTGAAAGGCGGGTGCCGGGAACCGGCAGATACCCGGTTGTGATGGCATCCAGATACAGATTGATAGCTGAATAATCAGAGGTCAGGGGGCATTGGAGAAACGCGTCATTTTCGAATACAATCAGCCCGACACGATCACCCTGAAGGGAGTTAACAAAGGATCTGATTTCCAGTTTTGCTTTATCCAGCCGGGAAGGAACAACATCCTGGGCAAGCATGGAATTCGAAATATCCAGAGCAATAATAAGGTCAATGCCCCGGTGTTTGATCTGCCGGGTTTTTTCACCAAGCAGAGGACCCATCAGAGCAAGAATGGCAAACATGAATCCCAGGGTCCAGAGTGTGATCCTGACCTGATTCCATTTCAGTCCAGCAGAAAGATTCAGTTTTTCGAGATTTCCATCCTGAAAATAATCTTTAAGGTTTTTTTTCTGGCTTCTTCGGAAAAGCAGAATCAGAATGGCTGCGGCCGGAATCAGGATCAGCCCAAACAGGTAAAACCAGTTTGCAAATTTCATTTCTCCTCCGCCCACAATTCATGAACTGCCGGCCGGCACCGTGTTTTTGCCAGAACCAGTTCAAGAAATAACAGAATCAGGGCAGGAATCAGAAACCAGTGATAAATTTCTTCATACTGGTAGTAATTTTTTACCTCGATTTTTGTTTTTTCGAGTGACCCGATTTCTGAATAAATTTCTTTCAGTGATTTGTTATCCGTTGCCCGGTAATACTTTCCGCCGGTCATTTCTGCAACTTTGGTCAGAGTTTCATCATCCACATCCACGGCCTGGCTGACCAGAACCGTCCTGCCATACTGATCCTGAACCGGAATCTGGGCTTCATCCAGACGGCCAACACCGATTGTGTACACCCGAACCCCCATACTTAACGCCAGATCTGCTGCAGTAACAGGATCAATATCCCCCTGATTGTTCCGTCCGTCAGTCAGCAAAATAATGACCTTCGATTTTGCATCCGAATCCCGCAGCCGGTTAACCGAAGTGGCCAGTGCCATACCGATTGCAGTACCGGGGTTAGCCTCATCAAACGTTGTGGTTGTGATCAGTTTTTTGATCATGTCATAATCAAGTGTCAGAGGTGCCTGGGTAAAGGCCTGTCCGGCGAAAACAACGAGGCCGATCCGGTCAGCTTCCCTTCCCGCCACAAAATCACGGGCAACCTCCCGTGCTGCTGCCAGACGGTTCGGATTCAGATCCATCGCCTTCATGGAAGCTGAAATATCAAGGGCCAGAACGATATCCACCCCTTCCGAATTGATGACCCGTTCTGTATTGATAAGCTGCGGGCGGGCCAGTGCAACCACCAGCAGGGTAAAACCCAGAATTCTGAGGGGAAATAAAAGGCGGGATATCCAGACCCAAAAGGAATTTCCCGCTGCGGCAACTGCTGTGACCCGACCGTAAAACAGCACCGGTTTTTGAGTTCTGCCCTTGAGCCAGTTCCAGAAAATCCAGGCAGGAATCACCAGAAGAAGTCCCAGAAGCAGAGGAGATTCAAATCCGATCATGACGGGTCTCCTTCTGTCAGGCTGGCTGCCGGTGGTTCAGCCTGCGGTGCCTGTTTGCCAGGGAAGGATCTGGGGTCGATGGCCTCGCCGGCTTTCCTGACCGAATTAAAATCTGAGGCCATCTGGGAGTAAACTGCCTGTTGTTTGGCAAATTTGATCAGATCAGCCCGCTGAAGCAGTAAATTCATATCCGGCAGGATCTCCCTGAGGTCTGACCGGGTTTCCAGCCAGGACAAAAATTCATCGGATGTCATTTCTGCAACCGGTGACCCTGAAATACCTTCGAGGTACTTTTTCAGGATTTCAATCAGGTCTGAATAAAATCCTTTTACCTGTTCATGCCAGGTTTCCTTGCCTTCCAAAAGCCGGTTCATCTGCTCAACAAACAGGTCGTACGGGGTTTTAACCGGTGCCGTTACCGTTTCAACTTCGTCCTGCGGGAGTTTTCTGTTTTTACGGATCCGGTAAATCACGTACCAGATGACGGCGATGCCTGCTGCAGTTGCAAGAACCCAGAGCAGATAGTGCCACCAGGGCCGGGATGTTTCAATAATGTCTTTTTCGGGCCGGACCAGTGTATCACCCTCATCCGTTGCCAGTTTCGGATCAGGGAAAAACGCCGGGGTTGCAAACCAGACTGAATCTGAACCGGTTTGATTTTTAAGTATAAAGAACACCGGATTGAGCGTATCCTTCGAAAAGCCCCAAAACTGATACGGCATTTTCAGTGAATAGGCAACCTGCTTCCCGTCGGATACCGTAAGTGTTTCGGCAGGAAGCGGATCCATCACAGACAGAAAAGCTGAATCTGCACGAACCGTCCAGGAATAGCCGGACTTTCCCTTCCAGCCTACGGTAAAGGTAATGGTATCACCGGTTCTGAGGGTATCTTTCAATTCCGTCCGGAATTGCCAGTCAGCAAAGTTCTGAGCAAAAAGCGGAGCCGTAGCCAGCAGAAACCAGCCGGACAGCGATAAGAATCGGGTCTTCATCAGTACCGGCTTCCTCTCATTCTGAAAAAGGCCATCAATTTTTCAACAAAATCCTGATGAGTAAACAGTTCAATGGAATCAATCTGCAGTTTCCGGATGGAGTCACGGGAAAGGGCGTGCTGGCGAAGATAAAATTGTCTGAACTGCTCCCGGGTTTCCCTGTTCCCAAAATCAACAGTCAGGGTTTTCCCTGTCTCCGGGTCTTTCAGGTTTGCCAGCCCAACCGAAGGCGGAATGAGTTCTCCCATATCCCTGAGCTGAACAGCAATCAGATCATGTTTCTGATTCAGTATTTTAAGTTCCTTCTCGAAACCGGAATCATCAAAGTCGGATATCAGAAAAACAACAGACCGCCGCTTCAGAATCCGTGAAACATATTCGGCAGCAAGGCTGATCCGGGTCGGGCGTTGTTCGGGCTGATGCGAAAACAATTCACGAAGGACTCTGAGGACGTGGGTTCTGCCTTTTCTGGGGGCAATAAACCGTTCAATCCGGTCCGAAAAAATACACAGCCCGACCTTGTCATTATTTTTTATAGCACTGAAAGCCAGAACGGCCGAAAGCTGAACAGCAAGTTCATATTTCAACTGGCTTTTGGATCCGAACCACAGCGATCCCGAAGAATCCACCATGAGCATAAGGGTTTGTTCCCGTTCCTCATGATAAATTTTCACGAAAGGTTTTCCCTGACGGGCAGACACATTCCAGTCAATCATCCGGATGTCGTCGCCGTAATTGTACTCTCTGACTTCGGAAAACTCGATTCCCTGCCCTTTAAAACTGGACCGGTATTCGCCTGAAAAAATCGAATTGACAATCCCTTTTGTCCTGATTTCAAGCTGCCTGATTTTTCTGAACAGATCAGCAGGAACCTGCGGCATTACGGGACCTCGATCCGGGCAAGAAGTTCGCCGATCACAAAGTCGGTATTTTTCTCTTCGGCTTCTGCTTCGTAAGTCAGAATGACCCGGTGGCGCAGAACATCATAGGCAACTGCCTTCACATCTTCGGGAGTGACGTATCCCCGGTGTTTCAGGAAGGCGTGGGCTTTGGCAGCAAGATTCAGGAAAATGGATGCCCGGGGTGATGCACCATACTGGATCAGAGGCTTCAGATGGGCCAGACCGACTGTTTGCGGATCACGGGTAGCAAAAATAATATCAATGATATACTGCTCAATTTTCTCATCCATATAGATGTCATTGATCAGTTGCCGTGCCTGAAGAATCTGTTTCGGGGTGATGACTTTGTTGACGGGTTTGGCCGGCTCGGTGCTTGCCATCCGGCGCATAATTTCGAGTTCTTCAGTTTTGGACGGATACCCGACCAGAATTTTCAGCATAAAGCGGTCGACCTGTGCTTCAGGCAACGGGTAGGTTCCCTCCTGTTCGACCGGATTCTGGGTTGCAAGAACCAGAAACGGTTCGTCGAGTTTGTAGGTTTCATCGCCGATGGTCACCTGTTTTTCCTGCATGGCTTCGAGCAGGGCTGACTGAACTTTGGCCGGTGACCGGTTGATTTCATCAGCGAGAATCAAATTGGCGAAAACAGGACCTTTCCTTACAAAAAAGCTGCTTTCTTTCTGATTGTAAATCAGGGTCCCGGTCAGGTCAGCCGGGAGCAGATCCGGAGTGAACTGGATCCGGTGAAACTTACCGTCGATGATTTTGGCCAGAGTGGAAATCGTCAGGGTTTTGGCAAGCCCAGGTACCCCTTCGAGCAGAATATGCCCGTTACACAGCAGCCCGATCAAAAGCCGGTCAATCATGTATTTCTGGCCGATGATCACTTTGTTAAATTCGGCGTGAACCAGATCGATAAATGCAGATTCCTGTTTGATTTTTTCATTCAGTCCGGCAATGTCAAAAGCCATGGATGTCTCCCCAGTTAAATTTCAGGCGGTACTGACGGAAAGCCTGTTCCTTAGGTTCCGGCAGATGATCAGGTCAGGTGCAAAGTCTTTAGTTTCAGGAAATCAGATCCCGTTTTCCTGCGCAAGAATCCGGTAAATCTGCTCCAGATTATCTGTTTCCTCGGTTGGTTTTACTCCCTCAGAGGCTAAATGGTTTCCGGACATATCTCCGGTTCTGACCAGAACCGTCCGGATACCAGCCCGCCAGCCCATCTCTATATCAGTATAGAGCCGGTCTCCAATAATCACAGTTTCCTCAGGTGAAACCTGATGCGACCGTAAAACCGGGTGGATCATTTCAATATTCGGCTTCCCGATCACCTTGGGCGTTACACCGGTAGAAGTCTGAAACATGGAAATCAGGGATCCACAGTCGGGCAGCAAACCCCGGTCAGTCGGGATATTGACATCGGCATGGGTGGCAATAAACGGTACCCCCCGTCTGATCAGGATCGAAGCCTCGACAATCCGCTTGTAGGTAATCTCCTGATCGAATGCAAGTACAACGAAATCAATGGGTTCCGCATCTATTTCATTGACACAGGCGATCCCGAAGGATGAAAAATCTTCGACCAGTGCCCGGGTTCCCAGCAGATAAACCGAGGGTTCATGGGTAAGAGAATTAAGATACTGTGCGGTTGCCTTCCCCGAAGTATGAATTTCTGACGGGCGGATTGAAAACCCCAGGTGGGTCAGAAACCGCTGGTAGTTATCAATTGACCGGCTCGAGTTATTCGTCACAACCGTGAAGGACTTTTTTTGTTTCCGGATCAGCCCAAGTGTTTCGCGGGCATAGGGCAGGACCTGATTACCCAAAATCAGGGTTCCATCGAGATCAAAGACAAAATGGCGGATTTGGGATAGCCAGTTCACAGAGTAATGCCCTTTTTCTGGTTCCGGTTTTTCGGATGGAAAAATGGCAAAGATACAAAGATTTACTTCCTGTTCGGTGTGATGGTGACGGGAATTTCAGCCGGAGGGGAATCCGGATTATTCATAATCACCGTAAACCGACAGATGCCAGGTCCGGGTAAAGTCATCTTTGTCAACAATAATCAGATTCTGGTGATCACAGATTTCGCAGAATTCATAAAATTCCTGATGGTAAGCATCCAGTTCATCCATATCGATCGTATTGACCGAACCACAGTACTGGCATTGGTAGGTCAATGATTCATCAAACATACCGGCAGATTCCTTTCGGAGAGTTAGGTTACAGGGAAGGTATAAGCTATTCTGCCACAGAATCAATGGCCGGTTCATTAGATTTCAGTTAATCTATCTTCACTTTTTATTTTACTGACTGGATTTTATTACAGTGTATACTGTATATTCGTTCAGTTTTCAAAAGGAGGGTTTGATGGAAGCAACGGTTCAGATTGAAGTCCGGATCCCGGTCAGCACAGTTTCAATTTATCTTGGATGGCTGGATTCGGATGAATTTACCGCTTTTTCGGGCAGTGAGGCACAGATTGATCCCAGTCAGGGTGGCTGGTTTACCCTTTCAGGCGGAATTATTTCAGGACGGAATGTGGTTTTGCTTCCGTTCAGAAAAATTGTCCAGTCCTGGAGAACAACCGGGTTCCCGCCTGATTTCCCGGATTCACGGGCCGAACTTTCTTTAATCCCGGGCGGTGGAGAGACTTTGGTCCTGGTCAACCATACCGGGATTCCGTCTGACCTGGTCCCGGAAGTTGCTGCCTATTGGCATGACCTGCTTTCCGTCAGGCTTTTCCGGTATTACACGGAACCATCTGACCAACCGGTTCTGTCTGTCAGAAAGGGTTGATTTTTCCGTTCAGGTAGACGGCCGGCTGCTGGCCAGACACAGAATCCCCGCCTGTCACTCTGGCAATGACCAGCAGATGAGAGCCCAGATTCAGCGTTTGTTCAGCTTCACAATCCATCCAGGCAATTGTTCCATGGATTACCGGGTTTCCGGCCGGTGACCAGTTCCAGGTAACTTCAGAAAACTTATCCTCACCGGGTGCAGCAGGCGCCCCGAACTGATAAGCAAGTTTTTCCTGCAGCCGGGAAAGCACCTGAACACAGAATTTACCTGAAGCTTCGATATTTTTTGCTGTCTGGCCCTCGGGCTGGATACCGATTGCAAGCCGTACCGGATTCTTTGAAACCTGGGTTACCCAAACTGCGGTCATTCCAGATTTGGTATCACCCGCAGCAGAAGTTATGAGATAAACGCCATAGGTAAAGTGGTAAGTCAGGTGCTTATGCTCCTGCTGTCCATAAATTAAAGGGGTCAGTTCCTGGGTTTCAGGGAGTTTTGACATGCTGGAATCCTGCTTCATTTTTTCAGTAAACACGAAATCTGCCCGTTCAATTCCGTCAGGACAGAAAAAGAAACAAAGCCGGCAGATCACCGGGCAGTTCAACCGGATCCTTCTTCCAGTCAGAAACCAGTTTTGAAATCACAAGCTCCTGGCTTCCTGTCAGGTCTGCAGCAACACAAAGCCGGGTTTTCTCTGGCAGCACCCGCAGGCACTCTTCGAGCACCGGTTGATTCCGGTATGGGGTTTCAATAAAGATCTGGGTCATTTTTCTGGCTTCCGACTCCCGTGAAAGTCCCTGAAGAACCGCCCTCCGGTCCTGATCGGCCCTGGGCAGGTAACCGTGGAATGCAAATTTCTGCCCGTTAAGGCCCGATGCCGCCAGAGCAAGAATCAGGGATGAATATCCGGGAACCGGAACAACCCGGATCTGGCGGGAGTGGCATTCTTCAATTAACCGGGCGCCGGGATCGGCAACGGCCGGATACCCGGCATCACTGATCAGCCCCCACCGGGATCCCGCCTTCATATCTGAGGCAATTTTTTTGAACTCAGCCGGTTTCATGGCGTCTGAAAGGATGTAATGAGGAATCTCCCGGACCTGCCTTTTAATTTTCAGGTGATGGAACAGCTTTCCGGCCCCTTTCAGAGATTCAACTACCACTCCATCGAGAGTTTCCAGAATTTCGGGAAGGAACAAAGGAAATACCGGATCGTATACCGGCCGCTCTGACAGTAGATTTGGGATCAGATAAAGGGTACACATTGTCAATTAACCCCGGGAAAAATTAAAATTCGTTTTTTATAATGATACAGCCGTCACAATTTTACCAAAAATTATTATTAATATTGAATCTAAACTCAAAATTCTTTACCATCACGGTAATAAAAACAGTAACGGAGAACCGGTAATGAAGCAGAATAAAAGTCTTCCTGCCGATTCAGCCCCGGAGTCTATTGATCCTGTCGAAAATGTGAAACTTCATTTACAGATTTTTGACGGAGTCGGGCTGGACCAGCAGGTGATTGATGCTGCAGCCAGGGCAATGGAAAACAGGCTGATTCTGCACAAGATCACCAAGATTGATTTTAAAAAAATCGGTTTGCACCGTGACAGCAGTATTCCTTCCTTTCAGACGACCACTGTCATGCTGGTTGAACTGGGTGTGCTTGATTCAGTCAGGGCAAAACTAACCCCCGAACAAGCGGGAAAAATTTCTCTGATTGCGATTGCCGGCCAACGGGAGCTTGATGACTATCCGGATGCCTGGAAACTGGTAGAAACGGATATCCTTCTCGATATCGTTGAGCGTCCAGTCAGTCCGAACCGGCTGATCATGGCACTGAAAAAGGCCCAGAAACTGGGTGAACACCGGTTTAAAGAATATAAGCTTAATGAAGCCCTCGACGTTCAGTCAGGGGCATTGAAAAAACTGAACGATATCGGGATTGCCCTTTCTTCCGAAACCGATATCCACAAACTGCTTGACCTGATCCTGACCATTTCGATTGAAATTACCAACTGCGATTCGGGATCCCTTTACATTCTCCAGGACAAGCCGGATGTGGAATATGACAAGTCCAATTATCTGGCCAACAAAGTACTTTGCTTTAAACACACCTTTAATTTTACCAAAGCCATTCCGTTTAAAGAATTCACCATGGAGATCTCTTCGAAGAGTCTTTCAGGGTACACGGCGCTGACCGGTGAAATTCTGAATCTGGCGGATGTTTACTTCCTGTCAGACCAGCTTCCCTATCATTTTAATAAAAGTTTTGACGATTTTATCAAATACCGCACCAAATCCATGCTGGTTGTTCCGATGCTGAATCAGGATAAACAGACCATCGGAGTCATCCAGCTGATCAATAAAAAGCGGGATAAGGATGTGGCTTTAGCCTCAGAAGAAATTGTCGCCTCACAGGTCATTCCCTTTACAAAAAAGGACGAGGAGCTGACCCTGTCATTTGCTTCCCAGGCTGCCGTAGCCTATGAAAACCGGAGTTTGTATGAATCTATTAAAATTCTGTTCGAAGGATTCATCAAAGCTTCTGTAACGGCAATCGAGGCCAGAGACCCAACCACTTCGGGTCACTCCGAACGGGTTGCGGTACTTTCAACCGGGATCGCGGAGGCCGTCAACAAAGCAAAGGCATCCCTATTCGGCGGAATCCGGTTCGGACAGCGGGATATTCAGGAAATTAAGTATGCTTCTCTTTTGCACGATTTCGGAAAAATCGGGGTCAGGGAACCGGTATTGGTCAAAGCCAAAAAGCTGTACGAGCCTGATCTGGAACTGCTGAAGTCAAGATACCTCATCATCCGCCAGTCTCTTCTCCTGAAATATTCAAATCTGAAAGTCAGGTATCTGCTCGAAAAAACCCGGGAAGAGGCCCTCGAAGACCTCGCTTTGATTGATTCGGAATCCCGTGAAAAAATTGAAGAGCTTGACCGGTATCTGGCGTTTATCATAAAAACCAATGAACCAACCGTTCTCGAGTCTTCAGGTTTCGATTTCCTGAAAGAAATTCAGACTAAATCGATCATGGTTGACGGAATCGGCAGCATTCCTTTTCTAACGGATCATGAAGCCCTGCGGCTGTCGATTGCCAAAGGATCTCTGGGTGAGGACGAACGGCTTGAGATTGAAAGCCACGTGACGCACACCTACAACTTTCTGAAGCAGATTCCGTGGACCAATGATTTGCGGGGAGTTCCGAAAATTGCCTACATGCATCATGAGAAACTCGATGGATCCGGCTATCCGAATAAGGCCAACAGTCCCGAAATTCCGATTCAGTCCAAAATCATGACCATTTCGGATATTTTCGATGCACTGACGGCCAATGACCGTCCCTATAAACGGGCCGTTCCGATTGAAAAGGCACTCGATATTCTGGGTTATGAAGTGAAGGCCAAAAAAGTGGATTCCGATTTGTTCAACCTGTTTATCGAGGCCCGGGTTTTCGATGTAATCAACAAACCCGAATAACCGGATTTCTTTAACAGAAAACTTTAAAAAGGCTGTTTCTGCAGCCTTTTTTTATTTCATCCGGGTCTGGTTTCTGTATCTGGTTAAAGACGGTTGAGTGTAATCTGCTTTAATTGGGGAAGCCGGTCAGAGAGAGGCGGCATGGCAGTACGGTCATCCTGCATCCGTTGATCAAAAACAAACTCATCGGCAGGAACCAGAGTCCAACCGGCAGAAAGCTGCCTGTTTAAAGCGGAAGCAATGTCATAAAAGGACCAGCCGGTATTGGAGTCAGCCTGATACAGCCCCGGAGAAAAGGTTGCTGCCCGGAGAAAAAGACCAGCCGTATCTTCCAGAAATGAACAGGCCGGCAGCCAGCGGGTGCTGCACTCCACCTCACCTTTTTCCCGGTTCCTGACGTCCAGATAATCCACCATATTATTCGACCCGGCTTCATGCCCGATCTGCCAGCCCAGCCGGATCAGGATTGAATCGGGATTCTGATACAGGACTCTGGCCTCGGCCAGCCGTTTTTCAAACCCGTATCCTTTGTTATTATCCGGAACTGAAAAAATCGTAAACGGCCCTTTCGCAAGGTCAGAAAAAACCATGACCGTGCTGGCAAAGACAAACCGGACTTTGAATTTTTTACAGATCCAGGCCAGTTCACTGGGCCATTGGTAATTGACAATCCAGTTTTCATCGGCACGGCCTGTCGGTTGGGAGTTCACTGCCAGATGAATCAGCATGTCGGGCCTGACCGACCCAACATAAAACTCCATGCGGTGATAATCATCCACCGGAACCTGTGACCGGTTCCAGCCGGCAACGTGATGCCCCAGGGCTTCAAGCTGTTGTTTCAGCACTCTGCCGATGGTGCCGTTCAGTCCGGTTACGAGAATTTTCATTTTTCCCTCTGATGGTTTCAGGGTTTGTCTACCGGGAATCCGGCTTCAGTCCAGCCCCGGTAACCGCCATCCATCGAAACGATCCGGGTATATCCCATTTTCTGAAGGTTTTCAGCCGTCAGGACAGATCTGAATCCGCCGCCGCAGTACAGGATCAGTTCTTCGTTCAAATCCGGGAAAAGGCCTTCAATATCCCGTTCAATAATCCCTTTTCCCAGATGAACTGCACCGGGAAGATGCCCCTCTGCCCATTCGTGATCTTCCCTGACATCGACCAGAATCTGCTTCTTTCCTTCAATCTGGAAGTTTCTGACCTGCTGAACGGTCATTTCCCTGACGGATTCACGGGCCGTATTGACCAAAGCTAAAAAACGGGGAGCATGGTGTTTCATGCAGTTTTCTCCGGGATGACTGATGGAATAATGATTAAGATAGAGAATTTTTTTAACTTAAGCAGACAATCAAATGGACAGATCACACAGGATAACCTTAAACCCGGTATCCCCAGGAGAAAGAGATTTTATGTTCGCCTTCCGCCTGCTGCTTCTGCTGACTTTACTTCCTGCAACGGCCTTTTCGCAAAAGAAAACAATTTCAATGGAGGATATCGCTTTCAACAAACTCAGACCCGACCTTCACCGCCAGATCCAATGGCTGCCCGGCTCTTTACAGTTCAGTTTCGTAACTTCTTCGGGAACGGAACTGGTTCTGGCTGACGGAAAAACAGGACAGACACTCCGGACTTTCCCAGTTGCCCATTTTTCTGAAGCATTTAAAGCTCTCGGGCTTTCTGAAAGTAAAACCGTTCCGATGGTTACATGGGTGACTGAAACGCAGGGCTGGATCAACAAAGAAAACCGGATTCTCGTTTTTTCTCTTCCGGAAGGACAGATTAAAATTCATTCCCGGCTTCCTGAGAAGGCAGAACGGATCGAAGTCTGCCGGGATTTAAAAGCAGTATACACACAGGATAACGGACTTTATTACACCGTTAAGGATTCCTCTTCAGTACAGATTGCCCGGGGCGAAAATCCGGATATCAACTTCGGAAAAGATGTCCACCAACGGGAATTCGGCATTGAAAAGGGGATTTTTCTTTCACCCGGCGGCACCATGACCGCCTTTTACCGGTCAGACGATGCCGGTGTGACCAAATATCCGTTTGTTGATCTGACCGCCCGGCCTGCAGTTTCCGTCCCCGCCATCTATCCGATGGCCGGAATGACGAACCAGACGGTCACAATCGGACTCCACACCTTTGCAACCGGAAAAACGGTCTACCTCCAGACCGGCGAACCTGCCGACCAGTATCTGACCAACATCACCTGGAGCCCGGATGAAAAATGGGTTTATGTGGCCCATGTCAACCGGGATCAGAACCACATGAGACTGATCAGATACAGTTCCGAAACCGGGAAACCTGTCAATCTGGTTTTTGAGGAAAAGGATTCTATTTACACCGAACCCCAATCCGGACCCGTTTTCATACCGGGAAAAAAGGACGAATTCCTTTGGAAATCCCCCCGGGATGGGTGGGCTCATTTTTACTGGTATTCGGCAGACGGAAAGCTGACCGGACAGGTCACCAGCGGAAACTGGACTGTTGTTGATCCGCTTGGCTTTGACGAAAAGGGCCGGCTGATCTTCTCTGCCGTAAAGGAAAGTCCGCTTGAAAAACACGTCTACCGGACTGCACTCAAATCCGGAAAACCCGAAAAGCTCACCTTGGGGGAAGGAACCCATCTGCCGGTACTGGCACCGGATGGCAACAGTCTGATCACAACCTTTACCAGTCTGACTGAACCCGGCCTTGTTTCCCTGATTGAGTTGACAAAACTGAAAGCTACAGTTTTGCATACGGCGGCAAATCCGGTTCAGGATTACGACACCGGAAAAATGGAACTGGTGTCTTTTAAAGGTCCCGACAGCACCGTGTTATTTGCCCGGATTGTGGTTCCTGAAAACCTGGAGACCGGCAAAAAATATCCGGTCATACTCTATGTTTACGGCGGTCCCCATCTGCAGCAGGTCACCCAATCATGGCAGGGTGGACCCTATTCCCTCTGGGCACAGTACATGGCCTCACAAGGGTTTATTGTTCTCATGGTCGACAACCGGGGAACACCCAACCGTGGAAAGGTTTTCGAACAAAAAACTTTCCGGAAACTCGGAACCCTTGAAATTGAGGACCAGATGGCAGGACTTGAGTTCCTGTTTTCACGGTACCCGCAGGCAGACCGGTCACGGGTTGGTGTATTTGGCTGGAGTTATGGCGGATTTATGACCGCTTCCCTGATGACCCGCATGCCCGACCGGTTTAAAGCCGGGGTTTCAGGTGCGCCGGTTATTGACTGGAGTTATTATGAAACCGTCTATACGGAACGGTATATGGACACACCGCAGCAGAATCCTTCCGGATACAAGGTTTCGAATGTTCTGGGTTATGTGAAGGATCTGAAAGGCCGCCTTCTAATGATTCACGGCACGTCTGACCCGACCGTAATGTGGCAGCACAGCCTTCTGTTTGTGAAGGAAGCAGCCACTACCAATACCCCGCTTGACTACTTTGTTTACCCCGGGCACCTGCACGGGATCGCAGGAAAGGACCGCCTGCATCTATGGACCAAAATCACCCGTCACCTGCTCGATAACCTGTAATCTGACCTGAAAGCTGAGAAAAACCATGAAAAGGATCCTTAAATCCCCCCGGGGAACAACGCTGACCTGCAAAGGCTGGCAGCAGGAAGCTGCCTTGAGAATGCTGATGAACAATCTTGATCCGGAAGTAGCCGAACGTCCGGAAGATCTGGTTGTTTACGGCGGAACCGGAAAAGCAGCCCGTAACTGGGAGGCATTTGATGCCATCATCCGGTCACTTGAGTCGCTTGAAAATGACGAAACCCTGCTCATCCAGTCGGGTAAACCGGTCGGAATATTTAAAACCCATGAATTCTCGCCCCGGGTTCTGATTGCCAACTCAAACCTTGTTGGTAAATGGGCCGACTGGGATCATTTCAATGAGCTTGAGAAAAAGGGCCTGATCATGTACGGTCAGATGACGGCCGGCTCCTGGATTTACATCGGAACGCAGGGAATTCTGCAGGGAACCTATGAAACCTTTGCTTCTCTTGCCCGGATTCACTTTGGCGGAACTCTGAAGGGGAAATGGGTTCTGACTGCCGGACTCGGCGGAATGGGCGGAGCCCAACCGCTTGCTGCAACCATGACCGGTGCTGCCTTCCTCGGGATTGATGCAGATGAAAGCAGGATCAGAAAACGCCTGGATACCGGTTACCTGGATGAAATCAGTTTTGATCCGGATGAAGCTCTGGCCAGAGTTCTTCAGGCAAAAGCGACCGGAACGGCACTGTCGGTCGGGCTGGTCGGGAATGCTGCCGATCTTTTGCCCCGGTTTCTCAGAAATAACCAGATTCCTGATGTCCTGACCGACCAGACCAGCGCACACGATGAATTAAACGGGTACATTCCGAACGGGATGACGTTACCGGAAGCCCTGGCACTCCGGAAAGAAAATCCGAAAAAATACAGTTCAGAATCCATCCGGGCGATGGGTGTCCATGTATCTGCCATGCTTGAAATGAAGAAAAGGGGAGCCGTCACCTTCGATTACGGAAACAACATCCGGGCACAGGCTGTAAAAGCCGGGGTTACAACTGCTTTCGACATCAAGGGCTTTGTACCTGAATACATCCGGCCGCTGTTCTGTGAAGGAAAAGGGCCGTTCCGGTGGGCGGTTCTTTCCGGCGATCCGGAAGATCTGAAAGTTACCGATGAAGCCGTTTTAGCTACCTTCCCGGAAGATACTCACCTGCATAACTGGATCCGGATGGCCCAGCAGAAAGTTCATTTTCAGGGGCTTCCTGCCCGGATCTGCTGGCTTGGATATGGAGAACGGGCAAAAATGGGCCTTGTTTTCAATGATCTGGTCAAAACCGGAAAGGTTAAGGCGCCGATTGTCATTGGGCGGGACCACCTTGACTGCGGGTCGGTTGCCTCCCCCAACCGGGAAACAGAATCCATGAAGGACGGATCGGACGCCATTGCAGACTGGGCTATCCTGAATGCCCTTGTCAATACCGCAGCCGGTGCTTCCTGGGTTTCCTTTCACCATGGCGGCGGAGTTGGGATGGGATACTCACTTCACGCAGGAATGGTCGTTGTGGCAGACGGAACAGACATGATGGCTTCCCGGCTCGAAAAAGTCCTGACTTCTGACCCGGGAATGGGGGTCATCCGGCATGCGGATGCCGGATATGAGGAAGCAATTTCGGTTGCCCGTCAACGGGGTGTCCGGGTACCCATGACCGAATAAAAAAATGCCCGCCTAAGTTGCGGGCATTTTTATCCTTTTTAATGGAAGCGCTTGCTTTGCTTCCGGATTCTCTCCTATCTTCGTTTTTCACTGAAAGGAATTTTTATGCGGATTTCTCTTCTTTTCCTGTCTCTTTTAGGCCTTTCGACGGGATTTTCCCAAACCAAACCCACAATTGCAACACCAGACTGGAGTAAAAACCGGACAATTTATGAAGTCAACGTCCGGCAGTTTTCAAAAGACGGAACGTTCAAAGCCGTCGAGGCCCGGCTTACAGAATTACGGGATCTTGGCGTCGGAATTCTTTGGCTGATGCCGGTAAATCCTATCGGTGAATTCAACCGGAAAGGAAGCCTCGGCAGCTATTATGCCGTCCGGAATTATACCGGAATCAATCCTGAATTCGGAACGGAAGCCCATTTCAGGGATCTGGTTGATCAGGCCCACCGGCTGGGGATGAAAGTCATTATCGACTGGGTTGCCAACCATACCTCCTGGGACCATCCGTGGGTGAGAACCAATCCTGATTTTTATACAAAAAACGCAAAGGGTGAAATGGTCCCGCCAGTTGCTGACTGGGCAGATGTTGCCGATCTGAATTATGACAATACCCTGCTCAGAACCACCATGATTGAATCAATGGCATACTGGCTTAAAACGTTTGACATCGACGGATTCCGCTGCGATGTGGCAGGAATGGTTCCGGTTGAGTTCTGGGACTCGGCCCGGCGGGAACTGGATAAAATCAAACCGGTTTTTATGCTGGCGGAAGCAAGTGAACCTGAATTGCATCTGAATGCCTTTGACATGACCTACGGCTGGCAGCATAAGGATGTATTCAACAAACTGGCATCAGGAAAATTCACTGCTGACAGCCTGAGATCCTACCTCACGGACCGGGAATTCAAAACCTACCACCCGGCAAATTACCGGATGCTGTTCATCACCAATCATGATGAGAACACCTGGAATGGGAACGAATACAAACGCCTCGGCGATGCCTACAATGCCATGACGGTCCTGACTTTCACCCTTCCCGGAATGCCCCTGATTTATAACGGTCAGGAAGCCGGAATGACCCAGGAACTCCAGTTTTTTGAACGGGATCCTATTCAGTGGAAAGACCATCCGAACCGGGCCTTTTTCACCAGGCTGACTGCACTCAGAGAAAAAAATCCGGCTTTGTGGTCCGGAATCTATGGTGGAAATTTTACCTTTGCCAGAACCTCATCAGATGGCGGCGTTTTCGCCTTTACCCGGGAATCAGGAGCTAACAAACTGCTGATTCTGGTTAATACTACTTCAAAGGAGCAATCGGGAACGGTCAGGAAAATTTCCTGGACCGGAAAGGCTGTTAATGGACTCACCGCCGAGAAAACAGAAGTAAAACCGGGACTTAACTTTATTCTGAAACCCTGGGATTATCAGATCTGGATTGCAGAATAATCCGGGCAACCTGCAAACAAAAAAACCCGCACAGCGGGTTTTTTTGTTTTATCAGGGTTTAGCTTTTACTTCAGCAGAATCAGTTTGATTGCTCCTGACCCTGATTCAGACTCAATCCGGCAGAAATAAACACCACCGGCAAGGTGGTCTGCTTCGAACCGGACAGATTGTTCGCCTGCTGCCCGGTATCCGGAAACCAGAGTTTCAACCAACCGGCCGGCCAGATCAACCACAGAAATTCTGACCTCCCCCGATACCGGAAGGTAAAACCGGATAGCCGTCGACGGATTGAACGGATTGGGATAGTTCGGGTAAATCCGGAATCCGCCGGGTTCTCCCTGACTGCCATCCCGGACGGAAACATAAGTTCCGCTGAATTCATCTGCGCCTCTGAACGGTGAGCCCGACCGGATTTCTCCGTCAAAATCGTCGGGAACCTCTGCCAGTGAAAGCCCCGCAAGATCAGAAGAACCGGTGCCAAGATGAAGGTCAGCATATCCTGAAAAAAAGGTGACGTTTTTCACCAGAGAATGACTGTCTTTCCCGTTTGCCGTCTGAAGAGCTGTTAAATTGGCCGCATCCGTTCCTCCCCAGGACGCCAGCCGGTACTGATTCGCCGAAAAATAAACATTATAATCGCAGTCAGTAACCGAATTTCCGTTGCCGACCGAAATGGCTCTTCCCAAACCCGGGTTGATGAACAGATTATTCACCAGTTTTATGGACTGCCCGTCATTGGTATACACTGCCGCCCCCGGGCTGTTCAGATAAACCGTGTTGTTGAACACATCGGTAAACTGGGCATTTGACAACCGCAAAACCTGGTCAGCAGAACTGCCCGAAGCATAAAACATATTATTCCGGATCATCAGCCTGCCCGCATCTGATCCGTAACAGTCACTCAGTCTCATCGCACAGCCGTTTCCGGTTCTGAACAGGTTTTTCTCTACCGTCAGTGCGCCGTAGCAATTCATCAGTTCAACCCCGATGAAATTTACACTGGAACTGCTGAGTTCCACAGTGTTGCCACTGAAAATCAATCCGTCTGCCTTTTTAATCTGGATCGGGTTCAGAGAAGCTGCATCCGAAAACCGGCATCCGGAAATCACAGTTCCTTTTCTGTCTTTGGAATCCAGAACCAAACCGGCTGCCCCGCCTGAAAACGTGCAGTCTTCAAACCGGGTTGCCGATCCGGCAATTTTAACCAGATTTTCTGTCGTATTATTGGCATTGGCATTCAGTTTCCCCAGGAATCTGCAGTTTTTAAACTGAATACTGTCTGCAGCAAGATTCAGCACAAGGGCATATAAATTTCCGGAGGCCTGAAAAGTAATTCCTTCAAACCGGAAATGTTTCGAGAGGCTGTACACAACATAATTGTCCGAACTGGAAGCAGCCGTTTGTGACCAGATGACCTCTTCAGGATTTCCGGAGGCTGACCGAAAGACAACGGCTTTCTTTGCCTGGATACCCGGCACCGGCGTGACGGCATTGGGTCCTGAATAGGTTCCGGCAGCAACCGTAAAAGTCACCGGTCCCTCCACCCCCCGGGTTGAAAGTGCTGAAAGCGCACCGGCCACTGTTGTGAAGTTGGTTGAAGACTCAGCCTGTCCGGGATCGACTGTTAAATTTCCGGAAAGTGGCTGGGCGTTAAGGGCTCCGGGCAGAGCCAGCAAAAGGGGAAGCAGTTGGGTGAATCTCATTTTTTCCTCCGGTTTTGGTTTTTTCAAAACTAACCGAACCTGGAGAAACCGGGATGACCCGTTTGGGTTATTTTCTGAACTGAATCCGGTCAGACCAACCGTTCTTTCAATGCTCTCGCCACCACTTCTGACCGGGTATGAACATGAAGTTTATCGTAAATGGCCTTTATGTGGTTCCTGACCGTTTCAGGGCTGATAAAAAGCTGTTCTGCAATTCTTTTATGGTTCATTCCCCTGACCAGAAGCTGAAGAACCTCGGTTTCCCGTCCGGAAAGTGCTGCACCCGGCTCGGGTTGCTTCCGCCGCAAGCTGAATGTTTCAATAACCCGTCGGGCGATGGACGGCGTCAGGGAAGCCCCGCCTGCCAGTGTCTCACGGATCGCAGAAAGAATACCTTCGGGTGGTGTAGATTTCAGCAGATATCCGTCAGCACCCTCTGTAATTGCCGTGTAAATCAGGCCGTCATCTGCCAGATTGGTAAGCATAACCACCCGAACGGACGGGAACCGGGATTTGACCAGCTTCAATCCTTCCAGTCCCGATTGCCCCGGCAGCCCGATATCCATCAGAACCAGATCCGGTCTTGACCTAACACTTGTCAGTTCTTCAACTGAACCAAAGGCCCCGGCTACAGCTAAATCTCCCGAAAACCCAATCAATTCCGTCAGAAGGGTTCTGAAATCCGGATGATCTTCAACAATAATCAGTTGGTTCATACTTTTTCCTGGTTGGATACCGGTAAAAGTCGGGATGTCCCGCCCCGGAATCCTGACCCATTTGCGTTAATCTTTTGGCGACGGTCCCGGCAGTTGAAGCCTGAGTGTTGTTCCCTTACCCGGTTCGGAGCGTAAAGTGAGTTCTGCTCCAAGAATCCCGGCCCGTTTCCGGATATTTCCCAGGCCATTTCCGCCAACAGACCGGGGGTAGGCCGCTTCCGGATCAAATCCCTTTCCGTCATCAGAAATTTCAAGTTCCAGCGTTTCAGCGGAACCGGCAATCCGGCACGAAATGGTCCCGGCTCCTGAGTGACGGATCGAGTTGCTCACCGCCTCCTTGAACACCAAATACACATTTTTCCGGATTTTTTCTCCGATTTTTTCCTCAGTATCCCTGATTTCAGCAGAAAATTCAAGGTGGAGTCCGGCCTGAAAACAGGCTTCTGCGGCAGTTTCCTGCATCCGGGTAACCAGTGCCCCAAGTGAATCATGGCGCGGCGACAGGGCCCAGACCACTTCCTCCATAGCCCCTCTGGCCTGATCAGACAAGTGATCCAGCCGGTCAACGAAGGCATCATCGGATTCAGACATCTTTCCGGATTTCAGTTTCCTGGTTTTCAGATACAGGCTGATGCTGCTGAGGGTAGTGGCCACATCATCATGCAGATCCCGTGAAATCTGTTCCCGTGTTGCCTCACGAACGGCAAGCAATTCCCTTTCCCGTTCCACTTCAGCCAGAATTTTCCTGTATTTCCTTTCGGAAAAAAACCGGTAAGCCAGATACAACCCGGCCAGAATCAGCAGCCCGGATGCACTTCTGAACCAGATGGTCTTCCAGAATGGCGGGTGGATGGTGATCGTGAGAACCTTCGGAACCGGATTCCATCTTCCCTCCCGGTTTGTTGATCTGATCAGAAGCCGGTACCCGCCGGGATCCAGATTGGTGTAGGAGATATCCGTTTTGCTTCCGGTTTCAATCCATTCCCGGTCAAAATTTTCAAGCTGATACGCATACCGGATTTTTTCCTTCCGGTCAAATGTGACGGCAGTAAAGGAAACTGAAAAAAACGTGTCGGTATAGTCAAGTTCCAGATGTTTTTTAACGGTAAGGGACGAATCGGGCAGCACTTCATGATTGGATTTTTTCAGTCCGGTAAAGGCCAGCCGGGGAAATTGAGCAGAATCCCGGATGCTGTCGGGTTGAAACCAGGTCAAACCGCCGGTCCCCCCAAAGTACAGATTTCCTGCAGGATCCTGAAAAGCGGCCTGGAAACTGATATCTCCTGAGGCCAGGCCATCGGTTGAATCGAAAACCCGCAGTCCGGTCAGGCTCTGCCCGGAAAGAGTCAGGCGGGCAATTCCCTCTCCGGCAGCCGTCCAGAGAAACCCATTCCGGTCATAAAAAACTCCCGATACGCCATCCGAAGGGAGACCATCCTGTTTCCGCAGAAAAGAAATTTTCCCGGATACCGGATCCAGAAAATTCAATCCACCCGAACTGGTTGCGGCAGTAAGACGGCCATCAGCCGGCATCCCGAAAAACAAAACTGAATTATTGGAAAGGGCTGACCCGGCTTCTGAACTTTGTGACCAGACATCAAACCACCCTGTTTCCCTGTTCATCCGGGCCATTCCACCGCCATTGGTCCCCACCCACAACCTGCCCGCAGGATCTTCGAAAAGTGAAATAACAAGACCGTAAGGCAATTTCCCGGGAACACGGGTTTCCGGCCGGATGAATCTGAAGTGGCCGGTTACCGGGTCCCGCCAGTGCAGTCCCTGCTGGGTTCCGGCCCAAAGTATTCCGTCTGAAGTCTCGGTCAGAGACAAAATCACCGGCGACTGAAGCCGGGTTGAATCGGCTGGGTCAGCCTGAAAAACCTGGATTTTCCCTGATTCAGGGGATAGCCGGACTAACCCCCGGGATGTCCCGGCCCAGATGCTGCCATCCCGGGTTTCCCTGACCGACCAGATAAATGTGTCGGGCAGGCCGTCCCGTTTACTCCACTGGCGGGTTTGCCCCGTTATTTTATTCCACCGTAAAAGTCCGCAGGATGATCCCAGCCAGATCAGACTGTCGGACCGGCTGTGCACCGATGTTATCGTAACCGGTTCGCTCACCCACGGGGTCAGTTTTTTTGTATGCACCGGATTAAGCGGAAGCATCCTGCCCGGGTAGAACCAGAATGCCCCCCTGTCGGTGGTATTGATCCAGAGGGCACCCTCCCGGTCCTGAAGCAGGGTGTAGGCAGAAGCAGATTTCAGTGCAGGACTGCCGTCTGCTTCCCGTTTCAGTTCACCGGTTTCAGGAAAGAAGGAGACAATGCCCAGGTTGTCTCCGGTCAGCCAGAAACTGCCGTCCCTTTTCTCAATAAAATCAAAGAGTTCGGTGGATGAAGATCCTGGTCCCGGGAACCGGATCAGGTCAGGTTGGGTGTCATCCGGCGAATCCAGGACGAACATTCCGGCAGATGAGGAAATCCGGATTTTCCCTCTGGAATCCCGTTTTACATAATTTACACGGCCCGGCAGGTTTTTCCCGTCCGTCAATGGGATCTGAACAAACCGGTTCTGTTTTTCAATGAAACGGATCAGGCCTCCATTGGTTGCGAACCAGAAAGTGCCATGAGGGAATTCAAGAATTCCGCCGGTTCTTTGGCGGGAAAGGATGTCAGAAATCCGGGGATCAGAGCAGGTTAAAGGGAGAAATTTTTTCTTTTCCCGGTCAAATATAAGAATTCCTGCGGTGTTTGTGGCGACCCAAATCCTGCCGGTTCCGTCTTCATAAAGCGAGGTGATTCCGTTCTTCCGGAAATCGCCTTTTGCTTCCGGGGCCGGCAGATAAGTTTGAAAGGTTTCAGTTTCAGGCAGATACCGGGCTAAACCACCACCCAGGGTCCCGATCCAGAGTGTCCGGCTTCGGTCTACAAGGAGTGAGATCACCCAGTTGGCGGGCAGTGAAGAGGAATCGGCAGGGTCGTTCCTGTAAATCCGGACGGATGATCCGTCCAGACGGTTCAGTCCGTCTGCCGAGGCAATCCAGACAAAGCCAGAGCAATCCTGAACCGAGGAATACAGGACGTTGGATGAAAGTCCGGAAGCAGAGGTAAGGGCATAAATCTGCCGGTCGGGCGTTTGCGCCGGCAAGAAGGTTGCCCAAAACATCAGGAATATCCAGTACGGCCTCATCCGGCTAGTATACAATTGAAACTGCCCGGATTCAAGACAAGTGGCGAAGCAGAGGAGAGAGAAAGCAGAACCGGGCAAAAAAGACAGGTTTTGCTCAGGGCGAAGGGGATAAACAAAAAAGCCGGTTTGTGACCGGCTTTTTTGTAAAAAATAAAGAATCTGGGAAAATCAGTTTTGGGGCAGGACGTTAACGTATTGCCGTTTGTTGGCTTTCACACGAAATTCTACAGTTCCATCGGTTAAGGCAAAAAGAGTATCATCACTTCCGCGTTTCACATTCAGTCCCGGATGGAATTTAGTTCCACGCTGACGGATGATGATGCTGCCGGCTGTGACGGTTTCACCGCCAAAAGCTTTAACACCTAACCGCTGACTATGGCTATCCCGGCCGTTTCTGGTTGATCCCGCACCTTTTTTATGTGCCATGACTTATCTCTCCTGACTTAAGCTTTAATATCGTTTACAAGGATCTGGGTATAGTCCTGACGGTGACCCATGTGCTTACGATATCCTTTTCTTCTTTTATACTTGAAGATCCGAATTTTGTCGGCCTTCACGTGGGCAAGTACAGTAGCTTCAACTGAAGCATTCTTCACAGTAGGGGTCCCTACGGCAACTTTTGATCCGTCATCAACCAAAAGAACCTGATCGAAAGAGACTTTTGCACCAACTTCCTGATCCAGGAGCGGTACATAAACCTTTCTTTGACCTTCTACCTTAAACTGCTTGCCGGCTATATCAACGATGGCGTACATCGTGTTCCTCCTGATAGCGTTAAATAAGGTACTTTTTGAGAACCACAAAGATGGTATTTCCTGCAGCCGATGTCAATATTCCGGATGGAAAATTATTTCGGTTTCTGAATCACGGACCTGATCTGGGATAAACTGACCATCCAGATCAGCAGACTGGCCAGGGTCAGGATTCCGAAAAGAATGGCCTCCACTCCGGTTGAAGGGAAAAGGGCCATTTGGTTGGATTTAGCCATTTCCCTGAAGCGGATAATCGTTTCTGCCGTCCGCCAGCCTAACAGGCCGGTTGAAAGCAAAGTCAGCACGATTCCCGTCCAGAAGCCGGCAAGGACCTGCCGGGTCAGGCTCCATCCGTTCAGATAAAAAAGAGCCGCCAGACCGGCAAGAACAACCAGATCGACCGGCTGACTGCCCGGGAGCAAAGCCAGAATGAGACCGGTGCCGGCCAGAATCCAGGCAAAGGCTTTCAGCAGTTTTCCGAATTTGATCAGTTCCATAGTGGCTCCTGTCAGGGAATTACATGCCAGAAAACCGCAAAGAAGTGGCAAATCGTTCCGCCAAGAACAAATAAATGCCAGATTCCATGACTGAACGGGAGGCTTTTCCAGGAATAAAAGATGACGCCGAAGGTGTAAGAAAGTCCGCCGGCAAACAGCCAGAACAATCCCCAGAACGACAGGGCATCATAAAGGGGTTTGATTGCAATGACAATCAGCCAGCCCATGCCCAGATAAATCAGGGAAGAAAGGCGGGGAAACCGGCCGGTAAACATGGTTTTAAAAATAACGCCTGCCAGTGCAAGCCCCCAGATGATGCCGAATAAAGTCCAGCCCCAGGCTCCATCCAGTGTCACCAGGGTAAACGGAGTATAGGTTCCGGCAATCAGCAGGTAAATGGATGAGTGGTCTATGATTTTAAATATCCTTTTGGTTTCCGGCCAGGGGAAACTGTGATACAGGGTTGAAGCCAGATACAGAATCACCATTGTGGCACCGAAAATGGACCCGGAAACCACATGGACAGCCGTCCCGTTTACCGCACCGTAAACAACCAGCAAAACCAGTCCGGCAATAGCCAGACCAACGCCGATTCCGTGTGTCAGTGCATTGACAAGTTCATCCCAGAAACCGGAGTAATCCTGCGACCGGTTTTGTTTTTTGGATTGTGTCATGTTTTTTTCCGCTGATAGGTGAGTAAAAAGGGTGCAGCACTCTTCGGATCCGGAACCCGGTGAATCCGGATCAGCCAGCCGGCCTGTTCAAATTCCGGGATTAGGGCAAGAAGGGCATCTCCCTCCCGGGTTCCCTCGGCATGTCCGGGATACACAGTCACCGTCAGAATTCCGTCGGCGGACAGCAACTGCAGGGAGTGCCGGACAGCTTCAAGTGAAGTCGGCACCCGGGTAGTGATCTGTTTATCTGAACCCGGCAGATATCCCAGATTAAAGGCAATGCCCGAAATGGATCCGGCCAGATTTGCCGGGACGTAATCTGCCATACGGGAATGACTGTCCGGAACCAGTAAAACCCGTTCAGCCAGGTTCAAACTTTCAAGCCGGTTCCGGGTCGAGTCAATGGCAGCCTGCTGAATGTCAAAACTCCAGACCTTTCCTTCCGGGCCGACCAGTCTGGCCAGAAAGGCCGTGTCATACCCGTTTCCGGCTGTTGCATCAATTGCAAATCCGCCTGCAGGAATGTGTTCCTGCAAAAGACGGTGGCATTCGTCTATCATCCGGGGAATGAGAACGGTTTCTGCCATGGTTAAAATCCAAAAGCGGTAAATCCGCCGTCGACAGCCAGACACTGGCCGGTAATGTAGGAAGCAGCCGGCAGGCAAAGGAAAACTGCTGCCCGGGCGACTTCCGCCGGATCTGCCACCCGTTTCATCGGAGTTCTGGCCAGAACGTCCTTCAGCCAGTCCGGATTCGAAAGTACCGCTTCGGCCATTGGCGTCCGGGTATACCACGGGGCAACAGCATTCACCCGGATGCCGTCAGCAGCCCATTCAACGGCCAGGTTTTTCGTCATCTGGATCAGGGCTGCTTTTGTCATCGCATAGGGAACACCGCTTCTGAGGGCCGTTAACCCGCCAACCGAGGCAATATTGACAACGGCGGAGGATGGAGACTGTTTTAAAACGGGATAAATCTGCCGGGTCAGGGAAAATGCTGAAGCCAGGTTGACTGAGAATATCCGGTTGATTTCTTCCTCGGAATACTCTCCTGCTTTTTTCCGGATATTCATTCCGGCATTGTTGATCAGCACATCCAGTGTTCCCATCATCCTGATGCGGTCCACCAGCCCGGACAGGCTTTCCGGATCAGAAACATCGCAGGGAAATCCGGAAACAGAATATCCGGATTCGGTCCAACGGGCTACCTTTTCTTCGAGAACAGCCTGTGTTCGGGCAACAACCAGTACGTCGGCTCCCAGGGCAAGCAGTTCAGTAACAATGGCTTCCCCGATTCCTTTGGTTCCGCCGGTAACAACTGCTTTTTTATTCTTCAGAGTCCAGGGTGAGAGGTCAGGTTTCACAGTGCAGATTCAGATTGATAATTTGAGTTTGGGTCAAAAAAAAGGCAACCCAACCGGATTGCCTTTCAAAAATACAACCAAAACCCGTGAATTGCTTACCAGAGACGGCGTCCGAACCGGTCGAAGGTGGCTTTATCGAGTGCTTCCCGGTGATCGGGGTGGGCAATCTGGGTTAATGCTTCTGCCCGCTGCCGGTTGTTTTTACCGAAAAGCTGAACAATTCCCCACTCAGTTGCCACATAATTGACCTGAGCACGGGTGGTTACAACACCGGCACCAACTTTAAGAGTCGGGACAATTTTTGATTCACCCCGTTTGGTGGTCGAAGCCAGTGCAATGATGGGTTTACCGCCTTCAGAGAGGGCAGCCCCGCGGATAAAGTCGACCTGGCCGCCAACCCCTGAGAACATCCGGGTTCCAATCGAGTCTGAGCTGATCTGACCGGTCAGATCTACTTCGATACAACTGTTAATAGCCGTAACTCTTGGGTTTTTCCGGATCACGGCAGTATCATTCACGTAGGCGATATCACACATGGCGATTAACGGATTGTCATCCATAAAATCCCACAGTTTTTTCGTCCCGTTGGCAAAACCGGAGACAATTTTACCAGGGTGGGTTTTCTTCCGGTTATTGGTGATAACCCCTTTATGAACCAGGTCAACAACACCGTCAGAAAACATTTCGGTATGGATACCGAGATCTTTGTGATTGGCCAGTTTTTTCAGAACCAGATCCGGGATGGCCCCGATTCCCATCTGCAGAGTTGCACCGTCCTCGATGACACCGGCAATGTGGGAAGCAATTTTTTCAGCATTCGGATCATCATCGTCGATCTTATGTTCAGGAAGCGGATCGTTAACCTGAACAAGGGCGTCAAACCGGGAAATATGAACGAAGCCGTCGCCATGGGTTCTCGGCATATTCGGGTTCACCTGGGCTATGACATGTTTGGCAGTCTGCACTGCAGCACGGGCGGTATCAACCGACGTTCCCAGTGTTACAAAGCCGTGCTTATCCGGCGGGGAAACGTGAACCATCGCCACATCGATCGGCAAAATTCCACGGCGGAACAGAAGCGGTACATCAACCAGATGGATGGTCATGTTGTCTGCACGGCCTTCATTCACCGCCTGGCGAAGATTTGCAGCCATAAAAAGGCAGTTTGCCCTGAAATTCTCTTCCATACCCGGGGCGGCATACGGTGCGACCCCTTCGGTATGCAGATGGACGACCTCGACATGCTTCAGTTCAGGAGCACGGGCTGACATGGCGTTGATCAGCCGGGTAGGGGTTGCGGCAGCACCTTGAATAAACACCCGGTCCCCGCTTTGGATGATGGAAACTGCTTCTTCGGCAGTAACGTATTTTATCATAAAAAACAGTCCTTTTTCTTCATTAAAACAGCATTTTCAGCGGTAAACCAGGCTGAACAGCACCGGAATGCCTGCGATTGAATAACGAAGATAAAGTTACAAATGTCTGAATTTGGGTTCAATTTCAGCGGACTTTGAATCAATTAACAATCCGTTAGAGTTTGGGAAGCAGAGTCACCACGGTTGCACCGGCACCCGAAGAATCGCCGGTTGCCAGATGCCAGGATACTGCAAAATCACACCGGGAGAGGAGAGAATGAACGGTTTTCCGGAGGGTTCCGCTTCCCCTTCCGTGGATAATCCTGACAAGGAGAATGTCTTTTTCCCGGCAGAGTTCCAGATAATCGGGAATCAGGGTTCCCAGATCCTTGGGTGAAAACAAATGCAGGTCCAGGGTCCCGTCAATGGGGAGTTCAAGTTCATCGGGAATACCGTCATCAGAAGAAATCATGTTGATTCCGATATCTGCAGGTTCTATTCCGGTCGGAAGGGGCAAACGGACCCTGCATACCTGACCCCCTTATCTGTGTGCCCAGAAGTTCAGATAAATCTGTTCCCAGCTCTGGGTTTCGGCATAATTCCGGGCCATTACCGACATCTCCTGCCGCTGAACGTCATTTCTGAGCAGGTCAATCAGGGCTGCTGCCAGACTTGCGGGGTTTTTGGCTTCGGTGACAACACCGGTAACCCCATCCTGAACAATGTCCTTCGGCCCGCCGACGTTACTGACAATGGCCGGAATTCCGCTTGCGAGCGATTCCAGCACCACATTTCCAAAGGTGTCGGTCGTACTCGGAAATAAAAACACATCCGCCGATGCGAAACTCCGGTACAGAGTTTCCCCGTTCACGAACCCGGTAAAAACGGTTTTGGTACCGGCCAGTTCTGCTTTTAACTCCTTCATGTAAGGACCGTCACCTACAATCACCAGTGCCGAGCCGGGTACAGCCTGCTGAACTTTTTTCCAGACTTCGGGAAGCAGGTCCAGGTCTTTTTCACGGGCAACCCGGCCCACATAAATCACTTTTTTCTCCCCGTTCAGTCCCCAGGACTCAAAGGCAGCGGGACTTCTTTTCGAGGGGTGAAAGGCCTGAAGATCAGTTCCATGCGGGAAAAGTTTCATCCGGGCGGGATCAATGCCTTTTCTCAGGAGCTGGTTCCGGTAATGGGAACTGGGCACATAAACCAGATCAGCCTGTCCGTAGAACCAGTTCATATACGTCCAGGCAAGATCTTCCATCGCCTTGTCGCCGGTATAATACTTCACGTAGCCTGGAAAATCGGTGTGGTAAATCATGGTTACCGGCAGGTTCAGAATTTTAGCAGCCCACATGGCAGCCAGTCCAACTGTTCCCGGCGTAGAAATGATGATTTCAGTAAATCCGTTCCGTTCAAAATAATCCACCATTTCAAGAAACGGCGGAAAGGCTATGGTAAAGGAATCATTCTGGGGTAGTTTGAAATCACCCACCGGCTTAAAATTTTTCAGCGGAAGTCCGTGATCCTGAACTTCGTCGTGGGTACAGGTGATGATTTCAATGGCGTGCTGTTTGGAGATCCCGACTTCAACCATTTTTCTGATTACAACGGCAACCCCGTTTACGTCGGTAAAGGTATCGGTGACCCAGGCTTTTTTGGGAGACGGTTCATCCTGCGGATCCCGCTTCAGGAATTCCCGGGTAACCAGCTTGAAAAACGTCCGGCTTTTGCTGTAGTGGGCATACGAAATTAAGTAGGGAACCATGCCAATCCCGATCGGAATAATGGAGGATAAACTCTGTACCGATCCAAATATAGAGCCTTCCGAGATTTTTTTCACGGCTTTGCGGAAAAACCGGAACAGGAGTTCATTGGTTACCCGGTTGGCCACCTCAAAAGTTCTGGCATTTAGCTCCCGGTTTTTCTTCGGGTCCAGAATATTTTCATCCCGGCTCCAGGCGTCATTCAGTTCAGTCAGGTTAACCATCAGATACTGTTTGAAATCTTCCTGGGATTTCTTCCCTCTCAGCCGGTTGATTACAAAGGTTAGCTTATCCCTGACAGTTAAACCGGCCTCTTCGTCTCCGACGAATCCGGAAACCACATCAAGGGCTTTCCCTGAACCTGCTTTCCCTCCGAAGTATTTACTGCGGTAGTAAGAGAAAATGGTGTAATACAGGCCATGGGCAAAACTGACCGAAGTTTCGGGCACACAAACGGCATCCGACCGGCCTGCGGCAATTCCCTGAAGAAAACCCTGTACAGAATCAGCTTCCCTCACCCAGGTATATCCCCGGGCAATAAACAGCCCGCTGTGATCATCCGACCCGCCGGTAAGTCCCTTTTTCCAGCCGGCCGGAGGAAGCGGCAACCGGGAAAAGCGGTCCGTCAGGTTCTGATAAGAGTCTGGAGTGAGGGAGCCGACCACCTCTCTGACAAGCCGGTTTTCGGCTTCATTGCCCTGCCCGTTGGCGACTTCAAGAACATCAAATAAAAGCAGGCATTTCCGGACGGTATCCACAGACAGCTTCCCTGCCACATCATATAACAGATGGGCACAGGCATGGAGAATTTTTTCCTGCCGGCAATACCCCAGCAGATCGTAAACGTTTTCCCGCAGGTGATCCAGATCAGCAAACTGCTTTTCGGTGATCCCGTAGACCGGGACATGAATTGCACACCCGTCTTCCGGAAACCAGGTGGTAAGTTCTGCACTGATAAACACATCGGGCAAATGGGCAATTTCAAGCACCCCGTTCAGGGTATCATGATCGGTTATGGTAACAAAATCCATTCCCCTGCGTTTGCAGGTTTCATACAGAAACCTCGGTTCGGTATACGATTCGGGAGCCCCGATCTGGCGCAAAAGCCATTCGGCCGGTTTGTCTGAATATTTTGAATGAATGTGGAGGTCAGCTTTTTTAAGCATGGAGCCTTTGCAGGGTGTTTAACTGACTGCAAAGGTCGGGCAGGAAAATAACCGGAATAGAACGTGAGTGTTAACCGGATGTGAAGTTTTCCCGGCAGAAACCGGTTCAGTAATAATCGACAAAAACCTGCTTGCGGTAAGAAATCAGAAGATCGGTCAGATCCCGGATCAGGTTTTTACGGATGGACATGGTTTTGGGAAGAAGCGGATTCTGGTAAAACTGGTTGATCTGCAGCCCCACCAGAAACCGGATCCGGTCGGCAGCCATCAGCTCTTTTGCCAGAAGGGCTGCCCCGTCACTTCCTGACGGAAGCCGGTAAAAATCTCCGCCGGAATCCTTCAGATACTCCAGTGCCCGGGCAATGGTTACAATACCTTCGGTCAGCAGATCCAGTCCGTCCAGTCTCCCGATGGGCGGGATGTCACGGGTCATGGTTCCGGGAAGGGTTTCGATTTCCTGATCCAGATACCGGGCGATGATATTGCCCGAAGTTCCGCCACAGACAACCTTCCGACCGTCATAGGCCAGAACCCGTTCGGCAACAGCACGGTCCATACCCGGATCAACCGGCGGACCGGTGAAAACCACCAGCCGTTTTTTATCCCTGACATAAATTCCGGTAAAGGTCGCATCATCCCCGATCTGGTTCCGGTAATAGATCCGGGTTTGTTTAAGCACTTCCAGAACCAGTTTCCGAACATTCCGGTCACCGGTAATCAGATGGCCTTCCACGAACCGGGCTATTTCCTTCCAGCCCCAACCAAAGTTCATCGTCGTGCCCATCCCGGCATATAACACGCCATCGGTCATCATCCCAAGAAAATCACCCCGGGAAAATTCACCTTCTGCAATCCGGACTTTCTTTCCCAGAATCAGTTCTTCTCTGACCGGAAGTTCTGTCAGACTGCCTTTGTGGATCCAGATGGTGGACGGATTATCAAAATTGACCAGTTGAAACCGGTTGGACTTATGCCGGATGTCGATAAAGGTAAAAGTGGCATATCCGATTTTCCGGACTTTGCAGACCGGCAGGGTCCCGATCATGGTCCGCACGACTTCGGTCAGTTCAACTTCGTTTTTCAGCAGAGTCAGAATGATATCCGAAGTCATGGTCGCCAGAATATTAGCCTTGACACCAGAACCCAGACCGTCTGATAAAACCAGAAGAGTCCGGTCGTCATTTTTAAACAGTTTAAACCGGTCACCGCACAATTCCTCGCCGGTTTTGCAGAGACTTTCTCCGAAAACATCAAAATAGTACGACATCAGACCGAGTCCTGTCTGAGCATGGTGGCAACCCGCAGCAGGCTGACTTTGGTTTCGGCTGTGGTTTCACCCAGCAGGCCGGCGATTTCCTGGGCAACTTTCATTTGCCGGTCGACAACCTGATTTACCTCTTCGAGGGTTTTCTGTTTCAGCCGCTGAAGTTCATTTTTCTGCTGCCACTCATGAGTCAGATCCACCATAATGGCAGCAATAATTCCCTCTTTCCGGATGGGGAACATGACCTTTCTGACATAAAGCTGATAGGCGGGATATTCCTTCTCCACCGCCCGGATGACCAGATCCTTTTCCCAGACCATGGTGAATTCATCGGCATCATCCAGAAACCCGGAGGCCTTTTTCCCGATCAGATCCTGAGGTTCCAGATTCAGCATTTTGCAGAAAGCCGGATTGACGAGGCGGATGGTCAGATCGGTTTCTACGGCAATCAGTCCGTTGGGATCATATTCCCAGAGAAGCTGCCAGAGGGTTTTATTCGGGTTGTTCATGAGGGTCTCCAGACTGTTTCCGGATGGCGGGAAGGAGTTGGGATTGAAATTTTTTCCGGATGGTTTCGGGATTGATTCCGGTGATTTGCTTTTTCCCGGCCTGCAGGACGATACCTTTTGTACACGGGCCCAGACAGAAGGCGCCTTTCAGAACCACCTGATCCTCAACACCTGCTTCCCTGAGCAGTTCCCTGAGAACCGGCAGCACACCATAAACCCCAAACTGATGACAGGCTGAACCCATACACAGCGAAATAACGACTTTTCCGGAATCCTGATCCATAGTCCATCCTGATTTCAGGACAGCAATTTACGACATTTATGTCTTTTTATGGGTGAGGATTTGATTAGAAGGGGAAGCGGGGGCATTTCCCTCACAGTCTACCTCATTTGATCAGCAGGACTTTAACGGTTTGGATGCGGAAGCCAAGCTGAAACCGGGCCAGATAAACCCCGGCTGAAAGGTCGGTACCCGAAAGTGCAATCCGGGTGGATCCTTTTTCAACCGGCACCTTTTTTTCCGGACCCACTCTCTGCCCGGTCAGGGTAAAAAGTTCGAGAATTCCCTCTCCCGGCACATCAGACGTGACCAGAAGAGTGGCTGCCGGATTGAACGGATTGGGATACACCTCCAGACGGAATCCACGCGGGAGCGACTCAGGATCAGTTACCGCCACCGGATCGGCTGCAGGAAACAGGTACATCAGAACATCGTCAGCCAAAGCCCTCCAGTTCCCCCAGGAGTGGCTTTCATTGACTTCAATATACCGGTACTCATATCCTTTTTCCTTTAAGTACACCGACTCCATTTCACGGGCTTCTTCCTGGGTATCATAAATGACACCGGTTGTCATGATCAACTTTACCGGCAGTTTCTCTCCCGAAAAAAGTGAAAAAATTGACCGGTTATACCAGAAGGCCGGCGAATTAATCCCGATCAGACCGAACAGATCCGGCCGCTTGGCAGCAAAATATGCCGAAATCAGTCCGCCCATCGAGGTTCCTAAAATTCCTCTTGAACCGGGTTCCGGTTTTGTTTTGTAAGCCCCGTCTACAGCAGGAACCAGTTCTTTGCAGACAAAGTCCACAAACTTGTCATTCAGGTTATATTCCGCCATCCGGCGGTTATCCGATGAGTTTGAAGGATTTCTGGGGTCAATATAAACAGCGATCATGGGGGTGATTTTACCGGCAGCAATCAGGTTATCCAGCACAATCACCATGGACCCCATTTCATCAGCAGCATACTCGTGACCATCGGTAATATAGAGCACGGGAAGCCCTGAAAGGGTTCCATATCCGTTTGGCGTAAATACTTTATAATTAACTGCATAACCCAGGTAAGAACTGGTCAGTTTAAAATTAGAAGACAGGATTCCCCGGGCAGTACCCGGCTTCAGGGTAATCCACTCACTTTTCATCCAGGCTGGCATTCTGATCTCTGAATTGTACCCGTAGCCGCCAAGCTGTTTATCCGGATTGTTGGGGTCAACCATCCAGGTACTGTTGACTATCAACTGGTAATCCAGACGGGCATCCGGCGGAAAGGTAGTTTCATAAACCCAGATATCCGTCAGGCCTGATTTTTTAAGCGGCCAGGTTTTGCTCCAGAATTCGGTAAAATCTCCGGCCACTGAAACAGAGGATGCCGTGCCTTTATATAGAAAGGCGGCCTGACTTCCCATCCGGAACGGAATCTGCTTCTCAGATTTCAACAGGTTCCAGAAAGCAGAGGCCCTGGAATTCCTGGATGCGGCATCCGTCAAAGCCCCGATTACGGTCAGGGAATCTTTAAACTGGCTGTAGGAGGTGATGGTTTGGGCAGCAGAAGGCCCTGAAAACAACAGTGCAAATCCGAAAAAAATAAATCTGGCCGGCATGGTAATTCCGATTGGTTGGGAAGTACGAAGGTAACCCCGGGGAAATCCGGATTCAACTGGCATTAATTGCCCTGTGCCCGGGCCCCGGTTCCACCCGCTGGCGAATTCAGAAAAATTGGATTAAATTTGCAGACTTCACACAGAAAAGTATCCGCCGATGAAAATCTGATTTCTTTCAAACAGGTAAAAATTAACAGCCGAACCACCCGGTTCCCGGCTTTTTTATCCGCACTTTCAGAAAGAAATTATGTTACAGATTCACCAGCTTGCCTATTCGCATCCGAACCGGGATGTCCTGTTTAAAAACCTGTCCTTTTCTCTTGCAGACTCATCCAAAACGGGCCTTGCAGGAAACAACGGTTCAGGAAAATCCACCCTGCTGAAACTGATTGCCGGTGAACTCTCTCCGGCATCGGGATCCATTTTGATGGAAGATACCCCGTGGTTCATCCCGCAGAACACCGGTCAGTTTTCCAATCTTACTGTTGGCAGTATCCTGAAAGCAGACTCTTCAGATTTTGAAAATCCTGACGGACGGTGCCGGGAGGCTCTGGGGTTCTGGGGCCTTTCCGGCCTGGATCTGTCGCTTCCGCTGGGGAACCTCAGCAGCGGTCAGCAAACCACTGTTTTTCTGGCCGGTCTGACTCTCCATCAGCCCAGATTTGTGCTGTTGGATGAACCCGGGAATCATCTGGATGCACAGGGCCGGTCACGGCTGGAACGGTACATCCGGAAAACCAAAAGTACTCTGCTTCTGGTCAGTCATGACCGGGATCTGCTGAATCTGATGGATGAAATTGCAGAACTGACCGGCAGCGGCCTTTCACTTTATGGCGGGAATTACGACTTTTTTTCGGAACAGAAGCAACTGGCCACCGATGCCCTTTACCGCCAGATTGCCGGCCGGGAGAAAGAACTGCGGCTTGCGAGGATGACAGAACGTGAAACGGCCGAACGCCAAAACCGGAGCAATTCGAGAGGCCGCAGAAAACAGGAGAAAGCCGGGACACCAAAAATTATGATGAATGCCCTGCGGAATAAGGCAGAAAATTCAACTGCACGGCTGAAGGAAATCCACCGGGAAAAAATGGGACGGATTGAATCGGACCTGACCAGGATGAAAGACTCACTTCCCGCTCCCGACAAAATCCGGTTCGGATTAAGTCCATCCCGGCTGCATCGGGGTAAAATCCTGCTCAGGGCAGAAGATCTCAATTTCGCCCGAATTTCTCACCCGGTCTGGAAGCAGCCACTTGGTTTTACACTTCTCAGTGGTGACCGGGTTGTCCTGTCAGGGAAAAACGGATCCGGAAAGACGACTCTGATCAACCTGATTACCGGGCAACTTTCACCAACTGAGGGGACTCTTTACCGGTCATCCGACCAGATTATTCTGCTGGATCAAACCTATTCACGGGTTCAGTCTTCCCTGACCGTCCTGGACCAGGCCTGGCAGTTCAATACCGGACGGCTTCAGGAACATGACCTCCGCATCCGGCTGATCCGGTTCCTTTTCGGAAAGGAAGACTGGGGGAAACTGTGCGGGGTACTTTCCGGCGGTGAACGGATGCGGTTATTGCTGTGCTGTCTTACAATCCTGAACGAAGCCCCTGACCTGATCATTCTGGACGAACCGACCAATAATCTGGACCTTCAGAACCGGATTATTCTGAGCCGGGCCTTACAGGAGTATCAGGGAACCCTTCTGATTGTGTCGCATGACGGGCACTTTGTCAGGGAATTAAATCCAACCCGGCGTATGCTGCTTGACACAGAAACCGGATTGAAGGAGGAGTGAGGCGGTCAGAGACCTGCAGGCAAACCGGATGGCCTCCTGCGGTTCTGCTTAAAACTGTGACAGGAAGTGTTCGAGAGCTGAATTGAAGGCGTCGGGTTGTTCCATCATCGGCATATGGCCGGCACCCTCGAGAACAGTAAAGGAAATATTCGGATTCAGGGCTGCAATATCCGCCTGCATTTTTTCATTGATCGAAAGATCATGATTTCCGTAAAAAAGTCCGACCGGAATTTTCATTTTAACCAGATTAAAGCTTCTGTCCGGGCGGGCCGCCATGGCTTCCTGGCAATTGATGATGGCCTTCGGATCGGCCTTCCGCATGATTTCCTTGACCTGACGGACCAGCGGCATATTGCTGTTCTGGGTTTCGGGAGCAAAAATCCGCTGAGCCATGTGGTCGGCAACAAAACCGGCGCCTTCCTTCTGAATCCGTTCAATCATCTGCCTCCGGCCGGATTTACCTTCAGAATTGTCGGCATAGGGATGGGAAGCAACGAGGCCGAAGCCGGCAACTTTTCCCGGGTATTTGGCAGCAAAGGCCAGAGCAAGATAGCCTCCCATAGAATGACCCAGAACAATTGCCCGTTCAAAACCCTGTTCTGCCATGGACTCTGAAAGGGAGTCTGCAAGGGATTCAAGAGTAAACTGCCCAGTGTACGGAGCATCTCCCATTCCGGGAAGTTCGGGTGTAAACAGTGTATAGGTTCCGGCAAGGGGTTCCTGATGTTGCCAGATCTGACTCGACAGAGGAAATCCGTGAATCAGAATCACCGGTTTGCCTTTTCCTCTGATCAGTCCTGTGAGTGCTGCCATCTTAATTCCAGTTGTTAACTGTCTCAAATTCGTAAAAAATTATCGGTTTCTCAAGACTTGAACAGTTCAGACGAGTAATTTTAATGGTTTCCGGGTCAAAACGGAATTCAGTCAAGAAGAAGCCAGGGTTTTAACCGGTTAAGTTTTTCTTCGGTCATTCCGTCAATGCCGAGCAGTTCCTCGACCGAGACAAATCCGTTTCGGTTTTCCCGCATGGCGACAATTTGTTCGGCCTGGGCTCTGCTGATTCCGGGAAGGGCTTCAAGTTCAGAAACGGTAGCCCGGTTCAGAAAAACCGGCTCCATTTTTCCGGTTGATTTCCGGGAGGCTGACGGTCTTGGGTTCTTAGATTCCTGCCAGGACAAGGCGGTTTCGGGGAACCGGCGGTTTTCACCCGTTCCCAGTGAAATACCGATGGAAATCTGATGAGTACTGCCCAGATCTGGATGTGACTGGAAAGCATAATCCAGACCGGCGCCCCAGAACTCAACCCCGGCACCGGCGGTAACCACCCCGGTTGCCGATTGCATTCCGGTCCTGAGGGTGACCTGATGGGTCAGCGGAATCTCAAGTCCTGCCCGCAGGTCAGTTGGGAAACCCGTTTGGTGGTAAACCTCTCCCGAAATCAATGCTTTTCCGAAAATCCAGGCGGACAGACCTGCCCGCCAGCCGGATGGCAGCGGCTCAGACGATCGTCCGATTTTGGCCCGGGTCAGATTAAATACGGTAACACCTGCTGTCAACCCATCCATAACAACCGACTGAAGCCCGGCATCGAGTTCCAGGGCACCGGCATTGCCATACCCTTCAATGGATGCATGAACATATTTGGCCGTCAGACCGGCTGAAAAATCAGGAAACAGGCGGAATCCGAATCCGGCCAGAAACTGGCTTTCACGGTAAACACCATTCCCTGTAAAACCGGCACCAATCCCTGCCGCCCAGTTTTCTGACGGTAAAACGGCAGCCAGACTCATGGTCTGAAGTTCTTTCAGTCCGAAGGGTCTGAAGGCAGAAACCGCCAGTTCAGGCTGATCAAGGGTCATCAGTCCGGCAGGGTTTACAAACAGAATCCAGGCAGAATATCCACGGGCCGCTTCAGCATTACCGGCACCGGCCTGCCGGGCACCCTGATCTTTTTGTTCAAAGCCGGCGTAACAGGAAGCAGCCACAGCCAGAAGACCGGCAATCAGTAAAAAGCGGTTCATCCTTCCTCCGTTCCGGTTATGACGGTTTTCCATTTTCCGTTTTTCTGCTTCCGGGAGTGGGTGACCTTCCCGCCGGATGTCCACTCCAGCCGGGAGACTGGTTCCCCGTTTTCAATTTCAGTCAAACTGCCGGTTCTGGAATCCTGGAACAGCCAGACCAGAGTGATACTTTCGCCGGCTGAATGCCGGGTAATTTCCGTTTTGAGGGAATTGCGCCTGAAAACAAGGGTCAGGGATGGAAGGGAATCGGCTATATTCCGGTAGAAGAGGTAACGGACCGTTGAGGAATCGGGAACAGAATAGGTCACAAAACCGGGACTGTCGTCGGCAGGTATGACGGCATTTCCATTTCTGTCCAGAACGGCCTTGTTCAGCAGCCGTTTTCCGTTGGGGTAAGTCCGGGCAGCCGTTTCTGCCTGGCTGATCTGGACCAGAGTCTTTTTTAAAAGTACGGCTGACCGTTTAACCGGGCCGTTTTCAGACCCCGCCAGAAAGACCAAATCCAGCCCGGACCGGTCAGAAAGTGACTGGTAAGACTGAGAGAAAACAGGCTGAACCGGCCAACCGGCCAGAATCAGGAAAATGAAAAAGTATCGCATGAATTTTTCGGGATGGATAAAAATACAAAAGTATCGGCCGAATACCAATTCCATCAGCCGTCCGGATTGAATTTCAGGGCATTTTCAGTTAGATTTCGAAGATGAATACCTGGACTTTTCTTTGTTTACTGACCGTTGGCAGTTCGGCAGCCGCAGCCCGGCCTTTTTCAGGTCCTGATACCACCCGGATGCAGGAACTGATTTCAGTCCTGGGACATGACAGTCTGGAAGGACGGGCAACCGGAACTGCAGGCGGAGAAAAGGCTGCCCGGTTTCTTGCTGACCAGTTTTCTCAATCCGGATTGGTTCCTGCCGGTGACCACGGTTCCTGGTTTCAGAAAATCCCGATGCATGGCAGTACTCCTTTGCCCGGGTGCCGCCTGATGGTACATACGGATGATGAAAACAGAGTCCTGGTTCAGGGGCAGGACTATCTGTTGTATCAAACCGGTGCCCAGACTTTTCTTCCCGTTCCGGAAGAACTGGTTTTTGCCGGATACGGCATTACAGCACCCCAATATGACTATAATGATTACCAGAGTATCTCAGTTGCCGGCAAAATTGCGGTTATTTTAGCCGGAGAGCCCCGGTCTGAAGATCCAGACTGGTTTTCCGGTTCACTTCCGACAACCTTCAGTTCGGCCGAAACCAAACAGCGGATTGCCCTGGCTCAGGGAGCCCTCGGCTGTCTGATCATTCAGGACCCGTCTGATACCTACAGAAACTGGGAGTATTACCGCCGGGATTTTTCTTTTGAACAGGTCACTCTGGCCTTTTTCCCTGCCGGGAATCTGAGTTTGCTGTTAAATCCGAAAATGGCGGCGGATTTATTTGACGGATCAGGATATACTTTCGGGGATGTTCTTCAGATGGACCGCAGTGGTACCATGCGCAGTTTTCCCCTGAGACCGAGGCTGTCGTTCTCAGGAGAATTCCGCCAGCGGGACTTTTTGTCAGCGAATGTGATCGGTGAAGCAGACGGAAAAAATCCGGATCTTCCGGTTTTGGTCATAACGGCTCATTATGACCACCTGGGTACCGGACCCGCCATCCGTCAGGACAGTATTTACAACGGAGTTTTTGACAATGCCCTTGGTGTTGCTGTACTGGCAGAAATCGCCCGGCTCCTTTCCCTTCCCGAAAACCAGCCCGACCGGACAGTGGTGTTCCTGATTACGACGGGTGAGGAAAAAGGGCTTCTTGGTGCCCGGTATTATACCTTTCACCCCAGATATCCGCTGTACAGGACTTCGGCTGCGGTAAACATTGACGGCATTTCGGTACTGGATGAAGTTACTTCGGTGCTGCTGCCCGGTGCAGACCTGTCTGATCTGCAAACCCTGATTGAACCCGTTCTGGACCGACACAACGTGACCGTTTCGGATGCTCCTGGGCCGGTGGTTTTATCTGAATCCTTCTACCGATCTGATCATTTTGCCTTTGCGAGTGCAGGAATTCCGGCCGTTTCTATTCTCGAAGGAACTGACTATCTTCATCTGGACAGGGAAACTGCCGGTTATCTGAAAATGGAGTGGGACCAAACCCGGTATCACACTCCGCTTGATGACCTGAGCCAGGCTATCAACTGGCGGGCAGTCCGGCAGCATGCCAACCTGATTTATGAGACCGTCAGACAGCTTGCTTCTGCCGGAAATGAACCTGAATGGAAAAGAAATTCACCCTACAATACCATCCGGTTGCAGCACCGGGCAGAGAAAAAATGAACCGGATCCTGCTAATTTCCCTATTACTGCTTTCAGCCGCCTGCCGGAGTTCTACTACCGTTCCCTCTGCAGAACCCAAAATCCTGCGGGTGATGGGATCCGAAACCCTGATGCCCCTGACCCAGCAGTGGGCAGCCGGTTTTATGCAGGAACACCCCGAGATTTCAGTTCATGTTCTGGGGGGCGGGACGTCGACCGGTGTGAAGGCGTTAACCGAAGGCCAGACCGAAATCTGTGCTGCCTCCCGCCCGCTGAAACCGGATGAGGTGAAACTGATTGCAGAAAAGTACCATAGTGTCGGTCTGTCGTATCTGGTGGCCAAGGATGCCCTGAGTATTTACGTGAATGCCTCAAATCCGGTTCCGTCCCTTTCCCTGGATCAGGTCCGGGATTTGTTTATGGGACGGATTGTGAACTGGAAGGATCTTGGCGGGCAGGATGCACCTGTGGATGTTTTCGTCAGACCCCCGAACTCGGGCACCTATCTCTACTTTAAGGAACACGTTCTGTTCAATGAACTACAGGCCCCGACAACCCTGATTGTGCCAACCGGAAAGTCCATGGCGGAAGTTGTGGCAAAAAGCATTCACGGTATCGGATACGGCGGCATTGCCCATCCCTCCGGGATCCGGAATATTAAAATCAACGGAATCGAACCGACCGAGGAAAATGCCCGGAATGACCGGTATCCCATCACCCGGTATTTGTATTTTTATGTGATTGACACACCGAAAGGAAGCACAGAACTCTTTATAAACTGGGTTCAGGGAGAGACCGGTCAGAAAATTGTCCGGGAATCCGGATTCATTTCCTTGTGGTAGAACTGCCGAGTTCCTGATAGAGAGAAAGAACTTCCCGGGCAAACCCCGGCCAGGACAACTCCGGTTTTCGTCGTTTTATTTCTTCCCGCCACGCCGAAAGGGTACCTTGTGAAGCGAAAATGGCGTGAATTCCGGCGGCAACTTCCTCCGCATCCGGCCGGGAAACCACCCAGCCGGTTTCCCCATGGCTGACCATTTCGGTCAGTCCGCCAACATCAGTAACCAGAACCGGCAGATCAAACTGGCTGGCAATCTGCACAATCCCGCTTTGAGTGGCGGTTTTGTAGGGCAATACTCCCAGGTCGGCCGCCGAAAAAAAGACGGGAACTTCCTGATCGCTGATATACCGGGTAAAAACTGAAATCCGGTTTTGGAGCCCGAGCCGGTCAATCTGGGACTGATACCGGTCAAAATTTCCGTACACTTCCCCGGCAATGACCAGATGGAACCGGTCATCAAGTTCAAACAAGGCTTCAATGAGGAGATCAAGACCTTTATACTCCCGGATAAATCCAAAAAAAAGAAGAATCGTTTTATTTTCAGGAAGATTCAATGCTTTCCTGGCCTGAAGGGGATCAATTTTTACAGGAAAATGGTCGTAAACCGGATGTGCCTTCAGCCTGTAATGAGCATCCGGTTTGAGGGAAAGCAGATCCTGTTCAACGGCTTTGCTCATGGCGATAAATCCGTCAACACGGTTCAGATAGTACCTGATCAGCGCCAGATCTCCCGGCCTCTTTTCATGCGGGATGACGTTATCGAGAATGGCAATGGACCGGGTTCCCTTCTTTCTGACTTTCCCGGATACGGTTCCCAGTGACGGACTGAAAAATGGCATCCAGAATTTCATGATCAGCAGATCGGGTGACCAGGCCGAGATCTGCCCGGCCGTCTTCAGCCAGGAAACCGGATTAACTGAATCGAGAACACGGGTGGCAGGAACCGGATCGGCTGTATCGGCACCGGTGACCATCTGGGTCTGCCCCGGAAACAACAGATCGGGATACTGACGGGTAAAGGTAAAAGCCCGCAGTTCATGCTGTTTTTCCAGTTCACGGTACAGGGACGCATTAAACTGGGCAATCCCGCCCCGATAGGGATAAAAGGTGGACAGATACCCGATTTTCACAGGAATGCCCCTACTTTCTTCCGAGTTTGATCATGTCTCTGATGGCGGCTTCTACCGTGGCTACCGGAAGGTCTTTCATACAATGACTTTCCCGTTTGCAGGAATTTCCGAAATAGCAATCGCATCCGGATTCGGGCTGAACGATGAGACCCCGACCGTAAAGTTCAAATTCATGAACATTGAAAATATTGACGAATAACACCTGCGGAATTTTTAAGCCGATGGCAATGTGCATCATCATCGACACAGCCGTGAGGATAACATCACACTGGTTGGTCAGTGAGAAAAATTGCGGAAGCGGGAAGGTTCCCAGATACAGTGCACCGGTTTCTGCAGCATATTTCCGGTTCATGGCATCTTCTGCCGGTCCGCCCAGCAGGAGCGGGAAGTGACCGTCTGCCTGAAGTTTCCGGATGAGTTCCAGCCAGTAGGCCTCCGGCCAGAGCCGGGTAAGCCACCGTTCGCCGCACCCGGTATTCAGCCCGATAATTTTCCGGCCGGCAGCCTGGGTTTTCAGATCTTCCCACAGATTGTCAAAAGCCGGATTCAGTTCAAGAACATACGGCTCCCCGCTGAAGGTAAACCCGCAGATTTCGAAGATTTCCTCAAGATAGTTTTTGGTATTCAGCTTCGAAATATTATCAAACATGCCGGTTATGAACTTGTGCTCTGCCAGACGGTTGGCAACCGAGACATGTCCGTCCTGCATCATAAACCCATATTTTTCAACCGCATAGACATCTTCAATCAGGCTGCAGGCTTCAACGTCCTTATCCAGATTAATGGCGATATCGAATTTCTGATGCGTAAGGGCATAGACCGATTTAAACTCAAATTTGTAAATTTTATCCACCGAAGAAACCGGGACCACTTCGGGTGACAGGGTAATCCAGGAAATATGACAGCCCGGGTAAACTGACCGGAATTTCTGAATCAGCGGGCTGGTCCGGATAACATCGCCGATGGCCCCCAGTTTGATGATCAGAATCCGTTTGGTAACAGGATCATAGTCATCGCAGGTGGAGCAGACATTATCTCTCAGCTTATTGGGTTTGCAGGGAATATCCCCCCTGAAGTGACGGCAATCGAATTTGATATCGGAAAAGTTCATACTGGTTCTGTTTAACTATTGGTTTATATTCAATCTATCCTGAAATTAAAGGTATCAGGCACTCCCTCTGCTTTTCCAAAGCCGGAATTCCGTCTGCGGACGGAAAAAGGCTGGGAGTAATTTTTAAAGGGGACCCAAAACCCGGACACCTAAATGGCTGTTACGGTACAGCAACAGCATTGATTTTTTATAGCTTGTCCCTTAATCCTTTAAAGTCCTAACCCTTTGGCTTCATCCCAGAACAGATCCATCTGATCCAGAGACGTTGTTTTCCAGTCCATGCCGGATTCTTTCATTCTGGTTTCAACATGCTGAAACCGGCGTTTAAATTTTTTGTTGGTCCGGGAGAGGGCACCTTCCGGTGAGATCTGGCAGTGACGGGCATAGTTGACGAGACTGAACAGTACATCTCCCAGTTCAGCTTCGAGTTCTGCCTGATTTCCGGCAGGAACCTGTTTCAGTTCCCTGATTTCCTCTTCCACTTTTTCCCAGACTTTGGCCCGGTCATCCCAGTCAAATCCGACAGAAGCAACTTTTTCCTGAATCCGGTAGGCCTGCAGAAGGGCAGGCAGAGCATCAGGGACACCCTGCAGAACCGAAGTTCTTCCTTCCTTCAGTTTCAGAGCTTCCCAATTTTGTTTAACTTCGCTGACGGTTTCGGCTGTGGTATCCGAAAAAATGTGCGGGTGCCGGGTGATCAGTTTTTCAGTAATCGCATCGAGAAGTCCGGGAAGGGTAAACCGGCCGTTTTCTTCGGCAATTACCGCATGGAGCACCACATGAAGCAGGATGTCACCCAGTTCTTTTTTCAGGTCAGGAAAGTCCTGTTTTTCGATGGCATCGAGGGCTTCATAGGTTTCTTCAATCAGAAGCTGACTCAGACTTTCATGAGTCTGAACCGAATCCCAGGGGCATTCTTTGCGCAACCGGATCACAACATCAACAAAATCGGAGAATTTACGGGTGAGTTCTTCGTTCATCAGAGTTAAAATGGGTACAAAAGTATGAAAATAGATGCTGATTTCCATAAACGGAAAAGAAATGCCGTCCTGCAGGCCATGAACCACTCCGAAATTGCCATTGTAACCTCGTCCTGGCCGGCATGGAAATCGCATGACCAGTTTTTCCCCTTCCGGCAGGATTCCAATTTTTACTACCTGACCGGGCTCAGCCAGGCGACACCAGCCCTGCTGATTCTGATCCCGGAGGGGTTCCAGGGACATTCAGAATGGCTGTTATTTCCCCGGCCCGACGAAGTAAAGGCCCGGTGGGATGGCGGTGTTGAAACGAAAGACTCCATTTCAGAAAAAACGGGCATCACTTCCCTGGCGTACTGGGATGAATTTGAGATCAAATTCGGACGTCTGTTCTCCTCTTCAAGAAAGGTCCTGCTGAACGTCCCTGAACTGGATTTCAGCTTCATCCCCCATCCGTCAAAACAGATTCAGGAAAAAATACGGTCTTCTTTCCCGCTGGTCACTTTCGGCTCGGTGAACCCGCTTGCTGCCACACTCCGTCAGAAAAAAGACCCTGTAGAACTGGGAAAACTCCGGCGGGCTATCGAGGTCACAGGCACGGGAATTGAACGGATGCGGGAAAGTGCACCGCTGGTTGATTTCGAGTATGAACTGGAAGCTGCTTTTGTCTACGAACTGAAACGCCACGGGGTAAAGGAGCAGGGGTATCACCCGATCATTGCTGCCGGGAAAAATGCAACCGTGCTCCATTATTCAGACAATAACAACCAGATCGGGGAACATGACTGTATTTTGGTGGATGTCGGCGCCGAAGTGGATGGCTATTCGGCTGATCTGACCCGGGTTTTTCCGAAAAACCGGATGACTGACCGCCAGGCTGCCGTCTATGAAGCCGTGCTGAGAGTAAATGAGAAGGTCATAGCTGCCGTCCGGCCGGGAATTGTTTACCAGTCGCTGAATGACCTGGCGAAGGAACTGCTGACCGAAGAAGCCATGAAACTGAAACTGATTCAGTCTCCGGCTGACATTACCTCGGTGTATATGCACCGGGTCAGTCATTTTCTCGGGCTGGATGTGCATGACGTGGGCCAGTACACCCAGATACTTGAACCCGGCATGGTTATTACCGTTGAACCCGGACTTTATGTCAATCAGGAAAATCTGGGAATCCGGATCGAGGATGACGTTCTGGTCACTGAAACCGGCGTCGAAAATCTAACCGCCGGCGTCAGGAAATCACTGAAATCCGGCAGTTACTGAGGAAATATGACTCCCCTTTTTCCGCTCAATCTTGTTTTGTGTCCCGGCGAAGTCCTCAGCCTTCACATTTTTGAAGACCGCTACAAAGAAATGATCGGGCAGTGTCTGGCAGACAATACCCCGTTCGGTATCCTCCTGGTCGAGAACCATCAGCTCAGCACCATCGGCTGCCTGGCCAGAATCACCGAAGTGGTGAACCGCTTTGCCGATGGAACTTTCGACATCCGGGTCGAGGGAACCAGCCGCTTCGAACTGCTTTCGGTTGACCGGAAACTGGCCTGGCTCAGAGGAACCATTACCCCGTTCGAAGACCTGAGCACCGAATTTAACCGGGATCTTCAGGCCACGGTTAACCGGCTTCACCGTGACCTCCTCCGCCTTGCCGGATCGGAAGAAGGTCATCGTCAGCCGCCACCGCCGGCCGGATCCTTCATCCTCTCCCATTCCTCGGGTCTGAGTTTGCGTGATAAACAGAAACTGGTCGGAATGCGCGATGAAAATGCCCGTCTGGAATTTCTGGAGCATCACCTGCGAAACGTGGTGGCCCAAATCCGGTATTTCGAGGAAGTTAAAAGCCTGATCCGGGCTAATGGCGATCCCAGGCACTTCCCGCCGGTTGATCTGGACAGACTGGGAGGTGTGGCGTGACTCTCGGAAATTATTCCCTGACTTCACTTGAAACCGGCCGCTTCCGGCTGGACGGCGGTGCGATGTTCGGGACCGTTCCCAAAGTTCTCTGGGAAAAGAAAATCCCCGCTGATCAGGAAAACCGGATTGAAATGGCGCTCAGAACCCTGCTGATCAGGGGCAACGGAAGGACTATTCTGGTTGATACCGGAATGGGTAGCAAATGGGATGAACAGCAGCGGGCTATGTATGGCCTGGTCAACCATCAGGATACACTTGAGGACTCTCTTTTAGCTGCCGGCTGCCATCCGGATGACATTACGGACGTTCTTTTAACTCACCTGCATTTTGACCATGCCGGGGGTGCAACCCGGCTGGACGGAACGGAACTGATTCCGGCTTTCAAAAACGCCCGGTACTACGTCCAGGAGAAAAATTTCAAAACCGCCTCTGAACCCAATGTTCGGGAGGCGGCCAGTTACCTCAGAGACAATTTTATGCCGTTGAAAGACCACAACCGGCTCGACCTGCTCGACGGCGAAACCGAACTGTACCCCGGTCTTTTCCTTCATCTTTCGAATGGCCATACCGACGGGATGTCGTGCATCCGGATTCAGGGAGAAGCTGAATCCCTGTTGTACTGTGCCGATCTGATCCCGACCTCTGCCCACATTCCTCTGCCCTGGATCATGGGGTACGACATCCAGCCGCTCGTTCTCCTCGAAGAAAAAAGAAACCTCCTTTCCAGGGCCTATGAAGAAAACTGGATTCTCTTTTTTGAGCATGATCCCCTGCTTCAGGCCTGTAAAATCCGGCAGGGAAGGAAATATTTCGAAAAATCGGACGAAGTCCGGATATAATCCGGATTTTGTTCCTTTCACCTTCAGTTGGATTCTCTTTGCCTGGTCTTACAAAAGATTATTCTGTCCTTTTATTTTAATCCCAAAACTCAAACCTTAATTATTTAAGTTCAAATAGCCTTATTTGACAATTTAGTCGGAGGCCGTGAAAATATGTGACAATTATTTTAAGTGGAAGGCTTTCCAAACTATTGACAATGAAGTTAAGCAGTTGTAACTTTGCTCCTGACGGTACTGGTCATACTGTCAAAAAGAGGCAATAATTTAACCAGTTATTGATTCTCCTTTTCTGTATCTTCATGGTTTGCCCCGGTTTGGTCACCGGGGTTTTTTTTTGCCCGGAATTTATGGAACTCCGTTTTTCAGTCACTCCTCTTTCTTCTTTTTTCCCGGATAAATAACTTCATCCCATCCATCCGGTCAGTTTTGCCGTCTTTTCACAAAGCTGCGGCATAACCCGGCAAAACCGTCACAATTTCAGGAGTTTTATGTCATCACCCTGGCTTCCCTCGCAAAACCGGTATGAAACCATCCCCTATCGACGTTGCGGCAGATCCGGACTTAAGCTACCCGTCATTTCACTGGGACTCTGGCACAATTTCGGCGGAATTGACACTTTTGAAAACGCCAGAGCCATGGTCCGGTATGCCTTTGATAACGGGATTACCCACTTCGATCTGGCCAATAATTACGGTCCGCCGCCGGGAAGTGCCGAAGAAACCTTCGGTCAGATTCTGAAGAAAGATTTTCTGGGATACCGGGATGAACTGATCATTTCGTCCAAAGCAGGGTACCGCATGTGGGACGGACCTTATGGGGAATGGGGATCCCGTAAATATCTCATTTCAAGTCTGGACCAAAGCCTGAAACGGATGGGACTGGACTACGTGGATATCTTTTATTCCCACCGGTTTGATCCTGAAACCCCGCTTGAAGAAACCATGGGTGCGCTGGATTCAATTGTGAGATCTGGCAAGGCCCTGTATGCCGGAATCTCGAATTATTCTGCCGCAGACACCGAAAAAGCTGCGGCTCTGATGAAAAGCCTGGGAACACCGCTCCTGATTCACCAGCCCAAATTCAGTCTGTTCAACCGGTGGGTCGAACGGGACGGACTCCTTCCTGTTCTGGATACGGCCGGGATGGGAAGCATTCCGTTTTCGCCACTGGCTCAGGGCCTCCTGACCGACAAATACCTGAAAGACATCCCGCCTGATTCCCGTGCGGCAAAACCCTCCGGATTCCTGAAAGCCGAGGAAATCACACCCGAAGTCAGGGAGAAAATCATCCGGTTGAATGATCTGGCCTTGTCGAGGGGACAAAAACTGTCTCAACTCGCGCTTGTCTGGATTTTAAGACACCCGCAGGTTACCTCTGCCCTGATCGGTGCCAGCAAGGTTTCCCAGATTGCCGATGCCATCGGGGCAGCCCGGAATCTGGAACTTTCAGGTGAAGAACTGCAGAAAATTGAAGACATTCTGAAGTAACCGGTTCCGTTTTTAGGTACGGAGTAAAAAAAAGGGGCGTTAAAGCCCCTTTTGAGTTAAGTTACTTCCCGTTACTTCAGCAGTTGCAATTTACCGGTTTTAACTTCGTTTCCGATTTCAACCCGGTAGAAATAGGTTCCCGAGGCCAGATTCCGGCCATCAAACCGGAAGGCGTAATCTCCCCGGTCATACGTTCCTGAAGCCAGATCGGCAACCAACTGTCCCACCAGATTATAAACCCGGACTTTCAGTTCCCTGGTTTCGGTCAGGCGAACGGTAATCCGGGTTTCGGGGTTGAACGGATTCGGATAAACGGCAACCAGTTCCCTGATCTCCTCTCCGCCGGTTTTCTCTGCTTCTGATTTGTTCATCCGGACTTTATTTCCGGACGGATCGACCACCCAGACATCCCACTTCGTCAAATCAGGGATAAACCGGATTTCCCGGTGCGTTCCGGTTTCATCCCGGTTAACGACCAGTTCAGACGTTCCGAAGAGTTTCAGGTCATTGACCGTTTCGGTAACAAAGCCGTCACCTTTTACCGCCACCGTCCAGACACCGAGGGTATCAATCAGGATGGAATCGACCATGGATGGATCCAGATGAGCCGAATAGATCAGGGTATCGGTCAGTTGAACCCCCGAGATACTTAAAACATGGGTTTCTTCTGATCCGGTAGTGACTTTGGTCATTCCTCCCCAGTTGACTGGGCTTTGGGTCATCACTTCCAACGTTCCAACGGTTGTTTTTGATGGCGTGAAGGTAACTTCCTGATGGAATAACTTTTGTTCTGTTGTTGAAAAGGGATTTGACTCCTGATTCCAACTGGTATGATCATGTTTCCATAAATAATAGCTGTAATTTGGAACGTAAGTTGAAACACCAACTGAAGCCAGTTTTAATCCGGAGTTTGAGCTAAGGCTCACTGCTTTGAAATCACCATAGGTGGTTGATGTTGACAAAACAGTTAGAGGAAGCGTTGTATTATCTGCGTTCCAGGCACTTACGGCAAGATCCTTTTTGTTGGTCTGGCTGTTTGCCCTGACCAAAAGCAAATCCAATCCGTTTGAACCATTTGCGGCTGTTGCGAGTGAGGTGAATGAACCTGATGAACTGCTGGTTATTGTTTTCTGAACAGACCAGGTGCCGTCTGTATTGAGTTTATATCCCTTGATGGACGAAGTTTCAATCCATGTAACAAAGGCAACATTGCCGTTTCCTGCAACGACTATTGGTGCTGCGATTGCGGGAATGGGTGTCCATGAAGACCAGGTCACGTTATTGGTTTCAAGAGTTCCTAATGACCTGAAAATTAGCGAACCAATTTTGGCAACAAGGGCAAGTTTTGGTGTGATGCTGTTAATCCGCACAATTTCAACACGTCCGGAGGGGATTCCAGAAAGAGCGGGAACTGAAGAAGTGCTCACAATGCCATTAATTTCGTGACCCGATGATAAAGTTGTTGTTCCATTATTCAGCACCCAGTACCGGTTGTTGCCATTGGCTGTTACTGAAAAATTCTGAAGATTACTGATGGAACTGGAAACCAAAATTTCCTTCATATCAGATCCATTTTCCCGGTGCAGCCAGAGTTTGCCGTCTGAAACATACATGACTGATGAAGTTCCATTGTTTGAGGCAAACTGGTTACCAACCCAACCCGTAGTCTTTGATGCCAGCATGGCTTTGTAATTGGCGGTAATGGTGGCATTATCTGTTGTAATTTTAATTGGTTGAATTGTTGCTTGAACGGTGTTTATTGAACCCGTTCCTGTTGTTGCCCAATTCTGAAACGATAAGGATAACCCATTTGAAGCGGTTACTGCATCGGCTTTGATTTGGTAATAGGGATTTAACGGGAAAGCCGGATCATAGGCCACATCTTTAAAAACACTCTTTGACCCAGAAACCGGTAACAAACCCAAATCCTGATTTCCGTTTGCATCTGCATACCATGGGTCTGAGAGGTAGGGAGGAGAAGATATATTGACACCGTCGAGGGTTGATGCAGAGACGGTGGCGGTAATGGGGGTTTCGTACCTTACAATACGATCCTGATTAGTTGCCAATGGCGTAAACTCGTCTTTTAATTGATATTTAACAGGATTGTCATTCCAGTTGATGTGTTGTTTACCATTCAGGAGTCTGTTCTCAGTTAAAACCGAGGATAAATAAGTCACATCAGTAAATAAATAATAGATATCCCCATTATGTATATGCCTGGATCTAAGCAAGGTGAAAAGGTTGTTGGTGAAAAAAACACTTGAATTTGTTTCATCCCTGACAGTTTGAGAAAAGGTGTTATTTAATCCTGTTTGTTTTCCATAATACAGTTCAATATAGTAGTGCATGACCCTTCCCTGCAAATTTGTAAAATGGCGTAGACCTAAAAAAGTTTGGTGATATGCCATTGCATTGTGAGTGTCATACTTGTAATTATTCATATCACAATTATCTTTTAGGTTGGAGCCTTCAATGTCAGCCTCAGTATCACCTATTCCATCACCGGCAATATTTTGGTTTGCATTACATGTTTCAGTATTAACCCTTGTTATATTTTCAATACCATTTTCTATCCCAAATGCTGCTCTTTCAAATGTATGGTAAAGACCAAATGAATGCCCAATTTCATGACCGGCCCAACAATATTCGACATCCATTTTAATATTAGCTGACTCACCCAATCTTGAAAAACCATATCTGCTTATCCCATTAACGATACAATCTTGCAATAAATACAAATTCAAACTTGTAGGGTCGTAAGATCCAGATGGATGACCTTTTCCTATAGCTGCCTCATTATCATAAAACACATCATTTTCAATAAGAACAAACTGGATATGAACGGGAGCAAACATCCAATTTAATTCAGAAACCAATGAATCGATTTGGGTTTGGGTTTTATCTATACCAGAATGATCAGCGTATAACACCCGATGAATGGCTAACCTAATTGTCCTGGTAACTTGCCTATCTGGTAGCAAGGAGGCATCACCCCAGGGTGGTGTTTTTGGTGTCCAGGGTTCAGAAGAATTCAAATTTTCATCCTTAAAACCACAAATTGAAGATGTCTGGCCAAAGCTAAAACCGGCTTGAAATTGGAAAAGAATACTGAAAGCAAGCATTTTATTAATAACGACTTTCATAAAAATCTCATTAAATTTTAGCGTAAAAGGATCCTTTATTTCAATTCACTCAATTATTTTCTTATTGTTCTCCTCCTTTTCTACCAAAAACAACCAAAGCCCGGTCGTCCAGTGTTAAATCGTACCCAACGCCCACCAGAAGCTTATCTTTAAAATCAAGACTGTAAAATATTCGCCATTGACCTTTTATTTCCGGGTAGGTCTGCCAGCTAGATCCGTTGTAATGCCAGATATTAGCTCTGACGCCACCCGAAACTATATCATTTTCACCGTTGCCACGTGTTCTAAAGGTAAGTGCAGTCATATTTAAAGGTGCGCCCTGACTTAAAAAAGGTTTTGCCATTTCTATTGAAGTGTTGGGGAACCGATAAGGTACACCTTCAGCCGAAAAAAACATTTCATTTTTATTGAGCGGATAAATACTTGAAATTGCTCTCAGTTTATTAGGCAAAAACTGATTGACAGGTAAAAACCCATTTTTATTTCCTTTAACAATCACACTTTCAAATGTGGTGCTATTATACCCGCATGCCCAAACTTCATTCTCATTTAACCCCCAGATATCCAGCAGGTCAATGGTGGTTCCGGTTTCAAGCAGGTAAAAGTCCTTCCCGTCAAACCAGGTCAGGGAACCACGGGTGCCCGCAAGATAAAAGTGATCTGGGCTATACCCCCAGATTTTTTTTGGTGTTCCTCTCCTTTCAAGAGTTTTTCCAGTAAATAGGACTTCTCCGTCAGCTTTGAATTTTGCATAAGTTCCAACATTTGAAAAAACCCAAAGCCCTGTTCCGTCGTACCAGATACAATTGATGACCATTGCAGAGAAATCATCAGCCCAATCTGGTAAGAGAATTCTAAATTTTTTCCATCCTTTTCCATTCCATTGTGCAGCATTATACCTGTCACCGGAATCATAGGGATGGGCATTGATCTCTCCTACCACCCAGACACAGGTGTCGTTTACAATGGCTACATCCCAGAGCATGGAACCTGCACAACCGAGGGTATCCATCCGCCAGGTAAAGTTATGACTCGTTGTATCCATGGTTCTTCCCGTGACCGGTTCACCTTTCAGAAAGGTCGTTTCTGTTTTTTTCCAGATGGCCTGCCAGGTGTAGGATGTTGAGGGAGTCAGGGCAGTATCAAGAATGGTCGTATCTGGTTGGTGAAGAGAAAAAGTTTGAACCGGTTGGGAATTCCGGGTCAGAGTCAGGGCTGCCGGGAAGGTAATTCCGGCGGTGTGCAGAGAAAGGGTCACCGAGGTTAAATCGGCTTCCGTCACCTTCAGAACCAGGCTGTCGGTCCGGGTTTCGGGTCCGGTGGAGGGTTCTTTGCAGGAAGTGAAAGCAGATAATAAAAGAGTACTGTACAGGAAAATCAGGAAAAAAATCGGGGTAAGTTTCATACTCGTTTAATTTGGACTCGGTTCAATTGGAATGTGGTTTAGTTTATTTTAAGACAAGGTCGTCAGGAATTCCCTGAAAAGTCAATCCCCGGCTAAGAATTTAATTTGTGATCCTATTTTGAAAAGGAAAATTTCATCTTACAAAACTAAATTAACTTGGCTGACCCGATTAAGGGGAGTGGGCCAGCAGCAGGATTCCGGTTTTTTCAATTTCAGGGTCGGTGCTTCCTTTACCTTCCCCCAACTCTAAGGGTATTTCCCTGAAAACAGGACCCATGACCGTGTTAAATTTTCCCCTTTTCGTGCCTTTCGTGTGTTTCGTGGTAAAAATCCTGAGTTATTTATTTTCGGGAACTGGTGTGGAACTTCCACTTTTCTTTACACTGAGTGTGTCCTTCTTTCGGGGTAGCTTCGTTGTAGCTTCGTTGTGGAACCTGTGTGCTTGCTTCCACCACCAGGAGGCCACCAAAGACCCAAAGGTCTGATTGAAATACGGAATAAGCATAGGGTTCTGTGCCCCTCTCTGAATCCGGCCAGGGTGGTGAATACCACAAAAAAAGGGGCGTCAAAGCCCCTTTTTTCTTACTTTTTCTTTTCAGGTTCCGGATCTTTTGAATCCGGATTCAACTCTCCCAGATATTTCGGAAGTTCGATCCCCGCCATTTCGGCCACATCGTGCAGCGGCGGCAGGCTTTTGATCATTCCACTTAAAAATTGAGCCGTGGAACTGCCTTCTTTACCGCCGGCAGAGTCCCAGACCGTAACCTTGTCGATTTTGATGTTCTTGATGGCCTCGACCTGAAGGTTCACAATCTGTTCAATTTTTTCAGTCATCAGAAGTGTGGCGGCAGCTTTGGCATCTCCATTGCACCCTTTCACCAGTGCCAGATAGCCGGTGGCCTTGCTCTCAAGAACCTTTCTAATCCCTTCTGCCTCGGCCTGATATTTCAGCAGGATAGCATCGGCCTGTCCTTTGGCTTCACGGCGGGTTTTTTCGGCTTCTGCCTCGGCAGCAATTTCGATTTTCTGCTTGTCAATTTCCTGCCGCACGACTTCAAGAGCATTCAAGCGCTGCTGTTCAGCTCTATACTGGGCTTTCTGGATTTCAACTTCGGCTTCACGGCGGGCAACCTCTCCCTTTTGCAGGGCTTCAGCCTGCCGGGTTGCCAGTTGGGCATTGTAGTCGGCTATGCTGGCCTTTGACAGGTTTTCTCCCTGAACGGCCTGTGCTTCCTGCTCCTGAACAAAGATCCGTTTATCCGCTTCGGCCTTCTTCTTCCCTTTTTCAGATTCAGCCACGTTTTCGGCGACTTTGATTTCCTTTTCCCGGTTGGCTACAGCTTCACCGATGGTTGCAGTCGTTTCCTGCTGCTGAACAAATACCCGTTGGTCCGCCTCGGCTTTCTTCTTTCCTTTCTCAGATTCAGCTACATTTTCAGCAACCCGGATCTCTTTAACCTTGGTTGCCTCGGCTTCCCCGATGGCTCCCAGCTTTTCCTGTTCAGCAACATCCACTTTAGCCTTATTGATTGCCTCGGCTGCCGCTTTTTTACCGATGGAGTCAATATAGCCCGACTCATCGGTGATATCGGTGATGTTGACGTTGATCAGATACAAACCAATTTTATTCAACTCGGGAGAGACGTTTTTCCGAATGGATTCCAGAAAACTTTCACGGTCCTGATTGATCTGCTCAATGGTCAGGGAGGCAACGGTCAGACGGAGCTGTCCGAAAATAATTTCCTTGGCCATTTCTTCGATCTGGACTGATGTCAGGTTCAGGAGCCGTTCTGCGGCAGAATTCATGACCTCCGGGTCGGTGCTGATTCCGATGGTGAAGGTTGAAGGTACGTTAATCCGGATATTCTGAAGCGAAAGGGCTTTGGACAGCGGGATGGAAATGGTCATCGGAGTCAGGTTCAGGAATGAATAGTCCTGAATCAACGGCCAGACCAGGGTTCCGCCGCCGTGGATACACCGGGCAGACTGACCTTCACCAACCTTCCCGTAAACGACCAGAATTTTATCCGACGGACACCGTTTATACCGGGACGCCAGAAATAAAAAGGTGGAGACCAGAATAATGACCAGAGCTGTGACCGACACAACCCATAAATCGAGTGAGTCCAGAATTTCCATGTTATTTACCTGTTTCGACTAGTAAAGTTTTACCGCTGACTTCCCTGACGATGACAGTTTCCCCGGTTGCAACGGCTTTACCGGTGATTTCACGGGCATCATATTCCCGGCTTCGCCCAGAAAAATGCACCGTGACCGTTCCCGTTCCGTTTTTGGGAATGTGAAGATAAACAGTTGCCTGTTTACCCGTCATTTCTTCTACACCCACGGTTCCGGACGACTGCAGCCGTTTTGCCACCCCGAACAACCTGGCAATTGCCCAGACTGCTGCAAAACCGGCAAGCAGAGCAACCACTACCGAAAACGGGACACCAGCCTTGCTTTCACGAAGCATGGCAAGTCCCACAAGACCAAACAGGAGGAAAAAGGCTCCGATCCCCTGAAGCGACAGCATTTTAAATCCATCATCCGGGTGCCCGCCGACGTCATCAGTTCCCAGATCAGAATCACTTCCCGCTATGAACTGAATAACCAGTTTCACGAGAACAATCACGCCGCCGATAACTGCACTGGTTAAAAAGAAATACTCCAGACCAGATAAACCGGAACCGTCCATTTCTGATTTCCTTTATTTGATTTTCTTAACGAATATACAGAGTCTGACCTCTTTATTCAACGGGAGTTTTCAAAACAACATTTCACGCCGGTCCGAAATCCACTAAAATGTCTGCAAAAACCAACAAAGTGAATCAGATGGCAGTCAGAAAGCCAAGCAGCCGCCGGGGAAGGTGCCGGCGTTTAATCGGTTACCGGATCAGAACGGCCTTCCGGGTGGCAACATGGTGCCCGGCGGTGATCCGGATGAGATACAGCCCGGAAGCAAGGTCACTCCCGTCAATCCGGAGGTTCACCGTTTCGCCGGGAAGCGGTGTTCCCTGCCAGAGAGTTCTCAGTTTTCGTCCGGTCAGATCAAACAAACCGGCGGTAACAGTCCCGGTTTCTGTCACCCGGAAAGATAACCGGCATTCAGGGTTGAACGGGTTGGGAACAGCTTCTGAAACTTCAAACCGTTCCGGTGTGCCGCCAGGGGAAACCGAAGTCAGTACCTGCCCGGGCAGATACCGGTCCAGCCATTTGATCCGGGCCTGCAGCCAGCCATTCAGGAACCCGATTTCTTCAAGGTAGGTGGATCCGATGTAATAATTCGGCCAGACATACTGACCCAGAATCGGCCACTTTTGATAGTTTCTTGCTGCAGCATCCTTCAGAATGTCATGCTGGGCATAAATCCAGTTTTTCAGGGTATCGGCATGAAGGATGGTTTTCCGGAGGGTAGTCCACCGGGTTTTCACCAGATCCTGAAAATGAGGTTCATGGCAGAGTTTATTCCACCAGAACGGGAGTTGAAAACCGTCATAGGTGATATTCCACTCATACTGGAAACCTGAGGTCTTATATCCTTCGTAATAATCGGCATTCCCGTAAGCCAGATTGAAGTCCCACATCGGTCCGGCAAAAAGTTTTTTGCTCTTGCTGTCCCGTTTTTTATACAGAAAGGAACTAAGCCGGTAGCCATCCACATTCTTGCCCAGTTCATTTAAAATCACGAAATCAACAAAGGACGGCAAATCGATATAATTCGGGTACCCCTCAACCGGGTCAGCAAATCCTTCGGAATTCAGCATCGTTTCAAAACCGGTGAACCAGGTCTGAATGTAAGTTTTCTGCGCATCGGTCAGTTCATCTTCGACCGGATCGTGATACTGGATCGGGACATTGAATCCGTTCACCTGAACGATGGAGTTCCAGCCACCGCCCCAGGATCCATCCATTTTATCCACCTTCAGAATATATCCGCCTGTCAGGGAATCCCCGGCATTGTCATCCGCATCCAGTTTAGAGACATCTACCCGGTTTTTATCCCGCTTGATTTTTTCCTCCAGAATGTAAATGCCCTGATAGTCGTCATTCAGTGTCAGTTCCACATACCGGAACCGGCTGGCATAATGCCCCATTTTCCGGGACAGATCGAAGGTCATCACATCCCGGATCATCGACTTATCGGTATAGGGGGCATATAAAATCCAGTCACTTTCTTTCGGAAGCCCGAGAAGTGACAGATTGACATCCTCACCAAAAGCATCCCGGGTTTCGAACCCGTAGGATTTTTTAGGAAACCACTGGCTGGAACTGCCTCTGATTTCAATGCCGATTGGGGTGGTCAGTGCAGCGGCACCGTTTTCGGTGATGGTCAGGGAAGCGGTAATTTTAGGTTCGTTCGGGATTTCGGCACCGCTGGTGTTGATGGATACTTGCGGCAAGGGCACCTGAGCCGGCAAAACAAACGGAAAAAGCAGGAGAGTAAGAACGGATTTCATAACGGTCACTTATGGAAGTTGTAGTAAGTGAACATGGGGAAATCCTGACAATGAAACAATATTCTGTGCCGGAATTTTACCTGACACGGTTTTTTTTTATCTTTGCGCCCCAATCAGGAAAGAGTTGTGCAGATGGATCAGATCGTTATTCTTCTTTATTATAAATACACAGCAATTGAAAATCCAGAGGAATTTGCCGCCGGGCATCTGGAGTTTTGCAAGTCGCTGGGCCTGGTTGGCCGGATTATTGTGGCTGCAGAGGGATTGAACGGAACGGTTTCCGGAACACCCGAACAAACCGGGGCCTATAAAGCCCATCTGCTGGCTGATCCCCGTTTTGCGGGCATTGAATTTAAAACTGAATTCTGGGACCGCCATCCATTTAAAAAAATGCACGTCCGGGCAAAAAATGAAATCGTGAATCTGGGTGCTCCCGGTCTCGATCCGAACCAGGTTACCGGCACTTATCTGGAACCCGATGAATTCCTGACGATGATGGAAACCGATCCGGATGTTGTGGTTCTGGATACCCGGAACAATTATGAAAGCAAAATCGGCCGGTTCAAAAATGCCATCACCCCGGATATTGATCATTTCAGGCATTTTCCTGACTACATCCAATCGATTGACCATCTGAAGGATAAAAAGATTCTGGCTTACTGCACCGGCGGCATCCGGTGCGAAAAGGCAACCGGACTTCTGGTTCAGGCTGGTTTTAAGCATGTCTATCAGCTCCATGGCGGTATCATTACTTACGGGCAGAAAACCGGCGGGAAAAACTGGGAAGGAAAATGCTATGTGTTTGACGGACGGATTTCAGTTCCGGTAAACCGGATAGATGAAACGGTAATTTCGGACTGTGACTGCTGCGGCAAAAAATCGGACCGGTACCTCAACTGCACCAATGCCCTGTGCAATAAACAGATTATCCTGTGCGAGACGTGTGAACCCATCCGTCACGGGGCCTGTTCAGATGCCTGTGCAACCCATCCGATGGCCCGTTGGAGCCAGACAGAAGCCTGAAGCAAAAGGTCAGGGAAAACCGGACATAACCCCTTAAACCAACGCCAACTCTCTTAATTAAAGCCAAAATGACCCTTTTTACAACCTACCAGCTTTCCAAATCCTACCATAACCGGTTGTTGTTTGAGGGCATTTCCTTCGGCATGGAAGAAGGTGAACGGGTTGGCATTATCGGCAGAAACGGGGCGGGAAAAACAACCCTGCTCAGGATCCTTGCCGGGCAGGAAGATCCGGATTCCGGTTCGGTAGCCTGGAACAAAACTGCCCGGTTCGAATACCTGCATCAGCTTCCGGTATTTACAGAAAAGGAATCGGTGCTGACGACGGTTTTAAAGGCCAGGCCAGAAGTCTTCTCAGTTCTGGATGCCTATCACCGGGAACTGGAAAATCCGTCTGCCGACCCGAAAGTTCTTGAAAACCTGCTGCACGATCTGGACCACCATCAGGGCTGGAATCTGGAAACCGAGGCAAAAAAAATCCTGCATAAACTGGGAATGGACCAACTGGATGCAGATGTAACCACACTTTCCGGCGGCCAGCGGAAACGGGTTGCACTTGCCCGGGTTCTGCTTTCTGATCCCGACCTGCTTATCCTCGACGAACCGACGAATCACCTGGATGCTGATTCGGTTCAATGGCTTCAGGATTATCTTCAGCAGTCCTCCAGAGCTCTGCTTCTCATTACTCACGACCGGTATTTTCTGGATGCGGTTTCGACTAAAATTCTGGAACTGGACCGGCAGAAAATTATCCACTATCCTGGGAATTATGAACAATTTCTGGAACGGAAAACAGCCGTTCTGGAAGCTGAACAGGCGGCAGAGGACCATCTCAGGAACAAACTCAGAACCGAACTGGCCTGGCTTGCCAGAGGAGCCCGGGCACGCAGAACCAAACAGAAAAGCCGGATTGACTGGATTGCCGGCATGCAGGCTGCCCCTAAACCTCAGGAAGAAAAAAATATTAAAATTGAACTGGGAAATGCCTTCCTTGGTGCCCGGGTCATCGATGCAGTCAACATCAGTAAAACGCTGGGCGGGAAGGTCCTGTTTAAGAACTTTACCCTGACAACTGCTCCAGGTGACCGGTTTGGAATTATCGGTCAGAACGGATCGGGAAAAACCACGTTTTTACGGGTTCTCGCCGGGCAGGTTGAGCCGGATACCGGAACTCTGAAAATCGGACCAACCGTCAGCATCGGATACTTCAGGCAGGAAATCAATGACCTGTCTGATGAACAGACGGTGATCGGATCTCTGAAGGAAATTGCAGAATATATTGATGTCGGCATCGGCCGGGAACGGTATCTGACCCCAAAGGATCTGCTCGACCAGTTCCTTTTTTCACCCAACCAGCATTATTCGAAAGTTAAAACCCTTTCCGGCGGGGAACGCCGGCGGCTGTCTCTGCTCAGAATCCTCATGCGGAATCCGAATGTATTGCTGCTGGATGAACCGACCAATGATTTTGATCTCGATACCCTGTCTGCACTGGAATCGTATCTGGACAATTTTGGCGGGTGTCTGATTGTGGTTTCGCACGACAGAGCCTTCCTCGACCGGACGGTTTCATTTATCTATGCCTTTGAAGATGGCGGACTGATCCGTCAGTACCCTGGGAATTATTCGGCCTATCTGGAAAGAAAGGAAGAGGAACAGGCAGCCAAACCGGCACCGGCAGTCAAAAAACCGGAGTCAAAAGCAGAAACTCCCAAAGCCGGCAGCAAACGGAAACTTTCCTACCGGGAACAACGGGAACTTGAACAGTTAACCCGGGATATTGACCTGATGGAAGAGGAAAAGTCGGAACTCACCACCCTTCTGAATTCCCAGGATGCTGATTACCAGAAACTGATGGATTCTTCCAGGCGGATCGGTGAACTGGATCAGCAACTCGAAAAAGCCATGGTGAGATGGATGGAACTGACCGAAATTGCGGAAGGATGAACTGAATCGTTATTTGATCAGCACTAATTTTAAAGTTCCGGAAACCTGCCCGTTCATCTCAATCCGGGCGAAGTAAATCCCGCTTCCATAGCCCGATAAATCTAACGGATACAACTGTTTCCCGGCTGAAAATGAGACCTGCTGACTAAACAATGTCTGCCCCGTTAAAGTCGTCACAGAGATGACTGCCCGGCCCGCATGGGGCTGTTGCCAACTCAGCATGGTTGTTGGGTTGAACGGATTTGGGTATCCGGTCACTAATACGGTTTTATCCGGTACTGCTGCCTCCCCAATCGCGGAAGCTGTTTCATAAGAAAACTGGATCAAGGTGGCAGTATCTCCGGCAAGACAGGTTATACAACTCTGAATCCTGGATTGTGCATCCCACTGATAGAATTTCTCTGACAATGATTGATTCGGTACAAATTCATTTATTTGGGAGATTAGATTTTCGCCCTCAAAATGATACCAGTCTTTTTCCTTCAGGCCCCAGGTCTCACCATTTGAGTCATAGGCATATTTCCGGATTAAAAATTGATTTACACCCTGTGAATAGGAATAATTCCAGGTAAAATTGAACAACGGTTGTGCTTCACTGATATATTTTTTACTCAAAATTTTCCCGGAACCATCATAGGCGGAAAAAGTACTATCCAATTTTTTAAGTTCAAATTCCCCTTGAGGCCTCTCGTAATTTACACATGTCAGTAAAAATCCGTTTGCATCATAGGTGGATAAGGATTTGAAATTAAGGACAGGTATTTCAGTGGAATAATCAAGATTTTCCTGATAATACGGATTCCCGGCTTCGTTGAAGAAAATTGTCACTGAGTGAGATTGTTTCCCTCCCGAGAATAGCTCAAAAACTTTCTTCTCAATGACTCCGTTCGACCTGAACTTCCCGGTTCTGATCTCAGTCAGGTTGTTTTGCCCGGAAGTTGTCTCCCAAATTTCTATTTTATTCCGGTGCCCGTTTTCATAGAAACACCGGTATTCAAAGGATTTACCTGAGAGTTCGGTAAAAAAGACTTTTTTAAGCAGCGAGTTTTGCCAGTCATAACGGAAAGAATAAAATTTCTGTAAGTTCCCGTTTTTTATACCAAATTTCTCCATGGATAGCAGATTTCCGTCAGGAGCAGCAGTATACACCGACTTTTCAGATACAGAGAAATTCCCGTTTACTTTTTTATAAACTACTCTTGTTTTAGAAACCCATTGGTTTCCGTCAATTAAAAGAACATCCGCTTCAGGCTCAAGGTTAAAGCCTGCGGGTGCTTCACCGGATGTTACCTGGTCCAAGGTCTCTTCGGAGACAGGGAGACTCTGGGAAAAACAGGTATTGGCCGCGACTTGAAAAAGAAAAAGGAACACAAAAAAAGGAAAGAAATTTTTCATACTTTTCTCAGGAATTTCAGCAAGTAAAAACCGGATCTTATCTAAAGGCAAGTTAATTAGTCTTTCTGAGAGGGAAAGTGACTGAAGTCACCGCATGGGTTCGGAATTGCCCCGTTTTTTCCGTAAAATCGCTTTCATTTCAACCGGGAGTTCCCATGTTCAGAGTGCCTTTTTTTCTAGTGCTCACTCTCATTCTAACAGGAAAAGCCCTTTCCCAACCCCTTCCTGTTAAATTCAATCCGGTTTTTCTGGATACTTCCGTTGCAGTCATTGAACTGACGCTTCACCCCGACTCCCTGGCCCTGATTCTCTCGGCTGACAGTGCCCACAGTGATCATGAATATCCCGCCCGGTTTGTTTTCCGGAATTCCCTCGTTCAGGATACGGTCGAAAATACCGGACTCCGTCTGCGGGGAAACACTTCACGGGACTCACAGAAGAAATCGTTCAAAGTGTCCTTCAATACCTTTAAGCCTGGCAGAAAATGGCACGGACTGGAAAAACTGAACCTGAATGGGGAACACAACGACCCCACAATTTCAAGAAGCAAACTGGTCTGGGACATCAGCAACCAGGCCGGCGTTCCTTCCTCCCGGGCTGCCTTTGCCAGGGTTTACATCAACGGTGCTTATTTCGGCCTGCAGATGAATGTTGAACACATCGATGAAAATTTTGCTGACTCCCGGTTCGGATCCGGCTCAGGCAATCTGTATAAATGCCTCTGGCCGGCAGACCTCGCCTGGCTGGGCAGTTCGGCAAACTCCTGGAAAAAAATGTCCAACGGCCGCAGAATCTATGAACTGCAAACCAATAAAGAGGCCGATGATTATTCGGATCTGGCCAATTTTATGAAGGTGCTGCACCAGACTCCCGACAGTATTTTCGTCAGGGAAATCCAGAAAGTGTTTAACGTGAATGCCTTTCTGAAGTCAATGGCCGTCGATGTGCTTGCCGGAAGCTGGGATAATTACTGGATATTGAAAAATAATTTCTACCTGTACAGGAATCCGGTTTCTGACCGGTTTGAATGGATCCCGTACGATTATGACAATACTCTGGGTATCTGGTGGGACGTGATCCCCAACGGAAACATCGGCAGCCGGAATATTTACACCTGGGGTAATCCGTCTGAATCACGGCCTCTCATGACCCGGATTCTGGCTCAGCCGGATTTCAAAAAACGGTACACCTTTTTTATCCGGCAGTTACTGAACTCGAGCTACAAACCAGAGGTTCAGAACCCGAAAATTGACGAAATCCATACCCGGATCACTCCCTATGCCGAAGCAGATCCTTACCGGCCGCTGGATTACGGATTTACCGTTTCCCAGTTCCATCAGTCGTTCGAACAGGCACTCGGCGCGCATGTTCAGTCCGGTCTCAAACCCTTTTTTCAGACCCGGGCTTCATCTGCCCTGAATCAGCTCTCGGGCGGGCCGATCGCACCGGTTTTTGTGCGGGTGACTCAGGATCTGAAAACCGTTCCGGCCAACGGGAATCTGGTCATAACTGCACGGGTTGACTCGGATAGTCCCATTCAGAAACTCAGAATCCTGACGTCGTCCGGCGGAGCCTTTTCCGAAGAAACCGTCATGCAGGATGACGGACTTTTCCCGGACCGGGCAGCCGGAGATCATGAATTTACCGGAACCCTGTCTGCACCCGCATCCGGATCGTTTCTGGGATACTATCTGGAGGCAAAAGATCAGGATGCCAGAGTTTCTGTTTACCCGGATTTCTCGCCGAAACAGGCCGTTTGGGTCCCGGTCACCTCTTCGGTTCCCCGGCTTCTGATCAATGAAATTCAGGCGGACAATAAAACAACCTTTGCTGACGAAGCCGGGCAGTTCGATGACTGGCTCGAGTTGGTCAATGCCGGCACTGAGAGTGTTTCTACCGCCGGATGGTACCTTACCGACAACCGGATGAACCCTAACCAATGGGCACTTCCTGACACACTCCTAGCACCTGGCGGATTTTTACTTATCTGGGCAGATTCTGACGGAAAACAGGGGAAATGGCACGCCAGCTTTAAACTGGCAGCCGTCGGCGAATTTGCAGGCCTGTATCTGAAATCGGGAGAAAGCTACATCGCAGCCGATACCCTGACCTTTCCTTCAGTGGCTCCCGATCATTCCTTCGGCCGGGTTCCGGACGGCGGTCATAACTGGGCAGAACTGGACGTTCCCAGCCCCGGAAAAGAAATTGCCACTCAGGTTGGGGAAGTTCCACTTCCAGTTCCCGGTCAATTAACGGTTTTCCCTGCCTGGCCGAATCCGTTCAATCCTGAAACAACAGTTTCTTTCCGGTTGAGTGAACCGGCTTTGGTAACAGCGGGAGTTTATGATGTTCTGGGACGGCAGGTTCGGGTGCTTTCTGAGGGAAACCGGTTTCCGGAAGGACTTTCCCAATTCCGGATTCCCGGGGCAGGGCTTTCATCGGGTGTTTACCTGATCCGGATTCAGGCCGGAACCCAGAGTAAAACTGTTAAAATTCAGTTAATCAGATAACTGTCAGCCGGCTGGCTCGGTTTTCAGTTCAATCGGGATAAAGACATCGAACCGGGTGCCTTTTCCCAGTTCACTCGAAAACCGGATGGTACCGTGGTGATGTTCTACACATTGCCTGACGATGGTCAGACCCAGGCCGGTTCCCGGCGTTTTGCCGACATTGCTTCCCCGCTGGAAATTTTCGAACAGTTTCTGCTGATCTTCCGGCGATATCCCGATTCCTTCATCCCGGATGGTAAACCGGGCAACACCTTCTGAACAGTCTGCTTCGAACCAGATGGTCGTGCCGTGCGGCGAATATTTCACCGCATTCGACAGCAGATTCGACAGAATCCGGTGCAGCATTTTCGGGTCGGCGAGGGCAGTTTCTGAATTCCGGAGCACCTGATAGTTCAGGTGGTGGGCATGATCATCAATCAGTTCAGATTCCTGTACGACTCTGGTGCAGAATTCTTCAATATTGATCAGTTCAGGTTCAAAGGTGAGTTTTCCCATTTCACTCTGGGTCGCAATCAGAATGTCATCGAGAAGCTGGGTCATCTGTGAAATGGACTTCTGGATCTTGTTATACCCGTCGGCCTGATCAGCAGAAATCCCGTTTTCTCTGGGCACCAGAGACCGGGAATAAAGAGAAATAACCGTAAGCGGCCGGCGCAGTTCGTGCGAAGCCATCCCGACCAGACCTGTTTTTAGCCGGTTCAACTCCTTTTCCCGGATCAGAGCTTCATCCAGCAGGCTATTTTTCCGGGCCAGTTCCTCATTTTTTGCTTCGAGACTCCGTTTCAGATCCTGAATCATGAGGTGGGCATTTACACGTGACAAAACTTCTTCGTGCTGAAACGGTTTGGTAATATAATCCACTGCTCCAAGCGAAAATCCCCTTACCTTATCAACAGTATCCGCCAGGGCAGTCATAAAAATTACAGGGATATCGGCAGTTTCTTCATTTTCCTTTAAGATCCGGCAGGTCTCAAATCCGTCAATTCCGGGCATGAGAACATCCAGCAGAATCAGATCCGGTTTGGCGAAGGAAGCCCGTTGAATTGCCTCTTCACCACTTTTGGCAGCGAGCAGTTTGAATCCATGATGTTTAAGAGCATCCAGAAGTACATTCAGGTTGATGGGGTTATCATCCACCATCAGAATGGTATGTTTTCTGGCTGCTTCAATTGTCATAATGGTATCCTTTTTCCTCCGCCATTTTAATGATTTTGCCAAGTTCAAACGATTTCACCCATTTCCGGATGGTTTTGGGGATCATTTTATGGGCGGCGGTTCCGTTTTCAATCCGGTCTGCCAGGAGCAACAGTTCTTCAACATCCCCCATCATTGCAGCCTGGTACATCGGGTAGGCAAATTCTTCTGGAACCGGAACAAAACTGTTGGGGTCGGGAGTTCCTGACGGATCGGAACTCTCGGGAACATCGGCTTCATAAATCCAGGAGATATCGAGATGGTTCTGCAGCAGGCCCAGAATCCGGCTCATCTGAAAGGGTTTTGCAATGAAGTCATCGCATCCTGACCTGACGCTGTCCTCCCGGTTGTGTTCAAACACACTGGCCGATACCGCAATAATGACGGTTTCACTTTTCTTTCTGGCAGATCTGACCCGCCGGGCAACTTCAAGTCCGTCCATTTCAGGCATTCTCAGATCCAGCAGAATCAGATCGGGCTTAAAGGTCACCACCTTGTTCAGACAGTCAAATCCATCCTTCGATTCAAGGATATCAAATCCGAGCGGGGAGAGCATTTTAACCAGAACCGATCGGTTCTCCCATTTATCATCCACGATAAGAATTTTTTTGCGTGGACCCTCATACCCGACAACCATCCGTTCATTGACTTTCGGTGCCGCCTGAAAGTCCTCAACCGGGATCAGATCAGCTTCAAACCAGAAGGTACTGCCTTCACCCGGCTGGCTTTTTACATTGATTTCTGAGCCAAGCATCCGGGCAAGCCTCTGGCTGATGGCCAGCCCCAGACCGGTTCCTTCAACGTGACGGAACTTGTCGCCAACCTGATGAAACGGCAGGAACAATTCCCGGATTTTATCGGATGCAATCCCGATTCCGGTATCTTCGATCTGAAACCGGATTTTCCCTTCATGGTAGCCAACCTTAAAGGCAACACCGCCTTCATCGGTGAATTTAACCGCATTGCTGAGCAGATTGAACAGAATCTGGCGCAGCTTCTTTTCATCCGAATGGATAGCCGGCGGCAGATCAGAGAGCCGTTCAAAAATAAAGTTAATGCCTTTTTCCTTCGACTTCATCCGGGTAATTTCGGCAATCGCATCCAGGAAATCAGTAAAATCGAAATCATGGCGGTGCAGTTCCATGTGGCCCGATTCAATTTTGGACAGATCCAGAATGTCATTGATCAGGGTCAGCAGATGCTCACCGCTCCGCCGGATAATTTCAAGCCCCTCCCGCTGCTGCGGGACGAGGGTTTTGTCTTTCTCAAGAATCTGGCAGTACCCCAGAATGGCATTCAGCGGGGTCCGCAGTTCATGGCTCATGTTGGCAAGAAATTCACTTTTTGCCCGGTTGGCGCTTTCGGCATCATCCCGTGCCCGTTTCAGCTCAGCTTCCGTGTTCTTTCTTGTGGTAATATCCCGGATGGCACTGGCAACCTGCAGTCCGGTTTCGGTCATGACCGGACTTAAACTGATTTCGACCGGGAACTGACTGCCGTTTTTCTTCTGGCACCAGAGATCCAGTCCTGAGCCCATCGGGCGGACCCGGGGAGATTTCATGAACTGACCCCGGTGTGCCGGATGCTGGTCGCGCATCTGGGCCGGCATGAGCAGTTCCATCCGTTCCCCGATCAGTTCTTCAGTTTTGTAACCAAACAGGTCGAGAGCCTGGTCATTGACGAAGGTGATCCGGCCGTCCTGATCAACAATGACTATAGCATCTGGAGTTGCCTGAAGGGTTTTCCGGAATTTTCCTTCCAGTTTTTTTGAGGACAGCAGATCTTCAGTCATCCGGCGGAATTCAAAATCAAGCGACAGATCCCGGTTCAGCAGTCTGAGAATCTGGCGGATATCAGTTTCATCTGCATTGGGTCTCAGGCGGGTCACATAAGGCAGATCGACCGGCTCAGCCGTCAGGTGAATGGACCGGGAAGGAACAGAGGGGAAATCCTGAAGCCGGGTTTCTGACGGATTCAGGATAATCAGCCAGCCATCAGGAGAGTTTTCATCCCCATGAAATCCTTCCTGCTCCAGCAACGGTTTAAACCGGTTCATTTCCTCCCGGCTGACTCCCGAAAACTTGTACCCCCAAACCGGCATGATCTCTCCGTGTTCTATTTATACTGAATTCAATATAAAGAATTCCCGGATTGAAATCACACTGAAATTTTAATGAAATTATAATACAAGGAGACCGGCATCCGGTACCAGGTTCTTGTTTTTCCCGGCCGGGAACTGAAAATCAGGACCGGAAGAACTCCGGATTGGCGGCCTTTCATTAAAAATTGAATCTGGAACTGCCTGAAACCATGTTTTTCATGATATTTCCCGGCGTTTACTTTATATTGCAGGTTAGTTTTCAACAACTAAAAACAGGAGTAACCCTCAATGAGCAAAACGATCATGGCCTCCATTGGCATTTTCGCCGTTTTCTGTATTTTTCTGGCAGTCGCCCTGACCGGCGTTTCCCCCCACGGTCCTATTGTCCTCGGCATCCGGGCAGAATTTTTACTGTTTGCCCTGACTCTCATCGGGGTTGCCCTGTTTCATCATCACGTTCTGGAAGTAGCTCTTACCGGACTTGTTTCGATTCTGATCCTGAAGTTTGCCTTTATACCCGGGTTCGATCTGATGCACCATATTGTGGGATCCAATTCTCTTGCAGACCAGATCCTCAATAAAGATATGCGTCAGGGAGAATGGCCGATCCTGCTGAACCTGTTCGGACTTTTGCTCGGGTTTGCCCTTCTTGCCAAGCATTTCGAAGAATCCAATATCCCGGCACTCCTTCCCAAATTCCTTCCCGATGACTGGAAAGGTGGATTTGTTCTGCTGATTCTGGTCTTTATTCTATCCTCTTTCCTGGACAACATTGCCGCAGCCATGATCGGCGGAACAATTGCCCTCGTGGTATTCAAGGGAAAAGTCGATATCGGGTATCTGGCAGGTATTGTTGCAGCCAGCAACGCCGGTGGTGCCGGGTCTGTGGTCGGCGATACGACCACCACAATGATGTGGATTGACGGAGTCGCTGCTGCCGATGTGTTACATGCTTATGTTGCAGCCGTTCCTGCACTTTTGATTTTCGGGTATTTTGCCGCTAAAAAACAGCATGCATTCAACCCGATTACACGGGATGCCGCGGTCACTGCCACCATCGATTTTTCAAAAATCGGGGTTGTGGTTATGATTCTGGCAGGTGCCATTCTGACCAATGTATACTTTGATTTCCCGGCTCTGGGTGTCTGGGTTGCAATATTACTTGGAGCCCTGTTCACCAAAACACACTGGGCTGAAATTCCGGCTTCTTTAAAAGGATCCGTGTTCCTGCTCTCCCTCGTGATGTGTGCCTCGATGATGCCGGTTGACGAACTGCCTCCGGCAAGCTGGTTTACGGCCCTTTCCCTCGGGTTCATTTCTGCGGTCTTCGATAATATCCCTCTAACCAAACTGGCGCTTGATCAGGGTGGATATGACTGGGGATTCCTGGCGTATGCAGTCGGTTTCGGTGGCTCGATGATCTGGTTCGGATCCTCTGCCGGGGTTGCCCTTTCGAATATGTATCCGCAGGCAAAATCGGTCGGCGCTTACCTGAAGCACGGCTGGTTTGTAACGGTTGCCTATGTGGTCGGATTCTTCATCCTGCTGGCTGTAATGGGCTGGACGCCTCACCCACCCCATAAGTCTGAATCCGGGAAGCCTGCTACAGAAATGCATCACTAACGGAACCTGGTTTTCACTGGAGAGAGATCGGATACCTGTCTGACCTCTCTCCTTTTTTTTGACTTGATTAACGGCACGTTCATGACAACTGACTCTGCCCCGGCGGGCAATAAATCCCTCACCCAGCTCCTTCTGGCCTTTGGTGCCCTCGGCGTTGTGTACGGGGATATCGGGACCAGCCCACTGTATGCGTTCAACGAAACTTTTTTTGGGCACTATCCGGTTTCCAGAAATCCGGTTGATATCATTGGGGTACTTTCTCTTTTTTTCTGGGCACTCACCCTGGTCATTTCCGTAAAATACCTGATTTTTATTCTCCGCGCAGATAATCACGGTGAAGGGGGTGTTTTTTCTGAACTGTCCCTGATTCAGTCAAAAGGCAGGAAAACGCCGGTCTTTGTCTTTATTTCCTTCCTGCTGGCCTTCGGGGCCTGCCTGCTGTACGCCGAAGGCCTCATCACCCCGGCTATTTCGGTTCTTTCTGCTGTTGAAGGTCTTGCCATTATTGCTCCCGGATTCAAATCTGCTGTCGTACCCATAACTGTGGTCATTCTGATTCTGCTGTTTATGGTTCAGCGGATCGGAACGGGAAAAATTAGCCGGTATTTCGGTCTGATCATGCTGGTTTGGTTTCTATCCATCGGGTTGCTGGCGGTTCCCTACATTATTGCCCACCCTCAGGTGCTTGAAGCGTTAAATCCGGTCAATGCCGTTTCTTTTCTGTTTACCCATCAGTTTCACTCCCTGTTTGTTCTGGGGGCTGTTACCCTGTGCATCACCGGTGGTGAAGCCTTATATGCCGATATGGGACATTTTGGGCGAACACCCATCCGGATTGCCTGGTACTTCGTGGTGTATCCCTGTCTGGTTCTGAATTATTTCGGACAGGGCGCTTATCTGCTTGCAGACGGAACTGTTTTTAACGGAAATGTCTTTTATTCACTGGCACCCGACTGGTTCCTGATCCCATTGGTGATTCTGGCCACCATGGCCACGGTAATTGCCTCGCAGGCCCTGATTTCAGGCGCCTTCAGTCTGACCCAGCAGGCCATTGGTCTCGGGTTTTTCCCCCGGATCAAAATCGTCCACACCAGCCACGAACTGCACGGCCAGATCTATATGCCCGCTGTAAACTGGCTGCTCATGGCCGGAACCATCGGGCTGGTCCTTGCCTTTAAAAGTTCCTCGAACCTTGCAGTAGCCTATGGGTTAACCGTCACAGCCACCATGTCGATAACCACCTTCGGATTTTTTATTGTGGCAACCGAAGTCTGGGGTTGGCGGAAGGTTTGGGTGGCACCCGTCATTTTTTTCCTGTTCATGATCGATTTCACCTTCTTTACCGCCAACACATTAAAGTTCCTGCAGGGCGGTTTTGTTCCTGTGGTCATCGGGCTGGGACTGTTCTCGGTAATGTGGCTCTGGAACTGGGGCAGGGGCAAACTTGGCGAAGTATACCGGCAGGCAACCCTGACCCTTGGCGACCTTTTTGCCCTGAAAGGGGTTGAATGGCAGGGACGGATGCCGGCTAAAATCAACTTTTTCTCACCCTCTCCGGTTGTTGATGAAAACAGCCAGATTTCCCTTTCCCTGCAAACCTTTATCACCCGGTATCACATGCTGCCATCCGGGCTGTCGTTTATAACCGTTCAGATCAGTCCGCAGCCGGTTTGGAACGGGCCAAGGGTTGTGAAGTACAATCTGCCCGAAGGCATGATTTCCATCGTGATCCGGTACGGTTATATGGAAGAAATTAAACTGGCAGAAATTCTGGAACGGGAGAATATTAAAGGAAGCATTCTGGTCGGGGATCATGAAATTGTTTCGGATGATTCCTCTGCCTGGCATAACCTGAAAGTCAGAGCATTCAGGAATCTGCTCAGACTGGCTCTGCCCACTTACCGGTATTTCGGAATGCGGGGTCAGACCAAGATCATCAAGGAAATCATGCCGGTTGAATTCACAAAAAAGACAGCATTCCTGCTGGACGTTGAGTAATAGTTTGGCATGAAACCGGCAATCCTGATCATTGATGATGAAGCCAAGCTTCGGATGCTGCTTTCCCGTCTGTTCAAAATGGAAGGGTACCGGGTTTTTGAAGCCGGGACCGGTGAAGAAGGACTTTCCATTGCTGCTGCTGAACCAATTCAGGTCGCAGTTGGTTTCATGATCTGAAAGTACGCCTGTTCCGGAACCTGCTCCGGCAGGCCTTCCCCACCTACCGGTATTTCGGCCTTCGGGGACACACCAAAATTATACGGGAAATCATGCCCGTAAAAATAACCCCCACCAGCGCCTGGCTGATGAATGTGGAATAGGGTAACCCTCCTGACAGTGGCCCGTCCCTGGCCCTGCCCGTCACCGGCGGGAGTTATCAATTTAAAAGTGTTCAGGGTTATAAGTTACTCCGAATCAGGCAATTCAAAAAATCAATTGGGTTCCGCCCATTTCCCTGTCTTTTAAAACCCCAAAGCAGGTTCCCATTTCTATTCCCGCCACGTGAACGGGGAGGGCCAGGGTGGGGTCGGCACCACTAACCCTCAAAAATCCGTCTTGTAAATCCACCGACTTATTCTTAACTTCCGGTCATGAATTTACCGCAGCAAAATCCGGATTTTTCGGCAGAGATTCTTCAGGGTGATCTGCTGTTCACTCCGGCCGGTGCCATTCTCTGTCCATGCAGCCAGAACGGCAAACATGATCTGGGAATCTGCCGTCAGATCCTGCATCTGGCAGGCCGTGAAATTGAAAAGCAGATCCGGATGGGCAACTCGAAGCCCGGCAGTTTTATCACCGGTTCCGGCCGCCTGGCCATGAGACGGATCGGCAAAATTATCCATCTGAATGTATCACCCGAACCGCCTTTGAAACCGGCCATTGAAACTGCACTTGATCAGGCTCTTGCTCTTTCGGTAAAAAACAATCTGCCTGTCCTTTCGCTTGGTTCCCTGAATGCAACCGCATTTGGCCTTTCCTGGCAGGATGCAGCAACTTTGGCAGGCGGCTTCATCGCCAAAGCCCGGTCCGGTTCCGGTATCCGGCAGATTCTGATCCGGGATTCCAATTCACAGTTTATTTCGAAATTAGTAGAGGTTTACCATGCACCAGCCTAAAGGGCAGTTTACTTATGACTATCCCAGACCAATGGTTACCTGTGATGCCGCCGTTTTTTCACAGAAGGACCACAAAGAATGGCATATTCTGCTGATCGAACGGAAAAACGACCCGTTCAAATATCACTGGGCCCTTCCCGGCGGATTTATCGAAATGGAAGAAACCCTTGAACAAACAGCCCTTCGTGAACTGAAGGAGGAAACCGGGATCCACGAGGTAGGACTCGAACCCTTCTGGACCTACGGCGACCCGGGCCGGGACCCCAGGGGACGGGTTATCACGGTGGTCTTCATCGGGCGGATCGATTGGGAACATGCGATGGAACAAACCCATGCCGGCGATGATGCTGCCAATGCCCGGTGGTTCCCTTTCAGTAAACTGCCGGTGCTGGCCTTTGATCACCGGGAAATCATCGACCACCTGCTCAGTGAATTCCCGTTTAGCTCTGATCATCTGTGAAACCGGTTTATAAATATTTCCGCCGGTTTTATCACAGCTATGTTCTGTTTTTCAGATCACTGTTTACTGATTTACCGCACGAAGTCTACAAAATTGCAACCGCAGTTCTTTCTCTGATCATTATCGGCGGAATTGTTGTTCATTTTATTGAAGCAGAAGCCAACCCGCTGTATTCCACCATAGAAGATTCCATTTACTGGGCTGTGGTGACTGTTTCGACAACCGGGTACGGCGATATTGTCCCCAAAACCACCATCGGCCGGATTGCCTCGGGCACAATGATGCTGTTCGGGATAGTAATCATGTCTTTGTTTACTGCTTCCATTTCTTCCATTCTTGTGTCCAGAAAAATTCAAACCCAGCGTGGTCTTATGTCGATTTATGTAAAAAACCACCTCGTTATCTGCGGATATTACCCAACACTGCGCAATGTGATCCTTTCCCTGTTCAGGGAAAAACCGGATCTGCACATCGTGATGATCAACGATCAGGAACAGGATCTTATTGATCTGCTGATGAGTGAATTTTCGGGCAAACATCTCCATTACGTCAGAGGGAATTACGCCAATGAAACTTTCCTGGAGAAGGCCCGGATCAAGGATGCCGGCTCAGTCATCATCCTGCCGGATATCAGCCATCAGAAACCGCCCGGCCGGTTCGATGAACTGACCCTGATGACCGTGCTGACTCTGAAGCAGGTTGCGCCAACCGCCAAAATTTACACCCACGTCTATGACCGGGAACTTGTTCCCCACCTGAAACGGGCCGGTGTCGACGGATACATTATTTCGGATGAAATTTCTGGTGAACTTATGGCCGGGTTTATCTCGGCTCCGGGTGCGCCCCAGGCTGTAAAACAACTGATGTCGCTGAACTCGGTTCAAAACCTGAAAGTCATCCCCGTACCGGAAGTTTATACCGGAAAAACCTATCAGGAGTTTATGACTGAAATGAAATCGGCTTCAAACACTCTGGTTCTCGGTTTTATTTCGGTTGAAGAACAGATTGATCTGAATGCCATCCTCTCGAATGACATGTCGGCAATTGATGTTTTCATTCAGAAGAAATTCAAGGAAGCCGGTATCGGGGCAGATAAATCTGACCAGGTTCAGGTAAATCTGAATCCGCCGCCCGATTACCTTATTCAGGCCAATGATGCCGCTTTAATTTTGGGAGCCTGATCATGAGCAAGCAGCTAACTCTCGAAGAACTTGCCGGGATTCCGCTTTTCGGAGGAGTTCCCAAAGACAAATTATCAAAAATTCTGAGTATCATTTCCTATGAATCACACGGCCCGGGGGTTAAGCTGATTCTGGACGGGGATTTCGGTGATTGTGTCTATATTTTGCTCGAAGGCGATGTGGAAATCACTAAAATGATGACCCTTTTGCCCGATACCCCGGCCGCCAACCCGGAAAAATCACTCATTAAACTGAACGGCAGCTATAAACCGTTCATCGGTGAACTGAGTTTGTTTGATGAAGAATCCAAACGGACCGCCACTGTCAAATCACTGACCCCTGTTCAGGTTGCGGTGATAAAACGGCAGGATTTTATGGATGTTGCCGAACATGATTTCGAAATCGGTTTCAGAATCATGCTGAATATCTCCCGAACCCTGGCCAAACGTCTGGGAAAAGCCAATGTGGATATTCTGAAACTGACAACAGCATTTTCCCTTGCCCTGACCAAACGGTAAAACAGCACGGCATTTCGGATTCAGAACGCGGTCGGTTATTTTTACAAAGTCCGGATTGCTTCCGGATTTTTTTTTTTAGTTAACCGGTCTTCTCCATGATAAAAAAACTGTTAGTTCTGCTGGTTTCAGCTCTGGTGCTTCCCCTGACCACATTTGCAGGCGGTGGTGAAGGAGGATCGACTCTGGTCACCAGTGTCGGAATCTCAATCATTGCCGCTACCGTCCTGGCGTTCCTCGCCCATTTTTTTAAACAGCCGCTGCTTCTGGCCTATCTGGCTGCCGGGGCCCTGATCGGCCCGCTGATCGGATTTGGCTGGGTGGATAACCAGACCGATATTGAAACGATTTCCCACATCGGTTTAATTCTGCTTCTCTTTCTCATCGGGCTCGAAATTGATATAAAAAAACTGGCGGATTCAGGTCCGTCACTGATCAGTGCCGGTGCAGGTCAGTTTCTGATCAATACGCTGATCGGTCTGGGATTTTTCAGTCTTGCCGGATTTTGCTTTTTGGGCGGAACCTATGATCTGCTGTATCTGGCTGTTTGTACTTCGCTTAGCTCTACTGCCATTGCAGTTAAACTGCTGTATTCAAAGTTCGAACTGGATACCCTTGCCGGCCGCCTGACGCTGGGAGTTCTGGTTTTTCAGGATATCTGGGCCATTCTGGTACTGGGAATCCAGCCAGACCTTGCCAACCCCAATCTGCTGGCCATTCTGGCCTCCCTGCTGAAAGGCGTGCTACTGGTTATCATCGCTCTGGCTGCAAGTAAATACCTGCTTCCGGTTCTGTTTAAACGGATCGGAAAAAATCCTGAAATGATTCTGGTTGCTTCGTTAGGCTGGTGTTTTTCACTGTGCGGACTTTCAGTTCAACTGGGAATGTCTGCCGAAATGGGTGCGTTGATTGCAGGGGTCTCGATTTCTACTTTCCCTTACAACCTTGATGTCATCGCCAAAGTGATTAACATCCGTGATTTTTTTGTAACCCTGTTTTTTGTGGCACTCGGTATGCAGATCCCGAATCCGGCAGAACAGCCGGCGTTACTTGGAATGGCCTTCATCACGGCCGGCTTTCTGGTTGCCTCCCGGTTTCTTTCGGTTTATCCGGTTTTATATCTCTTTAAAAACGGCCACCGGGTCAGTTTGCTGACCTCACTCAATCTGGCACAGCTTTCCGAGTTTTCACTGGTGATTGCTTCCCTGGGATTCGCAGCCGGTCACATCAGCCGGGAACTCCTGACCCTTATCATGTTTACCTTCGTTATTACCTCGGTCGGCTCAACTTACCTCATCCAGTGGAATCAGACGGTCCAGGCTGTTCTTGCAAAAGGACTGCTTGCTGCCGGGCTGAAAGATGCCGGTACCACAGCCTCAGAGTCTGACCCGGATGAGGAGAACACGGGAAAGGATGTTGCACTTCTGGGCTTTTTCAGGGTGGCAAGTTCACTGATCCGGGAAATCATGGATGATCCGTCATCAGAACTGAAGGATAAAGTTGTAGTTGTGGATTTTAATCCCGAAGTTCACAATACACTCCATTCACTGGGAATCAAGGCCATTTACGGAGATATCAGCCATCTGGATACCCTTCATCATGCCGGTATTCATGAGGCAAAACTGGTTATCTCGACCATACCGGATAACATACTGGTAGGAACCGACAATCTGAAGATGATCCGGGCTATCCGGTCGCTTTGCCCGCATGCACGGATTATTGTAACTGCTGAAAGCGCACCAAGGGCACTTAAAATGTATCAGGAAGGTGCTGATTACGTGTTTCTTCCCCGGATTCTGGCGGCTGAGCATCTGAAAAGCCGGATGGACCTGATGACCTCCGGAAGTGAGTCGGATATTACTGCCCTCAGGGAAAACGAAATTGCCCGGCTTTCTGTCCGGCAGGAAATAATCAGTTAGAGGTAACCATGTCCTATCAGGATTTGCTGACCCGTCAGCAGACACACTTTTTTTCTGTCGTCCGCCCGGCACCAGTTTCCGCACGGAAGGAAAAACTGAAAAAACTCAGGTCCTGGATTATGACTCACCGGAAGGACATTCAGCAGGCTGTTTTCCTCGATTTCAGAAAAGGAGCCGAAGATGCAGATCTTTCCGAAATCAAACCGCTTCTTGCTGAAATTGATCATACTCTGCGCCATTTAAAGGACTGGACCCGGTACCGTGCAGTTGGCACCCCGTTGTATCTCCTTGGCTCCCGGTCGGGTATTCAGCGTGACCCCAAAGGAGTTGCCCTTATTATTTCACCCTGGAATTTCCCGTTCATGCTGGCAGTTAATCCGCTGATTTCTGCTGTATCTGCCGGATGCTGTGCGGTGATCAAGCCCTCAGAACTGTCGCCAAACACGTCCCGCCTGCTCGAAAAAATGGCCGGTGAGTGCTTCCCGCCAGAAGAGGTTTCAGTTGTTCAGGGAGATGCCTCCGTTTCGGAATCCCTGCTGAAGTTAAAATGGGACCATATTTTCTTTACCGGAAGTCCGCAGATCGGCAAACTGGTCATGACAGCGGCGGCGGCAAATCTAACCTCTGTAACCCTGGAGCTTGGCGGTGAAAATCCGGCCATTGTTGATGAGACAGCCAACCTGCGGGATACGGCCGAAAAACTGATCTGGGGCAAGTTCATGAACAACGGACAGTCCTGCGTCTCGGTTAACACCGTTTTCGTTCAGGAGACAGTCAAACATCAGTTCGAACAGGAACTCATCCGGGCTTTAACTAAACTCTATCCGGATCTTGCCAGCCGGATTTCTGGCCCGGAGTGGATCCGGGTGATAAACGAAAAACATACTCAGCGGATAGCCCGTTTGATTTATTCAGCAACCGAGGCGGGTGCAAGAGAACTTGCCGGCGGGGGAATTTCGGTGACCGACCGGGTTATTCCTCCAACGATTCTCACCGACATCCCGCCAGATCATCCCATCGTGTCAGAAGAACTTTTCGGCCCGGTACTTCCGGTGGTGACCTTCCGGAATATAGAGGAAGTTTTTCACCGGATGAGGACTGCTGATTGTCCGCTGATGGCCTATCTCTTCACCCGGTCACGAACCAACCTCGACCGGTTCCTTCTCGAAACCCGTTCTGGCGGGGTTGCGGTCAATGAGACCACCCTGCCGTTTGTTCATCCTGGGCTTCCATTTGGCGGAACAGGAAAATCAGGACTTGGAAAAGCCCATGGGGTTGCCGGCTTCCTTGCTTTTACCAACGAAAAGCCGGTTTTCATACAGCGCCGCGGATTGACCACCATGAAACTCGTCTATCCGCCATTCAACCCTGTTAAGAAACTGATCATTGACATTTTACTGAAGTGGCTGTAAGCATAGCCGCACCCAACCGCCTCTTCCGTTACTGACCCCCTCCCGGTTTTTGCTTTTTGGCTTTGTCACGCCAGGATTATTTTATATCTTATCCGGATAATCACCAACTGAAAGGACACCTGATGCAGAAACTGCTGTCTCACCTGATTGATTCCTTCATGGGACAGGCTCCCGTCTGGTATAAATACGCCGTTCTTGGAGCTTTGGTCGCCAATCCGCTGATTTTAATGGCTGCCGGACCGTTTGTTACCGGCTGGATTATTCTGATCGAGTTCATTTTTACTCTGGCAATGGCCCTGAAATGTTACCCCCTGCTTCCGGGTGGTTTGCTTGCCGTCCAGACCGTTTTTATGGGCCTGGCTGCCCCTGCTGTCGTTTATGAAGAGACCCGGAATAACTTTCCGGTTATCCTGCTTCTGATGTTTATGGTTGCCGGAATTTACTTTATGAAGGATTTCCTGGCCTATACATTTACCAAAATTTTATTTTCCACCCGCAGTAAATTATTGCTTTCCCTCATGTTTCTGATTGCCGGTGCAGTTCTTTCAGCCTGGCTGGATGCGTTAACGGTTATTGCGGTGATTATCACGGTTTCAGTCGCATTTTATCAGATTTATAATTCGGCCGGATATGAAGAACGGGTTCCGGGTGTTGAAGATGAAACAGAACGGGAGAAAACCGGCCGGGAAGACCTGGAGCAGTTCAGGGGATTTTTAAGAAATCTGCTCATGCATGCTGCGGTAGGAACAGCCCTTGGCGGCGTTTCAACCCTGGTAGGGGAACCTCAAAACCTGCTGATCGGTACGGTAATGGGCTGGAATTTTCCTGAATTTTTCTTCCGGATGCTCCATGTTTCAGCTCCTGTCTTTGCTGCCGGAGTCCTGACCTGTATGGCAGTTGAACAGTTTAAAATCTTTGGGTTTGGATATCAGCTTCCTGAACGGGTCAGGCTGGTATTGAAAAAGCAGGCTGATGAAGACAGCCTTAACCGCACCTCACAGGATGTGTTCAAACTTTGGGTGATGGGAACCGGGGCTGTCTGGCTGGTCATTGCCCTTGCCCTGCATCTGGCAGAAGTCGGTCTTATCGGACTTTCAGTTATTATCTTCCTGACTTCCTTTACCGGGAAGTCGGATGAACACCAGATCGGAAAGGCGTTTGAAGAAGCCCTTCCGTTTACAGCACTTCTGGTTGTCTTTTTCGGGATTGTAGGCATGATCCACAGTTTGCACCTGTTCAAACCCATCTCAGACTGGGCTCTTTCTTTCGAAGGACAAAGCCAGTTGAATGCCTTTTTCATTGCCAGTGCCGTGCTTTCGGCCATCAGTGATAACGTGTTTGTAGCCACAATTTATATATCTGAAGCCCAGCAGGCTTTCCTTAACGGTCTTATCAACCGGGATCAGTTTGACCACCTTGCCATTGCCATCAATGTCGGGACGAACATCCCTTCAGTGGCAACACCAAACGGTCAGGCTGCCTTTTTATTCCTTCTGACTTCGGCAATCGCCTCCAGAATTAACCTGTCCTATCTGGAAATGCTCAAACTGGCTTTCCCCTACACGGTCATTCTGACTCTGGCTGCCTTTTTCTTTCTTTAAAGTTTACTCCTGTTCCCTGGAAAAAATTCCGGGAACAGGATTTTCCTCTTTCTTAGAATTCCGTTAAACCCCGTTTTGACTTCAGATTCTAATGTCATCCGGGTTGAATCATTTTTCCGGAATCCCTACCTTTACGTCGCTTTATAAAAAGAGCTTTATTCTAACTTAAAGGAGAACAAAATGGCTGTAAAAGTCGGTATTAACGGGTTCGGCCGCATTGGCCGTATGGTATTCCAGGCCCTGTGTGACCAGAATCTTCTGGGAAAAGAAATTGATGTCGTTGCCGTTGTTGACGTTGCAACTGATGCCGATTACTTCGCTTATCAAATCAAGTATGACTCTGTTCACGGACAGTTCAAACATGCGGTTTCCACCAAAAAAAGTGATCCTTCAAAAGAAGAAGCTGACATTCTGGTTGTTAACGGACACGAAATCAAGTGTGTTGCTGCAACCAAATCTCCTGCCGATCTTCCCTGGAAAGCCCTCGGCGTTGAATACGTAATTGAATCGACCGGTCTCTTCACCGATTCCGAAAAAGCTGGCGGCCACCTTGCAGCCGGTGCAAAAAAAGTTATCATTTCTGCACCTGGTAAAGGGGATGTAAAAACCATCGTAATGGGCGTAAACGAAACCGAGTATGATGCTGCCAAGCACAACATCGTTTCGAATGCTTCCTGCACAACCAACTGTCTGGCTCCGCTTGTTCATGTCATTCTGAAAGAAGGCATCGGGATTGAAACCGGTCTGATGACCACTATTCACTCCTACACCGCAACCCAGAAAACGGTTGACGGACCTTCCAAAAAAGACTGGAGAGGCGGCCGTGCTGCAGCAATCAACATTATCCCGTCGACCACCGGTGCTGCAAAAGCCGTTGGCGAAGTTCTGCCGGTTACCAAGGGTAAACTGACCGGAATGTCCTTCCGAGTTCCAACTCCTGATGTATCTGTTGTGGATCTGACCTTCCGCTCCGAAAAAGAAACCTCGATTGAAGAAATCGACAGCCTTCTGAAAAAAGCTTCCGAATCCTACATGAAGGGCATTCTGGGCGTTACCACAGAAGAACTGGTTTCCACTGATTTCATCCATGACAACCGGTCCTCAATCTATGACTCCAAAGCCACTCTGGAAAATAACCTGAAGGGCGAAAAACGGTTCTTCAAGGTTGTTTCCTGGTATGATAACGAGTGGGGATATTCCAACCGGGTTATCGACCTGCTGAAACACATGGTTAAAGCCGGTAAGTAATTCTTTCCGGTTCTGATTCTGAAGGCCGTCCCCGAAAAGGACGGCTTTTTTTTGCCTTTTAACCGGATTCGGCCAACCACCAATGGCCACCCTGGTTTATCCTCTTACCTGCCTGAAATTTCCTTTTTTCCACTTTTAAAGCGATTTTTACCGTTTTAAAGGAAAATAAATGCTGACATTGGGTGACGTTGCCTCGGAACTGCTGATCCTCGGGATTCTGATTCTTCTGAACGGGCTTTTTGCCATGGCTGAAATGGCGGTTATGTCTTCCAGAAAAGCCCGGCTTCAGCACCGGGCCGAAAACGGCGATTCCGGCGCAGAAAAGACACTCGAAGTACTCGGAGAACCCACCCGGTTCCTTTCCTCCATTCAGGTGGGCATTACCCTGATCGGCATTTTCACCGGGGCTTTCGGGGGAATTACCCTGACGGCTTTTATCAACCAGTATATCCGGTTAATTCCCGGTCTGGAACCTTACAGCACCGGCATCAGCCTGGGGCTTGTCGTTGCCGGGATCGGGTACTTCTCTCTGGTCATGGGGGAGATTGTTCCGAAACGGATTGCCATCACCCATCCCGAAACACTTGCGTCCCGGCTGATTTTCCCCCTTCAGGCAGTTGGCCTGATCACCCGCCCGCTGATCTGGTTCCTGACTGTTTCAACCGAGCTGGTGTTAAAACTGCTCCGCATCCGACCGGATGAGAATCCGGGTGTGACCGAAGAAGAGATCAAGATGATGGTCAGGCAGGGTGCACGGGCGGGAGTTATCGAAGAGATGGAAGAGAATCTGGTCGAGAATGCCTTTAACCTGAATGACCTCAGAGTTTCGCAGATCATGACGCCGCGTCTCCAACTGGTCTGGCTGGATGTTCAGGACTCACCGGAGGTGAACAGAGAAAAAATTACCGGTTCAGGGTATTCCCGGTTTCTCGTTGCAGATGGTGACCCGGATCAGATTCGGGGAGTTGTCTCAGTCAACCGCCTGTTCAGCAGGAATGCCGGAACCGGCAGCGAGGATCTGAAATCGTGTCTTCAGGAAGCATTTTTTATTCCTGAACACCTGCTGGTTTCTGATCTGATGGTAAAACTGAAGGAAAACGGCCAGCACCTTGCTGTAGTTGTCGATGAATATGGAAGTGTGCAGGGGCTCGTCACCCTGACTGATATCGTTCTGACCTTAGTCGGGGATTCTGCCACCGATCCGGAAACCGGACATCCAGGAGTGGTAACCCGGGCAGACGGAAGCTGGCTGGTTGACGGTATGCTTCCCTTTCATGAATTTTCGGAACTGGCAGAACTTCCTGAAACTGATGAGGAATGGGAGGGATTTAATACCGTCGGCGGTTTTGTCCTGAACCACCTTGGTAAAATTCCGGCTGAAGGAGATCTGTTCGATTCGGCTGGATTCCGCTTTGAAGTTGTAGATATGGACGGCCGCCGGATCGACAAATTGCTCGTCACCCGGCTTGCAGAACCCGGCCGGGATTAATCCAGAAGGTTATCCCAGGATCCTTTTTTGTCTTTTTTCAATTCCATCCGGTAAACGTGGGCCAGAATGGCGGACATCTGCCGGACCAGTTTTTCCATGATCTCGAATTCGGCTTCCGTCATGAGCTGACTTTTATGCGAAACCAGAACTCCGAACACGTTTTGCTGGGCATAGTCGATGTTCGATCCCATCAGAAAGACCTTCTCTTTCACGTCAAACACAGGAAAAACCGCTTCACAGATCAGCCCGATTTCCTTCGCCCAGGTTTCATTGATCACCCGTGCTGAACGGAAGGCATTGTTGGTAAGAATACCCGATTTGTTATGCAGAAGTTCTGAAAGTGCATCCTGAGAATGAATCTCAATCTCATCCATCGGCAGTTCATAGCCAAAAACCCCGGCATGCGCCAGCTTGACCATTTTCCCTTCATCATCGGTCGTATCGGGAGTCTTAACCCAGAAGGATACGTTTTCGCATCCCATAAACTGAAGAATTGCATTGACCAGCACATTGGCGACAATTGCCTGATTCTCTGACTTGCTCGATTCGGCAATCTTGTTGATCACCTTCTGTTTTTTCCGGCGGAGCTCCAGATCTTCCAGACTGTCATCCGGTATGGTATGCTGGTTTGAAATGTTGAGAAAAACCAGAGATTCCAGTTTGTCAAAATCGATAGGTTTGGTCACGTAATCCACCCCGCCGAGTTTTTTACCTTCAGACTCAAGAAAATTCGGAGGGAGTGAACTGATTACAATCATGGGGATTTTGGTAATAACCTTATCGGCCTTCACCGATTCAATAAAGGAAAAACCACCCTCACCGGGCATTAAAATATCGGTAATCACCAGATTGATCCGCCTGGTTTTTAAAATATTGATCCCCTGCTGGGCATTGTAGGCAAAATGGCATTGGTAGCCGGCCTTGGTCAGCCGTTTCCCGACAAGGACGTGGATTGTGGTATCATCATCAACAATCAGAATATCTTTCATGGGGATTCCTTCCTGATACTGTTAATATACTGCTTTTCCTGCACTCCGCAAACAGTTTTTTTCATGTTTATCAAAATCAGGGACTGGAAACACAACTTTATAAATTGAAGTTTCATTTATATCTTGCAGGCTGACGTTTTAAGTACAGAAAAGGAACGACCATGCAAGATTTTTTAAAAACTCTCGGACTTGAGGCTGAGAATTCGGGTGTCTCGACCGGACTAAACTGGCTTCCGGTTGACAAAACCCGGCAGACAGCCATTCATTCACCGGTAGACGGTTCCCTGATCGGAAAATTGAATAAAGGCGGTGCGGCAGAATATGACCAGGTTCTGGCTACCGCTGAAAAGGCTTTTCAGACCTGGCGTCTGATTCCCGCCCCAAAGCGGGGAGAGATTGTACGGCAGATCGGAAACGTCCTTCGTGAAAATAAACGGCCCCTGGGGCAGTTGGTTTCCTATGAAATGGGTAAATCTCTGCAGGAAGGTATGGGTGAAGTCCAGGAAATGATCGATATCTGTGATTTTGCCGTCGGGCTGTCACGTCAGCTTTACGGCCTGACCATTGCTTCTGAACGGCCTAACCACCGGATGATGGAAACCTGGCAGCCGCTTGGAATCGTCGGCGTGATTACTTCTTTTAACTTCCCGGTTGCAGTCTGGGCCTGGAATGCTATGCTGGCTGCTGTTTGCGGCGATGTAGTCATCTGGAAGCCTTCGCACAAAACACCGCTTTCTGCAGTTGCCACCCAGAAACTCCTTGCCGGTGTCCTGAAAGAAAATCAGGTTCCCGAGGGAGTATTCAGCCTGATTACCGGCGATACCCGTGATATTTCAGAAAGACTGACTCTGGATCACCGGGTTCCCCTGATTTCCGCAACCGGGTCAACCCGGATGGGGAAACTCGTCGGCAGGGCCTGCGCCGACCGGTTTGCACGGACCATTCTGGAACTTGGCGGAAACAATGCCATTATCCTGTCTCAGGAAGCTGATCTGAAACTGGCCCTTCCGGCAATTGTTTTCGGTGCAGTCGGTACCGCCGGGCAGCGGTGCACCACAACCCGCCGTCTGATTGTTCATGACTCCATTTACGATTCCGTCCGCGAAAAACTGGTAACTGCCTATTCAAGTCTTAAAATCGGTAATCCGCTGGATGAGAAAAACCATGTCGGACCCCTGATTGATCTGGATGCAGTAAAAACGATGCAGGCTGCACTTGTAAGCCTGAAAAATCAGGGCGGCAAGGTTATTTTTGGTGGTGACGTTCTATCCGGACCGGGATATGAAACCGGCACTTACGTCCGACCGGCAATTTGTGAAGCTGAAAACAGCTATCCCATTGTTCAGGAAGAAACCTTTGCCCCGATTTTGTACCTCATCCGGTACAAGTCCATCGAAGAGGCTATTGCACTTCAGAACGGCGTTCAGCAGGGACTCAGCTCAGCCATTTTCACCAACAACATGCGGGAAATGGAAAAATTCCTGTCACCTGCGGGCAGTGACTGCGGGATCGCCAATGTAAACATCGGAACCTCAGGCGCTGAAATCGGCGGGGCTTTCGGCGGAGAAAAAGAAACCGGCGGCGGCCGTGAATCCGGTTCAGATTCATGGAAGATCTATATGCGCCGGCAAACCGTGACCGTCAATTACGGAACCACGATTCCGCTTGCCCAGGGTATAAAATTCGACCTGTAACCCTGATTTTCTGCCGGATCCGGAGGAACAGAATCCCGGATCCGGCATTTTTTTCGTTTTCCTTTCACTTCCTTTTCTCCTGTTTCCGGATAGTACCATGCGAATCCTGCTGCTTCTGCCCGCTGCTTTTTTGTATTTTGCCTGCTCTGATCCCCAAAAAGATACCCCGGTTACCGGCCTGGTCCCTGATGGTTACACATTAGTCTGGCAGGATGAATTTTCGGGTTCTGAACCGGACCTGTCGAAATGGAGTTATGAAACCGGAACCGGTGTCAACGGAGATTTTGGAACCGGTCAACTGGACCGGGCAACTTCCCGTCCTGAAAATATTTCGGTGCTTACCGGAATCTCCGGGGCAGATGGCGGTTGTCTGGCTATTACCCTGCGGAAGGAAGTTTACCTGGACCGCACCTATACCTCGGGCAGACTGACCACTTCAGGAAAAGGCGCCTGGGGTCCCGGCTACCGGATCGAAGCCCGGATCAAACCGGACGGAATCCGGTACAAGGGTCAGGGATTTGCCTTTTGGATGATGCCCGCAGAAAAACCGCCCGGTCAACCGGCTGTTATGTGGCCCCAGGGTGGTGAAGTTGATATTATGGAATACGTCGGCTCCATTCCCTTTCACAATCTGGGATCCGTTCATTACGCCTGGCAATATCTCGAAAACCAGTATGCAGACTGGAATCACGGCCATCAGGGCGCTTATTTTTCCTTTTCGTCGGGTGATGTTCCGGTGACTGCACCTGGCTGGGGAGGGTACCCGGTAACCGGTGAAAATGCGTCGGCAGGATCGCAGGGCTGGCACCGGTACGCGGTTGACTGGTTCGCAGACCGGATGGAATTCCTGGTCGATGAAAAAGTCTATCACATTCACTGGTTCGAAGACGGGAGCGGGTTTCCCGGAAAAGACGGGCAGGATAAAACTGAACTGAAAACAGTTTCCGGCAGACGGATCCTGGTTTCAGAGTACAGTCATCATTTTGCCGAGTGGAAGCCATTTGCCCACACCTTTTACCTCATCCTCAGTGCAGGTGTCGGAGGAAGCGATCAGAAAACTTACGGGGGAGCCATTACAGCCGATGCCGTTTTTCCGGCATCGGTTTATGTGGATTGGGTGCGGGTGGCAAAACGGAACTGATACCGGTTAAAACAGGCTTGACAGTCCGACGGTGGTGATCCAGTCTTTTCGGGAGGTGTAGGTTACATCCAGTTTCAAAAATCCGAATATACGGGAAAGGCCACCATAAACTTCCCAATATGGTTTTTTAACTGTAAATAGTCCGGAAGAACCCGAAATCTGACGGGATGCAGCCCAGGCAGCACCGGTATTCACTTCAATTGCCTTTTCAGCCAGCCAGTCCAGATACATCCACTGGAAGGGAACACTCCGCCAGTTATGTTCCGCCCAGAGTGTTGCAACCCGGTCTCCCCCAAGTTCCCAGGGTTTCAATCCGTTGAAGACTCCGGGAACCGACACCAGATCCAGTGCAGTCGACGGAGTGAACATCTGGCGCAGATCCGGTTTTCCGAAAGCACCATAAACTTCAGTACGGAGCAGGAGATAAGGAGCCAGAAAATTTTCGGAATACAGGGTTTTCAGTCTCACCTGCCCGGCAAGCATGACCGTGGAATATGAGAAATCACTTCCTGAAAGCCGGTTAGACCAGGTTGTTTTAACTAAAAACCCATTTTGACGGACTACCGACAATCCGGTTGGGTCATCACCCCAAAGGACCTGAAGCCCGGCTTTGCTATCCCAGCCCTCCTTTACAATCGGATTTATTCTGTAGTTGGTTTTCCGGTTGAAAAGCGAGACCAGAGAATGGGCCCGTTCATTCCGGATCTGTTCACCGGTCAGGTCGAACCGGATGGAAAGTGAATCTGTGAAAAAGTAAGAAAAGCCTCCGGTAAGACCGGTGTTCAGCGTATAATTCCAGGGGTCGCTTCCCAGAACGGTATGAAGGACAGAGACCTCGACCGGATCATGGACAGACTGAAAAGGATAAGGTTTTACCTGCCGGTACAGGGTTAAATCCATCCGGTCCAGAAAATCTGGTCCCAGGTACCAGCCTCCGGTCAGGCTCCCTTCGGGCTGTTTCAGTGAAAAGGCATACCCGGCTTCACCCCGGTAAAACCAGGGCGAGGAAAGGGAGTCAAACTCAATTTTCAGCCCGGCATACGGTCCTTCAACCCGGTTATTGCGGAACGAGGTATAAGACCCGATAAAATCGGACACTTTCCCGCCAAAATCCTTTTCCTTTTTTTGCTCAGAGCCAAAATCGACTTCTGCCATTCCGCTGAGGACACCTTTCGGTTTGATGAGATCTTCCAGAATTTTTGTCGAGTCAAGATCCTTGAAAGCCGCAATTTCCAGTTCAGAAAGCGGGACCGGGCGCAGGGTATCTTCAAGCGTAGCAGCAAATTCTGCCGGTTTTTCTGCCGGAGTGACCCGGGCCCATTTTTCATCGGGTTTATTCTTTGTCCGCCGTTTTTTAATCCAGTCAGGGTAGGATGCCTTCGTAGTGGTATCGGTCGTGTATCCGCCAAAAGCAGATTTTCTGGCTGCCCGGACTGACCCCGGAATTTCGCCGTTCACTTTAACAGAGTGCATCACATACGTCTGGGAAACCTCAATTTTATCGAGAGAAATTAACCCGCCAAAGTTCACTTCAAAGCCGGCAGAAGAGTTGGTGACCTGCGGAATCCAGAATCCGTTATACTCTGTAAAAGTTTGTTTGTAATTCATCGAAAATTCCTCCAGGTAGGGAATTTTAACCCCTTCACTGGCCGAGAGGTCAGCCCCGGCAAGTGCAAACCGTTCACCTTCAATGGTCAGTGTGCCACGGGTTAAAGCCAGAACTCTGCTTTTGGGAATTACAGAAATCAGATAAAAAGACCGTGCCCCATCCGTCCGGGTATTCACCAGTTTATAGTCGTAATAATCGAAGGCATCACCAGCCAGCGGAAGGATAATCGCCACTTCATCTCCAAAGTTGAGCTTATCCCCGGTCAGGTCTATGAACTGATTCAATGTCGGCGCCTGCATCCCGCTGGTTTTTATATTTTCTGTTTTCCTGACCGACCGGACAAATTCCTTCAGAGGCTTCCCCGTTTCCTGAACTCCATCCAGAAAGGTTTCCTGAACAAAGGCCATTTTCCCGCCGGATTTCATCCAGACCTTGGAGTAGGCCCCAAAAGAAAAGGAGTTTAAACCCCTGACATTTTCTTCTTTATTCCGGATTGCGGCCCGGATGATGGCCACGGCCGGATCTTCGCTGGCATTGACAGTCACTTCGGGAAGTAGAATATCCATGGGCTGAAGAGCATGGTTCAGAACACCCGGTTTGCCGAGGTGAAAGCCGACCGTATCTGTTTTATAGCCCACATAGCTGACAATCAGTGCATGATCTCCCGGCGGAAGGTCAAGTAAATAGTTACCATCCTCATTGGTGATCGTGCCGGAGGTGGTTCCCAGAAGACGGATGGTTGCTGCAATCAGTGGTTCACCTGACCGGGCATCGGTGATTTTGCCGGTTAAATGATGGGTGGCTGCAGATGAGCCCGAAGCAGTCAGGGTCAGAATCAGGGACAGGAACAAACTCATAGTTTTCTCAGATATTCCGGGTAAATTAATCTGCGCCGTTTACGGAAGATTCTCAGGAAAGGTTACCTGCCCTGGACATACCGGCGTAAAACTCCAAGCACCTGATCCCGGTAACTGCCACCGAACAGCCGCACATGCAGCAGTAAATGATATAACTGTGAAAGGGGAATCCGGAATTCCCAGTCGTCTTCCAGATTCCATTCCCGGTGGTAGGACTGAAAAAAATTGCGGGGAAATCCGCCAAAAAGAAGTGCCATACCCAGATCGATTTCCCGATGGCCAAAATAAACAGCAGGATCAATCAGAACCGGATCCTGTCCGTCTGAGCAAAGAAAATTTCCTGACCACAAGTCACCGTGAATAAGTGATGGAGCCTCCACGGGGAATCGGGGTTCTGACAGAAACCACCGGCTGAACTGAGTAAACAGACCGGCATCTGACGGGGAAAATAAACCGGAATCCCGGCAAAATCTGAACTCAGGTTCCAATCTGCGGTGAAAATAGAAATCGGTCCACGTTTCAGAAAACCGGTTATCCATGGGAATATTTCCGCACCAGGTTTGCACAGGATACCCAAACTGCGGGTTTGTGGTCCGGTGCAAACCGGCCAGACCCCGGGCAAAGTGATCCCAGAACTCACCCGATGGCATGACCTGATCAAACCATTCCATCAGTAAATAGGGTTCAGGCACTGTACCTAACCCGATCACCCGTGGAACCCGCAGGGTATGGGTTTCTTCTATGGCTTTCAGTCCGGCCGCCTCACCGGAAAACTGCCCGGAGTAACCGGCAGCGGGGGTGGTTTTTAAAAACCAGCTAAAATTCCTGCCGGTGAGCCGGTAAACAGAATTCAGGGTACTGCCTGTTACCGGGTGGCAGGTTACCTGTTTTTCACCCGGAACCAAAACCTCCGGCCAGTTTAACATTGGAAACTCATTAGAATCCAAAAAATAAATGACATTATTACCCGTAACTCTTATCTATATACCAACCTGAAAATTTTCAGCTATCCAAAGGCTGTAAATTGGTGGGTACATTCGCAATCAACCATACATTCAGCAGATATAATACTCCGTAACTCCTTATTGAGGCTTATGTTGCTGACAACAAACCAGGAGAAACCATGAAACGATTTGCCCTTGCACTCATTGCACTGGCCACAGCAACTGCCCTGATGGCACAGAACGGCACAAAACTGATCGATTATAATGCCAAATCCCTTGGCCGTGGCGGTACATCAATCGGTGTATTCGACAGCCCGAACCTGATGATGACCAACCCTGCCGGATTGTCCTTTCTGGGAAAACCCATGGTGGATGCCAACTTTTCCCTGATGATCCCGACCGTTAAATTCAAAAATAATCTGAACGACAAGGAAGGCGATCAGAATTACTTCCCGATGCCGTCCGTTTCGGGAACCTGGCCCTGCCTGCTGAGTGACAAAGTTACCATGGGTGCCGGATTTTTCACATCTGGCGGAATGGGTGCCGATTTTAAACTGAAACATGCCCTTTACAGTGAAGAACAGGATTATCATTCCATGCTGGCCATGATGCAGGGCGGGCTTTCTGCTGCTTACAGGATCAATGATAATATGTCTGCCGGGATTACTCTTCACCTGGTTTACAGTATGCTCGAATTCCAGATGCCGTATTCTTTGAATCCGTCGGTGATGAAGGGAACTGCCCAACCCAATATGACCTTTGGGATGATGTTTGCAGCACCACCGGCAAACGGCGGTTTTGGTTATGATGAAGTTACCGCCTCTGCTGAAATGAAAGATCTGTCTGCCCTGGGCTTCAACGGTAAACTTGGATTCGCCTGGAAAGTAAATGACGAACTCACTGTTGGTGCATCCTATTCACTGCCGGTTTCTTTAACCTATACGGATGGCAAAGCCAATATGGATATGACAGCCCAGCTAAATGATGCCTTTGGTAAAGCCGTCATGGGATATATGGCTCAAAATCCGGGATCTACCCAGGAACAGGCTCAGGGAGCAGTTGCAGTTCAATTCGGAAACATGGGAATTGATCTTTCAAAAGGAGTTAAAGCTGAGTATGATCTGGATGTTGACCTTAAATTCCCGCAAACCGTTGGTGTGGGTGCCTCATACAAGGTCCTGCCAGAGTTAAAAGTATCAGCAGATGTTGAGTGGGTTAACTGGTCAGCAGCCTTCGACAAAATGACCCTGAAACTTAAAAACGGAAGCAATGCAAATGTAAACACCATGATGGGATCCAGCGATCTCACGATCGACTTCCCGCTGGACTGGAAGGATGCTGTCGTGGTTAAACTGGGTGCTGAATACGAAGTAATCCCCGGACTGTTTGCCCGTGGCGGATATGCCTACGGAACCAATCCCGTTCCAGAGGGAACCGTTTTCCCGGTTTTCCCCGCTGTGGTTGAGCACCATTTCATGCTCGGCGGAAGTTACACCATCACACCAAACTTCACACTGCATGCAGCCTGGGAAATGGCTCCGGAAAAATCTCTGACAGCAACAAACCCAAGCCAGATTGCCAATCAGTTTGATGGCAGTGTTTCAACACTGGGAACCCAACTGTTCCACATTTCCGGAACTTTTGTATTCTGATTTTCATCCGGTATCCGCCATCCCGGCGGATACCGGATATTACTCTGACAGATAAGGTTTTAAATACCTTCCGGTGTAGCTGCCGGCGTGGGCTGCTACCTGTTCAGGGGTCCCTTCTGCTACCAGATAGCCGCCTTCATCACCGCCTTCAGGCCCCAAATCCAGAATCCAGTCTGCACATTTGATCACTTCAAGATTATGCTCAATGACCACAATTCCGTGTCCGTGATCAATCAGCCGCTGAAAACAGGTTATCAGTTTCCCGATATCCTCGAAATGGAGTCCCGTTGTCGGCTCATCGAAAAAGAAAAGGGTGGCCTCATCCCGTTCATCTGCCAGGTGGCTGGCCAGTTTCAGCCGCTGGGCTTCACCGCCCGAAAGGGTTGCTGCACTCTGGCCCAGTCTAAGGTACCCCAGCCCAACATCCATCAGAACCTGAAGTTTCGTCCGGGTTCGTTTCTGTTTGGCAAAGAACGTCAGGCTTTCTTCAATCGTCATTGAAAGAACATCGGCAATATTCTTTCCGTTCACCTTCACTTCAAGCACTTCCTTCTTAAACCGTTTGCCGTTGCAGGCTTCACACACAAGCTGAACATCCGCAAGAAACTGCATTTCAATCGTTTGGATTCCGTCACCCTGGCAGGCCTCACACCTGCCGCCGGGAACGTTGAAACTAAAAGTTCCGGGAGTGTAATTCCGAAGTTCGGCCTGGGGCTGTGCTGCAAATAAATTCCGGATATCATCATAAATTTTCAGATAGGTAACCGGGTTTGACCGGGGGGTTTTACCGATAGGCGACTGATCAACCATTTCGACATGGCGGATGTGTTCACTGCCCATCATGGTTTGGTACCGGCCAATTTTTTCGTTGTAACCGCCCCGTTCTTTCTTGAGGGCTGCATACATGATGGAATGAACCAGAGTCGACTTGCCGGAACCTGAAACGCCGGTCACACAAACAAAATTCTTCAGGGGGATTTCAACAGTCAGCCGTTTCAGATTATTCTGCATGGCGCCCTGAACCACCAGTTTCTCTGCCGAAAGCGGACGCCTTTTTACCGGAAGCGGTATTTTCTTCCGTCCGGAAAGATACAGCCCGGTCAGCGAAGTTTCATGCGCAAGAAGATCAGGCAGCGAGCCCGAAAAGACAACCTTCCCACCATGTTCACCGGCAAGCGGTCCCATATCCACAAGATGATCGGCGGCCATCATGATTTCAGAATCATGTTCCACAACCAAAACCGTATTTCCGATCTTCTGAAGTGCCCGCAGAATGCTGATGAGGCGTTCACTGTCTTTCTGATGCAGCCCGATTGAAGGTTCATCCAGAATATAAAGTGACCCAACCAGTGAACTTCCCAGACTGGTTGCCAGATTGATCCGTTGGGATTCACCACCCGAAAGTGTGTTCGACAGACGATTCAGTGTCAGGTAATGCAGACCGACATCATTCAGATATTTCAGCCGTTTTCTGAGTTCATACAAAATGGTTTTACCGATCTCGGCTTCGTGATCAGAAAGCGGAACCGTCTGGATCCAGGAATTGGCAGCCCGGATGGTCATACTGGTTACGTCATGAATGGTTCTGGCATCGACCCGGATGTTCAGGGCATCTGGCCGGATCCGGCTGCCCTGACAGGTAGGGCAGGTAGTGAAACCCCGGTACCGGCTCAGCAAGACCCGGTAATGAATTTTATAGGCTTTTTCTTTCAGTTCTGCAAAAAACCCATCTATACCGATAAATCCTTTTCCTCCTTTTTTTATCCGGCTTTTGGCGGATTCCTCGAGTAAAAACCAGGGGGTCGTAACCGGTATTCCTTCCCTGCGGCAGAAGTCGAGCATCTGATTCTGATAATGGATGTGAACCGGGGTGGTAAACGGATGGATGGCTCCTTCTGCCAGCGGTTTGGTCGTGTCGGGGATAACCAGATCCAGATCAATTCCCATCGTATTTCCAAACCCCTGACATTCCGGGCAGGCGCCATACGGATTGTTGAAACTGAACATCTGGGGCTCAGGTTCAGTAAAAGCCAGCTTGCACGGGGCACATTCAAATGCTTCCGAGAACAGATGAGTTTCTCCGCCGGTAACCCGGACGGCGCATTTGCCCATTCCCTCCCGAAAGGCGGTCTCTGCCGAGTCGGATAGTCTTGAATCAGAAAAACTGTCTTCAGTTAGCCTGAACCGGTCAACCAGAACAAAAATATTTTCCTTGCCTGCCCTGACCTTTCTGGTTTCATTGAGATCGATAATCTCATCCCCGACAACGACCCTGAAAAAGCCCCTGTCTTTCAGGACATCGAGTTCAGCTTCCAGATTTTTTCCCTTGTGTTCATGAAGGGGAAAAAGAAGATAGATCCGGCTATCCGGCGGTAACGTTTTAAGATAGTCGAGAACGTGGCGTGAATTCTGTTTGATGACTTCCCTGCCGCAGGAAGGGCAAAAGGTGCGGCCGATCCGGGCATACAGCAGCCGGAGGTAGTCATAAATCTCGGTTGTGGTTCCAACGGTGGATCTCGGGTTACGGGTATTGGTCTTCTGCTGTATGGCCATTGCCGGCGAAATACCCTGGATAAAATCCACGTCCGGTTTTTCCATCCGGGAAAGAAACTGCCGGGCATAGGCACTGAGTGACTCGACGTACCTGCGGTGGCCTTCGGCATACAGAGTATCAAATGCCAGGCTGGACTTCCCGGAGCCGGAAACCCCGGTGACCACAATGAATTGATTACGGGGAAGGTCCAGATCAATATTTTTCAGGTTATGAACCCGGGCACCCCGGATGACAATTCCTGTTTTTTTCTGTGAGGGGACAGAGTTTTTTTTCATAAACAGCCAGAACGTAATCGGGTGAAGATAGGGTTCCGGGAAGTGAAATGAAATCTGACGTCAGGAATTTACACCCCGGAAATTACCGCTGTGTCCTGAACTGACGGTTTGAAGTTTCGGAACCTGTCTGTTACCTTTAAACTCATGTTATTTCACCTAAATCACCGGTTGGATATGAAAAAAGCGGTGCATTTTCTCCTGCTGTTGTTTACTGTGGCTGCAAGTTCCTGCAGGGAGTCTTCCGGCCCGGAGGGAGAGGTCTCCCCCGTTGCAGGTCCGGTTATTCCGGCCGACCAGGTGGTTATTTATGAAATTCTGGTCCGGAATTTCAGTCAGACCGGAGATTTTAACGGGGTCACCCAAAGGCTTGATACCCTGAAAAACCTTGGCATTAACACCCTTTGGCTGATGCCGGTTCACCCGGTGGGACAGATTAAGAAAAACGGAACTTACGGATCGCCCTATTCGGTAAAAAACTATACCGGGGTTAATCCTGAATTCGGGACCCTGAACGAGTTCAAAACACTGATCACTGAAAGTCACCGCAGGGGAATGGCCGTCATTCTGGATTGGGTGGCCAACCACACCGCCTGGGACCATGACTGGATTTCACGGCACAAGGACTGGTACACGCAGGACGGATCGGGTAACATTGTGATCCCGCCGGGTACCAACTGGCAGGATGTTGCCGACCTGAATTATTCAAATACCTCGCTGCGGCATGAAATGATCAGGTCCATGGCCTGGTGGATTACTGAAACAGGCGTGGATGGTTTCCGGTGCGATGCGGCAGATATGGTCCCGGATGATTTCTGGAAGCAGGCACTTGATTCTCTAAAAACCCTGAAACCAAACCTGATACTGCTGGCTGAAGGATCAAAATCAACCCACTTTACAAGTGGTTTCAGGATGAATTACGGGTGGGATTTTTATTCTGCACTGAAAACTGTATTTAAATCCGGGCAGTCTGCAACCGCCCTGAATCTTTCTGACCAGACCGAGGTATTTTACCGGCCTTCCGGCAATTTCAAACTCCGGTTTACAACCAATCATGATGAATCGTCCTGGGATGCAACACCGGTTTCCCTTTTCGGGGGAACCGCCGGCGCCATGGCAGCAACTGCTGTTTCACTTTCTCTTGGCGAAATCCCCCTGATTTACAACGGACAGGAAACCGGGATCAGTTCAACACAGAATATTTTTGAAAAATCCACCATCGACTGGACAAAAAACCGGGAGATGCAGACGTTTTACCGGCAGATACTGAACCTGGTCCGGGAGCACGGTGCCTTCAGGTCTGGCTCCAAAACCTCCTATTCAAGCACTCATGTTTTCCGGGTTAGAAGAGAAACTTCCGCAGAAACCCTTTTTATTGCTGTCAATACCCGAAATATTGCCCAACCTCTTGCCTTCCCTTCCGAACTTCGGACCCAAACCTGGCAAAATCTGATGACAGGTAGCCCTTTTACTGCTTTCGATGGGACCCTGGGCCCCTATGGGATTCTGATTCTGAAATCCGACTGAAGAAAAAAAAGAGTATTTGTTGCTTTCTGATTTTCACGGGTCTATATTTGCAGTTCATTTTTCGGTACGAACAGGAATTGAGACATGCCAAATCATAAATCAGCAAAAAAACGCATGCGTCAGACGATCAAACGGAATGATCAAAACCGGTCTGACATGGGCGAAATGAGAACAATGATCAAGAAAAGCCTTGCCCTTACAGACAAAGCAGCCGGTGCTGCCGTTCTGAGTGAGACTTTCTCTGTCATTGACAAGCTGGCCAAAAAGGGACTGATCCACAAGAACAATGCGGCTAACAAAAAATCCCGGATTGCTTCTCATTTAAACAGTCTCTGATCCGGTTTTCTGCTTTTTTTTTAAAAGACTTACTGCATCCGCGGTAAGTCTTTTTTTTTATATCACCCTGTCCGGATTTGTATGACCACCACAGACAGATCACTTCAAGGCGGTTTGTTTGTACTTCTGGCAGCCTTCTCATGGGGAATCAGCGGTACTGCAGCACAGTTTCTGTTTTCCAGAAACATTCAGGTCATGCAGGTGGTTCAAACCCGGTCAACCTTTGCCTTTCTGTTTTTTCTTCTGATACTTGCCCTCTTCCGCAGGTCCTCCCTGAAACCCGATTTTAAAAAGACCGGATGGTTTCTTGCTGCCGGGATAATCGGCGTTGGATTTTCCAATTTTACCTATTATTACACGATCAGTGTATCCTCGGTCGGTACGGCCATTATCCTGCAGTACACGGCACCGGTCATTGTAATGGTGTATGGAATTCTGTCGAAAGACGAGGCAGCAAGCTGGATGAAATGGCTGGCGCTTTCGGTCAGTCTGGCGGGGTGTATCCTGGCTGTCGGGGCCGGAAGTACAGATTTGTTTGATGCCGGTCCGCTGGCAGTAGCAATCGGGGTAGCCTCTGCTTTTTGTTTTGCCGCCATGGGAATTATCGGGCGCAGACTGAACCGGCATAAAGAGTCAGATCTCTGGCAGAATCTGGTCTTTACCATGATGGCGGCTGCTTTATTCTGGGCCGTTCTCAGACCACCGGTTCTTTGGCCGTCCTGGAATCTGACACCGGCTGAATGGGGAACACTTGGCCTCTTCAGTCTGATTTCTGTGGTTGTCCCGTATTTGTTTTTCTATCTGGGCCTCAGGTTCCTGCCGCCGTCAACCGTTTTGATCATCTCCACCTTCGAACCTATAACTGCAATTGCCAGCGCCTGGATCGTTTTAGGTGAAACCATGTCGGCAATCCAGATTGCCGGTGCGTCCCTGGTCATTCTGGCGATTCTGATTCTGGCCCTTGAAAACCGGGTTACCCTCCGGCGGATGCGTTAACCCCGGTCATCTTCGGCGATCCGTAAAAAGGTATTGATTCCGCTTTGCGCTACGGCCGAAATTCCCTGCCCGGGAAAAGTTGTATCACCAACCATGTAAAGATTTTTCATTGGCGTTCTTGGACTGGCCATCCTGAAAATGGTTTTCAACCCGTCCGACGGAATCCCGCCAACCCGTCCATGCTTTCTCCCGATCCACTCATTAAAGGACCGGGAAGTACCCGAAAACCGAACCCTGATGTCTTCGCTTTCAACCGGTAAAACCTGACGGATCCGGTCAAGAACTGCAGATTCAATTTCCCGTTTCCGGTCCTCATAGACTTCGGGCGACAGATTAAACCACATCTCAGGATCTGGATCGTGTGTCGAAATATTGACACTTCGAAATCCGGCGGGCGCCCTGTTGAGATCTGAAGGATCATTTGCGGACAGAAAAACCGAGACGGAACCCAGATGCGGAAGGGGTTCAGTGAAAATAACCTGATGATGAAGATGCTTCAGTTCAGGGAACCGGTCCCGGACTCCCAGGTTTAAAATAAAAGCGCCCCAGCCAAAATCGAACCGTCTGCCAAGCCGTGAAAAGTAATCACACTGATCCTCCTGCACCATTTCGGCCATATTCCAGATTGTGCTGTTTGAGATAACCCGCGGAGTTTCATAAAAAGAACCATCAGAGCATTCCAGATAAAATCCGGTTCCCTTTTGCCGGATCGAAACAACCTCTTTCCGGTAATGAATGGCCCCCTGATACTGCCGGATGATTTTTATCAGTTGATCGGGTAATTGAATCAGGCCGCCGGAAAGATAATAATTCGGGGAGTTGGTGTAGGTCAGGACTGGTGCCCCAACCAGAAACTGGGTTTTTGCAGAATAAGCCTGGGCAGCAATAAGCATTTGCTGATCAATGAACCTGAGAAAATGGCTATTTTGAGTCAGCCTGAAACCGGAAAGTACATCCTGAGTTGATTTAAGTACCCACGGAAGGGATTTTAAAAACCTGAGATTGGCAGGCTTCGCAAGCTGTATCCAGTCCGGAAGGCTGGCGGGTGGGAAGAAGGGCATGGAATAGGACATTTCCCAGGCATCTGCTGCCACCTGATAACACAATTCCCAGAATTCTCTCTGGTTGGTTTCCCCGAAAACAGTTTCTGCTTCCTGGATCCAGTCATTCAGGTTTTCATGTCGGCGTATGGGCTTTCCGTCAAGCCAGACGGTCATCGGGATGTCCAGTTTTTTCCGATCAAGGTGCAGGCCCAGCTCCCGTTCAAGACGGTCCATGGGCTGAAACCGGTCGAATCCCATCAGGGTAGTAGCCCCGGCCTCGAACCTGAATCCAGATCTGGGAAAAGTTGACACACATCCGCCGGGAAGGTGGTTTTTTTCCAGAATCAGAACTTTCCGGCCTGCCTTTGCCAGAAGTGCTCCGGCGGTCAGTCCGCCAATGCCGGAACCGATTACAATGATATCAAAACGGTGAGATGTGGCCATAACTACCTGAACGAAAAACCGGGCTGACTCCGTTCCGGAAGGACCAGCTGAACCGGGTCAGGTTTTATGTTTTTTCTTTTTGGCAGCGGGAAAAAGAATATTATTCAGAATCAACCGGTACCCGGGTGAGTTTTTATGGAGGGCCAGATCGGTTGGCGGATCGCCCACCGCATGCTGGAAATCTTCGGGATCATGTCCGCCGTAAAAGGTAAAGGTCCCTTTGCCGAACACTCCGGTCAGGTATTTTACCTGATCCCGGCCTTCATATTCTCCCATTACAAGCACATTGGGTTTGATAAACTTTTTCTTGAACAGGGTAGTCTGCCCCAAAAAACCCTTGATAACCTTCCGGTGATTCTGTGTCAGCATAGTCGGAACAGGATCCCATTTTGCAGAAAATTCGAAGAGGGTGAAAAAATCGGTTTGCTGGGCTGCAATCCGCTGCTGAACCTCATCAGGCTGAAGATCAATATCCGAATATTCGTATTCCCAGGCATTCAGATTTATGGTAAAATTCTGAAACGCCAGAGCATCCTGAAAGTGAAGTTTTTTGTTGGCAGAAGGGTCGGCAGGAGTTCCGTCAAACTCAGGCGGTGCAATATCAATTCCCAGCGAGGCGAGTGCAATGTCATAGGTATCAGTTGCCGAACACATGGCGAACATAAAGCCGCCTTCACCCACATAGTCCCTTATTTTGGCTGCAACTGCCTTTTTTTCGTCAGAAACAGAGGAAAAACCCTGTTCTCTGGCAAATGCTTCATAGTCCGCCTGCTGCCTGACATACCAGGGTGCTGTTGAAAATGAGGCATAGAATTTCCCGTACTGACCGGTAAAATCTTCGTGGTGAAGGTGAAGCCAGTCATAGTCTTTCAATTTCCCGTCAAGAACTTCCTTATCCCAAACCTTTTCATACCGGATTTCTGCATAGGTCAATGCTAAGGTAACCGCATCATCCCAGGGCAAGGTATTCGGGGGTGTATAAACCGCAATTTTGGGCGCTTTTTCAAGTTTGACAATATCGGCATTCACCTCTTCACGGGAAATTTCCTGCTTGATCCCGGCTTCTTCAGATGCAGAAACCGGCTGATAGCTGATTTCTCTGAGAAGGCACTCTTCACGGGTCACCGGTGTATCATCAATCAGAAAACTACCTCCAAGGTAATTTAGAAGCCAGTCAATTGTCCGGCCCTGTTCAAGCTGCCAGTATGCCAGTCCATAAGCCTTTAAATGATTGGTTTGGGAATCATCCATCGGAATCAGCAATTTCTGGGCCCGGGCAGAGGCCGGAAGCATCAGAATCAGGAAGAGCAGGATCCGCATCAGGCTTCTCCTTTTATTCTGAGATCTGCCAGAATTTCCCGTGCACGGCTGCTCCAGACAGACTCCGGGAACCGGCCAATCAGCAGTTCAAGTGCAGACCGGACTTCGCTTCGGTAACCGGCACGGATCAGAACTGGTGCAGACTCACAAAGGGCCTGACCGGTCCATTTCAAAAGTTCTGGGGATTCTGCTACCCGGCGGGTCAGGTTCAGCAGTTCACCCGTTTCATGGATTTGAAGGTAAATTTCCCACAAACCTGCTAAAGCTGTACCGGCTACAACCGGGTCCGTGGCAGAAGCTGCTGCCTCCGAAAACTGACTTATGGCTTCTGATTTCAGTCCAAGTTTCTGAAACAACAGACCTCTGGCAACCGGGCAGAATTCATCGAACCGGATAGCCGGAACCGGTACCGACTGGATCAGGAAAAACAGGTAAGCCGGGGCATCGGCAGATCTGAGGTCTCTGGCAAAGGAAAATAAATCGGACCTGAGGGAATCTGCCGGAATTCCGTCAGCCAGTGAAGTGAGAATGTACTCAAGACGGACCGTACTTCTGAACTGCTGGTTTTTAAAGATTTCCGGCATTTTTTCTTTTTCCCCAGAAATAAAGGCCAGAACCCACTCCCAATACTGACGGTTGGTAACTCTTCCGGCAGAAATAAGTTGCCGGATCTTGCTCTGCTTGTCAGCAAGGGGGCCCTTTGCATTCAGGATGGTTTTCAAATACCCGTCCCGAAGCTGTGCGGCATCGCGTTCCGTTCCCTGTCGGGTGTATAAGGTTTCAGCTTTTTTCAGCAACTCCGGCGAAAACCAAACCCCTTCGGCACAGGCGGAAATCATTTTCACCTCGGTCTGAATCCGGAACTGGCTCTCAGGAAACCGGCTGACCATCCGGTCACCCAACTGCAGAATCAGATTGCCTGATTCTTTTGAGGACAAGCTGTTGATCAGAGTCCAGGAAACAGATCCGCCGTTTTTCATTTTACGGTCATAGGCAGCAAACCGGTCAAAAGCAGCCAGCGGTTGCTGGGTCAGGCGATAAAGAGTTCCCAGAATCCGGTGAAAGGAAGGAGGCATTCCGGCAGAATCAGCACCTGAAAACCGGGACAGAATCCGGGCCGCAGACAAACTGTCGCCGAAATACTGGGAAATCCGGGATTCGACAAGTCCATCCTGATCAGGCCGGGTTTTAAGGAGATACAAAAATTCAGTGCCGATTCCTTCTGCATTTGCAGTTTGGGTATAAAGGTGAATGAGTTCCTGATTGAAGGCACCCGGATCTGTTGGGCTTCTCTGACCAAGGAACAGAGACTTTGCCAGATCATATCGCTTCAGGCTCATCATAGTCATCCCGACTGCACGGATACTGTTGGGGTTATACCCCTGGCTTTCAAGCAGCAGCTTCCACTCCTGTTCAGCCTGTTTCTGATTTCCTGAAAGCAAACTCATTCGGGCCATGTCATCCAGATATCCCGCATCCCCGGTTCTGAGTTTCTGTGCTGCCAGCAGATCGTGAGCAAGGGCATAATTCCCCAGTTCATACAGACAGGTCCAGTACCGGTCAAAATAAAACGTGTTTTCTGGTGCCCCCGATGAAAGCGAGGCATAGAGTTTTTCTGCCTGTGCGAACTCTTTTGAAGCAAAATAGCGTTCTGCCAGACGTTCCACATCCTGAACCCTGCTGGTTTGCCCCCAGGCTGTACCGGTTAACAAAAGAGAGAAGAATAAAAGCCGGATCAATTTTTTTTCCGTCGGTGGTTTTGTAACTTGCTCGATTCCATGAAAATACAGGTTCATTTCTGAAAGTTCCAATGAAACAACGTGTTGTTATTCTCGGTTCAACGGGCAGCATCGGCGTAAACACACTTGAAGTTCTTAAAAACCTGTCTTCCGGTTTTGAGATAACCGGTTTAATCACTTACTCCAATGCTGATTTGCTGACAGACCAGATCCGGGAATTCAATCCGGCTTTCGCCTGTCTGATATCCGGTGACTTCTCTGTTCCCGGGACTCAAACCCGGTTATATTCAGGCCGGGAGTCTGCGTTACATCTTTGCGCCGGTGAAGATTACGATATCCTCGTCAGTTCTTTGGTCGGCTTTGCCGGATTTGAACCGACCGTGGCAGCCATCCGGAGCGGTAAGAAAATTGCTTTGGCCAATAAGGAAACGCTGATCGTTGGCGGACATATCATTCAGGACGAACTGAAACGGCATCAGGTTCCGCTTACACCAATCGATTCGGAACATTCTGCGATTCTGCAATGCCTGGCCGGCGAACCCGCCGATTCCATTGAATCCCTTATTCTGACTGCATCCGGCGGACCGTTCCTGCATAAATCTGCTGAAGAACTGGCTGCCGTAAAAGTTGAAGATGCACTGAAACATCCCAATTGGGTTATGGGGAGAAAAATCACGATTGATTCAGCTTCATTGATGAATAAAGGCCTTGAAGTGATCGAAGCCAGGTGGCTGTTTAATGTTCACCCCGACCAGATCTCAGTCGTTGTCCACCCCCAAAGTATCATTCACAGCATGGTTCAGTTTACAGACGGAAGTGTTAAAGCTCAACTTGGCGTTCCGGATATGAAGATCCCGATCCAATATGCCCTGACCTGGCCCGACCGGGCTCCGGCACCTTACAGCCGGATCCGGTTTCCGGATCTGAAATCACTGACATTTTTTGAACCGGATCCCGTCAGATTTCCATGCCTCCGGATTGCCTTCGAGGCAATGAAACAGGCCGGAAGCCAGCCGTGTGTGATGAATGCAGCCAATGAAATTGCAGTTGATCTGTTCCTTCAGGAAAAAATCAGGTTTACCGATATTCCCGTTATCATCGAAGAGACGATGAACCGGATTCCGCATCAGGCCTTCCCCGATTTTTCTGAAGTGATTGACCTGGACCGGAACGCCCGGCAGGAAGCACTTGTTATTTATAAAAAGTTAAAAAGCGTGGTGGTATGATTCTGGAGAGCATTTTTTATTTCGTCATTGTCATCGGTGTTCTGGTATTTGTACATGAACTCGGGCACTTTCTTGCTGCTAAAAGTTTTGGCATGCGGGTCGATGTTTTCAGTTTGGGAATGGGGCCGAGAGCCATCGGATTTACCCACGGCGAGACGGATTACCGCATTAGCTGGTTCCCGCTGGGCGGTTATGTTAAAATTGCCGGGATGATTGATGAAAGTCTGGATACCGAGTTTGTAAACCAGCCTGCTGAACCCTGGGAGTATAGATCCAAACCCCGTTGGCAGCGGATGGTGGTGATCTCGGCCGGGGTTATCATGAACCTGTTTATCGCCGGTGTCATTTTCTCGTACCTGAATCTGAGCAACGGGAAAATGCTGGTTCCGTTCAGCCAGTCAAAACCCCTGATCATTGAAGAAAACTCCCTCGCCTGGGAAACAGGACTCAGAACCGGAGATTTTCTGCTTAAAATCAATGACCAGCCGGTTGCTTACTGGAATGATCTGGCCAGCCTTGAAGAAATCAGTAAATCGAATCTTTCCTTTACCATCCGGCGTGAAGGAAAAGAACTTATCCTGCCCGCACCCGATAACTTTCAGAGCAATCTCGGGAAAAAATCATTTGGAATTCTGATGACCCGTGAACCGGTTATCGGTTCCGTCCAACCGGGATCGGCTGCTGAAGAAGCCGGATTGCAGGCCGGTGACCGGATAACTTCGATTGGGGGAACCCCGGTACTCTACTTTGAAGATATACCAGCCTATCTCGAAAAATTCAAACCGGAAACTCTGGCCCTGACTCTCGACAGAAACGGACTTCCGCTTTCACTGACCCTGACTCCCAAAGGAAATAAACTGGGAATTACCAACAAAGAGACCAGTGTCGTTTATGTTGAATACGGTTTTTTTGAGGGAATAGGACATGGATTTGCACAGACCGTTACCGGGATCGGGGCAATGATCAACAGTTTTGTCAGAATCTTTCAGGGGAAAGAGGATGCAGCACAAGCGATCGGCGGACCGATTAAAATTGTTCAGCTTTCCGGTCAGATGGGGTCGATGGGATTGGATACTCTGCTCAATTTTATTGCCATGCTGTCACTTTCTCTTGCACTGCTCAATATTCTGCCGATTCCTGCTCTGGACGGCGGTCATCTTCTGATTCTGGCCATTGAAACCCTGACCCGCCGTGATCTCCCCAATAAAATCAAAATCGGGATTCAGCAGGTTGGGTTTGCCTTGCTCATTTCGCTGATGCTGTTTACTGTGTACAACGACATCACCAATATTTTCTTCTGATAAAAAAGGGGGCTGTGCCCCCTTTTTCTTACCTGATCAGCACCAGTTTCCTGATTACGGTTTTCCCGCCGGATTCCAGTTTGCAGAAATAGAGTCCGGAAGCAAGTGAACTTCCGCTGAACACTACTGAATACGTTCCTGCCGGTTTAAATCCGTTTTCAATAACTGCAACTTCCTGTCCGGTAACTGATATTACCGACAGCCGGATTGTATTTCCTGATGGAATTGAATAGTCAAACCGGGTTTCCGGATTGAACGGGTTCGGATAGTTCTGGCTCAGGGTTAATTCCCTGGGCGTTATCTCCTCTTTTCCGGCTGAAGTGTAGATTTCACCTGTGGCCGCTTTAACCACAACGATGGTGTCATTCCCTTCTTCAGTTCTGAACTCCACAAACCAATATTCGGTCAATGGATCTGTGGGATAGGAATATCCGGGGAAAGCACCGGTGAGCAGGGTGGCCGAAACACGGGTCACATTACCTTCAAACGGATGGATTTTCAGGTAATTGACGACCGAATTAGCAACTGCCTCTGAACCGATCCAGCCTGGTTTTAACTGCGGGATGGAATTTATGTAATCATCCATCCCCTCTTCCATTTCATTGGCTTCGAGTGGCAGTTCCTGATTTCCATGTGTCAGGACCATTAATATTTCGCCGGTATCCAGACTCCAGACGTACCGCCAAACCCTGGCCAGACCGGTTGAGTCAATGTTTTCTGCCCGGACCGCTTTAAGGATTTTCCCTTCACCCATTACCGCCATCGATCCATAGGCAGCCCGGAGCCCGGTCCGTTCATTAAACTTCAGATCGAGAGTATCAATCCGCCGCCCGGTCTTTCCGTCCAGATAAACCAGAAGTTCTTCTTCCGGGATTTCCTCCCGAAGCTGGTTATCTCCTCCCGGATCAGAGAAACCCTGCGGTTTTAAAATCCAGACCGGGTGTCCCTTTACCCCCATCAACCCTGCTGTCAGAATTCTTCCGTCTATTTCGCCATAAATTTCCTGAACCGCAGAAACAGAATCGTCACCGATAAACTCCATCGGAAGATCTTCATTTTCGGCAGGGATTCCGGCCGGGATGAAAACAGGCAGCTCAAGTTCATCCTCTGCCGACAGAAATACCCGCAGATAATCATTCAGCAACGGCCGTTTAAAATCATAGACCCAGGCAGTAACTCCCTTTTCAGTCATTCTGCCGGCAGTCTCAATGTTAAACAGTTTGGCATTGGGGCTCCATTTCTGTGCGATGGATACGGCATCCGTCAGCCGGTCCTTTACATGGATAACACTGTCCTGCCTGATTTCACCGGTTCTGGCATTAAATGAAAAGCGGTAGTCAAACAGAGAGTTAAGTCTGGCAACCAGGTTTTCCCGGTTCAGCTCGCCGGAAGCAATCCGTCCTTCCGGAATTTCTGCTGTGAAATACCAATACAGGCTTGTATCCCGGGGAAAAATCTGGTTTTCATTCATCAGAGTCAGCATTTTAAAGCCGGACATTTCGCCACCCTGATGACTGAGTTCTGCTTTCACAATTTCCATGGCAGCATCAGAATCCAGCCACTCACCGGTAATTTCCCGGTTGATATAAGGCGGGAAATCAAACGGAACCTCTACCGGCACCGGATAAACCATGTTTCCCATGGTGATGTAAACCGAGTACCGGCCTGTCCCGGGTGATTTTACCAGTTGGGCCCAGTAGGAGGTTCCGGTATCACTGATGGACATTGAAAACAGGGCTACAATTTTATCCGGGGAGTCCATCCACTTCAAATCACTGTTCAGTTCATGGAAGGCTGACGAAGCCGTCCCGGATTCCATCCGGATGATATGGCCTGTAAACCCTGAGGATATCACACTTTCCCAGGGCTCAGGATCAGTGTCCTTCCCGCACCCTTTGCAAACCGGAACCTCACCGAATACCCGGGTGTACCAATAGGGTTTTACATATTCCGGTATCTCCATTTCAGAAGACTTCCCGTAACCTGAAAAGATTTGGGGTCCTGATGAGAAAAATCCGGGGGCTGTCACGGTTTGCTTGGCCTTCATCATCAAACCTGAAACCAATGCCATCTCAAATCTGAACCTTCCGGACGGGTGGTAATAAGCCTGCTGCCGCAGGTGATTCCTCAAGGAGCCGGCAACCTGATCAGAGGAAAGGAATTTTGGGTAAATCCCGGGAATGATATCATCATCAAATCCTCCGGATTCTGCTTCCTCGGAAAGTAATATGGAAGTGCCCGAACCCAGGATCTGTAACCCCATTCCTCCCGGTTCCTGAAAAATAAATCCCCACGAATCGGTCACCCCTGTTGTGTCACAATCCCTCAAACCCTGAATCATCATCAGTTTGGCCTCCGGATTCCAGTTAGAAGCAAATGCAGAGGCAGCATCCCAGGCAGGACCGCTTCCAGAAAGGGTCATTTCAAACACTCCGAACGTAATTCCGGAAACCGGCTCCTGGCCCGAAACTGTAATTTTATCCGGGCGGCTGTCTGAATTCGCATCAAAGATTCCAATGTTATCGCCGTTTTGATAGTCGAATAGCGGGTCATTATCTCCGTTAACGACCAGAACTGCCTGATAATCGCCGGGTTCAACAACGGTAAAGGAGAACGATCCATCCGGGTCGAGGTCCTCCATCCGGTAGGCATCGATCAGAACATGAAGATTTGTACCAAACAGCCGGACTTCTGACGGAAACAGCATAACATAATCGGTTTCAGGATTGAATCCGCCTGTAATTGTTCCTGAAACGGTTGCAGCAGGCAGCACAGCACCGGTTGTGAAAAACCCGGAATAAAAGATGAGTTCATTTCCGGCAGTACTTCGGGCATCCCAGAGTCTGATCTGGTAGGTTTTGTTTTCGGTGAACTGACACAACAGGGTCAGAACCGTGGCAGAATCGTTAATTTGGTATCCATAGACCGGCCACTCGTCAGGATCCTGGCTTTTTACCACAACACTGATAAAGGGAACCGGGGAACTGTAATAGGAGTCTTCCCAATTAGCCTGGTTAGTGAGATCAAGCGGTTCGGAAAACCGGATGGACAGGTGCTGGTTAAGCGGAACCAGAACCGAGTTTTCTGAGGGTGAAACAGATTTGACCCGGAAGGTTTGCCCTGTACACAGGACAGAACAGAAAGTCAGGAAGGAAACAAGCAGCATTTTAAGCATAAGACCTCCGCTGGTTAGGTATCTAATATCGGAGGAATATACCTTTTTATCTGTGATTTATCTAACAAAAAAAAGGCCGCTTGAAGGCGGCCTTTGAAAAGGTACAGAATGGGGTCAGAATTGGATACTGACGGAATAAATCATGACATCTCCAAACCGCTCCCGCTGTGAATAAGAACCGTCAAATTTAAGACGGTAACCCATAATCGGGTAGGCTAATCCGAATCCGGCAGCAAAACCTTCATCAGTTTCCCCACGGAAAAGATCTTTATAACCGGCTCTGAGAGAAACCATGTCATTCCAAACATATTCTGTTCCCAGATTTACAGATTCATTATGGTTGCTGGGCCTCATTGCATCAGCAGTAACAACCAACGCATTCATATCATCCCGATAGGCATCCATGGCTACCCCAACCCGGAAAAAGATCGGAAGATCCCAGGCATCTGTTTTGTAATTAACCGGGATTTTCCCATTATTTCCGCTGGTAGTTTCATCAGCATCGTAGACTTTGGTCAGATCTTTTCCATCATATTGAAGCGGAGACCCAAAGTTTGCAACTGACATCCCAAGTTTCAGACCATTCCAGTTGGAATTATACAGAAGACCGAAGTCCACCGCAACGGCATTTGCAGTTTCATGCCAGATTTGGGACCGGATGTATTTTCCTGTTGCACCAAATGAAAACTGATCTGTCAGAGCCTGAGAGTAGGTAATTCCGAAATAAATATCCCGGGCATTCCATTTCTCACCGGTTCCGTTTTCGTTTTCAACCGTTGTCACATCCTCATCTCCATAATTCAGGCTTGCAAACTGAAATCCAAGAACCGAACCATCCGAGATGGCAACAGTGGCTCCAACCCAGTCGTACTGTGTCCCAACCAGCCAGTAAGTTTTGGAGAAAGCAACTTCAGTTTTAGGCCGGGCACTGATAGCACCCGGATTCCAATACAATGCAGATGCATCCTGTTTGTGGGCAACAACAGCGCTACCCATTCCTACTGCATCGGGGCCGACCCCGATTCCCAGGAAAGCAGCACCGCTGGTACCGTATTTAGCCTGGGCCATTGCCATAACCGAGAATCCGGAAAAGGCAAGTGTCAAAAGAATATTTTTGGCTTTCATAAGACTAAACTCTTTCCTTTTCATCATTTAATGATACCGATTTTACCTTCTTTTTTGCCGTATTTGGACTCAAGGACGTAGAAATAAACTCCGGCTGCAACGTCCAGGTTTTCCTTGGTCTTCAAATCCCATTTGACAGTTCCATTCAATAGTGCACCATCTGCATAAAGGGTTCTGATCAGATCGCCTGCAGAGGTGAAAATGTAAATGGTTGCATCATTCGGCACATTCCGGAATTCAATCCGGCGTTCACCGCGGCCGCTGGTAATATTCGGCGGAAGGGGTCTTTCCATGGAATTTGCCGCAACATAAGGATTAGGTACAACCCGGATATTCATCATATCGGCCTTGGCTGTCGGTGCACTTTCAATGGTTCCAACCTTTGTTGTAAATTCAAAAACATCGGATGAGGAAAACGGTTTGGTGGTTTTGAATAGGAACTTCAGAGGCCGGTTGATAGTCAGATCCTTATTATCCTTCTGTGCGAATTCCAATTGGTATCCGTAAACGTATTTTCCATCGAGTGTGTTATGATAAACATCAAACGGAATACTAACACCATTGACAACCCGGTTTTCCTTCCCGTTGTAGTCCTTTTTCGCCTCTTCCAGAATAACAATATTATCCAGAGTTCCGATTTCACCACTGGTTGATCCGGAGTTGGAGTTATACAGGAATTTGACATATTTACCGGTCGTCAGGTTTTTAATTCTGAATTTAACCGGAAGTGAATCCAGACCAAACAAATCATCTCCCCGGCTTTTCCCGATTATGGTATTGCTGGTTTCAATTTCATAATCATAAGGGAATGCGGTGTAGGAAATTGCAAGTTTTGAGGAATTATCTCTGAACTCAAAAGCTGCAATGCTTAATTTAAGGGAAGTTGTATCTCCAGTGACCACAACCGTTGAGTCAATCTTTTGAACCGACCAGAAGTTGTCGAGTTTCATCGTGACACCATCAAATGTGATATCATCCGATCCGCTTCTGTTTGCTGTCTCTGGCAGAGCCGGGTTGTTAGGCAAATACGGACTCTTGAATACATTAAATGGCTTATATTCAACTGAGAAGATGGCACCGTCGCTGAACGGATTATCCACTCCCTTTCGCCGGGTTATTTTGCCATTTTTGCTGTCAACTTTATAAACTGCAGGACTTAAAACCGTGCCGGATGCAGTTTTTACCACCACATCTGCCGAATCGATGTAGGCAGGTTTATTGGCCAGTTCGTAGTTTCCGCTTCCATCCGCTGTGAATGTTTCGACAATACCGGTTGTGTTCTTAACCGAATACCCGATCGTTGATGGGATGAGTTCATAATAATCGTCTGAATCCACTTTTCCATTCGAATTATTATCAGCACCATCTGTCGACTGATCGTTAAACGTTACCTGGTACGTTTTTCCGTCAAGCAATCTGGAATCATCAACGACATTCACAGAAATTCCTGAATTGGTAAACCCGGATTTTCTGGCAAGCGGGAAGGAAGACTCAAAACGGTAACCCGATGCAGGGGCAACCGGAACAACTACCGCTGTATTCACATCCGTGATATAGTCACCTGAAGATTCCTGGCGGATTGACAATGTATTTTCTGATGGGAAAATACCAAGTGTATCTACACCGCGGTCATAGGCTGTAACAGCATAAAAATAGGTGATCCCGTTTTTAACTTCGGTATCGACATATTTGTGCACCAGACCGACCTGATCATCTCCCAGATAAAACGTATACCCGCTTGAAGTCTGGAATATATCCGAAGTGGTTTCAAAATACCCCAATACCTTATTACCCGGAATGTCGTACTGGGCGATAGGTTGGTAGCCAACTTTACGGCCATCAGCATCGGTAATCAGCCGGATGTCTTCGAAGTTGTTATCTCTGGAGCGGTAAACCTTATATCCTTCGAAGTCTTTGACCGGCTTGCCGTTTTCATCCTTCAGTACCGGGTCAACAGATTCTTCAGAAATCCGGCCCCAGTACAGTGTTACCATATTATCACCGGCAACAGCTTTCAGGATTGGTTTTTCGGGAGGCTGCGGGAACCGGTAGTTGTTGTCATAAATATTCTGAACCACCCGGCGGTTTTTATAAAAATCCTTCAGATCCTCGCCATATAACAAGGCAAAGCTGAAACGTTCAGTGTTTTTGGACAACAGTGGGAAGAATCCTGAGCCAAATGTAAAGTCACCATCATCTCCGAACAGTGCTTTTCCATCGGCAATATTACTTGGGGTTGAAAAAAGACCCGGTGACAGGTTTGTCCAGAGAGACTCGTCTGATTTCAGGTCAATTTCATTGGAAGGTGCAAAATAGTTGAACGAGGTCAGACCGATCTGGTCAGATTCATCGACATCTGTTGCATCAAAATTGGGTTCGCCCGGGCTGGGAACACCGTCATTTTCTCCATCTGAGAGATCTCCGCTGTTTGCAATACCATCAGCACCCACGTCGTCGGTAGCCGGATCCCAGTCACCGTCATTATCGATTCCGTCATCCCGGCCTTCATCAATCATGGGGTCAGCTACGGAACCGTTAAGGCCAACGCCTCCTTTGTAATTGATATAGGCAGCAGGCACAATTTTATCGAACAGAACAACCCCGTTCTGGTCAATTTTATATTGCCGGTAATGGACGTAATAGTTCTCATCAATCAGGCCGTCAAAGTCATTATCAATCCCGTCAAGGGCATTGGGATTAATCACATCTTCAAAATGAGCGGGAACTCCACCGCTTGCTGCAACAAATTTCTTTATCACATTTCCTTCCATGAGCTTGGTTACCCCCGGGGTAATGGTGACCGGAGCCTTCATACCCAGAGTCTGAAGTTGAAATGGAGTTGCGTCTGTTACATCATGTGCTTCCCGGATATAGACAACACGGGATTTTGTGCCAACCAGTACAGTTGACCGGCGGATTGTAATTAATTTGCTACCAATTTGAACAACGGCCTTATTCGTATCAAAATCATCCGGTGTAAACTTTGTAGCGGTAATTTTGGAGTCCCGGTCGTTGTCGATTCCGTCAAATTGATTACCGGGTGATTCCAGGAAGGCATATCCAACATATCCCACCTTCTTCCCAACCCAGTTCGGGTTCCGGTTATTATTCTGCGGGAAATCCCAGGAATAAACCAGATTGTTTTCAACATCGAAGAAAGAGGCATCATCATTGTATTCCTGAGGGGAGTCATCCGTACCGGTTACCCCGATATAAGTACCGCAAATCAGGCCAAAAACAGCCTTATTGTAATCTACTACTGACGAGTTTTCGATTTCATACAGCCAGAAAATACAGTCCTGAGCCAGGAACTGACTCCATTGCAATCCGCGGACTTTTACATTGAGTCCCATTCCTTTCCGGGTCAAATCGGCCGGATCCGGAACCAGGTTGAAAGGGGGAAGGTTAAACTCCTGGTCAATGTTGTCATCCATCACAAAATAGGATTCCTGATCCGACTTGGGCGCTTTGCCGAAATACCCATTCCAGTACCCATTCCAGTCTGATGACTTATCCGGCCAGGTGCTTGGCCAGGTTTTAGGATCGGTAGACATGGCAATATATTTCTGACTTGCATTTGCGTAACCGCCTTTTGGCTGAAAGGTCCATGGATTTCCGGAAGGATCCTGTTCCTGAGCTTTAGCCGGACGGGCTACGTCAGAAATAATGACAGAATGGTAAATACTGTCCTTATTTGCGGTGATCAGGTTTTTGATAGTTGTATTGGTGTAATCAACTTCGGAGCCCATCTTTTTCTCGACACCAACCATCAGACTGATGTCGCCGATATACCCGTTGTTGTCATAAATCCAGGCACCTCTTGGCCCGCCGTTTGACGGTTGACCAATAACGCCGGCATTACTGAAAACTGTTTTCACCAGATTTCCGGAGTGAACAGCAATTTTCTTGTTTGCAGGGTTACCATATTGGTTTCCCTGGGCCAGAACTGAACCGGCAAAAAATGCCAGAGCTGAAATGACCGTTAAAGTCGTTTTCAATTTCATAAATTCAAGACTCCCGAATTAAAAATTGTAACTGACGCCAAATTCGATCCGGCGTGGTTCAGAGTAAAATTGCGGATTGGTGAAATACTCATCCAGTGTATTGATTCCTCTCAGGTTAGCCTGAGCATTATTTCTTTCCGCATATAGTTTATCCACTGTATACCCTGCACGGCCGGAATCATTAAAGACTCCATATTCATTCAAGGTGTCGAACAGGTTATAAATCCGGGCAAACAGACTCAGACTACCCGTCGGCAACTCAATATTATAATATCCCCTTAAATCCATATTAACAACCGAGGGTTTAACCTGGCTGTTGAGTGCAAGGGATGAAATATCGGCGGTGGTTCTTGGTGTGTAGGGCATACCGGTTCCGAATGTAATAATAGTTGCAACGCCCCAGTCTTTCTGGCTGTAATTTACAGTGGTATTGATGGTATGGGTCTGATCCCAGTCCAGAGACACCAGTTTCACTTCAGGTGCCTGTCCACCCAGGAGGGCATTCCGGGCCGCATCTGGGTCAGATGCCGTTCCCTTTGCAATCTGGAAGGTATAATCAACGGTAACAGCAAGACCATCGGTCATTTTCTGATTAAGGGTTAGAATAAACCCGCGGATGAAAGCAAAATCAGAATTCACAACCTGATTGTAACTGTTGCTGATGTAGGTTACAATTTCATCGCTCCGGGTACCCGACAGATCCCTGTAATCCCGGAAATAAATTGTAGCATCAACGGCCATATTATCGGTCAATTGCTGGTTCACACCCAATTCCATAGAAACGTTTTTCTCTGGTTTCAGATCGGCATTGCCAACGGTTCCAACATTTCCTGAATTCTGGGTGATTTTATAGTTGGCATTCCGGTACAACAGATCGAAGTTCGGAAACTGATAAAAGTGGCCATAGGAAAAATAAATCTTACCCCGGTCGGTTATTGGAAATGCTGCACCGATTCTGGGCGAAATCTGATATTTGGCAGATGATTTTTTCCACCAGTATTTTTCGCGGTCTGCCAGCGATTTTGCATTGTTGATGGGATCCTGCTCAGACGGGTCAATTTTACCGTTATTGTTGGTATCATTGAACCGGTTGGATTCCTTCATCGGAGCGTAAATGTTCGGGTCGGTCAGATCCGCCGGCATCCGCCCATCAGCATCAAACCAATCGAACCGGAGCCCAATATTCAGAATGAAGTTGTTCAGCTCAATTTTATCCTGGATGTAGGCTGCAAATTCCATCGGGCTGCGGGAGTAGGAATCATAATTATTGGTGGTAATGTCTCCATACCGGGGGGTGATATAAGGAGAGGTCCCTGCGGCACCAAGGAACGTTTCCTCAGAAACTGAAGGAAGCACATTTTTGCTCAGAAAATCAATGGAGTGGAATTTGATTTCGGCCCCTGTTTTAATCTGGTGTTCATTGTTTACCTGGCTCCACAAATCAACTTTTCCTGCAAGGGAATTCGTTTCACGCTGAAACTGGTTCATATCCATTCCGCCTGCTGCAAAGGTGTACTGGGCATAGGAATTTGACAGACTGGGGTGCACATAATTATTGCTGAGTCCGTCAAAGACATAATTTTCGAAGAATTTGTTAAATCCTGAAAAGGAGGCAGTGTAGAATGTACTTGGGCTCAGAGTGTGAGTCAGAGCCAGAATCCCAGTCCAGGAATCCTGATAATTGGTTTTTAAACCGTCCGGATTGAAAACATAATACCGGTTATAATCTTTCCATTCCCGGGTTTCGTAAATGACATTTGCAGTTGCTTTCAGGCTGGTTGAAATTGGCCAGGTTAGTTTTCCCTGACCTGAAATCTTGCTTGAGTTATTCATTTTAACCCACTCATTATCTCCCAGGCTGGTGAAAACATCCTTACCGGTTGCATCTTTATAGATAAAGTTTTCAGGGTTGTATTTCCGTTTGCCATACAAATGGCCACCAAAATCCACATAACGGCCTACCACGAAAAAGTAAAGCTGATCTTTAAGCAGGGCACCACTCAAAGTTCCTTCGTAGTTCTGAATATTCATCGGGTTGAAATAATCAGCCTTCGGGAAAATATCATCATTACTTGTGATGTAATCGCCGAAATAGGTACTTAACGATCCTTCAAGTTTATTATTCCCGTCTTTGGTGGTCACGTTAACGATAGCCGACATGGCCTGACCGTATTCTGCATTGAAAGCCCCTGAAATAACCTGAAGTTCAGAAACCATATTTTTATTGACTTCGACAGCAGCAGAACCGTCATATTTATCGGTAACAGGCACACCGTCGATCATGTATCCAACTTCTCCCGACCGGCCGCCACGGAAGTGCCCGCCTACGTTACCTGCAGAAAGTGAAACAACCTGTGAAACTTCTGTTACCGGCAGGGCCGCAATCTGGTCACCTGAGACAATTGCGGTACTGGCAGTCTGGTCTTTCTGAACCATCGGCTTTTCTGCAACAACGGTAATTTCCTCGCCAAGAGTAAGGACCTCAGCCGAGAGCTGAACATCGATACGGGCAGTGAGTCCGGTTGAAACCCGGATGTTGCTGATGGTTTTATTGGTGTATCCGACGTAGGAAATCCGGATAGTATACACTCCCGGCGGTACGTTCAGAATATTGTAATTGCCATCGAAATCTGTTGCGGCACCCAGAGAGGTTCCCACAACAAGTACGCTGGCTCCAATCAAAGCCTCTCCGTTTTCAGCATCGGTCACCTTACCGGCGATTTTACCGGATTGGGCGAAAGCGGCTGTGGATGCTGCTGCGAACAGCAGGGCTAAGAACAGACGTCCTGTCAGTTTTGTCATCATATGACGTTCACTCCACGTATGGTTGTTCTACGATTTTGGTTGTTTTTTTTCCGTACCGCACGTTTCCCTGACAATGAGAGTCGGCGAAAATGTGGTATGTGAAGGCGGAAATTCGTTATTCTGGATCCGGTGAAACAGCTTCTCGACCGCAAGAACCCCCATCTGGTACATGGGCTGGCGCATGGTGGTGAGTCCGATGTGTTTTGCAAGTTCAATGTCATCGAATCCAAGTATGGCAATATCCTCGGGGGCAGTCAGTTTTCTGTCCTTCATGGCGTTCAGGGCACCGATTGCCTGAATATCCGAGGAAATAAAAAAGGCTTCGGGAAGGTCTTCCCGGTTTTTATCAATAATTTCAGCCATGGCCTGGTAACCGGCCTCGCGGTTAAATCCGTCTGCCTTGCTGTGTTTGCTGATTCTGAAATACCGTTCAGAGAAGGGGAGTTTGGCTTCGTCAAGTGCACGGCGGTACCCATTGTACCGCATTCTGGCCGGTTCGGAATCCAGAGAAGCATTAATCATCCCGATTTTTTTGTATCCGAGTTTAACCAGATACCGGGTGGCAACATAGGCGCCCTCTTCATTCTGCACGGTGATGGAATCAAAATCAGGATGGTAGGTATCCACCAGAATGGTTGGAAGCTGAATTTCCTTCAGCTTGGCATCAAATCCATCGGGCAGTTTCATAGAGAAGAACAGAATTCCGTCTACTTTTCCCTTCTGAAGAGCTCTTTTCAGGTATTCTTCGACCTGGTTGGTTTGGTTAACGCCATAGAGCATGATGTCATAGCCCAGATCAGAAATTTTATCCTGAATCCCCTGAAGGACTTCCACGAAGAAGTAATTGGTAAAGAACGGCATGATCAGGGCAATGGTATTGGTCTTTCGTTTGGCAAGACCCTGGGCATAGGCATGAGGCTGGTAGCTGAGACGGCGTGAAATTTCGAGGATACGGTTCTTGGTTTTTGCCGCAATTTTGGGATGATTATTCAATGCCCGCGAAACCGTTCCGATACCAACGTTGGCTTCTCTGGCAATATCGTAAATCGTCACACCCATTTTTCTTCCCCCGATTCAGTCAAAAAGGTTATTGGAAAGGCTTCCACAATATTGACTAAATTTTTATGCATTGTCAACCACCGGGCAATGGAAACGCTTGGATCACCTAAGTTCCAATCATTTTCTAAGGGTTGAATTCATCATGATTCAACACAATTCCCCCAACAGGTCACCTTTTTGGCGCATATCTGTGAAGATAATTGACATCTTTGTAAAAGCAATGAAAAACGTGACGGAATTTGCGTACAGAGGAAGTGGAAGAAGAAAAGTGGAACATGTCACCCGGAATAAAAAAGGAAGCGCTTTTTTATGACCCTTAAATAAATTAGGAATTGACCACTGATGACCTGAATAAAGAAAGAAACCGGACAATAAAAACAATCAGATTACAGTAAAAGAATTTCAGACCCGGAAGGATATTTCTGTCGGAAACCGGCATTTATTCCTGAGAGTGGTCCCTGCCGGTGTACTGAATAAAAAACCGGAGCAGAATCCGGCCAAGCATCAAAGCAAGAACGGCTCCGATCATGGAAACAGACAGACCATCCGGCATCGGAAGAATTCCGGATGCACCGGCCAGTGCAGCGGCACCCAGGCCGATAATGATCAGATAGGCCTTCCAGCCCAGAAGAAACAGGACAAACGGATTTTCATTCAGTTTCATTGGATAAATGCCCTTTCAATTATGCCGCCTCCCGCCAGATCATCGCCTTCATAAAAAACAACGGATTGCCCGGGAGTGACAGCCCGCTTGGCCTGGTCAAAAACAATTTCAGTCAGCCCTGCTTCACCGGGACGGATCAGGGCTGGTTCTGCAGAATCCTTGTACCGGATTTTCGCCTCTGCCCGGATGCCCGTTTCAGGCAGGGATTCCCAGGCAATCAGGTTGACCTGGCCGGCAAGAACCCGGGTTGTCAGAAGGGAGTCATCTTCGCCAACATACACGATATTGGCGTCAGGATCAATCCGGGTCACGTAAACCGGCCGGCCGACTGCAATATTTAGCCCACGCCGCTGCCCGATGGTATAAAACGGGTACCCGTCATGCTCACCGATTACCTCGCCGGCTTCTGTCATGATTTTACCGTGATTCACCTTTTCTTCCAGCCCGGGGACGGTATCCTTCAGAAACCGGTTATAATCATTATCCGGTATAAAGCAGATTTCATAGGATTCTGACTTATCTGCGGTTCTGAGCCCAAACTGCCGGGCAAGATCCCGGACTTCAGGTTTGGTCAGATCGGACAGGGGAAACAGGGTTTTTGACAAGGCGGCCTGTGAAATCCCCCAAAGAACATAGGTCTGATCTTTTTTCGGATCTTTCCCTTTTGACAGGATATACCGTTTTCTGATTTCATCAAACCGGACCCGGGCATAATGACCTGTCGATATATAATCAGCACCCAGCGCCAGACCCTTTTTCAGCATGGAATTCCACTTCACCCGGGTGTTGCAGAGGACACACGGATTGGGTGTCCGCCCGGAGAGGTATTCACCGATAAAATTGGAAATCACTTCCCCGCCGAAATCTTCTCTGAAATCGACGATGTAATGGGGGAATCCATGACGTACGGCAATACTTCTGGCGTCATTGATGCTTTCAAGAGAACAGCAGCCGGTTTCTTTTTTTGTATTTCCGCCCGAAGTCTGGTAATCCCAGGTTTTCATGGTGATCCCGATGACATCGTATCCCTGTTCTTTTAACAGAACGGCAGCTACACTGCTATCCACCCCGCCGCTCATCCCGACGACAACCGTCCCGTGTCTGCTCATATCAATCCTTATTGCTTTTAAAACCGGTAACGTTCCGGGTGGCGGCAGAATTCCGGAACACCCCGTTTACCGGATGACCTGTCAGCTTCTGGTCAGCTTTTTATACCGGATCCGGTGCGGCTGATCGGCAGCAATTCCAAGCCTCTGTTTCCGGTTGGCTTCATACTCCGAGTAATTCCCGTCGAACCAAACCACCTTGCTGTCTCCTTCAAAAGCCAGAATATGGGTGCAGATGCGATCAAGGAACCACCGGTCGTGCGAGATAACCACAGCACATCCGGCAAAATTCATCAGGGCTTCTTCAAGGGCCCGCAGGGTATTAACATCCAGGTCATTGGTCGGTTCATCGAGCAGGAGGACATTGGCTCCCGATTTCAGCACTTTGGCCAGATGAACCCGGTTTCTTTCACCGCCGGAAAGAATACCGACCTTTTTCTGCTGGTCAGGTCCCGAAAAATTAAACCGGGACACATAGGCACGGGAATTCACTTCACGCTGTCCCAGGGCAATCAGATCCCGCCCGTCCGAAATTTCTTCCCAGATGGTTTTTTCAGGATCCAACGGCCGGTTCTGATCGATATAAGCCAATTTTACAGTTTCTCCGGTTCTGAAAGATCCGGCATCGGGCTGCTGTTCACCGGTGATCATCCGGAACAGGGTGGTTTTACCGGCACCATTTGCCCCGATTACCCCGATGATTCCGCCGGGAGGAAGTGAAAAGTTCAGATCTTCATACAACACCACGTCACCGAACCCTTTGCTCACATTCCGGGCATCGACAACAACTTCACCCAGACGGGGACCGGGCGGAATGTAGATTTCAAGTTCATCATCCCGTTTGGCAGACTGTTCGGTTACCATTTTTTCATAGGCTGCGATCCGGGCTTTGCTCTTGGCATGGCGCCCTTTCGGATTCATCCTTACCCATTCCAATTCCTGCTGCAGAACTTTCTGGCGTTTAGATTCCTGCTTTTCTTCAACGGCAAGGCGGGCTTGCTTCTGTTCAAGCCAGGAAGTGTAATTTCCTTTGAACGGAATGCCCTCTCCCCGGTCCAGTTCCAGAATCCAGCCGGCAACATTATCCAGAAAATAGCGGTCGTGGGTTACGGCCAGAACCGTTCCCGGATACTTGGCCAGATGAAGTTCAAGCCAGCCCACCGATTCTGCATCGAGGTGGTTGGTTGGTTCATCCAGAAGCAGGACATCAGGCTGCTGGAGCAGGAGCCTGCAAAGTGCCACCCGCCGGCGTTCCCCGCCGGAAAGAACAGAAACCGGTGTTTCCCCATCCGGGCACCTGAGGGCATCCATGGCCTGCTCGAGTTTGCTGTCGAGATCCCAGGCATCGAGGTGGTCAATTTTTTCCTGAAGAGCTGCCTGCTTTTCAATGAGTTTATCAAAGTCAGCATCCGGCTCAGAAAACCTGGCATTGACGGCTTCGTACTCTTTCAGCACAGCTACGATCGGGGCAACACCTTCTTCCACAATCTGCCTGACCGTTTTTGACGGATCCAGTTCAGGCTCCTGCGGCAGATACCCGAAGGTAATACCTTTGTTGGCGGTAATCTCGCCGATATAATCTTTATCCACACCGGCAATCAGTTTTAAAAGGCTTGACTTACCGGCCCCGTTCAACCCGAGAACGCCGATTTTTGCACCGTAATAAAATGAAAGATAAATGTCTTTAAGAACGGTCTTATTGGGTTTGTGAACTTTTGAAACCCCGACCATGGAAAAAATAATCTGCTGATCTGCCACGATACTTCCTGTTTCCTTTAATTTTTCAAGGGTGCAAAGGTACGAATTTTTTCCCCGGACCGGAAACAGACTGTTTTGCGGAATGCGGTCCGAAACCCATCCGGCTCCCCGTCCGTATGCCCGCCTTCCCCTAAACAGAAAGCGATAATGCGATTTCACTTACCAATTTTAATTTTCCTTCTTTCAGGTTGTTCGGCTCCGCCACCACCTGATCTTTCCCGGCTGCAGGATCTGTCGCCGTTTCTGCTGCCGGTCAGAAGCATTCAGCCCGTTGACTCTGACTTTTCTGATCTGGAACCGTTGAAAAATCTGCTTAAAGGCAACCAGTTGATTCTTTTGGGGGAACAGTCGCATGGGGATGGTGCCGCTTTTGAGGCCAAACTCCGGCTGATCCGGTTTCTGCATCAGGAAATGGGGTATTCTGCTGTGGTGATGGAAAGTGGTCTGGTTGAGTGTGAACTTGCCGAGCAGGCGATGAGCCGGGGAGTTCCGGCAAAGGCTGCCTCAGAAAAGGCAATTTTTGATATCTGGTCCGGCAGCCGGCAGTTCCAGCCGTTTTTCTCTTTTCTGGATTCCGCACGGGCGATAGGAAATCCGGTCAGGCTGGCCGGATGTGATCTTCAGATTACCGGCCCTCTTGGCCGGGATTCTCTTCGCCAGGTTGTTTCAGGATACCTCAGCCATCAGCAGGTCCCCGATACTTTGTCCCGTTCTGTTTTATCGGTCCTCGATTCAGTTACAACCGGCCGGCGGTCACCCCGGTCTCTCACCCCCCGGACGGCAGAAATCTGGACGGCCGGCATCCGGACTCTCTTAACCCTGACCCGGCAGGATTCTCTGGAATTCGGCCACCAGGTCCTCAGAAGTTTATCGGTCTGGTTTGAATTTCTCAGAAAAACGGATTTCAACAAACCGGACCCAAACGTGTTTAACCTGCGGGACCGGCAGATGGCAGAAAACCTGCTGTGGCTGATGAACACCCAACTGAAAGACAGGAAAATCATCGTCTGGGCAGCTTCGAGCCATATTTCCAGGAACCGGAATTTCCTGATCGGCCGGATGGAAGCAGATTCAGCCATGATCCCCATGGGCCATTACCTGCGGGAAGTTCTTGGCGACCGCCTGTACTGTCTGGGATTCACTGCCGGAAAAGGCAAAGTGGCCATCCGGGACCGGATGTTCTGGGATCTGGCGGAGCCCGGATCCGGAACTCTGGAGTCAGTTCTGATGGCCTCTGAATTTGATTTTCAGTGGCTTGATTTTTCTCATCTCCCTGCAGATCACTGGCTCTGGAAACCAGTTCAGGCTCGTCCCTACGGGTACACGGTGATGACCGGAAGATGGCCCGGCATGATGGACGGACTATTCTTCATCCGGACCATGACACCCAGTACCGGATTAAACTGAATTTTTTAATACCCCAATCCCCCGGAGACCTATGATTACTTTAGACCATGTCAGTTTCAGTTACGGAAAAACTACCGTTGTCCGGGATGCCGGATTTCACGTACCCGACCGAAGCATTTTCGGCTTTGCCGGTCCGAACGGTGCAGGCAAAACCACAACCCTGAAACTCATTCTGGGACTTCTCAAACCGGATTCCGGTGAAATTCTCATCCGGAACCGTAATCTGGCCGGGCACCGGAAGGAAATTCTGTCCAAAACAGGAGCCCTCATCGAAACACCCTCTCTGTACCCTCATCTGACAGCCGGTGAAAATCTTGAAATTGCCCGCCGGGTTTACCGTGTTGAAAAATTCCGCCCCGATCAGGTTTTGTCCCAGACCGGAATTCTGGCGGCAAAAAACAAAAAAGTGAGGGAATTCTCCCTGGGCATGAAGCAACGTCTGGGGATTGCCCTTGCCCTGCTCCATTCACCGGAATTATTGATCCTGGATGAGCCCATAAACGGACTGGACCCGGGCGGGATTCTCGAATTCAGGGAGTTTTTAAAAAACCTCGTCAACCGGGAAGGTATAACAGTTCTCATTTCGAGCCATATTCTCTCAGAACTGGAACTGGTCATTTCCCATGCCGGGATCATCTCTGACGGTGAAATCCGGTTTCACGGCACGATGGAAGAACTGAGGGGCAAGAGCCTTTCCCGGCTGTTTTTTGACGTTTCGGATCCTGAAAAGGCTCTTAGTCTGATTTCACCGGTTGCAGACTGCCGGCTGGACGGCGGCCGGATCGAAATCCGGGAGGGGAACCGTGACCTGACAGCCAGGCTGATTCATCTTCTTTCGGCTGCCGGGTATGACATTTATCAGGCTGTTCAGGAGCAGCCGAACCTGGAATCGGTCTTTCATGAACTGACCCGGAAAGAGGTGCGTCATGTCTGATCTTTTAATCCTGATTTCCTGTGAACTGATAAAGCTGCGCCGGAATCTTGCCCTGTGGATGGTGGTGATTGCTCCGGCTTTTGTGATCTTGCTTCAAACGCTGATCTGGCTGAATTTAAAGGAGGGACTTGGCTTTGATGCTGATCTCTGGCTGATGTACAGTTCAAATATTCTGTCGATCTGGAGTCTGTTCATGTTTCCGATGTTCACTGCCCTGGTCGTGGCCCTGATTTACCAGTATGAACACACCACCGGCGGCTGGCTGAGAACAGGAACCTATCCGGTTGCCGGATGGATGGTTCTTGCTGCCAAGCAGTTTTCGGCCCTGATCCTCCTGACCTTAAGTTCTGCTCTTCTGCTCGTGTTTACAATTGCCGGCGGGTGGATAACCGGTTATTTCCACCCGGTCATTGAGATGCCGGAGGTGATTCCCTGGGGTGAACTGCTTCTGCGTTCCGGGAAAATCTGGGCTGCCTCCCTGCTGGTGCTGGCCATTCAGAACTGGGTCAGTCTCCGGTGGACGTCCCTTTCTGTTCCCATCGGGACCGGAATCGGGGGGACCTTTGTCGCTTTGTTTGCAACAAGCTGGAAATATGGATATCTATATCCCTGGCTACTGCCGTTAAACAGCATTTACGGGACAGACGGAAAGGATCAGACGGCTCTGCTGACCGGTGCTGCCGGCGGGTTGATTCTGATGCTGATCATGACCTGGAGGGAAAGTACCAGGCGGAGCTAAAGGTGTGGAAAAGCCAAAATCAGTTATCGCTGATTTTGGCATCGTCCGCCTTATCCCGGTCCTTTTTGTCAAACGGTTTCCGGCTGACGGGGGTTTCTGAGTTTTTGATTTTAACAATCTGGTAGTAAACGATAAAAATGACTGCCAGAATGGTAACGACACTAATTGCAAACCGGATCATTTTCTGCCTCCGCTGGGAAGATAGTACTCAATTCCGTAATGGGGCCGGTGTAAAATCTGCCCGACCAGTTCTTCGAAATGGTCATGATCGTTAACAAAATCAATTTCGGTCGTGTTGATGATCAGAACCGGCGACCGCTGGTACCTGAAGAAAAAATGCGTGTACGCTTCAGAAAGTTCCTCCAGATAAGTCCGGGTGATTTTAAACTCATTCAGCCGGTTTCTCATCCGGATGTTCTCGAGCAGGCGGTCAACCGATGACTGAAGGTAAATAACCAGGTCGGGGGAAATGACATAACTTTCCAGGGTCGAGGCAATCCGGTCATACAGGTCAAGCTCTTCCGACTTGAGAGTCGTCGTGGCAAAAATCCGGTCCTTATCGTAAATGTAGTCCGAAACAACAAACTGGTGAAACAGATCATACTCGCCGATTTTCTGCTGCTGCCTGACCCGGGAAATAAGGAACTGAACCTGAGTTGGGAAGGCAAACCGGTCCGGATCGTCATAAAACCGTTCCAGAAACGGATTATCTTCAAATTCTTCGAGCACCAGGCGGGCATTGATCCGGTTGGCAAGCATCTGGGCCAGGCTGGTTTTACCGGCTCCGATTACGCCTTCAATGGCCAGATAGTGCAGCTCAGACGGTGATTTCAACTGATTCATACGGTCATTTCATATAGATGAATCCGGAGCTGATCCTTCAGTCCGGCAATCAGTTCTCTCACTGGTTTTCCCGATACCGGATGGATAAACTCCGGTAAAAGATCTGCCAGGGGAACCAGAACAAAACTTCTCTTTTCTGCTTCGGGATGGGGAACCGTCAGGTCCGGTTCAGCAATCACCTTATCCTCCCAGAACAGTATATCCAGATCCAGGGTCCTGGATTCCCACCGGTTACCAGCCGTGCGTTCCCGGCCGCAGTCAGCCTCAATTTTTCTGCAGACGTTAAGCAGGGATACCGGTGCAAGCCGGGTTTCCAGAAGGACAGCCTGATTCAGATACGGCGGCTGTCCTGAGCCGTCTGCCGGATCTGACTCGTAAATCCGGCTGGATCTCAGGAGGTTGATGCCGGGTTCAGTTCCGAGCAGTGACTTGGCCTTTTCAAGATACTCCGCCCGGTTTCCCAGGTTGGATCCGAGCCCGATCACCACATTAGCCACAGTCAGACTCACCGGCTGCGTGAATATTCAACTTCTGCATAATCGCAGACGCCGCCAACCGGCGGATTGATTTTCCGGACCCGGGTCGTTACCATCTGAACAGACGGAAACCGGTTTAAAATAGCCTGAGCCAACTGAAGGCTGAGGGCTTCGATCAGATAAACTTTTTGGGCGACGATTACTTCCTTCATGAGTTTGTAGACCACTTCGTAATCGACGGTTTCATTCAGGTCATCGGTCAGTGCCGCTTTTTCAAAATCAAGTTTCATTTCGGCATCCACCGAATACCGGCCGCCAACCTGGTGTTCTTCCTTCATCACCCCGTGGTGGGCATAAAACTCGCAGTTGACCAGTTTAACAGTATGCATCTCAGTTTCCCGCAACCGCAGTATCCTGCGCCGAATTCAGACTTTTACCTTCCTTTTCCCACCAGTCAGAAAGCAGTCCGTTAAGTTTTTCAGGGGTTAGATTTCGGGAAGTGGAGTCGGTGTAAGCCAGTTCAATATCCCACCGGAACAGCCGGCCCTGTTCCTCATCGACCGAGGCGGGGGTGTACTGGAATTCCTTCGATTTTCCGTTCAGAAAAACCGGATCGGTAAACGCCACCAGAAACGGATCCCCCGAAAAGATATCCTCAAAAAAATGAACGGTATCTTCATCGGTATAGTCAATGGTTTTTGTTTTCCGGATGATCAGTCTTTCCTTCAGTGCCAGCGTGACGTGAAGCAGGACGACCGGTGCATTCTGATAATCGGTTCTTTCTGTGGAAATCTGAACCGACAGCCCGGCAGTTTCACTGAGGCCGGGGTAGGGTTGATCCAGTACAAGATTCACCACCGGGAACAGTTCACGTTTTCCGCCGATTAAAAGATGGGTTCTGAAAAAGGTCAGGGTTTCAATTTTCATGTGGCTCTGTCTGACGTAAAAAATTCAAAACTCCGAAAATCCCCGATAAAACTCAAAGGGGAAAAGGAGAAAAATTAACAGACTGTTTACTTCCGGCTGTTGACCGCTTCGGCAAGCAGCAGCCAGGCCCCGGCCCCGTAGCCTACCATCGGCACTGCTCCGCCGTAATTTTCATCCGAATAATTGTACAGTTCTGCAATAAACCCGTGATTCAGGGCAGCATAATCGGTCAGGTCCTGATACAGCTTCAGGGCCTTTTTCTTTTCACCAAACCGCAGAAGTGCCAGTGAAATTCGGGTATCCAGAAAGGGCCATTCTGAAATGGTGTACCAATCCGGATTGTTCAGCCGGGAAAACCCTCTGCGCGGTGAAATCCGGAGTGCTTTTTCATACTCGGCAAAATGCGTTTTAAACAGGGCCGGATCGGTCAGGACTGATTGGGTGAAGGCTTCGATGGTGCCGCCGTCATAATAGTCGGTCTGTCCGGGTTTTTCAGCTTCCCTGAATCCTTTTAAGTACCGGCCGTCAACCAGCAAATGCTCCAGAATTCCCATTTTTAACTGGTCGGATGCAGTAAAATAACGGTCACTGCCAGGTGTCTTTTGGTCCTTCAGCAGGCTTGCAAATTCTCTGAGACCGGCGGAATTGACGATGGACGTAAAGGCCTGCTTTCTGCCGGGCAAATGCTGTTCCCACGGACCGGATTCTTTCCGGATCAGGTTATCCGGCTCTATAAAGGCCAGGATCGGATCAGCAGCTCCGGCTGTTACAACCGGTAGGGTTTTATGGTAATACGCCAGATCACCCGATTTCCGGATATAATCCGTCCAGGCCAGCAGGAAAAGCCCGAATCCGTCCAGTTCAATATTCGGTCCGGCATCCGTAAAGTCAGATTCTTCCTTTCCCGTTCCGAAATACCGACAGACCGACAGGCGGTAAGGGACTTTGGTGCCGTGGTCCTGGCCATCCGTCCAGATAAAGTGTTCATAGTAGCCGGCATCGGCAGTCAGATAAAAGTCCAGAGCCTGACGGGCTTCATCAAATAACCCCAGATGAGTCAGGGCCGTTACGGCATACGTTCCATCCCGAAGCCAGGCAATGGTCCAGTTTCCCGGCGCAAGTGAGGCCAGAATCTGCCCCCGTGATTTCGGGAAAATTTCATTTTGGGAGACCTGTCCCATCTTCAGAACGGAAACCGACTGCTCGGCAAGGTTTTTTTCTTTCGGTGACAACCCGGCAGGAAAGTGTGCCCGTTTAAAAACCGACTTCATCCAGTTCGCTTCGGTTTTTACCAGATCAGAAAGGCGGGTTTCGGCTGCAAACCGATCGGGAAGATCCTCGTTATTATGCAGGGAATCCGAGAAGGTGAACAGGAAAATCTTGTCCATTTTGGACCCTGACTCCCCGATCACGACTTCCTTAACATGGATTTTTGCCGATCCAGACTCCCAGTTAAACTTCAGATCTGAAACCTCTTTCCGTTTACCGGAGGCTGCAATGACCAGGATTTTCTCATTGTTACTGAACGGTGCCAGAATTGAAAGGCTGTAGGGGGCATAATCCACCTTTACAACATGGGTATTGTCAAGATATCCTACTTTTTTAACGGGGAACGGGTGGTCTGGAGTCAGATTCCGGAGAAACGGTTCGACGGGTTTATTCAGATCGAACATCTGGAAAATATGCGGCCAGACCGCTTCGATCAGGTTCAGCTTTTCATTAAAAACAGCACTGATCAGACCGTTGGAAGTGGTAATCTGATAAAAGGATTTTTTCGGTGCAGGACCGGCATTCAGTTCCTTCAGAAAAGCAGCCCGGCTGTAGAGTCCGACCAGGCCGGAATGCAATCCGCCGCCACCCTGCCCGTCAAACACCCGGATGGCCAGAACATTTTCCTCTTTCAGCAACCCGGCCGGCACCGGATAAGCCCGCTGTTCATTCCAGGCACTTCCTTCGGCAGGCGGGAACGGACCGGTGCTCCCGATCTGGACTCCGTTCAGAAACGTCTGGTCGGCATCATCAATTTTACCGGCAAGCAGAACCAGGTCCTGTGTCAGCAATTCCTTTTTCACGGTAAAATGAACCCGGTACCAGGCAATACCGTTCAGGTTGGGGTACCCCTGGTTTTCCCAGTTACCCGGAATTTTCAGCTCAGGCCATTGGCTGTCATCCCAGCCGGGTGAACTGAAGTCAGGCTGATCTGCTGCCGAAAACTTCCATTTAACCGGAAGCGGACTGTGCTGGGCGGTAACAGAGGCAAAGGCGGTCAGAAAAATCAGGAAGGAAAGCAGGTTTTTTTTCATTGGAGTGCCAGGAGTTGATTAAGGAAACAGGACGTTGGGACAATGTTACCAGGGATGTTTCCGGCCGAACCGGGTATCCAGATCATCAATGGTCATTTTTACTACAACCGGCCGGCCATGCGGGCAGGTATAGGGGTTTTCACAGGCAAACAGTGCGTCGATCAGTTCATTCATTTCGGCAAGTGACAGGCGGTCACCGGCTTTGATCGCCGACCGGCAGGCATAGGACGCCGCCAGATTCTGACGGCCCTTCCACTGGAATTCGGTTTCATACTCACGGTACTGAGTCAGAATTTCCTGAAGAATCCGCTGTTCTGCCCCCGGTTTCACATCTGCCGGAACGCCTTCGACCACCACCGTCCTGCCACTGTAAAATTTAAAATCAAATCCCAGCCGCTGAATGTCATCCTTCAGGGTTTTTACCAGTTCCAGATCAGCCGGAGTTAAATCCATGGTGTAGGGAAACAGAAGCTGCTGGGTGAAGGCAGAACTGCTTTTCATGGATTTCAGGGCCTGCTCGTATAAAATCCGTTCGTGAGCCACGTGCTGATCAATAATCATCAGGCCGGTGACGATCTGCGAGAAAATATATTTATTGTGGACCTGCCAGATGCGCCGTTCGCCTATCGCAGAATTATCCACCTCGGAAGCAAAACTCCTCAGGACTTCGAGCGGTGCCCCGGTACTTCTCGGGGTTTCAGGAAGTCTGACCTCCGGTTCGGCAGCAGCCCGCGAACCTGAAACCGGGATGGTTCCCGTCCCGAATGGCAGTGAAACTACCCGTTCAACCGGGTCCACGTAAGGGAAATTGCTGATCGGACTGGACGGACGTTCAGGAACCCGTGCTGAAGGCGGATCCACGAATCCCCGTTCCGGATCAAAAACCGGTCCGTCCTGTTTCACGATATGGGTCATTCCGCCGGCAACCTGAATGGTCAGATCCTGGCTGGCCAGAAATTTCCGGATAACCGCCATAGTGATGGCATAGACCGACCGTTCGTCGTCAAACTTTACTTCCTGTTTAGCCGGATGAACGTTGATATCCACCCGCCGGGGATCGATTGAAAAAAACAGCACATAAAACGGAAAGGAACCGGCGGGCAGTGCCGGCCCGTAGGCATTGAAAATGGCATGCTGGACGGATTTGTGGATAATGGACCGGCCGTTGATAAACAGATACTGGTCGCCACGGGTTTTTCTGGCAATGGTTGGTTTTGAAATAAAACCGGAAATGGAAACCAGTTCGGTTTCCTCCTTCACCGGAATCAGATGGTTTTTCACCTTTTCACCGAACAACTGCCCGATCCGTTCATCATGGGCTGACGGATAAACATCAAAAACCGGTTCATCTTCACTGATCAGGGTCCACCGGACGTCATGATAAAACAGAGCATATTTCTGAACTGTATCCAGAATATGTCTGAATTCCACCTGATCCGACTTCAGGAAATTCCGTCTTCCCGGCGTATTGAAAAAGAGGTTTTTAACGGTAATGGTGGTGCCCGGCGGAGCAGAAACCGGCTCCATCACTTTAAATATGCCGCCATCCACCCGGATCAGAGTTCCGGTTTTCTGGTCATGTTCCCGGGTTTTCAGCTCTGTCTGGGCTATAGAGGCTATCGAGGCCAGGGCTTCACCCCGGAATCCCAGCGTCCGGATGTCCTGTAAATCCTCTGCCCGGGAGATTTTGCTGGTTGCATGCCGTTCGAAGGCCAGACGGGCATCGTCTGCGGTCATTCCGCAGCCATTGTCAATGATTTTGATGAGCTGCTTTCCGGAATCGGTGAGAACAACCGTTATATGGGTTGCCCCGGCATCAATGGCATTTTCGATCAGTTCCTTGACGACCGATTCGGGTCGCTGAACGACCTCACCGGCCGCAATCTGGTTGGCAATCTGATCGGGCAGAATCCGGATTATATTGGGCATGAGAACTCAGAACCGGGTTGAAAGATAAAAAATGGCGTAAATTACACCGGCTACCAGCAGCATATTTTTGATCATGCTGTAAGATTTGGTCCGCCGGTAGGCACGGGAAAAGCGGACTTTTTTGTCTTTCGGCTTATCCTTATCCGGATCGAAATACCGGACCGGCGGGTCAAACCGGCGGTATTGGGGTCGTTTCAAAAGCATTCGTTTCCTGTTCGGCTGGTTATCAGTCAAATGTACTGAATTTAATAGCAGGTATCAAAACCGAAACCCGCCGTTTTACCGGAATCCTGCCGTTACCGGATCAGGATGGCCCGGACGGGTCCGGCGGATACAACCTGACCGGTTTCAAGGTTCACAGTTTCCATCCGGATCAGATAAAGTCCTGACGCCAGCCCGGGCTTCCAGGTCAGCCGGTGAGTCCCGGCAGACAGATCCCCGCTGAAAACCTGACCGCAGTTCATCCCAAGCAGATTCCAGGCTGTCAGGGTAACCCGGTGCGGCCCCGGTAACCTGACCGGAAAGGTAATTTCCGGATTAAACGGATTCGGGTAACCGGCTTCCAGTACCGGGATTCCCGGCAATTCCGGGTCAATCCGCACAGTTCCTGCAAGAGTCCGCCTGCCGTCCTGATCAGCCTGAATCAATTGGTATATCAGCCGGCCAGGTCCTGTTTCCGGATCGGTAAAGGCATACTCACCCGGTTCTGTGGTCGTTCCTGCGCCCTGAACGAAACCGGCCTCCCGGGGCTGGCTTCCATTTTCACTTCTTAAAATGTAAAACCCCAGATTTCCCGTTTCTGATTCTGTCCGCCAGGACAGATGAATTTTATCCCCGGCTCTGACTCCGGTAAAGGATGACAACCGGACCGGAACTTCCCCGGCCGGGACCTTTGCCAGAACCTGAATGTTCATACCGCCCCAGCTTCCCAGATAAAGGGACAGGTAACTGTCATGAACTGCAAATCCGCCCGGAGCCCCGTCATTGAATTGCTGGATGAAGTAATGACGGCCGGTACTCCAGTACCGGAGTCCATCCCGTTTCAGATAACAGATTCCGCCAACGGGCATCCCGGTTTCAGCATAGAACCCTGCCATTCCGTCCGGAAGTGAAGCAATCCAGGTTTTAAGTTCTGTCCAGTCGGCAAGTGAGGCACCGGTTCCGAATTCGGTACTGCAGACTGCTTCGAGGTCCTCAGAATCAAGATGGGACCCGGCGGTCAGATGATAGGTGTAGCTTTCTGCCTTCTTAACCGGCCCGGTCCGGGCAAAAACCGGACTGAGCAAACCGGCAGTCAGCAGCAGAAGAACAAGCCATTTTTCCATAATTCCTCCCGTTTCAGGTTTGTGAAAACAGGTCGGGATCAGAATTCCGGAAAGGTTAAATAACCCGGCGGAGCAAGAAGTGGTATACCGAAAGGTAACTGGAATTCTGCACCGGTTCAAGAGGGTTTGTAAATATTAATACCGTCTTGCCGGAGTCTGCCGTTTCCGCATGGCACGTTATTTGTTTGAACATGGGTTTTTTACTTTTCCGGACCCTTTGTCATGTCAAAAAAGTTTACTGCTTCCTCCCTGAAACTGGCCTTTTCTGAAATTATCTGGCCGAGGCGCCGCCTCATCCTGTACGGACTTTTACTGATCGGCATCAACCGGGCTTCCGGACTTGTCCTGCCCGGATCCACCAAATATCTGCTGGATGATGTCATTGCCAACTCGAATTTTGATCTGCTGTGGATTTTGCTTGCCGTAGTGACCGGTGCTCTGCTGATCCAGTCGGCCACGTCCTACTTTCTGACCCAGTTGCTCAGTGTGGAAGCCCAGAAACTGATCTCCGAAATGCGGATCCGGGTTCATAATCATATCCTCAGGCTGCCGGTTGGTTTTTTTGATGAGAATAAATCGGGCGCACTGGTTTCCCGGATCATGACCGACGTTGAAGGCATCCGGAATCTGGTCGGCACCGGGCTGGTCATCCTGACCGGCGGAATTCTGACGTCACTGGCGGCGCTTGCCCTCCTGATCCATATCAATGCCCTGATGACTGTTTACATTCTGGTTCCGGTTCTCATTTTCGGCCTGGTTGCTATGAAAGCCTTCACCACCATCCGCCCGATTTTCAGGCAGCGGGGTGAAATCAATGCCGAAGTGACCGGCCGGCTGACGGAAACCCTTAACGGGATCCGGGTTATCAAAGGTTTTAATGCTGAACAGTCAGAGGTTGCCGTTTTTGAAAAAGGAGCCGGAAGGCTGTTCGAAAATGTCAGGAAAACCCTGACGGCTACGAGTCTGACTACCATGGCCGCCACCCTGCTGCTGGGACTGGCCTCGGTCGGAATTATGGGCATCGGCGGTTACCACATCATGACGGGAACCATGACCGTCGGGGATTTTATTGCCTTTACCCTTTATCTGGGATTCATGATTGCGCCGATCGTTCAGATGACCTCGATCGGAACGCAGATGACCGAAGCCTTTGCCGGTCTGGACCGCACCCGGGAACTGCTTTCAGTGAAACGGGAAGATGACGACAGCAGCCGAACGGAAGACCTTCCCGTCATGACCGGGCACCTCGAATTCAAAACCGTTTCCTTTGAATATGCGCCCGGACAGCCGGTTCTGAATTCAGTCTCGTTTGATGCCCCTCCTGGCTCGGTTACAGCCCTGGTTGGAACCTCCGGATCCGGAAAAACAACCATTGCCGGACTTGCTGCTTCCTTTCTCCAGCCGGGCTCCGGTGAAATCCTGATGGATGGCATCAATCTGCAGAAACTCAGACTTGACGCTTACCGGAAGCATCTGGGTGTGGTGCTTCAGGATGATTTCCTGTTTGAAGGCACCATCCGGGAAAATATTCTCTTTCCACGGCCGGATGCCACTGAAGAAAATCTGCTGCATGCCGTTGAAGCTGCCTACGTGTCAGAATTTACGTCCCGGTTCGAAAAAGGACTCGATACAGTAATTGGTGAGCGGGGAGTGAAGCTTTCGGGTGGGCAGCGGCAGCGGGTGGCCATTGCCCGGGCAATTCTGGCAGATCCGAAACTGCTGATTCTGGATGAAGCCACCTCGAGCCTGGATAATTCGAGTGAAGCCTTTATTCAGAAATCCCTTCAGGAACTGATGCGGGGCCGGACGACGCTGGTTATTGCCCACCGGCTTTCAACCATCCGGTCTGCCAGTCAGATTCTGGTGATTGAAAAGGGAGAAATCGCTGAACGCGGTACCCATGAGGACCTGATCAAAGCCGGCGGCCGGTACTTCGATCTGTACACCTATCAGGCCCGGATCTGACAGATTCAGCCGGCCGGTTTATTGACGGCCGGTCAGCTTTTTCTTCGCCAGTTCATTCCACCGGATGACCATCTGATCGTAGGAAGCTGCATTTTTATGCGCCAGAAGCCGGGTGGTTTCATCATAAAGATGACCGTACAGTTCCAGTTTTTCATACAGATCCAGCAACCCGGCAACCAGTTCCTGATTCTGATACAGATCGGGATACTTGACCAGCATCCGGCGGAGTGACAGCAGGGCACTGTCATATTTTTTCTGTTTGGCAAACCAGGAAACGGCCGTCAGCCTTTCCCGGTACCAGGGAATATCCGTTCCGGCAGGTGCTTCCTCTTTTTCCCTTCCGTAAATCAGGCCGGGAACCGGTTTCCCCTTTTCAGGCTGGGTTCCCGAGGGAAGCTGGGAGGTTTCGATCCGGGTCAGGGCACTCACCAGTTCATTCCGGGTTTTTGGAAAAAGATCTTCAGCAAAGAAATAGCCGTCCGGCGGAGCTTCCTGTACCTGGGTTTCCCGGAAAACTGACAGCCGGGTATCAGGTTTGGTCAGGATAACGGTCCGGGCCGGAATCTGATCCTTTTCACTGACCGGAATCCAGTCATTCGTTGTCGGAACCAGCACCAGTGCGGTTCCCTTCGACACTTTTACCCACAGTTTTTCCTGGGCGGTGGCTGCGGACAGAAGGAGCATCAGAACTGCAGCACTGCCTGCAGTCCGGCTAAAAATCATAAATCTGAACCGTTCCATTTTCCACTCCGTTTTTTTCAATCACTTCTTCATAATACTGGCGGACGCCTTCGGTAAAGGCTTTCTGAAACCCCTGCCCCAGCACGGTGGTTTCAACCGGAATCCACATGGTGGTTTCACCCCATTTGTTTTTCCGGGAAATAAACTGGAATTCCCCCAGCCCGGTTTCACCCGATTGCTCGGCTGGAATCCCGGTATCTGCCAGGAGAAAAACATGACCCACAGAACCCGGGCCGGCAGTCGGTGCCGCCAGATTTGACGGCATTTCGGGCCGCAGGTCAACCACCGCACAATCATACCCGACGGCCATCAGGAATGCAGCCGTATAAACAACCAGATCTTCACAATCCCCGCTTTTCCTTCTTAAGGTTTCGATCGGATACTGAACCCGGTCGGTCAGGAAGGACCCGGTCGGGTCGGGAACGTAGGACAGCCGGCTTCCTGCCTGTTCAAGGAAAGATTTCAGAATCCGGAATTTTCCGCCGGCAGCAGAATCAGTTCCGGCAGCGTTCAGGGAAGACAGATAGACCGATTTTGCCCGGCTGATAAGGTCGGGATCCTGGGCCGACAGAAAGTATCTCAGATTCCAGGTGTCGCCATCCCAGGCATTCCGGTCGTAAACATTAACCTGAAACATGGTCAGGCGTTTCTTTACCGGCCCGGAGACAGCCGAAACTTCGAACAGGTCAGGCCTGGGTGAGTCGGCCAGAACAGTATCGGGCAAATACAGGTAAACCGGCAGGGACCGTAATTCACCGGGGGAAAGCAGAATCCGGCCCGAGGAATAACTGCCCAGGCGGCTGTCTGACCGGACCATCAGATCAAACTCGGCCGGATCTTCTGCCGGATTGTACAGATCGACCGTTCCGATGGGGTTATAGGTATAAAAAGACCGTTTCGCCGTGTAAAGGGACGACTGGTAAATCCGGGAACCGGTCATTCTCACCGGAATGTCCCGTTCGGCTGCATCCAGCCGGAACTGAATCCCGATTGAAATTCCCGTTGACCGGATTACCGGTACCGGATCGGCTGCCTGAAGGTTCAGAAACCGGGCAAAATTCTGATCAGTCAGATTCCCGTCCCGGTTATTCACCCAGGATCCGGCCAGGCTCAAGGAAACCATCCGTGTTAAATCAGTACTGAATTCTGCCCGGTACCGGTTCCAGGAAAACCGGCGGAATCCGTGTTCGGCTGAAAGTGACAGAGACGGCCGAGACCCGGGAAGCCAGGCACCTGGCAGCGGCAGTTTACCTCCAAAACCAAGCCCGGTTCCGAACCAGTTCACTTCCCCGGTCCAATCAGAAGAACCGGCCAGAAGCCTGACCACCGGTACGGTTTCCGGCTTCATGGTATAGACTGAATCGGCTTTTGGCGTCAGACGGGCATCCAGCCCGGAAAAACCACCCGAAACCGTCAGCCAGTCCCATTTCCAGGACGCAACAGCCGAAAGAACAGCGGAGGCGGAGGTTTTCTTTGCCGGATTCCAGGTAATTGAATACAGATTTTCGCCGGCCAGAATCAGGTCAGGATTCTGAAGTTCGGTGGTCAGGGTCCGGATGAGCAGACCGGATGACAGGGAAAACGGACCGTTTTTCCAGGTCAGATCCGCCTGTGCAGGGAATTGAAAGGTAACTGTATTCGGTGGATTCCTTACGGATGACGGATTCTGCAGGGTTCCCTGGTCGGGAAGGGTAATCAGCAGAGACCGGTTGGCGACCGAATAGGACTGACTTTGATTCAGAAAAATCCGGCTGGAAAAGGACCAGTTTCCCCAGGCAAGTCCGGCATCGAGACGGGACCCGAAAAAAGGTGAATTTCCGGCGACAGAGATCATGGAAGGAACCAGAGAAAAGGATAACCGGACGGGTTGGTGTCCCGAAAGATAGTCAACCGGGGCAGGTGGATCCTGGGCCAGAACTGGCCCGGCCATGAAAAGAAAGGGAATCACCAGCCGTCTCATGAAGGCCTCTCCCTCTTTTGGTTTTCATAAAAAACTTCCAGATCGGCAGCAAATACCGACGGGCAGTTTCTGAATTTTTCTGAGATAAACCGACCGGCGTCCCATCCGGCGGCCAGAGCTTCATCGGCTTTTGCCACTGCCCCTGCAAGATATTCACTGACCCGGGCCTGAAATCCGTCATCAGCAGCCAAAACCGGATCACCGGCGAGGAGACGGCAGGTTCCTTCTGCCGTTCCTGCCTGGTTGTAAAACCGGATGCACCATCCCCGGAAATACTCCGTGACGGTGACCCGGTGAAGTCCCAGACCGGCAGCAACGAGGGAGATGCTGCGGTGTTTAAACTGGTGACTTCTGAACGAATCCAGGATCTGAAGGGCCTTCCCGTCGGCAATGTCAGCCTGGCCTCTGGTCAGATCAGGAAGTTCAAAATCTTCCGGAATTAAAAACGACCGGTTCCGGAGGCCGGCATTCACAACTGCCCGTTCGGTTGAGGAAATCAACTGCCTCACATTGCCCTTCCAGTCCTGTCTGAACAGAAACTGCAGCAAAGCCGGTGAGTAATTCAGATCCGGATTTTTATCCTTCAGAAAAGCAGCAAAAATCGCTTCAATATCCTGTGGCCGTTCCCGCAACGGCGGAATCACCAGCACAAAACCGTTCAGCCGGTAGAATAAATCTTCCCTGAACTTTTTTTCCCGGATCAACTGATTCAGATCCTGATGGGTAGCTGTGATTATCCGGACAGAAACCCGGATGGGGGTTACACCGCCAACCCGTTCAAAAACACCTTCCTGCAGAACTCTGAGAAGTTTCACCTGAAATCCGGACGAAGTTTCCCCGATTTCATCCAGAAACAGGGTTCCGCCATCGGCGAGTTCAAACCGGCCGGGTTTACTTTGCAGGGCACCGGTAAAGGCGCCTTTTTCATAGCCGAACAGTTCAGATTCGATGAGATTTTCGTTGAAGGATCCGCAGTTGACTGCGATGAAGGGTTTTTCCGCGCGGGGTGAGTTTTTGTGGATCAGCCGGGCAACTCTTTCCTTCCCGGTTCCCGATTCACCGAAAATCATGACCGGAATGGAAGTTTCGGCAACTTTAACCGATTTTTTCAACACCTCCCGCAAGGGGGATGAGGCATGAAAAACCAGTCCGTCTTCCGAGACAATGCGGGCAGAGAGATCATCCGGAATGGCAGATGAGAGGTTTTCGTAAAAATTCAGACGGTACTTTAAATCCGTCAGTTCAGAAAGGTCCTGTTCCCTGTCTTCCGGTTGTGCTGAAGGCACAGGAACAGGGTCCTGCCGGAGACCGGGCAGGATCAGAAACAGAATTCCGGCCAGAAAAAAGACCAGCGGCAGCAGCATCAGCCAGCCCGGAATAACATATCCGGAAAGAAAAAGTCCGCCGGCCAGCAGGGAAAGACCTGTTCCGGTGAAAAAGGCAGCGGGAATCCGGATCCTGTTCCGGAACAGAATCACCCCGCCCGAAACTGCCAGAAGGCTAAAAACCAGCAGCCAGTAAGCTGGCAGGAGCAAAGAAAACCGGCCGGAACCAATAGCCTGAATCATCCGGAAATACAGATCGCCGGTGGGGACGACAGCGCCGGTTGCCGGAAATTCCATGAAGGACGAAATGCCGTTGAGGTTGGTGTAAACAAACACAGACTTTCCCTTTAAGTTCAGGGAATCTGTTAAAACAGAGGTCAGGGAAACAGGGGAAATAACCGCATCCGGATCGGGGAAAACCACTATTTTCTCAGAGGAGGCGGGCACGGCTCCGGCAGGTGAAAAAACCAGCGAAGCAGAATCTGTCGAAAAACCACCGTACTCCGGTGAGAAAACCAGAGAAAACGGCGCAATAAAACGGTTTCCGTGAAGGGACGTCAGATTCAGGATTCTAACCGAATCGGGGATGGGAAAGGCCTGAGAAACCAGGTGGACCGACGGGGAATTTTTCAGGAGATCAGCAAACCAGGCATCCGATTCGGGATGCAGCAGATCGGCAGAAGGAAAGGCGAGATCCAGATAAATGGAACCCGCACCTGAATTCAGCAGACTTTCGATGGCCAGGCTGTAATACTTCCGGTCAAGCGGCCAGCCGCCGAGCCGGTCAGCATCCTCCTGGCTGATCACAACCGCAACCCACCCGTTTGACTGCTGCGCCGGTGCCAAACCGGGCAGAAGCAGGAGCAAACCGATCAGGTGAAGAAGGAAGGTTCGTTTCATTGAATTCCGAGTTCTGCTGTGGTGACTTCCCGGATAAGGGTGTAATTCCAGAAGCCGATCCGGCCGTTCCCGGAACCGGTTTGGGTAATCCGGATCCACTCCTCCAGATTTTCCTGCACATACACCGGCCAGCCGTCGTAAATTTCAATGGTGAAATCCACCAGAGACGGTTCCCCGGCCGGTTCCCAGTTCCAGATTCTTCCCTTCGTCACCAGGTCTTTATTCCAGGCGGAAGGAGAGTTACCGGTTTTTTTGATATCGGTCAGGACCAGCGGCCGTTCAGCAAGCGGCTTTGCCAGCCAGGATCTGATCTCGGTCAGCCTGGACGGATCATCCGTCCGGATGACGTAGGAATCCTGATGAACAGCACTTTTTTCCCCGACAAGAAAATAGCCGGTTGACGGAGTTTCTTCCGGTTCGGACGAGTCTTTTGTGCAGCTCAGCGAAACCAGCGAAAACAGAAGAAGAAACAACCTGATCATAAGGTCCTGAAATAAAAACGGGGCCGTCCGTATTCTGGACAGCCCCTTGGTTTGGGTTTTGAACTTATTTGGTCAGAATCATTTTGCCGGTGGCCGACTGGCTTCCGGAAAGAATCCTGAACAAATAGACCCCGCTGGAAGCCGGTGCACCATCGTCTGACCGTCCGTTCCAGCGGATCTGATTCAGACCGGCATTCAGGTCAGCAACCGAGGAGTAAATCTGCTGACCGAGCATATTGTAAACCAGAACCGTCACCCGTCCTGAAACCGGCGTCCGGAAGGAAATGGTGGTTTCCGGGTTGAACGGATTCGGATAAACGCTGACCAGTTCAACTGAAGCCGGAAGAACGGAATCAACATCCACATCAAGTGGTCCGGAAGCAGCTTCCATCACGATATCCACTTCGATCTGATCCCGGTTCAGGGTTACTGACCCCACATCCGATTTCATTTTCATTCCCAGAGCACCGGCTTTCAGGCTGTAGGTTCCGGATGGCAGACTTCCCAGTTCATAGTAGCCTTTGCCGTTCGATTTCACAGCACTGAGCACTTCACCGGCTGCATCGAGCAGATTCACAGTGACGTCGGGAAGCAGGTTCCCCTCAGCATCGGTAATTTTCCCGAAGAAACGGCCGCCGTTCATGTAATTCAGGGAATCTTTGGGTCCGTCCCAGTCATGATGGGTGGCCAGCAGGAAGTCGATTCCGCCGGTTTCTGCACCATTGCTGACCACGACCTTTTTAGCCAGGGACGGATCATAGACATCGTCGTAAAATTCACCGATTGCCATCGGCGTCCAGGCATACAGGTAATATTCCCCGTTGGCCAGACCCGGAATTTTATAGGTTCCGTTATCGGCAATACCCGGGAAGATAATTTCGCTTTCCGGATAGCTCTGGATGGTCACAACCGGTTTGGCAATCACAACACCCGAAACCGGAAGCAGGGTTTCTGCATCAACACTGAAGGACCCCGAGATGGCACCGTCGCCTGATTTCTTGATGGTTACCGTGACACCAAGTTCAGTGGTCTGGTCGGCTGTAATGGTGATGGCTTCGGCTTCACGGGGGGTTACACCGGCCGGATAGTAAACATACCCGCCATTGGTAAAGACCGCCAGGGTGTAGGTTCCCGCATACAGGTTTTCGATCAGAAATACCCCGTTTTCATCGGTCCGGTAAGCATCGTTCCAGTGACCCATGTATTTATCCGACGGTCCGGCAGCTTCCCAGAACGGAATCAGTTCAACCCAGGCATTCGGGATGACGTTTCCGTCTGCATCTTTCACTGTTCCCTTCAGCGTTCCGAAGAAGCCTTTGGGTGACAGGGTAAAGTTAATTCCGTCTTTGGTTTCGGATCCTGCCAGAGTTACCGGTGTGGCCAGTTCATAGGTTTCGGCCTGATTGTACCACAGGGTCGCATATTTTCCGTTGTTGTAATAGGTTGCCTGAACCAGATAGTCTCCGTCGGGGAGTCCGTCTACGGCATAATACCCGAAAGAATCAACCGGGGCACTGGCCCAGATCGGGAAATAGTCGGTTGAATCCTGATGTCCGTCATGACCGCCATCCTGAACTTTTCCGTGATGGCCGTCTTTGCGGTCATGCCACCAGTCCCGGTAATCGGTACTGACGGTTATCCAGGCACCCTGCAGCGGGGAACCGGATCCATCGGTAACCTGACCTTTGATAACGCCGCCGAAGGTTTGGCTTTTCACGGTAATGTCAATTCCGGAAACCTGATTTCCGCCCAGAATGTCAATCACGGCAGCTTCTTCCTGTGACGTGACGGACGGATACCAGTACTGGATGTAATTCCATTTGGTGTATACATCTGTTTTCACGTAGTAACTGCCATCGGGAACATCGGTAAACGTAAATTCACCGGCTTCATTGGCCCGTTCAAAATAATAAAGGTACTTTCCGCCGGTTGACCCGTCGGCCGTCACCACAGAATCTCCGCCGGAAACGGAATAAAGGGCCACATCGGCAAAGCTGAGCGGCGATCCGTCAGTTTTGGTAATTTTTCCGGATACAGCGCCGGTAAAGACAGGAAAATCCAGGGTGAAGTCGATTCCGGTCACCTGACTTCCGGTGGCAACCGTCACCAGGTCGGCTTCTTCACGGGTCGGACTGTCCTTGTACCATTCAGCGACATAGCCATGGCGGTTCCAGGTTTCAGCCCTGACGGCATAGTCTGCCGGTTCCAGATTTTCGATGGTATAATTGCCGTCTTCATCCGTGTAGGCAGAACCGCCGTAAATGGGCAGCCAGATTCCGCTGGAATCCATTCCGCCGTCACCCGAAGTAGCAACAACATACGACCATTTTGCAGGTGTTTCGCCGTTGATCAGCACTTTTCCGGAAAGGGAAGAGGCTTTGTTCAGAGAAAAGTCGACACCAAAGGTGGTTTGAGAGGCCGTAACTTCAATCGGGCCGCCGGCCGTACTGTCCTTGCCGCCGTAAAGTTGCTGCATATACCCGTAAGCCCAGACCATTGCAGAATACTTGCCTTCGGGCAGACGGGTGATTTTATAAGCTCCGTTTTCATCGGTTGTGGCCCAGCCGTAACCACCGTGGTGGGCTGCATTGCCGCCCCAGACGGTTACCGTTGCTTCCTTCACCGGCAGTCCGGTTTGGGCATCAAGAACCGTCCCGGCAATGGCTCCGGCGCCTTCAAACAATTTTTTCATGGTGAAGTTGATGTTGGCGGTTGTTTTACCGTCTTCGACAAAAACCGGGGTGGCATCCCGGCCGTCTTCTGAATTCGGATAAAAGACCGGCTTATACCCGTCTGCCTGGGCATAAACGAAAAACTTGCCGGTGTTCAGACCGCTGATTTCATAGGAACCATCCGGCTGAAGGGTACTGAATCCCCAGGTTCCCAGTGAAGAATCACCGTCGCCTTTGCCGGACCAGGCCATGACCCAGCCGGTCGGAATGTCGGCATCATCCAGTCCGGAAAGCGTTCCGGAAATGGATCCGGTCTGCTGTCCCTTCATCATGCGGACTTCCGCCGGGCTGACCCGGGCCTTTTTGGCAGCCTGTGCTTTTTCCATTGTCTTTTTAACCTGCTGCATTTTGGCGATGATCTCGCCGGGGACAGATCCGGTTTGCCCGGCCATCACCAAAGACGGCAGCAGCAGCAGGACCAGTGCACCGGCCAGGCTCTTCCCTTTTCGTAGTATCTGTTTCATTGTGAACTCCTTGTTCATGGATTGACGGATTTAGTTTGGGCATTCAGCCGGATCGTGGCGCTGTAATTGCTGACCAGATGAACCGGCGTGGAATAGACTTCCCCATTCGGACCGGCAGATTGAAGCCCGGTGGCGGCAGTGGTCTGAACACCGTAAACGATGATCACAAACCGGATCACACTATCCCGGTATCTGGCACGGAAGGCGGTAACCATATTCTGAAGCACCTGCGGCGGGATGGTGACCGACCGGGTGGCCTGGGTTGGCCGCATATCGGTATAAAGATAACTTACCGCTGCGGTGTCGGCAGCCGGTCCGTCCGTGATCTCTGTTCCTGCAGGATACAGATAAAGTCCGGAAAGCCCGGCGTACAGTGTCTGGTTAAAAGTCAGTGTCAGACTTTGATCCGGCTCGATCAGGGCATCCTGCGGAAGGTTGCTGATGGTTACCGGCTCGGGAAGTGCAAGGGTTTGGGTTGTTGCTGCAGTCATCGGGGATCCCGTAGACCTGAAAAACAGGCTGGTCGACAGGGGACCGGCACCCTCAGTCAGATTGAACTTACTGTAATAGGACGTGTATTCAATGGTATCCGGTTTTCCGGAGCCAAGTGAATCGGGCAGAACCAGTATATTGTGGTACCGGTTCAGGCGGTATCCGTTCACAAAAACATCTCCGAAATTAACATCCCGCACAGTCTTGCTTCCTGTTTCTGAAGGCAGACGGTGGCGCAGTGAATAAACCGCTTCATGCTGGACCGCCCCTGACGGTTTGATCACCTTGTTAACGGTGATCACCATACTTTTATTCTGGTCGATTTCAACCCGGTTATGGTTGCCGGCAGGATCAATAATTTCATGACGGACAATCAGGTCGGAATAGGTAGATTCCTCTGAAAGTCCGACAGGAACCGGATCCTGTGAACACCCGGCCGGGAAAGCGGCCAGAACGATGACGGTAAGCAGGTAGCTGGTTTGTTTCATGTTCCCAATCTGGCCGGCCAATGGTTGTTGCCGGCATGACGGATTTACTAAAGATCGTGCCAAAAAGCAGGAACGCTTTATTTTCAATAGGTTAGGTGCTTTTTCCAAAATGCCGGACTGTCAGATCCTTACAGAAAAAGTGTAAGGAGGCCGGCTCACTGCACTTTTTTCTTCTGTAAAAGTAACTGTTTTCCCGGATGATTTCGATTTTATCCGGCACTCCGGTCAGAAGAACCCGGGATCCTGCAGCCCAGAGGGGCCGGGACAGGGATGGGGGGATTCAGTTGGGCGGAATTTGCAGGATCAATTCAGACCCGAAACCGGAAAGCACCGGTCACGGTAAGGTTTTTTCCCGGTTCAGATCCGGAATAAAACCGGCTGGTTTACCTGTGGTGTTTCCCGGACTGACCTGCCACTGGATACCCGGTGGCAGACACCACTTGCTGACTGAAGCACCGGCCAGGCGGGATCAGGTGTTTGGCTTAATGGATAGGGAATTTGAATTCCCTTCAGGTACCACCAGGTAGCCCAAGGTTTGGTTCTGTTTGACCACCGGGGTTTTCACCCTGACACAGTTATGTGAACATTTTCCCGATTATAGGAAACCGGTCTCAAAATGGGCGAAAATGAAGGAATTAGTTTCATTTTCAAGGTATTCATCGATTGTAAATACCTGTGAAAAAAACTGGCCGATTTACCAAAAAAGGCGAGTTGATTATTTAGTTGGATCATTTTCGGGAAACGGGTGAAAAATATGGATTTTTCACGGTAGTTGTGCAACAGCTACCGGTGTTACATGCTGGCGTTCTTCTCATGCGTCTTGGTATTTCAGTTCTTCACTAATTATTGTTATTAGTCTTTGAAGTTCTGAATTCATTTTAATATCTCTCTCGAATTTTCTTCTGAGTATTCCTTTGCATGCTTGAGGACTTAAATAGAATTTTTCAGGAACTTCATCTGTCTGAACAATGTCAGCTAGATTACCTTCAATTGGGTTATTAGGAAATGCAGAAGAATTCAAAAATTGTCCATTACCCAAAGAGTGTACACCGTCAAGTAAAAATAATTTTGTCTGTAAGTTGTTTTTATGTTCTCGAACATATTTAATCCACTCTATATTTTCGCTGTGTCCGACTGTAAAATAATTAGCTATCTGTTGACCAATCCATTTTACCACAGGAACAGCCCAAGAATTACCAACAGCCTGATACCTATTTGTATCACTGTTTCCATTTACAAGAGTGTAATTGTCAGGAAAACCCATAAGCCGTTCACACTCTAATGGTGTAAATCGTCTTATTCTGTCGTTTTGTGCAACGTATAGAGAACCATTGTATGCTGCTGCGTTACCATTCCATTTTGTACCGTATGCTGAGTAAAGACAGTCCGTATATTTTCTAAAAAACTCAAATTTTGTATTGGCTTTAAAAATTATTTGTTCTTCGTTTTCTGATAATTCAATTTCATCATCAAAAAGTGTTGTTGAGCCGTTTTTTCGTTTTGATGAATTGTTTTTGAAAAGGAGTTCAACGTTCTTATTGTCAAACTCAAATAATATTTGGTCAGGTCTGAAATCCTTGCCACCTGCCAAAACGTAAAGTCGTTTGCGTTGTTGAGGAAGTCCATAGTACTTTGCATCTATTACACGCCAAGCAACATTTCTTGTTTTTCCAAGGACAAAACCCGATTTAGACCACTTACTAATTTTCAATTCTTCGTCATAACCTGCTAATCCTGCAATGAAGTTGCCAAATGCATTTGTTTTGTCATTTAGAACACCTTCAACATTTTCCCATAGTACAATTGCACGATTTTTGTTTTCGGTTTCTCTGATTTTATCAATTGCATTTGCAATTTCTATAAATGTCATTGTAAGCTGTCCACGTTCATCTGATAGTCCGTTTTTCCAACCAGCTAGTGAAAATGCTTGGCAAGGAGTACCGCCACAAAAAACATCTGGTGCAGAATATTTTTTAGCCAGGATTAAACTTGGTAATACAGTCATATCACCAACATTTGGAATATGTGGATAATGATAGCCTAAAACCTTGCTTGGAAATTCAGCAATTTCTGAACTCCATACTTGTTTTAGTCCAAATGGATTGAACGCCAATTGTGCGGCTTCAATTCCCGAACATACACTACCAAATGTCACATTTTCTTTCATCAAACTTTATTTGCTACAAAACTACAAATGAATACTATAGTATGCAAGTTGGTTAAACATTTTTTCCAGTTACTTCTAGAAATTTAGCCTTCCATAATTCAAGGTCATACCAAGGACAACCTACACAACCATTTTCATCAAATGCTGTCTCTCCTGCCCAATTTTCATCTCCTTGGTAATACCACTTAAGCCCCATATATTCTCCACGTTTGCCTGTTTTAAAGCAGGTATCACAGTAGCGAGATTTCCACATATTTGTCTGATTTGAAAGAAGTTGAAACTTCTTTTTTATGTCAGCAACCGACATATCATTTGGATTATCTGTTTCTGGTTCATTCCATCTTTGAGATGGGAATTTATGGTCAATGAGTAATTCAACTTCACTTCGAACTACATTAAAGCAAACTTCACGGTAACCTAAAACACTTTTAATTATTTTCTTTAAAATCTCCGACATTGGCTTTCTCAATTCATTGCCATGTTCAAAACGAGTTTCAACAGAAGGAAGCATTACCAAAATATCGTGCATAGTTTTTTGACCGCAAGTCCCACAACTTTTTCGTCTCGAACCAATGATGTAGCCACGTTTTTTCAAATCTCTTAAACGTGCTGCTGGTTGTGGATTAACTTTTGGAACAGGCCCGCAAACACGACATTCCCAATCACCTGAATATAATGCTGCCAATACTTTGTATGTAGCAGAAGTTTTGTCTGCCCATTTAGCATCACTTTCTAAAATCCATGCTTCTCGGTTGTCGGGATTTAGTAAATCATAGTTTTCTTCAAGTAAACTATCAAACTCTTCGTCTGTAAGGTCTAAGCCTTGTTTTTCGAGGAATTTTGGCAGTGCACCTTGCCATTTTTTTACTTGATACTCAAATTCCACTTCCATAAAAACATCACTTGTTTTTTCAGGAATGAAATACTCACCGTCAATTGTGATGTAGGGTTTAATTTGCTTTTTTGCCATGATTGCCAGCTTTGATTAAGTCTTCAATATTGACTTCTAAAGCGTTAGCAATCTTCTGCATATTTACAAGCGTGATGTTTTTTTCAGCTCGTTCAATCATACCTATGTATGTCCTATGAAGGTCGGCACGATGTGCCAATTCTTCTTGGGAAATATTGAGAAGTCGCCTGTATTTTCTGACGTTTTCTCCAAATAAGTTTAGTATGTTATGTTCTGAAATCATTGCTAACTAAAGTCTGCACAAAGCTACCTTTAGTATACAACTTATACCACAGACTATAATTAGCATTTTGGGGATTGTCAGCTTTGTATTTTTCTAACATTCTTTTTTTATGGTGTCGACTTTTACGCTTGCATGTAACGTTGGCGGTATGGTTAGTTGCCGATTTCGAAGCACTTTCCTATCAAGTTACAACTACTTTTGATACGAGCTGTGCCGCTCGAATACCCACTGCACCGGCAATTAACTATACCGCGTGTTGGCAACTGGTGTTCATTCATATCCGTCTGTTTTTCATTTATTTAGCTTTAATTTTCTTGTCATTGTCAATCTGCACCAACCTATCCACGAAGCACAAATTTATTTTGTTTTTTTTTTGAGCGTGGGCAATCCTTAAACCGTCCTGAAAGGCGGTTACCTGGGTGGGCTTTGCAAGCTCTTTGACAAAGCTTTGGTTGTAGCGTTGGCTTGTGGGGCTTTGGCAATGTGCTTGCAAATAGCGTAGGCTTAAAATGTAACGGTTTTGTCAGCCCAAACAACAAGATTTACACAATCTATCATTGTCGAAATAGGACAAGCATCGGTTTCATTAAGTTGTCTTGATTTTAAACATGTTCCGCAAGCCAGTATTTCACCGCCCACGTTTACAAATGCTTTTAATTGCTCATCAACATTGTATTTCTCATGGGTCAACCCTTCACATTCTACCGCTTCGCCCATTAAAAATACTTTGGTTTCGTGTCCTTGTTTTTTGCTGTTATCGCAAAACGAAAAGCGTTCCATGCTTTTTCTAATTCTTTTGTTTCAAGAATAATTGCAATCTTCATAATATATCTGTTTTATTTAGTTTATAATTTCAAAATTGTTTTTGTAATAATCTCAACGGCACTTTGAACCTTTTTTAACTCAGTTAATTTCTCAGACCAATCCACTATGTATAATTCTTTTAACACATTTTCAAAAAGATTTTTATTGTTGTATAATTCAGTAACTATAAACCACTGGTGTACTTCTATTAATTTCTGATTAGTTGTAAATTTATTGTTTTCTTTTAAAATATTTTCAATTACAAAACTAACAACTTTGCCATATAATATGTCTTTCGACCGAAAATAATAATGAACTGCTGATTTATGAATACCTGCTAAATCAGCAATTTGATGAAGCTTAGTTCCATGATATCCATACAATAAAAATACAGAATTTGCAGCCTCTAATATTTTATTCTCTGTTGTTACATCATTATCTGCCATAGTTTTGATTAGTTAGTTTATATTTTTTTACATATAAACAATTGTAACCTTTATAATCTTGTCTGAATTAAAATCAAATGATGCTTTTAAAAATGAAGGTTTGTTTGATAAGCCTATCGTTTGAAAATTTGAAAATCCTATACCTTCTTTTGGTAGTAAAAATCCTTTATCAATTTTACCGTTATTATTTTCATCATGTAAGATGTTTACAGCATATTTACCTGACGGAATACCGTGAAATGTTATTGTAGATGAACCATTTACAATATTAGCTTTCACTATTTTATAGTATTTCTTAAAATCCTCGTCAGGAATAGAACCTTCTTTATTGTACAAAGCAAACTGCACTATGCCTTCAGAGTTTCTTAGTTTTTCAACATTTACTGTTAATGAAAATGTTTTTTCGGCTTGATTGCTAAATGATGTAATTATCAGCAAAAGCAAGAACGAACTTATTACAATTGTTAGATTTCTCATTCTGCAACTCCTTTCTTTTTTGCAAATCGTTCTTTGATGCTATCTACCACGTAGTAAACGAGTGGAACAAGGAAAACAGTCAAAATTAATGATGAAAGTAAGCCGCCGATAATAACCCATGCCAATCCATTTTTCCATTCACTGGCAGTTCCTTTGCCCAGAGCAATGGGCAGCATACCTATTGCCATAGCCAAAGTTGTCATTAAAATGGGGCGTAGCCGTTCCTTGCCTGCAAGTATTAAAGCTTCTTTGAAATGTTTGCCCTCGGCTTTCAGTTGATTTGTAAAGTCGACAATCAGAATGGCATTTTTTGTTACCAGTCCCATGAGCATTATAAGTCCAAGCTGTGCAAAAAGAGTCAAGTGATTTAATGATAAATTCAATGCTAAAAATGCACCGATGGCAGCCACCGGAATACCAAACAAAGCGACAAACGGATAGATGTAACTGTCATATAACGCTATCATTATCAAATAAATCAAAATAAACGAAATAAGCAAAACAGAACCCAAAGCACCAAAACTTTCGTTTTGTGTTTTAATATCTGCACCCCAGCTAAGTTTAACACCTTCGGGCAGAGGTTTTGATTTCAAATAGGTAATTACTTCATCTGCTAATGTTCCCGAAGGACGACCAAATGATTCGGCGGTGAGTGTTACCGATGGTTGCCTATCGAGACGTTCTAATAGCGATGGCGAATTGTCCTGTAATACCATGGCAAACTGCGAAACTTCAATAGGAGTATTCATAGGATTGACTATGGTGAGATGCGTTACATCTTCAAAATTCTTACGGTCAAATTCGTCGAGCCAAATCCTAACAGGGTATTCAGTGCCGTTTTCGGTTAACGAAGCATCGTCATTTCCAGTAAAAGCGGTTCTTAAATTCATTCCTACATAAGCTGTGGAAAGACCTAATCGCTGCATTTTATCTTTGTCGGGTATTACTTTATATTCTGGATTTCCTTCCACTACCGACAATTGAACATTATCAGCCCCCGGAATAGTTTCTATAACCGATTTCAATTCATGGGATGTTTTCATTACCAAATCTATATCACCCCCGCTCAATGTAATTTTGATTGGTGCTCCTTTGGGTAGCAAACCTATTACAGCTACTGAAAAGTTTATTCCAGAAAAATCGTTTCGGAGCTGCGAAAGAAGATGTTTCATAAATTCTTCCGTTTTCATGCTTCTTTCTTTTTCTGATTTCAACTGAATGGTAAATTCCGATTTATTGGCAGCTCCAACACCAAGACTTCCTATACCTGTGCTTGGCCCTGCAATATTGCTGAAAAGCGTAGAAACTTCGGGCTGTTGTAAAATATAGTTTTCAATTTGCTGAGATACGATATTATTCTGCTGGACTGTTATTGTTTTATCGTACTCCAAATTTAAACGAAACTTTCCTTGGTCGCCTGTGGACATCATCTCTTTACCAATAATGCCTTGCTTCATTATTCCTAAAGTCATTACAAAAAGCAACAAAACTATGCCTGTAAATATCAGTTTATGGCTTAGTACCCAAACAAGTTGCCTGCCATACCATTCAATAAAAGTGTTTAACTGATGTTCGAACCAAAGCAAAAAACGGTTCATTATATTGGTAGGTTGCAAATCTTCTTTTTTTCCTATTCGCGATGCAAGCCATGGGGTAAGGGTAAAACCAACTAGCAAACTGGTTAACGTAGAAGTGATTACGACAACTGAAAACTGTTTGAGCATGTCGGCAACAAAAACCTGCAAAAATAAAATAGGCAAAAACACAACCACATCAACCAATGTGATAGAGAGTGCCGAAAACCCTATTTCCATACGACCATCCATTGCCGCAGTGCTTTTTTCTTTTCCTTTGTCTAAATGGCGTTGAATATTTTCAAGTACAACTATGGCATCATCAACTAAAATTCCAATGATTAACGACATGGCGAGCAGTGTCATCAAATTTAGGGTATAGCCCAAAAGCCACATTACGGCAAAAGCTGTAACAAGCGAGGTTGGTATGGAAATTAATACAATTAAGGAATTTCTGTAACTTCTTAAAAATAATAGCATCACAATAGATACCAATATAACTGCCAAAAACAAATCAAAAACAACAGAATTTACTGCTGCTATGGTTTTGTCGGTAGAATCGTCGGCTATTGTAAATTTTACACCTGAATCTTTATTCTGTTCTTCAATTACTTTCAATTTTTCCTGAACCAGTTTTGAAACATCTACAGCATTCGCATCACCTTGTTTTTTTAGCATCAGCCCTATACCATTTACTCCGTTGTAGCGACTTACCGAAGCAATTTCTTTAACACCGTCGATAACATTGGCAATATCTTTTACATATACCGGACTGTTTGGCATTGGCATTGCAACCTGAACATTCATTATATCTTCAATAGCTGTAAATTTCCCAGTAATACGTACCGAATTATTCTCTTTTTGTGTTTGAACTTTTCCAGCAGGAAGGTCTAATCCAGAACGATTTATGGCATCGACTACCTGACTGAGCGAAATTTTATAATACACTAATTTATCCTGATTTACCTTCACTTGAAACTCACGCTCCTCACCACCAAGCAAAGTTATTTCTGCCACACCTTTCAATTGCTGTATCTGAGGCAAAAAGTCATCTTTCATTTTTTGAAAAAACTCTGTCTCAGACAATTTGCTAGTTGCACTTATAGAGATAATTGGTAAATCGTTGGGTGAGACTTTGCTCATCACCGGACTTTGAATGTCGGCAGGCAAATCTTTTTTGATATTGTCGATATAGCGTTGTGCATCTTGCATGGCTTTATCAACATTTGTCCCATATTTAAGGTTGGCAATAATAACCGATGCATTGGGCATTGACTTTGTTTCCAGATAATCTACACCTTCCAAATTAGAAAGAGCATCTTCAATTTTTCTCGAAACCGATGTTTCCACTTCTTGTGGTTCTGCACCAGGATACATGGTCTTGATTACTACTACTGGTTGGTTGAAGTCGGGCAATAGCTCATAACTTAAGTTTTTATAACCTATAATTCCCAAAAGCGTAAATACGCTAAAAAGAACTATGATGAGCGATGGGCGTTTTATAGCAATTTCAGTTATGTTCATGGTTTCTTAGTTTTTAATTGAAATATTAGCACCATCGAAAAGATTTATAAACCCGTTAGTGACTATTACGTCGCCTTCTATTAATCCTTTCTCAATTACAACTTTATTACCAATACGTTTCGAAATGCTTACATCGCTGAGCGTTGCTTTGCCTCCCAGTACTTTATATACTTGTGGTTTAATATTAGTCCCAACAATTGCCGATGAAGGAATAATAATTTGTTTCTGTTCGTTTTTATTTGCAACAAGCACACTGCCCGACATTCCTGATTTTATTTTCAAATCAGGGGTATTACCAACTAAAAACTGAACAGGGAAACTATTTCCCATATTGGCTTTACTTCCAATCATTGAAACTTCACCCTTCAATATAATTTCGGGAAATGCATCGACCGTGAGTTGATTCGTTTGTCCTACTTCAAACTGATTCATTTTTTGTTCCGGCAAATTGATGGTGAATTTTAATTTCGAAATATCGGTAATCTGCAACAGTGGCATACCCGGTGCTGCAAATGCCCCTTCTTCTGTCATTTTAGCGGTTACAATTCCATTAAATGGAGATTTGATGGTGGTTTTGTTAATTTGTTCAAGAAGTGTAGCTTTCTGAACATTTGCCGATTTTAAAGCCAAGTGAGATTTTTCCAATTGAACCCCTTGAATAGCGTCCGCATTAGCTAACACAGTGTATCTTTTTACATCAGCTTCTAACCCTTCAATCTGAACTTCAACAGATTGAAGCTGTAATTTCAACAACGAGTTGTCTAATTGAATTAAAGCCTGTCCAACTTTTACACTACTCCCCATATCTACAAGCAACGAAACAATTTTTCCTTGAATTTCAGCACTTATTTTGGTTTCCTTGTTGGGTTCAAAAGAACCAGTGTAAGAATTTTCTGCGTTCACATTTTCCAGTTTCAAGGAATCAACCTGAACACTAATGGGTGTTTCTTTATCGTACTGATACACTCTATTTTGCGTGGTTTCTTTGTTGGTTTTCAGACGGATAACTACAATAGCAACAAGTGCCAAACCAATAACGATGTATATAATTTTCTTTTTCATGTTTATCAGAATTTTAGATGATTACTCACGTACAATTTTTGCTACATTTCTTTTGATAATGGGCATTAGTACTAGCACCACAGGAATAGCAACCGAGAAACCCAATGCCCACATTTTCATCCATTTGGCAACAAATCCGGGATTGAACCCGAAATTAACTCCCACACTTACAAATGTTACTACGCAGGTCATAATTAGCACCATTGTAGTAAGTGTTACATACATTTCGTACTTTTTTGCAATTTTCATATTCTCTGAAATATTATTGTTGTTTGTTTATGTTACCTGTTAATTTCTTTAATTCCAAATCAGCTTTCAGATATTCTACAATAGCCGATAGATAGTTCTGTTGTGCCTCTCGCAAAGTATTGTCAGCCAATAGCACATCGGTTAAATTGGCGGTACCTTCTTTCTGTTGTAAGCTTGTTTGTTCATAAACAGTTCGTGCCAAATCTATTTGCGACAAAGTATTTGCTATTGTTTTTTGAGTAACTGCTCTACGACGGTTAGCATTCTCAATTAGCATATTATTTTGGTCTGTTGCTAAGCTTATTTGCAACTGGCTATTTTGAATTTCTATCTTTTTTTGATTAATTTTTCGATAGGTAACTGTGCCATTAAAAAGTGGATAAGAGAGTTGAAGTCCTACAAAACTTGAAGGAAAGAATTTTAGAAAATCATTTGGTTTTTTATCATAGCCAAATCCTGTTTGTCCGTAGCTTACATATAATGAAATTGTTGGCAATCTCGAATTCTTCAAAGTTTTCAACTCGCTATTGAGAAGGCTATTTTGCGAATTTATAAGTTGTAAATCAACAGTCGTTGCATTCGTATATTCATTGATATTGAATTGAATATCAGTTTCTACTTGTATGTTTAAAGTCGAAGGCTTTCCCATCGATAATTTCAGAGCGTTCAACACCTGTTCTGCATTGTTCGCAATAATATCCTTTTGGGTTTTTAATTGCTCTAGTTGAAGCTCTACTTTTTTAACATCAGTCCCTTTAATCATCAACTGTTGATGCAAAAGCTGCAAGTTTTCAAGAAGTTTAGCTGTATTAACGATGTTGCTGTCAACAAAAGCCAACTGATGTTGTAAAATCTGGATATTATAATAAAGGTTTGAAATTTCGAAAAAAACTTGTTCCTCAGTTTTTTTGTATTGTAATACGGTTATCTCGGCAGCAATTTTAGTGGTTCTGATACCACCATATATTTGTGGATTATACAAAGGCAATGCTACCTGAATTGCAGCACTCATATTGTGAGGCACACCAAACTGAGCTTCTCTGAATTGACCTTCTGGTGCCGTAGGATTGAAGGTTGACATAGGCATAAGTTGATAGGGCAAATCGGTGAAATACTTGTAATCGCCCACTACATTCACTTTGGGAAACAGGTTTGCTGTGGCTTCTTTTTGTTTTTGTTCGCCAATTGTTATATTATTTCTACCTATTTGAAGGCTTTTATTATGTATCTGGGCTGTATCTATACATTGTTCCAACGACCATGTTTGTGCTTGTCCTTGAAAGGTTATCACCATCACCATTACAAATGATAACAACCATTTTAGCGTGTGAATATTCACTAACTCAACGTTTAAATTTTTTTTATCTTTCATAATTACTATAATTTACAATAATTTAGTTTGTGTCAATGGCCTTGGTGCTTTAACAACCAAAATACGTGCAACAGCGTTTGAGTTGTTGTACAGACAATGTACTACATCCTTCGGGCTTTCCACTAAACTGTCTGCTTGTACTTGAATCTTTTCATCACCAACTAATACTTCAGGCGACCCCTCTAAAATATAAAAGAATACATCGACTGGTGTTATGTGTGGTTTTAGTGCTTCGCCCGGTTGCAGGGTAATGTGCATAGCTTGAGCAGAATCTTTATCGTAAAGTTTGCGAACATCCAATTTATGGGGAGTTTCTACAATTTGTGTTTCTTTTACTATATTTATTTTCATATATCCAATTTTTAATTTTTAACCAATATTTTTATGGAGTTGAAAAAATCTGAACCTTTTTCAATCAAATTGAAGTTGTAATTTGACATGTGCCATTGCTTCACAAACATTCTTAAAGACCCCATAATCATTATTGACAAATGGGCGGCTTCAATATCAGTCCTTATTTCTCCGTTTCTTTGTCCGGTTTCAATAATAGTCTTTAGACTTGTTGTGTTTTTATTCATTATTTCCTTAACTTTTTCAGTCAGTTCAACCTCGTTGCGAAAAATCTCTTCTGAAAAAATTACAGAAACTAATGAAGGTGAATTAGAAAACTTTGTGAAATGATTATGAAACAAACTTTCAATTTTAATTATTGCATTTTCATTTGTTTCCAATTGATTCGTAAAATAATGCTCTGTGCTTTGTTTGAAAAAATCGAGTATTGCTAATAGTATTTGAATTTTATTTTCGTAATGTCGATATATTGCCGATTCAGCGAATCCAATTTTCTTGGCAAGATTTTTTATCGTAAGAGATTGTATGCCGCTTTCTGCAATTAACTCAAGTGAAACATTTATTATCTCTTGTTGCCGTTCTGTTATTTCTGTATTCATTTTATAAGAATAAAGTGAGTGAATGTTCGCTCACAAAGATAGTGTGTTTTTTTTCAAAATCAACTTTATTTTAAACTTATTTATTGAAAAGTATTTATTACTTTGATTATCAATACATTTACAGGATGACTCTTGTGATTTTGTCGACAATTAGCTTCTTCAAAAAAAATGCTAATATGTCATTTAATAATGCTATCAAATATCAATTGAAGTTCAAAAGAATAATTCAGCACGGGTGTGTCGGCAAGATTGCACTCTTTGACAAAGCTTTGGTTGTAGCGTTGGCTCGTGTGGCTTTGGCAATGTGTGCAATGTGGGTGGGGTTTCTTTCTTCTTTTTTTGCGGGGGGAAGAAAAAAACAAAATAAATTTCCATCAAATTTGCACTGTCCTGTCAAAAAGCTAAATCCTTTCTTATTTCAAATTGTAGCCATCGTATCTGTCTGCTCGTCTGTCTTTTTACACTTGTTGCTAACTCTCTTATATAAGCCCCTTTTACACCTCTATCCTTCTACCCAGAAGGATAGGAGAAATTTTGTATTCCTTATCTTGTACTAATATCCACCCTTTTAAATTCAGGCGCAATACAGGAAACCCCTGAATTTTCGGGTCAGAAGGACCTTAGTTTTTGCCGGTTATGGACCTTAGGCCATCTAAGGTGTGAGGCCAGAATCAGCTCACTGTACTGAGCACACCTTGTAGTTCTGGCACCGGGAGGTTGTTCAGGGCAACCCCAAAGGTGGTGTGGCTATCCCTTCCGTGGGACAGTCAGAAGAGAGGTCCTTCCCGGATGGGTGTGGAACTTCCACCAGGCAGACGCCATTTCCCTTACCCGGGTGTGCCCGTTTCCCGTTCGTCTTTCGTTGGTCTTTCGTTGTGGAACCGCCGTCCGGAGTTCCACCGGCCGGTGCAGCCGCCCGCTTTCTGAAAGGATAAAAAAGTTGGAGTCACGGCCTTTCCGGCTCTGATCCGCAGGCGGGAACCGGGGGGCACTTTTCTTCAAAACTCCGTGCGTTTGGCTTAAATCGGTTTCGGATTGTAATTTGCAGCATGACATCACGTTTCTCTCTCCGGGCTCTGCCTGCAGCCTGGATTTTCTGCCTGCTTCCGGTGGTCGCCGCGGCCCAGGGATCTTCGGTCTGGTTTGAATTTCTTTCCAACCGGGACGGATTGTCCTCGAATGCGGTAAATACGGTCCTCCGTGACCGGTACGGGTTTCTCTGGGCCGGTACCCAGAACGGACTGAATGTCTGGGACGGATCGGTGATCCAGCAGTTTTATAAAAATCCGGCCGGTCCTGACGGGCTGCAGTATTCAGATATCACCTCCCTGACCGAAGATCTGACCGGAACCCTCTGGATCGGAACGAACGGGAAAGGAATTTACCGGTTCAACCGGGAAACCGGATCCTTTGAACCGCCGGCAGACAGCCGTCTGTCTGCATCTGAAGTCCCTTCCCTGTTTTGTACCCGTGACGGGACCCTGCTGGCCGGAACCCTGAATGCTGGACTCTGGAGTCTGAAGCCCGGTTCCGATCTCCCGGTTCAGGTACCGGGAACTGACGGCATCCACTTCATTTCAGCTTTTGTCCAGGATTCCCGGGGGATTCTTTTCTTCAGTTCAGCAAACGGCGTGTTTTCCCTTCCCCGCCTTACCGGCCGGCCGGAACCGGTTCCGGCTTTTTCCGGAATGCCGTCGAATGCCCTGGCCCTGGCCGGACCTTTCCTGGTTGCCGGTACGGTCAATGGACTGGTATCCGTTCCTCTGAAGTCTTTCACCACCGGGCTGCCCCTCATCCGGATGAATCAAACCGAAATTGCCAGCTTGTGCCCCGACCCTTCCGGCGGACTCTGGATCGGGACTTCGGTGACAGGCCTGTGGTTCCTCCCCGCCGGAAACACTCAGCCGGAACGGGTGGATGGTACCGGAAGTGACCGGTTTCAGGCCCGGATTCAGTATCTGGATCTGGATCAGGATAACAATTTGTGGATCGGCCTGCTCGGTGCAGGTGTCGCCAAACTTGAACTGGGTACCGAAGGATTCAAAACCATTTCTGCCAAAACCGAAGGAAGCCGGGGATTTGCGGAATCGGATGTTTTCTCGGTTTCTGAAACACCTGACGGCCGCCTTCTGGCCGGAACGAGGGCAGCCGGTGTGCTGCAGTGGGATCCGGTCAGGTCCCGGTTTACCCCGCTTACCCCAACCGTGTTTTCGCCACCCTCCTCCATCCGGGCCCTGTACACCGATCAGGACGGGATTCTCTGGGTCGGGACAAGCGGGCAGGGTGTCATTTCGCTGAAAAACGGATCTTTGCTGAACAGGTACCGGGCAGAGAACGGAACCCTAAGTTCGAACCTCATCCGGGGAATTTATCCCGGATCGGGAAACCGCCTGTACATCTGCACCCGGAACGGCGGATTTACCCTGCTTGACCGGAAAACAGGCACTTCGCACCCGTTCCGGAATCTGCCGGGGAAACCGCCGGTTTTAGGTCATAACAACACCTGGTCCGTTTCAGAGGACACCTCCGGCTGGGTTTGGGTAGCCACCTCAGAAGGACTGACCCTGCTTCAGACCGCAGACACGGCCGCACCCGGTTCGGTAACCTATCTGAAGGAAACCACCATCCTTCATCTGCTGGATCTGAAAGACGGGTACCTGTGGGGAGCAACCCGTCAGGATGGGATTTTCAGGTTCTCAAAATCTTCACGAACAGCCGTTTTCTTCAATACCACCAACGGAATGCCGAGCAACGGCGTTTACGGACTTTTACCCGACCGTCAGGGCCGGATCTGGATGAGCACCGATAACGGAATCGCTATGCTGATCCCCGAAACCCGGCAGATTCATAGCTGGTCAGTGAAAAACGGTCTCCCCGGCAATGAGTTCAACGCCGGCTGCTTTTTTATCTCTCCATCCGGCCGGTTTTATTTCGGCGGCTCCGACGGGCTGATCTCCTTTCTTCCCGACAGCATTCAGGTGAACTTTCCGCCGTGTACACCCCTCATCCGGAAGCTGACAGTCCTCAATCAGACGAACCGGACCACCCAGTTTTCCTTCTGGAAGAAACAGGAGGACCCGGTTTTACTTTCCGATTCGCCGGTTATGGTCAGCTTTGATTTTTCGGGGATGGAATTTCAGCAGCCGGAACGGCTCCGGTTTTCTTACCTGCTCAAGGGACTTACCCACGACTGGGTACCGGTCGGAAACCATAAATCCATCCAGTTTACCAACCTCGGGCCGGGAACCTACACCCTGATGGTCCGGGAAAATTCGGGGCATGCCACCGGGTTGAATGATGCCAGCCTGACAGTGATCATTCCGCCGGCGTTCTGGCAGACCCTGTGGTTCCGGATTCTGATGATTCTGGTCGTTCTGGGCCTGATCTATCTGTATATCTGGATGGAAATCCGGAGAAAAGTCCACATTGAACGGCTCCGGTTGCGCATTGCCAGCGATCTGCATGACGATGTGGGGGTTCTGCTTACCAAAATTTCCATGAAGTCTGATCTGCTGGCCGATGAAATTCAGAATGACACCCACCGGTCCTCACTTGAAACCATCAGCCGGCTTACCCGGACCGTGATCATGACCATGAGTGATTCAATCTGGTCCATTGATTCCCGGAATGACAAGGTAGCCAATCTGACCGACCGGATGAAGAACCTCTGCCGGACGGTTTTCGAGGAAAAGGCCGTTCAGGTCCGCTTTCAGATTCACGGCCTCACCCCCGATAAAACCATTTCGGTGGATATCCGCCAGAACCTGTTTCTGATTTTCAAGGAAGCGGTTCACAACTGTGCCCGCCACTCGGATGCGACCGAACTGACGGTAACCCTGACCCAGACCCTCCGCAGTTTTACCCTTGAGATTTCGGACAATGGAACCGGGGCTGACCTGAACCGGAAAGGCTCAGGATCAGGGATGGGAAATATGACGTTAAGAGCCTCCCGGATCGGTGCAAAAATCCAGATTCTGCGCAACCCGGGATACTGTATTCTGCTGACAAGGAGTCCGTTGTAACATGATGATCTCGGTTGGAATTGTTGAAGATGAAGAAGATATCCGGAATGACCTGATGGTCTATTTCAACCGGCAGACCGATCTGATCTGCCCCGTTGCCGTTCCCAGTGTTGAGGACTTTATCAGGGCCATCCGGCAAAAACCCATCCCGGACATCATTCTGATGGATATCCAGCTTCCGGGAATGTCGGGGCTGGAGGGAATCCGGCTGATCAAGGCCGACTATCCCGACACTGAAATTATCATGCTGACGATCTATGATGACACAGAAAAAATTTTCAAAGCCCTGATGGCCGGTGCATCGGGTTATCTGCTTAAAAACACGTCTCTTCCCAAAATCCGGGAAGCCATTCTGGAACTGAAAACCGGCGGGGCACCCATGAACCCGCAGATTGCCCGTAAGGTCATCGAGTATTTCAATCCGGAGCGTCAGGCGAAAAAAGAATCTCCGCTGACCGACCGGGAAAAAGAAATAGTCATTGGTCTGGTCGACGGACTCAGTTACCAGGCCATCGGCAACCGGATGGGGATCACCATCGAAACTGTGCGCAGTTACATCAAATCCATCTACCGGAAACTCCAGGTCAATTCGAAAAGTGAAGTCATCCGGAAGTCGCTTCAGGGAGAAATCTGATCCGGCCACCCCGCTGATCTAGTAAGCAAATGTGACACAATTCACATTCTGTGACAATTAATCACTTTTTAATACGGCTCTATCTTTTTGTAAATCAACAACTTAGAGTTTTCTGCTTTTTTCTTTCCCTTCGTCTACCCATGAAAATGGGATGCCGGGTGATCCGGCAACTTCTGACCTTGCATCTGTTCTGAAAAGAAACCATCCGGGCCGCACCCGGATTTTCATTGCTTCAGAATAAAAGCGCTTCTATAAACCGCAATCAACCAAACAGGATATTCAATGAAACGATTTTTCTTGCTCGTGATTTCAAGTCTGCTTCTGCTTTCAGGAGTTCAGGCCTGGCCGGGGTCAAACCCGAACCGTGTAGTTCTGCAGGCCTTCTGGTGGGATTACTGGAATAACAACTATCCCAACGGCTGGTACAATTACCTGACCGAACTGGCTCCCCGGATGAAAAGTATGGGGATTAACGCTGTCTGGATTCCGCCCACATCGAAAGGCGGCGGCGGTACGGGCGATGTCGGATACGGCATTTTTGATCATTATGATCTGGGGGATAAATATCAGAAGGGCAATGTAAAAACCCGTCTGGGAACCAAGGATGAATACCTCAGGATGGTAGCCGTTATGCACGCCAACGGGATTGATGTGATTCAGGATGTGGTTCTGAACCATTGCAACGGAACCGGCGGGTATGGCGCCAATGAGGCAGATGATAAGGGCGGTAAAGACCCCAATGCCCAGGGAAATCAATGGAAGAATTTCCGGTATGTTTCCTACACGACACCTGTAACCACTGAGAGCAAATCGGATTACCTGAACCGGAAAGGCCGGTGGTTTAAAGACTGGCAAAACTTCACCATCAGCGGCAGCGGTGCCTGGGGGATCAACGATTACAACTATCCGCTTCACGGCGAAATGTTCGGTCCGGATATCAGCTATTCCAACACCTCAGTGAATACCAACGGGGCCCGGTCGACAGCGGCTACCTACGGCATTGCCACCCTGTACGATCCGAATCAAAGTGCCGGTTATATGAAGCAACAGGCGATTGAATGGGGTGTCTGGATGAAAAAACAGACCGGGATTGACGGCGTCCGTCTGGATGCAACCAAGCATTTCGAGTGGGATGTCACCGAGGCCTTTTTATATAACCTTCAGTTCGGAACCGGACTTTACGGCTCCATGAGCACCTGGGCCAACGGCGGTGATAATATGTGGGCCGTTGCCGAGTACATTCCTGAAGGCGGACAGCCTTCCATGGAAAGCCATATCGACGGCGTTCAGGGCAGAACCGGAACCTTCGATTTCAATCTGCGCGATGCGATCTACTCCGTCGTCACTGCCGATGGGTTTGCAGATATTTCGACCGTTCCCGGCGGACAGATCAATTCCAGTTACCGCAACCGGACCGTCAACTTTATCAACAACCATGACACCTTCCGTCCGTATGTGGATGCCAACGGAAATTACACCGGTTGGGATGTGGCCCATGAACTGCGCACCCACATCGACCCGTTCGGCCGTCTGGTTCCTGCAGCCTATGCCCTGGCCACTGCCGTTGACGGATCGGTTCAGGTCTTCTTTGAGGATCTGTTTAACGTCGGCGGAACTTCGAAACGGTATTCCCACCTGCCAACCAATACGACCGATCTGCCGGTACGGGCTAAAATCAGCAATATTATCTGGGCAAAACGGGCGATTGCCTGGGAAACCGGAGCTTATAAAGTCCGGTCGTCTGAAGCCGGTGTTTATTTCAACCCGGGCAGCACAAAAAATGACCTGATCGCCATTGAACGCAGCGGAAAAGCCGTCATCGGAGTGAATGATAACGGCGCTTCGGATCAGTCCTGCTGGATTGACACCGATTTTCCTGCCGGAACGCAGTTGAAAGATTACTCCGGCAATACGGGCTACACCTACACGGTTGATGGCAGCAAGCGGATCCAGGTCATCGTTCCGAAAGCGGTCAAAGATGCCCAGGGAACAGTTACCGGCGGGTATGTGATTATTGCCCCGGTTGGGTATGACGGGGTCACCTTTAACCCTGCCCAGCGGACCACGACCCAGGAATGGGAAATGGCCGATGATCTGGGTGACAGCCATGCCAGTTCACTGAAACAGGGCGGTGCCATCCCCAATTACCAGTTCTTCACTGTCAGACGAACAGTGGGCAGAATTTTTTCGGAAACCGGAAAAGCCATTAATCTGGAAGTTTACAGAACTTTGAGTGTCAGAGGCGGAACCAATCTTTCAGTTGGAATTTATACCAGTGACGGATCTACCCAATTGGCAGTTGCTTCAAATCTATCCGGAACCTTGACTTTAAACTATACCCCAACTCAGACCGGGTATTACACCATTAAAGTCTGGAATACCAATGCCAACACAGTTGGTCAGCGGGTGTTTGTGAAAGCTACCTACACGGCTCCCAAGACCGTCAACACGTCTCTTTACACCAAGTCAGAGGCAGGTGCTGAGGAAACAGAATCAGCAGAAACCGAAGTTCAGAGTCAGTTTTCTCTGGAACCGAACTATCCGAATCCGTTCAATCCGTCAACAACCCTTTCTTTCACCCTGCCCGCAGCTATGAAGGCTCAGGTTGTGGTGTTCAATGCCCTCGGGCAGAAAGTGGGTGTTCTGGCAGACCGGGAATTTGCTGAAGGTAAAAACTCGGTTGAATTCTCTGCCGGCCAGTTGTCCTCCGGAGTGTATTTCTACCAGGTGATTACACCGGCAGGAAGCAAAACCGGAAAAATGATGCTGATGAAATAAAAAATCTCTGGTCCGGAGTTCGGTTTTTAAGCCGGATTCCGGATTCTGTTTTTAAAGGATGTGGAAATGCCCCGTTTTGTTTTACTCCGTCTGAGTGAACTGAAAAGTCAGCCTGCCGTGGTTGTGGTGTTTTTATTTTTAGCCAGTAACGGGATTGTATCCGCCATTCGGATTTTCACCGGAGATGCGGCGGTTCAGGGCGGATTTGATTTTCTGGCAGTCAATTTTTTACTCAGCGGATTGTTTTTCTTCCGCAACCCGGTTTTCCGGTTTGGCATCTCCTTCGTCCTGTTTCTGGAAACGATTCTCGTTCTTCTGATGATTCTTTCCGGATTGAAATCCGCAGGTCTGACTTTGGGTGAATTGCTGGGTGCCATTCTCCTGTTCACCCTGATGGCCGGGTCGTTTGGCGTGATTGCCAACTCAGAGGAGCTCTTTCAGACCGAACCAACCACCCGGCCACCAGCAGACCAGTAGCCGGGAAAAGCAGACTTTCCTTCCTCAAAAGGCAGTACACCTCCCTCGGTGCTGCCTGCTATCAGGGAGCCGGAACGGCGGGGAACCTGTTCCGGCTTCTTTTTTCAGGACCATTTAAAAGAAAAATCGCCCGTTGCGTACGGCAGGTTGTTTTCACCAAATTCAGGGGAATCGGTAAGGTCAACTCCGCCCCTTTAACCTGAGGGTTGCCCTTGGTACCAGAGACAAAACTCAGAATTTGTGTTGTGTTTTAACCGCACTAAAGGTGCAAAATATTGCCTGCACGTGTCGTAACCCTGGAGTTAAAGGATAATATAAAAGGCCACGTTGAGTTCCGGTGATAAAGACTGGCCATTTCAGGTTAACGGATTTTCACCCGCATAAATTGGCAGAACCGCCTGTTTTAAGTCCAACTTTTTATTCAGGCCGTTCAAAAAAAGGTGGTTTCCGGGTAAAGAACCAGACACTGTCTCCAAATTCAATCTCAGACTGTTCATAATAGGCTCTGAAATCAGGCAGAAAAACCTGATTTCTGGCTATTATCAGATCCCTTTCTTCAGGGAAACCCAGCCGGAGGTAATCAGGGGTCTTTTCACCGTAATACAACTGGTGCCTGCGGGCATACGTGCAAACCGATTCCATCCTTTGTTCCCACTTCAACCGTGAACCGGAAAAGGTGACCAGCGCAGAATCTGACATCTTCCGGGTTTTGTAGGACCGGGCCCCATCCGGTAAATGAGTATGATACATCCAGACCTTCAGATTGGTATCACACGAGTCCTGAATGGCAATCCGGTACTCAAAGGTTGTATCCCCGGCTGCGATAGAAAAATAAATACTATCCGGGACTGCGAGCAAACCGGCTTTTTCATTCTTCCATTTCAGAAAAAGCGGGTCATTCTGAATTCCGTCGCACGATAACAGAAAAAAAACGGGAAGTCCCCAAAACCCGTTTTTTATGATGGCTCTAATTGGTATCATTGGTCAGTTCCGGAACTCGGATAAACACTTCCCGCTGGTCACCCATCCAGATCAGCAGTGTATCCGGACCGGCAAGCCAATACTTCGTTTGCCACGCCATCGTGGTCATAGCCCACTGAAAAACCGTGTCCTGCCCGGATTCGGAAGTGATTAAAGCCAGGACCTCGTGTTTAGGTGTGGCGAACGAACTGTCGGTAAGGTTAAGAAGCAAATCAGCCGGCCGCAGGGAAAAGGAATATCGCTTCGCTGAATCCAGATCAGATAAAACCGATCCCAACAGCTTTCCGCTGCCGACTTCCTCCATCAGCAGGGTTGAATCACCCCGGATCGTCCACAACCGGATTCCCCTTTCCCCGTTCCGGATAAATTCATTTTTCCAGGTTCCGGTCAGCCTGATCAAAGCGTCATTGGTTTTCCTTTCTGTGCATCCATTTATAAAAAATACCGGAAGCAAAAAAAACACCCATTTTGTTTTCATTCTGACCCTTGAGAATTTGGTTCTATCTGATTAAAACAGCTTTTCTGATCTGAGTTTCGGATCCGGACTGTATCCTGATCAGGTAAATTCCGGTTTTAGCTTCCTCCAGATTTATCCGGATAGCCTGACGGCCTGCGGGGTACTCTGCGGACTGATCCCGGATCAGCTTCCCGGCCAGATCAAATACCCGGATTTTGACCGGCCCGGCCTCCGGCAGATCAAGCGTAAAGCCGGTAGCCGGACTAATCAGGTGCCTGGTTTAAAAAGTTTTTTAAACCGGAGCGGAATGGAAATTTTTGTTTTAACCGGTTCTCCATCCTTCACAGCCGGTGTGAATTTCATTTTTTTTACGGCCGTTACCGCAACTTCATCACACCCGAAACCCGCCTGCTGGAGGACTTCCGTTTCGGCCGGATCTCCTGTCTTATCAATTAAAACCCGGATGATTACAACTGCTTCCTGAAGTTCTGAATTTTTAAATTCCTCAGGCAAACTCAATTCCTTCTGAAGCGCACTCATTCCCCCAATCAGTTGCGGCTGAACATCGACGGCTTCCGCCACTTCTGTCCCTGACGGATTTGTGCTGGCAGATTCCATTTTTTTCAAACTTCCGGTAGAGGGTGTGCAGCTTAAAATCCAGTTAATAAGGAATAATCCGCAGAACATGTTTCTGATTATCTTATTCATTTATTCAAACTTCCTTTTTCATGTTCCGGTAAAATTGGTTTTGGTAAAAAAACGGGACTGAAGAGTACCCGCAGTCCCGTTTCACGTCAGTCAGGCAGATTTCAACCGTTATTTGCCTACCTGATCATCTGAACTTTTTGAATTTTGGCTTTTCCGTTCAGTTCCGCCCGGATAAAGTAACTTCCGGTTGCTTCCCTGCTGAAGTCAAGTGAAACGGTCTGTTCACCTGCACCTGAAACCGGAACGGACACTGACTGGATTTCCTTTCCGAGAAGATCAAAAACCCGGATCCGGAGAGTTCCTTTTTCCGGAACCCTGATTTTCAATGCGGTCGACGGGTTAAATGGATTCGGATAGGCTGCCGACACCGAAAATTCGGCCGGATAGTCACCGGAAGCAGAAAGAACCTGACTGAAAGAATGAATAGTTTCCTTTCCGTCAAGATCAATCTGCCGTAACCGCAGGTAAACCGGATCTGCCGGGGAGGAAAGGAAATACTCATAAACTTTGGGTTCAGTTGTCGTTCCGGCACCGGGAATAAATCCTTCTGATTTCCAGGCGGACCGGTTTACCGAAGTCTCTACAAAAAACCCGGCATTGGCCGTCTCGGATGCGGTCATCCACGAGATCAGAATCCCGCCGGATTTTTCTGTTGCCGTAAAGGAGGCAAGTTCAACCGGTAAAGCCGGTTCATCCCAGGTCGTGGCAATCCGGATGGCATCTACCACGGCACGGGGCATCGAATTTCCCTGCCTCAGGCAAACTGTCCCGAGACCTGTTGCCGGATCTGCATAGCCGGCAATTGAATAAACAACATCAGGGGAAGCCGGTTCGGGTCCAGCCGGATCCGGATCAATAAACAAAGAAACCTGATCGTCCTGGGCATCGGGACCGAAGTGATATTTCACGACCAGAAAATGGGTTGTTCCTAGTTCATAGGTCCCGGGTGCAACGAGTCCGCCTCCCGAGCCTTTTGAAATACTGAATTTATATCCTCCCAGCCAGGACCCAACCGAGACCTTTGCAAAAAAGGCTGAACTGACCGGGTTTTCACTGAGGTGCAGAAAGTAATCCGAAGATTCCCGCACCGTATCAATCCGGACCAGAAAACTGACATATAAGTCGCCGGAAGTAACCGGGTTGAACTTCAGGCTGACATCTTCTCCCGTCTTTTTTCCTACCTGCACCGCATTGCCCAGTCCTGAACCGGGAACTCGCGGATAGTCCAGCCCCGGTGAAATGACCGTGACCGGGTTCTCACCACTGTTGCTGTGTGCCATCCACCCATCCGTTGAGGTTAAGGCCGTTCCGGCCGGATAGTCAAAATTCTCGGTAAACGGAAGCTCAACCGGACCGGGCAGAACGGTCACTTGGGTGATCACATCCTGCAGTGCAAAAGGTAACGCACCCGGCATAACTTTGATGGATTTCAGTCCGGGCAGGCTCAGGATAACGGATGAAAACGTAACCTCGGTTGACCCGGCTTTAAGAGTATCGGTCAGCGTTCCGGTCAACGTTCCGCTTCCAGTGTATAAAATCAGGTTCAGGGGGATGTCAATCCCGGCTGCAGCCGGTGCCCCGTTGTTTTCGAGAGCCTGAACCGTAAGCTGAAAGGGAACCGTCGCATCAGGGGTTGCCGAACTGACCGATTTTATGGCCAGGACTGCCGGTCCTGTTACCGAAAAGAGGGATGTCGACGCAGCCTGCAGGACATCACCGCTGCCCCTGGTAGCTGTAATCGTAGCTGCGGAACCCACGGATGAAAATGTCAGACCGGGAAACGTCAGAGAATAGTCACCGGGGTGAAGTGTATCCATCTGAACACCGTCAAATCCGGAAAGGGATGAACTGAGAAAGACCTGAGTCGGCTGGGAAACTGTCTGAAGAATATTCTGGGAATCCCGGGCTTCGAGGGTAACCGAAAAGGGTTCCATCAGTTTTGGATTCGCCGGTATCATCGAAGTAATTACCAGTTTTACCGGCAGTTGGTTTGCATGAATTTTTAGCTGGCTGCCTGAACCCGGTGCCAGGGTCATACCTGAAATTGCAGTGGCGGTCAGCACGACTGGCGTATCGGCAACTGAGTAGATCAGGCCCGAAACAACTGCAGAAGAGGCACCTGCCCCGAACTGCCCTGTCAGATTCCCGGATAAACTTCCGGAACCGGTTCCGACTGAAATATGAACTCCGGTTACATCCGTGACAGGCAGCTCAATCCCGGATCCGTCAACCGATTTCAGGTAGAGGGAAAAGGGATTCCCTGCGGTGATCTGTGCCGGGTAGTGACCGGTAACCACAATGGCTGCAGGCCCTGTTTCCTCGTAAACCGCCGAAACCGAAACATCGTCAATTCCCATCTGGTGATCATTTCCCGAATCGTTCAGATCCACCCACCGGATCATCACTTCCCCGCCAGGATCCAGAACCAGATTGAGTTCACTGGTCAGATTTGCTGACCGGTTGGCCGGCAGATTACCATCCAGGGAAGTTCCCGTTGTAGCCCCGGTAACCGGTGAAGTAAACCCAGGGGTCAGTGAAGTCCAGGTACCTGAGGTCAGGCTGGTTACCGGAACAGATGACTGTTGCCAGGACGGTGACAGCGTGTGCTGGGCCGCATTATTTTCACGGCGCCATTGCTCACCCGTCCAAACAAGTGTGAGTTTGTGGATTTTCCGGGTTCCGTCATTTTTAATCCGGATCCCCATATAGGCCTTTCCGGTACCGGATGACCCAACAAATCCGTTGGTGGCAATAAACCCCAGTGCACGGTCACCGGTGGTGCCGAATGAAAACAGTCCCCCCGAAACTGACGTTCCGGAACTGGTTCCAAGGGTTGTGACTGATGGTGTTGCATCCGTAGAAACATACCAGCCCGGCAGAGTTGAATTATTGCTCCAGGTTACTGAACCGGTCAGCGGAAGTCCGGAGAAATCTTCGGTGAAGGCGGGTGATAATTCTGTCAGCGAAACCTGGGCCGATGCCGAACCTGCCAGCAGCAGACCGAAAAGAAAAGGACTGGATTTCATATCAATTATTTCCGAATGGTGTAAAGTGATGGGTGATCGATTTATGAATACTTGCCTTATCCAGACTGATCCGGATCTGGTAACTTCCGGCAGGAAGCCCCTGAAGCGAAATGTCCAGAGTTGAGAGACCCGGTAAAAGATGATGCGTTTCTGTTGAAAGGATTTCCTTCCCGGATGAAAGAACCTCCACCTTCACTTCGGTTGCCCGGTGAACCGAAAGCATGACCTTCGATGTACCGGTACACGGGTTGGGAAAGGGATCAGAAACGGAAAAGTGAATCTGTTTTTTTTCTTGATGAAGAGTCATATCGGATGTCCTGACTTATACCGGGATCAAACACCCGGCGGGTACTGATCCTGCACCGCCGGGGTTAAACTAAACGGGTTCCTTACTTGATAAACTGGGCTTTCTTTACAAGGACGTTTCCTCCAAACCGGATCCGGATGAAGTACAGTCCGGAAGCCTGAGAAGAAAAATCGAGATTTAACTGTGCCTTTCCGGCCGGCAGATCCGGATGAGTCTGTGACAGGACTTCCCTGCCCAGCAAATCGAATACAGCCAGTTCAACCGACCCTTTTTCAGGGAGACTGACCAGTACCGCCGTTGCCGGATTAAACGGATTCGGGTAGGCATCCGAAACGGTGAAGATTTCCGGCAATTCCTCCCTTACTGACAGAGGCTGGCTAAAGGAATGAATCTGTTCATTTCCGTCGAGGTCAACCTGACGGAGCCTTAAATAGAAGGCACCGGTGCGGAGGGTAAGGGTAAATTTATAATCATGCGGTTCTGAAGTTGTTCCTGCACCTTCGACAAAACCTTCTGCTGTCCAGATTTTCCGGTCAGGAGAAGTCTCAACATAAAATCCGGCGTTGATATGTTCTGTCGCCGTACTCCAGGAAACCAGGTACCCATCCGGCAACTGGGCAACAGAGAACGACATCAGTTCTACCGGAAGGGTATTTTCCGGGTTTTCATCAGCGCCCATATAAGGCGAAATCAGATTCCGTTCCTGGCCGTCGATATCGGTGGGAACTTCAGGCAGAGCCAGTCCGGCAAGAGTTGTATCTCCCAGTGACGCACCGGTCAGGTGAAGATCACCGGCTGCAGCATCCGTAAAAAAGACCTGAGCTGTAACCGAATTCGCTTCCATACCGGAAGCAGCCTGAAGATCTGCCAGTGTTGCCTGATTTGCATTGCCGTACCAGGCAGCTTTTCCGGATGGCGTGTAGATCAGGTTGTAATCTGATTCAACAATCCCGCTGAGGGTGCTGTATGTCCGGTAGTACCCGTAACCGGAGCTTAGATTTACAAACAGATTATTTCTGACCCGGACACCGGTTCCCTGGTACTCATAGAAAGCTCTGGAGGAAGCACCTGCAGAAGCTGCAATGAAAACCGAATTATGATCCACCGACAGGTTGAGGCTGTTATCTGTTTCAATTCCGTACCCGTTCCCGGTTCCGGTTGCAGTAACGAAATTGTTGACAATCCGGGTGGGAACCGCCACAGAACCGGCCGTTCCGGAAAGGTAAATTCCCCAGGGGCCGTTTGCGGTCAGTTTGAGTTTATTCCCGCTGATCACACAGGCACTGTCCAGATCGCTGCCGTAAATACCGTAAGTTCCTGAGGTGATGGTGTTCCCCGACAAAGTTGTATAATTCCCTGAACTCAGGTAAATGCCGTAATATCCTGACTGGATGGTGTTTTCCTGAATCAGGGTATGTTTGGCATTGGAGGCAAAGGTTCCGGTTCCGGTTGAATATATCCCTGCTGAGCCGCCGGTCAGGATAGTGTTTTCAATGATCCGGCTGCTGTAACCTGAATTCGTTCCCGAGAAAATCTGGGCATTGGCTGTGCTGCTCTGGGCAGTAGCCGGTGATGTTAAGGTACAATTCGAAATCACGAGAGAATCGGTTCCGCCGTTAAGGTCGAAAATCCGGGACCAGGAAGCCCCCAAAGCCGTCAGTTTCAACCCGTCAAACCGGAGGAAATCGGCTCCATCCGTTTTAATCAGATAGTTATCAGTTGTACCGGTTGCCGAAAACTGAAGTTCTGAATCCGTGCTTTCACCGCTGACAGTTACCGGAGCCAGAGAAGAAGATCCGGCAATGGTACCTTTAATCAGAACCTGCCCGGTCTGAATTCCTGATTTAACCAGCAGAGTAACCGGACCTGCGATCCCCCTTTCCAGCAGGGTATCGGCTGCCGCCTGAAGTGAACCGAACTCACCTCCCGCTCCTACCAGATAAGTTCCGGCTGAAACAGGCTGAGTCCGTGAAGAAAATTCAAAAGCTCCCGCATCGGGATGGGACAGATCTCTCGGATTTCCTTCACAATCGGTGGTGAGTCCCGAAACCGGAACACCAACGCCGTCAAGATGGGTCAAACCGGATTTCATATTCACCAGAGACGGATAAAACGAGACTGAATGGAGATCCATCCCGTAAGTTGTTCTGACGGATGTTAGATCGCCAAGCGTCCGGGAATAGTAAAACGGATAGGCCGAGGTACTGAACAGGCAGTTATAGTCAGAGACCGTCACATTCGACGGCGTGCTGTAGCCTGAAATACTGGTCACCCAGCCGCCACCGGTATTCAGGAAGATATTGTTCAGAAGCTGGATGTTATCTCCCCAGTTCACATTCATCACAGTGGAGTTGCTGTTTGACACACCGACCCAGACCGTATTGTTTGCAACTGTCACTTTACTGACACTGGTCAGGTAAATTCCGGACGTAGACGGATTTGCGGAAGACAAAATTGAAACGGTATTGTTGGCAATCAGGTTGCCTGACGTATTTCCGGAAAAATGTCCTGCATAAATTCCGTAAATGTAGGATCCTGCCGGAGTTACGGTAATCCGGTTGGCGGTTAATGTCAGGGCACCGTCGGTATGCTGGACACTCATCCCCATATTTCCTGTTGTGATCACGTTGCCATGGATGACTGTGTTCGTAAATCCGTCTATGTACATGGCTGTACTCTGACCGGTGAAGATATTTCCGGAGACAGAAAGTCCCGGAACCGTTTTGGACGAATTGACCGCAGACCACAGGTTCAACCCGACCGATCCGCCGGTAAACTGATTATTCCGGATGACCATGGACTGGATGGTGACGGCACTGTTCCAGTAAATCTGAGTCGTCGTGGTATTTTCTGACAGGGTCACCGGCGAGATCAGTTTGCACCGGGTAATTTCCAGAGAATCCGAACTGAACGTCAGATGGAAAATACGGGTGTAGGTTGATCCGGAAGTTTCAAAGGTGAGATGGTCAAACCGGTAAAAGTCACCGCCGTTCAGTTTTACCAGATAGTTATCTGCTGATCCGGAAGCCGTCCAGGTCAGTTTAACTTCTGAGGTATCTGCCGGCCACCGGGTGAACAGTACCGGGTTTGCAGCCGATGCACCCGGAACGTTTCCGGTTAGGGTCAGTTGCCCGGGATACACACCCGGTTTGATTTCAAGTGTGATTCCGCCGGCAATTCCCCGGTTCATCAGGGAATCAAGTGCCGCCGCAGGTGACTCGAAGTTTTCTCCGGCTCCAACCGGGTAAACACCGGCCGGCCAGGGTTGTGATCCGGCCGAAAACTCGGTTGATCCTATATCCGGAACTGACAAATCCCTCGGAATGCCGTTAAAGTCTGAGGTTACACCGGCAACCGGAGTCCCCTTTCCGTCGAGATGGGCAAGAGCGGTAACCATATTTTTAAATGACGGAAAGACGGTGAGGGAATGAGCTTCCCGGGTTGTCTGCTGCTGAATCTGGTAGACGGTCTGGAATATTTTCCCGGCCACTGAGTACAGATTTGCTCCGTTTCCGCCAAAATTATTGTAATCGGATCCGGTTATAACCGAGGCGTTGTTGTACTCAGAAAAGTTGAGGACATACCCACCGGCCATGTTAAAGGCGATGTTGTTGTAAAATTTCTGGTCAGACCCGCCATTCAGTTCGATGGAATTCGATCCGCCGTTGACCGGTGAGGCAGCTTCCAGCCAGATAGAGTTATATGCGGTTGTGACCCGGTCTGAATTGGAGATATAAATTCCCGATGCCGGGTTGGTAAGTCCCGTCTGGGAAATCTGGTTGTTCGTGATCAGGTTGGCAGACCCGGTGATGTACTGAACGTAAATTCCTTTACTGTAAGAAACCGGATTGATCTGGGTAATTTTGTTGGCATCGAGGGTCAGGGCGCCATCCGAAGTGCTCACCAGAATTCCGGTTCCGCCCGGTGTCAGGGTGTTTTTCCGGATTGTCAGATTCGTCGTGTTGTAAAGCAGGAATCCGGTCCGGCTGACGGAAACGGAATTTCCGAAAATCAGATAGCCGGGAGTGGTTTTTAACTGGGATACTTTCAGAGACAGGTTAATCCCGACCGATCCGCCGGTGAATTCGGTGTTCAGGATCCGCAGCGCCTGCAGTTCATGTGCCGAATTCTGGTAAATCAGTGAGGTGTTGGCGTCTTCTGAACCTCCGGCCGGTGCAAGAAGCCGGCAATGGGAAATTTCCAGGGAATCGTTGGCCTGGCTCAGTAAAAAAATCCGGGAGTAAGACCCGGTCATGGTCTGAAATGTCAGATGGTCAAAGGAAAGAAAATCGGAACCGGTCAGTTTTACCAGATAGTTATCGCCTGTCCCGGATGCCGCCCAGGTCAGTTTCACTTCTGTTGTATCCCAGGGAGTGCGGGTAAAGGTGACTTTTCGATCAGGAGATGCACCGGGAATGGTTCCCGTAATTACCAGTTGCCCGGGGTAGGTACCGGGTTCCATCTGCAGCCAGACTGCATCTGCAATTCCGTATTTCATCAGAGAATCTGCTGCAGCCTGCGGTGTGGAAAAAACACCTGTCGGACCCACCGCATAAGACCCACCGGCATACGGGGCCCGGGTTCCGGTAAATTCGTAGGCGCCGGGATCGGGGGAAGTTTCGTCCCTCAAATTTCCCAGCCGGTCGGCCGTGATTCCGGCAACCGGCGTTCCCCGTCCGTCAAGCAGGTTCAGACTGGTTTTCATGCCCGACAGATTTGGGTTGACGGAAATCGAATGGCTGTCTTTACCGGATTTGGTTTTAAAATCAGCCAGGGTTGCCAAAGCCTGATTCTGCCAGTAAAATCCGGTTCCTCCTGTAGAAATCCAGACGTTATAGTCCAACTGATCAACAGGAACGGTCGAGGAATAGCTGACCTGAAACGCATAATATCCAGATGCAGCAACCCCGATATTATTCAGAACAGTATGATGGCTTCCTGTCAGGTAGACCGCAGACCCGCCACCGGCCTGACTTAAAACTGTATTATAGGCAATGGTCTGCCAGGCAGAGTTGGTCAGATAAAGGCCGTAACCGCCTGTAGTGGTCGGAAGGATCTCGGCGGTATTGTTTGTCACCAGATTTCCGGTGACAGATCCGGAAAAGTTGTTGATGATCAGTCCATAGCAATTGGAGCCTGAGTAATTCTGGCTGTTAATGGTGATACTGTTTTCCGAGACAATCAGAGTTCCGGCACTTCCTTCAATATCAATCCCGGCAATTCCGGCCAGAATGGTGTTACCGGTAACCGTCAGATTATTGACATAACTGGTAAAAATTCCCTGCCAGGATCCTGTAACCGTGTTGTTTTTAATCGTGCTTCCGGGAACTGAAGCCCATCCGGAAAGTTTCACCGCATAACCGCCGTTGGTGAACTGATTGCTTTCAATCAGTGCAGAGTGTGTATGGGTTCCGCTGATGTAAATCAGAGCCCGGTTATCATCAGCAAAGGTTTGGGCGGTACCGGTAAACCGGTTGTTCTTAAGAGAATAATTGGTGGTTGAATCGGCTATTTCGATGAGCCGCTGGTAATTGGTTCCTGTGGTGGAAAAGGTAATCCCTTCAATGGAGACTCCATCCACCCGTTTGAGCCGGAGAATAAAGTTTTTGTGATTGGCCGATGCGGTATAAGAAAAAGTCACATCCTGCGGGTTCCCCGTTGAGGATCTGAGAATCAGCGGATTCCCCGTTGAAAGTCCGGTGATTTTATACAGGGAATCGTGGACGGTGTAGTTTCCGGGAACGATCTCAAGCGTAACGGCTCCTGAAACCCCCTGGGTTTTCAGTGCCTGAAAGGCTTCTGAAACGGACAGGAAGGCGCCTGAGCCGGAGGGATCGATGGTATAGGTTCCCGCCATCTGTGCCCGGAGTGAAAACGGGACCAGAATGAGTAAAAGGTGAATAAAAAACAGACCGGATTTTCTTGTCATGGGGAGTCTCCTGATAAACTCCCGCAAAGTTCCGGAAAGTCCCGCATTCCTTTTATCCCATGATGATGGGGGTGGGGTATGTCCTTTGTCACACTTTTGACACAACCCCATGAATATGGGGCTTTTTGGGTAGATTCAGTTCCTGATTTTTGCACTAAAATAAGTGAAGGGAGACCTATGCCAACTGTTTTGAACCGCCCCAAAATGAAAAATGTCGAGATCCGTTTATCAGCCGGATTGTGGATAGTCAAGGAAAGAGAAAGCGGGCTGATTTACCTGACCACTAATCAGAAAGACAGTGCCATCCGGTTTGGCAGGTCGCTGAACACTCTGTTTGGCGTCGGATTCATCATTCACCACGAAAACGGAGAAACGGAATCGGAAGCTTATCTGCCCAAACAGGAAGTAGTTCCAGCCCGGGTTCTTGGGCATTTCTGATTTTCCCGAATGGGATGACGGGATAGGGGTGAATATAAAACACTCCATTTCTCCGGTGAACTGATAATAAACTCCCCTCTCCGCCTCTGTACGGATTTGGAACTTTCCCAAAGGAGGGGAACTACTTTCTACTGCCAGCTATCTGTTGTCCTCCGGACACTGAGGCTCCCGAAGTGTCCGGATTTCACATGGTGCCTTCGGGAGCCTCAGCCACCAAAACCACCTACTGCCTACTTTCTATTGTCTACTACCTACTGTCTTCTGTCTTCTGACTTCTGTCTTCTGACTCCTGTTTTCTGACTCCTGTCTTTTAAATTTCTTTTCCCTTCGGGGAGGTACTTTTTACGGATAAAAAGTACCCAAAAATCCTGTGCAGAATCGAACCCGCCGTTTCCTTGCCTTTGCCCGCCTGCCCCCACATCCTGACCGGATGGATTGTTTCATACTCACGGGTTCTGTGGTTTTTCGGTCAGGATCTGAAACGCACGAAACGTTTCCCACGCTGCACGGCGCGATTCAGCTCAATTCGGCTGAAAACTTTGGACGAATGATGAAGTGATTTTCTTTGGGTTTGGCAACAAACCGGCGAAACGCCGGACCTGCAACCTCAGCCCCGACGCAACAGTGCCCTCAGCCCCGGAGGGGTGACATCCTGGTAGCCCGGGGCGTCAGCCCCGGGGGAAAGAATAAAATCACAAAATCCGCACGGCTACAAATTTCCGGTTATGCCAATGCCGTTCTTCCGTGCGGAAATGCAACCGCCAAATTCGAATAGGTATTCATTCGTCATCCTTCCGGCGAAACGCCGAACCGGCAATCTCAAACTCCCTTTCCCTTCGGGGAGGTACTTTTTACGGATAAAAAGTACCCAAAAATCCTGCGCAGAATCGAACCCGCCGTTTCCCTGCCTTTGCCCGCCTGCCCCCACATCCTGACCGGATGGCTTGTTACATTCTCACGGGTTCTGTGGTTTTTCGGCCAGGATCTGAAACGCACGAAACGTTTCCCACGCTGCACGGCGCGATTCTGCTCAATTCGGCTCCAAACTTTGGGAGACGGATGAAGTGATTTTCTTTGGGTTTGGCAACAAACCGGCAAAACGCCGGACCTGCAACCTCAGCCCCGGAGGGGTGACATCCTGGTAGCCCGGGGCGTCAGCCCCGGGGGAAAGAATAAAATCACAAAATCCGCACGGCTACAAATTTCCGGTTATGCCAATGCCGTTCTTCCGTGCGGAAACGCAACCGCCAAATTCGAATAGGCTTTCATTCGTCATCCATCCAGCGAAACGCCGGACCTGCAACCTCAAACTCTCTTTCCCTTCGGGGAGGTACTTTTTACGGATAAAAAGTACCCAAAAATCCTGTGCAGAATCGAACCCGCCGTTTCCTTGCCTTTGCCCGCCTGCCCCCACATCCTGACCGGATGGCTTGTTCCATTCTCACGGGTTCAGTGGTTTTTCGGTCAGGATCTGAAACGCACGAAACGTCTCCCACGCTGCACGGCGCGATTCTGCTACTTAAAACTGCAAACTTTTGAGTGCCTGACGGGGCAGTTTTCTTTTGGTTCTGAGAAAACAGCCAAACCACCCCTAACCCCTCCTTTAGAAAAGGAGGGGAAAAGGACACGGAGGGTCTCGAAGTGTCCGGTACCTTCAAGGGGGCTTCGGGAACCTCAGCTACCAGAACCACCTACTATCTACTCTCTACTACCAACTGCCTTCCGGCTTCCGTCCCTCAGCAACCGGGTTGTGACCCCCGGTATAGAATTTACCTGTAATTTTATTTATTTTTACCACTCACGCTCAAAATTGTTTATACTTTATTAATCAATCTCGGGAGTTCATTATGCCAAAAGCGGTCCTTTTCCTCTGCACATGTATCCTGATTACCGGATGCAATTTCAATGAGGAGTCCTCAGATAAACATGATTCTGACCAGACAAATCAAGAATATACGGGAGGAGATTTCTCCATGAGTGATATTGGGGTTAAAGTAGGTGAAGATGCTTCAATTAAAACCCCTGAACCCCACCTTGGCGGGCATAGTGGTGCCTACACCACCACTTTATATCTGACGCTCAGCAGTGGCAAATCAGTGGTCTTTTCAGAAAACCAAACCGGATCGTTTTCGGTTACCGGCTCACCAACTCCCGGATTTGAAACTTACTGGATCGAATGTAAAAAGGTAAACCCGGGGGATGGCAGGATTCTGAGTCATAAAAGCAACTTTTTCAAGGTAAACTGGACAAATTGAACCGACAGTAGTCCAGATCCTGAATCTGCAATTCAGGATCTGGAATTACCCTTCCCTGCGGTATCCCCGCACATAATCAATCCGGAAGGCTTTCGGGAAATCACCGGCCGGAACAACCGCCTCCGGCGCGGGAATGTCATAAATATTCAGCATGAATTGCATGGGGTAATCCGGCGATTGTGAAACAGTCCGGACCTTCCGGTTATCCAGGTAAAAATCAACGGAATCCGGTTTCCAATCGGCAGCATAGATGTGAAACTGAGCTGCATCAACAGGAAACGGGTCCTCAAAAAATTCATCCCTCAGATGCGGATCTGAAAATGCCCGCACCCCATACCCGTTTACCGACGATCCCTGCCGGATTCCGCTGCCCTTAACTTCCATGATGCAAATTTCCCCTGACCGGATTGGGGTATCTTCAACCCCGATCATCCAGAATGCGCAAACCGATGAAGCCTGGGCAACTGCACGGGCCCGGATTTCAAAAAAACCATATAGGGGAGTATAAATCCGTTCTTCCTGCTGTTCTTCCCTGACCCGGCAGGTCGGGGAAAACCGGTGCTGCCCATCCCGTGAATTCAGCTTGCCGGCGAAAATGCCCGTTTGCAGTGAGGAAACCCGGATGTTTCCGTTAAATTCGGGACACCAGGGTTCCTGCCCGGGAGAAATAACCAGCTCAAGTTTCCCGTCATGAAACCGGGTACCGGCACCGGAAGCCGCCCGGCTGCTCCAATGGGGCAAATACCAGGGAAACCACCGGTCCCGGCTGATTTCCCGGTCAGTAAACCGGTCTTCAAACTCAAGCCGGTAACCCGGTTTTTCAGCCGGATTGGGAGGATAGTCCTGACTCATCGTATTCCTTTCCTGATGACCCATCCAAGATACGGCAGCACCAGCCGGACAGAAAAATCAAAGTGCGGGAAGTGATTTTTTTTCCTCCGTACCGGACCTGAATCCCCTGAGGATCAGATATCCGGCCAGCGTCATTTCATACCCCGCAATCGGGACGGCCAGAAGAATTCCGGCAGGGGAAATCTGCTCAATGATTCCATAAAGTTCCAGCAGGGCTGCTACCAGGATAAGGCCTGCAGCCAGCAGCCCAAACACTGCCAGCTTTTGCGGAACCAGTCCCGATTTCAGAAACCCAAAACTGTACACACCCGTATTGATACCCAGCATAAAATTGGGGCCCAGAATAAACGTCCAGGTTTTCAGACTCAGAAAGGCAGCGGCAACACCGGCCGTTTCCGTCTGCATTCCCAACTGCTGAATCTGACCCAGTGAAAGCAGCACCAGAACCCCGGTTAATCCAATCAGAATAAACACAACTTCCAGCAGCCTGAAGCTGATATAAGCCAGTCCGAGACTTTCATGATACCGTTTCAGGTAAGGATACATCATCACAGCAGTTCCTGCCGCCGACACGGCCAGAATCAGTTCAAAAATCACTCCGGTCATGACCGAAGAAAAAATGGCCCCGGTTGGAATCCGGGCCGGATCTGCCTTCAGCACCGGATCGTACAAAATCAATCCGGCGATGGAAAAAACGGCTGCAGAAATAAAAAAGACACCGGTCAGGACGGAATCGGTGCGCAGTTGGCTGGGGTGAGTTTTCATCTAGGCTCCTTTCGTTTGGTTAATTTCCCGAAGGTACCGGGATGCCTGTTCAAAAAACTTTACCTTGGTTAAGAAATCAGGGACTGGGCCCGGATCCGGAGAAATAATCTGGCGGTTACGTCGTATTTTTGCCACAGTAAATCACCTAATTCCCGGAGCCGGCCTGCCATGGATGATGCCATCATCACGTTCATTTCTTCCTATATTGACCTGACCCCGGATGAAAAATCGGTCATTCAGGCTCAGAATATCATCAAAACGTACCCGAAAGGAACGGTTTTACTGGCTCACGGAGATCTGGCACAGGATTGTTTTTTCATCCTCAAAGGTTGTGTGAGGAGGTATTACATTGTGGACGGCGATGAACGGACAACCGAGTTTTTTACTGAAAATCAGGGAATCACTCCGGTCAGCTATCTCACGAAACAACCCTCCGACTATTACCTGTCCTGCCTCGAACCGTGTGTAATTGCCCTCGGTTCGGATGAACGGAATCAGCTTCTGCTCGAAAAAGTCCCGAAACTGGCCCGGTTAATCGCTCAAATGAGTACGGAACTCCTGGTTAAAAGTCAGATCACCAGTGATAACTTTAAAAATATGAATCCAGAAAACCGGTATCTCCATTTGCTGGAAACCCGGCCTGATCTGGTTGCCCGGATTCCCCTTCAGCACATTGCGACCTTTCTTGGAATGACTCCGGTATCGCTGAGCCGGCTCAGGAAACGGATTACCCTGAAGCGGTAGCTGTCAAAATCCGGTTACCTGACGCGATTACTTAACTAAGGTTAACTTTTTTTCCTGAAAATTCCGGTAGTTTTGCCAAAACCAGCCTGCTTTTGGTGCCTCCTGCACCGAATCCCCGCAGGAGGGTCACAAATCAACTAAAACGGAGTTTTTCATGATAGTTTCATCCCCAACTGCTTTTACCCTGATCCGCGTCAGAACTTTGATGGCGGCCGTCCTTTTACCGGTTTTCTTTTCAACAGTTCAGGCACAGGACCCCGGCCAATCCTGCCCGGCTTTTCTCTCCGGGAAGGAAATTGAAGTTCAGGTTCCCTGCTTTTTTGAAAAAGGCTACCATCTTTCGGTTGGACACCGGTCCGGGGATTTCCGGTTCCGGGTTGAAGTTCAAAGCAGCGGAGACTTTGATTTCGGTCAGTTCGGAGTTGAAAACCGGAATTCCGGGTTTGAACGGAAACTGACGACCCTTTCGGGCGGGGTAATGGCCGATTATTTTCTCTGGAAAGGAGCCTTTCTTTCCGCGTCTCTGGAAAGCAGAAACTGGACTATCCGTGAAAGTCAATCCGGACAGAAAAAGGACATCCGGACTTTCGATTTTGGTATCGGAGCCGGTTATTTCTGGCAACCCTTCAGTCATCTTTTTTTCCAGGCAGCAGCCTCAGCAAATTTCCGGAAAAGCCAGAAGGAGTCGTTTCTCTATTCTGAACACCGGATCAGCACGGTTGACATCCTGCCCATGCTGCGGGTTGGATATAAGTTTTGACAGGAGCCAGAAGACAGAAATCAGCATTTAATACATCGTTTCCTTCGGTGAACGGATTTAAAACTCTCCTCCATTTCCAAAGTTATTCATCCGGCTGCCGACGGAGAGGGGCCGGGGGTGGTTTTCCTGCTTCCTGACTTCCGTCACCGTGCTTTGACTAAAATCCGGACACTGAGGGTCCCGAAGTGTCCGGATACTTTCATGTGGCTTCGAGCGGTTCCTGCCCTTCGACCCAGCTCAGGGACCAAGCCTGCCGAAGGACAGCCACCAGAACCACCTACTGCCTAC
>JAKLJL010000008.1:0-1390 GCA_023151185.1 Bacteroidota bacterium
GGGACCTTGTCTCTGGCCTGGTCGACGGCAACCGAACTTCATAATTTCGGCTGGACCGTCCGGAAAAAATCCCAACTCCCGGATTCCTGGGAAACTCTCGGATTTGTTTCCGGAAAGGGAACTACCACCGAGCCCAAGACCTATTCTTTTTCTGCTCCGGTTTCAGGACCCGGAAACCAGATTGAAATCTGCCTGATTCAGCGGGACCTTGACGGAACGGAAACGGAAACGGGCAGACTGATCCTGACTGCCGAGAGTCCAGAGAAAATGACGGTCAGTGAAGCCTGGCCGAATCCGTTTAACCCTGAAACTCAGGTTTCGGTTACGCTTGCTGAGCCTTCCCGGGTCAGGGTTGAACTGGTGAATGCGCTTGGGCAGACTGTAAAGCGGGACGACTATTCCGGATGGTCAGCCGGGGTTCATGCTCTGAAGTGGGATGGAAAGGATCAAAACGGCCATCCAGCCGCCTCCGGGTTTTATTTCTACCGGATTCAGGCCGTATCTTTGAATTCCGGGAAAACAGAAAACGCCGTTCGGCGGCTTGTTCTGATGAAATAATCCGGGCTCCCGACCGTTTTCCTGTTTTGTTTCTGGTGCCGCAGAACACCCCGGTTCTTCGGATTTATTTTGGAGGATGTATGAAAAACCTGATTATGATGCTGATGGCCGGCTGGTTTGTATCTGTAAATGCCGGAACCCTGCCGGATGGAAATCCGATCCGGAAAGCAGCAGCAGACACGACCATTCCGGTCATCTGGGCTGACTGGATTTCCGGAACCACCGGGACTTCCGGAACCGCCTCAGGAAAGTTTTCCACCTCCGAAGGAGATATTGAGATCTCTTACACAGGCGAAGTTTCCTTTATCCAAACCGGAACCGGAACGAACTATTTCAATCCGTCTGCTCCGTTTATCAGTCCATCCGTGATCAATGCACCGCCTGCAGCCGAAATGATCGGGCTTTCGCACGCCACCTCAAAAACTCTGGTGTTTTCGAAGCCGGTCGATCACCTGTTTTTTGCTGTCGTCAGCCTGAACAGCAACGGATACCGGTTTAACCGGGATTTTGAAATTGTCAGTACAGGGGCTGGATATTGGGGAAGCGGAACCCTGACCCGGGTGGTTAACGGAGACGGCACATTCCAGTTAAACGGCACAGGAGAACCTCACGGGGTCATCCGGTTTGTCGATACCTTGTCTTCGATTACCTGGACGAGCCTGACCAACGAATACTGGAACGGCTTTACTGTCGGGACTTACGGATTTGCAACTGTCCCGGTTGAAATGACGGCCTTTTCAGGATCAATATCCAACGGGACCTTGTCTCTGGCCTGGTCGACGGCAACCGAACTTCATAATTTCGGCTGGACCGTCCGGAAAAAATCCCAACT
>JAKLJL010000008.1:1400-153840 GCA_023151185.1 Bacteroidota bacterium
GGGACCTTGTCTCTGGCCTGGTCGACGGCAACCGAACTTCATAATTTCGGCTGGACCGTCCGGAAAAAATCCCAACTTCCGGATTCCTGGGAAACTCTCGGATTTGTTTCCGGAAAGGGAACCACCACCGAACCCCAGACCTATTCTTTTACTGCTCCGGTTTCAGGACCCGGAAACCAGATTGAAATCTGCCTGATTCAGCGGGACCTTGACGGAACAGAAACGGAAACGGGCAGACTGATCCTGACTGCTGAAAATCCGGATGAATTAAGGGTCAGTGAAGCCTGGCCGAATCCGTTTAACCCTGAAACCCGGATCCAGATTCAGGTGCCTGCTGAAACTGCTGTCCGGTATGAAATTATCAGTCTGGCCGGTGACGTGATTTTCTCTTCCGGTTCCGGACTGCTGAGCGCGGGAAGTCATTTTTTGGTCTGGAACGGCCGGTCTTCCTCGGGAATTTCTGCTGCAACCGGAACTTACTTCTGCCGGATCTCCCTGAAAACACCCGGGCGGCTGCCAGTTACCGAAATCCGGCGGATGGTGCTGGTTAAATAGAAAATCCCCCCTTGCGGTTAACCGAACTCTAATTCCCGCCGGTTTGACCTTTCGAAATTTGTTCCGATCTTTGCTCCTGCTTTTCGGTTCCCGTTCCAGGCTCTGCCGGGACGGGATGAAAAGGGAATGCTGTGCGCCGGAAGGCTAATCAGCAGCTGCCCCGCAACCGTGAAAGGCGAAATCCGGCAAGACCACTGTCCTGACCAAACGGGATGGGAAGGGCCGGACCTCAGCACCGGAGGTTTCCTCCAGCGCTGACGCCTGAAGCCGGGAGACCTGCCGCAAAGTTTCACCCGTTTCCGAGGGAGAAACGCAGGTGGCACCGGCCTGATATTTTACCAACCGACTGCCAGCCTCTTCACCACGGATTCCGGATAAATCTAACCGTAAAACCGTGGGAGTTTTATGCTTTTCCTTCGCCTTTTTACCCTGCTGATTGGGTTTTCCTACCTCTTTTCCTGTGATGAGGAGTCTGATCCGGCAGGAAACCCGTCCACAAAAATTATTGACCGGATTTTAATCCCGAACTACGGAATCTGGGGAAGTGAACCCGGGTCTCTTTCTGAATACAATTTTGCCAAAGATTCTCTTTACCGGGATGTTTATCTGGCTGCCAACGGGGTAAAAATGCCCAAAGGCGTTCAGTCTGTGGTACTCTCGGGAACGAAATTGTTTGTCACCTGTGTGGATGATAACCTGATTCTGGTACTCGACAGTAAAACTTATAAAGAAACCGGCCGGATTAAAACAGGTGATTTTTCGGGACCGAATTACCTGACCAACGGGTCTGACGGGAACCTCTATTTTACCCAGACCAACGGGAGTGTCTGCCGGCTGAATCCTGTAACCTTCGAAATTACTTTCCTGGAGGGGACTCTTCAGTATCCCGGCGAACTCAGGAGCGTTTCCGGGAAACTTTATGTAACCGATAACGGATTCTGGCCCGGTTTCGGCAATGCTTTGGTTATCTTCAACCAGACCACCGGAAAAACAGAAAAAACCCTCCGGGTCGGGAAAAACCCCTCTACACTTGCCGTTCACGGTTCGGAACTGGCCGTTTTTTGCGCCGGGGATTATGCCTCGGTTTATGGTGGCATTTACCTGGTTAACACCACTTCTGATCAGGTTACCGATTCGTTGAAATTTGAGGGATCTTTTCCCTTCAGCCGCCTTTCCTTTTCACCCGACGGTATGTTGTATTTCAATGATTCCGGAGTGAAAAGCATTCCGGTTAGTGCCGGGAAATTTGGCACATTGAACTGTTTCAGTGCCCAATCAGGACACCCCTTCTTTACGGATGGGACGCCTTCAGTGCTGTTTCTGATTCAGGAATCGAAAGATTCACGGCTCGACTGGCTGAATAACGGCGCCGTGGTCCGTTCTTATCCTCTGGGGCAGTATGCTAATGGCACGGCATTGGCCATCTATCAATGAAAAGCAGTTTTAATCCGGCCGGATGTATCGATCCGTCCTGCCGGTGTATCCATAAATGCCGCGATCTGTTTCCGGATGGCCGGGTTCCCGGCCTGAAGGCCGGCGTGTGCCGGATCTGCAGCCGGATCAGTACCGTTTACCGCCAGCCATCCGGATATGAATGTAAATCCTGCATTGCCGGAAAAACAGGAAATCCGGTGAAGGAGACGGCATGAAAGTTCTGCTTGTTGTCCTTCTGCTTCCTGCTTTGGCGGTTGCACAACCGGTTCTGCCCGACCGGGTTGCCGGGTACAGCTTCGGGAACAATACCGACTTCGGTCAGGATGCGCAGTACTTCCCGGCTAACGTCCTCCGGTTTCCCGATACCTCGGCCACCCTGCTGGTTCCCTCAGCCAATCCGGATCAGGTAGTGAGTCTGGGCCTGGGTGGCTGGATCACTCTTTCCTTCGAAAATCATCCCGTAACCAACGGACCCGGTCCCGATTTTGTGGTTTTTGAAAATGTTTTCTGGCCGGGCGGAGATTCAACCCGGGCCTGGAAAGAACCGGGACTTGTTTCAGTTTCTGAATCCGGAAGTGAGTGGGTGACCTTTCCGTATGATTCAGTAACCTGGGCCGGGTGTGCCGGCCTGACGCCAACCCGGGGAAACAGTCTTGCGATGGGATGGCCAGCCTGTGGTGGTGATGCCTTTGATCTGGAAGCGGTGGGACTTGCTTCGGTTAAGTTCATCCGGATTGAGGACCGGAGTTCCTGGAATCTGATGGGTTCCGGTTTTGATCTGGACGGCGTTTTGGCTTTTCATACGGCACAGGTATCGGTTGCGGATAAAGTGACTGCCCCTGATAAATTCAGGATTTCAGTGGTGCCGAACCCAGCAAATCCGGCTTCTGTTGCTACCTGGAATCAGCCTGCACCGGGCCCGGTCAGCATCCGGCTGATAACCCTAACAGGTCAGATAATCCGGGAAGAAACCGGGTTTGCACAAACCTCCGGAATGCAATCCCGCCGGCTGGACCTTTCGGGTCTGTCATCCGGGATTTATTTCCTTTCTGTTTCCGGCTCCGGATTTTCCGGATCTGCCCGGGTGGTTCTGATCCGATGAAGAACCGGTTTTTCCTGTGGATTCTGCCGGTTATTTTCAGCAATCCGGGAGTTGCCCAGCCGGTTCCGGATAGTCTGGCCTGGAGCCACGCCCGTTCCGACTCCCTTCCTCCGGTCGAAGTGGTTGGTGCGGCACCGCAACTGCTTCAAAAAGCCTATTCACCCTCCTCTTTGGTAGTGCTTCAGCTTCCTGATCAGGCTCCTGAACCCGTTTCTGTTCTGTTAACCCGGGTTCCCGGATTGGAATTGAGGGATTACGGCGGCACCGGCGGATTGAAAACCATTGCAGCACGGGGAACAACTTCCCAGCAGAATCTGGTGGTTCTGGATGGCATGATTGTGAATGACGGACTATCGGGTACTGCCAATCTGAGTCTTTTCCCGTCAACCCAACTGGGCTCTGTTGCCGTTCAAACCGGCGGATTTTCTGCCGATGTGGCCAATGGCGGACTGGGGTCGACGGTATATCTGAACAGCCGTCAGATTCCCGCAACGCATACCCGGATGACGGCTGAAGCCGGTTCTTTCGGGTCCCGTCAGGTTCTGATCTCCCAGGATGTTTTGGCAGGAGCCTTTTCAGGTTCTGTTCAGGCCGGTACCGCTGCCAGTGAAGGAAATTTTCCATTTGGCGGCAGGAAAATCCGACAGAATCAGGCTTTTGACGGGCAAACCGGATTTGGCCAGGCGGGCTGGACAACCGGCTGGATGACGGCTTCTGTCAGTCTGGCCTGGAACCGGCAGACACAGGGTGTTCCCGGGCCGGTATTTGAAGGGAATCCGTTCTCGTCGGATGCCAGTCTCGTTTCAGAGGACCGCCGGCTGATTCCCTCCCTCGCTTTCCCTGCATTTTCCGGATCACTTCGCCTTGCCGGGCTGATCCGGAACCAGAAAATGAGCTATCGGGATCCGGTTTCCCCGGTTCCGGTGAGTGAGTTTACTGAGGGGGAAACTTCCTTCCGGGCCGATTTTCTGCAGCAGGAAGCTGTGATTCCCTGGAATGCCGGTGTTTATTTCCGGAATCTGGATGCCGCAGCCGATATCTGGCGGGGAAAACCTGAAACGGATAACCTGACCAGGAAAACAGCCGCCGTTTTTTCGTCAGCCACCATCCCGCTTTCCGATCCGGTCAGTGTGATTTTAAGCGGCCGGGCAGAAGGTGGAAAAGGAGCACAAACCTCAGGTTCAGGTTCCGCTGCACTTTCGGTGAAGGGATCCCGGATTCATCTCCTTCTGTCTGTCAACCGGAATATCCGGTATCCCTCTCTGGGTGAAATCCGCATCAGGACCACAACCGACCAGAAATTAACACCCGAAAAACTGGTCGGAACCGATGCCGAACTGACCTTCCCGTTCAGCACGGGCTGGCTCCGGGTAAAGGGATTCTGGTACCGCATTCAGGATAAAATTATTGCCATCCCCAAAAACCCGGTTTTGTGGTCTGCCATCAATGCCGATCAGGTTTCGGGAGCCGGAATCGAACAGACCGCAGACTGGACTTCGGGCGCCTGGTCGGTTTCTCAATATGCTACCCTGCAGTCGGTAACGACCCAAAAAGGAATCAGCCGGCAGGCAGAAGGGAAACAGGTGGTGTATACCCCCCGGTTTACTGCAGGCATAACGGGAGTCTGGAACCCCGGAGTCTGGCAGATTTCAACCGCCTGGCGGTGGACCGGCGACCGGTTTGCCGGAGTTGAGAATCTGCCGGAAGACCGCCTTCCGTCCTTTGTTACCGGGGATTTTGAAGTCCGCCGGAAGTGGTCGTTCTCCTGGATCAGCCTGACCCCGTCAGTTGCGGTCCGGAATCTGACCAGCCAGAACTATGAATGGATCAAATCCTACCCGATGCCCGGCAGGTCCTGGCTGATGACCCTGACTGTGGAGTCTCCGCCGTGAAATCTGTTCTGAGCCTGATTATTCTGATTCCGTTTTTTGCCGGATGTGATTCCGGAAATCCCGGTTCCGGCTCAGCACCCGATGAACCGGGAGTGTTTATTCTGAATGAGGGGCTCTGGGGCCAGAACAATTCCTCCCTGCAGTTTTTCTCCGTTAAAACCGGACAGATTTCCGGGGATACCGAAACCGGGGTTCTGGGCCGGTTGCTGGGCGATACGGGCAATTCAATGTTACAGGAGGGTGCACTGGGCCGGATTTCGGTCACCAGTTCAAATAAACTGGTCTGGTTTTCCTTAAAGGACGGGTCGTTTGTGTCTGAACTGGCCTTTGGGACTGATTCCAGCCCGAGAGAGTCGGTCAGACTCCCGGATGGCCGTCTGATGATATCTTCTTACTACACCCACCGGATCCTGATCGCCGATCCGGCAACCGGAAAACAAACCGGATCGGTTCCTGTAAATCCTTACCCGGAGGCTCTGGCGTTCGACGGAACCTGTCTCTGGGTTTCCTGCAACGGACTTGGGGCCGGGAATACGGTGGAAAAGATCCCCGTTTCTGATTTTTCAGGAAAAGTTTCCATCCGGGTTCCAACCAACCCGGACCGGATTTCAGTTGTTGACGACGGCGTTCTGGTTTACTGCCAGGGTAATCTCTGGCAGAAAGATCCCGGCGGGAAACTGGTTAAAATCCGGTCTTCTGACAGCCGGGTAACAGATTCTCTTTCCTTCTCTTCCCCTGTCCGGTCTGTGACGGCGGTCCCTGACGGAATGGTTGTGACAACCGATGCAGCCGTCCTGAAAATATCGGGATCACTGGTTATTTCGGATACCCTTTTCGACCGGTCAAAATCACCTTTCAAGGGAAAAATAATCTGTGAAACTGTTTTTGTTCCCGAAACGGAAACCTTGTGGGTCACCACAACCGATGCCTATACGGTTCGGGGATGGCTGGAGGGATTCCGGAACGGCCTCAGGATCGCCGGGCCGGTTCAAACCGGACTCAATCCCGGCTCACTTCTGGTGAAGCCATGAGTAAACCGGTGCTCGGAGTGACGTGTGCCGTGATTGAAAAAGACGGCCTGATCCTGGCTGTTCAGAGAAAATCCGGCGGTCATCTGTCGCTGAAATGGGAATTTCCCGGCGGTAAAACAGAACCCGGAGAAACTCCGGAAGACTGTATCGTGAGAGAAATCAGGGAAGAACTGAACCTGACAATCCGGATCATCCGGAAGGGACCGTTGGTGGATCACGATTACGGCCCGGTGCTCATCCGGATGCAATCTTATCTTTGCGGAATTCTGGAGGGAGATCTGGTGCTGACCGATCATGCTGATTTTCTATGGCTTCTTCCGGAGCATCTTTCCGGACTCGACTGGGCGGCTGCCGATCTGCCGGTTGTGGGGTGGGTAAAAAATGGCATTCTATGATCCGCAGGGCTGTTTTTTCTTCATACCGCTTTTATTGATTTCCTTCACCCGTCCCCGGGTTGCCCCCCAATTTTATCAGACAGGATCACTCTGGACTACTAAACCCGTCTCCGGTAGCCTTCAGAGCTGCACATCCGGCATCCGCTAAGGCAGAAAGGTCCGTTCTGATGTCTTTTTTGGGATCCCTGAAGACAGATTCCTGACATAGATTAATTATTTGAAACAGGGCTTGACAAATCCGAAAATAGTCTGCACTTTTGAATCGTTTGAAAGTTTTCAAACAATCGCAATCAAGTGGTAAAATTCTATGCTCGCTCAGGATCCTGTTAAACAGGAAATGGTGCATTCCTTCGGGGATGCTTACAAAGCTTTTGGTCTGAACCGTCTGATGGGAAATGTGGTCGGGTTGCTGATTGCCAGCAATGAACCGCTGTCTCTGGACGAAATTACTGAGACTCTGGGCATGAGCAAAGGACCCATCAGCCAGATTACCCGCCGTCTGAGTGAACGGGGGCTCATCCGGAAAGCCTGGAAACCCGGCAGCCGGAAGGATTACTGGGAGGCCTCCGGTGATATTTTCGGTGCTGCCTTCCGGAATCATTATGCCATGATCAGAAGCAATACCCGCCTGTCGCGGCACTTGCTGGAACTGGCAGAGGAAAATCCGGGCTCAAAGGTCAATCATGACCGGCTGCTCGAAATGGAACGGTTTTACATGCTGATGGAAAAACATTTTAAAGCCTTTACTGAAGAATGGGCTGACGTCCGGACGAAGTCCTGAAAAACGGAAACCGGCTATTCTTCCTTTTGCTTTACCTGAACGTTTTGTATTTTTCAAACGATAAAAACACTGGATATTAAAATGAGACGACTTGAAGGGAAAACTGCCATAATCACCGGCGGTGCCAGAGGCATCGGAAAAACAACCGCAGAAATTTTTGCCCGGGAAGGGGCTTCGGTTGCCATCTGGGACGTGAATGTGGAACTGGGAACTGCCTTTATAAAGGAACTGACCGGAAAGGGAATCCGTGCCGTTTTTCATCAGGTCGACGTGACCCGGCTTGAATCGGTCGAAGAAGCCGTAAAAGGGGTTCTGGATGCATTTGGGCAGATTGATATTCTGGTCAATAACGCCGGTATCACAAAGGATGCCACCCTGATGAAAATGACGCCTGAACAGTTTCAGGCGGTTTTGAATGTTAACCTGACCGGCGTATTTAACTGCACGAAGGCGGTGGCCGGTCCTATGGCTGAACGGGGATCGGGCCGGATTTTAAATGCGTCGTCAGTAGTCGGGATTTACGGGAATTTCGGGCAGTCGAACTATGTGGCCACCAAGGCTGGGGTGATTGGGATGACCAAGGTCTGGGCCCGGGAACTGGGACGAAAGGGAATTACTGTGAATGCTGTTGCACCGGGGTTTATAGCCACCGAAATGATTGCAACCGTTCCTGAAAAGGTTATTGATACACTGAAAGAGAAAACGCCTCTGGGCCGGCTGGGGATGCCCGAAGATATTGCCAATGCATATCTGTTCCTGGCCAGTGAAGAGGCCGCCTTTATTAACGGACACTGTCTCTCGGTGGATGGCGGTCTGGTGATGTAAGTGCCGGTGACGGATGACAGGTGACTGAAATACGCTTCAAATAGTACCGGTTACGGGAAAGGCATAAAGGTAATTCTAACAATAGGTCAAGTTCCCCTCCTTTAGAAAATGAGGGGAATCTGATAGAAATTCAACCATCATTTAACAGTCAGAATTCACACATTAAAATTCCAAATTCTCATGACCCGCAACGCTTACATTTCCGGAACCGGTTCCTTTGTCCCTGAACGGGTGGTTCCCAATGCCTTTTTCAATGACCTGCTTGGCGAAGATGTCGATACCTGGCTGGTAACCAATCTGACCATCCGGGAACGGCGGTGGTGCAGCCCGGACCAGTCGACTGCCGACCTGTGTGAACAGGCTGCCCGGCGGGCTCTGGATTCTGCCCGGCTGACGCCTGAAGATCTGGACCTGATTATTATCGCAACCGATACACCCGAGTATATTTCTCCGTCAACCGCTTCGGTGGTTCAGGACCGGATCGGGGCAGTTAATGCCGGGACTTTTGATGTGAATACGGCCTGTGCAGGATTTGTAACGGTGCTGGATATGGCATCCAAATACATCCGTGCCGATGACCGGTACCGGCATATTCTGATTATCGGGGCCTATGCCATGTCGAAATATCTGGATATGACGGATAAAAAAACCGTGACACTGTTTGCTGACGGCGCCGGGGCTGCGGTCGTTTCGGCAACAGAGGATCCATCGAAAGGATTTGCCGCCAGCCTGCTCCATTCTGAAGGAAAGTACAATTCCTGGATGGGAATTTACGGCGGCGGTTCCCGCCACCCCATCACCCGGGAAGGTGTTGAAAACAAAGATCATCTGCTGAAATTCGTCCGGAAATTCCCCAAAGAACTCAATCCGGAAGTGTGGTCAAAAATGACCCTTGAACTCTGCAGGAAAGCAGAAATAAATCCGGATGAAATCTCCCACTTTTTCATGACCCAGATCAACATCAACAGTATCTGGGAAACCCTCGACCTCCTGCAGGTTCCCCGTGACCGGGCCCATACGATCATGGACCGGTACGGCTATACCGGGTCAGCAGCCATCGGGATGGCCCTGGACGAGGCGGTTTCCGGCGGGAAGGTAAAATCGGGTGACTGGTGTCTGTTTATTGGTTCCGGCGGCGGACTTGCCTTTGCCGCTGCCCTTTTCAAATGGTGAGGATATCATGGTAACGGCAACCTGGGTTCTGATTCTGATTTATATGGCAGTTACGGTTTTCCTGGTAATCCGGGGAGCCCGTTCGGTTAAATCCATGGCAGATTATGCCGTCGGAAGTGTGGTGTTTTCTCCTGTTTTCGTTGGCCTGTCGCTGGCGGCTTCCATGACCAGTGCAGCAACCTTTATCATCAACCCAGGCTTCATTGCCTATTACGGACTCAGTGCGGTGATTTCGTATGCGGTGGTCCTCCCGGCAGCCGCCATGGTTTCACTTTATTTTCTGACCAAGGGATTCCGGGCCCACGGCCAGGTCACCAAGGCGTTAACGATGGCCCAATGGATGCAAACCCGGTACGGAAGTGTGGCCTACGGCCGGTTTTTTGCCTTTCTCTCGCTACTGCTGATTACGTTTATTGTGCTGATTGCAGTCGGGCTGACGGTTGTGCTCTCCAAAGCACTGGCATTGGATCCCCTCTGGGTGCTGGCCGGAATTGTTCTGTTCATTTTCGGTTATATGATGTTCGGCGGTGCCAACTCGATGGTTTATACCAATACTGTTCAGGCGGGGATCATGCTGGTGGTGGCTTTCATCCTTCTGGGTTCGGGATACCGGCATTTTTCGGACGGAGTTCACGGCTTTCTGGACAAACTGACGGTCATTGATCCGAACCTGACTTCGGCGTACAATCCGTCTTCATTCCTGTTCCGGGACTTTTTTGAAATTTACATTGCCCAGATTGTAGTGGGTGTAGCCATTGTCTGCCAGCCGCATATTATCACCAAATCTCTGCTCCTGAAATCTGACCGGGATGTGAACCGGTATCTGGTGACCGGAATTACCGTTCAGACCCTGTTTTTTCTGGTTGTCGTTACCGGCCTGTTCGCCCGGCTTGATTTCCCCGATCTGACTCTTGCCGGACAGTCCTTAAAGCTCGATGCGGTGATGTCGGCTTACGTGGTCCGGGAATTCCCGGTCTGGGTGGGAATTATTGTCATTCTGGGGCTGATTTCTGCGGGGATTTCGACTCTGGAAGGATTGATTCAGTCTGTTTCGACAACGATAACCACCGATATTATCAAACCCATTTTCGGATCTTTTTTCCTTGCGGATCCAGAGATGAGGGCAGTTGCCGAGTTTTCACTGAACAAGGCGGTAATCGCCATTCTGGGGCTGATAACCTTCTTTCTGTCCTGGAATCAGTTGGTCAATCCGGATCTGAGTGTGGGAATTTTTGCCCAGAACGGGGTTTACGCCTATTTCTCAGCAGCCTTTCTGCCGATTCTGCTCGGTTTATTTGCTAAAAATGTACCCACGTCTGTACCGGTCTCAGCATCCGTGGCAGCGGTTATACTCCATTTTTCAATGTTTTACGGGAAACTTCCGGTACCCGGAACGCTGGCTACAGGGGCAAATCCGGGTGTTGCAGCAGCCGTGGCAATCGGTGGCTCTGTGGGTGTGGCAGCCATTGTCTGGCTTTTTAAATATAACCGCACTGCGGCAGTGAAGGCAGAGTGAACAACACCAAATCTCTGAATTTTCTCTGACGGGCCCGGGTGTTCGGCGGAAAAATTATAACCTCTAACTCTGAAGAAAAACCATGACTTACCGACTTGACTGGTTCGAAAAATGGGCTGATTACTCACCGGCCAAAACGGCAGTCCGGGAAGTGGAAACCGGACGGACAGTGACGTATGGCGAACTGAATTCGCTGGGAAACCAGGTTGCCGCTGCCTGGAAAGCCGACGGACTTTCTTACGGTGCCCGGCTGGTCATTCTGGCCGAAAACACCCTGGATCATTTTGTGCTGCTGGCTGCTGCAGCAAAATCAGGCGTCATTCTGGTTCCGGTGAATTTCAGACTGAGTCCAAGAGAACTGGATGAATTGTTTGCCGACTGTCTGCCCGACGCCATTTTATACGAAACCCGGTTTCTGCCGGTTCTTGAAAAAACGGCTGCCTTTTCCCGCATCCGCCTCAGGGAAACTCTGGAGTCCTTTTCCCGCAGAAATGACGATGGAAAGGGCTTAACCGCAGCACCCGAAGTTTGTGATCAGCTTCAGGAAGAGGATCCGGTTTTTATTCTGTATACCTCTGGCACAACCGGATCTCCGAAAGGATCGCTGTACACTTACCGGATGCTGACATGGAACAGCATTAATACCACCATGCGGCTGGATATTACCTCGACCGATAAGTCGGTAACCTGTATGCCGCTGTTTCATACCGGCGGGTGGAATGTGATTCCAACACCCTTTCTCCACCGGGGCGCTTCCTTCAGTGTCACCCGGAAGTTTGACCCGGACCAGATTCTGAAACTTCTGCAGGATGAAGAAGCAACTATGTTTGTGGCTGTCCCGACGATGCTTCAGCTCATGGTGAATTCACCCTTATTCCCGTCTGCACGGCTTTTTTCCATGAAATATTTCATCATCGGGGGTGAACCGATGCCCCTGCCGCTGATTAAAAAATGGCATCAGAAAGGGGTTCCGGTCCGGCAGGGCTACGGGCTGACGGAAGTTGGACCCAGTGTAACTTCTCTGCATCAGGACGATGCCATCCGGAAAATGGGTTCAATCGGGAAAGTGAACTTTTACCTGGAGTATAAACTTGCCGGTGAAGACGGAAATCCGGTTCCGGCGGGGGAAGTCGGGGAATTTTTGCTCAAAGGACCATCGGTTACGCCGGGGTACTGGAAGAATCCTGAGGCAACTGCTCAGGCGTTTACTGACGGCTGGTTTCATACCGGCGATCTCGTCCGTCAGGATGCTGACGGATTTCTCTTTGTGCTCGACAGAAAAAAGAACATGTACATTTCGGGCGGCGAGAATGTGTATCCGGCAGAGACCGAAAAACTGCTGTATTCGCATGAGTCGGTCAGGGAAACCGCCGTCATCGGGGTTCCGGATGAAAAATGGGGGGAAACAGGAGCCGCCTTTATCGTGCTGAAGGAAGGGGCAGACCTGACTGCCGACCAACTCTCCGGGTTTTGTTCCGGCAATCTGGCCAGATACAAAATCCCGAAATATTTCCGGTTTCTTACCGAGCTTCCGAAAAGTGACACGGGAAAAATCAACCGGAAAAAATTACTAGAACTTCATCAATCGCAACTCAAATGAAGAACAAACCAAACCAAGAAGGAGAGAGACAATGAAAAAGTTAACGTACGCAGTTATGATGTTACTGACACTGGGTGTTATAGCCGCTTGCAGTGAAAGTGATGATGATGAAAAAACAACAGCAACACCTGCTTCAATTGAAGGAACCTGGGTATCTGCAGGAAGCAATGTGGCTCCTTTGCTTGAGGCGTATTTTGCATCTTCGGGTGGTGTAGACACTATTATTGCCGTTTTTAATCCTGACTTGACTTATACTGTAAAACAGGTTAATGGAAACGGAACAAAGGCAAACTACGGTGGAACTTACGTGATCACAAAATCCACCGGATCAAATATCCATAAAATTGTATTGAATGAAACAGTTATAGCAAAATACGTATCTGAAGGAATTTTTGAAATTTATGATGCTGCAGTTGATTCAATGAAGTATGAAGTTGTTGCCCTTGGTGGTGCAAATGTTCCGGCAACTCCAACCACTGGCTTTGGAAGCACGAACGGCGGGGCTTTTGGGACTACCAATATCCAAAAATACGTCAGAGTGAAATAAGGTTCTCCTCTAACCGGAAAGTCAATGTACTTTCCGGTTTCGTATTGGTGTATAAATTAACCACAGGTAAACGTGGAGTCATAGATGCGTAGTTTAATTTCTTCACTGCTCACAGTCATTTTTTCAACTTCTGTATCAGCCCAATGGATCGAGGAACAGGAAAAAGATAAGGTTCCGAAGGTTCCGGTCAAGGAATTTACCTACATCGGTTTTTATTATACTCATGTTGTAGGAACAAATTTTTATGCAACCAATGACCTGTTGAAAGGGCAGATTGTGGGCCGGTTGTTCAGCTCAAATTATACCAATACAGCAAAAAAGGTTGCAACCTACGCAGAACAGCGATACCTGCCTTTTTTTATCTACCAACCAAAGTTACTCGACGGGAAGGCAATACTCAGAGCTTCTTTTGAGATTGACTGGACCTGGGGAGATGCTTCCTATGGTGTGGGAGGGAATTTTGGTTCTGCTTTTTCGGCAGATCAGGTCAATATCCAGACACAAAATGTTGAACTTGAATTGATTCCCGCCAAAGGGTGGGCAATCAACTTCGGATTGCAACGGTTGTTTGACACACCCAATAACCCGTATCGAACCGGATTGACAACACTAACGACAACCGGGTACCGTCTCGCCTTTTGGGGAAGTGATGCCGTTGGAGTTTCGGTCCGGCAGGATGCTGATTATTACCGCTGGAAAGCAGGGGCTTACCAGCTTTATGAAAACAACGTTCAGGAAAATGACGATGTGATCATGAGTGAAGCTATGCTCGAACTGGATATTACACCGACCTGGAAACAAGGATTTTCAGGCTGGTATGTTTTTGACCGCGGAAATGGAGAAGGCGGGGTTTCGGTTCTTGGGCAGGGATTGAATAGCATGCTTAATGATTATAACGGAACGTTTTCCTTTAATTTTGGCGGAGCAAAATATAAGGCAGATGTTGTCTGGATGGGGACATTCTGGAACCGGAATGCAGAGCTGAACCTGGATTGCTGGGGGCTTTCCGGTTTTGTTGTCGCCAATATGGGGAAAGCACAGCTGGATACGACCGGAAGCTGGGTAACTGGTGCTGATATTCTGGGTTTTGCAGCCAATCTACGTGCCGGTTATAAATACGGCCAAACCGGTGATGATATTGTGACGGCAGATTTTATTTACACATCCGGCGATGATAACGGTATAAAAGACAAAAAATATTCCGGGGTTATAACTGGCAACACCTGGGGCTCACCCGGGGGGATTTTCATCGGCCATGGTGCTTATATTCTTTTCCCGCATGGAAATGTGGTAAACCGGTTTGTGGCAGCAGTTTCGGATATTTCAAATATCGGATATGGCGTTGCTGGCGGAACCCTGAATCTTCACCATGACTTTATCCCTTATAAACTCATGGGAAAAGTCGGAATGGCAAGTGCACTCAGTCCGGTTTCTCCCAAAGGCGGCGGAAGTTATATCGGGACTGAGCTGAACTTTAAAATCAGATATACGCCACGGGTTTTTATGGATATTGAACTTCATGGCGCTTACCTGGCTCTGGGTGATTTTTATGACAGTCCGCTCGTTAATGGCGGACAAAGTAACCGCCATAAGGACCCCTGGACCCTGTTTACTTCCTTCCGCTGGCTGATGTTTTAAAAGGAGACTGCCATGAAAACTAGTTATTATCTGGTTGCTTTTGCATTGTTTGTTTCATGCACACAACCCTACGGAACTTTATCAACCATGGAATTCACCGATCTTTCCTACCCGTTTGAAGTGAAACACGCACAAATCCGGCCGGATATCAATCTGGCCTATATGGATGAGGGATCAGGAAAAGAAACGATCATTTTCATTCACGGACTTGGCAGTTATGCCCCGGCCTGGAAGAAAAATATCGACTCTCTGAAGTTGGACTACAGGTGCATCGCCATTGATCTGCCCGGATATGGAAAGTCTTCCAAAGCGGTTCATTCAGGAAAGATGGAGTTTTATGCGGATGTGGTCATTGATCTGATGAACACACTTAAACTGGAAAAAGCAACCCTGGCCGGACATTCGATGGGCGGACAGATTTCCATTCTGGCTTCTCTCAAATATCCGGACAGGATCAAAAATCTGATTCTGGTGGATCCTGCCGGATTTGAGTCTTTTTCTGAGGGTGAAAAACAGTGGTTCCGGGAAGTGATGACGCAGGATCTTGTAAAACTGACTCCGGTTGGCGCAATCCGGTCCAACCTGGCTGATAATTTTTACAATTTACCGGAGGATGCAGAATTCATGATTACAGACCGTATCGCCATCCGGGGCGCAAAAGAGTTCGACCGGTATTGTTTGACGGTTGTCAGGTCGGTTCATGGGATGGTGGATCAGCCTGTTATCGACTATCTGGACCGAATCACCCAGCCCACCCTGATTTTATTTGGTGAAAATGACAATCTGATTCCCAATCGTTTTCTTCATGCTGGATTTACCAGAGACATTGCCGAAATTGGGAAAAGCAAAATTCAAAACAGTACCATGGTGATGATTCCGGAATGCGGTCACTTTGCCCAGTTTGAAAAGCCGGAAATTGTTAACTCAGAGATTAAAAAATTCCTGAGCAGGTAACGAGAGTTTGGGTCTCACGTTTGCGGAACTTTGGCCGTTCTGCAAACGTGAGTTTCTGTTCCCAATTCCGGTTTCGCCGGGGTTAATTCTGCCCGCCCGGAGCCTTTGCCAGGTTTTCCCGGCCATTTCTCCCAACCAGATACCCGATCGCGGCAACAATCAGTCCGAACAGGATATATTCCAGCCCGGTTGAAAGCCATTCGGCAGGGATAAATTTCACCAGCAGACCCTCCTTCTGAAGGAAATATCCGGTTGTGGTGCCCAGAAGTCCGGCCCAGGAACTGAACTGGACACCTTTTGCCTTTACGCCAGGGAGCAGAAGTCCGAGAACCGGGAAGGCAACCGCGGCAGTTAAAAGACCAGAGGATAAATAGAAAATATCCCACAGATTGTCCGTAGCCATGGCTGCCGCACCGGTCAGGAGAACGATCAGGGCATGGGCTGCCCTCATCCTGATGAGCGAGGAAACCTGCTTCCCGGCAAGATCCCGGTTCACCGTCAGCGACACCACATTGATGCAGGTGTCAATGGTACTCATGGCGGCAGCAATAAGCCCGACACTTAATAACCCGGTCAGCCAGAAGGGAGCCTGCAGTGAAAGAAGGGCGTTGATCACCGATTCGCCGTACTGGCCAAGCTCTGCCGGGATTTTCCCGTTTTCTGCCGGAAAGACCGACCAGGCGCCGGCGGCAATAAAATATGGAACGACTCCGACAAAAAGGAACGCATTCACCAGGCCGATCAGGGCTGCCTTCCTGGCCTGGCGTTTATCCTGAGCAGCCTGAATTCTGAGCCAGAGATCAGCTTCACTGAGCCATCCGGGAAGGTAAGCAATCCAGGTCAGCAGAATAAGGACAAAGACCGAACCGGCAGAAAGTCCGGGTAAATGGGATCCGAGATCCGAAAATGAAGTGATCTGGAATTGGGGAATCCCTGAAGTAAGCCCGGTTATCACCAGAAGGTAAATAACAATGAGGACATACTGGAATTTATCGGTTGAAACGACAGCAGAAAATCCGCCCAGCAAGGTATAAATCCCGATCACACCGGCGATCAGCCAGATTAAAGTGTTCGGCGAAACTTTTAGCTGCGGCGCCAGAAGCTGGGCAGCGGTAAACAGTTCAGCGCCGCCCCAGATCAGGAAAACGACTATCAGACTCAGAGCAACGGGAATGTAGGCTTTGCCGAACCGGGATCTCACCATTTCGGGCTGTGAAAAAGCCATCAGGGGTCTGAACCGGGGTGCCAGCCACCAGATCCCGGCAAGAGCCGCCATCCAGGGCAGCGTCATAAGAAAAAAACCGGCCCATCCGTACTGATAAAAGACCTGAATGGCATAAACACACGACCAGGAAACAGACAGAAATCCGGCTGAAAGCGACAACCCGGCCGACCAGCCCGAAAGGGACCGCCCGGCAGTCCAGAACTCATCCTGATGAATGGCTGAAGTCCGGGTTTTCCAGCCCAGCCAGACCGAGATAAGGGAATAGAGGATGAACAGTGTCCAGATCATGAATTTGCCGGAAATAAAAAAGGCTGACCGGAAGGGTCAGCCTTTGAATAAGTAACAGGAGCAGATCAGAAAGTAATTCCGTAACCCAGTCCGGCATAAAGACCGCTGCGGTAACCGACTTCAGCCTTGATTCCGATCAGTGACAAACCAGCGCCAAGACGGAGACCGGTGTTTCCGAAATCATTTCCGCCTTCAAAAGGTTTGGTGTTGGCAGTTAGGGTTTCTTTATTATAAGTTCCATCCGGAACAACGGTATTCCATTTTACCTCAGAGGAGGCAACTTCAAATGCGACCCGTCCAAATACCCGGAGAATGACTAAATCATAACTGGTGATTGCCCCAATATTAAATGATGATGCATTGATTTCAACAGTGGCATCAATTGGAACAGAGTATGGATATGTGACACCGGGAGCAACTTCTTCCTCACCTTCAACGGTTTGGGTTCCGGTGACGCTAAAGGCGAAAGAAGAATAACTAACATACGCACTGGTGGATGGAAAACCGGTCACAGGAATAAAATCTGTGATATCATATTTCAGACCAGCACCCCAGGTTCCATATTCCAATCCATCCATATCAATTTTAGGAAACATTCTGAAATAGACTTCGGCGCCCATGGTTCCCAGATTTACCTGACCCCCAAAGGAAGGGAAATAGGCGTCTTCTTTTAAACTAATTTCAGGTTCAGCAGGAATTGTTCCAAGACCGGTATAAAGGGAAATACCCAATCTGAAAACATCTGGTCCGGAACCATCTGTCCATTCAAGAGAATTAAGTCCGGCATGAAGTCCGTCGGTCATTCCCTGAACACCATCTTCAGCGGCCCCGGTTAGTTTCTGATATTTTGAAAGGTCCAGATCAGCCTGAGCAAAGGCAGAACCGGCAAATACGAGTGAAAAGGCAAGCACAATCAGTTTTTTCATTGAGTTTATCCTTCAAGAGTGTTGTGGTTATGTCGCCCGTAGTGAGCTGACAGGCAAATATAATCAATTTATAATGGTTTGCGAATCTTTTTTGAAAACAGGGTGATTCTGATCATGAAAATTGGAAAAAATCCCCTGTTTGGGTCAGGGGGCCGTGTCGGGTTCACCGGAAAAAAACCGGCGTTTACCGAAAAAAGGAGGTCCGGTTCAGGTTCCTTCCGGATGTTTGCATCAGAACTCAGATTTAAAAAGGACCAAAAATGAACTCAAGCTGTCTTACCCTTCTGCTACCCGGACTCCTGATCGCGTTTCAGGCCGTTGCACAGCCAAACCCCGAAAAAAATGCCGGAACCGAACTGGTTGTTCTCACCGAAACACTGGGACTTTCTGGCGCGCAGCAGGACCGCCTTCTGCCGGTTCTGAAGACTTTTCACGAAACCACAGCAAAAGCCAGACCGGAGGCGGGTCCTGGAAACGGACGTCCGCAGGGTGGACCGCCATCAGGCGGAATGCGCCGTCAGGATGGCGGGATGGGAAGGCCGGAAGGCGGCGAAGGCAGAATGCCCAAAGCTGTTCAGGAGGCTATGACCCTTAAAAATGACAGTCTGAAAGTCATCCTGAGTCCTGAACAATGGAAGACTTTTCAGGAAAATCAAAAAAGCATCCGGACGATGATCATGGAGAGACTCCGTGAAAATCCCTAATCTGCTCATTGCCCTGCTGGTGGTTCTGCCGGCACAGGGACAGACGATGAAAACGGATTCAACCCGGAAAGTGATCGGAATCCTGGACTGTATTTCCTATGCCCAGGCTCATAATCTGGAGTTAAAGGTATCGGAGCTTTCGCTTCAAACGGCTTTGTCAGAAAAGAATCAGGCCTTCAGTCAGATGCTGCCAAGCCTGCAGGCCGGAGCCGGACATACATGGTCGGCTCAACCTGAAGCCCAAACCGGCGAAAAATACCGCCAGGGTGCCACTGCCCAGGTTTCGGGCGGACTGGATCTGTTCAGCGGTGCACGGCAGTGGAGCACCTGGAACCAGGCTTCAGCTACTGCAGAGGCAGGTAAGTATGATCTGGATGCCCGGAAAAATGACCTGAAACTGACGGTAATTCAGGCCTATATTCAGGTGCTTCTGAGTCGTGAACGCCTGATTTCTGCCAATGCCCAAACCGAAATTTCCAGCCGGAATCTGGTAAGGATCCGGGCAAAAAAGAACCTGGGTCTTGTTTCTGATTATCAGCTTCTGCAGGCAGAATCCCAACTGGCCGCTGACGAATCGGCTGCAATCGGTAAAGAGTCGGATCTCCGGCTGGCTGAACTGAACCTGAAGCAGGTGATGAACTACCCCACCGATTCCCTGATCTCCATCCGGGTGGATATTCCGCCGGCGGTACAGGCCACGCTTCAGGATTCCAGTGTCAGTCTGGAGCCGGCCTACCAGACAGCAAAGTCAGGTCTGCCCGAAGTTCAGGGTGCCCGTCTGTCGGCGGTCGCATCGGCCTGGGGGCTGACCTCGGCGAGGGGGGCCTGGTTTCCGTCACTCTCCCTGACTTACGGAATTTCAACTTCCTGGTCTGCCCAGGCTCAAACCCAGTCACTTTCAGGCGGGACCCGGTTGGTTCAGGTCGGGGTTCTGGCATCCGATCCATCGCAGACCGTGGTTGCCCCCCAGCCGGTCAGTTCCTGGAAAACAACCGGGTTCACTGATCAGATCAAACAGAACTGGTCGCCTTATATCGGACTGAATCTCAGTTTCCCGATTCTGGATAACCGCAGCCGGGAAACCCGGATTGAACTTGCTGAGATTCAGGTCAGCCGTGCAGCCCTGTCAGAAAAACAAACCGATCTGTCCATCCGGAAAAAGGTTGAAAATGCTGTTTTTTCTTACAGGAACTCCCTGAAGCAGTCAGAAGCCTCCGGCTATTCCCTTACATTGGCCCGGTCAGCCTTTGCCCAGACTGAGCAGCGGTTTGAACAGGGTCTGGTTTCCGGATTCGACTACCTGACTGAGAAAAATAACCTTCAAAAAACAGAAACTGAGTATCTGCTGGTGAAATATCAGCACGTGCTGAACCGGCTGACACTCGATTTCTACCTTCAAAAAGACCTGGAGTGGTAACATGAAAAGAAAAACCTGGTATTGGATTTCCGGTGGCGTAACCGCAGCCGCTTTAGCCCTTCTCTTTCCGGTGATCACCGGTGGCGGACCCTCGGTTCCCAAGTTTGAGGCTGAACCGGGAACGCTTGGCGATATAACCTCAGAAATTACCGCAACCGGAACGCTTGAAGCGGTTGGTACGGTCGAAGTGGGCACGCAGGTTTCGGGCGTTCTGGCCGAATTAAATGCCGATTTTAACCAGCGGGTAAAAAAGGGTCAGATTCTGGCAAAACTCGATACCCGAAACCTTCAGGCAGTGGTGACGGAATCTGAAGCCGCAGTGGAACGGGCCACGGTGACACTTGAAATTACCCGGAAAAATTTTGAACGGACGGATATCCTGCACCAGCAGGGAATGAGTTCGGATGCAGAGCTTGAAAATGCCCGGGGTGATTATCTGACGGCGAAGGCCAATGTCAGTACCGCTTCAGCCCAACTGAACAGGAACCGGGTGAATCTGGAACTGGCGACCATTTCAGCTCCGATGGATGGGATCATTCTTTCCAGAAATGTCGAGCCGGGGCAGACTGTTGCAGCCAGTTTCAATACGCCAACGCTGTTTACCCTGGCAGCAGATTTGAAAGTGATGGAAATTGAAGCGGATGTCGACGAAGCAGATATCGGGCAGGTAAAAAAAGGCCAGCCGGTTCGGTTTTCGGTGGATGCCTGGCCGGGAAAGGACTTCACCGGGCAGGTTGATGAAGTCAGGCTTCAACCGGTGATCAGCCAGAATGTGGTGACCTACACGGTGATTGTTTCGGTAAATAATGACGAAGAAAAACTCATGCCGGGCATGACTGCAACCCTGTCAATCCAAACCTCAAAAGCCTCCGGCGTTTTCTCGGTTCCGGCGTCTGCAGTCAACCTGACTCTGTCAGAAACGCAGGCGGAACAGTTCAGGGAAGCCGGTTTCCGTGTGGAAGCCACAGTGCCGGCGAAAGACTGGATCTGGATAGCCGGCGACCGGGAACTCAGGCAGCTAGCCGTTACAACCGGGTTTTCAAACGGATCCAGAACGGAACTGAAATTACCCGGGATGGACCCGGCTTCCAAAGTTCTGACGTCTGTTTCAGCAACAGAAAGTCTGCCGGCTGCAACAAGAAGTCCGTTCCTGCCGTCCCCTCCGTCAAACCGAAAAAATTGAGGCAAAAGGTGGCATCAGTCATTGAAGTCAAAGAATTAAGCCGGTTTTTTAATACCGGGACCATCCGGGTTGAAGCTTTGAAGCAGGTCAGTTTTTCGATCGAAGAAGGCGAACTGGTCGCAATAACCGGGTCATCCGGGTCCGGAAAATCAACTCTGCTGGGGATACTGGGCTGTCTTGACCGGCCGACGGAAGGTGACTATCTGCTCGACGGAATTCCGGTCTCAGGTATGCACAACCGACTCCTGGCTTCGCTGAGAAATCAGAAAATCGGATTCATTTTTCAGTCGTTTCAGCTCCTTCAGCGGACAACTGCCCTTGAAAATGTCGAACTGCCCCTGCTGTACAATCCGGCGGTTCCAGCAGGGCAGCGGAAGGAAAAAGCCCGTCGTGCCCTTGACCGTGTCGGGCTGACCGACCGGATGCATCATAAACCGTCCGAAATGTCTGGCGGTCAGCAGCAACGTGTTGCCATTGCCCGTGCCCTGGTTTCAGAGCCCCGTCTGATTCTTGCCGACGAACCAACCGGGAATCTGGATTCTGAAAATACCCGGCAGGTCATGTCGATTCTGCAGGACCTGAACGAGGCGGGAAGCACCGTGGTCATTGTCACCCATGAACCCGATGTTGCAGCCAGATGCCGCCGGGTCATTACCTTAAAAGACGGCAAAATTCAGGCTGATATCCGGAATCCTGAACCGGTTTCAGTTTGCATGTAAAGGAGACAGGGTATGAACAGTAAAGATTTGCTCAAAATTTCCTTCAGTTCACTTCTAAGGAACGGCATCAGGTCCTGGCTCACCGTTCTCGGTGTGGTAATCGGGGTTGCCTCGGTCATTGCCATGCAGGCCATCGGCAACGGCTCGGATGAAAGCATCAAACGGGAGATCCGGTCACTTGGTGTTAATGTTCTGATGATATTCCCGGGCACGTTCCGGATGGGTGGAGTTGCCCAGAGTGCCGGCAGCATGAGTGTGCTCGAAACGGGAGACGCCGTAGCCATTAAAAAAACAATGAAAACCGTAAATGCTGTGACCCCGCTGGTTCAGTCGGGACAGCAGGTAGTCTACCAAACCCAGAACTGGCGGACCAATGTGACGGGCGTCTGGGCAGATTACTTCATCATCAAAAATTATAAAACCACTCAGGGCCGGCTGCTGACCGAACAGGAAGCCTCGGGGATGTCCAAAAACTGCCTGATCGGGAAAACAGTCTATTCCAAACTGTTCCCGAACGGCGGAAATCCGGTTGGTGTGACCATCCGGGTGGGCAGTGTTCCGATGAAAATTGTGGGTGTACTCGAAGCAAAGGGATCGGGTACATTTGGTCAGGATCAGGATGATGTGATTCTGGCACCGTTTAAAACGGTTCAGAAGCGCCTGATGGCGGTTGATTTCATCCAGCAGATTCAGGTTTCAGCCCGGTCAGAGCATGAAATGACTTCGGCACAGGCAGAGCTAAGAGCCTACTTTCTGAAAAAGCCGAATATGATTTCTGCCGATGGGGAAGAACGGTTTTCAATCAGGTCTCAGTCCGAAATTTCGAGCGTTCTGGGATCTGTTTCAAGTGTTCTGATCCTGCTCCTGTCTTCAATTGCAGCCATTTCTCTGGTCGTCGGCGGGATCGGAATCATGAATATTATGCTGGTCTCGGTTACCGAGCGGACCCGGGAAATCGGCCTCCGCATGGCGCTGGGTGCAACTGACCGTGACGTCAGAACGCAGTTTCTTGCCGAATCGGTCATGCTCAGTGTTTGGGGTGGCATTCTTGGAATCCTGTTCGGATATTTGATTTCAGTGACGGTGGGTTCCATTTTGAACTGGCCGGTCAGTGTCAGTCCGTTCAGCATCGGGCTGGCCTTTACTTTTTCTGCCCTGGTCGGCATATTTTTCGGATACTATCCGGCCAAAAAGGCATCACAACTCGACCCGATTGAGGCACTTCGGTATGAATAAGTGGCTGGGATTTCAGCCGGCGCAGACCGGCAGCAAAAGCAGGCTGATCCCGGTTCTGGCTCATGTCTCGGTCTGGGCCGGGCTCTCTGTTTTTTTCTGGACGGTAGCCAATAAAGATGCCTTCTTTTCGGCAAACTGGCTCATCCGGATGAATTTGTCCCTGGCCGTTTCTGCCTTCCTGTTTTACACCAACAGCCTGATTCTCATCCCCCGGTTTCTGCTCCGCCGGAAGTGGCTGGTTTACAGTGTTCTGGTTGGTCTTCTGATTGCGTTTCTCATTGGATGCGGATTTCTGATCGAGGATTTATTCCCCGAACCGTTGAAAGCCCGTGCTTTGGCCGGTTCCGACCCGCATCGTCCCGGAAGACCACCGGTTGTTTTTTTCGGGATTTTCAATTCGCTCATGGTTCTGGGAATCAGCACTTCACTCACCCTGATCAAAACCTGGTACCGGGAAGAACAGAACCGGCTCGATGCTGAAAGGCAGAAACTGTCGGGTGAATTGCTTGCCCTCCGGAATCAGGTTCATCCGCATTTCTTCTTTAATACCCTGAATAACATTCATTCCCTTATTGATATTGATCCTGAACGGGCACGTCTTGCTGTTTTGGAACTGTCGAAACTGATGCGGTACCTGCTCTATGAATCTGAAGGGAACCGGGTTCCGCTCGAAAAGGAAGTTGCTTTCCTGAAAAATTACCTCAGATTGATGCGCCTCAGGCTGACAGATGAATTCCCGGTTTCAATCCGGATTCCAGATGAAGTTTCTTCCGGGTGGATTTCACCCATGATGTTCATCCCAGTTGTCGAAAATGTGTTCAAATACGGAATTTCCTACTCGGATCCCGGTCCGGTTCTCATTGAACTGAAGGAAGAAGGCGACCGGGTTGTTCTGAGTACAGAAAACCCGGTTTTCCTGCGGGACCGGGAAGAGGATTCCCGTGAAAAAATCGGTCTTGCAAACGTCCGCAGAAGGCTTCAGCTTTTGTATCCGGGAAATCATCAACTGGTGATCCGGGAAGAAAATCATCGGTTTTATGTAAAACTGGCATTTCCGGTGGAACGGCATGGATAATCTGCGATGTGTAGCCGTTGATGATGAACCTCTCGCCCTGCAGAATCTGGAAAGCTATATCCGGAAAACCCCCGGCCTGACGTTGGTCCGGACGTTTCTGAATCCGGTTCAGGCCCACGATTTTTTATCTTCTGATCCGGCAGATCTTGTATTTCTGGATATACAGATGCCCGACCTGAACGGAATCCAGCTTTCCAGGCTGATCGGAGCCCAGACACGCCTCATCTTTACTACGGCATATTCTGAGTATGCCCTAGACGGACTGAAGGCCGGTGCAGTTGATTATCTCCTGAAACCGTTCGGGTATGATGAGTTTCTGGCAGCCGTTGCCAAAGTCAGATCCTTTGTATCAGCCGGAAAACTACAGTCCGGCGGGCTGCAGGATCTCTGGTTTGTGAAGTCTGAAGGCCGGCTGGTTCCGGTTCTTCTCTCTGCCATTCTGTATCTCGAGGCCGGCGATGATTATGTCCACTTCATTCTGGACAGCGGTAAAAAGCTTTTGGTTCACGGCACTCTGAAGGATCTTGAAACCCGGCTTCCGGCCGGGATGTTTTTCAGAATCCACCGCTCCTGGCTCATCAATCTTTCCAAAATCACGGCCATTGACCGGTCACGGGTCTTTTTCGGCAATCAGTATCTGGTTGTCGGCGAGGCCTACCGTGATGCCTTTGCTGACCTGCTGAAAAGCCGGAGTTTATAGGTTTTTTTCACCCCGAATCAATTAATCCGCCGGTCAGGAACCCGGGGGTTCTGACTTCTGTTTTGAATTTTGATTTTTTTGTACAGATTCAATACTTTCGCTTTCAGGGTTGATTTTCAGGTTGTTTCCGGTTAAGGATCAGGTTCCGGAAAGACCGGTTTTTCGGGGATATATGAACGAGATTGAGCAATTTACAAAGTCAGAATATAAGTACGGCTTTTCGACGGATATTGAGCAGGAACTGGCACCCAAAGGTCTCAATGAAGACACAGTCCGGTTTATTTCCGCAAAAAAGGAAGAGCCGGAGTGGATGCTGGAGTACCGGCTGAAAGCCTTCCGTCACTGGCTTACCCTGAAAGAGCCCGGTTGGCAGAATGTTACCTACCCGGGAATAGACTATCAGGACCTTTATTACTACGCTGCACCTAAGAAAAAACCACAGCTCAGCAGTCTCGACGAAGTCGATCCGGAACTGCTGGATACCTTCGCCAAACTGGGAATCCCGCTTGAAGAACAAAAACTGCTTGCCAATGTTGCCGTTGATGCCGTTTTTGATTCAGTCTCAGTAACCACCACCTTTAAAGAAACACTCCGTGAAAAAGGCGTAATTTTCTGCTCATTTTCAGAAGCCATCCGCGAGCATCCCGATCTGGTTAAAACCTATATGGGATCGGTTGTTCCCTATACCGATAATTATTTTGCTGCTCTGAATGCGGCTGTTTTCAGTGACGGCTCCTTCGTTTATATTCCCAAAGGCGTTCGCTGCCCGATGGAACTGAGTACTTATTTCCGGATCAATGCCGAAAATACCGGTCAGTTTGAACGGACTCTGATTATTGCGGATGACGGATCTTATGTCTCTTATCTCGAAGGGTGCACGGCTCCCAAGCGGGATGAAAATCAGCTTCATGCTGCTGTGGTCGAACTTGTGGCCTGTGAACGGGCAGAGATCAAATATTCGACGGTTCAGAACTGGTATGCCGGTGATGAAAACGGAAAAGGCGGAATTTATAACTTCGTGACCAAACGGGGGATCTGCAAGGGCAACTTTTCAAAAATTTCCTGGACGCAGGTCGAAACCGGATCTGCCATTACCTGGAAATATCCTTCCTGCATCCTGAAAGGGGATCATTCTGTCGGCGAGTTTTATTCAGTTGCAGTGACCAATAATGCCCAGCAGGCAGATACCGGCACTAAAATGATTCATCTGGGAAAAAATACCCGGTCCACCATCGTGTCGAAGGGAATTTCTGCCGGTCGCGGAAACCAGACTTACCGCGGGCTGGTAAAAGTGGCCAAAAATGCTGACGGAGCCAGAAATCACAGCCAGTGTGACTCGCTGCTGATTGGCGACCGGTGCGGAGCCCACACCTTCCCGTATTTTGAAATTTCGAATCCGGGTGCCCGGGTCGAGCATGAAGCCACGACATCCAAAATCGGGGAGGATCAGTTGTTTTACTGCCAGTCGCGCGGTATTGCCGCAGAAGAAGCGGTCAGCCTGATTGTTAACGGCTATTGCAAGGATGTTTTTCAGGAACTTCCGATGGAGTTTGCTATGGAAGCAACCAAATTGCTGAGTATATCTCTTGAAGGCAGTGTGGGTTGACCCCTGCCGGTATCTGATCAGTTTTAACTTTACCTTTTAAAAAGTATCCGCATGTTATCCATTCAAAATCTGCACGCCTCTGTTGGGGGAAAAGACATTCTGAAGGGCATCAGCCTGGAAGTAAAAGCCGGTGAAGTTCATGCCATCATGGGGCCGAACGGCTCAGGAAAAAGCACTCTGTCAAAGGTCCTGGCCGGCCGGGATGAGTATGAAGTCACTGCCGGATCGGTCTCCTATCTGGGAAAAGACCTGCTGGATCTGTCGCCTGAAGACCGGGCCCGGGAAGGTGTCTTTCTGGCCTTTCAGTATCCCGTTGAAATTCCTGGTGTATCGAATATCATGTTTCTGAGAACTGCACTGAATGAAATCCGGAAATACCACGGCAGGGAACCGGTCGAAGCACCTGAATTCCTGAAACTGGTCCGGGAAAAAACCCGGATCCTCGATCTGGATGAGTCGCTGCTGAAACGGCCGGTAAACGAAGGATTCTCGGGCGGTGAAAAAAAGAGAAATGAAATATTCCAGATGGCGGTCCTGGAACCGAAACTTGCCATTCTGGATGAAACCGATTCCGGTTTGGATATCGATGCACTCCGGGCAGTATCCGAAGGAATCAACAAGCTGAAAAGCTCTGAAAACGCCATAATAATGGTCACCCATTACCAACGCCTGCTCGATTACATTGTGCCGGATTTTGTCCATGTTCTGCTGAACGGTAAAATTGTAAAATCCGGAAACCGGGAACTGGCACTGGAACTGGAGGAAAAAGGGTATGACTGGATCCGGGAAGAACTGAAGGAAGAAACGGCCTGATCATGACTGCAGATTTCTCCCAAAAATCCGGTCTGGTGAAACTGGCCGGACTGACCGGCGCCGGTGCTTTTCCAGGAATATCCGAAAAAGCTGTAAAAACCCTGGAAACCCTGCCCTTCCCCGACAGAAAAACAGAATTCTGGAAATATAGCCGGCTCGATGGGGTGAAATCAGGTTCTTTTACCGTTGCCGGGAATTCCTTTTCCCTGACTGAACCGGATCTCGAAGCAGTCCGGTTCGGGTCGGCTGAAACAGACCGGATTGTACTCGAAGACGGACGGTTAAACCAGCAGATGACCGCCATTCATTCCGGATCTCCTGTCAGAATGCTGACACCTGATCAGGCCCTTGAACTGTTTCCGGGGCTTGCCGACCGGCTGACTGGCGGAACTGCCGCCATCCCCGATTACTTTGCAGAGCTGGGAAAAACCAGTTTTTCCGGATTTTTAATTCTGTTCCTGCCCGCAGGTAAGGTTCAGAAACGCCCAGTTCATCTTATTTCGTACACCACCGGTACTTTTTCGCAGCCCAAGCTCCTGGTTCTTTCAGGAAAATCCTCCGAACTGACTCTGATCGAGCACTTTACCGGAAAATCTTCTGCAGCCGGATTTACCAATTCGGATGTCCGGTTTCTGACTGAAGAAAATGCAGTTGTTCACCACGTCAGGATTGTAGATGAACCGGCTGAATCTGCCCACATCGGGCGGATCGAGGCCTGGATGCAAACGAACTCAGTCTGGAACTCACGGGTGATAACCCTGGGTGGAAAAATGGTGAGAAATCAGATAACTGCACGGCTGGAAGGTGAAGGGGCCAACTGCCGCATGGAAGGGGTCTATCTGGCTACCGGAAGCAGTCATGCCGAAAACATCACCCTGATTGATCACCAAAAACCAAACGGAACAAGCCAGGAAACCTTCAGGGGAATTCTGGGCGGTGAAGCAACCGGCGTATTCGACGGCAAAATTATTGTTCAGAAAGGCGCACAGAAAACATTCGCCAACCAGTCGAATAAAAACCTGCTGCTTTCAGATCAGGCAACAGCCGATGCAAAGCCTCAGCTTGAAATTTATGCTGATGATGTAAAGTGTTATCACGGTGCAACGGTTGGCCAGCTTGATGAAACCCAGTTGTTTTACCTTCAGTCGAGAGGCATCGGAAAGGATATGGCCCGGGCGCTGCTGACCCATGCCTTTGCCCTGGATGTCCTCAGGGGAATACCGGTCCCGGCGATTGTTACCTGGCTTGATCATCAGATTCTGGACCGCCTGAACAGCCCGGTCCACTTTGGGGAAGAAGAATGAATACCGGTTTGGCACCCGCCGTTTTTTCAGTGGATCAGATCAGGAAGGACTTCCCTCTGCTGGCTGGTGAAATAAACGGAAAACCGTTGGTTTACCTGGATAATGCAGCAACTGCCCAGAAACCTGAATCCGTTATCCGCCGGATGGATCGGTATTACCGTCAGGAAAACGCCAATGTTCACCGGGGAATTCACACCTTGAGCCAGAATGCAACCACGGCGTATGAATCCACCCGAAGTCAGGTCAGGGAATTTTTAAATGCCCGTGAGGAAGAAGAACTCATTTTTACTTCCGGGACGACCGAAGGAATCAACCTGGTTGCAGCAACGTTTGCCCGGCAGATGCTGAAGCCGGGAGATGAGATTCTGATTTCAGCCATGGAGCACCATTCCAATATCGTGCCCTGGCAGATGGCACTCGAAGAAAAAGGCGGCAGGCTCAGAGTCATTCCCATGAATGACCGGGGTGAACTGATCCTGGAGGGTCTTGATCAGCTTTTAACCGGCAAAACCCGGCTGGTTGCGGTTTCGCACATGTCGAATACTCTTGGAACGATTAATCCGGTAAAGGAAATTATCCGGCAGGCCCATGACAGGGGAATTCCGGTTTTGGTGGATGCTGCCCAATCAGTTCCTCACCTTCCGGTTGATGTTCAGGAACTGGATTGTGATTTTCTGGTGTTTTCGGGACATAAGGTTTTTGGTCCGACCGGTATCGGAATTCTCTACGGAAAAAAGGAACTTCTGGACTCGCTTCCACCTTACCATGGCGGTGGCGACATGATCAAAACGGTTACTTTTGAAAAAACAACCTACAATGATCTGCCGTTCAGGCTTGAGGCAGGGACTCCCAATATTGCGGCTGGCATTGGGTTGGGTGAGGCAATTGCCTATCTGAACCGGCTCGACCGGGCTGCAGCCCTGAAGCATGAGCAGGAGCTTCTGGCCGAAGCAACAGAAAAAATGACTGAAATTCCCGGACTCAGACTCATTGGTACGGCGGCACATAAGGGAAGTGTGATTTCCTTTGTGATGGCTTCAGCACATCCGGCTGATATCGGAATGATTCTGGATCAGGAAGGAATTGCCGTCCGGACGGGTCATCACTGTACCCAGCCGGTAATGAAACAGTTTAACATTCCAGCAACAGCGAGAGCCTCTTTTGCTTTTTACAACACAACTGAAGAAGTGGATCGGCTTGTCAGAGCCCTCCGAAAAATCAACGACCTCTTTGGATGAGCCGGTTTTACCTCCGGCAGAAATACGTATGGAAACACCAGACCAGCAGGAAACCGCCGGGGAACTGACCCGGGAACACCGGATCGAACTCGCGACCATTGAGGTTTTGAAAACCATTTACGACCCTGAAATTCCGGTCAATATTTATGATCTGGGTCTGATTTATGAAATTAAGGTTGAGGCCCTGAGTTTTGTCAGGGTAAAAATGACCCTGACGGCACCTGCCTGTCCGGTTGCCGGGTCCCTTCCCGGTGAAGTTCAGGAAAAAGTTAAAAGTGTGCCCGGTGTGGCAGATGCACAGGTCGATCTGGTTTGGGAACCTGCCTGGTCGAAGGATATGATGAGTGAAGAAGCACGGCTCATGCTGAACCTGTGGTAAGGTAACAGTTTTTATTTAGAGGAGGATACGACGATGTTTGGAAATATTCCCATGGCCCCCATGTATGATGTTAATGCCGTTCAGCCCATGCGGGATGAACTGACCTATGTTGGCTTCAAAGAACTGACTACCCCCGAAGCTGTTGAAGCCCATTTCACCGAAAACCCGGCCGGAACCACCCTGGTCATGATCAATTCAGTCTGCGGATGTGCTGCCGGCAGTGCCCGTCCGGGTGTAACAGAAGCGTTGCAGAATGCCGTTATTCCCGATCACATTACGACCGTATTTGCCGGGCAGGACCGTGCTGCAACCGAGAAAGTCAGATCCAAAATTACCGGATTCCCGCCGTCTTCTCCGTCGGCAGCCCTGTTCCGGGACGGCGAGGTTGTGTTTATGCTGGAACGCTGGATGATTGAAGGCCGCCACCCGAAACAGGTTGCCGATATGCTGATTGCCGCCTTTAACCAGCATTGCTCAAAACAAGGTCCGTCTATTCCTGCCGAAGATTATGCCAAACTGGTTCATGCCAAGGCCTGCGGGTCCAAAATCCCTAAAAACCCAGCATTTCAGGGCTGAGTTCAAAACCAGACGGTAAACCGGTATGAAGTTCAGTTCACAGGAAGAGTTGGGTCTCAGGATTTTACTCCAGATAGCCAGGCACCCAGATCAGGTCAGGGGAATTACCATTCAGGAAATCAGTGCAGCAGAGGGGATTACCATTCCGAATGTTGGGAAACTGGTCCGCCTGCTGCGTCTGGGTGGTTTTGTTGGCAGCAACCGGGGGCAGAATGGCGGATATGTTCTGGCCAGAAAATCTGCCGATATCCGGATTTCTGAAGTTTTGACCATGCTTGGCGGGCGGCTGTATGAATCAGGCTACTGCCAGCGGTTCACCGAAACAGAGGATGACTGTTCCCACACCCTTGACTGCACCGTTCGGGTTGTCTGGCAGAAAATACAGGCAGCAGTGGATGATGCCCTCCGGACAATGACCCTGGCCGAACTGATGAGCCACGGAAAGGCAGAACCGGTTCCGGTTCAGATTATGGAGTTCCGTCCTTCCGTTCAGTCATAACCGTCGAAATGGTCGACAGCAGGTCCTGAACCCGGAATGGTTTAAATATCACATCCCGGGCGCCCTTTTGCAGTAGTTCAGACTTGCTGCCATGTTCCAGATAGCCGGTTGTGAAGATCAGGCGGACCGATGCATTCAGGGATTTCAGATTTTTAAATAACTCCAGTCCGTTCATGTGGGGCATTCCCATATCCGAAATCACCAGATTGATTTTTTCCTGGTTCCGTTTGTATTTCTCGAGCCCGTCAAGACCGTTATCCGCCGTGATCACCTGATATCCGGCATTTTTCAGAATTTCGAGCAGCGTTTCCCGGATCAGTTCCTCATCATCCACGACGAGAATGGTTCCCTTTTCACGCAGTCCGGTTGCATTTTCGGTCTGTCCCTGAATCTGCTCGGAGGATTGCAGGCGGGGGAAATACACAAAAAAGGTTGTTCCCTGGCCGGGTGCCGATTTAACGGTAATAAACCCCTGATGTCCGCGGATGATGCCGTGAACAATCGATAAACCAAGCCCGGTGCCTTTACCGCGTTCCTTGGTGGTGAAAAACGGTTCAAATATCCGCTGAAGCGTCTGATCATCAATTCCGGTTCCGGTATCGGCAATGGTAAGCAGAATGTACGGATCGAGTCCTGCTTCGGGGAACTGATCCGTCAGATCCCATCCCGAGACTTCCTGCAGGGCCAGGGTTAATATCCCTTCTTCGCCCGAATCTCCGATTTTTTCTGTCATGGCATCCCGGCCATTGATGGCAAGATTCATAATGACCTGCTGAATCTGACCGGAATTTCCAAGAATCAGGGTGTTTTTAACGTCGATCCGGGTGTCGATCCGGATTGATTTGGGGAAGGAGTGCAGCAGCAGATCCCGGACTTCAGAAACAACCGACCCCAGGTCGACCGGCGACAGGTCAATGTTTTCGCTTCGGGCAAAGAGAAGCAATTGTTTGGCAATGGCGGCGCCCCGCTCGGCTGAAGTCGATACCATATCACAATATCTGAGCAGCTTGTCGTTATCTCTGGACAGGATCTTCATGGATTCTGCCGCCATGAGAATCATCGAAAGTACATTATTGAAATCATGGGCAATGCCGCCGGCCAGAGTACCCAAACTTTCAAGACGCTGGGTCTGGATCAGTTGCTGCTCAAGGGTGCGCCGTTCATTTTCAGTCTGGCGCAGATCAGAAACGTCGATTACCAGCACTTCGAAATATTTTAGTTCACCTGTTTCATCGGTTACAATCCGGGGATTCAGGTTTGCGCTGATGCTGCTCCCGTCCTTTTTCCTGAGGTAGGATTCAATATATTTCGAGAGCTGCGGATTCAGGGCATGCTGGGTTACCTCGATCTGGTCATTCGGATCCATGAAAAAATCATCCGGGTAGGTGATTTTCTGAAGATCGGCAGCAGAATCATACCCCAGCATCCTGATCAGGGCTTCGTTGACCGAAAGGAACCGGCCGGACTGATCCACCTGAAAAATTCCCTCTGCCATGTTCTGGAAGATGGACCGGTACCGTTCCTCACTTTCCTTCAGAGCCTGTTCAGACGCCTTCCGCTGGCTGATATCTTCAATTAACCCAACGCCGCCTACGAGCCCGCCATCATCCAGAATGATCGGTGAAAAAGTGGCCTTGATGAAGGGCACAATCGGGTTGAATGAGTAGGTGCCTTCATATCCAACCGGATACCGTTCCAGGCTCTTCGTAATGACGGTTTCAAATTCCTTCAGGGCCGGAACCGTGTTGTGCTTTTTCCCGATCAGATCCTGGCGGGAAGCCCCCGTAATATCAGAAAAGGACTGATTGCAGGCAGTAATAATACCCGACGGATCAAAGTGAAATATTCCGAGCGGTGCATTGTCGAACAGAAGCCGGAATTTTTCTTCACTGGCACGAAGTGCTTTTTCTGATTTTTTTCTTTCGGTAATATCAATAAAAATCGACAGCAGGCAGGGTTCGCCGTTATAGGTGATCACCGAAACCGAGGCCAGTAGATTTACCTGGCCATAGCCCGGGATGTTAACTTTCATTTCAAAGGAGGTGATCCGGCCGTTTTCTCTGATTTGCCGCATGACTTCAAGTTTGTCGTCTGGATCCTGATAAAATTCGGTTGTTTTCCTGCCGATAAGGGTTTCGACCGGCGTCCCGAAAACTTTCTCGGCAAACCGGCTGACAAACAGAATGGAGCTGTCAGACACCCGGGAAATGATTACCGGAGAGGGAATTCCCTCGACCAGATTCCGGAACCGTTCCTCATTTTGCCTGAGAGTCTCGACCGATTGAGTCAGATCGGTGCAATCTTCAGCCAGCGTCAGGGAACCCAGCGGTTCACCGCCGTTACCGGTAAGCGGAACGAGTCTCAGTTTAAACAGGCGCTTCCCGGATGGCAAGTCAATGCTGGTTTCCAGTTCCTGCGATTCCATACCCAGAAGCGTCTTTTTATAAACGGTTTCAGGATCCTGTATCCCGGCCGGAAGGGCTGAAACGGTTTTGCCGACCAGCGACCGGTCGTCCTCCAGCCCCAGTAACTTTACCAGAACCGGATTAACCCGGGTGATAATCCCGGTTTTGTCGGTGGTCATGAGTCCAGAGGGAGACTGCCCGAATAAAATCCGGTAGGATTCTTCATTCTGGCGCAGGGCATTTTCAACAGTTTTACGTTCGGTGATATCCCGGAAGGTTACCATCAGAAGGTCCTGCCCGCCATGGTGGATTCTGGAACTGCGGGTATCCGTAAAGACGGGATAGCCCACTTTATGTCTGAATGATTTTTCTCCTGAAAAGAGACCCTCTGCCGGCTTATTCGGGCCGGCTTCACCGGTCGCCAGCAGGTGGTCAAGGGTTTTTCCGGTAAGTTCATCCTCAGAATAGCCCAGCACCTGGCAGGCGTGGGAATTGGTTTCCAGAATAACAAGGGTCCGGGAGTCGGCAAGGAGAATTCCGTCACTGGATTGCTGCAGCAGGGTGTGATACCGCTCTTCGGCTTGTTTCAGGATTTCACGTGATTCTTCAAGTTCTGCGGTGATCCGGTTTGCAGACTCGGGTGACCTGGCCCGCTTCCGCATCAGAATGATCAGCAGAAAAATTAAAAAAAGAAAGGAGAATCCATAGGTCAGCCAGGGAAGCCAGATTTTAAACGGGGCAATGTCGGGGGTTTCCACCATCCATTTTTTCCGGAGCCCGGGCAGGGTACCATTGGCTTCAAGCCGGGCCAGAGCCTGGTCGAATTCTGCTTTATGCGAGGCTGCGAACTGCTTTCCCATCGGGAAGGCAAGCGGAAAGTGTTTCAGGAAAGGGGTTCCGTTCAGGCCAGTATGCAGGACCAGTTGTCCCTGATGGCCGGATGCGTTCTTGTAAAGTGAGTTGAAATAATCGTTGATCAGCCCGTCGAGGCGGCCGGCGTAAACTTCCTGAAAAATCGTATCGGTTGACGGGAAGGAAAGAAGGGTCAGATTCAGCCTTTTCCTGTTCAGGTCGGCTGCCAGAGCCTCACCGGTGCTGTTGAGCTTGACTCCCAGTTTCATACCTCTGATGTCTTCGAGACTTAAAGGATAGAGGGTATTTCGGGTAACCAGAACCAGGCCGGTTTCCAGGTAAGGCGCTGAATAGGGAAAGTAGTCCGATTCCCGTTCTTCGGTGTAATATATGGCGCCGATTGCCAGATCTGCAGAATCTGCGGCAAGAGTAGTGATCATGCCCGAAAAGGTTGATTTTTGCCAGGACCAGGTCCATCCTTTAAGGGCACAGACTGCCTGGAGGAGGTCGGCATCAAATCCTTTCACCGTGGTGGAATCTGTCATGACGAAGGGGGGATAATCAGACAGGACAACCTTCAGGTGAACCGGGCCGGGGCTCTGGGCAAGAGTTGTGCAAGCCGGGAAAACTGTCAGGAAAAATAAGAAAACAGAGGTAAATGCCGTACCAAGTGATCGGGATCGGATAAGTGGGGTCATGGTGTCTCGTTCCCGGTCACACTCAGGAACTTCCTTTCAGTTTGTTGATCTGATCTCTCAGGCTGGCGGCCCGCTCATAGTCTTCTGCTTCAATGGCCTGATTCATTTCAGTGATCAGCCGGTCCAGGACGGATACGGCTGAAGGCGCAGAGGCTGCCGGTTCCTCTTCTGCTTCGAACCCCGGGTCAAGACTTTCCGGGTCACTTTCCGGATCGTCGGAAAGGGAATCCTGATCGGGCTGGTCTTCGGTCTCTTCCTGGCGGACTTCGACCCCGGCTTCGTCCATAACCCGGTTGGCGACAAACAATGGGCAGGAAACCCGTAAAGCCAGGGCAATTGCATCACTGGGGCGCGCATCCAGACTGAAAATTTCTCCGGACCGGATGAGTTCAATCCGGGCGAAAAATACGCCGTCACGAAGAGAATGAATAACCACCTCCGTGACGGCTGCGCCTAGAATTTCAACCGTATTTTTCAGCAGATCGTGAGTCAGCGGCCGTGCAGTTTTAACATCTTCCAGAATGATCGCAATACTTTGGGCTTCAGAAGCCCCGATGATTATCTGAAGACGGCGGTTCCCGTCTGTTTCTGCCAGTGTCAGTACAAAACTGCCCAGAGAAGACGGACTTGTAGAAACCCCTAAAACCTGCACAGCAACCTTTTCCACCCGCAACTCCGGTTAATTTGACTGTTTTTTTAATTCTGCCGTCAGGGCAGGAACAATTTCGAACAGATCGGCCACAATCCCGTAATCGGCAATCTGGAAGATTGGTGCTTCTTTGTCCTTGTTGATGGCCACGATCACTTTCGAGGAACTCATACCGGCCAGATGCTGGATTGCACCGGAAATTCCGCAGGCAATATAGAGTTTCGGTGAGATGACTTTTCCGGTTTGCCCGACCTGGTCCTCATGCGGTCTGTATCCTGAATCGACGGCTGCCCGGCTGGCACCCACTGCACCGCCAAGAACGTCGGCAAGATCTTCGAGCAATTTAAAGTTCTCTGCACTGCCCAGAGACCGGCCGCCGGATACAACAATTTCAGCTTCCGCAACATCGAGTTTTCCTGAGGACGAAACCACATCGGTAACCCGGCATCCGAAATCAGCCTCTGTAAAGCTGACAGGGATCTCTTCTGTTTCCGCAGCAGCAGGCGCCGGAATTGCAGGAAACGCATTTGGCCTCAGAGTCAGAACCTTAACCGGCTGAAGCAGATCGACCGATGACAGGGCTTTACCGGTATAAACCGGCCGGATGACTTTCAAAGAACCTCCAACGGCAGAAACGCTGGTGCAGTCACTGGCAAATGAAGCTTCCAGATGTACTGCTGTGTAAGCCCCGAGTTCCTTTCCCATGGCAGTAGCCGAAAACAGGATTACACTGGCTGATTTTGCTTTGGCAACGGCAGTTACTGCGGTTGCAAAAGCCCGGTTGGCATAAGTTCCCAGGCGGGAGTCCGTAACCGTCAGAACCGAGGAAACCCCATAACCGGCTGCCTCGGCAGTCAGGGCGGAAACGGAGGCATCGCCGGTCAGGACGACGTGAGGGGTCAAACCCAGAGAACCGGCAAGGGATGCACCGGCAGAGATGGCCTCGAAACTGGATTTTTTGATTTTTCCGTTACGGTGTTCAGCAAAAATGAGTAAAGATGACATGTTTTCCTCCAACCTTAAATGACTTTGGCTTCATTGTGAAGCAGTTCAACCAGTGCCGGCACGGCAGTAACATCCGATCCGACAATTTTACCAGCAGGTTTTGCCGGCGGTTTGGAGAGTTCAGTGATCACGGTTGAAGACGGTCCGCCTGAAAAGGCAATTTCTTCCGGTTTCTTGGTTTTGCTGGCCATAATTCCCTTCAGGGTCGGCAGACGGGGTTCATTCAGGCCTTTCTGACAGGAAATAACAGCCGGAAGGGTGGTTTCGACCAGTTCCTTACCGCCTTCAATTTCCCGTTCTGCTTTAACCTGAGTGCCCGAGATTTCAAGTTTCACCACAATGTTGACCACATTAATGCCGAGCAGGGCAGCCAGGAAAGTTGAAAATTGGCCGGAATTGCTGTCAACCGATTCCTTTCCGGTGAAAATCAGGTCAGCATTTGCTGTTTTGAGGTAGGCGGCAACTGCTCTGGCTGCGGCAAATCCGTCAAAATCGGCATCGGTTTTCAGATGAACTGCTTTATCTGCACCCATGGCAAGTGCTTTCCGGATGGTGTTCAGTACCGAGTCATCCCCGGCCGAGATCACACAAACTTCGCCACCGGCAGCTTCCTTTACCCGCAAAGCCTGCTCGACCGCAATTTCATCGTAGGGATTCAAAATATAATTCACGTCAGTCCTGTCGATTGATTTTCCGTCAGCAGCCGGTTTGATCCGGGTAGCTGTATCGGGAACCTGACTGACACACACAAAAATGTTCATTTCCGGTCTCCTTTTCTGTTATAAGCTTAGATCAATTCATGCCGCAGGGCAGAAAGAAACTGGTCATTTTCTTCCTCCGTCCCGATGGTGACCCTCAGGCAGCCGGCCATTAACGGATAGCTGCTGACATCCCGAACCAGAATTCCTTTCGAAATCAGGCCGTTAAACAGGTCAGAATGGGGTTTGCTTAAGCCTTTAAAGATAAAAAAGTTTGTATCTGAATCAAATATGAAAAGTCCGGGAAGTTGCTTCAATCCGCTAAAAACCCGCTGTTTTTCCATCATGAGGCGGCGGGTTGTTGCGGCAATCACCTCGGGATGGTCCAGCAGTTTTGAAGCAATAATCTGACTCATTTCGTCGACTGTAAACGGGACTTTTGTTTTCTGAAGCTGCCTGATGATTTCTGGCGATGATGCCAGGTAACCAAGCCTTAATCCCGCCAGCCCGAATGCTTTCGAAAAAGTCCTGAGAAGGATCAGATTGTCAAATTCTGCCAGACGGTCAACAAGGGACGGGTTTTCAGAAAATTCAATGTAAGCTTCATCGACCCAGACAAGCCCGGTGCTTGACCGGATGAGTTCAACCAGATCCTGGTAGGGGATCCGCTGGCCTGACGGATTATTCGGACTGGGCAGAATGACCAGCTTCGGCTGCCGGGTTCGGATCATCTCCTTCAGGAATTCCATATCAACTGCCAGGGTCTCAGGATTGCTTTTCCCGGAAATGACCCGGGCTTCGCAGAATCCCGCCACAGTTTTATACAGAGAAAAGGCCGGTTCCGGTATCAAAACTTCATCTCCCCGGTCCAGTATAGCCCAGAGTGATGAGTAAATGAGTTCATTGCTTCCATGACCCATCAGTACAGATCCGGAGTCAAGCCCCAAAATCCGGGTCAGTTTTTCAATCAGATGATCCGGGAAAACTGTGGGATACCGGTTCCAGGCTGCAGCAAGAAGATCTGCCTCAATTTCCTTTTTTAAATCGGCAGGAAACGGGAACGGGTTTTCATTCTGGTTCAATTTTACCGGGCAGACATGCTCGGTGACGGAGTATGCCTTTTCTTTGAGAACGGCACTGCGGAAGAGGGAATCAAGCGGTCTGGTCATTGGCGTGCAAAATTAAGTTTCAGGGTTGATGAGAGAAAACAGGTCGCCGTCGTGCCATTTGCCGTTCAGTAATACCCGGTCTTTCAAACGGGCTTCATAAGCAGCACCGGTCTTGCGGGCAACTGACAGACTGGCCAGATTCTCGGATGAGGCCAGAATTTCAATCCGGTGAAGTCCCAGATCGCTGAACCCGAATTGAACCACCAGCCGGGCTGCTTCAGTTGCAATTCCCGATCCGGTCCGGGCAGAAGTCACCCAATACCCGGCATTGGCCTTCAGATTCAGCCAGTCAAATTGATTCAGGCCGCAGCCACCGGTTAAATTTCCAATCTCATTATCGAAAATTCCAAAGGAAAAATCGGATTTATCTTCCCAGGCTTTTTCAGTCCAGGCCAGATAGGCCAGAGTGTCAGATTCCTGATACGATAAAGTTGCCCACGGCATCCAGGGGTGCAGTGACGGAATGGAATCCCGGATTGCCCGGAACAGAATCAGGCTGTCTTTCCGGGTCAGCCGGCGTAAAGAAATGCGGTCACCGGTCAGGACTTCACGGATCATGGTGTCTCTCCGGTCCGGCATCTGACCGATTCAGCATGGGCAGAAAGGTTTTCCAGATCTGCAAGGGAAGCAATGGCCGGTCCGTAAGCCTGAACGGCCTCTGCCGAATACCGGATGACCGAGGTCCGCTTGATGAAATCATAAACTCCCAGCGGTGAGAAAAACCGGGCAGTTCCGCAGGTGGGCAGTACATGATTGGGACCGGCAAAATAGTCACCGACTGCTTCTGGGGTAAAGTGCCCCAAAAAGACGGCCCCGGCATGCTGGACATCCTGAAGATGTTCCATCGGGTTCCGGATTGCCAGTTCAAGATGCTCAGGCGCAATCAGATTGGCTAAACGGAAAGACTCTGAGAGTGATTCAGTCAGCAAAATGCCGCCGAAACCGGCCAGTGAGGCAGAAATGATGTCTTTCCTGGGCTGGGTTTCGAGTAAAACCGGAATCAGATCCAGAACGTTCTTTGCCAGTTCCCGGTCGTGGGTAATCAGGGTCACCGCAGCCAGTTCATCATGTTCGGCCTGGCTGAACAGATCATAAATTAAATGCTCAGGGTTGGCTGTTTCATCCGCCAGAAGGGTGACTTCGCTTGGCCCGGCAATGCTGTCAATTTTAACAAAACCGAACACCAGTTGTTTGGCTTTTGCCACATATTGGTTTCCCGGGCCGACAATCATATCTACCGGCCGGATCGTTTCGGTTCCGAATGCAAGTGCCCCGATCGCCTGAGCGCCGCCAATCCGGTACACTTCAGTAAGACCGAGCAGCGAACAGGTTGCCAGGACCGACTTGTTCACGTCACCTTCAGCAGAAGATGGCGTAACAACAGCGATTTCAGTGCAGCCGGCAACCTGAGCCGGAATGACATTCATCAGAAGGGATGAAGGGTAAAATGCTTTGCCTCCGGGGACATAAACACCTACCCGGCTGATCGGGGTGATTTTCTGACCCAGGACGATACCATATTCCCGTTCTGTCAGCCAGGTTTTTTCGGCTTGAAGACGGTGAAAATCCCGGATGTTCCCTGCTGCCTGAAGCAAGGCATCCCGGATGGCGGGCGACAGGCTTTTTTCTGCGTCCTTTATATCTGATGAAGAAATCCGGAGGGTAGTCAGATCGGCACGGTCAAACCGTTTTGAAAATGCCCGGACGGCTTTATCTCCGTTTTGTCTGACCTCCCGGAGAATCGAACTGACGGTCTCCTGCAAAGAGTCTGAATCGAAAAGCCTCCGGGTCTTCAGAAGATCCAGATAGGGCTGGTGGTTGTTCGGCTGATAGAGTTTCATGGTTTAATCCTGATAAAAACAGAAAAACCTGCCGGAAGCAGGTTTTTCAATGAAAATTCAAAGAGGCCTGTCCGGTTAAAGGTCAGCCGGCATGATGTCCGTCTTTTTCGAGTTTTGCCAGTTTTCGGGTAATTTCGGCGATCAGGTTTTCCTGAACGTCGAGAACTTCCTGTGCTTTCCTGATAAAAGTTTGCCGGTCAGAAGCCTTGATTTCTTTCTGAAGTTTGGCTTTTGCTTCCATGTGCTGGGCCAACTGAGCCTTCAGATCATCGGCAACCCGCGATTTTTCCTGGGCTTTCTTTTCATTTTCTTTCTGATACTGCATTTCCCGGTACTGCTTCTGCTTCTCAATTTCCTGATGGTAAGATTCGAACTGAGTTTGCATTTCAGTCCAGAGAGACTTGAACCGTTTGAAAATTTTATCCTTCTGGCGGCGTTTCATGACCATGTCAATGGCCTTTTTCTGAAGCTGCTTGTACTGGTTGAACGCTTCCTTCGGATTCTTGATTTCGGCAAGCCGGGCGGCAAAGGCTTCAACTTCCTGTTCCAGGCTGTCATGGTTGGCCGTGTAAACCCCCGAGAGCAGTTCCTTAGCGTCTTCCTTTGCCTTTTTCCACTTTTTCCAAAGGGCATCGACGTGTTTTTTAATCAGCTTTTCGTCAGAAAGCTCACCTTTAATGGCTTCCATTGCCTGGAAGAACCGGTCATAGGCTTCCTGGGATTTTTCGGAAACTGAGTTTTTAAGTGCTTCGGTTTGGACATCGATCCGCTGAAGCAGGCTTTCCTTCAGGGTTTCTGATTCCTGAACCCGGGCTTCACGGGCAGCCTTTTTCTGCTCTTCGAAAGAACTGAGCATTTCTTCGAGCTTCTTTTCATACTGTTCCCTGACTTCCTTATCCAGAGGCCGCAGGGTTTTAACCCGTTTCTGTAACCGGACGAGGTTGGTGAACAGTTCCAGTGAAAAATCCGGATTTTCACCTGATACATGTTCAGAATACCGTGCAGCAATCGGTTCAACTTCCTTTTCGAGCAGGGATTTGTTGTAATTCATCTGCTCTTTCAGTGCAATATATTTTCTTTCCCGCTCGGCCTGATAGGTTTTTACCCGGTTGATCGATGCTTCAAGTTCTGCCTTGTACAACTCATAATCAGAGGTTTTCAGGTCAGGGAACTTGACCAGATGGTTGGTGAATTCGGTCACCTTTTTCCAGTAATCCTGTTTATGTTCGAGGGTATTGGAAAGAAGCCGGGATTCCAGGGATTTCAGCTCTTCAAATTCTTTTACGATGAACTCGGCGGACATAAAGACCTTTACACGGTTAGTTCAGGCTGGGACACTCCGGCCCGGGGCAAACCGGACCAGACACATATTTAGTGATACAGAACATGCAAAAATAAGAGATTGAGGGTTAGATTCAACTGGTTTGTTGTCATTTCCCCCGTGAAACTGTTTTCTTGCCCTAATCTTCACGCAAAACTTCAAGTGGTTTGCTTCTGAACAGACTGCCGTTTACCAGCCACCCGATCAGAAGCATCAGCAGGGCAGTGGCCAGTACCGTACTGCCAGTCAGTCCCCAGTCAACCGGCGCATCCAGCTCAAAAACCCATTTCAGCAACAGAAAGGCTGATCCTCCAGAAAGCAAAATCCCGGCAAGGGAAGACAGAATCCCGAGAATGACAAACTCGACCGAAAAAATACTCCTGATGGTCAGTTTGACCGCCCCAACTGTTCTTAACAGGGCAGCCTCCCTGATTCTCTGAACTTTTCCGTTGGATACGGCTCCGATGACTACAATCAACCCGGTAAAAACACAGAAAAATCCCATAAACCGGATGATGATGCTGATTTTGTCGAGAACGGAATTGACCGTTTCGAGGATCAGGGTCAGATCAACAGCCATAATATTGGGGGCTGCCAGGATGAGGTTCCGCTGCAGACGGCTCCGGTTTTCTGCTCCGTCGGCATGAAGACTTGTAATAAAGGTCTGCGGTGCCCGTTCCAGAACCCCGGGTTTCATCACGAAAATGAAATTCGGTCTCATTCCCAGCCAGTCCACTTTACGTAAAGAGGTAACCGTAAAAGACTTTTCAATTCCCAGAATGTCAAATACCAGCGTATCACCTGGCTGAATTTTCATCCTTGAGGCAAAATCGGCATCGACTGAAAGCTCGGTCCGGTTGTCCTCCCGTCCTCTTTCCCACCAGACTCCGTTTACCACCGTTTCAGTCGGGAGCAGATCCCACCGGTACGTTACCATATATTCTGATCTGGGCCGGAAACTGCCCGATGAATCAGGCGGAATGCGGTTTCCTGCTTTTTCGGTTCCCGCAAACCTGGCCGGCACAACCGGAAGCATTCCCGAATGCGAAAAACCTTCGGTTAGGATCAGCGAATCTGCAAGCTGTTTCTGAGACGGCTGAATGTCGAAAAAAATCAGGTTTGGCCGGCCGCCGGAATCCCCCGGTTCAATTTGTCCCAAAAGCGTCCTTTGAACCTGATACAGGGTCATGATCAGGAAAACACCGAATCCAAGTGCCAGTACCAGCGTAACCGTCTGGTTGTTTGGCCGGTACAGGTTCGAAAGCCCCTGCCGGACCACATAAGGCAATTGTCTGATACGGGCAAGACGTGCCGTCCTGACTATTCCCCAGGCCAACAGCGCCAATACGCCGAGAACGGTCAGAATCCCTGCGGTAAACAGAATACCAGCAGGAAGTGACCCGGCCTGTTCAGCCGAAACTGCAGTTACACCGGCCAGAAAAAGCAGAAAAAGCCCGGCAGAAATCCACCTGGGGCCTCCCGAAGACCGTTCTGTTCCGGCGTCCTGACGGAAGGCCTGAAGCGGGGATATAAACAAAATCCGGCTCAGGGGAAAAAGGGCAAATAAACAGGTGATAAATAAACCGGCGCCAAATCCTCTGGCGACAGAACTCCACGAAATGAAAACGGAAATATCAACCGGGAGAATGGACTGAAGCAGAACCGGCAGGGCAAACTGAATCCCGATTCCGGTCAACACACCGAGGGTGATTCCGGCCAGTGAAAACAGGGTTGTAACCAGCAGGTAAACCGTGGTTACCTCGGCAGCAGTGGCACCAAGGCACCTGAGGACTGCCACGGTATCCAGTTTTTTCCGGATATAAACATGGATCGAGGAGGCCACACCGATACCGCCCAGCAGCAGGGAAATCAGGCTGACCAGTCCCAGAAAATTTCCGGTCCGGTCAATGGCATTTCCCAGCATCTGTTCCCGGTCAATAATCCCGGAAATGGAAACAGGGCTGTTCCTGAACCGTTCAGAAAGGGCACGTGAGGTCTCCCTCAGGTTCTGAATGCCGCTTTCTTTAAGTTCTGCAAAATATCTGACCCGGCTTCCAAACTGAATAAGGCCGGTTTCGGGAAGATACTGTTCATCAAAATATACTTTTCCTGCAGAACCGAATCCAAAACCGGTATCCCCTGGCATTTTCTTTACAAATCCGCCGATTTCGAAGAAAGTCTCCCCGATTTTAAGTGTATCTCCTGCTTTCAGGTTCAACTGAAGCCGGAGGGATTCATCCACCACAACGGTTTTTTGTTGCTTAAATCTGGGCCAGGCAGACCGGGGTTCGGTCAGAACAGTACCATAAAACGGGAATCCGCCCGAAATTGCCCGGACCTGTACCAGCCTGGACTCGCCGGTAACCGGGTTGAGGACCATCGATAAAAACTGGGTGACGGTACTTTTTTCCATTCCGGCGGCAGCCAGAGAATCGATAGTTCTGAGAACAGAATCAGGAAAGACAGTGGAAGAAGCAAAGGTCAGATCTGAGCCTTTCAGAACACGGGACTGCTGTTCAACCGAAGATTTCAGATTGTCGCTGAAACTGGTAATAGCCACCAGAGAGGCAACACCCAGAAAAACGGAAAAGATTAAAAAGCCTGATTTTTTCCAGTTGGACACCAGTTCCCGCCGGGTAAGATTCAAAATAAACTGTCCTCTCATCAGAGGGCCCTCATCCGGTCAGTCAGATGCTCATCACTGACCAGTTCGCCATCGGCAAGCCTGAGAATGCGGTCAGAATGTCCGGCCAGAAGCTGGTCGTGCGTCACCATGACGAGGGTGGTTCCGTGCTGCACATTCAGGTTTCCGAGCAGGTCGAAAATCCGGCCACCGGTCTTCTGATCCAGATTACCGGTGGGTTCATCGGCGAAAAGGATTTTGGGCGAAGTTGAAAAAGCTCTGGCCAGGGCCACCCGTTGCTGCTCTCCGCCCGAAAGCTGAGAAGGAAAATGGTTCTTTCGGGGATAAATTCCCACTTTTTCCAGCAGGTCTGCTGCTTTTGCGCCGGCATTCCGGTCTCCCAGCAGTTCCAGCGGAACCATTACATTTTCCAGGGCGGTCAGGGTGGGAATCAACTGGAAGGACTGAAAGACAAAACCAACTGTTTTGTTTCTGAAAACGGAAAGCTGGTCTTCAGTCATTCCGGTCAGGTTCTGACCGTTCAGCGATACTGATCCGGAGGAAGGGCGGTCGAGTCCCGCCAGAAGACCGAGTAAAGTTGATTTGCCCGATCCGCTGGGTCCGAGAATAGAAACAAAACTGCCCGGGGTAATTTCAAAGGAAACTTCTTTCAGGACAGTCAGGACAGAATCGCCCGACGGGTAGGTTTTGGTGAGTTTATCCGAAACAATCATAAAATCCTGCTAAGTGGAAAACAGGGTAAACGAAAATCGGGATGGGTTCGTTTCGGAAGCGGGGTAACAAATTGTATCAAAACAAAAAAGTCCGGCAGAACCGGACTTTTTTTTGTAGCCTGTACGGGATTCGAACCCGTGTTACCGCCGTGAAAGGGCGATGACCTAAACCCCTAGTCGAACAGGCCATAATGTCAAAACCGAAAAGAAGGGTGAGCAATGGGAATTGAACCCACAACCTCCAGAGCCACAATCTGGCGCTCTAACCAATTGAGCTATGCCCACCGTTTGAGTCGTGCTCGTATGCCCGACAGGAGTCGAACCTGTAACCCTCAGCTTAGAAGGCTGATGCTCTATCCAGTTGAGCTACGGGCACAAAAGGGATTGCAAAGATAAGTAAAACAAAATTACTTGGCAAGGCCCTGAGGCTGCATAGCACATTTTTTTTAAGTCGGGGTGCCGAGATTCGAACTCGGGACCTCCTGCTCCCAAGGCAGGCGCGCTAACCAGGCTGCGCTACACCCCGCTTTTTAAACGGAGCACGAAGATACGGCAAGAAAACGGTGTAGTCAATAGAAATCTTTTTAAACTTTTTATCTGTCCATAATCATTTAAGTCAAATAATAATATGTATTTGCGTGTATTTATCTGGTTTTTGCCGGGTTGCTGTAGTTATAAGTTGGTTTGACTTTGCCGGATTTCGCTCCTAACTTGCAGGGTTTTAATTGGGCATTTTACGCCCTTACCTGGTTCTGTTTGGTATGTCATTTTTTAAAAAGCTTCAAAATCTCCGACTGGAAGGCGAGGAAAAACCAGAAGTGAACCCTGAGGATGATCAATTTGAAGGTGCCGACACAGCAGATCATCAGGACTGGCTTGATGCAGGGGTAAGCAAACCCCGGCCTTACCGTCCGGCAGCCGGGGCAGATCCGGCCGGGTCAGACGATTCAGGCAGGGGACCAAGAACGGTCCGTCCGTCCTTCAGGCAGGAAAAAGAATCCAATGCGGAATTCAATAAGGCGCTTGAAGAAATTCTTTGGGTGATCAAGGAATCCGTCACCGTCAGAACGGTATCTCTGTTCTGGCTGAACCGGAACCGGAAACAGTTTATCCTGGAATCGTGTGTAACTGATTCCCCTGTGTTTACCCGGGAGGAACGGCTTGAGTTTAATGAAGACAGTTTTCTTCAGGCAGTAGCAGACTCCCGCAAGCCGGTAAGCAGAAACCGGATACCGGGAAGCGAAGTGATGAGCCGCCTTCCGTATTACTTTCAGCCGGAAAAGATTAATGCCTTTCTGGGAGTTCCGGTTTTTTTCGGGGAAGAAATCTGTGCAGTTCTTTCGGCAGACAGTCTTCGTCCGGATGCCTTTACTGCAGATGAGCTGACTTTGTTTAACCGGCTGGCCCGGTTGGTGTCGCATCTGGTTTACATCTATTCACTGAAGGATGATCTGGAATTTACCAGCCGGTACACTTCAGGGAACGGCCAGTTCCAGGAAACGCTGAAAACAACCCGGTCACCGCAGGAAGTTGTTGAAGCCCTTGCGGAATTTATACAGGGGACTTTTGAGTTTACCTGGTTTGCCTTTGCTGCATTTGACAGGGAAGGTGATCTGACGGTTCAGAAATCGGTCAGCCGGAGTGAAACACCGTATATTCCGGAAGGGACTGCGGTTTCAGTGGACCACAGTCTGGCCGGTGCAGTTATGAGATCGCTGAAGCCGATGGTTTTAAAGTCGACCGGAGCTGCTCTGGAAGGACGGTACAGGTTCAATCCGTCTGAGGAACTGACCGGAAATAACAGTCTGGTTGCGGTACCGGTTTACTCATCCAAAACCTGTTACGGCGCCATGATTCTTGAACATGAAATCAAGGGCTGGTACACGGCTTCACACCTGCAGGCACTGGAACAAACCGGATTTCTGACCGGTCTGATTCTGGAAAACCTGTTCAGGGAAGAATTGTCGGATACCCAGAAGGTATATGATGATGCGACCGGGGTATTTGACCGGCGGTTTTTCTTCGACCGTGTTTCGGCTGAACTGAGCCGGGCAGTCCGGGTTGGTTTTGAGCTGTGTCTGGTGGTTTTTGAGATCGACCGGTTTAAAGAACATGAAGAAAGGTACGGCCTTCTGGTTGCAGATATGGCCGGGACCCATCTGGCCAGATTGCTGAAACTGAATCTGAGACAATATGATTACCTTGGGCGGCTCGACCGGAACCGGTTTGCAGCCCTGATGGTTCACAGTGATGCGACCAATGCCTTCCTGATTTCTGAGAAAATCAGGGAAAGCGTGGCCTCATCACCCATTCGTTTTGAACGCCTTGAACTTCCGGTGACCATCAGTATCGGAATTTCCAGACTGAACAAGGCAAAAGCAACGGCTGACAATCTGCTGGATACTGCCATGGCTGCCCTTCAGCGGGCCCGTGAAACCGGCGGAAACAATGTCAAAACAAACTGATGATACATTATTAACGTAAAAGGACCAAGATCATGGCAAAGAACCAGTTCGCAGATAAAAACGCAAAAGCTGCATCCAAGAAAAAAATCTGCCCGGTATGCAACTCAGAAATCACTCCGATTAAAATGGTTGCTTCTTTTAAAGATGATAAATCAGGCAGCTATAAATTCGGTGAGCGGTTTCATAAAGTCTGCAAGTGCAACGAAAAAGATATTCTCGGCTGATTGACCTGACTTATCCCATCGGATAACCCATGGTAATCGGCAAAGTAATCGGAACGGTCTGGGCAACCCGGAAAGATGCCGGTCTGACCGGTATGAAACTTCTCGTTGTCAGAAACGTTGACCTCAACTACCAACTGCAGGACAAATTCGTTGTGGCTGTCGACAGTGTCGGCGCCGGCGTCGGCGAAATTGTGCTTGTTGCCACCGGTTCGTCTGCACGGCAGACGGATATCACCAAAAACAAGCCGGTGGATGCGGTGGTAATGGCCATTGTTGATAAACTTGACGCTGACTGGCAGCCCTAATGTTTTATGCCCGGGTGATCGGATCTCTGTGGGCAACCCGTAAGGATGATCACCTGACCGGGAAAAAACTGCTGATTCTTCAGCCGCTGACGTTTGGCGGAAAGCCTTCCGGTCAACCGATTATTGCCGTGGATACGATTGGTGCCGGTGTGGGTGAACAAGTCGTGTACGTGACGAGCAGTGAAGCCGTCATTCCGATGAACGTGCCAATGGCACCGGTTGATGCCTCGGTTGTAGGCATCACTGACCGGATTGACCTGGGCAGATAATCTTTTTCGAAAAGCAGAGGACTATGAGACAACTTAAAATCAGCAAACAGATTACCAACCGGGAAAGTGCTTCCCTCGACCGGTACCTGCAGGAAATCGGCCGTGTCGAACTGCTGTCGCCGGATGAGGAGATTGATCTTGCTGTCAGAATCAAAGATGGGGATCAGATTGCCCTCGAAAAGCTGACCAAGGCAAACCTCAGGTTTGTAGTCTCTGTTGCAAAACAATATCAGAATCAGGGACTGTCTTTAGGTGACCTGATCAATGAAGGAAACCTGGGTCTGATCAAAGCCGCCAAACGGTTTGATGAAACCCGGGGGTTCAAATTTATTTCCTATGCCGTCTGGTGGATCCGGCAATCTATTCTGCAGGCTCTGGCCGAGCAGTCCCGGATTGTCCGCCTGCCGCTGAACCGGGTTGGTGCCCTGAATAAAATCGGGAAGGCCTTTTCGAATCTCGAACAGGAGTTTGAACGGGAACCCAATGCCGAGGAAATCGCCGAACAACTGGATATGACCCAGTCGGATGTGGCCGAAACACTGAAAATCGCCGGCCGCCACCTTTCTGTGGATGCTCCGTTTGCCCAGGGAGAAGACAACCGCCTTCTCGATGTACTGGCCAACGACCATCAGCCATCACCCGACTCCTCACTTGAGGTTGAATCCCTGAAAATTGAAATTGAACGGGCTCTTTCTACCTTGAGTGAACGGGAAGCTGAAGTTATCCGGCTATATTTTGGCCTGAACCGGGAACACAGTCTGACTCTGGAAGAAATCGGGGAACGGTTCAGCCTCACCCGTGAACGTGTGCGGCAGATTAAGGAAAAAGCCATCCGCCGGTTGCGCCATGCGTCCCGGAGCAAGGCACTGAAGTCGTACCTCGGATGAAATTGAACCTGAAATGGGTAACAAAAAACCCCGTGGCCGCAAGGCTCCGGGGTTTTTCTTTTTTACTCCTGATCAGTTTTTCTCTGCTTTGGATCCTTTCCTGTCAGGGACCGCAGGGGGTAAGCCGGTATAAGCATCCAGAAGAAAAAAGTCAGACATCCGGCGAGGAACCGCATTCCACCCGGTTTGATCCGGTTAAACCAGGCGAGGTTCGTCCTGACAGCTCAGCAGGGCAGCAGTCCCGGTTTCAGCACCCCCTCCCCGCTGACCGGGATCCCTTACTTGAATTTGTATCAGACTGGAAAGGAACCCCCTACCGGTACGGCGGGATGTCCAGGTCGGGAACGGACTGCTCGGGATTTATGAAAAACCTGTTTTCAGCAGTTTACGGGATTACTTTACCCCGGACCAGCCGGGAACAATTTACTGCCGGACGGGAGATTTCGAGAGAAAATCTTAAAAAGGGAGATCTTGTTTTTTTTAAACTGAGACGGAACCGCCCGGTAAGTCATGTTGGGGTTTATCTCGGAAATAACCAGTTTGCTCATGCCAGCCTGCAGATTGGGGTTACCATTGATGATCTTGACTTGCCCTATTATAAAAAATCCTGGGCCGGCGCCCGCCGTGTCCTGAACTGATTTCTTCCTGTAATCCCTCCTGTTGTAAGGTTTAACACCGCCTTTCCGACCAAGAGTTAAACGGGAACGGGAGGCCCCCGGTTTCTGTTTAACCTCAAGGGAGATTTATGACCTGCTTCAATCAGTTAATTGTAATTGCCCTGTTGGCCGGGATATTGCAGCCGGCTATGGCAGGATCGGAGAAAAAAATGACAGAGAAGGCAACCTTTGGTGCCGGATGTTTCTGGTGTTCCGAAGCCGTTTTTCAAAGAGTTAAAGGTGTTGAAAAAGTGGTATCAGGTTATTCTGGCGGGGCAAGGAAAAACCCGACCTACGAACAGGTTTGTTCCGGGGCAACCGGTCATGCCGAAGTTGTTGAAATCACGTTCGACCCGGCTGTGGTCAGTTTTGCCGACCTTCTCGAGATTTTCTGGTACACCCACGACCCGACAACCCTTAACCGCCAGGGCAATGACATCGGGACCCAGTACCGGTCGGTTATTTTTTACCATTCTGAAGAACAGAGAAAGACGGCAGACTATTTCAGGCAGAAATTAAATGAAGCCCGGGTTTATCCCAATCCGATCGTGACGGAACTTTCACCTGCCGGTGAATTCTGGCCAGCCGAAGACTACCACCAGAATTATTTCAACAACAATCCCGGGCAGGGTTACTGTCAGTTTGTAGTCAAGCCCAAAGTGGAAAAATTTAAAAAAGTCTTTCAGGCCAAATTGAAAGACTGACCTTATTTTCCCGGATCCTGTGCCGGAGAATCAAGTGTCTGGCGGATTTCAAATTTCAGGTTTTCGGATTGGGACGACCGGAACAGGGATTCCAGTTTTTCCCGTGCACCGGCCTCTGGCAGCCGAAGCCGGTGATATCTGAATTCGGCATCTTCGGCATCTGACACCCGGCTGAGTTGTCTGAACATTTCGGAGGCCCTGAAATACCCGGAAAGAGCCAGGTCAGGCTTACCGAGTTTTTCATGCGTCTGGGCAATTCCCAAAACATCATCAGCGAGTCCCCGCAAATTTTCAAGTTTCTGGTCTTCCTGATAGGCCAGTTCATAAAATGGGAGTGCCTTTTTATACTCAGCAGTGGCATAATAGGCCCAGCCGGTCAGGTAGGCACAATACGAAAGGGCATACGGGTCATCCAACGGCTGGTCTTCGGCAAGATCAGCCATATCCTCAACTGCCGACTCCAGTTCATCCCGTTCATCCTCAAAGTCCTGACGCAGCCGGTCCCGTGACAACAGCCGGTAGGCCCAGATCTGCCCGGTAATTTCGGGAGAAGCTTTGATATTTTTAGGTTCCAGTTTTAGTACTGAATCGGGGTTACCCGCAAGGAATAGCTGCTCGGTCCTGATCAGCAGCAACCCTGAGGCCAGTTCAGGGTGATAAACCGAAACCAGGTTTCCTGCATTGGTCATCCAGGTTTCGGCTCTTTCCGGGTCTTTGAGCAACAGATACTGGCGGGCTACTGCCAGACTGGACCTGATTTTTCCTTTCAGGTCATCAACCTGGGTAAACAACCCATAAGCGGTTTCAAAATGTCGGACAGCCACCTGATTTTCTCCCCGGACATCAAACCGGATTCCTTTCAGCATTTCATCCCGGGCAATCCGGACAGATTCAGAAGATCTGGGCTGGCCTTCGGGCAGTGAAGAACACCCGGTTGCAAGTATCAGCAAAAGCGGAAATAAGTGACGTTTCATTTGGTGTGTTTCGGCCGTTGTTTGGTTCCCTGAACATCCTGTTCAGATTCTTTTGAAATTCCGCCTCTGATCAGCGGGTTGTTATTGATGCCTTCGAGTGTTTTCTGGGCAGAATTCAGGGTGGTTTTTCCCTCACTGATCATCCCGGAAATTTCGGGCTGCTGACTGTTGATAAAGGCCAGTAATTCGGTGGCTTCCCGGAGAGTTACATTCAGGTTATCGAGAGTCTGCCGGATGGGTTTAACAAAATTTTCGCCGGCCGGATCGGCCAGTTTCACTGCAAGCCCTTCGGGTTTTGAATAGGCAGTCAGAAGGGAATCTGAACTTGCCAGCGTTTTGTTCAGGATAGTAACGGTGGTCTGAAGCTGTTCTGTGAGATTGGCCAGATTATTGACCGACCGGAACAGGGCCCCGTCCTGCGGATTATTGTCCTTGTTCAGGCGTTCAAACGTCAGGGTAATCATCCCCATGGTTTCATCCAGTTTTTCACTGGCATCCGCCAGGTTCACCAGTGCACGGAACAAAGCCCCGGCCCGTTCATTATTATCCCGGTTCAGATTTTCAAGCAGGCGGTCAGTATTCACCAGCATCGAGGAAATGACATCGCCGGTTTTGGTGACAAGCCCTTCATCCAGCAGTTTACGGCCTTCCGGAATGTCGATGGCGGGAATAAGACCGCCTTCCGGTAAAATTCGGTCGGGATCAGGACCCTGCAGCAATTCGATGGTGCTGGTACCCGAAATCGGATTTTTTGCTTTATTCAGGGCAGAATTCTCAACAATTTTTGTCCGGTATTCTTCGACGACGGTAAAGTCGGCATCGATCATGTTTTCATCGTTCAGCCTGAAGGAAATGATCCGCCCGATTTCATATCCCTTAAACCGGATTGGTGTTGAGGTCGAAAGTCCCTCCGCATCGAGGAACCGGGCTTTAAACGTATATTTTTTGACAAAAACCTTTTGCTGAATGGCAATCAGGACCACGCTGGTGACCAGCATGCCCAGAGCAACCAGAATAAAGGCTCCGACGATCCGGTTGGTGTATTTGAATTTAAATTTCATGGTCGTTCTGCCTGAAAATAAAATGTCGTGTTAATCGAGATGCAGCAGTTCCCGGGTAACCGGGTTTTGGGAGTGTTTTAACCGGGCCGGAGGGGCATCTTCCAGAACCGTCCCGTCTTTGAAAATCAGAATCCGGTCGCAGAGCAGTTCAAATTTTCCCAGGCTCTGGGCACAGAGGATGACAGTGGTTTTCTTTTGTTTCAGTTCCTGCAGTTCCCGCAGGAGCAGTCGGACCGAGGCCTGGTCGACTGAGGCTAACGGTTCATCGATCAGTACAATTTCAGGTTCAGTGACGATAGCCCTGATGAAACCGGCCAGCTTTTTCTGGGCCTGGGATAATTCTGCAGGCCGTTTATCCCGGATGTCCGAAAGGGAATATTTGGTCAGATACCGCTGAATCAAATCGACCTTTCCGGACCGGTCCCGGTCCGGAAAATGAAAATCGAGGGGCAGAAGCAGGTTCTCAAGGACGGTCAGATTCGACAGCAGGGCTCCATCCTGAAAGACAAAGGAAACCCGCCGCCGGATTGATTTTTCTTCGGGCTCTGAACTCTGTTCTGTGTTGACCCCGTCGATGAAAACCGATCCGGAATCCGGAAAAAGAATCCCCCCGATAATTTTAAGAAAAATGGTTTTCCCTGAACCTGAACCGCCCAGAATGACCGAAAAGCTGCCTCTTTCGAAGGAAACCGACAGATTTTCGAGATGGGTTTTCCCGCCGTGAGTGAAGAAAATTTCTTCCAGGTCCAGATGAGGGTGATCAGATGACATAAAAAGCTGTTGTGAGCAAAATATCCAGAATTATAACCCAGGTCAGAGACTGAACCACCGCCTTGATGGTTCTTTGGGGGACTTCGGTCGAAGCAAAAGCAACTTTCATCCCCTGGTAGCAGGCAATCGTCCCGATGGCAAATCCAAAAATGATACTTTTGGTGAAGGAGGAAAATACGTCAACAACCTGGAGTTCGCTGAGGAGGCCGGTGTAAAAATCTTCAAGGCCAATGGGGAAAAACGCATAAGATACCGCCCAGCCACCGATCAGACCAATAATATTAAAGTAAATGGTGAGGGTCAGCATGGCCGCAACGACCCCAAAAACCCGGGGAACCACCAAATAGGAAAGCGGTGAAATCCCGATAGACTGAAGGGCTTCAATTTCATGATTTACAATCATATTTCCCAGTTCGGTAGAGATGGCGGTTCCCGACCGGGCGATAATGATAAAGGCTACCAGCAGGCTCGAAAGTTCCCTGACGATCACGGTCACCAAAATAACGTTCAGCAACTGGCCCTGGCCGAAATCACCCAAAACCAGATGTCCTTCGATAATGATAAGTCCGCCAATGGCGGCTGCGATCAGTGAAATCAGAGTCAGGGCTTCAAAACCGGTGAACAGGATCTGGCGCATCAGAACGAGGGTGGCAACCTGCCGCTGGCGGGCAAAGAGAAACATCTGCCGGATGGATTCCCCGAAAAAATGGAGAAACTCCCGAAAATCGGATGTTTTCTCGGCGAACCTTTTCCCTAAACTGTCTGCAATCTGAACCAGCATGCCTTGGTGCCCCTCCAACCTGGAGTAAAAATAAGCAATCGGCTGTTATTTCGGTACGGTGCACTGTTATTTTTGCAGTCAGACACAGGAATTGCTTAACTTTTTTTGGAGAACCGGCATGAAACTGATATCCTGGAATGTGAACGGAATCCGGGCTGTGCAGAAAAAGGGATTTATTGACTGGGTGAAACGGGAAAACCCGGACGTTCTGGGCATTCAGGAGACCAAAGCTCATCCCGACCAGCTTGATCAGGATCTGCTCGAAATACCGGGTTACTCGGTTTGGTTTGATTCTGCCGAGAAAAAAGGATATTCGGGCACGGCTGTTTACACCAAAATAAAACCGGACTCTGTGACCACCGGGCTTGGAAACCCGAAATTTGACACTGAAGGCCGGACGGTCCGGGTTGAATTCAAAGACTTTACCTTTTTCAATATTTACTTTCCAAATGGGGGCCGCGGGGATGACCGTGTCGCATTCAAGCTGGAATTTTATGACGAATTTCTGCGGATTTGTGAAGATCTCAGGAAACAGGGCCGGCCGGTGATTGCCTGCGGTGATTATAATACTGCCCACAGGGAAATAGATCTGGCCCGTCCTAAAGAAAATCAGAAAACGTCAGGATTTATGCCGGTCGAACGGGCCTGGCTGGATAAATATGTTGGCCTGGGATACCTGGATACTTTCCGGGAATTTGATTCTTCACCAGAAAAATACACCTGGTGGGATCAACGGTTTAACAGCCGGGAACGAAACACCGGCTGGCGGATTGATTACTTTTTTGTTACCCCCGACCTGAGGCCCCGTCTTAAAAAGGCCTTCATTCTGGCAGATGTTATGGGGTCGGATCATTGCCCGGTCGGTATTGAAATCGAATAACCCAAAAAGAAAGGCAACAGAGCATGGGACTTAAAATTCTGGTGACCGGTGTTACCGGCATGGTTGGTGAAGGTGTGGCTCATGTTTGTCTGAACCACCCCGGAGTTGACTCGGTGGTGGTTCTGGGCCGCCGGACCTCCGGCATCCGTCACCCGAAACTAAAGGAAATTCTTCATTCCGATTTTTCGGATTTTTCTTCCCTGAAGGATCAGCTAACGGGTTTGGATGGCTGTTTTTTCTGCCTCGGAGTTTCTTCGCTGTCAGTTTCTGAAGAGGAGTACGTTAAAATTACCCACGGGCTGACGCTGGCCCTTGCCCAACCCCTTTCAGAGCTGAATCCGGAGATGACCTTCTGTTATGTCTCAGGTGCCGGCACCGACAGCACTGAGAAAGGGAAAGTCCGGTGGGCCCGGGTGAAAGGCAAAACTGAAAATGATCTCATGAGCCTTCCGTTCCGGCAGGTGTTTGCCTTCCGTCCGGCCCTGATCTCGCCGCTGGCGGGCATGAAAAACACCTACAAATCCTACAAAATTCTGGCGCCGCTGCTTCCGGTTATCCGTCTGATCTACCCGAACGGAATCTGTTCACTAGAAGAAATCGGGCTGGCCATGATTCACTCGGTAACCAGGGGATATCCGTCCCGGGTTCTGGAAGTCAGGGACATCAGGACACTGGCCCGCCGATGATTACCGGATCCGGTCTTTTATTTCACCGGGGAATCTCTCATTTTTACCGGAGTGAATTTTTTACTCCGTTACCGTGTTCCTGAAGTTAAAATGGACATTCAGAAAGAAGTATGAGTTACCGAGACCCTTATAATCCCTTTGGCGGCGGGTTTACCTACATGCCGCCGGTGATCAAGAACCTGCTGATTATCAACATTGCTGTTTTTGTCGTTACTTTTCTGGCTTACGGCGGGAATACCCAGAATTTCTTCTACGGTATTTTTGCTCTCTGGTCGCTGGATTCCGGCATGTTTATGCCCTGGCAACTGGTCACCTATATGTTTATGCATGGCGGCTTTATGCATATTCTGTTCAACATGTTCGGACTCTGGATGTTCGGTGTTGAACTTGAAAATTACTGGGGAAGCAAGCGGTTCCTGACTTATTATATGATTACCGGAGTCGGGGCCGGACTTCTGCACCTGGGTATTCAGTTTTTCGAAGGTTCGGGCGGACTAACGGTCGGTGCCTCCGGGGCGATCTACGGGGTTCTGCTTGCTTTCGGAATGATGTTTCCGAACCGGATTATTTTCGTTTCCCTGCTGATCCCGATGCCGGCGAAATATTTTGTTCTCCTGTACGGTGCCATTGAACTTTTCAGCGGACTTACCCGGGCCAATACCGGTGTTGCCCACTTTGCTCACCTGGGGGGCATGATCTGGGGATTTTTCCTGATTAAATACTGGCAGGGCGGCGGCGATTTCAGCCGGTGGTGGAAAAAAATCACTGCCGGTCTTCAATCAGCCAAACCCAAAACTCCGCCTCCCGGCGGGAATGCCAGAATTTATGACTTTTATGAGGAAACCCGGCAGACCAAACCGCAGACCGATGCGCAGCGGCTCGATGAAATCCTGGATAAAATTGCTGAAAAGGGATATTCGGGACTTACCGCAGAGGAAAAAGATTTTCTCTTTACCTACAGCCGGAAAAATTAACCCCGAACCCGGGCCAGCGATTCTATTTTATGACCACTTGAAAAAGTGAGGCAAACTACAGACATTTGTTCTGTTTATTGAGACAGATGTCTACCGAGAATGTTGGATCAAAATGAAACCTGTACCCAGTCAAGTCAGACTAAACAAGGAAATAAACCGCTATTTCCTTGCTCTGAGGGATAAAACGGCCCTCTCCGTTACTGAATCCGGAATAACCTATTCCGATTTTTTAGCCAATAAGCTATTGGTGATTTTGGCAATCCGGAACGGAATTCCCTTTCATCTGTTCAGTCTGATCAAAGACCAGACACCCTTTTCTGAGACAGATTGGGCCGACCTGTTAAACATTTCGGTCAAATCGCTTCAGCGGTATAAACAGGAAGCAGACCACTGTTTTAAACCTGCCCATTCCGAGAAAATTATTGAAATTGCTGAAGTTACACAGGCGGGACTTGAAGTGTTCGGTTCCGTTGAAAAGTTAAGTGCCTGGCTCGGGACACCTAATTTTGCTTTAGCCGGGATGAAGCCGCAGGATCTTTTAAAGGATTCATACGGAAAGGATCTGGTTCTCTCAGAACTTACCCGGATCAGTCACGGAATTTTTGCCTGAATGTTTTGCTACCGGCTTTCACGTGAGAAGTTTGCAGCTCCGCTTTCCGGCAAGGGTGCTGCACTGAAAGGGGGCAGATGGAACTCACCCGGAACGGAACTAATTTATTCGGCAGAGAACCGGTCTTTGCCAATGGCTGAGGTTGCTGTTCATTTTTCAATTTCTACACTTCCGGATGATTTTGTGATGCTCACGCTCGAAATTCCCGATGAGCTGAGTCTGACCGGTATAATGCCTGAAACACTCCCCAATGGCTGGAATACGTTTCCGCCCCCACTTTTCTGCCAGAAAATCGGAGATCAATTTGTTGCTGACTGCCGGTTCTGCCTTCTGAAGGTTCCGTCAGCGGTTACCCGCGGGGATTTTAATATCCTCATCAACCCCGGGCACCCGGAATTTTCCAGGATCAGGATCCTTAAAACAGAAAAATTTCCTTTCGACCGCCGGTTGTTCGCTGATGACCTGGTTTGACATGAAACCCGGGCCGGCGATTCTTTTTTATGACGGAACCTGCCCGCTGTGTCATTTCTTGGTTCGCCTGATTTTGAACTCAGACAGGAAGAAAACCCTTCTTTTTGCTCCGCTTCAGGGAAAATCGGCCCTCGGTCTGCCTCTTTCTGCTGCCGGCAGTCTGCCTGATTCGGTCATCCTTTTTCAGGACGGACGGGTTTACACCGCTTCTTCTGCCATTTTCAGAATCTTCAGATATCTGGGACGGGGCTGGCTTTTCCTTTCTGTATTCCGGATTTTGCCGGTCCGGTTTACCGATTACCTTTACCGGGTGATTGCCCGTAACCGGACTGCCTGGTTTGGCCGGTATCCGGAATGCCGGCTGCCACAGGAGAATGAAGCTCACCGTTTTCTGGATTAAGCTATGATCGTTCAGGTTTCCATTCCGCTTCCCGTCCAGTCAGACTATGATTTTCTGCCGGGAACGCACGCCGGTTTCCTCAAAGAGGGGCAACGGGTGGTTGTTCCGTTCGGCAGACAGACGGTGGTTGGATACGTGACCGGTTTTCATAATACCCCCCCGGCATTTTCACTGAAAATGATTCAGTCCGTTCTGGATGAGGAACCGGTTTTTACCGCTGAACAATTAAAGTTTGCCCGGTGGATTTCGGACTATTACCAGGCTACCGTCGGCGAAGTTTTGCAGGCTTTTTTCCCGGCAGATCTGGCGGCTAAGTCCAAAGAAAAACTGATTCTCGTCAGGGAGCCCGACTCAGAGCTGGACTGGTCGCATTCCCTCCTGAAATTTTTCAGAGAAGAACGGGAATGGGATAAATCGAAGCTTTCGCGCCAGTTCCGCGATAAAGCCCTGTTTCAGAAAGCACTCCGGGACCTGGTTGCACAGGGATACCTGCGTGAAGAAGAACAGATTCTGGAATCCCGCCAAAAAAAAATAAAAACTGAATTCTGGACAGCCGGATCCCTTGCCGGGCTTGCCGGGTTACCTTTGAAATCGGTACGGATGAAGGAGTTCGCCGGTTGGATTTCATCCAGCCCGCCGGAGCTGGCCTCCGGGATGCCGGCTGGTCTCTTAACCGCCCGGTTCGGGCTGACGCCTTCTGCTGCACGGAAATTTCTGGATGCAGGGGTAATTGTAAAATCCTTCCGTCTGGCAGCATCGGGTGATGGACTGCATCAGGAGCCCGCTGCGGATATCACGTTTACCGAAGAGCAAAGCCGGGCCTGGCAACAGATTAAAACCAGTGTCCAAGCTGGCGGCTTCCGGCCGATGCTGTTGTTCGGGGTGACCGGATCAGGGAAAACCCACCTGTACATCGAAGCACTCAGAGAGGTGCTGAACCAGGGAAAAACCGGACTGATTCTGGTGCCTGAGATTGCCCTGACCCCCCAAACTGTATCCCGGTTTGAACGGTATTTCGGAACCCGGATCGGGGTCATCCATTCCAGAAAGAATGATTCTGAACGGGTTCTGACCTGGCGCCGGATCCTGACCGGGGAGTATAAAATTGTCATCGGGCCCCGTTCGGCCTTGTTTGCCCCGCTTCAGAATCTGGGTATCATCATTGTTGACGAGGAGCATGAATCTTCGTACAAGCAATTTGAACCTGCTCCCAGGTACCATGCCCGTGATGCTGCAATTTACCGGGCCTGGATGAATAACTGCCCCGTCATTCTGGGAAGCGCAACACCGTCTTTCGAATCTTTCTGGCAGGCCGGGCAGGGTAAGTACCAGTTGATTACCATTAAGAACCGGGCGGATAAAGCTACACTTCCAACCGTCCGGATTTTAAACATGCGGGAGGAAAAAAAGTCCACACCGTTTACCGGGCCGATAGCACCGGCTCTGCTTGAGGGAATTCGTCACCGGCTGGATTCGGGGCAGGGGGTAATCCTGCTTCAGAACCGAAGGGGATTTTCGAATTATATCGAGTGCAATGACTGCGGCTGGGTGTATGAATGCCCCGACTGCTCCATTTCACTGACCTGGCATCAGAGAACCCGGAACATGCGGTGTCATTACTGCGGGTTTACTGCCAGACCGCCGGAATCCTGTCCGAAATGTCAGTCGCTGAGCCTTCGGCCGGTGGGTTACGGTACGCAGCAGGTCGAAGATTTTCTGAAAGACCAATTTCCGGAAACGCCGGTAATCCGGATGGATCAGGATACCACGTCAACAAAAACGGCCCATGATTCTCTTCTGAAGGAGTTTAAAAAGCATCCGGCTTCGATCCTGCTTGGTACGCAGATGATTGCCAAAGGTCTCGACTTCCACCATGTGACTCTGGTTGGAGTGATCAATGCGGATATGGGGATGCTGATGCCCGACTTCAGAGCCTCGGAACATACCTTTCAGCTAATGGCCCAGGTTGCCGGCCGTGCCGGCCGCGGACGGCTGGCCGGTGAAGTGATCATCCAGACCTGGCACCCGGAACTTCCCTTGTTCACCCATGTGCTGAACCATGATTTCCCCGGGTTTTACCGTCAGGAAATTGACAGCCGGAATCTGCTGAATTATCCGCCGTTCAGACGGATGATTCTGTTTGAAGTGAAGGCCAAAACCGAGGGGGAAGCCGCAGACCGGGTCGGTGAAGTGGCCAGTGCCCTTCGTGCCCGGTTTTCTGACGACTGGGTAAGAGGTCCTGCAGAACCGCCGGTCGAAAAAATTGGCGGCTGGTACCGGAAGCAGGTCATTTTATTTGTTCCCCGTGAGTTCCCGCTTGCCCGGCAGGGGACGCCGTTTTTTAAACAGCTTCAGACCGCCGCCCGGTCCTGGCCGAAATCCACCCGTCTGATTCTGGATGTGGAACCGGCCTGATTCAGTTACAGACTACTATTCAGGAGATACGATGTCCATTTCAATTGCCCTCGACAAACACCAGATCAGACAACTGATCAAATCGCTGTATATCGCCGAACATGTGTACAATTCTGCCCGGCCGGAAGACGAATTGGTTGACGGAAACTTTAAACTCCAGCAGTTTATTTACCAGCAACTGCGGCAAAAGGGGAATCAGGATCTGGTTGCGGTCAGGGAAATGCCCGGCGTTCTGCAACCCGGCGGCAAGCTGCTTGAAGAGGCAGATGCACTGATCGATGAATTCGAGGAAATTAAATTTCTGCTGGACCTGTCGACCAAACTGGCACTGCGGGATCTTGAGGAAAAATATCCGGATCTGGATTTTGATGATGCCGGGTCTTACCCTGAAATTGAAGAAGAACTGATGACTCTGAACCAGACCTACCTGCCCGAGTTTATGGAAAACGGGGTAAAAAACCTGAAACTTGAAACGGGGAAATAAACCGGTCAGAAAAACCGGCCGGCCGGGGTCCAGACACCGGTTTCCCAGGAATACCGTTCCAGACCGTGAAATTGTTTTTTATAGTCGTAAACAGACGGTTCTTCGGTGGCATATCCCGGATAGTAGTATTTTTTTCCGGTTTTTAGGCTGAACTGAAGTTCGATGAGCATGGTAAAAATTCCCAGTCCGCGCTGCATCAGGCCGGGATCAAACACCCCGTAAATGCTCGAAGTTGACCAGGAGCCGATATCCAGAAAGCTGGCGGCCACCAGACGGTCTTCCTGAAAAACCACCACCGATTGATTCTCGACCGGGACAGAGGCCGGTCTGAAACTCAGAAAATCAGTCAGGGCTTCGGGTGCATGTTCTGTGAACCGGCTTCGGTGCCGGTGAAACAGGTCTTCAAGATCCCGGTGGAAAAACGTAGGTCCGATTCTGACTTTCAAATCCTGATTCCGTTTCAGATTTTTTTTCTGGGAGGAAGAAAGGCGCCATCTGGAAAGATCCACCCGGAGGGGAACAATCGTCTGGGTTGCACCGCCGGAGGTCTGCTGGCGGTCATATCTGAAGAAATATTCGCCGAAATGCCGCCAGCCGGCTTCGAGCAACTGATCGAACCCGACCGGGGGAACCGAGTCGGCAGTAAAGTATTCAGAAATCGGCATAAGGCTGGGCTTTTTTTTCAAAAATAACATCCGGCAGGGAAAATTCAGCCCGGATTGGTATCTTTGCAGAATACCGGCCTGCTTCGACTCCGCCAGGAACCGCCAGAAACCAAACTGCCCCACCGGCCGCTTCATTCAAACCGAAAGAAAGAGTACCTGTTGACAACCTTTGAAAATTTGTTCCTGATTCCCCAGATTCTGAAATCCCTGACTGAGGAAGGATATACCACCCCGACCCCGATTCAGGAAAAAGCTATTCCCCACATTCTTCAGCAGCGGGATCTGCTGGGATGTGCCCAGACCGGCACCGGAAAAACGGCAGCTTTTGCCATTCCCATCCTTCAGCTTTTAAAAACCCGGCAGGACCAGGATCGCCGGAAAAAAGTCATCCGGGCCCTGATTTTAACTCCCACCCGTGAACTTGCCATTCAGATTGAGGATAGTTTCAAAGCCTACGGCCGCCATACCGGACTGACCAAGATGGTAATTTTCGGCGGCGTCGGACAAAAGCCACAGACCGACGGACTTGCTGCCGGTACGGATATTCTGGTGGCGACACCGGGCCGTCTGCTCGACCTGATTCAGCAGGGATTCGTCAATCTGCGCCATATCGAGATTTTTGTTCTGGACGAAGCCGACCGGATGCTCGACATGGGGTTTATTCACGATGTGAAACGGGTTATTTCAAATCTGCCGGCAAACCGCCAGACCCTGCTTTTTTCGGCAACCATGCCGTCCGAAATTCAGAAACTGGCAGCCGGAATTTTAAAAAATCCGGTTTATGTTGAAGTGACACCTGTTTCCTCTACGGCTGAGAAGGTGGAGCAGTCGGTCTATTTTGTGGATAAGGAAAATAAAAAACACCTGCTGGTGCATCTGCTGAGAGATCAGTCTCTGGAGTCGGTGCTGGTTTTCACCCGAACGAAACACGGCGCCGACCGGGTTGGCCGTGATCTGAACCGGCTGGGAGTCCAGGCTGAGGTGATTCACGGAGATAAATCCCAGACTGCCCGTCAGCGGGCACTGGCCAATTTCAAAGAGGGGATTTCACGGGTTCTGATTGCAACTGATATTGCAGCCCGGGGAATTGATATTGATGATCTGTCTCACGTTATCAACTACGAATTGCCGAATGTTCCTGAAACCTATGTTCACCGGATCGGGAGAACCGGGCGGGCAGGTGCTTCCGGAATTGCCATTTCATTCTGCGATATTGAAGAGAAGGATTACCTGAAGGATATTCATAAGCTGACCGGGCTAAAGATCCCGTCGGTTGAGAACCATCCCTGGCCGATGAAGGTGTTCGAAGTTCCGGAAAAACCCAAACAGAAACCTGCCCGCCGTCCGGAAGCCCGGCATTCAAAACCTGGTTCTTCCTTCAGCTCCGGCAAACGGCCCGAAAGAAAAAAACCTATCTGACCGTTTTTTTCCGGTTGGCGATGTAATCCTCAAAAATAAACTCACCCAGCTTATTCAGAGAGGAAAAGTAAGCCCTGCCCTGGTTGATCCGGGTCAGATCCCGGACGAAATCCTGCAGAACCGCATCCCGGGCAATCATAAAGGTGGTAATGGAGATGCCTTCCCGCCGGCAGATTTCGGCCTCTTCGAGCGTCCGGTTAAAAATTTTCGGATCCATTCCCACCGAGTTTTTATACAGCCGCCCGTTTTCCCGGATGCAGGATGGCTTTCCGTCGGTAATCATGAAGATCTGGCGGTTTGCCGAATTCCTTTTTCTGAGCAGATGCCGGGCAAGCTGCAGTCCTTCACGGGTATTGGTATGGTAAGGTCCGACGGCCAGCCAGGGAAGATCCTTTACCGAAACTTCCCAGGCATCATCCCCGAAAGCCAGAATGTCGAGACTGTCATCCGGATATTTCGTCATGATCAGTTCTGCAAGTCCCATCGCCACTTTTTTTGCCGGCGTAATCCGGTCCTCGCCGTACAGAATCATGGAATGGCTCAGGTCAATCATGATCACTGTAGACTGGGTGGCATAAAACTGCGTGTCGTACACTTCCATATCCCGTTCCTGAAGCCGGAATTCTTCTATACCGTAGTTCAGATGGGCATTGGTTATGGTCCGGGTGATGTCGATCTGATCGGGGGTATCCCCAAACTGAAACGGACGGTTATCGGTGATCTGCTCCTCGCCGGCGCCGGTGAAATTCGTGCGGTGACCGCCGGAAACATCCCGTTTCAGTGAAGAAAAAATTTCCTCGAAAGCTTTTGACCGGATGTATTTTTCCATTTTGGAGGAGGCAAGCAGTTTTCTGCCCGGCTGATCCTTCAGGTAGCAGTTCCGTCTGAGATCCTCTTTAAACGCATCGAAGGTATAGTCCCTGTCGAACAGCCGGTGTTTTTTGCTGAGCTGGCGCATCCACTCCAGTGCCTCATCGGCATCACCGTTGGTGTACTGAAGCAACTGCGAAAAGACCGACAGGTTTTGCTGAAACCGGTCCAGACCGGTCATTTTTGGCGGGAGGTACTCCCGGTATCGGATTCCGTTCATGGTTAGCATAACAACTTCCTGTGCCGAATGGTTCAATCTGCCGGAATCTAAACCCGGCTTCTCGGGTTCCCGAAGGGTGGTCTTTGGACCCGGAATTTGGTTTTTTTCACGGAATCCCGGAACTTACTGCCTGCAGAACCGCAATCAACTTTAAAATCCGGACTACCTATGAACTCCTTTTTCCTGTTTTCTGCCTGTATTCTCTTTTCTACAGGTCTCTGGGCTCAACAAAAAACCTACTGCAACCCCATGAACCTCGACTATGCGTTCACTCCCATCCCGAATTTCTCGGTCGAAGGAGCCCACCGGTCTACTGCCGACCCGGTTATTGTCACTTATAAAGATCATTACTTTCTCTTTTCTACCAACCAGTGGGGGTACTGGTACAGCAAGGATCTGGGAAGCTGGACGTTTGTGTACCGGCGGTTTCTGAAACCGGAGCACCAGGTTTATGATGATCTCTGTGCACCGGCTGTCTGGGTTTCGGGGGATACGATGTTTGTAATCGGCTCAACCTACTCGCAGACGTTTCCGGTCTGGATGAGTACCAATCCATTTAAAGATGAGTGGAAGGAAGCAATTCCGGCCTCTCTTTCCGGTGCCTGGGATCCCTCCTATTTTCTGGATGATGACGGCCGGCTGTATCTGCACCACGGTAGCAGTAACACCTATCCGCTGCTGGCCCGTGAAATTGACCGTAAAACCCTGCAGCCCATTGGTCAGTCTGTAGAAACCATCCGCCTGCACGATGATGAACATGGCTGGGAACGCTTCGGCGAATATTCCGACAACAATTTTATGCCGCCGTTTATGGAAGGCGCCTGGATGACGAAGCATAACAACCGGTATTACCTGCAGTACGGAGCCCCCGGAACTGAATTCAGCGGATATGCCGACGGCGTTTACTATTCTGATTCACCCATGGGCGGATTTAAATATCAGGTTCACAATCCGTTCTGCATGAAAAAAGGCGGATTTATCAACGGATCCGGGCACGGCTCTACCTTTCAGGATATCTGGAAAAATTACTGGCACGTCAGCACCATGAACATCATTGTGAAAAATACCTTTGAACGCCGGAACGGGATTTTCCCGGCCGGGTTTGATGAGGAAGGGGTCATGTATGCCAATACCGATTTCGGTGACTATCCGCAATGGCTTCCCAACGGACCTGCCGATCACCGGAAGGGACGGTTTACTGGCTGGATGCTGCTGAATTATCAGAAACCGGTCCGGGTTTCTTCAACACTCGGGGCATGGAATCCCAATCTGGCCGTAGATGAAGACATAAAAACGTACTGGTCAGCCAAAACCGGTGACAAAGGTGAATGGTTTGAGTCTGATCTCGGTGAAGTTTCTGAAATCCGGGCGGTCCAGGTTAACTATGCCGACCAGGATGCCGGACATCTTGGAAAGCAAACCGGCATCTACCATCAGTATGTCATTTCCGTTTCGGATGACCAGAAGACCTGGAAGATTCTGATCGACAAATCCAAAAACAGGACCGATGTTCCGCACGATTACATCGAACTGGAAAAGCCGGTGAAAGCCCGGTTTGTCCGGATGGAAAATCACCACATGGCGGCAGGTAAATTTGCCCTTTCCGGGCTCCGGGTTTTTGGAAAGGGAGCCGGAATGGCTCCTGCGGCAGTTGACGACTTTACAGTGATCCGGCAGAAAGATGACCGCCGGAACTGCTGGGTGAAGTGGCGCACGGTACCGGGTGCCTATGCCTACAATGTGTATTACGGGGTGACCCCTGAAAATCTGTATACCAGCATCATGGTGTACAGCAAAAATGAACTGTACGTCAAAACCCTGGCGACCGGAACGGCCTACTTTTTTGCCATTGAAGCCATCAATGAAAACGGTGTCGGGCCCCGGTCAGAAGTCAGAACTCTCGACTGACCGGGTATGAAGAAACTGCGGGCCTGGCTGAATTTCGGGGTTCTTTTAGGATATGCCCTTCCGGTGATGACCTGGTTTTATCTGGTCTCCCACTTTAGCCGGCATCCGTTCGAGGAATCTCTCAAAAACCATTGCCGCCGGTTGTTTACTCTTCTGGGAGTTAAAGTTCTGGTGAAGGGAAACCTTCAGCCGCTTCACCGGAACTCGGTCATTATCATGCCGAACCATATTTCGTATCTGGATCTGCCTCTGCTGTTCGGATTTCTGAAGGTTCCGTTATGCGGACTCGAAGATCACCGTCATTTCAAATGGCCGCTGTTCGGGAAAATCATAGCCCGCATCGGGAACATCCCGGTTGACCGCCGGAATCCCCTCCAGAGTTTCAAAGCTGCCGGCAGACTGAAATCCGTTTCGGCGGACCGGCAGGTGGTTATTTTTCCGGAAGCAGGCCGCAGCCGGGATGGCCACCTGATGGCTCTGAAGCGGATGCCGTTTCAGGTTGCAAAGGCAATCGACCGCCCGATTCTGCCCTGCTACATTTACGGCATGGCAGATGTGAACAAAAAAGTCTCGCCGTTTATTTACCCGGGCGAAATTGTCATTTTCGTCCGACCGCTGATTGAACTTCCCGTTGTCCGCCATTCAGAACTGGATGAACTGAAAGAAAAAGTTGCCTCGGAACTCAGTTTTGCCCCGTTTGTCCGTCCACCCAGCCAAAGCTGATCTCCACAGAGCGGTTTGAAACAGAACACTCCCGGTCATCAGATCTTACCATGGTTTTTTTACCGGCGCCTTCTGTTTCAGTTTAAATAAACCAACCGCAAGTGCATGTCCAATCAGAGCCCCAAAGCCAATTTGCCTCATTACTCCCAATAAATCGGTTGTTTGCCATTCCTGAAGAACTTTTCCATTGGCAACCTTCCGGATGAAAATTCCGTGAATTTCCAGATTTTTACGATTTGCCGGGGCTCCCATAAAACTGCCGGTATTAACAGCCGTTGATATAAACCGGACCGAGACCAGATCCCCCTCTGCAAGAATATGCGGAAATGTCATGTTTAATCCCGAAAAGGCGGATTTTAAATCCTGCATAAAGCCAATGTATTCATCTTTGGTGAAAACCAGGCCATCACCGGTGTAAGTAAAGCCATCATCCAGAAGTGCATCAAGATCTTTCCACCGTCCATCCATAATTGCTTTGGATACGGCCAGGGCTGTTTCCTTGTTTTCCGTTAAGATGTCCATTTTTTCTCCGTTTTTTTGATTTACAAAGATTCACCCCGGCACTTACTTAAATCTACACACTTCCCAAAATGAAAGTACTTGTATTTTTGATAGTCGCTTTAGGGGGTCCTATCTTGGAACTATGAAACGATATATGCTGGACGGAACTTATTTTTATTGCCCCGTTGACCTGACGCTGTCTGTAATTGGTGGCCGATGGAAGGGACTCGTGTTCTGGAATCTGAAAGATGAACCGAAAAGATATGGTGAATTAAAACGGATTCTGGTCGGTATCAATGACAAAATGCTGTCACAGGTACTAAAGGAACTGGAAACCGCCTCCATTATTCATCGTGAGGTTCTTTCTGCAATTCCGCCTAAAACCCAATATTCACTCACCCCTGAAGGAAGGCGTTTGCTGCCGGTCTTCCGGATGATGTCAGAATGGGGGAGCCGGTACGAGCAAACCGGCGGCGGGTAAGTTTCAGTAAAAGCTGAATAAAAGACTGAAAAAAAGTTTATTATTTTGCTGACAAAGTCTGAAAATTGATTTAATTTTGGAAGAGAATTTCCACACTTCTTCCATTTTTTTCCGATTTTCCGGAGGCTGTCATGCACCGTTTCTTCCCCTTTTTCCTGTTTTTTCTGGCCGTTCCTGCTTTGGCACCGGCCCAGTCACCGGTCAGCCTGTTGCGGGCCGATTCTCTGGGAACCCATAAGGCCCTGAAACAGGGATTCCTTTCGGGCAATCAGATTACTGTCCTGGTCCGAAATAACGGCTTTATTGGCAATTCTCTGGTCCCGGATGCGTTTTCCTGGAAACCAACCGGTTCCCACATCTATCTGAACGGAATGCAGATGGTGGCCGGCGGTTCTTTTCCGTCACGGGTAACAGGCAAACAACCTTTTTACTCGGTCGAAACCTGGGTTCCCTACCCGGAGTTACTGGACGATCCGTCTGCAGGTCCTTCCTGGCTCTCTGAGGAAACCTGGGGCTGGAACCCGGTTCCCTATTACCTTGCCCCCGGGAAAGACCTCCTGTTGAAATCGGATCCAGCAACCTGGCCGGAAGTCTGGCCTGCGGCCCTGGGTTCTTCTGCTGAACCCGGGAAGTGGCCGGGGTGCCTGTATCCGTTTTCGCTTCCGGCGGCCGAAGAAACCTTTTCGGTCATGGATGACAGTAAGGATGCCGAATTTACCAAATACCCGCATAATTTTTATCCGCTGATTTCGGATACACCCGCCACCCGAACTGACCCGGCTCACTGGTACAATCCCAAAATCAGAAAGGGATTGGGGCTAAGAGCTCAGAACCGGATTCTTCAATGGACCTCCGGCGGACTGAAAGACGCCCTTCTGATCATCCGGGACGTGACCAATCTGTCTGATTACCCCATCGGGGATTTTACTTTTGGTGCCTGGATGGAACTGCGGGAAGAAGTCACTGAAAAAGAGGGAATTGCAACCTTCCGGCCCGATCTGTCGTCGGTGTTCTGGACGGATTATGACCAGGTCATTCCTGGAAATCCCGGTGTTAAACCTGCAGTCATGGCTCTGGTTTTTCTTGAACTGCCGGCTTCACAGGCATTGGCGGCCAATCTGGCGGATGATGACAGTGACGGGTTGACCGATGAATCCCGTACGGATGGAATTGACAATGACGGCGACTGGGGGCCAGCCGATGATCTGGGTGCCGATGGGCTTCCCGGAACCGGTGACCCGGGTGAAGGTGACGGACTTCCAACGGCCGGTGAGCCGGATTTTGACCGTACGGATCCGGATGAAGCTGACCAGACGCAGTTAAGCTCTCTTCTTCTTGGCTATCCGTATCAATCCGGATTTAAACCGGGAACCGATGACAGTTTTTATCATACCCTCCTAACCGGCTCTGTTTTTTCTGAAGTCACAACCGGTGAGTTCAATGTGCTGCTTGCCGGTACAAAACCCCTTGCTGTTCTGCCCGGTGAAACCGTCAGGCTGGCCCAGGCGGTTGTCTTTGATTCAACTCAAACCGGACTGGAAGCCAAAGTCAGAAACCTGAGGCGGTTTTACCGTTCTGGGTTCAGAACCGATTCCATTGCCGCAGCAGTTGATCCCGGCCTGTCGGCCCCCGGCGCCCTGATCCTGCATCCGAATTTCCCGAATCCGTTCAATCCGGGAACCACCCTGGCGTTTACCCTCGCTCAGCCGGGAAAAATCCGGATTAAAATTGTCAACCCGCTCGGACAAGCCGTCAGGCAGTTTCCGGAAGAAGCCCGCCCGGCAGGATATCAGACGATCTACACCGATTTTACCGGATTGCCAAGCGGTCTGTATCTCGCTGTTCTGGAAACCGGTAACCGGATTTATTCCCGGAAACTGATGCTGATCCGTTAACACTTCAATCCGGAGATGAATATGAAAGTTCTGTTTTTAATTTTATCCGCTTTGGTGCAGGTTCTGCCGCTTGCTGCACAGACTGTTGACCTCGCCACGCTCCGGGCCGATTCACTCGGAACCCAGAAAGCCCGCCGTGAAGGAATCATGAATGGTAACCGGATCAGCACCCTGGTTTACAATAACGGCGAAATCGGGCAATGGCCGTCATCCCCTTCCATCGAATGGCCGAAAGGCAGCCAACTTAGTTATCTGGATGGCCTTTGCTTTTTGGTTGGCGCCTCTGTTGATTCGGTCGTAAATCCGGTTAACCGGACAAAATTTAACCGGATCACCCCGCTTGAAACCCATTACCGGGAGGAAATGGATGAGACATCCACAGTGCCTTACCAATTGATATTTGAGCCCTGGGGGTTTACACCGCTTCCGGATTATTCCCATCCGGGTTCTTCAACTTTTGCCTTCAGTTCAGATCCTGCATCCTGGCCGGCTGTCTGGCCGGCAGCACTGGGCTGGCCACAGTCAAAAAACGGAACCTGGGTTACGGGAACCTATCCGTTTTCGGTTCAGACCGACCTGGAATGCTTTTATGTGATGGATGATTCGAAAGATTGTGAATGGACCCGGCCCCCGAAAAGCTTCTACCCGATTCTGTCTGATACGCCTGCTGTTGCCACGACTCCTGGCAGTCAATGGTACAATCCGGCAATCCGGAAGGGACTTGGGCTCCGGGTGGAAAGCCGGTTGTTCCAGTGGAACCGGTCCGGTCTGGAGGATGCACTTTTCGGAACTCATGACGTGATCAATCTTTCTGACCACGATTATGATTCGGCGACAGTTGGGCTTTATGCCCAACCGGGTTTTGGAAGCAATCTGACTGTTGAGGATGGAAGCCCCAGATTTCAGGTGGGTCCCGATTATGTCCTGGTTCTCAACGGAGAGGGATATTTTCCGGGGCAACCGCAGGTTACTCCTGGGAAAATGGCAGTCGTCCTGCTGGAAACTCCCGGCTGTTCGGATAATAACCGGGATGACGATCAGGATGGGCTCACCAATGAGTCGCAATTGGACGGACTGGATAATGACGGTGACTGGTCTGCGGTGACTGATGATCTAGGGGAAGATGGGTTAAAAGAAACCGGCGACACGGGTGAGGGTGATGGACTTCCAACGGCCGGTGAACCCAATTTTGATGCCACGGACCCGGATGAATCGGATCAGAACGGAATGCGTTCAGTGGTGGTTACCGAACTTTCAGGGAAATCCGTGCGCGACATCTGGCCGAGAAATGATGAAGTCGTCGTCAATAAAATGATGACAGAAAGAGTGGATACCGCTGGGCAGACTCCCAACATCCAGATTCTGATTTCGAATGGTACCTTCCTCTTGAAAAAAGGTGACCGGAGGCGGTTTGCCTTTGCACTTGTTATGGCCGAATCTGTGCCGGAGCTGATCGGAAAAATGAAAACCGTCCGTGCCTTTTATAACTCAGGTTACCGGTTTGTCTCTTCACCTGACAATGTGGAAGAAGCAGGAACTCTGCCGGGACAGGTTGCCCTGGATCAAAATTATCCGAATCCGTTTAATCCAGATACCCGGATTTCCTACCGGCTGCCGCAGGCCGGGCAGGTCCGGATGAGCCTGGTGAACACCCTGGGCCAGCAGATCCGGGTTCTGGAATCCGGGCTGAAACCGGCGGGAAGCCATTCGGTTTCCATTTCGCTCGGTGACCTGCCTTCCGGAGTGTATTTCTATACTCTGGAATCAGGGACTTTCCGCCAAACCCGCAAACTGGTGCTGATGAAGTAAATCGTGGCGCCGGAGAAAAGTAAGAAATTAAACCTCACTCTGACCCTCCCCGTTCCCGGGGAGGGAATTTCAGAACTTTCTTTGGGCCACCGGGTCAAGGGTGTTTTTCTGGGGGTGGAAGTACTCACTCTGGTTCCACAACGAAAGTCCAACGAAAGACGGACGTAAAACGGATACACTCAGGGTACAGGAAAGAGCCATCGGCAGGTGGAAGTTCCACGGTGCTTTCACGGCTTAGCTGAGAACTGCGGAAACTTCTTTTACCACGAAACACACGAAATGCACGAAAAGGGAACACTCTCCTTTTAATCTCCATTTTACTTTATTAGGGCAGGTTTGTGGTGGAGATCTTTTATTGATAAAAAAGGGCGGTTGGAATTTTCTGGAAAACATCACAGATCCAGCCAGTTCTATTTTTAATAGATGTTATAATATGTCACGTAATGTGGTGGGATAGATGTTGTATTGCATGATGATAAATAATAGTTTTGTTAAAAACAGTTTTAACCTGTCCTCTCGAAATTATGAAAATCAAACACTCTTTTTTTCTTTTGATCCTGTTAAACCTCACGAGCATTGCCGGTTGTGAGAATCCAACAGGACCAAATAGTAAACCAGATTTGGATACAACAAATCATACAAAAGCTTGGTCAATCGAAAAAATGGGAGGCTATGGGTCTGTATTAAACGATGTTGCAATTGTAAATGATACCTGCCTCTGGGTGTTTGGGATTTTATATGACAGCACTTCAGAAGGAAACAGATGGAATGCAGCAAAATGGAATGGTAAAGCCTGGACATATTTTCAAATTATGTTCAAGATGTATAATCCACCTATTGGAGTTCCGGAAGTGATTACAGCCTGGTTCGACAAAGAAAACACGATTTGGCTGATTTCAGAGGTAGGCTCCTATTGCAAAATGTCAATTGACGGGGCTTTACTTGAAACAGAGTTAAACTATGTGGATAAAGGACTCCCAAGGAAAATTTGGGGATTCAAACCTGATCATTGGTTTTTAGCAGGGTCTCGTGGTTCGGTTACCGAATTTGATGGGAAAAGCCTGAAATTACTTGATACCCAAACCAATATTCACTTAAGTTCAGTTTCTGGTAATGAGGACGGGACTCGGGTATTTTTCTCTGGGTTCGAGTTATTTGGTGAGGGGAGAAGTTGTTTGATAAAGAAGGAGAATTCAACACTTTCACTGCTTATTACCCGGGATCCAACCAAGGGGGAAAAAAACTTATCCGTCAGTTGGTATAATCCAAAATCTGATAAAATCTGGATTTTCAATGATAATAGCTTTGGCTATTTCAAAAATCCCAATTTCACAGATTTTACTTCTTCAGGTAAAGGAACATTTTTCCCGGAAGCAATAACAGGTACAGGTGATAACAATATCTTTATAGCAGGTCATTTGGGTGGGATCTCACACTTTAATGGGGCTTCACTTTACGAGTATCCTGATTTTAAAAATATTGTTTCAATTTTTTTGTCAATTGAGGTTTACAAAAATCAGGTTTTTGCAGTTGGTTTTTCAGATAAAAATGGTGTGTTGGTAATTGGAAGATAACAATAAATCAGGAAAGGGAAAGGTAATGAAATTTACAAACCGGTTTGGAAGAGTGAAAGGTATTTGAATTATTTTTTCTTTGTTTTTATTTCTTTATTGGCAGGGGGTTGCCATTGGTACCAGAAAATAAAAACTCTGCCGTGCGTCGGGCACGGCAGGGCAGGGAAAGGATTTCTGTTGAGTAGGGTGGGTTCTTTTCCGGTGTGGCCGAACTAAAAAAGGCGGTTTGTCACCGCCTTTCTGGTTATTTCTTTTCTTCGCCGGGAATCCGGTCGAGCAGTTTAGCCGGGTTCTGAACCGGTTTCCGGTCCAGTGCCAGATCGAGGACATCCCGCATCCGTTTCACGTAATGAATTTTCAGTCCGGAAACGGCATCCCGGGTCATATCTTTCACATCCTTCTGATTCCGCTCCGGCAGGATAATCTCCCGGATACCGGCCCGTTTGGCAGCCAGCACTTTTTCCTTGATCCCGCCGACGGGAAGAACCAGACCGCGCAGGGTGATTTCTCCTGTCATACTCAGTCCTGACCTTATTTTTCTCTGGGTAAAGATCGAGGTTACCGCACTCAGCATGGCCACTCCGGCCGAAGGTCCGTCTTTGGGAATTGCCCCGGCAGGAACGTGAATGTGCAGATCGAAATGGGTGAAAAACTTCTGGTCAATCCCGAACTCATGGGCATGGGCCTTAACGAAAGTGATGGCTGCCTGCACCGACTCTTTCATGACATCGCCCAGTTGCCCGGTCAGGGTCAGGCGCCCGCTGCCGGGCATAATCCCCGCCTCGATAAACAGGATATCCCCGCCGACCGGTGTCCAGGCCATGCCGGTAGCAACACCGGGCATTTCGGTCTGTTCGGCCACGTCGCTGAAATATTTTTCGGGCCCGAGAATGGACTCCAGATCTTCTGTCAGGATTTCCTTTTTTGCCTTTTTGCCGGTTGCCTTGTTTTTGGCGACATTCCGGCAAACCGCCCCGATGGTCCGCTCCAGACTTCTGACACCGGCTTCCCGGGTATAGGACCCGATCAGCTTTTTAAGGGTATCTTCCGGGATGGAAACGTCGCCTTCTTTCAGACCGTGTTCCTTCACCTGCCGCGGAATCAGATACTGGCGGGCAATCTGCAGTTTATCAATTTCGGTATAGCTCGACAGTTCAATAATTTCCATGCGGTCACGCAGCGGACCGGGAATAGTTTCCAGACTGTTGGCGGTTGCAATGAAAATGACCTTGCTCAGATCGTAAGGCACTTCCATATAATGATCCGAAAAGGAATGATTCTGTTCCGGATCGAGAACTTCGAGCAGGGCCGATGAAGGATCACCCCTGAAGTCCATCCCCAGTTTGTCAATTTCATCCAGCATGAAAACCGGATTGTCCGATTTTGCCTTCTTCATTCCCTGAAGAATCCGGCCGGGGAGGGCCCCCACGTAAGTCCGGCGGTGGCCTCTGATCTCGGCTTCATCCCGCACGCCGCCCAGCGAAATCCGGACAAAGTTTCGGCCCAGAGACCGGGCAATGGACTGGCCGAGTGAGGTTTTTCCCACGCCGGGAGGGCCGTAGAAACACAGAATCGGGCCTTTCATGTCCTGTTTTAGTTTCAGGACAGCCAGATATTCAAGAATTCTCTTTTTCACCTTTTCCAGGTCGTAGTGGTCTTCATTCAGGATTTTTTCGGCCTTTTTCAGATCCAGCACGTCGGCGGTGAATTCCCGCCAGGGCAGATCGAGCAGCCAGTCGATATAATTCCGGGTGACCGAGTAATCGGCAGCAGCCGGATTCTGACGCTGGAGTTTTTTGATTTCGTGATCGAAAACGTCCTGAATTTCCTTCGGCCACTTTTTCTCCTTCGCCCGTTTTTTCAGTTCTTCGATATCGGCATCGGCCGAATCGCTTTCGCCAAGTTCGGCCTGAATGGCCTTGAGCTGCTGACGGAGGTAAAATTCCTTCTGGGCCTTTTCCATATCCGTCTTGACTTTTTGCTGGATTTCGGAACTTAGCTCCAGGGTACTCAGCTCCATCTGGATCTGGGCCAGGATCTTATCGGACAGGTCCTTCAGACTCCCGGTTTCGAGCAGTTCCTGTTTCAGATTCTGTGTTACCGGCAGGTTTGAGGCAATGAAATACAGCAGCGCCGGCAGGGTGTCGATGTTTTCGATGGCAATTTTGGTTTCGTTGGGAATGTTCGGATTCAGATCAATGAGCTGGTTGGACAGATTTTTCAGCGTGAGAATCAGGGCATCTGCTTCCGTTTTTTCTATTCCGTTTTCGGTCAGAAGATCAACTTCAGCCCTGAAAAAGGGCTCAGACTCATGAAATGACCTGATCTGAAACCGGTCGGATCCCTGAATGACCACCGATTGGGAGCCATCGGGCAGTTTCAGCAGTTTTAGAATATTGACGACAGTCCCCACCCGGTACAGATCGTTCGATTCCGGGTCTTCATTTTTGGGATCTTTCTGGGCGACGACCCCCATGATTTTATCCTTCTTCAGGACTTCTTCGATGAGTTTCTGCGATTTGGGCCGCCCGATGGTAATCGGGATGATGACTCCCGGAAAAATGACCGTATTCCTCAGCGGAAGAATCGGCAGCAGTTTTGTATTGACTGTTTCCATATCACCTTTCGTGAATCATCCCTGCTCAAACGGGCGGTGGTTCGCCTGCCGGCTTCAGCACGGATGACTGTGAGTGTTGAATTTGTTACCTTTGCACCTGAAAAAACAGGCGTGACGGCTGAACGTTGCAAAATCAATACCAAAAAATTTCTGCCAGTCCTGCGGGACTTTGTGACAGAATGTCGGGAAACACCGGCCAGGCAAGAGGAAAGCATGAAGTGTGATGTAATTTTTTTCGGGGCACACCCGGATGATGTTGAACTGGGCTGCGGCGGGACCGTACATAAACTGGTCAGGCAGGGGTACACTGTAGGAATTGTAGATCTGACCCGCGGCGAGCTGGGAACCCGGGGTGATGAAGCCACCCGGAAGGCTGAGGCCGAAGAAGCAGCCCGGATTTTAGGGGTTGCCGTGCGGGATAACTGCGGCCTGACGGATGGCCATCTGGAACTGAACCGGGAAAATAAGGCGAAGGTCATTACCATGATCCGGAAGTACCAGCCCGATCTGGTTATTCTGCCTTACCCTTCTGACCGGCATCCCGATCATGTGAATGCCTCACGGCTGATAAAAGAGTGTGTTTACTATGCCGGAACCGAAAAATGGCCCACCGGGATTCCGGTTTCTGAACTGCCGGCCTTCCGCCCGAAAAGTTATTTGTATTACATGCTGGCCGAACCGTTTACACCCAATCTTCTGGTGGATATTACCGAAGAATTTGACGTCCGCCAGAAAGCCTTTCAGGCCTATAAATCCCAGTTTTTCGTTCCGGGTCATACCTCACAGGACAAGGAAACCTGGATTTCACGCCCCGAATTTGCTGAAAGTCTGGTTGCCCGGGTCCAGTTTTACGGATTCCAGTCGGGAACCCGGTATGCAGAACCGTTTTTCTCGGAACAGCCGGTCCGGCTGGATAATTTAATGACGGTTGCCGGAAGGAAATAAGCGGGCCGGGAAGCCAATCGGCTCCCTTCAGGGTAGAAACCAGACCGATTTAACCAGTTTTATAAATAGAAGTCACACATGCGCCCCTCCGTTTCTGAATTGCTCGAATTTGCCATTTCAATTACTGAACAGGCCGGTCTGCGGACTCTCGCATATTACCAGACTGATCTGGCTGTAGAAACCAAACCGGACGAATCTCCGGTAACCGCTGCAGATAAAGATGCCGAGGCTTTTCTGAGGCAGGCCATTGAGTCCCGGTTTCCCGATCACCGGATTCTCGGTGAAGAATTTCCGGAAAAGGAAAGTTCAAGTCCGTACAAGTGGATTATTGACCCGATTGACGGGACGAAAAGTTTTATTGCCGGGGTTCCGTTTTACTCCAATCTGCTGGGGCTGGAGGTTGAGGGCGAAGTGGTGGCGGGAATAGCCAACTTTCCGGCGTTGAAGGAAATGGTCTATGCCGGCAAAGGGCTGGGTGCCTGGTGGAACCGGAAACCCGCCCGGGTAGGCTCCGTTTCGGATCTGCGGAAGGCGAGGGTCATGATTACGGATTTCCGGCATTTTGAAAAACGGGAGGCCTGGCCGAAGTTTAAGCCGGTCCTCGATTCCTGCCTGTTTTCACGGACCTGGGGGGATGCCTACGGTCATGCTCTGGTTGCAACCGGCCGGGCCGAAATTGCACTGGATCCGGGAATGAACCCGTGGGATTGTGCACCATTCGGGATTATTCTGAAGGAAGCCGGCGGATTTTTTACCGACTGGGACGGGAATGACACTATTTACGGCCCGAATGCGGTTTCGGCCAACCCGGAACTTAAAGATCAGGTTCTGGCCTGTCTTTGGAATGACCGGTCCCGGTAATCAGGGCTGAAACGTGACAGCAAGATCCAGTTGAAATCCGACAGACATCCAGTCGGAGGATGGCTGAATCCGGGTAAACCGGATCTGATTGACGGTTACAGTTCCGTTCAGCCCGGAATACTGAAACGCCGTTTTTTCCGGAATCCAGGCTTTCAGTCCGTTCAGCCGGTCCAGTTCGTCCTCAACCTTTCCCTTCACATACCAGTTCGTCAGACTGAATTCACCGGGATAGTCGTCAAAAACATCCACCCGTGATCCCGAAAAAATCAGATCGTCATTTTTAAGTTCCGGCCGTGTGATCACCACCACAGTTCTCTCGAATGTATCCGGAATCAGCCAGAACCAGTTAAACCGATACTCAGACCGGGTTTGAAGTGCCCATTTATCCGGAAAAAACTGAATAGCAGCCGATTTTACCTTCAGCCGGTCTTTTTTCTCAAGTGCTGCCGCCATCTGCCGGGTCAGCCAGGCTTTGCTCAGCACCAGACCCGATCCACCGGGCGGTAAGGCCGTAACATCCGGCGAGTACAGCTGTCCGTCCAGCAGAAGTTCCGCCCGCATTCCGCTTCCCGGAAAACCGAGTGTTTCCAGAGTCAGGGAAGAAAGGTTCAGGGAAAGATCCATCAGTTTGACTGACCGGGCCAGTTTTTCGAGGTGTTTCTGCAGATCCGGTTTCGTCAGTTCAAGTGTTTCGGGGATGGACTTTCCCGCCAGATCGCTGATGAGGCCGTCGAACAGGGCAAGACCGGAACTGGCGTTTTTAAACCGGACCGATTCCCGGCGGATACTCAGGGAATTTCCGTTCCAGGCAAAGGAAAAAGCCAGTTCCAGAGTACCGGTAACCGATACTTTCATTCCCAGAAACCCGCCGGATGCCGTGTAGGTGACGGTATTTTGGGTCTGAAGCTGATTATTGACCCAGTCGAGGGTGCCTTCCTTAATGGTGAGGGATTCTGAATTCAGTTTTTTGATCTGATCATTTAAAACCGACTGGAACAGAGATTCAACAGCCGGTTCAGGCAGATCAACTGAAAGCCGGATGGACTGCCCAAAGGCGGTTCCGGCAAAAAGAAAAAAGAAAAGGGGAAGAAACGGTTTCATCGGGATGCTGCTGAAGCTGATTTAAGAAAAAGATACGGACCGAAAACCCCGTCCTGTTTCTGAACTTCGGTCAGGTCTGAGAGGCGGTGAGCCGGAATGAATCCGTCATACCGGATTTCCTGCCGGGTGATAGGGTTCGGCTGGTTCAGATATTGGGCAAAACGGTAGTAAGGATCCTGGTTTCCCGGTCCGTAATGGCAGGAAATACAGTCCTGGGGATAACGGTACCAGATGGCATCGGATATCGGGTTCAGGCTGTGATCAAAGAGAAGAAATTCCCAGCCGGCGGATGTTTTCACCATGACTTCATAAGTCAGCACCCGTTCCGTTCCGGGATCCCGGTTTTCACAGATCAGGACCGATCCCACCGGATACTTTCCGTCTTCTGATCCCTGTTCCGCCCGGAAATAAATAGTTTTCAGGCCCGGGCCCGTGCCGGAAGTCAGATAAATCCGGGGAAATTCCTTATAGCCGGCAGAGGACAGAATCCGGGTAACCCGGTCTGTTGAGGTGAGACTTTTCTGATAGGTTTGTGCAACTGATCCGGCCGGAAGACCAGACCAGAGACGGGTAAGGCTGTCGGCCTGTTCTTTCAGATAATTCTGCCGGAAGGAAGCCAGAACCGACTTTTTTCCCGCAGAAGTCGAAACTTCAGACGTATCGGGAGGTGCCTCCGGTTTCTGAGGCGGTTTGTCTGAACAGGAAAGAAATCCGGCAAGGGCCGGCAGCAACAGAAGAATCCGGTATGTCATCATCTCCGAATTTCGGAAAAATCCATCCGGAAAGAAAACGGAGTGCCGGTGAAACCTGAGTCCGGATTATTTCTTTTTCTGAGCCCGCTTCCGGTCATCATATTCCGTCCAGACGAAGAACAGGGCAATTTCTCTGAACCGGCCCCAGGAATCCAGAATGGCCTGGTAGTCCTCATCGGTAAAACCGTCCACGCCGTAAACTTCAGCCAGAACTTTCCGGAATCCGCCTTCGACAGGAACGATTGCTTCCATCCGTCCGAACCCGAAAGGCACGGTAAACGTAGCCGTATACCTGCCGACTCCTTTGATTGAGAGCAGGGAATCGATCAGGCGGTCATCGTCGAGCGTTTCCCAGTCAGAAAAGCGGAGTTCACCTTTTGCCAGCCTGCCGGAAAGTCCGCCGAGATAGTCAATTTTCTGACGGCTGAGGGAAAGGTCTCTCAGTTCCTGTGCGGTGGCCCGGGCAAATTCATCGGGGCGGGGGAAACAGAGAAAGTCCATGTTCTGCCAGTCGAGCCGGGTGCCGTATTTTTCCATCAGGTTTTCGACGATCCGGGTTGCCAGGCGGGCGCTGACCTGGCTGGAGATAATTGAAAAAGCTATGCACTCCCAGGGTGAGGGGAAAATGACCGGATGAAACCCTTTCCTGCGGGATACCAGTTCCTGAAGTTTTTTATCCGGCACTTCGGTAAAAATCCGGCCCAGTTCATAATCAGTAGAAAATTGCCTGCGGATCGTTTTTTCAACTTCGGCAACCTGGGATTTTGAAAGCCCGTCCGGAAGGTCGAGTGCCAGTTCCGGGTGGTCAATGCTTCCGTTCCAGGTCAGGGAAAAAACGGTCGAGAAGCTGTCGAGGGATACCGACTGGAACAGGGTAGTTCCCGTCCAGGCGAAATAATAGGTCCGTGGCCAGCCTTCGATCTGTTTAACCGAAAGTGAAAAATCGAAGGGGGCTTTGGGTGATATTTTGAGAGAAATCATAGGTTGGGTTCCGGTAAGTGGACAGGTATCTGAACAGTGAACAATTCATAAAAATACATCATTCCCGCTGACGGGAAAACCGGTTTCTTCAATGAATGGTAACTTGAAGATTTTTTTTAGGTTAAGACAGGAATAAAGGTGCTTTTACCCCGGTTGAAACGAAACCGGTTCACTGGCCCATTAGGCCTCCAGAATTTTCTTTCTCCGGATTCAGGCCAGTGACCGGCAGTTGGTTCAGAAACTGGTGCTTCAGAAATGACCGGTCAGCACCGGCAGGTTTTCTTTTTCCGCCCAAGTGTTCCGCGGGCAATGGCTTTCTGGATGTAGTCCGGCGAATAGGGAACTTTACAGGCTGTTCCGTTCATATCAACCTGAACTTTTCCGAGCGCCGTTCCGGCTTCCGAAGCAACCGAAGTCAGGTCTGCAACATAAGCCCCGGCCGAAATCAGGAACCCGTTCATGCAGTATTTTACCCGGTTGGGAGCCTGATGCAGGGAAGTCTGAATGCGGGAAATAAGAGTCCGGATTGCCGGAAGGTCCAGTTCAGAATCCGGCTTCAGGGACAGCCATCCAGCAAGGGTGCACCAGCCTGCCGCGGCGGTTTTTTCGTCATCTGACTCAATCCACTTCACTCCCAGTTCCCATCCAAACGGAGTTTCGGAGGCCACCCAGGGAACGGCATATTCACTCAGATAGCTCCAGTAAGCTCCAGACAGCCAGGTTTCCAGATCCTGACGGGTCATTTTGGTTTCATCCGCAATGAGGCCAGCCAGGTACATCGCATCCGAATTACCGGTTTGGTATAGGCTCAGGCTGAGGTTGTAATCCTTTTTCACCTTTTTCTGGATTTTCTTCAGGTCCTCAACTTTAACACCGAAAAAGGGTTCCTTTGCTCCATGCGCCATCAGAACCTTTTTAATAGACGGCGAGCCCATCGTTTCCAGTTCTTTCATAACTTCTTCTGCTGTCATTAGTCCTCCTGTTGGGTTAGGTCATTCATCCGGGGGGTGTGCAGGTTATTCACTCCGGTTCTTTCGACCTGTTCCTGTAAATACTGAATTATTTTAAAAAAACACAAACCGTCAGTCCGGCTGGTAGCCGGGAAAGACCGGTCATTCAGGGCCCGATTTCCGGGCATGAAAATGACTCTGGATGAAATAATTTCTACTTTCGGAAATTTTTCGGCCCTGCGGGTCGTTTAGAAACCGTTGGAAACAGAAGCAATAAAGGAAAGTGTGAATGTCTGATCTGCCGTCCCTGAATCCGGAAGTCAACGAAACAGAGAACCAGGAATGGATGGAATCCCTCGATTACGTGCTGCAGCACGGGGGTCCGCAACGGGTGATTGAAATCCTCCGGCTGCTCACGATCCGGGCAAAGAAAGCCGGCGTGGAAGTTCCGTTTACCGCCAATACTCCTTACATCAATACAATTCCCCGTGAAAAGCAGCCACCTTTCCCCGGCGATGCTGAAATTGAAAACCGCATCAGTTCCATTTTAAGATGGAATGCCATGTCGATGGTCGTCAAGGCGAACCGGGTGGAAGACGGCATCGGCGGACATATTTCGACCTATGCCTCGGCGGCCACTTTGTACGAAATGGGGTTCAACCACTTTTTCAGGGCGAAAACCGACACTTTTGAAGGGGATCAGATTTTCTTTCAGGGGCACATGTCGCCGGGTGTGTACTCCCGTGCCTTCCTTGAAGGCCGTCTCACCGAACAGCAGCTTCAGAATTTCAGGCGGGAACTGGCCCCGACCGGCGGACTCTCCTCTTACCCGCATCCCTGGCTGATGCCGGAGTTCTGGCAGTTCCCGACTGTATCGATGGGGCTGGGCCCGATCATGGCCATTTATCAGGCCCGGTTTAACCGGTATATGGAAGACCGGGGATTGAAACCGAAATCGGATGCAAAGGTCTGGGCTTTTCTGGGTGATGGCGAAACAGATGAGCCCGAAACCCTAGGGGCAATCAATCTGGCCAGCCGTGAAAAACTCGATAATCTTATTTTTGTGATCAACTGTAACCTGCAGCGTCTCGACGGACCGGTCAGAGGAAACGGAAAAGTTATCCAGGAACTGGAGGCCTCCTTCAGAGGTGCCGGCTGGAACGTGATCAAAGTGATCTGGGGTTCAGACTGGGATGCCATTCTGGCCAGGGACACCAAAGGAAAACTGGTTAAACGGATGGGGGAAGTAGTTGACGGTCAATGGCAAAAGTTCTCGGTTGAATCGGGCGCCTATTTCCGGAAAGAGTTTTTCGGGGCAGATCCTGACCTGCTCGACATGGTCAGTCACCTTTCTGATGAACAGCTCAGAAAACTGAGCCGGGGTGGTCATGACATGGAAAAAGTCTATGCTGCCTACCACGCCGCCACCCGGCAATCCGGGCAGCCGACCGTTATTCTGGCCCATACCATCAAAGGATATGGCATGGGTGAGTCGGGCGAGGGAAAAAATATTTCGCACCAGCAGAAGAAACTGAACGAAGACGAACTCCGGGAATTCAGGTCCCGGTTCGGGATCCCCATTTCGGATGATGAAGTGGCCAAGGCCCCGTTTTACAAGCCGGCTCCCGATTCGAGTGAAATGAAATATCTGCTCGACCGCCGGGCAAAACTTGGCGGATTTCTGCCCCGCCGTGTGGTCGACCTCCGCCCGATTAAAACGCCGCCGGTTGATGTATTTAAAGAGTTTTATGCCAGCAGTGACGGCCGGGAAGCCTCCTCGACTATGATTTTTGTGAGAATCCTTACCAAACTGCTCAAGGATAAGGAAATCGGGAAACTCATTGTCCCCATTGTTCCCGACGAAGCCAGAACCTTCGGGATGGAAGCTCTCTTCCGCCAGATCGGAATTTATTCCCACGTTGGTCAGGTCTATGAACCGGTCGACCGTGATCAGTTGCTTTATTACAAAGAAGCCAAAGACGGGCAGATTCTGGAAGAGGGCATAACGGAAGCCGGAGGAATGTCCAGTTTTATCGCTGCCGGGACTTCCTATGCCAACCACGGCCTGAATATGATTCCATTCTTTATCTATTATTCCATGTTCGGATTCCAGCGGATCGGGGATCTGGTCTGGGCAGGGGCAGACCTGCAGGTGAAAGGATTTCTGGTTGGCGGTACGGCCGGCCGGACAACACTGAACGGTGAAGGACTTCAGCATCAGGATGGGCACAGCCACGTTCTGGCTTACCCGGTTCCGAATCTGAAAACCTATGACCCGACCTATTCATTTGAACTGGCGGTTATCATCCGGGACGGAATCCGGCGGATGTATGAGGAACAGGAAAATATATTCTATTACCTGACCATCATGAATGAAAATTATGCCCACCCGGCCATGCCTGAAGGAGCCGAAGACGGAATTCTGAAGGGGATTTACAAACTGAAACCGGGAAAACCGGGTCTGAAACTGAAAGCCAACCTGCTGGGGTCGGGAACTATTCTGAATGAAGTGCTGAAAGCCCAGGATCTGCTCGAATCCAAATTCGGGGTTTCTGCCGATGTCTGGTCTGTTACCAGTTACAAGGAACTCCGGAATGAAGCTCTTTCTGCTGAACGGCATAATCTGCTTCACCCCTCAGAAAAGCCGAAACTGCCCTACCTGACTACCGTTTTTGACGGGAAGGATGACGGAGTTTTTGTTGCAGCTTCTGACTACCTTAAACTCATGCCGGATATGATTGCCCGCTGGCTTCCAAAACCGCTGACAACTCTGGGTACTGACGGGTTTGGCCGGAGTGAGACCCGGGAAAATCTGCGGGATTTCTTCGAGGTGGATGCCCGGTACATCACTCTGGCAACCCTGCATGCCCTTGCCAAGGACGGAAAGCTGAAACAGGCCGACGTCAGCAGGGCAATCAAGGCTCTGGAACTGAATCCGGATAAACTGAACCCGATGGTTTCTTGAGAAAGGAAGAGAAAAAGTGCTGAAAGAATTTATCCTTCCCGATCTGGGTGACGGAATCAAAAAAGCCGTCGTGCTGAAAGTATTTGTAAAACCGGGTGACCATCTTGAAACTGATGCGCCGGTCGTTGAAATTGAATCTGACAAAGCCACCATCGAAGTTCCCTCAACTCTTTCAGGGCTGGTAAAAGAAGTCCGGATCAGAGAAGGGGAGGAAGCATCGGAAGGCATGGTCCTGCTGATCGTCGAAACAGCCGGTACCGGCTCTGTACCGCCGGCCCCTTCTGCAGCTTCCCAAAAAGCAGAGGAACCTGGTGCTATAAAGGTGCCGCCACCTGCTTCTGCCGGCACCCCGGCTTTGGTTGAAGTTACCCTGCCGGATCTGGGAGACGGAATTAAAAGTGCCGAGATCCTGAAAGTTCTGGTCAAACCGGGTGACCCGGTTCAGGCTGATCAGGGAATTCTGGAAGTCGGCAGTGACAAGGCCACCATTGAAGTTCCGTCGCCGGTAAGCGGAACGGTTGCAGAAGTTCTGGTCCGGGACGGAGACAAAGCTGAGATCGGCCGGGTTGTGCTCAAAATTGTAGCCGGAAGTCCGGCAACTGCTTCTGCGCCTGTTGCTCCTGAACCTGCCGCCCCGAAGACCGCTTCGCCCGAAGTCCGGAGTCAGGCACAACCCCAGGAGCCTGCCACCGAACCTCAGCCGGTATCCCGTCAGACTGCGGCCCCTGCTGCTCCCTCCGTCAGACGGCTGGCAAGAGAAATCGGTGTGAATGTGAATGAAATTTCCGGAACCGGTCCCGGTGGCAGAATTACTCAGGAAGATGTCAAAGCCTGGTCCAAAAAGCTGCACCAGACCCGTGGATCTTCAGCAGGGCCGGTTTCCGGTCAGGCTGCCGGGATTGCCCAGAAGCCCCTGCCGGATTTCAGTAAATTTGGTCCGGTTGAACGGAGAAGTATGTCAACCATCCGGTATAAAACGGCTGAGCATCTCAGTTACGCCTGGCAGACGATTCCGCATGTAACCCAGTTCGACAAGGCAGATGTAACCGTGCTGGAATCCCTCAGAAAACAATTTTCTCCGTCTGTTGAAAAAGCGGGCGCCAAACTGACGATGACCGCCATCCTGGTCAAAGTTCTGGCTGCTGCCCTCAGAAAATATCCGCAGTTTAACGCATCGGTGGATATGGAATCGAAGGAAATCATCCTGAAGTCGTATGTCAATATCGGGATTGCAGTAGATACTGATGCCGGACTGATTGTGCCGGTCATCCGGGATGCAGATAAAAAGAATATCAGCACTATTGCCCTTGCCCTGACGGATATTGCCGGGCGGGCAAGAAACCGCAAAATCACCCCTGAAGATCTGCAGGGTGGCTGTATGTCGATTACCAATCTCGGCGGAATCGGCGGGACCAGTTTTACCCCGATTGTCAACTCACCCGAAGTGGCTATTCTCGGCGTTTCACGCGGCTCGATGGAACCGGTTTGGAACGGGTCGGCCTTTGAACCGAAACTGATGCTGCCGCTGTCACTGTCTTATGATCACCGGATCATTGACGGCGCCGATGCCGCCCGGTTTCTTCGGTGGGTGTGTGAGGCTCTGGAGCAACCCCTAAAGCTGCTGATCGAAGGCTGATTTCTCCTTTTTCGGGAGTTCCCGGCAGGCATTTCGGCCTGCCGGGGCTGCCTGCTGCCGGTTTTCTTCCACTCTGCCCCCCGTTCCCGCACCTGTTGCACCATCCGTCGCTTTTTTTTACCTTAGAGTAAACTACTCGCTGGGCAATATGGGCCGTTTCCTGATCTTTCTGCTTGCTTTTCATGCTGTTCAGGCAATGGCACAGCCTCTCGGGAAAGTCACCTATACCGTCAGTGACAATCTGCCGGGAAATTTTACAAAAACGGTGATCCAGGATCAGGACGGATTAATCTGGATCGGGACGGATGCAGGTCTTGCCCGGTTCGACGGAATCCAGATGGTTCCTGTTACCCGTGATCTTCCTTCCCTTCTGATCAAATATCTTCTGCTGCAGCCAGACGGCTCACTGCTGGTTCTGACCGACCGGGGGTTAAGCCGGATTTCCCGTCGGGGCTATTCCTGGATAACCGAACTGGTCATCGGCGGGTCAGAAACGGCAACTGATTCTACCCTGCACTTTCCTAAAACCATGTACCTTGACCGGAAGGGGACACTCTGGCTCGGCGAGTCGGATGCAATCGTATCGTGGGACGGAAAACAGCTTACCCGGTATCCGCAGGATAAAAAATTTCACAACGACAGTTTCATCCGGTCCTTCGCTTTTTTTGAAGATGACTCAGGCCATCTGTGGGCTGCATCCTGGGGCGGATTTCTGCTGGTTTTTCATCCGGAAACGAAGCGGTTTAGAGAAATTCCCACCGGAATCGATGAACCGGTTCACCGGTTTTATTCCGTCGTTCAGATCCAGCCCGGACGGTTCTGGCTCGGCACCAAATTCGGGACATTTGAACTGCTTGCCCGTGAGGGATCCGTCAAACAGATCCGCAGGATTTCTGATCTGAAGGGGATCAATTCCTTTTACCGGGATGAGGACGGAACCGTTTTCGCCGGAACTCTGGCGATGGGGGTTTATAAAACGGTAATATCGGATCACGATCCGGTTTTTACCAAAATTTCCCAGGCGGGTGAAGCTGCCGTGAACCAGATCCGGAAAGACCGGGAAGGGAAATGGTGGGTTTGTACCGATGAAGGGGTTCAATTGCTGTACCCGCAGTTTTTTTCGCTGTATTTCGGGTCGGATAAAAACCTCATTTTCAGGTCCGTTTCCTCCGGTAGTTCCAGATCCGTCCTGATAACCGAATTCAAAAATCTCTACCGGGTCAGGAATGGCCGTCTGGATCTGCCGCCCGAAAAAATTCAACTGCCAAAAGACAAGGATTTGTATGATGCTGCCGAATTGGGGGATACACTCTGGGTTTCTTTCCGGGATGGTGAACTGATCCGGAAAACGGGCTCTGCAACAGTTACTCTGCTTCCGGTCAATGAAAACCGGCGGCTCGGGTTGCTGCTGGCAGCCCGGAACGGAGTTCTCTGGGGCCGTGATGAAAACGGAAAAAAAGTATTCCGGATAGATCCGGATGGCGGAATCCAGTCATTTGGTACCTCCGAAGGAATCCTGTCATCGGTAAACGGAATCCGGGAACTGTCTGACGGGTCAGTCTGGCTTGCCGGATCCGGCCAAAAAACCTCTCTTTACCGGTGGGATGAATCCACCCAGGCCTTTTCGAATATCAGCCCGGCACTGAAAACAGACTTTCAGGGGGTTCTGGAAGTTTATGATCTGGAAAAAGGCCCGGATGGGGTCCTTTACCTGGCGACCAATGACGGACTATACCGGGTGACCGGGCAAACGGCTGAAAAATGGTATCCTGACCAGAAAGACCGCCAGATGGTCGTCAGAACCCTCAGGATGACCGACAGGGGATGGATGCTGGCGGGAACCGAAAAAGGACTATCGGTTTTCACCGGAAGTGAATGGATCGAATTTGCCGGGTTTTCAGGGGAAACCAATTCCCCGATGATCATGCACGGACTGATTCCGATGGATTCCGGCCGGGTATTTATTGTAACGCCCCGTCATCTGATTGCCGGCCGCCTGCCCGTCGCTTTTCCGGAAACCTTACCGCCGCTGGTTACAGCACTTTCTGTGAACGGAACCGACAATCCGGAAGACATTTTTGCCGGTAGTTCCATTGAAATCCGGTTTCAGGCCCCGGTTTTTCCGTCAGAGCCGGTCAATTACCAGTATCAGATTGCCGGGCATCATGGAAACTGGGTTCAATTGGGAACCCAGAACACCATTCATCTTTCGGGGCTTGAAGAGGGAATTCACCGGGTTGAATTCAGAGCCCAGAAGGCCGGTGCTGCCTGGAGTAAAAGCCGGGTTTCCGACCTGAAGGTTGTAACCCCGTTTTACCTGACTAATTGGGCGAAGCTGGTTTATTTGCTTTTTCTGACTGCCGGATTCTGGATAACGGTTCAGCAGATTACCGCCATCCGGACAAAAAAACTGCAGAAACGCCAGCAGGATCTTGAATTTCTCGTATCGGTCAGAACCCATGAACTGGAAGAAGAGAAAAAGAAAACCGAGGCAGCTTACCGGGATCTGAAGGAAAAGGAATTGCTCCTCGAAACGTCGCTTCATGAGTTAACAGCAGCCAATCAACTGAAAACCGATCTGATCGGGATGGCGTCTCATGAACTCAGAAACCCGCTTCAGGCTGTTCTGGGCAATATTGAACTGCTCAGAAAAACCACCCTTCCCGAAAAAGAGGCCAGCCGTCTCGAAAAAATAAGTCAGGCTGCCAGCCGGATGCTGACTCTGGTCAGTCACCTGCTGGATTCGGCCCGGGTAGAGTCAGGTCAGTATGCGCTCCGGTTTTCGCATCCCGATTTCGCCGAACTGATCCGGTTGGTAATTCAGGCAGCATCCGACCAGACTGAACGGAAAAACCAGACTATCAGCCTGATTCTTCCGCCGGGAGATTACACCCTGGAGGCTGATGAAAATGCCCTTCGGGAAATAACAGAAAACCTCCTGAGTAATTCCATCAAATACTCACCTGCCGGTTCTGAAATATCTGTTGAACTGTCGGGAAATTCAGAAACAATCCAGGTGGTTTTCCGGGATCAGGGTCCCGGGCTCACGGCTGCCGATCTGGATCAGTTATTTCTGAGGTTCAGAAAACTTTCCGCAAAACCAACTGCCGGTGAACTATCCTCGGGCCTGGGGCTTTACATTGCCAAAGAACTGACAGAACGGCACACCGGTAAAATCTGGGCCGAATCTGAACCCGGTAAAGGGGCAGCCTTCTTCCTGCAACTCCCCAAAACCCAGCCACCGGCTTCCTGCTGAGAGGTAGTTTTCCACTTCCCTTAAAGTCTCGTGAGAATTGGTTTTGTATTTGGCTCAAAATTTGCTAGTCGGACTTTCCGGTCTTATTTTTCAGCCATTTAAAGCAAAAACAGCATGATTGGAATCAGTGAATATCTCATCTCAGACTCGGTAATGTCCACCCGGTTTGCCTGTGATTTGAAAAAATGCAAAGGCGCCTGCTGTGTAGAAGGTCTGGCCGGGCCGCCGGTTTCGTCCGGTGAAATAGAGGTGATTCAGGACCTGTTTCCGAAAATCCGCCATTTACTCCGTCCCGAAGGACTTGCGGTCATTGAAGAAAAGGGAATTTCAGAAAAATGGGAAGGGACTGATGTCCTGACCTGTGTCAATGAAAAGGAATGCGTCTTTGTCATTTTCGAAGACGGAATTGCTTTCTGCGGAATCGAGAAGGCCTTTTACCAGGGTCTGACCGACTTTAAAAAACCGGTTAGCTGTCACCTGTTTCCTATCCGCGTCCGGGAATTTTTTGGACAGAAGGCGTTAAATGTCGTTGAAAGCGACGATTGCCGTCCGGCCTTTCTGAACGGAAGGCGTGAAGACATTCCCGTTCACCGGTTTTTGAAAGATGCCATTATCCGGCGGTTCGGCGAGGCTTTCTACACCGGTCTGGATGATGAAATTGAAAAAAGACGGCAGCACGCTGCTGAAAAGAAAAAATCCGGAAAAACCAGGAGAAACTGAGAGTTCGTGCTTCAACTTTCCCAGCAGCAGAAATTACAGCTTAAGCTTTCGCCGCAGCAGATTCAGTACATCCGGCTGCTGCAACTGCCCCAACTGGCGCTTGAGCAGGCGATCAAGGCTGAGCTGGAAGTGAATCCGGCATTGGAAGAAGGCCAGACTGATGACGATCCTGAAACCCAGGATGACCTTCAGCAGGATCAGGCCGAACCGGTTACTGAACCGCAGCAGGAAACCTCTTCCGAAAAACAGGAATCCGATGATTCCTGGCTGACCGAAGATCAGGGCCCGGGAAAATCCGGTTCAGATGATGAATTTTCCTGGGAAGACTTCATTTCAACAGATGATCTGTACGGATACAAAACCGAAGATTATTACTCGAATACGACCGATGATGACGACCGGCCCGACTACACACCGGTCCAGACCTCGAACTTTACCGACAAAATCCGGGACCAGATCCGGCTGCTGAATCTGACCGAAAAGCAGGTATTAATCAGCGAACATCTGCTGGGAAGTGCCGATCCGGATGGATATCTGCGGGTAGATGCCCAGAAACTGGCCGACGATTTTATTTTCAATTACGGGATGGCTGCAACTGAAGGTGAAATTGAACGGGTCCGCCGGGCAATTGCCAACCTGGAACCACCGGGTTATCTGAGCCGGAATCTGCAGGAATGCCTGCTGTTTCAGTTGAACAATATGGATCTGACCGAAACTTCAGAGAATGCCATTGCGATCCTGACCGACTGTTTTGAAGAGTTTTCCAGAAAGCACTTCGACCAGATCATGAAAATCCTGCAGCTCAACCAGGAGGAACTTAAGGATGCCTTTGAACTCATCCGTCACCTGAATCCGAAACCCGGTGAGGATGATTACAACCCGAATTCGAATTACATTACCCCCGATTTTTTTGTGGAGAATGATAACGGGGAACTGATCATTACTCTGAATGACCGGGGAATTCCCTCTCTCAGAATCAACCGGAAATACGTGGCGCTTGCAGCCTCGAAGGTCAGCAAAATAGACGACCAGACCCGGCAGTTTATCCGGAAAAAGGTAGAAGATGCCAAGTTTTTCCGCCAGTCCATTATCCAGCGCCGTGAAACCATGATGAAGGTGATGACCTCCATCGTCGAAATCCAGAGGACCTTTTTTGAAACGGGAGCCGGGCTCCGCCCAATGATTCTGAAGGATGTTGCTGACCGCATTTTTATGGATATTTCAACCGTCAGCCGGGTGGTGAACAGCAAATACGTGCAAACCGAATTCGGCGTTTTTTCACTGAAGCATTTCTTCAGCGAAGGAATCGAGACCGACAGCGGAGAGGAAGCCTCGACCCGGGAGGTGAAGGAGAAAATCAGGGAAATTCTGGAAGCTGAGGATGGCCGGAAGCCGCTCAGCGATGACCGGATTGCCGAAATCTTAAATGAAAAAGGGTTCAATATCGCACGCCGGACGGTGACGAAATACAGGGAAGCCCTGAACCTTCCCGTTGCCCGCCTCAGGAAGAAAATTTGACCCGAAGTATCCCGTCACTTAAACGGAAGACCAAATGAAACAACCCGAAATCCATTCGACAACCGTCGTCGGTATCATCCGGGACGGCAGGGCCGCTATTGCCTCTGACGGACAGGTGACGATGGGCAATACCGTTGCCAAAGCCAATGCAAAGAAAGTCAGAACCATGCTCGGTGGAAAGATCCTGGCCGGATTCGCCGGGTCTGCCGGTGATGCGTTTACCCTTTTTGAACGGTTCGAAGCCAAGCTGGAGCAATACAACGGCATGCTGGGCCGGGCGGCAGTCGAACTGGCCAAAGACTGGCGGACCGACCGGTATCTCCGCCGGCTCGAAGCTTTGCTTGTCGTGATGAACGGAGAACAGATTTTTATCGTTTCGGGAACCGGTGACGTGATTGAGCCTGAAAATCAGATAGCCGCCATCGGTTCGGGCGGGCCGTATGCCCAGGCAGCGGCAACAGCTCTGGTTAAGCATACCAGTCTGCCGGCAGCCGACATTGCCCGTGAATCTCTGCTGATTGCCGGTGAAATCTGCATTTATACCAATACTCACGTGACCTTGCTGGAACTTTAACCCATGAGTGATTTCTTTACCCCGAAACAGGTTGTTGAAGAACTTGACCGGTTTATCATCGGTCAGGATCAGGCAAAAAAAGCAGTTGCAATTGCCCTCAGAAACCGCTGGCGCAGGCAGAACGTCCCCGAAGCTATGCGCGACGAGATCATGCCGAACAATATAATCCTCATCGGACCTACCGGTGTGGGAAAAACGGAAATTGCCCGCCGTCTGGCAAAAATGACTCAGGCCCCGTTTATCAAAGTTGAGGCAACCAAGTTTACCGAAATCGGATACGTCGGCAAGGATGTGGAAAGCATGGTCCGGGATCTGGCAGAACTTTCTGTCACGCTGGTGAAACAGACTTACCTGGCAAAGAACATGGAAAAAGCACGGGAACTGGCGGTCGAACAGGTTCTCGATATCCTGATTCCGCCGGTGGGCAGAAACAGATCTGAACCGGTCTGGTCGCCTGGTTTTTCTACCGGGCAGGATCCCGATTCCGGAAAACCGGCTGATCAGGAAGCCGAACTGAACGAAAAAACCCGGAACAAATTCCGGGATAAAATCCGGGACGGCAGTCTTGACGACCGGGAAATTGAAATTGATCTCAAACCCGAAAACCCACCGTTAATGCAGGTCATGGGAGCATCGGGTATTGAAGATCTGAACCGCCAGCTTCAGGATATGTTCGACGGAATGGGGCAGAAAAAACAGAAACGCCGGAAGCTGAAGGTGAAGGATGCTCTGGTAGTTCTGGCACAGGAAGAAGCCGGAAAACTGGTCGATATGGAACTCATCCGGAAGGAAGCCATCAGTCTGGCCGAAAACCACGGCATCATTTTTATTGATGAAATTGATAAAATTGCGGTTTCCGGGAATCAGGGCTCAGGCCCGGATGTCTCCCGGTCGGGTGTTCAGCGGGATTTATTGCCGATTGTGGAAGGCTCCTCGGTCTCGACCAAACACGGTGTCGTCCGGACCGATCATATTCTGTTCATTGCATCAGGTGCATTTCATATTGCAAAACCGTCTGATCTGATTCCGGAACTGCAGGGCCGGTTCCCGATCCGGGTGGAACTGAAAAGCCTGACAGAGGCTGATTTCGTCAAAATCCTGACGGTACCTGCCAATGCCCTCACCCGGCAGTATGAAGCCCTGCTGGCGACCGAAGGGGTTGAACTGGAATTCACTGAAGATGGCATCCGGGAAATTGCCCGGGTTGCAACCGAAGTCAACTCAGAAGTCGAAAACATTGGGGCCCGGCGCCTTCACACCATTCTGAGCACCCTGTTCGAGGATATTCTGTTCCGGATACCGGACGACCTTCCGGACGGAAAAGTTAAAGTAACCCGCGACCTCGTTGATGCCCGTCTGTCGGGACTGGTAAAAAACCGGGATCTGAGCCGGTATATATTATAATCTGAAAGGGCAGAAAATGTCAGTCTCATTAAAGGGGAAACTGGCCTGTATTACCGGTGCCAGTTCCGGGATCGGCGAAGCAACAGCCCGTGTTTTTGCTGAAAACGGATGTAATCTGATCCTGCTTGCCCGCCGGAAAGCCGTTCTGGATGAACTTGCAGCCTCCCTGATGGAAACAACCGGTGTCAGAATTCTGACGGGTGAACTCGATGTGACGGATAAGAACCAGGTCCGGAAGGTAGTTTCCGGATTTCCCGAAGAGTTCCGGCAGATTGATATTCTGGTAAACAATGCTGGTTTGGCTCTTGGCAAGGATAAACTTCAGGAGTATAATCTGGAAGAAGCCGAGCAGATGGTTCAAACCAACATTCTGGGTTTGATCTATGTGACGCGTGAAGTTTTGAAGGGGATGACCGAAAGAAAGTCGGGCCATGTGGTCAACCTCGGGTCAACGGCAGGACATGAAGTGTACCCCGGCGGAAGTATTTACAACGCCACCAAATTTGCCGTCAATGCGTTGAACCAGGGAATGAAAATGGATACACTGGGGGATAACATCCGGGTAACTTCGGTCGATCCCGGAATGGTCAATACCGGATTCAGTACCATCCGGTTCCGCGGGGATAAGGCAAAGGCGGATGCAGTTTATGCCGGAATGACTCCGCTGGTTGCCGAAGACATTGCCGATGCGATTCTTTGGGCCGTCACCCGCAAGTCTCATGTGAATATCAGCGAAATCATTATGATGCCGGTTGATCAGTCTTCGAACCTGCTGGTTCACCGGAAGCCGGTTTAAAAGTCCCAGGCCAGACCCACTGCAATCACTTCTTTCATCTGGACGTCCCGTCCTGATGACCCGTCACGGCGGGTAACCTGAACCTTGTCGTCGTAAATCAGACTGGTTGAAATGGTTGTCCGTAAAAAGGAATTGGCCCGGATTGAAGTCACCGTTTCCCAGTTGACGACCAGATTTTTCATCTTCCGGTACTCCGAAAACAGGTTCAGCTTATTGCTGAACGAAACGTTTGTTACAAGTTCTGCCTGAAAGGCAGAATTGAAGGTGGCTCCGAAATCATGACGGGCCAGCCGTCCCTTTTCAACCCCGAATGCCCCCTGATCAGAAAGAGCCCGGTTCAGGACGAAGGTGGTTCTGCCGGTCAGCGGAGTCAGAATCACCGACAATGCAGGTACCGGCTTATATTCAACCCCGACTGAGGCAGAAAGATATCCCGGGGCTATCCAGTCAGAAATCAAAATCCGGCTTTCCCGGTCAGAACCGGCTGATTTCAGGTATTTAAATCCTTCAGCAAACTGGGTTCTGAAGTCCACAAGACCCGCAAGGTTCAGATTTTCTCCGATCCGTGCTGACGTTTTGGACAGGAGTATCAGTTTGTCGTCACTTTTCCGGAAGGACCTTGTTCCCTGTTTCATCTTTCCGTAGGCCATTTCCAGCGAATTTTCTGAAGAAAAATCCATAACCCGGTAATGGGCATACAGATTCTGGATGACGGTTACGGCCAGGCTGTTTTCACCGCCGGTAGCCCAGTTGCTGTAGGCCGACTGCGAGAACTGAAGCCCGGAAGTACCACCTGGAAGCCAGGCTGAAATATCGAGATGGTCCAGCACCGATCCGGTTACCTGAAGGTGGTCCGGGTTTATACCCGAAGGCTGCGGAAGGGAGAGGTGTCCGGATTGACGGATTAACTTTTCGGGCTGAATAATCAGGTAAACCGTTGGGAGGGAAAGCGGCGGGGTTATCCAGACTGAATCTTCAGTCATCATCAGTGGGGCCGGGATCAGGCGGATAATGGAATCTGCCGGTTGAACCGGGAACCCGGCAACAGGTACCGAGGCCGATTTAATTTTAACGGATTGTGCCGGTACTGCGGCAGAACAGCAGGTTAAAATAAAACAGCAAAGAAAAACCTTCATGGAAATCCGGTGCGGGTTCAGAAATTACAAATGTCCGAAAATCCTGCACCGGAGTCCACCGGGAATGAAAGTTTGTGAAATCACTTAACTTAACCGGATTGTTTTTTACAGATTCAGTTTTCATGTACCGGCGTAATGACCGGTTCTACAATTCCAGTCAGTTCAAGTGCATTGTGGTACACCACCCGGTGGATGTCCTCCCGGGTAAATCCGGCCCCGGCCATGGCTTTCAGTTGCTCTTCCTGAATGTCTGCCCGGAACCCACGGGGCAGAATCCCGGTATCAGTTCCGAACAGGATCCGGCGGGATCCAAATACATGCCGGGTTTTCCTGAAAACAGCAGAAAGAGTCAGATCAGATTCCTGATAATCAATCCAGGTATTTGAACTGCTCGTATCCACATAAATGTTGGCGGAATTGGCACCCAGCATCAGGGTTTCCCGGAAATAGCCCCCGCCGAAATGCGGAATAATAAACCGGATGGACGGATGGCGGTCTGCTACTTCAATCAGGTTGATCGGGTTCGAAAACTGCCCGCCGAAAGTCCGGGGAAGCCCGGCAATATCTCTGAGTCTGATCTTCAGAATGCCGAAGTGAATCGTAATCAGGAACCCCAGAGCTTCAATTTTCCGCCAGACAGGGTTTAAAGCCGGATCCTGCGGAAAGTATCGGTGCAGAACCGGGAACAGAACCAGTCCTGAAAATCCATCCTGCTTCAGGAGGTCAAGCTGATCTTCGGCACCTTCGCCGGCCGGATTGAAAAGGGCAAACCCGGTAACTCTGGGATTTGCCGGAAGGAGGCCAGCCAGAACCGGTATTTCGTCGGGTGAACTGGCAAAGGAGACAAACCGGTCAACACCGGACTCATCCAGCTGCCGGTAAAGCAGGTCCAGATGGGCCTGAGGATCCACCGGGGGCAGTTCAATACCGGACTCCATCAGTTTTTTAAGGAACTGGTCGTGCGGGATGCCTTCCGGACTTTGTCTGACGAGTCCGTCAAAGTAGGCGTGACTGAAGAGATGGGTATGGAAATCGAAGAATTTCATGGCAGTGTCCTTTCAGTGTCAGTGAAGTTCACTTCGGGAAATTTACCATTTTTCTTTGAAATCCGGGGTTAAAAAAGGGTCATTTTGGGGAGAGCCGGTATAACCTATTGGAAACCCGCACCTCACTTCCACAACGAAAGACCAACGAAAGAAAGACGTAAAACGGGTACATTCAGGGTACAGTGCAGGTGGAAGTTCCACTCCATTTCCCGCAGTGCTGCTGGCTATACAGGAACTCCATTTACCACGAAAAACACGAAAGGCACGAAAAGGGAAAATTTGGATTCTATCCCTTACGCACTCTGATTAGGGGTGCCTTTAGAGCAGGACATTTCATCAGTAATAAAAGGTTGGGATCTTGTGGAAAATATCACAGAATCGGCCAAACCGCTTTAATAAATGTAATATCATGTCATTGTTTAGGGGGGGGGCTGTTGCATTCTATGATGATAGGGGGTAGCATTATTAAAAACAGTTAAAACAAGACTTACAAAGTGAGCCTGAAATAAATCGTTCCGGCTCAGGATCCTTAATTAAGTGAGAGAAATTTTAAGAAAAACCCGGAGTGGCGATTGTTGGGGTGCCACTCCGGTCCTGAGTGCAGGGTCATGGTTTTCTTTCCGGTTTAGCGGCCTTGAGAGAAAACCCGGCCCGTCAGGTTAACCAAACCCCGGCAAAATACGAAAAAAAGGAAAAAGATATGAACTCTCTTTTTCGTCTTTTGACGATAGTCATAGTGGGAATTGGCTTTGAAAACGGGTTGGCGCAGACGACCAGAGATGTTTCTTTTACCGTAACAACGGATGAAACATCCCTAAACAGGCTTGTCGCCAATAACTACAGTTTAGCCAAGTTTCCTAAGGTTTATAATGGAACCTATAATGGGGCTGCTTTGAAGGTAGAATTTATTAAACGGCCAGTATGTGCAATTCAATCTGACGTGAAAATGGAATTCAGGTTAAGAGCAAACTATAAAATGGCATCTGCTCCATTCAATTTTACAACTGATAGTGTTCTGATTATTGTTCCGTTTGTAAATATGTCCTCAATGATTGTGGATTCAAGTGACAATGATTCAATATGGGTTAAGGTTAATGTGAATGTAGACCGTATTGCTTTAAACCAAATTGTCACCAGTTTGTCGCTCCCCTCACAGATAAAGGATGGAATATTTGCATTGACGGATTCACTCTCAAGAACAAAATACACAATTTTAAGTAAAGCTTTCAGAAAACCTGATTTTAAGAGATCAAGCCCATACAATGATTATAAAATTGTGTCCGTTCCTGAACTGAATACAACAATAAATGGAAAAATATTTTCTACAATTAAAATTCCATTTCAAAGTATAAACCCTACTTATGATTTGCTTATTCTAACAATGGGACCAAGATTTGCATTTCAAGTGCAGCTTTACTCAAATACAAAGTTTTCCGTTTTAAGAATGAAAACCCTTATCCCGGGTTACTCTGTCTTTGAAACCAATACCTATGCAGAATCTGTACCCTATTCTGATGGCGGATACCTATTGGAAATTTATGATTCAGGTTTTGATTTTAATGCGGCAGATGTGCTTCAAAAACTTACTATTACCATTATTCGGGACGGAGTAGAAAGTGATATTGTTTGGGATGCCCAACAAACCTTTTACAATGCTTATTATGAGCACCCTATTTTCATTGAGTAATTTAATGAGATTTTTGCTTATTCTGTCATTATTTCTTAATTCTTGCAGCAAAGATTCAATCCCGTCTGACCCGGGAACTGAACCTGTTTCGGACTGCACTTCCACTTTTACCAGCCAGGAGTATACATGGAGAATGGACACTCTTGGATTAAACTTTGGCCGTACACTTTTCCCTGTTGCTTTTTCCGACTCCGAAATTTTCATAATGGGGGGGATTGAATTACTGAACGGCGACTTGGCCTCCGGATTTTATTGGAACGGAAAAAAATGGTCTCCAATTATTTTTGGATCTGGTTATGAAGTTTATAACTCAAATACTGATGTTTGTAAAAGTGAGAATTTGATGGTAATAGTAGGAGGAGGCCTTTACAGGGATAAACCTGCAGTTGCGGAATTCAACAATATCACAAAAAAATGGACTGACTATCAGTTGAGTGATTCAGGGAGCTTTCTATCGGTTTGGTGTGACCGAAACAGCAACTTCATTGCAGGAGGGAATAATGGTGTTCTGTATCAAAAACTTGGATTAAATGGGAGCTGGACAAAAATAAAAAGTCCCTCATCGTTTAATATTTCAAGTATAGGAGGAATAAGCAAGGATAATTATTTCATTTATAGTTATAAATGGAATTTTGAAATTGCTGATTTTGAATATGAAATATGGGAATATAACTACGGAAAATGGATAAGGCGATACCAGTCTTCAAATCCAGGATTAAGTACAGGAATGCCAGGATTCAGTCCAAAGAAAATTGGTGGATTCACTTACTTTTATTGTACATTGGATCACTCCAGCAAACTGTTTTTTACCACAGATCCATCCTATTACTATTACCGAACTGAATCCGATTCAGTGTTCAAAAAGGGAACACTCCCCTTTTTTGGATCCATTGATAGTAAGGAACAATTTCCGCTGGTTTTATCTCCGAACGATATCTGGTTTCCTGGATACAGATGGTATCATTGGAACGGGAAAACATTTGCCGAAATTGTTTTGCCAGGAAACTTTAGCCTGTATGCATCTGCCAGAGTAGCAAGAACAAAATCAAATACAATGATAATCCCTGCAACCGATTTCAACTATTGGGTTGTGGTTCAGGGAAAACCAAAATAGAGCATTAAGGATAATAAACATGAAATCACTTTTAACCGTACTTCTTACGTTACTTTTTTTTACCTCCCATTCTTTTGGCGGTGGAATTGAGGTTACCATTCCAAAACAGGACATGGAAAATTATTTTAAGGTATTGGCTCAATCCGGAAAGCTGTCAAGTGGAATCAGAAATCCGGACTATCAGGAAATTGTACTTTCTGGTTCGTTATACAGCAAAGTTTGGATTGATCTTCGTCAGTTTTCGGCAGTTGTCCGGGATTGCAATTTGACCTTGATACCTGCTGGAAATTCTTTTAGTTTGCTTTGTCCAAATACCAAACTAACTTTTGAAGCAAGAGCACATAGCTGGACTTATGGCATCCCACAAGTCGATTGTAATTTTAAAAGATCAAAAAATACGGATACATTTAAAATTAATGGCAATTTTTCAATTTTCTCAAGAGGCGATACAGTTTTTTTAAGAATGATAACAAAAAGTGTTTCCTCTGGGTTAATTAAAGATGCATTGGAATGTGCCGAGGATTGGAGTTTTTTGGAATTGTTTGGTGTCGATTTGACAAAGGATTTGCCAGGGTTTTCGTTTATGGTAAATGATACAACCGATTACCCACTTAACTTTTTAAGTGATCCCAAAACAATAGATACATCAATACTTCCGGCTTTAACCATTACAGATGAAAAAATCGTGATCAAATTTGGTTTAAAAAACCAACCGCCGGTTCTCCAGGCTGAAAACCAAATAAACAACCAACTTGCATCCGGTTTTCTAAATTATAAGAATTCAACCGGGAGCACATGGAGTGCTGGAGTTAGAAGCGGATTTCTGGTTGTTGATGAACAACCAGTAACATCATCAATTGATATAAGATCTCAGGATAAAACGTTGGACAAAAATTCTGGTAAGTATTTATATAAGGTTCATTCACTGATTGGATGGCAGGGTGGGATTTCTAAAATTGCTGTTCCAAATAGTGGAACGAGGCAAATTCAAAGACAAGTTGGAAATGAAGATCAGCGGTTATCTGCAGATTATCTGGCAGCAAAATATGTTAAAATTGATAACAAATTTGAGGGATTATTTTCAAACTATGGCCTTATCTCCCTTGACTCAAATCCAGGATCAGTCAAATTTGATGATTGGTATTATTCGAATCAATACCCCTATCCGTTAACATCCACCCACAATGCTTCCCTCGGTCTTTCCTGGCAATTTCTGAACTGGAGTGATGGGGTCACCACAGCAAACAGAACAGTTTTGGTTAATCAGGATATCACCCTCACTGCCAACTGGAAAGCCATGATGGCCTCCAAATCGTCTGGTTGGGTGCAATCCCCATTGATTTATTCCGGGAACGGGACCTCATCAGTGGTTTATTACTCAACCGATCCAACCTACTCGACGGGATTGTGGGTTCACCAGGAATCCGGAACCGGTACCCGGGAGATAAATGTTTTGGCAGATGGCTGGACGAACTGCCTGGATACACCACCACAATCGGTGGCCGTTTCCGATTATAACCGTCAGAAGACCTATGTCGGGTATATCAACTTTGAAAGCGGGATCAAAATTGTTTCTGTCCGGGAGTATATCAATGGTATCGAGACCGGGTTCACAACCAATATGGTTAATGAGACGGACCCGGTTGTTCAGAATCTAACTTCCAATGCCAAACTTTATATCTCCTCTTCACTATCATCAATGGGCGGAACAGCCCCGACCCATGCAAATCTGGTTCTTCTGACCATTATTGATGGTTCCTCAATCTACTACAAAACAATATCCCTGAGCGGTTCTGATGGCTCTGTGGTGACCAGGAGCGGCTGGACCACCATGACAAATGCCTACACGCCTAAATTTGTGACAAACGGAAGAGTTCCGTATCTGGTCTGGCTCGAAAACGGGTCTGTAAAATGTCTGAGGTATAAACCGGGAACAAACTGGGGAAACCCCTACACCCTGTATTCAAACGGTCCGTTTTACGATGTTGCCGCAGCCGTTACTCCCGGTGATGATCTGGTGCTGATGATGAAACGGATCAATTCAGGTGGCCCGGCACTCTGTACCGGAAAGTTTTATGTCAACGGCTCAACAATGCCGTTAACTGTTCTCGAAACCACCACGACCGGGAATTACCTCACTCATTCCCTTGCGGCCGAAGGGACCAAACTGCTGTCGGTTGTCGGGAAAATGCCATCTGCCGGTCAGCCCTACACCTATAACCTGTGGAAGCATAACGGAAGTTCGTGGAGCAAAGAAGTCAGCGGGACCTCAACTCCCAAAAAACTGCTGCATAATGAAGTGGATGTCACGGCCTATGAATTTGCCACAGCCACGACCCCGGTCTTGTATGCCCTGAAAACTACTTCTGTAAACTGGGGTCCGTCAACGGAGAAGGTGGATCAGGAAACCGGACTTTCAGTCGTTGCAGCCCGGTTGGGGGATACCCTGACCTGGTATACCACCGTTGATCCGGTATCCGTCGATTCCATGCTGGTCGATACCACGGGCCTGTGGCATATTGTTGTGAAGACAGAAGAGGCCAGAGAAATCCTGATCTCCGGACTGAACCGGTTTGGTTCAGCAGTTTGGGTCGACTCCAGCCGGACGGTTCAGTTTACACCGGCGGAAGCCCGGTACACCTTCTGGGTTGTTGATCCAACTGGGAATAAAATGCGGTACGCCAAAGATCAGGCAGATCCTGAGGAAGCTGAGTTTAAACTGGAAGATCAGGTCAGTGTCTTTCCGAATCCGTTTAATCCGGCCACGGTATTCTCGGTAACGGTTGCTGAACCCTCGCGGGTGAAACTGCATATTTACAACGTCATCGGTCAGCAGGTGGCAGAAATCGTCAATACCGACCTGACAGCAGGTGTGCATGATTACCGGTTAAATGCCGGAAGCTGGGCCTCGGGCACCTACTTCTACCGGCTTCAGATCGGTGATAAACTGAAATCGGGTAAGATCCAGTTGGTCAAGTAACCTTCAAGGTCATGACAATCAAAGAAATGGGCTGTTTCTATTTTTTGAGACAGCCCATTTTCTTTACCACAACCCCAAACCTGTCGCTTCCTATTCAAAATGTGGGAAAAATAATCCATTCTTTCAATAATTCCTTCTGGCCTCTGGGGTCTTCATTTCTCAAAATTCTCTTTTTAATTCCTTTGCAGAAGACATGGACCGGGATTTTAAACGCGGTCTCTGGCTTGGGCTTTTTTCCCCGACACCGGTTTTGCCGATGAGCTGGTGGTGGGAGTTTTTTGAAAACCGGGGTCTCATGACCTGTTTCCGCCAGGTGAGGGAACTGAATGACCGGATGCTGGCAGCCGGCGGGGGACACTTTCAGGAAATGGAGGTTACGGTTACCGGCGGATCAGGACTGGCAGTCAGGGCAGGAAAAGACCTTTTTATTTACCTGTGGAAGGATAAACCCGGCGCCGGGCCCCTGTCCTGTTCGGTGCAGGGGAACTGGAAAGAGTGTGAACTGATTGACCCTGAAACCGGCAAAAGCAAGGCCGGGATTCTGGTGCGGGACTCTGTATCCCTCCGGACGGAACCGGTTCCGGCAGGGATAAACGGTGACGTGCTGCTGATTCTTACCGACTGAGTCTGCGGGCCGTTTTTGTTTCAGCGAGGCAGAATCAGGATTTCAGTTTTTGGATAATCTGATAAACGGCACAGCCAACACAATATCCGAAAACCGATTCGACCACAGCACAGGAAGCAAACAGCACGGCTACCACAACGGCAATCCAGGTCAGGCTGAACAGGGTCAGAAGGGTTACAGCGACGGAAAAAAGCAGTCCGAGGGTGGCGGCAAACCGCTTCGGGGCTTCATCAGCCGGGTCGGGTGCCAGTGCCAGGGAAGTCTGGATCAGCCGGCTGAGGGTGTGGATCAGGCTCAGACGGGGTTTCCGGGCAAGCCGGGCGGCAAAATCCACGGTCAAAAATGCCGGAATCAGCCAGGAATGGGTGATCAGAAATCCAATCAGCCAAAGGGCAATCTGGCCGGCAGTCAGCCGGATGGTAGTCTGATCAACTGACCGGAGGGTCACGGGGCAGGCGGGGGAAGACATAAGAACTCCTGTTTGTTAATATTTGGGGACGGACGGGTCAATTTCATCTGACCAGCGGAGAATGCCGCCGTCGAGATTGTAAAGATTGGTGAATCCGGCAGCTTCCAGTTGACTCTGGGCCATACCGCTTCGTTTACCGCTTCGGCAGAGAAGGGCAACCGGTTTATCCTTGGAAATCCGGTGAGTGTTCTGAAGCAACGTTCCCAGCGGAATCAGATCGCCGCCGATGTTGCAGAACGTAAATTCCTGGGTTTCCCTGACGTCGACCAGTTGAAAGTCTTTTTTGGCATCGATCCAGGTTTTGAGTTTGGTAACGGAAAGTGTTTTCATAAGGTGATGAGTCTGGGTGAACCGGGTTACCGGATGGCTGCCAGGGCAGTGGCAATATCCGCCTGAATATCAACGGGATGTTCCAACCCGGCAGAAATCCGGACCAGGCCGGGACTGATTCCGACAGCAAGACGGTCTGCTTCCGACAGTTTGGAATGAGTCGTCGAGGCCGGATGGGTGGCGATTGACCGGGAATCCCCCAGATTGGCCGTATGAGACAGCATCGTCAGGGAATCAAGGAACCGCCGACCTGCCGGAAGTCCGCCTTTAACGACAAAGGAGACCAGTCCGCCGCCCAGTTTCATCTGCTTCCGGGCCAGTTTTTCCTGCGGATGTGACGGAAGAAACGGATAAATCACCCGCTCGACTTCCGGGCGGGTTTCGAGCCAGAGGGCCAGTTCATGGGCCGTCGCACAATGACGGTCCATTCGTACAGCCAGCGTTTCGAGACTTTTCGATAAAATCCAGGCATTGAACGGTGACAAAGCCGGGCCCGTATGCCGGGCGAAAAACCGGATTTCCCTGATCAGATCCTTCGGCCCGGTAACCACCCCGCCAATTGTCCTGCCCTGACCGTCGATAAATTTGGTTGCCGAATGAATGACCAGATCGGCTCCCCACTTTGCCGGTTGCTGCAGATACGGAGTTGCAAAGCAGTTATCTACTGCAAGAATCACGTTGCGGGATCTGCAAATTCCCGAAAGCCAGTCCAGATCAATCAGATCCAGAGCCGGATTCGACGGCGTTTCGACAAAACACATCCGGGTTTCGGGCCGGATGGCGGCTTCCCAGGTTTCGAGTGAGGTGATGTCAGCATAGGTATGGGAAATCCCGAATTTCGGCAGAATCTGGGTTAAAATCTGGTGGGTGGAGCCGAACACAGACCGGGAAACCAGCAGGTGGTCACCGGCTTTCAGCAGGGCGCCAAAGGTCGTGAAAATGGCCGCCATTCCGCTGGCGGTGGCGATTCCGTCTTCGGTTCCTTCGAGGGAACAGATTTTCCCGACCAGTTCTGAGTTGTTCGGATTCGAAAACCGGGTGTAAATTGTTCCCGGAATCTCATCGGCAAAAAGGGCCCGGGCCTGTTCTGCATCCTCAAATACAAAACTGGAGGTCAGGTACAGCGGGGCCGAGTGCTCCCGGTTTTCCGTCCGGGCAATCTGGTTTCTGACCGCACGGGTTTCGAACCGCCAGTTACTGCTCATGCGGTCTCTCCCGGAATGATTTCCCAGGAATAGGTGATCACGGCTGTTTTTTCCAGAACACGGGCTACTGAACAATATTTATCCAGAGATAAGGCCAGTGCCCGTTCCACTTTATCCCGATTGAGATTTCCTTTTAAAATGTACCGGGCATGGATCGTGGTAAAAAGGGAAGGCTCAACATCCGGCTGGCGTTCGGCGTCCAGAATAACCTGCAGGTCTTCGAGCGGTTCCCTGAATTTTTTCAGGATTGAAATGACGTCAATCGAACTGCATCCGCCAAGTCCTGCAATCAGCAACTCCATGGGCCGCATTCCCTGATTCCGTCCACCGATGGCGGGACCGGCATCGAGGTGAACCTGCCGTCCCTGTTCATTCTCGGCCAGAAGGTGGAAGGCGTCATCCAGGCGTTTCAGTGTCAGTTTCATGGGTCTTTCCGGTTAATGCCGCACCCGGAGTGCAGCCTGATTGTGAACCGAAGATAATTTGTTGGAATGACGTTGTCAAAAAGAAAGTACGGCCAGGCGGCTTGTTTAACCGGTCTGCTGTGTATATTATTTCCCGCATAGCTGTTTTATCGGGATATTATACGGTAACCTGATCTGCACTCCGGCTGAAGCAGGGTTCCGGGGGAGCTGTGAAAAAGAAAAATAATCTTTTTCTTTATCCGGAGTTATGGAAGGGAAGCCGGGTTTTGGGTTCACCGGCCGGTCACCCGGAAGTGGAAGGGCGGATCTGTTTTTGGTATATTGAAGAATTGAACAACCGGAGTTTGTATGATCACCCGCCTGCTGTCCCTGTTTCTTTTATTAACCGGACTGTCTCTTTCTGCTGCAGCCCAGACTTTTCCTGCTGCCTCGGCGGCCCAGGGTTATGAAGTCCGGGGAGATACTACCTGGTTTTTATTTGATCCGGCCCTGTACAACCGAAAGGAGGTTGAGCAGGTGGTGGTGACCGGTGCTTTTGCCGGCTGGAGTGCCGACATGAAAGATCCGGCCCGGCAGTTAAAACCGGCTGACGGCGGAAAACTTTGGGTGCTTCCGTTTCCCAATCCGGAGTTCAGAAACATCGGGGTCTCCTCGCCGTTTAAGTTCAGGATCAACGACGGTGTCTGGCTGGATCCGCATGCCGCAGCCCCGAATGCCGATGGCGGCAACCTCATTTTTATGCGTGGCATCCGACCGCCACGGCTGACCGCCGAAATCCGGACTGCCAGAGCCATCTGGGCTGATATTTCGGGCGACCAGATCACCCGGTCCCTGTCGCCGGGCGATTATCTGCTGAAAGATGCCAAAGGACGCCTTATTCCCGTTGCAGCGGTAAAGCCCAATACGTCAACCCAAACACTGGTTGTTCCTTCAGAGGATCTGGATATCCGCCGGGTCTATTACCTCAGTCTGCCGAAACAGAATCTGACCTGCATGGTTTCCTTTGACGGCTGGTTCCGGGATCTGTATTCACCGAAAGAACTGGGTGCCAATGTGGCTTCAGATAAAAAATCAACCGTATTCCGGATTTTCTCCCCCCGGGCTGAACGGGTCCGGCTGTACCTCTACCTGAACCCGGAAGATAAAAAGGCCAGAAAGACAGTTGATATGAAACGGGATGCACAGGGAGTCTGGGAGGCCACTCTGAAAGGAGACCTGAAAGGCTGGTATTATGATTTTACGGTTCATGGGCCTGATGAGCCGGGAAACTTTTTTTATGAAACCACACCGGTTCACATCAACGATCCGTATGCCCGGGTCAGTCTGGATACCTGGGGGAAAGCCCGGGTCTGGTACCGGACGGTTCCGGCAACCCCGCTGAAAAACGGAATCCCCAAAATGGAGGATGTGGTCGCTTATGAAGTTCACGTTCAGGATTTTACCGAACTGCTTCCGGTATCTGACGACCTGAAACGGACGATTCCAGCCATGACCCTTCCCGGAGTGCGGAATAAAAAAGGTGAGAAAATCGGATTTGACCATCTGGTTGATCTGGGTGTGAATGTGGTTCACCTGATGCCGATGCAGGAATACCTTCACTATCCCGATGAAGAATGGCAGGCTGCATTCGGTCAGGATCCGTGGTTCAAAGAACAGGGCGTTGATCAGGAAAATTATGACTGGGGATACCGGACCACCTTTCCCTTTGCCGTTGAAAGCCGGTACCGCCGCCGGGGAACCGAACCGGGGGCTGAACGGGACCAGTTCCGGAATCTGGTACAGGCCTTCCATGACAAGGGCATTGCCGTGGTGGTCGACTACGTCTTTAACCATACCGGCGAAAATATGGACGGCCGCCGGATGTTTTTTAATTTCGCTGCCCTCGATCTGGTTTATCATTACCGGACGAAAAACGGAAAACTGATCGGTGAATACGGCAATGAAACCAAATCTGAAAACCGGCCGATGATGCAGCGGTGGTTCAGCGATCAGGCAAAACACTGGATTGATGAATTTGGTGTTGACGGATTCCGGATCGACCTGGCCGGGCAGACCGATCAGCAAACCCTGACGGCTTTTACGGAAGCCATCGGCAGGGATAAAATTGTCTATGGGGAACCCTGGATCGCCAGCTTTGATCCGGATTATGAAGCCAATCCGGATTGGGACTGGTACAAGGTGGATGCCCCGATCACGTTTTTCCAGGATGATGCCCGGAACGCATTCAAAGGCCCGGCTTTTTTTGATCCGGCTTCAGGCGCCAATGTAAAGGGATTTTCGGGCGGGGATACCACCTTCCGCCGCCAGGCCATGCTTGGGCTGACCAATGGGTTCCCCGAAGAGCGTCAGCCCAACCGGGGAATCAACTATCTGGATATTCACGACAACTGGGCACTGGCCGATCAGTTTGCCCTGACCGGGTTTGATGGCCGCCGCGGGGTGGATGAAGGGGCCGTCCGTATTGCCTCGACCCTGCTGTTGACGTCTCTGGGACCGCTGGTTATTCACGGCGGAACGGAATTCATGCGGTCGAAGGGACTTGCTCCGCTGACTGAAAAAGTCGGAGTGACCAGGACAGGGAAAATCTGGCTGAACGGCCGGCGGGATACGAATACCCTGCGGCGGGCGAATCTGTTTGTCTGGGATGACCTGGGTAAAACCCCGCAGGATGAAAGTTCCTACTTCCCGGGCGAGAAAGCTGCCAATGACTACCTGGCGATGTCTGCCTGGTGGAAGGGACTGATCGGGCTGAGGCTGAGTGATGCAGGGAAAGTATTCCGGCAGGGAACAATGCCACCGGATGGATACTATCAGTTTATTACACCCGCCAATCCGTATCTGCTGGGGTATTTTACCGGCGGTTCAGTTGCTGTTTTTATCAATACCGGAAGTGAAGAGGCTTCGTTTGGGTCTGTCTCCTTCCCTGCGGGAACCTGGCTCAAGGTTGCAGAGGGCAGCCGGATTGACCCGGTGAACGGCATTGAAGGCAACCAGAACCGCCTGTCCGGCGGAGCTGTACCGGTAACCGTTCCGCCCCGGTCGGTTAAAATCTGGGTCAAACAGTAGAAAAAGTATCCAGGAACTAAAAAAGGGGCATCAAAGCCCCTTTTTTAGTTTATCAAGCCCGTCACTTCAGCAGTTGCAATTTACCGGTTTTAACTTCGTTTCCGATTTCAACCCGGTAGAAATAGGTTCCCGAGGCCAGATTCCGGCCATCAAACCGGAAGGCGTAATCTCCCCGGTCATACGTCCCGCTGGCCAGGCCGGCAACCCTGGGTTAATAGAAAATCCGTTTCTGATGATTTTGACCAGTAAATGGCCAGCGTCAACAATTGAAATCAACTTATGAAGAACCAATCTCCCATTGTGTTATCCAAAAAACTGTAAATCGGTGCCGAACATTATAACCGGAAAGAAATGTCCCGAATTTGTGATTTAACTTGGAAAGGGGCTGGATTTGGCGGAAAACAAATCCCTCATGGAGGTAGTTTTTTAAAACGGTTGATACAGGCAGGATTAAAACAGTAGAGGCGTAGTTTGACGAATAAAATGGAAGTTACTCAGGTAATTCTGTTTTACACCAGGCCAGAATCTTTTAGGCCTAATAAGTGAAAAGATGAGCTAATAACGCAGAAAAATGGCCAAAATGGCTCCAACTTCATATGCAATGGTGGTGTTTACGCCCTCCGAACCTGCCACAAGCAGGATTCCCAAAGCAAGAATCAGAACGGTTGACAAGGAAACTCCGGTTTACGGTTTTGGTTCTGATACAAAGGTTTCAGGCTGGGTTGGAGCGTTTTATTCTGAAAAATTGCAATGAAAAAAGCTAATTCAAAAAGCAGGAGGCGGAAAATTCTCGGCTTACAGGGGTAAGGGAAAAGTAGAGCCCTGATTCATCAGATTCTTACCAAAATGGTGAAATGTTAGAATTTAATGAAATATAAAATTGTTTTTAAACAATTGTTGCTTATCCGAAATATATTCTTTACGTTTATTAATATTAGTTCTGCTTATAAGGAGCAGAATATAATTTTGGCCCCAGATTCAACTAAACCAGATTAATAATAATGAAATCAAGATTCCGGCTTGTTTGGTTACCACTTGTTATGTTTTTTGCAGGCCTTTCCTGCCAGGAGCCGGAAGAACCTGCCGGAACAATTCCTGATAACCGGAGGCTGTCACTTTCCCTTGCAGATGTGGATGTCTTTACGGCAACCCTTTCCCTTGAAACCAAAGATCTGCAGCTTCCGGCGGCTTTAACCCTGACCCGTAACGGAGAACCGGTGCACTCGTTTTCCCTGCACCAGCCCGATACCAGTCTTTACGATTCTACCTTGACGGCCTCAACGGATTATACCTGGCAGATTCTGCTTAAGAAAGGGGATCAAACTGAAAAATCGAGCAACGTTCTTGCCGGCAGAACACTGGATACCACCAGCCACAACTTTACCTGGCGGGTGGATACACTGGGGTATTACCTGAGTTCAGTGCGGGATGTGGCCATTGTGAATGAAAACAACATTTGGGCTGTGGGTGAATTTTATAAAAAACATGCAGACCGTGACTCAACTGTTGCAGACCGGTACAATGCCGCCCATTGGGATGGAAAGGCCTGGACTCTGATTAAGATCCCAACCCAGGATTACAGTAACTACATCAACCACCTGCCACCAGGAACCTACCCCTATGACATTACCTGTATATGGGTTGTTGATGAAAACAACATCTGGGGTTTTTCTGAAGCAGGAAGTTATGTTCATTTTAATGGTAACAGTTGGTCAACTGATTGGGTAGCGAACCGATGGGGCATGGTTCAAAAAATATGGGGGAGCAGTGGCTCCGATTTGTATTTTGTTGGTACCAATGGGGGTATTTCTCACTTCAACGGGTCCACATTTACCCGGATTCCCTACCCGGATGTGGTGGATTTTGTGGATGTCTGGGGAGATCAGGATGGAGTGGTTAGGGCAGTGGGAAATAAACTGAATTCAAGTTATTATTCAGAAGCAGTAAGAATTACTCCCGCTTCTGCTACTGTCGAATTTACCGGGTTAAACAGGACGGAAAGTGGACCGACAGCACCACCAGATCTCTTCTATTCAGTTTGGTGGAAAAAATCGAACCAAATATGGTTTCAGGCGGATAACGGTTCTCACTTTTATAAAAAAAATATTTTCTGGAAACTATTCTCAAACGATTACGGAGAAGAAAGTAACCATGGGATTTTCGTCCGTGGGAATTCAAATCAGGATATTGCCTTTTGTGGCGTTTATGGCCAGGTTTTCCACTATAACGGCTCCACGGTAAAAAAGTGGCGGGATCCGGGTTCAATCGTCTATTATTTAAAATGTGCAATAAAAGGAAATACCATCGTTGCAGGTGGCTGGGACTTGGGTACATCCTTTGATGACCAGACCCGAGCGGTTATCACCATTGGTAAAAGAAAGTAGAAAAATCCTGTCGTGCACAAATTAGAGTTTAATAAAGGACTCAGCATGAAACTGATGATCTGTCTGGTTTTGGCCATTTTCCAATTGAGTCTCCCGGTATTTGCCCAGCCAACCGAAAAAATTGCACCTGAAATCCAAATCTTGATTGAGAAAATTCAGTCCGGAGATCCCATTTTGAAGAAAATTATGGAGATGCCGGGCGATGGGAAAGTTTTTCCATATCGATATTTTGTCAGCGGAATTCCGAAGGAACTCAAAGGAAAGGGAATTGATGATGCCTTCAAATGGGATGCCAATAGAAAAGTAAATAAAGAACTAAGTGGTGAGGGATTTCGATTATTTGAAGATGGAACCATTTGTTTGCCGGAGACATTTGCCGTTACCAGGAGATTCACAGATATGTTATCCCAGGAGGTAAATCCTAAAATCCAGGAAAATCGAATCTTGGAACGGGAAGCCTTTATCAAGAAATATGAAGTTTCATGGGTGTCTTTGCATGGTTCTTCAATTGCAATCATACTCCCGGTTAAAAATCTGCCTGCAGCCATCCGTGATAGTTTAATTCAAAAGGCTGGAAATCACTTAGGATTTTTCATTCCAGGGGAGAGAATAAATGAAAGGGATGTGGCGACTGGGTTTAATAACAATTATATCGTCAGAAGACGTATACTTTCAAATGAAGATATTGAGAGTGCTTTTACCTTTGATCCAAAATATTCGAACTCAAAAAGCAAAGAAACCTACTTGGATAGGGAATTAATATATTTAAACGAAATTCATGTGACATTATTAAGTGGTACTTCCCAACATCAATTGGATCAACTATTAAAAAAAGAAGCAATCTATGAATATAATATTTTAAAAATTCGCCGGAATTACTTTATAAGGTTATCCGAAAGAGAGGATGTTTTTTTGCTCATGGCAAAATTAAGGAAGTACAGAGGTGTTTATTTAAAAACAGTAGATATCAATTTTCAAGGAACAGGAGATGCACTTAATCCAGGACTGACAAACTACTACTAATATTCAAGTAGAATAGAGTATCAGACTTAACTTCCCGACCATACCCCCCGGCTCATTTTTATGAATGGTTGGGCAGGTTTCCCGGCACCCGGATTTTCCCCTAATAAAAAGGCCGTCCTTTTGAGACGGCCCTTTTGTTGAGTTAATTTAGCTTCTTCAGTAGCTGACGCTTCAAGCGGAGGACTGGAATATCATCCGGAATTTCCGGGCTCACCTTTTGCAGAAGCCCTCCCTGAACAGAAATATCAGTCTTAATCCCAGCGACATCCCCAATGTAAAAAAGAAACCCGGAAACCGGATCAGGCCCATGAATATTACCTCTTCCCCCCGGTCCCGGATAGTTGCCTCCTACCGGAGTAACATTAATCCTGTCAATAACTCCTTTTTCGGGAAAATAACTTGCCGGAATGGTTACCTGGGTGCCGGTGACCAGGGTATCAAAACCGACCGTGTCAAAAAGCCAGGAGTGTTTTTCTCCTTCCTTCAAATATCCGATATAGACGCTGTAAAAATCAGCGTTTCCCGAAAAGGTTAGCGTCAGACTTTCTCCTTTTTTTAATTCTGTTGGTTTATCTACCTGCAGATTCTTGACCGAATCGGGCATTGTAACCTGACCGGAAGCAGAGCCCCTGCTGGTTATTGCAGAAAACTGCACAGTTTTGGATTTAAACGGAATGTAACTCGATTCATAGTACCGATTATCCCCCCAAAATGTGATGTAAAAAGGAGATATATAGTTGAAATGGGTAAAACATACACTATCATCAAACGATAAACTGGTAATGAGATCTCCTGGCTCGGCGATGATGAACCCATCGACAAAACTGATCTGGGATTTGATTCCGTTATTATTGACACTAGACTGCTGCATGAACAACCGCAGGTGAAAGGTTGGTTTGTCTTTGTATTCAACCGTTGTTTCTTCGGAGCAGGCGGCTATGCTGAAAAAAAGAAGTAAGCTTTTAAGTAAAGATTTCATGTTAGTCATTCCTTAGGGTAACAGGTTCTGTTTAACTGGTTTTTTCAGTTGAATCAGTTGCTAATGGTTATTAAAGGGTAAAGTTTAACTTTTTTCCCAGTGCAGGCAAATTGCCCTTTTCCGGGGCCCTCAAGATTCCCGGAATAGGTTAACCGGGGGACCTTGCCATTCAGACCACTCACTTCAAGCACCGTAATTGTTCCGCCACTTTTAAAGCAGGAATGTGGAAAAGAAACGGAATTGCCGGCCAGGATCGTGTCAACCTGTGAGCTTGAAAGGACATGTCCGTTCGAACCCCGTTTTTCCCATTCAAGAATCACCCTGACGGCATCACAATCGGGTTTATCCCAGGAAACAACGAGTGGTTCATCTGGACCGAGTGTTTTTCCGGCCGGGGTGATTTTTAGTCCGGTGACCAGAGGTGGCATGGCCAGGGTGCAGGTCGTCTTGCCGTGATTGGTCAGGATTTCAAGATGGACCGGGCCACCCTGATAGGCCAGATAGGTATTCTCAAAGAAACCCGAACCGCCCTGGCTCAGAAGAAAACCGTCAAGATCCACAGAGTTAAAAGCGACCGTGCCGTTTAGTTTAACCGCCAAATTCTCTGGAATCGGGTCTGCATACAGGCTTCCTAAAACATCCAGCAAATCTCCGGTTACCCACTTCCTTTTGTCAGAATTGTAAACCGAATCCGTTCTTTCGGCAAAAATGGCGTACTTTTCATTTGCTTTATCTTCATAGATGACAGATTCTTTATCACAAGCCGTTAACAGAATCAGCAGCGTGAGTGGACTGAGAGTCAGTTTAGATTTCATTTTTTCCTCGATACAAGTTGACACAACCGGGAGACAATAGTGTGAAGCTAATAAAGTGTTTCTAATATTAAAAATTAATTTATCAAAGTGATGGCAATTTCATGACGGGTATCACGAAACGGTGTAACTGAGACTAAAAAGTCCCCATAAACGGGACGGTGGATTACCTAATCACCCCCCCCCGGCTCATTTTTATGAATGGCCGGGCCGGTTTTCCGGCACCCGGATTTTCCCTAAAAAAAAGGGCCATCCTTTTGAGACGGCCCTTTTAAAATTTCCTGCTCCGGCAGATTTATTTTTCGGTCAGGGCAGCAACTCCCGGAAGAACTTTGCCTTCGAGGAATTCGAGGCTGGCGCCGCCGCCGGTAGAAACGTGCGAAACCTGGTCATCCAGTCCGGCCTGGGCAATGGCTGCCGCACTGTCACCGCCACCGATAATGGTCGTGGCGCCGCCTTTGGTGATATCGGCCAGAGCCTGAGCAATGGCAAATGTTCCTTTGGCAAAATTCGGCATTTCAAACACACCGGCAGGTCCGTTCCAGACTACGGTTTTGGCTTTCGACAGCACATCCTGAATCTGACGGATGGTTTCAGGACCGATATCCAGCCCCATCCAGCCATCCGGAATTTCAGTTGCCTTCACCACCTTGTGATCGGCTTCATTTTTAAATTCGCTGGCAACAACCACATCCACCGGCAGCATAATCGTTTTTCCTTTGGCTTTTGCGGTTTCGATCAGCGATTTGGCCAGTTCGATTTTATCTTCTTCAACCAGCGATTTGCCGACTGTAAGTCCCATGGCCTTGTAAAAGGTGAAGATCATGCCGCCACCGACGAAAATGGTTTCAACTTTGTCGAAAAGATTCTGGATAACGTCAATCTTGCCCGAGATTTTGGATCCGCCCAGGATTGCCACAAACGGCCGGACCGGCTTTTCAACCGCTTCGCCCAGATATTTCAGTTCTTTGGCAATGAGATACCCCGAGGCATTCTGCTTAAAGTAATGGGTAACACCTTCGGTGGAAGCATGGGCCCGGTGAGCCGTTCCGAAGGCATCATTTACGTACAGGTCGCCATAGGAAGCGAGGGTTTTGGCAAATTCCGGATCGTTTCCTTCTTCCATTTTATAAAACCGAAGGTTTTCGAGCAGAAGAACTTCGCCGGGTTTCAGGGCTGCTGCCAGGGCTTTGGCGTCGTCACCGATGCAGTCTTCGGCAAAGTGAACGGTTTGGCCCAGCAGGCCGGAAAGGTGAACCTGAACCGGTTTAAGGCTGTATTTCAGGTCTTTCTTTTCTTTCGGGCGGCCCAGGTGGCTCATTAAAATAGCCGAGCCGCCTTCGGCCAGAATTTTCTTAATGGTCGGGAGGGATTCAACGATCCGGCGGTCGTCGGTAATGGCCAGATTTTCATCGAGGGGAACGTTAAAATCCACCCGGACAAGGACTTTTTTGCCCTTTAGCTGCAGATCATCAATCGTCAGTTTCATAAGTGCTCCTGTTTAATCAACTAAAAAAACCGGGCGTGAAGGTACGGAAAAAGCCCGAAAAGATAAATACCATGACCTCTTTAAACCGGGTCTTAACAGAAGTCTAATGCGGCAGAACCTTAAGCAACTTTATTCCGGATCCCATTGTATTTTATTCGGGTTTCACCTAACTTACCGCAGCACTCTGGCAGAACAACCCGAACGGAGGCAACCCGATGAAAGAGATTCTGGCAGTCATTTTAGCCGGCGGAAAAGGTGAACGTCTCTCCCCGCTGACCCGTGACCGGTCGAAACCGGCGGTTCCCTTCGGCGGAATCTACCGCATCATTGATATTACCCTGAGCAACTGCATCAACTCCGAAATTTATAAAATCATGGTCTTTCCCCAATACCGGGGGCAGTCTCTGGTCGATCATATTGAGGCGGGCTGGAATATTTTCAGTCTGAATCTGGGTCACTTTATTAAAATTGTCCACCCGCAGCTTGCTGAACAGTCGGATATGTACCGGGGAACGGCAGATTCGGTTCGGCACAACCTGAAATTGATCAACCATGCCGGGGTTGAGTACATCCTCATTCTCTCGGGTGATCATATTTACAAAATGGATTACCAGCGGTTTCTGGATTTTCACCTGGCGAGTGAAGCCGATGTTTCAGTTGCCGTGAAGGAAGTCCCGGCTGCCGAGGCGCACCGGTTCGGTGTGGTGGTCACCGATCCGGATTTCAGGGTGACGGGGTTCCAGGAAAAACCGAAGGACCCGGCAACCCTGCCGGGGAAGCCCGGTTCGTCCCTGATTTCGATGGGCATTTATCTGTTCAGTCTGGATTTCCTCAATAAAATCCTGAAAAAGGTGGAAGGTCATGATTTTGGCCATGATGTCATTCCGGCGGCAGTTGAGCAGGGATCGGTCATGGCTTATTCCTTCGATCAGTTTAACCGGATCCGGGATTATGCCTGGGTTTCAAACGAAGACGGCAGCCGTACCCGGGTTTTGCAGGAGAACACCCAGGATGCCTTTTACTGGCGTGATGTTGGGGATCTCGATTCTTACTGGCAGGCCAACATGGATCTGACCGGCGTCAGTCCGGGATTCAGCCTGTACGGAACCCGGTGGCCGCTGAGAACCTTTCAGCAGCAGTATCCGCCGGTAAAGACTGTCTTTAATAACCGCCGGGATTACCGGGTCGGTGCTGTTCTCGACTCGATCATTTCTCCCGGCAGCATCGTCAGCGGCGGGACGGTCCTCAATTCGGTTCTGTCGTACAACGTGAGGGTGAACAGTTGGGCTCAGGTGGAGGACTGCGTGATATTTTCGGATGTGGAAATCGGGCGGCATACCCGGGTGAGGCGGTGCATCATCGACAAGCACAACTATCTGCCGCACGGCATATCGATCGGTTACGACGAACAGGAAGACCGGAAGCACTATACCGTCACTCCCGGCGGCATTGTCGTCATCGGGAAACGGACGTTCAGGCGGCCCGGCGAAGACTAGCCCGGTTTTGACCCGTCAAAGATCACAAATTTAACCCTTGTTTTCCGACTTGCATTCCACTGGCTTTTTTCCTCCTGATTTTTCGTGTACCTTATCCCGATTAATTATTGACCCGGCCGGGACGGATTTCTCCGGCTCCCGGCTGCCGGTTTCATCTTTTCGCAATTTTCTCATGGCTGCACGAACTCTCCTTTCTGCCCTGATGCTGCTGACCGCCTGGTCACTTCCGGCACAGGAATACACCTTGAACTTCGAACGGATTTCGACCAAAGAAGGTCTGCCCCATACCACGGTTTACAGCCTGCTTCAGGATCAGACCGGTTTTATGTGGATCGGAACCGAAAACGGACTTGTCCGGTATGACGGGCTGAATCTGAAAGTCTGGATTTCGGATCCTGAAAACCAGGACGGTCTTGCCGGATCCAATATTTCCTCAATTGCCCTGGACGGCAACGGAAATTTGGTTTTGGGATTGTGGGGCGAAGGACTGAATATTTTTAATCCGAAAACCGAAAAATTTACCCGGTACTCACAGGATCCTGCCGACCCGACCTCACTGAATGATAACCGGGCCCAGGTGGTCTTTGTGGATTCAAAAGACCGGATCTGGATCGGGACTTACCGGGGCGGACTGAACCGGTTTTTGCCCGATCAGAAAAAATTCCTGAGCTATATGACACTACCCGGGCAGCACAACAGCATCAGTTCCAACCGGATCTGGGCCATCGGGGAATCTGCAGACGGGATGCTCTGGCTGGGAACGGATGAGGGATTGAACCGGTTTGATCCGGAAAACGGAACCTTCAGCCAACCGGAACTGCCGAAGGGACCCGCCGGAAAAAGTCTTCAGGTCAGGGCTGTTTATCCCGAAAAAACCGGACAGATCTGGCTGGGAACCGATAACGGACTGATGCTTTACAATCCGGCCACAGGTGAAACCAAAGTCTGGCTGGCGGGAACCGGGCGGTCTTCTTCAACCGAAAATGTCATTAACCGGATTCTTGAAGATGCTTCGGGAAATCTCTGGATTGCCACTTATGAACGGGGACTGATCCGGTTTATCCCCCAGAAAAATAAATTTGTGCCTTACCTTGCCGATCCGGCCAATCCGAATGCTCTGGCATCCAATGACATCCGGTGTTTATATCAGGACCGGTCGGGTACCATCTGGACCGGCGGCCGTGGGGGCTCACTGGCCCGGTTTAACCTGATTGCCCGCAAATTCAATTACATCAGCACCAATCCCAACAATTCCAACTCCCTTACCGATAATAACGTCACCACCATTTCCCAAAGCGCAGACGGTCATCTCTGGATGGGAACCAACGGCTACGGCGTGAATGAATACAACCCGGATAAAGATCTTTACACCCATTTTTCCGCAGAGAAATCCGGAATCGGCAGTAATTTCATCCAGACCCTGTACCCTACCGACGAAACCGTCTGGATCGGGACCCGCAATGGCGGACTGAGCAAACTGGACCGCCGGACCGGGAAGTCCCGGGTTGTCGGCGGGAAACCGGGAGAACCGGTCCCTTTTACCAACAATACCATCCGGGCAATTCTGCCGGATAAACCCGGATTCCTCTGGGTTGGGACCAAAACTTCCGGACTTCACCTCATGGATATCCGGAAAGAAACCTTCCGGTCATTCCGGTCGCAGGCAACCATTCCCGGCAGTATTTCGGGAACCGACATCCGGTGTCTGTACCGCACCCGTAACGGTGTTCTGTATATCGGGACGGATGGTGGCGGACTGAACCGGTTTAACCCGATGGATTCCACCTTTTCTTCCTGGAAATCCATTCCCGGAAATACCGAAACCCTGACCAATAATGATGTTGTTTGCCTCTGGGAAGACTCTACCGGCTTTCTCTGGGTCGGAACTGATGGCGGCGGACTGAACCGGTTTGATCCGGTCAGGGAAACCTTTGAAAATATGTCAAGGAAAATCCCGCTTGCAAGTGCCATTATTTACGGACTTCAGGGGGATGATTCCGGAAATCTCTGGATTCAGACCATCAACGGACTTTCACGGGTTGATCTGAAAACCCTGGCGGTCAGAAACTATCTGGCCAACGACGGCCTTCAGAGTTCCATGTTCAACCAGAACAGTTGCTATAAGGCGGCCTCGGGTGAGTTGTTTTTTGGCGGAATCAACGGAATCACGTCTCTTTTTCCGGGCCAGATCCGGGATAATGCCTTCATTCCGGCCATTACTCTCACCTCTTTCGAGGTGTTCAATAAACCCCTGCAGACTGATACCGCCGTTGCCTTTCTTAAAGTCATCACCCTCGATCATACCCAGAATTTCTTTTCCTTCCAGTTTGCCGCCCTCGATTTTGTCAATCCGGAAAACAACCAGTTCAGATACAAGCTGGAAGGATTTGACGAAGACTGGATTGACTGCGGAACCCGGAAATTTGCCAGTTACACCAATCTGGACGGCGGTGAGTACACCCTTCGGGTTGTCGGGTCGAACAATGACGGACTTTGGAATGAAACCGGCATCAGTGTTAAACTGATCGTGCTGCCACCCTTCTGGCAAACCTGGTGGTTCCGGCTTATTCTGCTTGCCCTTCTGGCCGGCGGTGTCTGGCTGGCCATCCGGATCAGAACCCGGCTGGTCAGAAATCATAACCGGTTGCTTGAACGGGAAATCGAAGAACGCACCCGGGAACTGCAGGAAAAGAACCAGACTCTGGAAATTACCCTGACCAACCTGAAAACAGCCCAGACTCATCTGTTTCAGCAGGAAAAAATGGCCTCTCTCGGAACTTTGGTTGCCGGCGTTGCACACGAAATCAACAATCCGGTTAATTTCATCCATACATCCATCCATCCGCTGAACCGTGATTTTTCTGAACTGACCAAAACCCTGCACGAACTGCTTGAACTGCACAATGAACTGATCTATCTGAGGGCAAACGGAACGGCTGCTGACCTGGGCACTGTCATCGACAAACTTGGCAACGAAGACCGGATCAGTCACATCCAGGAACTGGAGAATGAAATTGCCATTCTGCTGAAAGGTATTGAAACCGGTTCTACCCGGACGGCTGAAATTGTAAAAAGTCTGAGAACCTTTACCCGTCTGGATGAGAATACCTGGAAGCTGTTCAATCTTCATGACGGACTTGACAGTACCATTCAGATTCTGACACCGAAATGGAAAAACCAGGTTACCATTCACCGGAATTACGGAGACTTACCCGAAGTGGAATGCTATCCGGGTCAGATCAATCAGGTTTTCATGAACCTGCTGGTCAATGCTTTTGATGCGCTTGATTCTGGTGGCGAAGTGACCATTTCGAGCCGGCTTACCGGCGGAAAGGCCGAGATCAGAATCCGGGATACCGGATGCGGGATCAGCAAAGAGGCCCAATCCCGGATTTTTGAGCCATTTTTCACCACCAAACCGGTGGGGAAAGGAACCGGGCTCGGGCTGGCGATTTCCTACAGTGTTATCAGCCGTCATAACGGCGAAATCCGGGTTAGCTCTGAACCCGGAAAGGGAACAGAATTTACCATCCTGCTGCCGGTTATCCAGACCACAGACACGAAACCCGGATCCGAAGAAGAAAAGAGCCCCGCCTGAGCAGGCAGGGCTTTGTTTTTCAGCCTGATTATTCCGAACTTACCGGTTCATTTTCTTTCACCGGACCTGAAAACGGATGAACCACCAAAACCCTCAGAAGACGACTCACCGTTCACCTTTTCCCGAACCGCCGGGCCGGATAGTGATTATTTTCAGGGGAACCGGTTCTGATCTGCTTCGGGCCGGATTTTTCTTCAAATCCGTCAGAACCCATTTCCCGGATGCCTCCATTCGTCTGATTACCCTGCCGCATCATGCCGATCTGGTCAAATATGCAGTTTGGTTCAACTCTGTCGGGTTTTACAAAGGCGGTTTTGATTTTTTTCGCCAGATCCGTCTGCTTCGGGCTGAACCGGCAGATTTGCTGATCAATCTGGATCAGGGTGCATCCCGGCTGCAGTATTACTCGGCAGTCTGGGGAAAAGCCGTCCGGTCTGCCGGTTTTAAAACGGCGGAGTCGGGTGAGGTTTTTAACTGGCAGGCAGATGTGACCGACCATCCGGTTTTTTCACTGGCTCTCATCCGGCTGGCAGAAAAGCTGGGAATCGCCATCCCCCGGTCTGCTTCCCGGCCGCAGCTTACCATCGGCCCGAAAGAGTTTCAAAACGCCCGCAAGCAGCTTGCTCAGGTCAATCCCCTGAAGGCGCCGGTTATTGCTGTTAACCTGAGTGCTTCAGACAAGGACCGGTACTGGAAAAAGGATCACTGGTGGAACTTTTTGCTCCGTCTAAAAAAAACCGATCTTCAGGTTAAGCTTTTACTGCTGTATCAGCCGGGCGATGCCCAGATCTCGAAAGACATTGCCACCCCGTTTGCCCCCGGATCGGTCATTTTTCCGGCGTATTCTGATCCTCAGCATCAGGCTGCCTATCTGGTACAGGCTGATCTCGTGATTTCAGCCGATAGCTGGCTGCTCGAAGTTGCCGAAGCCTTCAAAATTCCCGCCATCGGGATTTTACCCGAAAGTCACCGGGTGAAGATGCAGGCTGATGACCGTCAGGGAGTTTTTGAAGCCGTTTTTTCGGCGCAGAAGTCCGTTAAGGATATTCCGATCAGTTCAGTTTACGATGCCTATTGCCGGATCCGGCCAGGAATTCACCGGCTTGTTTCGGGCGGATCAGACCAAGACACTTAAGCACAGGACCACCTATGTCACAAAAGTTTCCTGAGTTATACGGAACTCCGGTTCCCGACTGCAAACTCTTCACCGGGTTCAAACCGTGTGAGCCGTATAAGGAATGCAGAACCTGCCAGGATCCGGTGCCGATCGGAACCCGGATTCTGATCATCAATTTTGAATCGATGGGGGATATTCTCGTTAATACCAGTTTTCTTCCGGCACTGAAGCGGAAGTTCCCCGAATCACAGATCACCTGGCTGACCCTGACGAAGAACCGGGCCCTGCTGTATAATAACCCGTATATTGATCACCTGAGCCTGTATGATTACGACGAACGGCTGTTTCTTCTTGCACAGGAATTTGATGTCCTGATCAATATCGACAAATCGGACCGGGCAGCTTCAATTGCGGTGAAAATGAAAGCCCGTGAAAAACTGGGTTTCGGCCTCAACCGGAACGGGGCCCTGATTCCCCTGAATCCGGAAGCGACGTATCTGTATCAGCTTGGTCTGAGTGATGACCTGAAGTTCAAAAAAAACAAGCGGACCATGTCTGATATCCTTCATGAAATGTGCCGTCTGGAATTCCGCCGTGATGAGATGGTGCTGAACCTGACCAGTGAAGAAAAGCAAAAGGCTGCCCGGATGAAGTCGGAACTGGGGATTAAAGACGGTGAAACAGTTGTGGGGATCAACACCGGGAGCAATGTTCTCTTTCCGAACAAAAAATTGTCGGAAGATCAGTATCTGGAACTGATAGAAATGCTGGCCGGAATCCCCAAAGTGCGGGTAGTCCTGTTTGGCGGACCTGAAGATGCAGACCGGAATGCCCGGCTGGCCGATGCGGTTGGGTATAAAGTGATTTCGACACCGACCAATCTGGGGCTCAGGAACGGAATTGTTATGATTGATATTGCAGATATCGTCATTTCGGGTGATGCAATGGGCCTTTATGCCGGTATAGCCCTTAAAAAATATGTGATCGCCTGGTTTGGCCCCACCTGCTGGGAAGAGGTGGATCTGTATGACCGGGGAATTAAAATTATACCGGACGGACTGGCGTGTTCCCCCTGCTGGAAAAAAGAATGCCCTTACGGCACGGAGTGCATTTCGGAAATCCGGCTAACGGCCATAGCTGAAGCAGTTCAGGCCAGGGTCAGGGAACTGAAACCGGTGAAAGCCTGAGGGACGGATGCTCAAAATTGAGTCAGTCACAAAAAAATACGGGCAGTTCACCGCTGTTGATTCCCTGTCCTTCTCGGTTGATAAAGGGCGGATTTTAGGTCTCCTCGGGCCGAACGGTGCCGGTAAAACTTCGACCATCCGGATGATTGCCGGAATTACCCTTCCGGATTCGGGCCGGATCACCTTCGGCAGCATTCCGGCCGGACCTGCCTCGCAGATGCTGATGGGGTATCTGCCGGAAGAACGGGGACTTTACAAACGGATGACCGTTCTGGAAGGAATTCAGTTTTTAGGCGAGCTGAAACAGATTCCGGCACGGGAAGCCCGGAAAAAGGGACTGAACCTGCTCGAAGAATTCGGACTGGCCGACTGGCAGAACAAGAAAATTGAAGCACTTTCGAAAGGAATGCAGCAAAAAGTCCAGATTCTGACGACTATTCTGCACGATCCGGACCTGATCATTCTTGATGAACCCCTTTCCGGGCTCGATCCGATCAACGCCGAACTGGTGAACACCCTGATCATGGACCTTAAAAACAAGGGCAAAATAATTCTGTTCTCGACCCACCGGATGGAACAGGTCGAAAAAATTTGCGATGATATTGTTCTCATTAACAAGGGAATCGGGGTTTTGAACGGCCCGCTGAATGAAATCCGGAAAAAATTCGGAACTGATTCTGTAATCATCGGGTTTGATGGCGATGCCTCTGTTTTGAACCGGATAGCCGGAATTACCCTCGCCGATATTCACCCGAAACATGCCGAAATCAAACTGAACGGAACTCCACTGAAACCGGTTATTGCCTTTCTGAATGAACATCTGGAGCTGCACCGGGTTGAACGGGTAAGTCCGTCACTGAAAGATATTTTCATCCGTACGGTGACAGAACAGGGGTTTGATCTTGAAGCAGGAGGGTTGGAATGAAAAGTCCGGTCTGGATTATTTTAAAACGGGAATATACCTCCCGGATCAAGTCGAAGGGATTTATCATCGGGACGATTCTGGGTCCGGTGATGATCCTGGCTCTTGCCTTTTTACCTGCAGTTATTGCCACAATGAATCTTGGCGGACCCAAAACGGTGGTGATTTATGATGAAACCGGCCAGTACGGCTCAGAACTTCTATCCTACCAGCCTGAAAGAACCGATCCATCTGCCCTGAAACTGAAAGACCTGGCTGCAGATAAAGCTGCAGATAAAATTGCGGAAGAGCATGCCGGTGATAAATTGATTCTGGAAATGGCAGATGTTACTGAACCTGCATCCGGTTTCAGAAAAAGAATGACAGACAGCCTGGCAGCCGGGAAAATATACGGGTATCTGATGATTTCAGCCGATAGTTCTTCCCGTCCGGTCCTGGAATTTTTCAGTTCTTCGGCTTCCGACTTTTTAGCACTTTCCAACCTGGAAAAACGGGTCAATTCTCTCTTCCGCCTCAAAACTCTGGACCGTCTTGGGATAACTCCTGAAACGGCACGTGAAATCAATGAAACCGTTTCGATGAAGGTTTTTAAAGTGACCGAGAAGGGCGCAGAAGAGGATTCCGGCTCGTCACTGATGCTTGCCTTCGGGATGGGATTTTTTATCTACATGTCCATGTTCATTTACGGATCAATGGTGATGCAGTCGGCAATGGAAGAAAAACAAAGCCGGATTGTTGAAGTGATTATTTCATCCGTCCGTCCGTTTGACCTGCTGATGGGAAAAATACTCGGTGTGGGACTTCTGGGCCTGACCCAGTATCTGATCTGGGGGCTGACGGCAGCCGGAATCGGACTGTATGGCGCTGCGATGATTTCTGCCTTCACAGGTGGCGGGGCTGCCCCGGGGCTGGTAATCCCCTGGTATACCATTGCCGCTTTTATTCTGTACTTTGTCGGCGGATATTTAATTTTTTCAACAATTTATGCAGCCGTTGGCGCCTCGGTTGACAATATGAACGATGCCCAGCAGATTGTGACTCCTATTGCCCTGCTGATCATTATCCCGATTCTGATGATCAGCCAGATTGTTCGGGATCCGAATTCAACACTGGCCGTTGTCCTGAGTCTGATTCCGTTTTTCTCGCCCATTTTGATGACAGCCCGGATTGCCGTTCAGGTTCCGCCCTGGTACGAAATTGCCGCATCCGGCGTTCTTATGACCGGGACCTTTATCCTGATGGTCTGGCTTTCTGCAAAAATTTACCGGGTCGGTGTTCTCATGTACGGGAAACGGCTTACGTTTGCCGAGCTTTACCGCTGGCTCAGATACTAAAAAAGTTGCAGCCGGTTCTGCAACTTTTCTGAAAATTTCCGACATTTCCGAAAACTGATCCGGAGAAATCCCCAATGATTGGAATTCTGACTGATTCGACCTGTGACCTGCCGGCAGATATCCTTTCCCGGTATAACATCCGGGTAATCCCCATGAAAATCCGCCTGAACCAGGAAACCTATCTCGATGGGGTTACCCTTACCGGCGACATGTTCTACCGGCATATAGCCAATTCAGAAACCCAAACCGAAACCGAGCCGCCCACGGTCGATGAGTTTGTCTTGCTTTACTCTGAAATGCTGCGGGAATGTGATGAAATTATCAGTATTCACGTCGGATCCTCCTTCTCCAAAACCGTTCAGAATGCCGGTGAAGCAATCCATCAGGGCCATAAGCAGTTTTTCAATGAACGGCTGAAAGTTAAAAAGTACGAACCGTTCAAAATCAGGGTGATCGACAGCCGGAATGTGAGCATCGGCGTCGGGATTCTGGTTTACAAGGCCCTTCAACTGATCAGGAAAGGGGTTGAATTCAACACATTGACCTCCCAGCTCCAGGATTCTGCCGCCAAAACCCGCCTGCTCTTTGCACCGAAAGATCTGACCTATCTGAACCGGTCGAAACGCCTGACCGGATTTAAGTATCTGGTTGCCAGCCTGGCCGGATTAAAACCGGTGATTGAAGTCTGTAACGGAAAAATGGAAAAGGTTTCCACCGTCAGGGGATATGAAGCGGCAGCCGAGTCTATTCTGGATATGATGTACAAGGGAATGGCCAATTCGCCGGATTATCTGTTTGCAGTGGCTCTGGCCGGGCAAAAGGCAGATCTGGCCGGCAATGTGATCAGTGCACGCCTGCCCGAAGGAGTTAAGGGAAGCACCGGGTATTTTGAATCGATTATCGGATCAACCATCGGGGCACACTGCGGGCCCGAAACAGTAGGAGCAGCCCTTCTTGCCGACTGATGAGTTGTTTTTTGGAATAACCGGCATCTGGAAACCGGAGCTGTGTGATCCGATCCGGGAAATGATGAAACGGACCGCAGCCCGGTTCCCGGTTCGGTTTATGGTGTCTGAAGAGGCGATAAAGGCCCACCATCCTGTGATTATGGATGATTTCTGCCGTCTGCCCTTTATTACCGTAGCTCCGCTTGAAGCCGTTCTCGATGAAAGCCGGTTTATTCTTTCGCTTGGCGGAGACGGAACCCTTCTGAAAACAGCCCGGCAGGTGGGCCGCAGGGAAAAACCCATTATCGGGGTGAATTTCGGAAAACTGGGATTCCTGACTGAAGTTAATCCGGAAGAACTGGATCTTCTGATTCCCGGCCTTCTGGATGACCGGTTTCTGATTTCAGACCGGATTGCTCTGGAAGGTGAAGTCTTTGATGAAGACGGGCAACCGCTTGAAAACGGATATTTCTGGGCGATGAATGACATTGTTGTGGATAAATCGGGGTATTCACGCCTGATCACCCTGAAAGTTAAAGTTGGTCAGGAAGATGCCGGAACTTACCGTGCTGACGGGGTGATTATTTCGACCGCAGCAGGTTCAACCGGATATTCCCTGGCCTCGGGCGGGCCGATTCTTCACCCGGCACTGAATGCAACCGTGATTACTCCGGTTTGTCCGCATTCGCTGACGTTAAGACCGCTGGTCGTTCCGACAAAGGAACTCATAACCATCACTGCAACCACCCAGTTTCACAAAATTCTGGTATCAGGTGACGGGCTCGGGCATGACTTTGACCGCCCGGTTATTCATGTTACAATCCGGCAGGCTGCCGAGAAAATCAAACTGGTAAAGCATCCCGGCAGGTCGTATTTCGATGTGCTCAGAGCAAAACTGATGTGGACGACCGACGGCCGTCTGTCCTGAACCAAACGGAGAGTCAATGAAACCCTCTTTACTCATGTCCCTGATCCTGACTGCAGCCGGACTTCTTTCCTGCCGGACTGCGCAGGAAAAAGCAGTCATACCGCCCCAGCATTACCCCCACGGCCGGTTTACCTATCAGCAATTTGCCGACTCGGCCGGCTGGAAACTCTGGATCAATACCGGATATGAAATCAACCCTGCAGATCTGGAAATCCTCAGGCGTGAACTGCCGGTGATGACGTTCCGGATTTATGCCGGAACCTGGTGCGGAGATTCCAAACATCAGATCCCCGATTTCTTTCACATCCTTGATGAAGCCGGTGTGCCGAAAGAAGATGCCGGCTATATCCTTTTGAACCGGGACCGGAAGGCCTGGAACGATCTTGCCGGCGCCGATTCCATCAAACGGGTTCCCACCTTTATCGTTCTCAAAAACGGTATTGAAATCGGCCGGATCACTGAAACCCCCAAATCCCGCCTTGAAACCGACCTGGTTGAAATCGTAACCCAGGCCAGGTAAAGTTAATTCACAACTTTCTGGTACTGAATTTGTTTTATATATACGGATATCCATATATTCGGATATATGAAAACACTCTCTCATTTTTTTAAAGCGCTTTCGGATGAAACCCGGCTGAGGATCCTTCATCTGCTGATCCAGTCCGGGGAAATCTGTGTCTGTGATCTGGAGGCAGTTTTAAAGCTGTCACAACCGAAAATATCACGGCACCTGGCCTACCTGAGGCTTTCAGGATTGGTTTCCGCCAGAAAAAAAGGGCAGTGGGTGTACTACCGGATCTCTCCTGATCTTCCCGAAAGTCAGAACTCATTTCTGATCCAGATTCAGTCCCTTTCGGCAACCGATCCTGTTCTGAAGGGTGATTCAGCAGCACTCCGGGGAGTTTACTGCACGGATACCTGTACCACAATCTGAAGGTTTTATGTCTGCACTTACTGAGAAAATGTCCTTTTTTGAACGGAATCTGACCTGGTGGGTGTTTGGCTGCATGGTAGCCGGAGTTGCCCTGGGATACGGATTCCCGCAGGTAACCGCTGCTGTGCGGGATCTGGAACTGGCCGGTGGGTCTCAGATCAACCTGCCGGTGATGGTCCTGATCTGGCTTATGATTTACCCGATGATGCTTAAAATTGATTTCACTTCAGTAAAAAATGCCGGCAGAAAGCCCACCGGGCTGTTGATAACCCTTGCCGTTAACTGGATTGTTAAGCCCTTCAGCATGGCCTTTCTTGGCTGGCTTTTTTTTAAATGGGCTTTTTCGGGATGGATTCCGGAAAATCTGGCCAATGAGTTTCTTGCCGGGGTGATCATTCTTGCAGCGGCCCCCTGCACAGCTATGGTCTTCGTCTGGAGCCAGTTAACCGGCGGGGATCCGGCTTATACCCTGATTCAGGTCAGTATTAACGATTTGATCATGCTGTTTGCCTTTGCCCCGATTATTTCCTTTCTGGTTGCCGGGGCAGCCGGTATCCAGATTCCGTTCGAAATTTTGCTGTATTCGGTGATCGCCTTTATTGTTATTCCGCTGGCGGCAGGAAGTAGTACAAGGTGGATTCTGGTCAGAACCCGTGGACTCGACTGGTTTGAAAACCGCTTTCTGAGCCAGTTCGGCCCCGTCACCATAACAGCTCTCCTGCTAACCCTGGTCATTATTTTTGCCTTTCAGGCTGAAAATATGATCGAAAACTGGTTTTATGTTGTTCTGATTTCCATTCCGATTCTGATCCAGGTCTATTTCAATTCCTCACTGACCTATCTGCTGATGCGGTTTTTCAGGGTGGAGTACACCATTGCTGCACCGGGAGCCATGATCGGAGCCTCCAATTTTTTTGAACTGGCGGTAGCAACTGCCATTGTTCTGTTCGGACCCGGAAGCGGTGCTGCACTGGCTACGGTAGTGGGAGTATTGGTTGAAGTCCCGGTCATGCTTTCTGTTTGCCAGGCCTGCAATTCAACCCGGCATTGGTTTTCTGCTTCCGGGACACAGCACCAGCCATCCTGAATTTTATTACTGCAAAAAGAGAGACTTCAAATGAAAAAGAAAATCCTGATTTTATGTACCGGCAACTCCTGCCGCAGTCAGATGGCCCACGGTTATCTGCAGTCGTTTGACTCTGATCTGGATGTTCACTCCGCCGGCACACAGGCCTCAGGGAAGTTAAATCCGGGAGCTGTTCAGGTGATGAGGGAAGACGGTATTGATATCAGCCACCATACATCCGATTCGGTAGACAAATATCTGAACGAAGAGTGGGATTATGTCATTACCGTTTGCGGGGGTGCCAATGAATCCTGCCCGGCCTTTTATGGAAAGGTGAAAAACCGCCTGCACATCGGGTTCGACGATCCGTCGCATGCAGTGGGAACGGAAGCCTTTATAAAAAGTGAATTCGTCCGGGTCCGGGATGAAATCCGTGCCGGATTCTGGAAATTTTACACCGAAAATTTAAAATAATCAGGAGTGGTGGATGACTTCAGAACAGCTCAAACAGACCGTTCGGGACCATTACGGCGAAATTGCCGCTTCAACCGGCAGGCAGGAATCCTGCTGCGGACCGACTTCCTGCTGCAACCCGGTTGCAGAAATTACCTTCAATGATCCCTATACCGGTCTGGAAGGCTATGTTCCGGATGCCGATCTGGCCCTGGGGTGCGGAATCCCGACAGAATTCGCCGGTATTAAAACCGGGGATACCGTTCTGGATCTGGGCAGCGGTGCAGGAAACGATGCCTTTGTCGCCCGGTCTTTAACCGGTGAAACAGGCAGGGTTCTGGGAGTTGATTTTACCCCGGCCATGATTGAAAGGGCCGTTGTAAATGCCGGAAAACTGGGTTTCAGCAATGTTGAATTCAGACTAGGGGATATTGAAAATCTGCCGGTGGAGGATGGATCCGCAGATGTTGTCATCAGCAACTGCGTTCTGAATCTCGTTCCGGACAAAGTAAAGGCATTCAGTGAAATTTACCGGGTCCTGAAACCGGGTGGTCATCTTTCTGTGTCGGATGTGGTAATGGAAGGTAATTTACCCGATTCCCTGAAAAAAGCAGCAGAACTGTATGCGGGATGTGTCTCGGGTGCTCTTGAAAAAACCGATTATCTGGGAGTTATCCGGGCTGCAGGACTGACCTCTGTCCAAATCCGGAAGGAAAAACCCCTTCATCTCCCGGCCTCCTTTCTGGCAGACTACAGCTCACCGGCAGAAGCTGAAACCTTCAGGCACTCCGGTGGCCGCCTGCTGAGTATCACCGTTTATGCCGAAAAACCGGCAGTCTGATTGATTCAGACTCCGGTCCGGATTCACCCGATCCCGGGATCAGTCCTCTTTTCTGGCTTCAGTGAAGTATTTTGAAATTGCTTCCAGATCATGACTGGTTTTTGAGATGGACTGGATGGACTGAACCAGGTGGTTCGACGTATCCGCAATTTCTCTGAGACTGGTTACCATCTGACTGTTGGCTATGGTCTGCTGGGCGGTCGACTTCGAAATACTGGTTGCTGAAGTGGTCACTTCATTCTGCGACTGGTTCATTTCCCCGATTGAAACCGACATTTCTCTGGTCAGGGAAACACTTTCCAGAACTGCGGACTGGGATTCCCGGCTGACTTTAACGGCCGAGTCCATTTCGTCGATCATATCGCTGATGGTCTGTTTGATTTCCCGGGTTGACTGATTGATTTCGTGCGACAGATTCCGGATTTCATCTGCAATGACACTGAACCGTCGGCCGATTTCACCGGCCAGAGTGGCTTCGATGGCGGCATTGAAGGCGATAAGCTGGGTCTGGTCGTTGACGTTTTCAATGAACAGGGAGACTTTTTTAATATTTTCCGCTTTTTCTGCCAGACTTTGAATCCGGTGGACCTGCTCCTCGGTGACTGACCGGATCTTATCCATCTGGGAAATATTCTGTCCGGCCAGGTGGGTAACATTTTCGAGAACCCGCTGGTTATTCAGAGCCAGATGACTGACTTTCATTGCAGAGTCTTCGATGAATTTATTGCTTTGTGCCAGTTCTTCCATCGTGGCGGTGGTTTCGGCAATGGAACTGGATTGCTGGACGGTTGCAGCCGTCATTGAGGAGATATTTTCGTTCAGGTTCAGGGATCCCGAGTAAATCTGTTTGCCTTTGGCATCCATTTCCTGCAGCAGACGGGCCAGGTCGGCATCTTTTTTCAGAATTGCATCTGTCCGCTCAGAAATTGTCCGTTCCAGTTCGGCATTTTTTTCCTGAAGGGCCCGGGCCCGCCATCCGAAAAAGAGATAGATTCCACCCGATACTGACAGAATGTAGACCAAAATCATCCACCAGGAATAATACCAGTGGGTTTCAACCCCGAATTTCACTGTCAGTTCAGGGCCCCAGTTGCCAATTTCCTTCGAGGCTCTGACCTGAAATTCATACTCCCCGCTCCGGCTTATGTTGACCGGGACGATCCGGTTGGTGGTGGGCTCTGACCAGTCTTCACTGAGCCCGAGAATCCGGGTCTGGTAATACAGATCGTTGGCCGGATAGTCAATTCCATAAAATTCAAACGTAACTGCACGGGTCGAGGCATCCAGATTTCTGAAGTCACCCGTCTTAAATTCTTCATCGCCCGTGCGCCAGGAATACAGTCTGACTTCCGGTTTTGAATAGGTCATATCCCCGCCGATGGTATAACTGGCGCAGAGGTTTGTTCCCATCCACAGGCGGTTTTTTGAATCCACGAAAGAGGATCTGTTTGAAAAACTGGTGGATTCAAGTCCGTTTCTTTTCTTGAAGACCCGGCTGCCGGCCGGATTGCCGTCTGCATCCAGAGAAATCAGGAATAAAAACCGGTTGGTTCCAACCCAGACTTCCTTGTCGCCTGCAGAGATAAAGCGGATATTATTCAGTGGGGCTGATGGATCAGACGGAACTTTTACCAGAGATTTTCCCGGTTCAAAAATGAACAGTCCCGAACTGGTTCCCAGCCAGATACGGCCACGGCCACCGGCAACTATTTCATCAATCCGGTCCAGGCTGTCAGGCTGAACCGCATAGGCAGACCAGTCCGTCTCTTTCAGCCGGTTGGTTTCCGGGTCGAAAGTAAACAGTTTCCGGTTATCTCCGCCGACATAAAGGATTCCGCCGGGACCCTCTGCTGCCGTGTAGACACTGGAAGAAAGTCCCTGTCCCGGACCCAAAATTGTCACCTCAGAAGTTCCGGGAGAGATCAGGGCAAGTTCATTCAAAGCTGGCAGCCAGATTTTACCGGTTTTGTCGATAAAGAGGTGCTCGGGCTGGCTGGTAAAAGGGAAGTGGATCAGTTTTGACAGGTTCAGATCAGTCAGGGAAAGGGCATATAAATCGGTCCCGGTCACCACAACGATCCGGTTGTTTTTTTCATCAGGGGCCATGGTTCTGACAAACAGATCGCCGTCGTTCAGTTTTCTTACTTTTTCCCCTTCCTTCTCCTGCATGAAAAGCCCCTCATAGGTAGAAAAGAAGGCCCGGCCTTTGGCATCCACAATCACTTTTGAAATGTACCGGTTCGGCAGCCCGTTACGGGTGGTTACATTTTTAAAAATGGTATGGGGTTTCAGATAAACGCCGTCATCACAGGCAATCCAGACATTTTTCTGACGGTCCGTTTTGACATCTTTGATGTAGGGAGATTTTAAAACATCCGGCTGGCGTGACGTATTCGATTTTAAGTTATAGATCAGATTCCCGTAGCCATCGGTTGCAACCAGAAAGGAACCATCATCGAGAGGCGTGATCCGGTTTGCCATTTTGACGGATTTGGTGAGGGATTTCACCGTTGAGGACAATGGAGAGGCCAGGTTTACCGTTAGTTCATACAATCCGTCATTAGCACCGATCAGAAACCGGTTTTCCTGAAGCGGAAGAACCGTCCGGATGGAGTTATCCAGACCTGGAGCCGTAAGCCGGGTGAAGGATTTCTGGTCGCCGGAAAGGTACCAGAGACCCTGTCCCAGAGTCGTAATCCAGATTCCGCCGTTTTTATCTTCTGCAAACTCAAAAGACCGGACGAAATCGACAGAAAATGAAGTTCCGGCCGGGAAACCGAATTTCTGGACTGAACTTCCGTCAATCAGGTAGAAAAAATCATCCGAAGACACCCAGATCCGGCCGCGGGAGTCTTCAAAAAGTGCCAGAACGCGAAGTTCCTTTCGGGTCTGGTCGAGAAGGAACGGCTTAAAACCGTCATTGAGGCTGGTCCCTGCAGCATAGTTCAGGCCGCCGTTGGTCCCGACCCAGAGTTTCCCTCCGGAATCCAGAAAAACCACTTTAACATATTGACTCAGCAGTCCGTCGGTTTGGGAGAAGGTGGTAAAGGTATAGCCATTGAACAGCGACAGACCATTGTCGGTGGCGATAAGCATTTCACCGGTCGGGAGCTGAAGAAGCTGTTTGGTGAAACTGGACGGAAGGCCGTCTTCAAGGGAATACTGGTAGAGTAAATCTGACTGAGCAGAGGAAATAAAAGACATCAGGCAGAACAGGAGAGAAAAAACGAAGCGTTTCATGACACCTCCGGCGTGTTGAGGTAAATGTAATGAATTCTGAGGCACCTAATCAATGCTTTTCAGAATCAGGCGAGTGTATTTTAATTGCGATTAACAGCCAGCCGGAAATCCGGCAGTTTGATCAGAACACTTCCCGGATAATCACCGGCAGATTGTCCTGCCAGAGGTGATCGAACTGAAAGGTTTTAAGATCTGCTTTTTTGCTTTCCAAAAGGGTTTTTGTTGCAGAAAAATCAGGTTCCTGCTGCCCGCCCCGTTGCTGGAAAAGTGTAAACTGCAGTTTTTCCAGAATGTAGGTGGGCATCATGTTCAGGAAATAGGCGGGGTATTTATCCGTCCAGTAGTCGGGGTTTCCGCCGTCAACATGTTTTGCCCGGAGTGATTGGGTGAGGCGGCCGTTGACACTGGCAGCAGACGAAAACAGGGTCGGGTACTTGAGCAGGTAGTAGAAGGCAGCAAGTCCTCCCTGTCCGAAACCCAGTAACCGGCGGTTTTCCCGGTTGGGAAGGGTTCTGAGAACCAGATCATAATTCGGGCCCACGTCACCGGTAAAGAAAGATTCAAAATCCCAGCCCTTTTCCTTATCTGCCGAGGTCATAAAGGCAGAGGGACCGCCATCCATGATGATGACAATCGATGGGTCGGCCAGTTTCTTTTCTATAGCTTCATCCATCATTTCATTGAAGCGGTACGCAACAAAATCGGCCGGTTTATCGGTCACATCGGGGAAAACGTAGGTTACGGGATACCGTTTGGTCGTGTTGAAGTAACCGGGCGGCAGGTAAATGTAGAATTCCCGGTCGGCTCTCATACTTTTTGCCGAAAGAACGGCGGGATAAAACCGTTTTTTATTTCCGGTTTCCTTCCAGATTCCGCCGTTCAGTTCGAAATACCGGGTTTCATCACCGGCATCGACCAGCGAATCTCCCTTCCACATATTATACTGGTACATCATCATAACCCGGCCGTCCTTCAGGTCACTGAACAGGAAATTGCCGTAGTCGAACCGCATTCCCTCCATTCTGGGTGCGATAAACTTGTAAAAATTCATTTTATCAGCTTTGCTGATGCCGTCTTCGAAATAGGTGCCCGAAATAAAGGAAGAAAAATCCCCGGTTTTTCCCTGAATCAGGAGGGAATCCATTCTCTGCATGGTCCTTACAATCCGGGTATACCGTTCATCCCGGATCTGGTTTTCTGCACTTCCCGATTTAAATGGCAGCATCCGCTGATCGGGCAGGGTTTCCTTTCCGGGAGGGGCCGGGTTCCGGATGGCGATAAACCGGAGGGCCGGGTTGTCTTTCAGAAGTTTTTTAAAGGCAATCCAGAGTACTTTTCTGGACGGATCCCAATCCAGTTTGCCGGTCCAGTTTACCTGAACCGGACCGGTGCTGACCGAGACAGCCGCCGAGTCATGAGTTTCAATCATCAGATCATCGAACCGGAGGTGACTGGCCAGAGACTCAGCCGAAACCGACCAGGAAATCCGTTGCCAGGGAATTTGCGGAAGGCTGGAGCCGATCCGGAGAGAATCCGGCTTGCCCGAAAAATACACATCCCAGGCAGAATCCGGGAAGGACGGATCAGAAAAAGCAGATGAATCCCGGTAGGAAAAAGTCCACCTCAGATGATCAGGAGGCGGGGCAGAGTCCGGCCCGGAAGGTTCCTTTTCGGAACAGGAAAAAAACGAAGCAGCGAGGAAGCATGCAGCGGTTTTCAGAAACGGATTCAGCACTTTTGGAGAATTCCTTTGATCAGATCAGTAAATTTCTTTTGAACGAGTTTTCCGGTTTCGGTCACCTCGTCGTGTGACAGCTTTTGTCCGGTAATTCCCGCTGCCATATTGGTAATGCAGGAAATTCCCAGAACCTGGATACCCAGATGGGCTGCCTGGATAACTTCAGGTACCGTCGACATCCCGACGGCATCAGCACCCAGCAACCGGAACATTTCAATTTCGGCCGGAGTTTCGTAACTCGGCCCGGTCAGACCCAGATAAACACCGGTCTGTACCCCGATTTTCAGGTCAAGGGCCACCGTTGCAGCCAGTGCTCTGAGGTCTTTGGAGTAAGCATCACTCATATCGGGGAACCGGGGGCCGAAGTCATCCGGGTTTTTCCCGATCAGCGGGTTGCGGAACATGAAATTGATGTGATCCGAAATCAGCATCAGATCGCCGACTTTAAATTGTTTGTTCAGCCCGCCGGCGGCATTGGTCAGAATAACCTTCCGGATTCCCAGATGCTTCATGAGCCAGATGGGAAGGGCCGTCAGCCGGATGTCATGTCCTTCATAAAAGTGGATCCGTCCCTGAAAGGCGAGAACGGGAACACCGTTGCTTTTTCCGAAAATGACTTTACCGGAATGCCCGATGACCGAGGTAACCGGGTAACCATCCAGTTCAGAAGTCGGGATGACGGTTTTTTCGGTGAGTCCGTCGGCAAAATCACCGAGGCCTGAGCCCAGAATGATACCGGTTGTGACAGGAAATGGCTGCCGTTTTTTGATCTGTTCCGCAATGGAGGCTGAAAGGTGGGCCAAATCGGTCATATCAGAACTCCGGCAATGGTTGCAGTCATCAGCGTGGCCAGGGTACCGCCCAGAACGGCACGGATTCCCAGTGTTGCCAGGTCTCCCTGACGTTCCGGGGCCAGTGGTCCGATTCCGCCGATCTGGATGGCGATAGATGATATATTGGCAAACCCGCAAAGGGCAAAGGTGGCCATGATGACAGTTTTTTCACTCAGGGCGCCTGCCTTGACCAAATCTGCAAGATTCAGATAGGCAACGAATTCATTCAGAACGAGTTTGGAGCCGATCAGAGACCCAAAATGAAGCGCATCAGACCAGGGAACTCCGATACCGGCAGCCAGAAACTGAAGAATCAGCCCAAGAATCAGTTCCAGTTTCAGCGGTGAATTGAAATTGGCCATGAGAATTGGGTTCAGGCCGGTTATATCCCCAACCCACCCGAACAGCGAGTTGACGAGGGCAATCAGGGCAATAAAGGCCAGGAGCATAGCCCCGACATTCAGCGCCAGTTTCAGACCTTCGCCGGCGCCCGAAGCAGCAGCTTCAATGACGTTGGTAGCGGTTTTTTCGACATGGATTTTAACATGGCCCCGGGTTTCTGGATTTCCGTTTTCGGGCATCAGGATTTTGGCAATCATCAAAGCTGCCGGTGCTGCCATTATGGAAGCTCCCAGCAACTGGCTGGCAAACAAAATCTGGGCATCGGTGATGGGGATTCCTTTTGCCTGGGCAAATGAGAAGCCGAGCATCTGAACATAGGCAGCCATTACCCCGCCGGCAATCGTCGCCATTCCGCCGATCATGACTGCAAGCAGCTCAGACTGGGTCATTTTTTTGATAAACGGTTTGATGACCAGAGGAGCCTCAGTTTGACCCACAAAAATATTGGCCGAGACCGACAGGGTTTCTGCTCCGGAGGTTTTCAGGGATTTGGCAATTACCCAGGCAACAACCTGTACAACCTTCTGCATAACCCCGAGGTGGTAAAGAACACTCATGATGGAAGCGAAGAAAATGATGGTTGGCAAAACCTGAAAGGCAAAGAAGAAGCCAAGCGAATCAGTAAAACCCGGGCTGACAGCCAGATTGCCGAAAACAAACTTAGCACCGTCTGTTGTAAAGCTGAGGAGTTTCACAAATCCGGCTGAAATGCCCTCAAAGGCCATTTTCGGCCATTCCAGCGGGGCAAAGTACGTGCCGAGCAGACTTCCCTTGATGATGAAGAAGCCAAAAACGACCTGCATGGTGATGGCTATCCCCACCAGTTTCCAGTTGATGTCTTTCCGGGAAGCTGAAAACAGCCAGGCAATTCCGATGAGAAGGGCCAGTCCGAGAATGCCTCTGATCAGGCTGAAAAAATCCATAAGTTCAGGTCTTTCTGATTTATTTGGGTTGGTCTTTGGGCGGTGAGAAACAATGTCTGCACCGGGGTTCATACGTATCCTGTGCACCAAGCTGAATCCGGGAGTCGGAGGCAGAAAGCCGTTGGGATCTGAGAGCCGGAGCCCCGCAGACCACACAGATAGCCTGGGTCTTGGTAATATATTCAGCAACTGCCAGAAGCTGCGGGACCGGCTCAAAGGGAACACCTCTGAAATCCTGGTCAAGTCCGGCACAGATCACCCGTTTTCCCGAATTGGCCAGTTCTTCGACGACCGGCAGGACGTCCATGCCAAGAAACTGAACTTCATCAATCCCGACCACATCGGCATCCTGGGCAAGAAGAATAATTTCGTGTGCGCTTTCGACCAGTGTTGAGGGAATCTGCAGGTCAGAGTGGGAGACAATATGGGTAGAGGAATACCGGGTATCGATTCTGGGCTTAAAAATCTCGACTTTTTGCCGGGCAATCTGGGCTCTCCGCAGGCGGCGGATCAGTTCTTCAGTCTTTCCGCTGAACATACTACCGCAGATGACTTCAATCCAGCCCGACCGGGTATGATATCGGAAATGTCCTTCGGTCATGGTTTCCTGAGATGAGAGGCGTTAAAGCTGAGGGGAAGCAGGTCACCCACGGTTACGGTTTTGAACGTCCCGTTCGAGTGGATCAGGTGGATTTTTAAATCGGATCCGCCCAGATCAAGAAGAACCTGCCGGCAGGCACCGCAGGGGTAGGTATATTCGGGTGCATCACCGCAAAGGTATAAATCGGTAAATTCCCGGTCTCCTTCAGAAACCGCTTTAAACATTGCCACCCGTTCAGCACAGCAGGTCAGGCTGTAAGAGCTGTTTTCAACATTGCAGCCCTGATAGGTTTTTCCGGATGCAGAAATCAGGACAGCACCTACCCGGAACCCGGAATAGGGGGCAAGTGCCCGGGCCTGAGCCTCCTTTGCCAGCTGAATATAATTGGCCGGTTTCATGGTTTTTTCCTTTAAAAAAGGGCATGAAAGATACCACCTGTCCTGCGGAATTGCAAACCAGGCTTAAATGCAAAAATCACCGGCTGGGCCGGTTGAAAACAAAGGAGGTAAATCGCTATATTTACAATTTAATCCGATTATAATCAGAGGGTTAGCTTCTGATTATCTGTACCTCTTCAGGAGCAAGTCATGATCACCCACGAAACACTTTCCGGCCTGTTTGGTTCTGCACCGGGGCTCCGTCTGGGCAGCGGCAGTCAGAAATCCCTCGTCCTGCATCCGAACGGTAGGGAAATTATTGCCGGAACAACAGTTGGGCTTGAAATCTGGGATATCGCCACCGGGCAACTGAATTCTGCCTTCGACTGTCATGATGATTTTGTGACGGCTCTGGCAGTTTCCCGAACCAATAATCAGCTCGCCAGTGCAAGCGACGACCAGACGGTGATTTTGTGGGCACTCAGTGATTTCTCCAAACTCAGAACTATCGAGGTCGGGCAGGGTGCCATCAATTCCATTGCTTACAATCTGCTGGGGACCCAACTGGCTGTGGCCTGCAAGTCGGGCCGGATCTGTGTTTACGAAACCCGGTCGGGCAAACTGCTGCATGAACTGGAAGGCCACCGTGATTCGGTTTACTCACTCTCCTATTCGGGAAACGGCAAATATCTGGTTTCCGGATCCCGTGACAGTACCGTCAGAATCTGGGATTCCTACGGCGGATCCTGTCTGAAAGTCTGCGAAGGGCATAACGGATCAGTTTATGCCGTTGCCGCCAGCAAAGACGGATCCGTGGCCGTCAGCGGAAGCTGGGATAATACCCTGAAATGGTGGAATACCCGGACCGGTGACTGCATCCGCAGTGTCGAAGGCAATAAATCGTCAATCGAAACGGTACTGATCACCCCGAATGATGACCTGGTGGTTGCCGGCGGGTTGGATAAAACCCTGACTGTATGGGATTTTCATGAAGGAGCCCAGCTTCATACCCTTACCGGACATGAGTTCGGTGTTTACGGAACCGCAGTTTCTGCAGACGGAAAGCAACTGGTTTCGTCATCGGATGACCGGACGCTGTGTATCTGGGATTTGGATTCCGGTGACCTGATCCGGAAAATAGACGGATTTAAAGGGGCAATTGAATCCCTTAATTTCTCTGCGGATGAGCTGACCCTGATTTCTGCCGGAAAAGGCCGGGAAATTGTATTCTGGGATATCCTGACCCAGTCTGTCCGGAAAACCATCCGTCACCCGTCTCATGTGAAATCCATTGCTGCCGACCGGAAACGGAACCGGCTGATCGTTGCAGGACTTGAAAAAACCATCCGTCTTTATGATCTCGAAACGGGTGAACCTGCCGGTTCGTTCGAAGCTCACGATTATTATGTCAACGGGGTCTCCCTTTCTTCTGACGGAGAATTTTTCATTACTTCGGGCTGGGATTCCCTGGTTAAACTCTGGCGGGCTGAAGACTGTTCCCCTGTGCGGTCCTTTACCGGACATAAGGAGTCGGTTTATCATGCCGTCATGACGGCTGATAACGAGTGGATCGTCAGTTGTGATGAAAAAGGGGTGATCTGTCTCTGGAATGCCGTCGACGGAAGTCTGGTTCAGGAGGTTCACGGGCACAGCGGTCCGGTAACGGGACTGGTCATCTCGCAGGAAGATTCGGTTTTATATTCTGCCGGGAAAGACGGACATCTGACCGAATGGCGGTTACCGGATATGGAAAAGCTGCATGACATGGTTCCGCATGAGAAGGGAATACTGAGTCTGGCGCTTTCGGGGAAGGGTCAGTTTCTGCTGACCGGCGGTGCAGATAAAACCATCGGGGTAATCCAGCGGAAATCCCGTCTGAAAGCAGCCCAGCTAAAAGGGCATAAAGGCCGTGTTATTTCCCTGCTCAGCGACGAGAGTGAACATCTGATCGTTTCGGGCAATGTGGACGGCACCCTTTACCTGTGGAAAATGATGTAACCCCGACTTTTCGCCGGCGGGTTATTGACAAAAGACCAGAACCGCCGTAACTTTGCAGTCCCAAGTTCAAAACAGGGGCGTTTAGCTCAGCTGGTCTAGAGCATCTGCCTTACAAGCAGAGGGTCCGGGGTTCGAATCCCTGAACGCCCACAACAAAAAGTCAGCCACCGGCTGACTTTTTTCGTTTCAGGGGGAAGCCAGAGACCGGTTTCCTTAACCCGGAGTGTCTTTTCAGTCCTGCAGTTTTCGTCTTTTCCGGCTATAGTCAAAACCCTTCACAGAACCCCGAAGTTAACCCGAACCGGGTAGTCAGAAATCAGTCAGTTTAAGCGGGTACCGGTGATGTAGTGAATCAGATCCTTTTTATCAGGAAGTGTACTTTTTTGAACTAAACCGGCTATTTTTTCTTTACTTAATATTTCATATTTATTTAATTGCATCATTATATAATAAGCTGAATAGGATGGCTTTTTTTGCTTAATTAAGGTATTTACTACTTTTTCGAATATTTGGTTACGTTTTTCATTAATCTCAGGTAGATCAATTTGTAACAACCTATGAAATAAAAGAACTGAAATTGTTTCAGTGAAGACAGATTTTTGCTTTAATGCAAATTCGTAAACCAAAACCTTTTCATTGAATGAACCTATTGTTGTTGGCTGGCAGAATACTTTCTTAACCTTATCAAGAATAATTTTTTCATCTGGTCCAGTTAATTTAGATACATTTAATCGTATTTTATTGGATGTATACAAATTTCCATTTATCTCCACTTGTGCCTGTATTGAGTACTCCCCCTCCTTTATAAAGGATAGATGGAAATTCTCCTCAAATGAATCACCATACATTGTGCCAATATTTTCAACAATTACGTGTTTTTCGGTTGGTTTTAATTTTATTTTTATATCTGTTAATGAATGTGCAGTAACATTTCTTCTTAATCTTTTGTCTGTTAGTAAGTTTTGGATTACAATAGCATTCTTGGTTGTATTTAATTCAATTGGACTGAATTGAATCTCCTTCCCTGTATTATTTTCAATTTTATATTTTAAAAATAGTACCTGACCAAACAGGAAATTTTCTTTTATCCCGTTAGAGATGTTAATTTCTATTTTCTGGCCAAATGCGGTGAAATTTAACAAGATTAAAAGAATCAGAGCCGAAGGTTTTTTAACCATACCGCCCCACCTTGTCTTAGCCTTCGCAGGTGGCTTTTCTGTTGAGTTTAGCCGCACGGTTCCGGATCTGTTTTTTCTCAAACTCCGTCTCCTTTAATTTTCTTTCCCGTCCGGCCTGTTCTCCAGAGTTTTGGGAACGATTCCCGGCCGGCCCCCCATTCCTGAAAAAGTCCCGGCACGCAGATAGGCTTCAGCAAACTGAGCATCACAGGCATACCCGTTTACTACTGCCAGATTCAGGTAAAGTTCCCACCAGGTTTCCGGCTGCTGCGAAGCGTGCTGAAAAAGAGCCTTTTTTTTCAACTCCATCACAGTGGTAATGTCCACATAATCGGTTGGAATAAACCGGAAGGATTTGGTATGAGGGGTGTTGCCGGTTTCATAGAAATACAGGCTGAAAGACACCTTCCGGTCCAGAAAAACCCGCCAGGCCAGCAGTCCGGCAGCCTGGTGGTCAGAGTGAACATCCAGCGGCCAGGGAGCCAGCACAACCCCGGGGTTGAGCCGGAGGAGAAGCCGGGTCAGCCGGCCGGTCGAGGCGGTATCCACCGGAAGAAAGGCATCACAGGCACCGAAAAACTCGCAGCGGGCACCCAAGACCCCGGCAGCCGCCACTGCTTCCTTTTCCCGGATGTCACGGGCTTCAGCAGGTGTCTTTCCGCCGATTCCGTACTCTCCGCCCGTCAGGGTTACAATTACCACCTGCCTGCCCGCTGCAACTGAATTGGCGATCAGTCCGCCGCAGGAGGCTTCGGCATCATCGGGGTGCGGGGTGATCACCACCAGCGTTTCCTGCTGGGAAAAGGCACTCCAGGGCGCCAGCATCCAAACGAAAAAAAAGACTAAACCCGGTTTCATGTCAGTTTCCTTTCTGCTGAAAAGGGAATAAGATCCGGATTCCGTGCCGGGAATACAACCGGTCACCGCCCGTAGAGATTCCGGTCCTTCTTTCCTTTTGGGATTGGTGCCCGTATCTTCAGGTCAGGAGGTGGTCATGATTCGTCTGCGGGTGCTCATTTTAGCTTTTCTGCCGGTAACAGCAGTGGCCCAGACCTGGGTTCACCACCGGCTGTCGGTTGAAAACGGGCTGGTTCAGTCGCAGGTGGCTTCGGTTTTCAAAGACCGGGAGGGGTTTCTCTGGCTGGGAACATTCGGTGGACTAACCCGCTGGGATGGCTTTGAGTGCATCAACTATCAGACTCAGGATGGTCTTGCCGGTAACCGGATTTCCTCGATTGTGCAGAAGAAAGACGGAACCCTGATATTCGGAATTGACGGCGGCGGGGTTTCGGTTTTTAAAAACGGCCGGTTTGATACCCTTTCCATCCAGCCGGTACTGTCCGGTCAGGCGGTAACCTGCCTGCTTCTGGACCCGCAGGAAACCCTGTACATCGGGACTTTTGGTGACGGGATCTGGATACTTCCCGAAAGCGGTCCGCCGGTTCATCTGACCGAACAGGAAGGTCTTCCGGGCCTTAATATCTGGACCCTGCGGGCCGGGGCAGACGGATCTGTCTGGATTGGTACCGACGGAGCCGGACTTTGTCAATTTAAAAACGGAAAAATAACCTCGTGGGCCATCCGGGACCGGGGGGCTGACAACATCATCCGGGCGATTTTACCCCTTCCGGATGGTTCCGTTCTGGCCGGATTAAATTCTGGTGGCATCCGTCAACTCAGGGGAGGAACCGTTCTGCCGTTTCTTTCCGGTGCTGAACTGACCGGGAAAACCATCTGGACCCTGGGAATGTTGCCCGGTCAGACCCTGCTGATCGGGACCTCGGATGGTGTTTTGTTTTATCAGAACGGGAAACTGACCCGGATCGGACCTGAAAACGGTCTTCCGGCAAAAGAAATTTATTCCCATCTGATCACACCGGAAGGCTGGGTTTTTCTGGGAACCTCGGGTGGCGGACTGGCCTGGTTCAAGCCGGGGCAACTGGCATCCTGGTCAGGGGAAATTGCTGGAACCACTGTTCTCGGGATTGCTGAAGATCCATCCGGAACACTCTGGATGGCAACGTACGGGAACGGCGTCTGGGTAAACAGGGGGGACCGATGGAAGCCGGCCTCCTTTCAGAATCAATTGCCTGATCCGCTGATCTGGTCAGTCACTGCAGGGCACTCCGGTAAGCTGTTTTTCGGGACCTCGGGCGGACTGGCTGTTAAAGCAGGCGACCGGTTTACCACCCTCCGGAAAAAGGACGGACTTTCGCATGACCGGGTGTATTCGGTTTGTGAAACCCGGGAAGGTGTTGTCTGGGTTGCGACCCGGAAAGGAGCCAACCGGCTTGAAAACGGCAAACTATATCCGCCCGGGAATCCTTTACTGGAAAAGACCATTGTCTGGCGGATCACCGAAGGGGCCGATTCAACGGTGTATTTTTGTGCAGACGGGAATGGCCTGATCACGCTTAAAAACGGCCGGTTTTCTGTTTTTGGAAAGGATCAGGGATTGAAAGGCGACTATGTTATTTCTGCTTTGAAATCTTCTGACGGCCGCCTGCTGATTGGAACAGATGGTGCCGGTCTGACCGTCGTGACCGGTAGTAAAACGGAAATTCTCGATGCCCGGAACGGCCTTCCGGACAACACGGTTTATGCCATTGAGGAATACAGGCCCGGTCATTTTCTGCTCACAACCAATAAAGGTGCCTGTCTGTGGACGGAAGTCAACGGGAAACGCAGCATCCGGTTGCTTCTGAAGCAGGACGGAATGGTTTCAAATGAACATAATCTGGGTTCTGCCCTGACCGACAGCCAGGGCCGGATCTGGATGGGGCAGATTGGCGGACTTTCGGTTTATGATCCCGGTCTGGATCCGGATCCCGTTTCACCTCCGGTTGTATATCTGACCGGGGTATCGGTTTTTGACGTTCCGCTGGGCAACGTCCTGCCTGAACTTTTTTCCTGGGATCAGAATTATCTGAAGTTTTCCTTTACCGGGATCAACCTGCCAGAGCTGTCACCGCTGATTTACTCTTACCGTCTTGAAGGGCTGGACCCGAAAACCCTTTCCGGGAAAGAACGCACGATTCAGTACACCAATCTGTCTCCGGGAAAGTATACCTTCCGGATCACCGCAGTTAACGACCGGGGCATGGAAAGCCGGGCGGCGGTGTATTCCTTTACTATCCGCCAGGCCTGGTGGAAATCCTGGTGGTTTTATCTGGCACTTGCCCTGGCCGGGGCTGCCCTGGTTTCGTGGCTGATTTATAACCGGGTTCAGCAACTCCTGGCCGTTGAACGTCTCAGAACCCGTCTGGCTGCCGATCTGCACGATACCATCGGGTCGGGTCTGACAGAAATTTACTATCTGGCCGAAATGGGCCGGTCAGACTCCGGCGATCCGGCTCAGACCGACCGTCATCTCTCCAGGATCGGCCAACTGTCACGGGCATTGGTAAAAAGCATGAGTGACATTGTCTGGCTGGTCAACCCCGGGCGGGATTCAGTGTATGATCTGATCATCCGGCTGAGGGAATCCTATGAAGATATTCTGGCGTCTTCGGGAGTTGAGTTCAGAACCGGGTCACTCGATGTTCTTGAATCCGTTCATCTGACGGTAGATGCCCGGCAGAATTTATTTCTGATCTTTAAGGAAGCAGTTAACAACAGTCTGAAATACAGTGGCGGAACGGTACTGAGCCTGACGGCCGGAGCCGGCACCCGTGACTTTTTCATTGAACTGACAGATAACGGATCCGGATTTGACCCGGCAGGAAAATCATCGGGTAACGGGTTGGTAAATATGAAGCAACGCGCCGGAGCCATTGGCGGAAAACTGGAAATCCGGTCGGAACCCGGTTCCGGAACCCGGGTCCGGTTTGAAGGCCGTCTGTAAAAACGGGAAGGGGAAACTGAAATGATCCAGGTCATCATTGTTGAAGATGTTGCCACCATCCGGAATGGAATCCAGATGCTGGTCAACGGAACACCGGGTTTTACCTGCATAGGGTCCTACCCGTCCTGCGAAGAGTTTTTCAGTGACCTGCCGGGGCTCGAACCGGATGTGATTCTGATGGATATCGGACTTAAGGGGATGTCAGGAATTGAAGGTATCCGGAAATTACAGGATCTGCGCCCCGGGACCGATGTCCTGGTTCTGACCGTTTATGAAGATAATGAAAAGGTGTTCGATGCACTTGCTGCCGGTGCCTGCGGGTATCTGACCAAACAAACGCCGCCGGCCCGGCTGCTTGATGCCATCCGGGAAGTAAAGGAAGGCGGCAGCCCGATGAGTGCCTCCATCGCCAGAAAAGTAGTTTCCGTTTTCCGTAAAGATCCGGTTCCGGATCAGAAATTTGCAGGGTCTGACCTGACCCATCGTGAGAAGGAAGTGCTGAACGGATTAGTCAGCGGGAAAAGTTATCAGACCATTGCCGACGGACTTCTGGTCAGCCTTTCCACCGTCCGGTTTCATATCAAGAACATTTACCGGAAACTCCATGTCAGGAGCCAGACAGAAGCGGTGTCGAAAGCATTGAAAAATAATCTGCTCTGAAATCTGCCTTTTTTGATGTGAGGCCCGTCACCCTGCCTGTATGATCATACAGGTTCCCATCTCTTTTCCTTTTATTTTTATCCACCCTGACAGGTTTTTGTTTCCCCCGGACTTCTCAATTTTGAGAAAAATTGAGGTCACCATGCGTTACCGTTTTTTTCTGCAGGCAGTGCTGTCCCTTTTCAGGAAAAAAAACAGGAGGCACAGTCAACCCCCTTCCGGTCCTGCCGGATCGGTTACCTCTGAATTGACCCGTCTTCACCTCGAACTTCTAACCGGTGAAGACAAACCTGGCCAGCAGCCTGCCGGAATTTAATAACAAAATCGGAGTCCAAAATGAAAAAACTGTTCCTGATCCTTTCCCTGCCGGTGATTCTGTATCCGGCTGTTCTTTCTGCCCAAACCAACCACGAGGTTTTTGAAGGAGAGTCCATTCAGGCAGCGATTGACGGTGCCGCTGCCGGGGATACCATTCTGGTCGGCAGGGGAACTTTCACCGGTTCTCTGATGATACGAAAAAAAATTCACCTGATTGCCGCAGATGACCGGGACAGTGTGATCATTCTGACGTCGGGAACCGGAGTTTATTTTGATTCGGGTAGTAACGGAAGCAGCCTCAGGGGCTTTACCGTTACCAGCACCGGTGAACATGGCGTGTACATCCATTACACAGGAAATGCAGACCCCTATCTGCTGCTGAATAACCGGATCGTCAATTGTGCAAAAGATGGTGTTTTATTTGGAAACTGGTTCGACAATCAATCCAACTTTGCAACGGCAACCCTTGCCGGAAATGAAATCAGTCACAATAAAACCGGTGTGGATCCCAACCGTAATCCGTTCATAACCCTTGCGGGAAATGTGATCAGTTTGAATGACAGCATCGGGGTGGATAATTTTTACGGGATTTCGGCCGGAGACTCGATTGTCTCGAACGGGAACGGCGACGGATTTGGTATCAAACTGATGGAAGGCGCCTGGCTGACCGGGGCTACAGTTGCCGGAAATCAGGGAGACGGCGTCTGGATCAATGATGCAGATAAAGCGTTTCTATATGGCAATTTCCTTTCCGGGAATACCAAAAACGGACTCAAGGTTACCGGTGGAGGCAGGGCTTCCTGGAAAGTCAGCAATAACCTGGTTACCGGAAATGGTGAAAACGGGATACTGGTTTCCTATGACTGTGACCCGGGCCAGTTTTCTGAATCGGTTTTTTCGAATAATATTCTCGCCGGGAATGCCGGATCGGGAATCCGGTTCGAGGAAGTCTGGTTTGGTGGTGCCATTTCGGGCGATTTTACCTTCTGCAATACCATCGTCACCGGTAACGGAAATGCCGGAATTTCAAAAAACAGTGGTTTCCAGGTCTCTGATGTCAACCTGATTTACAATACCTTTTTTTCCAATACCGGCGGTGATTTCCAGGACGGGTTTTCGGCCGGGTCGCTGAATTTTTCTGCCGACCCGGGGTTCGTCAATGCGGCAGGCGGAGATTATCATTTGTTGCCGGGCTCACCTTTAATCAATGCCGGGCAGCCGTCACCGGCTTACTCGGATCTGGACCTGACCCGGAACGATCAGGGAATCTACGGCGGCTCTTTCGGATTTGACCAGTATTATAACGTACCCGGTGCAGCCCGGTTGATCAAACTGACCCTGAGCAACCGGTTTGTCCGCCAGGGAGAGTCCATCACCATTCAGGCTCAGGGAATTGCAAGGTGAGCCGGATGATGCGGAGTCTTTTCTTTTTCCTGATTTCCCTCGGGAGTTCATTACCGGCAGCAGCCCAGACGGAAAGCAGTTTTTCTGTCACGGCGGCCGAATATTATGTGGATTCTGATCCCGGTGAAGGGAACGGAATTCCGTTTTCAGCGCAAGACGGTCTTTTCGGGGGGCTTACTGAGCAGGTAACTTCGGTTCTGTCAACAGAAGGCCTCGAACCCGGTCTGCATCTTCTTTCCATCCGGTTCAAAACGGAGGATGGAGACTGGACGCCGGCTACCCGCCAGGTTTTTTCAGTGAATCCGGCCCCGTCAGCCCTGCCCGCCAACCGAACTGAGACCCTGACCTCAGCAGAGTTTTTTGCCGGGAACGATCCGGGCGAAGGAAACGGTACCCCACTCACTCTTTCCGGCGGACCGGTTTCAGCAGCAACCGGAAGCTTACCCACTTCGGCGCTTTCAGGGAGTTACCGGCTTTCGGTCCGGTTTAATTCTGCCGTGAACGGATGGAGTCAACCGGTCAGTGTACTTTTTTCAGTCAGTCCGGCTTTGACAGCAGCATCAGTTAACCGTCCGGCAGGAGTGGTGGCTGCCGAGGTTTATACAGGGGACGATCCCGGCGAAGGAAACGGAATTTCTTTGTCGCCCGCTTCTCAAAGCCAGGGAAGTTTCTCTGCTGGTTTTTCGGGGGATCTCCAGCTATTAAATCTTCAGACGGGAAGAAATACAGTGTCTGTCCGGTTTAAAAATACTGCAGGAGAGTGGTCAGACCCGGTACCGGTACCGGTTATCCGGTATGAACCGGCAGGAGATATCCTGGTTGCCTGGGAGAAAGAGTCTGCACGGGATTCCCTGCTTTCAGCCCTTGGGAAAGCCGGTTTTTTAGCTGACAACTGGTATCTCCCGGCTGGGATTCCATCTTTCTCTGCCTGGAAAACAGTTCTGTGGGATGAACAGGACTGGGTGAAAAAGGAAGAACGGGATTCTCTGATGGCCTTTCTTTCAGGTCCGGGTGAACCCACTCTGATCATTTCAGGAGAAAATATTGCAGGGTTCCATGAACTGGGAAGATCACAGCAGGATACCACTTTCCTCTATCAGTACTTACATGCCAAACTCCGCTTCGATTCCGGCGGTTCAGGGAAAAAGCCGGTTTTCGGCAGGTTGATTCATGACGGAGTTACCGATTCAGTTTCTGTGACCGATCAGGATGTAATCCGGCCGGTCAACGGCGGACAGTCAGTAGCTGCCTGGCAATCAGTTTCCCAACCGGATTCTGCTCTGGCGGTTGCCTGGGACGGTATTTACAACACGGCTTACTCGACGTTTTACTGGAATCAGATGACCCGGGGGCTTGAGGGATTTCTGTCCAGAACCCTGGTCTGGGCACAAGGCTCCGGCGGATCGCTTCCGGTTGAACTGACTGAATTTAAAGGAACGGTTTTGGGAGGAAAAGTAACGCTTTCGTGGTCAACCCGGTCAGAAACAGCCAATGCAGGCTGGGAAATCTGGGTTTCGGCCGGTTCGGGCTCCTGGCAGAAAACAGGATTTATCCCGGGGGCTGGTACAACTCTGGAACCGAAAACCTATTCCTTTTCCTTCCGAAGGCCTGTCCCTTCCCGGCAGGTTCAGGTGCAGCTCCGGCAGTTTGATCTTGACGGAACCGTCACCCTTTCCCGGATTCTGGAACTTGAGGATGAACTGCCCGGCGAGTTTGCCATCAGCCACGCCTATCCGAATCCGTTTAATCCGGAAACCGGACTTGATCTGGAGCTTCCGGTGAAATCGGATCTTCGTGCGGATATTTACTCCATTACCGGCCAGTTAATCCGGACCGAGAAGCTATCCGGGCTGGATCCCGGCCGTTTCCGGCTGACCTGGAACGGCAATCTGGCAAACGGGGAACCGGCAGCATCCGGGGTGTATTTTTGGCGGATTTCAGTTCACTCTGACCTTTCCGGAAAAACTCTGACCCGAATCCGGAAAATGACTTTACTCAAATAACATCTTAAGGAAACAGAATGCGGTTTTTTCTTTTATTTGGCTTGCTGGGGATTTTTACCCCGGTTTTATCTCAGTCCGGAACGGCTCTGCTTCTGGACGGATCACCATCCAGTCTGTCGACCTCGCTGGATGTTCAGCCCTCAGCATTGCCGGTTACGACCTGGGAAGCCTGGGTTTATCCTGAACGGACCTTTTTTGGAATCCGCCAGCAGGTTCTTTCCAACGATGACGGAAACTATGACCGGTCTCTCCTGATTGAAGCCGGAACCGATAAGTTTGCTGTTTTTGTCGGATCAGGAGCCTGGCAAACGGCGCCGGTTTCGGTGAATGAATGGCAGCATATTGCGGTGGTATTTCACCCGGACAGCACCTTGTTTTACAAAAACGGAGTTAAGTACAGCCTCGGCTCCGGCACTTCCGGAATGCCTACCGGATATTTCCTCCAGGTCGGCATGAATCCGGGATTCGGTGAATACTTTAAAGGGAAAATTGACGAAGTGAGAATCTGGACTGTGGTCCGAAGCCAGGAACAACTCATTGCCGGTATGTCATCGCCACCTGAACCGGATGCCGATGGGCTGGTTGCCTGGTACCGGATGGAAGCATCAGGATCAGGGTCAGGCATTACATTATCCAATTCGGCCGTTACCGGTTCGGTCAATGACGGGGTTACCACCGGCTCACCTTCGTTTGGAACTGTCTCCGGCTTTCCGGCCGGAATTCCGGATCAGGGACTCCGGCTTTGGCTGAAATCAGACTCATCGGTTTCTGTTTCTGCCGGAAAAGTAGTGTCCTGGTCGGATATCAGCGGAACCGGAATTTCTCTGGCCCCGGCCGAAGAACCAACCCGGCCTTCCTTTTTACCGGGGACACTCAACGGATATCCCGTTATTACCTTCGACGGGGCTGATGATTTCCTCCAGACCGGTTCAGCAGTTTCGCTGTTAGGCCGGGATTCATTGGCAATTACCGTTACCCTTGTGCTGAAAACGGAACCGGTTCAGTCAAACTGGGCCAATATTCTGGACTATGATCATGATTCCTATTCCGGGTTTACCATTCAGCAGAACGTCGGCAGCACCAATGAGTTTTTTTCTGCCGCCTCCCCCTATGTCCTGAATACAGACTGGCAGGTTGTCAGCTTTGAACTGGTAAATGGCCCAGGCGGATTTGCATCCATCCGGGTAAATGGGGTGGTGGTATCAACGGCATCGGTGACTTCGGCCAGTTCTTTTTCGGAACCCCGGCGGCTGGCTCTCGGCCGGTGGATTTCTTACTGCTGCAACACCCCCGGCCGGTACTGGAACGGTTCACTGGCAGAGGTGCTGATTCATAACCGGACACTGACCCAGGACGAGCATGAGTCTTTACAGTCCTATTTTAAAGGCAGATACGAAACAGAAGGCCTGCCGCTTCCGGTTGAAATGACAGCCTTTTCAGGATCAGTATCCAACGGGACCTTGTCTCTGGCCTGGTCGACGGCAACCGAACTTCATAATTTCGGCTGGACCGTCCGGAAAAAATCCCAACTCCCGGATTCCTGGGAAACTCTCGGATTTGTTTCCGGAAAGGGAACTACCACCGAGCCCAAGACCTATTCTTTTTCTGCTCCGGTTTCAGGACCCGGAAACCAGATTGAAATCTGCCTGATTCAGCGGGACCTTGACGGAACGGAAACGGAAACGGGCAGACTGATCCTGACTGCCGAGAGTCCAGAGAAAATGACGGTCAGTGAAGCCTGGCCGAATCCGTTTAACCCTGAAACTCAGGTTTCGGTTACGCTTGCTGAGCCTTCCCGGGTCAGGGTTGAACTGGTGAATGCGCTTGGGCAGACTGTAAAGCGGGACGACTATTCCGGATGGTCAGCCGGGGTTCATGCTCTGAAGTGGGATGGAAAGGATCAAAACGGCCATCCAGCCGCCTCCGGGTTTTATTTCTACCGGATTCAGGCCGTATCTTTGAATTCCGGGAAAACAGAAAACGCCGTTCGGCGGCTTGTTCTGATGAAATAATCCGGGCTCCCGACCGTTTTCCTGTTTTGTTTCTGGTGCCGCAGAACACCCCGGTTCTTCGGATTTATTTTGGAGGATGTATGAAAAACCTGATTATGATGCTGATGGCCGGCTGGTTTGTATCTGTAAATGCCGGAACCCTGCCGGATGGAAATCCGATCCGGAAAGCAGCAGCAGACACGACCATTCCGGTCATCTGGGCTGACTGGATTTCCGGAACCACCGGGACTTCCGGAACCGCCTCAGGAAAGTTTTCCACCTCCGAAGGAGATATTGAGATCTCTTACACAGGCGAAGTTTCCTTTATCCAAACCGGAACCGGAACGAACTATTTCAATCCGTCTGCTCCGTTTATCAGTCCATCCGTGATCAATGCACCGCCTGCAGCCGAAATGATCGGGCTTTCGCACGCCACCTCAAAAACTCTGGTGTTTTCGAAGCCGGTCGATCACCTGTTTTTTGCTGTCGTCAGCCTGAACAGCAACGGATACCGGTTTAACCGGGATTTTGAAATTGTCAGTACAGGGGCTGGATATTGGGGAAGCGGAACCCTGACCCGGGTGGTTAACGGAGACGGCACATTCCAGTTAAACGGCACAGGAGAACCTCACGGGGTCATCCGGTTTGTCGATACCTTGTCTTCGATTACCTGGACGAGCCTGACCAACGAATACTGGAACGGCTTTACTGTCGGGACTTACGGATTTGCAACTGTCCCGGTTGAAATGACGGCCTTTTCAGGATCAATATCCAACGGGACCTTGTCTCTGGCCTGGTCGACGGCAACCGAACTTCATAATTTCGGCTGGACCGTCCGGAAAAAATCCCAACT
>JAKLJL010000009.1 GCA_023151185.1 Bacteroidota bacterium
GCCAGCGTTCGTCCTGAGCCAGGATCAAACTCTCCGTTGTAGAGTTTAATTTTTTTCCTGACTCGTCCGTTGTTAAAACTCAAATTTAACGAGTTATGCTGTGTATTTTTTCCGTCGACAAACTTGTTAAAGAACTTTTTCTTTCGCCCCTCTCATCGAAGGGACTGCAAAGTTACGGCAGCTTTTTCGTATTGTCAAGACCCAATTTAAAATTCTATCCCGACTTTCCGCTTCCGCTTACCCCTAACCTGCTTTCCTCTTCTCCTTGAGCGGGTTGCAAAGATGAAACAAAAAGAATTTATTGTCAATACCTCTTTTTGGAAAAATTGAAAAAAGAATAAAAATATCTCCAATCAGGTGAAACAGTGTTAAAAATCAGGGAAAAAAAGGCGATTTGCTGGGTCCCTGTTTGTAATTTAAACCTGTATTTTAAAATCGGGAGTTTTATGCTGACCGGGCATAAGTATTTTATGGAACTGGCAATCAGGGAAGCAGTTAAAGCGTTTGAGGCTGGTGAAGTGCCTGTTGGGGCAGTTGTTGTCAGGAATAATAAGGTAATAGCAAAAGGATTTAATCAGGTTGAGCAACTGCTCGATCCTACCGCACATGCTGAGATGATCGCCATAACCTCAGCGGCTGCAACGATTGGCTCAAAACGGCTTGAAGAGTGCATTCTATACACTACTCTCGAACCCTGCCCGATGTGCGCAGGGGCAATTCTGCATTCCAGATTCAATATGGTTGTATTTGGAGCGATGGATCATAAGTGGGGCGCCTGTTCTACGCTTTATAACCTCCTGCAGGATCCGAGGTTTAATACAACCATTCCGGTCATCAGCGGAATTCTGGAAGCGGAAAGTGAAGCTCTGATGAAAAGCTTTTTCAGAAAATTGCGAACCGGGGAGCCTGGTTCAAATTAATCTTAACCTAACTTGTAAGGGATAAAAATGATCTACCACACCGTTCTATTTAAATGGAAAAACGGAACTGATCCCGGTAAAATCAATGAAATTCTGAGGGAACTGAATTCCTTAAAACCGAAAATTCCGGCCATTCTGGAACTTCAGGCCGGAGAAAATTTTTCTGACAGATCAGGTGGCTTTACCCATGTACTGGTTTCCAAGTTTCTAACCAAAGAAAATCTGGATCAGTATCAGGTTCATCCAGACCACCAGAAAATTGTGGTTAACCTGATCCGGCCGGTACTGGATCAACTGGTTGTGGGAGATTTTTCAGTCTGATACTTGGTTTCAATAACAAAAGGATACACAAATGGCTACATTATTACTGGGATTGGTATTTGCGGCAGTTGCCTGGCTGCTGGGTGAACAGATGTTTAAATACAGGTCGGTTTTGCGGGTTGTTGCCGGGGTAATTCTGGCAGGTGCCTTTGTTGCGGCATCTTCGGTGATTATACCGGCAGGGCATGTTGGGGTTAAAAGCCTTTTCGGTGCCGTCGATACTTCGGTAACCATTGGTGAAGGGTTGCACCTGGTTAATCCGTTGGTAGATGTCAGAACCTTTTCTGTGAGAACACAGGAAATTTATGAAGGTGCCGAAGTTCCGTCAAAGGAAGGCTTAAGTATCAATCTGGAAGTTTCTCTTCTTTTCAGGCTGGATGTCACCAGGGCAGCACAGGTTTATCAGAAAATAGGTGAGACCTACAAGGAAGTTGTAGTCATTACCACGCTTCGGTCTGCAATCCGAAGTGCAACTGTAAACTATGAGGCGAAAGATCTTTACACTTCGGGCCGTGAACTGATTGCAGGTGCGATTCTGAAGGAACTGGAGCTGAATCTGAAAGACAGAGGGATGATCATTGAAAGTGTGCTTCTCAGAAAAATTACGCTTCCGAAGCAGGTCGAAGAGGCCATCAATAATAAACTTGCCGCAGAGCAGGAGTCTGAACGGATGAAATTTATCCTTCAGAAAGAGGAACAGGAAGCACAGAGAAAGGGAATTGAAGCAAAGGGGATTGCAACCTATCAGGAAACCGTGAGAAGAGGTCTGGACGGAAACCTCCTGAAATGGAAGGCTCTGGAAGCGGTAAATGAACTTGCAAAATCCCAGAATTCAAAATTTGTAATCCTGGGTGACAAGTCGGGGCTGCCGATCATCCTGAATGACAAATAATCTGCTTTTAGGTAGGTGAAACCCCGGTTAACCCCGGGGTTTTTGTTTCAGATAGGAGGAGTACCGGCCAGAGACAATTTTGAAAAGTTCCCCGTAAACAGAGGGTGCCCCTGCTACTACCTGACCGTTTTCGAGGCAGAAGTCTTCCCCGGAATAATCTGTTACTTTTCCGCCTGCTTCCCGAACAAGAAGAATTCCTGCCGCAATGTCCCAGGGTTTTAAACCATACTCCCAGTATCCATTAAACCGACCGCAGGCTGTATAGGCCAGATCAGACGCAGCCGAACCGGCCCGCCGGACGCCGTGGTTCTGCCGGATAACATCAGAGAGTACTGACTGGAACTCACTGAGGTGAGAAAAATCTGAAATTGGAAATCCGGTTGCAATCAGGGTTTCCGAAAACCCGCAATCCGAAACCCGGATGGGGGTTCCGTTCAGGTAGGCTCCTTTTCCGCGGACAGCATAAAACCATTCATTCCTGACCACTTCCACAACAAGGGCGATAACAGGTTCTTTGTTTTCGATCAGGGCCAGAGAGACCGAGAACTGCGGAAATCCGTGCGAAAAGTTAGTGGTCCCATCAATCGGGTCCAGTATCCAGTAAGTTTGAGGCAGGGATGTGCCTGACTCTCTGAGGCCAAACTCTTCACCCAGAAACGGAATTTCGGGAAACAGGGATCTGAGGCCTTCAGAAACAATGGCTTCACTTCCTTTGTCAACTTCAGTTACAAGGTCGTTTTTTCCTTTACTCAGAACCCCGAGTGACCGGGTTTGCCGCTGAAGATGACGGGAGGTTATAAACTGAACCGCCTCTAAAACCGGTCCGCCTACCAAAGCAAGCCTGGAGTCCAGTTGCCCGAGATGGGTCAGGATCTCAGTGGTCATGCGGGTGTCCGGAATGATCGTGGTGATCATGGTCGTGAGACTGGCGGAGTTTTTGTTTTTCCTGTGCCTCGAGTGCCGCAGAAAGCCTGGACAGTTTTTCAAGCAGATCCCAGCTGTAAATTCCTGTATTGTGGCCATCACCCCAGGAAATCGTGATTGCATAATTTCCGACCGGCTGAATGGTCCTGACCTCATAACGGCCCGGTGTTTCCAGAAATATTTTCTGAGGTTTTGCCGTTTGCAGGATAACCGACTCTCCCGAGCAGGTTGCACAGGGGCAGTGATCCCGAAGCAGTTTGATCGGGATGATTCCGTTTGGTTTGCCGGGCCAGATCAGCTCCAGATCACCGGACGCTGATTTCACTATTTTTGTTGGTTGGATCATAAGTTGCAGGATGGAGTTGGTTAAATCGGATAAACAGACCGCTCAAATTTAGAAAATACAGAATCCGGAAGCCAGTTTTTGGGCAAAAGAAGACCATATCCTGGTTGAATAAAGGCATTTAATTGATTTCGGATGCCAAATTGGGTAACTTTATTCTCTTTTTTATTTAGTTAGGTTTTATGGCTTCAGGATCAGGGAAAAGTGCACTTCTGATAATTCTCGGAATTTTTTCGGGGGGTGTCCTCATCGTTATTGTACTTCTCTTTCTTGCCTTTTGGGGGTTTGGGTCAGGCAGTTCTGATGAAGAGTACAGCGGGACGCTTTCTTCGGGTGATAAAATCGGTGTAATTGACATCAGTGGTGAAATTACCGCATCTGAAGATATTATCCGGCAGATTGAAACCTATGCCGGCTCGGGCGGAATCCGTGGTCTGGTAGTGCGGGTGAACTCTCCCGGCGGAGCTGTGGCGCCAAGTCAGGAAATTTATTTTTCGCTCAGAAAATTCCGGGAATCTGGTAAACCCGTCATCATTTCAATGGGAAGTGTCGCAGCCAGCGGCGGATATTATCTTTCTTTGGGTGCCAGCCACATATTTGCGGCTCCAGGGTCAATAACAGGTTCAATTGGTGTGATCCTGCAGTATCCTCAGTTTAAAAACCTGATGGATAAGGTAGGTGTGGAGATGGTAACGGTAAAAACCGGTCGGTATAAAGATGCTGGCAGTCCGTTCAGGGAAAAAACTCCGGAAGATCTGGCTTACCTGCAGGGACTGATCGACGATACGTATGACCAGTTTCTTGAAACGGTATCTGAAGAACGGGGAATTTCAGTTGACTCGGTGCAATCCCTTGCTGAAGGACGGGTTTACACCGGCCGGCAGGCTGTTTCCGCAGGTTTAGTCGATACCCTGGGTACGTTTTCGGATGCAGTTGGGTATGCTGCTAAACTGGCCGGAATTACCGGAAAACCCGAATTGGTCAGGAAAGTCAGAACAGTTAGTCTGCTTGAAAAATTGACCGGGGCAGATTCTGAAATGATCGGTCCGGTCAGGGAGCTTGTGGCATCAAAACCACTGGTTCAATACCGGATGTATCCATGAAAGTGATTAAAGCAGACCTGGTCAGGACTGTTGCGAAGGAAAGCGGTGTTGAGGCTGTTGAGGCTGAAGTTATTATTGAGGGATTCCTGTCGCTTGTTCTGAAGCACCTGAATCAGAACCATGTTATAGAGATCAGAGGTTTCGGGACTTTCCGGCTTGAAGACCGTAAAGAGAAAAAAGCAAGAAATCCGTTTACCAATGAGCCTTTGGTTCTTCCCGCTCAGAAAGTGCCGGTTTTAAAGTTTACAAAGGAATTTAAAAAGAAAATTTCAGAGGATCACCAGCTCAATGGCTGAGAAAATTTGCCGGGAATGCGGTGCTTCCAACCACCCGGAAAGCAGTACCTGTTCACTTTGCGGTGACCTCCTTTCTGAAAATCAGGATCAGGTTCCGGTTGAGAAAAGTTCGGTGAAAAAAACCGCAGTTCCTGCTGTATCCGGAGGAAAAAGTGTCATTCTGACCGTTTTTGCCTTTGTTGCAGCAGGGTTTCTGCTGTCCTTCCTGGCTATAACCAGGTATGATCTTCAGGGCTCCGGTAGTGGCAGGGAAACCAGTTCCGCCGAGGAGCAGGTTGCCAAGCTTCCTTCCCGGACACAGGTTTGGGTTGACGGACAGGCAGAAGTTGCATTGGCATCCGGCAATCCGGATCTTTACTTTTCTCTGGCAGATACATTTTTCTCATACGGGCAGATGGAAGAGGGAGCCCACATGCTGGAAAAAGGGTATTCTCTTGACTCATCCAGAAGTGAAACCGGGCTTAAGATTGCAAATGCCTTTTATGACAGCGGAAACAAAAAAGCCGCTATCCGATACTATCAACGCTACCTGAGCAGGAATCCGGAGAATCTGGATGCCCGGGTTGATATGGCAACGTGTTATCTGGATGAATCTGTCGGGGCACCGATGGAGGCTGTGAAAGAACTTAAAAAAGTTCTGGAAATAAAGCCAGACCACCAGATTGCAAATCTGAATCTTGGAGTTCTTTATTCCAGAATCAATAAACCGGACCAGGCAGAATCCTACCTTGAAAAGGCAAGATCTGTCAACCCGGAAAATAAACCCGGATTAACCGCTGCAGAATTGCTCGGGAAACTCCGGCAGGAAACAAAATAACCAAACATCAAGGAGACACCACCGTGCCGTGCGGACGTAAAAGAAAAAGACATAAAATCGCGACTCACAAGAGAAAGAAAAGACTCCGGAAGAATCGCCATAAAAAGAAATAAGCAGTAATCCGGGGTTCCTGTTCTGCAGGTTCCCCGGGTTCTTCTTGTTCCGCCTTTTTACTCCTTTCCGCTTCTTTTAAACCCACTTTTGAACTTCTTTCCGGTTTTTTTGTGTTATTTTCTGAAACAGATCAAAAAAATAGCTGCAGATCACATCTGTAAGCTGATTATTTTATTAAATTTGCAATAGAAATCGCAATTTATCAGGCCACTCATAAAATTTTTATTTTCTGAAACCTGATGTAATCACATCCGGAATAAGTTAACATAAAATTAAATCGTGTTCCGGGGTACCTCATACGTACTGTCTGTGTCGGTTAAATTGTGTAATTTTGTACGTTTTAGAAGGAGAAATGCTATGGATCGGGGATTCGGCAAAGGCCTCTTTTGGGGTTTTGTCGCCGGCGGAGCAGCCGGAATACTCGCTGGTTTTTTACTGGCACCTAAAAGCGGCCGTGAGGTCAGAAATGAAATTGCAACCCGCCTGAATGAATGGCTCGACCCGGAAGACGGACTGATTCCGGATGCAGCAGAACTCATCAATGAAGGCCGCCAAAAAGGAGAAGCTCTTGTTGCTGATGCAAAGGAAAAAGCAGAACTTCTGCTGGCTGATGCTGAACGATTGCTCTTCGAAATCAGAACCCAGTCAGAGTCTTCAGTCCCTGCAGGGCAGGCCTGATGCAAACTGACCGCAAGGTGTTTTTATTTGATGGCGTCCCGGTCGGACTTTCTCTTGATCTGGCGATCCGTCTGGGCATGGCGGGTAACAAAATCCTTGCCGCCGTAAAGACACCTGACGGGAAATATGAGCACGAGTTTATCCGCCAGGTCCGGAAATCGGGAGCTGATGGATTTGCCATTAGCCCGACTGAAAAATCTGCCAAAGGGTTGGCAGATATGCTGGATGCCGGATTTGGCCGGTATGGGCGGATCAATTCGGTTGTTTTTTTCAGACAGGTAAAGGCTGAAACTGCAGAGGCCTGCTTACATGACCTGACAGAGAAAACCCTTCCTGCTCTATTTCACCTGCTCGGATCCTACACTGAAATACTGACTCCCCGCTCCCCGGGCTTCCCTGCTTTTGCCCTGGTTCAACTGTCTCATCTGCCTCCTTCATCTGACATCATTTTACCGGCTGGTAATCCTGTTAGTTTTTCCAGAATTCGGTACCTTCCTTTTCCTTCAAAGAAAAACCCCTTTCTGCTTTCTGAAGATTCGTCAGATCTTGGCAATGTGACCGACCTGACTGCCCTCCTGACTTCCTGAATTTTTAAGCCTTTTCCTTTCCTTTTCTTTTTAAAAGACTAGTCAACATCTTATTTTCCCGGATGATACTGTCTGGAATTTTCCGGTTTAAACTGGTTATTTTTTTTCTATTACTTATTGCAGGTCCGTTTATCTGCAGTTCTAAACCAGGGCCGCCGGTAATTGGGCCGGTTAAAAAAACGGATGGCAATCAGGGACGTGATTCAATTTTATCGGTCAGGTTGCTGTATATCCTGTCTGCTTCTTTTCAGGTGAATAATCAGAAAAAACCCAACAGTGACCTTAAACCCAATTTTGAGCTTCCGTTTAAACTCCCGGGTTTTCTTAAGCCGGTAGTAAGAGAAGAAGGTAACTTTTCCTACTCATTCAGGCCGGTTGGGGGTGATTTGAATTTGAATTACCGGTTTGGGAATCCAAGTTCTTTCCGGTTTGATCTGGGGTTTGATACGAGGGTTTACAAACAGCCTCGTCTGCCGGTAGAGGGAATTTTCAAGAAGACAGAGACAGAAAAAAACCACGAAATTTACCTGCGGTATCAGTTCCGGAACCTTGCACTGATTTCCAGGTGGGAGTTTTCATCACTGAAAAATAAGTTTGAGGAAGCTGCTCGTTGGGAATCCGACAAAGTATCTCTTATCATCAGCTATATATTTTAATGGAGAAAAAGTGCAAACATTAGGACTTGTTTTTGGCGGACGTTCTGCAGAACATGCCGTTTCGGTGGTTTCTGCCAATTCACTTTTAAACGGGTTTAAATCGGGCAAATTCCGGATAGTTCCCCTGCATATTACAGTTTCGGGTGACTGGCTGACTCCTGCTGAATCCCTTGCCTTTATTCACCCTGAAAACCACGCCAGGCTGTATATTCCCGGGATCGAACCTTCCGGACTGATAGATTTTCTTAAAACCGGGATAGACGTGTTTTTTCCCCTGCTTCATGGTACTTTCGGCGAGGACGGAACCATACAGGGCTTTTTCGAAATGCTGGGAAAACCGTACACCGGTGCAGGTGTGCTTGGCAGTTCTGCTGCAATGGATAAGGACATTACTAAAATCATTCTGGCTTCAGGAAATATACCCGTTGTTCCCTGGATTTCCTTTTATGATTATGAGTGGGAAAAGAATAAAGAATCGATCCTTAACGAAGCTGAAAAGAAGTTCCGGTTTCCGGTATTTGTGAAGCCCGCAAATGCAGGATCCAGTATCGGGATCAGTAAGGTGACTGAAATATCACTGCTCGGTCCGGCCGTAACCGAAGCGTTAAAGTATGATCAGAAGGTTATTATTGAAGCGGGCTTACCGGTCAGAGAAATCGAGATTTCTGTTTTGGGAAATATTGAGGCGAAGGCCTCACTTCCCGGAGAAATTTTTCCCGGTGCAGAATTTTACGACTACGAGGATAAATACATTACCGGGAAAAGCACTTTTAAAATTCCGGCAGATTTGTCTGAGGATTTGATTAGAATTATCCGGGACTATGCCATCCGAGCATTTAAGTTGTTAAATTTGGAAGGGATGGCACGGATAGATTTTTTTATTGACCGGCAAACCGGTCAGATCTATTTAAATGAAATCAACACCATCCCGGGCTTTACTCCAATCAGCATGTATCCAAAAATGTGGGAGGCCAGCGGTCTGTCGTACTCTGAACTGCTGGAAACCCTGATCAGTCTTGCCCAACACCGGTTTCAAAAACGCAATCAAATCAGCAGTCATTTCACAATTAAAATCAGCGGGTGATTTATGAGTGTCCTTCATCCTTCCAAAATCCGGAATATCGCGTTCACAGGTCACAGTGATTCGGGAAAAACAACCCTGACAGAGTCTCTGGCTTATGCCATGGGCCTGATTCAGAAAATGGGCAGCATTAATGCCGGAAATACCGTTACCGATTATCACAGTGATGAAATTGAAAAGAAAGTGTCGATCAATCTTGGGTTGATCAACGGGATGTGGAAGGATGTAAAACTCAATATTCTCGATACCCCGGGGTATCTGGATTTTGTTGGCGATGTTAAATCGGCAATGCGTGTGGCAGATACGGTGGTCATTACCGTTAACTCTGTTTCGGGAATTGAAGTGGGAACTGAGAATGTGTGGGATTTCGCCATGCAGAAATATAAACCAACGATGTTTCTGGTAACCAAGCTGGACCGGGATAATGCTGATTTTGAAAAAGTGGTTAACAAACTGAAAGAATATTACGGCCATTATGTAGTTCCTGTTCAGTTCCCGGTTGATGAAGGCCTTGCTCATAAAACCATAATCGACTGTATTATGATGAAGGCTCTTACGTTTGAACCCGGCAAAAAAAACAGCATGGTGATTTCGGATATTCCCGAAAGGTATATAGCCAGAGCCGAAGAACTTCATAATGAGCTTGTCGAAACCGTTGCAGAAACGGATGAAGACCTGATGAACAAGTTTTTTGAAAACGGTACTCTGGACGAGGAAGAACTGAAAGAGGGAATCAAACACGGCCTGGTTTCCAGAACCTTTTTCCCGGTATTGTGCTGCTCACCTGAAATGTCGATCGGCACGGAACGGCTTCTGGATATCTTTTCAAATCTGTGCCCGTCGCCGGTTGAACGTGGACCAGAACATGGCTGGATTACCAACAGTGGGGAAGATATTCTGATTCAGCCGGATGAAAGTGCCAAACCGATTGCATTTGTCTTTAAAACCTCGACCGAACCGCATCTGGGAGAAATGTCCATTTTCCGGGTTTACTCGGGGCATATTGATCCGGGTATGGATCTGGTGAATGCAGAAACCCATCAGGAGGAACGCCTGAATCAGATTTTCACCCTTGTCGGAAATAAGCGGTCAGAAATACCCTCGGTAGGGGTTGGCGACATCGGGGCTGTGGTCAAGCTCAAGAACACCCACACCAACAATACCCTTTCTGCGCCCGGCAGTGAGTTTCACGTCCGTCCGGTTGAATTTCCTGAGCCGGTCATCCGGGTTGCGATTAAACCACACTCCAAAAATGATGAGACCAAGATCAAGGATGGCCTTTACCACCTTCATGAAGAAGACCCGTCATTCGAAGTGCATTACGAAGCAGAACTTGCCCAAACTATTATATCCGGACAGGGTGAGATGCATCTTGATGTCATCCTGAAAAGAATGAAGGAAAAATTTGGGGTAGAGATTGATCAGGAAGATCCTAAAATTCCTTATAAGGAAACAATAAAAGGGAAGACCCGGGTCCAGGGAAAATACAAGAAACAATCTGGCGGTAAAGGCCAGTACGGTGATGTCTGGCTCAGAATTGAACCTCTGCCCAGAGGAACCGGATTTGAATTTGTTGATGAAGTTGTTGGTGGTGTGGTGCCGGGTAAGTTTATCCCTTCAGTTGAAAAAGGGGTTCATGAACGGATGGGACGAGGAATCCTGGCTGGCTACAAGGTTGTGGATCTGAAAGTTACCATAGATGACGGGTCTTATCACCCGGTTGACTCCAGCGATATGGCGTTTAAAATGGCCGGATCTATTGCCTTGAAAAAAGGGGTTCTGGAATCCAAGCCTATTCTGCTGGAACCAATATACAAAGTGACCATAAAGGCCCCCGAAGAATATATGGGGGATGTGATGGGCGACGTTTCTTCGAGACGTGGAAAGATTCAGGGAATGGATGCTGACGGGCATTTTCAAATTATCAATGCCATGATTCCTCTGGCTGAAATGTCAAAATACCAAAGCGCACTGCGCAGTATGACTCAGGGCCGGGGAACCCATTACCGGGAATTTGCCCACTATGAGGAAGTTCCTTTTGAAGTTGCCCAGAAAATCATTGCTGCCTATAAGGAAGCTGAAGAAGAAGAGTGACCGACCCGGAGTCACACACCGGGTGACAGGTTTTGAGAATGACCCTCAAAAGGGTTATCTTGCAGGATCAACAGTTTCAGGATCTTGTGGAAAAACTCTGGTCACCCTGGCGATCGGCCTACATTGATACTTTTTCAGAAAATGCACCCGGGAAATCCGGGTGTATTTTCTGTGATTACCCGAAAGAAAATCTGGATGAAACCCGCCTGATTCTTTTCAGAGGAACGCATTCCTTTGTAATCATGAATCTTTATCCCTACAATGCCGGCCACCTGATGGTCGTTCCCTACCTCCATACCTGTGAATTAGGTGATCTGACTGCTGAATGTTCTGCAGAAATTATGGATTTGCTGTCCCTGTGCAGAAATGCCCTTTCAAAAGGGTTATCTGCACAGGGCTTTAATATTGGTGCCAATCTTGGAAAGGCAGCCGGTGCAGGAATTGATGATCACCTTCATTTCCATATTGTACCGAGATGGATGGGCGACACGAACTTTATGCCTGTTTTTGCAGATATCAAAGTCGTACCTGAAGAACTTAAAAAGACCTATTTCAAACTAAAAGTCCATTTTTAATTATATGAAGACAATTTTCCTGGCATTTTTCCTTTTTACCGGAATCGGGGTCATTGCTCAGACCACTGATATTGAACAGTTAAAACAGCAGGCCAAGGCCGCAGGGTATTCAGATGCACAGATTGAGGCTGCTGTAAAACAGGTCCAATCCCAAACTGCACCTGTTTCAGTCCAGGCGGGTGCTTCACTTACCAATCAGGTTATGGAAGTCCCTGGTGAGAAACAGGACCCGGTTTTTGTTGCAAAGCCCATTTCTCAGGAAAACAGGGACGGCAAATTCGGTGTTGATCTGCTAAAATCGGGTGGAGGCGGATTTGATCCGAATGAATATGGTCCGGTACCGGATGATTACGTTTTGGGAACAGGAGATGAACTGCAGGTATCTGTTTGGGGACAATCAGAATTTTATCTCAAAGCAGAGATTGATCGCCGTGGACTAATTCAGATCCCAACTGTCGGGCTTGTTTCTGTTTCTGGGCTGACTCTGAAGGAGGCCGAAGGGGTTTTAAAGGAACGTCTGAGTAAGAGTTATGCCGGCATCCGGACCGGAGAAAGTAAATTTGCCATTACACTCAGTAAAGTCCGGGCAATACGGGTTTTTGTGGGCGGAATGGTAAACAAACCAGGTGCATACAAACTAACTGCCATTTCAAGCGTAATTACTGCGCTTTATGCTGCCGGCGGGTTGAAGGAAAATGCAGATTTCAGGCAAATAGCCATTATTCATCCAAGCGGAAAAACAGATGTGGTTGATCTGTACGGAAATCTGCTCGGAGTTCCGGTTCAAATTCAGGATAAAATTGATCACAATGATATGATTCTGGTAAAGGCAGAATCATTTGCTGTTGAAATTTCGGGTGAAGTTAACCGGCCGGGTGGTTATGACCTGCTTTCGGGAGAAACCTTTTCAACCCTCCTGTCCTATGCCGGCGGTGCCAAACCCAACGCATGGCTCAAAAATGTTGTCGTGTCCAGGATCATACCCGGACAAGGGAAAAAGGTCATCAGTTTTGATTCAGGCAATCAGCCCGATTTTGTTCTGATGCCCGGTGATCAAATATCTGTAAAATCCTCCATTCAAAACCCTTTTGGGTTGATTGAAGTGACCGGAGCCGTCCGGCAGCCCGGAAAAATCCAGTTTACAGAAGGTATGAAAGTTAAGGATGCGATTGAAAAAGCAGGTGGCGTTCTCGATTGGACCTATATGGACCGCGGGCAGATTCTGATGACGGAACCGGATTCATCCCTTAGAATTCTGGCATTTAATCCGGCAAAGGCTTTAAAGAATGACCCGTCAGAAAATTTGCTTCTGACAGACAAATCAGTTTTAATTCTGAAATCAATCTGGGAGATAGATACCCGATATGATGTCAAGGTAATTGGCTTTGTTAACTCACCGGGTGATTTCCGGTACAGAAAGGGAATGACAGTCGGGGATGCCCTTTTTCTGGCAGATGGTTTTCAGAAAAATGCCTATACCGCAACCATTGAAGTTGCCCGTGTAGATCCAAAAGATTCCATTTCAAGTGACCGGGTCATCACTTTTGTGAAAACTATCAAAAACAACGGAACCCTTTCTAAAGACAACCCGGATTTAACCTTTCTGCTTGAGCCAATGGATCAGGTTTATGTCAGGAAAAGTCCCTACTTTGACGTCCAGCGCACCGTTACACTATCCGGCGAAGTTCGGTTTCCCGGCAGTTATTCTCTGACGAGCAAGGATGAAAAGCTAGCCTCGGTAATCCAACGGGCAGGTGGCTTAAAATCGACTGCCTACCTGGACGGAGCCACAATTAACCGTGAAAAGGAAAATGTTGGTCTTATTGCGGTCGATTTTACTGAAGCCCTTGAGGATGAGGACAGCCCGGATAATCTGATCCTTTTACCGGGAGACAACATTTCCATTCCTGAACGGGATTTTACCGTAAAAATTAAAGGAGAAGTTCTGGTAGAAACCAGTGTGTTATATCAGGAAGGATCCTCTGCCGATTATTACATTGAGAAGGCAGGCGGATACAGTGATAATGCCAATATCAGTAAAGTATATGTTATTTTGCCAAACGGACGGGTATTTAACCCCGGGCGATACTGGGTATTTCATCAGGAGATTTTATCCGGCTCAGTCATTGTAGTGCCTCCAAAGGAAAAGGAAGAGAAAGTGGATTGGAAGGGATGGGTAACGATAACAACCTCTACAATTACCTCGCTGGTTACTCTGATCATTCTTCTTCAGAGAACAAATCAGTAACCGGGTGATTTTAATCTGCGATGGGCACAGAGGCCAATTTATCCGGGTTGCCGGCGACAAAAAGACCGATCCTTTGCAGTTCCTGTTCTGATTCCGGAAAATCCCTGGAATTTGCAGGAGGCCTGCCCGGTTCCCATTTTGTTGATCAGCTAAAAACTGAAGCAGGGTTTCAATCTCTTCAAAATTCCGGGATCCCGGTTCCAGCCCTTGTTCAGCAACCGGATGGTCTTCTTGTAAACCCCCTGCTTCCTTTTGAAAAAAAGATAAAATGGACTTTACCCCGGGCGATGGTAACTGCCGGTGTTCTGGATTCAGTTGTTTCTTTTTTGAAATGGTCAGGTTTCCTTCACTTTACTCATTCGCAGATTTTGCACACACGCCTGTTCGAAAAGGGTGGGCAGCTTCATGACCGGCTTTCTCTTGTTTTAGCTCCCGAAAAGTACTCTCAGATTCTGGACGAACCCATTCTTCACTCTCCTGAACGGATCCGGCATGAACAAAGTGAGATCCTTCTGCACCTGCCGACCGGCCGGGCCTGGCGGTATTACATGCAAAGCAAAACCCGGGCAGAAACTGAAATTTGCCAGGCTTGCGGAACCCAGACAGAAGCAGAACTTGTCTCTGGCGGATGGATGGAACTGACATTTCCTTCCCAATTTTATTGTACACAGGACTCCCGATTAAGTGAGTTTGTTCTCAGGTTAACCCGGCTCCAGGCTGAAGTGATATTTGCATTTCCCAATGAACCAGACCTCATTTCGGGTACAGGGCAAAATCTATCGAATAAAAACCAGAGTCCCCATTTTTTCTGGATTAACCGGAAAGCAGGCGGTGAAACGGAAAATGTTATTGAGGTTATCAGAGGGCAGATATTGTGGAAGAAGGTTCCGGGAACTGGCTTGTTTTGCCGTAAAGAAACTCTGTCTGAACCGTTAGCCGGAGAGGTTGGTGCGTTTCTCAGGCAAAAGGGGGTTACCGAACAGCATCCGGGATGGAAGGCATTTTTCCCCGGTTAGATCATATCCCAGGATTTTCTTTTGTTGTACAGAGTTTTTCGGTCAATTCCTAAAGTTTTACAGGCATGATCCAGATTTCGTGAACTGTTTAAAACAAACTGGATGTATTTTTTTTCCAGTTCATACAATGGAACTTTCCCAACGGTTTTAAACAAAGAGAGGGAGGGGTCATCCAATTGGAGGAATGATTCTGTGTGGAGAAGATGTTCCTGTTTATTTTCCTGATTAATGGAAATGATCTCATAATCAGCAAAAAAGGTAACGACCTCAGCTTCATGCCTTTCGGCTGCCTCGTAATCTCCAAAAACTTTGCAGACATTGACCAGATAAACTGAAGCCAGAGTTTTCAGAAAGGGGTCGTCTGCCTCTTCAAATAAATTCCAGGCATTCCGGAAGGATTGAATGGATTTCCCGAGTTTTTTCTGAATATCCCAGTGAACAAGTCCGTCGATAAGGGCAATCTGCCCAAGGAAATTTTTATTACCCGACTTGATAATGGTGATGTAGTGAAGTGCCTGAAGTGAACCGAGGTTATACAGGGCAAAGGCGATTCTCAGAAAGATTGAATTCCGGTTTTCAGCATTTGCTTCATAGAGAAGGCTTTGTTCATAAAACCGGATTCCTTCCCTGAACTGACGGTTTCTGATTGAGTGTGCACCCATCAGGTTGTAATAGGTGCTTTGTGATTTGGTCTCCTGGCAAATACTAAGCAGTTTTGGTGCAAAGGCAGAAAATCCGGTTAGGTCTCCGTTAAGAGAATAGTAGGTGGAAATGACCTGTGCAACAGTGGCAGACGGTTTCATTTCGAGAAGATAGGGGAGCAGAGGTTCCAGATCCTGGAAAGTATTGACAGACTTTAAATTGGTGATCGATTCAGAATTGTCAGAAATAAAGGTCAGAAAATCATAAAGGTCTTTTTTCCTTAATACTTCTGCGGCCCGTGGAATCATAAGGTTTTCCTACCACTCATAGTGTCTCAGATCCAAACTGTTGTGTTGCTGGCGGATTGTCTGAAGGGTTTCAATTCCCGATTTCAAATGTAAATTGGTAAATTCTTTGAAAACCTGATTGGCGGATGATTTGGTTTTAATACCTTCCCGGGTCAAAGGCAGATCCGAAACCAGCATGAGGGCTCCGATAGGAACTTTCCGGGCAAATCCAACCACAAACAGGGTGGCACATTCCATATCAATGGCAATTGCCCGTTCTTCCTTCAGTTTATTAACGAAGACCTCGTCAAATTCCCAGAACCGGTAATCAGTAGTGTGAATGACACCGGTTTTAAATTCCAGGTTTTGATCGTCAAGAACCTGGCTGGTTATTTTTTGAATGTTAAAAGTGGGTAGGGCAGGGACCCTCTGGGGCATATAGTGATTACTGGCGCCATCATCACGGATGGCAGCCATCGGGAGCACAAAATCCCCGATTTTCAATTTTTTATTCAGGCCGCCACACAAACCCAGCATCAAAACTGCTTTTGGTTTTCTGTAAGACAGCAAGTCAATGGCAAGGGCGGCGGTGGGAGATCCAATTTTATAGTCAATAATGGACAGACCGCCTTCAGCCCAGTTTACTGCTGTAAAGGCAGAGCCATTTCTTCTGACCGATCCGGGAAAAAGAGTTTCGAACTCGCTGATGTACCGTGAGAAATTAGTCAGCAGGATGTAGTCCTGAATTTCAGAGGCATCTGAACCTGTATACCGTTCGAGCATATCGAGACCAATTACCGACCGTGTGATTCCCTCAATACTGGATTCACCGTTTCCGGAAACTGGCAGGTTATGATCTGTCATTTGCTCCTCTGGGAAAAAAGGACTTGCGATTTTCAATTTAAGATAGGAAATTGAATTCCTAAACGCAATTCAATAAAGGACTTACCACAAAATGGCACTGAAACTTCACTTCTGGGGTGCAGCAGAAAATGTTACCGGATCTCTGCATCATTTAATAACCCCGGGAGGCCACCAGGTTTTTCTGGATTGCGGACTTTTTCAGGGACGGCGTCAGGAATCCTTCGAAAAAAATACATCCTTCCCGTTGCCGGCAGAAAAAACAGATGCTGTCCTCTTATCCCATGCTCACCTGGATCACAGCGGGAACCTGCCCGGCTTAGTCAGGCAGGGGTTTTCGGGTAAGATTTATGCTACCCCGGCTACCTGCGACCTGGTCAAAATCCTTTTGACAGATAGTGCCCACCTGATGAAACGGGATCTGGAATATGTGAATAAACGGCGGGTTAGCCGGGGGCAGGAGCCCCTGGAGCCTCTATATACCGCAGATGATGTGGAAAAAACCCTCCAGTTTCTGGTTCCGGTTCCGTACCTGACCGAATTCAGCCTGTGGGATGAACTGAAGGTAACTTTTTATGATGCTGGCCATATTCTGGGAAGTGCCATCACCGAAATCAAATGGAGAGATCCGGTAAGCTCTGAGGAACTCATTCTGGTTTTTACCGGCGATCTCGGCCGGGATCACCTTCCGATCCTGAAAGATCCGGCTCTTTTAAAAGCAGCCGATTACCTCATTTCAGAGAGTACTTATGGCGGCAGGCTTCATGATTCCATTGAGTTTGTAGGAGAGCAGCTTGCCGAACTGATCCGGCAAACACATCAGTCGAGAGGGAAAATGATCATTCCGGCCTTCAGTGTCGGCCGGACTCAGGAAATTTTGTATGAAATTGCCCAGTTGAAAGCCAAAAACCAGATTCCGGAAATCCCGATTTATCTGGATTCCCCCATGGCAATTGAAGCGACCCAGATTTTTAACCACCATCTGGAATGTTTTGATGAAGAAACCATGGAACAATTGAAGTCGGGGAATAACCCCTTGTTCCCGGCGGGAGTTTACTTTCTTAAAACAACAGATGAAAGTAAAGAACTGAACGAGTCAGATGAACCCTGTATTATCATTTCGGCTTCGGGAATGTGTGAAGGCGGCCGGATTGTTCATCACATAGCCAATCATTGTGCCAACCCGCGGAATATCATTTTATTTGTCGGATTTCAGGGACAAAATACACTTGGCCGTAAAATTCTGGACGGTGCAGAGGAAGTCAGTATATACGGCGAGGACCATCCGGTTCGCTGCCGGGTCGAAAAAATTCTGGCATTCTCAGCACATGCCGATGAACAGGAACTGATTTCCTGGCTGTCCCACTTTGACCGGAAACGGTTAAAAACCTTGTTTCTGGTCCATGGGGAACCTGATGCTCAGGAACTGTTGATGGGATCTCTGACTGCCAGAGGGTTCAATCAGGTTCACATTGCCCGGCAGGGAGAAACGTTTAAGTTGACTTGATTCCGGTCGGTGGAGTGTTCCTGAAGATTAGGGAAATGAAAGAGCAAAAACAGTGAAAACAAAAGCCAGCAGATGCCCCTCATGCGGAACCCCTTTATATGAACGGGTTCCGGCATGCCCCAACTGCCGCCATGAATTTTATGATCTTGAGATGAAAAACGGGTGGGATGTTTATTCAGATCTGTTCATTTCACCGGTCAAAACAACCGAGCGATATTCCTCCGGCGCCTTTTTTAAAGGTCTTCTGGCAGCACCGTTGGCTTATTTTATTTTGGTACTTTTATGGCCGGTTCTTCAGTCGGTTTTACTAGCACCGGTTTTCGCCCTGATCCCGTGGGAAAATGTTCTTCAATCTCTATTAACAACAACGGTTGTCTTCGGGGTGGCTTTTGGAGGATTCCTTTTAAGTCTTTCGGTAGGGTTAAATCTGGTTAAAAAGCCGCTGGACTGGAAGCAACTGGTTCAGGTAATTTGCCTGGGTATAATCCCGTCTGCTGGTTTAATGATTCCAGCTATATTATTCAGGATTATCAATATTCAGTCGGTGACTTTTCAGGGATCTTCGGATGATTTGATAACTGCTTTTCTTTCCTGGGTTTTTATTTCCTTTGGGCATTTATGGGGTGGATTTCTGGTGTACAGAGGAATCAGTTCCTTAACCGGTCTAAGCGGAATACAGGCGTTTTTGCTAACCTTTCTGCTGCCGGGTGCCCTTGTTTTGCTTCTGGTTGTAATTTTATCCCTTTTTCTTGCCGGTATTCTCTGGGGCTGATCAGAGCATTTTTTCAGGGAATACAGTTCCCCTGCCTAAAATGCCGGCCGGGTCGAAGTATCTTTTCACACGGGCCATTTCTTTTAACCCTGAATCGCCAAACATCATTTCCGCATAGGGAACCTTCAGTTTCCCGACACCATGTTCGGCTGAAATGGTTCCGCCCAGCTTCAGTGCCTCCCGGATAAACTCCAGGTATATCAGTTTTCCCTGATCATGTTCTTCAGCCGACCGGGGAAGTATGTTCATGTGCAGGTGCTGGTCGCCGATGTGCCCGAATATTACCCATTTAAACGGACTCTCATCAAGGAACCGGTGATAAACGGCCATCATTTCGCTGAATTTGTTTTCTGGGACTGCAATATCAGACGATATCTTCCTGACACCGTTTTTTGAAAGAAATTCATTGATCAGGGCTGGCAGTGCATGCCGGTATTCTTTGAAAAAATCTTCCTCCCGTGCCGACTGTGCAAACCAGCTGCTTTCGGGAAGACCATTGTGTCTGACCAGCAGATCAAACCAGGCTTCAAGCAGGCCATCTTCAGTTTCTGGGTTACATTCCTGTTCAAAGTAAATGGCACCTTTGGCCTGATCTGGGGTTTGCGGATACTTTTCTTTCAAAAATCCAAGAGAATTCAGGTCAAAATATTCCAGGCTGGTCGCATTAAGCCGGGTAAGTGAACCGGGATTGGCAACAGATTCAGTTTTGACAGATGAAACGAAGGCCAAAAGGTCCTGTTCTTCCGGAAAGAAAAAGATTCCTGAAAAAAAACGGGACGGTTTCGGGAGCAGTTTTACTTTTGCTTCCGTAATCACACCAAGAGTTCCTTCAGATCCGATAAAAAGATCAATCAGGTCCATTCCCGGCTCAGAAAAATACCCGGCTGCGTGTTTTACCCCTGGCATTGAAATGTCGGGTATGGTGAACCTGACACGTCGGCCCTGGATGGAGGAATCAAACTCATTGCCGGAAGCTACATACTGACCGCGCGGAATGATCAGAACAGTTCCGTCTGAAAGAACAACGGTAAGTTCAGATACCCACCGGCGGGTTGCCCCGTACCTGAAGGACCTGGAGCCGCTGGCATTGGTGGCAATGGTTCCGCCAATGAAGGCATTTCGTTCTGTTGGGTCAGGCGGATATAAAAACCCATTCTCAAGTGCTTCAGTCTGGAGTGTTTTCAGTAAAACACCCGCCTGGACCGAAACCTCTCCGGTTCCGTCGGGATGGGACATAAACCTGCCGATCCGGTTCAACCGGTCCGTGGCCAGAATGATGCCGCTGTTTGGAACCCGGCCACCGGTTGTTCCGGTACCATTTCCTGAAACTGTAACCGGTTCCCCCCGTTCAGAAGCCTGTTTTAAAATTTCTGAAACCTCTTCTGTGCTTTCCGGGATATAGACACCGGAAACAGGTCCGGCCTTCAATCCGCTGGTATCATTCAGGTAATTCAGAAATTCATCCGGATTTCTTTTGACGATCATCCCATTTTTTCCTGTTTAGGCGATACAACAAAAAAGGGCACCCGAAGGTGCCCTGCGAAAAATGTGCAACGTACTGAAAGAACTCAGAGAATTTCCTTTTTCAGAATATTCCCGTCTTTGTCGAAGTCATAAACAATCGGGACCCCGTTGGGGATGTTCAGTTCAAGAACTTCTTCTCTGGTAAGCTTGTCCAGATCCATCACAATGGCTCTGAGGCTGTTTCCGTGGGCAGAAACGACGACATTCTTTCCTGCAAGAACTTCAGGCAGGATAACACTTTTAAAATATGGAATTGCCCGGGCTGCCGTATCTTTCAGACTTTCACCGTTGGGAGGGGCAATATCATAGGACCGGCGCCAGATATGAACCTGTTCTTCACCAAATTCTTTGGCGGTTTCGGCCTTGTTTTTTCCCTGCAGGTCGCCGTAATGTCTTTCATTGATGGCCTGGTCGTAGGTAACCGGCAGGCTGGTCTGGCCGGCAGATTCAAGAGCCAGTTTGAGCGTGTCGATAGCTCTTTTCAGGACGGATGTAAACGCCAGATCGAAATGAATGGTTTTGATCTTTTCGCCGGCGAGGGCGGCTTCCTTTTTTCCTTTTTCAGTCAGGTCCACATCAACCCATCCGGTAAACCGGTTTTCCAGGTTCCAAACGGATTCCCCGTGGCGGATTAAAACGAGTTTTGCCATTGCTATACCTTATAATTGTTCGAATCAGGGCGCAAAGATACAGAATACACAGATTATTTCACAGAATCTGCCCGGTCTCTAATTGAGTTCTAAACCTCTCAGACTTTCGGTTCCTGTTTAAGCGGAAAGGGAAAGAAGGCTTTCGATTTTTCGTACTTGATTTTGTAATCTATTTCTTTCAGGGTTTTGAGCAGGTGATCCATTTCATCGGTGGTATTGTAAAAATGAGGAGAAATCCGAAGGTACTTTTCTCTTGCAGATACAATAATATTCTGTTCCTTCAGTTTGGCGGCGATCAGATCAGGTTCTGAAATAATAAAGCTTACAATGCCCGAAAGGTCATTATCCTCATAGGCAAAGGCCGGTCTGACCCCATAAGCGGCCATACCCTTCAGAAGGTACTGATTCAGTGACGTGACCTGTTTTTCGATATTTTTTACTCCGATTTCCAGCAGAAGTGAAACAGATTCGGTCAGTCCGACTATTCCCATTGCATTCAGGGTTCCGGGTTCATACCGCCGGGCATCCTTGGCAAGCCGTTGGTTCAGATCAAAAAAGGTCCAGGGGCTTTCTACGGAAAGCCATCCTACATAGGCCTGGTTCAGCATGGTTCTGAGTTCTTCCGAGACAAAAACAAATCCGGTGCCCATGGGTCCCATCAGCCATTTCTGTCCGCCGCACGAAAGAAAATCGATTTTCATCTTTTTGACGTCAATGGGGATGACCCCGGCAGACTGAATGGCATCAACGGCAAAAATAATCCCCCGTTCATTGCACAGACGGCCTATTTCTTCAAGATTCAAGCGGAACCCGTTCAGAAACTGCACATGGCTGAGGCAGACCAACTGGGTGGTGGGCTTCATAGCCCGGAGGATGTCATCTGTTTCAATATGGCCTTCCCGTTCCCTGATCATATCAAGATGGACACCTTCCTTGATCAGCTTGGCAAAGGTTTGGGTTACGGCTGGGAAATCCCTTGAAAACAGAATAATCCGGTCACCCCGTTTCCACTTGATTCCATTGGCCAGCAGGTTCAGTCCTTCGCTTGTATTGGTCTGGAATGCGATATCCCGGGCAGAAGCATGAATCAGATTTCCCAACACCTGCCGGGCCTTCTGAACCGATTCTGTAAACCCCGGATAGACATCCACTTCGGTGACAGACCGCCTGACCAGGAAATCCTGGATAGCCTTTGTAACCCTGGATGACAGCGGTGATACTGAGGCATGGTTCATATAAACCAGGTTTCCCGTGTGGGGAAACAGGGACCGGTAGTTAGAAATTTCTGTGTTCATTCTGCTTCTGGTCTCGATTACTTAAGGGCTTTGACGGATCACAGTCCCGGGTTGGGTTAATTTCCGATCTGGGAAACAGCAATTGCAGCTACATTGACCAGATCATTAACATCCCGGTAAACCGGCAGGATATGGGCCGGCTGATTTAACCCGAGGAACAATGGCCCGACGATTTCGGCCTGTCCGATTTTTCCCATCAGTTTTACGGCAATGTTTGCAGCATCCAGGTTTGGGAAAATCAGCACATTTGCGTTGCCTTTCAGGCCAGAGAACGGGAAAATATCCCGGGCTGCTTCGAAATCAAGCGCCAGATCAGCCTGAAGTTCCCCTTCAATGTCCAGATCAGGGCGGGCCTTTTTTACCAGGGCAGTGGCCTTTTCGACCTTGGCAGATTCAGGAGTTCTGACGGACCCAAAACTCGAAAAACTGAGCATCCCGATGACCGGTTCTATATTCAGGCTTTTAACAAAATCGGCCGATTGAATGGCGATTTCTGCCAGGGTTTCAGCATCCGGATTGATGTTAAGGGTTGTATCCGCAAAAAACAGGGCTGAGTTTTTCGTGAGGATTAAATGAAGCCCAGAAACTCTCCTGCTCCCGGGTTTTTGTCCGATGATCTGAATTGCAGGCTTGATATACCGGGAATAGGATGTGGTAACTCCGGTTACCAGCGCATCTGCCTCTCCCAGTCTGACCATCATCGGGCCAAAGTAGGACCGGTGTTTGATCAGGTCATAGACATCAATCCGGCTAACTCCTTTCCGTTCACGGGCTTTCAGAAATTCGGTGGCATACCGGTCAAGATCAGGGTAAGTTCTCGGATCGATTACCAGAATATCCTGCAGATCCATATCCAGTTCGGCTGCAAGTTTGTTGATTTTTGCAACGTTACCCAGCAGAATCGGTTCCGCAATTTTCTCATCGAGAAGAATCTGGGCAGCCTTCAGTGCAACCGGATGGTCGCCTTCGGCAATTACTACCCGTTTCGGATTCAGCTTTGCCTTGTGGATCACCCTTCTGATGATATCTTTGGACCACCCCATCCGGGTAATCAGTTCCTGTTCATACTCCTCAAAATTCTGAATTCCAAGTCTGGCAACGCCGGTTTCCATGGCTGCTTTTGCAACTGCCGGGGCTACCCGGACGAGTACCCGGGGATCAAAGGGTTTCGGGATGATGTAGGTCCGTCCGAATTTAAGGGAATTCAGTCCGTAGATTTTCTTGACACTTTCGGGTACTTCTTCCTTTGCAAGGCCAGCTATGGCGTAGACAGCAGCCAGTTTCATTTCTTCGTTGATTGTCTTTGCCCTGACGTCGAGGGCACCTCTGAAGATGAACGGGAATCCGAGAACATTGTTAACCTGATTCGGGAAATCAGACCGTCCGGTTGCCATGATGACATCAGGCCTTGCTTCGGTTGCTTCTTTATAACCAATTTCCGGATCCGGATTGGCGAGTGCAAAAATAATCGGATTCTCACTCATTCCGGTAATCATATCTGGTTTAAGCAGACCGCCGACCGACAGTCCGAGAAAAACATCAGCACCGTTCAGGCATTCTTTCAGGCTCATGACCGGCAGGGACTGGGCAAATTCCATTTTTACCTTGTCGATCGGTTCGGGACGGGTTGTGGTCACAAACCCTTTTGAATCAAACATATAAACATTCGAGGCCTCGGCACCCAGTTTGCAGAAAAGCTTGACCACCGCATTGGCAGCAGCACCGGCACCAGAAACTACGATTTTTACCTTTTCAGCCTTTTTACCAGCAAGTTCAAGTGCATTCAGAAAAGCAGCCCCGGTAATAATGGCGGTTCCGTGCTGATCGTCATGGAAAACCGGGATGTCCATGATTTCCCTGAGGCGGGATTCAATGTAAAAACAGTCAGGGGCCTTGATATCTTCCAGGTTTATTCCACCAAAAGTGGGTTCGAGGGATTTAACAATGGTGATGACTTCTTCTGGGTCCTTCGAATTGATTTCGATGTCAAAGACATCAATATCGGCAAATTTTTTAAACAGGACGCCTTTTCCTTCCATGACCGGTTTTCCGGCTTCAGGGCCAATATCTCCCAGACCCAGAACAGCAGTTCCGTTCGAAATAACGGCGACCAGATTGCCCTTGGCTGTGTATTTATAAACTGCATCTTTGTCCTGGTGGATTTCCCGGCAGGGTTCTGCAACACCGGGAGTGTAGGCAAGGCTGAGGTCCCGCTGGGATAAGGTAGGTTTTGTCGAGACGACTTCTATTTTACCGGGACGGCCCTCTGAGTGGTAATCGAGGGCATCTTTTTTCCTGATGATCATACTGTACCCTTACTGAATTAAAAATTTCAGTAAAGGTACAATATTTTGAAGAAAAATAAGGTTAAGGTTGGATGAGATTCATTAAATGAATCCGGACCTTGCTTCCCTTTGCTGCAGACCCGGAATTCTCATCCAGGTGGATGATGCAGTTGGCGTTGGCAATTGAGGTCATGAGTCCGCTGCTTTGTTTACCGGTCGTTTTCACCGTGTAGGAGCCATCGGGATGCAGAGTGGCAATTCCCCGGATGAAATGGGTTGAGCCCGGTTTTTTCTGAATATCTTCCTGAAGTTCAGCAGGGAAATAATGATAATCGGTTTTATCGTAATCCAGCATTTTTCTGATCAGCGGAACCACATATTCCATAAAGGACACAAACGTCGAAACCGGATTTCCCGGTAGACCAAAGACAGGTTTTCCGTCCATCGTTCCGAAAATAAGGGGTTTCCCCGGTTTCTGCCGCACCGAGGTGAATTTAATCTGGACGTTCAGTTCTGCAAAGGCTTTTTTCAGAAAATCCCGGTCACCCATCGAAGCGCCGCCGGTGCAGACAATGATATCAGCTTCATCACCCTTTTTGATCCGGTTGGTGATATCCGAAATAGAATCTTTGGCTACACCCAGATTCACCACATCTGCATTGCACGCCTGGGCAAGTGCCATCAGCATATAGGTATTGGAATTCCGGATCTTCCCGGGAGAAAGTGGCTTGTCGATGGGAATCAGTTCGTCGCCGCTGGCAAGAATTCCGATTCTGGGACGGCGGAACACAGGAACTTCAATGAACCCGAGTGCAGCCAGAAGGCCGATATTGCCAAAAGTGACTTCGGTTCCGGCAGTCAGAATCACTTCACCTTTCTGGACATCTTCACCGACAAACCGGATATTCGCCAGTTCGTCAACGGTTCCAACGACCTTGATCCGGTTTCCGTAAGTAGGTTCGGTCAGTTCAACGGGAACGACAGCATCGGTTCCTTCAGGAACCGGGGCTCCAGTCATGACTTTTACAGTCGTCCCGGAACGAAGCCGCGTGGTTGGCAGTTTACCGGCAGGGACATCGTCGAGTGTGTCGATCAGGACAGGTTTTTCGGGTGTCGCTGAAAGGATATTCTTAATTTTAACTGCATACCCATCCATTGCCGCATTGTTAAACGGCGGTAGGTTTTCACCGGCCACGATATCCTGCGAAATGATGTTTCCCTGGGCCTTTTTAATGGGCACATAGACAGTTTCGATTGGCTTTACGGTGCTGAGGATAAGAGATTTGGCTTCTTCGTAGGAAGGGATATCTTTGGTTTGGTCCATCATTCTGAAAATTACCTTAAAACATGAAAAAACACGAGTTGCTGGTGCATTACGAAGGCTTCACCCGGGTTCGGGCAGGAGCCATTCTGATCGAAAACGAACAGATTCTGCTGGTCAGACAGCAAAGTTTATTCAATAAAAACCGGATTCATTTCATGCCGCCCGGCGGCGGAGTTCAGTTTCAGGAAAGCCTGACAGATGCAGCAGCCAGAGAATGCCGGGAAGAAACCGGACTGACTGTACAGGCAGAACGCCTGTTGTACATCTCTGAATTCAGATATGACCGGGTCCATGCCGTCGAATTCTTTTTTCTGGTTAAACGGCTGGACAATAAACTTCCGGTAACCGGCGCAGACCCGGAGTTACCGTATGAACATCAAATTTTAAAAGGAGTTGCCTGGGTTCCGCTGTCTGAAGTGAGCACTTTGGATTTTATCCCCGAAATGCTCGGAAAAAGTCTGGCGGAACACGCCCGAACCGGATTTTCCAATCATCCGGTTCTTCTGGCGGGAAACTCTGAATTTACTTCTTAAGGATAAAAACGGCTGCAGTACCCTTGTTGTCATTTTTAAAATCAATGACCTCGGCTTTTTCCATCGTGAAGTACCCAATTACGGCACCGCCGACGCCTAACACCGCACCGCTGATTGTGGCAGCAGGAACATCATTCAGAACACCCAGAGGAACCAGAATCGCCGGGAACATTCCGCCCCAAACGGCAGGCCACCACCACCGGTTGTACCGGTGAAATACCCAGGTAGCTCCTTTTTCTACAAGAAATACCGCTTTAATACTGCCATCCTGTTCAAATGTCTGTTTCAATTCCCTGAACGTATCACTGTCTACGGTATCTGCCTGAAACCCCATGGCATTGCCGGGCATTGCCCCGGTTTCAATACCCAGTGCTGAAGCTGCTTTTTTGGCAACTTCCCATTGTGCTGTAAGATCAGCCTTTTGACCTAAAACGGCAGAAAGTGCAAGGAACTGAATCCCTGCTGCGACCAAAACGACCATCCGAATCCTGTTCCGCATACCGATCTCCTCTGTTTTTTTGGTGAAAATATCCGTAAAGATAAGCAATTTAAATTTGACAATAAAGGCAGATTTATTTAAATGAAACATTTAGGGTAAACCGCCCGGGGTTTCATGGCCTGTTCAACCTGCCGGAATTTTGAAAGCACGGGGTGTGTTCTTGGTGTTCACCAGGAGGCCAAGTGAACCCGAATCAAACAAAAACCGGATATAACCGGCTGATTTTTGAATCAAGTCTGTATTTGCAGCAGCACGCCAGAAACCCTGTAAACTGGTATCCCTGGAGCCCAGAAGCCTTCGAAGAAGCCCGAAAAACAGATAAACCCATTTTCCTTTCTATTGGATATTCGGCCTGCCACTGGTGTCATGTCATGGAACGGGAAAGTTTTGAGAATCCGGATACCGCAGCACTGCTGAATGACCGCTTCATCTGTATTAAAGTGGACCGGGAAGAACGGCCGGATATTGACGGGATTTATATGCAGGCTGTCCAGATGATGACCGGATCGGGTGGCTGGCCAATGAGTGTCTGGCTCGATCATGATCTGAAACCATTTTATGGCGGAACGTACTTTCCTCCGCAGGACAGATATCAACTGCCCTCATTCAGCCGGGTTCTTTCGGCGTTGAGTGAGATGTGGAACACCAACCGGTCAGAATTACTTAAAAGTGCCGCCGGACTTACCGCTGAATTGATTCCGGCTGCCGGACCGGGACCGGCCGGAGTCCTTCCAGCACCCCAGATCCTGCATCAGGCTGCCAAAAAACTGGCTTCTTCGGTTGATCCCGTTTATGGCGGGTTCGGAACGGCACCCAAATTTCCCTCAGTCATGGCCCTTCAGGTTCTTCACCGGGCTTCCCTTTTTTTTAACGACCCTGCTGCAAAAACTGCCTTTTGCCGAACCCTTGACAGTATGGCTGCCGGCGGGATATATGACCATATCGGCGGCGGTTTTGCCCGGTATTCGGTAGACAAGGAATGGCACGTACCCCATTTCGAAAAAATGCTCTATGATAATGCACTTCTGATCCAGGTTTACACCGAGGCCTGGCAGAGTTACCAAACTCCGCTTTACCGTGACGTTGCAGAGCAGACTGCCACGTTTATTCTCAGAGAAATGACCAACCCGAACGGTGGCTTTTATTCGGCATTTGATGCAGACAGTGAAGGCCGTGAAGGCGCCTTCTATACCTGGACTGCAGCGGAGTTTGATCAGGTTACCCACCCGCATTCTGAAGTGATGAGGGCCTGGTTTGATGTTTCGGATGAGGGAAACTGGGAACATTCATCTATTTTGAGGAGGATTGTTTCTGCCCAGGACATTCAGAACCGTTTTGGTCTGACCGCTGAACAACTGGCTGACCTTTTAAAATCAGAATCTGCAAAACTTCTTCTTTACCGCCAGAGACGGGTTCCTCCGGCACTCGACCGTAAAATTCTGACGTCCTGGAACAGCCTCATGATTTCGGCACTCTCGAAAGCCGGGTTTGCTTTTGACCGTCCTGAGTTTATCGAAGCGGCTGAAAAAGCAGCGGTCAGGATTCTGACGGATCAGGATAAATCCGGAGTCCTGTTCCGGGTTTTCAATGAGGGGGAGGTGAAGATTCCGGGCTTCGCCGAAGATTACGGTAATTTTCTGCTGGCGCTGACCGATCTGGGGCAGGCTACCGGAAATCCGGACTGGTTTCTTCGGGCAGAAAAACTGGCAAACCGGATGATCGCAGAGTTTTATGACCGGGAATCCGGCGGGTTTTTCCAGTCCCGTGAAAACAGACAGGAGTTGATCGTGAGGCTGAAGGACTGGTATGACAATGCCGAACCGTCAGGGAACTCTTCTGGAGTTAGGGCCATGATGATTCTTGGACGGCTGACAGGGAACCGGAACTTTACGGATCTTGCCGAACAAACAGTGAAATCGGCAGCGGATCTGATCCGGAACTATCCGCAGGCCTGTGGCTGGCTGGCCATTGCCGCACTGGATCTGGCTGTCAATCCGGCTGATTTCATCATCATCCGGGGAGAAGAGGAGCCTGCCGACTGGATTCAGGCTGCAAGGACCCGGTTTCTGCCTGGTTCTCTGGTTTTGATCAGCAAACAGTCTGACGTTCTTCCCGTCCTCTCGGGCAAAATGACCGCCGGCGGATCTGCAGCCCTTTATGTTTGCAGAAACCAGGTGTGCTACCCGCCGGTGACGAAGGCAGAGGACTGGAGCTAAATTTCTCCCTTTCTGATTTTTTGCTCAAAAAGCTCCCGGGGCCGGGCAACCCAGACTCCCCGGTCAGATTCCAGAACGGGACGTTCCATCAGAACCGGATGGGTCTGTATCAACGCAGCAAGCTGTTCGGCTGAAAGGGATTCAGAACTGATCCCAAGTTCTTTGGCAACGGGTTCCTTTTTCCTGAAGAGAGTCTCAATGGTAACCGTTCCTGCCGTAATCCAGGACAGGATTTTTTCTTCGGAAGGCGGTTTTTCCAGATAATTACGAACGGTTGTTTCATATCCGGAGTCGGTAAGAGCCTGTAAAACAGACCGGCTGGTTGAGCATCTGGGCAGATGCCAGATTGTGACTTTCCTGTTCATGAAATATCCTTTTAGTCCGAAATCACTTAAATTAACAGATTAAAGTTCGGGAACCCAACGGATGACCGGCTGTGCCCGTGTTAACTGCCTGTGAGTGGTGTTAACCTCACGAAACCTTTTAAAACCGGGATCCGGTATCCGCAAAAAAAGGAAATTGTATGAAAATTGTCTACGAAATCAATATACAGGTCAGCAAAGATAAAGAGGTGGACTGGGTTACCTGGATTTCGGATGTTCACATTCCGGCCATTTGTGAAGTTGCCAAAGTAAGTGATGCATTTCTGGTGAAATTTGACGGATCAGACGGGGATACCAAATCGGGTTACCGGGTTGTTTTCTTTTTCGATAATAAGGAAGACCTGGCTGATTACGTTGAAAAGAGTGCTCCTGCCCTGCGGGAAGAACATTTGGCCCTGTTTGGAAAAGATGTCGTGATCGAACGCCAGGTGGGTGTGGTGATGAAATGGCTCGAAATCACCCGGGAAGCTGACTAACCCGGCCTGATGCTGTTTAAATCCTGGTATGCCCATCCGGTTCTGCTGATAGCCAACGAGGACTGGGGTTCCGGATACAGGTGTCTGACCTTCCGGTCAGAGTGGACCCAGGACCTGACCTTTTTACCCGGCCAGTATCTGATGATTGACGGATTTGTTGGTGAACACTATCTGCGAAGATCCTATTCACCGGTTAATCGTGGGAACGGGACATTTTTTTTGCTGATTCAGACCTTTGGCGGTCTGTTTTCTTCGGTTCTTGCCGGGCTTAAACCCGGTTCCCGCCTCCGGATGTCGGGGCCAACGGGGAAACAGAAAATCGGGCTGGATTTTAAAGGTCCGCTCGTATTTATTGCATTTGGAAGCGGTATTTCTTTTCCATTAAGTGCAGTTTCCTGGTTAAAGAACCCTGCCGGAACCCGCCGGGTCTTCTGGCTGAATGACAACAGCACATGCCCTGAAGAGAAAGAGATCAGAAAACTATTTCCAGCATCGTTTTCTCTGGTTCTTAAAGCTGATTTGCCGGAAGTTGAACTGAGCCGGATTGAATCTGACTCCCTGATTCTGCTAAGTGGAGACGGAACCGGAATTTATGAAACAGAGTCCAAATTGCTCCGGGCGGGTTTTCACCCGGGTCAGATCCGGAAAGAAATTTATTATCATCATCAGCCTTTACGGTAGCCCTGACACCTGCAGGCTTAATCAGACAGTTTAACCAAATGAAATTTATACCTGCATCTCTCGTTTTGTCAGTAGCCGGCATCCTGCTTTCTTCCTGCGGAACCGGATCCGGTCTGGATTCTTCCCGGCCGGTACAAAAAGTCAATCCGGATAAGGCCCTTGAGTTTTTTATGGAAGGGGTCACACAGGAAAGCATGGGCCAAATGAAAGAAGCCCTGGCGTCATACCTGAATTCCCTCCAGCAGGATTCAACCACAGCCCGGGCTGCAACCACTTATTTCACACTTTCCCGCCTGCTCATCAAAGAAAAACAACCGGCCCTCGCCCTTCAGGCCAGTTTAAAATCGGTTCTTCTGGATTCAACCCAGACTGATTACCACACCCAGCTTGCTCAGGCTTACACAGAAAACACTCAGTTTAAGGAAGCGGCCAGAATTTATGAGAAACTGGTCAGAAAAGATCCGGATAACAATGAGTTTCTGTATAAACTTGCCATCATGTATCAACTGAATAAAAATCCTGTCAAAGCCATTGAAACCTTTGGCATTTACCTTCAGCGGTTCGGCGAGGACTTTAATGTCAGGATGCAGATGCTCATGATCTACGATGCCCAGAATGAACGGGGAAAGGTCATTTCCACTCTCTCAGAAATGATTGTCTCGGATCCTGAAAATGATAATCTGCGCCGGTCCCTGTCCAAAGAATATGTTCAGATGCAGAAACTGGATTCGGCTGAACTGGCACTGAAACCCATTCTGGAGACAAAGCCCAACGATGTACCAACCCTGCTTTCCCTTGCTGAAATCAGCTTCAGGGCAAAGGACTCTCTTAAAACATCGGGCTATCTGTCAAGACTCATCCAGTCAGAGGCCATCAATGATGAAGAATTGCTTGATCTGGGGCAGGCGTTTGTTCAGATGGGGAAAGAAGATTCACTTTCGTTGAAATTTGCGGTCCACCTGTTTTCTGAAATGGAACGGGTAAAACCGGATGACTGGCGGCCGAAATGGTTTACCGGTATTGATTTTCTTTCACGGGGAAAAAACCGGGAGGCCGTAGACCGGTTCCTGATTGTTGTGGAAAAAAAACCCGATCTGGTACAGGCCTGGCAGAATCTGGCTATCGGTTATCTGCAGATGAGTGATTATGCCGGGGCGGGAAAGTGGGCAGAAAAAGGACTTGAAACTCACCCTATGGATTTTCAGTTGAATTATTTCAGAGGGTTTTCGGGAATACAGCTCAATCAGGATACAACTGCTATCCGGTTTCTTGAAAAGGCGAACCGGATCAATCCGTATTCGATTGAACCCCTGATTCTTCTGGCTTCAGCCTGGGAAAAAATGAAAAACTTTGCACACAGTGATTCCCTGTTTGAACGGGTTTTGAAGCTGGATCCTGAAAATGCCCTGGTTCTGAATAATTTTGCGTATTCCCTGTCTGAACGGGACATCCGCCTGGAGGAATCCAGAAAAATGTCTCAGCTTTCTTTGCTGAAGGATCCGAACAATGCCGCTTATCTGGATACTTATGGCTGGATTCTGTATAAACTAAAGGATTATGAAGGCGCCGAAGAGTACATCCTGAAGGCAATCAATACCGGCGAGGCAAGTGCTGTTGTTCTGGAGCATCTTGGTGATGTTTACGAGGCCATGGGTAAGCCTGATGAAGCCCGCATCTGGTGGGAAAAAGCGACCGCCAAGGACCCGACCCGTGACTCACCCAAACAGAAACTGAAGGCTCTGAAATGACCGGGGTGCGGATTCTTTTTCCGGCAGTTTGGGTTCTTCTGCTTTACGGCTGTGGTTCATCCGGACCGGAAACACCGCTTACGGCCGATACCGGGACTGCCAAAACGGTTATGGAAGAAATCCTTCAGAAGAACTCAGGTCTTTTCCCGTTTCAGGGAACCGGAACCCTGACCATTGAAACCCCTGATCAGGGCCAGCGCCTGAACTGCCGGATCTACTACAATTCGAATGATACGGTTAAAATGGAAGTCAATACCGGGTTTGGTTTCGGCATAATCAACCTGTGGCTCACTCCCGACAGCCTGTTTATTTCGAACCGCCTGACGAATCAGTTTGTCTCGAGCACTTACCGGTCGGATGAGCTCATGACCCTGCTTCATTTTCCGTTCCAGTATCAGGATATCCAAACCCTGTTTCTCGGACGGATCTCACTTGCACCACAGATGCAGTTGGTTCAGGTTTTAAATGAAGGCGAAAATTTCGTTTTTTCCTACCGTGGTCCGGAAGGATCTGAAAAAATCTGGATCAACCGTCTGATTAAAAAACCAGCCCGGATCATTCGGAGTAACCGGAAGGGCACTGTTTTACTGGATGTAACCTTCCAAAGGTACAAAGAAGTGAATTCAGACCAGCTTGCCCACCAGATTCAGATTTACCGCCCGGATGAAAAGGAGAAACTGTCTCTTTTCTTCTCACAGATTACGCCGCTTCAAACACAATCCCTCAGAATTGTCATTCCTGAAAAAATGGAACGGGTTCAGCTTTGATGAAACGAGTTTTCCTGATTTCTGGCCTGATTCTGTTTTCTTTCCTTCCGGTTACCGGACAGGAGTTGAACAAAACTGAGGACCGGCTTGAATCCATCAGAAAGCAGATCAGGGACCTGGAAGGGAAAATTCAATCTGCCCGGTCAGAAGAGCAGAATTCGCTTGATCAGATTAATAAATACGAACGTCAAATTGCACTAACGGATGCCCTGATTCAAACCCTCTCGACCCAATTGGCTGATCTGAATGCCGAGATTGAAACAGCCCGCCGTGATCTAGATGAGACTGAAAACCAGCTTGCTCAACTGAAAGAACAATATTCCCTTTACGTGACCAAAGTGTACAAAAAGGGAAGTATGTATGATCTTGAACTGATTTTTGCTGCCGAAAATATAAACCAAAGTCTTGTTCGCCTCCGGTATATGCGCTTTTTTTCGGACCAGAGGAAACGGGACATGAACAATATTCTGATCAAGCAGAAACAGATTCACTCGCACCGGCTCCGCCTGACCGGAAAACTGAAGGAACATAAACAGGTTGTTGCTTCGAAACTGCAGGAAGAAGCATCCCTGACCAATCAGCGGGAAAAGATGGAAAGTGCCGTAAAAAAAGCCCGCAAAAATCTGAAGCAGTTCAATTCGGCACTGACAGCCCAGAAAAAGGAAGAGGAAAAACTGCAATCCGTTATCGCCAAACTAATCGAAGATGAGGAAAAAAGACGGGCCAGTGCTATGGAAAAGGGGAGCAGTTCCTTTAAAAAATCGGTTGAGTATGAAAGCAAGGCGCCAGAATGGGAAAAATTGAATCCGAATTTTGCAGATAATAAGGGCCGGTTTTCCTGGCCGGTTGCCAATGGGGTTGTGGTAACCCCATACGGGAAAATCAGAGACAACAACCTGAAAACAACCAAAGTCAGTAATGGAATCGACATTGCGGTTCCGGTCGGGTCACCTGTCAGGGTTATTGCTGAAGGTGTTGTCGCCCGGGTGGATTTTATTCCCGGCTTCGAGAATATTGTGATTATCAGACATAACTCTCATTACCTGACGGTTTATGGCCAGATTGGAGAACTTTCGGTTAAGGAAGGCGACCGGGTGAATTCAGGTTCCATCCTCGGGCGGTCAGGGGGTGAAGCTTCGAGTAAAGGACCCAGTATTCACTTCGAAGTCTGGGCAGGAAAAGACCATCTGAATCCGGAATCCTGGCTGGTAAAACAGTAGGTGGTAATTAGGAGTCAGAAGTCAGAAGTCAGAAGACAGAAGTCAGAAGTCAGAAGACAGAAGTCAGAAGACAGAAGGCAGACGGAGGTAGAAACAAGACCCTGTTTGTCGGTTTCTCCTTTCTTTCCTGTTTATAAATCACCCTGAAAAAGATTAAATAACCTGCTCGCCACGCAGTTCATTGTCAGAAAACCAGCCGGTAACGGTCACTTTCTGGAGGGTATTTTCAAGATGACCGGCATTGGGAATACCAATCCGGACGTAGTTCCCGGTATATCCGAAATTTAATCCGTCCTGTACGTCGCCTTCAACCAGAATTTCACAGTTCCTGTTCAGGAAACGTTCCAGAAATTCATGTTCTTTCTTTCGTGAGATGATTCTGAGGTGGGCATTCCGTTTTTTGCGGGTGTGGTGCGGAACAGTTCCCGGCATTGACCAGGCCGGAGTGTTTTCACGTTCAGAAAAAGTGAAAGCATGCAGGTAGGTCAAAGGCAGAGAGGCTACAAATTCTGCTGTTTCGTCGAAAAGTGCATCTGTTTCGCCGGGAAATCCGACAATCATATCGGCACCGATTCCCGCATCAGGAATCAAGGCCCTGATTTTTTCAACCCGTTCCCGGTAAAGTGTGGTCTGGTACCTCCGTTTCATCAGTTTCAGAACAGCATCACTGCCGCTTTGCATGGGAATGTGAAAGTGAGGGCAGAACCGCCGGCTACCGGCAACAAACTCGATAATTTCATCTGTGATCAGATTGGGTTCGATGGATGAGATCCGGATCCGTTCAATACCGTCGACCTGATCGAGGGCTTTGCAGAGATCAATGAACTTTCTGTCGCTGTTTTTACCGAAATCACCGATATTGACACCAGCAAGCACAATTTCCTTTACACCCTTTTCAGCCAGTTCACGGGCCTGACCCAAAACAAATTCAACCGAGGGACTCCGGCTTTCGCCACGGGCCTGGGGGATGGTGCAGTACGTGCAGACATAATCGCACCCATCCTGAATTTTAAGAAAAACCCGGGTCCGGTTCCCGACTTCAAGAGAGTAAGCGCCGCCAAATTCATGAGCTTCTTCGATTGGAGTGGTAAATACTCTTGCTGCTCCTGACCGCTCAAAAGACTGAATGTAGTCAAAAAGTTTGAATTTCTCACTCGATCCAAGAACCAGATCAACCCCTTCAATTCCCGCAATTTCCTCAGGATCAAGCTGGGCATAACACCCGGTCACAATCGTAAAGGCATCAGGAGAGTTTTTCTGCAGATGGCGGATAACCTGGCGGGCTTTCTGATCTGCCCGTTCAGTTACCGAACAGGTATTGATAACGATTACATCGGCACGCGATTCATTATCAACTTCAGCAAAGCCTCTGTCAATAAACTGACGGCCCAGTGTACTGGTTTCTGCAAAGTTCAGTTTGCAGCCTAAGGTATGAAATGTAACTTTCTGCATAGTCCGGATAACAATCGGTTTGAACCTGGGGTTTCCTGGGGTGAAAACAAAAAAGTCCGCCACACCGGCGGACTTTTTTGCAGAATGGTCAGTTCAGAATGGGGAATCAGCCTTCGGCTTCATCCTCTTTCTTCTTTGCAGCTTTTTTCTTGGCACCGGCAAGACCGGCTTCCTTCAGAGCAGCGGCCATAGCAGAATCATTGGCACCCGCAGCGGATGTCAGAGATTTCATGGCTTCCTTGTTGCTCAGATTGGCAGCTTCGGTTTCTGACAGAACGATTTTACGGTCATCTTTATTCAGTTCGATGACGATAACGGTCAGTTCCTGATCCACTTTGTAAGCATGGTTCAGGTCTTTTCCTTTTTCGTTCAGTTGGTTGGCCGGGATAAAGCCGTCGAGTCCGTAAGGCAGATCAACCTGAAGTGCCTTATCAGTAATCTTGGTTACTTTGGCAGTAACCGGAGTTCCGACCGGGAAGACACTTTCAAAAGTTTCCCATGGGTTTTCTTCGAGTTGCTTCAGGCCAAGGGAGATCCGGCGGTTTTCGCTGTCAACCCCGATAACGGTGACTTCGATTTCTTCACCTTTTTTCACAACTTCACCCGGGTGGCGGATTTTCTTTGTCCAGCTCAGGTCAGAAATGTGAATAAGGCCATCGACGCCTGGTTCCAGTTCAACAAACACGCCGAAATTGGTGATGTTGCGGATAACACCTTTTACTTTGGCATCGATCGGGTATTTCTTCAGGAGATTATCCCACGGATCTTCTTCCAGTTGCTTCATGCCAAGAGAAATTTTCTTGGTTTCCTTGTCGATAGAAAGAATAACACAGGAAACGGTCTGGCCCATCTGAACTTTTTCGCTCGGATGTTTGATATGCTGGGTCCAGCTCATTTCTGAGATGTGGATAAGACCTTCGATTCCCTTTTCGATCTCGACGAAAGCACCGTAATCGGCAATGGAAACGATCTTTCCGCTGACTTTAGCACCGATCGGAAAGCGTTCTTCAATATTTTCCCAAGGATGCGGCTGAAGCTGTTTCAGACCCAGGGAAATCCGTTTTTTCTCTTTATCGAAGTCGAGGATAACCACGTTCAGAGTCTGGTCGAGGCCAACAACTTCTGACGGATGGTTGACACGGCCCCAGCTCAGGTCGGTAATGTGGAGCAGACCGTCTACGCCGCCCAGGTCAATAAACACACCGAAGTCGGTGATATTCTTAACCGTACCTTCAAGAACCTGACCTGGTTCGAGATTCTGAAGAATTGCGCCACGCTGATTTTCAAGATCCTTCTCGATAAGTACCTTGTGCGAAACAACAACGTTTTCGGTTGGCTGATTGATTTTAACAACCTTGAAGTCCATTTCCTGTCCTACAAGGGCATCGAAGTCCCTGATCGGACGAACGTCGATCTGGGAACCGGGCAGGAATGCATCCACGCCAAGCAGGTCAACGACCATACCGCCTTTGATCCGGCGGGCAATGCGGCCCCGTACAATTTCATCATGATCGTGAGCATGGGTGATTTTTTCCCAGATTCTCACAAAATCAGCCCGTTTTTTGGAAAGGATGAGCAATCCTTCTTTATTTTCCATGGATTCGAGAAACACTTCAACTTCGGTTCCGAGGTGAAGTTGTTTTTCACCGAATTCGTGAATGGCGACAACGCCATCCGATTTGAATCCGATATCAATCCGGACATCTTTATCAGAGATAGAAACGACACGGCCTTTGACAATCTGACCTTCTTTCAGGTTGTTGATGGTTTGATCGTACAGGCTGGTCATATCAGCCAGTTCCTGGGCAGAATACTCAAGATCATCGTACAGGTCAGAAGCCTTTACGACAGCACCTGGTTTCAGTTCAGAAAGACTGATGGTAGGTTTGGTTTGGTTTGACATTTGTTTTTGTTTCCTTTTAGTTGATTTTCTGCAGCCGGTCCGGAGAACCTTCTGCAAAAAATTTTGCTTTGTTTATTATCCAGGCAACCTGTTGGTCGAGTGTCAGGTGGCTGGTGTCTAGGGTGATGGCATCTTCGGCCTGCCGGAGCGGGGAATCGTCCCGGGTTGAATCCAAATGGTCGCGGTGCTTGATTTCCTTTAAAAGGGTATCGAAATCGACGGTTTGTCCCTTTGCTTCCAATTCCAGTTTACGGCGGTGCGCACGGGCTTCGGGGTCGGCAATCATAAAAACTTTCATTTCGGCATCCGGGAAGACGACGGTGCCGATATCCCGTCCGTCCATAACCAGACCTTTTTCTTTTCCCATTGCCTGCTGAAGCCTGACCATTTCCTTCCGGACGGAAGGGATAGCTGCCACTTCACTTACGGCGGCGGTAACCGAGGCAGATCTGATTTCCTCAGAAACATCGCGGCTGCCAAGAAAAACATGCTGTACCGAGTCGACAATTTTCAGGGATACAGGTGTTTCGGAAAGCAGGAGACGAACCTGATTTTCGGTGACATCTGCCGGCCGGACAGCCTTCTCCTGAAAGAGAAGGGTAACTGCCCGGTACATGGCACCGGTATCCACATAAATATACCCCAACTGTCTGGAAACCAGACGGGCGGTCGTACTTTTTCCGGAGGCGGCCGGACCGTCGAGAGCAATGATGATTTTTTTCACAGTCAGCCGGTTATTTTTTCAGAACGGCGTCCTGGATGGCTTTGCCTTCAGCGGCCGTAAACTCGGTCTGCACGTCAATATATCCCGGATACCGGAGGGTATAACTGCCAACATTGACTGAAGGTTTTGCCTTAAGGAGAAAACGGGTAGGTTTGTTGCCTTCGCCGGCCAGATTGAATGCAAAATTCAGCAGGGAATCGAAGGATTTTCCTGAAAGGGCCTGTTTAAGATCAATTTCAATTTTGATGGGCAGAGAGGAAACTCCGTTGGCGGCAACATCCACTTTATCGTTAACCGCACCGGTTACCATCTGAACGTCATCAATCAGCAGAATCCACTCCAGGGCATTCATGGCAGCACCGGTGTTGTTCGGGTTTTTAACATCCAGATTTAAGGTCAGGGTCAGCGGCAACTTATTCGATGCAAATGCCTGTGTAATTTTCGGCAGGGCAGTCAGGCCGAGGTCTGATTTGGAATCCACTTTCTGGAAATTGATCCCGGCAACTTTGATGTCGGTGACCGAAGCCAGTTTGAATTCACATTTGGCAAAATTCTGGGCTTCCCGAATCTGTTGCATCACGCCGCAGCCAGAGGTTACCAGAAAAGCAAAAAGAGTAAATGAGAGGAGATGGAATCTGGATTTCATTGTGAGGGCAGGAAGACCTGCAGACTGGTTTCAATTTCCGGAAAAACCGATGACCCGGTTCCAGTGCTGTCCCGGAAAAGGACGGTGATGGGTTCTGTTAACCTGAAAATTTTTCAGGGACTGCAAATATGGGAATGCGGGAGGTAAAATGCAATAACCGGACAGGATTTAAGGTCTGGAAACGGACCTTCGGCAGAGAAAAACTGCCGGAGGTCTGCCTGTGAGGTTATTCAATTGAAAACTGACTGAGGGTTTTGAACTGTCGGTACCGGTGCTCAACTTCTTTCAGTGTCAGGTTCTGCAACCGTTCAAGTGAGAATTTTTCGACAGAAAATGAGGCCAGGGTTGATCCGTAAACAACTGCCCGTTTGAGATGTTCAAGATCGAGTTTATCGTGCTTTGCCAGGTATCCGGCAAGTCCGCCCATGAAAGTGTCGCCTGCCCCGGTTGGGTCAAAAATGTCCTCAAGCGGGTAAGCCGGCGCCGAAAAGACCGAGTCTGAGGTGAACAGCAAAGCGCCATGCTCTCCTTTTTTAATGATCAGGGTATGGGGGCCCATCTCGATAATTTTGCGGGCTGCTTTGACCAGGTTATGTTCCTTGGCAAGTTCACGGGCCTCAGAATCATTAATGGAAAGCAGATCAACACGGGCCAGTGTTTTGACCAGTTGATCGTAGGCCCCGCTGATCCAGAAATTCATGGTATCCGCAATGACCAATTTCGGGTTTTTAACCTGATCAAGAACCTGGACCTGAAGGGCCGGATGAATGTTCCCAAGGCAGACATACTCAGCATTCCGGGCCGCCTCCGGTATAACCGGATTGAAATTTTCGAATACATTCAACTGGGTGTCAAGGGTATCACGGGTATTCAGGTCGAAGTGATACCGGCCAGACCACCTGAAGGTTTTCCCGCCTTCAATAACCTGCAATCCGTCCAGATTAATGCCTTTTCCTGCAAGAAACTGAATATGTTCTTTCGGGAAATCACTGCCGACCACACCAACCAGAGAAATATCCTTCTGAAAAAAGGAGGCTGCTGCCGAAATAAATGTAGCTGATCCGCCAAGGGCATCATCGGCTTTGCCAAACGGGGTTTCAATGGTATCGAGGGCTACTGACCCTACAACGAGGAGACTCATTCTTATTCCTTTATGACCTGAAGTTATTTATAAAAATTGAATCCGGATCAGGCTTTTTTGTTCAGTTTGTGTCTGATGAACTGAATGACAGCCGGCAAGACCGAAATAATGATAATGGCAATAATCACAATTCCAAAATTGTTTTTAACAACCGGAATGTTTCCGAAAAAGAATCCCAGAAGAAGAAATCCGTTTATCCAGATCAGTCCGCCGGTGATATTGAACAGGATAAACCGGGGATAGGTCATGCTGCCGATTCCGGCGATAAACGGGGCAAAGGTTCTGAAAATGGGCAGAAACTTGGCAAGAATGATGGTTTTACCACCATGCTTTTCATAGAACTGATGGGTTTTTATCAGATAGTCTTTGTTGAAAAACCGTGAGTTTTCGAAATGAAAAACTTTCGGACCCAGATAGTTCCCGATTGAATAATTGGTTGTATCGCCTGCAATTGACGCCAGGGTCAGTATCAGCATCAGGGTTTCGAGATGGAGTGCCCCGCCGGCGGCCAATGCGCCCAGAGCAAACAGAAGAGAGTCACCCGGAAGAAACGGGGTCACAACCAGACCGGTTTCCGCAAAAATGATCAGAAATAAAATGGCATACATCCACGGACCGAACAGAACAATCATTTCGGTCAGGTGAACGTCAAGATGAAGAACAAGATCAATCAGTTGCTGAATCAATTCCATTACTTAAATCCTGTAAAGAGGAGAATCAGGCACTCCAGCCTTCTTTTCCGATGAGGGGAACAAATTTAAACCCTTCGATCACTTCGGTTGAAAACCTGTCATCTGCCAGGCGGGTAATGACATGCAGATTCTGAACTTTATCATCACCGACGGGGATGACCAGGCGGGCACCGGTTTTAAGCTGTTTTTTTAAGGGATCAGGAATTAACGGTCCTCCGGCAGTGACAATGATACCGTCAAAAGGAGCAAACTGGCTCCAGCCCAGTGTGCCATCTGCACAACGGCAGGCAATATCCATTCCCAGTCTTTCGAGTGTGGTCCGGGCTTTGGTCATCAGTTCCAGGTGCCGTTCAATTGAAAAGACCTGACAGCCTGCAGCTTTCAGAACAGCCGCCTGATACCCTGAACCGGTACCGATTTCGAGAATTTTCATTCCTGGTGAAACCCGGAGGCTTTGGGTCATAATAGCAACGGTGTAAGGTTGCGAAATCGTCTGTCCCAGCCCGATCGGAAGGGCAACATCTTCGTAGGCCCGGTGAACGAGGCTCGACTGAATAAATTCATGGCGGGGAACCCGGGAAACAGCAGTCAGAACCTGTTCGTCGGAAATTCCTTTTTTCCTGAGGACAGAAATCAGGTCGGTGCGGGATTTTTGATAAAATGAATCGGCCATTCAGTTCCAGTAAATCGAGCGAAACAACAAATTTAAGAATTTTACTGTATTGACCCAAGGATGAAGATAACTTTTGCTCGAATTATAAATTGTTCTGACCGGAACCGACTTAAAGGTGCCGCCGGAAAGAACGGTTTTTATGAGAAGTTCAGTCTCAAACATATATCCGGTTTCCCGGCAGGAGTCTGACCGATTCCCCGAAACCCGGATGGCCCGGAACCCGCATTGGGAATCAAAAATATCCTGTGACAGCCGGGTGGTAATCAGCAGGCTGGTCATCGAATTACTGAACCGCCGCGAAAAAGGCATTGCCGGATCCTGCAGGTTCCTCATTCCCAGGATCAGATCAGCCGGTGCGGCCAGGATTTGGGAAAAAAACAGTGGCAAATCCGCCGGATCATGCTGCAGATCAGAATCGAGGCAAATAATCCAGTCAGAATCCGAAAGAAGGGAAATCCCATATTTGAGGGCGGCACCCTTTCCGGAGTTCCTGTTGAGGCGGAAGCATTCGGCACCTGCCATCCGGGCCGCCTCACGGGTATTGTCCGAACTGCCGTCATCGATGACAACCAGCCGGAAAGGTGAGCAAATCTGTTTGATTTCCCGGATCAGAACGGGGAGGGTTTGGGCAGATTCAAATGCCGGAATGAGAACCGAAACTTTGGGATCTGGTTTCATTCAAGTGATTCCGGATGAAAAAAGGCGTTCAGAATCCGGATCATGTCGGATGCACCGGCTGCATCATGTACCCTGAAGATGCGGGCCCCTTTGGCAGCAGCCAATGTTTCGGCAACCCGGCTGCCGGTTTCACGGGCTGTGACCTCCCTGCCTGTTACCTGCCCGATCATTCTCTTTCTTGAAATTCCGGCCAGAACCGGATACCCCAAAGCCGTGACCTGATCGAGCCGGGATAAAAGTTCGTAATTATGCCGAAGGGTTTTACCGAAACCGAATCCGGGATCCAAAATCAGGTTTTGAATACCCGCTGCACGGGCTTTTTTTGCCTGAGCCTCCAGAAACCGGCAAACATCCTCTGTTACATCCTGATAAACGGGATTCATCTGCATGGTCTCTGGTTTGCCGCCGGTGTGCATCAGGATCATGGGAACTCCCAGCCGGGCAACTACCGGAATCATTTCAGGGTCAAATGTTCCGCCGGAGATATCATTGACTACCTGGCATCCGGCAGATACGGCCTGTTCGGCGATCCGTGATTTTGTGGTATCCACTGAAAGGACGGTCCCAGGTCTTTGTGTTAAAATTCCTCTGATAACCGGTTCGAGGCGGTGCCATTCTTCCTCACTGGGAACAGGCAGGCTGCCCGGGCGGGTGCTTTCAGCCCCAAGATCCAGCCAGCCGGCGCCTGAGTCCAGAAGAGAAAGTGCATGCTGAACAGCCTTCTCCGGGTTAAGATAGGCACCCCCATCCGAAAAACTGTCGGGTGTGATATTGACGATTCCCAGCAGCAGAAGGGACTCCGGTTCCTGGAAAAACCGGTCAGCTTGCAACGGGGTCACTGCTCAATTACCGGCGGAATTTCTTTATTCAGCTGGCGCCAGGTATTCCGGTCCAGTTCCCGGATCCGCTTATAGGCACTTGCAGCAATTTTGTCGGTTTCGCTGGTTCTTTTTTTCACACGAAGGACGTAGTGTTTAACTGCATTGGCAGTATCTGCCATTTCTTCATAGGTGGCGGCAAGATACATGTGGGCATTGCCATTATCGCGCAGCTTCAGGTTTCCTGTAAAATAATAAAGGGTCGAATCATGTTTGGACTGGTAGTAAAAATTCATCCCCATATAAAACCAGGCGTCGGGATTCCCGGGCGAGAGTGAAAGGATCCTGGTAAACAGCGGTCGGGATGCCTGGAAATCACGGGCCATAATTTTAAGTTTCCAGAGGTTCAGAAGGGCATCCAGATAATTCGGATTCAAGTCTGCGGCAGTCTGGTAATGCTCAATCGCCCGTCCGCCTTTAATATCCTGAAGGTCCCGTTCCTCTTCAAGAAGCTGCCCGATAAAGAAATAGGCTTCCGCTGAAAACGGGTTCAGGTTCAGGGCTTTTCTAAGCAGCCCGCCCTGTGAATTGAATCTTTCACCGCCAAGGAATTCAAAATTCATCCAACGGCTTTTGTGCAGGCGACCCAGATTAACATAGGCTTTATCGTTATACGGATCGAGAAACCAGGCAGCTTTTGCGGCATTGTCGGCGTTTTCAAACTCACCTTTATAGAGATAGAAATCGGCAAGCTGATTCATATAATCAGCGTTGGCGGTATCTTTTTTAACGGCACCGAGCAGGTAAAAGTTAGCCTTGTTGATCCATTCATGCCGCTGTACCGAATCCAGAGCTGTCACCTTTGCCAATTCGAAACAGGCTTTCCCATAGTAAAACGGATAGATGGCTGAAGCTGAATCCGGTTTGGCAAGCGGTTCGGTCAGAGTCAGAATTTCCTTCCATTCCGAACGGCTGGCCAGGTCTTTCAGATGAAAAAAGTCGGCCAGTTGTTTCGGATTTTCGGGAAATGCAGACCGGATTCCATCGACCAGACGGGATTCGGCAATTTTCAGGTCGGGGTACAATTGCTGAAGGACCTGGTTGGAGGCAGAAAGCAGTACCATCCGGTAATCTTCTGACGGTTCAGGTTCGATCGTTGCATATTTTTCAATTCCGCCGTACCGGGTATCATACATGTTCAGCTTCCACCGGCCGTCTGCTTCAAGTTCCGGGAAAACGACAAATTGGATATTGTGGTATCTGACCTGATTCAGAATTGAATCCGGGTTGGTCCACCCGTGAGAGTTGAAATACCGGATAACCGATTCCTGATCGACAGCATGATACCGTTCGGGATATGCCCTTCGCAGAACTTCATTCAGGAAAAAGGGAAAAGCTTTCTGTTCGGAAGTGGCTGTTTCTGAAACAACCGGGGCAATCACCACATTCGGGATGATGGGTTTGGCCGGAAAAATGAGCAGAAGCAGGCTGTACAGGAATAAACTGGCTCCGGTCGAGATGATCAGGTTCCGGATGTACCTGCGCCGTGTCATCAGCTCACTGCTGTAAAACACGTAAGAAATGACGGAAATTATTACCAAATAGGTGATGAAAAAGGCCCAGATTCCACCGGGAACCGAGCCGTTGATCATCATTCTGAAATCAACCATAAAAGATATCCTTGTCTGATCCGGCCATTATACCTTCAAAGATAGGCGGAGTTCCCTGCCCAAAGAAAAACGGTGCAGGGAAATCAGAATGATCTCAGGGGATCAGGACGATTTTTCCGAGCGCCCGCGTGGTTGAAATCGAGTCATGTGCTTTCCCGGCTTCTTCAAGGGAAAATTCTTTGGCAATGACCGGTGAAAGGGCACCTGACCGGAAGCCATCTGAAAGGGCATGGTGGATTTCTCTGAAGTCACCCTCCGTCGCATTCCGGAGTGCCAGTCCGGTAATAGTGGCATCCCGTGACATGATGTCCCGGGGTGTGATTTCGACCGGACCTCTGCTGCCAACCACGACAACACGGCCGAAGGTTTTCAGCAGGGCAAGATCCTTCCCAAGATTGAGATCAGCCATCATTTCGAGAATAATATCAACTCCGTTTCCTTCAGTAATGGTCATGATTGACGCAAAGTGATCGGGATCGGTATGATCAACCACGGCGCCGGCACCCTGGCTTTTCAGGAGGGATGCCCCGGCAGAAGACCCCGCAGAGGCGATAACCTGAAGCCCTTTCCACCGGGCAAGCTGGATGGCAGCCAGCCCAACGCCGCCAGATCCGCCGTGAACCAGAACGGATTCTCCCGGTTTGGCACCTGCCTTTTGTATCAATGCACGGTAAGCCGTTCCGTAGGGCACATGCAGAGTTGCCCCCTGCGAAAAGGAAAGCTGCCCGGGAAGCGGAAAAACCTGTCCGGCACGGGCAAGGGCAAATTCAGCATAACTGCCGGTTAAATTTCCTGCGGCATAAACCCGGTCACCCGGCTTAAAGGTAACCACACCTTCACCGGTTTTTTCGACAGTTCCCGCCAGATCAATTCCCGGTGTGTACGGACAAACCGGATTGTACCCCTGAATTCCTGCCCGCAGGTAGGTGTCTACCGGATTTACACCGGCTGCCAGGACCCGGATCAGAATCTGCCCCGGACCAGGTTCAGGTACGGGAAGCGTGCTGATCTTCAAAACTGAAGAATCACCGGTTGCGGCAACGACGACGGCTCTCATTTTTTTTACTGGCATTGCTGTCCTTCCATCCTGAATAGGAATCCGGTTGGTTTTTGACGTCTTCTTAACCGGATAATTAAATCTGATCCGAATGCTTTACTTATTTAGGTGTAAAGATAGAAGAAACCGGGGGAAATTGAAAGCAGGCGAATGGAAGGGCTTTTATGCCCGGGAGTAGGTTGGAAAACTCTATCAGATCCGGATTCAGAATGGTGGATTTTAACCGGCTATCCCCTCCGGAGCCAGAATCTGCCGGAGGGGCCGGGTTTTGCTTTTTGTCGGTTAAAAGGCAGCCTGTACCCTGATCAGTACAGACCTTCAATAGAGAGATACCGTTCACCGGTATCGTAAGAAAAGGTGAGAATTCTGGCACCGTCCTGTATCTCGGTAAGTTTTTTCGCAACTGCAGCCAGGGATGCGCCTGAGGAAATACCCACAAACAACCCTTCTTCCCGTGCTGCCCGGCCGGCATATTCAAAGGCTTCATCTTTCGAAACCTGAATGACACCATCCAGAACATCGGTATGGAGATTTGCCGGAATGAATCCTGCGCCGATACCCTGAATCGGGTGCGGACCAGGGGAACCGCCCGAAATGACCGGAGAAAGGGCCGGTTCAACCGCATAAACTTTCAGTCCCGGGTATAAGGGTTTCAGAACTTCAGCAACACCGGTGATGTGCCCGCCGGTTCCAACACCGGTAATGAGATAGTCAAGGCCATCCGGGAAATCTTTCAGGATTTCCTGTGCGGTTGTTCGGGCATGAACGGTAATATTTGCCGGATTCTCGAACTGCATGGGAATCCAGGAATCCGGTGTTTCGGCCGCCAGTTCACGTGCCTTTTCAATGGCGCCTTTCATTCCCTTTTCACGGGGGGTCAGTTCAAAGGTGGCTCCGTAAGCAGCCATCAGTCGCCGGCGTTCGACCGACATGGACTCCGGCATGACCAGAACAAGTTTGTATCCTTTAACAGCAGCAACCAGTGCCAGCCCGACACCGGTATTGCCCGAGGTCGGCTCGATGATAACCGAATGCGGTTTCAGGATTCCGCGGGCTTCGGCATCTTCAATCATGGCCAGGGCAATCCGGTCCTTGATGCTTCCGCCGGGATTCGATTTTTCCAGCTTGGTAAAAACAGTGACATTCCGGTCCGCAAAAAGTTTATTGATCCGGATGTGGGGGGTATTTCCGATAGTATCCAATACAGAATGATAACTCATGGTAATTTCCTGAAGAAAGTGAGAAGTTTTAGGGGTACAGTAAGTCCGGGGAAAAATCAACAACTGGGGCCGGGAAGCCCGCAACAGAGGCAGCAGCAGAAAACAGATGGATGTGAGGACTGCCGGCTCATATCAGATAAAAAATTCAATGGAATTTTCGTTAAACCGGCTGTTCCGGATTTTAACTTCACTTTTGTGATAGACAACAGAAAAGGGAGCCACACTCTCTGTCAACCACACATTTCCGCCGATAACCGAGTCGTGACCGATTACCGTGTCACCGCCGAGAATTGTGGCCCCCGAATAGATAATGACATTGTCTTCAAGAGTTGGATGCCGTCTGGTTCTGGCCATTGATTTCTCGACACTCAAGGCCCCCAGAGTCACTCCCTGATACAGTTTAACACCGTTTCCGATAACAGAGGTTTCACCGATCACAATCCCGGTTCCGTGATCAATACAGAACCCTTTCCCGATTTGGGCACCGGGGTGGATGTCGATCCCGGTCCGTTCATGAGCCAGTTCGGCCATCATTCTGGGCAGAACCGGCACAGATTCCCTGTAAAAAAAGGAGGCAATCCGGTAAATGGAAATGGCTGCAAATCCGGGATATGTCGAAATCACCTCATCCAGACAGGTGGCTGCAGGATCCCCTTTGAAAATGGCCTCAGCATCCGATAAAATAGTTTGGTGAATTCCCGGCAGGCCGGCAAAAAAACGGTTGACAGTTTCCTCCGGTTTCAGATTTTCTTCCGTTACCAGATCCAGAAACATGGTCAGTTCAGTGGCAAGAATTTCGAGCCTTTCCTCAATTTGAACCGAATTCAGGTCTTCAGGTTCGCCATGCTGAGGAAACATCAGATTAATCAGATCATCCACAAACCGGGTAACCCGTCCTTTCGGCAGGGAAGCCGATCCGGCATCTGACCTGAAGGCAAAGAGGTGCCGGGTCAGTTCTTCGGGAATATGTCCGGTTTTAATGATCATAAATCTGTACTTTTTTGTTAAAATTACTGACCGGGCAGAAAAGTTCCAAAACCGGTGCAGATTCTTTTTAGATCATCGGGAAAAAATATTCAGAAAAAGGAAGTATTTCCGGATAACCTGCGATGTTTTTGGCCTGGATACCGGAAAAACAAAAAAATATCCGATGCGGACGGGAAGGTTTGGATCTTTAATCCAGTTTTCCTTTCAGGGAGTTGTAATCTTTGACCAGTTCAGAAAGAAACAGCTCCGGCAGCAGATCAGAAGTAATCCCAAGTTTTCTTTCCAGGTTGGTTTTAAGTGTCTGGGTCATTTTTATTTTGGTTGCCCGGTTATTCCTGTCAGCCGGGAGGTACATCACTTCCCGGATTGTTTCAATTTCCGTTTCGGACAGATTTACTGCCTGCGGAAACCGGACTACCCGGTTCTCATCGACCGGAGTGAACACAGAATATTTGAGATCCTGGGCTGATTTCAGTTTAATAACTGTTGTACCGGCGGCAATATCACCCAACCGCTGCCCTTTTCCATTGATCAGAATGGTAACAACCGCCACCGAGCCGCCAGAAATCCCAATGTCAATGAGTCTGAACATCCACCGGATGAGATAGCTGGAAACAGACGGCTGAACCCCATCCATCCGGATGACTTTGATTGCCATCATTTTTTTTCCAAGAGACTGCCCGTCGAAGGCCAGTTCCATTATCAGATCGTAAAGAAAAATGGGAAGCAAAATCAGGACTAAGGAAAAAGGGCCCAAAAAAACAGTGGTAAGCATGGCAAACAGTTCCCAGGCGAAAATGATGCAGAAATCCACAATTCCTGCAAGCACCCTGTCAGAAACCCCGGCTATCGGGTATTCCATGTTTACGTGCTGGTGGGTTTCAATTTGAATGGTTTCCATTGATCAGATTATTCCACGGGATTTAAGTTCGAGATATTGGCTCAGAGTATCAGTGGTCAGGTGGTCAGGAGTAGTTAAAACCGGATAAATTCCGTGTCTCTTCAATTCCAGCACCATCTGTTTTTTGTTCAGGTCAAGCATTTCTGCAAGTGATTTCCGGTAGATTCCGTGCAAATCACGGGCGGGAGTCTGTCTCAGGGAGTCAAGTTCTGTATTTTCAAAAAAAATGACAACCAGCACGTGGATTCTGGATAAGACTTTAAGGTAGGGCAACATCCGTTCCATGGCCGGCAGAGTTTCGGGATTGGTGAAGAACAACAAAAGGCTGCGGGTTGATACCCGTGTTCTGAAGGTCTGGACCAGTAATTGAAAATCTGACTCACGGAAAGTGGTCGCCTGGTTGTAAAGCAAGCTCAGAATTTTCCTGATCTGCCCCGATTTTTTTTCAGCACCCAGAAAAGTATAAATCTGATCCGAAAAGGTAACAAGTCCTGCTTTATCGTCTTTCTTCAGAGCAATATTCAGGATGGCGAGTGACGAATTAATAGCATAATCCAAATAAGAAATGCCGTTAAAAGACCGTTTCATTGTTCTGCCCAGATCAATTACCGCATAGACAGCCTGACTTTTTTCATCCTGAAACTGGTTCACCATCAGTTTATTCAGTTTGGCCGCGGCTTTCCAGTTCAGTGTTCTGATGTCATCCCCGGTTACGTATTCCCGAACCTGTTCAAACTCCATGGAATGACCGATTCTTCTGACCTTCCTCATGCCGGAATCGGCCACCCGTCCAGAAAATGCCATCAGCTCATATTTTTTCATCTGAAGAAAAGAGGGGTACACGGGAACACCGGCAGCGGCAGTCAAAATAATCCGTTTAAGGGCAAGTCCGGCAGGACCGGAAACCAAAGTGATCAGGTCTCCCCAGAAATAAAGCCCCCGTTTCTGGGGGAAAACCCGGTAAGTAACCTGATGGGTTTCCCGGGGTGGCAGACCGAACCGGAACCGGGAAGTTCTGACCTGAAACTCAGCCGGAAGTTCATCGAGAAGAGTAAGCCGCAGGGTGTGATCCGATGAATTTCTGACCTGAATCCGGATTTCGTTTTCATCACCCAGTGATAAGCGTTCAGGAGTTTTTCTTACAGCAGAAACGGCACCGGTTAGTCTGGAGACCAAAACCAGATCAGCAAGGGTCATCAGCACCAGGCCGGCCAGCAGCAGGTGAACGAGAACCAGCAAACCCGGCAGGAAAAAAGCCGCCAGATACCCGGCAGAAAGGGCCGCAAGACTCAGAAAAAACCGGGAGGTCAGGAAGAGATGCTTCATGAATTATCTGGGAACTTCGGTTTGATGCAGCAGGTTCTTCAGGACCTGATCCGGCGTTTTTCCTTCAAGTTCAGCTTCAGCAGTGAGCAGAATGCGGTGCCTTAATACCGGCAATGCCATCGATTTGATATCGTCCGGAGTAATGAAATCACGGCCATTCATCACTGCAGAAGCTCTGGCTGCCGAAAGCAGGGCTAAGGCTGCACGGGGTGATCCGCCCAGAAAAATGTCTTTGGTTTCACGGGTCAGCCGAACCAGTCTGACCAGATATCCGATCAGTTCTTCAGAGGCATGAACCTGTTGGGTCATAGCCTTCAGGGCTATCAGTTGATCCTTTCCGATGACCGGCTTCAGTTTGGGAATCCGGTCGGTAACCGGTTCGGATAAAGTTTCCAGAAGAAGGCGTGTTTCTTCCTCAAGCGGCGGGTAGGAAATCAGAATGTTAAACAGAAACCGGTCCAGTTCAGCTTCAGGCAGCCGGTAAGTGCCTTCATGATCCACAGGGTTTTGCGTAGCAATTACCATAAAGGGTCTGGCCATCGGCCGGGTTACCCCGTCTACCGTTACCTGTTTCTCTTCCATTACTTCAAACAGCGCACTTTGGGTTTTTGCCGGGGCCCGGTTGACTTCATCAATCAGAACCAGTTGGGCAAAAACCGGACCTGGACGGAATTCAAAGGCTTTTTCTGCGGAAACAAAAACCGGGGTCCCGACAATGTCTGAGGGCATCAGGTCTGGGGTGAACTGAATGCGGCTGAAACTAAGATCCAGGCATCGGGAAAGCAGCCTGACTGCCCACGTTTTTCCCAAACCGGGAACGCCTTCGATCAGGACATGACCTTCAGCCAGCAGGGCTGCCGTAAGCAGATCGGCAACTTCGGGCTGGCCGGCAATGTGAGCATTAAACACGGTCCGGATCGCATTGATCCATTCAGAGGCTTGTTCAGGATTGAGTTGTTTTTCCGGGTTTTCCATGGGTTGTTCCGTTTGACAGGTGGAAATAATAATAATCTAAAAAGTGACTCAGGCTGACGAGGTCTTCCTTCCGGCAGGAGGTACTGTTCAGAAGAGTTGTGACCAGCAGAATACCGGCTGAAAGGCGGTTTTCTTCCAGCCCGGATCTTGAGGCCAGAGTCTGAATAAAGGCGGTATCCAGTTGCCCGGTCTGCAGGTTGTACTGTTCCCGGATGGTCATGAGCCAGTACCGGATCCGTTTTTTTGCAATCCGGCTGTGCTGACTGTCCAATTGATACAATCCGACAAGAACATCAATAAACTTCAGGGAAGAATTTTCAGGTTTGGGGATGACCGGCACGGGCCGTTGAATCCGACGGAAATTGACGAGAAGAAAAAGGCCGGTTCCAAACCAGAACAGAAGCCATCCCTGGCGGATACCCGGTTGATTCATCAGGTAATTCACCAGACCCTGATTTTTAAACCGGCCGGATTTAAATGCTTCGTCCCACAGAACTTTTCCCTGAGGCAGTTCACTCAGAATGGTTGCCTGAAGGTGATTATTTCCGGGTTTTAGCAGTTCAATGTTGGTAAAAAGCCAGGGTGCCGAACCAAGAATAAATTTACCGTTTCCCCAGTTCACTGAAAGAACCACCGGTTTCCCGAACCGGTCAGTGACCAGTGTGTCAGCCCAGGCAGTTGAATCGGCACTGAAAAACCGTTCGGCTGAGAGATAAACCGGAAAAAATGAAAACCTGGCCGAATCCGGATTGGTGCCGGAAAGGTGAAGGCGGCTTTCCGGGAACACATGTGGTCTGCCGTCCAGATCAAGACCAAGGCTGTCAAGCACCGATTCTCGTATCTCTTCTGCAAAAATCAGGGCATATCCACCGGCAGAGACGAATCTGAAAAGGCCTTTTTCCTCGAAAGGTGAAGGTGAAAAGCTTTTGTTGATAATCAGGACTGACTGGTAAGGGTAAGTCTCTTCGATCCTGAACGCCGGATGCTGGTTCCGGGTTTCAGGAGAGCTTTCAGGGAACAATGCCGGGAGTTGTTGCCACAGAACTGAACTGCCCAGCGGATTTTTATCAAACCGGGAGTAGGTTTCCTCCCAGTTAACCGGTTCGGGAATCAGAAACCCGACCACAAGGGCAAGGCCGATTAAGGTCAGGAAAAGCAGGGTCATAGGGAAGGGAATTTTCATCGCCTTTTTCCTTCCCCGGTAACTGCCGTTGCCATTACTTTAATTTGTTCATTCAGCCTGGCGGCTTCTTCCCGGCCGGTTGGTTTTTCTGACCAGGTCATTTTATCTGTTTGGGAACAGATTGACCTGAATTCCTCCAGGAAGGCAGTCCGGCTGAGGTCCCTGACGTAATCCAGATTGGTTTTATCAGGAGACCAGACAATTATTTTTTCCCGGTCGAGGAGTTTCAGCAGGTTTAAAAAACGAAACCGGATCATTTCCCGCCAGGCGCCGGCCTGTTCTGCCTGACCTGCAAGATCCTCAAGGCTGACTTCCCTCCGGATCAGATCTTCATCGGTTTCGTAGATACGGGGTGAGTTTTCCCGCCGGCTGAACAAAAGAGGTCCGGCATCAATCCGCATCAGTTTAAGCATAGCCCATACCAGAAGCCCTGCTGCAAGGACAAGAATCAGGTAGGTTGCAGGTTTCGAGCCGAGAACCGGCTGCAGGATATTCTTCCGGATCCAGGAAAAGAAGAGATCCAGAATGGAGGGTTCTTTATCCGGGTTGCGTTGGTACTGGTAGTCTGCCAGGGTTCTGAGGCTATCGAGGGTGGCCGGGTGAAAAGACCTGGTTACGAATACCAGGCTGTCTTCCTCTTCTTCTTCGTCATCAAAATCAAGAGAGTCCGTGATTCCAGAATCTGCCCTCTCAATAGTCCCGGTCGAACCTGTATCCTGCGGAATGGCCTGATACGGGTTCTGGGTTTGTGCTGAACCAAAAAGAAAAAGAAAAAGAACTGCCTGTATCAAAGGATCATCCGTTCGATTCCGGGTCGCTGATGGCTGCTATTTTTTCCTGAAGACCAGTGGCTTCCTGCTCTTCCTGCAAAGAGTAGGCATGGACAGTAAGTCCAATTATGGTAATGACATAAGTCAGGGTTAGCAGCGGGTTAAAAAACATCGAAACATAAAGAATCAATTTTGGGAAATCAGTCCCAATCGCCCCGGTTTGAATCTGGGTTATTCCCTGAACCATTGTTAGAATGACCACGGGAATTCCTGCAACAAATCCGATCAGGGCTGAAAGCAGGTAAAGCACCAGAATGAGCCCAAAAGTAGTCCACCATTTCCCTTTGGTGTAATCCCAGGACTTTTCAATTGACTTCCAGATACTCCCGTCCCCGATTGCAGCCAACGGGGCACCAATTACGATTCTGATACCAAAAAACAGTCCGGGAATGATTAACAGAAATAACCCGCTGATGAAAATCAGAAGGGAAAGGAACCAGATTCCGGCAAACGGAAGCAGTTTTGTTTTTCCTTCATCCCAGATTTCCCTGACAGATATTTCTGCTGATTGTTTCTGTTCATATACTTTAACGGCTGCCATGGCCAGAGCCCACATAAGAAATACCCCGGGAAGGGTCAGTAAGCTGGAAAGAAGTGTGGCTTTTACTGTGCCTGCAATATTTTCGGGATTTCCCAACAGAATTGGATCTAACATGGAGAGGACAAAAAAGGTATGGATTACCGAGCCGATCAGCAAAACAGGGAAGGCTATGGCAAACTGTGACAGCATCAGCGGTTTGAATAAATGCCGGATCAGGGATAAAGTTGTGTTCAGGGTTTCACTGAAGTTTCTGACTTTTTTCAGTTCAATTTCCTGCGGAATCATGTGATCTCCTTGTGTTGATAAACCATGGATAAAGGACAAAATAACCCAATACAAAACAGCCGGTCAGGACCATTACCGATACAGAAAGCCAAAGTCCTGCTCCCGAAAACCGGGTTAGGGCAGATTCCAGCGCTGCAGCCAGAATGATCAGCGGGAAAACCCCAATGGTCAGCTTCAGGCCATTTTTAACGCCGGTTCTAAAAGAGTAACCTCTGGGAAAGGTTCCCGGAAAAAGAAGGCTCCGGCCGATCTGAAGTCCGGCTGCCCCGGCAAGTATAATACAGGATATTTCAAGGGTTCCATGAATCCAGATTCCTGCCATCCCCTCAAAATTCACTTTCTGATTCAGAAAAACGGAGAGGAAAGCCCCGATCATGATCCCATTGCTGATCAGGTAATAAACCGTCCCGATACCGGCGATCACGCCGGATACAAAGACCAGAACCGAAACAAACAGATTGTTGAAGGCAATGGAAAGGAACATCGGCAGAACCGGGTTGCTGTCATAAACTGCAAGAGGAGTTCCGTTATTGATGTTATCAAGGGTCATCCGGATGTAGGATTCACCGAGAATCTGAGTCGGAAAATCGGAGTCAAACAGCCCGGAAAAAAGTCCGATCGCAACTGAAATGAGCATCAGAATAAAGGCAAGAATTCCCTCTGTACGGAATGAGACCATCAGCAGAGGCAATTCTGTTGTCCAGAAATTCAGGAGGCGTGATCCCGGTTCCTTTTTATTCCGGTAAATGAGGGCATATAATTTTACGGCCAGACTGTTCAGGTAAATGGTGGTTTTACTTTTCGGGAAAAAAGTCTGGGCATAGGCGAGATCATCAGACAGCAGCATATAATTTTCTGCAAGGAAATCAGGGTCGGCGGCTGCCGGGCGTGTTAAAACCTGTTCAAGTGATTTCCATCGGGTATGATTCTGGCGAATAAAACTGACTTCCGTCATGGATCCTAAATGATTAATTTATATCAATATAAGGAATCGCCGGATGGAAGTCAGCAAAGATCACGGATGAAGGATTAGAATTTTCCTAAAATCAGGAGTGACCGCCGATAACGATTTTCATGACCTTCAGGTTCAGGACAAAAAACCGGATAATCTGCCAGGGCCAGAATACCCGGAAGAATTTGTTGAGCCCGGTCGGTACCGGTGGGTAATCTTCTTCTTTATACCCTTTTGGAATCGGTTTATCAATCATACCAGTTCTCCGTAAAATTTATTCAGGGATCAAGGACCAGCCGGGAAGCCCTTTGGCCTTGTAAATAAACATGTAGTGCATGAACAGTTTCATCCAGTGGCCGGCAAGCCCGGGTTCTCCAACCGTGTAATTCAGGTCGCGTCCCCATTGGGGGTATTTTTCAAAATCGGGTACGATCGGGAATACAGTCATGGTGGCTGCCATTCCCTTTGTAACCCCATACCCCGAGGAAACGATGCAGGCAGCACCCATCCGGCCCATCGATGCCCGGTGATTCAGACTCAGTTTCCCGGCCTTGACGGTATCAACAATATTCATGGCAACGACTTTCCCCTGAACCCCGGATGGCATTCCGGTTCTGGGAGGCGTCGGGTAAATGGGGTTGCCATTTTTACTGAGGGTCGGTTTGGAAATGGGGTGTGGCGGAGCGAATGCGATTCCGGATGCAAAAACATTCGGATAAAGGGCACTTTGGTAGGTGGAAGGCCAGTCTTTAACCGACCAGCTTTCAAAAGGTTTCTGGGTATAATCGGCATCCACCTTCATGAGCCCGTTGGGAGCAAAAACAGTAGAAGAAATGTCGTCTCCGGCCTTATTAACGGCTTTCAGTCCAACACCGGCGAAGGCCGGAATCAGCATGGCAAAATCAAATTCAATTTCCCGGATTTCACCATCCAGGTTTTCGTAAATTGCCTTTCCCGGTTCTACTTTTTTAATACCGGCCCGTTTAATCCATTTAATACCGTATTCTGCCAGAATGGATTCGGTAAAAATCTTGGTTGAGGTGACGTATCCGCCTTTTTTAATGAAGGCACCGCCCATTCCGAAATCCCCGAGTTCATATTCGTTGGTAATCCAGGTAATTTCTGCCAGATGACCGAGTTTTCTCTGGTTGATTTCGAAGGCGACGTTCAGAATATATTCAAATGCAGCACCCTGGCAGGTTGCAGTTGGGTGACCGGTGCCAATCAGAAAGCGTTGTTTTTCACCTTTTTCCATTTTTGCCAGAGAAACTTTCAGTGCTTCCCAGCTTTTGGATGCATGTGAGTAGGTGCAGACCGAGTTCGAATTCAGCTCAGGACCAAGTCCTTCGGTTGCTGCGAAATTCAGTTTGGGGCCGGTTGCATTGACCAGAAAATCGTAATCTACCCGTTCGGTCTGGCCTTTTTTATCTTCTGTCATGTACTCAATTTCAACAAATGGCCGGTCAGAGTCTGGCGATCCTTCCGGATGAAGTACCCGGGCAGCGGCCTGTTTGAAAATGATTCCCTTTTTATCATAAACCGGTTTCAGCGGGAAAATCACCTGTTCAGGTTTCATCTGCCCGATGCCAACCCAGATGTTCGAGGGTATCCATTGGTAATTGGCCGCCGGACTGATCACCACCACTTCATGGTTTTTTCCCAGCTTCTTTTTTAAAATCATTGAGGCCGTATGACCGGAAATTCCTGCGCCGAGAACGACAATTTTCGCCATGTGATCCTTCCTGATTGACTGACTGTTGGTGACTGCGATTCCGGATAGAGAGTAAAGGCGGAAAAAAGTGTCAGGCAGGACAAAAAAAAAGCCGGAACCTGCTTCCAGAATTCCGGCTTTAAAGACAATGGAGACCGGGTCAGGCCTTGATCTGCTTTTTCCCGACGGCAACTTTATATAAATAGTAGCCCATGCAGGCGAAACAGACCAGCGAAATCAGATCACCTGCGTAACCAAGGCTTTCACCCAGCCCGATTTTGTGGCCGAAGGCAAGAAAATCAGCCAATGTCTGGTCATCAAACGGTGAAATATCTTTGGTTCTGAGGATGGCGATCAGAATTCCGGTCAGGGCACCACCGGCAATCAGTCCGGATGACAGCAGAGTTCCTTCACCGACTTCTGACTCCTCCTTCCCGCCACGGGCCTTGTCCACGAAATACTTAATGAGTCCGCCGACAAAGATGGGAGCCGTCGTTGACAGGGGCAGGTAGGACCCGACAGCAAACGGAAGCGAGGGAACTCCCATCAGTTCGACAACCAGTGCAATCATCATCCCCAGAATTATAAGTCCCCAGGGCAGTTCCTGATTCAGCATCCCTTTGATAATGGTTGCCATCAGAGTAGCCTGCGGGGCAGCAAGATCGGGCGATCCGATACCCGGCGTTACCTTCCAGGCGATTTCCCGGGTGGTTTTATCTACAAGGAAAATGCCTTCGCTGACTGGACCCGTGGCCCGGGTGTTGTGGTAAACCAGGTATTCCTTTCCGTCGGGTCCTTCTTCGACTGAATTCAGGGTTTGGGTGATGGTGATTCCGTCGAAACGGACAGGTTCAGTAGTCGTAAAGGAATTATTCAGCAGCAGCATGGTAAAACCGATGACCGTAACCGAAGCGAGGACACCGATAAGCAGACCAACCTGCTGAAGATAAGGTGTTGCGCCTACAATGTATCCGGTTTTCAGGTCCTGTGAAGTTGCCCCGGCATTGGCGGCTGCAATACAGACGATTGAGCCGACGACCAGGGCAATCGGCTGGTAAATATCTCCGGTCCAGCCGATCCCGACAAATACCAGGCAGGTGCCCATCAGGGTGGCGATAGTCATTCCGGATATCGGGTTCGAGGAGGATCCGATCAGTCCTACAATTCTCGACGATACCGTGACGAAGAAAAATCCGAAGACCACGATCAGAATTCCGCTCAGGAAATTTACCGGAATGTTCGGCATAACGGCCATGAAACCGACCAGAACAACGGCACCAATGACTGTCCAGATAATCGGGATGTCTTTTTCGGTTCTTGACTTTTCCGTCGCCTGTCCGCCGTTCTTTCTCGATGCCAGAATATCACGGGCACTGTCACGGAACGAAGAGTAAATTGTCGGGATGGTTTTAATCAGGGTGATGATCCCGGCAAAAGCAACAGCTCCGGCGCCGATATATCTGACGTACCCGGACCTGATTTCCCCGAAGGACATGTCATGGATGAGTTTATCTCCGATTCCCGGTTTGACGACAGTCTGGAGGGCATCACCGAACATGGTGATCAGCGGAACCAGAGCAAAGGCAGAAAGAACACCGCCGGCAACCATGATTCCGGCAATCCGGGGGCCGATAATGTACCCAACTCCCATCAGTTCGGGTGTAATTTCCATATTGGCCTGCAGATTCGGATAGGTTCCACGGCGATCAGTTGACCAGGTCGGAGTATCCTTCCACAGTCCGAAAATGTTCATCAGCAGTTTGAAACCGAAACCAACACCCAGCCCAAGGAAGACCTTTTGGGCAAGTTCACCACCTTTTTCACCTGCAACCAGCACCTCACCACAGGCAGTTCCTTCGGGGTAGGGAAGTTTCCCGTGTTCTTTAACGATCAGATACCGCCGAAGGGGAATCATAAACAAAACCCCGAGCACACCGCCGGCCAGGGCCAGAACGAAAATCTGAAAATATTTGAAATACTCGATTCCGCCGGTCAGAAACATAAGGGCTGGGATGGTAAAGACCACACCGGCTGCTACCGACTCGCCGGCAGACCCGATGGTCTGGACGATGTTGTTTTCAAGAATGGTCGACTTACCGATGCGTTTGAAAACTGATATGGCCAGAACGGCAATCGGGATGGAGGCTGAAACTGTAAGGCCGACTTTAAGCCCGAGATAAACAGTTGCAGCGCCAAACAGAATCCCGAAAAAGGCACCCAGAAGAACCGCCTTCAGGGTAAATTCAGGAATAAAATCGGATGCGGAAATATAGGGTTTGAAGTCTCCGGCAGGTTCAGTTCCCGCAGGTGCAGATTTCGGCTCACCGGCCATAACAGATCTCCTCAGTTTCAGTTGGATTGAAAAGCCGGGAAGATAAGAGGATTTCGCCAAAACGGAAAGCACCGGCCGCAGAAATCAGGACCGGGACAGGTAAATTGCGGATAAATCCGGCTCAGTTCGCCATTAAAAGGGAACGGACGAGGTCGGGCAGGTTCATAACAAACATCCGGCCGGCCGGGAAAGCCCGCATAAATGTCAGGATCCCGAAAATCAGAAGATAGGTATACATGATTTTTTCGAGAACAGCCAGTCCAGACCGTCCGATCCGTGAACCTGCAAGTTTAAACAGCCAGAGGGATGGAACCGTCCCGAGTCCGAAGAGCAGAATCATCCCGTACTGCGCACCCGCACCCGGGCCCAGCGGAAGGGAGGCCAAGAGCATGTAAACCAGACCGCAGGGAAGAAGTCCGTTCATAACACCAAAGAGAAACGGACTTCGGGAAAGCTGACCAACGGGCAGAAATTTTCCTACCGGCAAGCTCCCGAATTTCCACTTCCCGGTCAGTTCGGAACCTGCGAGCCAGATCATGACCAATCCGGCTATTCCAATAAAGGAAAATTGAAGCGTTGCGGTATCCGATTGTTTGGTTACCACCCAGGACAGCAGAATGACCAGCGATCCCACCACGGCATATCCGGCGGTTTTCCCGGCCTGATACCACCAGTAGGCGGGTTTTTCGGGGTGATTTTTCCCCAGCAGCATGACAAATCCGCCACACATTCCCATGCAGTGAAAGGATCCCATCAGGGAAAGCACCAGCGGATGAAGGATCCACTCGGGAAAACCGGAAAAATCTGCCATTTCGGACTCCTGACTCTAAAACCGGACGACCAGCCTTAGACCGCCGGAAACAGGTAAAAGTGTCAGTTTGTCTTCTTTTCCGTATTCCGGATTCAGGGCGGCACGTGCCGAAGTAAATCCGATCCAGGCACCGGTGACCGTATCTGAAAACCAATGGCGGTCAGATGCGATCCGGGCCCAGGCTGTTGTACCGGCAAGCGAATACCAGAAAATTTTGCCGGGCAGACTGCAGTCTTCAGACAGGACGGTGGCAACGGTAAAGGCGGCCATCGTGTGACCGCTTGGGAAACTGAATCTGGAGTCATTGGTCCAGGAGGCGTGTCCCCAGTCGTAAGGTCCCTGTTCGAGGTAGGGTCTGCTTCGTCCGGCAACCATTTTCACCGACTGAACGGCAAGAACCGAATAGATCATGGCTTCACCCAGCGTTCTGCCGGTTTCCCTCAGTTGACTGTTGTCCAGAAACAGTCCGGCAGTGTAAAGGCCTGCTGTCAGGGCTAACGGGGTCAGTCCGTCACCAAATGCATTTCCCGTTTTTCTGAGAACTTCAGATGTTTCAGAGGTCCAGTTCAGAGATTCCCGTTTAAAGTACCGGTCAGCCGGCGTTGAGACAAGAAAGGCAGCAGGGGGGCCAAAGTAGGCATACCCGGGTTGATTCAGGGAGAAAAATGCGCCCAGATTTCCTGAAATCCTGCAAACGGACCGGTTGAAATCCTGTGTCATGGCGGTCAATGCGGTTTGTGCAGCCGACCTGGAGAAGGGGAGGGTTAAAAGCAGGGCGAAAAGGAGTCGGTTCATGAGACAATCTGAAAGTTAAACAGGCAAGATATCATTTTACAGTAAAAAAATCCGGTTTGACGCAGGGTGGAGTCCGGTTGCAGTAGGCCGGTTCGTTTTCCGATCTTTGCAGATATGATTAAAAAACTCCCGCACCACGAAATACCCCGGTACACGGTCGATCAGGTTTCTTCCCTCCGACGCCATCCGGTTACGGTCATTGCCCATAACATCCGGTCGCTGTATAATGTGGGATCCATTTTCAGAACCTGCGATGCGGCTGCTGCTGAACGGCTGATTCTCTGCGGATATACCGGCTATCCGCCCCGGAAGGAAATTCAGAAAACTGCACTTGGGAGTACAGAATCAGTTCCCTGGGAGTATGCTCCGGATATCCGGCAGGTCCTGACCAATCTGAAAAACGAGGGGTATAAACTTGCTGCCCTTGAAATTGCCCGTCCCTCCCGGCATTACACCGATCTGACCCGGGAAGACTTTCCCCTTGCCCTTCTCATCGGAAATGAAATCACCGGAGTGGATGATGATCTGATGCCGTTTTGTGATTTTGCCCTTGAAATCCCCCAGTTCGGGATTAAGCAGTCGCTGAATGTGGCAGTCGCCTTCGGAATCGGTGTTTTTGGGGCGGTTGAAAAGTACCGGCAGATCATGCCTGCAGATTCTTTGATGCCGGCACCCACCGAGCCTCCGCCTGCTGCCCTGAATGCCGAACCGGAAATGGATTGATAACTCTTTACTTTTTAAAGAGATAGTTTGGTTCAACCGGTAAAATCCCCGGTCAGAATTGTTAAATTATTGTGTCCAGCAGCCTGATGGCATGGTTTCGTGACATTTTTCGATTATTTTTACAACTTTTTCGTAACGGGGGAATCCGGAGCCGTTAACAGTCCGGAAAAATTGAGTTTTAACTCAGGAGAAATACATGAAAAAAGGGTTACTGATAATCGCAGGTTTAATCGGCTTTTCCTTTGGGGTGCAGGCCCAAATTTTAACATTTGATTTTGCAGGCCTTGCTGGTAATGAAGCAACAGCTAATTCGAACTCAAATAATGCAAATTTAACTACATCAGCAATTTCCAGAGGAGCTGGTCTGACAGCTGCGACCAATGCTGATAGATTTAACGCCACCGGTTGGTCATTGACCTCAATTGCAAATGCAGTTTCAGGAAATGACTATATGGAGTTCACCATAACACCAAACTCCGGTTATCAATTTAACGTTAGTTCTATTGTCATTAACCTTCAAAGATCGGGAACAGGACCAAGTGCTGTTGCATTGAAAAGCTCCCTCGATGGTTACACGGCAAATCTTGATGCTGAAAAAGCAATTGTTGATAATACAACGACACAAACATTTACATTTACATTCACTCAGCCGAACTCATCCTCACCTGTAACCTACCGTTTTTACATGTACGCAGAGGCTGGTACGGGTAGTGGTGGAATAGGTGATGGAACCGGGAATGATCTTGTAGTCAATGGATCTGTTTCCGCCTCCACCCCCTCAGTCAATCTCTCTGCTGATCTGAATGCTGGAACAGAAGCCGGAGCAACGGTTGTTACCCTGACGGCGACTGCTTCCTCTGCCGTTTCCGGCGCACAAACTGTTGACGTTGCCGTTTCAGGAACTGGAATAACAGCCGGTGATTATTCCCTCGGGGCTTCTTCAATTACAATTGCAGACGGTCAAACAACCGGGACCACCACTTTCACAGTAGTTGATGATGCCGCCATTGAAGGGTCTGAAACCGCAACGGTCACCATTTCAAATCCGTCTTCCGGACTGGTTCTGGGATCAACTTTGTCTCAAAACATTGCCATCACCGACAATGATGCCAACAATGTAAATCTGTCGGCAGATGTAAATTCTGGTACAGAAGCAGGAACCACTGTAGTTACCCTTACCGCAACCGCATCGGCAGCCGTTACCGGCGATCAAACCGTTGATGTGGCCGTGACAGGAACCGGAATTACTGCCGGTGATTACACTCTTGGCGCAACTACTATTACCATTTTAAACGGAGCAACGACCGGAACGGTAACTTTTACAATTGTGGATGATGCTGCAATTGAAGGTGCAGAAACTGCAACAATCACCATTTCCAATCCTTCATCCGGAATTGCCCTGGGTTCTACTTTATCACAGAATGTGGCCATTACGGATAACGATTTTGCAACCTCGGTTCAATTTTCCTCTGCTTCTGCAACAGTCGCTGAAGGAGTTGGAACCACAACTCTTACCTTATCCATTGCAAATCCAAGTGCATCAACGGCAACAACTGTTGATGTTGCCCTGACCGGCGGTACCGGATCGGCTGCTGATATCAATTCCTACACAACCCAAACTGTGACCTTCCCGGCAAATACCAGCGGAGATCAGACCGTTACTCTGACTGTCACGGATGATGCCCTGGTTGAAGGCTCCCAAACCCTCATTTTTACCCTTCAGAATGTATCCGGCGGGAATTCAGCAGCTTTGGGGAGCCAGACCACGCATACCCTGACCGTTACCGACAATGATTTCAATTCGGTTTACCTGAATACAGCCAATGTTGCGGCAACCGAAAATTTTGATGGAATGGGAACAGCCGGGACTACCTTCCTGCAGGGATGGACTTCGACTGATGCAGGAATGGTAGTTAGTGATGGATCCTCTAATACGGGCTCTATTTATAATGTTGGAACAGCATCCGCCTCGGATCGTGCATTTGGTTCCCTGGCCGGAACCGTTGTACCTGTTTTTGGAGCATCTCTATTAAACAATACCGGATCCACTGTTACAACTTTGGAATTTTCAGGTGTAATGGAACAATGGCGAGCAGGAGATAACGCAGTTGTCGAAACCCTTCCTTTTGAATATAGCACAAACGCCACTTCTCTGACGACTGGGACCTGGACTGCTTTCACCTCGATGGACCTTGTTGAAAAACTGACGGGGACAACAACTGCTGCAGCAGTTGATGGAAACAATGCCGCCAACAGAACGGCAATTTCCGGAACCCTGACCGGACTTTCTGTTGCAAACGGCTCTGAGATCTGGATCAGATGGACGGATACCAACAATACGGGTGCTGATGGGCTTTATGCCATAGATGATTTCTCGGTTACTCCGAATCCAAAACCGAAGGTTACGCTTTCAGCTACAGCAAATTCCGGAACCGAAGCGTCCGGTACTGTTGTGACACTGACTGCAACTGCTTCTTTTGCAGTTACCGGTTCACAAACGGTTGATGTTGCTGTTTCCGGGACCGGGATCACCGGAACAGACTATTCACTGAGTTCATCTTCAATCACAATTGCGGATGGTGCGACGACCGGAACTGCCACTTTTACCATTTTGGATGACAGTGATGTTGAAGGGGCTGAAACGGCAACGGTTACCATTTCAAATCCGTCTTCCGGTGTCGCCCTGGGAGCAACCGTTAGCCAAAATGTTGCAATAACTGATAATGACTTTGCAACCACAGTTCAGTTTGCTTTAGCCTCCTCTTCGGTTGCTGAAGATGGCGGAACCATTGATTTATCCCTGTCGATTGCAAATCCGAGCGGAAGCACGGCTACAACTGTTGAAGTAGCCCTGACCTCAGGGTCTCCTGCCGATATCAACAGTTATTCAACTCAAACGGTCACTTTCCCGGCAGGATCTTCCTCTAATCAGACGGTTACAATTACGGTAACCGATGATGCTTCGATGGAAGGCAACGAAAATTTAACCTTTACCCTTCAGAACCCTTCGGGTGGAAATGTGGCTGCATTAGGAGCCCAAACTACCCATACATTGACGATTACAGATAATGACAATGCCTCTATTTCTTTATCAGGTTCTGCAAACGAAGGAACTGAAAACGGTTCGGTTGTGACTGTCAACCTGACGAACGACACCTTTGTTGATCCTCTGACACCTGCCAACTGGACAGTTACAAACCTTCCTGCCGGTGTTTCAGTCGGTTCTATTGACCGGGTTAATGCCACCCAGGTCACCATTACCCTTACCGGTAACAGGACCGATGATTATGATGCAAACCGCAGTCCGGTCGTTTCTGTAAGTCATGAAGAACTGACGGTTACCGCTTCCGGTACAACTTCTGCCAACTCCGGATTTAACTTCATTGCAACAGATGATGCCGAAAGTATTTCCATTGCCAGCGACGGATCCATAACAGAAGGAAGTGAGTCAGGTGAAGTTCTGACCGTGACTGTGACCGGGGGAACCCTGGTTTCGACCTTAACTCCGGCGAACTGGGTGATAACCAACGCCCCGGATGGTGTTACTTTCGGGAGCCCGGTACGGGTCAGTGCCACTCAGGCAACAATTACAATCACCGCGAACCGGACAACTGATTATGACGCAAACGATACCGACCTTCAGATTTCAGTTAATCAGGCGGAAATTGACGACTATTCCGGCGGAAATCTGGTTGCTTCCGGTGTGACTTTTACAGCCGTTGTTGAAGCCGTTCCAGCTGGATTTTTTACCGAATATGTCGAAGGAACCTCAAACAACAAAGCCATCGAGATTTTCAACAACTCGGGCTCTGCAATTGACTTTACTGCAGGCAGTTACAAAGTAGAGATTTATGCAAACGGATCAGCAACTGCAACCGGTACGATTTCCCTGACAGGGACCCTGGCAGCAAATGATGTTTATGTTATTGTCAATAGCTCTGCCTCTGCCGGCCTGAAGGCGTATGCAGATCTTCAGAGTGCAACCCTGAATTTCAATGGAGATGATGCCGTTGCTCTGAAATCTGGAACAGAAACCCTGGACGTTATTGGTCAGATCGGATCAGATCCCGGTACAGAATGGGTTGCCTCTGGTGTTTCGACCCTGGATAAAACCATAAGACGTAAAGCAACTGTGACCATGGGGGATGCTGTCGGGTCGGATGCTTTTAATCCGTCTGTTGAATGGGATGTTTTTGCCGTAGATACCTTTACTGATCTTGGTCTGCCACCCTCACAGGCAAATCCGACTTCAGGAAACTATGCCAACGTCACCATTTCAGGCCCCACTACCCTGACCGGTAACCTGACTGTTTCTGGAACCCTGACTATTTCAGGTGCAAATCTGAATACCGGTTCAAACTCCATTAATCTTGGAAGTACCGGCTCCATTTCAGGGGAAACAACCACCAATTACATTCTTGGGACTGTAAATTATACCCCGACACTTTCGGGAAGTTCACCTGTGAATATTGGAGGTCTTGGCCTGACTATTAACCCGACAGGACAAAATCTGGGTGTCACAACCATAGTCCGTAAAACCGGCGCCGCCTACAGTGTGCATGGTAAGGGAATCCGCAGACAGTGGACCATTTCACCTGCCAGTCAACCCGATGGAGCTGTAACCGTTACCATTACCTGGCCCAGTTCGGATGATAATGGGGTCGTTCTGAATGATTTGTATGTTGTCAGATCCGAGAATAACGGCTCAACCTGGCTCCTTCATGACGGTCCGTTTGTGACTGCCAGCAACCCAAGATCGATCACCTTCACGACTTCCACCTTCTCAGACTGGACCGTAACCGATGGGGACTCTCCGCTGCCGGTTGATGTGGTCTCCTGGACAGCTACTCCGGGTAACGGCGTTGTCAAACTGGCCTGGGAAACAGCCTCCGAACTGAATAATGCCGGATTCGAACTTTACCGGTCAACTAAAAAGGATACAGATTTCCGGTTAATTGCCAGCTACCAGACCAATGAAAGTCTTCGTCCCCGGGGTCAGCAGGCCGGAAAATATGCCCTGAACGATAATCAGGTGATCAACACCCGGACGTATTATTACAAACTGGTGGATGTATCCATTGACGGTAAACGGACCGAATACAAAGACGTTATTTCTGCAGTACCGACAGACGGGAAACCTCAGCAACCGGGATGGGAAGCCCCGATTGAGTTTAAGATTACCCAAGTGTATCCGAATCCGTTCAACCCATTTGCCACACTGGTTTTCAGCTTGCCTCATGACGGGCTGGTTTCGGTTCGGTTGTTTAATGTCATTGGTCAGGAAGTGGCTGTGCTGAAGAATGAAGTCATGAAGAAGGATGCCGAACACACCCTCACCATCAAGGGTGACGGACTTCCATCCGGAATTTACCTGGTAGTGGTCGAATCTGCCGGCCAGCGCCTTACGAAAAGACTGACCCTGCTGAAATAAGCTGATCAGGTTGTGAAATTTCAAAGCCCGGACAAAATCCGGGCTTTTTTGTTTAGACGGAAATCCAGATTTTTGCAGAAAAGGAGGGTTTGGAAAATGAAACTGAAAAAGGAAATCATTGTCATTGGAGACCGGCTCCTGATCAGTCCGGATGATTTAAGGGAGAAAACTGAATCAGGGTTATATTTGCCGCCAACAGTTCGGGAAAAGGAAAAAATCCAATGTGGTTATGTGGTTAAAACAGGTCCGGGGTATGCTATCCCAAACCCTGCAGCAATGGATGATGAGCCCTGGAATAAGGACAAGCCCGAGGTGAAATATATTCCCCTGCAGGCAGAAGAGGGAGACTATGTGATGTATCTGAAGGATCAGGCGATAGAAATTCAGTTTGAAGAAAAGAAATATTACATCGCCCCTCAATCTGCCATTATGGTGATTGTCAGGAATACAGTTGTTGAAGAATAAGCGTTGCCGGGCTGGAAAAAGTGACCATACAAAAATGAAGGAAAACGCCTGACTGGCTTAAAAGGCAGACAAAATGGAGTCATATTAAACCCTGGTGTTCCACTTTACATCTTATCGGTTCACCTGAGGGTTAAGAGTCTGCACCAGATTTGATGGACGATTCTGATCCTGACTGTTTTTATAACTGAAAGGAGCAGAATGATGCGTTGGTTATTGATTTTTCCGGTAGCCTTTTTGGTTCCGGTACTTTCTTCAGGTCAGCAAAAAACTATAACAGTTGATTTCGCCACTCCACTGGAACAAATAAAGGATCTGGGAGGTATAAACGGTGGTCCCGAAACATCCCTGACCGAACCTTCATCGGTTGCGGGATATCACTCTGGTGGTGTCACGGGAGTAAGAATCCATGATGTTGCCGGGTTGCAGTATTTTGAATATGCTCCCACCTTTTGGGTTAATAAAAAGTTAAACGTGAATTTTAATCCTGCACTCGAAACCAGTTATAAATGGATCACAGCCGACCAGAAAATAGATTCGTTGATAATCTGGGGATTCGAACCCTATTTCAGAATCGGGATCAATTTTGATGCAGCAAGGGATGTTTATAGTGCTGCGCCGGTGGACCCGGACGGATACCATTTTTCAAAGTTTTCTGAACTGGCAAAAAGAACTGTTCTTCATTTTAACCAGGGATGGGCAAACGGGAAAACCTACGGGATAAAATTCTGGGAAATCTGGAATGAACCGGATGGTGGTTTTTGGAAAGATTCTGTCAATTCGCCATCCTCAAAACCTGGTGATTCGGTAGCCTTCGCAAGAATGTATAAGGAAGTAACCGATTCCATGCTGAAGGCCGACCCGGGAATTCTTGTTGGTGGCCCGGGGGTTTTGTCAGGTTCAGTGGTGTCTAAAAGAAAATGGCTTACCACCTTTCTGACCGAATGCTCGAAAAACAATGCCAGGCTTGATTTCTTTTCCTGGCACCTTTACGGGGCGCTGAATCCGTATGCAATTGCGATTCAGGGAGACTACATCAGGGGATTGCTGGATGGATTGGGGTTTCAGGGAACCGAAAGCCATGTTTCAGAACACAACATCCGCCTGGGGTCTGCCGATGCCAATTCTGCAAAACCCCTGATCAATACACCTAAACACGGCGCCTTCACGGCTTCTTCGATGATTTCTGCCCAGTTTGGGAAAATAGATAAATTGCTGTTCTATAAGGGAAAATCCTTTATGAATCTGTTTAAACCCGACTCTCTCGGGCTTCCTTCTCTGACCCTTTCAGGTCAGGGATTTACTGCCTTTACAGAACTTAGCCGGTTTACGCCTCAACGGGTGAAGGCAGATTCCTCAGAGTTTATTCAGTCAGAAACCTCTACAATGCGGGATACAACAAATCTGATGATCCTGGCCGGTCGTTCAGAAGATTTGAACGCCTGTTATGTCCTGATTTCCAATTATAACAGTAAATACAAATCCTGTCCGGTCACAATCAAAAACCTCCCCTGGACGCAGCCTGGAAAAGTTGAACTGCGAATTACCAAAATGAATGCACAGGGAACGGTTACAGAATCAACTCAATCGGTTTCCCCTGAATCTGTTTTATCAATTACCGTCGATGAAATGCAGGCACCAGCCTTTGCCCTCTGCCGGTTTACCTATAAAACTGAAACGGGTATTGGTGAAAGGAACGGGGAAATAAACTCATTTTATCTGAACCAGAATTTCCCAAATCCATTCAACCCGACTACCAAAATTTCCTTTTCACTGGTTGATAAAGGTTCCATAACTCTGAAGATCTATTCAGTAACCGGAAATGAACTGGAGACTCTGATAAGTGGTGAGTTTCTGCCGGGGCAGCATGAGGCCAGTTTTGATGGCAGCAAATACAGTTCAGGTCTATATTTTTATGAATTGGTTTCAGGACACAGCCGGCAAGTCCGGAAAATGGTTCTGTTAAAATAAAAAATTGCGGTTGTCAGGAAAAAAAAGGCGGGTTATCCCCGCCTTTTTTCAGTTCACAGAAACAACCGGGATTTCCCGGGGTTTGATGGCTTCTGCCTTCGGAATGGTGATCGTAAGCTGTCCTTTGTCGAACTCAGCCCGGATTTCATCCTGACGGATCAGATCCGGCAGGGTAAAGGACCGGAAAAACTTTCCGGTTACCCGTTCAATCCGGTGGAAGTTCTGTTCCTTTTTCTCAGTTTCCTGCTTTCTTTCTCCGCTGATTGAAAGCTTTCCGCCTGAGATCTGAATTTTTACATCATCCTTACTGATTCCCGGAAGGTCACATTTCAGGATGAAGTGGTCTTTGTCTTCCAGAATATCGGTCAGCGGCGACCAAACCGAGGATTCATACAAATCCATCACGGATTTTTCTCCGCCAAACGGATTCAGTTGATCGAAAACCCGTCTGAATTCTTTTTCAAAATCCAGAAGGTCTTTTCCTGAGTTCCAGCGAATGAGTGACATAGTTCCTCCTTTATTTTGATGGGTAGTTATTTAACGGTGATCGAAATTTCTTTTGGTTTTGTTTCTTCAGACTTCGGAAGATGAAGAATCAGTTGACCAAGCCGGTTTTCAGCTTTGATTTCCTCTGTTTGACAGTTTTTAGGTAAATTGAATGACCGGTAAAAGGTGCCGGAGGGACATTCTGAACGATGAACCGTAAGGGTTTCATCCCCTTTACTAACGTGTCTTTCTCCCGAAATTTCAAGTTTCCCTTCCTGAACTTTTATCTTGATTTCGTCGGGTGAGACTCCGGGAAGGTCCAGACGTAACTGCCAACTGTCTTTTGTTTCAAGAATGTCAGAAACCGGTGTCCAGACTGAATCCTGAAGCCTGCGGGAAGACCTCAAGGCCAGTTCATTAAATAACTGGTTGATGTCCTGTTCAGTTTTAACAAGATTAAAGCCCGGATGAATTCTGAGAAGTGCCATGGTACTGATTCCTTTCGTTTTTTTGATTTACGACCCGTTATTTTTCAAAGGGCGTGCCAAAATAAAGGGATAGAACAGTTGACAGGGCGGGCTGAAAAAAAATCAGGAGATGGTGACAGCCCGGTCAGACCAGACTGCCACAAAAATGAAAAACTGTCCTGCCGGTACGACAGGATTTCATTTCAGAGAGATTTCAGGAAAGTTAACAGTTGGTCCCGTTCTACTTTCGAAAGTTTTTTAAAATTTTCCTTCGACTTCTCAGCCTCGCCACCGTGCCACAGGATGGCTTCTTCAAGGCTGCGGGCCCGGCCATCGTGCAGGTAATACGGCGTCCCGGTCACAACCTCGGTCAGCCCGATTCCCCACAACGGTGGAGTCCTCCATTCTGAACCGGTTGCCAGATAGTCCGGCCGTCCATCGGCAAGGTCTTCCCCCATGTCATGAAGCAGAAGATCAGTATAGGGATGAATGGTCTGGTTACTCAGTTCAGAAACAACCGGATGAAGACCTGTTTTCAACTGCGGTGTATGACAGGACTTACATCCGGCTGAGTTAAACAGGTCCTTTCCTTTAACAACCTGCGGATCGCCAGGATTACGCTGGGCGGGTACCGCAAGTGTCCGGACGTAAAATGCAGTTAAATCTGCATAGTCTCCGGTAATTTCCGGATCGTCATCAAGTTTTGAATCCTGCGGCTGTCCGTAACTGTTTTCTTTCGGGAAAAAGGGGGACGTGATTCCCATATCTTCCTGAAAAGCATTGGCTGTTTGCTGAAGCAGGTTCGGTGTGTTGGCTTTCCAGCCAAACCGACCGAGTTGAACGGACTGGGAAATGACATCCCACACATAATTCGGTCTTCCTGAAATCCCGTCCTGGTTCAGGTCATCCGGGTCAGATCGTCCAATAATTTCAGAGGAGGGAACAGCTTCAAGCAACCCAAGGCCAAAAACCGGTGGCGACAACCTGGGGGATAGCATCATACCGGCCGGAATCCCGGTGTAGGAATTGACCAGAGTGAAAACCGGTTTTCGGAGCTGCCAGCCAGTTCCGTCAGGATAAGACCCGGAAATCAACTCATAACTAACCTGAATTTCGGTTTCTGGCTGGATTCCGGCTGTTGCCTTTGGTTGGATCTGACCGCCGAATCCGGGAGCGCCAACCGGACCACCATGATCAGAAGAACCGGCCACACTTGCTCTGAGCAGAAGGGAAGTAAGCTGTTCTCCAGGTGCCGGTGCCTTTCCTCTTCCATCCCTGACATGGCAATTTTGGCATGAGGTATTATTGTACAAGGGGCCCAATCCGCCAAAAACCTCAGCCGGTGCTGTTACAAAATGCTGACCAAAGGCGGCATCCCCATCAATATGCCGGGAAAGGCTTGCAGCCGATAAATTGGGCGCCGGCAATGAAAAGGCATGACTGGTTGCATCAAAAATGGTGGTTTCACCGCCTGAAAGGTGATCTGTGTTTTCAGCAGACGGGTCAGTCTGCGGGTCGTCAGAGCATGAAAACAGGAAAGTCCCGGTTAATATCAAAGCAATCTGGGGTACAAAAGAAGACATGGCTGGTCCTTATTTCAGTATGAGCGGCATTACGTCTTCTTCAAACGTTTGCTGGATTTTCCGGACTTTGATCTGGGCTGATTCAACAGACGGCCGGTTGCTGAAAATTGCCTCGCTGAAGGTTCCCGGAATTGCCCCGATCGCCTCTATGGCGTCGGCAATTTCTGTCCTGATCCTGCTATCCAGTGTTGGATTCTTCGTTGAAATGACCTGAGATAACCCTGTACCTGAAAAGGAATTATACTGTCCCAGATAAAGATTCCGGATGCTCCGGATGTTGTCCTGAAAGTCAGTTTTTGAATTGTCGCTGAATCTGGATTCTTCGAGTAATATGTCGGATTGACTGAATGGATCATTGATTTTTCCGTTGGCAACTTCATCTGCGATGACGATTATTCCGTTGGTGATTTCCTGAAGGGCAGATTTTTGAGAACTGTAAATGGACTCCGGTGAACCTGCCTTCATCAGGTGGTTTTGGAAATTCTCTCCGGATGGATGCCAGGACGCAAACAGTTTCTCGGTTTCTCCCTTCAGGCTTTGAGCTGCAGCAATCAGATACTCCAGTTCACGGGGAGTAAATCCGGAGGCTTTTTTATCGGCATTGTCCCCGAAAAGCAGGTATTCGATCGTATGAAAGCCCTTCAGCGTGTTTTCCAAACCGTCGATCCTGTCTTTGGTAAGTGGCTCTGTCTGAGCCAGAACCGACTCCAGATCCTGCTTATTCAACGGCCATGAATCAATGGCAGGGTCAATCCCTTTGGTGTCAACAGGTCCAAAAAGAAACCCTTCAGCCTGCTCCCAGGGTTTTCTGGCTGCTTTCCAGGCTTGCTGTGCGGTAAGCAGGTTTGCTTCATCAGGTAAGTTCTTTAAAACAGTCACAGCCTGAAGCAGATCGCCCGCCCGGGCATCCAGATCCTGGTAGGTCGGGGTAATAATGCCCGTAGCCAGATCAGTCAGCACTTGTGTTGCATCAGCCGGGGCTGTGTCTTCAGGATCCGTGGCAGAATCAGAACAGCCCGTTCCTGCTATTGCCGTGAGAATCAGAAATCCAAAAAAAAGATAGGTTTTCATGTTTGTCCTTTTAGTTATTCAAATTCAAATCCGAGCCCCAGAGAAACGGTTTTCTCCCGGTTCAGGGAACTCAAGCCCAGGGTCCGGTCAGAATATTGGGCTTTAAGTGAAATTCCGGGTAAATAGAGATAGTGAACTCCGGCCGTGTGGGTTGTTCGTTCAAAACGGGGGTTATCCGAAACGATCCCGGTTACCTCATACATCGAATCGTAAAACTCAGTTTTCCCGAACAGAAAAAGCTGATGAGCCTCTGTCCGGGAAAATAAGGGCAGAAGGTTATAACCTGCCTCGGCTGACCAGGAAAGGGCAGCACTGGCAACCGGTGTCCGTTTCACATTCAGATTGTTTGACAGGTTTTTATTGGCCTTTGTTACCAGATCGGCATGACTCAGGGTCCCGTAGAGAACCATTCCCCTGAAAATCCAGTTTTCCCATTCCTGAGAGGTATGGAATTCCGTCAGAGTAACAACGGCATCTGTCTTCAGGTCTGGCTTGGGACGGTTTCCGGTTGTATTTCCCCTGTAAACCGAAATGCCGGTGACCGATTCGCCGGTTAACAGGGCATCCAGCCGGAGGAAAAAAGCCGGATTTTCTGCAGTGACCGTTTCAAACCGTTTCTGGTAACCTCCCCGGATCCAGTTGGCCGATGAAAACCCCGTCCCGTCCAGGCCGGTGACGATCATTCCGGTATAGGACAGAAATCCATACCGGCCCGAAATCCCGACGCCGCCTTCATACCAGTTTACCGGAATCAATGCTGACTCCGATTCTGACGGGGAAACTGTGAAGTATTCATGAGGTTCGTCGTGAGTGGAAGCCAGACCAACCGGAATTTTCATCCACCCGGCAGTCAGAATCAGTTCCGGAGAAAACCAGTACCGGATGTTGAGCTGCTCCAGAACGACTTCGCCGCCTTTTTCAATTTCCTGCTCGAATTCTCCGAATTCCTCAAGTTTATCAAACTCCATCGTGGACCCTGTCCCGCCATGTTCAAATTCGATTTCCGCAAGAACCGACAAATTTTCAGTCAGTTGCCAGCCTGGATAAAGGACCAGTTTCTCCAAATCGGCCTGATCCCGTTTTTCTGAATCAGTTTGCCAGTCAAAAGAAGAATAGGTCACCGTTCCATACCCCTTCAGGGTCATGTGCTTCAGCCAGTCTGGTAAACCACCGGATTGTGCAGAACCTGCAGATACGTGGGAAATGAGAATCAGTACGGTAAAAATGGAGTGTTTCATGTGGCCTTGTTTTAATTTAAATCAAATATAAATAACAAAGAAAATTAAATCAATTAATATAGAATAAATCTAAATAACGTTACACGATAAGTGATTTCCCCTTTCCGGGTGATGCCTGCCTGGATCAGTGACGCTTATTTTTGGAAATTTGAGGAGGACGCATGCGGAAGTTGACCCTGATTACCGGATTGTTGATGGCGATGCAAACAGGATTTGCCCAATGGACCCAGGTTGAAGGACCACCGGTTGGGAAAGTTGAAGTTATAACTGAACTGAATGACGGACTTTATGCAGCGGGAAACGGTTTTCTGTTCAAATCAGATTTCACTGGGAGCAGTTGGGTAAATATTACGGGGGAAATTCCTGCTTACACCGGCGTTCGGAAGGTGATCAGGTACAACGGCCTCCTGTTTGCGGCAACAAACCGGGGAATTTACAGGCAGGATGAGGCCGGTCATTGGCAGGAAATCAGCACAGGATTACCTAAAAGCGGGTTTTATTCAACCGGGGCAACCGGGATTTTCCAGTCAGGGGATAGTTTGTACAGTATTACCAATCAGGGTATTTTTCACTGGAATCCATCCGGCAGTAAGTGGACTACCAAAAGCACCTCCCTTTTTGCACGGAAAACTTCCAAGTATATCTATGATGGACTGATCCTTAAGCAAAAAATCCTGCTTGCCATGGATTCGGTGATGGTTTCTGATGATTTAGGAGCAACCTGGTCGGCGGCAACCGGGTTCGAAAATGAAGTCCCTCAGGTTTTTGGATACAGCCGGGATACTTTATTTGCTGCAGGAAATAAGATGTACCGTTCGGTCGACGGCGGATTGACCTGGACCAGTTTCAGTGACGGATTCCCGGGGATGGATAAACGGTTTGTGGCCGTTGAAAATGGCCGGCTCTTTTATTACCGGGACGGAAGTTTATATACCACAACCTCAGAAAGCGGAATCTGGACAAAGACAGATTCGGATATGCGGTTTATTGGTTCTCCGAGAACGATGTTTAAAACGGGTGGAAAGTTATTTGCCGGCTGGGATGTTTCTGGGTTATATGTCAGTGAAGATCAGGGAAAAACCTGGAAAAAATCGGGCAAAGGATTGCAGAATCTTGCTCCCAAAAGGCACTTTGATCTGAATGGAAAAATCGTCCTCGAATACGGTGATTTCAATTATTATCTGTCTGGTGACCAGGGAAACAGTTGGGAATTAGTGCCAACACCAGGGTCTTTATCCGGAGACATCTTTAGTGCAAAAAGGGCATTCAAGGACTTGTTTTTCTGGCAGGATACACTGTTTGCCATTGCTTCCGGCGATTTGTATCAGTCTGTGAACTGGGGGCAGGACTGGAAGTATCTGAATGGAAATAATCTCTCATCGCTGGTTTGCACCGATTCTGCCTGGTTTGCAACTGGTGGAGACGGGCCGGAAGTTTCTTATAACCGGGGCAGAACCTGGACCGTAAGAAATACGGGTGTAGGGAATACAAACGGCTTTAAACTGATTGGCGTAAATGGGCTTTTGGTTGCGGGAACATCAAATGCGGGCGTTTATTTTTCCTCTGACGGTGGAAGAAACTGGGTCTGGGCAAATAAGGGTTTTAAGTTTCCGAATGGATCTTACCTGAGTTCAATTTGCTATTTTGACGGATATTTTTACATCTGCAACCAGGGTTCAGCCGGTGCCCCGGTTCTCAGATCCAAAGACCTGACCCAAAACTGGGAAGGATTTTCATCAGGTCTGGGGACAAACAACAGTGGGAATCAGGTCTACGGGTCGGGAAATTCCTTGTTTTTTACCGGCTACAGTGATGGGTTTGCCTTTATCGGCGGGCCAAAAACAACCTGGGTAAAAGCAGGCGGTTCCATCCCGGGGACAACACGGCAACTGTCCTTTGTTCTTGGCCGGGAGGTTTGGATTGGGGTAGAAGGAACCGGCCTCTGGAAAATTGACGGCAGTCTCCTTGAGGATGTCAGGGTTTCTGTTGAGTCGAAGGAAGGCGTGCCCGCAATGCCGGTATTGGTTTCAGCTTACCCAAATCCGTTTAATCCTGAGGCTACAATCCGGATTGACTTACCTGCACCAGACCGGATTTCGGTTGCCATCTACTCACTTACCGGGCAACTGATCAGAGCACTTGCACATCAGGAGGTCAAAGGCGCCGGAGTTCATCAGTTTCAATTTTCAGGTGATGGGTTTGCTTCCGGGGTTTATCTGTACCGGGTAACCGGGGGTAAATTTCAGACAGGCGGAAAGCTGGTTTTGTTGAAATGAAATGCAGACCTTGAAGGGGTAAGCCGGACGGAGTTTTCCGCCCGGCTTTTTTATTATTTTAAAACCGACATTCTGCCGGATTGAATCTGACCAGCCAGTTTCAGATGATAGAAATAGACTCCTGAAGCAAGATCACTGAAGTTCGCATCAAGGGTAGTATCTCCGGGTTTCACTTCAACCGAAAGGGTCCTGACGGTTTGTCCGAGCAGGTTAATGATCTGCAGGGAGGCGGTGCCTTCCAAACCGGTCCGGATAAAAAACCGTGTAGACGGATTAAAAGGATTCGGGTAATTCGAAATGGTCAGGGACCCCGGCTGACTCCCACCTATTTCAACGCTGCCTGAAAAGGTGCAGGTACCGTCAAGGTCAATCTGTTTGAGACGGTAAACTCCATTGGTTTCTGAATTCTCAACCAGATACCGGTAAGAAGTTGTCCGGGTAGTGGTCCCGTTTCCCGCAACAAATCCAATCGTTTCCCATCCGGAAAGTTTTTTCTGGATTTCCCACCCGTAATTATTTTTTTCAGAAGCGGTAACCCATTTCAGTGTCACTGAAGACCCGGTACGTGTTGCGGTGAACGTAACAAGTTCTACCGGCAGGGTGATAGCAGAAACGTAATTTGACAAATTCAGCGGATTGTTCCAACTGGTCATGGTCAGATCATCCGGAACCGAATCGAATGAACTGTGTTCACCTGGGTTATTGCCTGAAATATAAAATTGAACGTCCCCGGAGAGGGCATTATTCAGCATGGCCTGGGTCACCCGGACTTCAACAAATGCCGTTGTAAATTTGGTCCAGACATCCTCAGTCAGTGCAGTTGCATGGTCGGTCCAGGCAGAACCGTTCCAGACTTTCAGCGTAGCCCCTGTTCCGTTCTGAACAAGTGCAAAATCGGGTAACTGGGAGTGGGCATAAGTCGCTGCATCGTTTGCCGCCGAGACCGAACCGCCGGCATCTGAAACCGTGTTGATCAGAAAAACCCACTTCTGCCAGGAAGCATAATCGACTTCTGCGCCGAAGTAGACATACGTGTCGTCATGCGTAACGTAAATCTTTTTGGCATTGACATCAAACCAACCTGCAATACCGTCAGCCGTTCCTGCAGGGGCCCCCCATTTTTCTTCCCCATCAAACAATCCGTCCATAATGATCAGAGGTTCCGCAGCTGTGGACGCCGTCACCTGATTGGATAATGTTCCCTTATTTTCAGCCTGGTCCACACCTCTGATTTTAAAGGTGTATCCGGTTCCCCAGGAAAGTCCGGTCAGGGTTACGGTTGAAGTTGTTCTGGTTCCGAGAGAGGCATACGTGTTTTTATCGAATTTGGAATCCGTTTCAGTAACTGTGCCGGTTGTGCTGTAAAAAATTTCATACGTATCAAAATTATCCTCAGTGACCGGTGTCCAGGAAAGCGTGATTTTATTCAGATCGGGATCTGAGGATGCAGTCAAATCGGAAACAGTCGACGGTGGGGTAACATCTGCGGCTGTTGCAGAAGTATAATTATAGTTGGTCCCGGCGTTATTGTTTACTTTCAGGGTCAGGATATCCACATTGGCACCCCACGAACCTGAAGAAACCGGGGTAGTAAGTGCATAATAAGAGACAAGGGTCCCTTCTGTCTGAGCCGGAATGCTGACCGTTCCTGACGTCCCTGAAATGGTAACCGGCAGTGAATTGCTTGTACTCCAGTTGGTGGTGGAGTAACGGATGTAAACCAATTGATCAACCCCGGGGCTGCCACTGAGAGTTACAGTAATGGTAGGTGAGTCGGCAGGGGACGGGGAGACGATATCCCGTGTAACAGAAGATATGGTAACCGGGGCTGTAGCTGTTTCCAGAATGGCAAACGGCTGGGTTGTATTTCCGACAACCGGGACTGTCGGGACGTTGAAGGTGTAAAATCTGCCGGTTACTGCACTGAACCGGCCGTCGGGTGACCCGCTTCCGCCTGCATTGGCAAAGGTGAGTGCTGTATTAACCGGGTTTGGATTGGTTGTCCATTTGTTGGACCAGTCAGATTTCCGGTAAATGTAACCAGCATTGGTTGTGGTTGCTGTAGCCTGAACTGTTGCAGAACTCAGTCCGGCGAATCCTTTTGCTGTTACGGCGGTTGGTGCCGGACCAACCCCATCAAAAAGCCACAGGTCATAGGTCTGGGCCTGAGCACCTGTTAAACTTCCCAACAGGCAGATCAAGGAAAGTATCAGTGTTTTCATTGTATCCTCTTCAAATTAAACCGTTCGGAGACTAAACTTAAAATAACCAAAAAATGCAAAAGCTGACAGACTGTTACCATTAAAACCGCATTGGAAAACCCGATTTCCGGTTAAAAAAAAAGCCTGCCGGAAGGTAGTCCGGCAGGCTTGCAAAAGGGCAGAAAAACTTACTTCAGAATGCTCATCGTTCTGGTGAAGGATTTTCCGTCAAAGGTAACCCGGTAAACGTAAATACCCGATGAAAGTCCGTCAGCACGGAAATGAAGCTGATTAAGTCCGGCCGTACCGGCTAACACAGAAGAAGCAACTTCCTGTCCCAGCATATTAAATACCGAGAATTGAACCTGACCCGAGGACGGCAGGGTAAATTCAACGATGGTAGCCGGGTTAAACGGATTCGGATAGTTTCCGGAAACTTTAAATGAGGCTGCTTCTGTAGAACTGACTTCCACGACCTGACTGTAGGAAACCGATCCGTCGAGATCCTGTTGCATCAGGCGGTAAGAGGCTTTTCCGGTAGCTGCTTTATCAGTAAAGGAGTAGGATTTTGCTTCAGTTGTGGTTCCGTTTCCGGAAACAAAACCAATAGCTTTCCAGTCACTTCCTGAGAGTTTCTGAATTTCGAAACCGTAATTGTTTTTCTCAGTAGCGGTAGTCCAGGTCAGAAGAACATCAGAACCGGTTACTTTTCCTGTAAAGGAGGCAAGTTCAACAGGAAGGGAAATTGCAGTAGCATAATTGACAAGGTCAGATTGAGCACCCGGATCTCCATCCCAGGCAGTTGAATTATCATCATCCGGGATACAATCGAAAGCGCCGTGACCGGCATTATTCCCGACAACATAAAACTGCAGATCCCCTAAAAGTGCATCGTCAATCATGCCATGTGACAACCGGAATTCAATGAATGAAGCTCCTTCCTTATACCACCGGTTTTCAGTCAGGGTGGCATCATCATAGGACCAGGCACTGCCATTCCAGGCATTGAACTGAGCTGCAGCAGCAGAGTTTCCTTTTCTGACAGAAAAATCGGGAAGGTTTGTATGCCCATAAAATACATTCTGGCCCCAGCTGTCCTGACCGGCACCACCAGGTTTGGTGTTGAGGATAAACACCCAGCGCATCCAGGAATCCATGGTTACTTCAGCACCGACATATAGATAGTTGTCATCGTAGGTAACGTATAGTTTTTTAGCATTCGCACCTGCCCATCCTGCTGCCAGGTCAGAAACTGCGACCGGCGGGCCCCATCTTTCCTCACCGTCAAACACGCCATCCATGGTAATCAGAGGTTCCTGAATTGTCAGTGCATTGATCTCGTTCGAAAGAGTTCCGGCATTGGAGGAGGCGTCGACCCCACGAATCCTGAAAAAATACATCTCGTCATAATTCAGCCCGGTAATTGTTACCGTTGCAGTTGACTTGGAGCCCAATGCAGAAATGTCATTTTTATCCAGTTTGGTGTCACTTGCGGATACTGAACCAGTCGTGTTGTAATAAATCTCGTAGGTATCAAAATTATCTTCAGTTACAGGTGACCAGGTCAGGGTAATCTGATTCAGGTCGGCATCTGCAGTTGCAGTCAGGTCGGTCACAGTTGTAGGAGCTGTTTCATCCGGACCGGCACTTACCGTGTACGAATAGAACAAACCGCCGTTGGTGTTGGCTTTCAGGGTCAGGATGTCACGGTTTGCACCCCAGGAACCGGAGGTAACCGTAGAAGTCATAGCATAGTAAGCCACAGTGGTACCCAGCACCTGCTCAGGGATATTGGTGTATCCGACATTTCCTTCCATTGCAACTGAAAGTGCTGTTGCACTTGCCCAGGCGTTTGTTGTATAAATTACATAAACGTGTTCATCAGAACCAGGCGAAGTACTGGTGGTAACCGTTATTTCCACCAGGTCGGTAGGAATCGGTGTCGGGTTGCTGCGGGTAACAGATGAAATTGTTACCGGGGCTGCATTGGTTTCCAGAACGGAATAGGGGTTGGTTAGATCATTTACCGGAACTGTGGGGACATTTATAGTATAATACTTCCCGGAAGTAACGGGGATGGATCCATCTGCACCGCCTTTGTCTAAAACGCCGGCAGTGTTGAGAACTGCATCAACGGTATATTTTTCTGTCCAGTCGGTTTTTCTGTAAATCCAGCCGGCAGAACCCGTTGCGGTTGCCTGAATGGTGGCTGAACTTAAACTACCGACACTTTTTGCGGCTAAAGTAGTAGGGGCTGGTCCCAGACCGTTCCATAACCACAAATCATAAGATTGTGCACTTGCAAAGGAAGCCATTCCTGCAAGCAGAAACAGGGACAATAACCATCTTTTCATTTTTTCCTCTTCGTTTGGTTGTTGGTTGGTAACAGAAGCGCTTTCAATGTCAAGAAACTGTCATATAAAGTCAATAGATCTGTTTAAGTAAATCCTTTTTTAATTTATTTCCAATCATTTTCCCGGTGGAATTGGAACCCCTTCTTCCCATAAATCCGTTCCGGAGTTGGGAAAGGCAGGTTCTGTTGTTTAATTTTGCCTTTCCGGAAAAATCCGGCCAAAATTGAATGTTAACCTGAGGATTTATGTTGACTTATCTTCTTTTATTTGCACCTCCCGCACCCGGGCAAAGCACAACCGGAAGCCTGATTGCCAATCTGCTTCCTATCGTCCTGATTTTTGTGGTTTTCTACTTTTTCATGATCCGGCCCCAGAAAAAGAAACAGCAGGAACATGAAGCTCTGCTGAAAAGCCTTTCAAAAGGGGATAAAGTGGTAACCAACAGCGGTATCCATGGGGTTGTTGAGTCGGTAGAAGATTCAGCCGTTATCCTGAAACTGGCCGAAAACGTTCGGGTTAAATTTGAGAAAGCCGCCGTTTCTTCTGTCGTAAAAGGAACTGCCGAAAGTAAATAATGCCCTTCCAGTTTGATACCATAGAATCTGCCCTCGAAGATATCCGGTCCGGAAAAATCATTATCGTTGTGGATGATGAAGACCGGGAAAACGAGGGCGATTTTGTGGCTGCTGCTCAGTTTGCAACCCCCGAAATGATCAATTTTATGGCTACTCACGGCCGGGGATTGGTCTGTGCCCCCATTACCCGGGAACGGGCCAACCAGTTGAATCTGGAATTGATGGTTCCGAAAAATGAGTCCAGATACGGAACGCCGTTTACCATCTCGATTGATTACCGCCATGACGGCGTTACAACCGGAATCTCGGCTTCTGACCGGTCAAAGACCATACAGGCGATCGTCAATGAGGAAAAAACAGCCGATGACTTCACACGGCCCGGACATATTTTCCCGCTGATAGCTGCTCAGGGTGGAGTTATCCGTCGTGCCGGTCATACCGAAGCGAGTGTGGATCTGGCCCGGATTGCCGGCTGCTACCCCGCCGGAATAATCTGCGAAATTATGAATGATGACGGGACCATGGCCCGTCTTCCCGATCTGATGGGAGTCGCCTCCCGGTTCGGACTTAAGATCATTACAATCAAAGACCTCATTGCCTTCAGGTTGCAGAAAACCAAACTGGTTAACCGGGCTGCCGAAGTACCCCTTCCAACCCGGTTCGGTGATTTTACGATTGCAGCCTATGACTGTCAGGTGGACGGGAAAACCCATATTGCCCTGGTGAAAGGAAATGTTGCGGATGGGGAACCGGTTCTGGTCAGGGTGCATTCAGAGTGCCTCACCGGCGATGTTTTTGGTTCACGCCGGTGCGATTGCGGTGAACAGCTTGAAGCAGCCCTCCGGCAGGTGTCGGATGCAGGGCGGGGGGTTGTCCTGTATATGCGTCAGGAAGGCAGAGGAATTGGTCTGATCAATAAACTGAAAGCCTACGTGCTTCAGGACCAGGGAAAAGATACAGTTGAAGCCAATCTGGCGCTTGGGTTTAAACCGGATCTCCGTGATTATGGAATCGGCGCCCAGATTCTGCGTGATCTCGGTGTCAAATCCATGAAACTGCTGACCAATAACCCGAGAAAAATTATCGGGCTTAACGGATACGGCCTTGAAATTGTCGAACGGGTCCCGCTTGAAATACTGCCCAATTCAGACAATCAGAAGTACCTCGAAACCAAACGGGACAAAATGGCCCATGCCATTCTGGGATCAGACCACTCAGATTCTCATGATGCCTCTGTATTTGATTCGCTGATCGGGGATGAAAATCCCTGACAACCGGGTCAGTTCACTCCCCCAATCCGGATTTTGGATTCCGGATTCCCACTTTCCTGGATGGCTTACCGGTGAGTTGCCAAAACTTGCTGTAAAAGCCCCTTCACACTTTCTGTTTATTCAGGCCCGGACGGAGAAAATACTGCGGTTTGAAAATGAACGTGCAAGCCAGGTAGAATCTCAGTTTTCTTCCGGATTTGCCTGCAGGGCTGCAGAAAATGAAAACCGGATTTCTTCTGATCTGACCCGGGCAGACTTCAGTTCTGTGTTACGGGAAATTCCCGGAAACAGGCCGGACGTCATTCGGAAAAATCTGTGCTGGGGACCGGCCCTTAGTCAGGATTCTGCTGAACTGCACGAAATTGCCCTCAGGATCCGGGATTGGCTGAGAAGCAGAGACAGTAGGGTCCGAACCGTTGCAATTGAATGTGAACTCTCTGATTCGGAATCTGCCGGGATCAACCGGGCAGGCGTCATTTACCATAAATCGGAACGGTTTTCTGACTGGCGGATTACGGTTGTCTGCGAATCGAAAAAGGGGCAGGGTTCCGGCAGTTCACGGGTCGGGGAACGTGATTTTTCGACAGGAATTCCGGCCAAAGATCCATTTTCGGCTGCAGATCTGGCACTAAGAAAAGCACTGATTTCGGCAGCTTCCGCCTGGCTGATTCCAGGATCTTATGACCTGCTCCTTCCGCCGGGGTGGGGTAATCTGTTCTTTCACGAAACAGCAGGCCATTTATTTGAAGCAGACTCATTATCAGCCGGGCGGGTCTCATTGGTTGGCAAATCCGGCGATCTGGCCGGACCCGCCTGCCTGTCTGTTCTGGATGACGGAACGCTCCCGGGACGCGGTGGAATTGATCGGGATGATGAGGGAACTCTGCTTCAGAAATCAGTTCTGATTGACCGGGGACGGGTTTCCGGCTGCCTTGCAGACAGGAAAACTGCCAGAGAAACAGGAGTAAGTCCGACCGGAAACGGCCGGCGGTACTCCTGGGAAACCCCGGTCCTGACCCGGATGACCAATACGGTAATTCTGCCGGGAACTGAATCAAGACCGTCACTTCTTGCCGGCATGAGAGCCGGAATTGAAGTGATTGATACCGGTAATGGCTGGGTCGACGGCAGCACAGGTGCCTTTCGGTTTGAAATTGGTCTCGGGTATAAAATTGTCAATGGCCACCGGAATCATGCGGTCAGTGAGGTGCTCGTGACCGGAATGGCACCCGAAATCCTGAAAAAAGTTGTTGCTGTCGGAAATGATTTTTATCTTGAAAATTCAACCGGTTTTTGTGATAAACAGGGTCAACGGCTACCGGTTTCAATCGGCGGCCCCTCCGTATTGCTGCATCAGATCCAGATTGGAAATTATCAGTTATGAAAAAACTCCTGATCACTGAAAAAGATGTTCTCGCTGCAGCCCGGTCGGGTTCTTTGGCGGTTCCGGATGGTGCACTCATTACCGCCCTGGCCAGGGATACTGCAAAAGCCAGAAAAGTTCAATTTGTTCGTCCTGCTGAAACGCCAGGCACAGTTCCGGCCCAAACACCGGTAGCCGGAATTGTTATTGCAAGCGACCATGGTGGATTTTCACTCAAAACAGAGCTGATTCCTTTTCTGTCGGGGAAGGGATTTCAGGTCGAGGATCTGGGACCGGCAACTGATGCCGCAGTTGATTATCCCGACTTTGCCTATGCAGTCGGTCTCAAGGTTAAAAGCAATCCTGGAGTTTTAGGAATCATGATTGATGGGGCAGGAATCGGTTCGTCTATGGCCCTGAATAAAATACCTGGAATTCTGGCCGCCTGCTGTCACAATGAATTTACCGCCAGAAATGCCCGGCAGCACAATCATGCCAATGTTCTGACTCTGGGGTCAAAGGCTATCGGGGCAGAAACGGCGAAAACTGTTGTTTCCGCCTTCCTTGCCTCTATTCCCGAACCTGGCCGTCACGAAGCCCGGGTTAACAAGATCCGGGAAATTGAAAACCGGTTTTCCAAAGGATGACACCGCCTCTCTTCTTTATGGATTCAGTCCTGCTGCTACCTGCACTGACTATCCGGCAGCTTTTCGAAACGACAGACCTTCACTGGAACGAAGAGGCCGGATTCTTATTTTCGGAGGAAGTTGCCCGGTATGAAAAGGAGTCGGACGGACAGATTCTTCCGTTGTTGAAATGGCCGGGGTTACATGGCCGGATTCTAACCGGAAAACCAGGTTTTTCACCCTGGCCGGCAAACCTGCTTACTGCTTCACCCGATCAGCAGGTAACCCTGTATGGTCCTTCTGCCGGTTTTTCACGTCAGGTGCAGATCATTACTCTTTCACCGGCGGTCTGGGTGCCCGAAGGGTCAGGAAATGAGGGAAAAACAGCCCAGGTTTCTCTTGAAGAAAAGGGAAGTACCCACCACTGGGAAAGACTCCCTGTGGTGACCGCACCGGTTCTACTGCCGGTCATTTTGTTCCCGGGATCCTGGAAACCTCTCATCGGCGGGTGCAGGGTAACCGGCTTTAATCTGATCTCTGCCGGGAATCAGGACAATCTGGTTACCTTTAACCGGCTGATAACCGAGACCGACATCCGGCACTGTTTCCTCCGGAAAAAGAAAATCCGTCTTCTCCCCGGTTCAAGAATGACCCCTGCCGCTTCTGATCTGGCCAAATCTCTCGCAGTTCTGGTTGATACAAATCACTTAATGTAAAATTAATGATTGTAAACACAGTTGTTAAGTTGTTGATTTATATGATTAAAGCGCTTCCACTGTCACTTTCAGTCTTTTTGTTTTTTTTGCTTTCCTGATTACTTTCGGGCAGTAGAAACGCTTCTACCTGATTGTCGAACTTAAAACTCAATTTCTTGCGGGATGCATATGGAAGGCCCAGACAAAAAAAGCAAATGGCATGAAATGCGGAAGAACAAATTCCAACGTCAGCTCACCCAGCAATTGATAGATGAAGGCATTGAACGGTCAACGGCTATCCGTCATGCTGAAGTATCAATCCACATTGCAACCGAAACCTTTGACTCTCACAATAAACCCCTGCATCAGGTAGTTTTAAACAATTTCCGGCAGGCAAAACTGCATAAATCCGGATCAAAACCCAACGGTAAGGTGGTTTACCTGTCGCCGGCCCCCTGGCAGCCAAATCCGGTTCTGCCGACCGTTTAACCAGGTTACCGGGAGGCTTTTTCTCCCGGATTTCCCCCTTCTTCCTGTTCAACTCCCTGAAAATACCCTGAATTTGTGATCTTTGTTGGATTTAATCTAAATTCATTCGCTTATATTTGCCCCTAAATGAAGGGTCCCTGGTCAGGATAACTGGCCGGATTGATTTTTACAGGGGTTTAAGCGATGAGACAGAAACAGGTTGTATCCGAAAAAAATGAGATTAACGCCCGGCAGAACACGCTGCAAAGGCGGTTAACTCAGCAGTTGCTCGATGAAGGCCTCACACGGGATATTGCCATCAAGCACGCCTCTATTACGATCCAGATTGCTTTGGATGGATATGATAAACATGGCAAACCGCTTCCGCAGATTTTGAAAAACAGCCTTCTTTCAGCAATCGAAGATTTTCTGAATTCTGATTTTGGCAAAGATCTGGATATTTACAATCAAAAAAACCCCAGGTCAGAGCCTGTAAACCCTGTTGTAACCCAGAACTGACCGTACCTTTTGTCTCCGTCCCCGATTTTTCTCGATTATAATTCAACCACACCAGCAGACCCCGAAGTCCTTCAGGCGATGCTGCCCTATTTTTCTCAAAAGTTCGGAAATCCGTCCAGTATCACTCATCGGTTCGGCCTTGAGGCTGATGCGGCAGTTTCGCTGGCCCGTGAACAGGTGGCATCTCTCATCAATGCAAAACCGGAGGACATTTTTTTCACTTCCGGGGCTACTGAGGCAGCAAACTGGGTGATCTCAGGTCTTTGTGCCGTTAAGGGGCGGAACCGGGTTTTGCTCTCTGCCATTGAACATGCTGCAGTTCGGGAACCGGTGAACCGGCTTGCTGCTTCAGGATTCCGGATCGGGACATGTGGCGTAACTCTGCAGGGAGTAGTGAACCTGACCGAGGCCCAAAATCACCTATTGGAACCGGTGCACCTTGCCTGTCTGATGCGGGTCAACAATGAAACCGGAGTCATTCAGCCGGTTATGGAATTTGCTGAACTGGTGAAAGGCCGGGGTGGGCTGGTTCTTTGTGATGCGGTCCAGGCAGCAGGGAAAATTCAGGTTGATGTAAAAAAGCTTGGAGCTGATTTTCTGATTCTTTCCTCGCACAAACTCTACGGGCCAAAAGGAGCCGGATGTTTATGGATCAATCCCAAGTTCAAAAAGTCAGGATTGAAGCCGTTGATATCCGGTGGCGGACAGGAATCAGGGTTCAGGGGGGGCACGCTGAATGTTCCTGCTGTCGTCGGTTTCGGAAAAGCCGCTGAACTGTCCCAAAAACGCCTGACTGAAAATGAAATCCGCCTGAGGGAATTCAGAAAGCGGATCGAGGAAACACTACTGACTCATTTTCCGGAAATCTGTATCCACGGCAGAGAGGCTGACCGGATTCCGGGAACTCTTTTGTTTTCGCTTGGCGGCCACCGTGCAGGACGGTTGCTGAAAGAGCTGAAAGGTCTTGCTGTTTCAACAGGTTCGGCCTGTGCCTCGGGAAACAGGGAACCATCACCAGTTCTGAAGGCAATGAAAGTAGCCGATGACCTTGCCCGGAACACCATCCGGATCAGTTTGGGGCACCCAATCACCGATTCTGAAATCCGGGATGCCTGTGAGCTTCTTCTTTCCGCCATCCGAAAATTGAAATCACCCCATTGATTTTTTTCCCGTTCCGGAATTTTTTTTCCTGATTTTGAATTATCCCGGTGAAACAAAAAGTGTACAAAGGATTCTCCTTATGATCAATGTAACTGAAAAAGCAGCAAAACATGTTCATGCAATCATGACAGAAAAAAATGTTCCTGCTGATTATCATCTGCGCGTTTCGGTTGTGGGTGGCGGATGTTCCGGCCTGTCTTACAGTCTTGCCTTCGATAATGAAATGAAGGAAGGGGATGAGAAAATTACAGAAAATGGAGTCAGTCTGGTTGTTGACGGGAAGTCACTCCTGTATCTGGCCGGTACGGTTCTGGATTTTACTGATGGATTAAACGGAAAAGGGTTCGTTTTTAACAACCCCAATGCAGCCCGAACCTGCGGGTGTGGTGAGTCTTTCAGCGTCTGATGTCTATAAAGCATTCCATTCTGGTCAGAGACGAACAGCATCTCTGGTTTCTTGAGAAGGGAATTCCGGTTTTTGATATTCTGGAGTGGTTTTCGCCCCAAAGTATTTCTGATAAAGCCGGAAATTCAATAAAACCAGGTTTACCGCTTCATCCAGTTACTTTTATGACGGATCTGGGATGGAGTTTTTCTGCTGCTATTGAAAACGGCAAATTTCTTATTTCAGAACGGTCACAGAGCAGACCCGGAACCTATCAATTTTTAAAAGCAGCCGGTGTAAAGCCGGGTGATCAGATACAAATTGAAAAATTAGACGAATTCACGTTCAGACTATGCAAAATTTAAACATTCAACAACCCATTGCCCCCAAAGAATCCCCTTTTATTACGGTTGATATGCAGGATTTTATTGAAGGTGGAATTTTACGGGAAAAGCAGTTCCGGGCTGCTCTGCGGGCTCACAACTGGGAGCAATACAGGAACCAAACGGTGCTGGTAAAAGGATGCGGTGAAATTCCGGTCCCAACCTGGTCTTATATGCTGATTGCGGCTTATCTGGTTCCAGTAGTAGAGTATCTCGTGTTTGGTGAAGGGTGTTCGGCCATCCCGATTTACCGGAAAAAAGAAATCCTGCCACCGGGTGAACTCCCGGTTCCCTGATTCCCGGGTAAAAAAATTGGGATATGTTTATTTAATTTTAAAATACTTCTTATCTTGTTGGAGTTCCGGGGCATAGGCCCTTTATACTCACCCAAACAAGGCAGGATGTATGAACATTCAATTTAAAACCAGACTTATTTGTCTGTTTGTAGCAAGTTTCACCTCACCCCTTTATTCTCAATCTGGCCGGATTCCGGGTGATTCTTTGCTCTTTGAAATCCGGTTGAAAAACGGAGAGATGGCAAAAGGGCAGGTTGTTGAACAACTTTCCGGGCCGCGTGCAGTTTTTAAATCCACAGATGGGCGGTTATATGTCATTTCAAAAAATAACACTGAGGACTTTGAACTGGACCGGGAAAAATTAGCTGAATTGAACAGAAAATACGGAGAAGTTAAGGATGAACCAGTACAAGAAGAGGGTATTCAGGAATTCCCGGTAGTTCAACACCCGGTTGGTAACGGAGATACTGTCATTCTCAACTCAGAAACTGATCCTGAAGCCAAGGAAGATTGGTTTTCCATGTTCAAAAACCCATATTGGGGTTTTGGGTTCAGGTATAAAACCATTTCTTCTGGTCCCTTGTACTTATATACCTATGATTCATTCGGGACAAGAATTCCGCTTCAGGTCATTGATTTAAGTACAGCCAAATTCTCAACTGAGTTCATTTTTGGATCTGATTTTCCGGTAACCGGATTCGTGTATTTCGATTATGCCGGCTCATCTGATGAAAGTTATTATTCCCAGAAAAGCAGCTCCTTTTTTGAAAACAACCCGGATTCACTTGTGAACTCTGCCTACATCTGGAATAAAGACTTAAAAGATGAGGAAACCTGGAATGTTGGACTTGGAGCCAGAATTCAATACCCAGTCGAAATTGGAACCCACCTTGCAAAGCCGCGTTTTGCACTATTCTTCGGGAAAAAAATGACCACCTTTAAGGAAAAGGAATCAACTTTCAATCCGTATCAAAACCCGAATAGTGGCTATTCCAATAACAATGATGAGGCTTTATCCGACCTCAATTCTCCCTGGCATTTTGGAATGGAAATAAGTGCAGAATATTATTTTACCAAAGGCCTCTCTCTGGTAGCCAATATTCAGTTTATTAAAACCTGGGCGGAGGCTGAATTTAAATCAACTCAGTGGAGCAGGTCGAACCTCTGGGATTCCAATAGTCAATCCTACCGGTATTTAAGATATGAATATCAGACAATTTCGAAAATGTCCTACACAAACTGGGCATCTCAAAGCATGATCGGGCTCAATTTCTACTTTTAAAATCATAAACCTCCGGGAGGGAATACTTCCCGGAGGTTATAAACTCATCATCTGGGTCACATTTTCAAAGTGATCGATCGACACTTCCTCCCGGATTCTTGAGATACTGATAACGTCGAGCCGCTGATCTAAGGATTGGTATCTGGGATTTTTTAGCAGAAATCCGTTCACCCCGTTCAGTATCATCCGTACCTTTTTAACTGTTACAGCATCAGACGGATGTCCATAATCGAGCCGGGATCTCATTTTAACCTCAAAAAAGACCAGAAGATTTTCCTTCACACCAATCAGGTCTATTTCAGATTTGCCGAAGGTGAAATTCCGGGCAATGACCCTGAATCCTTTTTCTGCCAGATAATCTGCTGCAGTTTGCTCGGCCCAGTCTCCGATTTCACGGGTTGGTTTTAATCCGGAAGGACTTCCGGTGGTGGGGACTTTGTCCATAGGTGAAAAGTGCCTTTCTGTGGTCTTCTGTTCCGTATCCTTTATGCCGGCTGAACCCGTAAAGTGGGAATTCCTGATCCAGCCGGTTCATAATTTCATCCCGGGTTACTTTAGCAAGAATTGAAGCAGCCGCAATCGAAAGAGACCGGGCATCACCCCTTACAACCGCTTTTGTATTTGCTCTGCCAGGGATGCCGTAATTTCCATCAACCAAAGTGAATCCCGGGTGGGTTTTTAGCCCTGAAAGTGCCCTTTTCATCGAAAGAACAGTTGCCTGCAGGATATTCATCCGGTCAATTTCCTCTACTGAGGCTTCACCCAAAGAATACTCAACAGCATTCGACCGAATCCAATCTGCAAGGAGAACTCTTTTTTGCTCAGGGATCTTTTTTGAATCATTTAAATCCCAGTTCAGGTTCCCGGGATCAAGAATAACGGCAGCCGATACGACCGGTCCGGCAAGCGGCCCTCTGCCGGCTTCATCCACACCGGCAATAGCTTTTTTACCGGACTGGATCAAACTCAATTCAAGATCAAACCGGGAATCAGGAAAACCTGGGGGGCGAATGAAACCGGTTACATCAAAAAATAAATTCATTGATTACTATTTGGTTGGGGCTGTCTTGAAAGCAAAATTCTTCGGTAATGTCATTCCCGTCCCGCAAGCGGGAATGACAATTCTTAGATACTGAAGTGAAAATTCATTTCAATAAACGTAGTTTCTTCGTTTCAATTGAGGTTACAGATTCAGCTCTTTCATATAAGTCCCGAGATCTTTATCCCCCCGGCCGGAGAGGTTAATGACAATTGCGGTGTTTTCTGCAACCTGATCGGGGTGTTCGAGCAGCCAGGCCAGAGCATGAGCACTTTCCAGTGCCGGAATAATGCCCTCTGTCCGGGAAAGTACGGTGACTGCATTCAGGGCTTCCCGGTCGGTGGCATGAACATACCGGACCAATTTCTGATCCTTCAGCCAGGCATGTTCGGGCCCAACACCCGGGTAATCGAGTCCGGCAGAAATAGAATGGGCGATTTGAACCTGACCGGCTGCATCCTGCAACAGGTAAGTCATGGCTCCGTGAATAACACCCGGTTTACCAAGGGTCAGAGTTGCCGCATGGGCCTGGGTATCGATTCCATGTCCGGCAGCTTCAACCCCGATCAGACGTACCTGATCAGAATATGGAATCAGGGGATAAAAAATTCCCATCGCATTCGAACCGCCACCGACACAGGCCAGAACCACATCCGGAAGGCCGCCAATCTGGTCATAAGACTGCTGAATGGTTTCCTTGCCTATTACCGACTGGAAGTCACGGACTATCATCGGGAAGGGATGCATCCCAACAACTGACCCGATGATATAATAAGTATCATCCGGATTCGAGACCCAGTCCCGGATGGCTTCATTGGTGGCATCTTTCAGAGTCCGGCTTCCGGAAGTCACCGTCCTGACTTCGGCGCCAAGGAGTTTCATCCGGTAAACATTCGGGGCCTGGCGGTGAATGTCTTCTTCGCCCATGTACACAATGCATTGAAGTCCGAACAGGGCGCAGACCGTTGCAGTGGCAACTCCGTGCTGGCCGGCTCCGGTTTCGGCGATGATCCGTTTTTTACCCATCCGGTTTGCAAGAAGCACCTGCCCGACAGTGTTGTTGATTTTATGGGCCCCGGTATGATTCAGATCCTCCCGTTTCAGCCAGATCCGGCGGTTTCCGCCCAGTTTTGCTGACAGACGCTTGGCTTCATACAGGGGTGTTGCCCGACCGACATAGTTTTTCAAAAGGTCATTGAATTCGTCCCAAAAAGCAGGATCCTCTTTTGCCTTCAGGTATTCCTGTTCAATTTCTTCGGCAACAGGAATCAAGGTTTCAGGAATAAATTTACCGCCGTAAGGACCAAAATGGCCGGTTTTGTCGGGGAAGTTCTGGTAAGAAATCATTTAAACAGCTTCTTTTTTCAGGTCAAATACATCGTCAAGTATGGATCCGGGAGTAAAAAACAGAATTAAACCTTACCGGATAAGACAAATCAGACAGGTTTCCTTTAAAATTAAGTGATGACACCTTAGAAGTCATTCTTTCATCAGAAATTCTTTCAGAATCTGTGGTTCTGCTTTACTTTTTTAAAAGCAGACTCTTTGGTCTGAATTGTATTTTAGCAGATTAAATGATTAAATTAGACGATGATTTTTGACCGACGAACCGAAAAAATTAATTAAACGGGAGATCTGACCGTGGTTATTGGAGTACCGAAAGAAATCCTGGACGGTGAATTCAGGGTTGCTCTGGTTCCTGATACAGTGTCCAAACTGATCAAAGCAGGATTCCAGGTAACAGTTGAACGGGATGCCGGTTTGGCAGCCCATTTTTTAAATGAAGAGTTTGAAAAGGCCGGGGCCACACTGGCTGATACGGCAACTGTTTATTCTTCGGCAGATGTTCTGCTGAAAGTTGGACGGCCGTCGGTCCACCCTGGAACCGGGAAGCATGAAGCCCGGATGATGAAAAAGGGAAGCCTGATGATTGCCCTGGCGTATGTGATGGCCTACCCGGAATCTGCCGCAGCCTGTGCAGAAGCCGGTGTTGATTTCCTGTCGATGGACATGGTCCCAAGAACAACCAAGGCCCAGCGGATGGATGCCCTGTCTTCGCAGGCAAATCTTGCCGGGTACAAATCTGTGCTGATGGCGGCGAACGAATATGGCCGGATTTTCCCTCTGCTGATGACCGCTGCCGGTACCATTACTCCTGCCCGGGTTGTGATTATGGGAGCAGGTGTTGCCGGGCTGCAGGCACTGGGAACCGCCAAACGGCTGGGTGCAGTAGTCGAAGTTTCTGACGTCCGGATTGCAGTAAAGGAAGAAGTGCAGTCTCTGGGCGGAAAATTCATTGAAGTGGAAGGAATGGCCGACCTTCAGGATGAACGGGGTTATGCCAAAGAGGCTTCGCCTGAATTCCTTCAACGGCAGAAGGAGGTTATCTCCAGACACGTGGCAAATGCCGATATTGTGATCACCACTGCCCTGATACCGGGAAAAAAAGCACCGGTTCTGGTCACCGATTCCATGCTTTCGGCGATGAAACCGGGATCGGTTGTGCTGGATATGGCGGTTGAATTTGGTGGAAACGTTGAAGGATCAGAAAAGGGAAAAACGGTCGTCCGTCATGGAGTCAAAATCATCGGGCATCCGAACCTTCCGGCCTTGCTGTCCACCCAATCCAGCGATCTGTATTCCAAAAATCTGCTCGCCTTGCTGCAGCACATCAGCAAGAACGGGACGGTCACCCTGGATCTGAACGATGAAATTGTAAAAGGGGCCCTGATTGCCCATCAGGGACAAATTATCAACCAGCGGGTTGCACCGCTTCTTTCGAAATAAGGAGGGGAGACGATGGAAGGTTCATCACTGCTCATGCTCATTTATGTCTTTGTACTGGCTACATTTGTCGGCGTTGAGCTGATCAATAAGGTACCGCCAACCCTGCACACTCCGCTGATGTCAGGATCAAATGCAATTTCAGGGATCACCATTATCGGATCTTTGATTGCCGCCGGTCTGGGTGAAATCACCGCCAGCAGCATCATGGGGTTTGTTGCGGTTGTTTTCGCAATGATCAATGTGGTCGGTGGGTATCTGGTTACGGACCGGATGCTCAGAATGTTTAAAAAGAAGTGAGTGAGTCATGGAAAATTTTAAAGAACTGCTGATTAATTGTACCTACCTCATCGCTTCATTCCTGTTCATTTTCGGAATTAAACGGATGAGTTCACCGGCCACGGCCAAAAATGGAAATCTGGTCTCAGGAATCGGGATGCTGCTTGCCATTCTGGTGACTCTGCTCGACCGTCATATTCTGTCTTATGAACTGATTATTCTCGGGCTCGTTATCGGCTCTGCGATTGGGGCGGTTCTGGCCTATAAGGTAGAAATGACAGCCATGCCCCAAATGGTCGGTCTTCTGAACGGATTTGGCGGCGGTGCTTCGGCACTTGTCGGGATGGCCGAATATTACAACACCAGTCTTCATGGATTCCCGGATGACGGCGGAAAGTTCCTGGTTTCGGTCGGATTGAGTCTTCTCATCGGGGCGGTAACGTTCACCGGTTCTCTGATCGCCTTTGGTAAACTTCAGGGACTGGTTACCGGAAAAGTGGTCAAACTTCCCGGGCAGAACCCGATTGTTGTTCTGCTGATTCTGTCTATTCTTGGTCTGGTGGGTTTTGGAATGGCTGATCCGGGCAACCTGATCTATTTTGAGCTGGTAGTTTTCCTGTCACTGGTGCTTGGTGTGCTTCTGGTCATGCCCATTGGTGGCGCTGATATGCCGGTAGCCATCTCCCTGCTGAATTCCTACTCAGGTCTGGCCGGGGCTGCAACCGGATTTGTCATCGACAACAATATGCTGATCATCGCGGGTGCTCTTGTTGGTGCTTCCGGGATTATTCTGACCAATATCATGTGCAAGGCCATGAACAGGTCCATCATGAACGTTCTTCTTGGCGGATGGGCCAATACTGCTGAATCCGGTTCTGGCGATACTGATAAAAAGGATCTCGTGGTTAAATCGGTGGATACGGAAGAAGCTGCGATGCTGTTCTCCGGAGCTTCAAAAGTGGTGATTGTTCCTGGTTACGGGATGGCCGTTTCCCAGGCGCAGCATGCTGTGAAAGACCTGATGAATGTGCTCGAAAAAAATGGAACTGAGGTGCGTTTTGCCATTCACCCGGTTGCCGGACGGATGCCTGGCCACATGAATATCCTGCTGGCAGAGTCAAACGTTCCGTATGACAAACTGTTTGCCCTTGAAGAAATCAATGACGACTTCAAAAATGCCGATATTTCACTGGTAATCGGTGCCAATGACGTGGTCAATCCGGCGGCCAGAAACAATCCGCAGTCCACAATTTATGGGATGCCGATCCTGAATGTGGATTACTCGAAAACGGTGATTGTGGTCAAGCGATCAATGAATGCCGGTTATGCGGGAATTGAAAATGAGCTCTTTTACATGGATAATACCCTGATGTATTTCGGGGATGCAAAAGATGCGGTGACCAAACTGGTCAACGAACTTAAGTCGATGAATAGTTGACCTTAACCCGGCCGGTAAATTTTCAGAAAGGTCTGCTTACGGCTGACTTTTCTGTTTCTGGGTGAAATTGAAACCGGTTTGCTGTGCCTGAGAGTATCCTGGATTTTTTTGCCGGTCAGCAGGTTCCCGCCGGTTACCGGTTTGAGTTAACCACTTCGAACAGCTTTTTCATTTTCTCCGGATTCTTGATTCCCGGGCTTTCTTCGATACCCGAAGACACGTCGATCCAGGCCGGGTGAACAATTTTCAGAAGATCAGGCAGGTTTTCGGGGGTAAGTCCACCTGCAACAATCAGCGGTTTGGGAAGTGAAAAGTCCGGGATCCGGGTCCAGTCGAAGGGAATTCCGGTACCGCCGGTTTTACCGTTGACCGATGTATCGGCGAGATAGCCGTCAATGGCGGGATGCAGGGGAATGTTGCCTGAGAGAATATCGTCGGGTGACAGCACCTGCCAGACCGGAACCGGGAAAAGCCCGGGATCTGGGAAGGAAAGCCGGGAGTGAAGCTGAACCCGGTCCAGTTTGCAGAAGGAGACAATCTGGAGAATTTCCTCGGCACTTTGAGTCGTGAAAACTCCGGTTTTCGGCACTTCGGCCCTGAAATCCCGTATCCACTGTCTGTTCCCATCCGGGATAAACCGGCGTGATTCAGCAGCAAAAATGAACCCAAGTGCAGCAGCTCCCAACGTTTCTGCAAGCCGGGCATCCTCCAGCCGGGTTAGTCCGCAGATTTTAACTTTGACCAAGCAGTTCCTTCAGTTTAGCTTCCGGATTCCCCGATTTAACCAGACTTTCACCAACCAACGCGGCATGAAACCCGGCATCCTCCATTTTAACCATATCCTCCCGTGTAAAAATACCCGACTCGGTAACCTTGGTCAGGTCTTTCGGAAGGTGTTTCACCAGGCTGAGTGCAGTAGCCAGATCCACATGAAAATTATGCAGATTCCGGTTGTTGATTCCGATGACGGGGTTTTCAAGGATAAAGGATCTTCTGAGTTCAGGAAGGGTGTGAACTTCGACCAGGCAGTCAAGCCGAAGATTTTTGGCCACTTGGTACAGTTCTTTCAGCTTTTTATCCGAGAGAATTGCCACGATCAGCAGAATGGCACTGGCACCGGCAGCATACGCCTGCTCAATCTGAATGGGATCAATAATAAAATCTTTCCGGATGGCCGGGCAGAGTTCCAGTTTGGTTACGGTTTCCAGATCCTGAAGGCTGCCCTGAAAAAAATGCTCATCCGTTAAAACAGAAAAGGCAGCAGCACCGCCGGATTGATAGCTTTTCGCCAGTTCGGCCGGGTTAAAGTTTTCGATCAGAATCCCTTTGCTTGGCGACGCTTTTTTGATTTCGGCAATGATCTGGATTGAATCCCGGTGAATGGCTTCACGGAAGGACCGGGTCGGGGTTTTTAAATGAACTGGAGCAAGCGGATGCGCTTTTGACCGGGCAACTTCCTCAATTTTCACAGAAACAATTTTATCCAGAATGGTCATCGGAACCTGGGTCACACCTACTCCTTTTTGCCGGAATTTCTGTAAAACACCTTCTAAACTCAACTTTCCTGTGGCCTGTGAATGAAAAATGTCTGAAAATGCTTAATTTAAAGGATGCTGACAACGAAATTTTTTAAATCTCTCGGCCAGAAGTCAAAATCATTTTTTTCGGATCTGGGCGGTATTTCACAGATTATCTGGGAAATTACCCGTTTTCTGCCCAGAGTCTGGCGGGACCGCCGGCTTTTAATTCAGCAGATGCACCACATTGGAGTTGGCTCGCTTCCGCTGGTCATTGTGGTCGGACTTTCCACCGGGGCAGTTGCGGCCTGGCAGGTGGCCTATCAGTTCAAAGGGATGATGTCCAATTCCTTTGTCGGATCAGCCGTGAGCCGGGCTATTTTTCTCGAACTTGGCCCTGTGTTAACCGGAATCGTTATTGCCGGGCGTGTTGGCGCTTCGATCGCAGCCGAAATCGGGACCATGAAAGTAACCGAACAAATTGATGCGCTTGAAGTCATGTCCATTCCCTCTAACCGGTTTCTGGCCATGCCCCGGGTGCTTGCAGCTCTGATTATGCTTCCGGTTCTGGTTATTTTTGCCAATACCGTTGCCTTGCTGGGTTCATACCTGGTTTCAAACGCCTTTCTTGGCGTCAGTTCACAAACCTTCTTCTACTCCGTCCAAAAGTTTTTTGTGTTTAAAGACCTCATCTACGGAATTTCAAAATCGATTGTATTTGGCGGGATGACCGCTTTGGTTGGGTGCCATATCGGGTTTCAGACAGATGGGGGTGCAGAAGGCGTCGGGAAATCGACAATTAAAGCCTTTGTTGTTTCTTCAGCTTCAATCCTGGTAGCCGATTACCTGCTATGGGGTCTGTTTTTCGAATGATCAGACCTGCATCCCGGCCAGTTCCCTGACCAGCCCGGGCCCCTGATAAATAAAACCGGTGTAAATCTGAACCAGACTGGCACCTGCGGCGAGTTTTTCCTCTGCATCCTGAACCGAAAAAATCCCGCCGGATCCGATAATCGGAACCTCCGGCAGCCAGGTATGAAACTGACGGATCATTTCTGTGGATTTACTCCGCAAGGGACGGCCGGAAAGTCCGCCGGTCTGAGAACTCAGAGAACCCGGACTGGTAAGCCCCGCCCGGTCAAGTGTCGTGTTTGAGATGACCAGTCCGTCAATGGCGAGATCCCGGACGAGTCCGGCAACTTCTTCCCGCTGACGTTCAGACAGATCGGGGGCCAGTTTCAGAAGAACAGGCTTCCGGATTTGAAATTGCTCCCGGTCATTCTGAAGGGTTCCAAAAATCGCTTTCAGTGCCTCTTTATCCTGAAGTTTTCTCAGGTTCGGTGTATTGGGTGATGACACATTGACCACGAAAAAACCGGCAAAGTTATATAACTGATTCAATACTGCCGAATAAGCTGCCGGCGCATCGTCATTTTCAACCCATTTATTCTTCCCGATATTAATCCCGACCGGTACGGGGAACGGCCCGGCTTTTTCGAGCCGTTTGGCAATTTCTTCCATCCCGTCATTATTAAATCCCATCCGGTTGATAATTGCCTTGTCAGCAGGCAGACGAAAAATTCTCGGAAGCGGATTCCCCGGCTGGGGGAATTGGGTTACCCCGCCAAATTCAATATGTCCGAACCCGAGCATCCACCAAAACCAGGGGGCCTGAACATTTTTATCAAAACCGGCAGCAAGCCCAACCCTGTTCGGAAAGGTTAAATTCCAGAGTCTGACTGGTTTTTGACGGGTTTCATCGATCAGAAGTGTACGGAACTGACGGGTAAAACCGGGATGACTCTGAAGTTTTGAAGCCCAGTTCACGAGGACATCATGAACCAGTTCGGGATCATACTGAAACAATACCGGGCGGATCAGGGAGGTGTACAGAAGGGACATGGAGTGTTTTTCTGAATTTTTCCAAAATTCGCAAACTGCCGGGATAAAGGCAAAACCTGAACCAAAATCACATACGACCCACCAGGCAGAAAGTACTGATTGAATCAAAATTTCCCGCAATAGTTTCTTTACCGTAAATTCTAATCTTCGCAGTGTCATGAAGTAAAATCAGAAAAAACAGATGATTACGGTAAAGCTTGCAATCTTACAATGATTAAAAATAATAAATCAGGTGTACCAGACTGAATCCTGCAGACCCTCCCGCCGAATAACCGGTCCGTGCACAGCAACCGGGTATCGGCCAATACCCCAAAAGACCCAAACGAGATGCCGGAGAAAAAAATGAAAACTGCTGTCCTGTCCCTGTTTATTGTGTGTCCTGTGATCTCCCTGCAGGCCCACACCGGAAACCCTTCCGGAAATCCATCTGATAACCTGCCGGCTGCTTCCGCCGGTGCTGCTGTTTACGGAACCACTTCAGTTCTGGATTATTCCCCCTGGTATTCTGCAGTTCCTGATCCTGATCAGCTTGATTCCTGGCTGAAGGCACAGGCCACTGGTTCCCGTATCGGAAAAACTGAATTTTCCAGGTTTTTTTCTTCCTTTTATACTTCTGCACTGAATACAGAAGCCATCGAAAGTGCCGGCATGGAGCCCGTGAGGCCGTTGCTGAATCAGGTGGATCTTATTCAGTCCTGGGATGATTTTCCTTCTGCACTGGGTGTCTTGCACCGGTATGGAATCCCATCCTTTTTCTCCCTGAAATCAGCCGGAGGAACACTTTTCCCTGTATTTAACCGGCCGGATCAGCCTGGTTTCTCTTCCGGGAAAAAGGCCGATTGGGTTCGTACTCTTCTTGAACTGACAGATTACCCTCAGGTTGATCTGGCGAAAATGGAGGAAGGAATTCTGAGAACCGGTGCGGCTTGGGAAGACTTGAAAAGGAGCACCGGATCACCTTCAGAAAATCCGGGTGATTTCAACTGGTCCAGATATGAAAGATCTCTCTCAGGTGCAGGAAAAACACAGGCCATCAGGCACGAACATTCCGTACAGAATGCCCTTGGCGGTCTGGATTCCCGGATCACACTTGAAGAATTAAAATCGTATCTGAAATTCAGGATTCTTGAGGAATCAGCCCCGTATTTAAGCTATCCATTCCGGTCAGTACACCAAACCTTCTTTGAGTCCGGAAAGTATGCTTCCAGACCGGCAGAAGTGCTCCATCTGACTGATTCCATTCTCGGCCCTGAAATATCCCGGTGCGGATTCCCAAAATTGTTAACAAGATCGGCAGCCGAATCACTCAGGAACCTGGTTTCGCTGGAAAAAAAGGCGCTTGCAGAAAAGGTTATGTCGGCAGGATGGCTGAGCGGAGAAGAAAAGTCTGATCTGTCGCGGCGGCTGTCTGAACTGGACATCCGGTTTGTAATGCCTGAAGAGTTAAACAGTCTGGTTGAAATTTCCTTCAGCCCGGACCGGTTTTATTCCAATATTCTGAAGATGAAAGCCTGGAAAACGGCGCATGAAATTCAGGTGGATCATCAGGAACTTCGGCCGGCAGTTTACCACCGGGAATCAAACCGCCTGGAACTGACTGCAGGGATTTTTCTGCAGCCTCTCACAGACGGAACCGATGCCGGATGGAACAAGGCCGGGATGTTGATCCGGACCGAAATCTGCCGTGCCCTTTCTTCCTGCGGCATCCTTTCACAACCCGATGAACTTCAGCCTTTGCTGACTTCACTCTGATACTGCTTTTCCGGAAGGCCGGTTAATTGATGAAAGTCACGTAACCTGCCTTCCCGCTACTTTCCCGTTTCCGGTTTTACCATTCACTTGTATCTTGACCAAAAAAGGACCGGAAATGAAAAAAATCCTGTTTCTGCTCATCCTGAGTCCCCTTGTCCTGGCGGCCCAAACCCCGGCTGATTTCTTTTTTACGGCAGGCTCGGAAGCCAAACAAATTTTTGTCAGGGACCTGATGATATCGGATACCGGCGTCCTCATTGCCGCCGGAGACCGGCTGACGGGAGGGGGACAGTTTGATCAGAAGTTGTATCTGGGTGGGTTCAGCCAAACCGGGGATTCCGTTTTTGAACTTGTTTACGGAAAAAAATTTGGGAATGAATGTGCCGGAATGACCGGATGGGGCCCAGACCATCTGGCATTTATTGGTCATACCGAAGATTCAACCGGTACCTTTAACGTAACAGTTCTGAAAGTTTCCAGGTCGGGGCAATTGATTTGGGACTTGACTTATGGCGATAATGGAAAGTTTGAAATGGATACCCCGCTTACCTGGCTGGTGGATGCAGCAGGGAACCTTCTGATCGGCGGATCATCGGGATCCAGCGAAATCCAACGTCTTCTGCTCAAAATAAGCAGTGACGGGAAATTGGTTTCAGTAAACCGGTTTGCCCTTTCCGGTTCAGCCTCAACAACCTGGGTTCAGGAAGTTGGGGCAGAGCCTGAAGGTGCCATGCTGACCCTTTCCTTTAACCCTTTCCGTACCGATACCAATCTGGTCAGCCTGACCCGTTTCTCTTCTTCGGGAAAGTTAAACTGGGAAAGACAGTTTAACGGGTGGATTTCAGCAGGGACCAGTAGGCAATTGCTTGCCATGAATGGGAGCATTTTTACTGTTTTTCCTGAAAATAACCAGGGGGCATCAGATGCCCTGAAATGGATCCGGCTGGATACAACCGGGCAGGTTCTCATTCATCAAATTCTGAAAATTCCTGGATCAGGCAGGTTTCAGGAGCTTAAAGCACTACGTTCACTGGGGAACGGCCGGATTCTGATCCTTGCAGAATCCTTCAGCTCCGGGCGGTATTTTTATGAAAGTTTGATTACTGACCAGAACGGCCTGGTACTCTGGTCTGATCTGTCAGACGCCTACTCCGGCCCGCAGAAAGTAAAAGTCAGTCCGGCAGAGGGATCGGGAATTTCAGTTTATTGGTTTGGGGACCGGATCAGACGGCATGATCTGGCAGTCTCTGAAGATGGAAAGGTAATTAAAACGGTCCATCCCGAGCTTATAGTTCAGGATTGGTTATCTGAACTGGCAGTCTCAAAAAGTCAGGTTTGGGGTGCGTCCCTGCATTTTTCATCTTCTTCAACTGTGACTCATTTTTATGGGTATCAAGTGGGGACGGTACTTCAGTCAGAGGATTACCCCGGTCAGTTGGGTCAGTTCCAGGTTGATCCGGTCTATCCGAACCCGTTTAATCCTTCCACCCGGATCCGGTATGAACTTGATAAACCGGAGTCCGTTTTAATTGAGGTGTTTGATGTTACCGGACGGCGTGTTGCGGTTCTGGCAGATGAAGTAAAACCAGCGGGAATCTGGCAGACTCAATTCAGGCCGGAGGCACTTGCCGCCGGGTTGTATTTTATCCGGATTCAGGCAGGACTTAAGCAAAAAGTCTTAAAGGCGGTTTATGTGAAATAAGATTAGCCCGGATACCCATCCGGATTTTGGGTCTGCCAGTTCCAGGCATCCCTGACCATATCCTCCAGGTTTTTTTCTGCTTTCCAGTTCAATTCCCTCAAGGCTTTTCCCGGGTCTGCATAACAGGCGGCAACATCACCGGGCCTCCGGGCCGTAATCCGGAAAGAAACCTTTTTACCGGAAACTTTTTCAAAAGCGCTGATCATTTCCAGAACAGAATACCCGGTTCCGGTTCCCAGATTATAAACCTCAAGCCCGGGATTCTTTTCCAGTTTTTCAAGTGCTTTCAAATGGCCGGTTGCCAGATCGCAGACATGAATGTAATCCCGGACCCCGGTTCCGTCGGGTGTAGGGTAGTCATTCCCGAAAACTGACAATTCCTTCAGCTTCCCGACAGCAACCTGGGTAATGTACGGAAGCAGATTGTTGGGAATTCCGTTTGGATCTTCCCCGATTTTTCCGGATTCGTGCGCCCCGACCGGATTGAAATACCGGAGCAAGATCAGATTCCAGGATTGGTCTGAAATGAATAAATCTCTGAGAATTTCCTCGATTTGCAGTTTTGTTCTGCCGTACGGGTTGGTTGCTGACAAGGGAAAATCTTCCCGGATGGGAACAGAGGCAGGATCGCCGTAGACAGTAGCAGAAGAACTGAAAACCAGGTTTTTAACGCCATGTTTTTTCATTGTCTCAAGCAAAATAAGGGTTCCGGTCAGGTTATTGTGGAAATAATAGAGAGGAAGCCTGACCGATTCACCGACCGATTTCAATCCGGCAAAATGAATAACAGCCTGAATTTGTTCAGTTTCAAAAAGTCTTTCAATGCCATCCCGGTCAAGAAGATCCGTTTTGTAAAACGTGATTTTTTTTCCGGTAAGCTGCTCAACCCGGGTCAGAGACTCCGTTTTGCTGTTTAACAGGTTATCTGCCACAACGACCCGGTAACCGGCGTTCAGAAGTTCGAGAGCAGTATGACTGCCGATATATCCGGCACCGCCGGTAACAAGAATGGTTTTCATAAAAAAAGAAAAAAGTGAATAGGGTTGTAAAAATATTAAAATTGAGTCCGGAATTCAGGTTTTGGTGAACAGGGTAACCCCTTTTACCACTTTTCAGGAATTAAATTTCAACCATTCCCGGGCTCAGCGATATCCGTCGGTGGCCGGATTTTAAGATATCCCGCGGGCAGAATCCCCCGGGGACAGGAAATCAGAGTTGTGAAAGCCGGAAAAGACCGGGATTGGCGGTCAATTTTGGAAAAATTTAAAAATAGGACAAATTCATTTTGACTCTGATGTTCTGATTTTGAAACTTATCCTTCTTTAACAGAGTGAAAATGCGGTTCGTTATCCCAGCCCATTCAGAGAAAATTGAAGACACGCCGGCAGAGTTATTTGCCCGTGGTGATGGTTTTCTGATTGGAGATACAGAGTCACTGACTTATTTCTGGATTCCCAATCCGTACCGGAATGTCAGTGCGCATGTCGGTCCGGATGTGGTGAATCTGGTTCTGCGGCTGGGGGCTAAGCGGGTTTATGCCGTTCGGTTTGGCCCGAATGTGAGAAAACTGCTGGAAAAAAACGGGATTGAAATGGTTATCCTTCCAAACAAAACCGAGTGTGTCGCCTGTTACCTCAGGCAGCCTGAGCAGCCTGAGGAGGTCCGATACACCCTTTGTCCAGTTCCCGTCTATTAATCCGGTTTGAGCTCCGGATAGTCGGTCATCATCAAGGAAACGCCATAACCGGCAATTTGCTGCATTTCCGGAACTGTATTAACCGTATATCCGACAACTGTTACCCGTGCAGAATTGCACATGGTGACAAAAGTCTGGGATAAGTTGGTTTTTTCGCAAAGCAGAAACGGATATCCTTTTTTCACTGTTTCTTCAAGTCCGGCCTGGTTTTGATCGAGGGCAACCTGAATACCGGGAGAAATCCGGCGGGCTGTATCCAGTGGTGCACCTTCTGTGCAGGTAAAAATAATCCGGCTGGTCAGGCTGGTTTCATCTGAGATCCGGATTACCTGGCGGACGAGTGCAAAAACCTCCTCATCCTGTCCGGATTTCAGATCCAGGTAAATCTGAGCAAACCGGAGCCCGTACCGGTCTGCAAACTGACGGAAAGTCAGCATTGATGCGTTCATTTTCGTCCGGAATCCGGTACGGACCTGTGCAGCTGTGAGGGAATCAATATCGGCCGTCAGGTTGGTCAGCCGGGCACTGTTTACATCATGAAAAACAATAACACTGTCGTCGCCGGTCCAGACGAGATCAATTTCAATCCGGTCAATTCCTGTAGAAATCAGGCCCTGAACGGCTTCTTCTGAATTTTCTGCATACTTCCCGCTGTACCCCCGGTGTCCGATCAGCCGGATGTCCGGTGAGTCATCCTGAAGATCGGTACATCCCTCAGAAAGAAAAACGATAGCCGAGAGTAAGACCCAGCCTGAAAAAATAGGTTTCATCCAGTGAAAAACTTTCCTTGATTTTTAAATCCTCAATTTTAAAACTTTGGCGGACGTATTTTACAACCGTTGCATCGGTTCCCACTACCCAGTGATCCCCAAAAACGGCCTGATACCCGGCACCCAAATGAACAGATCTGAGCCGGTACCGGTAATCGTCTTCTGCCAGCGACCAGAACTGACTGACCCCACCTTTCAGAAAGAGCTGGGGTTCACCCCTGAACGGGAACCAGATAACCGATCCTGAGACCGAGTTCAGATCATCTTTTCCGTAGGAAACCGAAACACCCAGAAGGGAATTCCAGTCAGCCTGAATGCCGGCGAAACCCCCATTCTGATGATATCCACGAAGTCCGGCAAACGGAGTAATCCGCCAAAGGTCATCCGTTTGGCTGATTGCGTTTTCCGGAAAAAAGGGAAAAAGGGAGAGAATGGTCAAAGTAAGGTAAACAGGCAGGGAAGTTTTCATGGGCGGTTTGATTGAAGAATTTAAATTAGATGTCAGTTACCGGCATCTGATGACCGCCGGAGGAAAATGGTTTAACCGGCAATGAGTGCCATCCGGTCAGACAACCGGAACCGGAAATTCCTGCAAATCTTAATTTATTTTAGGGTTGGATACTTTCCCGGAGAGTAACCGGTCATTTTTTTAAACTCACGGCTGAAGTGTGCCTGATCAAAGTAACCCAGTTCAAGAGCAAACTGAGTCCAGTTTACTTCTTTCTTTTCATCCAGAAGGGCAAGAATTTCGTGCATACGGTACCGGTTGATGACCCATTTCGGGCTAACGCCAACCCGCTGCCGGAACACACGCTCCAGGTGACGGAGGCTTACTTCTGCCACTGCTGCAAGATCCTCTGCCCGAACCATAGCCGGGTTTTTTATCGCTTCACTGAATACGTCAGCAATCATCCTCAAAACAGAATCCTCAACCGGTGAAAAACTCTGCAGAAACAAATCGGTTTGACGGACCCAGTTGCCGGGATCCGGATCCGTTTCAACAAACTTTGCCCACTCCAGAACAGGTCCGTCCAAAAACTCACCGGCCGGAAAGCGTTTCCCGGTCAATTCAGACGCCAAAACGGGGTTAAAGGGGAAAAATCCGCCCGGAGTAAATTTGATTCCGAAGACAGACCCCTTCCCGGTAAGTTCTTTGGTATACCGAACCGGAACGACCCCATACAGCCAGGGAATTCCATCTTCGGCAGTTAAATGAACAGACGGGTGGGAAACAACTTCCTGTGTTACCGGTTTCTGACCGGTGAGATCCCAGGAGACCTGCCAGTAATGCTCGATAAACGGACAGAGACCGGGTGACGGAGAAAACCGCTGAAGTTTGAATGGCCGAAGTCCTTCAGGCTGATTCAAAATTCCCTTTGGAATGGTGCGGTTGATCATGTCGGATTTTTACAAGCTATCAAAGGTCAACTTTCCGGATTTTTGTGAGGCAGAAGCAAAAATATCCAAAACACAAAAAAAAGAGAAGGAGCCGGTATGGCAGGCCAGTTTTCCCTGAACGTTTCATCTGAATTTTCGCAGACACCTGATCAGATCTGGCAGATTCTGACTACTCCCGGTTACATCAGCCGGTATTTATTCGGGACGGAGGCCATTTCCGGATGGAAGACCGGGGACTCCCTGGTTTTCAGAGGAGTCTGGGAGGGTACCCGGTATGAAGATAAAGGAATTATCCTCGAAGCTGTACCGGGTAAAACCTTCCGGTATACCTATCTGAGTTCACTTTCCGGGCTCACGGACGTCCCTGAAAATTATGCAGAAGTTGGCTATTTTCTGGAACCGGTGCCTGGTGGAACCCGGCTGACTATTACCCAGGACGGGATTCAGGATGAAGAACGGCGGGAGCATTCCGAAAAGTCCTGGTTGTGGGTTGCCGGTGAAATGAAGAAAGTTCTGGATGAAGTTTTCCCGGAAAAGTGATTTACCGGAGCTGAGGGTTTAAAACAGGACTTCCTGATTTTACCCCATCCAGATCGGATCTTCATTTTTCTCTGGCGGCGGTGAAGAATCACCACCGCCAGACTCCCGTTTCCATTTTCTGACGGATTGCCTGAGCAGATATTCAATCTGCCCGTTCAGGCTTCTGAGTTCATCGGCAGCCATGGCATTCAGGTCATTCCAGAGAACCGGGTCGATCCGGAGCAGGAGGTTTTTCTTTTTATCCGGCGGGGGCGTCATTTTGCGGATTCCGGTTTTTTCAAGGCCAGTACAGCCATTACTGCAAATAAAATTCCCACCAGCACCCAGGCTACGGGCAGGTACTGTTTACCGGCAGCATCAAACATCCAGGCGGTCAGGAAAGCCATGGCGGCATTCAGAATCCCCAGAATCAACTGGGTTTTCCCCGGTTTTTTTTCAATCCAGAGAAGAGCCGCGAGATTGGCACCAGCCATCACCGCATTTGCAGCAATGGCAATCGGCTGACCGGAGAAGGCACTGTCGGTTGCTGCAAGGATAAACGGAAAGGCAGAGAGCAGCAGAAGGCGGCGGTTTTTGGTCAACGTCATCAGTACAGGGTTCCTGCATTGATAACCGGTGTCGTCGCCTTATCGGCACAGAGAACAACCAGCAGATTGCTGACCATGGCAGCTTTCCGTTCCTCATCCAGATCGACAACCCCCTCTTCTTTCAGCTTTTTAAGAGCAAGCTGCACCATTCCTACAGCACCGTCCACAATTTTTGTGCGGGCCGCAATGACGGCTTCGGCCTGCTGGCGCTGCAGCATGGCACCGGCAATTTCGGGGGCATAGGCCAGATGGTTAATCCGGGCTTCAGAGATGGAAACTCCGGCTGCTTCAACCCGTTCCTGAATTTCCTTTTCCAACCGGTCAGACACTTCTTTCAGGGAAGATCTCAGGCTCAGTTCTTCACCTTCTGAACTGTCATAATTGTAGGATGTGGCCACATGACGGACAGCGGATTCTGCCTGAACGGTGACAAACTGATTGTAATCTTCGACATCAAACAGGGCCTGAGCTGTATCCGAAATCTGCCAGACGATAACGGCTGAAATTTCGATAGGATTTCCCTTTTTATCATTAACCTTCAATTTCTGGCTGTCGAAGTTTCTTGACCGGAGGGATAGTTTTTTTCTCTGGAAGAAGGGAACCGTCCAGCGAAACCCTGAAGTTTTTTCGGTTCCCTGATATTTTCCCAGGAAAATGAGAACGGCTGATTCATTCGGCTCCAGGGTAAAAAATCCGCCCAGAAGAATCAGCAGAACAGCATCGGTAAAAATCAGCAAACCGAAGAGAACCGGATGATCCGGAACCAGGCCGCCGGATGCCATGTGGATGAAAAGTACTGTAACGGTGATGATTGCCGGGATCAGACTCAGCAGGAAAGTCCAGCCACTGTAGGTTCGTGCGGTCAGTTCTTTTGACATAGTGTGCTCCTTTTGTCGAAGTGATATCATAATGATATAAATACGTATCAAAGGTAGGTGATCGTGTATCTAATGTCAAGACCTGCCTGATCGGGAAAAGGAAGATTAACTCACTTTCACTATCTGCAGGCTCCCTTAAAGGTTTCTGCAATAATCCATTCCGGGACCGTGCAGGTAACAGAAATTTCTTCTCAGAAATTGCCGGTCCAATTGTAAAACCCCGCAGACAGACTTAATTTTAGCCGGGCTAACCAATTGGGTGAAATGAAACCTGTCCTAACAATCAGGCTGATCCGGCAAAGTTTTCTTATTTTTCTGCTGGCGGCGGTCATTCTGCTTCCTTCCGCATCCGGTCAGAACCCGGTTACCGGCCGGTTTGAAGTAACCAACTGGACCATGGCGAATGGTCTTCCGCAAAGCTCCGTCAATGATATCGTCCAGACTCCTGATGGCTTTCTCTGGTTAGCAACCTACAGCGGTCTGGTCCGATTCGACGGCCACGCATTTACAGTTTTTAACCGCCTGACTACACCGGGACTTACATCCGACCGTATCCTTCAGATTAAGCCGGATTCGAAAGGAACTCTGTGGGTTTCGACCGAAAATGGATTTTTCAGGTTTCAGGATGGAGCGTGTGAGCCATTTTTCATCCGGCAGGGGTCCCAGCTTTTCTCGCCGCTGATGGTCACAGAAGATGAATCCGGCGGAATCTGGGTTTCTGCCAATGGCATTCCTTACCGGTTCAGGGACACTGCATTTGTTCAGGTTGTGCCGGTAAAACGAAATCCGTCCAGCTTAAAGACGGGCCAGGCCGTGCTCGGACATGAAAAAGCAATATTCCGGACATCCGGGGATACTCTGTTCCAGATAGCCGACTTAACTGACCGGCTGTCTCACAATATTCAGGACGTCATCGAATTCCCGAAAGGGTCAGGGGTCTATTTTTTTGCAACGAGCGGTGACGGTGCCGGACTGATTCAGAACGGGAAGGTTGCTCTGTTTACTGAAAAAAACGGGCTGCCGTCTGTCTTTTGCAAGCGGCTGGAAGCCGACCGCCATGGGCAGTTATGGGTGATCTGCTACAACGGCATTGCCCGCTGGACCGGCACAGGATTTGAGCCTCTGCCGGATTTACCTTCAGAAAGTGAAATTCACTATAGCAGTCTTTTTGAGGATCATGAGGGAAATTACTGGGTGGGTACACCGGCGCATGGGCTTTACAAATTCAAACCGGTGCTTTTCTCGACCATCGGCAGCGGGCAGGGCCTGAAAAATCAAAAAATGCTGTCCTTAGTCCGGCTTTATGGCGGAAAGATCCTCTTTTCGACCAATTGCGGGGGGATTTATGAGTGGGATGGCGTCCGGGCTGTTCCTTCGGACGTTAACAGATTTTTGCCCAATCTGTGTGTGTGGTCGGTTTTTGAAGATTCAAAACGGCGGATCTGGTTTGGGTCCCGTTCTCTGTATCTGACTTCTGATCTTTCAAAAAAGGGAACTGTTTTCGAAATATCGGAATCCGAAACCGGAAATGAAGTGTTTTCAATTACTGAAGATCAGTCGGGTATGATCTGGATCGGATCTCTTCAGGGCGTTTTCAGATATGATGGAAAAAACCTGGAGAAATTCACCACTTCAGACGGATTAAGTTATAACGATACCCGGGTGATCTTCCCAGAACCGGATGGTTCGGTCTGGTTCGGATCCGTTTCGGGGCTTTCCCGGCTGGCAGATGGAAAAATCACGCCGGTTCCGCTCAGGAAAAAAAGTCCGTCAGGGAAAACTCCGGACGAACCGTATATCCGGGCTATTTTCAGGGATGCTTCCGGGAGTCTGTGGCTCGGGACGTATGGAGATGGTCTTTTCCGGATAAAAGGCGGCAAGATTTCGCAGGTGACTGAAAAAGACGGGCTGTTTGACAATATTGTATCCCATTTAATTCAGGATGACTACGGACGGATCTGGATGGGGTCGAACCGGGGCGTTTCCTGGGTTCATCTGGAAGATCTGACCGATTTCTGTGACGGCAAACTGGCCCATGTCCGAAACGTCTCCTATGGCACGGGCGACGGAATGACGTCGTCTGAAACCAATGGTGGGTTCCATCCCTCTGCACTGTCACTTCCGGATGGCCGGTTGTTTTTCCCGACTGTCAGCGGGGTTGCAACCCTTGATCCGTCTGAAGTCAGGATCCAAACGGTTCCGCCGCCGGTTGTCATTGAAAAAATTCTGGCATCCGGCCGGGATATCCGGATTTCGGGTCCGCTGGTGTTGAGTCCGGACAGTAACTCTGTTGAAATCCGGTTTACTGCACTCAGTTTCACTGATCCGCAAAAAGTCAGATTCTGGTATCTTCTGGAAGGTTTCCAGACCGGGTGGTATGATGCCGGAGCCAGCCGGTCTGCTGTTTTCCAGAACCTTCCGCCGGGAGATTATACCTTCAGGGTAAGGGCGGCGAACCATCAGGGACTGATCAATGAAGCCGGGGTTTCTTTACCGCTGAAAATACTTCCGCATTTCTGGCAGACCTGGTGGTTCCGCTCCCTGCTGATTTTTATTTTTGTTACACTCGGTCCGGCGGTTTACTTCTTCCGGATCACCCGGCTGGAACGGGAGAAAAAGTTACATGAACGGTTTCTTCAGCAGATGATGCAATCGCAGGAAACCGAACGGCGCCGTATTGCAGCCGAACTGCATGACGGACTTGGCCAGCAGATTCTGATCATAAAAAACCGTGCCGATCTGGCCCTGCAGTCCGGACCGGTTTCTGAGACGATGGCCGAACATCTGATTGAAATCAGAGACAGTTCGGTTGCCGCCATCGCAGATGTCAGGCAGATTTCACAGGCCCTCAGACCCATGCATCTGGAACAATTCGGGCTTACCGAATCCCTGAATGTACTGTGTGAACGACTTCAGAGTGCGTCACCGATAGAATGGAGCTATTATTTTGATCAGATTGACGGCCTGATTTCAAAGGAAAATGAAATCAACTTTTACCGGATAATTCAGGAAGGAATCAATAACATTCTGAAACATTCCAAAGCGAACCAGGCCTCGGTCATGGTCCGGGTTCTGGATGGTCAGATTCAAACGATGGTCTGGGACGACGGAATTGGCTTTAATCCGGAAGAAAAAAACCAATCCGTCGGGATGGGACTTTCGGGGATGGCGGAACGGGCAAAAACCCTGACTCCTGCTGCTCTGACCCTGATTTCGTCACCGGGGAACGGAACGATCATAAAATTTAACATTCCTGTGCAGAAAAACTGATGGAAAAACTGTCTGTCCTTATTGCAGATGACCACGAACTGGTCAGAAAGGGACTCAAGCATTTTCTTGAGACCAACGGGGCACATAAAATTACTGAAGCAGAAAACGGCAGGGAAGCCTATCATCTGATCCGGGAACTTAATCCGGAAATTGCCATTCTGGATATCCAGATGCCGGAAATGACCGGTGTTGACGTAGCTTCTCTGCTGGCAGGAGAAAATCACCCGGTCAGGCTGATTCTGCTGACCATGTTCCGTGATGAGGCCGTTTTTAACCGGGCGCTGGATTTAGGCGTCAGGGGATACATTCTGAAAGAAAATACCGTTTCCGAAATCCTGACCTGCATCCGGAAAGTCAGGGAAGGTGGACATTATATCAGTCCCGTACTGACTGAATTTCTTCTGGCCAGAACCACCCGTCAAAGTTCAGGAGCCCGCCAACCGTCAGGTCCGGATCTGCTTACGGCTGCCGAGGCCCGGGTTCTCAAACTGCTGGCGACCATGAAAACCAACCAGGAGATTGCAACTGAACTGGGAGTCAGTATCAAAACGGTCCATAATCACCGCAATAACATCTGCAACAAACTGGATCTGAGAGGCGCCCATGCTCTGCTCAGATACGCCATCGAAAACGCCGACCGGATTTAGAAAACCCACTTTTTCACTTGACGACCATCACTTTCTAGGTATTTCTACCCAGAAAAATGAGTACTTCTTCCTATTCCCGCCCGTGATAAATTGCCGGATCTTCACTTTATCGAAAAAGGTGAAGTCTGACTGGGAATCTGCTCCCTGTCAATTAACCCGTTCCGGAAACGACTACAAAGAAAAGCCGGACTGAGTTCATCCAACTCAGAGAAATAAAAGCTGTTTCTGCATCCGTACACAACTTATCGGGGAACCCATGAAAAAACTGTTACAAATCTGGTTGTTGCTGATTGTCACCCTTCTGCTCACAGAAGCAAGAGTTACAGCACAACCCACCGTCACTTCTGTGACACCGGCAATGAATGCCATCAACCAATCTGCATCCGCCAACATTGTAGTTCAGTTCAGTGAAGCCATGGATCAGGCAACCCTGACCGCCTCCACCATCAAAGTTTACGGAAGTTTTACCGGTTATCATGCCGGTTCCCTCTCATACAATGCCGGTACGTATGCTGCCACAATTAATCCATCCACCGATTTTGACCCGGGTGAGCTGGTCACCGTTACGTTAACAACCGGTATTACCAATGGCTCCTCAGTTGCCCTGTCCACTGCCTACAGCTGGAACTTTACCACTGCCACCCCGCCCAGTGGAGAGTCCTACACATCCACCAATTATACAGTTGGATATGGACCGAGGGAAGTCCGGGTTGCCGATGTGGATAATGACGGTGACAACGATCTGGTGACAGTCAATTATGACTGGGATAATGCCTCCGTTCTGAAAAATAACGGAGACGGAACCTTTGCTGCCAAGTCAGATTACCCGTTGGGAGACAATCCGACTCAGATTACAGTTGCAGATCTCAATAATGATGGATATATCGACATTATTTCAACAAATAGTTTCGGTCTTTCCCTTTCAGTCCTGATCAATAACGGGAATGGGACATTTGCCGCCAAAGTTGATTATTCTACGCCTTATCAGTCACGCAGTGTCATTGCTTCTGATGTCAATGGCGACGGATTTCTTGATCTGCTCGCCCCGACCGAAAGAGATGATATTGTCTCTGTTTATCTGAATAACGGCAACGGCACCTTTGCTGCTGATGTGCAATACCCGACCGGGGATGGACCCTTCGGTATAACCGCAGCAGATCTTGATGGTGATGGAGACCTGGATTTGATTACATCCAATTATGCAACCAAAACCATTTCGGTTCTGCCCAATCTGGGCAATGGAACCTTTGGCAGCAAAACCGATTACAGCACCGGAGAGGCAGGCCGGCATCTGACCACTGCTGATGTGGATGGTGATGGCGATGCCGATGCGATCGTTGCCATTATTTCGGGTGCTTCAAGCGGAAACATTGCGGTCCTGAAAAATAATGGGGATGGAACCTTCGCTGCCAAAGTCGATTATACCATGCCTTTCGGCGCCTTTTACCCAACGGCACAGGATGTGGATGGTGATGGAGATATCGATATTCTCTGTGCCAGTTCTTCACCGGGTAACAGTGTGTCCCTGCTGAAAAATAACGGCAACGGCACCTTTGCTGCCAAAGTTGATCTGGTCACTGGTTTCAGCACCTTCAGTGTGGCTGCAGCCGATCTGGATGGTAACGGGACGATTGATTTAGCCACCGGGCAGTCAGGAACCAACCAGGTTACTGTTAAACTGAACATTGTTCCTCCGGCTGTTTCTTCAACGGCTCCCACTGCGCAGGCCACCGATGCTGCCACCTCTGGCAACATTACCATCACCTTCGACCAGGCTATGTTTGCCGATTCCCTGAATTCCAGAACCATCCGGGTAACCGGTTCTCAATCGGGAAATCATGGCGGCAGTATTTCCTATAACAGCGGAACGTATACCGCCACCTTAAACCCGGCCTCTGATTTTGCGCCGGGGGAAAAAGTCACTGTTGTGGTGACCACCGGAGTTCAGAACAGTCAACGGGCTGCCATGACTTCTCCTTTTGCATTCCAGTTTAATACAGTTCTGAAAGGCGATCTGCTGTCGGACAAGAATTCGAAGTTCTTCCCCGGAACCAAGCCCTATGGCGTGGCTCATGCCGATTTTGATTCTGACGGCGATCTGGATATGATCTTTCCGAATGCAGAAAAAGACAGCATCACCATTCTGTCCAATGACGGATCGGGAACCTTCACCATCGCAACCACCCTGTTCACCGGGGCCTCCACCCTGCCAAACAGTCTATCCGTTGCCGACTTTGATGGAGATGGTGACATGGACTTTGTCATCACCCAGTACTACAGCAACGGCATCAGTGTTTACCTGAACAATGGCTCCTTCTCCTTTACCAGCACCTTCTATGGCGCACAAAGCGGAACCACCACCTCTGCTATCGGTGACTATGATGGCGATGGAGATATCGATATTGCAACCTTCAACCGGATGGTACCCAGTCTTTCTGTCTTCATGAATAATGGAGATGGCACCTTTGCTTCTGCTGCAAACAAATCGGTGTTTACAGGATCCCTGAACAAACTACGTTCTGGCGATGTGGACAATGATGGCGACCTCGATCTTTTAGTAGGTGGGGAGCACCAAACGGTTTATCTTTTGAAAAACAACAGCAACGGAACCTTTTCAACCGAAGTCAATCTTGGCTTTTCCTCTGTATCTGATTTTGATCTCGCCGATCTGAATGAGGACGGAAAACTTGATTTGATTACTGTTCACCAAACCAGCAATAAAATAACAGTTTCAAAAGGTAACGGAAACGGGACTTTTGCATCCGGAACGGATTTCACATTCACCAACCCATCTTCTGTTACGTTTATGGATCTGGGTTACGATGGGGACCCTGATATTATTGTTGCAGCTCAGGATGCTGATTTATATGATGAAATCCATTACCTCACCAATGATGGAACAGGCAGTTTCACGAAAGAGTATGGGTTTTATGCTCTGCAGACTGGTTATGAATATTCCTATGCCGGATATCCTGTCCTTTCCACGGCTGATATCAACGGGGATGGCGATCTGGATCTGGTTCAGACCAGCCGGTTAAACAGTTATGCGGCCATTAATCAGTCCTCTGATTTTGTAAGGGTGACATCCTTTTCACCCGCATCCAATGCGATTGATGTATCTCCTTCAGGTTCTATTTCTGCCACACTGAACTATGATGCAAATCCGGTTACGATCAACAGTACTACGGTGACACTGGTTGGTTCCGGAGCCGGCCGGATTGCCGGATCGGTTTCCTATGATTCACCCAGCCGGATGGTAACGTTCGATCCTGCATCCGATCTGAAACCCGGGCAGACCTACATGTTCTCAGTATCTGATTCGGTTACAAGCCAGAATGGAACTCATCTGTACGCCGGACGGTCCACCGAATTCACCGTGGCCACTGCAGGAGATGGCAAAGGTCATTTTGTGTTGGGCAGTACCCTCACGTTCGATAACGGGACGTATCCCGAACAATCAGTTGTTGGTGATCTGAATGGAGACGGACATCAGGATGTTGTGGCCACAACCGGTTATTACGGAACCGGATATGTGCTGCTGAACAACGGAGATGGAACCTTTGCAGCTCCTGTTTCACTGGGTTATTCAAAGGCCTACATTGCCCATCTGAGACTGGCCGATATGGATTCTGATGGCGACCTGGATGTGGTTATTGGCCGATCCGGTAATTCAAGTCTGGATGTGTTATCCAATAACGGCAGCGCATCCTTCACAGAGGCGGTTTCCTACGGGTCATTCGCTACTTATTATGATAACCTCGATGCAAAGGATCTCAGCAGCGATGGCTTTGCAGATCTGATCCAGCGAAACGGAGGTTCAAGTGGCCCGATTTTCGCAATCAATAATGGCGACTGGACTTTCAACGGCGATATCAAACAAATAGACTGGAGTTCATCCGACCTCGAAATCACTGACATTGATCAGGATGGCGACCAGGATTTTGTCATGTCGTACAACCAAAACGGTTATAAACGGTTAGGTATTGCACTCAATGAGCGAACCGATAATTATGGCTACCAGAAATTTGGCACCCCTTATTTCATTGATACTGACCTTGCACCCAAACTGATTAAGGCGGCTGATTTTGATGCTGATGGAGATGTGGATTTTGTTGCATCTTCCACCGATGGCCTGTCCTTTTTTATACTCAAAAATAATGGGAACGGAACGTTTTCTACCCAGCCGGCCGTTCAGGTTGAACTGGCAATTAATTCGATCAAAGTCGGTGATCTGAATGGCGACGGCGACCTTGATCTGGTGTTTACAAGCAGTGAGCACGACAGCAACAGCAAAACATACATCATGGCTTACTACAATTCCGGCACCGGAACGTTCAGTAACTCGGCTTCCTTTACGATTCCGGAGTACTATTTCAGAAGTCTGAATCTGGCAGATGCCGATTCGGATGGCGATCTGGATTTTGTTACGATTTACGGTGGATATGCCGGATCAGATTTTCTGCTGAAACTGGGTGTTTATGAAAACGGCGCAGCCGTTTCACCGGCTACTGCTGCAAGCAGCCTGTCCTCCGGCCAGAATCTGGGATCAAAAATTACGTTAACCTGGACAAAGGGTGACGGAAGCCGGAATCTGGTTGTTGTCAAAGCCGGGAGTGCAGTCGATGCCACACCGGTTAACAACGCAAATTACACGGCTGAAGCCGAGTTCGGTTCTGGATCTGATCTGGGTGGCGGAAATTATGTTGTATATACCGGAGGCGGCAATTCTGTTACTCTGTCGGGTTTATCATTAAATACACAATACCATGTGGCAGTTTTTACATTCAATGGAAATGGCGGAGACGAGGTGTACTATACAACCGATGCTCCATCTGCAACCTTCACCACAAACAGCAAAGACGGTTACCCATTTGAAACCACTGCCGGTAAGGCATTGTCCTTTAATGGCTCTTCATCCGCTGCTGAATTTTCCTATGAAACCGAGTTGCCCAAAGACATCACCATACAGATGTGGGTAAAAGCATCTGATTCTTCGGATGTGGCTGCCTTCTTCGTCAGAGGTGACTCACAGGGGATTTCTGAAAGCAGCGGACGGACGATTGGACCGGATGGTAAACGCAGTTCTGATGGAAAAGATACCCGGAAACCCAAATTGGCGAAAACAACTTCAGGTGGTAATGCTGAGTACTACTATCCCATCCATCTTGGAATCAACGGCGGTCATTTGTATGCCAGTATCTATGATGATGATACTGAAGACCCGGTTACTCTGACTGGCGCCGATGTTGTCAGAAGCAATCAATGGTACCATGTTGCACTAACCATGCATCGGGATTCCGACAATTATTCAAACGGAACTTTTTATGTAAATGGTAATGCCGTAAGTTCCTACAGCAACGTTTATTATAATGACTATGATTACAGCTTCGTCTTAGGGTATGATGGGGATGTGTACTTCCAGGGTGAGGTTGATGAACTTCAGATCAGGGAGAAAGTTCTGACCACGCAGGAAATCCGGTCTGGCATACATACCACTTTAAGTGGCTTTCCTGAAAAGGTGCTGGGTTACTGGCAATTTAATGACGGAACCGGAACAACGGCCTCACAAGCAATCAACAGCCAAAAATTTTATCTGCAGGATGTTTCATGGGTTACCTCAACCATTCCTGTCGGAACCGGGGCAACTACCACTACCACCGGGGTCACGACAGGTGAACAAACGGTCGGGAATGCAAAACTGAGTATGGGTGATGGTTTTGATAACCCGGTTGATGTGGTTGTGTCTGAGGTAACTGCCGAACCGAACTCCTGGCCGGCAGGCTATTCTTCTTCAGTCGGAGGGAAGTATTTTGTGATCGAATTATTCGGCGATCCGGGAACGTTTTCGGTGGATCTTACCCTGAATTTTGGACCCGGTGTTCTGGATGAACTGGTTAACACCAATCCGCAGTCCATGAAATTGTACAAACGCAGTTCAACTTCCTCCGGCGCGTGGACCGATCTTGGAGGTGCTTCTTCTGCTGATTACGAAACTGGACTTGTTACCTGGACCGGGATTACCTCTTTCAGTCAGTTTCTGCCGGTACTCGATGTCTCCTCTCTGCCTGTTGAATTGTCCTCATTTGCTATCAGCCATACCAGAGGAATGATCAACCTGAACTGGTCAACGGCATCAGAGAGCAATAATGCCGGATGGGAAATTGAAGAGCGGTTAACCACCGGTCAGGACAGAGGTACTTTTAAACCGGTTGGTTTCGTTGCGGGTAACGGCACAACCACCGAGGCACAGGCTTATTCATTCAGTATCTCTGCTGCCAAAGCCAATCTGGCTGAATTCCGCCTGAAACAGATTGATACAGACGGCAAGACGTCGTACTCAAGAATTCTTTCTGTGGATCTGAAACCGGCAGTATTTGAGCTGTCACAGAACTATCCGAATCCGTTCAATCCAACAACAACCATTCAGTATTCGGTTGCGAAAGAATCAAAAGTTTTTCTGACACTTTACAATGCCCTCGGACAGAAAGTAAAAACCCTGGTTCAGGAAAATCAGCCTGCCGGATTTTACTCGGTTCAGCTCAATGCATCTGATCTGTCATCCGGAATGTATTTCTATGTACTGGAAGCCGGTTCATTCAAATCAGTTAAGAAGCTGACGTTGCTGAAGTAAGAACAAATAAAGGAAATTGGCACTCCTGATTGATGTCGGGAGTGTTCATTTTCGAAGATGTAAAACAAGTTTTGGTTGCTTGTTTGTTTAAACTGACAAAGGTGCAGTTTTTTAAAAAAACCTGATCAATATGTTGACTTCATATCCATCAGGGTAATACTAAAATAGAATTAAATTAAAGCTGAAGAAGGAAAAAGGGGATCCAATGAAATATATCTTTAATACCATTTTTACACTATTTATGATAAGCGGATTGAATGCTGAGGCACAGCCGGTAGTGAGTTCTGTTATTCCTTCAAAGAATGCGATAAATATCAGCAAGTCATCTGATATTTCAGTCACCTTCGATTCTGAAATGAAGGAGGAAACGTTGACTGCATCAAATATCAAAATATCCGGTTCAGTAACCGGGCCTGCATCAGGTTTATTTTCTTATTCTTCAGTAACTAAAACCGTCACTTTTAATCCGGAAGAAGATTTTAACCATGGCGAAATGGTGACAGTTATTTTGACCACAGGGATTAAAAATACAGAAAATGTTGCCTTGACTGAATCATTTAACTGGAGTTTTACGGTATCTGCAATTATTGGTGGAGAATTTGAACCTGCTGTCAACTATGGAACCGGATCAAATCCCCGAGGTTTAGTCAGTGGTGATGTAAATAATGATGGGCATCCTGATTTAATTATTTCAAATTATGACGGGAATAGTATTTCAGTGCTATTGAATAACGGAGATGGGACTTTTGCATCAAAAGTTGATTACTCAATTGGATCATATAGTTTTGGCGTTTCAGGTGGTGCTGTCCTTGCAAAAGATGTGAATAATGATCACTATATTGATTTGATAACCGCTAATTATGGCTTAAATAATGTGGCTGTATTTTTAAATAATGGGGATGGAACCTTTGCTGCCAAAGTTTTTTATGCGACCGGGACTCATCCCTTCAGGATAACCTCATCTGACCTAAATGGGGATGGATATTATGATCTAATTACGGCAAATTATGAAACGGCAAACAACGTGTCAGTTTTACTGAATAATGGGGATGGTACTTTTGCAGGGAGCGTTACTTATTCTGCAGGAACATATCCCAATGACATTGAAAGCGGGGATCTGAATAATGATGGTGCGCCCGATATCGTAATCGCCAATTATGATTCACACGATTTGTCAGTTTTTTTTAATAACGGGGATGGTACTTTTGGCCCAAAAACAACCTATGCGGTTAGTTATGATGGCCAGGGTATTGCAGTTGCGGATATTGATGGCGATGGGGATAATGATTTAATCGCAGAAATTGATGTGTATGATTATATCGAGGTACTAAAGAACAATGGTGATGGAACATTTGCTCCTAAGGTATCTTATTGGACGGGTGGAACGAGTTCCTTCAAACCATCAATTTCAGACATTGATGGAGACGGGGATCTTGATGTCATGGTGGTTCAGGATTACAGCAATAAAATAACAATACTCCGAAATAATGGTAACGGTTCATTTGCGGGAAAAGAGGAGATTAATTTATCACTGAAACCGAGTGGGTTGGTAAGTACCGATTTAAACGGAAATGGAAACATGGATTTTGTTGTTATAAACAGCAATAACAACACTATTTCGGTTTTTTTTAATAAAATTCCGGAAGTAAAAATTTCTCAAACAAATCCTTCAAAGAACTCAACAACACACTCAATTTCTGAACCGGTTAAGTGTACGTTCAACCAAAAAATGAATGGATCCTCGTTCACACAAAATTCAATTTCTGTTTATGGATCATTTTCAGGAAAGCGTACCGGAAATATTTCCTATGACACCGGAACAAAAACGGTTACTTTCAATCCGGATGATAATTTCTCTTATGGAGAATGGGTTACCGTTGTAATTAATGAAGGAATTGCCAGCGAACTAAGTATTAACCTCCCCAAGCCAATCGTTTGGCAATTCAGAACAGGTTCAGCAGAAGGAAATGGGCTTTCCTTGTCTGCTGAATCCTCTGTAACAACACAATCCAACCCAAAATCAATTGTCCCGGTAAACGTTGATAATGATTCAGATATTGATTTGGTTAGTGTGACCGGAAGTAATGTATCAGTTAATTATAACTCAGGTAATGGTACATTTAATTCGCAAAATTCTTATCAGGCAGGATCTGGTCCGATTGGAGTAACAGGAAGCGACATTAATAGTGATGGTTTTCTTGATTTGATAGTTGCAAATGGTGATGAAACAACAATTTCAGCATTCATTAACAATGGCGACGGAACTTTCGGTGATCAGGTTAAACATACATTGGATTTTTATCCGACTTGTATTTCTTCTGGAGATGCAGATGCAGATGGCCTGATTGATATTATTGTTGCCGGATGGGGCGGAGGTATTAAAAGCGGAATTGTATTTAAAAATAATGGAAATGGTACACTTACGAAAAAACCCTATTTTTATATTTCCACAAGCCCAAGTGAGTTGGCCGTTGCTGACTTAAACAACGATGGTATTTTGGATGTAATCTCATCAGATTCATACAGTAAAATCTTTATTCTGACCGGAAATGGCGACGGTACATTCGGAGATGGTGTTTTTGATGTAGATGTTACTTTCGATGTTGGTTCCAATCCGCGAGGTATTCATACAGTTGATTTTGATAAGGATGGTGATGTTGATATTCTGAATACAAATATGGTCTCTGGAACCATCTCTGTCTTAAAAAATAACGGAAATGGTACCTTCGCAACAAAGGTAGATTATTCTACCGGTGAAAATCCGATGAGAGTTAATTCTGCTGATATGGATGGTGATGGTTTAATAGACTTAGTTGTCACAAACTATTCCAGCAATAATTTCTCGGTATTTCTAAATAATGGAAATGGAACATTTGCTGATAAAACAGATTTCAGTTCTTTTTATTATTCAGAATACGGATCGTTTGGCCTGGCTCCTGCTGACTTGGATGGTGATGGTGATATTGATATTGCTAAAACAAATAACAATGCCTCCAATATTGTTGTCTACCTGAATTCAACAGTTCAAAATCCAGAAAGTGGATCATTTACAAACACCACAATAAACTCACCAACTACACTTAACGGGGATTTGAACATTTCCGGCACCTTAACAATTGGTGCCCAGATCGCCACCGGGTCCAATACCATTAACCTGGGAGCCACCGGTTCACTTACCGGCGAGACACCTGCCAATTACATAGTTGGTACCGTTCAGGCAAGCAAAGAAATTTCCAGCCTGCAATCCAACATTGCCGGACTTGGTATTTCTATCGATCCGCAATCCAACAACCTGGGATCAACTACCATTAAACGGGAAACCGGAACCGCAGAAAATTCATCGTCCATCAAACAGATCTGGACGATTACCCCAACTACCCAACCCTCCGGGCCGGTAACCGTAACCCTTTCCTGGCCGTCAACCAATGACAATGGGATCAACCTGAATGACCTGGTCGTGTTTAAATCGGAGGATGGGGAAAATTGGAATGTGGTTACGGCAACCATTAATAAGGATACTGATCCCCGGACAGCTACTTTTACTATTACCTCTTTCTCTGAGTTTACCATTGGGGAAACAGGCTCACTTCCCGTTGAACTGGTCCAATTTTCTGCCGAAGCATCCGGAGACCGCGTGAACCTGACCTGGTCAACTGCCACCGAAACCAACAACAGTGGATTTGAAGTGGAAATGCAGAAGTCAGAAGCCGGAAGTCAGAAGTCAGGATGGACGAAAGTAGGTTTTGTCGCTGGTAAGGGGACCACGACTGAAGCTCAAACCTATTCCTTTTCGGTTTCTGGTGTTAACGCCAATCAGGCTGAATTCCGCCTGAAACAGATTGATACGGATGGCAAGACGTCGTACTCACAAATTCTTACGGTGGATCTGAAACCTGCTGAATTTGCCCTGGAACAGAACTATCCGAATCCTTTCAATCCGGCAACAACCATCCGGTATTCCCTGGCAGCAGAAAGCAGGGTTTCGCTGAAGGTTTACAACTCATTGGGCCAGCAGGTGAGAAACCTCGTTCAGGCCTCACAACCGGCCGGATTTTATTCCGTCCCTCTGAATGCAGCAGATCTCTCCTCGGGGGTTTATTTCTACATTCTGGAGGCAGGATCCTTCAAGTCTGTGAAGAAATTGACGCTGGTGAAATAATTGAACATGCCTTATTCTGTCCTTCGGCACTGCTCAGAGACCATGGCCCATAAGTGTCAGGTAACATAATCAGGTGACTGCCCTTCGGCTCCGCCTGGTCTCTGGGCTTACCGAAGGGCTGTGACCGCTTTAAGTCACCGGATTTTTCCCCGGTTCAGCTTTGAAACCCAAATTGGCGGGCCCTTGCCTAACCTGCCCTGGCGAGCCGGCAAAAAGTCAAAAAACACGCAGCGTTTCCGGGTACTCATAAAAATAGTGTGAGGAAACTCACATTGGCCTGTTTTCTAGGTACTACTACCCAGTAAAATGAGTACTTCTTCCTATTCCCGCCCTTATTTATTTCCCGGATATTCATACGATCATAAAAAGTTGAGTTTACCTGATGAAATTACTGATCGTCGAAGATCATGCAGCGATGAGAAAGACACTTCGGTCCGTTCTGAATAACGGGTCTTTGGTACGCCATGAGATTTATGAATGTGATAACGGGGAAGAGGCGGTCAGGTTGTTTGCTATTCACCATCCGGATTACATTCTGATGGATATTCAATTGCGGGTCATGGATGGTTTCGCCACTTCCGAATTGATTCTTGCGAATGACCCTGCAGCCCGGATCATTTTTGTTTCAAGTCATAACGCCCCTTCATTCAGAGAACGGGCTAAAAACCTGAATGCTTACGGATTTATTGCCAAAGATAATCTCAACGAACTTTTACACCTTTTGAATTAACCCAAAACCGGAAAAACCAAAAAAAATAGTACACTCAGGCCTTTTATTACTAACGGGAAAGCGAAAGTGTTAATTCACCACTCAGTTTAACCGGAGAAGAGGCCAATCATCAAATGCCGGATTCCAGAACGGTAACTCTGATTTTTTCCAGAAAAAATTTTTTATAGTAAGGTGTAACGGTACTTCAAATTTTGTAGAGTACAGAATAAGGTGAAGCAGGTTAAGATGGATTTGGGAAATTGCACAAGTCCCGGATTCTACAAAGGAAAGTCCCAATTTTAATTGGAAAACAGGTTTAAGTAAAACAGGTAAAATAAAAAAGAGGAAAGGTAAAAGATGAAACAGGTTAACGTTCAAAGGAAGATACCATCAGACTATTTCAAGAAGATATTTTTTGTATTCTCTGTGCTGATTTTAGCTTTTGGTGTTGCGGTGGCCGGGAAAATTTCAAATAATAAAAGCCCGGCAGGAAAAACCAGTCAGTCACAGTTTAAAAAATCTGATTCACTATCCGATGGTGATTTAGATCCAACGTTTGGTAGCGGCGGAAAAGTAACCGCAGATTTTGGCTCATTCGGGCAGGTTCGGGATGTCGTAATCCAGTCAAACGGGAAAATTGTTGCCGGTGGTTTTAATAGTTCCGGAATGTTTGCGATGCGTTTTAAAACCAACGGTACCATCGATAGCTCTTATGGAACCAATGGTATTGCATCGGCAGGTATAAATCAATCGTACAAAACCCTGATTCAATCTGATAATAAAGTCATTCTTGTTGGTTATGACGGTAGTAATGTTCCAACTGCAGCCCGGTTAGATACTACCGGAGCGTTGGATGCAAGTTTCGGAACTAACGGAGTCGCGATATTGAGCGCCTTAGGCGGAGGATATTGTTATGGTGCAGCTTTGCAATCTGACGGAAAAATCTTATTGACAAGCAGAAGCTATAATGGCAGTAATTATGATGTGATGATAGCCAGACTGAATACTAATGGTACGCTGGATACTGGTTTTAACAGTTCAGGTTATATTTCTGTTGATTTCGGCAATTGGGAAGATTCATACGGAGTTGCTCAGCAGTCAGACGGTAAAATCATCTTTTCGGGTGCTTCAACCAACATTGGTAACGATTTCAGATATTTAGCGATTGGCAGATTAAAAAGTGATGGTACTTTGGATTCGACAGGATTCGGAACCAATGGAAAGGTTTTAACATTATACGGTGCTTCCGTTTCAGTAGGCCCATGGAATATTTACGAGCAAAGTGATTCGAAAATTGTAGTATCAGGATATTCTGATTCAAAATTTTTGCTATCCCGATATGATGCATCCGGAAATTTAGATACCGGATTTAATGGAACCGGTAAAGCTACTATCGATTTCGGTTACACTGCATACGGTTATTCAGTGGCATTTCAAACCGACGGGAAAATTTTAATTGGTGGTGGCAGTGAAAATGGCGTTGACGCCGATTTTGCCCTTGCACGTGTAAAAACCAACGGAATAATTGATTCTACTTTCGGAATTAATGGTAAAGTTACAACCGACTTTGGCGGTAGCAATTATGCCTATTCAGTTAAAGTTCAGCAGGATGGAAAAGTTGTTCTGGCGGGCTATACCGGATCCCAAACTGCAGCATTGGTCAGATATTATGTGCAGGAAGTAGTCCCAACGGTTCCTTCCGTTACAGAAATCAGTCCGGCTTCGAATGAAAATTCCGTGGTGACCGATCAGGCTATAACCATTACCTTCAGCGAGGCAATGAATGCTGCAACCCTGACAACGGGAACGATTCGGGTAACCGGCTCAAAGTCAGGCAGTTACAGCGGTGTTGTCAGCTATGATGCCGGTACAAAAACAGCAACGTTTACTCCATCAATGGATTTTCTGGTAGGGGAAAAGGTAAGTGTAACGGTAACAACCGGTGTGGAAAGTGCCTCCGCTGTTGCCCTTGAAGATTCATACACATGGTCATTTACAATAAAAACAGCACCTGCCACAGCCAGTTTGGTTCAGAACAATCTTCAGGTGGGCGGAGCAATAAACAGTGGACCCAACGGAGTTAATGTTTCTGATGTTGATCGCGATGGAGATTTAGATCTTGTCTGGAACTATGGACGTTTTATGGTCTCCATCAGAAACGGATCGGTCTATGATCCTGTGGTTGTATACAATGGAGCAACAGCAAAACAAAGCGTCACAATTGATCTTAACAACGATGGATATCCGGATCTGGCAGGGTTGACCCAGAAAAATTCAACAGACAGTCTGGTTGTTTTTTTTAATGACGGAGACGGGACCTTTACTTTCAACAACCGGTACAGTGTTAATGCAGATACCTACTATGGTTATTTTACTGCCGGTGATATAAATGGTGATGGATTTGCCGATTTAATTTCAACCCATAACTACAGCAATAAAATTATCGTTCTGACCAATAATGGAAATGGTACTTTTGGTTCTGGTGTGGAATATGCTGCCAATGGAAGACCCCGTGGGATAGCGCTTGGAGATGTGGATGGAGATGGCGCAAATGATATTGTAATTACAAATGATGTTGGCGCAATTGATAGTATTTCCGTACTGATTAATTCTGGAAACGGCACTTTCGCGGCTCCGGTACAATACTCGCTTGAAGGCGATCATACCCCGGTATCGCTGGTAACCGCCGATGTGGATAACGATGGAGACCTCGATATTCTGGTTGCCGAATATAGCGGTAACGTTGCGGTTCTGATAAACAATGGAACCGGAACCTTTGCAGCACCTGTTCACTATAATACCAATTATGGACGCCTTTTCGTAGTTGCTGTGGATCTGAATGGTGATGGGTATCTGGATATAGCCTCCAGTGGTGGTAATGTATACATTCAATTATTGAATACTGGTGATGGAACATTCAGTACTGCAACCGGTGGAAATATTGCTACGGCATCTGGCGGATTGGATGCCGGCGATCTGAATGGTGACGGTGCTATTGATATTGCTTACAATGATAACGGTAGCTGGTATGCAAAACTGATGATGAATGAAGTAATAACTGTTCCGGTTGAGTTGAGCTCATTTTCAGGAAAACCGGTGGGTTCCACCATTGAGTTATTCTGGAGAACAACCACTGAATTAAATAATTATGGATTTGAAGTTGAAAGCAAAACTGACGAATTGACCTGGAAGACGCTTGGCTTTGTAGAAGGAAAGGGAACTACCACCACGCCACAGTCCTATCAGTTTATTGTTTCCGGAGTTTCTGGCAATAAAAATGAATTCCGCCTGAAACAGATTGACAGGGACGGGACGGTTGCTTATTCACAGATTCTGACAGTTGACCAGAAACCTGCAGAATTTGCCCTGGAACAGAACTATCCGAATCCGTTCAACCCATCCACGACCATCCGGTATTCTCTGGCTGCAGAAAGCAGGGTTTCGCTGAAGGTTTACAACTCAGTGGGCCAGCAGGTGAAAACCCTTGTTCAGGCGTCACAACCGGCCGGATTTTATTCCGTCCCGCTGTCTGCTTCGGATCTTTCCTCAGGGGTTTATTTCTACATTCTGGAAGCAGGATCCTTCAAGTCAGTGAAGAAATTGATGCTGGTGAAGTAAGAATTATGCCGGACACTGAGGCGGTTGCTGAGCTTGTCGAAGCATTCTCGAAGCCACCGGTGTCCTTTCCGGTGGCTTCGAGAGCCTCAGCCACCGGTAGTCAGAAGTACAAACAAAAACCGGTCCCCGAGTGTCAGTCGTAAGACTGATTTATCGAGGGGACGGGTTTTATTAAAACCCCACAAAATAATCACAAGGTAAATAAGGTTAAATAAGCAGATAACTATGAAAAAACTGGTAATGATTTTCACCGTTTTGATTTTTTCAACCGCCCTTCTAAGGGCCCAAACAGCCGTTCAGCCTTCCGGCTCGGGAACTGCAGGAGATCCGTATCAGGTTGCCACTCTGGAAAACTTATATTGGATCACCCAAAACCAGTCATCATGGAGCAGTTACTTTGAACAAGTGGCTGATATTGATGCGTCATCAAGTTCCAGCTGGGATGGTGGCGCCGGATTTACTCCAATCGGTAATTCTTATTATTTTACTGGAAGTTACAATGGTAAAAACAACACAATTTCCGGACTTTTTATAAACCGCCCCAACTCAAGTGGTATCGGACTTTTCAATACTGGTACAAATAGTAAAATTGAAAACCTTCATCTTGAGGATGTAAATATTACCGGTATGGATATTGTTGGTGGGCTTGGAAATATGTATGGTGGAATTGCTTCCAACGTAACAATTTCTGGAAATGTTACCGCAACAGGTGTTTCTTATGCTGGTGGTCTCGCAGGAATCAGCAATGGTACAGTGTTAAAATCATTTTCCTCATGTAACATCAAGGGAACCGGTGGAGTAAGCAAGGCTGGTGGACTTTTAGGCTACAATGGTGGAACGATCTCCCAATCCTATTCAACTGGCAATGTGACAGTTGTAAGTGATAATGGTGGCGGGCTTGTTGGGTTAAATTCTGGAACAATCGAAAACTCATATTCCAATGGTGATGTCAACGGTTTAATTCATATTGGCGGGCTCGTTGGTGAAAATCAATCCATCGTTAAAAATTCGTACTCAACCGGTGTTGCAACAACATCTATACCTCAGGGTCTTATTGGTTATAATACCGGAACGGTTACAAATTCGTTTTGGGACACTGAAACATCCGGTGCATTGAATAGTTATGGCAGTACTGGTAAAACAACTGCTGAAATGAAAACTCAATCTACCTTTATCGGTGCAGGTTGGGATTTTGTTGGCGAAATAACCAATGGAACGGAAGATATTTGGGGATTTAACGGATCTGATAATTCCGGGTATCCTTTTCTGGTCTGGCAAAATTACCCAACTCCCGTGCAACCGGAGGGTACCGGAACATCAGAAGATCCATACCTAGTTGCAACATTAAACAACCTTTTCTGGGTAACAAAAAACTCATCGTCATGGAATAAGCAGTTTGTTCAAACTACTGATATTGATGCGTCTGAAACACAAAATTGGGATAGTGGTTCTGGTATGTCACCCATTGGTTCCAGTGCAACATATTTTAACGGCAAATACAATGGCAAAGGTCATTTAATCTCCAATCTTTATATTAATCGCCCAAGTTCCAACTATGTAGGGTTATTTGGTGCGATAAACGGCATAATTGACAGCCTGGGCCTTGAAAAGGTAAAAATAACCGGTGTAAATTATGTCGGTGGTCTTGTTGGGCTTAATTTCAATGGTTCGGTATCTAATTCATACAGTACGGGCAGTGTCGCCGCCAATAGCTTTGGTGGTGGGATTGCCGGGACTAATTATCGTCTAATTTCAAATTGTTATTCATCCTGTTCTGTTACGGTCTCCCAAAATGGTGGCGGGCTTGTCGGAGATAATAAAAGCCTAATTAATGCAACAATTACAAATTCCTTTTCCACTGGTACAATAGCCGGCATTTATTATCTTGGAGGACTCGTTGGTTCTAATCAAAGTATTGTTTCGAATTCATTTTGGGATACTCAAGCATCAGGAACCATGTCCAGTTCAGGAGGAACCGGAAAAACTACTGTCGAAATGAAAACCGATACCACCTTTACAAATGCCGGCTGGGATTTTACGACAGTCTGGTCTATCGATGGAACGACAAATAATGGATATCCTTTTCTGCAATGGCAAACGCGTTTAAATCCAACCACAGGCAATTATCAAAACATCAGTTTCAATTCACCAGTAACGTTAACAGGTGGATTGAATGTAAATGGTACCTTAACCGTCAGCGCCCAGATTACCACTGGTTCCAACACCATTGATCTTGGCTCAACTGGCTCACTCACTGGCGAAACTCCCGGAAATTACATTCAGGGAACAGTCCAGGCATCCCGTGATCTGTCCTCATCCCAATCCAACATTGCCGGACTTGGAATTTCCATCGATCCGCAATCCAACAACCTTGGAAATACAGTCATCAAACGGCAAACCGGGACTGCTGCTCAGGAACAGGGCATCAAACAGGTCTGGACAATAACCCCGCAAACCCAGCCCAGCGGACCGGTATCGGTAACCCTTTCCTGGCCGTCCACCAATGATAACAACATCAATCTGAATGATCTGGTGGTTTACAAAAGTGGTGATGGTGGCGAAACCTGGAATGTAGTTTCTGCTGTAATCAACAAAGACTCCGATCCCAGAACGGCAACGTTTACCATTACGTCCTTTTCTGTTTTTACCATTGGGAATTCCTCCTTTCCGCTACCGGTTGAACTGTCCTCCTTTACCGCTTCAGTTTCACCTGAAGGTGTGAAGCTGAACTGGTCCACCGCCAGTGAGACCGCCAATTCCGGCTGGGAAATTGAGGTACGGAAATCAGAAGACAGAAGTCAGGAGTCAGAATGGGAAAAAGTTGGATTTGTGGCCGGAAACGGAACGACAACCGAAGCCCGGTCTTATTCGTTTACAACCGGTAAGATTAAGGCCAATCTGGCAGAATTCCGTCTGAAACAGATTGATGCGGATGGAACGGTTTCCTACTCACAGGTTCTTACAATTGAATTGAAACCTGCAGAATTTGCCCTGGAACAGAACTATCCGAATCCGTTCAATCCGGCAACAACCATCCGGTATTCCCTGGCAGCAGAAAGCAGGGTTTCGCTGAAGGTTTACAACTCAGTGGGCCAGCAGGTGAAAACCCTTGTTCAGGCGTCACAACCGGCCGGATTTTATTCCGTCCCGCTGTCTGCTTCGGATCTCTCCTCAGGGGTTTATTTCTACATTCTGGAAGCAGGATCCTTCAAGTCAGTTAAGAAGTTGACGTTGCTGAAGTAAGATTAATGCCGGACACTTCGAGTGCCTCAGTGTCCGGCGTCAATACCGGAGGCTGAGGTTCCCGAAGCCACCGGCAATCAGAATAAAACTCACTGCCCGGGTGTCAGTAGAAAAACCGTGCTGAAAGTCCGGCCTCTGACGGATATCAAGGGACCGGGTTTAATTAAAAGCCCTCTAAAATAATCAAAAGGTATTTTTAGGTTAAATAAACAGGTAAAATATGAAAAAACTGGTATTTATTTTCACCGTTCTGTTTTTTTCAAACTCATTTCTCTATGCCCAAACCGCCACTTTGCCTTCTGGTTCGGGTACACAAGGCGATCCCTACCAGATTGAAACCCTGGAAAACTTGTATTGGGTTACCCAAAATCAGTCCTCCTGGAGCAGTTATTTTATCCAGACAGCCAATATCAATGCCGCTGCCAGTTCGACCTGGGATGGTGGCGCCGGATTTACCCCGATTGGAAATGGCTCCACCAATTACTTTACCGGGAGCTACAATGGTAAAGGACATACGATTTCCGGTCTTTACATCAACAGACCAACCACAGATTATGTCGGTTTATTTGGATTGGCCAATGGTACCGGCAGCATTGACAGCCTTGGTGTGAAGAATGCAACAATTACCGGAAAAAGATTTGTGGGCGGACTCGTTGGTCTGAACAACAGCAGCACCCGTTCTGTATCCAATACATTTACCACCGGAACGGTAACCGGAAAGTCAGGAACGGCCGGAGGTCTGGTCGGAAGCAACGGAGGATCGGTTACCAGGTCGTATTCTGCCTGCAGTGTTACGGGGAATTCTGCCATTGTTGGGGGGCTGGTTGGTTTTAATGCCGGTTCCGGTTCTGTTTCCAACTCTTTTGCAACCGGGTCTGTAACCGGTAGTCCTTCTCATATCGGCGGTCTGGCCGGACAAAACAGCGGTTCCCTTACAAACACCTATGCAATGGGAAGTGCCTCCGGTAGTTATTGGGCTGGTGGACTTGTGGGACTCAATACTTCATCTGGTACCCTAACAAATTCTTTTTCTGCAGGAAGTGTTCCCGGCAACGATCCGGATCTTGGCGGACTGGTGGGTGGTAACAGCGGAACCATTTCCAATTCTTTCTGGGATACCCAAACCTCAGGAAAAGCGTCGAGTCATGGCGGAACGGGAAAAACGACTTCCGAAATGAAAACTAAGTCTACCTTTACTGACGCCGGCTGGGATTTCACCGGTGAAACAGCAAACGGCACCACTGACCTCTGGGAACTGAACGGAACCCAAAATTCAGGGTATCCCAAATTGGTATGGTATGTTTTTATTCCGGATCCGCTTCAAATCACAGCAATCCTGCCTGTTGAAAATAAACTCAATGTGCTGCCGGAATCCAATATTGAAATCACCCTTGACAATCTGGTTACAGAAGCAACGTTAAATTCGGTCTCCATTCCGCTTTTAGGGTCGGTAAAAGGGAAGTACGGAGCTTCCTATTCATTTGATACCGGATCCAAAAAAGTAACCATTAATCCCGAACAGAATTTTCAGCCCGGAGAAGTTATAACCGTTGTGGTAACCGATTCAGTTAAAACGCAGGATGGCGGGTCGGTGGAAAAACCCAGACTCTGGACTTTTACAGTTAAATCAGAAACCGCAGAAACCTTTGCAGCTCCGGCTAACAAAGCTGTGTCCGGGAATCCCTATTTTGTTCAGGTAACAGAAATGAATGGAGATGGCATTCTGGACCTGGTTACGGTCAATTGGGTGGATGAAACCCTCACTGTGCTGACCGGCAATGGGGATGGCACCTTTTTAACCGGAAATTCTTATATCATTGGAGGTAACCCCAATGTCTTTTTCACAGCGGATCTGGATACTAACGGATTCCTTGATTTTGTATCCGTCAGCAATGATTCTCTGGATCTTTCCGTATTGCTGAACAACGGAGACGGAACCCTTGCCGAAAAAGCCGAATATTCTATTGGTGAAGGGCTTTGGGCGGGAACTTCTGGTGACCTTGACGGGGACGGGGATATTGATCTGATTACCTGTAATTCATACGTAAATACACTTTCAGTTTTATTGAACAATGGAAACGGGACTTTTGCTGAAAAAGTCAACTATTCCACGCCTGACAATACCTCCTATGCAGTTACAGCCGATGTTGACAAGGACGGAGATCTGGATGTGGTTACCGTTAATTACTGGGAGAAAAATTTAACTGTATTTAAAAACTCTGGAACAGGCACCCTCGGAAGCGGGACAGATTTCTCAATTGGTTTGTATGTTGCTTCACTTACATCCGGAGATGTGGATGCAGATGGTGATGCTGATATCATAACCACTTCCTACGGTGACAGTCTGGTTTCCGTGCTGAAAAACGATGGAACCGGCGCATTTTCAGCCCCGGTAAATTACCATACTGGCGGGGCATGGGGTGTGATTGCCAGTGACATTGACGGTGATGGAGATCTGGATATCCTTACCCGGAATTATGATGCTGACCGGTTTTCAATCCTGAAGAATTACGGGAACGGAACCTTTACTCAGGAAAAGACCTACGGGACTTCCAACACACCGGCCTGGGTACACACGGCTGATCTGGACGGAGATGGTGACCTGGATGTGATAGTTCCCAACGATGAATACAATTCTGTTTCGGTTTTTCTTGCAGGAATGCTTCAAGCCGGAACAAACGAAACCTCTGGTGATTATTCAAATGCTGCATACAACTCTGTAACTTCTCTGTCCGGGAATGTCTCTGTTACAGGAACCCTTACCGTCGGGGCACAAATCACTACCGGATCAAACACGATTGATCTGGGAACTACCGGATCCTTATCCGGCGAAACTCCCGGAAATTACATCCAGGGAACGGTTCAGGCATCCCGTGATCTGTCCTCATCCCAATCCAACATTGCCGGACTTGGAATTTCCATCGATCCGCAATCCAACAA